>NZ_JAIVMG010000040.1 GCF_020177335.1 Stappia indica | reverse complement strand
TATCCGATCACACGGCGCGCGGAAGAGCTTGCCCGCAGCGGGGAGATCGACCCGGAAGATCCGCCGCAGCTGCCCCAGAACAAGTCGATTGCCCGGCACATCAGGATCGACCAGTTCGCTGTTGACCTCAGAACGCTGACAGCGACCGCCATCGAGATTAAGCGATCATCCTACTTGGGCAAGGCGATACGCGAGGCGGCACGCCACGATCTCCTTTCCACGGCCATGCTGGCCAGGTCCTATGCACGAAAGAACGGAATAAAGGCCATGACCGGATGTTCCGTCCTCATCTGCTTCTATGGCGATGTCACGCCTGACTTCCAGGGCTTCACGGTCCTGACCCGTGAGACGGTTGACGACTATTTCGGGGTGGCGATTACCCCGGTTGTCGAAGCGGCCCGGGCGTATTTCTCCCATCGGGTCCGGCAGCGGCTCGAAGAGCTGGTAACGCCAATGACAGGCATCCTCTCGGACGCGACGATGCTTGCCTGTCTGGAGGAGCGCGGGCTCGGGTCACCCCTGGAGGAAATGGCGCCACCGCCTCCAAGGTCCGGACGCCGGCCGAGGCTCGCCGCCGTCTAGGCAGGCCCTTTCCAACACATCCCGATTTTCCAGTTCCGCCCGCGGGTTTCCCGACGGGCCAACAGGAGACCTTTGTCTTGTCTCAGCAGATTT
>NZ_JAIVMG010000039.1 GCF_020177335.1 Stappia indica | reverse complement strand
TAGGCTCCAGACTCAATCATAGCCAGAACGCGACGAGAGTTGCCAAGGCAACGGCGGACAGGAAGTTTCTGGCGAGTTTGTCGTAGCGGGTTGCGACGCGTCGGAAATCCTTCAGACGGCAGAAGGCGTTCTCGATAAGATGGCGGCTCTTGTAGCGGGTCTTATCATAGCGGATGACACGCTTTCGGTTGGAACGGCCGGGAATGACCGGGACGATTGCCCCCTGGCGCAAGCGCTTTCGCAGGCTGTTGGCGTCATACCCCTTGTCGGCAAGCAGATATCTCACACCCTTCAGGCCAGCCAGCAAGTGTGGCGCGACCGGACTGTCGGCTGCGTTTCCGCCGGTCAGCATGAAGGCGAACGGGCGTCCGATCACGTCCGTGAGGACATGGATTTTGGTGGTTTGCCCGCCCCGCGACGGCCCGATCGCCTGATTTTTCGCCCCCCTTTTCCGCCATGGGCCGAGCGATGTGCCTTGACGTAGGTGCTGTCGATGGAGGTGCATTTGGTGACCGCACCGGACGCCGCGAGCGCTTCGACCAGATCCGCCCAGAACCGTTTGCGGGACCAGCGGTTGAAGCGGTTGTAGACCGTCGTCGAAGGCCCATAGTCTGCCGGACAATCGCACCACCCGCAGCCCACCTTGAGAACATGGATAATGCCGGAGATCACCCGGCGATCATCGACCCGGCGCGCGCCGCCCTTGTTCCTCGGCAAAAGCGGCTCGACGACCGCCTATTGCTCATCCGATAGCCAAAACAAGCGACCCATCCAAGCCTCCAACCTGTCGATTGGAAGCCTTGAATCCGATTTAAACAGTTAAATCAATACTATCAATGGGTTTTAACCCTAGCAGGAAGACGCCCGGTCCGGGGCGGGCGGGAACGCGGCGGCG
>NZ_JAIVMG010000038.1 GCF_020177335.1 Stappia indica | reverse complement strand
ACGCACTCGTATTTCAGGGTTCGCCACAGCCGCTCAATGAAGATGTTGTCGAGGAACCGACCTTTCCCATCCATCGATATCCGGACGCCCGATCGGCGGAGCCGATCCGTCCAGGCGAAGGACGTGAACTGGCTTCCCTGATCCGTGTTCATGATCTCGGGCGGGCCGAACTTGTGGATGGCCTCGGTCAACGCTTCGACGCAGAAGTCGGCCTCCAGCGTGTTAGAGATCCGCCAGGACAGAACCTTGCGGGTGTGCCAGTCCATGATCGCCACGAGGTAGAGGAACCCACGCCGCATGGGCAGATAGGTGATGTCCGAGCACCAGACCTGGTTCGGGCGATCCACGCGCAGGCCTCTCAGCAGATAGGGATAGGTCTTGTGCCCCTTCGCCGGCCTGCTTGTGTTGGGCTTCTGGTAAATCGGCATCAGCCCCATGAGGCGCATCAGCCGGCGTATCCGCTTCTCGTTCACGAAGTGCCCGTCATTGCGCAGGTGCCAGGTCATCTGGCGGACACCGAAGAACGGGGTCTCCAGGAACTGCTCGTCAATCTGCCGCATCAGGCCGAGGTTCTGCTCGGTCTCGCCCTTCGGCTCGTAGTAATAGGATGAGCGCGCGATCGACAGCAGCTTGCACTGCTGCCCAATCGACAGATCCGGGTGGTCCGGCTCGATCATGCCGCGCCTCACTTCCCGCCCCAGGGCTTCAGCTTTCGTTCCAAAAAAGAGTTGGCCACCGCCAGCTCCCCGATCTTGGCGTGGAGCTCTTTCACCTGCTCCTCGTCGATCTCGGGCTTCTTGCGGCCCCCGCGCTCGAACACGCCCGACGCGCCTTCCAGCAGGGCCCGCTTCCATTGATGGATCATCGTTGGATGCACCCCGAACCGGCTCGCCAGCTCGGCCGCCGTCTCTTCACCCTTCAGGGCTTCCAGCGCGACCTTCGCCTTGAACTCAGGCGCGTGCTGCTT
>NZ_JAIVMG010000037.1 GCF_020177335.1 Stappia indica | reverse complement strand
GATGAAGATCCTTGTGCCCGTAAAGCGGGTTATTGACTACAACGTGAAGGTTCGCGTGAAGTCTGACGGTTCTGGCGTTGATCTTGCGAATGTTAAGATGTCGATGAACCCGTTTGACGAGATCGCGGTTGAAGAGGCGATCCGTCTTCGCGAGGCGGGCAAGGCGTCGGAGATCGTGGTGGTTTCGGTGGGTCCGCAGCAGGCGCAGGAGACGCTGCGCACGGGTCTGGCGATGGGCGCGGACCGGGGCATCCTGGTGAAGACGGATGCCACGACGGAGCCGCTTGCGGTGGCCAAGATCCTGAAGGCGATCGTCGCCGAGGAGGAGCCGGGCCTGGTGATCCTGGGCAAGCAGGCGATTGATGACGACAGCAACCAGACCGGCCAGATGCTGGCCGCGCTCCTGGGCTGGGCGCAAGGCACCTTCGCCTCGAATGTGGACCTGGGCGAGGGCACGGTCGACGTGACCCGCGAGGTCGATGGCGGCCTGCAGACGGTGAAGCTGACGCTGCCGGCGGTGGTGACGACGGATCTGCGGCTGAACGAGCCGCGCTATGCCTCGCTGCCGAACATCATGAAGGCGAAGAAGAAGCCGATCGCGGAGAAGACGCCGGAGGATTTCGGGGTGGAGACGGCCGCGCGGCTTGAGGTGTTGAAGACGGTGGAGCCGCCGGCACGGGCCGCTGGCGTGAAGGTCGGCAGCGTTGCCGAGCTTGTCGACAAGCTGAAGACCGAAGCGGGCGTGCTCTGAAGGGCCAACAGGGAGATAGACGATCATGACAACGCTTCTTGTTGCCGAACACAGCAACGGCGCGCTCAATGAGGCCACCCACAAGGCGATGACGGCGGCCGCCGCGCTTGGCGGGGATGTGCATGTGCTGGTGGCGGGCAAGGACTGCCGCCCGGCGGCCGAACAGGCCGCGAAGCTTGCCGGGGCGGCCAAGGTTCTGCTCGCCGATGGCGACGGGCTTGCCGAGCAGCTGGCCGAGCCGATGGCCGATCTGGTGCTGTCGCTCGCCGGGGACTATGACGCGATCGTGGCGCCGGCGACGGCGAACGGCAAGAACATCCTGCCGCGGGTCGCGGCGCTGCTCGACGTGATGCAGGTGTCGGAGGTCACGGCGGTGATCGACGGGTCGACCTTCGAGCGTCCGATCTATGCGGGCAACGCGATCCAGACGGTGAAGTCGTCGGATGCGAAGAAGGTTCTGACGGTGCGCACGGCGAGCTTTTCGGCAGCCGGGGAGACCGGTTCGGCGGCGATCGAGGAGATTGCTGCGGTCGCTTCGGATCTGTCGAGTTTCGTCGGCCAGGAGCTGTCGAAATCGGACCGTCCGGAGCTTGCCTCGGCGAAGGTGATCATCTCCGGCGGGCGCGCGCTCGGCTCGAAGGAGAAGTTCGAGGAGGTGATGCTGCCGGTGGCCGATGCGCTTGGGGCGGCTGTTGGCGCCTCGCGGGCGGCGGTGGATGCGGGCTATGCGCCGAACGACTGGCAGGTTGGCCAGACGGGCAAGGTGGTCGCGCCGGATCTTTACATTGCCTGCGGGATTTCCGGGGCGATCCAGCATCTGGCCGGCATGAAGGATTCGAAGGTGATCGTGGCGATCAACAAGGACGAGGAGGCACCGATTTTCCAGGTGGCCGACTACGGGCTTGTCGCCGATCTGTTCGACGTCCT
>NZ_JAIVMG010000036.1 GCF_020177335.1 Stappia indica | reverse complement strand
CGGCGCAGGTCCTCGATGGTGCCGATGCCGGGGATCAGCAGCGTCGTCAGCCGGGCACGCTTGCACACCTTGGCTGCCTCGGCGATCCAGGCCGCATCCGTGCATTTGCCGAAGCCATAGGTGAAGGTCGAGCCGGTCAGCCCGTCGCCATGCGCCACCTCAATGGCATCGACGCCGGCTTCATCCAGCGCCTCGGCGATGGCGCGGACATGGCCAAGGTCATACTGGTGGCGCAGGGCATGCATGCCGTCGCGCAAGGTGACGTCCTGAAGATAGAGCTTGGTCATGTCAGGCGGCCTCCACCCAGTTGCGCTTCACCGCCAGGCGCTCGGCGGTGCGCAGCGCGGCGGAGGTCATGATGTCGAGATTGCCCGCATAGGCCGGCAGGTAGTGGGCCGCGCCCTCCACCTCCAGGAAGATCGAGACCTTGAGCCCGGTGAAGCTCCGATCCATCTCCGGGATGGTGAGGGGGGCGTTGTCGCCGATCCGCTCGAACTGCACCTCCTGCTTCAGCCGGTAGCCCGGCACATAGGACTGCACCTCGGCCACCATCGCCGCGATGGAGGCGCGGATATCCGCCTCGTCGGCGTCGTCGCACAGGCAGAACACCGTGTCGCGCATGATCAGCGGCGGTTCCGCCGGGTTGAGGATGATGATCGCCTTGCCGCGGGTGGCACCGCCCACCGCCTCGATCGCATGGGCGGTGGTCTCGGTGAACTCGTCGATGTTGGCGCGGGTGCCGGGCCCGGCGGATTTCGACGAGATGGAGGCGACGATCTCGCCGTAATGCACCTTGGCCACCCGGTTGACCGCCGCCACCATCGGGATGGTCGCCTGGCCGCCGCAGGTCACCATGTTGACGTTCGGCTCGGCCAGATTGGCATCGAGATTGACCGAGGGCACGGTGAAGGGGCCAAGGGCCGCCGGGGTCAGGTCGATCACCTGCTTGCCATCGGCGATCAGCGCTTCGGAATGGCGCTTGTGGGCGCCGGCGGAGGTGGCGTCGAAGACGATGCGAATGGCGTCATACTCCGGCAGCGCGCGCAGGCCGTCGAGCCCCTCATGGGTGGTGGCAACGCCAAGGCGCTGCGCCCGGGCCAGCCCGTCGCTGGCCGGGTCGATGCCGACCATGGCGCCCATCTCCAGCACCTTCGACAGGCGCATGATCTTGATCATCAGGTCGGTGCCGATGTTGCCCGAGCCGATGATCGCGGCCTTGATCCTGTTCATTCTGCTTCTCCGAATGTGACGGCGGTCTCGCCAAAGCCTTCGATCTCGGCGACGAACCGGGCGCCGGGGGTGGCGGCGACCATCGGTCCGAGCGCACCGGACAGCACCACGTCGCCCTCGCCAAGCGGCCGGCCGGCCCGGGCCATCACCCGGGCGAGCCACAGCAGCGCGTTGAGCGGCGAGCCGAGGCAGGCGCGGCCGCTGCCTTCGCTGACGACCTGATCGCCGCAGCGCATTTGCATCCGGCAGTCGAGGAGGTCCGCGCCGTCGAGCCGCCGGGCCGAGGGGCCGAGGGTGAAGAAGGCGGAAGAAGCGTTGTCGGCGACCGTATCGACAAAGCGGATGTCCCAGTTGGCGATGCGCGAGCCGACGATCTCAAGGCTCGGCACCAGGTATTCCACCGCACGGATCACCTCCGCCATGGTGCAGTCGGGCGCGGTGAGCGGCCGGCCGAGGATGAAGGCCAGCTCCGCCTCCGCCTTCATCTGCGCACCGGCGACGAAGGGAATCTCGCCGTCATGGGGCACGTCCATGTCGGCGAAGAGCATGCCGTAGTCGGGCTGGTCGACGCCGAGCTGGCGCTGCACCGCCGGATTGGTCAGGCCGATCTTGCGGCCGACCAGACGCCCGCCGGCGGCCAGCCGCGCACACGTATTGATTTCCTGAACCGCATAGGCGTCTTCCGCCGTGGCGATCTTCTCGCGCACCGGCAGGATCGGCGCGCCGGCGGCGTCCGCCTCCCGCAGCGCACGGGCGATGTCATCAAGGGTCAT
>NZ_JAIVMG010000035.1 GCF_020177335.1 Stappia indica | reverse complement strand
GGTGACGGCGGCCCACGCGACGGCGCCCCACGAGGCGGCGGCGGTGGCAGCTTTGCCGATCGCGGCCCCCGGCGCGGTCCCCCGCCTGCGGCGGAACGTGGCCCACGCCAGGGCGGAACGGTCAAGTTCTTCAAGGCGGACAAGGGTTTCGGCTTCATCATGCCCGACAGCGGCGAGCCCGACGTGTTCGTGCATATCTCGGCGGTCGAGCGGTCCGGACTGACCACGCTGGAAAGCGACCAGCGGGTGACCTTCGAGACCGAGCCGGATCGTCATGGCAAGGGACCGAAGGCCGTCGAGCTGAAGATCGAGGACGGCGGCGAGAGCTGACCTGACCCGGCGAGAGCAGTACCCAGGCCCCCACGCACCTGTCGCAGCAGCGGCAAGGAAACGTGGGGGCCTGGCCGTTTTCCCGAACCCGGCAATGTCATAAGAGGCCTTGCGGACGTGCCCAATCCGGCGCCTCCGCAGGGCCTGTCCGTGCAGGCGACCTTTGCCGGAAGATATCCCTATCCCACGCGCGCCCTTGTCGCCCGACCCTCAGGCCAGACCGCCCATGACCACCGCAACGCCCGTCATCCGCCCGTTCGAGCCGGCGGATCTCGACGCCCTTCACCGTATCAACGAGGCCAGCGTTCCGAATGTCGGCAGCGTGACCCTCGACCGGCTGCGCGCCCTTGTCGCCACCAGCCTGACCACCCTGGTGGCACTCGGGCCGGAGGGGCCGGCCGGGCTGCTGGTCTGTCTCGATGAGAGCGCCGATTATGACAGTCCCAATTTTGTCTGGCTGAAGCAGCGCTATCCCCGCTTCTTCTATGTCGACCGCATCGCCCTTGACCCCGCGGCGCGCGGGCGCGCCCTCGGCCAGGCCCTCTATGAAACCCTGATCGCCCGGCTTGCCGACACCCCGTCGCACCGTGATCTGCCCCTTGCCTGCGAGGTCAACACCGAACCGGCCAACCCCGGTTCCTTACGCTTTCACGCAAGGCTGGGCTTTCGCGAAATCGGCACCCAGACCTTCGATGACGGCAAGGCGGTGGTCTACCTGGCGCGCGCCGTCGGCGCGGACAGCAACAAAGGAACCGCGCCGTGAACTATCGCCACGCCTTTCATGCGGGCAACATCGGCGATGTGCTGAAACACATGGTTCTGGCCCTCGTCATCGAGTACCTGAAAAAGAAGCCCGGCGCCTTCCGCGTCATCGACACCCATGCCGGCATCGGCCGCTATGACCTGTCCGGCGACGAGGCCCAGCGCACCGGTGAATGGCGTGACGGCATCGGCCGGGTGCTGGCGGCCGACATTCCGGAGGCGGTGGCGGCCGAGCTCGCCCCCTGGCTGGAGACCGTTCTGGCGGTCAATTCCGGCGCCGGCGACGAGCTGCGAACCTACCCCGGCTCGCCGTTGCTCGCCCGCATGATGCTGCGCGCGCAGGACCGGCTGACGGCGACCGAACTGCACCCTCAGGACCATGCCACCCTTGCCGCGCTTTTCGCCGGGGACCGCCAGGTCAAGGTGATCGAACTCGATGGCTGGCTTGCCCTGCGCGGTTTCCTGCCGCCGAAGGAACGGCGCGGTCTCGTGCTGATCGACCCGCCATTCGAGGCGACCGACGAATTCGACACGCTCGCCAACGGGCTGATCCGTGGCTGGAAGCGCTGGCCCACCGGCGTCTATCTGGTGTGGTTCCCGATCAAGGACCGCAAGACCGTCAACCGGTTCTACAACCGGCTGCGCGAGGCGGGGATCGGCCGGATGCTGTCGGCGGAGCTGTTCGCCGGCTCGCCGGAGCCGCACGGGCCGATGCGCGGCAGCGGGCTGTTGGCCATCAATCCGCCCTGGACGCTGGCCCATTCTCTGGAATGCGCCCTGCCCTGGCTGAGCCAGACACTGGCACGCGGACCGGATGCAAACTGGCGGTTGATCCCGCTCGCAGGCGAATAGTTCAGGAAAGGAGGCGCCGGCAACCTTGACCCGGCGCCCGCCGTGCCGCATCGTCCGCTTGTCCCACCCCGTGCAGGAGAAACGCGAATGCGCGCAACCGCCCATCATGCCCTTGGCGCTCTCTTGACCGCCTTTTGTGCCATCATGCTGCTCGCGGCACCCGCCTCCGCCCAGGAGCGCCCCTATTTTTCCTGGAACGGCGAGCCGCGCATTCCCATGTGCGAAGACGCCTCGGTGCAAGGCGCGGTCGCTGCCAAGATCGCCCGCGCGGATGTCGACTACTACGGCGGCTTGCGCATCACCGAACTGAACCGGATCGTGGAGACCAGCTACCAGGTCAATCGGCCGAGCCCCTATGCCCGCCGCTATTGCGAAGCCCGGGCCAGCCTGAACGACGGATCGCAGCGGCGGATCTACTACGCCATCATGGAGCACAGCGGCTTCGTCGGCGTGAGCTGGAACCTGCGCGCCTGCCTTGCCGGCCTCGACCCCTGGCATGTCTACGACGCCAACTGCCGCACGGTGCGCCCGTAAGGCTCGTCCCATGTCCGTGTCGCGCCGTCTGTGCGCCGCCCTTGTCGCCGGGTTCCTGGCGCTCGCGCCCTGGTCGGCGCTCTCCGCCCGGACCGAGCGCCCCGGCACCTTCGACTATTATGTGCTGGCGCTGTCCTGGTCGCCCTCCTATTGCCAGCGCGCCGGGCGCAACGCCGATCCGCTGCAATGCCGGGCGACCAAGCCGTTCCGTTTCATCGTCCACGGGCTCTGGCCGCAATACGATCGCGGCTACCCTGATTTCTGCGACGGGCCCGGCCCGCGCCAACCCGCCCGCGACACCGTCAATTCCATGCTCGACATCATGCCGAGCCGTGGCCTGATCCGCCATCAGTGGCGCAAGCATGGCACCTGCTCCGGCCTGAGCCCGCGCGCCTATTTCGACCTGACCCGCGCCGCCTTCGACAAGCTGCGCATCCCGGCGGCCTTCCGCACCACCGAGCAGGGCGGGCGTGTCGCCCCCGACGCCGTGGAGACCGCGTTCCGGCTCGCCAATCCGGGCCTACGCGACACTGCCATGGCGGTGACCTGCGAAAACGGCCGGCTGAGCGAAGTGCGGATCTGCTTCACCAAAGACCTCCAGTTCCGCTCCTGCCGGTCGGTCGACCGGCGCGGATGCCGGCAAAGGCAGATCCATGTTCCCGCACCCACGAGATAAGCGCCGTCCACGTCGCGCCGCCCGCGCGCCCCGCCTTGCCCTGTCGGCGCTGTTCACCGCACTGTCGCTGCTTGGCGTCATGACACTGCCGCCCGCACAGGCGCAAGAAACGGGCGACTGGACGCTGGCCTGTGCCCAGGCGCTCTGCCGGCTGGAAACGCCCGGGCGAAGCGAACAGACCGAGGCACCCGCCTACCGGCTATTCCTACTCGCTCGGAAAGGCGATGCCGCCCTGTCGCTGGGCCTCAGCAGCGACGGGCCGCAGCCCGACGCGGGCCGCGCCATGCAATGGGAGGTGGATGGCCGACTGGTGCATGTGCTGCGCCCGGAGGCCTTCGCCGGCTTTGGCAGCGGCAACGATCTCTTCGTCACCGACCCGGCCGCCGGACAGGTCTTGCTACCGGCCCTCTTGCGCGGACAGCGCCTGCGCATCTCCTATCTCGACGCCCTGGCCGAGCCTCATGATGCGCTGTTCTCGCTGAACGGTCTGACCGCCGGGCTCGCCGCTCTCGCCGAAAAACAGGGGCGCGCACCTTCCGCCACGCCCCCGCTTGCCGCCCCCTCCGGCCTTGAGCGCCGCGCGCCGCCCGCCCGCGCGGCGGCGGTTCGGGAGCTCGGCAC
>NZ_JAIVMG010000034.1 GCF_020177335.1 Stappia indica | reverse complement strand
CCTGAGCCTTGCGGATGCCCGCGAAAAGTTGGAGGATTGGCGTCGATACTACAACGAGGTTCGGCCTCACTCGGCGATCGGATACAACGTCCCGATCGCGTTACAGAATCCCGGTGGCGTAGCCAGCCCGCCATCGTGAAAAAGCCGGAAAACTCCAGCATCCGGCGATCCAAGCTTGGGGAGCACAGCAAAAGCCGGAAAACTCCAGCCACCGGCGCTCCAAAGTTCGGTCTCAGAGCAGGTGCGCTACGGCTACCGGCGTGAGCCCGCGTAATCACGATTGATCGTCGTTATTCCGGAGCCAGGAATTTGCGCATGGTGCCAGGTTCTTCCGGGGGCGCCCGCGCCTCTTGCCTTTTTGCGCCCCCACCTTTTTAGGCTCTTCCTGGATGGGCTCTCGTCGAGTGGTTTCCGCCTTTGGCCCGGGAGCTTGTTGCAGCGTGACAGGTTTCTCCTCGATGAACTCGCGTGATCTCAGCATCGGGCGCGACCGCGCAATGACAGCATGTGCCTCGATCCACTCCTCCACGTCCTCGGCAAGGTAAAGGGCGCGGTTCTGAGGCATGAAATACCGTGGCCCCTCGCCCCTCATCGCGAGTTGCGCAAGGGAGCTTTCCGAAATCGGATAGATTTCCGCGACCTCCCGCCGTGTCAAATATCTCTTCATGGGCGGCCCGACGGTTGCGGCGTGCTGGTTTGGTCCTCCAAGTATCGGTCGGCATTCTGGACAGTGAGGGCCGCATATCCGGCTGCCTTTTCCGGCCGGCGCATCCTGAGCCAGGCCTCCAGCATCGGTCTGGAAACGCCCTCGCCGAGTGCAACCACCACAGCGGCGAAGTCGATTTCCGATGCAGAAGCAGCTTCCCGAGGCCGACTTCCGCGTCGGGCTTCGGCCCAAATGCGGGCCTCCTGCGCTTGGCGGATCCTGTCGAGCGCATCGAAGTCCTCGATGGCTGAAGGGTGACCAGACACCGCCGCCACTGGCGGCGTTTCGCGGGCAGCGCGCGGGGCGCGGCCGCGCTGTGCCGAGAGGTTTGCCTTTATCTCGTCAACCAAGTTTGTTCCAGCGGCAGCGATACAGCCACTGGCATCCACTAGGCGGACAAACGGGAAATGTCCGTCTGCCTGACGGTGTTTTGGCTTGCGATTGGTGAAACCAGGCAGTCGGCCTGGTTGCATTGGACTGGTGGCTCTCGGGTCAGCGCCAAAAAGTTCCGACAGGTGTTTGACTGCACCACGAACAACTGGGTACGGCAGTTCGCCAGCGGCGATGAGCTTGATCCAAACTTGGCAATTTCCCGGTGACGTCTCCACAGTCAAAGCGGGCTGAAAGCCATCAAGCGTAAGGCGCGTGACAGCTTCAGCATTCAGATCATCGAGCAGAACGATGCCGGGATGCCCGTCCCGGGCCGATGGCCCGAGACGCATAAATATGGCGGCACCTCCGGCGTTTGCGGCCGCCGCTCGCGGAAACAGTTCGCCGACATCTGCTGGCATCAAGTCGCGACCTGTCCAGATGCCTCGTCCCCGATCCTCGGTAGCCCGAGGAGGAAAGACGAAGCCAACGTCGACCGTTGTATCGAGAGCCGATAGCGCTTGCAGGGAGGCGCGGCGTGTTGCTGGATGCACCATCGCTTACCTCACCACAGCGGCCTGAAAGATAAGGTGAGCGTACGCATTGATTGCCCGCGCAAGATGCTGAGGCGGGAGGTTCGACCACTGGGGCAGAGGTGGCTTGTCGAACACATCGAGCGTGTGGAGGCTTGTTTTCGCCTTTTCAACGATATCGATGAGGCAAGCGATTTCTTCGACAGCAATTTCACGCCAATCGCCAAGCTTTCCAGCCTTTGCAGCTGCCAAAGCACGCCGATAGGTCATTGACTGCAAGTCCTCGACGGGAAAGGCGACACTTATCGCTGTGGCAGCGAGTAAGGAGGATGCATTGTCGGACAAATCGATTCCAGCTGGCCGTCCTGTCTTTTCGAGTTCTGCCTTTATTTTTCGAAGTGCACGAGCAAATTTCTGTAGACGAAGGCGTAAAATCTGGATGGTAGGGCCAGCTTCACTAGCTAGGTATATTTTGTATGCGTGATTTTCTGCGTCGCCAGTCATTTCGGACCTCCATCGATACTTGGCAACAACCAATGATTGGAATTCTCATGAAAGAATCAAACCCATAAAAATATTTTTTGACCGTTTGTTCCTTGCATAGGTCGTCCATACAGTGCGCTGGCAGGTTTCACGGTGTGAGCCAGCGGTGCCATGTAAACCGCGCAGCAGTCACATGGCAGTCTGGGCAGGGGGGCAAGCCCCCGTGCACCCCCAATTCTAAAAGGCGAGCAAACCGCAAATGACGCGATCTGGTAGTGACAAACGGAAGCTCGAAAGAACCGCCGCGACCCGTTTGAGTGCAGAAGAGTTCCGACGCCTGGATGATCTCGCCAGCGCTTTCGGCAAGACCCGCTCAGACTTTCTCAGGGACGTTCTGGTCGCCCACATGGAAAGCAAGCCAGTCGCCGCCGTCCGGGTCCGCTCCGTTCTTTCCGCGGGGGATAAACAGGCGCTCGCTACCTACAGCCGACATGCAGGTCGTCTTGCTGGAACCTTGATACAAACAGCCAAGGCCGCCCGACTTGGAGGCCTGTCAAAGTATCATGCCGAAGTTGAAAACCTGCTCAAGGAAACGCTCAAACTGAAGAGGCGGATAGACCATATTCCGGAGGCACAGGACCCATGATTTGTGGCTTGGTCACGCACACCGGTTCCGGAGCGCTCGCGACACACCTCCTCTCCGCCCATGACAATGAGGACGTGTCCATCCAAATGCACGGCCTTTGGGCAGCCACCCTATATGAAGCGCTCGCTGAAATGCGTGCGATGGCCGCCGATTGCCGGAGCCGAAAGCCGCTCGTCCACGTGTGGGCAAGCCCTTCGGTCGAATACGATGAGACCGAATGGACGGAATTCTGGACACGGTTTGAGGAGGAGTTCTCCCTTGAAGGACAGCCGTACTTTGAAGCCGAGCATCTGAAATGGGGCAAGGGTGGTCGGACATCCCGTCACCGTCATCGGGTCTACCTGCGGGTCGACCTGGACGGACGCGCAATACCCATGCGTCACACGGTTCCTCGACTGGAAAAACTGTCGCGGATTTCCGAGTTTCTCCACGGCGAAGCGTTCACATCAGGCTCATACAATGCGAGCGTCCTCAAGTACCTTCGCCGGGAAGGTCTGAACGACATCGCCAATGCGATGGACCGCCAGGGCCTTGGACATCATCGAGCAAGCGCATTGTGCTCCGCTGCTGAACGCGCGATCGCAGAAAGATCTAGCGATATCGCACCGGATGAAGCAAAGCGCCTGATCTTCGATCTCTTGACTTCTTCAGGCGGCGGGCGAGACATCGCTGCGGTTTTCGAAGCTACCGGCTTGCGTCTTGCTCTCGGCAAGAAAGCAATCGTCGCGGTTACCCCGAAAGGTAACCGCATCCCCGTGTTGAGGGCCTTTAACCAGGTCGCAAGACGCCGTGGCGGCGAACGGTTGAAAAAAGCAGACCTTGACACCCTCCTCAAGGACGCTGAACTGCCTGATGCTGAAACTCTCGGACCGCAAAAACACCTTCGCTCCGACTTTATTCAACACGTTGGTGCGGAACGGCGTGGAAGGCGAGAAGCATCGCCCGAGAGGATCACGCCGTCCTATCAAGACACGCCCTATGTCGAAGAAAAGGTGCCCAAGGATACGCTCCCGGATTGCGATCCGATAGACGTATCGCGCCTCACAGCAGCCCAGGGAAAAGCACTTCGCGAGTGGAATGAATACCTGTTCGCGGCACCAGAGCTAAAGGCAGCTCAGGACGAAATTGAAGCCTCGTCTGTAAACGAGAAGCCGAAGTCAAAATTGCAGATCAGCTGTTCCGGAGACCTTGCCAAGAGCGGTTCCTTGGCAAGGCAGGCGTGGAAGACCCACTTCAAGGCAGGGCTGGCAGGACTGCCGGACGTGGTGGCGGATAAAATCGCGTGGGTCGATCGGCGGGATGAGGACTGCTATCGCATCGGGCTGAAAGAGACGGGCGCAGTCATAATTGTCGAGCCGACCGTCATATCGACCTCAGCTGCGACCCAAGAAACACCTGAAATCATGGTCCAGATTGCGGTCAGCATGGGGTGGGCCGAGGTTGAGGTCCACAGTGACGATCTGACTTGGAGCGAGGCTGTGACGCGCGCGGCCATCCGTGTGGGCCTCGCCATTGCTACCCCAGAGCTACGGGCAGTCGCTGAAGATGAAACAGAGCGTATGGCCATCAAGGCTCTCGTTCGCGAATGGCTCACGGCGCGCCGCAGATTTCTTGAAAGCAGAAATGCCGATGCGATCCCGGATTGGGCACAAACTGTCAAAAACCTGCTCGCACGCCCGAAAACAGTGACTGTCATGTCACCGGAGCTATACGAAATGCTCCTGCGCGACATGGGGAGCTACGAAGACTTCGAGCATACAGCCCGAATAGATTTCGCCGACGACGAGACCAGCGCACCCGCTTTGATCAGGGGGCCTTAGGCTCCAGACTCAATCATAGCCAGAACGCGACGAGAGTTGCCAAGGCAACGGCGGACAGGAAGTTTCTGGCGAGTTTGTCGTAGCGGGTTGCGACGCGTCGGAAATCCTTCAGACGG
>NZ_JAIVMG010000033.1 GCF_020177335.1 Stappia indica | reverse complement strand
ACAGCTCAAGGCGCCGGCCAAACCCCGGCGCCGCCGTCGTTGTGGGAGCTATATACCCACCGCCCCCGCAAACCGTCAAGCCCGACACCCAGAAAAAAACGCAAGACCCCAAAAAACCCACCACTCACACCAAACCCCTTGTGAACAACACACCCCGACAAACACAAAAACACAAACAATCCCAACACCTTAAAACTATCAACAGCCGCAGGAGCGCGCGAAGCTCGACGCCGCAAAGCCCCGCAAACCACTCCCAAACACACCCAAACACACCCAAACACACCCAAACACACCCAAAACGCACAGCCAAACAAACCACAAACGTCAAACAAACGTCATCGGAAGCCGCCAGGATCAACGATCAAGCCCAAAAGCAGTGCAAGCAGGCCGCCAGGCCCCCCTCGCCATAAATACGCCGGATTGCTCGTGTCCACCGAGGCACCTATAAGGGGTTGCGCGGTCCGCGTGCCCGTTGCTCCGACCGGGGCATCCTCGTGACACTCTCGAAGCAAAACGGAAAAGAGCAAGACACGATGCATATTGGCGGCCAACATCCAGGTCACAGGGATCAGGTCGACCTCGGCGACGAGCCGCCCCTCATGGTCTATGACGAGCGCAACCAGCTGCCGGACCGACGCCGGGTGAGCCTGCGCTGGCTCACCGGCTCGATTCTGACCGGACTGACCTCGGTCACTCTGATGGGCGGCGCCCTGGTGGCTGCGCTCGATGGCCAATACGAGGTGTCCGCTGCCCCCGTGCGCGGTGAAGATGCCAATCCCCAGCAGCGCGGCCGGCTCGGTTTGTCCAGGACCAAGGGCGACCGGGTGATCCGCTCGACCGCACAATACTCCAATCGCCAGATCGTTCCCGTGTCCACGGTGCACCGGGTTGGCGACCGCGATCACATCAAGCTGCGCCCCTATGCGCTTGTCACCGCCACCCTCGCCACCCGCGCCAGCCGCGACCAGGCCGCCGACATCCCGCCCTTCAACCCGCTCAGTCTTTTTGCCGACAACAATGCGCTGCCGCAGCGCGCCGTCAGCGATGCGGTCTACGATGCACGGGTGGATGGCGAAGTCTCTATCAGCGTTCGCGACTTTCCCATCGACAATCCGCTTGCCAGCATGGTGGAGGCGCCCGGCGACCTGGAAATCGAGCGCACCGTCCGCCAGACCGCGCGCTTCCTGTCCGGCAATGCCATTGCCACGGAAAACGAGCCGGTGATCGATCCCGGCCGTTTCGACTTCAACCTCGCCCAGCAACCGGAACTGTCGCGCCTGTCCGTCCGGATCACGCCGGAGAATGTCTCCTTCGTCTCCAAGTCCGACGACGCGGAAGGCTTCGCCGGCATGGAAGAGAAGATCATCCCCGTGGCCGGTGATCGCAGCTTCCGCGACGTGCTGGTCGAAAACGACGCCAGCGAGGAAGAGGCGGACGCCATCGTCGCCAGCTTCGAACAGGAATTCGGCATCGGCAGCCTGACGGAAGGCCAGCGTCTGCGCATCGCCCTGGCCCCGGAACGCGACATCCCGGAGCGGATGCAGCCGCAGCGCATCAGCCTTTACGAGGACACCGCGCACCGAGCCACCATCGCCCGGTCCGACACCGGCGCGTTCGTGCCGGCCGAAGCGCCGGACACCTTCCTTGCCGATGCCTTCGCCGAGGCGGACCGGGTCGGCTACGCCGGCACCACGCCGACCCTCTACGACAGTCTCTACCAGACCGCGCTCGAGCAGGACGTGAACGGCGATCTGATCTCCGACCTGGTGCGGATCTTCTCCTTCGACGTGGATTTCAAGTCCCGGGTCAAGCCGGGCGATTCCTTCGAGGTGTTCTACGGGCTGGACGAAGCGGAAAGCGACATGCCGGCGGAGATCCTCTACACCTCGCTCACCTCGCGCGGCACCACCCGTCGCTTCTACCGCTTCCGCACTCCCGATGACGGGGTGGTCGATTTCTACGACGAGACCGGCAAGAGCGCGAAGAAGTTCCTGATGCGAAAGCCCCTGTCCGGCGGTCGCTACCGCTCCGGCTTCGGCATGCGCCGGCACCCGATCATCCGCACCATGCGCCTGCACAGCGGCGTCGACTGGTCGGCCAAGCGTGGCACGCCGATCATGGCCGCCGGCAATGGCGTGGTGGTCAAGGCCCGCTGGGTGTCCGGCTATGGCCGGCGCATCGAGATCCAGCACGCCAATGGCTACCTGTCCACCTACAGCCACCAGACGAGCTTCGCCAAGGGCATCGAGGAAGGCGTGCGCGTGCGTCAGGGCCAGGTGATCGGCTATGTCGGTTCGACCGGCCTGTCGACCGGCCCGCACCTTCACTACGAGGTCAAGGTCAACGGCCGGTTCGTCGACCCGATGCGCATTCGCCTGCCACGCGGACGGGTGCTGGATGGAGACCTTCTCGCCGCCTTCAATCGCGAGCGCGAGCGGATCGACACCCTGATCGACCGTGCCGATGGCCCCTCCCGGGTGGCTTCGGCCGACCGTCTCTGATCGGGCGGCGCCCGGAACGGCGCATCACCGAGACGCTCTGCGACGCAAACAGCCCCGCCCGGAAGCCGGACGGGGCTGTTGTCTTTTCTTCTCGCTTGCGCCGTCGCCGGTCGGACCCGGCGGCGGCAGATCGCGGGGCTGCTCCGATCAGGCGGCGGCGCTTTCCGCCTCCGCCACCTGGAACAGAAGCCGGTCGGAGCCGGCCGACCCCTCAACCGTCTGCCCGTCGGCCACCTTGCCCGCGAGGATCATCTCGGCGAGCGGATCCTGCACCTCGCGCTGGATCACCCGCTTCAGCGGCCGGGCGCCATAAGCCGGGTCATACCCCCGTTGCGCCAGCCAACCGAGCGCCCCATCATCGAGCTTGAGGGTGATCTTGCGATCGGCCAGCAAGCCCTGAAGGCGCCGCAGCTGGATGTCGACGATCGCCGCCATCTGCGAGCGCTGCAGCCGGTGGAACAGGATCTGATCGTCCAGCCGGTTGAGGAACTCGGGCCGGAAGTGCCCCCGCACCACCGCCATCACCTGATCGCGCACCGCCGAGGACTCCTCGCCCTCCGCCTGGGCCACCAGATAGTCGGACCCCAGGTTCGAGGTCATGATGATCAGCGTGTTGCGGAAATCGACCGTGCGCCCCTGACCATCGGTCAGGCGGCCATCGTCGAGCACCTGCAGCAGCACGTTGAACACATCCGCATGCGCCTTCTCGATCTCATCGAACAACACCACCTGATAAGGCCGGCGCCGCACCGCCTCGGTCAGGGCACCACCCTCTTCATACCCGACATAGCCCGGAGGCGCGCCGATCAGCCGAGCGACCGAATGCTTCTCCATGTATTCGGACATGTCGAGACGGACCATGGCCATCTCGTCGTCGAACAGGAACTCGGCGAGCGCCTTGGTCAGCTCCGTCTTGCCGACACCGGTCGGACCGAGGAACAGGAACGAGCCGATCGGCCGGTTCGGATCCTGCAGGCCGGCCCGCGCCCGCCGCACCGCCGTGGACACCGCATGCACGGCTTCCTGCTGACCGATCACCCGCCGCGCCAGTTCGTCTTCCATGCGCAGCAGCTTTTCGCGCTCGCCTTCCAGCATCTTGTCGACCGGGATACCGGTCCAGCGGGAGACCACATGGGCGACATGGTCGGTGGTCACCGCCTCCTCGACCATCGCGCCGCCCGCGACATCGCTGCCCTCGGCGTCCGACAGCGCCTTTTCCAGATCCGGGATGACGCCATAGGCAAGCTCGCCGGCCTTGGCGAGATCCCCCTGGCGCTGCGCCTTTTCCAGATCGCCGCGCGCCTGATCCAGTTGCTCCTTCAGCTTCTGCTCCGAGGACAGCTTCTGCTTCTCGCCCTGCCAGCGGGCGGTGAGCTCAGCCGCTTCCTCTTCCAGATTGGCCAGCTCGCCTTCCAGCTTTTCCAGCCGATCCTTCGCCGCCGTGTCGGTTTCCTTCTTCAGCGCCTCGCGCTCGATCTTCAACTGGATGATGCGCCGATCCAGCTCGTCCAGCTTCTCCGGCTTGCTGTCGACCTGCATCCTGAGACGGCTCGCCGCCTCGTCCACCAGGTCGATCGCCTTGTCCGGCAGGAACCGGTCGGTGATGTAGCGGTTCGACAGGGTCGCCGCCGCGACAATCGCCGAATCGGTGATCCGCACCCCGTGATGCAGCTCGTATTTGTCCTTGATGCCGCGCAGGATCGAGATGCTGTCCTCCACCGTCGGCTCGGACACGAACACCGGCTGGAAGCGACGGGCCAGCGCCGCGTCCTTCTCCACATGCTTGCGGTACTCGTCGAGCGTCGTCGCGCCGACGCAATGCAATTCACCGCGCGCCAGTGCCGGCTTCAGGAGGTTGGAGGCATCCATCGCCCCATCCGCCTTGCCCGCACCGACCAGCGTATGCATCTCGTCGATGAACAGCACGATGCCGCCGGCCGCCGCCTGCACCTCGGACAGAACCGCCTTCAGACGCTCCTCGAATTCGCCCCGGTACTTCGCACCGGCGATCAGCGCCCCCATGTCGAGCGCCAGCAGCTTCTTGTCCTTCAGGCTTTCCGGCACATCGCCATTGACGATCCGAAGCGCCAGACCTTCGGCGATGGCGGTCTTGCCGACCCCGGGCTCACCGATCAGCACCGGGTTGTTCTTGGTCCGGCGCGACAGGACCTGCATGGTCCGGCGGATCTCGTCATCACGGCCGATCACCGGGTCGAGCTTGCCGTCCCGTGCCGCCTGGGTCAGGTCGCGGGCATATTTCTTGAGAGCGTCATACTGGCTTTCCGCCGAGGCGCTGTCGGCCGTGCGCCCCTGACGCAGATCGTTGATCGCCTCGTTCAGCCGCGCCGGCGTCACGCCTGCGTTGGCCAGCGCCTTGCCCGCGTCGCTCTCCTTGTTCATCGCCAGCGCCAGCAGGAGCCGCTCGACGGTGATGAAGGAATCGCCCGCCTTCTCCGCAATCTTCTCCGCCTGATCGAACACCTGCGCCAGTGCCGGAGCGAGATAAAGCTGACCCGCACCGCCCGAAACCTTGGGCAGGGCGGAAAGAGCTTTTTCATTGGCCAGAACCGCGTCCTTGACGCGCCCGCCGGCGCGCTCGATCAGACCGGCCGCCATCCCTTCCGGATCATCGAGCAAGACCTTGAGCAGGTGTTCGGCGGTGAACTGCTGATGCGATTGCCCCAGCGCATAGGTCTGTGCCGACTGGACGAAACCGCGGGCACGCTCAGTGTATTTTTCAAAATTCATCTTTGACCTCCAGATCCGGCTGCCCCCCGAAGCAGAGCACCCTTTTCGGACTCCGGACCCGATACGGCGTCCGGGCGGCCGAAACACGACCGCTTGCTGGATATAGTGTTGCATTTCGACAACAAAAGGGGAAATCGTCCAGTGCGAACCAGATATGAAAAAACCGCGCGCCGGGGTGCGGCGCGCGGTTGGCAATCTCTCAAGGTGGCATCCCGACCTCAAGCGGGCCAGGAAAACCGATCAGGCGTCGTTGGTCGCCGGCGCCACCGGCTCCGCCGGGGCTGCGGGCGCCTCCGCCTCGTCGCCCTTCGGCGCGGCGGCCTTCGGCGTGCGC
>NZ_JAIVMG010000032.1:0-2500 GCF_020177335.1 Stappia indica | reverse complement strand
GTGAAAAGCACCCCGACGAGGGGAGTGAAACAGATCCTGAAACCGAATGCTTACAAACAGTCGGAGCCCGCAAGGGTGACGGCGTACCTTTTGTATAATGGGTCAGCGACTTAATTTGACATGCAAGCTTAAGCCGGTAGGCGTATGCGCAGCGAAAGCGAGTCTGAACAGGGCGATATAGTATGTCGGATTAGACCCGAAACCGAGTGATCTAGCCATGGCCAGGTTGAAGGTGCGGTAACACGCACTGGAGGACCGAACCCACGCCCGTTGAAAAGGTCGGGGATGAGCTGTGGCTAGGGGTGAAAGGCCAATCAAACTCGGAAATAGCTGGTTCTCCGCGAAATCTATTTAGGTAGAGCGTCGGACGAATACTCTCGGGGGTAGAGCACTGGATGGGCTATGGGGACTCACCGTCTTACTGATCCTAACCAAACTCCGAATACCGAGAAGTACTATCCGGCAGACACACAGTGGGTGCTAACGTCCATTGTGGAGAGGGAAACAACCCTGACCGCCAGTTAAGGTCCCTAAATCATGGCTAAGTGGCAAAGGATGTAGGACTCCCAAAACAACCAGGATGTTGGCTTAGAAGCAGCCATCATTTAAAGAAAGCGTAACAGCTCACTGGTCTAAACAAGGGGTCCCGCGCCGATAATGTAACGGGGCTTAAGCCATGTACCGAAACTGCGGGCTTAGCGTAAGCTAAGCGGTAGCGGAGCGTTCCGTAGGCCTGCGAAGGGAGACCCGTGAGGGCTCCTGGAGGTATCGGAAGTGCGAATGCTGACATGAGTAACGATAAAGGGGGTGAGAGACCCCCTCGCCGAAAGTCCAAGGGTTCCTGCGCAACGCTAATCGGCGCAGGGTTAGCCGGCCCCTAAGGCGAGGCCGAAAGGCGTAGTCGATGGGAATGCAGTTAATATTCTGCAGCCTGCGGGTGGTGACGGATGCCGTGTATCGTATCCCCTTACTGGATTGGGGATGCGGTGAAGGTGTTCCAGGAAATAGCCCCCGCATTATAGACCGTACCCGAAACCGACACAGGTGGACTGGTAGAGTATACCAAGGCGCTTGAGAGAACTGTGCTGAAGGAACTCGGCAAATTGCTCCCGTAAGTTCGCGAGAAGGGAGCCCCGGGCTTGGGCAACCAGGTTCGGGGGGCACAGACCAGGGGGTGGCGACTGTTTATCAAAAACACAGGGCTCTGCGAAGCCGCAAGGCGACGTATAGGGTCTGACGCCTGCCCGGTGCCGGAAGGTTAAGAGGAGGTGTGCAAGCACCGAATTGAAGCCCCGGTAAACGGCGGCCGTAACTATAACGGTCCTAAGGTAGCGAAATTCCTTGTCGGGTAAGTTCCGACCTGCACGAATGGCGTAACGACTTCCCCGCTGTCTCCAGCACAGACTCAGTGAAATTGAATTCCCCGTGAAGATGCGGGGTTCCTGCGGTCAGACGGAAAGACCCCGTGCACCTTTACTACAGCTTCACACTGGTATTCGTCACGACATGTGTAGGATAGGTGGTAGGCGTCGAAGCGTGAGCGCCAGCTCGCGTGGAGCCACCCTTGAAATACCACCCTTGTCGTTATGGATATCTAACCGCGGCGCAACAACGTCCGGGACCGTGTGTGGCGGGTAGTTTGACTGGGGCGGTCGCCTCCCAAATGGTAACGGAGGCGCGCGAAGGTAGGCTCAGACCGGTCGGAAATCGGTCGTCGAGTGCAATGGCATAAGCCTGCCTGACTGCGAGACTGACAAGTCGAGCAGAGACGAAAGTCGGTCATAGTGATCCGGTGGTCCCTCGTGGAAGGGCCATCGCTCAACGGATAAAAGGTACGCCGGGGATAACAGGCTGATGATTCCCAAGAGTCCATATCGACGGAATCGTTTGGCACCTCGATGTCGGCTCATCACATCCTGGGGCTGGAGCAGGTCCCAAGGGTTCGGCTGTTCGCCGATTAAAGTGGTACGTGAGCTGGGTTCAGAACGTCGCGAGACAGTTCGGTCCCTATCTGCCGTGGGTGTAGGAAACTTGAGAGGATCTGTCCCTAGTACGAGAGGACCGGGATGGACGCACCTCTGGTGGACCTGTTGTCGCGCCAGCGGCATAGCAGGGTAGCTATGTGCGGAACGGATAACCGCTGAAAGCATCTAAGCGGGAAACCGGCCTCAAAACCAGGTCTCCCTTGAGAGCCGTGGAAGACCACCACGTCGATAGGCCGGGTGTGGACGTGCAGCAATGCATGAAGCTTACCGGTACTAATAGCTCGATCGGCTTGATCACTCTCATTACTCAATGCCCATCACAAAACACATCAATCCAAAATACGCCGCAGACCGCGGCGAAACCTAAGACCAGTTCACAAACGTTTGCTCTTCGCCGGCCTGGTGGCCATTGCGGGGACCTCAACACCCGATCCCATCCCGAACTCGGCCGTGAAACGCCCCAGCGCCAATGGTACTGCGTCTCAAGACGTGGGAGAGTAGGTCGCCGCCAGGCC
>NZ_JAIVMG010000031.1 GCF_020177335.1 Stappia indica | reverse complement strand
GCCGGCCGAGGCTCGCCGCCGTCTAGGCAGGCCCTTTCCAACACATCCCGATTTTCCAGTTCCGCCCGCGGGTTTCCCGACGGGCCAACAGGAGACCTTTGTCTTGTCTCAGCAGATTTATTGTCATTCGCGCAGCAACGGTGCTGCCCCTTCAGTCCGTTCTTCCGGGCGCCCCGATCCCCTTCAGGCCGCACGCCCATTCTCGTGGTGGCGGCAAGACGCCGAGCTCGGGGCAAGCACGATCGACCTCATCGTAGCCTGCCTTGATGCCGCCCGTGCCACAGTGGCCACGAACATCCCGGACACCGACGATCTGCCGGTCTGCTACCAGGCCCTGGAAGACCACATTCGATCCGGCGGCATCGCTCATGGGGAGGATGGCACCCTCGACCTGCTGGCCTCCGCTCTGCTGGTGGCGATCGATGGCGCCAGAGGGCGCCTCGCCGAATGTGAGCCCATCACCCTGATGGATCTCTGCGCGCCAGTTGCCGATGACGGTCTCGGGCTGCTGCCCGACCCGAGCATGGTCACCCAGGCGTACAGTCTGCTTCAGGATGCCCGCTGGCTTGCTGCGTTCAATCGTGGCGACGCCGTCTGCCGGGAGGTGCGCCAATGACCAGTGCATCCGTAACCGTAGAGCCAGTCGTCGACACTCCTCAGAGAGATACCGTCCAGGCGCGTCTGGCCCGCAAGGCGCCCGAGGCCCGGCGCAAGGCGCGTATCGACAAGGTCTTTGGAAGGTTGGCCCGCCGACTGCAAAGGCGGGTCAATGCCGAGGCCGACTTGGCAGGACACTATTCCAACCGCATCAACCGGGTTGACCTCAGCTCCGAGGATGGACCGGAAGACCAGGTCGATCTCGATCTTCAGGACGATGAGGATGCGAGTGCCGGGGAGCCGTTCCTCGATCGGGACGCGCTGCTGCTTCCGCCGGTACTCACCATGGTCACCGCGGCAGTGGCCCGGGCCATTGTCGACGCGGATGCGGGCAAGGCGACGCGGTTGTTTCGCCCGGCCCGTGTTGTTGCTTTCGAGGCCCCTGAGTCTTGGCAGGAAGGTGTGGAGTCCATCATCAAGGCATGCCTGGTTCCCCAGGGGTGGAAAGCGAGGGAGCATGCCTATCTTCGGTCTCATTACAGGCACAGCGGACCAGGCGTTGCACTCTTCAAGGACTCAGGACCAGGTGATCTACGATCCAAGGACATCGACGAGGACGGCAGCGCCCTTTCCTGGCTCGCCCTCTACCTGCACGAGCGCTATGCGATCTGCATCATAACGGAGGACTTCGATGCGCTCGCCGAGGAGGCAGGTGCGGCCTGCGACGTGGTCATGTCCCTCGGCACACTGGAAGTCGAGGATCTGGAACGCACGTTTCTGGCCTTGCACGACCGGGATTTGGGTCTCGCAGAGGCCATCGATCCGGAGATCCTTCGCTCCAAATCCATATTCGAGATAGGAACCGCGATGCGCGAGCGTGAAGCGCCGGCGCGGACCCGTGCCCGGTTGCGCAGAATGCTCTCGGCCTCCGCACCCGCCCCGAAGACTGGCCCCAAATCCGGAGGCAAGACTGGCCCGATACCCCTGGAGGAGCTCGTCGGCTACGGAGAGGCCCGCACGTGGGGGCTCGACCTGGCGCTGGACCTTGCCGCCTACCGCGAGGGAAAAGTCAGTTGGGAGGATCTCGATCGCGGGCTCGTGCTTGCCGGACCGCCGGGCGTGGGCAAGACAAGGTTTGCGGCGAGCCTTGCGGCAAGCTGCGGTCTCCATCTGGTCGCAACGTCGGCCGCTGCCTGGCAGGCATGTGGTCATCTTGGCGATTACCTGAGAGCCATGCGGCGCGATTTCGATGACGCGCGGCGGAAGGCGCCCTCGCTTCTCTTCATTGACGAGATCGACGCCGTTGGCAGCCGGACCAATTTGCAGACCCACAACAGCGATTATGTGCGCATGGCAATCAACGGCTTGCTCGAGCAGCTCGACGGCTTTGAAGCACGCGAGGGCGTGATTGTCGTGGGCGCTACCAACAACCCCGGCGTTCTCGATCCCGCGTTGTTGAGACCGGGCCGGCTGGAGAAGGTGATCGAGATCCCGCTGCCCGACGAGGGGGACCTGGCGGGCATCCTGCGGCAGTATCTCAAGGAGGATCTTCCGGACATCGATCTTGATCGGACCGCCCGGTTCCTGAGCGGGGCGAGCGGCGCGGACGTGGAGGCCCTCATCCGCACGGTGAGGGCCCGGGCCCGACGGGCGGGCGAGCGTCTTTCGGAAAGACATCTCCAGGACGAGCTTCTGAAGCGGACCCCGCGTTATACCGCCGAGGAAAAATGGCAGATGGCCGTCCACGAGGCGGGGCACGCGCTCGTGGCCCATCTCTTCGGCCTGCCGGTCTACCGCATGTCGCTCATCTCCCCGGAAACCGGGCCGCATGCCTTCTTAGGGTTGGGGTTCTCCGCCGTTCCCACCGTGGCAGACGTCGACATGCATCTCGCCGTCCTGCTCGCCGGCCGCGTCGCGGAGGAAGTGCTCAACGGGATGGCGTCCACGGCGGCAGGCGGACCGCGTGAAAGCGATCTCGCGCGCGCCAGCATCCTGGCGGCGATGCAGGAGATCTCCTGCGGCCTCGGCACCTCGCTGCTCTGGCGTGAGCCGCCCGAGAAGGCCGAGGCGCGACTCGCCACCGATCCTCTTCTGCAGAAGAAGGTCAGGTTTCGGCTGGAGGAGATCGCCCACCTCGTCCGGGGCATGCTCTCGACGAGGATGCAGCCGCTCTACCGGCTGGCCGCGTTCCTGGCCCATCGCGGTGAACTGGAAGAGGAGCAGATTGCAAAGCTGCTCAGGGAGAACATCGACGCCCTCCACGGGGGCATCTGGCAGGGCAACGTGCACTAGCTAGGGCCGCGATAGGGCGCGTATGGATAACGAGAACGGTGCTGCGTGAAATGTGCGCGGCGCCGTCCTCGGCGGCCCTGACGCTTGACGACGCCCGCTCGAAAATGGAGAAATGGCGTAAGGACTACAACAATGTCCGCCCGCACAGCGCAATCGGCAACAAGCCGCCGATATCGCTCATGAAAGGCTCATCGGCACCTTCCGCCGCTTGAGCCAGACACCCCGGACGTTCCCGTTCGGGGCGATCCAAAGACGGGGGCACGTCAGATCGACATGAGGAACACCTGGCAGGCCACCGATGTCATGGATGCGGACGTGACTTCTCAGGTCATCGGCGCTCAAACCAAGCCGTAAATGCAATCGCGTTCTTCTTTGCCCAGGCAAAGTTCCGTAGGAGCTCTTTTAAGATGGATATGACCGGCCTGAGCAAAAGCAGGGTATTAGTCATTTCGGTAGATGCGTTTCCGAAAATCGGCGGGGTCTCCAATTTTGCGCACCACATTTCCAACGCGATCGCGGAACGTTGTGAATATGCGGCACTAATGTCGCCGCGCATGTCAACAAAAACGGAAATTGAGGACAATTATTACAACCTATTCCCAGAAACGGAAGCACAATTCAAAAATTACGAGAAAAATAAAGAATTTGAAGATAATAGAATTAAGAATACAATATTATCTTTTTGCAAAGAAAATAGTATCAACAAAATACTTCTTGCCCATCACTATTACTATGGCGATGGAGCTCTTTCAGCGGCTTCCGAACTGGGAATAGAATGTGAGCTGATTGTCCATGGGACCGAGCTCTCAAGTCAGTTTATCGAAAGTACGAATGTTAGGGGGCGTTTTCGTCCCCGCCCGGTTGGCTCTCGTGCATTTCAGCTTTATCGGGCACTCGTAAGATCGCAAAAAGTTCACTGCAATAGCCGTTTCACGAAGAATATTGCGATGAATATACATAATATCCTCAACTATTCCGTATGCGGATGCGGCCTGGACACAAGAAAATACATGAGTTCGGGTAGATGGAAGATCGAGGGAGCCGGCAGAAAAAGACATGCGCGCAATGCGAATGGATGGACCGAAGATGTAATGCACCTCTGCTATGTCGGACGAATTGTAAAGCATAAGAGAGTTGAACGAATATATAGCATCTTGGAGAAAATGGACTGCGTCCTTCATATTGTCGGCGGCGGCCCATACGAAAAAGAAGTCAGGCACGCTGCGAAGACCAAAGGAATAGAGAAGCGGGTTATCTTTCACGGCGCTGTTGATGAAAGTCGCAAAAATAGCATCGTGGAAATGAGCGACTATTTGTTCTTACCGTCTCAAATGGACCTCAAAACTGGCGGGTATGAGGGGTTTGGCATAACCGCACTTGAAGCAATCGCCCTGGGAACGATACCTATAGTCTCCGGTCATGAGGGATTAGACGACCTGACAAGCTTGTATAGAATTGGCTTGCGTGGCTTGATTTCTGAACAAGATGCAGATCGAACTATTACACTCATGTCAGAGTACAAAGATGAATATAAATATAAAAGCCATATTGACGAAGCGCGTTCCATAATCGAAAAACACCTGACTTGGAAGCATGTTTTGGAGCGGATGTGGTGTTGAGACCGATGAGGTATAAAATTGATTCTGCTCTAAACGAAATCGAGAGCACCTTCAAAGGAGTTGTCTCAACACTCATAGTGTCAGACGAGTATCCTCCTGAAACAACAGGAGGGGCTGAAATCAGCATGCACGAACTCGTCAGAGACAGTTCCGCCCCAGATCGCCACCTTGTCATAAAGTTTACTGGGAATGATGACATTTTCCGGTTTTACACTGAGGACAGCATCAAGGTAATCGTTGCCCCCAAGCTACCACCCTACGAGATATTAAATAATTCAATTCCCAAATGGGCATCCAAATTAAATTTGTTTGGTGTTCGTATCGGCGATATTCCGCTCTCAATTCTATACGCATATAAGTTTGGACTAAACAATTTAAGGACTACCTATTACAAGCTCCTCCTAAAGAGAAGGAAACCAAGCGGCGGCATTCCAGCTGACGCAATGCCCGAGAACTACACGTATAGAGCTAAAATTTTAAGCGAAATTGTTTCAAGACTGGGGATATCAAGAGTTATTTCAAACAATACGAGAAGTATTGTTCTAACAAAGAATTCCATAACCCGCTCCCCCGATCAATGGGCCGGCGTTCACAAAATCGCGTATGTACGTGACAATCGTTTCTTCTGCGCCCGGCACAATCAAATTATGGTTGTAAAAGATAGGGTCTGCACAAATTGTGATTTTTCTTGTTCACATGAAGATGCCCCTTTTGCCCATCATGACTTTCGCATGATCTTGAAAGCCGTGCGAGAGGAGCGTTTGAGTAGCTTAAAAGCCTTCGACGATATCATCGTGACCAGCAAATATCTTCACAAACAAATCAACAACCTATTACAATCAAAAGCATCTGTACATATTGTACCAAATTTTGTTTCAGGCGCACCAAAACAAAAAAAATCGCCATGTAAATCAGAAAATGAGCGGATCATCACGATAGTTGGATCTATTAACGAAGCGAAGGGCCAATTAGAATTTATTCGCAACAGTGTTGAGAACTTAAGGTCTGACAAAAGGAAGATAATACATATCGTCGGTCGGGGAGAAAGGGTTTCCAAAGAAATCGCAGAATTCTGCCATATTAACAAAATAGAAAATCAAGTGAAGATGCGCGGGTTTCTCGATAGAAGTAACCTTTTCATGGCAATTGACGAAGCCGATGTCGTCGTCCTCCCGACGATTTGGCCGGAGCCCTTTGGCAGGGTACCGCTGGAGGCGGGCACTATGAGGACTCCGGTCGTTGCATTTGACGGTGGAGCCTATCGAGAAACTATTGTCGATGGCCACACCGGGTACCTGGTTGATAGAGGCGATTACGCCGCGCTATGGAGAAAAATCGACCAAATACTCGAAGACGAACAATTAAGATCGCAAATAGGCTCCTCTGCATATCTATACGTTAAAGAAAAATACTCAAATCTCAGAGCGAAGGAAGCCTATCATTTGGTTGTAGGCAAGTCCGATTAAGTTGGTCATGGGGGGTTAAGCAATCTCTAGGCGTGAGATCTGATGAGGCTTTTCATCAGGACTGATAGGCCGAAGGTGTCTGCGATCAAACAATCAGCGATTGGTACAAGCCTGAACGACCCGCGCAACAATGCCCGAACGACAGCGCTTACGGCTAGACCGGTGACGCGGGTCAGGCATTGGAGACCAAGCACGCGCCAGATCGTAGCTTCGGTCACGGTGCGATTTGTGAGGAGGTGCCCAGCCCTTCCGGCCCTGTCGGGACATATGCCAAAGCCTTCACCCGTGAATAGCGGCAACTGGGGCTGCCCCCATTTTGTTTACCTACTCATTGACATACGCAGGTATCCCAAAGGGAGAAATTTTTCGAAGGAGCGTGCGAAAGCACAAGAACACGGAGACATGAGGATGATACTGATCACCGGAGGCGCCGGCTTCATCGGAAGCAACATCGCCGCGCGGCTCTGCGACGACGGGCATGAGGTCGTGGTCTGCGACTGGCTCGGCGACGACAACATCAAGTGGCAGAACCTCAAGAACCGCCTGCTTTACCGGATCACCGCCCCCGAAGCGCTTGGCGACTTCCTGGCCTCCTCTCCCGATCTCGCCGCGGTCGTTCACATGGGGGCGATCTCCGCAACCACGGCAAGCGACGCGGATCTCATCGTCCGGACCAATATCGACCTGTCGCAGAGCCTTTGGCGATACTGCGCGGAGAGCTCCGTCCCCTTCATCTATGCGTCGTCCGCCGCCACCTACGGCGATGGCAGCCAGGGCTTTCGCGACGACAATGACATCGAACAGATGAAGCAGCTTCAGCCGCTGAACCTCTACGGTTGGTCCAAGAAGTTCTTCGATCTCTGGGCCCTGTCGGAACAGGCAAGGGGCCGCGCCACGCCGCCGAAATGGGCCGGCCTCAAGTTCTTCAACGTCTACGGGCCGAACGAGCTGCACAAGGGCGACATGATGAGCATCGTGTCGAAGAACCGGGAAAAATGCGCCGCCGGAGAGGAAGTGCCGCTCTTCAGGTCGCATCGCCCCGACTATGAGGACGGCGGCCAGCTTCGCGACTTCGTGTTCGTCGACGACTGCGTCGACATCGTCTCCTGGCTGCTTTCGAACCGGTTTGAAAACGGGGTCTTCAACGTGGGCAGCGGACAGGCGCGCAGCTTCCGCGATCTGATCGCCGCCACCTTCAAGGCCGCCGGGCAAGCAGAGAATATCCGCTACATCGACATGCCGGCCTCGCTTCGCGACAAGTACCAGTATTTTACCGAGGCCGACATGACACGGTTGCGCCAGGCGGGCTACAACGGCGGCGGCACCTCGATCGAGCGCGGCGTGGAGATCACGATGCGCGATTACCTTCTGAAGACCGATCCGCATCGGTAGCCCCGGATTTCCGGGACGCGACACGGGAACAGACCCCAGATGGACACGACCTCCGACCAGATAACCCCTTCGCATACGCTGGTCCTGGGCGACATCATGCTCGACCGTCACATCCACGGCCAGATCACGCGGATCTCCCCGGAGGCCCCCGTCCCGGTCTTCAGGCACAAATACGCCACACACACCCTTGGCGGCGCGGGGAATGTTGCGGCCAACATCGTTTCCCTGGGTGGCAACGCGACCCTTCTCTCGGTTTCGGGGGCGGATGATCAACGCCCCCTCCTCACCCGCATATGCGAGGACTACGGTGTGGAGCCGAGCGGGATCGTTCCCTCGAACCACCGAAAGACCACCACCAAGACCCGCTTCGTCGTCGATGGGCAACAGGTCATTCGCTACGACGAGGAAGATGACGCTCCGCTCGCCGACGAAGAGCACGCGGTCCTTGCGACACTGATCGAGAAACACGCCTCGCAAGCCGGCTGCATCGTCCTGTCCGACTATGGAAAGGGCATTTTTCACGGCCCGCTCGGCCAGTCCCTCATCCGCTCCTGTACGGCTTTGGGCAAGCCCGTGATCGTGGACCCGAAGGGCAACGACTTCAGCCGGTACAGCGGTGCGACGGGAATAACTCCGAACCTCAAGGAGCTGAGCGCGGCCGTCGGGCGCAAGCTCCACGATGATGACGAGGTGGTTGCCGCCTGCCGGGAGCTGATCGACCGGTTCGGCTTCGACTTCGTGCTCGCAACACGCAGCGAAAAGGGCATGTCGCTCGTGGAGCGTGACACGGCAACTCACCTGACGGCCCGAGCCCGCGAGGTCTTCGACGTCTCGGGCGCCGGGGACACAGTCGTGGCGACGCTCGCCGTCGGACTGGCGAGCGGCTCCAGCCTTCAGGCGGCCGCGCGCATGTCGAATGTCGCGGGCGGGCTGGCGGTCCAGAGGCGGGGCACGGCCCGCATTTCCCGCGAGGAACTGCGCAGCGAGATGGCCCGCCAGCATATTCCCGGCACGGTGATGCCGTCGTTTTCCAGCCTGTCGCAAGCTCTGCAAACCCGCAGCCAGTGGAAGGCGGAGGGGCTGAAGGTCGGCTTCACGAACGGCTGTTTCGACATTCTCCATGCGGGGCACGCGTCCATGCTCGAGCGCGCGCGCGAGCATTGCGACAGGCTGGTGGTGGGCCTGAATTCCGATGAATCGGTATCCCGCCTCAAGGGGCCGAGCCGTCCTGTCAACACGGTGCATGACCGCGCCATGCTTCTGGCATCGCTGCGCTCCGTCGACGCCGTCGTCGTGTTCGACGACGACACGCCGCTGTCGCTCATCGAGACGTTGCAGCCGGACGTGCTGTTCAAGGGCGCCGACTACACGCTGGATACGGTCGTGGGTGCGCACAGCGTGCAGGCGAACGGGGGCGAGGTGATCCTGCTCGATCTGGTGGAGGGGCGCAGCACCACCGAGACCATCCGCAAGATCAAGACGTGAGCACCGGCAGCACATTCCGACACGACGACCCGAGGCGTATCGCGCCGGGACTGTGGCGGGAGATCCTTCGTCCCTTCACGGGCACGACGAGGTCCGCGCTCTTTCTCGACCGGGACGGGGTTCTCAATCGCGACACGGGATATGTCGGCGATCCGCGAACGCTCGAGGTCTGGACGGATACGGCCCCGCTCGTCAGAGCCGCCAACCGCCGCGAGAGTCCCGTTGTCGTTGTCACGAACCAGTCCGGCATCGCACGCGGATACTACGGCTGGGGCGACTTCGACTCGGTAAACCGCCGGATCCTGAAGGAGTTCGCGGCAGCCGGTGCAACCATCGATGCCATTCTGGCCTGCGCGTATCATGAAGAGGGCCTGGACGCGCTCGCGGTTGCCGACCACCCCTGGCGAAAACCGCGAGCCGGCATGTTGCTGGAAGCGGCGAGATTGCTGCCTGTGGCGCTTGAAACCTCCTTCATCGTCGGAGATCGCAAGGGAGACATGGAAGCGGCCGCCGCAGCCGGCCTGAAACGCGGGCTCATGCTTGCGCCGGATGACAAGCCGGCACGCGGAACGATCGACGGTTTCACCTATGACATTCGCCCCCGGCAGACGGTGGACTGGCCGGAGGTTGCCGCCGCCGCGTTCCCGCCCGCCCCGGACCGGGCGTCTTCCTGCTAGGGTTAAAACCCATTGATAGTATTGATTTAACTGTTTAAATCGGATTCAAGGCTTCCAATCGACAGGTTGGAGG
>NZ_JAIVMG010000030.1 GCF_020177335.1 Stappia indica | reverse complement strand
CCGGCGGTGCGCCGGTGCGCGCATCCGCCCGTCCGGCTGCGGCGCGCAGCCGCCAGGCGCCGCTTCCGGCACCGCCGCGCTCCACCACGATCCAGACGGAGGCGCGGGACAGGCGTTTCAGCAGGCGCGTTACCGCCCCCTCCTCCTCACTGAGACGCCCCGATACCGCCGCCCCGCTCATACCCGCCCCCCGGCCCGAACCGGACACGGACGCATCAGCCGAAGTCCTGAAGCGATCGCCTCCTCCAGCGCGGAGAGCATCGCGTCAAACTCCGGATCGTCCCGCCGATCCTCGATCACCCGGCACGCATGAGCAACCGTCGTCCGATCGCGCCCGAAAGCCTGCGCCACCGACGTCAGGGTCCGCTCAAGAACCACATGATGGAGATACATCGACACCTGCCGCGCCAGCGCGGTGCGAGCCGGCCCGCGGCTGGGATGGTCGATGTCCTCCTGGGTCACACCAAAGGCCGACATCACACAGGCGGTGACGATCAGCTCGGCAACCCTTTGGTCCGCACCTCTTTGTTCCGCGCCGGGGCCCGAAAACGCCCGCTCTTCCTTGTGAAATTTCGATGGCCTCTGCATTGGCTGGCCGTGAACAAGCATGGCAATCTCCGTCCAAAAACAATCATAGGTTTATATTCCTATACGTTTACGGGACTTTTTCCCGCAAGGGGATAAGTCTTTCGCGCCATGCACCAAATCCGCAGGCCGCCCGCAGCTTGTCCCCTTCCCTCGCCGCCATGTCAGACTGGTGACGGCCCCGGCCCGGCAATCGCCGCAATCGGCGATGGGGCCTCACGAGTGGAAACGCGACCGCCTCTCGCCTGAGCGAATTGGAGGGAGAGAATGAACGGTTCCGGGGACAAGTCACCGCAAGCGCCGAACACGGCGTCGGCGCTCCCCTGTCGTCAGCGCTATCTGATGATGATCGAGCGGCTTTTTCCCGCCCATGCGGCACCACGCCCCGGCTCGCACGGCGACGGCTGCGGGCGCATCAGCCGGGAAAGGCTCAAGGCGCAGCGCGCACGGCTGGCCACCGCAATGGCCGCAGAAGCGGAGCGCGGCATCGCCGGCCACTGGAGCTTCGATGCAAACCGCCTGCTGGCCCTGCGTCAGGCCTTGGACCAGTGCCAGGCGCTGCTTGACGCCACCCGCCCCGCCGCGGCGGAGGAGAGCACATGCGACCGCAGCAAACGCCAAAACGCCGCCGTGGAGACCCACGGCGGCGTTCCGAATTCCATCTGAACCAGGCGCGTAGCGCTTACTTGGTGCGCTTGCGCTGCTGGCCGAGGCCCATCTTCTTGGCAAGCTCCGAACGCGCTGCCGCATAGTTCGGCGCGACCATCGGGTAGTCGCTGGCAAGGCCCCACTTCTCGCGGTACTCTTCTGGCGACATGTCGTAATGGGTCCGCAGGTGACGCTTCAGCGACTTGAACTTCTTGCCGTCTTCCAGGCAGATGATGTAGTCGGGCGTCACCGACTTCTTGAGCGGCACGGCCGGCTTCAGCGGCTCCGGCTCAGGCTCGGCCACTGCATTGCTGGTGCGTTGCAGGGCATTGTAAACTTCACTGATCAGGCCTGCCAGATCGGTCGATGCAACCGTATTGTTGGCGACATAGGCCGACACGATGTCGGCAGTCAAATCAATGAGATTGGCGTCGACAGCCGTTTCCGTCATAATCCACCCGCTAGTTTTGTCGGTACGTTCGGTAACAGATCAGCAATTTCATGTTCGGCAAACCATGGCCGATAGGCGTCACTACCAGTAACCACCAGCCGAACTATGATTCAGCCAATCAAATTCAGTGCCTGTTCTATATAGCGCAATTTTTTCAATCACAAGCAAAAAACATAAGATTGGCACCGCAAATGATCCGGTTTTTTCATGAACCGGACCAGTGCACGCTAGTCTTCGCAACACCGAAACAAAGCAGAGAGTGAATAATTCGCCTCAATCCGCCAAGTAGGCCCCACCCAAAAAAACAGCGGAAGGGCTGCCTCGGGCCAGTCCCCCGACGTCAGACGCTCACTCCTCCGGCTTCGGCATCTCATCGACCTTGGTCGCCGCACAGGGGCGATACCCCACCTCCAGCGCCGCCTTGGCCAGAAGATGCGCAGCCACCGGTGCCGTCAGCAGGAAAAACACCACGCCAGCCAGGGCACGGGTGATCACGTCGATCTGATGGGCATGAATCGCCAGGGCAATCAGCATCAGCCCCGAGCCCAGCGTTCCGGCCTTGGAGCCGGCATGCATCCGCATATAGACGTCCTGCAGCCGCAGCAAACCGATGGCGGCGATCAGGGCGAACAGCGAGCCGACCACCAGAACAACGCCAACGGCCACTTCATAAATCGGGGTCATTGTCCGCTCTCCCGTTGGGCGATGCTTTCCTGAACCTCATCGACAATGGTGGCATCCTTGGCCAGTCCCCGGTTCAGCACGAAGCGGGCGAAAGCCACGGTCGCAAGGAAGCCGACCAACCCCAGAGCGATGGCGATATCGAGATAGAGGTAGTAGTCGGTCTGAACGCCAATGGCGGCGATAAAGCCGATGCCCACCGCGACCAGCATGTCGAGCGCCACCACCCGGTCCGGAAGGGTCGGCCCGCGCACGATCCGCACCACGATCAGGAAGAACGCCACGGTCAGGATTGCCAGCGAAATAGTGACGCAGACGTCGAGGAACCAGGACGAGAACTCCGGGGTCATCGGAAGGCCTCCAGGATCTTGCGTTCGAACCCGTTCTTGATGTCATCGATCGTCGCCTGGGGATCGGGCACATCCAGGCAATGCACGTAAAGCACCTTGCGGTCCTCCGACACGTCGACCGAGAGGGTTCCCGGCGTCAACGTGATCAGATTGGCCAGCATGGTGATCTCGAAATCCCGGTCCACCGTCAGCGGATAGGCGATGATGCCCGGCGACAGCTCGATCTTCGGGGTCAGCACGATCCGTGCGACCCGCAGGGCCGACAGCACCAGCTCATAGACGAACAGGACCGCCAGGCTGATGATCTGCCAGGCCCGGTTGAGATAGCCGGTGGTGCCGACCTGCTCGCGAATGAGGTACAGCGCCCCGGCACCGAGCACGAAGCCAAACGTCAGGTTCGCGATCTCGAAACTGCCGGTCACCGCGCCCCACGCCAGCGCCAGCAGAATGTTGAACAGAAACAGGCCGGTCATTGGATCGCGTCTCCGAATACGGACCGAAGGTAGCCGAGCGGCTCACCGAGGGACGCGGCGCCGCGACCGGCGACCTGCATCATGAACTCGGGCTGGACGCCCAACAGGACGATAAGCCCGAGCAACAGACCAAGCGGCAGCCAGATGCCCGCGCCACTGACCCTCGGATCCGGCACCGCCAGCGCCTTCTCATAGCCATCGGGCGTTCCTTCGGCCCCGCCGCGCCAGAAGGCGAAGACCCAGACGCGGCCGATGGCAATCGTCGTCAACAGCCCGGTGATCAGGATCGATGCGGCGATCCAGCCATGACCGCCGACCAGAGCGGCATCGACCAGCAGCACCTTCGGCCAGAAACCGGAAAATGGTGGCAGGCCGGCCACCGCGAAGCCGAGCATCAGGAACACCGCGGCAAAGGTCGGATTGGCCCCGTAGAGCCCCCCCAGTTCCCGCAAGGAGTACGAGCCGCCAAGCGCCCGCATGACGCCCGCAGCCATATAGAGCGCGGTCATCACCAGGATCGAATGAACCGCGTAAAAGATCGCGCCCGCCAGTGCCGGCGTGGTGCCGATGGCAAGGCCCGCCAGCATCGAGCCGATGCCGGAGATCACCAGATACCCCAGCATCCGGCGAATGTCGGTCTGTGCCAGCGCGCCGAACACACCGATCAGCATGGTGAGAATGGCCACCAGCGCAATCAGGTCGGCCAGAGCCGCGCGGGCATCGGGCATCAGGAGCACGAAGATGCGCAGCAGGGCATAGACGCCCACCTTGGTCAAAAGACCGGCGAAAACCGCCGACACGACGATGCGCGGCGTGTGATAGGAGGCGGGAAGCCAGAAGTTGACCGGGAAGGCCGCCGCCTTCATCGCAAAGGCAAGGAAATACAGCACCGCCACTGTGACCAGCGGACCTTCCATGCCGATTTCCCGCGCCTTGATGGCGATGTCGGCCATGTTGAGCGTGCCGACGATGCCATAAAGCAGGCCGGTGGCGATCAGGAACAGGGTCGTGGCGATGATGTTGAGGATCGCGTATTTGACCGCGCCATCGAGCTGCGCGCGCTCATTGCCAAGCACCAAGAGGCCGAAGGAGGAAATCAGCAACACCTCGAACCAGACATAGAGGTTGAAGATATCCCCGGTCAGGAATGCGCCGCAGACGCCGGTCATCAACAGCAGCAGGAAGGGATAAAAGCCATAGCGCCGACCGGATCGGTCAATGTCGACCGCCCCGTAGACGGCCACCGCCAGCGCCACCAGCGACGAGGTCAGCGCCAGCGTCGCCCCCAGCGCATCGGCGGTGAAGGCAATGCCGAAGGGCGGCAGCCAGGCGCCGGCGACCATGGTCACCACCCCCTGGTCCAGGACCCGGGCCAGCAGCCCGGCACAGCTGAGCACCAGCAATGTCAGGATGATGATCGCGATCTTCGGCTGCGCCTGGGTGTTCTTGCGCGTGATCAGGCAGAGCGCGCCGCCCAGAATGGTCAGGAGCAGCGGCGCCACCACCAACCAGTCGCCAAGCAGCACCGGCTCAAGGCGCATGGCCTGCGACAGATCCACGGCTGTATCGGGAGCGGCCATGCTCAATATCCCTGCGGCGGCCGCACGTCGCCGGTCGGTTCGGCCACGCGCATCTCGTTGGTGTCATCGGTGCCCAGCTCCTGATAGGCGCGGAAGGCCAGCACCAGAAGGAAGGCAAGGAAGGAAAAGGAAATCACGATCGCCGTCAGGATCAGCGCCTGCGGCAGCGGATTGGCAATCGTCTCGCCGGGAACCTGCAAGGCCTCCGGAATGATCGGCGGCACCTCGCGCAAGAGCCGACCAGAGGTGAAGATCAACAGGTTGACCGCATTTCCGAGGATGGCAATGCCCAAGAGGATGCGCACCAGCTGGCGCGACATCAGCAGATAGATCGCAACCGCGAAGAACAGTCCGATCAGTACGGAAACGGTGGCTTCCATCAATCGCTCTCCCGCTCTTCGAGGGCCAGGGCAATGGAACCGATCGACCCGACCACCACCAGATACACACCGATATCGAAGATCATCGGCGTCGACAGCGGCACCTCCACCCCGAACAGGCGCACATACCACCACTGGCTGGTCATGAACGGCTGACCGGTGAACAGCGACACCAGCCCGGACAGTGCGGACATCAAAAGACCGGCGGCGGACAGGCTCATCGGATGCAGGGTGATCGCCCGGCGCACCGCCGCGACCCCGCAAGCGATACCGTAGATCGCCAGCGCCGACGCCGCGATCAGCCCGCCGATGAAACCGCCACCCGGCTCATTGTGGCCACGCAACAGCACAAATACCGAAAACAGCACCATCAGCGCCGCCAGGTAGGGGGCGATGGTCCGGAAGATGACCGTTCTCATACCCGTGCCTCCTCGCGCTTGCGCACCGCCTCGTCGCCGGCGGCAAGGTCAAGCGCCTCCTCCGCCGATCGCTTCGGCCGCACCCTGATCAGCGCCAGAACGCACAGGCCTGTGATCATCACCACCGAGATTTCGCCAAGAGTATCAAACCCGCGGAAATCGACGAGGATGACGTTCACGATGTTGCGCCCATGGGCGATGGTGCGACTGTAGGCCTCGAAGAAATCCGACAGACGCCGATCGAACGGCGCCGAGGTGATCTGGATCAGCAGTCCGGCGAAGCCAACACCGATGGCCAGCGCGATCGCGCTGTGGCACAGGCGCGCCATCATCGGCCGGTGATCGCGCGGCTGCAGGTTGAGCCGGGTCATGACAAGGGCAAGGATCACCACCGACAGGGTTTCGACCATGAACTGGGTGAAGGACAGGTCCGGCGCACCGAACAGCATGAAGATCAGCGCCACGGCAAAGCCCTGGATGCCCAGCGAGACGATAGCGGTGAGCCGCGTCCTGGCAATCAGCACAGCCACGAGACCAGCAGCGGCGATCGCCAGAACCCCCCATTCGTAGAACCGGAAGCCCGGCATGGCGAAGCTCGTCGGCCAGGTGCCGGCCACGGTCATCGGCACCAGGAGGGCGGCGGCGGTGATCAGGAAGGTCATGGTCATGTAGACCTCCATCCGCCCGCCCTGCACCGTGCGCGTCACCCAGGCGGAGAAGCTGACAATTCCGGCGATCACCTGGTCGAAGCCCTTGTCCGGGCCCCAGCCGATGGCCGTCAGCAGCCCCGCAGTGCCGGCCCGCAGCGCATCGAGACGCAAGAACAGCACCACGCCAAGGGCAATGGTGCCGAGCGACAGATAGAGCGCCGCGCCGATATGGGTCGGCACCAGATGCACATCGACCGTGCTCGGCACCCCGAGGATCGACGACACCACCGGGCCGATCACCAGCACGCCGGTATCATGGGCCAGCAGCGCGCTTGCCAGACCGACAAGCGACAGCACCACCGGACCGGCATAAAGCAGCACCGGTCCTTCATGGGCGTGCTTCGGCGTTTCCACCTTCGGCCCCAGGAACGGCTTCAGGGCCACGGCCGCGGCAATCACCAGCATCAGGGCATTGCCGAGAACGGCGGTTGCCGTCAGCGCGTAATTGGCGCCGGCTCCGCCCCAGATCCCCGTGTAGAGATACTCCTTGGCGATGAAGCCGACGAAGGGCGGCAGGCCGGACATGGACAGCGCCGCAAGACAGGCCGCGGCAAAGGTGATCGGCATCGCCTTGCGCAGGCCGCCAAGCCGGGTGATGTCGCGGGTGCCGGCCTCATGGTCGATGGTGCCGGCGACCATGAACAGGGCTCCCTTGAACAGGGAGTGGGCCAGCAGATAGAGCGCGGCTCCCTCGATGGCCTTCTCCCAGCTGGTGCCGGTCAGCATTACCAGCAGCCCGAGCGAGGCGACGGTGGTATAGGCCAGCATCAGCTTCAGATCGGTTTGGCGCACCGCCAGAATCGTGCCGACCAGCAGGGTGGCACCGCCGAAAACCGGCAGGATCGTCGTCCACAGCGCGGTATCGCCCAAGACCGGATGCATCCGCATCAACAGATAGACGCCAGCCTTGACCATGGTCGCGGAATGCAGGAAGGCCGACACCGGCGTCGGCGCCTCCATGGCGTTCGGCAGCCAGAAGTGGAAGGGGAACTGCGCCGACTTGGTGAAGGCACCGCCGAGCACCAGCACCAGGATCAGCGCATAAAGACCGCTGTCGCGCAGGGTGTCGCCGCTGGCGAGCACCGCTGACATATTCGCCTCGCCCGTCACCGCCATGATCACCAGGAAGCCGGCCAGCAGCGACAGACCACCGCCGCCGGTCACCACCAGCGCCTGGATCGCCGCGCGCCGGGAGGCGGCGCGCAGATGATCGAAGCCGATCAGCAGAAAGGAGGTGATCGAGGTCAGTTCCCAGAAAATGAACAGGGTGATCAGGTCGTTGCCGAGCACCAGCCCGAGCATCGCGCCCATGAACAGGAACATGAACGAGAAGAATCGTCCCTGCTGCGGATGCCCCTTCAGGTAGCCACCTGAATAGAGAATGATGAAGGTGCCGATGCCGGAGATCAGCAGGGCGAACAGGGTGGAAAGCCCATCGACGAAGAAGGAAAAGGTCACGCCGTAGGACGGCGCCCAGTCCACCATCGGCGTGAAACTGACCCCGCCCGCGACCTCGGGCACCAGCCCGGCGAAGAACAGGAAGATCGCTGCGGGCACCAGCGCCAGCGGCCAGGCCGCATTATGCGCGAGAAGGCGCGTCAGGGTCGGGGCAACGATCGCCGCCGCGAAGGGGGCCAGAACGGCGATGAAGGTCGCCTCGGATCCTATGAGCGACATGTGCCTCCCCTGGGAAGATGAAACGGGCCGAACGGCCGGACAAACGGACGACTCATGGCGGACCACCGAGTGTTCCCCAAGAATCGCCCCACATATAAACAGCCCTCTCGCGCGAGCAAGCGAATTACGCCTTGAAACGCTGGAGTTTCAACGAAAGTTCGCGAACCATTGCGGCAGCACCGAGGGGACCCTATTTAATCCGGTTGTCTATCTTCCTCGCACGGGAGCGCCGCATGATCAAATCCGGGGATCGCAAATACCACCGCAAGTCGGACGCGGAGTGGCAGGCGAAGCTGACGCCCGAGCAATTCCACGTGCTGCGCCGCGCCGGTACGGAGCGCCCGTTTTCCGGTCCGTTCTGGGACACGTTTCACGGCGGGCGCTATTCCTGCGCCGGATGCGGCGCCCCGCTGTTTCACTCGGATACGAAATTCGATGCCGGCTGCGGTTGGCCGAGCTTCTTTGAGACCGCGTCGCCGGACGCGGTCACCGAGATCGAGGATCGCTCCCATGGCATGCTGCGCACGGAAATCCGCTGCGGCGCCTGCGACGGCCATCTCGGGCACGTCTTTCCGGACGGACCACACCCGACCGGCCTGCGCTACTGCATGAACGGCACCGCCCTCAACTTCCAACCGGCCACGGATCACAACAAGACCTGAGCCGCAAAGACGCACCGCCCTCGCCTGTCAGACAGGCAGCAGCACCGCCTGACTCAGGCTCCCGCCCCGAGTTCCAATATCCGCGGCACAACGATCTGAAAGTGGTCGTCCCAGGTTGGCGGGCGAAATGCCTCCAACCTGCGCACCTGCCGGGCCCGCCGCTGGGAAGCCGGGTCGGCGTAGTCGCAAATCGCCTCCGCCCAGCCGAGCCCGTCGACCGGGTTCAGATACTCCGGCACCCCGGCGCCAATTTCCCGGAACGCCGGGATGTCGGCGGCCAGCGCCGGCACCCCGCTGGCAAGCGCCTCGACGAGCGGCAAGCCGAAGCCCTCCACGAAGGAGGGAAACAGCAACGCGCGTGCATTCCCCAGCAAATCCGACATCGCCGCATCGGACAGATCCGCCCGTTCGCTGACATGACCGCGCAGCGCCGTGCAGCGGTCGAGCATGTCAAACGCGGCTTCCGCTTCCCAGCCCCGCCGACCGACGATTTCCAGACGCGGAGTTTCCGGCCCCATCCGCTCGGCCAACTGCCGCCAGACATTGAGAAGCAGCAGGTGGTTCTTGCGCGCCTCAATGGTGCTGATAAACGCAAAATACGGGCGCCGCGCTCTCGCCGATACCGGCAGCTCAGAGCGCCCCCCCTCCCACAGGTGCCCCTCGACGCCCAGATGGGCGGTTACCGTTTTCGGCGTACGCAGGCCCTTTCGGTCCGCATATGCCTTGAGCGCCTCTTCCGTGTAGTGAGAATTCGCGATCACAAGATTGGCACAGGCGCTGATCGTTTCCACACGCCTCTGATGCTCGAGAATAGACCGCTCCACGACATATTCGGGATGCGTGAGCGGGATCAGATCGTGCAGAAAGCAGACAACCCGAATGTCCTCGCGCTGCGCCAGCCGCCGCACGATCCCGCCAGGCTGCAGGCCGCCATGGTCGAGCGACAGATAAACCGTTCCCGGGGCAAGGCCGCGCATCGCCATGCCGCCCCCAGTCAGCACCCGCAAGGCCGCAGCACGGAGCGCCGCCAGCCGCCCGCTCCCCGACGCAAACGAAGCGTCCTTCCCGCCCCCATCGAACCAGCGCGCGCGCGTTGCATCGATCAGCCGATCGGCGAAACTCTCGGGAAAGCGAAACAACCGCCCTCTGGCCGCGCAGGCGCAGGTCAACCGGATTTCCGGCTGCGCCCGCAGCTCCAGAAGATAGGCCAGGATGACCCGGTCGATGCCAGTCGGGGTTGCCCGCGACAAACGCCGGACCAGACGTCCGATATCAACAACGACTTCAGTCACCATCAGCCTTTCATCCGCAGCGCGGGTTCAGTCACCACACGCCTGCGTGCCCCCCACCCGGTGATGGCACAAGCGATGCGACAAAGCGAGCACCGCGGGAACGACCTATCGGCAAGACTCCCGGACTCCCGGACACCCGGCACTTCTCTGCAAACGTATCCCGTAACATCAAGCGGCGCGGAAGCCCCCCCATGTAGACAACAGTATGTAGACGACTGCCGATACCTTTTTTGAAGAAAGAACTTCCCGCGGCCGCTCCCTTCAGCGTCCACCCTTTTCTATATTCAGATATATTCTTACTAATTCCAGCGGTTACAAGTACGTAGTATGCATCCAGAGAAATACAATCGCCCAATTGACCCTACGCCCTCCCTTGCATCCTGCGTCTTTGTCGGTAAACCTCCCCGCCGCCACCCGGCCGCCTGACATAACCTGAGCGATTCGCCACGTGAAAACGACGCAAGACAGACACCACCACGTCAGATTTCTGCGGAATATCCTTGGGCTTTGGAAGCCATTCCGATTCCAGGCCTTTCAGCGGGCATGAAAAACTGACACACGTCATCCCCTGCGCCGTCTCCGATCTTTACAAGGAGACCGACGAAGTCCCGAGCCGCGAGCGCCTGCGCGATATCATCCGCGGAGGCATCGAGCCGGCAACCGCGCCGGAATTCCTGAGCACACGGGAAGAGCGCCTCTTTTACGACCGGCACCTGAATGCGGACACGCTCGACTACATCATGATGGTCTCGACCATCGAGCCGCGCAAGAACCACAGCCGGCTGATCGCCGCCTGGAACGCCCTGCGCCATTTGGGGCACGAAAACACCAAGCTTTTGATCGTCGGCCGCCCGGGCTGGCACGTCGAGAGTACGCTGGAATCCATGAAGACGCTCCAGTAGCGCGGCCTTCTGTTCAATGTCTCCCGCGTCAGCGCGGGCGACCCGCGCCGTTTGCACAAGAGCGCGCGGGCGGTGGTCTGCCCGTCGATCGCGGAGGGCTTCGACCTTTCCGGCATCGAGGCCATGCTGTCTGGCGGCGTCGTCGCCGCCTCGGACATCCCCGTGCACCGCGAGAGCGAAAATGGGCCAAATCCACGTTTGATGGATTTTTCTAACGTGCTGATTTATAATTCATAATCGTTCTTATGTCAACATAACGGTTCACCCCAATTCGCCGCTATTTGTCCCAAATTTGTCCCAAAAATTCAAATTCTGACGGGGCAGAACGGCATATTGTTTACGGTTCGTTCGATAGAACGCATCAGCACTTTTGGTGCCATTGCAACGGTGAGGGTTGGAAGGGGATTGGTGACTTGGCGCACGTTGCATTAAGCACGTCTGCAAGACGCAGCTCGTCATTCGACGCTTTTTTCATTGCAGGATTTTGCGATCGTCTTACCTTAAATGTCTCAGCCTAAGATTTGCCTTGGTTGAGAGCTAAGCGGCTGCCGCCGGTGCGGGAACACCAACGACAGCCTGACCACGAACCCGTATCTGGAGGATACAGGCCATGGCTATTGCCAAGACTAGACTGCCGCGCGTTGCCGCGGAAACACCCTTCGTCATCTGTCCGCAGGTTTCTTGCCGTGCCAGGCGCACGGTGAGCTTGGAGCCTTGCGAGCGTTCGGCCTCCTGACGGACCACGTTTCTCCCTGACCATCTGATTTGTCGCGATCCGGCCGCCGGATCCCGAAAGCGTTGCGCCTATCGCGCACGGGTTCACCCGTGCACCTGGTCAGCGTTGCGGGACCCCGTGCGGATCGCCAGGAGATTTTGCAT
>NZ_JAIVMG010000029.1 GCF_020177335.1 Stappia indica | reverse complement strand
GCCGGCCGAGGCTCGCCGCCGTCTAGGCAGGCCCTTTCCAACACATCCCGATTTTCCAGTTCCGCCCGCGGGTTTCCCGACGGGCCAACAGGAGACCTTTGTCTTGTCTCAGCAGATTTCTTGTCATTCGCGCAGCAACGGTGCTGCCCCTTCAGTCCGTTCTTCCGCGCGCCCCGATCCCCTTCAGGCCGCACGCCCATTCTCATGGTGGCGGCAAGACGCCGAGCTCGGGGCAAGCGCGATCGATCTCATCGCCGCCTGCCTTGATGCCGCCCGTGCCACAGTGGCCACGATCATCTCGGACACCGACGATCTGCCGGGCTGCTACCAGGCTCTGGAAGACCACATTCGATCCGGTGGCATCGCTCATGGGGAGGATGGCACCCTCGACCTGCTGGCCTCCGCTCTGCTGGTGGCGATCGATGGCGCCAGAGGGCGCCTCGCCGAATGTGAGCCCATCACCCTCATGGATCTCTGCGCGCCAGTTGCCGGTGACGGTCTCGGGCCGCTGCCCGACCCGAGCATGGTCACCCAGGCGTACAGTCTGCTTCAGGATGCCCGCTGGCTTGCTGCGTTCAATCGTGGCGACGCCGTCTGCCGGGAGGTGCGCCAATGACCAGTGCATCCGTAACCGTAGAGCCAGTCGTTGACGCTCCGGAGAGTGATGCCGTCCAGGCGCGTCTGGCCCGCAAGGCGCCCGAGGCCCGGCGCAAGGCGCGTATCGACAAGGTCTTTGGAAGGCTGGCCCGCCGACTGCAAAGGCGGGTCAATGCCGAGGCCGACTTGGCAGGACACTATTCCAACCGCATCAACCGGGTTGACCTCAGCTCCGAGGATGGACCGGAAGACCAGGTCGATCTCGATCTTCAGGACGATGAGGATGCGAGTGCCGGGGAGCCGTTCCTCGATCGGGACGCGCTGCTGCTTCCGCCGGTACTCACCATGGTCACCGCGGCAGTGGCCCGGGCCATTGTCGACGCAGATGCGGGCAAGGCGACGCGGTTGTTTCGCCCGGCCCGTGTTGTTGCTTTCGAGGCCCCTGAGTCTTGGCAGGAAGGTGTGGAGTCCATCATCAAGGCATGCCTGGTTCCCCAGGGGTGGAAAGCGAGGGAGCATGCCTATCTTCGGTCTCATTACAGGCACAGCGGACCAGGCGTTGCACTCTTCAAGGACTCAGGACCAGGTGATCTACGATCCAAGGACATCGACGAGGACGGCAGCGCCCTTTCCTGGCTCGCCCTCTACCTGCACGAGCGCTATGCGATCTGCATCATAACAGAGGACTTCGATGCGCTCGCCGAGGAGGCAGGCGCGGCCTGCGACGTGGTCATGTCCCTCGGCACACTGGAAGTCGAGGATCTGGAACGCACGTTTCGCGCCTTGCACGACCGGGAGCTAGGTCTCGCAGAGGCTGTCGATCCGGAGATCCTTCGCTCCAAATCCGTCTTCGAGATAGGAACCGCCATGCGCGAGCGTGAGGCGCCGGCACGCACCCGTGCCCGGTTGCGCAGAATGCTCTCGGCCTCCGCATCCGCCCCGAAGACTGGCTCCAAATCTGGAGGCAAGACTGGCCCGATACCCCTGGAGGAGCTCATCGGCTACGGAGAGGCCCGCACGTGGGGGCTCGACCTGGCGCTGGACCTTGCCGCCTACCGCAAGGGAGAAGTCAGTTGGGAGGATCTCGATCGCGGGCTCGTGCTTGCCGGACCGCCGGGCGTGGGCAAGACAAGGTTTGCGGCGAGCCTTGCGGCAAGCTGCGGTCTCCATCTGGTCGCAACGTCGGCCGCTGCCTGGCAGGCCTGCGGTCATCTTGGCGATTACCTGAGAGCCATGCGGCGCGATTTCGATGAGGCGCGGCGGAAGGCGCCCTCGCTTCTCTTCATTGACGAGATCGACGCCGTTGGCAGCCGGACCAACTTGCAGACCCACAACAGCGATTATGTGCGCATGGCAATCAACGGCTTGCTCGAGCAGCTCGACGGCTTTGAAGCACGCGAGGGCGTGATTGTCGTGGGCGCTACCAACAACCCCGGCGTTCTCGATCCTGCGTTGTTGAGACCGGGCCGGCTGGAGAAGGTGATCGAGATCCCGCTGCCCGACGAGGAGGACCTGGCGGGCATCCTGCGGCAGTATCTCAAGGAGGATCTTCTCGACATCGATCTTGATCGGACCGCCCGGTTCCTGAGCGGGGCGAGCGGCGCGGACGTGGAGGCCCTCGTCCGCACGGTGAGGGCCCGGGCCCGACGGGCGGGCGAGCGTCTTTCGGAAAGACATCTCCAGGACGAGCTTCTGAAGCGGACCCCGCGTTATACCGCCGAGGAAAAATGGCAGATGGCCGTCCACGAGGCGGGGCACGCGCTCGTGGCCAATCTCTTCGGTCTGAAGGTCTACCGCATGTCGCTCGTCTCGCCGGAAACCGGACCACACGCCTTCGTGGGCATGGGGTTCTCCGCCGTACCCACCGTGGCAGACGTCGACATGCATCTCGCCGTCCTGCTCGCCGGCCGCGTCGCGGAGGAAGTGCTCAACGGGATGGCGTCCACGGCGGCAGGCGGACCGCGTGAAAGCGATCTCGCGCGCGCCAGCATCCTGGCGGCGATGCAGGAGATCTCCTGCGGCCTCGGCACCTCGCTGCTCTGGCGTGAGCCGCCCGAGAAGGCCGAGGCGCGGCTCGCCACCGATCCTCTTCTGCAGAACAAGGTCAGGTTCCGGCTGGAGGAGATCGCCCACCTCGTCCGGGGCATGCTCTCGACGAGGATGCAGCCGCTTTACCGGTTGGCCGCTTTCCTTGCCCATCGCGGTGAACTGGGAGAGGAGCAGATTGCAAAGCTGCTCAGCGATGTCGATTGTGGAAGTTCCGACGCGCTTCGGCGGAGTTTGTTGCACTAGGTGGGCTTCAGTCGAGGTTTGCTGCTGCCGACACCGACTATCAGAGGACAGTGTCATTCTGGCCGACCAGGATTGTGGAGCGGAATGGGCAATGCGTGAACGACGATACTCGCAGCCTCACAAACTGGCGCTAAGAGCCTCCTGACGTGCTTGTGTCCCGGGTCGCATAGGATGGCCAATTGAGGTCAATAAGCGGCTCAAACGGCCCTGAAACGACAAAACCCGCCCATCGGAGACGATCGGGCGGGTTTTCTGTATCAGCGGATCTGACGTGCACCCCGTCTTTGGATCGCCCCGAACCGGAACTTCCGGGGTATCTGGCTCAGGTGGCGGAAGGTGCCGATGAGCCTTTCATGAGCGATATCGGCGGCTTGTTGCCGATCGCGCTGTGCGGGCGGACTGTGTTGTAGTCCTTACGCCATTCCTCCATTTTCGAGCGGGCATCGTCAAGCGTCAGGAACCAGTGTGCATTGAGGCATTCGGCCCTGAACTTGCCGTTGAACGATTCGATGTAGGCGTTGTCGGTCGGCTTGCCCGGGCGGGAAAAGTCGAGTTCGACGCCGCGCTGATAGGCCCACAGGTCCAGGTCACGGGAGATGAACTCCGAGCCCTGGTCGACACGGATTGTCTTCGGATACGGGCCGTTGCCGAAGATCTTCAGCTTGATCGCGACGCCGGCGAGCAGCGCGAGCAGGACCGCGGTGGTGACGGCGCGGACGATGGTTTGCACGGCCGTGCGGCGCACGAGCCGAAGCAAATCCAGCATCGAGCGCAGGTCGCGGATGTCGAGCGCCGCCTCGTCGCCCTCTTCGCCCGTTTGGCAACGATGGCCACTCTGCAGCGAACACCATTGTGCTAGCCACTATTATCGTCTATCGACGATTAACGAACAGATGGATGGCTCATGCAGGATACTGACATCGAAATCGCTGAACTGGCCAAGGCGCTCGCGCATCCGGCAAGACTGCGCATCCTGCGGCTGCTGCTCGCCACGCCCGGCTGCATCGGCGGCGACATCGTGGGCGCTGTCGGCCTGGCGCAATCTACGGTCTCCGAGCACCTGCGCATCCTGAAGGCTGCCGGGGTCATCACTGGCGAGATATCCGGCCCGCGCATCTGCTACGCGCTGAACCCCGCTGCGCTGGAACCGCTGGCCGACTTTATCGGCACGCTGACCGCCCCATCCGCTGCGGTCTGCTGCGTGCCTGACGAAAAGGAAATTTCATGAACCTCTTCGAACGCTGGCTGACGCTCTGGGTCGCGCTGTGCATCCTGGCCGGGCTCGTCCTCGGCAACCTCGCGCCGGGTCTCTTCGGCGCGCTGGCCGCGCTGGAGGTCGCCTCGGTCAACCTCGTCGTCGCCGTCCTGATCTGGGCGATGGTCTATCCGATGATGATCGCGGTGGATCTCGGCTCGCTGAAGGCGGTGGGACAGCGCCCGAAGGGCCTCGTGATCACGCTGGCCGTGAACTGGCTGATCAAGCCCTTCACCATGGCGGCGCTGGCGGTACTGTTCTTCAACCACGTCTTCGCCGGACTGATCGACCCAGAGCGCGCGCCGGAATACATCGCCGGGCTGATCCTGCTCGGGGCGGCGCCCTGCACGGCGATGGTCTTCGTCTGGTCACAGCTGACCAAGGGCGATCCCAACTACACGCTGGTGCAGGTCTCGGTGAACGACCTGATCATGGTGGTCGCCTTCGCCCCCATCGTGGCCTTCCTTCTGGGCGTGACCGACATCAGCATCCCGTGGGAGACGCTGATCCTGTCGGTCGTCCTCTACATCGTCATTCCCCTGATCGCGGGTCTCCTTACGCGCCGGGCGCTGATCGCGAAAGGCGGCGAGGCTGCGGTGACCGCGTTCACGGCGCGGATCAAGCCGGCCTCGGTGGTCGGGCTGCTGGTGACCGTGGTGCTACTCTTCGGTTTCCAGGGGCCGGTTATTCTCGCGCAACCGCTGCTGATCGCGCTGATCGCAGTCCCGATCGTCATCCAGTCCTACGGCATCTTCGCCCTTGGATATGGATGGGCCTGGCAGTGGGCCGTGCCCCACCGGGTCGCCGCGCCCTGCGCGCTGATCGGCACGTCGAACTTCTTCGAACTGGCGGTCGCCGTGGCGATCGGGCTTTTCGGGCTGAACTCCGGTGCGGCGCTGGCCACCGTGGTGGGGGTGCTGGTCGAGGTGCCGGTGATGCTGAGCCTCGTCGCCATTGCGAACCGGACACGCGAGAGGTTCCCGGCGTGAGCACCTTCCCGGTCGTCATCCACCACAATCCCGACTGCGGCACGTCCCGCAACGTGCTCGGCATCATCGAGGCGGCTGGATACGAGCCGACCGTCATCGACTATCTGAAGGAGGGCTGGACGCGTCCGCAGCTTCTGGCCTTGTTCGCCGCCGCCGAGATCACGGTGCGCGAGGCACTCCGGGTCAAGCGCTCCCCGGCCGAGGAGTTGGGGCTCACCGCGCCGGACGTCTCCGACGACGCATTGCTGGACGCCATGACGCGCCACCCGATCCTCGTGAACCGCCCGATCGTTTGTACGCCGATGGGCGTCAGGCTCTGCCGCCCGTCCGAGACTGTCCTCGATCTGCTCGAGACGCTCCCTCCGGGTCCGCTCGCCAAGGAGGACGGCCAATTGATCATCGACGCCGAGGGAAACCGGATTGCCTGACACACCGACCGATCTGACAACACCACAGCTCGACGAGACGAGTTTCGCCGCCATCGACCGCGACCGGCTGCTGTCGCCTGCCATCAGCACGCATCCGCCCCGCATCCTGATCCTCTACGGCTCGCTCCGGGCGCGATCGTTCAGCCGACTGTCGGCCGAGGAAGCCGGTCGCATCCTCACAGTGCTCGGGGCGGAGGTCCGGTTCTTCAACCCCTCAGGCCTGCCGCTGGTCGACGACGGGGTGGATGCCAGCCACCCGAAGGTGCGCGAGCTGCGCGATCTGGTGGCCTGGTGCGAAGGCATGGTCTGGTCGAGCCCCGAGCGGCACGGCGCGATGACCGGCCTTATGAAGACGCAGATCGACTGGATTCCGCTGTCCGAGGGCGCCGTGCGACCGACGCAGGGCAAGACGCTGGCAGTGATGCAGGTGTCGGGCGGTTCGCAGAGCTTCAACGCGGTCAACCAGATGCGGGTTCTCGGGCGCTGGATGCGGATGCTCACCATACCCAACCAGTCCTCGATCCCCAAGGCGTTTCAGGAGTTCGACGAGGCGGGACGGATGCGCCCGTCGCCACTCTACGACCGGATCGTGGATGTCATGGAGGAGCTGGTGAAGTTCACGCTGCTCACGCGCGATCGGAAGGCGTATCTCGTGGACCGCTACTCCGAGCGCAAGGAAACGGCGGCCGCGCTCATGAAGCGGGTGAACCTCTCCGCCGCAACCTGAGCGCAGGGCGATGTCGCGAGGCCCGTTTGCGCCGCCTCATGTTCGCCTGAGGGCCAGCAGAGCGGTGAAGGAGGCAACCCCGATCCCGGCCGTCAGCCAGATCGCCGAGAGGCCCCATGTGGTCAGCGCGGCACCGAAGATCAGGGGCGCCGCCGCTTGCAGGATGCGGGCGGGCGCATTCAGCCAGCCGATCCGCCGCCCGTATCCCGCCGACCCGAACAACGCCAGCGGCAGAGTGCCCTTGGCTATCGTGAGGATCCCGTTCCCCGCCCCATGCAGGAGCGCGAAGGCATAGGCCGCGGGACCTCCAAAGCTCACCAGCGCCACAGCGGCGACGGGATGCGCCGCTGCCGCCACGCGGGTCGAGACGAGCGGGTGGAACCGGCGCAGCAGGCCGAACTCCAGCACCCGGGCTGCGACCTGCGCCGGGCCGATCAGCGCTCCTGCCGCGATGGCGACAGCCGTGCTGGCCCCGGCGGCCTACAGAAGGCCTGGCAGATGCGCGGCCATGGCGGTCGAGTTGAACCAGGTCGCGGCAAAGACGAATGCCAGCAGCCACAGCGCAAGGCGGGATGGCGGAGGGCCGTCCTCGACCGGCGTCGCCTCTCCGGCTGCCGTCCTAGTGCCTTTCGGCAGCCACGCGTTCAGCGGCAACGCCACTGCCAGATGGATCAGCGCCCAGCCGAGGCAGGCTTCGCGCCAGCCCCATGTCGCCAGCATCAGCCCCGAGAGCGGCCAGCCGACCGTGCTCGCGAACCCGGCGATCAGAGTGATGCCGGTGATCGGTCCGCGCGCGTCCTTGCCATAGATCCCCGCGAGCGTCGCGAACCCCGCCTCGTAGAGACCTATCCCCATACCGAGCCCGATCACCGCCCAGCCTGCGAAGAGGACCAGAGGCGTCGGAGCCAGCGCCAAAAGCCCGAGCCCCGCTGCAAAGACGAGGTTCGACAGCATCAGCACTCCCCGCCCGCCGACGCCGTCGATCCGCGCCCCGGCCCACGGTCCCACCATGGCCGAGACCACCATCGCCATGGAGAAGGCGCCGAAGACCCAGACCGGCGACAGGCCGAGATCCTCGGCCATGGGCACGGCCAGAACTGCGGGGATGTAGTAGCTGGAGGCCCAGCTGACGGTGAGGGAGGATCCGAGCGCGGTGACGATCAGGCCGCGCCGTGCCGGAGACAGTCGTGAAATCATGATGATGGTTCGATCGGGAAATGAGCGGCGAGGCAGCGCGCCCCACCGCAACGTTCAAGCCATCGAGGCCCATAGCTGGAACAGCAGCCCCGATGCGAAGGCGCCGGTCAGAGACAGGCCGATGTAGAGCGCAAACACCTGCGGCCGTGCCAGCGCCCGGATCGACCCGCTCGGGCACGCCGTCCAGGCTGAGGTGTAGCGCCTCGCGGAACAGTCCCCCAGCCGTGATGGCGATCAGCAGGCTGACGGCGATGGCGACGGCCGGATCGAGCCAGGTCCAGCCGGTCATCAGGATGCCCGCCGCCGCCAGCACCACAGCGCCCGAGACGACGGCGTCGGCCGCCATGTGCAGAAAGGCCCCCTTGGTGTTCAGGTCCTCCTTCTGCGCGCGCATGAACAGGAGCGCCGAGCCGGTGTTCACGCCGATCCCCACCAGCGCCACGATCAGGATCGTCAGCCCCGGCACCTCTTCCGGCGTCTGGACTCGCTGCGCCGCCTCCCAGATCACCCAGACGACGCCGATCAGGATGGCGAGCGCGTTCAGCATCGCCGCCATGATCGTGGCCCGGCCCAGCCCCCAGCTATGCGCCTGCGTCGCCGTACGCTTCGCCAGAACCGCCGCCGCCCAGGCGATGAGCAACCCCGCTACATCGGTCAGATTGTGCGCCGCATCCGCCAGCAGCGCCAGCGAACCAGTCAGAAAGCCCGCGACCGCCTCGACGATCACATAGGCGGTGTTCAGCCCGACGGCCCAACGAAAGGCCGGGCCAAGATCGGCAGGCGGCGCGTGATCGTGGGCATGGTCATGGGGCATGGATCAGACTTTCCGCCGGATCGTACCGACAAGCTCGGTCGCCTCGGCCAGCGTGTTCGAGATGGTGCCGTATTTGCGCAGGTTGCGGTGAAGCAGATCCAGTCGCTGGTCGCTCTCGTCCGTATTCAGAACGATCTCGTAGTCGATGCGCACCATCTTCGGCGGGCTGTCCTGCCGCACGCCATGCAGGCTGACCTCGATGCCGCGCAGATCGAAGTTGAGCATGGGCGTCACCCGCTCAGCCCCTTTCAGCAGGCAGGCGGCGAGGCTGGCCAGTAGCATCTCCGCCGGATTGAAGGCGTCGTCGCGCCCCGCCATGTCGGTGTCGAGCACGAGGCGCGCCGCCTTTGCCTCGGCTTCCGAGCCATGGCTGTCGATGCGGCGGGCGGTGACGCGATACTCCAGCATCACTCCCATTCCATCTGCTGGAAGGCGGTCTGCGCGTTGCGACCTGCCAGGCTGTCGAACTGTTCGAGATACGTGAAGGCCGCCTGGTCGACCCGCGGCGCCGCCAGAATGTCGCAGCCATCGTCCAGCAGCGCCCCGATCTGTGCGCGCAGGTTCATCAGGTAGTCGTAGGTGTCGGCGCGGGCGCGCTCCATCGTCGTCGGCCCGCCGTGGCCAGGCACGACATGGGCGGCGCCTGTCGCTTCCACCGCGAGATAGGCGTCGGGCCAGTGAGTGATGGAACTCTGCTCGCCCACGCCGAGGATGCGCTCGACATAGACGATGTCGCCGGTAAACACCGTGTCGCGCGCCGGCACCCAGACAAAACTGTCGCCGGGCGTGTGCGCGGGGCCCGGATGCACGATCTCGAAGATCAGGCCGCCGACATCCAGCGTATAGGCATCGGAAAAGGTCACGTCAGCGAAGCTGGGTTCAGTCCCCTCCAGCGTCGCGCCGATCAGCTGCGTCAACCCCGTCATCTGCATCGACGCCCGGGCCTGCTGGTCCTCCACCGCCGCGTCGGACGCGATCACCGTGGCCCCTTGCGCCTGCCAGTAGCCATTGCCGAGCCAGCGGTGATCCTGCCCGCCGGTGTTGATAACATGGGTCACGGGCTGGTCGGTCACGCTGCGGATCGCATCGTGTAGAGCCTCCGCGCCGCGCCACGAGCCGCCCGGATCGATCAGCACCGCACCGGCATCAGTGACGACAAGGCCGAAGGTGGCGTTGTTGCCGAGGTTTTCGGGGCTGCGCTGTTCCTTCTCTCCGACGATGGCCCAAACGCCCTCGGTCACAGACCGCACGTCGAGGACTTCGGCTGCCACGAACGTCGGCGCGACGACGACGAAACCGGCGATGAGGGCGCGGATCATGCGCGGAGCCAGCCTTCGAGTTTGGCCGCATCCGGCAGCCCCCCGGCATGAACGAGCTTGCCGTCGACCGAGATGCCCGGCGTGGATATGACGCCCGCCATCGCGATGGACTTCGCGTCGGTGATCTTTTCGACCTCGACGGCGACGCCGAGCTTTGCGGCGGCGTCCTTGACCATGGCTTCGGTGGTTTCGCAGCGTTTGCAGCCGGGGCCGTAGACCTTGACGGTTTTCATGGGCGTGTCCTTTTAGAGTATGGCGTTGAAGAGAAAGCCGGTGGCGAGGATCCCCGCCGAGACGACCGCGATGAAGATCGCGATCAGGCGAAGGGTCAGCACCTGCTTGAGAATGATCATCTCGGGCAGGCTCAGCGCGATCACCGACATCATGAAGGCCAGCGTCGTGCCAAGCGCGGCCCCCTTGCCCAGCAGCGCCTCCACGATGGGAATGACACCGGCCGCATTCGTGTACATCGGCACGCCCACGACGACGGCGGCGGGCACCGACCACCAGGCCTCGCCGCCCATGATCCGCAGCATCATCTCTTCGGGAACGTAGCCGTGGATCGCGGCGCCGATGCCGATGCCGATCAGCACCCAGATCCAGACCTTGCCAACGATCTCGCGGACCTGTTCGGCGCCAATCTTCAGCCGATCGACGAGGGTCAGACGTTCCTCGGGCAGATCGCCGACGGGGCCCGCGTTCAGCTCGCGCACCCAGTCCTGCAGGTAGCGCTCCAGACCCATGCGCCCGAGGACGAACCCCGCGACCGTGGCGATGGTGAACCCAAAGACGAGGTAGATCGTGGCGATCTGCCAGCCGACGAGGCCATAGAGCAACCCGAGGCCCACCGGCCCGACCATCGGCCCGGCGATCAGGAAGGAGAACGTGACACTCAGCGGAATGCCCGCTGAGACGAAACCGATGAAAAGCGGCACCGAGGAGCAGGAACAGAACGGCGTCAGCACACCGAGAAGCGCGGCAAGCGGATAGCCCCAGATCTCACGTTTTCCCGCCAGGATGGCGCGGGTCTTCTCCGGGCTGAACCAGCTGCGCAGCACGCCCGTCACGAAGACGATGCCAGTGAGCAGCAACAGCACCTTCGGGACGTCATAGACGAAAAAGGCGATGGCCTCGCCGGTGTGGCTGTCGCGCGCCACCGGGAACAGCGCCGTCACCCATTCCGAAATCGGGATCAGCTGACCGTAGAGCAGGTAGAGGACAACGCCGACGGCGGGGGTGCCGACATACCAGAGCCAGTCGGGCGCGCCGCGATGCAGGGCGGGGTCATGTGTTTCGACGGTCATGCGACCTTCCTTTCGAGATTGAATTCGGCGGTCAGCACAGCGTCGATCACGGCCGCAAGTTCGGGTGCCAGGTCAGGGTTTCGGCGGTAGCGCACCCATTGCGCGTCGCGCCTGTCCAGCACGAGACCGGCCTCGCGCAGCACCTTCATGTGCCGCGACATCCGGCTCTGGCTCGCGTCGAGCCTCGCCATCAACTCGCAAACGCAATGCTCACCCCCATCCCAGAGAAGGGCGAGCGCGGCGCGGCGGGTCGGGTCGCAAAGGGCGGTCAGTACATCCTGCATGGCGGGATGATTATGCGTCGGTGCGCATATGCGCCTTGATCCATATCAAGCCCTGCCAATCTCCCGCGCGCGCGACATGAGTGTTGACCACGGGCAGCTAGGTCCGGGCGCCGACAGGCGCTGGAATTGCGCCGGAGTGGATCGTCAACATCCCTTGGACCTGGCGCATCGAGCTTAGATCACGGCGTGGATCCGCACGCACGCGCCTGCTCCCTCATCACGGCATAGTCGGCCAGCATCTCCGCAACCGACGATCCCTCCGGCAGCAGGGCCAGTTCCTCGGCCGCCCGCACCTGGAACTCACGGCCATACTCGACCACTGGCGGGCATGTCGCCTGCCTCCCGTTCTCAGAACGAACCGTCGCGCAGCCGCTCAGCAAGCTCGTTACGATCGCGAGGGCGGCGAGCTGCTGCTTCCAGCATCCGGCGTTGGACGTCATTGACCTTCTCCATTGTCTCAAGGCGTTCGGCGAGGCGTCCCGCTCGCTCGCCGAACCGCCGAAGCGACAGCAGGAACAGGAGCACGGCGAGGACGATGGCGCCGTAGCGCAGCGCCGCCCGCGTCCACGGGCTGGCGGCGAACCCGGTCAGAAGCGCGGCGATCACCGCCGCCCCCGGCGCCAGTCGTCGAGGCGGGCATAGATGGTGACCGCGATGCCACCGAGCGCCACGGCGATGAACACCCAGCGCAGGGTGTCGAGATACGGGACCAGCGGCAGGACGGCGCTTTGCGTCTCCGCCAGCACCTGCTGGGCGACTTCCACCCCGGCCGCGCCGAGCGTCGCGACACCCGCCGCGCCGCCGCCCTTCATGGTGCGGCTCTTGGCCAGCACTTCGCGCACGGGCGGCGTCTCTTCGGCGAAGGCACTAGCCCGGACCGGGAACCGTTCGCCCCACTGGCGCGCGGGGCCGAGGTCGACGTGGATGAAGCCCGAGCGCGGGTAGAAGCCGAAGCCGAGGAACCCGACCTCCTGTGCCGCGGCCTCGAACGCCGCCGGGTCGTGGTTCGCCATGGCGATGTCAAAGGCGGCGCCGTCGAGGTGCTTCGACCGGGTCGCGCCGCCGACCGCACGGTTGTGCTCGGGGCTGCGATAGGCCGAGCGGACGATCAGCGGCTTCCCAAGCCGGTCGCGCAACGCCTGCAGCTTGTCGAGCGCGGGCTCGTTGATCAGCAGCTTGCCGGTGCCGCGGCAGGCGATCTCGGCTGGCGAGAAATTCGGCCAGCGCCAGGTGCTCTCTGGCACATCACGCCAGTGGCGGTGGAAAGAGTGCTCTGATCCCCGTAAACTGGATCGCATTTGGTTAGAGTTTTCCGCTTAGGGTTCCCTGGCTGGGATGGAGCGGAGAGCGATGAAGGCATCGAAGTTTTCGCTTCGCGGTCCTTCGGTTCGGACGCGCAGAAGGCATTCATTCTGAAGCAGGGCGATGACGGCGTGCCCGTGGCCGAGATCTGCCGCAAGGCCGGGATCAGCCAGGCGACCTATTTCAACTGGAAGAAGAAGTATGCTGGACTGTTGCCAGACGAGATGCGCCGGCTGAAGGCCCTTGAGGATGAGAACAGTCGGCTGAAGAAGATCGTCGCTGACCTGACGCTCGATCGCGAGATGCTGCAGGACGTCATTCGCCGAAAGCTTTGAGGCCTGCCCGGAAGCGCAAGCTGGTCGACGGGATGCTGGTGGACTGGGGGATATCGATCAGACGGGCCTGCAAGGCACTGAAGTTCGACACCTCTACTTACCACTACAAGTCCCGTCGCACCGGGCAGGCCGCGCTGGAACGAAGGATCAAGGAGATTTGCGAGACGCGGGTGCGCTACGGCTACCGGCGTGTCCACGTGCTGTTGCGTCGTGAGGGGTGGACGATCAACATGAAGAAGACCCGTAGGATTTACAATGAGTTGGGACTGCAGCTCAGGAACAAGCAGCCCAAGCGACGGGTGAAGGCCA
>NZ_JAIVMG010000028.1 GCF_020177335.1 Stappia indica | reverse complement strand
GGCCGGCGCGCTGGCCTGCACCGCCAATGGCGCCCAGTCGAGCGCGCCGGATGCGGATGCGATCGCAGCCCTTGCCGATACGCTGATTTGCCGCGCCGAATAGCCCGTGCACCTCGAAGAATGGCTGCGCCCGGCAAGAAACCGGTAACCGTCTTCGCTTTTCCCCGCGATCCGTACACCCGGTCGCAAGCCGGCCCGTGCAATCTTTGAGGCTACCGGGATCCACCGGGTGCGAGCGAAGGAACCCTCATGCTGCGCTATCTTGTCATCGCCGCCGTCGTTGTCGTCGCGGCGATCTTCGGGCCGCGCTTGACGCAAAAGGTGGTCGACCGGGCGGCGACGGAAACGCGCGCGGCAACAGTGCGCGATGAGGTGCCGCCGCCGCATACGGCCAAGCGCACGCTGGTGATCAAGGCCGACCGCAGCGGCCATTACCGGACCACCGTTCGCCTCAACAACCACGCCGTGGATGCGCTCATCGACACCGGCGCCACGGCCATTGCCCTGCCGGCGGAGATCGCGCGCCGGTCCGGCGTTCGGCCCAAGGCGTCCGATTATACGGTGCGGGTCAGGACCGCGAATGGCATCGTGCGGGCGGCGTCCGCGCGCATCGGCGATGTCCGGCTGGGCAGCATTCGCCTCAGGAACGTGGAGGCGCTTGTGCTGCCGGAGGGCGCGCTGGAGGTGACGCTTGTCGGCATGTCGGCGCTGGGTCGGCTGCGCACCGTCGATATGCGCGCCGGCACCATGCGCCTGGTGCAGTAAGGCCGTCGCCGGGACTAGACTTCGCGGAACGAACGGCCCATTGCTGAGGTCTTGGCGACCGCCGAACAGGCCCCGTGCCCGGTGCCGAAGGATCGCCTTTCCCACCTTGCCAAGGGGCTGCACAGAACCGATGAAGACCGTTTTCTCTGCCGGGCAGCTTGCCCATGATCCGCGACATGAAATCTCAGATGGCGAGCTGAAACCGGCCGTGGAGATCCCGGCCCGGGCCGAGATCGTCCGTGCGCGCATTCTTGAGGCCGGAATGGGCGACATCCTCGCGCCGGAAGAATTCGGCATGGCGCCGCTCGCCCGGGTGCATGATGCCGGCTACCTCGATTTTCTCGACAGTTTCTGGACCCGCTGGACCGAAGCGGGGCGCGGCGGCGAGGCGTTTCCCTTCGTCTGGCCGGTGCGCGGCCTGCGCGCCGACCCGGTGCCGGACCATATCGACGGGCTGCTGGGCCGGTATTCCTTCGATGCCGGAACGCCCATGGGAGAGGAAACCTTCGCCGCGGCCCGCGCCAGTGCCAATTCCGCGCTGACCGGGGCGCGCCTCGTCGCCGGCGGCGACCGCGCCGCCTTCGCCCTCTGCCGCCCGCCGGGACACCATGCGGCGGCCGATTACTATGGCGGCTACTGCTTCCTCAACAATGCAGCGATTGCCGCCCAGTGGCTGCGCGATGCTGGCGCGGCGCGGGTGGCGATCTTCGATGTCGATTACCACCATGGCAACGGCACCCAGGCGATCTTCTACGACCGCTCCGATGTGCTGTTCCTGTCGGTCCATGCCGATCCGCGCGAGGAATACCCCTATTTCCTCGGTCATGCGGAAGAGACCGGGATCGGTGCCGGCGAGGGCTTCAACGTCAACTATCCGCTGGCACCGGGGGCGGACTGGGGCGTCTGGTCGGCCGCGCTCGATGCCGGGCTGGAGCGGATCGCCCGCTTTGCCCCCGATGTCCTGGTCGTCTCGCTGGGGCTCGATCCTTACGAGAAGGATCCGATCTCGCGCTTCCGGTTGACCCAGGACGACTTCACCCGGCTCGGCGCCCGGCTGGCGCGGGCTGGCCTGCCGACCCTGTTCGTGCTGGAGGGCGGCTATGCGGTCGATGCGCTTGGGGTCAATTGCGTCAACACCCTGACCGGGTTCGAGGCCGGCTGACGCCCCGCATCCGCGACCATCACGCCGGCCGCCATTTCGCCGGCCCTGATCATATTGGCCATGGTCAGACCGGGAAGCCGAGGCCCTGAAGATGCTGGCGCAGGGCCTCGGGGCCGGTGAAATGCACCGCCTCCATGCCGGCGGCGCGCGCACCTTCCACATTCGGCAGGCTGTCGTCGATGAAGATCGTCTGCGCCGGGTCGAGGGGATTGCGCTCGAACAGGATGTCGTAGATCCGCCGGTCCGGTTTGACGCAGCGTTCATGCGCGGAGACGACGATGTCGCGGAAGGAATTGGCGAGGAACGGGAAGCGCTCCTGGCATTCGGCGAACTTCTCGCCGGAAAAATTGGTGATCGCGTAGAGCGGAACGCCAGCGGACTTCAGCTCTTCCAGCAGCGTCACGGTGCCGTCGATGGCGCTGGGCACCATGTCGTGCCAGCGGCTGTCCCAGGCGCGGATCGGCTCCGCATGGTCGGGAAACAGCGCCAGCCGCTCGGCGATCGCGTCCTTGAACGTCCGGCCCAGGTCCTGTTGCAGGTTCCAGTCATGGGTGCAGACCTCGGCGAGAAACCGGTCGGCTTCCTCGTCATTACCGAAGATATCCCGGTAGAGCAGGCGTGGATCCCAGTGGATCAGCACGTTGCCGATATCGAAGACGACCGTGTCTACACTGTGTGGCATGATAAACCCTGTGTGAATCGTGGGGACGGAAGATAGCCCGATACCTCGGATTTGTGACAATTCGTCGGTTCCGGGAAACGGTCGGACTGATGATGCACCGGTTTCGGCAAAAGCGGATGGCGGGATGGCTCGGTACGGATCTGCGAAAGATCAACCGGAAGCAGCGGAGTGTCAAAGTGCAAGCACCAAGCGGTGTTCCGTCCGGGCATGGCTCGGCGGCCTGTGCCTTATCCTCCTTTGCCTGCTTTTGCCCGCCGGCGCCGTCAGGTCACAGGAAATGCCGCCTCAAGAGGATGCCGTGGAGGACCTCGCGCCCCCCGCCCTCTATCTGCCCTGGCCGGAGGAGGAGCTTGCGGAAGGCGGAGGCGAGGGCGATGCCGACGATCCCGACGCCGCGCCCGATGCTGCGCCAGATGGCGCTCCGGGTGAAGATCGGACCTTCGATCCGGAACTGACCGCACTGCTGCCGGTGCTGCGGGTTGGGCTGGTGCTGGATCCGTCCGCCGGGGATTTTACCATCGCCGAACCGTTCCGCGCCGCGCTGGAGGCGGGCCTGCGTATTCCGGTGATGCTGATCGCCTATCGCGATCTGCCGCATCTGCAGCGGGCAATCATCCGGGGCGAGGTCGACTATGCGCCGCTGTCCGCCTCCGCCTATGCGGATGCCTGGCGGCGCTGCGCCTGTCTTGAACCGCTGCTGGCTCCGCGCGGGGAGGATGGGGCGACCGGCTGGCATGCGGTGGCCCTCGTTGCCGCCGAGGCGCCTTATCGCGATCTGGCGGATCTGGCGGGTGCCCGGCTTGCCACCTCCGGTCCCGGCTCGACCGCCGGTTACCGGGTGCCCTTCGCCGCGCTGCGCGAGGAGGGGCGGGACCCGGAGACGTATTTCGAGCAAATCACGGCCTACGATGGCCCGGTTGCCGCGGCCATGGCCGTTCTTGCCGGCAAGGTGGATGTGTCGTTCGGCTGGCTGCCGCTGGGTGGCGACGACCCGCCCACCCGTGGCACCTTGCAGGATGTGGCCAAGGAGCGGGGCGGCGCCTCGGGCTTGCGCGTCGTCTGGTCCTCCGGGGCAATCGGCAACGCGCCGCACACCATCCGCCTCGGCGTGCCCGTCGCCATTCGCGAGCGGATCGCCGAGGTGCTGTTGGCGCCGCCTGCGCCGGGCGAGGCGGCACCGCTGGCAATCTCGCCGCACGGCTTCGTGCCGGTGGCCCAAGCCGATTACGCCCCGGTGCTGGCCACCTATCCGCAAGGCGGTGGCCGCACGGGGCGGCTGCGGCCGCTGCGGCCGGTCAGCCCCTGATCAACTTGCGGGCCGCCCGGGCGATCATCCGTTCCTCGTCGGTGGGAATGCGCAGCACGGTCACCGCCGAGCCGGGCGCGGAGAGCACCTCCGCATTGGCCGCATTGGCCGCCTCGTCAAACGCGAGGCCGAGCCACTCCTGCCCCGCGCAGACCATCTGCCGGATCAGCCGCGAGTGTTCGCCGATGCCGCCGGTGAAGACCAGCGCGTCGAGGCCGCCGAGCACCGCCGTCAGCCCACCCAGCTCGCGGCGGATCCGGGCGACGAAATGCTCGATTGCCTGGGCCGCGCGCGGATCGTCCGAGGCCTCCAGCTCGCGCATGTCCGAGGAGATTTCGGACAGGCCCTTCAGCCCGGAGTCGTGGTAGAGCAGGGTGGCGATGGCATCACCGTCCATGCCCCGCTGCTGCATCAGGTAGAGCAGCACGCCCGGGTCGATCTGGCCGCAGCGGGTGCCCATCACCAGCCCGTCCAGCGCCGAAAAGCCCATGGTGGAGGAAATGCTGCGCCCCTCATGCATGGCGCACATGGAGGCGCCATTGCCCAGATGGGCGGCGATCACCCGCTTTTTCGCGATCTCCGGGGCGATCTCCGCCAGGCGGCAGGAGATGTAATCATAGGAGACGCCGTGGAAGCCGTAGCGGCGCACGCCCTCGTCGTAATACTGGCGCGGCAGGGCAAACACGGTCTCGGCGAAGGAATGGCCGCGGTGGAAGGCGGTGTCGAAACAGGCGACCTGCCGGGCGTTCGGGAAGGCGACCCGCGCCGCGCGAATGCCGGAGATGTTGTGCGGCTGATGCAGCGGGGCGAGCGGGATCAGCCGTTCCAGATCCTCCAGGATCCGGTCGGTCACCTCCACCGGGTCGCCGTAGTTCGGGCCGCCATGCACCACCCGGTGGCCGACGGCGAGAACGCGCGCGTCCGGCAGCGCTTCATCGAGCCAGGCGACGACCACCGCCAGCGCGCTTTCATGGCAGAACGCCTCCTTCGGCGACAGCGCCCGGTCGGCTGTCGGAACGTCGCTGTCGCCGGAAATCCGCAGATGCGGATGCTCCGTGCCCAGCCCGTCGACCTCACCATGCAGGTGCGAATGGTCCGCGTCGAACAGCTGGAACTTGATGGAGGAAGACCCGGCGTTGAGAACGAGGACGGAACCGTCGATGGTGCTCATTGGCCGGCCTCCCCGGTCAGGGGCGTGTCGGCGGTGAGCGCGGCGCCGTTCTGCTGCCAGTAGTCGTAAAGCAGCGCCAGAACGCAGGAGCTGAGCCGGGCCCGTTCGTCGTCGGCACGGCTGGTGAGGATCACCGGAACGCTGGCGCCGATGACAAGGCCGGCGGCCTCCGCATGGGCGATGAAGGTCAGCTCCTTGGCCAGCATGTTGCCGGCTTCAAGATTCGGGGCGATGAGGATGTCCGCATGCCCGGCGACCAGCGAGGTGATGCCCTTGGTGCGGGCGGCCTGCACGTCGATGGCGTTGTCCATCGCCAGCGGTCCGTCGACGATGCCGCCGGTGATCTGGCCCCGTTCGGCCATCTTCGACAGCACCGCCGCGTCGATGCTGGAGGGCATTGCCGGATTGACCGTCTCGATCGCCGACAGCACCCCGACCTTCGGTTCCGACATGCCGATCGCCCGGCCGAGATCGATGGCGTTCTGGACGATGTCGACCTTGGCGAGAAGGTCCGGCGCAATGTTGATTGCCGCGTCGGAAATGATCACCGGCGAGGGCCGGCCGGGAATGTCCATCACGAAGCAATGGCTGAGGCGCTTGCCGGTGCGCAGGCCGCCGTCGCGCTTGACCACGTGCTTCAGCAGCATGTCGGTGTGCAGATGCCCCTTCATCACCGCTCGGGCGCGTCCCGAATGCACCAGCGAGACGGCCATTGCCGCCGCCGCGTCCTCGCGCGGCACGTCGATGATCTCGATGCCGGAAAGGTCGGCGCCGATTTCCACCGCCGCTGCCTCGATATCGGCGGTCTTGCCGACCAGGATCGGCACGATCAACCCTTCGCGGGCGCCCAGCAGCGCGCCGCCGAGCGAATGCGGATCGTCCGGCGAGGCGACGGCGACCGGCAGGGCCGGCAGCCGGGCGGCCAGTTCGGTCAGCCGGTCGAAATGCTGGTGCCGCTCGATCAGGATGCCCGGCAGTTCGGCGGCATCGAAGGTGATGCGCCGGTCCGGTGCGGTCACCACTGCTTCGCCCTCGGCGATGACGGTGCCGTCGGAGCGGGTCACCCGGGTGTCGAGGTCGACCCGGCGATCGGCCGCCTTGTTGGTGACGGTGGCGGTGACGGTCAGGTTGTCGCCAAGGTGAACCCGGTCGAGAAAGCGGAAGGTCTGGCTGCGATACACCGTCCCCGGGCCGGGCAGGACATTGCCGAGCACGGCGGAAATCAGCGCGCCGACCCACATGGAGGGGGCGATCGGGTCGTCCTTCTTGCCATCGCCCGTCCAGTCGATGTCGGGGATGTGCACCGGATTGATGTTGCCGGAGGCATGGGCGAAAACAAACAGATCGTTGATGGTCAGGGCCCGCGACAGGGTTGCGCTTTCCCCGATCTCGATTTCGTCAAAGGTCCGGTTTTTTGCCATTTGGTCTCGTCCTCCTAGCCGGCGGCCTGCCCGGGGAGGGGGCGGCCGTGGCGCTCTAGCCATGCGCCGCCCGTCTGGGGCGGCCGCTTTCCGGTCAACATCGGGTCTGATCGTGAAAAGGGAATGAACCCCGGGGCGGGATGCGTCGCGTGTCACTGGCAACAGGTCACGCTGGTGCTGATGCGCGGACGCAGATAGTAGGTGTCTCCAAGGGTGATCGTGCCGGTGCCGAAGATATCCTTCGCCATGCCGGAAAACATTGGCGTGAATGCGTATTCGGAGGTGGCGACGACCAGATAGGTGTTCTTGGTCTTGGTCAGCGCGGCTGGAATGGGGATCGGCGGGGGGCTGCCGTTGGCCCAGGCGCCGGTGTTGCTGGCGCGGCTCCACTCCACCTGGGGTTTGTCCACGTCCTTGATCCAGATGCTGGCGACCACGAGTTTCAGATCGGTGCCCGGGTAGGGCGACAGGATCACATCGCCCATCTTCAGGATATCGGCGATCTCGCCGCTGGACAGCTTGTCCGCCTGGGCCACCAGATCGGCGACCGCGCTGCTCGCCTGACTGACCTTGCGGTCGAGAGTGAGTGCGTTGTTCAGCTCCAGCATGCCGATGAACAGGAGCACCATGAAGGGCAGGACCAGCGCGAATTCGACCGCCGCCACGCCCTGCCGGTTGCCGGCGAAGCGGGCGAGCAGACGGCCGATTTGCTGCCGCGCGCCCATCAGTTCCCCCCCGATTGGCCAGACCCGCCGCCGCCGCCCTGCTGGGTCGACCAGGGGAACGGCTCATTGCGGAACACGGCGGTGGAGACCAGCAGCCGGTCGCCCGATCCAAGGTCGCCGTAGTTGGTCTTCATGAGCGCGGAGAAGAGCGGCCAGCGATACAGCGCACGGACGATGACGATGTCGCCTGCCTGACCGTGATTGTAGCCGATATCCTGGGTAACATTGCCGGTGTCGTCGATCAGCTGCTTTGGCGAGAAGCCGCCGAACCCCTGGATCTTCTCCACGTCGAGCGTCAGCCGGTCGGCGCTGATCGGGAAACCTGCGACGCTTTCCATGACCTTCGCCTTGAAGGTTTCCTGATCGAAGCCCTGGGCGTGAGCCTGTCCGGTACGGATCAGTCGGGCCGCATCCATCACCGCGTTGTTCAGCACCTGATTGGCGAAGAACGACAGACCGATCTCGATGATGCCGAACAGCAGAAGGAAAAACGGGATGGCGACAAAGGCGAATTCGATCGCCGTGGTTCCCTCGCGATTGCGGATGAAGCCGCGCAGGAGCCGCAGCCTCGGAAGGCGGAGGGACAAACGCTGTCGAAACATCAAACGCCCGTTCATGGCTGGGTTTATCGCCTAGTTGGTGACCCCGGCGGCCTTTTCCGACATGTCGTTGCGCGAGGTTGCCTGTTTGGTCTGGGCCTCGAAAGCGTCGGCATTGTCGCCCACGCGCAGCACCGGCTCGCAGTCCGGCGCGCAGGAATAGGTGGTGCGCGAGGTGTTGCGCATCACAGTGACCACATCATTGCCCGAGGTGCTGACCCGGATCACCTCGTCGATGATCGGCTCGCCCTTCTTGTCGAGAATGACCAGGTTGGTGGTGCCGTAGAGCTTGCCCGTCACCACCACCGTCTGCCGGTCGTACATGGTGACATCGGCAATCGCCGGGTTGCCGACGATGACCGTGTCCGCGGGCGCGTCGATACGGAACACCTTGGCACGGTCGGTCATGACCTCCACCGCCCCGTCCTGGGCGATGGCGGGAAGGGATGACGAGATGCACATGGCGAGCGTGATTGCCGCCAGACGGAAAAAGGCTCCCGGCTTTTTGCGAAAAAACGACACCATGGCTGGCTCCTCGGACGAATTCCTACCCGAATGTGAAGGAGATTGGTGAAGGAAGCGCTAACGGGCCAGGCGCCGCCATGTCCCCAAGGGACAGGCGGGAGCGGGCCCGGCCCGACCGACGGGATTGCGAAGGAGGGGCGCGAAGGTGTCATCATGCCGAAATATCTCCAGAGAAAATATTTGAAGGTTATTAACCATAGGATGACGCGAGTGCCCGTTTGTTGTTGTGCTCGCCAAATTTAACCTTGTCGCAAGGAGTGGCTTCTATGTTGGCAACATCTTCGATCGACTGAAAAGTTGAAGACAAAGCCGACGAAGTGGTGCTGTCAAAACAAGTTGAATATTAGGAGCCAACCGATGAAGAATCTTCTCGCCCGCTTTGCCAAGGATGAATCCGGCGCGACCGCCATCGAATACGGCCTGATCGCCGGCCTGATCTCGATTGCCATTGTCACCGCCGTCGCGGCCGCTGGCGGGTCGGTCGCCAGCATCTTTGGCAAGGTTTCGACTGCGCTGGGTACTGCCGATGGCAAGGTGAAGTAATCACGGCAATCCTTTGCCCAGTGCCATGGTCCCGCCGGGTGTCGTTGACCACGTCGCCGGCCGGGCGCACTGGGAGGGTTGACGCGGGCGGCGCCAGCCGCCCGCATCCGTTTCCGCCATGGTCTTCTCGCCAGCGGGGACGGACATCGGCTCGGGCCGGCCCCTTGCCGGGGCAGCGTGAGCGCCGGACGCCAGTCTTTGCCGCTCGCGGAACCAGAGGCTCTGCCAGCGGCTGTTCGAAGGGATGTTGAGATGCTCGAAGCGGCGTTGCTCGTGGTGTTTCCCTGCCTGGTGGCCTATGCCGGCATGTCGGATCTGTTCACCATGACGATCCCGAACCGGGTGTCGCTGTTGCTGATCGCCGGGTTTGCCATTCTTGCCCCCTTCATTGGCCTGACACTGACCGATATCGGTCTGCATCTGCTCATGGGGGCCATGGTCCTTGTCCTCTGCTTCGGCTGTTTCGCCATGGGCTGGATGGGCGGCGGCGACGCCAAGATCGCCACGGCGGTCGGGCTCTGGTTCGGGTTGTCCCCGGCCATGCTGGAATTCGCGGTGTTCGCGTCCGTCTATGGCGGGGTGCTGACGCTGGCCATCGTCTATTTCCGTGGCGTCGACTATCTGCCGCCGATCCTGCACAATCAGCGCTGGGTGCTGCAACTGCACGAAACCTCGCGCGGCATTCCCTATGGCGTCGCCCTGGCGCTGGCGGCGCTGCAAGCCTATCCGCACTCGGTCTGGTTCGCGGCCCTGTAGCAAGACCGTGCAGTGCTTTCGCCCTCGAAATCTTAACAAGACCTGAAGATTGAGTTGCGATAAGACCGTTTTGCAAAAACGTTAATATTCGTTCATCAACATTGCTCACACCTGATTAACCATGTCTTGACCATTTCTGCCCCACAGTAAAAACGACAGGGGTCGGTTTGCGTGATGCATCCGGCGCGGAATGGTTGTTTGCGTGGGTGTTAGGGACATGAAAGTCGCACGGTTGGTTATCCTGGGTGTGGCGCTGGGCGCGGGTCTTCTGGCGGCGCGCATGATGATGGGCTCCGCGCCGGACCCGGTTCCTCAGCAGGCAAGCGCTCCCGCGCCTGAAATCGAGCGCAAGGAGGTGCTGACCGCCGCCAGGGACGTGGCGCTGGGCACGGCGCTGTCGGCCAATGATCTGAGCTGGGCCGAATGGCCGAAGGATCTCGCACCGCAAAACGCCATCCTGCGGTCCGACCGGCCCGATGCGCTCGATGAATTCGTTGGCCAGATCGCCAAGGCGCCGGTCTATGCCGGTGAGCCGATCCGCGCGGAACGGCTGATCGCCACCGATCGCGGGTTCATGGCGGCGATCCTGCCGAAGGGCAAGCGGGCGATCGGCGTGTCCGTGGAGGCGCTGACCACCGCCGGCGGTTTCATCCTGCCTGGCGACAAGGCGGATGTGATCCTGACCCGCCAGGTGAACGCACGCGGTGGGAATTCCTTCACCAGCGAGACCATCCTTCAGAACATCCGCGTTCTTGCCATCGACACCACCACGGCCGGCGAGCAGGACGAAAAGACCCTGACGCCGGGCCAGACCGCGACGCTGGAGCTGACGCCGGAGCAGGCGGAGATCGTCGCCCAAGCCAGTCAGCTCGGCACCATCTCCCTTGTGTTGCGCAGTGCGCAGGATTCCGCGGATGACGCGGAGGAAGAGGCCGTCGGCGGCGGCGTCAATTTCGTGAAATTCGGCGTGCCCAGTCATTCCCGGACCAACCGCTAGGACGAGATGGGGCGATGACGTCAAGGAGAACAAAAATGTTGGCACAACGGGTCCTCGGCATCGGCATGGCGTTTGCCCTGACCTTGGGCGCTCTCGCCTGGGCGGACACGGCCTCCGCCCAAGGCTATCCCAAGACCGTGAACATCGGTGCCGGCGAGCGGGTCGCGGGGCGGATGCTGCGGGTTGGGCTTGGGCGATCCGTCGTGGTCAATCTGGGCGAGGAAGTTAGCGATGTGATCGTCTCCAATCCGGAGATCGCCGATGCGGTGGTGCGCAGCAGCCGGCGGGTGTTCGTGTTCGGCAACAAGGCGGGGCAGGCGAGCCTGTTCCTGTTCGGCCGGGGCGGCAACCAGATCGCCAGCTTCGATCTTGCGGTGGAGACGGACACGACCGACCTGAATGCGATGATCCGACGCGCCGTGCCGGGAGCGCAGGTCCGGGCCGATTCTGTCAATGGCAACATCGTCCTCACGGGCACCGCCGGCAGCACCGCCGAGGCGCAGCGGGCGGCCGATCTGGCGGCCCGCTTCAGCGCCCGGGGCGGCGAGGGCGGCCTGCCGGTGCTGAACATGATTTCCGTCTCCGGCAAGGACCAGGTGCACCTGAAGGTGACGGTTGCCGAGGTCGAGCGGTCGATCATCAAGCAGCTCGGCGTCAATCTAGCCGGCAACATCGGCATCGGCAACTACAACATCGGCTTCAACAACCAGCCGCCCTTCACGGTCAACACCAATGTGATCGGTCGGGCTGCTGGCGGCCTCTATGACGCCGCCAACCCGGCGGCGGCGGCCGGCTTCGTCGCCGGCGCGACCCAGATCAAGGCGAATATCGAGGCGCTGCAGCGCGATGGCGTGATCCGCACCCTGGCCGAGCCGACCCTCACGGCGATCTCCGGCGAGAATGCCAGTTTCCTGGCCGGTGGCGAGTTCCCGATTCCGCTGTCCAACCAGGATGGCCAGATCAGCGTCGAGTTCAAGAAATTCGGTGTCGGCCTCGATTTCACGCCGGTGGTGCTGAGCGGTGGCCGGATTTCCCTGCGGGTCAAGACCGAGGTCAGCGAGATCACCCAGGAAGGGGCGGTCAACATCGGTGTCCTGACCATTCCGGCGCTGAAGGTGCGTCGGGCCGAATCCACCGTCGAGCTGCCCTCCGGCGGCACCCTGGTCATGGCCGGTCTCCTGAAGGAATCCTACAAGCAGGACCTCAATGGCGTGCCGGGGCTGATGCAGGTGCCGATCCTCGGTGCCTTGTTCAAGAGCCGCGATTTCCTGCGTCAGGAAACCGAACTGGTGGTGTTCGTCACCCCCTATACGGTCAAGCCGGTGGCCCGGTCCGAGCTGGTGACGCCGGTCAAGAACCTGGCGCCGGCGACCGATGGCGACACCATTTTCCTGAACCGTTTGAACCGGGTCTACCGGGTGTCCGGCGAAGCGGGCAACGGCGCCTATCACGGCAATGTCGGATTCATCTACGAATGAGGACCGGACCCATGCAGCCCTGCAAAATCAGATATGTGCGCGCATCGGCCGGTCTCCGGCGGCGCGCGGTCCCCGCAGCGGCCCTGCTGGCCACGCTGCTGCTCGCCGGCTGCCAGTCCCAGCCGACCTACGATGCGCTGGCGGCCAACGATTATCGCCTGCGCCATCCGATCACCGTGCGCGAGGCGCCGCAGACCATGGATCTGCCGATCGGTACCGGTTCGCGCCAGTTGTCGCCGCAAATGGCGGCGGCGATTTCCTCCTTCGGCGGCGATGCCCGCGCCCAAGGCGGCGGTACGGTGGAGATCGTCGCCCCGTCCGGTTCGGCGAACGAGGCGGCGGTGCATGCTCTTTTGCCGCAGATCCGCAAGGCGCTTGTCCGGGGCGGGGTGGCGCGCAAGCGGATCATCACCCGCAGCTATCCGGTGCATGACACCGAGGTCGCCGCGCCGGTGCGGCTTGCCTACATGACGATGCGCGCCACCGCCGGTCCTTGCGGGCAATGGCCGGATAACATTACCGGCGGTTCGCCCACCAAACACAATCCGCAGCTCAACAACACGCTCTATTCGAACTTCGGATGCTCCGCCCAGGCCAATCTGGCGGCGATGGTCGAAAATCCCGCCGATCTCCTTTATCCGCGCGCCTCGGCGCCGGGCGACCAGATGCGCCGGGGCACCGTTTACGAGAAGTATCGCAAGGGTGAGAAGACCGCGTCCGACTACAAGGAAGGCGATGGCGCGCAGATTTCCGATGCGGTTGGCAATTGACCGGGGGAGACAGACCGATGAAGGAACCCGCATTTGACGATGCGCTGGCGGACGGGCCGTCTCTGTCGCAACTGGCCGATCCGGTGACGGAGCCTCCGGTCGACACCATGGCGCTCCGGTCGATCCCGCGGATTGCCATTCAGGCGTTTTGTGAGAGCGAGGCGGTGATCGGCGTCATCGAGGGCGTTGGGGCCGACCGGCGCATGGCCAAGGCGCATGTGAAGGTGCACAAGGGTGGGATCGCGGCGGCGATCGAATTCTACCGCAGCGCGCCGACGCCGAACCTGATCATGATCGAGAGCCGGCTGGCCCCCGCGAAGTTGCTGGAGGGGCTTGATGACCTCGCCGAGGTCTGCGATGCCGGGACCAAGGTGATCATCATCGGCCACGTCAATGACGTGCCGCTTTACCGCGAACTCATCCATCGCGGCATCAGCGATTACCTCGTCGCGCCGATCGACCTGTTCCAGGTGATCCGTACGATTGGCGATCTCTACACCGATCCGGACGCGGAACCGCTTGGCCGGACCCTTGCCTTTGTCGGGGCAAAGGGCGGGGCCGGCGCCTCGACCGTGGCGCATAACGTCGCCTGGTCGATCGGCCGGATATATGACAGCGATGTGGTGTTGGCCGATCTCGACCTCGCCTTCGGCACCGCCGGTCTCGACTTCAATCAGGACCCGCTGCAAGGGGTGCATGAGGCGGTGTCCTCGCCTGACCGGCTCGATGAAACGATGCTGGATCGCCTGCTGGCGAAATGCGCCGACCGTCTCAGCCTGCTGGCCGCGCCCGCCTCGCTGGAGCGGACCTACGATTATGGCGAGACCAGTTTCGACGGGCTGGTCGATGTGATGCGTCAGGGGGCGCCATCGGTGGTGCTCGACATGCCCCATGGCTGGACCAACTGGATGCGCAAGCTGTTGACCTCTTCCGATGATGTCATCCTGGTGGCCGAGCCGGATCTGGCGAACTTGCGCAATGCCAAGAACCTCGCGGATACCTTGCGCCAGTTGCGGCCCAACGATCCGGCGCCGAAGCTGGTGCTGAACCGGGTCGGCGTGCCGAAGCGGCCGGAGATCAAGACGGCGGAATTCGCCGGCGCGCTCGGTCTTGAGGCCATCGCGATCATTCCGTTCGAGCCGCAGCTGTTCGGAACCGCCGCCAACAACGGTCAGATGATTGGCGAACAGGATGCGCGGCACGCGACGGCGGCCCTGTTCGAGCAGATCGCGCAAGCGGCCACCGGACGCGGCGAGGCCCGCCAGGAAAAGGGGTTGGCGCTTGGATCGTTGATGACGCGGATCCTGAAACGGGCATCGAAATAAACCGTCCGGCAACGGGCGATCGGTCCACTCGCCCCGGCGAGGGACAAAGTTGAGAGCAGGTGACAATGTTCGGTCGACGAGGCACATCATCTGGAACGCCGGTTTCCCGCCCGCAGGAAGCTGCGGGCGCGGTGGCGCAAGAGCGTGCCGACCCGTCCCCTTCCAATCCGATCCCTGCCGCCGCGCCGCCGCCCTCTTCCGCGCCGCCGCCCGCGCCCGCCGCGTCGGCCAGACCGGC
>NZ_JAIVMG010000027.1 GCF_020177335.1 Stappia indica | reverse complement strand
TGGCCTTCACCCGTCGCTTGGGCTGCTTGTTCCTGAGCTGCAGTCCCAACTCATTGTAAATCCTACGGGTCTTCTTCATGTTGATCGTCCACCCCTCACGACGCAACAGCACGTGGACATTGTCCGACAGAAGGCGCGGCCTGTGCAGGACATTGGCGTGGTCACAGCCTGAGGCTGCCAGCGCCATGTCGAGCGTGTCGGTGACATCGCTGGCGCACATGGTCGAACACAGCCGCCAGGCGATGATGTAGCGGGAGTAATCGTCGAGTACCGTCGACAGGTACATCCAGCCCCACCCGATAATCTTGAAGTAGGTAAAGTCGGTCTGCCACATCTCGTTGGGGCGGGTGGTCTTCGTGTGGAACGCCTCTGCCGCCTTGATCACGGTATAGGCCGGGCTGGTGATCAGATCGTGGGTCTTGAGCAACCGGTAGACGGTCGCTTCCGACACAAAGTAGCGCCGCTCGTCGGTGAAGCGCACGGCCAGTTCGCGCGGGGACAGGTCGGTCTGCTCCAGCGCCATCGCGAGGATCTGTTGCCGGATATTCTCGCCGATGCGATTCCATACCCGGCTCGGAGCCGATGGGCGGTCTGCCAACGCCTCCAGCCCGCCTTCGAGATAGCGGTCATACCAGCGGTAGAAGGTCCGGCGAGCAACGCCGAGTTGGTCCAGCGTGCGCTTGGCGGGCAGGTGCGATTGCTCGACGATCCGGATGATCTCCAGCTTCTCGGATGCGGGATACCTCATGTGTCGTCGTCCCCATCCGCAGTGATGCTTTTTTTGAGCAGGCGGTTCTCCAGCGTCAGATCGGCCACGCATTCCTTCAGGTCGCGAGCCTCACGGCGCAAATCCTTGACCTCGTCGGTGGTCGCAGCACGAGCGGTGTCGCCAGCCAGGCGACGCTTGCCGGCCTCCATGAACTCCTTGGACAAATGTAATAGAGGCTCTGCGCAATGCCTTCCCTCCGGCAACAGCTCGGCAATGCTGTCACCACCGCGCAGGCCGTCGAGCACGATGCGGATCTTGTCTTCGGCGGAAAAGTGCCGACGGGTCTTACGGCGAATGTCCTTAACCACCTGCTCGGCAGGCGATTTTGTATTGGAGGATTTGGGCTTCATCTTCGTTCCTTCGTCACTACGACGAAGCCCAAATCCTCCTTAAATCACAACCTCAAATCTGTGCCATGAGCGCTGACGGGGAACAATCGAGAACGCCTTCTGCCGTCTGAAGGATTTCCGACGCGGCGCAACCCGCTACGACAAACTCGCCAGAAACTTCCTGTCCGCCGTTGCCTTGGCAACTCTCGTCGCGTTCTGGCTATGATTGAGTCTGGAGCCTAATACTTGGCGTTCTAATCTGATCGGTCATATGGTATTGCACGATATTCTCCTGCGTTATTTCCCTGAGAGGTATCGCTGTTTGTTGCAACGAGACTCATGGGTCGCGATAGGGCGTGGGAAGGAGTAAGGTGACGCGCGTACAACGCAGGCTGGAGTGGGGGAGGTATTCTATGGGTGACGATGGGCACATCGCCTGGCTGTGCGCCGCATCTGATCGCAGCACTCGATGGTTGTTAGATGATGCGATGCCGCAATGGACCCGGCTTGGCGTGGATCCCACCGATGGCGCATTTCTGGAAGCGATTGATTGCGCCGGGCCGCATGCCGTGATCGCTCCGCGCCGCGGGCGGGTGCAGCCGCGACAGATCTACTCAGTGATCGCGGCCGGGCGGCTTGGCTGGAATGGCGATTGGGCGGCGATCGCGAACCGGGCGCTGGACTGGTATCTCGACCATTTCCGGCTCGATGATGCGACATTCGCCGATCTTGTTGCGTCAGACGGTTCGCTCCTTGATGCGCGCTTCGATCTCTACAATCAGGCCTTTGCCCTGTTCGCGCTGGCCCATGCCGCCGCGGTGCTGCCCGACCGCCGTTCCGAGCTAGAAACGGTCGCACGCGCACTTCTCGATCGTCTGGAAACGCTGTATCGGCATCCGCAAGCGGGTTTTGAGGAGAGCTGTCCGCCGAGCCTGCCTCTGCGTGCCAACCCGCACATGCATCTTCTGGAGGCCGCCCTCGCCTGGGAAGACATATCCGGCGACACTGCGTGGAGCAGGGTTGCCGATGAGATCATGGAACTGGCTCTTGCCCGTTTCGTCGACCCGCAGACCGGGGCGCTAAAAGAGTTCTTCGCCAGAGATTGGCACCCCATGGCTGACGACAGCGGACGCCAGGTCGAACCGGGGCATCAGTTCGAGTGGGCATGGCTTGCGCTTCTTTGGTCGCAGCGGCGCAAGCGGGCGGATGCAGCAATCGCTGCCCGCCGATTGTTCGCTATTGGTGAAACCTGGGGTATCTGCCCCGGACGGAAGGTTGCCGTCCTCGAACTGAATGACGACTTTTCGCCGCGGGTGCCGATCGCGCGGCTGTGGGCACAGACCGAGTGGGTCAAGGCATCGCTTGCGCTTGCATGTGTTTCTTCGGGGGCAGAGCGTGTCCACTACTTGGCGTCAGCCCGACAGGCTGTCGCCGCGCTGGAGAGGTTTTTGCTGGATTCCCCTTCCGGCTTGTGGCGCGATAAACTGGGAGAGGACGGCCGGTTCGTCAACGAGCCGTCGCCTGCAAGCTCGCTCTATCATATCGTTTGCGCGATTTCGGAGTTGAATGGCGCTTGCGCGACGGGCGGATTTCTTTCGCGGGACTCGGTCCGTGCATGAGGCGTTGGGCCCCGCAGGTGGCGACGTTGATCCGCGCATGTCGTCTTTTCGACATGCCCAATGGTTAGGTCCGCATGGCGTTGGTAGTCCAGATGGCGATGATGTCTTGACCGGGTGGTAATCCCTGGCGCAACGGACTACCCCGGGCTCCGACAGAAAGAGCGGTACGCGTCGGACGGAGACATAGCCCGGCGTGCAAGTACGATAGGGAGCGGGGCCCGCGACGAAACGAGGCCTGTGCGCCGGGGGGAGATGCGATAGGCTGTGACGAAACGAAGCTTGCCAGAAATTTTTAGCCGGCTCGGCGAAAAGGATTGCGGGGAGTAGGGATGGGAGAGAAGGTTTCGTGATCAAGATGCTGCCGATGGTTGCGCGATACGGGATCCGTAGCCGCCGTTTCTGGGTGTCTCGCCTCGCGTCCTGGGTCCTTGTTCGCGTGTATCCGCGTCGCCACGAAGGCTGGCGACTTCGCGTTGAGACCGCTTCGAAGTCCGGAGCCGATGCCCGGACGTGTATCCGGCTGTATCAGGAGGCTCTGGCGCGCAAGAAACTCGACGATAAGGCGAAAGCGACTCAAGCTGCGCATCTTATCAATTCGTGCATTCGCAAGGGCGGTGGCGCATCGGTAAATGTCGGATGGCGGCCAGGGCTGGGAAGCAACGTTTCATCGGCAGCGCCCGGCCCGCTGGAAGCGATCGATGAGGCGGCGGCAGTTGTTGCGCGCAGGGAGGAGATGTCGCCGGAGTACGCCGTCTCGACCGGCCGGATGATCGGTGACCTCCTTAGAAGTAGACCTGTCGAGGACGCAGCTCTTGTTGGAGCCATGGCTCGGTTGGTCGACGCCTGCGTGGAGGCTTTGCGGCCGTCGTCGTCGCCATTGACCAAACCCCGGCGGGTATCGGGGTTCTATATGCTGCAGGGCATGCTCGCTCCTTCCGGTCTACAGGGACCTGATGCCCTGGGCGGTCGTTTGGCGACGATGGTCGTCCGGGCGCTCGATGAGAGCGACCTCAGCGTTTTCACCACTCGGCGGCGGGGAGGGACCACGGCTGGCTTTGGCGCGTGGATGCGTCAAACGAGCAGCTCCGCGGTGCACAGCGGTATCGTTGAACATGCCCGACATACAGTGGAAACGACGATCAGAGGGGGCCAGAAGGCGGATGCCGCCTTCGACGCCGGGGACCACGCCAGGGCTCTCGACCTCTACGCCGCATTGTTGTCCGCGAAACCGGGGGATCGGCGCAGTCTCGACCGTATGACGGCTTGTCTTAAGGCGATGAAACTCCCCGATGCAGCAAGGCGCCTTGGCGAACTCGCCGGACCGGCCATTGCGACCGTGAAGAAGAATGAGATCCTGCTTCATCGGCTCGCGATCGCCATGGCATCGCTGGAAGGTGAGGGGCGGCATCTGAAATCCCCCAGTCGGCTCCAGGCCGAGGACTTTCTCGACGCGGCCCTGCGCCGTAACCCGGGTAAGGCGGGTCTCTGGAGCGAGCGGGTCTATATCCACCTTTCCCGACAGGAATTCAGCGAGGCCGATGCGGCGATCGCCGACATGGCGAAGGCTTGTCCCGGCGAGCCCCTGATCCCTGTTCTGAAAAGCGTCGCGGCCCGCATGGCCGGACGGCTGGATGAGGCCGTCGGACATGCGGAAGAGGCAGTGTCCCATCCGCAGGCGAAGATGACGCAGGCGGCACTGCGATACGGAGATGCCTTGCGGGCTCGCGGCCAGATTGCCGCTGCGGAACTTGCCTATGGTCTCGCGGTGGAAAGTGCGCCTGGCAATGCCGAATCCAAGCGCAAATGTGTTGAAATGAGGGTTGCTCTCGGTGCTGTCGCGGCTGCGGCGAGGTTGGACGTCCCCTCAGCACTCGACGATGTTCTCGCCGGCGCGATCGATACCTCGACATATTCGCGAGACGCGCATCTTGTTGTCTGTGCCGACGGTGGTTTCCCGCCTCTGAAGCAGGTGTTGAAGGAAACCGGACAATCCGGCTTCATCGTGCTTGCGTCACGAGAAATCGATGCGGGGGCCGTGGACGCGCTCGTGCGGGAGGCGCGGGACAGCGTTGGCCTGACTTATCTGGCGGCGCCAGGATCCGAGCCGTTTCAGTCCGCGCCGGATGTTTCGCAAGCCTATGCCATCGCCCTGCGGCCGGCGGATCTGGCGGTGGCCTGCGAACAGGCTGGTGCGTCGGCGTCGCTTCAGGAAGCCTTGCAGGTTGCAGTTTTTGCATTGGATGCGCAGTTCGTGCCCGGGGGCCTGAACGGATCCTCCGCAAGCCCGGCACTGGAGCGTGTTTTCGACGTCGAGGACAACAGCGAGGCCCGTCCGCCCGTTCTGGGTGTGAATCCCGCTCCCGGTGTCGATGTAGGTTATGTGCTGTGTGCCGATGTTGCCCTTGCAAGGGCGAGCAGATGCGAACGGATTCAGCCCGGCGGATTGCGCCGGGCATCTTTTGCCAATCCCGCGGCGCCTATCGTCGTCGGTTGGAAGGAACTGTCCGAACCGCTAGACTTGCTCGGGCTTCAGGCGCCGCTGATCATTAATCTCGATGGCCTCTCGCGGGCCCAGCGAGAGGCGATCTCATCTGACGAAGGACGGGCACAAGACTGGCGCGCACTTCTGACCCGGGCCGCCTCGGTGATCGTGACCGATGTGACGGTCGAGCATTGGCTGGAAGACACCTTCCGGATCGGCGTTGCGGTCAGCGAGACCGCGGAGCAGGGGCTCGATCGCGCGCTGTCCTTCCTCGGTCGCCGTTTCCTGCTCATGATCGGGGCGGGCATCGGAAACATGCTGCTCTCCACGCCGTTGATTCGCTTTCTGCATGCGCGACTCGGCGTGCCGATCGACATCTGCATTCACTCGAAGGTTGGGGTGGGGCATGAGCTGTTCGGCGAGAGCGGTCATGTGAATCTCGTCTATCACGCCGAGGCAAGCCTGGGCGGTCGCCGCTATGATTACGTCTTTCAGGCGTCGACCATGGGCGCGATGCCCATGCCTGCGCTTGCTCCGCGGGTGCTCTCGCAGCGTGCCGTCTACGATTTCTACGGCACGACCCGCTACATGTCCGAGGCGCGCTACTACTTCAATGGCTTGGCCAACCTTCTGGAATGCGATCCTCGGGAAACGGATTCGGATCTCGTCCCATTCGTTCGCCGGTTTGACGAGCCCACGAACGGTGCGAGCGCGCCGAAGCCGACAAACGGTGCGAAGGTTGCCATCGCGGCTGGTCGGAGCGGAGCGGTCTGGGGCAATCGTCAATGGCCGCATTTTGCGCAACTGGCGCAAGAACTGTCCGATGTCGGCGTCGTCGCTCACAGTGTGGGCGGACCGGGAGAGGCGATCGCCGGCTGCATCGATCTGACCGGCCTGAAACTGCGTGACTCCATTGAGCGTCTGCGCGAGATGGACGTGTTCGTCGGAGCGGATGGCGGTGCCTTCCATATCGCCGATGCGCTTCAGGTGCCCACCGTCGTGATCTTCGGGCCGACCGGGGTTCTCAAGAACGGTCCGATGGTGCCTTCGGCGTCGGTGATGCGGTCCACCCGTGCTTGTGCGCCCTGCCAGTTCCGCAAGGAGTTCACCTCCTGCAATGCCCCCATGTGCATGTCCGATGTCACGTTGGCGTCGGTGCTCCGGGAGGTTCTTGACAAGATCCGGCTTGGTGGGACCCATGCCGCCCACAGCGTGTCGGCGGCGATAGAGCTGGAGGTCGAGCGGCGCGGGACCTTGGTGCGGGACTCTTACCAAGCGCAATTCGCCGCCGAGTCCTTTTCACTCTATCCGTATCTTTCCGGAAAATGGTCCGATCCGTTCAAGGCCCTGGTCACGCGCAAACGCATGGATCGGGCACGCCAACTGCTCGACTGGCGCGTGCAGACGGCCGGCGTCGACGATGAGCTGCGCTACGAGCGTGCGCGCTTCTCCTATGTTGCGCGCGATTACGATGCCGCGATCACCTATTGTCTCGACGATATCGAGCGGGTCCAGCGGCCGTGGGTGTTGCGCAACATCCTCCTCAGAAGTCACATTGCGCGCGGTGAGGCGGAGATTGTGGTCGCCCTGTGGCGTTCATGGGATGTCGATGAGGAGGTTACCAAGGACCGCGTCGCCTGGGTCGAGGCAGCAACCATTGCCTTGCGCGCGTTGGCCTCCCTTGGAGAAGGTCAGGATGCCGCGCATTTGAAGGATAGGCTCTTGGTTGCGGCGCGGGGCGAGGGCGGCCCGCTTGCGACGCTGAAGCAGGAGCTCGGCGTTGCGCTGCCGAGGGCACTCGCCGAGGTCGTGGCCAGATTGGACGATACGCCGTACAGGTTGCCGCACACTCGCTTCGACCCGCCGGAAGCGAAGCTGGCCTTCGCTCTCGTCGGGGACTGGGCCTCTCGACCGGTTGAACTGGCCGCCTACAACAGGGATGTCGATATCTTTTGCCTGAAGCCCGGTGAACTGAAGGACGAGGCGGTCGCGAGCAAGATCGACTTCATCGTCATGCAGAAGGACGCGACTGACACGTCTCCTCTCGCCGGCATGTGGGAACGGCTCGATATGGCGGCGCCTTGCCGCGATACCAAGGGGCGCGAACTCGCCGTTTTCGCGAATGTACGGCATCGGAAGCAGGCAGGCGAGGCTGTCTCTCTCTCCGACATTCTGCAGCAAAACGGTGTCGCTCTTCCGATCTCGGGAAAGAAGCGGCTGCTCGTTGCGGCGCATCATCACCTTGAGAAGCACAATCCGCGCGGTGGCGAGCGTTCAACGCGGGCCATCGTCCAGCAGCTCAAGGAGGAGGGGTACGAGGTTCTGGTCGTTGTCGAGAACAAGAAGACCGACGAGGCCTGCCTGGATGAAACGGACCGGTGCCGGTATGTGGTGGCCGGTCACCATGTCTTCGCGGATACGTTGGCAGCCACGATTGCCGGCTGGCGTCCCGACGGGGTGCTGACCTACGGCGGCGCGGGCCTCACCGCCGCCCATGTCTGCCAGGCGATGGATGTGCCCTATATCTTTTTCCCGCGCGACTGGGGGGAGGTCTGTCCCAAGCCCTATGTCGACCTGCTGGATCGACCGCCGGTTCACAATAACAAATCGCGGTACAAGTCGGCCTATACGGGCGCATTCAAAATCATCACCAATGCACGCTATGTCGCTCAAGTGCTGCAACGGCTCTATGGCGTCGAAGCCACGACCTCATACGTTCCCGTGACGCCGCCGCCTGGGGCTGCCGAGATCAGACCTTTGGCAGAGCGCTCGGAAATCCTCTTGATCAATGCATCGAAATGGCGTGGTGGAGAGATTGTTCGGCAGTTGGCCACTAGTCGTCCCGACTGGCGATTTCGTGTCATCGGCGGAGACGGAAAGCCCTTCCCTCCGAACGTGCGGGTGGAGCCGTTCTTCGACGGGCCTGACTTTTCCAGCATGTACCGAAATGCACGTGTTTTTCTATTCCCCCTTGGGAATGAAATACCCTGCGGCACGGGCCGGGTCGTGTTCGAGGCCCTGATCTGCAAGACCCCGACGATCTCGACGGAGCGTGGAGGAATGAAGGAAGTCCTTCCGCCCAAATGGCTAGCCTCCGACGACAATGTCGATACATGGTTGCAGCTGTTGGACCGGACGATGTCGGAGGATGTCGGGGATGCCGAGTTCGAAAGACTGATGAAGCCTTTCGACGTCGAGGCGCAGTTGAAATGCGTGTCCGAGGCAGTGCGGGATCTTGTTCGACCTAAAGAACAGATGAATCCGTCCGGCGTCGAGGCGCAGTTGAAATGCGCATCAGATGAAACGAAGGATCTTGATCGAATTAAAGAGGTGCATTCAGGCTGAATTCTATTTTCAGATCCTGATCTGAATTCATTAAATTTCCTGTGGGTGGCGATCTTGAAAGAAAATGAAGGGATTTTGATGGCCGAGGAATTGGGTTTTGCTTTGATGGGGTGCGGTCGCATTGCCGAACGTCACGCGAGCCTTCTGGGGGGCGGCGCCATTCGCGGCGCCAAATTGGTCGCCGGATGTGATCCTCAAGGCAGCAGGGCGCGGGACCTCTGCCATCCCTACTCAGTCCGGTCGTTCGATACCTTTGCCGAAATGGATGCGGCAGCGGGCGACGAGATCGACGTCGTCTGTGTTTTGACCGAGAGCGGAAATCACGCGGATCACGTGGTCGAAGTGGCGCGCGCGGGCAAGCATGTCGTCGTCGAGAAGCCGATGGCGCTGACGCTGGAGGACGCCGACCGCATGATCGAGGCGTGCGACGCGGCTGGCGTCAAGCTCTTCGTCGTGAAGCAGAACCGCTACAACAGGCCGGTCCAGCTTCTGCGGCAGGCGTTCGAGGCGGGACATTTCGGCAAGCTCGTCATGGGCTCCGTCCGTGTCCGCTGGCGTCGCGATCAGCACTACTATGATCAGGACGCCTGGCGGGGAACCTGGGCCATGGACGGCGGCGTGTTCGCCAATCAGGCCAGCCACCACGTGGATCTGCTTCAGTGGTTCCTGGGGAACCCTGTGAGCGTGTTTGCCCGCTCCAGGGCCGCCCTGGCGGATATCGAATGCGACGACACCGGCTCGGCGCTCATCGATTTCCAGAACGGTGCGATCGGGATCGTCGAGGCGACGACCGCGGCACGCCCCAAGAACCTGGAAGGGTCGCTCTCCATCCTGGGCGAGAGGGGCACGGTCGAGATCGGCGGCTTCGCCGTCAATGAGGTCAAGACCTGGGAGTTCGAGGACAAGGCCGCGATGGACATTCTTGCGAGCAGTCCCGATCACAACGACAATCCCAAGGATGTCTACGGTTTCGGTCACAGGGCCTATCTCGAAAACGTTGTCCAGGCGGTCCGGGGCATGGGCCCGTCGCTCGTCGACGGACTGGAAGGCAGGCGCTCCCTCGAACTGCTGTCGGCGATTTACGAGTCGATCGAGTCCGGTCGCGAAGTGGCCCTGAGATACCACCAAAGGCGCTCCCGGCTTGGCCGCAAGTGAGGATGCAATGTTGATCGCGGAGACGGCGCGGCTGCTTGGGGATGTTGTCCTGGGCGAGGGCGTCCGGGTGGAGGACTACTGCCTGATCGGCACCGGCAACGGGGACGCGACGACCGTGATCGGCGCGGGGAGCGTCGTTCGCGCCGGCACGATCATCTATGCGGGAAACCGGATCGGAGACCGCTTTCAGTCCGGAAATTCCGCGAACATTCGCGAAAACAACATCATTGGCGATGATGTTTCCATCGGAACCCACTCGGTGGTGGAGCATTCCGTGTCGCTGGGAAACCGCGTGCGGGTGCATTCGCAGGTTTTCATACCCGAATACTCCGTCATCGAAGATGATGTGTGGATCGGACCGAATGTGGTTCTGACCAATGCGCTCTATCCGGCAAGCGCCGGCGCGAAAGAGAAACTCGTTGGCCCGCGCTTGCGAAGGGGCTGCGTCATCGGCGCCAACGTCACGATCCTTCCCGGTGTCACCATTGGCGAGGGAGCCCTGATCGGCGCCGGATCGCTGGTGGCGCACGACATACCTGCGGGGATGGTCGCGCACGGCTCGCCGGCACGACCGACGCGCAAGAGATCGGATATTCCAGACTATGCAGACTGATACGATTCCGCTGTGTGACCTCAAGGCCCAGTATGCGTCCATAAAGGACGAGATCGCGGAGGCGGTCGGCGCTGTTCTGGAGAGCTGCGCCTATATCAAGGGGCCGCAGGTCGCCGCGTTCGAAGCCGCCTTCGCCGCGCGACACGGACTGGACCCCTTCCAGGCGATCGGGTGTTCCAACGGAACCTCAGCCCTGACCGTTGCCCTCAAGGCGCTGGATCTTCCGGCCGGCGGGGAGGTCATTCTGCCTTCGCACACGTTCTTCGCCACCGCGGAGTCCGTTCTTTTGGCAGGACTCGTTCCGGTGTTCGCCGATATTTGCGCGCATGACTACACCATCGACCCCTCGAGCGTCGAACGCCTCGTCGGGCCGCGCACGGTGGCCATCGTTCCCGTGCACATCTATGGCGGCATGGCCGACATGGACGCGCTGTCGGAGATCGCGCGGCGCAACGACCTGAAGCTGGTCGAGGACTGCGCCCAGGCGCATCTGGCGACCCGCAACGGCAGGACCGCCGGCACCATCGGGGATGCGGGGACCTACAGCTTCTATCCGGGAAAGAACCTCGGCGCCTATGGCGACGCGGGCATGGTCGTGGCGCGCGACCCGGCGGTGGCCGAGAGGATCCGCAAGCTGGTCGACCACGGCCGGCAGGACAAGTACCTTCACGACCTCATTGGGGACAATCTGCGTATCGACACGCTGCAGGCGGCAATCCTGGACGTGAAGCTCCGTCATCTCGACGAATGGACGGCCGCGCGGCGCGCCGTCGCCGAGCGCTATGACGCGGCCCTGAAGCCCGCGGGCTTCAAGGTGATCGAGCCGCCGGCAGGCTCGGCACCGGTCTATCATCTCTATATCGTCGAGGTCGCCAACAGGCAGAAGACACTCGATCACCTGAAGGCGCAGGGAATTTCGGCGGGCATTCACTATCCCGTACCGGTTCACAGGCAACCGGCCCTTGCCGGGATGGGACTGAAATGCGACGGCGACCTTCCCACTACGGAGCGGATCGCCGGACGCATCGTCAGCCTTCCAATCTATCCGGAAATGACCGAAGCTCAGATCGAGCGTGTGGTAGAGCAAGTTCTGCACATCGCCATTTGACGTGAAGAGAGAATTTACATGCAAAATGAAAACAAGAATTATGAAGTCGACTTCATAGATATATTCCGATCAAAGATATACGGTATAAAAGGAGAGCGCCTTTTTGAGGCTATCCGGAAGACTGGTATTCATGAGTGGGCGGAGACAGCTCTTATCCTTCAGTTTGTGAGGGTGAATACAGATGTAATCGATGTAGGGGCAAACATCGGTTACTATAGCGCCATGATGTCGATGTTCATCGGCCACTCTGGGAGGGTGCACGCATTCGAGGCGAACCCTTTGACCGCTGATCTTCTTGAAAAGACCATTTCCGAAAATGACTGGTCTAATGTGAAGCTTAATCGCTGTGCCGTTGCAGAGTCCTCTGGCGAAATTGAGGTGTCGTCGCGTATTGAAGTTACAAAGAATGATGTTGATAGAAATTTTAATCTTGGTGGTTGGAGTTTGTTGAGTTATGGAAGTAATAAGAGTGTTCTGAAATCAATAACTCTTGATGATTACGCCTCAGATGAGAGTTTGGAGCGGGTTAGTCTCCTCAAGATTGACGTCGAGGGTTATGAACTGAATGTCCTGAAAGGCGCACAACAATTGATTAGGCGTTTCAAACCAAATATCATGATCGAGTTGCTTGCAAGAGACGGCGCATCTCATGAAAGGTGTTTGGAGTGCATCGATATCCTGAAAAGCTTGAACTATGGATTGAAGAAGATTGAGAAGAAACCGATTCCTCATCTGGTTGATAGCGATCCGGAGGATTTCAGAGAGCTTCCTTACCACTATAATTACATTGGTCTCCCAATTGGGAGGATGTACTAATTATCTCTTGAAGATAAATAAATTCTCGCCCCATTCTGCTTTGGAATGATTGATCAGTTCCAAGCCAAGGTTTTTTGCGCATGAAATATAGTCCTCGGCACTTTTTCTCGATATATTGATTTTTGTTTTCCGTGCCTTGGAGCCATCGGCTTCAACAAGCACAAGGTATCCGCCTTCTTCACAAAGGTCCGAATATTTCCTGAATGCATTTTCCCATTCTTGATCATTCGGAAAGGTTTGTAGGGTATTGAAGTCGAGGATAAGGTCGTATTTTGATTCATTTGAATCGATCTCAAGTAAATCTATAGTCTCAAATTTGATATTATCTTTGTTCGAATTTTCTTTTTCTGCGAAATCGATCGCTGATCGACTTATGTCGACTCCATCAAGGTGGGTAGTCCATTTCATGAGAAAGTCTGCCAGACGGCCAGAACCGCAACCCGCGTCGAGAGTGCGGGACATTCTCTTCTCCGGAAAGTGTTTCTCGAAAACAGCGTTCAGAAATGTGGTGTCCCTGCTAAGCCTCTCAGCATAAGCAGTTACTGAATGAGAAGAAGTTGCGACACCTGCTTTTTTACCCTGGGGGCCAGAGTACCTGACTTCCCAATATTCGGCTGCGTGGTAATAAATAGAAGAGATATCAAGTAGTAATTTCTTGTCATCTCTGGCGAGCTCGCGCGCTTTTTGAGAGAAAATCAATTTCTTATCTTCATCTCCTATCATCGCAAATGAGAGTGCCAGTGCAATACAGGATGGGGCATCCAGATCTGAAGTGTCCTCAATTATCGCACAGATTTCTCGCGTCTTTCGGACATCGTCAAACTCTGCCGAGGCTACGGCGCAGCGGGCGATCTGGATGGGCGGAAGATCAGGATGACTTATGTACACATCCAGAGCCTCAAAGAAATTGTCGCGCTCTCGGGTCTCGCGAAAGCACTCTACTAACCCATAGAGAGCCGCTTTGTTCCCATCGGGTCTGGCCAAGTTTGATGCCGAATAGAAGGAAGCTGCACGCTTGAACTTCTTGTTTCGTCTGAAGAGATCTCCGCAAAGCTGATTCACACGCGATTCGACATATGGATTGTCGACTCTCCCAAGGAGTGAAACCGCTTTCTCCATGCGCTCGATGTTGTTCTCCTTGAGGGCCAGCTCGGCTTCCTTCAAGGGATCTTTGCGCTTTAGCCAGGAAATCATTTTGACCACCCTAGGAGTGCTTGGGTTGGAAATGCCGGGGAAGGTGAACCTGTATTATCGTTTGACGCGCACTTTGTCGAGAGAGCTACGGCAGCGTGTCGCCAAGACAATCCTGTAAAGATATCCTCTATGGGAATAGTCGTGAGAACCTATCTCCTCTCGAACGAGAGGGAGATATCCGATATGGGCGACATGACGACCAGGCTCGCATTTCCGTTGATGTCCGCAGCACAGGCGCAGAAGCACGTTACCCACAATGAAGCATTGCTTGTCGCGGATGCGCTCGTCCATCTGGCGGTTGCCAGTCGCGCCACGGCGGTGCCGCCGGCCGCACCGGACCCGGGACAGCGTTTTATCGTTGCTGGCGGGGCGACGGACGTGTTCTCGGAGAAAGAGGGAGAGGTGGCTGAATGGAGGGATGGTGCTTGGATCTTCCATGCGCCCGCACCGGGGTGGCGGGCCTGGGTGATCAATGAAGGCGGCGTGGTTGTTTTCACGGACGGCGGATGGGTCGACTTGCGCAGTTTGCCCAAGACCGGGACGGACATGCTCGGCATCAATGCGTCGCCCACGACAGGGGAACGGTTCGTCGTATGCTCCGAGTCCGTCCTGCTGACACATGACGGCGCCGACCAACGGCTCAAGCTCAACAAGGCGGCGGCGACAGACACCGCGTCGCTTCTGTTCCAGACCGGATACAGCGGACGGGCGGAGGTCGGCATTGCCGGCGACGACCATTTTCGCATCAAGATCTCGGCGGACGGCGCCGTTTTCCGGTCTGCTGTTGATATCAACCCGGCAAATGGAGATTTCACGTATACCTTGGCCAATGGGGGGAGCATTGAATTTGCTCGATACAGTGTTGGTGGCAGTCCTCGATTGTTGTTGAACGCGGATATGGTGAACGGAGCTCGCTCCTACGTGTCATTCCGGCACGCCAATGTCGAAACCGCTGCTCTTTATTCGAGTTACAGCGAAACAACCGCGACAGCCGACTTCTATGTGAGGGCCGTCGAGGACGATACGAACATCGCCTTCGTCACACGTCATGCCGGCGTGACGCAGTGGGCCCATCTGAAGCTCGATGCCGCGACGGGGTTCACGGGCATCGGGACGCATACGCCCAGCACCAAGCTCGATGTCTACGGGCCTGTCCGCGTCAAGGGCTACACGGTTGCCGGTCTGCCCTCGGCGGTGGAACACGGAGCGGGGGCGATTGTCTTCGTGAGCGATGAGAGCGGAGGACCCGTCCTTGCCTTTTCCGATGGGGCGGGGTGGCGAAGGGTGAACGACCGGGCCGTTGTCTCCTAGGCTCCAGACTCAATCATAGCCAGAACGCGACGAGAGTTGCCAAGGCAACGGCGGACAGGAAGTTTCTGGCGAGTTTGTCGTAGCGGGTTGCGACGCGTCGGAAATCCTTCAGACGG
>NZ_JAIVMG010000026.1 GCF_020177335.1 Stappia indica | reverse complement strand
AAATCGCCGAACTGCTTCGTGATCGCAGCCGTCAGCGTCGTCTTGCCATGATCGACGTGGCCGATCGTGCCAATGTTCACGTGCGGCTTCGTCCGCTCAAACTTTGCTTTCGCCATCGGATTTCTCCGTACCTTCGTTCTTCAATTGATGTGGCGTTGACAGCATTCAGGCGAATTTTGCCTGAACTTCCTGCGCGACGGCCTGCGGAACCTGTTCGTAATGATCGAACACCATCGAGTACTGTGCCCGGCCCTGCGACATGGAGCGCAGGTTGTTGACGTAGCCGAACATGTTGGCCAGCGGCACCATCGCGTTCACGACGGTCACCACGCCCCGGTTCTCGGTGCCGGTGATCTGCCCACGACGGGAGTTCAGATCGCCGATCACGTCGCCCATGTAGTCTTCCGGCGTCACCACCTCGACCTTCATGACCGGCTCGAGCAGCTTCGGCGCACCCTTGGCGATCGCCTCGCGGAAGCCGGCACGGCCGGCGATCTCGAAGGCCAGGACGCTGGAGTCAACATCATGGTAGGCACCGTCGATGAGCTTTGCCTTGATGTCGACCATCGGGAAGCCTGCCAGCGGACCGGAGGTCATGACGCTCTCGATGCCCTTCTGCACGCCCGGGACGTACTCCTTCGGCACCGCACCACCGACAATGGTGCTCTCGAAGGAGAAGCCCTCGCCCGGCTCGCTCGGCTCGATGACGATCTTGATCCGGGCGAACTGGCCCGAGCCACCGGTCTGCTTCTTGTGGGTGTAATCCACTTCGGCCTGACGGGTGATCGTCTCGCGGTAAGCCACCTGCGGCGCGCCGATGTTGGCCTCGACCTTGAACTCCCGCTTCATGCGGTCGACCAGGATGTCGAGATGCAGCTCGCCCATGCCGGCGATGATCGTCTGACCGCTTTCCTCGTCAGTCTTGACGCGGAAGGAGGGATCCTCGGCCGCCAGACGGTTGAGAGCCAGGCCCATCTTCTCCTGGTCGCTCTTGGTCTTGGGCTCCACGGCGATCTCGATCACCGGATCCGGGAATTCCATGCGCTCCAGGATCACCGGCTGGTTGGCGTCGCAAAGCGTGTCACCCGTGGTGGTGTCCTTCAGCCCGGCGACGGCAACGATATCACCCGCATAGGCGATCTCGATGTCTTCACGCGAGTTGGAGTGCATCTGCATCATCCGGCCGATGCGCTCGCGCTTGCCCTTCACCGTGTTCAGCAGCGAGGTGCCCTTGTTCAGCACGCCCGAGTAGATGCGGCAGAAGGTGAGCGAGCCGACGAACGGATCGTTGGCGATCTTGAACGCGAGCAGAGCAAGCGGCTCCTCGTCGCCGGAGCGACGGGTGATCTCTTCCTCGCTCTTGGCATCGATACCCTTGATGTCCGGCACGTCGACCGGGCTCGGCAGGTAATCGACAACCGCGTCGAGCAGCGGCTGCACGCCCTTGTTCTTGAACGCGGTACCGCACATCACCGGCACGAAATCGCCAGCAATGGTGCCCTTGCGGATCAGAACCCTGAGCTCATCCTCGGACGGCTCATTGCCTTCCAGGTAAGCTTCCATCGCGGCCTCGTCGGCCTCGACGGCGGTCTCGATCAAGAGATCGCGGTATTCCTGAGCCTTGCCGGCCAGATCTTCCGGAATCTCAATCTCATCCCACTGCGCGCCGAGCGCCTCGTCGCGCCAGATCAGCGCCTTCATCTTCAGGAGATCGACCATACCGACAAAGTCGCTCTCGACACCGACCGGCACCTGAAGCACCAGCGGAGTGGCGCCAAGGCGCTTCTTGATCATGTCGACGCAACGGAAGAAGTCCGCGCCGAGCTTGTCCATCTTGTTGACGAAGATCATGCGCGGGACGTTGTACTTGTCCGCCTGGCGCCACACGGTCTCGGTCTGCGGCTCGACACCGGCGTTGGCATCGAGAAGCGCAACGGCACCGTCCAGCACGCGCAGGGAACGCTCCACCTCAATGGTGAAGTCGACGTGACCCGGAGTGTCAATGATGTTCAGACGCTTCTCGCGCCAGAACGCAGTCGTCGCAGCGGAGGTGATGGTGATACCACGCTCCTGCTCCTGCTCCATCCAGTCCATGGTCGACGCACCGTCATGGGTTTCCCCAATCTTGTGGTTCTTACCGGTGTAGAACAGAATCCGCTCGGTCGTCGTGGTCTTGCCCGCATCGATGTGGGCCATGATACCGAAATTGCGGTAGTCTTCGATTTTGTGCGTGCGTGACATCGTGCCAGCCTCTTGCGGTCCGATTACCAGCGATAGTGCGAGAAGGCACGGTTGGCTTCCGCCATCCGGTGCGTGTCTTCGCGCTTCTTGACAGCGGAACCACGGTTGTTGGCCGCGTCCAGCAGCTCGCCGGACAGGCGATCGACCATCGTCGTCTCGTTGCGACCGCGCGCGGCGGTGATCAGCCAGCGAATGGCAAGAGCCTGCCGCCGGTCTGCACGAACCTCGACGGGAACCTGGTAGGTTGCACCGCCAACACGGCGCGAGCGAACTTCCACCTGCGGCATGACATTGTCGAGCGCGGCATGGAAGACCTCGACCGGGTTCTGCCGAGCCTTGTCCTCGATAATGTCGAACGCACCGTAGACAATGCCTTCGGCGGCCGACTTCCGTCCATCATACATGATGGAGTTCATGAATTTCGTTACGACAACATCTCCGAACTTCGGATCGGGGATGATTTCGCGCTTTTCAGCCCTGTGACGGCGTGACATGGCAGATCCTCAGACCTTGAATTCCCAAAGTACCAACCAGGGGCTGGCCTTTTTGCGCTAACTCGGCAGCCCGAAAGGACTACCCTGAACCTTCACGCATCCAACCTGTCGGCGAATGCAAACCTTTATTTACCCGGAAGAACCGGGCCGGACGAAGCGCAGCGGCCAAGAGTGCGGCCTTTGCCACCCTCCGGAACACAGCGACCTCGCATCCACATGCGAAATCGCGCCGCTTCCCGCACATCAAGCGGGAAAGGCGCTGCAGACCGAGAGGACCACTTTTCAGCGGTCGTCCATTCGACGTTTCTTCGCCTCGCAATCCCGGCAGCGTTTAAGTCCGGATGGATCCAATGCCTGTCGCGTCGGATCTGACTGGTACTTACCGCCTGCCTTCGGGATGCGCGGAACCTACAGATACCCCCGCCTTCCGTCAAGTGCGGCGTGGAATTTTCTGCCTCCCGGCCCTCGGCCGCACCGGCCCGGAGAATTCCATGGCCAGCGCGCCGATTTTGGTAATTTTCGGAAAGTCTGACGGGTGTTTCCTTGCCGGATCAACCGACAGGTCTCCGACCGGTTTCCTACCTTACGCCTGTCTGGCGCGAAGCAAACGCATCAGAACGGGAATCTTCAGAAAGTATCAATGATTCCGAGCCCCTTCGATTCTCCGGCGCGGCGGGATTCGCCGGAGAGGAGCTAGTCCCGATAGGTGATCACCGCGACCTCGCCGGCCAGCGCATCGCTGTAGGCGCTTTCGAAGGTCGCATCCTCCGGCACCTCGGTCAGCACGCCGATCCGGTCGAGCTCCGCTTCCACGAACCCCTGCCCGGCCAAAGCCTCCAGCGCCGCGCGCACGGCGCTGTCCTCGTCCGGCGCGCACAAAAGGATGTTCACCGCCACATCGGGCGCCGGCTCCCCGTCCGTCTCTTCCCGCGCCTGACCAAGGATGATGTAGACCACCGGGGCGTCGCCCCCATCGAAGATGCTCTCGTCCGACATGATTTCTCGCTCCTTGCTGACCGACCGCATCCCGATGGGTCGCGCCGCCTTCTCAAAAAGAAGGGGCCGCACAATGGCGGCCCCTTCCGTATCGACAGTCGTTGTAACCGGGATTACTCGGCAACCCCGGACAGATCCTCCAGCATCGGGTCCGCCTGAGCCGCGGTCGACGCGGCCTTGCGCGCCTCCAGGATCAGGTCGTCGCGGTGCTGCGCCACCTGGCGGATCCGGGTCATCATGCCGCCGGTACCGGCCGGGATCAGCCGGCCGACGATGACGTTTTCCTTCAGACCCTCGAGCGTGTCTTCCTTGCCGTTGACCGCGGCCTCGGTCAGCACCCGCGTGGTCTCCTGGAAGGAGGCGGCGGAGATGAAGGACCGGGTCTGCAGGCTGGCCTTGGTGATACCGAGCAGCACGGGCACGCCGGAAGCCGGCTTGCGCGCGTTGTCGATCGCCCGCTCGTTGATCTCGTCCAGCTCCAGGCCGTCGACCTGCTCGCCGTTGAGCAGCTCGGTCTCGCCTGCGTCGGTGATCTCGACTTTCTGCAGCATCTGGCGAACGATCACCTCGATGTGCTTGTCGTTGATCACCACGCCCTGCAGCCGGTAGACCTCCTGGATCTCGTTGACGAGATAGGCCGCCAGAGCCTCCACGCCGCGAATGGCGAGGATGTCGTGCGGTGCCGGGTTGCCGTCGAGGATGTACTCACCCTTCTCGATGGCATCGCCTTCCTGCAGGTGGAAGTGCTTGCCCTTCGGGATGAGGTACTCGACCGGTTCCAGGCTCTCGTCATGCGGCTCGATGATGATCCGGCGCTTGTTCTTGTAGTCGCGCCCGAAGCGGATCGTGCCATCGATCTCGGCGATGATCGCGTGATCCTTCGGACGACGGGCCTCGAACAGCTCCGCCACCCGCGGCAGACCACCGGTGATGTCCTTGGTCTTGGCGCTTTCCAGCGGAATACGCGCCAGAACGTCACCAGCCTTGACCTCGGCGCCGATCTGCACCGACAGGATCGCGTCCACCGAAAGGAGGGACCGGGCCTCGCCGCCACGCGCCAGCTTGGCAATCCCGCCGGAGGCGTCCTTGACCACCATCGCCGGCTTCAGATCGCTGCCGCGCTGCGAGGTGCGCCAGTCGATGACCACGCGCTTGGTGATACCGGTCGCCTCGTCGGTGGTCTCCTGGACCGACACGCCCTCCACCAGGTCTTCGGCATCGACGATACCGTCCACCTCGGTGAGGATCGGCCGGGTGTAGGGATCCCACTCGGCGATCCGCTGGCCGCGCTTGATCTGATCGCCATCGTCCACATGCAGCTTCGAACCGTAGGCGATGCGGTGCACCGCCCGCTCGTTCTCGTCGGCATCGATGATGACGACGGCCATGTTGCGGGCCATGGCAATGAGATTGCCTTCCGAGTCGCGCACGGCGTTGCGGTTGCGGATCTGCACCGTGCCATCGAAGTTGGATTCGATGAACGACTGGTCCACCACCTGCGCCGTACCGCCAATGTGGAAGGTACGCATGGTCAGCTGGGTGCCCGGCTCGCCAATCGACTGCGCCGCGATGACACCCACCGCCTCGCCGATGTTGACCGGCGTGCCGCGTGCCAGATCGCGACCATAGCAGGTCGCACAGACGCCGCGCTTGGTCGCGCAGGTCAGCACCGAGCGGATCTTGATCATCTGGACGTTGGCCGCCTCGATGAGCTCGACCTCCTTCTCCTCGATCAAGGTGCCGCGCGGAACGATCACCTCGCCCGTCTGATGATTGACGATGTCCTCGGCCGCGGTCCGGCCCAGCACCCGATGACCGAGCGAGGCAATGACCTGACCGGCATCGACGATCGCCTGGACGGTGATGCCGTTCTGCGAGCCGCAATCCTCTTCAAGGATGATCGAATCCTGCGCCACGTCGACGAGACGCCGGGTCAGGTAACCCGAGTTCGCCGTCTTCAGCGCGGTATCGGCCAGACCCTTACGCGCACCGTGGGTGGAGTTGAAGTACTCCAGCACGGACAGGCCTTCCTTGAAGTTCGAGATGATCGGCGTCTCGATGATCTCGCCCGACGGCTTGGCCATCAGGCCACGCATGCCGGCAAGCTGCTTCATCTGCGCGGGGCTACCACGGGCACCGGAGTGCGACATCATGTAGATCGAGTTGATCTGCTTCTGCCGGCCGGTTTCCTCGTCCCGCTGCACGGACTGAATCCGCTTCATCATCTCGTCGGCGACGCGGTCGGTGCACTTGGCCCAGGCGTCGACGACCTTGTTGTACTTCTCGCCCTGGGTGATCAGGCCGTCGTTGTACTGCTGCTCGTATTCCTTCACCAGGGCGGCGGTCTCGTCGACCAGGCCGGCCTTGGTGTCCGGAATGACCATGTCGTCCTTGCCGAACGAAATGCCGGCGCGGCAGGCGTGGCCAAAGCCCAGACCCATGATGCGGTCGCAGAAGATCACGGTCTCCTTCTGCCCGCAGGCACGGTAGACCGCATCGATCATGCGGCTGATGTCCTTCTTGGTCATCAGCTTGTTGCAGACGTCGAACGGCACTTCGTGGTGCATCGGCAGAAGCTCGCCGATCAGCATCCGGCCCGGCGTCGTCTCGACGATCTGGCTGACCGGGTTACCCTCGGCGTCGACCGAGTGCACGCGGCCCTTGATCTTGCTGTGCAGCGTCACCGTCTTGGTCTCGAGCGCATGATGCAGCTCGCCGATGTTGCCGAACACCATCCCCTCGCCCGGCTCGCCATCGGCGATCAGCGACAGGTAGTAGAGGCCGAGAACGATATCCTGCGACGGCACGATGATCGGCGACCCGTTGGCCGGGTGCAGGATGTTGTTGGTCGACATCATCAGCGTGCGCGCTTCGAGCTGCGCTTCCAGCGACAGCGGCACGTGCACGGCCATCTGGTCACCGTCGAAGTCGGCGTTGAACGCCGCGCAGACGAGCGGATGCAGCTGGATCGCCTTGCCCTCGATCAGGGTCGGTTCGAACGCCTGAATGCCGAGACGGTGCAGGGTCGGCGCGCGGTTGAGCAGCACCGGATGCTCGCGGATCACCTCGTCGAGGATATCCCAGACCTCCGGACGCTCCTTCTCCACCAGCTTCTTCGCCTGCTTGACGGTCGAGGAGAAGCCCTTGGCGTCGAGCCGCGAGTAGATGAACGGCTTGAACAGCTCCAGCGCCATCTTCTTCGGCAGGCCGCACTGATGCAGCTTCAGCTCCGGACCCACGGTGATCACCGAACGGCCGGAATAGTCGACGCGCTTGCCCAGAAGGTTCTGACGGAACCGGCCCTGCTTGCCCTTCAGCATGTCGCTGAGGGACTTCAGCGGCCGCTTGTTGGCACCGGTGATGACCCGGCCACGCCGGCCGTTGTCAAACAGCGCATCGACCGATTCCTGCAGCATCCGCTTTTCGTTACGGATGATGATGTCCGGCGCGCGCAGCTCCATCAGCCGCCGCAGGCGGTTGTTCCGGTTGATCACGCGGCGATAAAGATCGTTCAGGTCCGAGGTGGCGAAGCGGCCACCGTCCAGCGGCACCAGCGGGCGCAGGTCCGGCGGGATCACCGGGATCACCGTCATGATCATCCATTCCGGGCGGTTGCCGGATTCGATGAACGCCTCGACGATCTTCAGGCGCTTGGCCAGCTTCTTCGGCTTCAGCTCGGTCGTCGCCTCGGCGATTTCCTTGCGGATCTGGTCCCGTTCCTTTTCCAGGTCGAGCCCCATCAGCAACTCGCGGATGGCCTCTGCGCCGATCATGCCGGTGAAGGCATCCTCGCCGTACTCGTCCTGGGCTCGGATGAAATCCTCTTCCGACAGAAGCTGGTTCGGCTTCAGCGGCGTCAGGCCCGGCTCGATCACCACGTAGTACTCAAAGTAGAGCACCCGCTCCAGATCCTTCAGCGTCATGTCCAGCAGAAGGCCGATACGCGAGGGCAGCGACTTCAGGAACCAGATATGCGCCACCGGGGCAGCAAGCTCGATATGGCCCATACGCTCGCGGCGCACGCGCGACAAGGTGACCTCGACACTGCACTTTTCGCAGATGACGCCCTTGTACTTCATGCGCTTGTACTTGCCGCAAAGACATTCATAGTCCTTGATCGGCCCGAACACGCGCGCGCAGAACAAACCATCGCGCTCAGGCTTGAACGTACGATAGTTGATGGTTTCCGGCTTCTTGATCTCGCCAAACGACCACGACAAGATTTTCTCAGGGCTCGCGATCGAAATCTTGATGTGATCAAAGGTCTGCGCAGGAGCCTGCTGATTAAACAGGTTCATGACCTCATGATTCATGGGCTCTCTCCTCGAATGCGCGGACGGGGAGTGTGGATCCTGTCCCACTCCCCTCTCCGGCAATGCAGCATCTGGTGTCGCCAACCGTCATAGAGCGCGGATCATTCCGCCGCATCGACAGCCGGCACGCCCTGGTCGTCGGGCAGGTCCGTCTTCTCGTCCTTCAGCTCAACATTGAGCCCGAGCGAACGCATTTCCTTCACAAGAACGTTGAAGCTCTCCGGAATGCCTGCCTCGAAGGTGTCGTCGCCGCGCACGATGGCCTCGTAGACCTTCGTGCGGCCGGCCACGTCGTCCGACTTGACCGTCAGCATCTCCTGCAGCGTGTAGGCCGCACCGTAAGCTTCCAGCGCCCAGACCTCCATCTCGCCGAAACGCTGGCCACCGAACTGGGCCTTGCCGCCGAGCGGCTGCTGCGTCACCAGCGAGTACGGTCCGATCGACCGGGCGTGGATCTTGTCGTCGACCAGGTGGTGAAGCTTGAGCATGTAGATATAGCCCACGGTCACCTGACGGTCGAACTCCTCGCCGGTCCGCCCGTCATAGAGCGTCGACTGACCCGATCCATTGTACTTGGCCTGCTCCAGCATCGTGACGATGTCCGGCTCGCGCGCGCCGTCGAACACCGGCGTTGCGATCGGCACGCCCGTCTTCAACTGATCCGCCAGCCGCAGCAGCGACTCGTCGTCATAGTCGGCGACCGGCTCGCTCTTCGTGGTGTCACTGAAGACCTCGACGATCTCGCTCTTCAGCGCATCGAGCTTGCCCGACCGCTTGTACTCGTCGTAGAGCGCGCCAATGCGCTTGCCCATGCCCGCACAGGCCCAGCCCAGATGGGTTTCCAGGATCTGACCGACGTTCATGCGGCTCGGCACGCCGAGCGGGTTGAGGACGATGTCCACATGCTCGCCGTCTTCAAGGAACGGCATGTCCTCGATCGGATTGATCTTCGACACCACGCCCTTGTTGCCGTGCCGGCCGGCCATCTTGTCGCCCGGCTGGATCTTGCGCTTCACCGCGACGAAGACCTTGACCATCTTCATCACGCCCGGCGGCAGCTCGTCGCCCCGCTGCAGCTTCTCCACCTTGTCGATGAAGCGCTGCTCAAGGCGGCGGCGGCTCTCGTCATACTGACCGCGAAGCGCTTCCACTTCGCTCATCAGCTTCTCGTCCTCGACGGCGATCTGCCACCACTGCGAGCGCGGGAACTCGTTGAGCACGTCGCCGCTGACTTCGGTGTTCTTCTTGAACTGCTTCGGTCCGGCAATGGCGATCTTGCCCAGGAGCATCTCGGCCAGACGGCCATAGACGTTGCGGTCCAGGATCGCCTGCTCGTCGTCGCGGTCCTTGGCCAGGCGCTCGATTTCCTCGCGCTCGATCGCCATCGCGCGCTCGTCCTTCTCCACCCCGTGGCGGTTGAAGACGCGCACCTCGACGACCGTACCGGCAACTCCCGGCGGCAGCCGCAGGGAGGTATCGCGCACGTCCGAAGCCTTCTCGCCGAAGATGGCGCGCAGGAGCTTTTCCTCCGGCGTCATCGGGCTTTCACCCTTCGGCGTGATCTTGCCGATCAGGATATCGCCCGGGTGCAGCTCCGCACCAATGTAGACGATACCGGCCTCGTCGAGGTTCTTCAGCGCCTCTTCCGACACGTTCGGAATGTCCCGGGTGATTTCCTCCGGGCCGAGCTTCGTGTCACGGGCCATCACCTCGAATTCCTCGATGTGAATGGACGTGAACACGTCGTCACGCACGATCCGCTCCGAAAGCAGGATCGAATCCTCAAAGTTGTAGCCGTTCCACGGCATGAACGCGACGCGCACGTTCCGCCCCAGCGCCAGATCGCCCAGATCCGTGGACGGGCCGTCGGCGATGATGTCGCCCTTCTGGACCACGTCGCCGACCCGCACCAGCGGACGCTGGTTGATGCAGGTGTTCTGGTTCGACCGCTGGAACTTCATCAGCTGGTAGATGTCGACGCCCGACTTCGACGGATCGAGCTCCTCGGTCGCGCGGATGACCACGCGGGTGGCATCGACCTGATCGACCACGCCGGTCCGGCGTGCGCCGATGGCGGCACCGGAATCCCGCGCCACCACCGATTCCATGCCGGTGCCGACGAACGGCGCCTCGGCGCGAACCAGCGGCACCGCCTGACGCATCATGTTCGAGCCCATCAGGGCGCGGTTGGCGTCATCGTTCTCAAGGAACGGGATCAGCGCGGCAGCAACCGACACCAGCTGCTTCGGCGACACGTCCATGAACTCCACCCGCTCGGGCGGCAGCAGCATGTTCTCGCCCGCATGGCGGCAGGTGATCAGGTCGTTGACGAAGCGGCCATCCTCGCCGATCTCCGCGTTGGCCTGGGCGATGTGGTACTTCGCCTCTTCCATCGCCGACAGATAGACCGTGTCGGCGGTGACCACACCGTCCTTCACCCGGCGGTACGGGCTCTCGATGAAGCCGTACTTGTTGATGCGGGCAAAGGTGGCCAGCGAGTTGATCAGACCGATGTTCGGGCCTTCCGGCGTCTCGATCGGGCAGATACGGCCGTAATGGGTCGGGTGCACGTCGCGCACCTCGAAGCCGGCGCGCTCGCGGGTCAGACCGCCCGGGCCAAGCGCCGACAGGCGCCGCTTGTGGGTGACTTCCGACAGCGGGTTGGTCTGGTCCATGAACTGCGACAGCTGCGAGGAGCCGAAGAATTCACGCACCGCGGCGGCCGCCGGCTTGGCGTTGATCAGGTCCTGCGGCATCACCGTGTCGATCTCGACCGACGACATCCGCTCCTTGATCGCCCGCTCCATGCGCAGCAGGCCGACCCGGTACTGGTTCTCCATCAGCTCGCCGACCGAACGCACCCGGCGGTTGCCGAGGTTGTCGATGTCGTCGATCTCGCCGCGCCCGTCGCGCAGGTCGAGCAGCAGACGGATCACCGCCAGGATGTCCTCGCGGCGCAGGGTCCGGACCGTGTCCTCGCACTCAAGGTCGAGGCGCATGTTCATCTTCACGCGGCCCACGGCGGAAAGATCGTAGCGCTCCGCGTCGAAGAACAGCGACTGGAACATCGCCTCTGCGGTGTCGAGCGTGGGCGGCTCGCCCGGACGCATCACCCGGTAGATGTCGAACAGCGCGTCTTCGCGGCTCTCGTTCTTGTCCACGGCCAGCGTGTTGCGGATGTAGGCACCGGTGGTGACGTGGTCGATGTCGAGAACGGCAATCTCGTCATAGCCGCGGTCGACCAGCTCGATCAGCATCTTCTCGGTGATCTCGTCACCGGCTTCCGCATAGACCTCGCCCGACGCCGGGTCGACCATGTCCTCGGCCAGATACTGGCCATACAGGTCCTCGTCGGTGACCTTCAGCGCGGTCACGCCCTTCTCGGCGAGCTGGCGCACGGTGCGGGCGGTGATCTTGCGGCCCGCCTCGACCACCACATCGCCGCTGTCGGCGTCGATCAGATCGAAGGACGCCTTGGTGCCCTTCAGGCGATCGCCGTCGAACGGAACGCGCCAGGCGCCCGGCTCCGCGCGGGTGTATTCGATCCGCTTGTAGAAGGTGTTGAGGATCTCCTCACCGTCGAGACCAAGCGCCTTCAGCAGCGACGTCGCCGGGATCTTGCGCCGACGGTCGATGCGCGCATGGACGATGTCCTTGGCGTCGAACTCGATGTCGAGCCAGGAGCCGCGATACGGAATGATGCGCGCGGCGAACAGCAGCTTGCCGCTCGAATGGGTCTTGCCCTTGTCGTGATCGAAGAACACGCCCGGCGACCGGTGCATCTGCGAAACGATGACGCGCTCGGTGCCGTTGACCACAAAGGTGCCGTTGTCCGTCATGAAGGGCATGTCGCCCATGTAGACGTCCTGCTCCTTGATGTCCTTGACGGACTTGGCGCCGGTGTCCTCGTCGACATCGAACACGATCAGGCGCAGCGTCACCTTCAGTGGCGCGGCGAAGGTCATGCCGCGCTGGCGGCATTCCTCGACATCGTATTTCGGTGCCTCGAATTCGTAGCTGACGAACTCCAGCAGCGCGGTCCCGGCGAAGTCCGAAATCGGGAACACCGATTTGAACACCGCCTCAAGCCCCTCGGCAAGACGCCCGGCCTCGGGGCGGTCGACTTGCAGGAACTGGTCATAGGACGCCTTCTGCACCTCGATGAGATTGGGCATCGCGGCGACTTCGCGGATCGATCCGTAGACCTTACGGACCCGCTTGCGACCGTTGAACGTGTGCGCCATTGTCGCTCCTCGTTTCGATCAAACACGGCTCTCCGAAAAGCCGGAACCGGCTCAACCGCCTGACGACAACCGTCGACGCGGCCCTTCGGAGAACCGTCCCTTGTAGGGACGGACACCCCGGACAGGACATCCCGCCGGGGTCAGGGAAAGCGGCTCCGGCAACAACCGGAGCCGCAGGGAGCAAAGCTCCGCTTACTTCAGCTCGACCTTGGCGCCGGCCTCTTCGAGCTTCTTCTTCAGCTCTTCGGCTTCGTCCTTGGCCACAGCTTCCTTGACGGTCTTCGGAGCGCCCTCGACGAGGTCCTTGGCTTCCTTCAGGCCGAGACCCGTGATGCCGCGGACTTCCTTGATGACGTTGATCTTCTTCGCGCCCGCATCGACCAGCACGACGTCGAACTCGGTCTTCTCTTCGGCGGCAGCGCCACCAGCATCGCCACCGGCGACCGCAGCAACGGCGACCGGAGCAGCGGCGGAGACGCCCCACTTCTCTTCGAGCATCTTGGAGAGCTCAGCAGCTTCCATGACGGTGAGGGAGGACAGTTCTTCAACGATCTTTTCGAGATCAGCCATTTTTCAAGTACCTTCTGGTTCGAACCGGGATCGGTTTCGACAGTGTGTTGATAATCCGCCTTATGCGGCCTCGTCCTTCTTGGCATACGCGCCGAACACCCGGGCGAGCTGCCCGGCCGGTGCGTTGACAACCTGGGCGATACGGGTTGCGGGGGTGGAAATCATGCCCACCAGCTTTGCCCGCAGCTCGTCCAGCGACGGCATGTCGGCAAGCGCCTTCACACCATCCGCGTCCAGGTTGGTCGAGCCCAATGCGCCGCCCAGAACCACGAGCTTGTCGTTGGTCTTGGCGAACGCCATCGTTGCCTTGGCAGCGGCAACCGGATCCTCCGAATAGGCGATCACGGTCGGGCCGCTGAAAAGATCAGCGATGTGTTCGAGCTCGGTGCCTTGAAGGGCAAGTTTCACAAGACGGTTCTTGGCGACTTTCACCGACCCGCCGGCTTCACGAACCTTGGCCCGCAGGGCCGTCATGTCCGACACCGAAAGGCCAGCGTAGTGCGCAACGACGACAACACCGGTGCTACCGAGCACCTGGTTGAACGACGCAACGAACTCGCGCTTTTCCGCTCTTTCCACTTGCCTACTCCATCTGGCGGCAAATGCCGCCGGTTTGTCTTTGCCGCCCGTCGGCGCTCCTGACGATCAGGAACATCGGCGGACAACACCGAGGATCCTGCCCCCTCGCGAGCCATACGGCGCGGCAAGGACAAACGGTTCGAACCGCACGGCCGAGGCCGCAGTGATCGGTTCGCACCCGTCTATGCAGGCCCCTTCGGGCTTAAACCGACCGATGGACCAGCCATCGGCCTGCACCTGCAGTCTCGGACAGGACACCTGCCGTTTCCGGCAGGCGATCCGCCCGGCTCGGCCGGACGGAATTCTTGGGCGGCGCCGGGTGCGGCGCCGCAAATCAGGCGCTGACGGTCGACGGATCGATCTTCAGGCCGGGACCCATCGTCGAGCTGATCGCAACCCGCTTCAGATAGGTGCCCTTGGCGCCGGTCGGCTTGGCCCTGATGACCGCATCGACAATCGCCTTGATGTTCTCGCTCAGCTTGTCCGCGTCGAACGAAGCCTTGCCGACGCCGGCATGAATGATACCGGCCTTCTCGACGCGGAACTGCACGGCGCCGCCCTTGGCGTCGTTGACAGCCGTCGTCACGTCCGGAGTCACCGTGCCGATCTTCGGGTTCGGCATCAGGCCGCGCGGGCCCAGAACCTTACCCAGACGGCCGACCAGCGGCATCATGTCCGGCGTGGCGATGCAGCGATCGAAATCGATCTTGCCCGACTGGACTTCCGCGACCAGCTCTTCCGCACCGACGATATCGGCACCGGCCGCCTTGGCCTCATCGGCCTTGTCGCCCCGCGCGAACACCGCGACCCGCACGGTCTTGCCGGTGCCGTTCGGCAGCAGGCAGACACCGCGAACCATCTGGTCGGCGTGACGCGGATCGACGCCCAGGTTCAGAGCGATTTCGACGGATTCGTCGAACTTCGTGGTTGCCCGCTCCTTGACGAGCGCCAGCGCCTCATCCAGTGCGTACAGCTTGTCCCGGTCGAGGCCCTCGCGAGCGGCCCGGATGCGCTTTCCTACCTTCGCCATCGTCTTACTCCGTGACCTCGATACCCATCGAACGGGCAGAACCCTCGACCATCAGCATGGCCGCATCGATGTCGGTTGCGTTCAGGTCCTTCATCTTCGCTTCCGCGATCTCGCGGACCTGGTCACGGGTGACCTTGCCGACATAGCCGCCCTTGCCCGGCGTCTTGTGGCCGGACTTCACGCCCGAGGCCTTCTTCAGGAAGAAGGCCACCGGCGCCGTCTTCACCTCGAAGGTGAACGAGCGGTCGGAGTAGTAGGTGATGACGGTCGGGCACGGGGCGCCCTTTTCCACATCCTGGGTCTGCGCGTTGAACGCCTTGCAGAACTCCATGATGTTCAGGCCGCGCTGACCGAGCGCAGGACCGATCGGGGGCGACGGCGTCGCCGAGGCGGCCGGCACCTGCAACTTGATGTAGCCTTCAATCTTCTTCGCCATGAATCTCTCCAAACTGGCGTTGCCGGCGAACCGGCTTTTCAGATCAGGTGGTTCGGCCTGGCGCGTCCGGCGAAGGATCCGCGCCTCACCTCCCACCCGGGAGCGGAGCCGAAGCTCCGTGCTGCACCCCTTGCGGGGCACCATCCGGCAATCGCTTGCCGGAAACCGGTTCGAACCCGGCCCGCGCACCGCAAGGGCGCGCCAACCGGGTTCCGAAAATCAGAGCTTTTCGACCTGACCGTATTCCAACTCGACCGGCGTCGCCCGACCGAAGATCGAAACAGCCACCTTGAGGCGAGCCCGCTCGTCGTCGACCTCCTCCACATGACCGGAGAAGGAGGCGAACGGCCCATCGGACACCCGGACCTGCTCGCCGATCTCGAAGCTGACGGACGGCTTCGGGCGCTCGACGCCTTCCTGCACCTGATGCAGGATGCGGTGCGCCTCAGCCTCGGAGATCGGGATCGGCTTCTGATCCGACCCGAGGAAACCCGTCACCTTCGGAGTATTCTTGATGAGATGAAACCCTTCGTTGGTCATCTCCATCTTCACCAGGACATAGCCCGGGAAAAACTTCCGCTCCGCGTCGACCTTGCGACCACGACGCACCTCAACGACCTTCTCGGTCGGAACGAGGATTTCCTCGAACAGGTCCTCAAGCCCCTGCTGCGCCGCCTTCTCGCGAATAGCTTCCGCGACCTTCTTCTCGAAGTTCGAATAGGCGTGGACGATGTACCAGCGCTTTGCCATAGCCTCTCAATCCGATTGTGATCCGGTCCGGCTCAATTGCCGAGACCGAGGAGCAAGCCGACTCCCTGGCCCATCAGCCAGTCAGCAAGCAGAAAGAAAACGGCGGCGAGAAACACCATGATGAACACCATGACGGTGGTCACAGCGGTTTCCCGGCGCGTCGGCCACGTCACCTTCGACGTTTCGGACCGCACCTGCTGGATGAACGTGAAAGGATTTGTCTTCGCCATTCAATTGCCGGTCTTTTCACGACGCGCGGGCGCGCGGACGTATCCACGCGCCTTGGTCGGAAGTCCTAATTAAGGCCGAATGGCCCGTCGATCAAGAGCAAAGGTGGCAGGGGCGGAGGGACTCGAACCCCCGGCCCTCGGTTTTGGAGACCGATGCTCTACCAACTGAGCTACACCCCTAGACCTTCTCTGGATGGGGACGTATTAGAGAAAAACCCCTCCCGCATCAAGACCGAACTCGCCCTGATGAAAAGAAATTCACAGGCCTGAGATTTTTCGCCCGTTTCCTGCCGGATTTTCCTGTGCCGCCCCGCCCCAACCAGGGCATGCGGCACCCGACGGCCGACCGCAACGGGCGCAAGCGCGTCGGGGCGCGAAAACAATCGGCACCTTGCGCCAGATTCCGGCCCGACCGCCCGCTGCAGCCGACCCGGACCCGCCTCTCCGACGCCCTCCGAAGACGATTCCGCGCCTCTGCACATGATTCGCCCGCTGCGCATCCCGTTGATTCGGCAAGACATATGTCCTGGGGCGCTGACGAATCGCCCAACCCTCGCCAGGCCACCACCCGCGCCAGCACACCGAGACAACGCCTCCCCGTCACCGCGCGGAGCAATGCCGATCGCCGACCGAGAACCAGCCCCTCGCACGGCCTGACACAACAAAAAAACGCGCAACCGGTCGCCCGATCGCGCGTTTAATTCTTCATGCGGGCCGCGGTGCCGGTTATCCGGCCCCGCGGGTCTCGCTTTGTTACTCGATGATCGAGGCGACGACGCCGGCGCCAACGGTGCGGCCACCTTCGCGGATGGCGAAACGCAGGCC
>NZ_JAIVMG010000025.1 GCF_020177335.1 Stappia indica | reverse complement strand
CGGACCGAGGCGGCGCGGTTGGCCACCGCCCTGCCCAATCCGCGTGCGCGCAATCCGGCGCGGCCGGGCGCCGGGCACGCCCGTCTGGCCCGGATCAACCGGGCGCGGGCGGCTGCAATCGACCCGCATCTGGGCTGTCTTCCCGGTTTCCCCGGAGGCCAATGAGACTCTTTGCGAAAAAAAAGTGCGCTTTCGGGCTGGCAAAAGCGGCAAAGGTTCTGTATAAGCCCGCCATTCCTGCACATCGTGTGGACCCTTGCCCCGGGCAAACCCGGTCCGGGTTCGCCGAATATTGCATGACGGAGAGAATAACGATGGCCGTTCCGAAGAGAAAAACCACGCGCATGAAGCGCGGATTCCGTCGCTCCGCGGACGCCCTGAAGCAGCCGACCTATGTCGAGGACAAGGATTCGGGCGAATTGCGCCGCCCGCATCACGTCGATCTGAAGACCGGCATGTACCGGGGCCGTCAGATCCTTTCGCCGAAGGACGACGTTTGAGCCCGGCATCCGCCGGTTTGAATTGAATTGGGCCGGCCCCTCGGGGCCGGCCCTTTTCGTTTGTGCACTTCCGAACTTGTCTTGCCGCGCGGGTCAGCCGTTGGCGTAGTACTGGCCGCCGTTGATGGTCATCACTGCGCCGGTCATGAACGCAGCCTGGGCCGACGCGAGATAGACCACCGCTGCCGCGATTTCGTCGGCCTGTCCGAGGCGCCCGACCGGGATGCCGGAGATGATGCCCTCAAGCACCTTTTCCGGAACGGCGGCGACCATGTCGGTGTCGATATAGCCCGGGCAGATGGCGTTCACGGTGATGCCCTTGCGCGCGGTCTCGGCAGCCAGAGCCTTGGTGAAACCGATGACGCCGGCCTTGGCGGCGGAATAGTTCACCTGGCCGAGCTGGCCCTTCTGGCCGTTGATCGACGAGATGTTGATGATCCGTCCGTGGCCGCGCTCGCGCATGCCGTCGATGACCGGCCGCGACATGGTGAACATGGAATCCAGATTGGTGCGGATCACCGACGACCACTGCTCGTAGTCCATCTTGTGGAACCAGCCGTCGCGGGTGATGCCGGCGTTGTTGACCAGCACCTCGATCGCCCCGAGATCGGAGACGACCTGGGCGATGCCATCGTGGCAGGCCTCAGGATCGGCCACGTCCCACTTGTAGACGTGGATGCCGGTTTCCGCGCGGAAGGCCTCGGCCTTCTCGGTGTTGCCGGCATAGGTCGCGGCAACGGTGTAGCCGGCCGCTTTCAGGCCTTTCGAGATCGCGGCGCCAATGCCTCGCGTTCCCCCGGTCACGATAGCCACATTGCTCATGCAGTCCTCCCCTTGGCGATCATCTGAAACAGCATTTGTCAAAAACTGAACTCCGCTTGCCGCGTGGCGGTGCGCGGACCCTTCCGCCACGATCCGTGTCATGCCGGTGCCGTCGCCCGTGAGGGGCACGCTTCATCCGGCGAGCCGGCCCGGGTCAGATGCCCGGGCCAGCCGTTGATGTCAGCGTTCGATGAAGACGCTGTGACCGCTTAGCGCTCGACGCACAGGGCAACGCCCATGCCGCCGCCGATGCACAGGGTGGCAAGACCCTTCTTCGCGTCGCGCCGCGCCATTTCATGCAGCAGGGTGACGAGAATGCGGGCGCCGGAGGCACCGATCGGATGGCCGATGGCGATCGCCCCGCCGTTGACGTTGACGATATCCGGATTCCAGCCCATGTCCTTGTTGACCGCGCAGGCCTGGGCGGCGAAAGCCTCGTTGGCCTCGATCAGATCGAGGTCATCGACCTTCCAGCCGGCCTTTTCCAGCGCCTTGCGCGAGGCGGGAATCGGGCCGGAGCCCATCAGCGCCGGATCGACACCGGCGGTCGCCCAGGACGCGACGCGGGCGAGCGGGGTCAGGCCACGCTTCTTGGCTTCCGCGGCGCTCATCAGCACCAGCGCGGCGGCGCCGTCATTGATGCCCGATGCGTTGCCGGCGGTTACCGAGCCGTCGCGGGTGAAGGCCGGACGCAGCTTGGTCATGCCTTCCAGGTTGGCGCCGTGGCGGATGTACTCGTCCTGGTCGACGACCTTCTCGCCCTTGCGCTCGCGTACGGTCACCGGGGTGATCTCGTCCTTGAAACGCCCGGCCTTCTGCGCGGCTTCGGCCTTGTTCTGCGAGGCGACGGCGAAATTGTCCTGCTGCTCGCGGGAGATCTGCCACTTCTCGGCGACGTTTTCCGCCGTCTGGCCCATGTGATAGCCGTTGAAGGCATCCCACAGACCGTCCTTGATCATGGTGTCGACCATCTGGAAGTCGCCCATCTTGTAGCCCGACCGCATATGCGAGCAATGGGGCGACAGCGACATGTTCTCCTGGCCGCCGGCAACCACCACCGAGGCGTCGCCCGACTGGATCTGCTGCATGGCGATGGCGACGGTGCGCAGGCCGGAGCCGCACACCTGGTTGAGCGTCCAGGCGCTCGCGGCGGCCGGAATGCCGGCGTTGATCGCCGCCTGGCGGGCCGGGTTCTGCCCCTGACCGGCGGTCAGAACCTGGCCGAAGACGACCTCATCCACGTCATCGGGCGCCACGGAGGCACGCTCGAGTGCCGCCTTGATCACCGTCGACCCGAGGTCGTGGGCGGGCGTGTTGGCGAAGGAGCCATTGAAGGCGCCGACCGCGGTGCGGGTTGCGCTGACGATTACAACGTCGTTGGTTTCGCTCATAAGTAGCCTCCGAATCCGGACCTCCCGACACGATGCGCTTGCCCCCCTCTTTGGTGTCCAAGCGCGCTGTTCAGGGAAACTAGAGACGGTCGGTCGGGCTTAGTCAACCGGATCGAACCGGTGGGGGTGCAGAAACGCGCGTTTTCGCGTCATCCTTTCGTCTGCCGAGAGGGCCTTGCCGCTGTGGTTCCGTGGCGTGCGCCTGCGGGTTGGCGTGCCGGCGGGGTGCGGCCGTGGATAAAACGGTGGTGTGGGCGGGGGGGATTGGCTTATCGTGGCGGGAATTGCAAAGACGGCGGTGCCCAGGGCACCGTCCGTCGCGGGAGGAATGTGGTCCTGCTACCTTGCGGGACCCCGAGCCGGGATCCGAAGAAACACATGGCCAAGACCAACGAGCCAACCATCATCAAGAAATACGCCAACAGGCGGCTCTACAACACGGGCACCAGCACCTACGTCACGCTTGAGGATCTGGCCGTGATGGTCAAGGACGAGGAGGATTTCGTCGTCTATGACGCCAAGTCCGGCGACGACATCACCCGTTCGGTGCTGACGCAGATCATTTTCGAGCAGGAAAACAAGGGGCAGAATCTCTTGCCGATCACTTTCCTGCGGCAGCTGATCCGGTTTTACGGCGACAGCATGCAGACCGTGGTTCCAAGCTATCTCGACTACTCGATGACTTCGCTGACCCGGGAACAGGACCGGATGCGCGAGCAGATGGGCAATGCGCTTGGCAACTCGGCCTTCGAGGTGATCGAGGATCAGGTCAAGCGCAATGCCGAGATCTTCGATCGGGCGATGCGGATGTTCCTGCCTTTCGGCACGGGGCATGGGACCGGTCAGGCGCCGGAGGGCGGTGAGGCTCCGGCCTCGTCCGCAGAGGAGGCCGGAGCCGCCAAGCCGGCCAGCTCCGACGATCTCAATGCGCTGAAGAAGCAGCTGGCCGACATGCAGAAGAAGATCGATTCCCTCGCCGACGACAAGAAATAGGTCGGGCGCCGGCGCGGGTCGGATCGGCCTGACTCAGCCCGGATCGGCGGTCAGCCCGGCGGCGGCGATGCCGGCGATGGCGCAGGCCTCGTCATTGTCCGAGGTGTCGCCGGTGATGCCGACCGCGCCCAGGATCGCCCCGCCTTCCGCCGCGCGGATCAAGACGCCGCCAGGGACCGGGACGATGCCGCCGCCAGCCACGCCGTTGAGCGCCTGCACGAAATGCGGACGGCTCGCCGCGTTGGCGTCCAGCCAGCGCGAGCCGGCACCGGTGGCGATGGCGCCATAGGCCTTGCCGGTGGCGATCTGCGGCCGCAGGATCGAGGAGCCGTCCTGGCGCATGAGTGCGACCAGATGGCCGCCGGCGTCAAGCACGGCAACGGTGAGAGGCTTCAGGCCAAGGCTCTGGCCATGGGCCAGCGCGGCGTTGATGATCTTTTCCGAAATCGCGAGAGTGAGTTCGCTCATTGATATGGGTCCCTGGCCTGAGGCCGCCCGCGACGGGCGGCGCGTGGAGCCGGGACGCTAGCAAGTCGCGATGCGCGATGCCAGCATGGATCGCGGGCGGATGTGGACCCTCCGGCCCCCTACTTGCAGACGGACAGAAGCCGGCCGGTGGGAATGTGACGGGGCATCCGTTCGACCGCCGTATAGGCGCCGATGGCGGTGGCCGGGTCGGCGCGCCGGCGCGCCCGGGTCTGCGGCAGGTTCTCGCGGTGGGCGATCAGTTGGGCGATGAAGGCCGGATTGGCGCCGCGATAGCGGCGGAAGCTTTCCGGACGGATCGCCTCCACCGGCTCGATGGCGACGATGGCCCGGGACGAAACGATGCCACTCGCGGTGGCGTTGCGGGCTGACACAGTCGCCGCTTCGCGTCTGCCGTGGGTTCCCGGTATGGAACGCTGGCCTCGCTCGATCCGCATGTTCGTCTCCCGATCGTGCCAATTTGGGACATTGGCCTCGTTGTCGAGATGAGAACCGCAAGCGGCGTGCCAGCCGGTAAGGTTTCGTTAACTTTTGTCGCTTTGGGCGGCGCTTGTTCGGTCAGCCCGGGTGGCCGCTCAGTGCATGTGATCGCCGTTGTGGGAGCCGAAGTCGCGGCGGGCGCCGGTGATGGTGATGCTGAAGCCGGCGATCACATCCACCAGCGTCACGCACATCAGGATGAAGAACACGGAGCTTGCCGCCTCGCGCACGGTGAGGAACTCGACCAGATAGGCGATGAAGGCGAGGGTGGAGAGGATGTGGTCCATCAGCGCGGTGGTGCCGGTGCGGGTCGCCTTCAGCAGCTCGATGAACAGCATCGCCAGCCCGGCGAGGATCATCAGATCTCCGGTCACCAGGGTGAAGCGGGCGCCGGACACGAGTTCCATGGTCAGGACCGGGGCGAGCCAGGGATCGCCGCCGCTGTCGCCCAGAAGGGCGAAGGCGAGGAGATTGTAGACCAGCAGCGGGACGAGGGTCAGCGGGAGAGACAGGATCAGCGGCATGGGTGGCATCCCCGGTGGTGTCGATTGGCCGCCCGTGGCGGGCGGGCGCCGAATCGGTCGTCCGCGGGGGCAAGATGGCGGCAGATGCGGCGGGGGACAAGCGCTCGCCGGTCGTCGGCGATCCGCAAAAGAGAACTGGCCGGGGCGGGCCCCGGCCAGCGGTTCGCTTGCAAGATCCGGTGGGCGCGGGTCAGACCCGCTGGCTGCCCTGGCCGAATTCCGGATAGGCCTCGACGCCGACCTCGGTCTTGTCGAGGCCGAGGGCCTCGTCTTCGGGGCTGACGCGAATGCCGACGGTCATCTTCAGGGCGAGCCAGACGATCATGCTGCCGACGAAGGCAAAGGCGCCATAGGCGGCGATGCCGATGATCTGGGTGGCATAGCTGGTCTCCGCGTTGGACAGCGGCACGATCAGCGTGCCCCAGATGCCGGCGACCAGGTGCACCGGGATGGCGCCGACCACGTCGTCGATCTTCAGCCGGTCGAGCAGCGGCACGGTGAAGACGACGATGACGCCGCCGATGCCGCCGATCAGCACGGCCTGCCAGACGGTCGGCTGCAGCGGTTCTGCGGTGATCGACACCAGGCCGGCCAGAGCGCCGTTCAGGGCCATGGTGACGTCGACCTTCTTGTAGAGCGCCTGGGTGAGGATCACCGCGACCACCACGCCGGCCGCGGCGGCCATGTTGGTGTTGGCGAAGATGCGGGAGACGTCGGACACATCGCCGATGGTGCCCATGGCGAGCTGCGAGGCGCCGTTGAAGCCGAACCAGCCGAGCCACAGGATGAACGTGCCAAGGGTCGCCAGCGGCATGGAAGAACCGGGCAGGGCAAGGGCGCGGCCGTCGCTGCCGTATTTGCCGGCGCGGGCACCGAGTACGAGTGCACCGGAAAGGGCTGCCCAACCGCCGACCGAATGGACCAGGGTCGAGCCGGCGAAGTCGGAAAAGCCCATGGCGGAGAGCCAGCCGGCGCCCCACTGCCAGGAGGCGGCGATCGGGTAGATGAAGCCGGTGAGCACGACGGTGAAGATCAGGAACGGCCACAGCTTGATGCGCTCGGCAAGGGTGCCGGAGACGATCGAGGCGGTGGTGGCGCAGAACACCATCTGGAAGAACCAGTCGGAGGCGGTAGAATAGCCGGTCGACAGCAGCGCCTCCTTGGCGGCCTCATCACCGGCGCCGACCGCGTCGAAGGCATAGGGGCCGAAGGTGCCGATGAAGCCGCCATCGACGCCGGTGTACATCAGGTTGTAGCCGGTGATCCAGAACATCAGCCCGGCGATGGAGTAGAGGCAGATGTTCTTCAGGCACTGCATGGAGACGTTTTTGGAGCGGACCATGCCGGCTTCCAGCATGGCGAATCCGGCGGCCATCCACATCACCAGGAAGCCGCCGATCAGGAACAGCAGCGTGTTGAAGATATAAGCGGTTTCGGAGGCGAGCGCATATTGCGGTGCCGGCGCGGTGGTGGCCGCGTCCTGGGCGAGGGCAGGGCCGGCGGCCGCCAAGAGCGCCAGCGCGGCGAGCCCGACGGGGGCGAGATGCTTTTTCATGTCAAAGGATCCTTTGCACGGAGGGGTCAGAGCGCGGTGGCGTCGGTTTCGCCGGTGCGGATGCGTTGCACCTGTTCGAGCGCGTAGACGAAGATCTTGCCGTCGCCGATCTGGCCGGTCTTGGCGGCTTCGGCGATGGTCTCCACCACCGTGTCGACACGTTCGGCGGTCACGGCGACCTCGATCTTCAGCTTGGGCAGGAAGCTGATGGCGTATTCGGTGCCGCGGTAGATCTCGGTGTGCCCCTTCTGGCGGCCGTAGCCCTTGACCTCGGTTACCGTCAGCCCCTGAACGCCGATGCCCGTGAGGGCGTCGCGCACCTCCTCGAGCTTGAACGGCTTGATGATGGCCATCACGATTTTCATGCTCGCTTCCGTTCCTTTCCCTGTTGCCGCCGCCGCGATCCGCGCCGGACGGCGTCGTCAGAGTTGTTTCAAGGAGCGTGCCAACTCGTGTTGCGGCGCAATATCGGCCGATCCGGGTCTGGGGGGGGGGTGAAAAAGATAATGTTCTCAATGTGATAAGCTGATGCGTCGCGGGCGCGATGCCCCGGTCGCCCACCGAAGGCGTGGCTGCCCGACCTGATTAAAAAATAATCATATAAGCATTTCGAGTATGATTAATTATTGTGCATCTAACTGTTGGGCGGAGAGGAAACCGGGCGGGTCTTGCATTCGTGGCCGGTTGGGGCCAATGCTCGCAGCGGCCCGGGGGTCGGGTCGGGCGCGCGAAGCGCAAGCTGGGTGAGGCAATCCGGGCGGGAGATGAGAACGGTGAGTGACGTGGACGTGCATCTCGATCTGAAGGGGCTGAAATGTCCCTTGCCGGTGCTGAAGACGCGCAAGGCCATGGCCCCGCTCAAGACCGGCGCACGGCTCAGGGTCGAGGCGACGGATCCCATGTCGGTGATCGACATTCCCCATTTCTGCCAGGAAGCGGGACATCGGCTCTTGTCGCAGGAGCGCGATGGCGAGGTCGCCGTGTTCCTGCTGGAAAAGGGCTGAGGCCGGGTCCGCACGCTAACCGGCGAGCCGGTCCATGGCGCGGGCAAGCTTGATATCGAGCTCGGTCAAGCCGCCCGCGTCATGGGTGGTCAGCCTGACCGTGACGGTGCGATAGACATTCGACCAGTCCGGGTGGTGGTTCATCTTCTCCGCCACCAGAGCGACCCGGGTCATGAAGCCGAAAGCCTCAACGAACCCGGCGAAGCGGAAGGTCTTCTCGATCGCGTCGCCCTCGAGGCTGGGGCTCCATCCGGTCAGGCTGCCCAGCGCCTCCTGGCGCTGGCTTTCCGTCAATTGTTCGGCCATGGCGTTTTCCCTTCGTCCCCAAGCTGCTACCGTCCCATGAAACGGCGACGCGGGAAAGCGGGTGCCATCAGTCGAGGGGGCCGAATTTCATGACCGCCATCTTGTTTGTCTGTCTTGGCAACATCTGCCGTTCGCCCCTGGCCGAGGGGGTGATGCGCGACCGGGCGACCCGGGCCGGGCGGGCGGACGGACTGGTGATCGATTCCGCTGGTACCGGCGCCTGGCATGTGGGCAAGCGCCCGGACCCGCGGTCGATCGAGGTGGCGGCGCGCCATGGCATCGACCTGACCGGGCAGCGTGCCCGGCAGGTGTGCGTGGAGGATTTTTCCCACTTCTCCTTGGTTCTGGCGATGGATGACAGCAATCTGCGGGATCTGCAGGAGATGCGAGCAGGAGCGCCGATGCCGGCGGGCGCGCATCTGCGGCGGTTTCTCGACCGGGATGTTCCCGATCCCTATTACGGCGGTCCCGGCGGGTTTGACGCAGTTTATGATATGCTGGCGGAGGGCTGCGACCGATTGCTGCTCTCACTGTTCGACCGGGTTTGAAGTGCCGGCGCCAGACCCCATCTGACCGGGAGGGCCGGACGAAGCCCAGTGCTTCGCGCCCCTTACCTGCTGGTGCGGGTCGCGAATGGGGACTGATTTTCACCACGGCTGACCCGTCCGGGTATCCGGTCCCGGCCTTCGGGTCGCCGCCAGACAAGGATGGAGTGTGCGATGAGTGGTTTGCGGATCGCCCGGGACAGCTGGATTCTGGTTGGTGACGGCGAAAAGGCGCTGGTTTTTCGAAATGATGGCGACGCGGTCTATCCGAACCTTCAGGTGATCTCCATCCTGGCGCAGGAGAACCCGCCCACCTCGGCGCAAGGAACCGACGCGCCCGGGCGGCTGTCCGATGGGCCGGGACCGCACCGCAGCGCGGTGGAGACGACCGATTGGCACCGGCTGGAGAAGACCCGCTTTGCCCATGAGGTGGCCGAGGCGCTCTACCGCGAGGCGCACAAGGGGCGGTTCGCGAAGCTGATCGTCGTCGCGCCGCCGGCAACCCTCGGCGAGTTGCGCAAGGCCTTCCACAAGGAGGTGACGGATCGGATCGTCGCCGAGGTGGACAAGACCTTGACCGGCCATCCGCCGGCCGAGATCGAGCGTATCCTGCGCACGAAGGACTGATGATCGCCGGAGCGGCGGCGCCTTATGGGCCGTCGCGCCGCCAGTCCGGGGCGAATTCGACCCGCTCCATGCCGGTAAACCGGGCCATGCGTGCCAGCTCCGCCTCAAGCCGGGCCAGTCGGCCCTCGCCGAGGCGGATGCCGGGTTCTGGCCAGAACCCGGTCACCTCCAGCACTCCTTCGGTCCGCCGGCAGATCATGTCGATCCGGCCGATCATGCGCGCGCCCTCCAGCAACGGAAACACATAGTAGCCGTAGGTGCGGCGGGCCGCCGGAACGAACACCTCGATGCGGTAGCTGAAGCCGAACAGGCGCTCGGCGCGCTTGCGGTCGCGCAGCACCGGGTCGAACGGGCTGAGCACCCGCAGGCGTCCGGGCGGTTCGGGGGCTGCCTCAAGCAGGCTGTCGATATCGGCGCGGGCGTGACAGAGCCGCTCGCTGCCGTCCTTGCTGAGGATGCGCACCGGCCGCAGGCGATCCCGCGCGGTCTCGGTGCACCAGATCTTTGCCTCCTCCGGGGTGACGAGGTCGTAGAAGGCGGCGATCTCCCCGGAGGTGGCGGCGCCAAGCCGGTCGAGCGCGCCGGTGCAGGCCCAGTCGATGAACTCAGCGTGCGACACCGCGCGCTGGAAATGCTCTTCCGGCACCACCCGTTCCGCGAGGTCATAGATCTTGGCGAAATTGTCCCGGCGGGTGACGGCGATCTCGCCGGTGTGCCAGAGAAACTCCAGAGCCGCCTTGCCCGGGTGCCAGTTCCACCATCCCGGTTCCTTGCGCGCCCGCTCCCGGTCGAAGTCGCGGGTTCCGGCCGGGCCGTTGTCGCGGATATGCGCCAGCACCCGGTCGAGCTCGCCCTGAAACTCCGCGCCGTGCCAATTTGTCCAGCGGGCCTTCAGCCGCTCGCGCTTGCGGGCGAAGCGGTGCCGCCAGTAGGGATAGGCCGAGGCTGGGATCACCGAGGCGTCATGGGTCCAGTGCTCGAACAGCGCCCGCTCCCGCTCCAGCAGGCCGGTCAGCAGCTTCGGCCGGTAGGTCTGGTTGCGGGAGAACAGGATCTGGTGATGGGCACGGGTCACCGTGTTGATCGAATCGACCTGCACGAAGCCGAGCCCGTCGATCATCTGCCGGACCCCGTCCGCGCCGATCTTTGTGCCCGGCGGTGCGGCGAGGCCCTGCAGATGCAGGAAGACCCGGGCGAGGTCCCGGGCGTCGATGGAAAGGGTCACGCCTCCGCCTCTGCGTCCAGAACCACCAACAGATCCTTGGCATCGACCTGGCTGCCCGGAGTGACCAGCACCTCGGCAATTCGCCCGTCCCGGTCGCAATGCAGCGCGGTTTCCATCTTCATCGCTTCAATCGACACCAGCACATCGCCGCTGGTGACGCTCTGGCCCGGCTTGACTGCCACGGTGGAGATCACGCCGGGCATCGGCGCGCCGACATGCCGGTCGTTGCCCGCCTCGGCCTTGCGGTTCACGCCGGCGCCCTTGCCGCCATGGGCCCGGTCCGGCACCTTGATGATGCGCGGCTGGCCGTTGAGTTCGAAGAAGACCTTGCGTTCGCCCTTCTCGTCGGTCTCGCCGACCGCCTGGCAGCGCACCACCAGGGTCTTGCCCGGTTCCAGGTCGATGGCGATTTCCTCGCCGGTGGCAAGGCCGTAGAAATAGACCGGTGTCGGGAGCACGCTGACCGGACCGTAGGTCTCCTGCGCGGCGGCGAAGTCGGTGAACACCTTGGGGTACATCAGATAGGAGGCGAGATCGGTGGCGGAGATGTCGCGGCCGGTCTTTTCCGCGGCCTCCGCACGGCGGGCGTCCAGATCGTCTTCGGCGAGCAGCGAGCCCGGGCGCACGATGATCGGCGTGTCGCCCTTCAGCACCTTGGCCTGCAGCGCCGCCGGCCAGCCGCCGGGTGATTGACCCAGATCGCCGCGCATCATCTGGACGACGCTTTCGGGGAAGGCGACCTCCCGGTCCGGCGCGGTCACATCCGCCACGGTGAGTCCCTGGCTGACCATCATCAGCGCCATGTCGCCCACCACCTTGGAGGAGGGGGTAACCTTGACGATGTCGCCGAACATCATGTTGACGTCGTGATAGGCCTGCGCCACCTCGTGCCAGCGGGTTTCCAGCCCGAGCGAGCGGGCCTGTTCCTTCAGGTTGGTGAACTGGCCACCGGGCATTTCATGCAAATAAACCTCGGAGGCCGGCGCGCGCAGATCGCTTTCGAAGGCGCGATACTGATTGCGCACCGCTTCCCAGTAGAAGGAAATCTCCCGGATTGTCCGTGGGGCGAGCCCGGGATCGCGGGCACCGCCGCGCAGGGCGGCGACGATCGAGCCGAGTGCGGGCTGGGACGTCATGCCAGAGAAGGCGTCCATCGCCGCGTCGATGGCATCGACCCCGACCTCGACGGCGGCGAGCACCGTGGCGGCGGAAATGCCCGAGGTGTCATGGGTGTGGAAATGGATCGGCAGGCCGGTTTCCTGTTTCAAGGCGGTGAACAGACGGCGGGCCGCCTCCGGCTTCATCAGCCCGGCCATGTCCTTGACGCCGAGGATGTGGCAACCGGCCTGTTCCAGTTGCCGGGCCATCTTCACATAATAGGCCAGGTCGTATTTCGGACGGGCGCTGTCCATCAGATCGCCGGTGTAGCAGATCACCCCCTCGCACAGCTTGTCCGCCTCGATCACCGCATCGAGCGACACCCGCATGTTCTCGACCCAGTTGAGGCAGTCGAACACCCGGAAGAGGTCGATGCCGGCGGCCGCCGCCTCGGCGACGAAGGCGCGCACCACATTGTCGGGATAGTTGGTGTAGCCGACCCCATTGGCGCCGCGCAGCAGCATCTGCAACAGGATGTTCGGCGCCTTCTCGCGCACCAGCCGCAGCCGCTCCCAGGGGTCTTCCGTCAGGAAGCGCATGGCCACGTCGAAGGTTGCCCCGCCCCAGCATTCCAGCGAGAACAGCTGCGGCAGTCCGGCGGCGTAGCTCTCGGCGATGGCGGCGATGTCGAAGGTGCGCATGCGGGTGGCCAGCAGCGACTGATGGGCATCGCGCATGGTGGTGTCAGTGATCAGAACCCGCCGTTCCGCCTTCATCCAGTCGGCAAAACCGGCGGGGCCGAGTTCCTCCAGCAACTGCCGGGTGCCGTGCTTCAGCGTCTCGCCATAAGCCGGTGGCACCGGCGCCGGCGCGTCCGCCGGCGGCCGTGGCCGGGCCTTGGTTTCCGGATGGCCGTTGACGGTCACGTCGGCGATATAGGTCAGGAGCTTGGTTGCTCGGTCGCGGCGGGTGACCTGCTCGAACAGGGCCGGGGTGCTGTCGATGAAGCGGGTGGTGTAGCTGTTGGCGCGGAAATCGGCGTGGCCGATGATGTTCTCCAGGAACACCAGATTGGTGGCGACGCCGCGAATGCGAAACTCGCGCAAGGCCCGGTCCATGCGCTGGGCCGCCTCCTCGGCGGTGGGGGCCCAGGCGGTCACCTTCTCCAGCAGGGGATCGTAGAAGCGGGTGATCACCGCGCCGGAATAGGCAGTGCCGCCATCGAGGCGGATGCCATAGCCGGTGGCGCCGCGATAGGCGGTGATGCGGCCGTAGTCAGGAATGAAATTCTGCTCCGGATCCTCGGTTGTGATCCGGCATTGCAGGGCATGGCCGTTCAGCTGCAGCTTCTCCTGGGGCGGGACCCCGGAGGCCGGATCGCCGATCATCGCCCCGGCGGCGATGCGGATCTGCGCCTTCACCAGATCGACGCCGGTCACCTCCTCGGTGACCGTGTGTTCCACCTGAATGCGCGGGTTGACCTCGATGAAATAGAACGCGCCGGTGTCCGCATCCATCAGGAATTCGACGGTGCCGGCACCGCGATAGCCGACCGTCCGGCCGATCCTCAGGCCGAAATCGCAGACCTCGGCCCGTTGTTCGGGGCTGAGATAGGGGGCGGGCGCCCGCTCCACCACCTTCTGGTGGCGCCGCTGGATCGAACAGTCGCGCTCGAACAGATGGACCAGATTGCCATGGGCGTCGCCGAGGATCTGCACCTCCACATGGCGGGCGCGCTCCACCAGCTTTTCCAGATAGATCTCGTCCTTGCCGAAGGCGGCCCGGGCCTCGCGCTTGGCGGCCTCGGTTTCGCGGATCAGTGCCTCCTCGTCGCGGATGACGCGCATGCCGCGCCCACCACCGCCCCAGGAGGCCTTCAGCATCAGCGGATAGCCGATGGCGCCAGCGAGACGGCGCACCTCGGTCATATCATCGGGCAGCGGGTCGGTCGCCGGCATCACCGGCACGCCGGCCTCGATCGCCAGGTTGCGGGCGGCGACCTTGTTGCCGAGGCGACGCATGGTGTCCGGCGCGGGGCCGATGAAGATGAACCCGGCGGCGGTGCAGGCCTCGGCGAATTCCGGGCTTTCGGAGAGGAAGCCATAGCCCGGATGGATGGCGTCCACCCCGGCCTTGCGCGCCACCCGCAGGATCTCGTCGATCGATAGATAGGCCTCGATCGGGCCAAGCTGCTCGGGGAGATGCGGCCCCTTGCCGATCTCGTAAGCCTCGTCCGCCTTGAAGCGGTGCAGTGCCAGCTTGTCCTGCTCGGCGTAGACCGCGACGGTGCGCATGCCCAGTTCGGTTGCCGCGCGAAACACGCGGATGGCAATCTCCGAACGGTTGGCGACAAGGATCTTGCGAATGGCCAAAGGTGCTCCTCCCTCTCCAATGGGCATCGCCTGTGGTTCTACGCGCGGTGGCCGCACAAGGAAAGCCGGGATAAGGGGCAGGGTCGGCGCCGCACTGGACGTCAAGGCTGCTTCATTTTGAGACGATATGGTTAACGGGTCGAGGAAAGGGCTGTGCCGGCAGGGGCATCGCCCGGCCCATACCTGTGGTTCGGCTGGCGGTGGCCACCAGATCTTGTGAAAACAAACCGGCAACATTGGCCGCGAAGCGATTCGGACAGGCTTTGTTTCCGCTTTCATCGCAATGCAAATCGAAGGAGCCAAAGATTTCTTGCCGGGTTCATCTTTTTTCAAGAAATCGCGCTTGCGCGGCAGGGAATCGGACCATGCGGGAATTGGGAAGTAAATCCTTGTTCCGATTCAGGATTTTGGTATCCCTTTTCTATTGAGTACGAGATGTTGTGGGGAACGAACCCGGAATCTCGCCGTGTGACCGATTCGGTCCGGCTTTGTTCGGGACTCGTTCCATTCTCGCCGATTTCGCCTGTTTCGACGGCGAAATCCCGGCGCCGTCGGCGAGAAAAGAAAGCGCGACATGGCCGCGCGGTCTGTGCTACCTAACGGGCGGTTTTCCTCCGGCTGCGGGGTCTTGCGCCGGGAGGGATGGTTCATTTTTCCGCCCGGTGACGGCGCCGTGTTCGGAACCGAGGGAGTGTAAGGCTTGGCGATGGCGGTGACCTTCAGCTCTTTGCCTTGTCCTGGCCATATGGGCAGCGCTCACTCGTGGGGCGCCGGTCCGGCGGCTTCGCGCTGTCGCGGCGGCAGTCGCCATCTTCGCGCCGCACCGGTCCTCTGACCGGATCCCGACACCGAAACAGGTCACCTCGCGTCGACAATCGCCATGCTTCAATCCGGATACACGCAGCTCCCGGCGGTCGCCCGCGCCCGCAACGTCACCGCCGTTCTCGGGCCGACCAACACCGGCAAGACCCATCTGGCGATCGAGCGGATGATTGCCCAGGAAAGCGGCCTGATCGGGCTGCCGTTGCGGCTGCTGGCGCGCGAGGTCTATGGCCGCATCGTTGACCGGGTCGGCGAGGCGCAGGTGGCGCTGGTCACCGGCGAGGAAAAGATCGTCCCGCGCGAGGCGCGGTTCTGGGTCTCCACCGTCGAGGCGATGCCGCTCGACCTGAAACCGTCCTTCGTCGCCATCGATGAGGTGCAGCTCGCCGGCGATCTGGAACGCGGGCATGTGTTCACCGACCGCATTCTCAACATGCGCGGCACCTCCGAGACCCTGCTTCTGGGCTCGGCGACGGCGCGTCCGCTGCTGGAACGCCTGCTGCCGGGGCTGAATGTGGTGACCCGGCCGCGCATGTCGGTGCTGTCCTACACCGGGCAGAAGAAGATCACCCGGCTGCCGCAGCGCTCCGCCATCGTCGCCTTTTCCTCCTCGGAGGTCTATGCCATCGCCGAGTTGATCCGGCGCCAGCATGGCGGCGCGGCGGTGGTGCTCGGCTCGCTCAGCCCGCGCACTCGCAATGCCCAGGTGGCGCTGTTCCAGAACGGCGACGTCCAGCATCTGATCGCCACCGATGCCATTGGCATGGGGCTCAATCTCGATGTGGACCACATTGCCTTTGCCGGGGTGCGCAAGTTCGACGGCTATCAGTATCGCCGCTTGAGCCCGGCGGAGATGGGCCAGATCGCCGGCCGTGCCGGTCGGCACACAAGGGACGGCACCTTTGGCGTTACCGGCCGGGTCGATCCGTTCGAGGACGATCTGGTGGAGGATCTGGAGAGCCACCGATTCGACGCGCTCAAGGTGTTTCAGTGGCGCAGCACCCGGCTCGACTTTTCCTCCGTGGCCGCCTTGCGCCGCTCGCTCGATGAGCCGCCGCGCGAGCAGGGTCTGACGCGGGCACTGCCCGGAGCGGATGAAACCGCCTTCGACCTGGCTGTGCGCGACGAGGCGATCCGCCGGCTGGCCGAGGGCAAGGGCAACACGAAACTTTTGTGGGACGTGTGCCAGGTGCCGGATTACCGCAAGATCGCACCGGCCAATCATGCGGATCTGATCGCCGGTCTGTTCGGCCATCTGACCCGCGAAGGGGTGGTTCCGGATGACTGGTTCGCCCGCCAGGTGGCCTTTGCCGACCGAACGGATGGGGACATCGACACCCTGTCCAATCGGATGGCGCATATCCGCACCTGGACCTTTGTTGCCAACCGCGCCGACTGGCTTTCCGATCCCGCCCATTGGCAAGGCGTCACGCGCGGCGTAGAAGACCGTTTATCGGATGCCTTGCACGACAGACTGACACAACGGTTTGTCGACCGGCGAACGAGCGTATTGATGCGACGTCTGAGAGAGAATGCAATGCTTGAAGCGGAAATCACATCGACAGGCGACGTGCTCGTCGAGGGACAGCATGTTGGCCAGTTGCAAGGGTTCCGCTTCGCGCCGGACGCGGCAGCGGAAGGAACGGACGGCAAGGCCCTGAGGGCTGCGGCGCAAAAGGCGCTGGCCAGCGAGCTGGGGAGCCGGGCGGACAAGCTTTCGCGCGCGCCGAACGAGGAGTTCGCCCTGGCCGACGACGGTGCTCTGCGCTGGCAGGGCGAAATGGTCGCTCGCCTGTTGCCGGGGGACACGGTGCTGGCGCCTGGGATCCTGTTCCTGTGCGACGACACGCTGGAGAGCGCCGACCGGGAGAAGGTCGAGGCGCGGCTGCAGCTCTGGGTCAAGGCCCATGTGGACATGCTGGTCAAGCCGCTGCGTGATCTCGAAACGGGCGAGGGGCTCGAAGGGCTGGCCCGGGGGGTCGCCTTCCGGCTGGTGGAAAATCTCGGCATCGTCGAGCGGGCGGACATCTCCGAGGACGTGCGCCAGCTCGACCAGACGATGCGGGCGGGCCTGCGCCGCCTCGGGGTGCGTTTCGGCGCCCATCACATTTTCGTTCCGGCGCTGCTGAAGCCGGCACCGAGCCGGCTGATTGCCCAGCTTTGGGCGCTGAAGCATGGCGAGCCGGACATGCCGGGTCTTGCGGAATTGCCGCAGCTTTCGGCCTCGGGACGGACCTCGATCACGGTCGATCCGGAGATTTCCAAGGCGCTCTACAAGGTGGTGGGCTTCCGCGTCTGCGGTCCGCGCGCGGTGCGCATCGACATTCTGGAGCGGCTGGCCGATCTCATTCGCCCGCTGCTCGCCTGGAAGCCGCTCGATGCCAGCGTTACCCCGCCGGAGGGTGCCGTCGCTGAAGGCGGTGGGTTCACCGTGACGGTGGCGATGACCTCCCTGCTCGGCTGCGCCGGCGCGGATTTCTCGGCCGTGCTGCAGTCGCTCGGTTACCGCTGCGAAAGCCGTGAGGTTCAGCGGCCGGTGGTTGCTGCTGCCGCCGAAGCGGCAGCCGAGCCGGCTGCGGAGACCGCGCCTGAGACGGACAACGCTGGCGACGCGGCCCTGGCCCCGATCGAGACGGAAACGGCGCCCACGACGGACACTGCACCGGAGGCGGAGGCTGTTCCGGTGAGCGAACCGGAGGCCGTTGCTGCCGATGAGGTCGCACCAGAGACCGAAACCGAGGCACCTGCCGCTGAGGCGGTCGTCGCTGAGACGGTCGTGCCTGAAGCGGAAAGCGCCGAGCCGGCGGCTGCCGAGCCGGAAGCAACCGAGGTCGTGGCTGCGGAAAGCGCGGACGAGGTCGCCCCCTCGGTGGTGATGGAAACGGTGACCATTGAGGTCTGGCGGCCGGGTCGGCGCGAGCGGCGCGGGCGCGGCGGCGATGAGGCGGCGGCCGGTCGGCGTGAGGGCCGGCGCGGTGGTCGCGG
>NZ_JAIVMG010000024.1 GCF_020177335.1 Stappia indica | reverse complement strand
CGTCGCGAGGGCGGAGAGGGCTGGCACATCGAAGAAACCTGGGCCGATCTGGATACCTTCAAGGCAAATCGAGGGAATATCGGAATGCCGTGCGCGGAGGTGCGTTTTGTCGGGACGGTCGCTCGCCGTGATGAGATCAAACCCGGCAAGGGGTGGCTCAGTGCGGACGGACACCGCGCGGTCATTTCGCGGGGGTGGACATGGGACGAAGACGCCGAGTGCTGGTGGCCGCTGGAGCGCATGGCCCGCATGCTCCCCAGTGTGCTGGTGGCAGTGGATGACGTCGAGGTCACCTTCGATATTGCACTTACTGGATGGCAGCCTGTCCAGATCGCGACGGGTGGGCGGGCGACCACCTTCAATGCCAGTGCAGTGTTCGATCCATTTCCCGATATTCTGAAATGGCTGGAGGTGATTGCGGCCGGTGGCGAGGGGAAGGTGCTGGCGGATCTGGAGGGGTTTTATCTGGAGCTGTTTGCCTTCAATACATCCGATCCGGCACGCATCCGCCTTGTGGTGGCTGAGGAACCCGGGAGGGACGAGGAAACGCGCGATATTGAGCTGGATATCGACGTGGACAGGCGCAAGTTCGTGTCCCGGTTTTACCAAGCCTTTCGCGCCTATGCGTGCAGCGACGACTATGTCATCGATGAATGGGCGGGGCTGTCGATGCGGGAGGATCTGGTCCGGAAGGAATTCCCCGGTAAGCCGGAGCTGATGACGGGGGTTGACGCGGGCGTGCTGAATGACCTTCTTTTGAAAATGTATCCGGATTATGTCCTTGCGGTCCCATCAGCAAAAAACCGAGAGGAGAAGATAAATATTCTCTCAGACTACATCTATAGTGGTCGGCGTGACAGGAGAGTCGCAGCGAAACCAGTTCCCCGCTTCGTCGTCCCGCCGGAATTTGACGGCTGGGACACCGAACAGCGGGCGACATACGTCAAGGACCTGCTGGCGCAAGTCGTGACGCCCTTCAGCGGAAGCAATTTGGCGAGCTTGCGATCCCTCGCTGTGGAGGCGTTCCTTGGGAGCTTGCCCGGCAAATAAACGTCGCAGATTGCGCCTTGCCGGCAACCGTCGTGTGCCGGCAAGGACGCTGTTCGCGTGTCAGGGGAGGTTTATTCGGCGGGGCGGACGCGAATGACGCGCTTGCCGAAATTCTCGCCACGCAAGAGGCCGATGAAGGCGCGCGGCGCGTTCTCCAGCCCGTCGATGATCTCTTCGCGGTAGCGGATCTTGCCGCTCTCGATCCAGCCGCTCATCTGGGCGGCGAATTCGGGATAGAGATGGCCGAAATCGTCGAAGATGATGAAGCCCTGGAACTTGAGCTTCTTGCGCAGGATCTGCGCCATCAGCCAGTTGAGCCGGTCGGGGCCCTCGGGCAGACTTGTGGCATTGTACTGGGAGATGATGCCGCAGACCGGAACCCGGGCGTTCGGGTTGAGCAGGGGCAGAACCCCGTCGAGAACCTTGCCGCCGACATTTTCATAGTAGACGTCAATGCCATCGGGGCAGGCCTTTGCCAAGAGCTCGGCGAAGTCCGGCGATTTGTGATCGATGCAGGCGTCAAAACCCAGTTCCTCGACCGCATAGGCGCATTTCTCCGGCCCGCCGGCGATGCCGACCACCCGGCAGCCCAGAATCTTGCCGATCTGGCCGACGGTGGCACCGACCGGGCCGGTCGCGGCGGCAACCGCGATGGTCTCGCCGGCTTTCGGCTCGCCGATCCGGGTCAGGCCCGCCCAGGCGGTGAAGCCGGGCATGCCGAGAATGCCGAGGCTCCAGGAGGGGTGCGCGGGGGCCTTGCCGAGCTTGGCGACCTCCGTGCCGTCGGAAACCGCATAATCCTGCCAGCCGCTGCGCGACAGGACCAGATCGCCAACCTCGAACCCATCGAGCTGGGAGGCGATCACCCGGGCGACGGTGCCACCGGTCATCACCTCGCCGATCTGGACGGGCGGGGCATAGGAGGGGGCATCGCTCATGCGCCCGCGCATGTAAGGATCGAGCGAGAGGTACTCGATGCGCAAAAGCATTTCACCCGGCCCGGCGACGGGAAGGGGGGATTCCACCAGTTTCAACGTCTGGTCGGTCGGCTCGCCGACCGGGCGTTCGGCCAGGATCCACTGGCGGTTCACGGTGTCGGTCTGGGTCATGTCTGTGTTTCCCTTCAAAGAGCGGCTTCAAGGATGCGGCGGGCATCGCTGGGGGCAATGCTGCGATGCTCGCCAAGGGCGGTCAGGCCATGATCGGACAGGGCACTGACGATGATGTCGATTTCCGGCGCGCCAACGGCATAGTCGCCAAGGCGCGTCTTGATGCCGAGGCTTTCGAAGAAGCCGCGCGTGGCCGCGATCGCAGCATCGATGCGCTCCTCCTCGCTGCCGTCGCGAATGTCCCAGACATTGCGGGCATATTGCAGCAGCTTGGCACGTTTTGGTCCACGCTGATCATGCATCAGCGCCGGCAGCACCACCGCCAGCGTGCGGGCATGGTCGGTGTCGTTCAGCGCGGTGATCTCATGGCCGATCATGTGGCTGGACCAGTCCTGCGGCACGCCGGCGCCAATCAGTCCGTTGAGCGCCAGCGTTGCAGTCCACATCAAGGCGGCGCGGGTGTCGTAGTCCTGCGGCGCGGCGAGCGCCTTCGGTCCGAGGTTGATCAGCGTGCGCAGCAGGGTTTCGGCGAAGCCGTCCTGCACCGGCGCGGCCACCGGATAAGTCAGGTATTGCTCAATGACATGGACGAAGGCATCGGCTACGCCATTGGCGATCTGGCGCGGCGGCAGGGAGTAAGTCACCTCCGGGTCGAGGATCGAAAAGGCCGGGTAGCAATGCGGGCTGAGGAAGGCGAGTTTCGCCCCCTTCTCCGCGTTGGTGATCACCGAGCCGGGGTTCATTTCCGAACCGGTGGCCGGGAGGGTCAGCACGGTGCCGAAAGGCATGGCATCGGCGACAACAGCGCCTTGGGATGTCAGGATCTCCCAAGGATCGCTGTCGTGGCGCACGGCGGCGGCGATGAATTTGGTGGCGTCGATGACCGAGCCGCCGCCGACCGCCAGAAGGAAGGAGATGTCGTTGTCGCGGATCAGCTCCACCGCCTTCAGCGCGGTGGCGAACCGCGGGTTCGGCTCGATGCCGCCGAATTCGATCAGCTTGCGCCCGGTGAGTGCGGCGCGCACCTGGGCAAGCACGCCCGTGCGTTCGGCGCTGCCGCCGCCATAAAGGATCAGCACCTTGGCGTCGGCGGGGACGCGGGCATCAAGGTCGGCGATGCGCCCCTTGCCGAACAGGATGTGGGTCGGGTTGTGAAAGTCGAAATTGTTCATGCAGTCAGGTCCTTGATGTGTCCGGATCCCGGTCCGGGGGGCATGGATGCGGTCCATGTGGTGTGTCGGTTTCGAGAGGAAATAGACCGGTCGGCTAGAGGGCGGGCGAAAGAAGAACGCTCAGGCGGGCGGGATCATCTTGCCGGTCATGCGCATGGCCGAGTGCAAGGGGGCATCGTCATGGGAGAGGCCGGCCAGCAGACTGGCACCGAGCCATTGATGGTAGATCGCCTCGGCCAGTCCATCGGTGTCGTCGAGCGGGGCGATCGAGCCGCCCTCGACCCCGTCCCGCAGGGTCTGCGACAGCCGGCGCAGGATCGCCGCGACGCCCTGTTGCAGGATGCGGCTCATGTCGGGCGAAAGGTCCGCGACCTCGGCGGAGAGCTTGACCACCAGACAGCGATCTTCCGGATTGCCGCTGATCTGCCGGGCATGCCAGTTCTCGAAATAGGTCAGGAGCCGGTCGCGCGCCGACAGGCTGTCGTCGTTCAGCGAGCGCGTCAGGCCTTTTTCATAATCCTCGACAAAGGCTGTCAGCAGCGCACAGCCATAGGCCTCCTTGGAGGCGAAGTAGTGGTAGAAGGAGCCCTTCGGCACGCTGGCGGCCTGTAGCAACTCACTGAGACCGACGCCCCGGTAGCCGTGCGTCGCCGTCAGCCGGCGGCCGACCGTCAGGATGTGGCTGCGGGTGTCCTGCGAAGCCGTGTCTTGCGAAGCTGTGTTTGGGGCTTGCCGTTTCATGATCCGGCATATAGGGACGAATAGACCGGTCGTCTAGTGATGGGGTGTCGTTTTTTTCGGGAGACCATCGTTTGCCCTTTGTGGCCGGCCGCGGCCTTGTCCGCGCGGGGCGCGTCGTCACGGTCCGGGGTCGAACACCTGGGTCGGGGATTCCACATCGAGACCGGCCGCCTTCCAGTCGATGAAGCCATTGGCCAGCCGCTGTGCCGCAAGGCCGTGCGCACGCAGGGCGGTGACCGCATCGACCGACAGGACGCAATAGGGGCTGCGGCAATAGGCGACAATGTCCTGCCGGGCGGGCAGTTCGGCCAGCCGGCGTTCCAGCTCCTCGACCGGGATGTTGATCGCACCGGGCAGATGGCCGAGCGCGAACTCGTCCTCCGACCGGACATCGAGCAGGGTGACGCTCTCCTCGCTCATGCGCCGCAGCAACTCCTCGCGTGAGATCGGCTCCAGCCGCGCCGGATGGCTGCGGCTGTCCGCCACCAGGTCATGGATCCGCGCCTGCTGGTGGTCGGCGTAGTCGCGCAAGGCAACCAGCAGCGGGGCGATCGGGCCGGAGCCAAGCCGATAGAACACATGCTTGCCCTCGCGCCGGGTCTCCACGAAGCCGGCGCGCTTCAGGTGCTGCAGGTGCTGGGAGGCGTTGGCAAGCGACAGGCCGGTGAGCTCCGCCAGGCGTTCCACGCTGCGCTCGCCTTGCGCGATATGCTCCAGCAGGGCGAGGCGGTGGGCGTTGCCGAGTGTGCGGGCCAGGAGGGCGAGCGTCTCAGTGTGCGGTTGATGCGTGTCCATGCCAGGAACCTAGGGCGCGGCCAACCGTCAATCAATGCATTGAGTATTGCCTGAGTGGGTGAGGCAGAGCATTCTTGCAAGTCAAGGGTGTGCCCGGTTGGGCGTGAGTCCAGAGGGGTTTCAGCCGGCGAGCTCGGCCGTCCCCGGAGGGGCAAGCAAGACGGTGTGCGATGCGTTCTGCCGATCCGATCCCGATCTCCGCGCTTCAGCATGCGGTCTATTGCCTGCGGCAGGCGGCCTTGATCCATCTGGAGCGGATGTGGGCCGACAATCGGTTCACCGCCGAAGGCGACAGGCTGCATGCGGCGGTCGACCTGCCCGGCGGGCGCAAGGTCCGGGGTGTGCGGCGGGAAAGCGCGCTGCCGCTTGCTTCCGCGCGTCTTGGGATCGCGGGGGTGGCCGATCTGGTGGAGTTTCTTCCCCAGGCGACTGACGGGAGAGCCGGGATCGAGACCCTTTGCCCGGTGGAGGTCAAGCGCGGCAAGCCGAAATTGCACCGGGCCGACGAGGTGCAGCTTTGTGCCCAGGGGCTGTGCCTGGAGGAAATGACCGGCGCCGCGGTGCCGGAAGGTGTGCTCTTTTATGCCGCCACCCGGCGCCGGGTGGCTGTGCCGGCCGAAACTGGCCGGGCGCGCGGTGGCCGCCTGGCGTGACCGGATGGTGCGCGATCTGCTGGCGCAAGGGGACTGACCGCATGAAAAAGCTGCTCAACACCTTGTATGTGACCGTCGAGGGGGCGGGATTGCGCAAGGATGGCGAAAATCTGGTGGCGGAGGTCGAGGGGGAGGAGCGGGCGCGGGTGCCCTTGCACATGCTGGCCTCCGTTGTCGTCTTTGGTGGGATTTATCTCTCCCCGGCGTTGATGCAGGCCTGCGCAGCGGGCGGAATCGCCATTGTCCTGCTGGATCGGATCTGCCGGTTTCAGGCGCGGGTCGAGGGGCCACAATCCGGCAATGTGCTGTTGCGGCGCGCCTAGTATCGCGCCTCCGAGACGCCGGACGAGATCGTGCGCGGGCTCGTGCTGGGCAAGGTGGCGAACCAGCGCGGTGTCCTGATGCGGGCGCTGCGCGATCACGGGGGCGAGCTTGATGAGACGCGGCGTCAGGCCATCGACGCGGCGATCCGGCGTCAGGCGGCGATCCTGCGCCGCATCGGTGGGGCGGGCGAGGGAGCGGAAACCCTGCGCGGTGCGGAAGGAGAGGCGGCGAAGCTCTACTTCGGCGTCTTTGATCATTTGCTGCGGTCGCCGGATGCGGAGATCCGGTTTCGCGGTCGCTCGCGGCGTCCGCCGCTCGATCCGGTCAATGCGGTGCTGTCCTTCCTCTATACCCTGCTTACCCACGACTGCCGCGCCGCGGCCGAAAGCGTTGGCCTCGATTCGGCTGTCGGCTTTCTGCACCGCGACCGGCCGGGCCGGCCCAGTCTGGCGCTCGATCTGATGGAGGAGTTGCGGCCCGTCTTTGCCGACCGGCTGGCCCTGTCCCTGTTCAACCGCCGGCAATTGCGGGCCGGCGACTTCGAGACGCGGGATGGCGGCGCCGTGTTCCTGTCCGAGGATGGTCGCAAGACCGTGCTCGCCGCCTGGCAGGAGCGCAAGAAGGAGGAGCGGTTGCATCCGTTTCTGGAGGAGAAGGCGCCGCTCGAACTGGTGCCCTACCTGCAGGCGCAGCTTCTGTCGCGGCATTTGCGCGGGGATCTCGATGCCTACCCGCCCTGGTTCTGGAAATAGGAGAGACGATGCTGGTGCTTGTGACCTATGACGTGCGCGCCTCCGATGCCGGCGGACCGGGGCGGTTGCGCAGGGTCGCCCGGGCCTGCCGCGACTATGGGCAGCGCGTGCAGTTCTCGGTCTTCGAGATCGAGGTGGATCCGGCGCAGTGGACCCGGCTCAAGGCCCGGCTGGAGGCGGCGATCGACCCGGAGGCGGACAGTTTGCGCTACTATTATCTTGGGGCCAACTGGCAGCGGCGGGTGGAGCATGTCGGCGCCAAGCCGGCGACCGATCTCGGCGGAACGCTGATCGTCTGATGCGGCGGGGCGTCACGGGTCCGGGGCAGCGCGAACCGCAAGCGTGTCCGGATTCCCTGGGAGGTTCGCGCTGGCCTTACAGGGATGAAAAGATTTGTTTTTTTTCAGGCTGGTACGGGCGAGGCGGCGATTTTGGGCGGTGTTTTGCAGAGGTTCGCGCTGGCGAACGATTTTTCTTTGATCCGGCAACGTGATAGGAGGGGGACGGTCGCCCCCTCACGGGGGCGTGGATTGAAACGCTTGTTGCGCCAGGGACGCATGACCACCTGCGGTCGCCCCCTCACGGGGGCGTGGATTGAAACGCATGCCCGGACTGGTGGGAGCGCATCCAGTCGGGTCGCCCCCTCACGGGGACGTGGATTGAAACTTCCTCCTATTTCTAGACAACCCGCCGCCGATAGGGTCGCCCCCTCACGGGGCGTGGATTGAAACACCGCCGCCGCCATCGTCCGTGACGGGCGGGATGTCGCCCCCTCACGGGGGCGTGGCTGCGTCAGCCGCCAGCGGGCAGGCCTGCCTGTTGGCGCAGCAGCGAAAGCAGCAGAGCGTCGGCCCGGTCCCGGTGCTGCTGGTGCAGCCGCGTCGCCTCCGCCTCATCGCCGGCGCGGATCGCGGCGAGGATCGCCCGGTGTTCCTCGTCGGAGATCACTGGCAGCGGGCGAAGCCCGGCGATGGCGATACGGGCGCGGTATTGCTGGTCCCAGAGCTGGCGCAGCATGCCCTGCAGGCGTGGATTGCCGCAAAGGGCGGCCAGTTCGGAGTGGAACAAGTCGTCCAGTTCCGACCATTGCGCGATGTCGCCGCGTTTGGTGGCCCGTTCCATCTGGCTGAGAATGCCATCAAGCCGCTGGTAGTCGGTCTCGCTGATGCCACGCCGGGCGGTCAGTTGCGCGGCCTTGACCTCCAGGGTCGAGAACACCTGATAGATCTGTTCGATCTCCTCGATCGACAGCGCCCTGACGGTCATGCCGTGGCGCGGCCGGACATCGACCAGACCTTCTTCCTCCAGCCGGATCAGGGCTTCGCGCACCGGTGTCCGGCTCAGCGACAGGAGGCTGGCCACCTCGGTCTCCAGCAAGGTGGTTCCGGGGGGCAGGCGGCCTTCCAGGATGCGGTACTTGAGGTCGTGATAGGCCCGCTCGCGCGCCGGCATCCTGGCGATGCCCTGAAGGCTCGGCCTCGGTCTGGACAAGGTCTGGTCGTCGGCACGCGCCTTGCCGGTCGCCGATCCGCTTTTTCGTCTCCGTCCGCCCAGAGCCCTGCTCCCCACCTGCCGGTGTCCTTTGTCTGCGTGTCGTGCTTGGCGCCAGGCGTTTCGCCGTGCGGGTTGCGCCCTGACCCGGCGCGTCTGGGGTGGCATAGCCGTTTTTCGCAAGGGAGGGAACATGCGCGGCGACGGTTGGTCCCGCCGCCGATCCCATTGTCCATCCCGGCTCAGCCCGCGGCCCTGCGCGCCTCCTCGTCGGCGATGTGGTCGCAGATGATGGTATCGAAATCCGCATCTGCCCGGAAGCCGGCAGCCTCGGCCCGCGCGGTTGAGAAGTCCCCTGGCCAGCCGGCGACGATGGTGGCGATTTCCGGGTCCGGCCTGTGCGTGATCCGGCCGGCGACCTGCGGCCCGGCCACCCGGCGCAGCGCGTCGATCATTTCCGCCACCGTGATCGACAGGCCGGGCATGGTCAGCGACCGCCGGTCGCCCAGAAGGCCCGTGTCCATGTTGGCCGCGTGCAGCAGGAAGCCGACTGCCGCAATTGGGCTGGCGACCCAGTGGCGCACCGTGTCCGCGACCGGCAGGATCGCCTCCCGACCGGCAAGCGGTTCGCGGATGATGCTGGAGAAAAAGCCCGAGGCAGCCTTGTTGGGCTTGCCCGGCCGGACGACGATGGTCGGCAGGCGAATGCCGACCCCGTCGACGAACCCCTTGCGGGTGTAATCGGCCAGAAGCAGTTCGCCGATCGCCTTCTGCGTGCCGTAGCTGGTGAGCGGCGCGCTGAGGAAGGTATCGTCGATCTTCTCGGGAAAGGGGGCGCCGAAGACGGCGATGGACGAGGTGAACACGAGGCGTGGCCGGTAGCCTTCGCCGATCTGGCGCACCGCCTCCAGCAGGTGGCGGGTGCCGTCCAGATTGACGGCATAGCCCTTGTCGAAGGCGGTTTCGGCCTCGCCGGAGACCACCGCCGCCAGATGGAAGATCACATCCGGCTTGCGCGCCACCAGGTTTCGCAGCGCGTTCGCATCGGTGATGTCGGCGGTCGCCGTCTCAAGGTCTGGTCCGGCGTCGGAGGAAAACGCCGGCCGGACCACGTCGACCGCATGGATCGAGGCGATCTGGCCACCGCCCAGTCTGCCGTTGGCGATCAGCTGTTCGGTCAGTCTGCGGCCGAGCATGCCGGCGGCGCCGATGATCAGGATGCGCATGGCGGTTCCTCCTCCTCCGGGCGGTGCGGGGTCAGTGATTGTCGCGCGGCACTGGCGGCCGGGTTCCATCGGCCCCGCCCTGGGCGAGCCGCTGGTAGTTGACCGCCGGTTCGAGCACCATGCCGGCGTCCAGTTGGGCGACGAGACCGCGCTGGATCTCCTGCCAGGGTGTCTGGTGCGCCGGATAGGCATAGCCGCCGGCGGCCTCCAGCGCCTTGCGCCGCTCCGCCAGTTCGGCCTCGGAAATCAGGATATCGGCCGAGCAGGTGTTCAGGTCGATCCGCACCCGGTCGCCGGTCTTCAGCAAGGCCAACCCGCCGCCGGCCGCCGCCTCCGGCGAGGCGTTGAGGATCGACGGGGAGCCGGACGTGCCGGATTGGCGCCCGTCGCCGATGCAGGGCAGCGAGGTCACACCACGTTTGAGCAGGTAGTCGGGCGCGCGCATGTTGACCACCTCGGCAGCGCCCGGATAACCGATCGGTCCGGCGCCGCGCATGAACAGGATCGAGGTCTCGTCGATGGTGAGAGCCGGATCGTCGATCCGTGCATGGTAATCCTCCGGCCCGTCGAACACCACCGCCCGTCCCTCAAACGCCATCGGGTCGTCCGGGTTCGACAGGTAGCGCTGGCGGAACTCGTCGGACACCACCGACAGCTTCATGATGGCGGAGTCAAACAGGTTGCCCCGCAGAACCCGGAAGCCGGCATTGGCCAGAAGCGGCCGGTCGAAGGGACGGATCACCCGGTCGTCCTCGATGGTCGCATCCCGGCAGTTCTCGCCGAGACTGCGGCCGTTGACGGTCAGCGCGTCTTCCTCGATGAGGCCGGCCGACATGAGCTGGCTAACCACCGCGGGCACGCCGCCGGCGCGGAAGAAATCCTCGCCGAGATACTCGCCCGCCGGCTGCAGGTTGACCAAGAGCGGCACCGTTTCGCCATGGGTCTGCCAGTCGTCAATGGACAGCTCCACGCCAAGATGACGGGCGATGCCGTTGAGGTGGATCGGCGCGTTGGTGGAGCCGCCGATGGCGGAGTTGACGCGAATGGCGTTGAGGAACGCTTTGCGGGTCATCACATCGGTCGGCTTGATGTCCTCATGCACCATGTCAACGATGCGCAGGCCCGTGCGATAGGCCATCTCCTGCCGGTCGCGATGGGGCGCGGGGATCGCCGCCGAGCCGGGAAGCTGCATCCCCAGGGCCTCGGCGAGGCTGTTCATGGTTGTCGCCGTGCCCATGGTGTTGCAATAGCCGGTCGAGGGGGCGGAGGAGGCGACCAGCTTGACGAACCCCTCATAGTCGATCTCGCCGGCGGCCATCATCTCCCGGGCCTTCCACACGATGGTGCCCGAGCCGGTGCGCTCGCCCCGGAACCAGCCGTTCAGCATCGGCCCGACCGACAGGGCGATGGCCGGAATGTTGACGGTCGCCGCCGCCATCAGACAGGCGGGGGTGGTCTTGTCGCAGCCGATGGTCAGCACAACCCCGTCGAGCGGATAGCCGTAGAGCACCTCCACCAGGCTCAGATAGGCCAGATTGCGGTCGAGCGAGGCGGTCGGCCGCTTTCCGGTCTCCTGGATCGGGTGAACCGGAAACTCGATGGGAATGCCGCCGGCCTCGCGAATGCCGTCGCGCACCCGCTTGGCCAGTTCCAGATGATGCCGGTTGCAAGGCGACAGGTCGGAGCCGGTCTGGGCGATGCCGATGATCGGCTTGCCCGACTGCAACTCTTGCTGCGACAGGCCGAAATTCAGGTAGCGCTCCAGATAGAGCGCCGTCATGTCCGGATTGTCCGGATTGTCGAACCAGGCGCGGGACCGCAAGGCGGGTTTGCTCGGGGGGGTGCTCATGGGATCTGTGGACCTTCGATATCCGTTTGTGTCAAGGATGGTTGCGATTAATGTATACAATGAAATCGGATATGGGAATGCGCTCGTCGCCCCGACTGTCAACTCGGTGAGATCCACCCCTTAAACTGGTAGGCAGCAGCAGTCATAACGCGCATATCGTTCTTGACGTTCCTTCGACCTCTGCGGAGGCCTTGCCCGGGGTCTGCGGCCGAAATGGCGTTTATGGATACGTTGATGCCTGCGTGCGGCATAAGGGCAGGTCCTTCTGTCGAGACCCGCGCGCGGGCCTGCGCCATCGCCATCGTTCATCTGCACGTTCCCCATTCAGGCGCCGCTCGATGCTGCCGGATGTCGATCCGGACAATATGTTGCCGCCGCTGACGCCCTATTCCATCATGTAGCTCGGCCAGGTGAGGTTGCTCCCCCTATGTCCTGCCTGGGGATGCGGCGATCGGTGACCTTGCCGGTCGGCGGTGATGCTTGCCAATTTCGGGCCGGGCCGGGCCGGGCCGGCGATTGAGGAGCTGGAGGAGACCGCCAGGCTGGCGCTGCTGACGCGCGGCCTGTCGCTGCGTCAATTGACCCCGGACGCGATTGACCGGGTGGTGAGAACATTTGATGTGGAGTGGACGTGATGCCGGGGCTTTCTGCCAATCTGGGCTTTCTGTGGACCGAGCTTTCGTTGCTGGAGGCGGTGCGCCGGGCCCATGCGGCCGGCTTTGACGCGGTCGAGTGCCATTGGCCCTATGACGTCCCGCCGGCCGAGCTGCGGGCGGCGCTGGAGGAAACCGGCTTGCCGCTGCTTGGCCTGAACACGCGCAAGGGCGCGCGGGAGGGCGATTTCGGCCTGGCGGCGGTGTCCGGCCGCGAGGTCGAGGCGCGGGCCGGGATCGACGAGGCCGTGGCCTATGCGGCGGCGGTCGGGGCACGGGCGGTACATGTGATGGCCGGCCGGGCGGTGGAAGACGATACGGCGCGCGCGTTCTTTGACGCCAATCTTGCCTATGCCTGCAAGGTGGCCGCGCCGCATGGCCTGACCATCCTGATCGAGCCGATCAACCACCGGGATGTCGCCGGCTACTTCCTGTCGCGGGTCGAGCAGGCTGCCGCAGTGATCGAGCGGGTTGGGGCCGACAATCTGAAAATCATGTTCGACTGCTATCACACCCAGATCATGCAAGGGGACCTTCTGCGCCGGTTTGAGGCGCATCGGCAGGTCATCGGCCATGTGCAGATCGCCGCGGTGCCCTCGCGGGCGGAGCCGGACGAGGGAGAGATCTGCTACGAGCGCCTGATCGCCGACATGCGAAAATGCGGCTACGACGGCTATGTCGGCGCGGAATACCGGCCCCGGGCCGGCACCGATGCGGGGCTCGGCTGGCGCGCTGTGTGCCAGGCCGGCTGAGGCCAGCCGACCGACAACAATCGGGAATCCGTTTAGCGCGGCGGCAGCCGGAACACGGCTTCGAAACCATCACTCCGGCTTGGTGCCGGCGAGTGCAGCTCCAGCTGTCCATGCACCCCCTCGGCGATGGCGCGGGCAATGGCAAGACCCAGGCCGCTGCCGTCGGCGGTGGCCTGGCCGCGCTCGAACCGGGCGGTTAGCCGGGCGAGGCTCTCCGGGGCAAGAGCGGGGCCGTCATTGATGACGCTGAGGTCGCCCGCCGCCGAGAGCGTGACCTGAACCGGACTGTCGGCGGGGCTGTGCTTCAGAGCGTTCTCGATCAGATTGCGGGTCAGGATGGCGAAGGCATCGGGATCCATGTCCGACATCACCGGGGTGTCGGGAAGTCGAAGGTCGATGCGGTCGGCGGCGGCAGGGCCGGCAACGTCGGTGGCGATCATCTTCAGCAGCGGGCGCATGTCCGAAGCGGTCTCCGCATGCAACCGGCCGCTTTCCGCGCGCGAAAGCTGCATCAGTTTCTCGCTCATGCGGCTGAGGCGCTTCAAGGCGCGCTCGATATCGCCGGCGCGGCGCGCCGCATCCGCATCGCGCGTCTCGGCGATCAGCCGTTGGGTCTGCGCCAGGGCGGCGGCCAGCGGCGTGCGCAGCTCATGGGCGGCGTTGGCTGTGAAGCTGCGCTCCGCGTCGAGGGTGGCCCGTAGGCGGCTAAGCAGTTGGTTGATGGCGCGGGCGACGGGGGTGATTTCCGCCGGCAGCGTGCCGCTGTCCACCGGCGACAGGTCGCCGCCTCCGCGCGTCGCCAGTGCGGCGCTGAGAGCGCGAACCGGGTACAAGGTCCGGCGCACCATCCACAGGATGCCGATCAGGCTGAGGGGGATCAGCAGCAGCAGCGGCAGCGCCATCGCCAGTTGCGTTTCCCGCTCGATCCGGTCTCGGTGGTCGAGCGGTTCGGCAACGGCAATGGTGATGGTGCCCTGAAGGGCGGCATCATAGTAGAGCCGGTGGGTTGCGGTCTGGCGGAATCCGGTGCCCTCGAACGGGGGGAAATCCGCCTCCACCGCCCGGTGCGAGCGCAGCAGGATCCGCCCCTGGTCGTCCCGCACCAGATAGGTGAAGAACTCGTCATGGGTGCGCAGGGTGCTGATTCGGCGGCTGACCCCTTGCTCCTCACGGTCGATGATGTCGAGCACCGCCAATGGCAGGATGCGCTGGGCGGTTTCCTCCAGCGTGCTGTCGAACATCTCGCCCATTTCCCGGCGCAGGATCGATGTGGTGGTCACTGCGGTCGCGGCCCAGAGCAAGGCGATGCCAAGGCCGATGGCGAGTGCCAGCCGGCCTTGCAGCGAGCCGGGAAGCCGGGTCATCGCGCTGCGCCCAGCCGGTAGCCAAGTCCGCGCACGGTTTCGATGGCCTCCCGTCCCAGTTTCTTGCGCAGCCGGCTGACATGCACCTCGATGGTGTTGCTCTCGATCTCCGCGTCGAACGAATAAAGCCGCTCTTCAAGCTGCGCCTTGGACAGAAGTTGCCCCGGGTGCTGGAAGAAGGCCTCGAACAGCACCCATTCGCGGGCGGTGAGGGCGACCGGCTTGCCGGCGCGCCGGACCGAACGGGCGGCGCTGTCGATCTCAAGATCGCCGAGCTTGAGAAGCGGGTTCGGATTGCCCACGTAGCGCCGGGCCACCGCGTTCAGCCGGGCGGACAGCTCGGCCAGGTCGAAGGGCTTGACCATGTAGTCGTCGGCGCCCGCGTTGAGCCCGTCGATCCGGTCGCTGAGCTGGTCGAGGGCGGTCAGGATGATCACCGGCGTGATGTCACCGCGTCCGCGCAAGGCCCGCAGGAACGGCTGGCCGCGCCCGTCGGGCAGCATCAGATCCAGCAGGATCAGATCAAAGGCGGCGGCCTCCAGCAGGGCGGAGGCTTCGTCGAGCCGGGTTGCCCAGTCGACGGAGTGGCCGTCGGCGGCGATCTGGTCGCGCACCGCCGCGCCCAGCACCGCGTCATCCTCGATCAGAAGCACCCGCATTGCGTTTCGGTTTCCATCCGTTGTGTCGGTTTCTTGTGGGCCATCAACCTGACAGCAGCCTGAAGGCAATTCTGCACCGACCTTCAGGTGGTTGTCAGCTTGGCCGGTCATAAGTCCCCATCAAATCCGTATCGAGGAGAGGGACGATGAAGAAATCCGCGATGATAGCGGCGCTGCTGGCGGCACTCGTTATGGCCGGCGGTGTTCGTGCCGATGACGATGATTGCCAGGTGCCGATGGCCGACTGGAAGCCGCGCGCGGCGGTGGAGGAAATGGCCAAGGCAAAGGGCTGGACCGTGCGCCGTATCAAGACCGATGACGGCTGCTACAAGCTGAAGGGCCGGGATGCCGACGGCCGCAAGCTGAAGGCCAAGATCGATCCGGCGACACTGGCGATTGTCGAGATCGAGTACCGTGACGATGACGACGACCACCGCCGCCGCGATCACGACCGCGACCGGAAGCACAAGCCGGCACCGACGGGGGCGGTCTCGCCGCCGAACAACGGATTGTTCAACACCACCTCCCCCGCGAAACCGGTGGTGAAGTGAAACCTCTTGCAGATGGCCTGATGCGATAAGGCAGCCGCGCGGCATGAACGTCGTAGCCGGCCCACGCCTTGTCTCCCATGTCGCCATGCTTTCCCGAAATCGGAGAAGAAAATGAAACCGTTTCTTGCCGTCATGGCCCTGACCACGGCCCTTGTCGCGCCGGAGCTGGCCATGGCCAAGCAGGTCACCCTGACCACCACCCTCAACAACTACGGCGGTGATGGTGCCTATCTGGCGTTCTACGTCACCGATGCCAATGGCGCCTACAAGGGCAGCCTGTGGATGGCCGGTGGCAAGTCCAAGTATTACGAGCATCTGAGCGATTGGTTCCGGGCAACCGCCGGCAATGCGGCGGAAATCAACGGCATCACCGGGGCCAGTGTCGGGGCGGGACAGTCCCTGACGGTGACGCTGGATCTGGCCGATGCGCTGTTCGATGCCGGCTATGAGCTGCATATCGATGCCGCGGTGGAAGACATGCGCGACAGCCCGTCAGAGGTGGTCATTCCGCTGACCCGGGACGGCGCCGGCCAGGCGGTGCGCGGCCGCCGCTACATCGAAACCTTCAGCTACGACATGTGACGCGGGAAGACGAGATAAAGTCATGTTGCGTTCCCTGCACAAGATCCCCGGCCTGGTCGCCGCGGCTCTGATCCTTCTGCTCGCCACCACCGGTGTGGTGCTTTCGGTGCTGCCGGCGCTGGAAACGGCGCAGGCTCCGGCGGTGACCGCGCCGGCGCCGACCACTGCCGAACTTGCGGCCCGGGTCGCCGCCGCCTATCCGGGCGTGGAGCAGATCCGGCGCGCGCCTTCCGGCCTGATCACGGCGTTCTATTTCGAGAATGACCGTCCTGGGCGGGTGGTGATCGACCCGGCGACCGGTGAAGGTGTCAGGGAGTACACCCCCTCGGCCTTTTCCCGCTGGATGACCAATCTGCACCGCTCCCTGTTCCTGGACGATGGCGGACGGTTGACGGCCGCTGCCGGCGCGCTCGCCATGCTGGTCCTGTGCGTCTCTGGCTGTCTGCTCACCGTGCGGCGCGTGGGCGGCTGGGGCCGGCTGTTCTCGCGCCTGCGCGGACCGCTGGCGGGCCGTCTGCATGTGGAAATCGCCCGTATCGCCCTGCCGGGGCTGCTGCTGTCGTCGCTGACCGCGCTGGTCATGACCGCCGGAACCTTCGGCGTTCTGCCCTCGGACCGGGCCGCGCCGCTCTTTCCCACCGAGGTGAGCGAGACAATGGGCGCGGCGCCCGGCGATATCGCCGCCCTGGCGGCCGTTCCGCTGGAGGATCTGCGCGAACTGACCTTCCCCTATCCTGGCGATGCCACCGACGTCTTCACTCTGAAGACCGTATCCGGCACCGGCTATCTGGATCAGGGAACCGGCGCCATGCTGGTCTGGGCCGACCACGGCCCCTGGCAGCAGCTTTCCGCCACCGTCAAGATGCTGCACACCGGCAAGGGCGCCTGGGTGCTGGGGCTTGTCCTCGGCCTGACGACGCTCGGCGCGCCGGTGCTGGCCGTGACCGGGATCATTATCTGGCTAAGCGGGCGCCGCTCGCGGCCGCGCCTGCCGGCCGGTGTCCGCGCCGACCGGGCCGACACCATCATCCTTGTCGGCAGCGAAGGCGGTAGCACCTGGGGCTTTGCCGCGACCCTGCACAAGGGGCTGATGGTGGCCGGGCACACGGTGCACACCGCCGCGCTCTCCCGCTTTGCGCCGGAGCGCTACACCAGCGCGCGGCAGGTCATCATTCTGGCCTCCACCTATGGCGATGGCGCCGCGCCGTCCTCCGCGCAAGGCTTTGCCGATCGGCTGGCGGCACTGCCTGCGGCACCGGCGATACCCCTGGCCGTGCTTGGCTTCGGCGATCGCCAGTTCCCCGATTTTTGCGGCTATGCCTGTGAGATCGCGCGCCTCGCCGAGGAAAAGGGCTGGGAGCAACTCCTGCCGCTCGACCGGGTGGATCGGCAGTCGCCGCAGGACTTCGCCCGCTGGGGACGGGCGCTCGGTCAGGCGCTGGGCCGCCCGCTGGAACTGGCGCACCAGCCGGCGCTGGCTCCGACCCATCCGCTGACGCTGATCTCGCGCCGGGACTATGGCGCGCAGATGCAGGCGCCGACCTCGATTTTGCGCTTTGCCCTGCCGTCCGTCGGGCTGTGGCAGCGGATCACCGGCAGAGGCTTTCCGCGCTTTGCCGCCGGCGATCTGTTGGGCATCCTGCCGGAAGGCTCGGCGGTGCCACGGTTCTACTCGCTCGCCTCGGCCAGCCGCGATGGCTTTGTCGAGATCTGCGTGAAGAAGCACACCGGCGGCCTGTGCTCGGGCCAGCTCATCGGTCTGGCTCCCGGCGATGAGGTGCGCGGCTTCATTCGCCGCAACCCGGACTTCCGCCCGGCGGGCAACCGCAAGCCGGTGATCCTGATTGGTGCCGGGACCGGCATCGGACCGCTGGCCGGCTTTGCCCGGGCCAACCGCAAGGGGCGGGACATGCATCTTTATTTCGGCGCGCGGCATCCGAAGTCGGATCTTCTCTATGATGAGGAGCTGCGCCAGTGGCAGGCGGACGGGCGGCTCGCCAGCGTCAACACCGCGTTTTCGCGGACAGCGGACCGGTCCTATGTTCAGGATATCCTGCGCAAGGACGCGGTGCGGATCGCTGACCTGATCGACAGCGGCGCCCAGGTGCTGGTGTGCGGCGGACGGGAGATGGCAAACGGCGTGACCGCGGCGATGGCCGATATCCTGCAGCCGAAGGGGCTGACACCGGCAACCTTGAAGGCGGAAGGCCGATATGTCGAAGATGTCTACTGAGCCGGCCTTGGTCGCCCTTGACGGTCCGGTGATGGGCACCCGCTGGTCGGCGCTGTTCCGGGCGCCGGTCGGGCTGGACACCGAAGCGGTCCGCGCCGCGCTGGCCGCCAGCGTCGGCGAGGTGGACCGGCAGATGTCCACCTACCAGCACCAGTCGGATCTGATGCGGCTGAACCGGGCCCCGGCAGGGGTGTGGATGCCGGTTCCCGAGCGGCTTTTCGAGGTGTTGGCGCGTGGGTTGGCCATTGGCCGGGCTTCGGGCGGGGCATTCGATATCGGCATGGGCGATGTGGTCGCCGCCTGGGGATTCGGTCCGGATGCGGCCGATGTTCAGGCGGTGAAGGCGGCGCTCGGCAAGACCCGGCCGCCGGCGCATGAGCTCATTGAACTCGATGCGGCCGCGCTGACCGTGCGCAAGGCTGGGGCGGTCGCCATCGACCTGTCCGGCATTGCCAAGGGCTATGGCGCCGACCGCATGATCAAGGCGCTGGACGGGTTCGGCATCCGCGACGCGCTTGTCGGGCTCGACGGCGAGATGCGCGCGCGCGGGCTGCGCGGGGACGGGAGGCCCTGGACCGTCGCGGTGGAGCGGCCCGACTATGAAACCCGCACCGCATTGTCGGTGCTCGAGCTGGAAGATGCGGCGGTGGCCACCTCCGGCGACTATCGTCATTGGGTCGAAGTTGGCGGGCGGCGTTTGTCGCACACCATGGACCGGCGGCGTGGCGGGCCGGTGGATGGCGGGCTTGCCTCCGTCTCCGTGGTGGCCGAAACCTGTATGGACGCCGATGCCTGGGCGACCGCGCTGATGGTGCTGGGGGTGTCTGCCGGGCTGGAGATGGCGCGCGAACAAAGGCTGGACGCCCTGTTCATCGAACGTGACGGTGCCGGGCTTCGCCTGCACCGGACCGGACGGATTTTCAATGCCCCCGATCAGGTCGTGGTTTCGACGGTCGGGTGAGGAGAGTGACTGAATGTATGGAGTTATTCGCAGTCGGCTGAACGTTGTTCTCGTCGCGCTGGCCCTTGCGGGATTGCTCGGCGGTCTCGCCGCCCTTTGGTTCGGGACGCGACCGCTGGCGGATACGGTCTGGATGCTTGGCGTGGCGCCGGTGCTGTTGGCGCTGGTCGTCGAGATCGTCCTGAGCCTGCGCCGGGGCGAGGTCGGCCTCGATATCGTTGCCGCGCTCTCCATGTCGGCGGCGATGCTGTTCGGCGAGACCCTTGCCGCCGCCATTGTCGCGCTGATGTATTCCGGCGGCAGTTTTCTGGAAAGCTTCGCCGAGGGGCGGGCGCGGCGGGAAATGAGCGATCTGCTCTCCCGGGTGCCGCGCAGTGCCATGCGCCATCGCAATGGCGCGCTGGACGAGGTGCCGCTGGAGGAGATTGAGCCGGGGGATCTCTTGCTGATCCGTCAGGGCGATGTGGTGCCGGTGGATGGTACGGTTGCCGGCAGCCAAGCGGTGCTCGACCAGTCGGCGCTGACCGGGGAATCGCTGCCGGTGCGTCTTGGCCGCGACCATGAGGTCATGAGTGGGTCGAGCAATGTGGGCGAGCCGTTCGATATGGTGGCGAGCCACCGGGTCGGCGACAGCACCTACGCCGGCATTGTCCGGCTGGTGGAGGCGGCGCAGCGCTCCCGGGCGCCGATGGCGCGTCTGGCCGACCGCTATTCGCTGTTGTTCTTGCTGGTGACCGTGGTGCTGGCGGGGCTCGCCTGGTGGCTCACCGGTGATCCCATTCGCGCGGTTGCCGTTCTGGTGGTGGCGACGCCCTGTCCGCTGATCCTCGCGGTTCCGGTGGCGCTCGTCGCCGGCCTGTCGCGGGCGGCGCATTTCGGTGTGTTGATCAAGGGGGCGAAGGCGCTGGAGGCGCTGGCGCGGGTGCGCGGTCTGGTGCTGGACAAGACCGGCACCCTCACCGACGGCCGTCCGCGCATTGTCGCCATCCACCCGGCGGGCGATCTGGACCCGGCGCGGATGCTTGGCTTCGCCGCTGCGCTCGATCAGGTGTCCAAGCACCCCATCGCTCAGGCGATTGTCGCCGATGCGCGCGCGCGCGGAATGACCTTGCCGATCCCTGACAATCTCAGGGAAATTCCGGGCGAGGGGGTCATCGGGCATGTCGAGGGCCATGAGGTGGTTGTCGGCGGCACTGCGTTCGTGATGGCGCGGGTGACGGCGGGCGGGCCGGCCGCGCCGGTCCGCGAGGATGGCGCGGCGGTGGTGGCGCTGGCGGTGGATGGCCGGTTTGCCGGGCATATTCTTCTCGCCGATACCTTGCGGGAGGGCACGGCGGCATTTCTCGCCGGCCTGCGCCGGCTGGGCGTGAAACGCATTCTCCTGGCAACCGGGGATCGTCAGGCGGTGGCCGCCCATGTGGCCGACGGGCTCGATTTCGATAGGGTCCGGGCGGAGCTTTCTCCAGAAGAGAAGGTTGGGCTGGTGCTGGAGGAGCGCCGATCCGGCCCGGTGATGATGGTGGGCGACGGGGTCAATGACGCACCGGCGCTGGCCGCCGCCGATGTGGGTGTGGCGATGGGCGCGCGCGGCGCCGCCGCCTCCGCCGAGGCCGCCGATGTGGTGTTGCTGGTGGACCGCCTCGACAGGCTGTTGCCGGGGCTGGAAATCGCTCAACGAGCCCGGCACATCGCCCTGGAAAGCGTGGTGGTCGGCATCGGCCTGTCCGTCCTGGGCATGATCGCCGCCGCCTTCGGCTATCTGGTGCCGGTGCAAGGCGCGGTCCTGCAGGAGGTGATCGACGTGGCGGTGATCCTCAATGCCCTGCGCGCCTTGCGGATCCGTCCGACCGCCCCTGGCGAGACCGCGGACGCCTCCCGGCCGGCGGGCGTGCCCGAAGCCGCCGTCTGACGAGCGGCTTTCCGGCACGTAGCAAGATCAGCCGGGGGTGCCGATATCCACCGGCGCCACCGACACCGTCTTGGTGATGGCAAAGCACAGCGTGCCGGGCTCAAGGCCGAGCGCGTCGGCGGACCGGCGGGTGATCCGGGCCAGGATCCGGTCCTCGCCGGCCTGAAGCTGCACCACCACGCCGGGCCCTTCGCCGCGCCGCAGCGCCGACACGGTGGCCGGCAGGATGTTGAGCGCGGAAATGTCCTGCGGACGGCTGCGGGCCAGCATCACGTCCTGCGCTTCGATGCGGATCCGCACTACTGTGCCGGGTTCGGCCAGCCGACCGGGCAGGAACAGGCTGCCGGCGGAGACGGCAACCTCGGTCAGATCGTCCGGATGGTGGCGCACCACCCGGCCGGTCAGCACCGAGCCGGCCTGGCGCACGCCAAAGGCGGGCACGGCTTCCGGGTCGGACAGGACGTCCGCCGCCGGTCCGGCGCGCACCACCCGGCCGCCATCGAGCACCACCACGGTGGTGGCCAGCCGCGCCACCTCGGCGATCGAATGGCTGACATAGAGGATCGGCACGTCCTCTTCGTCGCGGATGCGCTCCAGATAGGGCAGGATTTCCGATTTCCGCGCCTCATCAAGCGCGGCGAGCGGTTCGTCCATCAACAGAAGGCGCGGCCGCGACAGCAGCGCCCGGCCGATGGCGACGCGCTGCTTTTCCCCGCCCGAGAGCGCGCCGGGATGGCGGCCAAGCAGTCCGCCGATGCCGAGCAGCGACACCACCCGGTCGAATTCCGCAGCGTCGCGGGCGGCGCCGGAGAACCAGCGCCCGTAGGTCAGGTTCTGGCGCACTGTCAGATGCGGGAACAGCCGCCCCTCCTGGAACACGTAGCCGACGCGCCGCTTGTGCGGCGGGACCCAGATCCGGCGGGCCGTGTCGACAAGATCGCCGCCATTGATCGCCACACGCCCCTGCTCTGGCTGCAGCAGACCGGCCACGGCGTTGACCACCGTCGTCTTGCCCGAGCCGGAGCGCCCGAACAGCGCCGTGACCCCGGCCGGGGCGGTGAAATCGACATCGAGGGTGAAGCCGGACAGCGCGTGGCGCAGGCTGACGTGAAGCATCAGCGTCCACCGATCCGGCGGGCGACGCGGGTGGCCACCAGTTCCGACACCAAAAGGGCGGTCATGGCCACGGCAACGGAAATCAGGACAAGCCGCAGGGCGGAGCTTTCCCCGCCGGGCACTTGCAGGAAGGCGTAGATGGCGGAAGGCACGGTCTGGGTCTGTCCGGGGATGTTGGAGACGAAGGTGATGGTCGCACCGAACTCGCCCATCGCCTTGGCGAAGGCGAGGATGCTGCCGGCGATGATGCCGGGCAGGATCAGCGGCAGCGTGACCGTCAGGAACACCCAGACCCTTGACGCGCCGAGGGTCGCGCCGGCCTGCTCCAGCTTGGGGTCGACCGCCTCGATCGACAGCCGGATCGCCCGCACCATCAACGGGAAGGCCATCACCCCGGCGGCCAGCGCCGCGCCGGTCCAGCGAAAGGCGAAGACGATGCCGAATGTCTCATTGAGAAAGCCGCCGATGGGACCGCGCGTGCCGAAGGTCAGGAGCAGCAGGTAGCCGGTCACCACTGGCGGCAGGATCAGCGGCAGATGCACGATCCCGTTGAGAAGCTGCCTGCCCGGGAAATTGCCCCGGGCAAGCGCATGGGCCACGAGAATGCCTGGCGGCAGACTGACGAGGGTCGCCCAGAAGGAAACGCGCAAGGAAAGCGCCAGGGCGTTCCACTCCGCGGGGCCGAGCCAGTCCATCGGCGCCATCTAGGGTCCAGCCCCATAAATGAGGCTGACATGGCATGGGAAATGGCAAAGCCTCGCGAGGAAGGGCGTGCAGAGCGGGCTTGTTGCCCGGTCAAATGCGCTGACGATGTAGGGTGAAGCCATTTCCATGTCCTTTAGGATTTGACCGGATTGCGCCTGCTCATACGTCGCGAAAGGCTTGAAAATGAACCACATTTCCTGCGCTTCCGCTTCTCGATCAGGAGCAATCCGCCTCAAACCATTTCGATCTCATTTATGGGGCTGGACCCTAGTCCGCGACGACCACGAAGCCCTGCCGCTCGAAGGCGGCGCGGGCGACCGGGCCGCGCAGATAGGCGAGGAAGTCCGCATTCAGCGGGTTGTCGCTGGCGGCAACCGCCGCTGCCGGATAGACGATCGGCGGATGGCTGTCCTTGGGAAAGGTGCCGACCACGGTCACATTGGCATCGGCGGCCGCGTCCGTTGCGTAGACGATGCCATAGGGGGCCTCGCCGGAGGAAACGAGGCGCAGGGCAGCGCGCACATTGTCCGCCTGGGCGACCTTCGGCGCGATCTGTTCCCAGACACCGAGGCTTTCCAGCGCCGCCTTGCCGTAGATGCCCGCCGGAACGGCCTCGACCAGCGCCATCGCCAGCCGGTTCTCGCCAAGCAGCCCGGCCAGATCGAAGTTCGGGGCGATCTCCACCTGCGCCGCATCCGGTCCATGGGCGATCAGCACGATGGCGTTGTTGAGCAGATCGAAGCGGCTGCCCTTGGCGATCAGCCCCTCGTCCTGCAGCGTGGTCATCCAGCCGGGATTGGCGGAAATGAACACATCCGCCGGGGCGCCCTGCTGGATCTGCCGGGCCAGGGCGGAGGAGCCGGCCAGCGACACGGTTGCCGTGTGGCCGGTGTCCTCGGTCCATTTCGCCGAAATCTCGTCCATCGCATTTTTCATGCTGGCAGCGGCGAAGACGGTGATGTCATCGGCGCGGGCCGACGGCGGGGCAAGCAGGAGAAAGACGCCAAGAAACGCCGCAAGGACAAGGCGGAAAGAATGGGCCGGACGGCTGGATGTCATGAAAGGCTCCCGAGGATTCGATATGTTCAGCTGGGAATATCGCAACCCTGCCGGCGTCGGGCAAGCGTTATTTCCCGTCGGACATATCCCCTATCAGCGCGCGGATGGCACCGATCTCCCCCTGGCCGGCCTCGGCCACCCGGTCCTGCAGTCGGCGATAGTTCTCCAGAACCGCCTGGCCGGTTGGTGTGAGCTGGGCCGAGCCGCCCTTGGAGCCGCCACGCGCGCTGAGGACGAGCGGTTCCTGGAATACCCGGTTCATCTCTTCCACCAGCATCCAGGCGCGTTTGTAGCTCATCTTCATGCGCCGACCAGCGGCGGCGATCGAACCGCTTTCGGCAATGCCCTCCAGAAGGTCGGCCTTGCCCGGGCCGAGGGCGACATCCGGCGTCAGCACGATCCGTACCCGCACGCCCGTGGTCTTGTTTCCCGTTTCCATGGATCGGTTTTAGCGTCCTCGCGCCCGGCTGTCATTTGCCGTCGGCGACAAGGGCGGCGACATCCGGGCGCCGGGAAAGAAAAACCCGCGCGGGAAGCACCCCGCGCGGGTCTTGGGTCTAGCTGGCGTTTGCCTTCACCAGGTCGAGGGCGACATCGGTGATCATGTCTTCCTGGCCACCGACCATGCGGCGCTTGCCCAGTTCCACCAGGATGTCACGGGTGTCGATGCCGAAGCGGTCCGAGGCCTGTTCCGCATGGCGCAGGAAGCTGGAATAGACCCCGGCATAGCCGAGCGTCATGGTCTCCCGGTCGACCCGCACCGGCCGGTCCTGCAGCGGGCGCACCAGCTCTTCGGCCGCGTCCTGCAGTTTGAAGAGATCGCAGCCATGCTGCCAGCCCATCAGGTTGGCGACTGCGACGAAGGCCTCCAGCGGCGTGTTGCCGGCGCCCGCCCCCATGCCGGCCAGAGAGGCATCGACCCGGGTTGCGCCATGCTCCACCGCCACCACCGAGTTCGCCACCGCCAGCGACAGGTTCTCATGCATATGCGCACCGCGTGTCGTCTCCGGCTTCAGCACCGTGTCATAGGCCTCGAACCGGGCCGCCACATCGCGCATCACCATGCCGCCGCCCGAATCGGTGACATAGACGCAGGCCGCACCATAGCTTTCCATCTTGGCGGCTTCGCCGGCCAGAACCTCCGGCGGCGTCATATGCGACATCATCAGGAAGCCGCTGACATCCATCCCCATCTCGACGGCGGCGGCGATATGCTGCGCCGACACATCCGCTTCGGTGGAATGGGTGGCGATGCGCACGGAAGTGACGCCCACGTCGCGGGCGCGGCGCAGGTCCTCGATGGTGCCGATGCCGGGGATCAGCAGCGTCGTCAGCCGGGCACGCTTGCACACCTTGGCTGCCTCGGCGATCCAGGCCGCATCCGTGCATTTGCCGAAGCCATA
>NZ_JAIVMG010000023.1 GCF_020177335.1 Stappia indica | reverse complement strand
CCGCAGCCGGACGGGCGGATGCGCGCACCGGCGCACCGCCGGTGCTGACGGTGCCCGCCGCGGGCCTGGGGCAGGGGCTGCGCCGGCAGCTGCTGCGGATGACGGAAGCGGGCACCATCGAGGTCACGGATCTCGGCCGGGCGCGCTTGCGCCGGGCGCTTGCCGGGGAGGATGGCTTTCGCGCCCAGCATCAGGCGCGCGGGCTGCGCCGGGATCGCGCGCGGGACGGCAGCGTTGAGGTGATGAATGTCAATCACGCGGAAAGCCCGCTTGCCTGGCTGCGCACCCGGCGGACCCGCGACGGCAAGGCGTTTTTGAACGCGGAGCAGTTCGAGGCCGGCGAACGGCTGCGGGCCGATCATACCTTCGGTCAGATTGCCCCGGGCCTGGCCGCCCCGGCCTGGCAGACGCTGGCAACGGGCGCGACCGGAGGTGGCTCCCGGCGCGGCGGCATCGGCGAATTGACCGACGCGGTGATGGCGGCGCGGCAGCGGATGGAGCGGGCGCTTGACGCCGTCGGACCGGAGCTCTCCGGCGTGCTGGTCGACGTCTGCTGCCTGCTGAAGGGGGTGGAGACGGTCGAACGGGAACGCGGATGGCCGGCGCGCTCGGCCAAGGTGATCTTGGCCATCGGCCTTAGCCGGCTGGCCCGGCACTACGGGCTGGGTTGCGGTCGGTAGGATCCGCCACTGAGTAAAGCTCAGGCCTGGGCAAGCACCGAGCGGGCATCGGCCTTGATCGATTCGACCATGGATTTGAGGCCGTTCGAGCGCTGTGGCGTCAGGTGTTCCTTCAGGCCGATCCGGGCGAAGATCGCGTCGACATCGGTCTCGGCGATTTCCTGCGCCGTGCGACCGGAGAACATGGCGAGCACGATGGCGACCAGTCCCTTGACGATATGCGCATCGCTGTCGCCGGCATAGACCAGTACCGGTGCGCCGTTCGGATCGCGCTCCACGGATTTGGTCAGCCACACCTGGGAGACGCAGCCGCGGATCTTGTTGGCCTCGGTGCGCTCTTCGTCCGGGAACGGCGGCAGCATCCGTCCCAGCTCGATGACGTATTTGTAGCGGTCTTCCCAGTCATCGAGAAAGGCGAAGTCGTCGAGGATGCTGTCGAGGGTCGAGGTCATGGCCGCCATATGCTGCTCAAGGGTTATCACCCGTGACATATAGAACGGAGAGGCGGCGGGGGAAACCGTGCATCGCCCAAGGCGGGCGGACCGGGGGCGGCGGCGCTGCGGCGTGGTGTCGCGAAAAAGAAAAAGCCGCAGGCGGTATTGGGCAGCAGCCCGCCTGCGGCTGGCGGGACAGGCCCGCCAAGGTGTTGGCGCGAAAGACAATCGCGTGGTCTGGAAAACAACCGCCAGACCGCCGGTGTTCGGATGCCGGGCCGGGGTCGCTGGGTGGGGGCGACATCATCCGGCCTGGCGAAAAAGATCAGGCGGGGCCGTTGCCCCGGATCGGCTTTGGCTGGGGCAGGGCGGTCGGGACGGCGCCGCCGCGGGCACTGAGCCGGGTGGCGAGTTGCCCGCCAGTGGGGGTCGCGCCAGTGTCGGTCGCACCAGTGTCGGCCTGTGGCGCGAGGCCTTGCGAGGCCGCCGTCTGCGCGTCGCCGGTCCAGGCCGGGGTGCGGTCCGCCGCCGTCAGCGTGCCGGTGCTGGCCGCCGTCTCGTCTTCCTCCAGGTATTCGTAGATCATCTGCGCGCTGACCTTGGCCTTGGCACCAATACGGGCGATGGCCTGACCACCGGTCTCGCAGGTCTCCGGGTTGCGCTCGCAGAAACCGGAGAGGTCGCTGATCGTCGATTGCGCGGCGAAGAACGCCTGAACCGGCGAGACGCCGCCGACCTGCGATTCGTCGCTTCCGGTGTCGATCGGCAGGAGCAGGAGCACCAGCCCGATCCAGAATGCCGTTCTGAGAAGAAAGAACATGACAGCCGCCCTTGTAGATATCGTTCTGTCGGCTCCGGTCGCCGGCCATGCGGTCGCCGGAGCGCGTTATGGGACAAGCCTAGCAAGGAGGTTCGAACGCCCGGTTGCGAGGACAAAGCGCATTTTCATCAAGTTCGAGGCGAATTTGACGAAAATTTGCGTCAAATTTTAATCGAGTTGGAAACCTCTCGGGATGCCCGGAGGAACCGGCCGGGTGCCGCCGTTTCATGGTTCCTTAAACCGTTCCTGTGACGATGGGGGACGGTTTGGCTAACAGGCGGCAGGCGTGCCGGGACATAAGAAAATGATGCCAGAATTGCGGGAGACCCTCGGGCCGGTGAGCCGATATGTGGATGCCTTGGTGCATCCCTCGGCAGCGGACGCGCGGGCATTCCATCGTCATCGCACCTTCATTCGCGACCACCTTGCCTGTGGCATGCTGGCGCTTGCGCTGCTGCCGCTGATGCTGGCCTTTGGCGGGGCGGTGACGCTGTTCTTCACGCTGATTCTCGCCTGGCTGACCGCGCATCTTCCGCTGGCCATGTATGTTTCGCGCACCGGTGCCCATGACCGCGCCCAGGTGATGTCGGCGACCCTGTTCGCCGGGCTGTTCACCGCCCTTGCCGGGCTCACTGGCGGGCTCGCCTCGCCGCTGCTGCCCTTCGTGATTCTCGCACCGGTGGAGGCTGCCGTCGCCGGATCGCGCAAGGCCATCGCCGCGACCGTCTTGCTGGTCGGCGGGCTGGTGGCGCTGCTGGCCGGTCTCGGTAGCCAGGGGCTGGTTGGGCCGCTCGCGACCGCGCCGATTGCCGGCTGGGTGCCGGTCGAAGCCGTCGGCGGCGGGCTCGCGCTGCTGTATGCGGCCATGCTGGCCGCCCGTTTCCAGGCCGATGCCCGCCATCAGGCGAAGCTCCTGCGCCGCGAGGAAGAGAAATACGGCCTGGTCGCCGCCAGTGTCGCCGATGCGATCTCGGTGCATGACAGCGCCGGCAAGGTGCTGTTCGCGACCCCGCCGGCGCGCAGCATCATCGGTGCCGCCCGGGCGGAAATCCTCGGCGATGGCCTGTTCCAGCGCATCCACGTGGCCGACCGGCCGGCCTATCTGAAGACCCTGTCGGACACCCTTTCCGATGGCCAAACGCGCGTCTTGGAGCTGCGGGTGCGTCGCGGCGAGGCCCGTCCCGGCGAAACCGGCATGGCGGAGTACGGCTGGCTGGAACTGGTCTGCCGCAACCAGAGCGCGGCGGAGGGGCTGGAAGGCGGGCGGATCGTCTGCGTCTTGCGCGACATCTCCCGGCGCAAGCAGGCGGAAGAAGAACTGAGCGCCGCCCGGGCCGAGGCGGAAAGTGCCAATCTGGCGAAGTCGCGCTTCCTGGCGACGGTCAGCCACGAATTGCGCACGCCGCTCAATGCGATCATCGGCTTCTCCGACCTGATGCGCAAACTGCCGGAAACGGCGGCGGATCCGGAGCGGGTGCGCGAATATGCCGGGTTGATCCACCAGTCCGGAGATCACCTGCTGCAGGTGGTCAACGACATGCTCGACATGACGCGGATCGAGACCGGGCAAGCGCAGGCGATTGCCGAGCCGTTCGACATCCGCTCCTGCCTCGATGGCTGCCGCCGGATGATGGAACCGCAGGCGCAGAAGGCGGGGGTGCGGCTGAGCTGCGACGTGCCGCTGGCAATCGGCAGCTTCACCGCCGATGCAAGGGCCTGCCGGCAGATCGCCCTCAATCTGATTTCCAACGCCCTGAAATTCACGCCCTCCGGCGGGCGGGCGGTGATCTTCGCCCGGCTCGAAGGTGAAGGGCTGGCCTTCGGTCTGCGCGACACCGGGGCCGGAATCGCCCCGGAAGATACCCAGCGGGTACAATTGCCCTTCGTTCAGGGAAGCAGCGGCACGGCCCGCGCCCATGAGGGCTCCGGCCTCGGCCTGGCGGTGGTGAAGGGGTTGGCGGAGCTTCAGGGCGGGCGCATGACCCTGGAAAGCCGACTGGGCGAGGGGACAACGGTCACCGTGTATTTGCCGCGCCGTGCCGCCACGGCCCACCAGGCCGCCGCGGTTCCGTCAATCGCCGACATCGACGCGGCCGTCTCGCACCTGCCGTTCGGGGAGACGTCCAAGGACTTGTCCGATACCAGGAAAGCGGACAGGAAAGCGGGCACGGAAGCAGGCAAGGACACCGGCCCGTGCGACCATCACACCGCCTTGCAGAAGATCGCATGAGCCGGGAGAGCCTGCCATGAGCCGCGCGCAGCGAAAGGCGCCACGGCGAAAGACGTCAGCAGCCAAGCCCGAGCCCTCCGGGCTGGGGGCGATGGCGCTCGACAATCCGGTGGCCGCCGGCGGCTGGCTGGTGATGGTGCTGACCGGCTGCCTGATCATCGCCAATGCGACGGCGTTTCAGTCCGGGCCGCATCCAGCGCCGCTTTTTGCCACCCGCAAGGCCGCACCGCCACCCGCGCCGGCGCTGACCCCGGCGGAGGAGCGGGCGCGGGCAAGCGAACGGGTGTTGGTCCGCGACGTCCAGGTGGAGCTGCGCCGCCTCGGCATCTATGAAGGCTCGCTCGACGGGCTCAAGGGACCGGCGACGGATCGGGCGGTGCGCGCCTATCAGCGCAGTCGCGGCCTGAGGGAGACTGGCCAGATCGATGAAGGACTGCTGGCGCGGTTGGCGATGGATACGGGCAGCGGTGCACCGGGAGCCGGCCTGCCGCCCGTGCCGGTCCCTCCGCCCGAGCCGCCGGCGGCGCACCAGCAGGCGAGCACCGCGGGGGAGGCCGCTCTGTCGGGCGAACGGGCCCAGGTGGCGCGCATCCAGGCGGCGTTGGTCCGGCTCGGCTATGGTCCACTGGATGTCGACGGCTATCCGGGGGAGCAGACTGCCAATGCCATTCGCCGCTTCGAGCTCGATCGGGGCAAGCCGATTACCGGAGCGCTCTCTTCCTCGCTGGTCTCAGAGATTGAAAAGGCGACAGGGCGACCGCTCGGCGGCTGACCCTGGCAGCCTCGCTTCAAGCCCCGCCACATTCCCCCGACGAACCGCCGCAGGAGCACCCATGCGTCTGACCTCCGAATTCTGGGTTTCCGCGCTGATCCGCCGCTGCTTTGCGGAAAACGCCTATGCCGGCCTGATCGCCCGCGGCGCGACGGAAGCCGGTGCGATCTATATCGTCGTCGATCGGCTTGATGGCCGGTTCGACCTTTACGGCCCGGCGCCGCAGTCGTTTTTCGGAGACACCAGTGGCGGCGAGCGGCTGTTCGAACCGCTGCTGTCGCTGGCGGATCGCGAGGCGGTGGACGCGCGGCTTGCCAGCGACCGGCGCATGGATCCGGATGTTTGGATCGTCGAGGTCGAGGACCGCGAGGGCCGGGTGTTCTGGAACGTGGCCGCCAGCGGGGACTGATCCCGCGCTGCCTGGGAATGCGGTGCGTCAGCCGGCTTCGCGGCGGGAGGGGGCGAGCGTGCGGTCCTGCGACGAACGGCGGGTGCCGCTCTTGGCAACCGTCGGCCGTTCCGCCTGAGAGAGCCCGTCATAGACCGGCGCATGCACGGCTTGTTGGGCCGGCTGGGCGCTTTTGCGCTCGCGGCCCGACTGCCATTCGTGGATCAGGAACATGGCGGCGCGCGGAGTGATCGAGTTCAGCAGCGCGAGCAGATCGCGCAGCTCGGCAAGCGGCCGGCGCTGACCGAGCAGCCGCACCAGAATACGTCCACCATCGGCATCGCTGGTGCCGAGCGCGCGCAGGCAGACCACCAACGGCTCTCCGCCCGGGTCGTCGACGATCCGGGCCGCCGCCTCCGCCGGAATGTCCAGCGTGTAGGCGAGATGGGCGGCGAACACCGCCGCCCCGCCATTGAGCGCCGCCTCCACCAGATGCTTCAGCACCTCCGGTTTGAACGCGGCATTGAGCACCCGGGGATCCTGGCGCTTGACCAGTTCCGACAGGGTGCGGGCCTCGGCGGCGGCAATCGCCTCCAGCCGCCCGGCGTGGTCGAGATCGAGAAACAGCGCGAACAGTTGCGTCGAGGGCAGCGCCTTGCGGCGGGCAAGCAGATCCGCCAGCGCGCGCATGACCTCCTTGCGATCGGACAGGGCGGCCAGCGCGTCATCGTCCAGGGCCTCGGGCGCGCGGGTGAGCAGCGCGCGCAAGGTGTCGGCGTCGGCGAAATGAAACAATGCGGTCACCGCGTCCCGGGAAAGGTCCGGCCGGGCCGCGACGATCGCCCGCAGGCGCTCCGGGCCGCGGGCGATGCGCCGCACCAGATCCGGGCCGGAGAGCGGCGCGACTGCCGTCAGCGCCAGGGCGGCGACATCCTCATTGGCGTCGGCGATGAGCAGCGCCAGACAGGCCGGCGGCGTGTGCGGATAGGGGGCGAGCGTTTCGGCGATGCGCAGCCGGTCCGCATCGGGTGTGGCCGGCAGAAGCTGGCGAAACAGCTCGGCGAAGATGCGCGCTTCCGGTCCGTCATGGCTGGAGGTGGTGGCGAACAGCTCGCTGGCCGCCAGCAACACGCGATCCTTGCGATTTCGGTCCGTTTCCAGGGACAGATCCACGACACCGTCCAATGACTTGTAAGAGGATTTCGACACGGCCCGACTTGTACGCTACGCAAGGGCGAGAACAGCGCCCAGGAACTCTTCTGACCGCAGCCGCTCAGAACGATGCGGCCCGTTGCATCAAATTGGCAAAAAACCGTTAGCAACTTGTTAACCCCGGTTCTGGCCTACTAACCCTACGGCAGATGGTTTCGCGTGACCTGCCAGGGGTCAGGAACGGCACGGTGCCGCTCCTCGGGGCTCATGGAGGATGCAATGGGTACCGTGCTGAGCTTTTCGACCGCTCCCCGGTCAAAACGCCGGACATGCCGGCAAACCGCCTACAGCCGCACCGCGCGGGGCGAGGTGATTATCTTTCCCGGGATCCGGATGGAGCGTCATTCCCTTGATCTTGGCGCGCGAATCGGGCGCAAAGTCGATGGTGGCCTGATCGGGGCCGCCGACCGTGATCACCCGGGCCGTTCGATCTGACGGCAGGGACCCGTTCCGGCTGGTGGCCGGGAGGCCGTGGCACTGGCAATGGGCCGGGAACAGGCCCGACTCGGGCCGGAAACGGGAAAGACGCGGATTGACCATCGAGGGATTTCGACATCGGGCGCCGGCATCGCACGGCCGGCGCGGATCGCTGGTGATCCTGGCGCTGGTGTCCGCGCTCTTGGCCGGATGCAGCAGGCCCACGGGCGATTTCGATCGGGCGGCGCCGTCGGTGGTGCATGACAAGCTGATGCCGGCCGCTGGGGCGGAGCTGGCCACCAATCGCGGCGAACCGGTCTCGCGCTTCAACCTGACCGACGACGAGCAGGAGCTGCGCGACCGGGCCTGGACCCTGATCCGCCCACCTTCGTCCCGGGACTGGATCGAGGGGAGCCGCACCGAACTGATGCGCACGCGCATCCTGCCGGAAACCTCGGGCCGGATCGACCCGATGCGCTATTACGACTTCCTGCGCTCCGACCGCTATGCGTCCAGCCAGGTTCGCTATGACCGGGTGGCCGCCGATGCCACCGGCGACGCGGCGCTGGTCGATCCCTTCTGCAAGGTGGCGCTCAGGGTAGCCAAGGCCGATCAGGAGCGTCTGCGGGCGCTCGGCCGGCGCGATATTTCCACCCGGGAGGAACTGGCGGGAGCCCAGGCTCGGGTCTGGGAAAACAAGCGCATGACCGAATGGGCCGGCCATGCCCTGCGCTTCCGTCTCGTCTCCTATCGCAAGGCCATCGACGCGCTGGAGATCGAAACTCCGTCCGGTGACAAGGTCTGGGATGCCAATGTCGCCTGGAAGCGGCTCGCGGCGGAGGTGGTGCGCCTGGAAAAGGGCTGCGACGTCAGCAACCGCTATGGTCAGGACACACCGCTGCGCCGGTCGCGGATCTATTCCAACTGGGGCACCGAGCGTCCGCCGCTGCAAAAGTGACCGTCGCTGTCTCTGGCGCTCCTGTCCGGGGTGCCCCTGTCGCCGGCGGGCGTGTCAGCGGTAGAGGTCGGCGCGGCTGAGCGGCACCGGCGGATGGCCCTTGGCCGATTTGCCCGCCAGCGTCTGGTAGATCCGCGCCGAGCCCCGGTGGAAGGTGAGGGCGCAGCCACCCAGATAGGCGACCCAGAGCCGGTAGAGTTCCGGCCCGACCATCTCCTCCGCCTCCTGGCGCCGGGCGGTCAGCCGGTCGCACCAGATCTGCGTGGTCTTCTCGTAGTGCGGCCGCCAGTTCTCGACGTCATGCACTTCGAAGCCGACCCGCTCCATCTGCGCCACCGTGTGGCCGATGTCGTCGAGCTCGCCGCCGGGAAAGATGTATTTCTGCAGGGCCCGCTGTTCCGGCCGCTTGATCAGCCGACGTTTCTTTCCCTTGGCCCGCCGGGAAATGGCATGGTTCAGGAACAGCCCGTCCTCGGCAAGCAGCCCGCGCACGGTGCCGAAATAGGTGGGGATGTTGGCAAGGCCGATGTGTTCGTACATGCCCACCGACACGATCTTGTCGAACTGGCCGGAAAGGTCGCGGTAGTCGCGCAGCTCGAAGGTCACCCGGTCGGCGATGCCAAGGCGCTCCGCCTTCGCCTGGGCGAAGGCAAGCTGCTCCTCCGACAGGGTGACGCCATGGCCAATGACGCCATGGTTCTGCACCGCATGGCACAACAGCCCGCCCCAGCCACAGCCGATGTCGAGCAGCCTTTCGCCGGGGCGCAGCCGCAGCTTGCGGCAGATCATTTCCAGCTTCGCCGCCTGAGCCGCGTCGAGCGTGGTGTCCTCGGTCGGGAAATAGGCGCAGGAATACTGCATCTGCGGGTCGAGGAAGAGCTGGTAGAAGTCGTTGCCGACATCATAGTGAAAGCCGATGAAGCGCTTGTTGTCGCTCTTCACCCGCTTGTGGCCATCGGCCTTGCCACCAGAAAAACCCCGGGTTTCGTCCGGCGAGATGCCGCGTGCGGTCAAAAGCGGCCAGATCGTCTTCAGCAGCTCCATCTTGCCGATCCGGCGCAAGCGGCGGCGGGCGGCCTTGTCGATGGCATAGGGCGCGCCGATGTCGATGATGGTGCCGCCTTCGATGTCGATATGCCCATGGGCATAGTGCCGGATCAGCCGGTCGAGCGAGGGGCGGCGCAGCAGCGAGGGCAGGACCCCGGGCTCATTCAGCGCGACGGTCAGCCCAGGCTTGACCGCATTGCCGAGCGGCTCCACCGTGCCATCCCACAGGCGCACCGAGAAATGCGCGTCGAGATGCGGACGCATCAGGGCAATGGCCCGGCGCACTGTCTCGGCAAGGCGCGCATCGCGCGGGTCCGTCTTGATCGCCTGGGTCACGCCATACCTCATGCTCTGCGTTGCGCCCGCCCTGCCGGAGCTTCGGAGCCGGGGCGAATCTGGCGGCAATTTGCACCGCCGGGCGCCGTCCGGCAACCGTGGATGGGGCTACTGGCCGGCGGGTGTCGTGCCGGTCGCAGCCGGGAGGGTGACGATCACGCCGCTTTCCTCAAGGCCGGTGCAGCGGGCGGCCGCGAGCGCCTCTTCGGTGATCGCGCGGCGCACCGGATCGCCGCCGAAGGCCCGGAGCAGCGCATAGCCCCGGTCTTCCGCGGTTTCGATGACGATCATGTCTTCAAGGCCGATGGGCGGGTTTTCCCGCACCTGGCTGAGCTGAGCGCTTGTCAGCACCAGAACGTCGAGCGTGCCGCCATTGCCGGAGGTGCGGTCGTTGAGACTGTAGATCGCCTCGCCCTGGGCGTTGAACAGGGCGAAGGACCAGAACGGCGGGGGCAGGGCCGCCATGATTCGCACCGGCCCGGTGTCGAGATCGAACCGGCAGGCGGCATGCAGCATCTGCGGATCGAGCAGCGGCAGCGGCTCGGCGCCCGGCAGGCTGTCGGGCAGGCGGTTGAAGCTGCCATCTGGACCGAACTCGGCGACGCGCGCATGGGCGGTCTGGTGCACCATCGACGGCACCCGCATCACCACCAGGATGTGAATGATGCCGCCGAGAAACAGACCCGCGAGGAGGACAAGGCCCCAACGTGCCAGGGTCAGCCCATCGGGGCGGGAAAGACGCGGGCGGCGCAAGGGCCGGAAACTGGGAGAAACCCGCCCGAGCGAAACGCGAGGAAGGGTCAGGTTGGGAAGGGGCAGGCGGGGGAGGGACAGGCGCAGGCGCTGCGCCAGGGCTGGAAGCCTCATTGGCAGGTCTCCCGGCGGATCACAGGCATCGGCACGTTGGCAACGCCGGTGCCGGTGGTCAGCGGCGTATCGTAAAGCCGCAGCGCGAACACCAGCCCGCCGGCATCGCGCGCGGTCGCCAGCCAGTTGCCGGCACGGGCCTCGGCGGCGGCGGTGATGCGGAAGCTGCCGTCCGGCCGGCGCAGCATCTGCCGGCTGTTGAGGCCGGGGCGCGGCGTCACCGTCTCCACGAGTTTCAAATCGTCATCGAGGGCGGTCAGCGTCCACAGCCGGGCCGGGGCGGCCTGTCCTTCGATCACATATTCGCAGCGCGGGCTGAGCTCCGCGCCCGTGCTGTCCGTTCTGGCGAGGAAGATCAGTCCCTCGCCATTGGCCAGCGGCACCCGGCCGGTGCGGGCATGCATGGCGGCGGAATAGGGATCGGCCTCGCGGGTGCCCTCGGTCGGCCGGGCTTCCCACACGCCCAGCGTCAGCGCGTCGAACCGCCCGCCCTTGTCGATGGCGAGGAAGGCGCTGCCAAGCCCCGAGACAAGGGCGATGGCGCAGAGGACGGCAAGCCGGGCGGCCATCCGCCGCCGGCGTGGCCGCAGCAGCGCGGGCAGCGGATCGGGGCGAAGGCCGTCGGTCTCCGGATTGCTGGGCAGCGTCAGGGTCACTGGGATACCGGTCCTTCGCCAACCTTGGCCGCCGGAGCCTCGGCGCGCTTGCCGATGGCATCGAGCCGGGCGCCGATGTCCTTCAGCACCGAGATCGACTGTTCGCGCAGGAGTCGGGGGCGGCCGGCACCCTGGGTGCCGTCACCGGCGAGCAACTGTTCCTCCGCCGAGCGCGGCGGCCGGTCGACACCGGGCAGTGGCTTCAGCTCGACGCCCTGATGAGCGTATTCCATGATCGACTGCCAGGTCATCGCCGGCAGGCTGCCGCCGGTCATCCGACCGGTGGAGCTGAAATCGTCGTTGCCGAACCAGACGGCGGCGGCGTAATTGCCGGTGTAGCCGACGAACCAGCCGTCGCGATAGGCCTGGGTGGTGCCGGTCTTGCCGGCGGCGGTGACCCCGTCGATGCGGGCGCGCCGGCCGGTGCCGCGCTCCACCACATTGACCAGCACCTCGTTCATCTCCGCCGCCTTTTCCTCCGGCATCACCCGCTGGCGCGGACCGCGCCCGGCGGCGGTCTCATAGATGGTCGCGCCGGAGGAGTTCTTGATTTCCAGGATCGCGGTTGGTGTCACCTTGTAGCCGCCGCTGGCGAAGGAGGCATAGGCCGCGCTCATGTCGATGATCCGCACCTCGGCGACGCCAAGGGGCAGGGCACGGGTGATCTTGAGTTCGCTGGTGAGGCCCATGGCATGGGCTGCCTCGACGATCTTGTCGCGGCCGATGGCCTGGGCCAGTCGCACCGGAATGGTGTTGATCGACTTGGTCAGCGCGGTCTTCAAGGTCACCGCGCCGGCATAGCCGCGCGAATAGTTGCGCGGGCTCCAGCCGCCGATGGAGATCGGCGCGTCCGGCACCACCGATTTCGGCGAATAGCCGTTCATGAAGGCGGCGATATAGACGAAGGGTTTGAACGCGGAACCGGGCTGACGCAGGGCGTCGGCGGCGCGGTTGAACTGGCTGGCGCCATAGTCCTTGCCGCCGACCATCGCCCGCACCGCGCCGGTCTCCGGCACCACCACCGCCACCGCCGCTTCCTCCACCCGGTAGCGCTGGCCATGCTGGCGCAGGCTGGACAGGATCGCCCGTTCCGCCTGCCGCTGCAGGCCCGGGTCAAGCGAGCTGCGCACGGTCAGGATGCGGTCGCGGGTCAGGTCCGGCCGGGTCCGGGCCAGCTCCTTGAGCTGATCGAAGGCGTAGTCGAGGAAATGGTCGGGCGAGCGGTGGTCGCTGCGGTCGATCGCCACTGCCGGATTGCGCCGGGCGCCGATCACCTGGCCCTCGGTCATGAAGCCGGCCTGTACCATGTTGGTCAGCACCTCGTTGGCGCGGGCGCGGGCGGCCGGCAGATCGACATGGGGCGCGTATTTGCTCGGCGCCTTGAACAGGCCCGCCAGCATCGCCGCTTCGGCGAGGCTCAGCTCGCGCACGTTCTTGCCGAAATAGAACTCCGAGGCCGCCGCCACGCCAAAGGTGCCGCCGCCCATGTAGGCGCGGTCGAGATAGAGCTTGAGGATCTCGCGCTTGGTCAGGTTCATTTCCAGCCACAGCGCCAGAAAGGCCTCGTTGATCTTGCGCTTCAAGGTGCGCTCGTTCGTCAGGAACAGGTTCTTGGCAAGCTGCTGGGTCAGCGACGAGCCGCCCTGGACCACGGTGCGCGCCCGCACGTTCTCCACCATGGCGCGGAAGGTGCCGAGCACGTCGATGCCGAAATGGTGGAAGAAACGCCGGTCTTCGGTCGCCAGCGCCGCCTTGATCAGGTGGTCGGGAATCTCGGCCAGCGGTATCGTGTCGTTGAGCAGAATGCCCCGGTGGCCGATCTCGTTGCCGAACCGGTCGAGGAAGGTGACGGAGAAATCGTCGGTGGTGCGCCAGTCGGCCCGGTTGGTCTGTTGGAAGGCGTCCTGGGCAAGGGCCAGCATGAGAATCAGCCCAAGCACGCCGAAGGTTACCGCATCGGAGGCCAGCTCGGCGGCGATCCGCCCCGGACCGCGCACCCGGAATCGGCGCAGCCAGGCGGAATAGCGCTCGCCGGCAAGCCGCAGGCCGGAGAAGCTGCGCCACAACAGGGTGTCGACAAAGGCATCGACCGACAGGAGCCGCGCACGCAAGCCCCGGCGGCCGGAGCCCTCCGGCGCGCCCGTGTCTTCTGGCGGGGTTCCTTCGGGATCGAAGGATCTCTGGTTCACCTTGACCGTCCGTTCTGCTATGGCGCTCAGGCAAGCGCATGAGGAGCGGGCCGGCGCCAACCTTCCCCCGCACCGATCGCAAGGCTTGTTTTAATCCCGATCGACCACATGATTCAAGAAATCCCGCCAGCGCGAGGCCCGACGACGGACCAAGGGCGGGAGAGGACGAGACCATGACCGCCAGCGACGACAGCACGACCCTTCCCGGCGGCGAGACGGCGGAGCCGTCCGCCGAGGCGCTGCCGTTCTGGCGCCGCAAGACCCTGGCCGAACTGTCGGCGACGGAATGGGAATCCCTGTGCGACGGCTGCGGCCGCTGCTGCCTCAACAAGCTGGAGGACTGGGACACCGGCGAGATTGTCTGGACCTCGCTGAGCTGCACCTTGTTCGACGAGGAAAGCTGCCGCTGCCGGGACTATGACAACCGGCTGGAAAAGGTGCCGGACTGCCTGCCGCTGACGCCGGAAACCGTGCCGGGCCTGAGCTGGTTGCCGCCGACCTGTGGCTACCGGCTGATGGCCGAGGGACGCGATCTCTACTGGTGGCACCCGCTGGTCTCGGGCGATCCCGAAAGCGTCCACGCCGCCGGCATTTCCGTGCGCGGCCGGGTGTTCCCCGAAGACGGTATCCCGCTGGAAGACTATGAGAATTTCCTCGCCGACTGGCCCGGCGAGAACCCGATGGAGGGGTGAATGGAGTTTCCAGGGAGTAGTTTGTCTTGAATTATTTTACTTAGTATTTTGATAGCCAGGATAAGTCATAATTTGATCCGGAATTGTGCGAAATTATTTTCTTTAGTTTGCTTGTGAATTCTCTGACGTCGAGAAAGTAGTTTGGGAACGCTTTTTTTAGATCCGAGACACGGTTGACCTCAACGAGAACAGTGTTTCGATTTGAATGCGTTTCTTCTTCGGATATGTATTTTTCTGATCCTGTAGAGTAATTTCTGAAGGGCTCTACATGGACTTCGTTTTTATCATAGTCGAATTGAAGTATGAAGTAATTTGAATGGGTTGGGCCATATTGATCTGCAAATCTTATTGCCTTGTTGTATTTTTCGAGGGTTGTTACGGCTTTTATTCTATTTGAAATGTGTATGATTTCGTCGCGGGTTTCGTTGATATTTTTGCTGGTAGTAGGAGGGAGGGGATGGTTCTCCTCATATGCAATCTCAGCCGACATTAGTTCAAAAAAGCGGCGCCATTCTTTGCTTCCTTCTCCGCCTTTGATATTTTCTCGGCGGATTAGCCCGACGGCTTCCACCGCTGTTGCCCAAGCGTGTTGAGAGCGCGTGCGGAGCTGCACTTCTACCGTTTGCCTGTTGTAAATCGCATCATCACCAGATCCATTAAATTTAACTATGATATGATGACTTCGATATCCATCAGACTTTGGGTTTGATATGTAGTCATCCTCAGATTGAATGAAGTGACGACTCTCGCCATCTCTATAGAATTTAACAATTTTATTGACTTCCTTCATGGATCTTAGGATTGCGCGGCATCCCGCGATGTCCTGAATTTGATAAAGAGTAAGGGGCCTCTGAAGTTTCTTTCTAATAGATGCCATTCGTTTCATTCGGGCTGCTGTGACAGCGCCGTACTCGATACGTCGAATCCTTCCTGATAGCTCTTGTCGCACCCTAAGTAAGGGGCGCATATGCGCATCGCGCCAATTATGGGCAATGCGGAAGGCTTCGAGAACGGTCATATTTCTGCGTTTTTCGATAATTTTAATTTTTTCTTCTATCAGTCGTTCTTGAAGAATCTTTCCTGCTGTAACGATTTCACGCTTGGAATGATTGGATATGATGTTATTTTTCATGATAATATGACTATCTTCCAACTTAGAAATTCGCGTGCTGCCCTGTGCGGAACGCGCCTATAGATAGCAGGTCTATAAACTCATTAGTAGATGGTCCGTCTGGCTAGGTAATGGATCCAGGATAAAAATCCTAGGAAAATATTCTTGACACCGTGACGGTGAGCGGCTAGGGTTTGGGCATGGTCGAAGAATTGCGTCCGGCGCCGGTGTTAAGGGCGCAGCTCTCCTTCTGAGGGGGCGGGCCGACCGGTCGCAGAGACAAATTCAGAACCGTTTTTTCGAACCCGGGCGTTGCACCCCGGGTTTTTTCATGCCGATCCGGCGAGCAAAGGGGCAAAGGCCCGACAAGTACACTGACAGAGACATGCCCGAACGCGCCGCAGCCCGGCGCGTTTTTTTATGCCCGCAGGCCACCGGCACGACATCGGCGCGGCGGGCAGGACGAACGCTGACATGAAATCCGAAACGGAAGGAGCGCGCATGGCTGAGGAAGAGGCCGCTGGCCGCCCTTGCCGGGAGCCCGGGAGCGGAGAGGGCAGGACTGACAGGGAGAGGGAGACGGAGACCCGAGCGGCATCGAGGCCGAAGCCGTCTGACCCGCCGCCCACCCCGCCGGCAAAAGGAAAGCCGCCGGGCCGCAAGCGGCCGGTGCATCTGACCGCCGAGGGCTGGGCGACCGCCCGCCGGCTCTACGAACAGGAGCAACTCGACGCTGGCGCCATCGCCGAAATGATGGAGGTGACGGCGGTAACGGTGGCGCGCCGCGCCCGGGCCGATGGCTGGGTGCGCCACGGGGCGGTGCGGGACCTGATCGAGGCCGGGGACACCCATGGTGTCGCCCGCATGGTCGCCCGGCTGACCCGGGCCTTCGAAATCCAGATCGCGGCGGTGGAAACCCAGCTTCGCGGCGAGGCGGCGACCAGTGCGACCCTGAAGGCCGGCGAAGCCTCCGGCCATGTGGAACGCAACGCCCGCACCCTCGGCAGTCTCGCCAAGACACTCGACATCCTGATCGAGTTGCGGGCCGGCATCAAGGATCTGGAACCATCCGGAAAGGACGAGGATGCGCTCAGACAGGAGCTTGCGGACCGGCTTGATCGCCTGTGCCGCCAGGGGCGCGCTGCCGGAGTTTCTGGCCGGGCTTGACCGGGAGGCGCTGAGCTTCCTGCGCCACGACTGGGCGCTATGGGCCCACCCCCATCAGTTGCCGCCGCAGGGCGATTGGCGCTGCTGGCTGCTGATGGGCGGGCGCGGTGCCGGCAAGACCCGCGCCGGGGCCGAGTGGCTGCGGGCCACCGTCGGCAGCGCCCGGCGCGGATCGGATCCGGACGGCGGACGCATCGCCCTTGTCGGCGAAACCCATGCGGATGTGCGCGAGGTGATGATCGAAGGGGTGTCCGGCCTGCTGGCGGTGCACCCGGCCGGCGAGCGGCCCACCTGGCAACCCTCGCGCCGGCGACTGGAATGGCCCAACGGGGCGGTGGCGCAGGTGTTCTCCTCCGAGGACCCGGATGCGCTGCGCGGCCCCCAATTCGCGCTTGCCTGGTGCGATGAACTCGCCAAGTGGCGCCACCCGCAGGAGACCTGGGACATGCTGCAATTCAGCCTGAGGCTTGGCGCATCCCCGCGCCAGCTCGTCACCACCACACCGCGCCCGATCCCCTTGCTGAAACGGATCATCGCCGACCCGGCAACCCGGGTGGTCGGCGCGGCCACGGAAGCCAATGCCGCCCATCTGGCCGCCGGTTTCGTCGCCGCCATCCGCAAGCGCTACGCCGGCACCCGGCTGGCGCGGCAGGAGCTCGACGGCGAACTGGTGGAACAGCGCGAAGGCGCCATGTGGACCCGTGACGGGCTGGAGGCCTGCCGGGTGGAGGAGGCACCGGAGCTGGTGCGGGTGGTGGTCGCGCTCGACCCGCCGGCGACCTCGGGCCGCAACTCCGACGCCTGCGGGCTGATCGTTGCCGGCATCGCTGCCACGGGCATCGTCTATGTGCTGGCCGACCGCAGCCTTGCCCGCGCCACCCCCGGCGCCTGGGCCCGGGCGGCGGTGCGCACCTGGCACGAGGCGGAGGCCGATTGCCTCGTCGCCGAGGTCAACCAGGGCGGCGAGATGGTCACCGGCATGATCGCCGGGGTCGATCCGGCGGTGCCGGTGCGGGCGGTGCGCGCCCGGCGCGGCAAGTGGCTCAGGGCCGAACCGGTGGCGCTGCTCTACGAACAGGGGCGGGTGCGCCACGTGGGCGCGCTGCCGGCGCTGGAAGACGAGATGACCGATTTCACCAGCGACGGCCTGTCCAGTGGCCGCTCGCCGGACCGGCTCGACGCGCTGGTCTACGCCATCAGCGAACTGGCGCTGAAGGACACGCCGATGCCCCGCCTGCGTCGGATCTAAGCCTGCGTCGGATCTGATCCGCCGTCGCAAGGCGTTGAATCAGCCGCTCAAGCGACTGAATCCGTTTCTCAGGTTCAAAGAGAAAGGCCAAGGATATCATGGGCTTGAAATCCATGCTTGAATCACTTTTGCATGCGCCCGGTGAGGCCAAGGCCTCGCGCGCCGGGGCGTTGCTGGCCTTCCATGCCGCCGGCCGGCCGGTGTGGACGCCGCGCGATTATGCAGCGCTCGCCCGCGAGGGCTATGCCCGCAACCCGGTGGTGCACCGGGCGGTGCGGATGATCTCCGAGGCCGCCGCCAGTGTGCCGCTGCTGCTCTATGAGGATGACCGGGAGCTGGACCGGCATCCGCTGCTCGACCTTCTGGCGCAGCCGAGCCCGATGGCCTCCGGCACTGCGCTGCTGGAGGAGGTGTATGGCCATCTGCTGGTGGCCGGCAACGCCTATCTGGAGCGGGTGCTGATCGACGGCGCGGCGCGCGAATTGCACACCCTGCGGCCCGACCGGGTGAAGGTGGTGCTGGGCAGCGATGGCTGGCCGGAGGCGTTCGACTATTCGGTGGCCGGGCGCACGGTGCGGCTCGGGCCCAGCGAGGCCGATGGCCGGCCGACCGTCCTGCATCTCAAGGTGTTTCATCCGCTCAACGATCACTATGGCTTTGCCCCCATCGAGGCGGCGCAGGTGAGCCTTGACCTGCACAACGCCGCCGGTGCCTGGAACAAGGCACTGCTCGACAATGCGGCAAGGCCCTCCGGCGCGCTGGTCTATGGCGGTGCGGAGGGCGGCAATCTCTCCGACGAGCAGTTCGACCGGCTGAAGAAGGAGCTGGAGGAAGGCTATCAGGGGCCGCGCAATGCCGGCCGGCCGCTGCTCTTGGAAGGCGGGCTCGACTGGAAGCCGATGGGCTTTACCCCGAGGGACATGGATTTCATCGCCGCCAAGAACCAGGCGGCGCGGGAGATCGCGCTGGCCTTTGGCGTGCCGCCGATGCTGCTCGGCATCCCCGGCGACAACACCTACGCCAATTTCCAGGAGGCCAACCGCGCCTTCTGGCGCCAGACCGTGCTGCCGGTTGCCGGCCGGGTGGCCGAGGCGCTGGCGCGCTGGCTCGGCCCGGCGGAGGGGGCGGGTTTGCGGCTGAGGCCGGATGCGGACCGGGTCGAGGCGCTGTCGAGCGAGCGCGAGGCGCTGTGGCGCCGGGTTGGCGCGGCGGATTTCCTCAGCCCGTCCGAAAAGCGGGTGGCGGTCGGTTATGGCGCCGATTTGCCGCCCGATTTGCCTCCCGAGGGGAGCGCCGAGGGCGGCGGCGATACCCCGGCCCGGGGGGCGGCCTGATGGAGACGCTGACGCCGCTGGCGCAGATGATCGGTGCCCGGGGGGATCTGGCCCATCTGGTGCTGTTCCTCTGGGCCGGCACGGTGAGCAGCCTTCTGGTCTGGACCGTGCGGGAGATGATCCGCTCCAACCGCCGCTTTGACGATTTCGTCCAGGCGATTGCCCGGCTGAACCGGCTGTTCAGCGATTTCGACGAGTGAATCCCTTTCTCGGGAACGCGCCGCAAGCTTCTGACGATCAAGCACAAATTCCGCGCAATTGAATCTGTTTGCGAACCCGGACGGGCCTGGATTTTTGCTCATCCCGAGGATCGCCCCCACCACCTGACCACCATGAAGGGAGACCCACCATGGCCGATCACCGACCGGCTGCGGCCGGACCCGCGCGCCCGCGCGGCCATCGCGCCGTCTTTGCCCGTTTCGCCGTCGCGCTCACCCGGTTGTTGCAGCGGCGGGCGCAGCAGGCCGGGCAGGGCGCGTGAGCGGCGTGCCCTCGGCTGGACCGGACCCGGCACACCCACCGACGCCCCATGCCCCGGCGGCCCATCCGCCGACCGCTGTTGTCAGCGGCTATGCCAGCCTGTTCGGCAGCCTCGACGATGCCGGCGATCTGGTGATGCGCGGGGCGTTCCATCGCAGCCTGCGCGAGCGCGGCCCGGCCGGCATCCGTTTCCTCGGGCAGCACGACCCGGCCCGGCCGATCGGCGTCTTCGAGGAGATGCGCGAGGACCGCACCGGCCTGTTCGTCAAGGGGCGGCTTCTGACCGGAACCGCCACTGGCCGGGAGGCGGCGGTGCTGATCGCCGCCGGCGCGCTCGACGGGCTGTCCATCGGTTTCCGCGCCAGAAGCGCCCGGCGCGATGCCCACACCGGCATCCGCCGCCTGCACGACATCGACCTTTGGGAGGTGTCGCTCGTCACCTTCCCGCTGCACCCGGGCGCCCGTCTCGCCGCGCCCGCGTCCCTTGCCCAGCCGACCCTCAAGCACAGGAGCCTTTGCCCCTCATGACCCATCCTTCGCACATGTCTCATGCCCTGCCGCTGACCGAAACCAAGGCGGCGACCGGCCGCGAGACCGGGCTGTCGCCGCGCGACGAGCTCGACGAGATGCGCACCGCCTTCACCGCCTTTCGCGAGGTCAATGACGAACGCCTGTCGGAGATCGAGGCGCGCGGCAGCACCGATGTGCTGACGGCGGAAAAGCTGGAGCGCATCGACCGCCAGCTCGACCGGCAGCAGCGCCGGCTCGACGATCTGGCGCTGAAGGCGGCGCGGCCCGGCCGCAGCGCCGGCGAGCCGGGCCGTGGCAGCGGCGGCAATGCCGCCGGCCGGGACCACAAGGAGGCCTTCGACGCCTATATGCGCAAGGGGCAGGACGAGCGGCTGCGCGAGCTGGAGCGCAAGGCGATGTCCACCGGCTCCGATCCCGATGGCGGTTATCTGGTGCCGGAGGAAACGGAAAGCGGCATCCTGCGGGCGCTGACCGCGATTTCGCCGATCCGCGCCATCGCCGGCATCCGCCAGGTGTCCTCCAGCGTCTTCCGCAAGCCGTTTTCCACCAGCGGGCCGCAGTCGGGCTGGGTGGCGGAAACGGCGGCCCGGCCGCAGACCGACGCCCCGGCGCTCGCCGAACTCTCCTTCCCGACCATGGAGCTCTACGCCATGCCGGCGGCGACCCCGTCGCTGCTGGAGGATGCGGCGGTGGATGTGGATGCCTGGATCGCCGAGGAGGTGGAGGCCGCCTTCGCCGCGCAGGAGGGCACCGCCTTCGTCACCGGCGACGGGGTCAACAAGCCGCGCGGTCTGCTCGACTATCCGCGTGTGGCGGAAGCCGCCTGGAGCTGGGGCAATCTCGGCACCGTATCGACCGGTACCGCCGGCGCGTTCCCGGCGAGCGATGCCGGCGATGTGCTGATCGACCTCGTCTATGCGCTGAAGAGCGGCTACCGCCAGAACGGCCATTTCGTCATGAACCGGCGGACCCAGGCGGCGGTGCGCAAGATGAAGGACGCGGATGGCAACTACCTGTGGCAGCCGCCGGCAAGCGTCGGCGCCCCGGCGACGCTGATGAGCTTCCCGCTGATCGAGGCGGAGGACATGCCGGACATTGCCGCCGACAGCCCGGCCATCGCCTTCGGCGACTTCCGGCGCGGCTATCTGGTGGTCGACCGCACGGGCGTGCGCATCCTGCGCGACCCCTATTCGGCCAAGCCCTACGTGCTGTTCTACACCACCAAGCGGGTCGGCGGCGGCGTCCAGGATTTCGACGCCATCAAGCTTCTGACCTTCTCCGCCTGATCGCTCAGCCGAACCGGAACGAGGTCGATCCGCCGTGCGCGCCCCCGCGTGCGGCGGATCCCAGATCCTTGCGGGGAAAGGACCGACATGACCGCGATCGTGACGACGCCGCCGGCCGCCGAGCCGGTGAGCGTGGAGGAGGCGCGCCAGCACCTGCGGCTGACCTCGACGGCGGAAGACGGGCTGATCGCCCGGCTGATCCGCGCGGCAAGGGCGCATGTGGAAAGCGTGACCCGCCGGGCGCTGATCACCCAGGGCTGGCGCTACTATCTGGACGACTGGCCGCCGGGCCGGGTCATTTACCTGCCGGTGGCGCCGGTCGCCTCGGTGGAAAGCGTGCTGGTGTTCGCCGGCGACGGGGCCCCGGTCGCGGTCGAAGAGACCGCCCTGCGCCTTGACGGTGCCTCGGGGGCGCCGCGTCTCAAGGTGGCCGCCGGTGCGCCGGGCCCGCTCGACGGGTTCAACGGCATCGAGGTGGATTTCACCGCCGGCTATGGCGCGGACGCCAGCGCCGTTCCGCCGGTGCTGGTGCAGGCGGTGCTGCTCCTGACCGCCCATTGGTTCGAGCACCGGGAACTCGGTGTGGAAACGGCGATGGCCGCCGTGCCCGCCGGGCTTGACGCGCTGCTGGGCCGCTACCGGAGCTTGCGGCTGTGAGCGGGCGGATCGGGGCACTCGACCGGGCGATGCGGCTGGAACGGCCGGACCGGATCGAGGCGGCGGATGGCGAGGCGGAGCTCGTCTTCGCCGACATGGGACCGGTGTTCGTGGCGTTGGCGCCGGCCAGCCTTGCCGAGCGCTGGCAGGCGGAGCGGCTCGACGGCATCGCCACCCACCGGGCGCGGCTGCGTGCCGATGGGCGCATCACCGGCGGCTGGCGGCTGGTGGAGGGGGCGCGGGTGTTCCGCATCTTGGCGGTCGACGACAGCGACCGGCGCGCGGGCTACATCACCTGCCTTGTCGAGGAGGAAGGCCGATGAGCGGACAAGCGGCCTTGCGCGGGGCGATCGTTGCAGGTCTGGCCGCCGATCCCGCGCTGCTGGCCCTGCTGGGCGGGCCGCGCATCCATGACGGCGCGCCGCGCGGCTGTCCCCATCCCTTCGTCGAACTGGGCGCGGTGGAAACCCGGCTGCTGACGGCGGAGCGGGAGGAGGGCGAGCGCCATGCGGTCGACATTCACGTGTTGTCGCGCCGGCCGGCGCGGGGCGAGGTGGCGGTGATCCTCGATGCGATTGAGGCCGCCCTGCCGACGCTGGTGGGTCATCTTGTCGGTCACCGGCTGATCCATATCGCCGATCCGGTGTCGCGCAGCGAGCGGCTGCGCGACGGGCGTACCTGGCGCGGCCGGCTGAGCGTGCGGATCGTCACCGAACCGCTCGCCTGACCGGCGCGGCGGTACCCAACCTGAATTTCAAGAAAACGACGGAGTGTTTCATGGCCGCCCAGGCAGGCAAGGACTTGTTGTTGAAGTGCGACAGCGACGGGATGGGCGGGTTCGTCACCGTCGCAGGTTTGCGCGCCCGGCGCATCGCCCTCAACGCGGCGAGCGTCGATATCACCGATGCGGACAGCGCCGGGCGCTGGCGCGAGCTGCTGGCCGGTGCCGGCACCCGCAGCGCCAGCATCTCCGGTGCCGGGATTTTCCGCGACAGCGCGGCGGACGCCAGCGTGCGGGGCCTGTTCTTCGACGGGCTGATCCGTGACTGGCAGGTGGTGATCCCCGACTTCGGCACCATCGCCGGGCCGTTCCAGATCGTCACGCTCGACTATGCCGGTGATCACGACGGCGAAGTGACCTATGACATCGCGCTGGAATCCGCCGGCGCCCTGACCTTCACCGGGAGCTGAGCCATGGCCAACCGTCATCGCGGCGAAGTGAGCGCAACGCTCGACGGACGCCGCTGGACCCTCGTTCTCACCCTCGGCGCGCTGGCCGAGCTGGAGGACGCCTTCGGGGTCGAGGATCTTGCCGCGCTGGCCGACCGGTTCGGCTCCGGCCGGCTGTCGGCGCGCGACCTCAACCGGATCCTCGGCGCGGGCCTGCGCGGCGCGGGACATGACGTCACCGACGGCGAAGTAGCGCAGATGCGGGCGGAAGGCGGCGTGCAGGCGCTGGCCGGCCTCGTCTCGACCCTGTTGCAGGTGACCTTCGCCGGACCGGAGACGCAGCCGGAGGCCTCTGGCGAAGTTGCGACGCAGCAGGAGGCGGCGGATCCGGAAACCGGCGAAAACCCTTCCGGGCCGCGGGCGGAGCACCGGTCGCGGCCTTTCCCTGGGACGATGTGATGCGGCTTTGCCTCGGCCGGCTCAACTGGCCGCCGGAGGCGTTCTGGCGGGCCACCCCGCGCGAGGTGGCGCTGGCGCTGGGGTTTGGCGCCCCGGCGGCGTTGCGCAACGGAGCGCCCGACCGGGCGGGGTTCGAACGGCTGATGCGGCGCTATCCCGATGAGCGGGCGCGCAAATGTGAGGACGGGCGATGACCGAAGATGGCGACAAGGTCGAGCTGCCGCTGCGCGGGGCCGACGAACTGGCGCGGGCCATGGACAAGGTGCGCGACAGCTCAATGGACGTTTCAGTCAACCTGCGCGGGGCGCTGAAACAGGCACTGGTCGACGGCAAGCGGCTTGAGACGGTGTTTCGCGCGCTGGCTCTTTCCCTCTCGGAAAAGGCCCTGTCAGCGGCGCTGGCGCCACTGGAAAAGGGAATTTCAGGGGCTATCGGCGGCCTGCTGGGGGGCTTTGGCAACGCGCTGGGGGGTGGCCTGCTCGGGGCGGGCGCATCCACGGTGACCCCGTTTGCCAAGGGTGGGGTCGTTGGCACGCCGACCTATTTCCCGATGTCGGGCCAATCGACCGGGCTGATGGGGGAGGCGGGCGCGGAGGCGATCCTGCCGCTGGCGCGCGATGCGAGCGGACGGCTCGGCGTGGCGGCGGGCGCAGGCGGGGCGACCATGCCGCAGATCGTGTTCAATGTGGAAGCGCGGGACGCGGACAGCTTTGCCCGCTCGGAGGCGCAGATCTCGACAATGGTAGCCCGCGCCGTCGGACGGGGACGGCGCGGGCTTTGACGTCGGGCCCGAACAGGAGGGGCTCAGGCACCGGCGTTTTCAGGCTGCGGAGAGCAATTCCGCAATCTGATCCTTCAAGTGAAGACGCTTCTTCTTGAGTTCCTCCAGCGCCTCATCGGAAGCAGGAGCGACCTCGCTCTCGATGCGGTGAATCTCGCGGTTCACGGTGTGATACTCGTCCGCGAGCTTTGCGAAATGCGCGTTGGAAACCTTCAGCGCGTGCAACGCCTCGGCGCTCTCGGGAAACTCTTCGTGCAAATCGTGGGGAACGTGACTCATTCGGGTAATGACCTCCGTTGGTGATGCGACATTGCGCGTTCCCGCTACCCGTTTCCTTGAGCAAGATCAAATGCCGCGAAATTCCGGCGCCCGGCCTGTGCATAAGGGGGCTTTTGCAAATGACGGTTGAGTTCATCGAGGAGCGCTTTCCGCTGTCCGTTGCCTTCGGCGCCAGCGGCGGGCCGGAGCGGCGCACGGATGTGGTGACCCTGGGCTCCGGCGCGGAAACGCGCAACGCCCGCTGGGCGCATTCCCGGCGGCGCTACGATGCGGGGACGGGCGTGCGCTCGCTCGCCGATCTTCAGGCCGTCGCCGCGTTTTTCGAGCGGGTGCGCGGGCGGCTGTGCGGTTTTCGCTTTCGCGATCCGTTCGATCACCTGTCGGCGGCAACCGGACCGGCTCTTGCGCCGACCGACTGTGTGATCGGCACCGGCGACGGTGTGGCAGGCAGCTTCCCGCTGGTGAAGACCTATGGCGCCGGCCCCGAGCCCTACAGGCGGCCGATTCTGAAACCGGTGGCGGGCACCGTGCGCGTGGCCATCGATGGCAGCGAACTGACCGAAGGCGCTGAGTTCACCTGTGATACCGCCTCCGGCCTCGTCACCATTTTGCCCGCGCATCTGCCGCCGCCCGGGGCACTGGTCACCGCCGGGTTTCGCTTCGATGTGCCGGTGCGGTTCGATACCGACCGGCTGGACATGAGCCTGACCCATGTGGAGGCCGGCCGGGTGCCGACCATTCCGCTGGTCGAGATCGACCTGACAGCAGAGGAGGCAGGCTGATGCGGGAGCTGGACCCAAACGTGTTGGCCCGATTCGCCGGTAGCGTGACGACCCGGGCCACCTGCTGGCGGGTGACCCGGCAGGATGGCGCCGTGCTCGGCTTCACCGACCATGACCGTACCTTGCGCTTCGACGGGGTGACTTTCGAGCCGCGCCTTGGGTTCGACAGCTCGGCGGCGACGCTGGAGCCGGATCTGGCCGCCGGCACCGCCGAAGTGGCCGGCATCCTGTCGTCGCAGACCATCGGCGAGGCGGAACTGGCCGGTGGCCTTTGGGATGGGGCAAAGGTGGAGATCTTTGCCGTCGATTGGCAGGACCCTTCGGTCCGGCTGCTGTTGCGCCGGGCCATCGTCGGCGAGGTGTCGCGGGCCGGCGGGGTGTTCCGCGCCGAGTTGCGGGCCTTGCCCCATCTGTTCGACCAGCCGCAGGGGCGGGTGTTCTCGCACCTGTGCGATGCGGATCTGGGCGATGGTCGCTGCGGTGTCGATCTGGAACTGCCAGCCCTTCGCATGACCGGCACGGTCAGCGGGGGAGGGGCGGCGGAGGTGCAGGTGGACGGCGTTGCCGCCGCCGATGGCTGGTTCGCCGGCGGCCGGCTGGAGGTGATCGATGGCGCCTCCGCCGGTCATGTCGGCGAGATCGTCTCCGATATGCCCGGCGGCGCCGGCACCGCGCGGGACATCGCGCTGCTGGTGCCTCTGCCGCAGCCACTCGACCCCGGTACGGCGGTGCGGCTGACCGCCGGTTGCGACAAGCATTTTTCCACCTGCGCGGCGAAATTCGCCAACAGCGCCGCCTTTCAGGGCTTTCCCCACATGCCGGGGGCCGATTTCGCGCTGACCTATCCAAGTCGCGGCGCGCCGGAAAACGACGGCGGCGCGTTGATGGAGTGAGCGTGGCGGGCGGGCACAGGCGCGCCCCTTTCTGGCACCACCGGACAAAGCCGCAAGGAAAAGCAGATGATCGAACGCGAGCGCATCCTCCATGAGGCGCGCCAATGGATCGGCACGCCCTACCGCCATCAGGCAAGCTGCAAGGGGGCGGGGGCCGATTGCCTCGGTCTGGTGCGCGGCGTCTGGCGCGCGGTGTTGGGGGCGGAACCGGAAACCCTGCCGCCCTACAGCCGCGACTGGGCCGAGGCCGGTGGGCGGGAGACCCTGCTGGCCGCCGCCCGCCGCCACTTCACCGAGCGCGATCCCACAGAGGTGGAACCGGGCGACGTCCTGCTGTTTCGCTGGCGCGACGGCGCCCCGGCCAAGCATGTGGGCATTCTCGCCTCCGCCGACACCATGATCCACGCCTATGAGGGCGTGGCCGTTGCCGAAAGCGCGCTGGTGCCGGCCTGGCGCCGGCGTCTTGTCGCTGTCTTTGCCTTTCCGGGAGTTCTGCCATGGCAACCCTGATCCTCGCTGCCGCCGGCAAGGCGCTGGGCGGCGCCCTTCTGGGCGGTTTTGGCGCACTGCTCGGTCAGGCCGCGGGTGCGGTCGCCGGCTATGCGTTCGACCAGGCGCCGTTCGGCGGCAGCCGCACCATCGAGGGACGGCGGCTTGACGATCTGTCGGTGCAGTCTTCCACCGAAGGTGCGCCGCTGCCGATGGTCTATGGTCGGGCGCGGCTGGCCGGCCAGATCATCTGGGCGACCCGGTTCGAGGAGGTGGTGCAGGAGGAAAGCAGCGGCGGCAAGGGCGGCGGTCCGAGCGCCACGGTGCGCAGCTATCGCTATTTCGCCAATTTCGCCGTGGCCCTGTGCGCCGGGCCGGTGGCGCGGATCGGCGCGGTCTGGGCCGATGGCAAGCCGCTCGATCTCACCGGCATCACCTGCCGCTTCTACCACGGCGATGCCGATCAACTGCCCGACCCGCTGATCGCCGCCCGGCAGGGTGACACCCCGGCCTATCGCAACACCGCCTATGTGGTGTTCGAACGCCTGCCGCTGGAGGCTTTCGGCGACCGCCTGCCGCAGCTCACCTTCGAGGTCATTCGCACCGTGGAGCCGCTGGAACGGATGGTGCGGGCGGTGACCCTGATCCCGGGCGCCGGGGAGTTCGTCTACGATCCTGCGGTGGTGACCCACTCGCCGCGCCCTGGGGTCAGCGAGGAGGTCAACCGGGGGGTGCTGCATGCGGCCAGCAACTGGACCGCCTCGCTCGATGAGTTGCAGGCGCTGTGCCCCAATCTGGAGCGGGTGGCGCTGGTGGTCGCCTGGTTCGGTGACGATCTGCGCTGCGGCAGCTGTACCGTGACGCCGCGGGTGGAGGCCAAGGGCGGCACCACCACCGGCGCCACCTGGGGCGTTGGCGGCCTGTCGCGCACTCTGGCGCGTGAGGTCAGCCAGGCCGACGGCCGCCCGGCCTATGGCGGCACCCCGAGCGATGCCAGCGTGATCGCCGCGATCCGCGATCTCAAGGCGCGCGGGCTGAAGGTCTCGCTCTATCCGTTCCTGATGATGGACGTGCCGGCCGGCAACGACCTGCCCGACCCCTATGGTGGAACCGAGCAGGCGCCCCATCCCTGGCGCGGGCGAATGACCGCGTCGCTGGCGCCGGGCGAGCCCGGCTCGCCGGACGGCAGCGCGGTGG
>NZ_JAIVMG010000022.1 GCF_020177335.1 Stappia indica | reverse complement strand
ATCCAGCATCTGGCCGGCATGAAGGATTCGAAGGTGATCGTGGCGATCAACAAGGACGAGGAGGCACCGATTTTCCAGGTGGCCGACTACGGGCTTGTCGCCGATCTGTTCGACGTCCTGCCCGAGTTCAAGGCGGCGGTCGGCTGACATCCCGAAACAGCGCTGTCATGAGACCAAAGGGCCCGCGTTATGCGGGCCCTTTTTCGTTCCGGAGGTGAGACATCGCCCCCCCGCCCGGCAGGGCGGGAGCGTTCCATCGGCGTGTCAGGCCGCACCTTCCGGCGCGGAGACGAACCAGGACCTTCGGGCGAACCGCAGGCCGGCGAAATACAGGCAGAAGCCGACAACCGCGCTGGTTGGCGCGGAGAACTCCGCATGGGCCCCGCCGGCGGCGTAGACGAGGATGCCGGCGCCGGCGGCCGCGAACCAGGCGAACAGCCCGAGCGGATTGAAGGCCGGTACATGGCTGATGCGGTATTCGATATCGCCGCCGACCAGCGCCGCATAGCGATCGCTGAGGATATGGGCGAGCGCCACCGCGACCCAGGCGACGACGAAGATGCCCTGATAGGCCAGCGCCTGCAGCAGATAGGCGAAAACATCGGCCAGCATCAGCACATAGACGATGGCGCCGACGAGCACCGCCCAGAGAATGCGGCCGAAGGGCAGGGCGCCAAGCGGCGAGAACAGCGCCTCCATGTTGACCGAGGCGAGGTAGTAATTGGCGGTGTTGATGCGGGTCTGGGTCACCCAGACGAACACCAGCCCGCCAAGGCCCATCAGCTTCAGCAGCGAGAACAGCACGGACACTTCGGAGATCGCCCCGTCGTTCGGCACGGTGCCGATCATGAAGATGCCGAACAGGCCGCTGACCAGAAAGGCCATCAGATAGAACGGCATGCCGAAGTTGACCCCGGCATGGTAGCCCGCATCCTCCTGCCGGCCGAAACGGGCATAGTCGAAGGTGAACATCATCAGCACCCAGACGCCCATGTAGTAGACGAAGCAGGACCACCAGCCGCCGGCAGGCGCGCCTTCGGCCGGTCCGAGTTCGAGCCAGGCGTTGGAATAGCCATATTCCGCGATGGCGAGCCCGACGGCGGCCAGGAGCCCGAGGATATAGACCGGCAGCAGGATGCCGTTGAACTTGTCCAGCCAGGTCTGGATGCTGCCGAAGATCAGAACAACGCTGTAGGCGACGACGACCAGCGCCCCCACCTCGTAGGAGATGCCGGGGAAGGTGGTGGTCAGGCCGACGGCGATCACCGAGCCCTCGAACACCGCATAGTAGATCGCCGTCGCGCAGAAGATCAGCGTGGCGATGCTGGCGCCGACGCTGCCGAACAGCACCCGGGAGAACAGGGCCACCGACAGGCCGGTGCGGATGGCGTAGCGGCTCAGCACCGCGTTGATCGCGCCATAGGCGATCACCGACAGGATCATGCCGATTATGGCGTTGCGGGTGCCGAAATTCAGCGCCATCGACGCACCGACGACGATGTAGAACACCGCGCTGCACACCGCCCACCAGGCCATGGTGAGGTTCATTTTCGGCATCCGCGCCTCCGGCGGCACGGCGATATTGGAAAAGTCGAGCGTGTCGGCCTCCGGGGCCGATTGCAACTGGGCCATTGTCATTCCCTTCTGGTCTGGTTGTTGTCGTTGGATCTCACCGGGCAGGGAAGGGCGCACGCCCTCCCGTGAACGGCCCGGATCTTGTTGGCGATCCGGTGCCGTTCGGGCCGGTGTCAGTGCTGCAAGGTCGGTGAGACGGATCGGCACACAGGCACCGATCCGACCGGAGCGGGATCAGTCCTGATGCAGACGCTCCAGGACGTAGGAGCCGCTTTCGTGCAGTTCCGCCGTCCAGCCCGGTTCCACGACGATGGTCGTCGTCGGCTCCTCGATGATCGCCGGACCGGTGATGTGGTCGCCCGCCCCCAGCTTGGTGCCGTCATAGACCGGGGTGCGGGTGAACTCGCCGCTTGAGGAGAAGATCGCCATGCGGGTGCCCTTCAGCGCGCCATCGGAATCGCCGCCTCTGGAGAGAACCGCGTCATCGGGCTTGCCGACCACCCCGTAAAGGGTGCTCTCGATGTTGACCACCTCCACGGTGCTGGCCGGCTCCGCATAGGTGTAGAGCTGCTCATGCCGGCGGTGGAAGGCCTCCTTCAGCCGTTCGACGGTCTCGGCGGTGATGTCGAAACTGTCGACCTCCACCGTGCATTCATGCACCTGACCGAGGTAGCGCATCTCCAGGCTGCGGGTGATGCGGATGGTGTCGTCGGTGAACCCGTCCTGCCGCAGCTGCCGGGTGCCGTCCTCCTCCAGTTGCCGGAACAGGCCGTTGACCCGGGCATAGGCCTCGTCATTGTCGAGCCGCACCGGACAGGTGGCCATGTGGTTGTATTTCACGTCGGAGATGATCTGGCCGAAGGCGCAGAGGCCGGAGGCGAGCTTGGGGACGATGATCCGGGAAATGCCCATTTCCCGGGCGATGGCGCTGATATGCGCGCCCGTCGCGCCGCCGGCGCAGACCAGCACGAAGTCGCGCGGATCGTAGCCCCGCTCGATGGACACCCGGCGGATGCCATTGACCATGTTGGCATTGACGATGGTGAACATGCCATAGGCCGCCTTTTCCAGGCTGATGTTCAGCGGTTCGGCGATGCGGCTGCGGATCGCCTCCTCCGCTTTTGCCCGGTCGAGCGGCAGACGGCCACCGACGAGACCACCCGGGCAGAGATAGCCCAGCACCAGATTGACATCGGTGGTGGTCGGCTCGGTGCCGCCGCGCCCGTAGCAGGCCGGGCCGGGATCGGAACCGGCGCTTTGCGGCCCCATCTGCAACAGGCCCATGTCGTCGATCCAGCCGATCGAACCGCCGCCGGCGCCCAGCGTCTCCACCTGGATCATCGGCACGCCGATGCGGTAGCGCAGGAAGTCGATGTTCTTGTTGAGGTTGGTCACCCCCTCATGGGTCAGGGTGATGTCGAAGGAGGTGCCGCCCATGTCGACGGTGATGACATTCTGGTCCTCGAACGGCGCGCAGACATGCAGGCCCGCCTTCGGTGCGGAGGCCGGTCCGGAGTTGATGGCATAGACCGAGCGGTCCGCCATCAACTGGCCGATGGCGAGACCGCCGTTGGACTGGAAGTAGCGCACCGGCGAGGTCGCTCCGAGGGAGCGGAAATAGGCGTCCACCGCCATCACGTAGCGCTTCAGGATCGGCGCCAGATAGGCATTGGTGATGGCGGTGGAGGTGCGGGTGTATTCCCGCACCTGCGGATAGAGATCGGAGCCGAGGGTAAGGGGCACGTCGGGCATCATCTCGCGCACGATCTCCGCGGCCCGCCGTTCATGCTCGGGCTGCAGCACCGACCAGACGAAGGAAATGGCGACGGATTCGATCCCCTCCTCGATGAAGGTGCGGCAGGCGGCGCGCACATCCTCCTCGTTGATCGGGGTCCGGATCGTGCCGTTCGACAGCACCCGCTCGCGCACCCCCTTGCGCAGGTTGCGCGGCACCAGCATCACCGCCGGCGGATACTCCGCGTCATAGCGGTAGCCATCTTCCTTGTGGCCGTTGCGGATCTCGATGGAATCCTCATGGCCGGCGGTGCAGATCAAGCCGGTGCGCGCACCCTTGTGCTGGATCAGCGCGTTGAGGCCAACGGTGGTGCCGTTGATGCACAAATCGCAGTTGGGAATGATTTCTTCCAGCTCGACGCCCAGATCCTCGGCGATCAGACCCAGGCCGTTGCGGATCGCCAGGGTCGGGTCGGACGGGGTGGAGAGGGCCTTGTAGAGGCGGCTGCCGCCGGCCCGTTCGGCGAGGACGAAATCGGTGAAGGTGCCGCCGGCGTCGATGCCGAGACGATATTTGCTGTTCATGATCAGTATCCTTGAATGAGGGGAACGGTCAGGCGGCGCGCAGCTTGCGCGTCGCGTCCAGATCGACCCTCAGGGAGCCGGCATCCTCGATCACCACGCCATAGTCGCGGCGGGCGCCTTCAAGGGAGACAAGGCCGAGTTTCACGTCCGCCAGAACCTTGTCGACGGGGCGCTGCATCGGGTCGCCGTAGCCACCGCCGCCCGGGTTCATGTTGGTCACGGTCTCGCCCGGCTTGATCACGCCGATGGTGTTGTCGCGGATGGTCTCGACCTTGCCGTCGCGCTTCAGCTCCAGCCGGCCGACCTTGGTGTCGGTCATCTGCGAGCCGGCACCGGCCGCGCCCAGCGCCGGAAGCCAGCGCCCCTCGCCGAACATGATGAAGGTCATGTCGCTGTCGAGCGGCTCCACCTCCCAGGCCGTGCCCGATCCGCCACGATAAAGCCCGGCGCCGCCGCTGTCGGTCATCAGTGAATAGCGGTGAATGATGATCGGATAGGAATGTTCCAGCAGTTCCACATCCCCGGAGGTCAAAGCGCCGAAGCAGCATTCCGGCCCGCAGGCGTGCCAGCCGTCCTGCTGCGGCGTGGCCCCGGCGCCAGAGATGATGGTGGCGAGCACCATCGTCACATATTCCTCGTCGTGCCGGGTGTCCCAGCCGGCGATGTTCAGGCCATTGGCATGGCCCCAGGAGGCGGCGACCTTGGAGGGCATCGCCTTTTCAAAGGCAAGGCGCACCGCGTCGGTCAGCGTTTCCATCGGCGTGGTGGTGCAGTTCATATGCGGCGCCGGTTCCTGGGCGTTGCACAGGGTTCCCTTCGGCCCCATGTTGACGCTGACGCAACGGTAGAGCCCCTCGTTGTAGGGCGGTGGCAACTGGGCGAACATCATCAGGCCGAGATAGACGCCGGAATAGGAATTGCCCTCGTAGGAGTTGATGAAATACGGGATCTGCGGCGGGCTGGAGATCTCGATGTGACAGCTGTCGTCCTCGATCGTCACCTTTGCGGTGATGTCGAAATCGCCGAAACCGTGACCGGCATCCTCCAGCACCGCCGTGCCCTCATAGGTGCCGGCGGGCACCGTGCGGATCAGGCTGCGCATCTGCCGTTCGGCCATGGCCAGCAGCTCGTCGACACAGGCATCGACCTGCGCCGTGCCGTATTTCTCCAGCATCCGGATGAGGTTGCGCTCGCCCACCTGGCAGGCGCCGATCAGCGCGTTGAAATCCCCTTCCTGATCGCGCCGCGCCCGCATGTTGGTCAGGATCATGTTGAGCACGTCGTGACGCGGCTTGCCCCGGTCCCAGATCTTGACCGGCGGAATGCGCAGGCACTCGGCGTAGATCTCCTTGGCTTCCGGGTTGTAGCCGGCCGGCACCGGTCCGCCGATGTCGGTCAGATGCCCCTTGCAGACGGTCCAGTAGACCAGCTTGCCCTCATAGAAGACCGGCTTGTACATGCAGGTGTCGATGGCATGGCTGCCGCCATAGGCCGGATCGTTGTGCAGGATCAGGTCGCCTTCATGGATGTCGTCGCCGAAATAGTCGGCGATCACCTTCATCGCCGGGATCAGCGACCCGAGGTGGATCGGAATGTCCTGCCCTTGCAGGATCATCTCCGGCGTGGCGTTGAAGAGCGCGGTCGAATAGTCATGCGCCAGGTTGAAGACGCTGGACCGCGCCGTCTTTTCCAGCGACAGGGTCATTTCCCGCTGCGTGGTTTCCAGGATGCCGCGCACCACCGAAAGGGTGATCGGGTCGATCTGGGCCTGCTGGCTTCGTTCGGGTTTTCCGACTGTCTGTTCCATCCTCGTGCCTTTCCCTGACGGCTGGATCCGGCCGTGCTGGCACGTCGTTCCTCCCCGCCGTCTGTTCTGGTTCTTGCTCCGCCAACAACAGTAGGAACGGGACGCGCGCGCTGTCTTTGCGCCTCAGCGCAGGATTTCTTGCCGTGGAGTGCACAGGGCGCCTTGCGCATTTGTGCGCCGCGCGCCCCTCGCCTAAGGTAAAGGCGGGAGGACGAGAGGATGAACACGCTTATCTCGACAGGCGGTGTCGCGCCTGCGGATCGCAGTGCCCATTGGCATCAGGCGATCGCCCAAGCCTATTTTCCGCTGGACCTGCGGTTCCGCGAGGCGGAGCGGTTCGGCGGGCGACTGGAGGAATGGAACCTCGGGCAGGTCTCACTGTCACGGCTTCGCTCCGAGGCCCTCTCCTATCACCGGCTGCCGCAGCACCTTGCCTGCGACGAGGAGGAGCACCTGCTGGTCACCATCCCGCTGCGCTCGGAAATCTTCTTCGCACAAGCGGGCCGTGAGGTTTATTGCAAGCCCGGCGGCTACATCATCGAACGCAGCGATCAGCCCTATGATTTCAGCTATGACGCGCAGGCCGATCTGTGGGTGATGAAGGTTGCTGCCTCTGCCCTCGGGGGCCGGATCCGCGCGCCGGACCGGTTCTGCGGCATGCAGTTCAACGCCGGCGGCGGCGTCTCCGGCCTGTTCGTCGACATGCTGCATCACATCCCGCAGCGGTTTGCGACCATGACCGCGGAAGCCCGCGAGGCGGTCGGCCTGCATCTGGTGGAACTGCTCGCCCTGTCGATCCATGCGGATGAACGCACGCTGACCTCCGGCGGCTCCTCCGTGCGCGCCGCCCATCTGAGCCGGGCCGAACACTATGTGCGGGCCAACCTGCACCGGCCGGAACTGGGTCCGGAGCTGATCGCGCAAAGCTGCGGCATCTCGGTGCGCTATCTGCATGCGCTGTTCCGCGACACCGACCGGACGCTCGGCCAATGGGTGCGCGATCTGCGGCTGGAGGCGGTGAAGATGGACCTGCGCGCGGCCGGCGCCCGGCAGTCGATCGCCGAGATCTGCTTCCGGCGGGGCTTTGGCGACGTGGCGCATTTCTCGCGGCTGTTCAAGCAGCATGTCGGCTGCTCGCCCGGCGAATACCGGCAGGAAAACCTCAAGACCTGTCGCCGCGATCCCGCATCGGACCGGCCCAGGGACGAAGCACCCGCGTGAGGCGCCACAGGCACGGGCGGATCGCGCCGGCACTACCGGCGTGCGCCCGCCCGTGCAATCAGGAGATATCTGTCAGGGGAAAAATGCGTGCCGCATGGCGGCGCGGTTTCGGGAACTGCCCGTGTCAGGCCTCCCGAAACCGCTCCGGGAAGGTCAGTCGCCGGTCTTCGGCGCGGCGTTCAGCTTCGCGGCAACCACATTGAGCGCGGCGATGCGGGCATCGGCGGATGCGTCGGCCTCGGCCTTGTCCAGCATCTTGACGATGTCGGTGAACTGCTTGAACTCCTCGCTGGCCGCTTCGACGGAGAGCGGCTGGTCGTCATAGGATTCGACGAAGCGCTGGGCGACATAGGCCAACAGCAGATAGGCCGCCGCATTGTCCGGCTCCTCGGACACCCGGGCACGGGCCATGCGCGCACAGGCATCATAGGCCCGCACGCCGGCGCCCTGCTCATTAAGACATTCCAGAAGCTGGTCAAACATGGACCTGTCCTTTCGCATTTTACTGGGGCAGCCGGGAGGTGCCGCCATGATTGGCCGGCCATGCGACCGGCTCAGTGAGCCCGCAGTTCAGGGTGAACGGATGATCGACGCGGAACTGCACCGCGCCAATCTCCAGCAGCACGGTCGCCACCGTTTCCGCGATCAGGGGCGCGCCCGAGAACTGTGCCTGCAAACATGCGCCGCCTGTCTTGCCGTGGTTGGTTAGCCCGGCTGCCCTCCTGCCTGCGTTTCGAGCGCCCAATGGAGGGGAACAGTCGGGTCGAACAGGGTCACCGGACCGTCGGCGCTGGCGATCCGCTTCGGCCAGGCCTGCGGTTCGTCGTGTCGGACGAGGGTGACCGATTCGTCGTTCGAGGGCAGACCGTACCAGATCGGACCGTTCAGCGAGGCGAAAGCTTCAAGCTTTTGCAGCGCATCGCATTCCTCGAACACATGGGCCAGACAGGGCAGGGCCACGGGCGCGGAGAAAACGCCGGCACAGCCGCAGCAGGACAGCTTCCGCCCATCGGTATGCGGCGCGGAATCCGTTCCCAGGAAGAAGCGCTGATCGCCACTGGTGGCGGCCACCCGCAGCGCCTGACGATGGCGCTCGCGCTTGATGATCGGCAGGCAGTAGTAGTGGGGGCGAATGCCGCCGGCGAGCATCGTGTTGCGGTTGACCATCAGGTGATGGACCGTGATGGTCGCCGCCAGATTGCGCTCCGATGCCTGCACATACTCCACCGCGTCTTGGGTGGTCACATGCTCCATCACCACCCGGAGCTCGGGAATGCGGCGGCGCAGCGGCTCCAGCACCCGTTCGATGAACACCGCCTCGCGGTCGAAGATGTCCACCTCCGGATCGACCACCTCGCCATGCACGCAAAGCGGCAGGCCGATCGCCGCCATCCGCTCCAGCACCGGATAGACCCGCTCAAGGTCATGCACGCCGTTCTGGGAATTGGTGGTGGCCCCGGCCGGATAGAGCTTCACCGCCGTGATCAGCCCGGAGCGGAACCCCGCCTCCACATCGTCCGGATCGGTGCCTTCGGTCAGGTAGAGCGTCATCAGCGGGGTGAAGGCCTGGCCGGCGGGCAGGGCCGCCAGGATGCGGCCGCGATAGGCGGTCGCATCGGCGGTGGTCACCACCGGCCGTTCCAGGTTGGGCATGATGATGGCACGGGCGAAGTCGGCGCTGTGCGGCAGCATCGCTTCCAGCATGGCACCGTCGCGCAGGTGCAAATGCCAGTCGTCCGGCTTCTTGAGGGTCAGGCGTGTCATGAGGCACCCGTGAGGAATTGGTAGATGATTTCGGTGGCGGCCATGAAGTCGTCCAGTTCCATCGCCTCATGCGGATTGTGCGAGCCATTGCGGTTGCGCACGAACACCATGGCGGTGGGAATGCCGGCACCGGCGAAGACGGCGGCATCATGCCCCGCGCCGCTCGGCATGACAAATCCTTCTTGCGCGGCGCTTTCCATGGCCTGGGTGAGCCGGGCGACCAGATCCGGATCGCACAAGGCCGGCTCGACCCGCATTTCCCGATCCAGCTCGAACCGCACCTTGCGGTCCCGCTCCACCTGCCGGATTTCCGAGGCGAGCAGCTTGCGCATCTCGTCAAGGGTGGTCGGGCTCAGACTGCGCATGTCCAGGCTGAAGGACACCTCATCCGGGATCCGCGACATGGCGTGCTTGTCCGGATCGGTGCCAACCATGCCGCAGGTCAGGACCAGGTCGTTGCCCTTGGCCAGGATCGTCACCCAATGCTCGTCGAGCCGGGTCAGAAGATCGGCCATCGCCAGAACGGAATCGCGGCGGAAAGCACGCGGCACGGCGCCCGAATGGCCCGCCTCGCCGACACAGCGAATGGTCCGGTGGCGGATGTTGCCGCGAATGCCGGAGACCACCGCCGCCGGCAAGTCCTTGCCGATCAGCACCGGGCCCTGCTCGATGTGCAATTCGATATAGGCCGCGATCCGCGACAGATCGATCATCGGTTCGCCGGCGCGCAGCCGCTCCACCGGCACGCCCACATCGGCCATATGGTCCGACAACGGCCGGCCGTCGCCGCTGTGGCAGGCCGCCAGATCGGCCTCGCTCAAGGTGCCGGTCAGCGCCTTGGAACCGATGTAGCAGGGGCCGAACCAGGCGCTTTCCTCGCCGCGCATGGCCAGGACATGCACCGGCCGGGCAAGAGCCGCGCCGCTGCGCCGGGCACGCACCAGGCACACCAGCCCGGCGGCGATCCCCGCCAGCCCGTCGTAGTTGCCACCGGCCGGAACGCTGTCCGCATGGGACCCGACGACGATGACGCTATCCGCGTCCCGATCGCCCGGCAGGCAGAAATTGGCGTTGCAACAGGCGTCGTACCAGACTTCCAGACCGTTCTCGACGGCGAAGTCCTCAAGATGCTTCAGGACCTTCGTTTCGATCTCGGAATAGGCCGGGCGGCTGACCCCTTCGGTGTCCGGGGACATTTTGGCGATGTCCTCGAACAGCCGGGCAGCCATTGCCGCGTCATCGGCGCTGCCCGCGTCGACGGTGCGCGCCTGAACAGTCATGGCGCGGCCTCCATGAACACCACCGCCTCGTCCTGGCCATCGTCGACGATGGTGCCGATCAGATCGCGCACCGAGGCCAGCCCCTGCGCCCGAAGATAGGCTTCCAGCTCGTCGATGATCGTCACCATCACTGTCGGATGGATGAAGGTCGCGGTGCCCACCTGCACGGCGGAGGCGCCGGCGATCAGGTATTCGATCACATCCTCGGCGGTGGTGATGCCGCCGCAGCCGATGACCGGGATGTTGGTCGCCCGGGCGCATTGATAGGCCATGCGCAGGGCAATCGGCTTCAGGCTCGGACCGGACAGCCCGCCCATCAGGTTGCCCAGCTTCGGCTTGCGGGTGTGAATGTCGATGGCCATCGACAGGATGGTGTTGGCAACGACAAGCGCATCCGCGCCGCCGTCCTCGGCGGCGCTGGCGACCTCGGAGGTCTCGCCGGTGTTCGGCGTCAGCTTGGCCCAGAGCGGCAGGTCGGTCGCGGCCCGCAGCGCCCGCATCACCTTGTGGGTGGAGGAGGGACGAATGGCGAAGGCCTTGCCGTCCTCCTCGATGTTCGGGCAGGAGATGTTGACCTCGATGGCATCCACCCCGTCGACGCTGACCTCGCGGCACAGGGTGGCGAACTCCTCCTCCGTGTTGCCGGAGATGCTGACCACCAGCGGCGTGTCGTAGCGCTGGTAGAAGGGCACGACCTTTTCCAGGAAGCTGCCAACGCCCTTGCTGGGGATGCCGATGGAATTCAGCATCGAGCCGTTGACCTCGCAGACCCGCGGCAGGGTGTTGCCGTCGCGCCAGTCCCGGGTGATCGTCTTGGTGACATGCGCCCCGAGCCGCTCCAGATCGAACACTTCCGCCAGATCCTCGGAGAAGGTGCCCGAAGCGGGCATGATCGGGTTTTTCAGGCGCAGATCGCCAATCGCAACGGACAGGTCTACCATGCGACCGCCTCCATCATGTCGAACACCGGACCTTCCCGGCACACTCTCAGTTGCAGCAGCTTGCCATCGCGCTGGAAGGTGCGGACGCAGCAGTGACACATGCCAATGCCGCAGGCCATCTGCTGTTCCAGGGCGATCTGGCCGGGCAGGTCATGCCGGGCGCCGATCGTCTGCAACAGCTTCAGGATGCGGTTGGAGCCGCAGGTGTAGAAGGCATCGGCCCGCCCGCCCGCGATCAGCTCCTCGATCACCCGCTCCAGATTGTCGACGCCGGAGGTGCCTTCCGCGTCGGTCAGCGTGATCACATCCGCGCCCAGCTCCCGGAAATAGTCGACCGACATCAGGTAGTCGGGGTGACGGGCGCTGCAGATCGCGGTCATCTTGCGGCCGAGCCGCCGGGCCTCAAGCGCCAGCGGCGCAAGCGTCGCCAGACCGACGCCGCGGGCCACCAGCACCAGGTTCTGCCAGCCGTCCTCAATGGTGAAGGGGACGCCGAGCGGCCCCAGCACATTGAGCCGGTCGCCCGGCGTCAGGCTGGCCAGCGCCCGGGTGCCCGCACCGGCGAGCTTGTACAGAAAATGCAGCTCGCCCTGTTGCGGATAGAACCCGTAGATGCTCATCGGCCGGCGCAGATAGGGCGTCTCGCCATTGGCGGTCGGGCAGAGCAGGTGGAAGAACTGGCCGGCCTGGCAGCGCGCCAGCAGATACTCCGGCGCCTCCAGCACCAGACGGTGGTATTCGCCGTTGACCGGATCGTTGCTCTTGACGGCGAGGGCGAGTTCGAAAGACTTGAAGTCGTCTTTCTCACCGGCCGGCGCCGGGGTCTCTTTCAGGTCCATCATCCGAATACGAGCCTTGGTAGGAATGTCGAAATGTCCGGCACATAGGTGACGATGCCGAGAACCACGAGATTGGTGATGACGAAGGGCCAGACACCGGCAACGATGGTCATGACCGGCTTCGACAGGGTCGAGGAGGCAACGAACAGATCGAGGCCGAAGGGCGGCGTGATCATGCCGATGCAGATGTTCAAGGTGACGATCATGCCGAAGTGGATCGGGTCGATGCCGAGCGCAACGGCCACCGGAAACAGCGGCGGAACCAGGATCAGCAGCGCCGAGTTGGGGTCGATGAACATGCCCGCGATCAGGAAGCAGACGTTGACCACGATCAGGAAGGTGATCGGACCGGCGTCAATCGCGGCAAGGAAGCCGGAGATGATCGTCGGCACCTGGGCCAGGGTGATGAAGTAGCCAAGCAGCCCACCCATCGCCAGCAGGATGAAGATCACCGCGGTCGACACCGCCGCCCGTTCGGTGATGGCGAACAGTTGCCGGACGCTCAGGTCGCGGTAGACCAGGATCTCGACCACCGCCGCATAGACCACGCCCACGGCGGCGGCTTCGGTCGGCGTGAAGAAGCCGCTGTAGATGCCGCCGAGAATGATCACCGGCAGGCCAAGCGCCCAGCCGGCCTGACGCACCGCCGTCAGCTTGTCGCCCCAGGAGGAGCGGGCCCCGCGTTCGATGCCCTGCCGGCGCGCCTCGATGGCCGTCATGACGGCAAAGGCAAGGCCGAGCACCACACCGACCGCCAGGCCGCCGGCGAACAGGCTGGCGACCGAGGTGCCGGTCATCCAACCATAGATGATGAAGGTGATCGACGGCGGGATCAGCAGCGCGGTCTCGGCGCTGGAGACGATCAGCCCGAGAATGAACTTGTCGCGAAAGCCCGCGGCGCGCATTTCCGGGTAGATCAGCTTGGCGGTGGCCGCCACGGTGGCCGGGGCGGAGCCGGACACGGAGCCGAACGCCATGGCGCCGCCGATGGTGGTGTAGCCCATGCCGCCGCGCATGTGGCCGACCAGCACCTTCACCAGATTCATCAGGCGCCGGGCGATCTGCCCTTCGCCCATCAGTTCGGCAGCAAGAATGAAGAAGGGAATGGCCAAAAGGGTGGAGTGGTTGATGCCACCGAGCACCTTCTGGACGATCACGGTGTCGGGCAGGGCGCCGTAGAAGAAGCCCTTGACCATCAGGGCCGGCACGCCGAGGACGAGAAACATCTCGAAGCCGGCGACCAGCAGCAAAACCGCGACAATGGCGATAACCGCGAAGAGGATCATGCTTCCTCCGCCATCTGGGGGCTGAAGCGATCGATCCGGCCGAAGAAGCTGAGGGCGTAGCGCAAGCCCATGAGCGCAAAGCCCATCGCCGGCAGGAGATAGATCCAGAACACCGGAATATTCAAAGTCGGACTCCTTTGACCCATGGAGTAGACGGCGGCCGACATCTGGCAGGAGATCCAGACCAGGTAGACACAGAAGGCGAAGCCGACGGCATCGATGATCTTTCGCAGCGGCAGATGGGTCCGGGCGGCGATCTTGTCGCGCCAGGTGTGGACACCGGCGTGCCGTCCTCTCTCAAGGACCAGACCAACCGAAACGAAGACGAGAAAAAGGTTCATGAGGCGGACCGTTTCCTCGATCCACACGAACTCGGATGCGAGCGGGCCGCCGAACTGGCGCACCAGAACATTGATGAAATAGAGCACGACCATCAGCAGAAAGACGAGGACGGCGGAGAAACGCTCTATGAGCCTTATGAAATCGATCACGCGCATGGCCTGCCTCTTCGGAAATAGGAAAGGGTTCCCGGCCCCTGTTGAGGGGCCGGGTTATCCTTCGACAAACGGTGACTAGTGAAAAGAGGGCAGCGTTACTTCGCGGTGGCCGCGTCGTATTCCTGCTCGTAAAGCGCGATCAGCTTCGCGCCTTCATCACCGGCGCGCTCCAGATAGGCGCTGCGACCGGCGGGGTACATCTTGGCACGGAACGCGGCCTTTTCCTCGGCGGACAGTTCGCGAACGTTGATGTCGCTCTTCTTGATCTCGTCGAGGGCGGTTGCGACCGCCGCCGCCTTGTGGGCGAGCAGGTCCGGCACCACTTCCTGGAACGCCTCGACGATGACCGTCTGATGTTCCGCCGGAAGGCTGTTCCACCAGGCCGGGTTGAAGAGGATCACATCCTCCATCGCGCCATGGCCGGACACCACCAGGTAATCCTGAACTTCGTAGAACTTCATGCGCTGGATGGTGTCGAGCGGGTTTTCCTCGCCATCGACGACGCCGGTCTGCAGGGCGGTGTAGAGCTCACCGAAGGGCAGGGCCACGGCAGAGGCGTCGAGCGACTTGAACTGCTCGATCAGGATGTTGGAATCCATCACGCGGAACTTCTGCCCGGCGAAGGCGTCGATCCCGTCGAGAGCCTTGTTCGACGTGAAGTTCTTCTTGCCGTTCGGCCACAGGCCGATGCACTTGACGTTGCGGGCGGCAAAGGATTCGCAAAGCGCCTCACCAAACGGGCCGCTGCGCACCTTGTCGGCGGCCGCGTCGTCTTCCGGGATCAGGAACGGAATGTCGAGAATGGAGACCGCCGGATTGAACCCGCCGAGAAAGGCCGCCGGAGCAACGGTCGCCTCAAGAATGCCGAGCTGAACGCCCTCGGTCATCTCCCGCTGGCCACCGAGCTGGCCCTGGGGAAAAAGCTGAAACTCCACAGCTCCGTTGGTGCGCTCCTTGACGAGAGCCGCGACTTTTTCCAAATGGACGTGCCGCGACTGCTGCACGGATTCGAGATGGCCGATCTTGGCGACGTAATCCGCCGACCATGCAACCGACGAGGTCAGCGTCCCCGCGGCAACAAGGAGGCCAGCGGCCGCCAAGCTGCGAATTGTCTGTTTCATTACTTCTCCGCCCTTTTAAAAGGATTTCGTCCGCAGCCTACCCTAGAGACGGGTTTTTTTGCTGTCAATAAAAATTCTCAAGATTTAGACGCATCGCTCATCCGTCTAATTTTTGACCATCGGAAATCTATTTATACGGCAACAAAGAAGTCGCCACCCGCCCGGGGCGAACCACCTGCCACGATCTGAAACCGACCGGAAAGCTCCGCTTCCGGATCGAAGTCCGGCAAAAGGCCGGCGTTCCGCGCCTGTATGAAGGCAAGGCCATCGCCTTTCGCGCGGCGCCGAGAGGTTCGGCGGGGAACCGGATGAGGGCCGCCCCGCCCCAAGCCAGACCAGCCGCAGCCCGCCAAGGAGCGCACGTTGTGGATAGGGAGCAGGGGGCTGCGGCGGCACGCACCCCACTGCACGTGGAGACACGGAGAGAAATTCGGCATAGATCGACGATTTCTCAGATTTCTCGCCGCATTTTCTCAAAAATGAAACGCGATCGACTTTCAAGCACAAGGCAGGGCACGCCGGAATATGCGATCAGGCAAAGCATCTAAAAAAAGCATCATAAATTAATCATTTCGATTTCGGATATTTATATGGCAATTCTAGATTCTTCGATGTTGTGAATATGTAATATTTATATATTTCTTCAAACTCACGAGTGACGGACCGCATCTTTCCCGCTGCAATCATGTCGGGATTGACAAGGGATTTGTTTTCGCACACTTATTTTCAAAATAATAAGATTCATTAACTTTGAAGCGCTCGAGAAATGTCCGTTCAGACCAAAAGCAAACAGAGCGGTGGCATCCGGTTCACCGATATCGGCGCCCGCCTGAGGGCCTACCGTATCGGCGAGAACCTGCAACCGGAGGTACTCGCGAAGCGGCTGGGGATCTCGCGCGCGGCCCTCTATCGGGCCGAAAAAGGCGAAATTCGCAAAATTGAAATGCTCACGAGCATCGCCGAGGTGCTCGATGTTTCCCTGCCCAATCTGATCGGCGCGGGGGTGGAGTATGTCAGCACCGGGGTCGCGTTCTTCGAGCGCATGCGCCAGCTCGAGGAGGACTGCGAGCAGATCATCGGGGTGTTCGGCCCGATGTCCTATCTGCTGACCTCCAACACCTATGACGAGATGCTTCAGGAGGTGTTCGAGGAAACCATCTCCGAAAGCGAGGAGGACCAGGCCGCCGACGCGCATGCGGTCGAGGTGCTGCTGGAGATCCTCAAGAAGCGCAAGGAAACCTTCCGCCTGCGCCGGCCGCTGATCGTCAGCCTGATCCCCTCCGGCAATCTGGAGGGGTTCCTGCTGCATGGGCTGGTCGGCAAGCACGACCTCAACCCGGAGATTGTGAGGGAGCGGCGGCTGAAGGCCCGCTACGAGGTGGAGAAGATCCGCGAGTTGCTGTTGCAGCAGCCGATCGGCGTGCAGCTCGGCATCATCCGCGAGCCGGTGCCGGCGACCAACTTCCAGATCTTCCGCCAGGCCGACCGCTCCGTGCTGGCGATCAGCCCCTTCCGCCTCGGCGAGCGGCCCAATGTGCGTCTTGGCGTTGCCTTGATCACCTCCGCGCCCGAAGCGCTGAAGCTGCATGAGGAGATCGCCAACCGGCTCTGGCGGGAATCCCTCAAAGGCCCCGAGGCAGTGGCCTATCTGGACATGCTGATCGAGAAATACGGCATTCAGGACTAGGCCAATTAACAGGGACTTCGTCTTTCAATCCTCAGGTTCCGGAAAGCATTCTGGATATTCGGAGGGCATAGCGATCGGTCATGCCAGACGTGAAGTCCGCCAGTGCATGGAGCGCCTGTACCGGGCTGTTGATCTCTCGCAAATCCAAGTCAAGGGCCCGTGCAAGTTGCTGGCAGTGGTCGCTAAGCTTTGTTGCGTCCCATTTCACCCGAGCCAAATCCTCGTAGACTGGAAGGACTCCGGACATAACATTGCTGATCGTGCGTCGCCCAGACACCTCAAGCTCGGTTTTTCTGCGAGCGGTGAAAATTTGGTCGCGCGCGAGCTCCTTGATCTTCTGAAAGAGCGGCGCAAGTGGCCCGGCTTCGGCAAGAGACGTCGAAAATGTTCCGGCCATGATAGCTTCGTAGTTGGTAGTGAAAGCCACGACACAGCTGTCTACTGCTTTTCCGATGCTGAGCGCCCGCAACAGCGCTATGTGTTCGGCTTGACTATATCCGGTGACGTCGCGATTGGGGCTGCCGGCTGCCTCATGCAGTACCTTTTTCACGGCATCGAAGGGAAGTTCACCTGTGGTGAAAGCGTCCTCAAGGTCTACAATATTGTAGCAAATGTCGTCTGCTGCTTCGACGACGAAGACCAGCGGGTGCCGACGCCACCATTTTGCCCCACCATTAGCCTCCTCCGGCAAACCAATAGCCTTCACCACTTCCTCAAACAGCGTCATCTCTGAGTTGAAGATGCCAAACTTCTTAAGTCCGACATAGGATGGCTTGAAAGATTCGGATCGCAACTGGTCCAGCGTACTGGCGCTAACGGGATACTTGGTAAAGGCGCCCAGAGTTGCCTTCGAGAGGCGCATCCCACCAGCGTTTCGATACATTTCGAGGCGCGTTATGATGCGGAACCCCTGAGCATTGCCTTCGAACCGTGCGAACTCGGATTGAAGATTGGCATCGAGGTCCGCCATCAAGCCTTTCGGAGCGGCGAAACGTTCGGCGAACCATGCTCCCATTGCCTCTTCGCCGGAATGGCCAAATGGCGGATTGCCGATATCGTGCGCGACACATGCTGCCTGAACAATATTGGCGAGACTACTCACATCGTCCGCAACGATATGCCCATTCTCTTGCAACCAGTGGCCGATCTTCATCGCGAGCGAGCGTCCGACGCTACTCACCTCGACGGAGTGAATCAGCCGATGATGGACATGATCATGCTCATAGAGGGGCTGGACCTGCGTCTTGTTGGCTAAGCGCCGAAAGGGAGCCGAGAAGACAATCCGATCATGATCCTGAACGAAGATGGAGCGACTAGCTCCCGGTTGGTAGCTTTTGTCGCCTAGCCGCTCGCTGCACAGCAGTTCGTTCCACTTCATCAATGCCCCCCGAGATGGTCCGGCAAACTTACTATGGCAAAGGCGATAGATCAAAAAATTGCGCATACGCCTGACCACAACGCCTAATCGTTCGGCGGCTCCGCGATGTCCGCGCATTGAGCTTCGCTCTTCCATCTTCGATCAGAAGTCGTCAGCGTGTGAAACCACCCAAATAATCCTAATAATTAATAATATTATTAGAGAAAGATCCAATCCTCGGGGACGATTTAAATGTTCGGAACGCAGAAATAGAAATTTAAAAAAGAATTTAATTTTTGGAATTGCCATCCGCACGTCACTTCTCCCCTTTTATGCGCGAGAAGTATAAATCGACCAGAATAGATCCGAAATTCTCCTCGCCAACCGCCACCGTTTCTGCGCTTTTGCGCGCACAATACATCCTCCGCCAGATGTTAGAGCGTAGGTTTGGCGATCTGCGCATATTGTGGAGGAAAGTCGACTGCCCGAGCTGAGACATAGGCGACAGAACGTTCCGAGCACATGGGTAACACTTTTCGCTTTGGCGGGAGGTGTCGATGCCGTGGCAAGAGGTGTCCAAAGTGGAGGAACGTCTTCGTTTCGTTGCCCGCCTGCTGGCTGGCGAAGGCATGAGTGCGGTTTGCCGGGAGTTCGGCATTTCGCGCAAGACCGGCTACAAGATCTGGAGCCGTTACCAGTGCGATGGGCTGGAGGCGCTTTGCGACCGGTCGCGCCGGCCGGTGCGCTATGCCAACCAGCTTCCCGAGCAGGTTGAGCGCCTGATCGTCTCCACGAGGAAGGACAAGCCCCACTGGGGTGCGCGCAAGATCCGGGAAGTGCTGGTTCGGAAGTTGGCCGGTGACCTTCGCATTCCTGCGCAAAGCACGGTGCATGCGGTTCTGGACCGGCACGGCCTTGTCAGCAGGGTCCGCAAGAGGCGACGCGCCCACAAGGCCGAAGGAACGCCTCTTTCGGCAGGTCTTGCCCCCCCAACGATCTGTGGGCCGCCGACTTCAAGGGCGAATTCAAGCTGGGCAACCGGCAATATTGTTACCCTTTGACGGTCACCGACCACGCGTCCCGCGTTCTATTGAGCTGCGAGGCCTTTGACTCAACGAAGGAAAAGCCGGTCATGGAGGCCTTCCTCGCCCTGTTCAAAGAGCGCGGATTGCCCTCTGCGATCCGGACGGACAACGGCTTGCCGTTCGCCTCGCCGAACGGGCTCTACAATCTGTCCAAGCTGTCGGTGTGGTGGCTGCGCCTGGGCATCGGCATTGAGCGCATCAAGCCCGGCCCCTCCCAGCAGAACGGCCGCCACGAGCGCATGCACCTGACCTTGAAGAAGGAAGCCACCCGGCCTGCGGGCATGAACAGCCTGCAGCAGCAGGCCAAATTCGATGCTTTCGTGAGGGAATTCAACGAGGAACGCCCCCATGAAGCGCTCGCCATGAAGACACCTGCGGAAGTCTACAGGCCTTCATCAAGGCAATATCAGGGATTGCCGGACCTGGACTATCCCTTCCACGACAGGGACGCTCTGGTCACCGCCTGCGGACGGATCTGCATGCATCGCAAGAAGATCAACGTCTCGACCGTACTGGCAGGTCAGAAGCTCGGCATCAAGGAAGTGAAGGATGGAATTTGGCTGATCAGCTTCATGACCTATGATCTGGGATACATCGACCTGGAGCAGAGAACACTGCAGACAATCGACAACCCGTTCGGCACGAGGTTGCAACCCATGTCTCCGGTACAAACTGTTACCTATCTCTCCGGGTCGGACACGGCGGTATTTGGCGCACCCGAGAGGATTCGAACCTCTGACCTCTGCCTTCGGAGGGTTGGGGAATAGTATTTCGCGAGGTCTCCTAGGATGACTCTAGAGCACCCGAAAAATTTTATTTTGTAAGGAAAATCATGTTTCTATTAAGGATCACGACGGGAGATTCCACGCGGTGCGGTTTACCCCGCTTTTCAGAAAGCCTGCTACCTATGTGCTACCTGTAGATCATGAGCAAGGACCGCCTGACCAAGACCGCCGTCGAACGCGCCGAACCGCGCGAACGGGACTACATGGTCTGGTGCGGCAAGATGCAGGGGTTCGGGTGCCGGGTCTGGCCGAGCGGCAAGAAGACTTTTGTCGCCCAATACCGCGTCGCGGGTCGGGAGCGGAAAAAGACCATTGGCACCTACGGCGTCCTGACCGTCGAGCAGGCGCGCAAGGAGGCCGAAAAATATCTGGCGCTCGCCAGAACCGGGCAGGACCTGGCCGGTGAGGAACGGCGGGCGCGCGCCGAGATGAGCGTCGGGGAACTTTGCAGTGAGTATCTTCGTCATGGCGTCGCGCTGAAGAAAGGCTCGACCGTCAAGACTGACATCGGTCGGATCAACGGCCACATCCTGCCCCTGCTTGGCAGGAAGAAAATCAGCGCGGTCACGCGGGCAGACATCGAGCGCTTCATGCATGATGTTGCGAAGGGCAAGACCGCCAAGGACAGGAAGATCGAAAAGGGCCGGTCGATCATCAGGGGCGGCGAGGGCACAGCGACCCGAACCGTGCGCCTTCTGGGTGGCGTCTTCTCCTATGCGATCACCCAAGGCTATCTCACCGCCAACCCTTGTGCCGGGGTGAAGAAGTTCCCCGACAAGAGCAACGAGCGGTATCTGACCCAAGACGAGATCGACCGGCTCGGGGCCACGCTGACGGTAGCTGAAATGGTCGGCCTGCCGTGGCACCTGAATGACGGCGCGCGATCAAAGCACCGCCCCAAGGCCGAGCAGAACCTGCGCGAAAAAGTATCACCACATGTCACGGGTGCAATCCGGCTGCTGCTGCTGACCGGTTGCCGCTTGCGCGAGATCCTGCATCTCAAATGGCGTGAGGTCGATTTCCAGCGGAAGGATCTGGATCTTCCCGACAGCAAGACAGGCCGCAAGGTTGTCTACCTCTCCGACGCCGCGCTTGAGGTGCTGCGCGCCCTGCCCAAGGTCGGGACCTATGTCGTCCTCGGGAAGCAACCGGACAAACCGCGCTCGGACCTGAAGCGGCCATGGGAGCGGATATCCCGCCATGCCGGGATCGAGGACGTTCGCCTGCACGATCTGCGCCACACCTTCGCTTCGGTTCAGGTGCAGCGCGGTGCAAGCTTGCCCATGATCGGTGCGCTGCTTGGGCACAAGTCCACCAGCACCACCGCACGCTATGCGCATCTGGCCGACGATCCGCTTCGGCGGGCGTTGAACGCCGGTAGCGAAAGCCTGACCGGGGCCATGCTTCCGAAGGCAAAGGACGACCGCGAGTAGGCCGCCAGTTGGATTCCCCTCCTGCAAAATGAAAGAAATTCCGCTCCGAATGTATAGGGAGCCGTCAGGGGGAAACTCTTGGCGAAGCCACCCCATCCGGAGCACCCTCATGGAACAGACACCACTCACCCCGGATCAGGCGATCCGCTACCTGAAGGCGCGATACAACAAGTCGCTGCAACGGTCCTATCTGGCGAAACTCCGATGCACGGGCGGCGGCGCGCCCTTCTACAAGATCGGTTCGACCGTTCTTTACGACCGGGCCAACCTCGACAACTGGGTCCGGGCGAAACGGACACCCAAGGCGGACTCGGCCACGCAAGCCCAAGCCATCCAGCGCGGTCTCAACATCAAGATCACCGAGAGAGAGCCGATTGATCTCGGCTATGACGACGGCTGGATCGAGATGGATTGAGTCTTGATTACAATGACTTACACGAAATGGAAAGTTGACACCCTTGGTGGGTCTGGTTTGTTATTAGAGGTGAAGGCCGCAGTGCCTCGCCATGACACCAACCCATTGAAAGGACATATGTCATGGACCACGAAACCAACGATTTCATCCTCATTCCGACCAAGGGCGGGGGCGCGCTGGTCCGCCGCAGCGAGATCGCCGGAGGCCGCCCGAACGGCGCGGACGGCGGGATCGTCTACCTCAAGTCTGGCCCCTCGGTCTACACGACCGCCAGCATGCCGCAGATCGCCGGATACCTGGGGGCCGAGGTCGCCCAAGTCCGCGAAAGCTGACCGCAACAGGAACCGTGCGCAGCCCTCATCCGGTTGCGCACGGGTCGGCGGGAGGGTTGCACGATGAAAATGCGCCGCCATCCCACCGACGCACAGCTTTTGCGTCGGCTCAACCGATATCCTCTTGAGCCAAGAGACCGGAGGCGGTTTCGCGATGCTTACGCCCTGCTGCGCTTGGCCGGATGGCCCCATGCCTTTGCAAAGCACGTTCTTCGGGATGAACCACCCCGGATCAGGATCGACGTTTCGGAGGCTTGTCCTTCCGAATTCGCCGACATCGACCCGGAGGACCTGCTCGTCACGCCCGGCTCACCCGTCATCACCTATGACGTCGCCATGCGCCCGGAGCTCGACGAGGACATCGCCAAGAGCGCCCCACCCCGGAAATCCGAATACACGATCTGGCATCGCGGCGTTGAAGGCTTCGGTCTGCGCGTCCGGCCAAGCGGGCGCCGCACCTACATCCTGCAATGCCGGGTGAGGGACAGGCAGCGGAAATTCACCATCGGGTCGCCATGGCTTGTGAGCTTCGAGGATGCGCTCTTGATCGCGAGATCGGCCCGCATCGACGTGGCCGCCGGGATCGAGCCGCGCATAACGCCAGTTCGGTGAGCCGTTCAAATGGAGGGCATTGGCTGGCGTTACCCCGGATGACCTCCCATCACCTTCAAGGAAACAGCGAAACACCGGGAAATCACCGCGCCAACCCGCAGGGACAGCGAGTCCGAATTCTCGCGTGCCCCGAGGAAACACGGCGGCGAAACGCAGAACCATGCCAGAAACAACCCGGGAAACAGGGAAACGCCCGACCGACCACCACTGAATTGCCATTGCCGGATTCTGTGGTCGAGTCTGTCAGGCGGTATTGAAGATCGCCAAGCCGTTTCGGCTTGGCATTGCGACTTGCGCACGTTCACAAGCTGAGCCGAGATTGCGCAGGCCAAGAACGACCGGAAGAGCACCAGCGCCCGAACCAGAACTGCCATATCGGATAGCGAATTGGATCATGGATTATGCAAGAGGATGAAAGAGTTTGATCATAGCTCTTCGACGGAAAAGAAGAATGATCAGGTCTGGGTACAGGATCAGGACAATCACAGGACCAAGGAGCTGCCCTTGCCGGTGGGCTTTACCGGTTCAGAAGGGTGATGCCGGACGGAAACGGCGTCACCCTATCCCAGCCTAACGAGGCATGGTCTGCAGGAGGTGGAGGCGCACGCGCTTCCACTTCCCCCGCTCGAAGCTGTCCGAGTAGCGCCACGCCCGATCCTCTTCGATGAACGCCATTTCCTCGGCGCGAGACCCGTGTCGCCGCACCAGATCAGCCGCCAGCGCGTCGATCTCCGCTTGGTCGATCAGCCGGGGCCGGATCACGCCGAACCAGACCTCAAGCGCCAGCGCACCCCAGGTCGGGAAGGTCGTGATGGTCAAAATCCCCAGCGTTACCCAGCTCACGACAATCCTCAGCCGCCCCAAATTATCTGAATTTAAGATAACTGTTTTTCAGATATATCGGAAGTCCCCAACGAAATCAGTTGGGGGCCTGAGCGGTGGCGAAGACACTGGGGAGCGAGCGCCACAAGGCACTCATTCGGCTCCTGATCGAGGCGCGGGAGAAGGCAGGCCTGACCCAGACCGAGCTGGCCGAGAAGATCGGCGAGTACCAATCCTTCGTTGCACGATTGGAAAGCGGGCAACGAAGGATTGATGTCGTCGAGTTTCTGGAGCTGGCAGAGGTGCTGGGGTTTGATGAGTGTGAACTTCTCAAATCCGTCATGGAAATTGGGGACTCGAACCCGTAACAATAATTGTCGGAGTTTATGGACAATCCAATGGGACAGCAGACACATGCAGGGCGCTGAAGCACTCGCTATCGAATATGAAGGCGCGGCGCTCTTTAATGCCATCCGAGCCGAACTCCTTGACGAGTATCGCCAAGATCATGATTGGCCTTGGATTATTGGCTACTCCGGTGGCAAGGATAGTACACTGGTCGCGCATCTGGTCTTCGAGATGCTCCTGTCGCTGCCACCCTCTCAGCGTCGTCGCCCCGTTCACATCGTCGCCAATGATACGCTTGTGGAGAGCCCGCTCGTCGTCCAGCACATCATCGAGAGCATGGAAGAGATCGGCAATGCTGCCGGTGCCTTCGGCTTGCCGATCATCACGAAGATCACGCGGCCTGCGCCGGATCAGTCCTTCTGGGTAAACCTGATCGGTCGGGGCTACCCCTCACCAAACCGGTCTTTCCGCTGGTGTACCGACCGGATGAAAATCCTGCCGACGAGCCGTTACATCAAGTCTCAGGTCGATGAAGCCGGACAGGTTGTGCTTCTGCTCGGCGTGCGCCGGTCAGAAAGCGCGACCCGCGCTGCCTCGGTTGGCCGTTATGACAACGGCGAGCGCCTCAACAAGCACAATGATCTCGTCGGCTGCATGGTGTTTCGCCCCATCGTTGAACTTCACACGGAAGGTGTGTGGGAGTTTCTGGCGCTGAGTGAGCCGCCATGGGGCGGATCGCACCTGAAGCTGATCGGGCTCTATCGAAACGCAAGCGGTGGTGAATGCCCTGTTGTTACGTCGAAGGACGATGCCCCATCCTGCGGCACCACGTCTTCGCGCTTTGGCTGCTGGACCTGCACGGTTGTGGAGAAGGATCGAAGCCTCGAAGGCTTTGTTGAGTCCGGCTATGCCGAATTCACGCCACTATTGGACTTCCGGGACTGGCTAGCCTCTATTCGTAACGAGAAAGACCGTAGGCAGGCACGGCGGCGTGACGGGCGTATCACCATCACCAATGGCGGCATATTTATTCCGGGGCCGTTCACACTCCAGACCAGAGCTGAGATATTCGAGCGCCTGCGCGGCCTCGAAGCAGAAACCGGACAAAGCTTGATCAGCGACGAAGAAGTTGATCTCATCCACCAGCTTTGGTCGGAAGAAATCGCCGGCCATAGTAAGGCCAGACCGCTCAGTGTTCGTGAAGTTGTGAAGGAGAAGTAGATGCCACGCAATGTTGTTGTACTTCTCGATAATCCAGACGGACGCTCCATGATCAAGGAAGCCTGCAAGGAATGCGGCATGCATTTCGCTGAGTTCGAAGAGCTTGTTCAGGCGGAAGTCGAACAAACAGGGAAACAGCGCCGCGCCGGTCTTTGGGATTCCTTTGACGATATCCTCGACCGTATTCAGGTGGACGAAAAATAACCCATGCATATTTCACAGATTACGCTACGGGATTGGAAGGCCTACACAACCGCCAATTTCGATTTCCCGGCACCGGCAACGGATAAGAACATTATCCTGATCGGTGCGCCAAACGGATATGGCAAAACAAGCCTTTTCGAAGCCATTGTTCTTGGCATGTTCGGGCGAGACGGCCTCCCCCTCATTGCGCGCTCGCCTTTCTCGGGTGCTGACAAGGAACGCCTCGCGACCTCCTACAAGAATTTCCTCGAAAAAGCGCTCCATCGCGGTGCAACAGCAGCGGGCCGCACGTCATGTTCCGTGAAGCTGGTCTTCACCGATGAAAATGACGAGCCACTTGAAATCCAGCGTATCTGGCATTTCAGCGATTCCGGCGTGTATCGTCCACAGGATGAAGAGATTCACATTTATGAAGGGTCGACTCGCAAGGCGGTAGGACCTGGGGCCTTACAAGGCAACGACCGCGCGGATTGGTTCCGCGAGTATATCGCCGAAAATCTTCTTCCTTTCACGCTCGCGCATTTCTTTATGTTCGACGGCGAGCAAGTTAGCGTCTTGGCCGAGCGGGAGATGTCAGCGCAGGTGCGCGCCGGGATCGAAGGCTTGCTTGGCATTCCGGTGCTCAAGCAACTGGCCAAAGACTTGCGCTCCTACGCCGAAGTGCGGCGCAAGGAAGCACCCAACGTCTCCGACAAGACCATCGAGAAGCTGGAGCTTGATCGTCATACTCTGAATTTCGACTACGAAAAGAAAGCTGCGCGCTTAGCAGAAATCGAGCCCAGCCGCGCCGTGCTAAAAGAAGAACAAGAACATTTGATCCGCGAGCTGGCCAGCTTCGGAGCGGGCTCGCAGGCGCTCCTTCAGGAGCAATTCGAGCAGATTAAAAACTATGAGCGGGCCATTGAAGATGGCCATGCGCGCCTTGAAGACCTGATGATGAAGGACTTGGCGTTGGCGCTGTCGGGCCTCAGCCTGCGAAAGAGCATCAAAGCCACGCTTCGGAGCGAGGGCGTGCGTGAGCGCTGGGAAAGCGGCAAGAACCAAGGCGATAGCAACCTTGAGCGCTTCCTGTCCTCCGTCGATACGGGCATGCAGGCGATCAACCCGACTTTGAGCGACGGCCAGCGCGAAGGCGTTCTGGATAGTGCGCGCAATGCCTGGGAAAAGCTCTGGTATCCGCCCCCGGACAACTGCGCCGGCGAATATCTGCATCCCTATCTGAACGAGTTGGAGCGCTCGAAGGTCATCGACCGGCTGGATGAGCTCGACGAACTTGGCGCGCCTGCGATTGTCGAGCTCTTGAGCTCCATCGCGGCGAACGAGGAGTCGCTGAAACGCCTGCAAGATGAGGTAACGCGCACAGAAGCGGTCGCTCCGCATGTCGATAAGAAACGCGAGCGCCTCAGCCAAGTGAACGGCGAGCTTCAGCAATACGATCAGGAGATCGGCGCGCTGAAGCGCGAAATGGCGTCCTTGGAGAGCCAGATCAACCAGAAGAACACAGAGCTGACGAAACTCTCCGGCCAGCTTGATCAAGCCGCGCCATCTGCACGGCGCGCAGCGCGCGCGAACAAGGTTGCGCTAATGGTCGATGAGATCGTCGCCAAGGCCGTGCCAAGTCAGATCGATGCGATTGCGGCTGCCATGACAAAGGCGCACCGCGCCATGGGACATAAGAAGGATTTGGTGGAGCGGATCGCGATTGATGAGAACTGCGATGTGAAGCTGCTGAATGCGGATGGCATGGATTTGCGCGGCTATGACCTATCGGCAGGTGAGAAGCAGATTTTCACCCAAGCCTTGATCTCGGCGGTGTCGTCCGTGTCCGGTCGCGGCTTCCCGATGGTAGTCGATACGCCGCTCGGGCGGCTTGATATCGAGCACCGCAAGGGCGTCCTCAATCATCTGGTGCAACGTGAACACCAGGTCATCCTGCTTTCGACCAACACGGAAGTTGTTGGCGAGTATCTGCGGGAAATCGCACCGCATGTTCAGAAGAAGTACATCGTTCATTTCGAGCGGGTTGGTGACATTGGTCAATCGAGCGTTCGGCCAGGCTACTTTGAAGAGATGGGAGGCCAAGCATGAGCATCTCCCTTGTTGAAGTAGCCGGAGCGAACTTCCGTACGGATTATGACAGCGACAAGCTGAACACCGACTTCATGGGGCGGCTTGGGATGCGCAAGCGCTACTTGCCTGCGCGTCTTGCAATCGCCCGCTCCCTTGCGATGAGCGCCCCAGTAGACATGCCAGCAGATGAGCTTGAGCAAGGCAAGGTGATCAAGGGTGATACGCTGTTCGGCACCGGCACGGCCCTTTCGGTCTGGCTGGCGCTGATCGTAGAGCGTGCCGGAGAGCCGGATATCGACATCAAACGCCTAGTCTCGCTGGTTGGAGCGCATTGGCGTCGCGGCCTGGCCAAGCTTGACGAAGAATGGGAACAGGCCGGGGAAGACATCGCACGCTTCGTGCGGCGATTGGTGGAAGTGGCTGAACTGCCTACCGCTGGCGGCAGGTTGCCGGTTGGCGGAGGCACGGGCGCATCAGGCGCGACGTTCTCCAGCGGAGAAATCAGGGTTCCGCTTGGCGAGATCGGCGAAGACGTTTCGACCAAGGAGAAAGTCTTGTGGAGCCTGAACGGCAAGGGCGGCGCTCCGCATACCGCGATTATGGGCGGCAGCGGATCGGGCAAGACGGTGATGGCCGCAGCCATGCTGCGCGCGATCCGTGAGCAAGCGCCCGTCCCGTTGCTGGCCTTCGACTTCAAAGGCGATTTGTCCGGTTTCACCGGCACGCAAGGGCAAACCGCGCTTGGCGAGGCGTTCGAAGCAGAAGTGATCGAACCGCCCCGCATGCCGATCCCGCTTGATGTTCTGGCGCTCGCGCAGCGCGATCAATTCGGTATTGATGAAGCGGCGCTTCGTTTCCGCGAGTCCTTCTCCCGTCTGAAGGGCTCCAAGCTTGGCGACCGTCAGCGGAACTATGTCCATGAGGCGGCAGCGCGCGCGCTCGCAAACGAAGAGCCTTGCGAGCTGCGCCATATCCGCGACCGCCTGCTCGAAGTTTATGAAGAACACGAGGCGAAGGAGGACGGTGCGACCTCCAGCATGGATGAGTTGTGCCGCTTCCCGTTATTCGAGCCAAAGCTGTCTCCGGCAGAATTCTTCCAGAAGAGCTGGATCATCAAGCTTCCGCCGAACGTCCCGGAAGATAGCCGCACTATCGTGGTGAACCTGCTTCTGGATGCGCTCGATCAGCACCTCAACGGACTTGTCGATGCCGAGACAAGCCCGGATGGCGCGCGGGGGCTTCGCATTCTCTGCATGATCGATGAGGCGCACCAGATACTCGGCACCAGGCTTCCGTCTCTGTCCCGCCTGATCCGTATGAGCCGCTCGAAGGGCGGCGCGGTGATGCTGGTTTCGCAATCGCCGGATGACTTCTCCGGGGAAGATGACGAGTTCCTCGACAACATGGGGTTGGTAGCCGCCTTTGCGACGAACGCCAAACCAGGAGCGGCAGCGCGCGTCCTCGGCAAAGGCGCGAATCTGACGAATTTGCAGACGGGACAATGCTTCGTCCGGTTCGACAAAACGACAAGAAAGATCAAAGCCTGGTAGGAATTTTGCCGGTGTAAGAGAAGAGTCAATGGAGAAAAATAACTCGGAATATAATCTTGAGTTTTGGCGTGAGCTGAAGCGCCGAACGAGAGTACCTCTATCTGACCTTACCTTTATTTTCTATCTTGTGTTCGGCGTTGTCGTGTTCAGCGGGTTCGGCGTTGTTGTTGAACTTGTAAAGCACTGGTTCGCTGGCGCCCCGTTCGATGTCTCGTCCCTTAGTGGCGTGCGGGCAGCACTCTCAGTCTTCTATCCAGCACTTATCGGGGCAGCGACTTTGCAATTGACGCTTGAAGCCGTCAAGAAATCCGAGTCTCTCATGGTGGTGTTCGCCATAGCATCCCTTCTGATTATGCTCGGCTTTGCAGTATTTCATGGGATTCAGGAATTTCGGCAGGAATCTCAGGCGCAAGTTTTCTGGGTATCGGTGGTCTTGTCAGGTTTTGGCCTTTGGATTTGGACAATCGCAAATGCAGACAATCCAGACCTCAAGACCAAGCCGAGAAATGATGAAGCGGTTGGAGGCAGTGTGAACCGGAAACTCAAAGGAAGCACTGAAGGGTTTTCGCAATGACAACCTTCTCTTTTCCCTACGAGACACGTGCGCTGCGAGTCGATCAGCGACTTGGCACATTCTACGTCGCCGTCTTGCCTGCCGAATTGCTCCTACAAGTCGCCGCAAGTGATCGCATGCGGGCAATCATGAACCCGGATGGGAGCGGCTATGAGCTCAAGGGCACGCAACGCATCGTTCAGGACAAAAGGCTGAACGAGATCGCCGATTACATCAACCGTATGGATTCATCCTTCCCAAACTCGATCATCATTGCCGCCAACTATGATCTGACGTTTGGTTTTGACCAGGGCGAACTGGAACACATCGAAGAGGAGGATAGCGGGCAACCTGTCGTGGATTCCAGGGTTTGGAGCGTTCGCGAAACCGCCGATGGATGTCACACACTGACCATTCCCACAGAAGAGAAACTTGCCGCTGTAATTGATGGCCAGCATCGTCTTTTTTCATTTGCACGCGCTGAGCCAGAGGCAATGCAAAGCATGAATTTGCTATGCTCGGTCTTCATCGATTTGCCAAAAGCGCTTCAGGCTCAGATTTTTGCGACAATTAACTCGACACAGAAGCGGGTGGACCGCTCACTGACCTATGAGCTATTCGGGTATAATGTTTCCGACGAAGACGAAGAATACTGGACGCCTGATAAGCTCGCCGTTTTCTTTGCACGCAAATTGGCGATGGATGAAGCCTCGCCCTTGCGTGGCCGCGTCATGGTTGCGCCAAAGCGTGACGCCGCTCTCGAAGAACTGGCGGCGGCGGCAGACTGGCGCGTTTCGACGGCTGTGGTCGTGGATGGTATCCTCCGCCTATTCTCGGCCAACCCAAAGCGCGATGCGAACATCATGAGAAAGGATAAGGCGTCACCGCGTCGTGAGCTTATGGACGGACCGAGAGATAACTCACCGCTGCGCAGTGTGTATGTCGAAGGCAATGACGCGCTTATTTACAAGATGGTGCTCAATTACCTGAAGGCCTCTGAAAAGGTGTTCTGGCAGGATGCGTCCGCGGAGTCTTTTATTCTCCGAACTATCGGTGTTCAGGCGGTGTTTGATATCCTGCGCAAGATCGCGGGTGATGCCTATGAAGCAAGGGACATTAGTGAGGATTACTTTGTTGGACGGATCGGTCCTGCCGGTAAAATAGACTTTTCGGATGAGCGTTTCCGAAATCCGTCTGGCTCGGGACGGACGCTTATTCGAAGAACTATCGAAGAGGCCATTGGGCTGAACGCGTAATGTGATGGCGTGGCGTATGTGCAACCCCGCCCAACCAACACTGAATTCCGATGACACCTTAGAACGCAAGAAGTAGGCAGGCCGTGACTGAGCTGAATGAGCGTGATAAGGCTTCTTGCTTCAGGCTCACCAAGGAAAGCAAACTCTCTTATATCTGAGCTACTCCCCATCGGCTGGACAGGATCTGGCGTAATTTAAGCTACTCGTTGCACCTGCTGATCGGGTTGGTTGATATCATTTCTCTGCCAATAGGCCAGCACCGGAGGCTTGCC
>NZ_JAIVMG010000021.1 GCF_020177335.1 Stappia indica | reverse complement strand
GTGGGCCGCCGTCGCCGCCACCGCGCGGACCGCCATAGCCGCCACCGCGTGGACCGCCATCACCGCCGGCACGCTGGCCGCCATAGCTGCCTCCACCCGGGCCGCGCCGGCCTTCGCCGCCGCGATCGTCGCCGAAGGAGCGGGGACCGCGACCGCCCGTCTGCGGGCGTCCCTCCGTGGGGAAGGGCGCATCCGGAATCGGCGGCTCGGCCCAGCCCGCTTCGCCGAATGCATCGCGGCGTCCGCCGCGCTCCGGCTTGTTGCGCTTGCCGTGATTGGAGCCGCCGCCAAACTCGTCGAAATCGTCACCAAAGTCCTTCGAACCGCCGCGCCGTTTGCCCTGCCGACGATTGTCCGAACGCCAGTCATTCATATCAAAATCACCTTGTTTGAGCCCGCTGGTCCGGTGGGCTCGCTGTTCAATCTCATGGCTTGTTGCAAGGTTCCACCACCACGAACATTGCAACGCCTGGTTTTGTTTGCGGTCGACACCCACTGTTCGCGACCGGAGTTTCTGCCACTGACCATACTATTCGCCGAGACGTACAACCCCATTTCGTCCGGTACACAGGAAATCGTTCCGGAGCCACCAACCGCGCGCGTATCATATGGTCGGAACCGGCGTCCGGGCAAGAAAAACCGAGAGAAACCGTGTGCCGATTGTCGGCTCCGCTACGGGACCCCCGATGGGATCGGCTGACTATCCGCCAATTTGCCGAGGAACAAACGAGGCGTTGTGCGCTGGCGGTTGTCACCTTGTGGCGGACTGGGTAAGACGCTTTTGCGGTCGTGCCGACACGGTTGCAATCAACGGGCGGCGTTTGGCGCCCGCACCAGCCAAGGGGAGCTTCACATGTCCGACACAGCCGCAGCCGAGCCGCCGATCCAGGTGGTCGTGATTCCCGTGACGGCGTTCCAGCAGAATTGCTCGCTGGTGTTCGACCTGGACAGCAAGGTCGGTGCGGTGATCGACCCGGGCGGCGATGTGGAGCGGATCCTTCAGGTCATTGCCGAGAACGGGGTGTCGGTCGAGAAGATCGTCCTGACCCACGGGCATATCGATCATATCGGTGGGGCGACGGACCTGGCCGAGCGGCTCGGGGTTCCGGTTGTCGGGCCGCATCGGGCGGACCAGATGCTGATCGACCAGGTCGAGGCGCAGGCGCGCCAGTTCGGCGTCGAGGGGGTGCGTGCGGTCACGCCGGATCAGTGGCTCGATGAGGGGGATGACCTTTCGATCGCCGGGCGGGCGTTTCAGGTGCTGCATTGCCCGGGACATGCGCCAGGACATCTCGTCTATTTTGATCCGGAGCTGAAGTTCGCCCTATCCGGCGATGTGCTGTTTGCCGGATCGGTGGGACGGACCGACCTGCCGGGCGGGGACCATGACACCCTGATCCGTTCGATCCGGGAAAAGCTCTTGCCGCTCGGTGACGATGTCACCTTCCTGCCGGGCCATGGGCCGGCCTCCAGCCTCGGTCACGAGCGCAAGACCAACCCGTTCCTGCGGTAACGTCGCGAAAGCACTTTTCCGGTGGCCTGCGGGTGTCCCCGTGGGCCGCCGTTCGTCAGAGCAGGCTCTTGAGGACATCGAGCCGGGAATTGACCAGCCAGCCGTAGTAGTTTTCCGAGGGCCAGCGGGCCTTGCCGGCGGCCTTGCGGCGGCGGTACTGGCTGGCGCGCGCCCAGGGGTCGCCGAGATTGTAGAGCGTCGCGGTCAATCCGGGGTTGCCGGAGATGTCGACGCCGCCCACCGTGCGATAGGCGTTGATCGCGTCACGCAGCACGGCGGCCATGTAGTGCAGCGACTTGTTCGGGTCCATCGCCGCGCGGTAGATCGCCTGGGCATCGCGGGCCGTCAGCTTGCTGAAACCGCTGGTGCTGGCGACCTGGTCGCTCATCTTCAGCACGGTGAGAGGCGAGAGCTGACCGAGGCCGAAGCTCTGGCCGGCGAACAGCGGCTGGAAGAACGCCTCGTTGAAATTCTTGTTGGGAAAGCGCGTGCCGTCGACGGCCTTGCCGCGAAAATGCGACTGCCAGGAGCGCTGGTAACAGCTCCACAGGGTGTTGCTGTCCTTCTTGCCCTTGTTGCATCGGTCGAACTGCGGACGTTTCACGAAATCCAGCACATGCTCGCCGCCCAGCGAGAATTCGATCCGCACGCCCGTATAGGCCAGCGCCTTGATGTAGTAGGATTGGGCGCTGTCGAGGCTGTCGTAGTTGTAGGTATGCTCGCCGACGATGGCCCCCAGCATGTGCACCGGGTCGATCTTGTAGCGCTTGGATACCTTCTTGATGTTGCGGATCAGGCTGGTGTCCCGGCGCAGCACGGCGACGACGCGGTCGAACTTGGCATCATAGCTGGACTTGCCGGCCGCCGTGCGGCGGGCCGAGGCAAAGGGGATCTTCGGCTGTCTCTTGTTGCGATTGCCGGCAGGAACGGCGGTGGCCGCCTGAGCCACTTCCGCGCCCACGAGCGGCAGAGTGCCGGCCGGCAGGGCGCAGGCGGAGGCAATCGCCAGACAGGCCAAGGCGGTCCGGGATGCCGCGCGCCAGCGTGAAACAAGGGAAACGAAGAAGGCCATCCAAGGCTCCTGCCAATTTTCTAGAGCAGATACACATTCTTTCCGTGGCGGGGCAAGTCCCGCGAGGGAGACTTGCCCGCTTCGGAAGGTTCTACGCACCATGATTTCGGGCGATATCTCTGGCCTGTATTGCTCCCAGCCAGACAAGCCCATGGCCGCCGAAACACGCCTTGCCGGTCAGGCGGCGGAGCGGATCGGATGCAGCCGGCCACCGGGCAAGGGCCGGGCGACGCCCGTGGTCAGCGGAAAGCTGATCGGCAACGCGCGCAGGCTGCGCATCGCCAGAAAGGCGAAACACTCAGCCTCGATCGCGTCGCCGCGCCAGCCGACCTCCTCGGCCGGCACCGCGCGCACCCCGGCGCGCTTGCCGATGGCGCGCATCAGCTCCGGATTGCGGCGCCCGCCACCGCAGACGATCAGCCGGCTCGGGCGCCGGGGCAGAAGGTCGAGCGCCCGGCCGACAGCAGCAGCGGAAAAGGCGGTCAGGGTGGCGGCGCCGTCGGCGGCGGCCAGCCCGTCGGCCATGGTGTGGCGGAAGTCGTTCCGGTCGAGCGACTTGGGATAGGGGGCGCTGAGATAGGGATGGGTCAGCAGCTCGGAGAGCCGCGCCTCATCGACGGTGCCGGAGGCGGCAATCAGCCCATCGCGGTCCATGTCGCCGAGCCCGTGGCGCACCACCCAGTCGTTGATCGGGGCGTTCGCGGGCCCGGTGTCGAAGGCGACCGGCGTGCCATCGTCGCCGCACCAGGTGATGTTGGCCACGCCGCCGAGATTGAGCACGGCGGTATCGCCATCGGCCTCGATCCGGCGCAGCAGGGCGGCGTGATAGACCGCCGACAGCGGCGCCCCCTGTCCGCCCGCGGCCATGTCGTCGTCGCGGAAGCGGTTGACCACCGGAATGCCCAGATGCCGCGCCATGGCGGCGCCGTCGCCCAGTTGCCGGGTCTGGCCGGGGCGTCCGGGAGCGGGCGCGCGGTGCAGCACCGTCTGGCCGTGGAACCCGACGGCGGCGATGTCGGCGGGGCGGATGCCCTCCCGCTCCAGAAAGGCGGCGACCGCTTCCGATTGCGCCAGGGTCAGGGCCTGTTCCGCCTCGGCGAAGATCGCCGGATCGGGGCCGTCGAACGCCCATTTTCCGGCGGCGCGCAGGGTTTCGATCAAGAGGGCGCGCAGCTCCGCAGGGTAGGGAGCAAGGGTCCAGGGGCCGAATTCGGCGATGGTCTCGCCGTCGGTGCGGATCATGGCGATGTCGATGTGACCGTCGAGGACCGTTCCGGTCATCAATCCGATCGCCCAACCAGGCTGCATGTCAGGTCTCCTCAAGAAGCGATGGTGTTCGCGCTCAGTCCCGCGCGAAGAAATCGAGCTTGCCGACATCGACGCCGTGCAGGCGCAGGATCGAATAGGCGGCGGTGGCGTGAAACAGGAAATTCGGCATGGTGAACTTGGCAATCAGGGTCGCGCCGCTGGAAAACCGGCGGGTCTCGTTGTTGGCGCCAAGGGTGATCGGCCGGTCGGCGGCCGCGTCGATCGCCGCCGTGTCGGCGGCGGCGAGATAGGCAAGCGTGCGCTCGATGCGCGCATGCAGGTCGGCGACGCTGGCCGCGCCGAAGCCCCAGGCGGGCAAGTCGTTCTCCTGCAGCCGGGCGATGCCGCGCACCGCATAGTCGCAGGCCACCTCCACCTGCCGGGCATAGTCATACATGTCCGGTGCCAGGCGCATGGGCAGAAACAGGGCCGGATCGAACCCGGTGCGGGCGGCATGGACCTCGGCCTTCCTCAGGCATTGGCCCAGCCCGGTGACATGGCGGGTGAACACAGGCACGGTGGTCAGGGACAGGGCAATGGTCACGATCGGTCTCTCTCCTGGCCGGCCCACGCGCACGGCGTTGGTCAGGGCGCTGGTCGGTGTGACGGGTATCCGCGAGCGGGGAAGGTGCCGGACAAGAATGCAAGGTCGGCTGAACCTGCCCCAGTCTAGCGGTTTCCCGCCGGGCGTGTCGATGCCGATAGGCGCATGGCAGCCTGCATTTCAGTAGCCGTGGCTATAGGTGAAGACCAGCGTGTCCGTGGTGCGCTTGCCGGTCGGCCATCAGCCGTTGCCGCTTGTTGGATGTGGTCATGTCAGCCCCCTGCCGGTTTCGATCTGGCTGAACCATAGCGCAACTTCGCGGGGAAGGACTGTGATGCCGGTCACGTGATGTCACGCGATGTCACGTCCTGCCATGAACGGCGTTTCAAGGCGTGCGGGCCAGTTCGTCCCGGTGGCAGATGCCGAAGCGGGCTTGCATCTCACGGGTCAGGGCCGGGTCGGTGGGCGATTGCAGCAGCGCGGCCCAGGTGCCGTCGCGACGCAGGGCCTCCAGGGTGCAGGCGCAGACACGCTGGCAGGCGGCCTCTTCCATCGTGAAGGTGCAGGAAAGCACGCATTCCTCGACGAATTCCCGGGCGGTGCGGTCGGGCGTCAGGCCGGTTGCGACAACCAGCCAGACCGAGGCGTAGAGCACCGGCTGGTGCAAGAGATAAACGATGAGCGAATGCCGCCCGGCGAAGGCCGCAAGCCGGGACCAGCGGGCGTGTGTCTGCCAGCGGCCCAGGCCCTCGATCAGGCCCGGTCGGGCAAGGGCAAGGCGGGCGGCGGCGACCCCGAGAAGCACCGGGGCGAGCCAGGGCAACAGCGGTACGTAATCGACGGCGGCGGGCGGGGCGCCGGTCAGGCCGGTCCACAGCAGCCAGGGGCTGTCGCCCAAAACGCCCGGCAGCAGCCGGGGGAGGGCGGCGGCGAGCGCGGCGGCGCCCAGGGTGACCGGCACGGGCAGGCGGACGAACGGCAGCGCGATCAGCGAGCTGGCGGCGATGGCGTGCAGAATGCCGAAGCGGACATATTGATCGCCAAGGGCCAGATGGGTCGCGGCGGAGATCGCTGCTGCGGCAAGGGCGATGCGGGCCAGGCGGATCGTCGCCTTGCGCCACTGGATCTTGCGGCGATGCGCGAGCACCAACCCGACGCCGACCAGAAACAGGAAGCTGCCGGCGATCAGGGCTGCGAACAGGCGCCAGCCGGGGCCGGAGGAAACCGGCCAGTCGACCAGCCGGAACCAGGCAAGATCCCAGGACAGGTGATAGACGGCCATCGTCAGCAGGGCGAGCCCGCGCGCGACATCCAGAAGATCCAGCCGAGGCGTCGCGGCTGACTTCCTTTCGGGGACCGGCTGGTCGGCGGAATGGAGTGTCAGCCTCATTTATGAGTCCAGACCCTAGCTGCCGAACCGCAGTCGCAGACGGCGCCAGCCGAACAGCGGCACGAGCTGCACCGCCAGGATGGCGAGGAAAATCAGGGCGCAGCCGACCAGCCCGAGTGGCGACAGGCGCTCGCCCAGGACGATGGCACCGAACAGGGCGGCGAACAAGGCCTCGGAGGACAGCAGGATGGCCGCGTCGCCGGCCCGGGTCCAGCGCTGGCCGATGGCCTGCAGGGTGAAGGCGAGGCCGCCGGAAATCACACTGGTGTAGAACAGCTCAAGGCCGGCCGCCTGAATGCCCTGCCAGCTCACGTCCTCGAACGCCAGCCCGGCGACCAGCGCAAGGACCGCGACGACCGAAAATTGCCAGACCGACAGCGCCAGAGGGCGGCCGGAGGAGGACGCGATCCGCCCGAGCAGGCCGACGTGGATGGCCCAGAATACCGCGCAGACGATCATCAGCCCGTCGCCGTAGTTCAGCGCCGAGAGCGAGCCGCCGCCCAGGAGCCAGATGCCGCCAAGGGTGACCAGCGAGGCCGGCCACACCACCGGATGCGGGTGTTCGCGAAAGACGAGCAGACCGAGGATCGGCGTCAGCACCACATAGATACCGGTCAGGAAGCCGGCATTGGTGACGCTGGTGACGACGAGGCCGGCCTGCTGCAGGCTGATGGCGAAAAAGAACACCACGCCGATCAGGGTGAACTGCAGCATGTGGCCGCGTGCCAGTGGACGGGCCGCCGGCTGCCGCCCCTCGCGAAAGGCAAAGGGCAGGACGACGGCGGCGGCGATGAGAAAGCGCAGGCCGGTGAAGGTGAGGGGGCCAAGGTCCTGCATTGCCGTCGACTGGGCGACGAAGGCGGATCCCCAGATCAGGGCGGCCAGCAGCAGAAGGGTATTGGCGAGAAGGCGGCTCATGATGTCCCGCTATCGGAAGTTTTCCATCGCAGCAAGCGGGAAAAGCCGGTCAGGGCCGACGATCAGCCGTTGGGAAAGGCGAAGCAGAGCACCAGGAGCAGCGCGGAGGCCGTGAGGGTCACACGCAAGGCAATGGGCCAGGGAGAGATGCGTTCGATCGGAAACCCATCCGTTTCGGTCCGGTTCGTCATGCTCATGCGCTCGTCTCCGTCGCGACAATCGAACCGTGAAAGTTAGCCCTTATGGTTAATAAAAAGTAAACCGGCGCGCCCTGGGCGTCGCCGGTTATCCAGAGATTTCGCCGCGAACGGGCGGAATGCTGGCGTTTTTGCGGTCAGACGTCGAGTGCGTCGAGCCCGGCTTCCAGATGGTCCGCGAAGAGCGGCATCCCGATCAGATAGGTTGCGGTGGAGCCGACGGCCCGTTCGCGAGCCTGCTCGACGGCCTGCTCGAAGTCGGATTGCTCGAAGTCGCCGCGCCCGATCCAGACGATGGCGACCAGCTCGGCGGCCTCATCGACGTTGAGGTCCTCGATCAGCTCACGCAGTTCCTCGCCGGAGAGGTCTTCGCTTTCCTCTTCCGCGAGGCCGTCATGGGCATGACTGTCCTCAAGCGTGTCGACGTCGAACTCGACCTCGTGGTCCCGTCCATCCTCAAACCCGTCGTTGTCGATGGACGCGGCTGCGCGGGCTTTTTGCACGAACATGCGCATCGTGTCGGGGGACAGGGATAAATCGACCGGCATGGTCTGGCACTCCACCTCGAATGGCGCGGCAATCCATCGTTGCGCGTTGATCTGGACCGCGCCGCACAGAAAACCGCTGGCGCGCGGGACGAGAGGAATTTGTCCATCCGTCCGCCTGCTTATCGCGGCTTTTTCGAGGAACTGCAAGACCGGCCTGCCCGGCGGCGGCGACAACGCCGGGCCGGGCACAGGACGGCATGACAGGAGACCGTGGCCGGAAGGTTCACTTCTCCGGCGAAGGGGTATGGACGATCTGTTGGCTGGGCGCGTCCGCCTCGATGCTTTTCAACGATGCCGCCAGCGGGCCGCCGAACAGGGTGAGGGCACCGGCGAACAGGAGGCCGATGGCAACCGCGAGGGCCAGCAGGGCGGCCGCGTCGCGGTCGGTGGGCATGTCGCGGCCGGCGACGCCAGAAAGTTGCTGGATCAGTTTCATTCCTGGGCATCTCCGTTCAGCCGGCGTGCCGCCTCGATGCGGGCGCGCATTCCCGCCTGGAAGTTGCGCGACATCTGTCCTGCGAGAAACGTCAGGACGACCAGCATGGCGCCGAAGGTGAGGCTCAGGAGGCCGATGGTCCAGTCGTCGACGACGCTGGTTCCGGCGGCCCGGGCGCTGGAGGCGATCAGCACCGGCGGCACCGCGCCGATCAGGGCCAGCGTGAGGGCGCGGACGACCTGCCGGCGGGGGGGCTGCTTCGATGAATTCCGGATACGCATGACAATCTTCCCGGTCTCGTTCGTTGCGATGGTCTCAAACTGACGGGGGAAAGGGGCCGGTGCAGGCCGGCTTTCGGGCGCTTCCGGTGTCATTTCGCGGCGCTTTCAAGGCGAGCGGGGGAAGGTGGTTCCCTTTTGCCGCGTGAATTGCGGCGTGCGCATTTACCGAGTTTTCAGGAGCGCTTTGGCATATTAAACGTAAGGTCCTGTGTCGGATTGTGCCTTCAGGGCAAGGCGCGACAGGCAGGACGAAGGTCACGTCTTCACGCTCGGGAAGCGCCGGTGAAAGTGACAGTGTTCCATCCAGGGACGCCGATCGGTCCGGGACCTTGATCGGGGCGGATGGCTTGAGACATGGCGGGGCACTGGCGTGCCGTCGCCGCAATATGGATGTTTGGCATGGGCGCAGCGGACCGGGACGATCAGCTTCCCGCACGGCAGGATTTGACGCAGGAGGGCGGCACCGCCCTGGTCCCGACTGCCGCGGGCGGCGAGCCTGCCCTGTCGCTGGCCGGCCTGTCGTTCTTCATGGTCGATATCCAGGCAAAGCGCATTGTCTGGCTTGAGTCTCCGGTGCTGGATTTCGCCGAAACAGCGGGGCTGAACGAGGCGCCCTTGTCCAGCGCCTTGCGGTTTTTGGCGCAGAACGATCAGCGCCAGATCCTGTCGCTGGTGCAGCAGACCGTCAGGAGCGGCAAGGCCGGGCCGGTGGAACTGGCCGGCGGGGAGCCCGGCAATGGGCTGTCGCTGCTTGCATCGCGCTACCAGGCGGAAGGTGGGCGCACCTTCGTCACCGTGGTGGCCAGCGCCAATGGCGAGGAGGACGCGGGCGGCACCGCCGTTCGCGGCGTCGCGCCGCTGATCCGTCATCTGGTGGAAGGCTCGGAAAAGGCTGTGCTGGTGGTCGACAGTTTCGGCTACCTGCGCTACGCCAACGAGGCGCTGTTCGAGCTGTTTCACATCGCCGACCCCACCCTGTGCATCGGCCGCAACGTGGCGCATATTCCAAACCGCGTCGGCAAGACACTGACGTCCGTGCTGCTGACGACGCTTGCCCGGCGCGCGCCGACGGAAGCCAAGAAGCGCTTCTTCCTCGCCAGCGGCGATTCCATGACGCTGACCTACGAGATGATGCCGTTCAAGGTTTCCGCCGGGCTGAGCGGCGTGGTGTTCACGGCGGAGAAGGTCAACGACTGTTCGGTCGACTACCAGCAATTGTTCAACGCGGTGCACGCGCCGCTGCTGGTCGTCGATCTCAAGACCAGAATGCTGGTCTCGGCCAATGCCGCCGCCCGCAAGACCTTCGCCATCACCGAGCAACTGATGGAATCGGCACCGATCACCGAGACCATGCTGCATCCCCGGACCTTCATGTCGCTGATCGACCATGCGCGCAAGGAGGGGGCGACGCCCTTCCAGGCGACCGTCAGCGGCTTCGATGGGGTGTCGCGCAGCAAGCGCCTGCGCGCCACGCTGATCGATTCGGGCGCCGGGCGGCACCTGATGATCGAGAGCAAGCATTGACGGGGACGCCGCTTCGCGTTATCTGCGGTTGAGGCTGCGGACGCCCGCCACCCGCTGACATCTTGTCTTGGTGAAGTTTCGTATCAGAGCTGTCCTTGTGATCCTCCACGCATGTCGCGCGGATGGCAATGCGGGTGCCCATCCTTTCTTGCGCGATTTCTTGCACGAGGAGTATGGGACCTTGCCTGATACCTCCACCTCCGGCGCGCCCACGCCAGATGTTTCAACGTCCGACGTTGCCACGTCCGACGCCTCCACCAACATGTTTCTCGATGGACCGCTCGCGGCCATCTACGCCAGGACCGCATTGCCAATCATCTTCGTGATGGGGATGAACGGGTTGCTTGCCGTCGCCGATGCCCTGTTCCTTGGGCACTATGTCGGCCCGCAAGCGCTGGCGGCGGTCACCTTGATGTTTCCGATCTACATGCTGATCGTGGCGCTTTCGACCCTGGTGTCGAGCGGTATGTCCAGCCTGCTGGCCCGTCACCTCGGCGGCCGGCGTCTGACCGAAGCGCGCATGGTCTTCGCCGGCGCTCATGGTCTGGCGCTGGTGATCGCGGCGGTGCTGCTCCTGCTGTTTGCCGGCTTCGGCCGTCAGCTCACCGAGCTGGCCGCCGGCGGGTCGGTGGAGCTGGCGCACATGGGGCTGACCTATCTGCGGATCACGGTGCTGTTTTCGCCGCTGCTCTTCGTCCTCTCGGTCAATTCCGACACGCTGCGCAATGAGGGCCGGGTCGGTTTCATGGCGGCGATGAGCCTCCTGGTCTCGCTGGCGAACATCGGCTTCAACTATGTGCTGATCGCGATCTTTGAGCTGGGCGTCGCCGGATCGGCCTATGGAACCGCGCTGGCGCAGGCACTGGCCTTCGCCATCATTCTGGCCTTCCGGTTTCGCGGGAGAACAGCCCTTCGCCCGAGCGCGCTCCTTCAGCATGGGGTGTTTCACGGCTGGGGGCGCATTCTGGCGCTCGGCGCGCCGCAGAGCCTGAACTTCATCGGCCTGGCGCTGGGCTCCGCGGCCATCATGATGGCGCTGCAGATCCTTGCCAGTCCCGACTATGCGGAGACGGTTTCGGCCTATGGCATCATCACCCGGGTCATGACCTTTGCCTTCCTGCCGCTGCTCGGCCTGTCCCATGCGATGCAGACGATCACCGGCAACAATTTCGGCGCGCGGCAATGGCGACGGTCCGACGGCAGTCTGAAGCTCGCGGTGAGCATCGCCTTTGCCTATTGTGCGGCGCTGCAACTCGTCATGACGCTGTTCGCGCGAGGCATCGGCGGCGCCTTTGTCGACAATCCCGCCGTTGTCGCCGAGGTCGGCCGCATCCTGCCCGTCGTCGTGACCCTGTTTGTTCTCGCCGGCCCGCTGATGATGATCGCGACCTATTTCCAGGCGATCGGCGAGGCGGCGCGCGCCGCGCTTCTCGGTCTGGCAAAGCCGTATCTCTTCGCGATTCCGCTGACGTTCCTCCTGTCGGCGCAGTTCGGGGAAATCGGCATCTGGAGCGCCGGGCCGGTCGCCGAGGCTCTGCTGCTGGCGCTTACCTTGCTGGTGCTGACACGCAACGCGCGGCGCCATGCGCTCCGCCTGGGACTGTTCCGGGCAACGGCGGAGGATGCGGCATGAGCGGACAGCTCCCAACCGTGGCCGAGGCAAAGCGACAGGCGAAGCGGCTGCGGGAGCAGCTTGGCAGGCAGGGCACGCCGGTCAGCCATGGCAATGCCCTTGAGCTCGTGGCCCATCAACATGGCTTCCGCGACTGGAACGCCTTCCACGCGGCGATGGGCAACCGTCCGCCGGAGGGCTGGTCGCCCGGCGACCGGGTTGAGGGCCGCTATCTGTCGCAAGCCTTCTCGGCAACCATCGTCGCGGTGGAGATGGTGCGCCCGGGCTGGTTCCGCCTGGTGCTCGATCTGGATGAGGCGGTCGACGTCGTCAGCTTCGCTAGCTTCTCGAACTTTCGAACGCGAATCCGGGGCGTTGTCGGACCGGAGGGGCATTCGCGCGAGCGGACCTCCGACGGACTGCCGCAGTTGCGGCTCGACGTCTAGGCACGAAAGGCACGGGCCGGAAGATGTCCGGCCCGGCATGGGGTGGCAAAGGTGGAGGAATTCCCCTTGGGCGGGCCGCGATGGCCTTGCATGGATACGGGCCCGGAAGTAGGCTCGCGCGCCTGCACCTCATGTGCCACACCGGGAGAACATCATGGGCTTCATCGCTGACGCGCTGGCGCGCGTCAAACCGTCCGCCACCATTGCCGTTACCAACAAGGCGAGAGAACTCAAGGCCGCTGGCCGCGACGTCATCGGCCTTGGCGCTGGCGAGCCGGATTTCGATACGCCGGAGAACATCAAGGCCGCCGCGATCCAGGCCATCCGCGAGGGCAAGACGAAATACACTGCCGTCGACGGCATTCCGGAGCTGAAGGAAGCGATCGTCGCCAAGTTCGCCCGTGAGAACGGCCTGACCTATACCACCAATCAGGTGACGGTCGGCACCGGCGGCAAGCAGGTGCTCTACAATGCGCTGGTGGCGACGCTCAACGACGGCGATGAAGTGATCATTCCGACGCCGTACTGGGTCAGCTACCCGGACATGGTGCTGATGGCCGGCGGCACGCCAGTGATCGTCGAGGCGGACCAGACCACGTTCAAGGTGACGCCCGAGGCCCTGGAAGCGGCGATCACGCCCAAGACCAAGTGGATCATCTTCAACTCGCCGTCGAACCCGTCGGGCGCCGCCTATACCCGTGCGGAACTGGCGGCGATCGCCGAGGTGCTGATGCGGCATCCCCATGTCTGGGTGATGACCGACGACATGTACGAGCATCTCGTCTACGACGATTTCGAGTTCACCACGCTGGCTCAGGTCGAGCCCGGCCTGATGGACCGCACGCTGACGGTCAACGGCGTCTCCAAGGCCTATGCGATGACCGGCTGGCGGATCGGTTACGCCGGTGGTCCGGCCGAGCTGATCAAGGCCATGGCCAAGGTGCAGTCCCAGTCGACCTCCAACCCCTGTTCCGTCGCCCAGTGGGCCGCGGTCGAGGCGTTGAACGGTCCGCAGGACTTCATCCCGCGCAACAACGAGGTGTTCAAGGGCCGGCGCGATCTGGTGGTGTCGATGCTCAACCAGGCTTCCGGGCTCACCTGCCCGACGCCGGAGGGCGCGTTCTACGTGTTCCCGTCCTGCGCCGGAACCATCGGCAAGACCGCGCCGTCCGGCAAGGTGATCGAGACCGACGAGGACTTCGTCACCGAGCTTCTGGAAACGGAAGGCGTGGCCGTGGTGCAGGGCTCGGCCTTCGGGCTTGGTCCGAACTTCCGCATTTCCTACGCGACCTCGACCGAAGCGCTGGAAAACGCCTGCACCCGCATCCAGCGGTTCTGCGGCAACCTGCGCTGATCCGCGCGGGTTTTCCGACAAATTGCCTGCGTTCGGGGCGGCCCTGGCCGCCCCGTTTTCGTTTGGATCTGCGCTCCCGCGTCGCCCCCTCAAAAAACCACTGGTAAGGGACAACGGTCCCTCACGGCGTCATCAACTCATTGCGGTGAGTTCGTCTCTGATGCGTGCATTGAGGAGGGCGATGATCTTTCGCATGACGGCAATCGATGCCTCGCGCCTCGGCGTCATCCCGGCCCCCGAGCCGGGATCGGGGAACCGAAAGCCGTGCGTTTCATGGGTCTGAAACCGGCAGACCGTGGCTCTCCGGTCCCGGATCTCCGCGTACGCGTCGTCCGGGAAGACGCGGAGTGTGGGGCAATGTCGGGAGAAGAGTAGCCCTTGCGCCATTTCTCGGCGTCGTCCCGGGCAAGCCCTGGCGCGACCCGGGATCGGAGAGCCAGAAGACGCGCTTTTTGAAGAGACCGGAACCGAGCGGCCGTGCCTCGCCGATCCCGGATCTCCGCTGCGCTTCGTCCGGGAGGACGCCCCCTTCTTCCGAAACAAAGGGCTTTGGCATCACACTCGGGGCGGTCCTTTTCGTTTGGCTGCGCGCCTTGGCCGCAGGGCTCGTGCTGCGCTGCGGGAACGGTTTCCCTTGCGTTCCCTGATCCAGTGGCGCGACCATGATCATCCGCTCGCCGTCGGCGGGCGGGGGCGCCGCGCGCGGCCCCGGTCTGGTTCCGCCGTGCCCGGTCCCTCCTGTTGATGCAAGGCAAGGGAGTTGCGGTCATGGGTGCGGACAGCGGATCCGGAGGCGGTGGTTTCAACGGCGGCAGGGAAACGGGGCCCCGGTGCATCGGCATCGTCGGGCCGTTCGGCAGCGGCAAGACGACCTTGCTCGAAGCGCTTCTGGCGCGCACGGGGGCCATTCAGCGGCAGGGAACGATCGCGGCGGGAAACACCGTCGGCGACGGGGCGCCGGAGGCGCGCGCCCATGCCATGAGCGTTGAGGTGAATATCGCCGAGGCGGAGTATCTCGGGGAGAGGATCACCTTTCTCGATTGCCCCGGCGCCGTCGATTTTCTCGGCGAGAGCGCCGGCGTTCTGCCGGGTCTCGACCTGGCCGTCGTCGTCGTCGAGGCGGATGAGAAGAAGGTCGCGGCGCTGCAGGTGATCCTGAAGCAGCTCGAGGACCAGGGCATTCCGCATGTTCTCTTCCTCAACAAGATCGACAAGGCTTCCTTGCGCATGCGCGAGGTGCTGCAGATGCTGCAGCCGGCCTCCAGCGTGCCGCTGGTGCTGCGCCAGATCCCGATCTGGTCGGAGGGGGTTGCCACCGGCTACATCGACCTGGCGCTGGAGCGGGCGCATGTCTACCGCGAGCAGGCCGAAAGCGAGGTGATCGAGATCCCCGGCGAGGAGGTGGCGCGCGAGATCGAGGCGCGGTTCTCCATGCTGGAAACGCTGGCCGATCATGACGATGTGCTGATGGAGGCGCTTCTGGAGGATGCCGCGCCGGACCGGGAGCGGGTGTTCGCGGATCTGTCCGGGGAAATGCGCGAGGGCATGATCCTGCCGGTCCTGTTCGGATCGGCCGAACACGGCCATGGCATCGGCCGCTTGCTGAAGGCGATCCGCCACGAGGCGCCGGGGATTGGCGCCACCGCCGCCCGCCTCGGGCTGGAGGAGCGTGGCGATACGGTGCTTCAGGTCCTCAAGACCGTGCACACGCTGCATGCGGGCAAGCTGTCGGTGGCGCGGGTGCTGGCCGGGTCGGTTGGCGATGCGGATACCTTGCAGCGTGCCGATGGCAGCCCGGCGCGGGTGTCTGGTCTCTACACGGTGATGGGTCAGCAGGCGCTGAAGCGCGAGAGCGCGGGCGTCGGCGACACTGTCGCGCTTGGCAAGCTGGAAGGGGTGCTGACCGGGGAGACCCTGGGGCTGGAGCACCCGGCGCCGCAACTGGCCCCCCTGGCGCCGGCGCAGCCGGTGCTGGCGCTGGCGGTGCGGCCGAAGGAGCGCCGGGACGAGGTCAAGCTGACCAGCGCGCTGGCCAAGCTGGTGGAGGAGGATCCGTCGCTGGTGGTCACCCAGTTGCAGGACATGACAGAGACGCTGGTGGAGGGGCAGGGCGAGATGCACCTGCGTGTTGCCTTGGAACGGCTGACGGGCAAATACGGCCTGTCGGTGGAAACCGGCGATCCGGCGGTGCCTTATCGCGAGACCATCCGCGCCACGGCGGCGGTGCGCTCCCGCTACAAGAAGCAGTCGGGCGGGCATGGCCAGTTCGGCGATGTGGCGCTGGAGATCCAGCCGCTCGGGCGGGGCGATGGGTTCGTCTTCACCGACACGATCACCGGCGGTGTGGTGCCGAAACAGTATATTTCGGCGGTGCGGGCCGGTGTTGAGGAAGCGCTGCAGCGGGGAACCCTCGGCTTTCCCACGGTCGATCTGGCGGTGACCCTGACAGACGGCTCCTACCACAGCGTCGATTCCTCCGACCAGGCATTCCGCATGGCGGCAATCCAGGCCATGCGCGAGGGGCTTCCCATGTGCAAGCCGGTGCTGCTGGAGCCGGTGCATGAGGTGACGATCTTCTGTCCGAGCGATGCAACGGCCCGGATCAACGGCATCGTCTCGGCGCGGCGCGGCCAGTTGCTCGGCTTCGATGCGCGCGCCGGCTGGCCCGGATGGGACGAGGTGCGGGCGATGATGCCGGAAGCGGAAATCGGCGGGTTGATCATCGAGCTGCGCTCGGCGACCGCCGGCGTGGCAAGCTACAGCAAGCGGTTCGATCACCTGGCGGAGCTCGGCGGCAAGGCGGCCGACCAGGTGTTGGCGCGCCATGGGCGCAAGGCTGCCTGAGGACAGTCAGGCCGATGGCGGGACGGGGCGGACGGGCTCCGTCCTGCCAGCCCGATCAACCGGGCTTGATTTGCACGCGAGGTCGCGGAGCGTTAGCCAGAAGGAGACATGTGATCTGACTGGAAAGGGACTGCCGATGCACATCCTGCGCAAACGCGGATGGGAACTGCCGGAAGCGGCCGCGACGCCGGAGGCGGTGTTTCTCAATCGGCGCCAGCTGCTTGCGGGGTTCGGACTTACAGCCGGAGGGATGGCCGCCGGGGGAATCGCGGGCAGTGCCCTCTTGCCCGGCGGGGCGCTGGCGGCGGAGGGGGACCCGAGCGCCGGGCTCTATCCGGTGCCGCGCAACGAGGCCTATCAGCCGGGACGGCCGCTGACACCGGAGGCGATCACCTCCACCTACAACAACTTCTATGAATTCGGCTCCCACAAGCAGATCGCCAGTGCCGCGCAGGCGCTGAAGATCCGCCCCTGGGAGCTGCGGATCGACGGGCTGTGCGACAATCCCCAGACCATTGCCATTGACGATCTCTTGAAGAAAATGCCGCTTGAGGAGCGGCTTTACCGGCATCGCTGTGTCGAGGCCTGGTCGATGGCGGTGCCCTGGTCCGGCTTCCCGCTGGCCGAGCTGGTGCGGCTCGCCGCGCCGACCTCGGATGCGAAATACCTGCGGATGGAGACCTTTCTCGATCCGGATGTGGCCACCGGCCAGCGGGCGTCCTGGTATCCCTGGCCCTATGTGGAGGGGCTGACGCTCGCCGAGGCGACCAATGAACTGGCCTTCATCGCCACCGGGGTCTACGGCAAGCCGCTGGCGAAGCAGTTCGGCGCGCCGCTGCGGTTGGCGGTGCCGTGGAAATACGGCTTCAAGTCGATCAAGTCGATCGTGCGCATCAGCTTCACCGACATGCGGCCGGTCAGTTTCTGGGAACAGATTGCCGCGTCCGAATACGGTTTCTGGGCGAATGTGAACCCGGATGTGCCACATCCGCGCTGGAGCCAGGCAAGCGAGCGGCTGCTCGCCACCGGCGAGCGGATACCGACCCAGCTCTTCAACGGCTATGGCGAACAGGTGGCCGGGCTCTACACGGGGCTGGAGGGCGAGGCGCTCTATATGTGAGGGGCGCCCGTCCGCGAGGAGGCAAAAAAAATGCCGGGCACAGGGCCCGGCAGTTATTCGATTTTGCCACCTAAGTGGCGCAATCACCTTCCAGAGGGAACAACTGGTCGCATCAGACGTCGCTGGGAGGAGATAGCGACGAAGCAAACCAGAAGCCTGTTGCTTATATGCAGTGCACAACGTGCCTATGCAAGAGGCAGTGCTGCATTGCAGCCATGCAAAATGGGAGGGGGCGCCAGTGGGGGGTGCGTTTTTCGGCGGCGTCGCCGGAAAGGTGATTGCCTGCAAGCTCATGAGGGCAAAAAAAATGCCGGGCACGTGGCCCGGCAGTTATTCGATTTTGCCACCTAGGTGGCGCAATCACCTTCCAGAGGGAACAGCTGGTCGCATCAGACGTCGCTGGGAGGAGATAGCGACGAAGCAAACCAACAGCCTGTTGCTTATATGCACTGCACAACGCGCCTATGCAAGAAGCGCCTTTGCATTGCAGCTATGCAGAATTGGCGGGGCGTTGCCATTGAAATGGGCAGCGGCGACCCTATGAGGCCAATTCGTGCCCAATCGGGCGATCCTGGCGGCCCCTTTGTCGGGGAGGGGCCGCCAGGATGGCTCAGAAGGTCCAGCGTTCGGCGTTCGCCAGCAGGAAGTCGCGGAAGGCGGTGATGCGGGCGGTGTTCTTCAGCTCGGACGGATAGACGAAGAACGTGTCGAAGCTCGGCACCTCGGCTTCGGGGATCAACTGGACGAGGCCGGAGCCTTCCTCGTTGATGTAGTCGGGCAGGATGGCAATGCCGGTCCCCTGCTGCACGGCGCGCTTGATCGCCACCACATTGTTTATCCGCAAGACGCTGCGCCGGCGCTGACCGGTGGGAAGCCCGGCGGTCTCCAGCCAGTTCATGTCGCGCAGGTAGGGCGGGGCCTGTTCGCCGAAGGTGATGATCCGGTGCGAATCGAGATCCGCCACGCTCTTCGGCGCGCCAAAGCGCTTGAGATAGGACGGGGCGGCGTACAGGTGGAAATGGACCGTGAACAGCTTGCGCTGGATCAGGTCGGGCTGGGTCGGCTGGCGCAGGCGGATCGCCGCATCGGCCTCGCGCATGCCGAGGTCAAGCTCTTCGTCGTCGAAGATCAGCCTGAGCTCCATGTCCGGGTAGAGGTCGATGAACTCGTGCAGGCGCTGGGCCAGCCAGGTCGAGCCGAGGCCGACGGTGGTGGTGATCCGCAGCACGCCGCTCGGTTTCTCACGGCTGTCGGTGAGGCGGGTCTGCGCCGCCTCCAGCTTCATCAGCACTTCCCGCGCGGTGCGATAGAGCACCTCGCCCTGTTCCGTCAGCAGCAGGCCGCGTGCGTGACGGTGAAACAGAGGCACCTTCAGGTCATGCTCCAGGGCGCTGACCTGTCGGCTGACAGCGGATTGGCTCATGTTGAGGGCTTCACCCGCGTGGGTGAAGCTCCCGGCCTGTGCCGCTGCGTGAAAAATGCGAAGTTTGTCCCAGTCCAACGGCACAGTGATATCCGCCAGGTTCTTGTTTGGTGATACGGGGCGCAAACGGCAGGTTATTCCGCCGCTTCCGCCTCCGCAATGTCGTGTTCGGCAAGAAAGCGTTCCGCTTCGAGCGCGGCCATGCAGCCCATGCCGGCGGCGGTCACGGCCTGCCGGTAGATCTCGTCGGTGACGTCGCCGGCGGCGAAGACGCCGGGGATGGAGGTCACGGTGCTGTCCGCCGCCGTCCAGATGTAGCCTGAGGGCGTCATCTTGAGCTGGTCCTTGAACAGCTCGGTCGCCGGCGCATGGCCGATCGCCACGAAGAACCCGTCAGCCGGCACGTCGCGGGTCTCGCCGGTCTTGACGTTCTTCAGCCGCGCGCCGGTGACGGCCTTCGGGGTGCCGCCGCCGAGGACGGCCTCAACGGTGCTGTCCCAGATTACCTCGATCTTGTCGTTGCGCGCGAGCCGGTCCTGCAGGATCTTTTCCGCGCGGAAGCTGTCGCGGCGGTGGACGATGGTCACCTTCGAGGCAAGGTTGGCCAGATAGAGCGCTTCTTCCACCGCGGTGTTGCCGCCGCCGACGACGATCACTTCCTTGCCCCGGTAGAAGAAACCGTCACAGGTGGCGCAGGCGGACACGCCCGCACCCATGAATTCTTCTTCCGTGGGCAGGCCCAGCCACTTGGCTTGGGCGCCGGTGGCGATCACCAGCGCATCGGCGGTGTAGACCGTGCCGCTGTCGCCGGTCAGGGTGAACGGGCGGCTGGACAGATCGGCGCTGAGGATGGTGTCGTAGATCATCTGGGTGCCGACGTTTTCCGCCTGCTTGCGCATCTCCTCCATCAGCCAGGGGCCCTGGATCGGATCGGCGAAGCCCGGGTAGTTCTCCACCTCGGTGGTGATGGTGAGCTGGCCGCCGGGCTGGATCCCGGTGACGAGCGCCGGGGTCAGCATGGCGCGGGCCGCATAGACCGCCGCCGTGTAGCCGGCCGGGCCGGATCCGACAATCAGGAGCTTGTGATGCTGTTGCGTCATGGTCGCGTTTCCTCGGAGCTTTGCGTGTCCGGCGGTCGGGGTCAGCCGATCCGGGATTTATGGGCGGCATAGCGCCACTGGATCGCCGCGGCGATGCGCGGCGTTGAATCAATCGGGTCGTAGGTAATGGTTTTCAAGGGGCCGGGGAAGGGGTGGACCAGATCAAGCCGGGTCAAAGCCTCCAGAAACTGGTCAAACTTTCTGTGACCGCCGGAGGGGTGGAACACATGCAGCGCCCGGCCGCTGGCCAGCGCCTCGCCGATCATGTTGCTGGAATCGGCGGTGGCCACCACCGCATCGGCATTGGCCAGATACTGAAGCAGCGGGTTTTCCCCGGTCCCGTCCCACATCAGGTGCCGAGGATCGCGCCCGAACCGGGCAATGGCGTCATGCAGCGGCTGCGGCGTGCGGCGCGATCCGGTGATCATCATATGCGCGCCCTCCGCCTGCAGGCGCTCGATGCCGGAAAGAAAGCGGGTGATGTCGGTGTCGTTGAAGCGGTAGTGCCGGCTGTCACCGCCGACCAGAACGGCAACGCGCGGGTGCGGCAGGGCGGCGATTTCCGGCAGCGGATCGCGCCTTGCGGCGGCGAGGCGGGTTTGTGAGAACCGATGCGGTGCGGTGGCGGTCACAAGTACGTTCTCGCCGCGCAGATCGTCGTGTTCGGCGACCCAGATCAGGTCCGCCGCCTTGGTGCCGATCCGCGGATCCTTGAGAAAGACGGTGAAGGTCCGCCCGCCGCTGTCGCGCTTGATGCGCCGCAGATAGGCGACCGCCCGGCGGCCCGAGGCAATGGCGATATCGGGGAACGGCGGGGCGATCGGGCTGCCCGGGCGGGAGGGGGCATCGCGCGGGTCGATATCGCCCCAGGGCATCAGCCAGCGCCAGGGCGCGCGCGGCGCCACCCGGCGCAGCTCCCAGCCACACTGCAAGGCATCGGCGACACCGATACACTGGGCTTCGTCGCCCGCCTTGCCGTCGGTGACGAGCCAGACACGAGCATCGGTCATCGCGGGCGCGCTTTCGTGATGTTTCTCGATCATGCCGTCCGTTGTCACAGTATTGCAGACTTACGCAAAAAACACTAAGGCGCTAAGACATGAGCGCCCGATCCGAACCGGGATTCGCGGGCGCGCGCCAGGACAGCCCCGCCGCGCCACCACGAGAGACTCGCAAGGATGGCTGTGCCATTGATCTGCGAAGGAGACCAGAGTGAAAATCCGCCTCGATGCGATTGATTGGCATATCCTTAAGGAATTGCAGGCCGATGGCCGCATCACCAACGTCGAGCTGGCCCGCCGGGTCGGTATTTCCGCGCCCCCCTGCCTCAGGCGGGTGCGTGCGCTTGAGGAAGCCGGCCTCATTCGCGGCTATCGCACCCTTCTGGATGAAAAGCAGCTCGGCTTTGATGTTACCGCCTTTGCCATGGTCGGTCTGCACAGCCAGACGGAAGCGGATCTGCTTGCCTTCGAGACGCAGGTGAAGGCCTGGCCGGAGGTGCGCGAGAGCTACATGCTGTCCGGCGAGGTGGATTTCCTGTTGAAATGCGTGGTTCCGGACCTGCAAAGCTTCCAGAACTTCATCATCCGCGATCTGACGGCCGCGCCGAACGTGGACAACGTGCGCACCGCACTGACCATCCGCCAGACCAAGAACGAGGCCGCCGTGCCGGTCGAGCATATCGACTGACAACGGCGGCCCTTCGATCCATCGCGCAAGGGTCCGTCGCGCTGGGGCGTGTTTGCGGAGAAGCTTTTTGGAGAGGGACCGCGCCGCTCGGCAGGAAGAGACGGCCGTGCGGCGATAGGTCGCGTGCGCAGTCCGGTCGGGCTGAAGCCGGCCGGTGCTTATCCGAAGGTGACTTCGATGATCTCGTAGGCGTGGGCGCCGCCGGGAGCTGCGACCTCGACGCTGTCGCCAACCGCCTTGCCGATCAGCGCGCGGGCGATCGGCGAGGAGATCGAAATACGGCCCGCCTTCACGTCGGCTTCCACGTCGCCGACGATCGTGTAGGTCTTTTCTTCCTCGGTATCCTCGTCGACGAGCTTCACCTTCGCACCGAACTTCACGGTGTCGCCGGACAGCTTGGTGACGTCGATCACCTCGGCGCGGCCGAGTTTGTCTTCCAGCTCGTTGATGCGGCCTTCATTGTGGCTCTGCTGCTCCTTGGCAGCATGATACTCCGCATTCTCCGACAGATCGCCATGAGCGCGCGCCTCGGCGATCGCCTGGATGATCCGCGGCCGTTCTTCCGACGTCCGCTGTTTGAGTTCCCGTTCCAGCATCGCATGGCCGGCGGATGTCATAGGAACTTTTTCCATAGGTCCTGGACCCTTTCCCTACACGCCTCCCTGCTCTTTCAAGGAGCGCGCGGACAACAGTTTTATGGCCCGGCCGGGTTCACCCCGAACGGGCCGATCTCACATCAGACCTTCGTGAAGTAGGCCTGCAACGGAAAGACTTCAAGGTTGCCCGAAGCGTAGGCTTCGATCCCCTTTGCTGCTGCGATCGCGCCGGCCAAGGTCGTGTAATAGGGAACCTTGTGCAGCAGTGCGGCCCGGCGCAGCGACCGGCTGTCTGTCAGGGCCTGCGCGCCTTCCGTCGTGTTGAAGACGAGCTGCACCCCTCCATTCTTGATAGCATCAACGATGTGGGGCCGGCCTTCAAGCACCTTGTTCACCCGGTCGCAGGAAATCCCCCGCTCCTCCAGGAAGGTCTGGGTGCCGTGGGTGGCGATGATCTTGAACCCGGCCCGGGCCAGGCGCCGAATGGGATCATAGACCCGCTCCTTGTCCGCATCGCGCACGGAGACGAACACGGTGCCTTCGGTGGGCACGTGGCTGCCGGCGCCGAGCTGGGACTTGGCGAAGGCGACCTCGAAGGAGCCGTTCAGCCCCATTACCTCGCCGGTGGAGCGCATCTCCGGGCCCAGGATCGTGTCGACCCCGGGGAAGCGGGCGAAGGGGAACACCGCTTCCTTGACCGCGACATGGTTGAGCTGGGGCCGGGTCAGGCCGAAGCTGGCCAGCGGCTCGCCGGCCATAACGCGCGCGGCGATCTTGGCGACCGGCTGGCCGATGGTCTTGGCGACGAAGGGCACGGTGCGCGAGGCGCGCGGGTTGACTTCGAGCACGAAGATGTCCTCGCCGCGCACCGCGTATTGCACGTTCATCAACCCGCCGACGTTGAGCGCCAGCGCCATGGCGACGGTCTGGCGTTCCAGTTCGGCGATCATCTCCTCGGAGAGCGAGTAGGGCGGCAGCGAGCAGGCGCTGTCGCCGGAGTGGATGCCGGCTTCCTCGATGTGCTCCATGATGCCGCAGATGAATACGTCCTTGCCGTCGGCGAGGGCGTCCACATCCACCTCGATGGCATTGTCGAGATAGCGGTCGAACAGAAGCGGGTTCTTGCCAAGGACGGTGTTGATCTGGCCGGTCTTGTCATTGGGGTACTTGGCCCGCACGTCGCCCGGGACCAGTTCCGGCAGGGTGTCGAGCAGATAGGCATTGAGTGCGTTCTCGTCGCGGATGATCTGCATCGCCCGGCCGCCAAGCACGTAGGACGGGCGGACCACCAGCGGCAGGCCGAGATCGGCGACCACCAGCCGCGCCTGCTCGACCGAATAGGCGATGCCGTTCTGCGGCTGCTTCAGGCCCAGCTTGTGCAACAGCTTCTGGAACCGGTCGCGGTCCTCGGCCAGGTCGATCATGTCCGGAGAGGTGCCGAGGATCGGCACGTCTTCATCGACCAGTGCCTGGGCAAGCTTCAGCGGCGTCTGGCCGCCGAACTGGACGATCACCCCGTGCAAGGTGCCCTTGGAGCGTTCAAGGCGCAGGATCTCCAGCACGTCCTCGGCCGTCAGTGGCTCGAAATAGAGCCGGTCGGAGGTGTCATAGTCGGTCGACACCGTTTCCGGGTTGCAGTTGATCATGATGGTTTCGAAGCCGACGTCCTGCAGCGCGAAGGCGGCGTGACAGCAGCAATAGTCGAATTCGATGCCCTGGCCGATCCGGTTCGGGCCGCCGCCGAGGATCACCACCTTCTTGGCGTCGCTGGGGTTGGCCTCATCGGCGAGGCTGCCGGCAAACGGCGTCTCGTAGGTGGAGTACATGTAGGCCGTGGGCGAGGCGAACTCGGCCGCGCAGGTGTCGATGCGCTTGTAGACCGGGTGCACGTCGAGCGAGCGCCGCAGCGCCTTGACCTCGGCTTCGTCGCAATCGGCCAGCGCCGCCAGGCGCATGTCGGAAAAGCCCATGCCCTTGAGCTGGCGCAGCGCTTCGGCCTGCCGTGGCAGACCGTGGGTGCGCACCTTGGCTTCCATGTCGACGATGGCCTTGAGCTGGTGCAGGAACCAGGGGTCGATGTGGCAGGCGCGGTGGACCTCCTCGATGCTGGCGCCAAGGCGCAGGGCCTGGCCGACATTGAGCAGGCGCGCCGGCGTCGGCGCGGCGAGCGCGGCGCGAATGGCGTTCTTGTCATCATCCTGGCCAAGGCCCGGGATTTCCACCTCATCGAGACCGGACAGGCCGGTTTCCAGGCCGCGCAGCGCCTTTTGCAGGGATTCGGCAAAGGTCCGGCCGATGGCCATCACCTCGCCGACCGACTTCATGGCGGTGGTCAGGGTCGGCTCGGCGCCGGGGAATTTCTCGAAGGCGAAGCGCGGGATCTTGGTGACCACGTAGTCGATGCTCGGCTCGAACGAGGCCGGGGTGGCGCCGCCGGTGATGTCGTTCTCCAGCTCGTCGAGGGTGTAGCCGACGGCGAGTTTGGCCGCGATCTTGGCGATCGGGAAGCCGGTCGCCTTGGAGGCGAGCGCGGAGGAGCGCGACACGCGCGGGTTCATCTCGATGACGATCAGCCGGCCGTTTTCCGGATTGACCGCGAACTGCACATTCGACCCGCCGGTTTCCACGCCGATCTCGCGCAGCACCGCCAGCGAGGCGTCGCGCATGATCTGGTATTCCTTGTCGGTCAGGGTCAGGGCCGGGGCGACGGTGATCGAATCGCCCGTGTGCACGCCCATCGGATCGATGTTCTCGATCGAGCAGATGATGATGCAGTTGTCCGCCTTGTCGCGGACGACCTCCATTTCATATTCCTTCCAGCCGATCACCGATTCCTCGACCAGCACTTCGGTGGTCGGGGAGGCGTCCAGGCCGCTCTCGATGATATCGAGATATTCCTCGCGGTTGTAGGCGATGCCGCCGCCGGTGCCACCGAGGGTGAAGGAGGGGCGGATGATCGCCGGCAGGCCGATCTCGTCCAGCGCCTCGAGCGCCTCGGCGAGCGAATGCGCCAGGCACGAGCGCGGCGTCTCCAGGCCGATCTTGGCCATCGCCTCGCGGAACTGCTCCCGGTCCTCGGCCTTGTCGATCGCCTCGGCGGTGGCGCCGATCATCTGCACGCCGAACTTGTCCAGAACACCCATCTTGCGCAAGGAAAGGGCACAGTTGAGCGCGGTCTGGCCGCCCATGGTCGGCAGCAGCGCGTCGGGGCGTTCCTTTTCGATGATCTGGGCGACGATTTCCGGCGTGATCGGCTCGATATAGGTCGCATCGGCCAGATCCGGGTCGGTCATGATCGTCGCCGGATTGGAGTTGACCAGGATGATTCGGTAGCCTTCCTCACGCAGCGCCTTGCAGGCTTGCGTGCCGGAATAGTCGAACTCGCAGGCCTGGCCGATGACGATCGGTCCAGCGCCGATGATCATGATGGAGGAGATATCGGTGCGTTTGGGCATATCGGGCTCGCAAGAATACGGCGCTTCCGCCGTGAGGAAACGGAGGCGGTGAGGCCACGGTCTGTCATTGTGTATGTCGGCTGAACGCGGCTTATAGGGAAAAAGCGCGCGTCGGGGAACCCCATCTTCTGGTATCGGCCCAATGTGGCCGTTTCAGAGGTCCTGTTCGCAAGGGCGGGTGTCGGTCTGAGGGGCGGTTGTCTCCAGTTCGCTTGCCGGGAAGATGCCGGAGCCGTCGAAATCGCCGATGCCGCTGGAGATGGCGAAACAGGCCAGGCGAACCGACTTCGGGATCTCCACCGGCCGGCCGTCGCGGTCGCCCTTCTCATAGTACTGGATCATCCTCTTCTTCAGCCCGAGCCGGTCGGCGGCGTCCTTCTGCTTGAGGCCGAGGGATTTGCGCCAATGGCGGAACTGGTCGGATGTCATGGTCTGGTGGCGGGCCCGAGGCTGGTCTGGTTTTTTCACGTTCCGTTTCATGGTCCGTCCCGATTCCGGCGCATGCCTTCGTGCAACCAGGGCCGCTTTTCGTCATGCGTTCAATCGGTTCCCGTCGACCCGGCAGGATTTCATGAATCCGCGCTCTTGCAAGAAAAGTCAAACCCGCGTGTCGGCGACCGGTTCGTTTACTTTGTGCGTGTCGAGTGGTGGGGATTGGTAGACCTTCGCGGAAGTTGTTGATACTGTGCGTTTATCTCCTTGATGGCTCATGTAACGAAGCGAGCGGCGCCTTGCCGGTCGGATCCTCCCCCTCGCAGGTTTCGTCTTAATGTTCGTCTGTCCCGACGGTCCTGCTTCGACCGAAACACTGCTGATCCACGCAAGGGCTCAATGCGGGCTTGAGGAGTACTGCCGCGTGCGCAAGGTGCCGTTCGAGGCGGTGATGCGCGAATGCGGTCTCGATCGCGCGCGCCGGGAGATGTCTTTCTCCGGTTACATCAGCCTCAGGGCGCATGCACGGATGCTGGAGGCTTGCGCCCGCCACTGCGACGATGAACTGTTCGCGCTGCGCTGGACGCGGATGCTCGGGGCAGGGGCGGAAAACACGGTGTCGCTTGCCGTGCGTCATGCTCCTGACCTGCGCAGCGGGTTCGAGGTGGCCGCCCGTTTCCTGCGGATCGCCGTCGATCTGGACGGGGCAAGCGCGGTGGTGGAGGGGCGGACGGCGTCGCTGCAATTCGCCTTTTCGCCGGAACTGGTCTGCCGCAACCAACTGGTGGACAGGACCGTCAGCAAGACCCTTGCCTTGCTGATGCGCTCGGCGGGGCCCGATGCCCGGCTGGTGGAGGTGGAACTGTCTCGCGATTCTCCGGCGAACACGGCCGAGCATGAAGCGTTCTTCGGCGTTCCAGTGCGCTATCGGGCCGAGGGGTGCCGGATCGCCATTCATACGGGCAACGCGGATGTGCCCAACCCGTTCTACGATGCGGACCTGTTTGCCGCGCTGTGCGAGCTCAACCAGCGCCGGCTGGCCGATCGGCGCCGCGCCGATGATTTCATTGCCGTGGTGAGCGATGTGATTGCCGCGCGCATCCAGGAGCCCGGGTTGACCATCGGCGACGTGGCCAATGCGGTGGCGACCAGCGTCCGGGTTCTGCAGCGCCGGCTGGCGGGCCGGGGGCTTACCTTCAATCAGTTGCATGACAGTGTGCGCCGGCGCATGGCCGAGGATCTGTTGGCGCACACGGATTTCCCTGTCTCGGAAATTGCCTTCCGGCTTGGCTTTTCCGCGGTGGGCAACTTCACCCGCGCGGCCCGGCGCTGGTTCGGTTGTCCGCCAAGCGAATGGCGCCGCGCGGACAGTCGCGACGGCCGCTAGGGTCCTGGCCCAGAGCCGCTCCGACCGGGGCGGTGCGGGCGGCTGTTTGTCGAGCGTATTGGGACCTGAACTAATCGGGCGGGTGCTGGGGTTTCTATTCAAGAGACCGTCATCTCTGTATTAAAGAAATATAATTTACATTAAAATTCATGTATTATGTATTTTTTATGATGTATTCGATATTTTATTTCCTGGAAAACACCTTGTTTCTTAAGTATTTGTAATTCTTATCTTTTGTGGTTGAGATATTTCAAAAATATCGAATAATGGCTCCGTATGCCTACGTGCCAACGTTTGGGAAGATAAAAAAATGGCGCGTTGAGAGAAGGTTGTCGGGCGCCGGTGGTGGCATAATTCCCGGTGGCCGCAAGCGGTGGGGCTGTGGCCGGCAACCACTCTCTCGAACGATGCCGCCGTCCGGCTCCTTGGTGCACGGGGAGTGTGAGGGCGGACATCTTGCTCTGGAAGATGGTGCGCGGGGTTGGGAATAATGAACGGGACTATGGTGGAAGTGACGATGGAAGCGATCTCTATGCCGGATTTGGCCGGGCCTATTCAGGTGGATGCCAATGACACGACCAAGCTGTCGATCGCCGAGATGTCGGAAACCTTCGGCGTGACCTTGCGGGCCTTGCGCTTCTATGAGGAAAAGGGCCTGCTGCGGCCCGAGCGTCGGGGCGCGCGCCGTTTTTATGGTGCGCGGGATATCGGGCGCATGCGGGTGATCCTGCAGGCCAAGCGCATCGGGCTGACGCTGATCGAGATCCGCGAGGTCATCTCGCTCGTGGAGGGCAAGATGGGGCGCGCGGCGCAATTGCAGGCCCTGCGCGAGATCTGCGCCCGTCAGGAGGAAATCCTGAAGGAACAGCAGGCGCAGTTGAGCGACCAGGTGCAGGAAATGAGCGGTGTGCTTGCTGCCCTTGATGGTCTGCTGCAAACGCGGGCGAATGCCTGAGGCCAAGCCAGGCAGGCAGATATGAAGTCAACGCAAAACGCCCACGTCCGGAAGGACGTGGGCGTTTTGCGTTGGATGGGTCAGGCCGTGCCTGAAGCCTGCGGGCCGTGCCCGGATCAGGCGGCGGCGGGGGCTGCCTTCTCCGGCAGTTCCGCGTCGCCGCGCCGGGCGCGCATCAGGTTGGTGAAGCGGCGGAACAGATAGTGGCTGTCGCGCGGGCCGGGCGAGGCTTCCGGGTGATACTGCACCGAGAACACCGGCTGGCCGGAAATCCTGAGGCCGCAGTTGGAGCCGTCGAACAGGGAAACGTGGGTCTCCTCGACCGTTTCCGGCAGGCTGGCGGCATCGACCGCGAAGCCATGGTTCATCGAGGTGATCTCCACCTTGCCGGTGGTGCGGTCATAGACCGGATGATTGGCGCCGTGGTGCCCCTGATGCATCTTCACGGTCTCGCCGCCAAGAGCGAGGGCCAGCATCTGGTGGCCGAGGCAGATGCCGAACAGCGGCAGGCCGCTGGCCACCAGCTCGCGAATCACCGGAACCGCGTATTCGCCGGTCGCCGCCGGGTCGCCCGGGCCGTTCGACAGGAAAATGCCATCGGGTTCGCGCGACAGCACATCCTCGGCACTGGCGCTGGCCGGCAGGACGGTCACCTTGCAGCCGGCATCGGCGAGCAGCCGCAGGATGTTGCGCTTGATGCCGTAGTCGATGGCGACCACGTGGAAGCTGTCGTCCCGGCGCTGACCGTAGCCGTCGTTCCAGACCCAGGGGGTCTCGTCCCAGGTGAAGCTCTGGCCCGCGGTGACGTCCTTGGCCAGGTCCATGCCGACAAGGCCGGGCCAGTTCGCCGCCGCCGCCTTCAGCGCGTCCAGGTCGAAGATCCCTTCGGGCGAATGGGCGATGATCGCGTTCTGCGCGCCGCGCTCGCGGATCAGGGCGGTCAGCGCGCGGGTGTCGATGCCCGACAGGCCGATGATGTCGCGTGCCTTCAGCCAGGCATCCAGGTGCCGGCTTGAGCGGTAGTTCGACGGGTCGGTGACGTCCGCGCGCAGGATCGCGCCGCGCACGCCCGATGCGGAGGCCATGTTGACGGTCTCGACATCCTCGTCATTGGTTCCGACATTGCCGATATGCGGGAAGGTGAAGGTCACGATCTGCCCGGCATAGGACGGGTCCGTGAGGATTTCCTCGTAGCCGGTGATCGCGGTGTTGAAGCACACTTCGGCGCAGGCTTGGCCGGTTGCGCCGAAGCCCTGGCCCTCGATCACGGTTCCATCGGCCAAAACGAGGACGGCCGTTACCGGCGTCGCGGACCATGCGTCTGCGGTCGTCATGTGCTTGCTTTCTCGTTCTACTCGGTGACATCATGTTTGGACCGCGCCTTGACGATCAATGGGGAAGATGTCAACGGTGCGTCCAGCGCGGCAATGTAGGGGAAGCCAGCGGAAGGGTCAACTCTCGGCTCGGCAAGAAAACAGCGATAAAAATCAATCGTATAAATGACAGGGCTGACGGATTGGCCGCCGCTGCGGGCACCATCCGGCGCCGTGGCGGGGCAGACAACGGGGCAGGTCATGCGTGACAGGATCAACACGGCACTGCGCGAAGCGGTCGATCGTGACGACAAGCGACGGGCGGCAACCCTGCGGCTCGTGCAGGCGGCGATCAAGGATCGGGACGCGCGGGCGCGTGAGCTTGGACAGGACGGCGTGCCGGAAGACGAGGTGCTGGATATCCTCAACAAGATGGTCGGCCAGCGCGACCGGTCGATCCGCGACTATGAGGAAGCCGGCCAGCTCGACCTCGCCGAGCAGGAGCGTGAGGAAGCTGCCATCATCCGGGAGTTTCTCCCCAAGCAATTCGACGAGGCGGCGATGAAATCCGCCTGCGAGGATGTGGTACGCGATATCAAGGCCAAGGGCCTGCGCGACATGGGGCGGTGCATGTCGGCGCTGAAGGAACGCTACCCGGGGCAGATGGATTTCGTGCGCGCCAGCTGCGTCGTGAAGGATCTTCTGCGGGCCGACTGACGGGTCTTGCCCGCCGTTCCGGAAGATCGGATACAGGATATCATGCGTTTTTCACCCGGATTGCTCGACGAAATTCGTGCAAGGCTGCCCCTGTCGGAGGTGGTTGCCCGGCGGGTCAGTTGGGACCGGCGCAAGACCCAGGTGGCCCGTGGCGACTTCTGGGCCTGCTGCCCGTTTCACCAGGAAAAGACCCCGAGTTTTCACGTCGACGACCGGCGCGGGCGCTACAAGTGCTTCGGCTGCGGCGCCTCCGGCGATCATTTCCGGTTTCTGACCGAGACCGAGGGGTTGTCCTTTCCCGAGGCGGTGGAGCGGCTGGCGGAACAGTCCGGCGTGCCCTTGCCCGCGCCCGATCCGCGTGCGGCGGAGCGGGCGGAGATGCGCGCCAGTCTTGCCGATGTCTGCGAGATGGCCGCCCGGTATTTTCAGGCAGAGCTGACGACCTCCGGCGGGGAGGCGGCCCGCGCCTATGTGACCCGGCGCCGGCTGAAGCCGGAAACCGTGCGCGAGTTCCGCATCGGCTTTGCGCCGAACGGGCGTGACGGGCTGAAGCGCCATCTGCTCGGCAAGGGGGTGGACGAGGCGGCGATGGTCGAGGCGGGGCTTCTGATCCGCCCCGATGATGGCCGGGCCTCCTATGACCGGTTCCGCAACCGGTTGATCATCCCGATCCAGGACGATCGGGGCCGGGTGGTGGCCTTTGGCGGACGGACGCTCGATCCCGATGGTCAGCCGAAGTACCTCAATTCGCCGGAAACGCCGCTGTTTCACAAGGGCGCCATGGTGTTCAACTTCCACCGGGCGCGGGAGCCGGCCTATCGGCTCGGCCAGGCGCTGGTGGTGGAAGGCTATATGGATGCCATTGCGCTCTGGCAGGCCGGGTTCACCCATGTGGTCGCCTCCCTTGGCACCGCCTTCACCGAGGAGCAGGTGGGCCGGCTGTGGCGGCTGGCGCCTGAACCGGTGATCTGCTTCGACGGCGATGCCGCGGGCGTGTCAGCGGCCCATCGGGCGGTCGACCGCATCCTGCCGGTGCTGCGCAGCGGCCATTCCTTCGGGTTCGTCTTTCTGCCCGATGGCAAGGATCCGGACGATCTGGTCGCCGAGGGCGGTGCGGCGGCGGTGTCCGCCCAACTCGACCGGGCGATGCCGCTGATCGACGTGTTGTGGTCGCGCGAGGTGGAGAGCGCGCGGATCGACACGCCGGAGCGCAAGGCGGCGCTGGAGAAAAGCCTCGACGACCTTGTGCGCTCGATTGCCGATGAGCGGGTGAAGCGAGGCTATCAGCTCGATATTCGTCTGCGGCTGTCCAATCTGTTCTACCGTCAGGCGCGGGCCATGCGCGAGCAGGGCGGGCCGGCGGGCGGTGGCAAGCGCGCGGGCCGGGCCGGCGGTGGGCCCGATGCGCCGCCGTCGCTCAGCCGCGCCGAAGCGCCAACCGGCCCGCTGTTCGGCAGCGAGCGGACCTTGTGCGGTCTGTGCCTGAAATATCCGGAATTGCTGGAGCGCTACGTGGAGCGGATCAGCCTGGCTGGCATCAGCGATGCGCTGCACGCCCGGTTTCGCGACGAATTGTGCCGGATCGCCACGGAACTGCAGGATGTGCCGGTCAGCAGTTTCTTCGAGACGCTGGATGACCGCTTCTACCAGATCCTGTCGGAGGTGCTGGACGGGGAAGAGCGCGGCGCGCGCGGCGGGCGCGGCGGGCGGCTGCAGCCCCGGTTCCAGGACCTGATGCAGCGCCTGCCGATCCTGCGGCACGATCCGCCCGCCGATTTCATCGAGGATCTGTTCTGCCACTATCTCGACACGCTGGAAATTCGCGGGTTGGAACAGGAGCTTGAGGCGGAGCTGGACGCTTTGGGCGAGGCGGTGGACGAGGAGGCCTGGCAGCGGTTCCGGGCGCAGTCGCAGGATCTGGCCCGCCGCCGTGAGGAATGCGCGCGGGATGAGCAGGAACTGGCCGACCGGGGACGGGTCTTGCGCAACGCGCGGCCGGCGGCGGCGGTCGCGGCGATGGCGGCGCAGAGCGGGCAGGGGCATTAGGGCCCGGCCTCATCTATCGGGCTGGCCCCTGGGAGAGGCCCGGCCTTTTCACCGGGCGGATGAAAAGACGGGGAGCGGCCATCTGATTCGATTGACGGCTGCGAATCACTCTTGCGAATCTCTCGGCTTGCGCTAAATAACAACATTCGACAGCACCGGGGCGCCGCATCAGGGCCATCACGACCATGGATGAGCCACACGCGCGGTATGAAATCAGGTGATGCTGTCCCATATCCTCAAGGGTTTGCCGGACCGGGCAGCCTGAGATCGTGCGCGCGGGTGACTTTGGCAGGAGTTGCGCGCCGGTCTTTCGTGTCGCCAGCGGCAATTCAGGGTTAAGTGGCACTTAACGGACACCGACTAAGAGTGATGACGAGATCGCGCCCGACCCGTTCATGACGGACGGCGCATGGGCTTATTGCTGTCGTTTGCTTTGACGGCCGGGACGCAACGGTTCGACAGCGACTGAAATGAAACGCGGCGACGCCGGATTGCGACGACGGCGGGGCGGAGAAAAGTATGGCAGCGAAAGCAACCCAGGCGGAAGACTCCCAGGAAACGGCAAGCGAAAACACCGACGGCCCCTTGCTGGACCTGTCGGACGCCGCCGTCAAGCGGATGATCAAGCTTGCGAAAAAACGCGGCTATGTAACCTATGAAGAGCTCAACGAAGTTCTTCCCTCCGAAGAGGTGACCTCCGAGCAGATCGAGGACACGATGGCCATGTTGTCGGACATGGGCATCAATGTCATCGAGGAAGAGGAAGCCGAGGAGGCGGCTGCCGAAGAGGGCAGTGCCGCCGGCGGAGAGCTGGTGGAGGCGGCGCCGCGCGCGGTGGCCAAGACCACGACCAAGGAGCCGACCGACCGGACCGACGATCCGGTGCGCATGTATCTGCGCGAGATGGGTTCGGTGGAGCTTCTGTCGCGCGAGGGCGAGATCGCCATCGCCAAGCGGATCGAGGCTGGCCGCGAGGCGATGATCGCCGGCTTGTGCGAAAGCCCGCTGACCTTTCAGGCCATCATCATCTGGCGTGACGAGCTGAACGAGGGCAAGGTCCTCCTGCGCGACATCATCGACCTTGAGGCGACCTACTCCGGCCCGGATTTCAAGGGCGAGTCCGAAGAGGGCGACGACGAGGACGAGGACGGGGAGAGCACCGCGCCCAAGAAGGACGGGGACGACGGCGCCAGTGCCTCCGGGGCCGGGTCCGATGAGGACAGCTCCGAAGACGGCGAGGACGACGACGAGTTCGAGGCCAATATCTCCCTCTCGGCGATGGAAGCGGAGCTGAAGCCGAAGGTGCTGGAGACCTTCGACAGCATCGCCGACGAGTACAAGAAGCTGCGGCGGCTTCAGGATCAGCTTGTGGAGAACAAGCTGGCCAACAAGACGCTGTCGCCGAGCCAGGAGCGGCGCTACAAGAAGCTGAAGGAAGACATCGTCGTCGATGTGAAGAGCCTGTCGCTCAACCAGCAGCGCATCGACGCGCTGGTCGCCCAGCTCTACGACATCAACAAGCGGCTGATGGGCTATGAGGGACGGCTGCTGCGCCTGGCCGACCGCCATGGCGTCGATCGCGGCGACTTCCTCAAGCAGTATCAGGGCAATGAGCTGGATCCGAACTGGATCCGCAAGGTCGCCAACCTGTCCTCGCGCGGCTGGAAGAACTTCGTCGCCGGCGAGAAGGACATGATCCGCGAGCTGCGGCAGGAGATCCAGAATCTCGCCAGTGAGACCGGGCTGGAGACCATCGAGTTCCGCCGCATCGTGTCGATGGTGCAGAAGGGCGAGCGCGAGGCGCGCATCGCCAAGAAGGAGATGGTCGAGGCGAACCTGCGTCTCGTCATTTCCATCGCCAAGAAATACACCAACCGCGGCCTGCAGTTCCTCGATCTCATCCAGGAAGGCAACATCGGCCTGATGAAGGCGGTGGACAAGTTCGAGTATCGGCGCGGCTACAAGTTCTCCACCTATGCCACCTGGTGGATTCGGCAGGCGATTACCCGCTCGATCGCCGATCAGGCCCGCACCATCCGCATTCCCGTGCACATGATCGAGACGATCAACAAGATCGTGCGCACCTCGCGGCAGATGCTGCATGAGATCGGTCGCGAACCGACGCCGGAGGAACTGGCCGAAAAGCTGCAGATGCCTCTGGAAAAGGTCCGCAAGGTCCTGAAGATCGCCAAGGAGCCGATCAGCCTCGAAACGCCGATCGGCGACGAGGAGGATTCGCATCTCGGCGATTTCATCGAGGACAAGAACGCGGTGCTGCCGATCGATGCGGCGATCCAGTCGAACCTGCGCGAGACGACGACCCGGGTTCTGGCCTCGCTCACCCCGCGCGAGGAGCGCGTGCTGCGCATGCGCTTCGGCATCGGCATGAACACCGATCACACGCTGGAGGAAGTCGGCCAGCAGTTCTCGGTGACCCGTGAGCGTATCCGCCAGATCGAGGCCAAGGCGCTTCGCAAGCTGAAGCACCCGAGCCGTTCGCGCAAGCTGCGCTCGTTCCTCGATAGCTGAGGCGAGGAACCCCGAACGCATCGTCATCATGCACAAAGCCCGGCGATCATCGCCGGGCTTTTTTTATTTTGCCGTCCGCGTTGGCTGTCTTATTGACTTCGCCGGGCTGCTCCATGAGCCTTGCGGCCTCGCATTTCCCTGACCCGGCTGTTTGCCAGAAGGTGCCGTCCCCGTGGATTTCACGCCCTCCGACCTGCCCCAGATCGTGCCCGCGCCGGCGCCCGCGCGCGATGCAGGCCGGGCCGGTGATCGGCTGTTCTGGGTGGGCGTGGCCGTATCGCTTTTGTTGCACGGGCTGATCGTGCTGCTGTTCCTCGATACAGCGGCGCGGGAGATGGCGGCGCCGGAAGCGGCGGAGCCTGTCGAGGTGGTGCTGGTGCCGCCACCGCAAGCGCCCGCGCCGGAGGAAGAACCAGCGCCAGAAGAACCAGCGCCGGAACCTGAGCCCGAACCGGAGCAGGAAGAGGAAGAGCAGCGGGAACAGCAAGAGCGCGCCCCCGAACCTGAGCCCGAACCCGAACCTGAACCGGCGGAGGAGGAAGCGCCGCAGCCGGAACCGGAGCCGGAGGTCGCTCCGCCGCCGGCATCGGACGTGGGCAGCCTGCCGGTGCTGCAGCCGGTGGAGGAATTTGCAGAAGAATCGTCGGAGGCCGCGAGCGGGGAAGAGGGCGAGCCGCTTGACGGCACGTCGATGCCTGCCGAGGACGAGCCGCCCGCCGAAGAGCCTGCCGGTGAGAACGGCGAGGCCGAACGCGCCGAGCTGGCGGAAACGGAAGAAACCGACGACGCGGAGGAGGCCGTCCCGGATACGGCCACGGACACGACCACCGAGCTGGAGACCGCGATGCCGGAAACGGGGGCGCCGGAAACCGATATCCTCGCCGGGCCGGAGGCAGAGGGCGAGACGGCGCCCGTCGGCGAGACGGCGGTGGATGAGGCTTCGGCAAGCGCGCCCGAGGCGGAGGGGCTCACCGGGGCAATCGCGACCGCTTTGCCCCGCGCCAAGCCGACCCCGCCGCCGGCGGCCCTCAGGGGCGCCGAGCAGGATGACCTGCCGCCGGGCGTTCGGCTGCCCGCTGGGGCGAGC
>NZ_JAIVMG010000020.1 GCF_020177335.1 Stappia indica | reverse complement strand
TGCACCCCGAACCGGCTCGCCAGCTCGGCCGCCGTCTCTTCACCCTTCAGGGCTTCCAGCGCGACCTTCGCCTTGAACTCAGGCGCGTGCTGCTTGCGTTTCGACATCTCTGATCTCCTCCTCATCGAAGATCAGCAGACTGCAAATCGTAGCTTATGTCAGTGTCCGAATTTCGGGGGGTAGCTCGCTCGTGCGCCTGCGGTTCGGTTCTTCGATCCCACGGTGTTGCTATGCAATACTGAAACCTGTGCCATCTTCCGCGATGGGATTGCGCTGTACTGGAATAGTGATCACTTAACCGTCGAAGGCGCCGATCTTGTTGTCGGTCCATTGATTGAGGCGATTGGGCTGCGCCGTTAGCGGAGATGTGCTCCGTCTTTGGATCTGGGACTCCCGGCATGTTTGTTCTGCTCTCCAGAGGGCATCTTCGCACATTGGCGCTCCGCATGGGTTTGAAAAGCGCATCCTTCGCTGGCATTCTAGGCGCATGTCCGAAAACAGCATTCCAGCTTTCCCCTTGCGCAAGGCGCGGGTCCATGAGGTTTGCGGCCCGGCGGCCCTGACTTTTGCCGCGATTGCCGCCGCCTCGGCGGGAGACCAGGTCTTGTGGGTGCGCAGGACCAGGCTCGGGGGAACGGTATACCCCCTTGGTCTTGCGCCTTTTCTCGATCCTTCGCGCGTTCTCCTTGCCCAGGCGGATACGCAAGCGGATGGCCTCGCCGTTGCCGAAGAGGCGCTCAGGAGCGGCGCGTTGTCCTTCGTGGTGATTGACATCACCCAGCCGCTGGACCTGCGCGAAGGACGGCGTTTGCAACTGGCGGCCAGGACGGGGCAGACGACGGGGCTTTGCATCATTCCCGAAGGCATGGGGTCGAACGCGGCGGAGACGCGCTGGCACGCCGCGCCGGTTCTGGATCTGGAACGAGAGGACTCGACTCTCATGCGCTGGGAAATTATCAAGAACAAAACAGGAACATTGGAGGCCTGGGATGTTCGATGGGATCCGGAAACGCGTTGTCTCCATGTGGTTCCCCCGGTTGGCAAGCGACCGGGCTCTGAGGGCGCGCCCGGTTGACGGCCCTTTTGCACTCACGCTCAACACCAACAATGCGAACCGCATCTATTGCCTGAACGCGAAAGCCGAACGCCAGGGGCTTTCCTGCGGCATGTCCTATTCCGATGCCCGCATCTTTTGTCCCGAGCTGCAAAGCGCCCCTGCCGATCCCGCGCTCGATGCACGCTTCCTCCATGCCCTGCGCCGATGGGCCTTGCGCTACTGCCCCTGGGTCGGGATCGAGGGGCGCGACGGTCTTGTGCTCGATATCACCGGCTCTGCGCATCTCTTCTCCGGCGAGGAGCCGATGCTCGCCGACATGCGTCAGCGGCTCGGGCGGGCGGGGCTGTCCGTTCGTCTCGGACTGGCCGATACCCGGGCGGCGGCCTGGGCGCTCGCCCATCATGGCGAGGGGAGCGATCGCTGCGAGCCGGGCAATCCGCTTGCCGTGCTTGGCGGCTTGCCAGTCGCCGCCCTGCGACTGGACGCGGGGACGGAGACCGCGCTCCAGCGTCTCGGTTTGCGCACCATCGAAACACTTGAGGCCGCAAATCGCGCTTCACTCGCACGCCGCTTCGGTCCCGCTCTTTTGCGCCGCCTCGATCAGGCCATGGGGCGGCAACCAGAGCAGATTTCTGCCTTGATCGAGCCTCCCCACTATGGGCTGCGCATGACGTTCCCCGAGCCGATCGGTTTGGTTGCCGACGTCATGGAATCTACCGCCCGACTGCTCGACCGGCTTTGCTCCAGACTGGCCGAGAATGAAGCGGGGGCACGCATCCTCTTGCTGACCCTTTATCGTGTCGATCGGGCGGCGCAGACGGTCGAACTGCGCCTGGCCCGTCCTTTGCGCGACGCCACGCGCATTCTCCCCTTGTTCGAACGCGAGGTCGGGGATGTGGATGCCGGCTTCGGCATTGATCTGATCCGGCTTGAGGCGGTCGAGGTTGCCGCCCTGCCTTCCGAACAGATCAGTGCCATTGCCACTGAGCGAACGACGCGGCTCGATGACCTCATCAACCGCATCGGTACCAGGATCGGGATCGAGAACGTTCAGCGCTTTCTTCCCGCCGACAGCCATATCCCGGAACGGGCCTTCTCGCTCTCGCCGGCGTTTGCCAATGACCCGAAGGGCGGCTGGGCCAGTCCGCGTCCGCGCCCGATTCATCTGTTCTCTCCCGAGCCGATCACCGGTTCGGGCAGTCTTCCCCCGGACCGTTTCCGCTGGCGGCGCATGCCCTTCACCACCGCCCATGCCGCCGGACCGGAACGGATCGCGCCGGAATGGTGGCTTGAGGACGACAACTGGCGCACCGGTCTGCGCGACTACTGGAAGGTCAGCACACGGCAGGGCCGCCGGCTCTGGCTCTTTCATACACCGCAGCATCCCGGCTGGTTCGTGCAGGGAGAATTTCCATGACCCTGCATTTTTGTCCGGATGCTGAAGGTTTGCCAATCGGTCCGCGCTGCTACGCCGAGCTGTGCGTGACCTCGAACTTCACCTTTCTCACCGGTGCGTCCCATCCGGAGGAATTGGTGCTACGCGCCGCGGAGCTCGGGCTTGAGGCGATTGCCATTACCGACCGCAACACGCTGGCAGGCGTGGTCAGAGCTTACTCCGCCTTGAAAACGCTGCGTGAAGAGGTGAATGCGATCCTGCACATCCGCTCCCAGGATCAGGTCGACCACAGCTCGCGCCAAAGGAGCAATCCAAGGCTCGATTTGCCCCGCCCGGCAATCGTCAAGCTTCCGAAGCTCATCGTCGGCGCCCGCCTCGTGCTGCGCGATTGCCCGATCGACTGGGTCGCCCTGCCGACCGATCGCCCGGCCTATCACCGTCTCGCCCGCCTTCTCACCGTTGGCAAGCAACGCACGGGGAAAGGGGACTGTCACCTCTATCTGGCCGATCTGGAGGAGGGCTGCCAGGGGATGATCCTCATCGCGCTGCCGCCGCGCGGGCCCTTCTGCCCGCAGGCGCCCATACAAACGCTGTCGCGGCGCTTTCCCGGGAATGTCTTCCTCGGTGCGGCGCCCCGGTATGACGGTTCGGACCCGCCATGGTTCAACGTCTGTGCGGCCCTCGCATTGCGAACATCCGCGCCCATGGTGGCGGTCGGGGATGTGCTCATGCATCATGGAGGGCGGCGGCAACTCGCAGATGTGCTGACATGCATGCGGGAGAATGTCACCATCGATCGGATCGGCACCCGCGCGCTGCCCAATGCGGAGCGCCGCCTCAAGGGCGCCTCCGACATGGCGCGGCTTTATCGCCACCACCCGGCAGCCTTGCGCCGCACGCTTGAGATCGCCGTGCGTTGCAGTTTCGATCTCTCCGAGCTCAGCTACGAATATCCCGATGAGGTATCGCAAGGTGAAACACCTCAGGCCCGGCTCGACCGGCTTGCGCGCGCTGGGGTCGAGCGCCGGTATCCCAATGGCGCCCCGGAGCGGGTTCACACGTTGCTGGAGAAGGAGCTTTGCCTCGTCGAGGAGCTTGGCTACGCAGCTTATTTCCTGACCGTGCGCGACATCGTGCAGGAGGCGCGATCCCGAGGCATTCTTTGCCAGGGGCGTGGGTCGGCCGCCAATTCCATCCTGTGCTACCTGCTTGAGATCACCGGCGTATCACCGGATATGATCGGTATGGTTGTCGAGCGCTTCATCTCCCGTCATCGCAAGGAGCCGCCCGATATCGACGTGGATTTCGAGCATGAGCGCCGCGAGGAAGTGATTCAATGGATCTATGAGAAATACGGCCGCGATCGCGCGGGGCTGTGCGCCACCGTGATCCATTTCCGGACCCGTGCCGCGATCCGCGAGGTGGGGAAGGTGATGGGCCTCAGTCAAGACGTGACCGCGAACCTCTCGGGTCAGATCTGGGGGCTTTCGAACAAGGGCGCCGATCTGGATCATGCGCGCCAACTGGGCCTCGATCTGCAAAACCGGCGCCTTGCCCAGACCTTGCGTCTTATCAGCGAGATCATCGGCTTTCCCCGTCACCTCAGCCAGCATGTGGGCGGGTTCGTCATCACCCGCGGCCGGCTCGATGAACTCTGCCCCATCGAGAACGCGGCGATGGAAGGGCGCACGGTCATCGAATGGGACAAGGACGACATCGATACGCTCGGCATTCTGAAGGTCGATATCCTGTCGCTGGGAATGCTCACCTGTTTGCGCAAAAGCTTCGAGCTCCTGGCGCAGCATGAGAAGAAACAGCTCACGCTGGCCACAGTCCCGCAGGAGGACAAGCCGACATATGACATGCTGTGCCGCGCCGATGCCGTGGGCGTGTTCCAGGTCGAAAGCCGGGCGCAGATGAACTTCCTCCCCCGGATGAAGCCGAGGACCTTCTACGATCTTGTTATCGAGGTCGCCATCGTTCGCCCCGGTCCCATCCAGGGCGGCATGGTCAAACCCTATATCCGGCGACGGCAGGGGCTGGAAAAACCGGAACCTTTCGGCCCCGCACTTGCGGAAGTCACCCACAAGACGCTTGGGGTGCCGCTGTTCCAGGAGCAGGCGATGCAGATCGCCGTGGTCGGAGCGGGCTATTCTCCCGAGGAGGCCGACCAGCTCCGCCGTTCGCTCGCCTCCTTCCGCCGCATGGGAACGATCGAGCGACACCACACGCGCTTCGTGAACGGGATGATGAAAAACGGCTATTCGCGCGAAACGGCGGAGGCCTGTTTCTCCCAGATCGAGGGCTTTGCCGATTACGGCTTTCCCGAAAGCCACGCAGCGGCGTTCGCCATGCTCACCTATGTGTCCTCATGGCTCAAGTGCCACTACCCGGCGATCTTCGCCTGCGCGCTTTTGAACTCCCAGCCGATGGGCTTTTATGCGCCCGCGCAGATCGTGCGCGATGTGCGCGATCACGGAGTGGAGGTGCGCCCCATTTGCGTGAACAGCAGCGCCTGGGACAACACGCTTGAACGCCGGGCAGATGGAACCTGGGCCCTGCGTCTTGGCTTGCGCCAGATCAAGGGTTTCCGCGAGGAGAACGCAGACTGGATCGTGGCGGCGCGCGGCAACGGGTATCCCGACCCTGAGAGCGTCTGGCTCAGGGCGGGCATCCTTCCAGCCGTTCTGGAACGGCTCGCAGAGGCGGATGCCTTTATCGGAATGGGCCTCACCCGCCGTGATGCGCTTTGGCAAGTGCGTGCCATCCGCGCACCGAAACCCCTGCCGCTCTTCTCCGATCCCCTTGATGGCGAAGGCATCCGGGAGCCGGAGATGTGCCTGCCGCCCATGCATCTCGGCGAGGAGGTGGTCGAGGATTATGTTGCGATGCGGCTGACGCTGCGCAAGCATCCGATGGAGCTGCTGCGTCCTTCGATTCCGGGCCTGACGCCCCATGGCCAGTTGATTGAGGCGCCCTTCAGGCGCACCAGCGTTTGCGGGCTGGTCATTACCCGCCAGCGCCCCGGAACGGCGTCCGGCGTCATCTTCCTGACGCTTGAGGACGAAACCGGGGTTGCCAATATCGTCGTCTGGCCGAAGGTCTATGAACGTTTTCGCCGCGCCGTCATGGGAGGCCGCCTCTTGCGGGTCACCGGACGGCTCGAACGTGAGGGTATCGTCGTGCACCTCATCGCCGATCATATCGAGGACCTGTCCCACCGCCTTGCGGATCTGGGCCATCCCCTCAACGATGCCATCGGGATCACCCAGCCGCAGGCCGATGAGGCCCCCCGCCCGCGACGGCATCCCCCAACCGCCCGCCACCCGCGCGAACAGGCCAAGAGGCTCTTCCCGAGTCGTGACTTCCACTGACGGAGGCGGCCGAGAGCAGGCGAGGGAAGCTTGTCGGCCTACTCCGCGGCGATGGGTGGGGCATGCGGCACGGCAGGGGCTATCCGCAGTCCCAGCCGGGCGAGCAGGTCGGCGTCGCGTGCCGGAGCCGGGTTGTCGGTAGTCAGAAGCTGGTCGCCGACGAAAATCGAATTGGCTCCGGCAAGAAAGCAGAGGGCCTGCAATTCGTCGCCCATTTCCAGCCGTCCGGCTGAGAGGCGCACCACGGAAGCGGGCATCAGGATGCGGGCGAGGGCGATGGCCCGGACCAGCGAAAAGGGCTCCACGGGACGGGCTCGCGACTGGACGGGGACGCCTTCGATCTCGGTCCACAGGTTCACCGGCACGCTCTGGGGGTGGGTGGGCAGGGTGGCCAGCGTCACCAGCAGGGCGATGCGGTCGTCCTCCGCTTCCCCCATGCCGAGGATACCGCCGCAGCAGACCTTGATGCCTTCCGCGCGCACATGCTCCAGCGTATCGAGCCGATCTTCCATGGTCCGGGTGGTGGCGATTTCGGAATAATAGGCTGGAGACGTGTCGATGTTGTGATTGTAGAAGTCGAGGCCGGCGGCCTTGAGCCGCGCAACCTGGTCCGGGGTCAGCATCCCCAGCGTCATGCATGTCTCCAGCCCCAGGTCGGCGACGCCCTTCACCATGTCGCAGAGCGCGTCCATGTCCCGGTTCTTGGGGCTGCGCCAGGCAGCGCCCATGCAAAAGCGCTGGGCGCCCGCCGCCTTTGCGCGTCTTGCGGCGGCAAGGACGGTGTCAGCGTCCAGCAGTTTGGTTGCCTTGACGCCGGTCGCGTGATGAGCGGATTGCGAGCAATAGCCGCAATCCTCCGGGCAGCCGCCGGTCTTGATGCTGAGCAGACTGGCCGTTTCGATCACGGTTGGATCGAAATGAGCGCGGTGGACAGCCTGAGCGCGGGCCATCAGGGTGGGAAGCGGCAGGGCGTGGATCGCCCGTGCCTCCTCAAGGGTCCAGTCGGTCCGGATGACGGCTTCTGTCATTGCGCGGCTCCCGTCCACCGGCGGGCGCCCGAAAGCAGCAGGCAGGCCAGCGCGATCTTGACGAGGTCGCCGAGAACGAAGGGGGTGAAACCGGCAGCAAGAAGATCGCGGGCGGGAACGAAGTTGGCCAGCCAGGCAAGACCGGCGGCATAGACAACGGCAAGGCCCGCCAGCATGGCCAATGTCTGGACGACCCACTTGCGCCTGTGGGCAAGGGCGCCGATCAGACTGGCGGCAAGCCAGTATCCGAGCAGGTAGCCGCCGGTCGGGCCAACCATGTAGGCCAGCCCGATCCCGCGCTCCGGCGTGCCGGAGAAGACCGGCAGGCCCAGGGCGCCGGCACCGAGATAGGCGGTCATGGCGGCAAGGCCGAGGCGTGGGCCCAAGGCGGCTGCTGTGAGAAAAACGGCCAATGTGTGCAGAGTCATGGGTACGGGCCAGAAGGGAATCTGGATCTTGGCGCCCAGCGTGATCAGGGCTGCGCCGCAGAGCGTGAGTGTCAGTCCGCGCCAGAGCGGGGTGGCGGTGACGGCGGCACCGTGAGCCAGTGAAGGCATGGCGTTTCCTTTCGCTGATAGAGAGCTTCCCTCCATGATTGCGAAACGGAAATCCGACCATCAAGGCAGATTATAGATAATTATCCGAAAATTTCATAAGTCTCTCTTTCTTCAGCATTTCTTTTTGCGGGCTTGCGTTTCCCGAGCCAGCTCACGTGGCGGGCGAGCGTTGCGCAGGCCAGGTCGGTCTGTCCTCGTCGCAGGGCCTGGAGGATGGCGCGATGGTCGTGGTCGGTGCGTGTTTCCCATTCCTGTTGCCAGGCGGCGAACAGGAAGCGGGCGCTTGCCGCGTGAAGGTCGTCAAGGGTCTTCAGCAGGCGCGGCATGTGGCAGGGGGTAAGGATCAGCCGGTGAAAGCGGCGGTTGGCGTCTTCCCAGTCCTGCACGGTGTCGGCGCGATCGCCGCGGCGTGTAACCTCTTCAGCTTCCTGCAGGATTGCGCGCGTCATATTGGGGGCGGCGTGGCGCAGGGCCAGCGCTTCCAGGCTGGCGCGCATTTCCGCGACCTCCCGCAGTTCGGCCACGTCGAATTCGGTGACCCGGACGCCGCGCCGGGGTAGGCATTCCGCCAGACCTCGGGCTTCAAGCTGCCGGAAGGCTTCGCGCACGGGGACGTGGCTTGCGCCGAATTCGGTGGCGATGTGGTCCTGCCTGAGGTGGGCGCCAGGGGGGAGGGAGCCGGAAATGATCCGCTCGCCAAGAATGCGCGCAATGCGTGCGGCCTGGGTTTCTTCGGTGCGAGATGTCATGAATTATAGATAATTTCTTGGCGCGCTTCTGTCGACCGTTGCCTTTGGGGCTGTGGATGGTCGTGGAGGCGGTTCAGGCCCGTAGGGGACGGCTGGAGCGGCGATGCGGGGACGATGCCGTAGTCCGTGGGCTTGGCCGTTGCCGGCAAGCTTGCGACGACGCCCAGCCAACCAATCGCGGCAAATCGGTTTTTTCAAACGCGCAGTTCGCCATGTATAAGACCGGATGCCGTTCGTCGTCCGAAGCGCTGCGGCCAACAGGGGAATTTCGAGACTTGACCACGCTCTATGTCGATGCCGATGCTTGTCCGGTGAAATCCGAGGTGGAGCGTGTGGCGACCCGGTTGAATGTCCCGGTGGTGCTGGTGTGCAATGGCGGAATACGGCCGTCACGCAATCCGCTCATCTCGCTGCAGATCGTCGCCGAGGGACCGGATGTGGCCGACAAATGGATTGCCGAGCGTTGCGGGCCGGGCGATGTGGTGGTCACCGCCGACATTCCGCTTGCCGATCGGTGCCTGAAGGCCGGCGCGCTGGTTGTGCAGCATGATGGTCAGATCCTGAGCCTTGCCAATATCGGCGGCCGGCTCGCGACCCGGGATCTGATGCAGGATATCCGGGCGGCGGACCCGTTTCACCAGGGCGGCGGCCGGGCCTTTTCGAACGCCGACCGCTCTCGTTTCCTGCAGGCATTGGACAGGCTCGTCCGGCAGGCCCGGAAACAGCGGCAAGAGGGCAGCGACAAAGGCTGATGCGCCGGGGTTCTCCCCGGGCTTCCTTCAAATCATGCCCGCATTTCCGATGGGCCGGTGCAGAGCGACCACGTTGCCGCTGCGGCCTGCCGACTGATGTTTCTGCAAGACCGATGGTTCGTGCCCGGCGATGATCCTGGCGCCGTCCTCCGCCTTGCGGGCGAGAAGGGCGCAGGCATCGAGAGAGGCCGCCTGCTCGTGAATGATCGGAAACGGATTGCGCTGCTGCCAGTTGCGATCAAGGTGGCTGGCGTCGCTCGCCAGCACGACAGGTCCGGTAGAGGTAGGAACCTCGATGATCATCTGGCCGGGACTGTGTCCGCCAACATGAGTGAGACCTAATCCCTTGAACTCAAGGTGATCTTGCGCGATCAGCCGCAGCTTGCCTGAGAAAAGCCGGTCGAGAAGCACCGTCATGTCGCTGCGGTCATAATACCGGCTGGCCGCCGCGTCGGCCATCGCCAGGCCGGTTGCCCACGCCCACTCGCGCGCGTGAACATGCAGCCGTGCCCGAGGAAAGAGGCCCAGGTTGCCGACGTGATCGTAGTGGAGATGGCTGAGGACGATGTCCTCGATCTGATCCGGAGAGACGCCGATCTCATCGAGCAGGTCGCCCACCGGCAGGATCGTTTCCTTTCCCCGCGCGTGCCCCTGTTCCGGTGAAAAGCCGCAATCCACCAGCACGCAGGACGAAGCCGACCTTGCAAGCCAGAAGTAGTAGGAGAACGGCTGGCGCTCCTCTTCCGGAGTCCAGTCCTGTGGGAAGACGCCGGTTTCCTCGATCGCGAGGTCCGGCTGGCGTCCATAGCGCAGGGCAAAGAGATCGTAGGTCATGTCGTCATCTGCACAAGGGGCGCAGGTCTGGCCGGACGGTACGCGGCCAGGTCGGCGAACATCTGCGACACACAGGTGTTGGCCGCCGCGTATTGCGGCGAGGCGAGACCGGCCCGGGGGATTGCGTGAGTGTAGAACGTGGCGCCTTCGGTCGGGTAGCCCATGATCCAGATGTTGCGGGTGGGGCTGCCGTCGCGGCCGACCGGCTGGAAGTCCGGGGTGACATCATATCCGCCGGGGCGAAAGCTGCCGTTTTGCAACGGGCGCACCAGCCCGTTCTGCAGAAGTGCGGCGGTAAGAGGATTGGCGTCGGCCTCCGGAACGAAGGGATCGAGGCGGGCGATGATGAGCACATCGGCTTCAACGCGGCTGGGGGTTCTGGCAAAGTCCGTCTCGATGACATAGCGCCAGTGGGTCTTGTCGAGCTTGACCTTGTTGGCCGGGCCAGCGGCCAGATCGACCACGCCGGCGTGAAACAAGGCCAAGAGCTGGTGATTCCGAAACAGCGGCGGGCCAAAGGAGATCCGGTTCATGGTGGGCACCAGTTCCTGCCGGAACCAGCGTTCGGAGTCTGGCGTGAGACCCCGATATTCCACGGCGGCGCAAATCGCCGCCCGGCAATCGCGAATGACGTCGGTCGCGGATTTGATCGGCGATCCGAGATTGCCTTTCTCCGCTTCCGCCAGATCAGCCCGCACACGGTGGAGGAAGGCATTTCGGAACTCATCCAGCGAGCCGAACACATGCTCGCCGAACGGTTCAAACTCACGCTGAAGCGCTGCCATTTCCTCGGCCGTGGGGGCGAAGCCGCGTGTCTCTATCGGCCGTCCAAGCCGCGTCTGCCGATAGGCAAAGGCCATTTCGCGCAAGAGGAGCGGCAGGATCTCGGTTTCGAAGTCGAGCTGGCGATTGCCCGTTCGTGCCAGTTTCTCCGCGCGGATGGCCTCGACGGCCTGAGGGGTGAAGAAACGGGCCTGGTGACGGCCGGTCAGACCTTTCTGGTTGATCCCCCGCGCCGCGAACGGCAACCCTTTGCGCGAGAACAGGGCGATCGATGGCTCTGACCCCGAAGGTCGGTACACCACCTTGCCGCCGTGGTTGTCATACCGGCCGCCCCGGCCTTCGGTAAGCTCGGCGATGGCGTCCCATGCGGTCAGCCCGAGGCCCTGGATTGCCACGCGGGCGTCCGGCGAGATCCGTTCCAACCGGGTGGTGGGGTAGCACTGCGGCAGGAACAAAAGGTCGGGATTATGGCTCGCGCCTGCCTCGGCGAAGGATTGCAACACTTGCGCAAAAGGCGAAGGTTGGTTGGTGGAGTGACCGGTGGAGACGAACAGATAGTCCGCCGTCAGCGATCCACCGTTGGAGAGCTGCACGGTGAACCGGGCATCGCCATCCTGTTCCACTTCGAGCGCCATCGCGTGATAGGGCCGCACGGTGACCCTGTCTGGAAACGATGCGCGGAGCCGGCGAAAGGCCCAGGCCAGATACTGCCCGAGCAATGAGCGGGGCAGATAGTCGAGTTCGGAAACCAGCTTGAGTGGCGTCCCGTCGAGGCTCTGATCGAACTGCCCGGACATGTTCTCGATGCCGGTCATTCGCGCCCATTCGGTGAAGGAAGGGCCGGTAAGCCAGTTGGTCGCCTCCTCACCAGCCGGGGCGGGATAGAACGCGGTGAGCTGAGACGCCAGGGTGTTGGTGTACAGATGATAGGGCTGGTTCGGGTCATGGCAGCCGCTGCCATGGGTGTTCGGATCGACGATGGCGATGACGAACTGCACGTCGGGATTGTCGAATTCGAGAATATGCCGGCGCAAGGCATTGAGCGTCACCAGGGCTCTCGGGCCGCCGCCAATGAGGCAGATGTTGACCTGGTCCATCTTACGCTGCCCCCTTTTTCTGGCCGAACGGGAACGCGCCGACGGGGTCGAACGGCTCCAGTTGATCGATCCAGGTCGCCTCTTCCGAATATTTGGCCAGGAACGGGTCGTGGACGGTGTCCGGATTTCGGGACTGCAGCATCGTCAGTGCCAGGGCTTTCTGCCCGTTCAAGGAGGTCGGGCCGAGGATTTGCACCTTGCCGGCGCTGGTACTCATCACCGGCCCTCTGGCCGTGCGGGCCAGCCCGCTGACGGAAGAGATCGCCCCTTTGTAGATGCGATGCGCTTCGGCAAGCGTGACGCCGAAATAGTGAGTGGCTCCGGTGTCGCGCTCCACGAACATGTAATACGGCTGAATGCCCAGCTCGACCTGCCGGCTCCAGAGCCGGCGCCAGGTGTCTGCATTGTCGTTCACCCGCCGGATCAGCGGTGCCTGGGACCGGATGGTGACGCCGGCTTGCCTGAGCCTGGCAATCGCGGCTTGCACCGGTTCCGGCTCGATCTCCCGCCAATGGTTGATATGGGCCATGAAGGCGATGTGCTTGCCGCCGTCGGCCAGTCTCTTGAACAGGTCGAGCAGGGCGTCCGCGTCAGGATCGGTCAGGAAGCGATAGGGCCAATAGGTGAGCGATTTGCTGCCGATGCGGATGGTCGACACATGCGCAAGGGACGGATCGAGAAGAGGATCGAGCAGGGCCGCGAGCCGCCGCGCGTTCATGACCATCGGATCTCCGCCGGTCAGCAGGAGATCCGAGACGTGCGGATTGCCGCGCAGATACGCCAGCAGGCGCGCAGTGTCCTTGGATTCGAATTTGGGCGCGCTTGTTTCGATGAACTGCGGCCACCTGAAACAAAAGGCACAATAGGCGTGGCAAGTTTGTCCCTGTTTCGGGAAGTAGAGAACCGTCTCCCGATACTTGTGCTGAATGCCCTCGATCTGCATCCCGTCGAGGATGGGAATGTTGCTCGCCTGGTCGGCGGGGTGAGGGTTCATTGTGTCCCGGATCTCGACCAGGCGGGCAGCGGCGTCTTCGGCGGAAAGCGCGCCCGTTTCCAGCGCCGCCAAGGCGTGGTCCGCGTCTTCGGTGAGCATGTCCTGATGCGGGAAAACAAGCCGATAGATCGGGTCGTCGGGTGCGGCATTCCAATCGATCAGGTTCTCCAGAACGTAGGAATTGACCTTCAGTGGGAAGATCTTCGCCGCGCGCAGCAGGCCGCTGCGCGTGCGGTCGTCCAGTAAGTCCAGTTGGGGAATGAGATGTATCCGCCGATTGTCATAGGACATGAAGCGGGGACTCGCCGGCTTGGCAATGTGAAGGCTCATTTCTTTCGGAGCTGCAAAATCTCCGAAATTTCTGTTATTTATATTATTTTCTTCTTTTTCAGACACAGGCTTGATGGTCAGAGACATGTCTGCACCCGACGTTGAAATTAATAAGGAAATACATGGATAAAATCTGGTTATAGGGTTTCGTTTCTATAATTTTGAATGCCGTTCGAGAATTTGAAATCAAGGGTTGCCGGATGGTGGTGAACCATCATGGCGGGCGTCGACCTCCGCACTGATGCGGCATGTCATTTTTGGTTGTGCCCGATTGACGTTCGCTGACCTTTATTTGGGAGAATTTTGCATGTCTCTTGCTCAATCGAATGATCTGCCGGCAACCGAGCCCGTCTATGTGCAGGGTGGTATCAAGCGCACGCTCCTGCAGGAGGTGCCGTTGTCGGACGAGTTCATGCTCAATGTCAGCATCATCGAGGTGCCGGCCGGCACGCATGCGTCACCGCATACCCATCCCGGCATCGAGACCGGTTACGTTCTTGATGGGGAGTTCGACCTCGCGGTCGAGGGGCGCCCGGATCAGCGCGTGAAGGTCGGCGGTTCCTATGCGGTGCCGGTCGATGCGGTTCACTTCGCGAAGGTGCGCGGAGAGAAGACGCTGAAGGTTCTCTGTTTCTTCGCGGTCAACAAGAGCGAGCCGCTGGCCACCGTCGACGACAAATCGGCTTGAGGCTCTCTGCAACGGGCCGTGGCCACGAGCTGTATCGTGGTCGCATCCCCGCTCCGGCGGCGGTGTCGGAAGCTCCTGCGGAGCTGCCGGCGCTCGCGCCAAATTCTTGAAATGGAACAAGGGTCTTGCTGCGATGCTGAACGAGGCTGTCACCACCACCCGGACTGAGGACTATGTCGATCATCGCTCGTTCTCCGAGTATCTCGACGAGATTTCGGAAAAGCATCGCGACCTGTACGATCTTCTGGATCTTGAAAACCTGTCCGATGACAGGATCCTGCCCTATGTCGCGGAAATGAATGCTGCATCATGGGTCTTCGAAGGCAATGACCGTGGCGGCCGGGGGCCGGCCTGGAGCGGCGTGCAAAAGAACGCCGACAATCGCAGTGTTGGCATGACATCGCTGCTCAGGTGTTTCTCTCCGCACTACGATGAGATCCCAGGGCCGGAGTACAAGATTCTGGATGTTCTGGGCGGCAGCGGGGCCGTGGCCCATTTTGCCTCCACGCTCGGGCCGGACACGCCGACCGTGTTCACCGCCGACTTGTCGAACCATATGATGTCCGAATGCCGGGCAAGGCATCTGCCCTATGTGCGGCAATCCGCGGCCAGGAGCCTGTTTCGCGATAATGTCCTCGATGGCGTCCTGATCGCCTACGGCAGTCAGCTGCTTCCCAATGACGTGCGGGGAGCTGCGGTCCGCGAAGCCTGGCGGACGCTCAAGCCAAATGGCCGTCTGGTGTTCCATGCCTTCGAGGTCGGTAGTGGGATCGCCCGCTTCTTCGATGAGGTCATCCACCCCTATTCACGCACCGGCCATCCGCATGCGCATTACACGCGCGCTGAAATCCTGGATCTGTTCTCGGCTGCCGGGTTCCGCGATCTGCGCTTTTTCGAGATTTCCGATCCCTTCACACTGCGCGGCGGTTCCCCGGAGGAGGCGAGAACACATGCGATCCTGCATCTGTACAAGGGCTACGACCTGATCAAGCTCGCGGCGGACGAGGGCGAGATCGAGCCGGTACTAGCCCCCCTCGCCGAGCGCATCTTGGGGCCGATAGCGGTGGAGCGCGATGGGCACGATTACGTCGCGACGGTTCCGCGTACCGCCTTGGTGGCGGTCGGGATCAAGGCCTGAGCCGAGCCGGGGCGCCGCTTTTCTGAAGCAGGAGGATACTCGCATGCTTCGAATTCTGCTTCACAGGACCTTTTCCCCATGCCTGAGAGTCTGGCGAAGACTGAGCGATGTGAGTGTCGGTGAGAATGCGTTTACCGAGGAGCATCTTCGGGCGCTGCATTTGGGCTGCACTCCGGAAATCGGCGGTGACGTCCGCGGCGGCTCCCGGGAGCGCGAAGACAGCCTCGCGTCAGACGCTGAAGAAGCCCGATAGCGCGGCGTCGGCTCCTCACGGGGCGGGGCCTAGGGGTCCTTGAAGGACAGAATGGCTTCGGCTTTCAGGAAGGAGAGAATTTGTTTCTCCTCTCTGTTCAGGCTTCGGCCTTGTGGGCGGGTGCACCAGATAAAGGCTGGCTTTTTCTGCTGGCGATTGCCGAATGGGGACAGGATCTGCGTATCCAGGGCCTCACGGGCCACGGAAAGCCGGGTGATCGCGACCCCAAGTCCCTGGCACGCGGCTTCCAGCGCTGCATTCTCGTCAGCAATGAAGATTTTCGAGGTTTTCTGGGACTGCAGGCTTGGAATGAGCTGAAACCAGTCGTCCCAATCCGTCATGTCCGGATGCGTGCAGATGAGCGGAATTTCCGCGTCCGACCCGACTGCCAGCCGGTTCGGATTGGAAACCGGCAGGATCTCATCGGGCAGAAAGACCTCACTGTTCTCGGATGTGGACTCGAGTGAGAACAATATATGGGAACATCTTTCTTCGGATGCGTCGTGGGTGAATAGCCTTACGGACTCCAATTTGTTCTTGTTCAGGAACGCTCTTATCCTCGGAATGATCCATCTAAACATGAATATTGAGCTTGAATATAACTTGATGGATCCGCTCTTGTTGTGCTGCGTGATGTAATCTGTCGCCTCAAGAATGCCGCTGAGCGAGGAGGAGATGGATTTGTAGAAGAAATACCCCTCTTCGGTCAGTCTCAAGCTCCTGTTTATATTCTCGAACAGTTCGACATGGAGATATTCGCTTATCAGTCTGTTGTGGCGGCTGATTGAACTGACCGTCGTGTTGATCTCTTTGGCCGCCAGCGTCATGCTTCCCAAGCGGGCTGTTGCCTCGAAGGCTCTGAGGTGGCCGAGGATGGGCGCGATGTTGCTGAAATTGTTTTTCTTGTAGCTGGCTTCTAGTGTTTCAACCCGGTTTCTCTGCTGTTCCATGGTGTGTCACGCACCTGACGTTTTGGTAGCCATTGATATGGCTTTGCCTCTCGATTCACGTATAGGTTGTGTTATTATTGTATCGCATTCCTATGATTGATTCCTTAGGGGCAAAAAGATGGCTTGGATACCCGCCGGTTTTGAGGGAGGGGGGGCGACACTCTGCTTTTCGGGCGGGGTGCGGCAAGGGCGCGCGTGGCGCGTCAAGTCGCACCGCTTGGGTGACCTGACGTGCGTCTTCAGCCTCATGCCGTGTCGATGCGCGGCAGGCGAGCGAGATCACGGCTGCCGCGATCCGGCGGGGCGCAACGAAGGGGCAGATGGCCCTGGCCAGCGTTTGCCGGGGGCAGCCCTTGCCGGGGTCAGTCCTTGCCGGCTTGCCGGACCAGGACGCGGACGAGTGAGGCAGAGATTTCGCGCAGTTGCGCTTCGTCGTGATAGACGCGCTCCATCACGGCAAGTCCGCGTGTGAAGGTCACCAGAAACCGCGCCGCGTCCTCAGGGGGGAGGGTGAGTTGGTCCGCAAGGTGGGGCTGCCCCAGGCTTGTCTCGATGGCCTCCTGCAGGTCGTCCAGCCAGAGCTTGATGCGCTCCCTCACGGCAGGGGCGGCCTCGTCCACTTCCGTCGCGGTTCGCGTCGAAAGGCAGCCGCGCGCCGGCGACCCGGCGATCATGCTCGCCAGCACCGTCTCCACGAAGGCGGCGAGCGCCAGCCGCGCATCCGTTTGGTCCAGGGCGGAGCGGATCCCGCGCATATAGTCTTCCGCGTATGTTTCGAACGCCGACAGGAAGATCGCTTCCTTGCCGCCATAGGCGTTGTAGAGCGACCCGCGATGCACCCCGGTGGCCTCGGCCAGATCGATCATCGACGTGGCCGCAAGCCCCTTTTGGCGAAACACGTTCAACGCGCGCTGCATCACCGCGTCTTCATCGAATTGCCTTGTTCCGACCATGCGTTGCATATCTCCGCTGGCAGCATCCTTGACAGTCGTGTCATGTTTGACATTATAGTCAAGAATGGTCCGCTGAACAATGTCGTCGCTTCCCGCCGGTTCGGTTCGAAGGCCGTTCATGTCAACTGAACAGAGGCCATTTTCGGGTCTCGCCGAGGTGCAGGATGGATACCACCGGGGCAGTCGACGATGTCAAGGCAGGGGCCGGGATCGAATTCGCGATCGCGGTTGCGCTGTCCACCGGCGCCGCGCTCGCCCTTGGCCTGTCCCGTTTTTCCTATGCTCTGCTGCTTCCGGCGATGCAGGCCGATCTGGCGTTGAGCTATGCCGAGGCGGGGGCGCTGAATACGGCGAACGGCTTTGGATACATCGCCGGCGCGGTGACCGCGCCCTGGGCCGCGAGCCGATGGGGCGCGAAACGCGCCTTTCTCGCCGGTTTCCTGCTCAGCGCGCTGGCGTTGTTGGCCACGGGCGTCTTCCCGGACTTCACCATGCTGTTCCTGGTGCGGACCTTCGGCGGCGTGACCACCGCCTATACCTTCATCCTCGGTGCGGCGCTGGCGGCGGCAATCTGCCGGGAGCCGAACCCACGGCGCAGAGGGACGATGGTGGGGATCTATGTGGCCGGTGTGGGGCTCGGCATCCTGCTGGCGGGCATTGCCGTGCCGATGGCCACGAACGGGGGAGTGGCGCAGTGGACCGGCGGATGGATCGCGCTCGGTGTTCTCGGGTTGGCGGGGCTGCCGATTGCCGCCTGGGCGGTGCACGGTATTCAGGAACCTCTGGGCGGCAGCACCCCGTTGCTCAAGCTCCGCGAGTTCCGGCGGATTGCGCCGACCTTCTTCGGCTACGGCCTCTTCGGCGCGGGCTATGTCGGCTACATGACCTTCGTCATCGCCCTTCTCAGGAGCCAGGGCGCGAACGATGAGCGCATGATCCTGTTCTGGATGGTTCTTGGTCTGGTGTCGGCGGTGTCCACCCTGGTTTGGGGGCGGGTTCTGGGGACGCTCAAGGGAGGGCTCGGTCCAAGCATCGTGTTCGTGACGGCGATGGCCGGGACGCTCGCGGTTCTGATCTGGTCCGGTCCGGTGGCCATGTTCGTGTCGGCGATCATCTTCGGCGGCAGCTTTCTCGCCGGACCGACGGCCATCACCATTGTCGCCCAGCGTCAATTGTCGCCGACCTATTGGACGGCGGCGATTTCTCTCCTGACCCTCAGTTTCGCACTCGGCCAGACGATCGGCCCGCTTCTGGCGGGGGTGATCTCCGATGCCACGGGGGACATCTCAGCAGGGTTCTGGGTCTCGCCGCTTTTTCTGGGGTTCGCGGCCTGCGTCAACGCATTGCAGCGTCCGTCCGACGACGGTGCGCCGGCGCGGGCGGCGGCATGAACCGGCGCGTGGGACAGAGGGATCAACCATCAGCGAGGAGAGTGCGGAATGACGGAACGGAGCGGGCAATGCTTGTGCGGGGCCATCCGCTACACCCTGAAAGGAGCGCCTCGGGCGATCACGGCTTGTCACTGCAGCCATTGCCAGAAGCAAAGCGGCAGCGTGTTTTCCCTCAATCTCGTCATGCGGGACACCGACTTCGAGGCAACGGGCGAGACCCGGGTCTTCGTCGATACGGGCGACAGCGGCGATCCGGTCATGCGTCACTTTTGCGGCAGCTGCGGCTCGCCGATCTATGCGACCATCGCGGCGGCTCCGGGCAAAATCGTGCTCAAGGCAGGCACTCTGGACGATCTTGCGGGGCTGAGGCCCCAGACCGAGATCTATACCGAGCATGCGGTGGACTGGCTGGAGCCGATTGCCGGGACGAAGCGCTATTCCCGGCACATCTAGGCTGCAGATGGCCTCTCAGCGCGCCATGCGCATTGGTGAAGCTGACTCCGCGGCGCTTTTGCGATCTAGCTGGCGGGCTCAGTGCTGCAATCCAGGACTGGATGACGTCATCGACCGGGGGACATCAGGTATCCATTCTTCGCAGCCGCTGAGCTGTCCGGGAAATCGGGCCCACTTCGCTCATCCTGAGAAGCGGCAACGGTATCTGGTGTCGGGGTGGAAGTGGGGGCCGTTGAAGGGCGCGGAAACGCTCCGCCTGCGGGCATGCGTCGAGATGGCGACTGGACCGGACGGCCCAACTGGGTGTATTTGCATGAAGTGCATTGCGGAAAAGCTCACGCGACTTCTGAAATGATCAGTTTGCCAGACCCTTGCGGCAGATGCGCGAGGTGGCTGGTCACGAACGACGATCGGGGTGCGCTCGCGCTTCGCGATGCAGGTGATTGGCGGGGGGCATGCCCGTAGCGACCGGGCGGCAGGTGTGGGTGTGAGCGGCGCAAGCCGCCCTGCGCCGCGCGCGACAACGCAGCCCCTTCGTGTCTTGGTCCTGTGAAAAACGAAGAGAAAATTATTTGCCAAATATAGATGAGAGACTGGAACCCATCCTTTCGGAAGTTTTGAGCCGCAACGCCGGCGAACCCGAATTCCATCAGGCCGTGCGGGAAGTGTTCGAGAGCATCGGGCGGGTTGTTGCCAAGCATCCCGCTTATGCGGACGACGCCTTGATCGAGCGCATCTGCGAACCCGAGCGCCAGATCATCTTCCGGGTGCCCTGGGTGGATGACAGCGGGAAAACGCGGGTCAATCGCGGCTTCCGGGTCCAGTACAATTCGGCGCTCGGCCCCTACAAGGGCGGCATCCGCTTCCACCCCTCGGTCAACCTGAGCATCATCAAGTTCCTCGGGTTCGAGCAGATCTTCAAGAACGCGCTGACCGGCTTGCCGATCGGCGGCGGCAAGGGCGGTGCGGATTTCGACCCGCGCGGCCGTTCGGATGGCGAAATCATGCGGTTTTGCCAGTCCTTCATGACCGAGCTCTACTGCCATATCGGCGACAAGACCGACGTGCCCGCTGGCGATATCGGCGTGGGCGGCCGCGAGATCGGCTACATGTTCGGCCAGTACAAGCGTCTCGCCAACCGGTTCGAGGCTGGCGTTCTCACCGGCAAGGGCATGCTATATGGCGGCTCGCGCGCCCGCACCGAGGCGACCGGCTACGGCAACACCTATTTCGTCCAGAGCATGCTCGGCACCAAGGGGGAGAGCTTCGACGGCAAGAAGGTCGTGGTGTCCGGCTCGGGCAATGTGGCGATCTACACGATGGAAAAGATCCTGTCCTTCGGCGGACGGATCATGGCCTGTTCGGATTCGGGCGGCTATGTCGTCGACGAGCAGGGGATCGATCTCGATCTCGTCAAGGAGATCAAGCTTTTGCGGCGCGGGCGGATCAGCGAATACGCCCGTCTCAAGGGAACCGGCGCGCATTACATCGAGGGTAGTGGTATCTGGGATGTCCCTTGCGATGTCGCCATGCCTTCGGCGACCCAGAACGAGCTGACCGGACGCGATGCGCTTGCCCTCGTCAAGAACGGGGTGATCGCCGTGGGCGAGGGCGCCAACATGCCTTCAACGCCCGAAGCGGTGCGGGTCTTCCAGGAGGCCGGGGTGCTGTTCGCTCCGGGCAAGGCGGCCAATGCCGGCGGTGTCGCGACCTCGGCGCTGGAGATGCAGCAGAACGCCTCGCGCGACAGCTGGACCTTCGAACGCACGGAAGAGCGGTTGGCGGAAATCATGCGCAACATCCATGATACCTGTGCGACCACCGCCGATGAGTATGGCGCGCCGGGCGACTATGTACTGGGCGCGAATATTGCCGGCTTTGTCCGGGTGGCCGAAGCCATGAAGGCGCAAGGGGTGATCTGATCCCCTTGCGGCTTCTGCCTCATGTGAAGGCGCCTTGCATTTGCGGAAAGGAAACGGCCTGCCTCTTGGGAAAGAGGCAGGCCGAAACGTTTGGGAAGCTGAAGCTCCGGCGGCTTTCGTCGACTGGCGATCAGTACAGCAATCCGAACAGGCTGACGATGCCGGGGATCGCAACGATCAGCAAGAGCCGCAGCAGGTCGACGCCGACGAAGGGCACGATGCCGCGGTAGATCTGGTTCATCTGGATGTCGCGGGCGGTTGCCCGCAAGACGAACAGGTTCATGCCGATCGGCGGCGTGATGAAGCTGAGTTCGGTGGCGATGACCACGACGATCCCGAACCAGATCCCGTCAAATCCCATCGATGTCACCAGCGGATGAAAGATCGGCACGGTGAGCAGGATCATCGAGATGCTTTCCAGCACGCAGCCCAGCACCAGATAGACCAGCAAGATCGCGAAGATCACCGCATAGGGGTGGGCCCCCAAGGCGGTCACGAAACTCCGCAGGTCGTTGGTCAGTCCGGACAGGTTCACGTAGTTGAGGAAGGCCATCGCGCCAAACAGGATGAGAAACATCAGTGCGGTGGTCTTGGTGGTGGCGAACAGCGTGCGGAGGGTTTCGGGCCAGGTCAGGCGGCCGCGAAGCGCGGTCACGACGAAGGCGCCCGCCGCGCCAATGCCGGCCGCCTCGGTGGCGGTGAAGACGTGCAGGTAAATTCCGCCGAGAACGAAGGAAAACAGCGCCAGCGTCGTCACCACGCCGCGGAGCGAGCGGATCCGCTCCTGCAAGGACAGGCGTTCCTGCCGTTGCATGGCGTGCCCGGAGCCGCGCAACGACAGGCGCACCGCGACGAGGTAAAAGATCACGCCGAGGAGCCCGGGAACCAGGCCGGCGAGGAACAGATTGCCGATATGCTCCTGGGTCATGATGCCGTAAAGCACCAGGATTACCGACGGTGGGATCAAGATGCCAAGGGTCCCGCCCGCAGCGACCGAGGATCCGGCGAGCCGGTCGGCATATCCGTATCTGCGCATTTCCGGCAAGGCGATCCGGGCAAGGGTCGCGGTCGTCGCCAGCGAGGAGCCGGAGATCGAGGCAAACCCACCCGAGGCGACAATGGTGGCCATGGCTAATCCGCCGCGATAGTGCCGCATCCAGGCGTTCGCCGTCTTGTAGAGGTCGGTCGCCACGCCCGACTGGATCACCAGATTTCCCATCAGGATGAACAAGGGCACGACGGACAGGGTGTAGTTGCGTCCGGAATCGAAATACACCGCCCCGAACAGGAAGCCGGCCGGGTCGAAGCCGATCAGGCTGGCAGTGCCGACAAGTCCGACAATGCCCATGGCGACGGCGACCGGGACGCCCGAGAACACCAGGACAAAGAGAAAGGCGATGCCGATAGGCCAGCTCATGAGACCTCCTTACCTTTCCTGCCGATAATCCGTGCGAGCATCTGCCAGGCAATTACCAGGGCGCTGAGCAACAGCAACCCGCCCGCGACCCGCGCGATCGGCGCATAGGGCACGCCGAGATAGGTCGTCGCCTCGCCGTAAAGGGCCAGGCGGTCGGCGTGTTGCAGCACTTGCCAGCCGGCCAGTGCGAAGAAGGCCAGCACGATGATCTGCACCGCGCCCTTGCGTATGACTTCGGCCTTGCCGCGCAGTTGCTCGGTCAGCAATTCGACGGTCAGGTGTTCATCGTTGAGGGTGATTGCCGGAATGCCGAGAAAGATCACCCCAATCAGCAGGAACTCGGTCAGTTCCGCTGCGCCATTCAACGGGCTGTTGAACAGGTAGCGTCCGACAACGTCCAGCACCGTGACCGCCGTCAGGGCGATCAGCATGATCCCGCTCAACAGCGACGCAGCAAAGAGCAGACGGCGGCGCAACCGAACCAGTCGGCGCGCCCCGTGGTCTTGACGACTCATTTTGCCTGCAGGGCCTGAACTTCGGCCTGCAGTTCCTCATGGATGGCGTCGAAATCCAGCCCATGCTGTTCATAGGCATTCCGGATGTCGGCCAGCAGCGGCTTCGTGGCCTCTTTGAGGGCGGCAATGTCTTGATCGGACGCCTTCACGAATTTCACCCGGCCGCGCATTTGCTCCATCGCATTCGCGTCGGAGCGATCCCAGGCCTGGCCGGCGCGGCGGCTGAAGGCCTCGCCCGAAACCCGCAGGATTGCCTGCCGGTCGGCTTCGGACAGCCGATTGAAGGAGCGCTCATTGATCACCATGAAGAAGGCGATGTTAAACAGGCCGCCCGGGGCGGTGAGGGCGGTGGTGACTTCTTCGTCCACCTTGAAGAACGGAACCGCTTCGACCGGGAAATAGGTGCCGTCGATGATGCCGCCGGACATCAGTTCATAGGATTGGGGGGCAGGGGCCTGGACCGGCGCCATACCCAGATTGGCAGTCAGGCTGTTCGTCATCGGTCCGGCGACCCGGACCTTGGCTCCGGCGAGGTCGGAAACCGGGCTGACGGAGCGGTCGCGCATGAACAGGGCGCCCGGACCATGGGTGAAGAGGCCGAGCGGTCGAACGCCCTTGAACTCCCCGGCGGCGGCCAGATGCTTTTGGTAGATCCGCCAGTAGGCGACGGAGCCGGCCTCGGCGGTGTCGGCATAGAAGGGAAGTTGCACGATCCCGTGCAGGCCAAAGCGTCCCGACGTGTAGTCGTTGACGCCGTAGGTAATGTCAGCGGCGCCGGAGACGGCAAGGTCGATCTGCAGCGGTGGCGGCCCCAGCGGGGCGTCGAGGATCTGAATCGCGACCCGGCCTTCAGTCGCCTCTTTCACATCCGCGACCCAGGGCTTGATCATGTCTTTTACGATCGCATGGCTCGGCGGCAGGAAACCAGCCAGCCGCAACGTGACCTCCTGGGCAACCGCTCCTCCGCACAGCGTCATCGACGCGATGGTCGATACCAACAGCTTTCGGCAAAATCCCATATCACCCCTCCCGTGGTGTTCCTGCTATCTATGGCCGGCTCCCTGGTGTCGACACGTGGCGCGAACCAAGGGGCCTGCTTGCTGCAGACGGGTCAATAATATAAGATTCTATATAAATGTAAATGTAAGGAAAGCACCATGCCGGCCAAAACATCGCAGTCCGTGGATGCGGAGGACAAAATCCTGCCGGACCTTCTGCCCTATCTGCTGCAGCGTGCCAGCTTTCTGGTGACCCGTGAATTTCACCGCAAACTGCAGCTCGGCAAGGTTCCCCCGAACCGGTGGCGGATGATGGTGTGGCTGTCCGAGAATCAGCCCTATTCGATCAGCGATCTGACGGATCGATTGATGCTCAAGCAACCTTCGGTCACCCAGTTGGTGGACAATGCCATCCGGGATGGTTTGGTGCGCAAGGATTCCGATCCCGATGATGCCCGGCGTACGGTCATCACGCTGACCGAGGAGGGGGAAGAGCTGGTGGCGCGGATCAGGGAGCGGGCGCTCATCGGCCGGGAGCATGTGGAAACCATGCTGGGGGCCGATCTCAGCCGCCAGCTGACGGCGCGGCTGAAGGAGACGATCGAGCGCCTGGAGTAGCGCCCGCTCCCCGGATCAGGCGCCGGTGACCCGGTCGACCAGCTTTGTCGGATGCGCCGGCGTGTCATTCCCCCGCCAGGCCACCATCATATCGGGCCGGATCAGCACCAGCCCGGTTTCGTAGGTGTCGCGAACCCGCCGCTCGTTGACCTGCAGCAGTCTGACCGGCACGCCCCGTTCATCGAACGATGCCTTGAGTTCCTCGGCTGCGGACAGGGCGGCGGGATCGGTCACGAGCAGGGTGAAGTCCTTGCCGAAGTGATCCATCAGCGCGGTGCCGTCGGCGAGCCAGACATGCGGTGCCCGGTGCCCGGGGCGGGCGGTCGGACGATAGTGCCGCGGGTGATCTTCGGGCTCGGGCGAGCCGTCGGGCTGGATGATCGGCGAACCTTCATAGCGGTAGCCAAGGAGCGTGCCGGAGGAGGAAATCAGCTTCTCCTGCTCCTTGAGACTGGCGTGCAGGTCGGCGCGCAGGGCCTCGCCCTCGGCGGTCTCTGCATCGAGTTCGTCTCCGTTCTGCATACAGGCGAAAAGCTCATCGAACGATCCGGCGGCGGCCCGGGTGTTGCGCACGCCGACCGGTTGCCGTTCGGCGCTGTAGCTGGCCAAGAGGGTCTCACCGCCCCAGCCATCAAGCCGGGCCTTTAGCTTCCAGGCGAGGTCGATGGCGTCCGACACGCCCGTGTTCATGCCGAATCCCCCAGTGGGGGTGAACAGATGAGCGGCGTCGCCGACCAGAAAGATATTCTCCGACACCCGGTAGTCATCGGCGGTCAGTGCATGGGCATTCCAGGGCTGAACCGAATAGATCTCCACGTCGACGGGGGCCTTGACCACATCGCAAACGGTTGCGATCGGATCGACGTCGGTCCAGTCGCGGTCTTCGGGCAGGATCAGGTGGTAGGTGAAGGTTGCCTTGCCATCCCAGTTCAGGATGAAGCCGCGATGGTCGCGGTGCAGCGGAAAGAAGATGTTCCCGTGGCCGAACTTTCCAGCATCGAGAAACCCCTCGGAGCGGAAATAGATCGAGACGAAGCGCGCCAGCGCCGCGCGTCCGCTCATCGGTCGCCCGAAGCTTTCCCGGATGGGCGAGCGACCGCCGTCGCAGGCCGCGAGATAGCGGCAGGTCACCTCGCGCTGCTCCCCCGTTATCACGTTTCGGAGGGAGGTGATCACGTGGTCACCCTTGTCTTCGAAGCCTGTCAGTTCCACGCCGAAGCTTAGGTCGACGCTCGGTTGTGCACGGGCATGGTCGAGCAGGATCTTCTCGACTTCGTCCTGTCCGGTGATGGTTTTCAGGTAAGGAGACCAGCTGTGTTCATCGCTGGCATAGCCGCCGCGGGCATTCTCCTTGATCTTCGCCGCCGGCGGCAGGTCGATCTGATGGATCTTGTGCCCGGCCAGGGTCGAAACCCAGAAGTAGCGGCCGGGCATGTCCGAGGGGATGCCGGTGTTGGCGATCGTCTCATCAATCCCCCAGCGGCGGTAGTATTCCATGGTGCGATTGGCCACCGCATTGGCGCGGGGGTGTGGGTTGAGATGGTCCGACCGCTCCACCAGCAGGCAGGGAACGCCACGCCAACCAAGTTCGCCGGCAAGCGACAGTCCAACCGAACCGCCGCCCACGATGAGAATGGGTACGTCAGGGGTCATGAGGCGTCTCTTTATATGAGTTCAGGATTGTGGAGGACCGGGCGGAAGGGGCGCAGGATCACCTGTTCGAAGACCCCGGCCTTGCAATAGGGTTCTTCGGTCAGAAGCGCGCGGGCTTCGGCCTCTGTCCGGGCCTCCAGGATGATGAGGGAGCCGATGTTTCTGGTGCCGCTTTCGTCGGTCAGAGGGCCGCCGAGCAGCATGCGCGCGGCATGGGCGGCGACGAAATCGCGATGGGCGGCGCTGGTGGCGTCCCGCAAGGCGTCGGCCCCGGGACGGTCCAGAAGGGTCACCGCGAACAGCATCACGTACCCTCCTGCCACTCGGCGCGGTCGCGATGTGTGCTGAGGAAGGTGCCCAGGATCTCGTTGAAGGCTTGCGGTGCCTCGACATTGGACAGATGGCCGGCTCCCTGGATCACCGACAGGGCCGCATCCGGGAGCCGTAACTTCGCCTGTTCGCCGATCGACGGCGGCGTCAGCCGGTCTTCGCTGCCAAAGATCATCTGCACGGGAACGGAAATTCGTTCCAGGTTGGCGCCGCGATTGTAGCGCAGCGTGGCCGCGATGGTCTTGAGATAGCTTTCGATATGCAGTGCCTCCATGCTGGCGGTCATCCGCTCCCAGGCTTCGGGCGACGGGTTCGCGCCAAACAGGGAGGTCAGCAGGGGACCGGCAATGTCGCTGAGGCTCTTGCCCTCGCGCAGGGGCTTTTGCCGCAGGGCGATGAATTCCTCCCTCTTCTCAGGCGTCAGCGCTTCGTCGAAGCCGAAGAAGAAGTCGCACAGAGTCAGCGTGCCGATCCGCTCCAGATTGTCCGGTGCGAAATCCAGCAGGATCCGGGCGCCCATCGACAGCCCGACCAGATGGGCGCACTGAACCTTCAGGTGATCCAGCAGCCGGCATAAATCGCCTGAAAAGTCGGAGAATTCCAGCGCGCCGTCATAGTCATCGGATGCGCCATAGCCTCGGGCGTCCCAGGCGATGGTCGTGAAGCCGTGCGACAGGGCCGCCTGTTGGTCGGCCCATTGGCCATGGTTGCCGCCAATACCGTGCAAGAACACGAGCGGGGGGCCTTCGCCCAACTGCCGGAAGGCGATCCGCGGCCGGCCGGGAACATGTTGCAGGCCGGTCATGCGAAGGCCGGGGTCAGTGCCCCCTCCCTCAGCACCTGCATGTCGTCGATCCACAGATCGCAGTTGCGCATGGGGAAGTCGAAATGACATTTGGTGAACCGGCCGGCGAATTCATTGGCGCCGGTGGAGAACAGGAAATTGCCTTCGATGGCCCGCAGTTCGGTGCCGTTCACCTCGTTCTTGTCGTAAAGATGCAGGCTGTCCCAATAGGCACCGGGGTTCAGGCCCCAGCCCACATGGCTGACGGTATAGGCATCCGGATCCTGCCACGAGGCCAGGTAGGAGCGCAGCGACACCGCGTCGAGCCCGTCTCCGGCAACCTCCGTCACCCGATCGTCTTCGATCGTCATCCGCACCCGGCTTTCAATGTAGCGCTTGAAGGTCAGGTTCACGTCGCCAACATCCAGTACGACCGTTCCCCGGACGGTTCCTGCCTTCGGAAAGCACAGCGCCAGACCTGCCGGCCAATAGGCGACAGGTTGTTCCGGGGCCAGGAAGCCGGCCCCGCCGCGCACCGGTGCGCCGCGGAGATCGACGGTCAGGTCCGTGCCCGCCGGCGAGATCACGCGCATCTCCTTCGCGGCGCCAAGTCGCTGCATCGAGCGTGCCACGCGTTCGGCAAGTGCCGTACTCGGGCGGCAGCGTTCCAACACCTCGGGATGCTCGTTGGAGATCATGTAGACCCGCCCGCCGGCCTCAAGCAGCGCTTGCCGCGCTGGGCTGTGCAGGATGCCCTCGACAGTGACATCGACGACAAGGTCGGCGCCTCCGAGCATCGCCAGAAGGTCACTGTAGTCCTGGGCCGCTTCGGTGTTTCCGGTCGAGCGGATGGCCGGTCCCGCCGGCTGCCGGGCGGATTGAAGCTTGACCTGGGCGACCCGCGCTCCGGCGCGCGCCAGGCCAAGTTCGGCGAGGTGAATGAGGCTGGGGCGGGACGCGGTTTCGGACAGAACGATCACCAGGTCTCCCTGCTTGACCCCGGAAAGACGAAAGCTGTCGTGAAAACAGGCGATCCACTTTTCATCGAGCGGCTCCTCGAGCGCCATGGTTCCCCTCCCTATTATGTAGCGTTATTTATATAGTTTATGATATATTGGGCCTGTCCTGTCAATGAGGGGGGCGTGGAGGGCGCAGAAGAACCTACGCTACCTGACCGCCGCGTAAGGCTGCCTGGTCATGGCGAGGGGCAGCCCGACCGCTGTGACAAGATGGGGGGCCGTGAACCGATCCTATCGCCTGGCTGGGGGATTGGGGTTTCTGGGTGATCTTCGTTCGGTTGATGCCGCGGTAAATGCGTCTGCTCCTTGCCGATGGAGAAGAGGGAGTGGAGCGGTCTATGGCGGCAGGGTCTTCCAGCCCTGCCAGTCGTGAATGGCGGCGCCGGACAGCGGGCCGACCGGCGCGAGCTCCGTCGCGATGGCCGCGATGTCACTGAGAACGGTCCTGCGGGACGCTTTTGACGGCAGGTCCGCATAGCTGACCGCCGGTCCCGGCCCCGCATGGGTCTCCACCCCGAAGAGAATGCGTGGCGGATGCCGCAAGCCGCGGGCAAACGCCAGTTCACCGCGCAGGCGGGCGGCGGTTCTGGCCGGCCGGGTGCTGTAGGCCATGATCACGGCCTCATCGACGCGGGCGAGGATTTGCCCGAGCACCGGGCGCCTGTCTCCTTCCACCCGCATGGTCACCGGCTCGCCGTAGTAGTCGTCGAGCCAGCTTGGCAGGGCGGCGCCATAGGCGAGGCCGGCCTCCTCGGTTCGTCGGCGCAAGGTGTCGTGCAGGGCCACCCAGTCGGCCATCAGCCGGTCGCGGTCGGCCCGCTGCGCGGGGGTGAGTTGGCTGGCCGCCAGTCCATTATGGAAGAGCGCCCGTCCGACGCCCTGACCGTCCTGCGGTTCCAGATCGGAATGGAAGCCGGTGAAACCCGTGTCGGGATGGCGGGCGTTGAAGGCGATCAGACTGTCCAGCGCCGCCATCAGTCCTGACGGTCCATCGCTGTCATGGAAGTAGCCACGCCATCCGTCCATGCCCCAGGCCCGTGTCCCCTGCGCCTTGAGGCGGGCAAGCAGTGCCTGCAAGGCAGCGTCTTGGATCCGGTAGTCTTCGGGGGTGAGGTAGAGATAGAGGTCGCTGAGGTCGAGAGGGCCGATGGTGGCAAGAAACCGCTCCGTTTCGTGCCGTGCGGACAGCAGGTCGGCCGTCCGCCAGACCCACATGGCAAGCGGCGGGTGGCGGGGGCTCTCCCCGCCCTGTGCAGAGACCGTAAACGCACAGAGCAGGGCGAGGAGGAGGGCGCCCGCCAGCCTCACCTGACCACGGTCGGCTTCGATGCCTGAGCGGTCTTGGCGGTCGTCGGGGCGGGGCGGAACCAGGCCACCAGCGTGGAGGCAGCGCCGGAGATGGCCGAGACGATCCGGCTGGTGGTGATCGTGTCGTTGCCCGGTATCAGTTTTTCTCCCGTCACGCGGATGTCGGCCGAATGGGGGAAGGCGGCGGGCGTGTCGAGGGAGACCCGCACAACCTGGCCCCGGGCGGTCGGCCGGAAGGTTTTCTGGAACTCGGACGGCAGAGGCACGGTCAGCGGCAGGATCTCGGTGATGGTCCCGGTTGAGCTGGCGAAACCGCCGGACACGGTGACCCGCTCGCCGGGGTGGACCGAGTAAAGCGTTCCGGTTTCCAGATAGGCGAGCACGAATTTCTCGCCGACGAACATCTCGGCGATGGGCTCGCCCGGCCGGACCACATCCCCCTGCTGTGCCACGGCGCTGGTGATTACCCCAGTGGCCGGCGCAAGGATGTTCCCGTCATTGTAACGCGAGCGGATGTCATTCATCGCCGCCATGGCTTCCGCCTGTGCCTCTTCCAGCTTTTCCAGTTGCGCCAGCGAGGTTCGCCGCTCGACCTCACGCACGGCGTGCTCCTCGACGGCAGCGTAATGCTCCTGGACGGCGTTGCTGTAAGAGGTGCCGGTGACGAGGGCGCGGGCACCATTCATCTTGCGCAGGCTGTCTTCCGCCTCAGCCAGCCGCGCTTTCGCGGTGGTCATGACCGTGTCGGCGATGTCGACCTTGATCGACAGCTCCGCCTGACGGGCGATCGTCGCCGCATTCTGCGATGCCAGATTGGCGAGCACGCTGGCCACCTGCGGCGAATGGACGACGCCAAGAAGCTGGCCTTCGCGCACGACCTGTCCCGGCTGGACGGCCATGCGGATCACCTGGGTCTCGTAAGGAGAGGCGATGACGAACTTGTCGGCGGTGACGAGCCCTTCGGCCTGTAGCCAGATCATCGGTCCGACCAGCAGGTTCGCAATATAGGCGAAGAAGGCGAGCACACCGGCAAGATAGATGTAGCGTCCCCATTTCGGCTTGCTGGCACGCACGTCGTTTTCGAAACGGTCGGCCTTGGTACGGGTCTTAATCTGTCGGATCATGATATGGCCTCAATAGATTGCGGCGATGCGCTGGACGCGGCTTGGCGAATAGCGATCGTCCTTCGAGGTGCGGAACACCCATTCCTCGAAATAGGCGTAGAGCCGGACCAGTCGCATCACACCGCCGTTGAAGAGGCCGCTGGTCAGGAGGAAGGGCAGCAGTTCGAGCACCGTTCTTGCCGGGAAACGGCCGGAAATGAAGACCGCAAGCAGGAAGGCGCAGACTTCCAGAGCGATATAGACGAGCGCCACGGCGCCGATGATGAAGACAAGACCGGAGCCGAGAAAGAGCAGCATTCCGCCGAGGTAAAGCGGGAAGACGAGCGTTGGAACCAGGGTCATGATGAGGAACTCCAACTGCTCGACAGTCTCCAGCGATCTCCAACTCCGCCTCGTCGGCAGGAAGGAGCTGCGGAATTTGCGCAGGCGGATGCGCACCGTGTCGCGGTCCCAGCGCCGGCGCTGTCGCACAAGGCCGCCGAAGGTGGGAAGGGCATCGGTGAAACACCAGGCGTCGGCGACGAAACGCACGGACCAGCCTGCCCGGCGAATGCGCATGGTCATGTCGAAATCTTCGCCGGACGCTGGCTCGTTGCCGCCGATCTGATGAAAGCATTCGCGGCGAAACGCGCCAAAGGCCCCGGACGCGCAGGTGACGATGTTGAGAAACTCCTGCACCCGTTTGCCAAGGCCGATGCTGATGATGTACTCGATTGCCTGGTAGGAGGCGACGACCGAGGCGGTGTGGTTGCGAATGCCGATGCTGCCGCAGGTCGCCCCGACGTTCGGATCGACAAAGGGCGCGATCAAGAGCTCGATTGCATCGCGGTCATAAGAACAATCCGCGTCCAGATTGACGATGATGTCGCCGGAGGCGAGCATCATGCCGAGGTTGGCGCCGGCGACCTTGCCGCAGCGGTCTTGGTTGCAAAGGGCGATGTCGATCAGCCCCTCAGCGCGGAGCTGCGCCAGCACCTCGCGCATGCCGTCCGTCGATCCATCATCGACGCAGATGATCTCATCGATCCGCCGGGTCTGCTCGCGCAGCGATCGGATGCAGGCACGCATGGCATGGGCTTCGTTGTGACCGGCGACGACGATGCTCACCTTCAGATTTTCCAGCAGCAATTCATCCGCCATGGATCGCCCGGAACCAGGGCGTAGCGCCTGCGCCAGCTTCTGTCCGGCGACCACAAGGAAGGCGAAGGTGAAGCGGGGAATTTCCAGGAGCACCATGAACCAGAACATCGCCAGGCTGGTGTGCCAGTCCAATGCGCCAAGGACATCTGTGGGACCGTGGAGCGCGTCCATCACAACTCCTCCAGCAATTGTTCCGCTTCGCGCCGGGAGAGGATGTCGAAGCGCAGGCCCGGATCGGTGCGCACCACTTCGGACATGCGCTGGGCGATTTCAGTAAGGACGGGCTCGATACCGTCCCTGTCCATATGCGGCAGCAGGATGAGAACGCCATTGTCATGACGGGCCACGGTGTCGACCGGCCGCAGGGCGCTGCGCAGAACGTCCATGACCAGGTCTTCGGTTCGGCTGGCAAGGCGCAGATTGTGGGTCCGTGTCGCGGCATCGCCGCCGAACACGCCTCTTAAGACCTGAAAGGGGGTCTGGAAGGCGGTTTCGTGCTGAAGGGCCTGCTGCAGGATCAGCTTGAAGGTGTCAGAGCGGCTGGGCGGCGCGAGTTCGCCGACGCCGCCGGCGAAAACGGTTCGCGTTCCGGCCGGCGTTATCTTGTAGGAAAACCAGTCGCGCACCGGCATTTGCGCCGCATCGTGCCACGCCCGGCAACTCATGCAGACGAAACCGATGGCGGGTGTGTCGTTGATGCAGTTGCAGGACAGGCATTCGATCGCCGAGCCGGGCTTGTCGTAGTCGAGGCCGATGTGACGCAGCATGTCGTTGCATTGGGGACATTGCAGGCCGCCATCGCTGCGCTTGAATGTCTTTTCAAGACCTTCGTAGCCGCAGCGGAAGTGATGGACGATCGCCTCCTCTTCGATCTGCGGGGAGCGGCAAGCATGACACTCTTCGCGAACGTTCAGCGCCGAACCACGACACTGGGGGCAGATGTGCAGGCGATCGAAGAAGCTGCGGCTGAGGTAATCGCGCTGTACCAGCTTGTTGGCTGCTTCGGCGGGAGCGTCGAGCCGGCCGCCGAGCACGGCATAGCTGACCATGCCCTGCTGGGTCGTATTGTAGCTTGCCGTCATGTCGGCACCGCGCGAATGCAGCCGGGCCAGGATAATGTCTTCAGGATTGGCCGAGTTGCGGATTTGCTCGGGTAACTTCTCCAGCCGCTCGGTGATCGCAAGGGCCTGCTCCCAGCAGCCCGGGCCGGAGGCATCGAACCAGTCGCGATCATCCGGCAGGAGGCTGATCAACGGGACCAGCGGGTCGTTGACCCGTTTGAGGAGCCGGTCGATCAGCGGGTCGGCCAGCGGCGTCGTCATGACAATGGTAAAGGGCCAGTCGCCGCTATCGATGCTGCTCTTGGTCCATCCGTCCGGTATGGCAATATTGTCGTCGCGCGGAAAAAGCACGCAATGGAATTTCTCGGTCGGGCGCAGACGCAAAACTGTGTTCATGGGACGCTGCCTGATGTCACGCGGTTACAGTCAATCATCGAGCGTCCAGATCGCCGGAACGGCGTCTGCGCTTCGAGACGTGCCCGCTTTCCCCCTCTGAAGGTGAGGCACGAGGAAAGCATGCGAGAATTTCTTCGGGATCGTTGGTCTCGGATATTCCCGCATGAATCCGAATTTATCGCAATAATTTTCGTTTACTGTTTGTTAATTAATTCAATTATTTCGTCGAATATTATTCTATGGTTGTGTAGTCATGTCGGGGGGTGCTTATGGTATTTCCTATTTTCCTTGGTTTTCTGGCTTAATTGATGGGTTGAATAAGTCTTTTTATTATTATTTTCTTGTTGATGCGATCTGGGCGTAGTTCGAATGGTTTAGGTTGCTGTCCTTTGGACGTAGGGACACCCCCCTTCGTATGGTGTCACAACCCGCAGGCTACAGAACCGGGAGAGCCGATCGGGGGAGGCATGCGGAGGCTTTCGACCGGCCAGTCTCAGTGCGGCGGATGCGGTCCTATCGGGACGTGATGCGGCAGGTCGGGCGGCGGTGCGCTGCTCGGCGGTGTCGTTTCCTGAGAGGTTCCGGAGGTTGTGCCGGAGCCTGCGAAGGGACAGGAATAGCGCTACTCGGCCGGCGCGACGGCAACCGCATGGCTGACGAGCCCGGCACCCTCCTGCCAGAGATGCATCATGTACTGCGCCGGCTCGGTGCTGAACCGGTAGGGTTCCTCCGGCCGGAGGTCGAAGGCGATCTGATGCGAGGCCGATGGCGCGACCCGCACCGGGACGCTGCCGCATCGGCCCTGAATGGTCCGGTGCATGTGCCCGCACAGGATCGCCTCGACCGCGCCATGGTCCGCGACCAGATCGGCCAGCGCCTCGCGCCCTTCGAGGAGCCCCATGGAATCCATGTGCCGGAGCCCGGTCGTCATCGGCGGATGATGCATGAAGATCAACACGGGCCGACCGGCGACCCGCTCCAGTGTCGCCTTCAGCCAGGCAAGGCGCGCGGGGCAGAGCTCACCATGCGGCTTGCCTTCGACCAGGGTGTCGAGGCCGATCACCGCCAGCGGAAAGCGCTCCTCCAGCAGACAGAGGTGCCCGGTGTCGGTCACGCCCAGCATGTCGGGAAGCTCGGCGCGCATCGGGGTGCGGGCGTCATGGTTGCCGGGCACGGCAAGTACCGGAATGCCGAGGCGGCGCAGTCCGGCGCCGACGGCGGCATATTCCTCCACCGTCGCATCCTCCCCCAGGTCGCCGGAGAACAGGATCAGGTCGGGACGCGATGTCTGGCGCTCCAGGCTGTCGATCAGCCGGGCGAAGGCAGCGCCGGTGTCGAAACGTCCGGCGAGCCGCTTGCCGCCGGCGAGGAAATGAGAATCGCTGATCTGCGCAATCAACATCCGTTGTTCGCCCCTGTTGTCGTCGCCGCTTGCATCTATCCGCCCGCATTCGCCGCAGGCAAGGGGGCGTGTTGGTGGACAGGCAAAAAATACGGCTGCGTCACAAAACTGTTTTGGAAAGTGACGAAATTGCGCCTCGAATCCTTCTATTCCGTCATCGGGGGCCTGATGGGGGGCGATCGGGAGTTGCTCCCGATTTCTCGCAAAAATGCCGATAAAGTCACTGGTTTTCAGAGGGAGATGCCGGGTTTCGGCGAAACCTTCCTGGCAGTCAGCCGACGGGATGGCGCGGATGAAGACTGGATTCCCACATGAATACGGAGAATTCTGGCATGACTTCCACAAAATCCAACATCTCGCGGCGGCAACTCCTCGGCATGGGCGCTATGGCACCGCTTGCCGGCCTGATGCCCGGTCTGATCCGTCCGGCCATGGCCGGCGACACGGTCAAGCTGCAGTTCATGTATCCGGTCGGTGTGTCGGGGGACATCAACAAGATCGTCTCCGGCATGATCGCCCAGTTCAACGCCGAGCATCCGGGCATCGAGGTCGAGGCCATCTATGCCGGCAGCTACGACAATACCGAGCAGAAGGTGATCACGAGCCTTGGCGTCGGCGCGCCGCCGTCCCTCTGGCTGCCGATCAACTCGGCGCTGCAGACCTTCCTCGGCCTCGACGCGCTGGAAGACGTGACGGATCTGGCCCGCAATGACGACATCTACGAGGATTTCCTGCCGGGCTTCCTCAATACCTGCGTTTCCGACGACCGGCTCTACGGCCTGCCGTTCCAGCCCTCGACGCCGGTGCTGTACTACAACAAGGACGCCTTCCGGGCGGCCGGCATCGCCAAGGCGCCGGACACCTGGGACGAGCTTCTCGAAGTGGCCAAGGAGCTGACGATCCGTGAAAACGGCGAGTTGAAGCGCTGGGGTCTGATCATCGGCGGCGGCTGGCACGACTGGATGTTCGAATGCTACTGCCGCCAGAACGAGCTGGTGCCGTGGCGCAAGGACAAGGTGCTGTTCGATCAGCCCGAGGCGATCGACGCGCTGGAGTTCTGGGTCAAGATGGTCAATGCCGGGGTGATGGCACCGGCGTCCACCTGGCAGGGCTCCGCCAATGACTTCATGGCCGGCCAGACGGCGATGCTCTACCACTCGACCGGTTCGCTCACCAACCTGCGCACCTCGGCGCCGTTCGAGGTTGGCGTTGCGTTCATGCCGAAGAACAAGACCTATGGCGCGGCCCAGGGCGGTGGTCCGCTGATGATTGCCAAGAACCAGACCGACGCGCAGAAGGAAGCGAGCTGGACCTTTGCGCGGTGGATGACCAACACCGCCAACCAGGCCAAGTGGAGCAAGGCCACCGGCTATCTCGCCGTGCGCAAGTCCTCCTGGGAATCGGCCGAGATGCAGAGCTATCTGCAGGACGTGCCGGAGGCCAAGATCGCGCTCGAGCAGGCCGCCTTCGCCGGCGCCTTCCTGCAGGTCCCGGGCTATCATCGGGTGCGCGAATACCTGAAGAGCGCGCTCGACCGGACCCTGGCCGGTGAGATCAAGCCCGATGCGGCGCTGATCGAGGCCAACACCAACTCGAACCGCGAGATCCAGCGCCTGCTGCGGCGTCAGAAGGGCTGATCCCGGCATCTCGAACCTTTGCGGCGCGGGCCTTTCCGGCCCGCGCCGTTTCGCTTTCTCCGATCCGCATCGAGGTCTTCGAACATGTCGCTCAACGTGGCGCGGGCACGCCGGAACGAGGCGCTGCTGGCCTATGCCTTCCTCTTCCCCTCGCTCGTCTTTCTCGCGGTCTTTACCTATTGGCCGATCCTGCGTTCGATCTGGTTCAGCCTGCATGACGTGGTGCTCGGCGACCCGGAGATCTTCTGGCTGGGCGCGGAGAATTACCTGCGTCTGCTTGATGACGGATTGTTCTGGAAGGTGTTCGCCAACACGGCCCTCTACACGCTGATCACCATTCCCCTGGCGATTCTGGTGGCGCTGCTGCTGGCGGTGGCGCTCGACAGCAAGTTGCGCGGTATCGGGCTTTATCGCTCGGCATTCTTCTATCCGGTGATGATCCCCTCGGTGGCGGCCGGCATGGTCTGGGTGTTCCTCTATGCACCGGGATACGGGCCGATCAACGAGGCGCTGACCTTTCTTGGCCTGCCGCGGCTCGACTGGCTCTACAGCAGCAAATGGGCCTTGCCGGCGATCATGCTGATGAGCATCTGGAAATACTCCGGCTATTTCATGCTGATCCTGCTGGCGGCGCTGAAGCTGGTGCCTTCGGACCTCTACGAGGCGGCACGGCTCGACGGGGTAAGCGCGCCGCAGCGGCTCATTCACATCACCGTGCCGCTGATCTCGCCGACGCTCTATTTCGTCATCGTGATCGGTCTGCTGCACAGCTACCAGATCTTCGACTACGTCTATGTCATGACGCAGGGTGGTCCCGCCGACGCGACCAACGTGCTGACCTTCTACATCTACCAGAACGGCTTCCAGTATCAGGACATCGGCTATGCCTCGACCCTGGCCAATACGCTGCTGGTGTTCGTTCTCGGGCTGATCGGTCTGGTGTCGGTGACCCTTGGCCGCCGCGTCCATTACCTGGGAGAGCGCTGATGACCGCCATTTCCGAGGCACAACCTGCCGCCCATGCGCCGCGCCGCCGGTCCGTTCTCGCCCGGCTCAAGGGAAACTGGCTGCAATTCATCATGCTGCCGGTCGCGCTGTTGTGGATGAGCCCGCTGATCTGGATCGTCCTGACCTCGCTGAAGACCAAGGCCGAGGTGTTCGACCCGGAGGCCGGGTTTCTGCCGCAGGCGCTGAACTTCGCCAACTACCCGGCAACGCTCGCGGTGGCGCCATTCGGCACCTATCTGATCAACTCGATCATTGTCACTGGCTCGATCCTGGCGGCGCAACTCGTCACCATCACTCTTGCCGCCTATGCCTTCGCCCGGCTGGAGTTTCCGCTGAAACGGCTGCTGTTCAGCCTGTTCCTTTTACAGGTGATGTTCCCGATCTATGCGATCTTCCTGACGAATTTCATCACCTTGCGGGAGTTCGGCCTGATCAACACGCTGCCGGCGATGATCGTGCCCTTCGTCGCCTCCGGCTATGGCACCTTCATGTTGCGCCAGTCGTTCCGGCAGGTGCCGCAGGAGCTGTCCGATGCCGCAAGGCTCGATGGCTGCGGCCATTTCGGCATCCTGTGGCATGTCTTCCTGCCGCTGGTTCAGCCGACGCTGATCGCCTTCGGCATCATCTCCGTCGTGACCCATTGGAACGATTACATGTGGCCGCTGCTGGTCACCAATTCCGACAACGTGCGCACTCTGCCGATCGGGCTGGGGCTGCTTGCCAAGTCGGACAGCGGCGCCGACTGGACCCGGCTGATGGCCGGAACGGTCATCGTCGTCTCGCCGCTGCTGCTTGCCTTCGTGATCTTCCAGCGCCGTTTCATCGACAGCTTCATGCACACCGGCGTCAAGTGACGCCCATCCGGAGACCGTTTCATGGCCACCGTCATTCTACAGAACGTCTGCAAGTCCTACGGCAACCGCAAGACCGTTCATGACGTCAATCTGACAATCGAGGACAAGGAATTCATGGTGCTGGTCGGCCCGTCGGGCTGCGGCAAATCCACCACGCTGCGCATGGTCGCGGGGCTGGAGGACATCACCGCCGGGCGGCTGACGATCGATGGGCGGGACGTCACTGACGCGCCGCCGCAACAGCGCGATATCGCCATGGTGTTCCAGTCCTATGCGCTCTATCCGCATATGACCGCCTATCGCAACATGGCCTTCGGCCTGCTCAAGACCACGCGGCTGTCGAAGGCCGAGATCGACGGGAGGATCCGCGAGGCGGCGGAGATCCTGCATATCACCGATCTGCTTGACCGCCGGCCGAAGGAGCTGTCCGGTGGCGAGCGGCAGCGGGTGGCGATCGGCCGGGCGCTGGTGCGCAAGCCCAAGGTGTTCCTGTTCGACGAGCCGCTGTCCAATCTCGACGCCAAGCTGCGCAACCGGATGCGCGGTGAGCTCAAGCGGCTGCACCGCGAACTGGGGCTGACGGTGATCTATGTCACCCATGACCAGATCGAGGCGATGACGCTGGGCAGCCGGGTGGCGATGATGTCGAAGGGCGAATTGCAGCAGGTGGGCGTGCCGATGGACGTCTACATGCGGCCGGCCAACACCTTCGTTGCCACCTTCATCGGTTCGCCGGAGATGGCGCTGCTGCCGTGCCGCGCGGATGCCGGTGGTGTGCTCGGCCACGATGGGTTTGCCGCCGGAGTGGCGCTAGGCGGCACGGAGCTTCCTTCCGACGTCATCCTCGGTGTGCGTCCGGAGGAGGTGAGCTTCTCCCGGACGGCGGGCATGGCCCGGGGGCAGGTGGAGCGCAGCGAGCTGATCGGCGCCGAGGCGCTGGTCGAGGTCGCGCTCGGCGAGGACCGGATCACCGTGCGTAGCGCGGTCGCCGATGCGCCTGAGCCGGGGGAGCAGGTCGGTCTTGACTTCGACCTGGCGCGCGTGCGGCTCTTTCACGCTGGAACCGGGCAGGCGATTGATCGTCAAGGCTGAGCGGACAGGAGGGAACCCCATGGCACTCACGGTGCGACAGACCCAGATCCTCGCACTGCTGAAGATCAGGGGGAAAGCGGCGATCACGGAACTGGCGGAGACCTTCGAGGTGTCCGACGAGACCATCCGGCGGGATCTCAAGGGGCCGACGGCGGACGGGATCGTTGAGAAGTTCCACGGCGGCGTCCGGCTGTCGATCCCGCGCACCGAACCACCCTTCGACCGGCGCTTGCGCGAGGAGGTCGAGGCGAAGACCCGGATCGCGGTGCGGGCGGCCGGCTTCATCCGGGAGGGGGCGACGGTGCTGCTCGACAACAGCTCCACCGCCTGTTTTCTCGCCCGCGAGCTGGTGCACCGGGAGCCGATGACGATCCTGACGATCTCGCTGGAGATCGCGCAGATCTTCCTGGCTGCCAACAGCCGGCACCGTTTGATCCTGCCGGCAGGGGAACTGCGCGCCGAGGACCGGACGATCACCGGCGCCGGTACGATCGAGTTCCTGTCGCAGTTCACCCCGAGCTATTTCGTCACCTCGGTGGTGGCCGGCGCGGCGCGGGGGTGCCTCGATTTCGATCTGTTCGAGGCGGAGTTCAAACGGGCGATGATCCCGCTCGCCGATCAGACCATCCTGTTGATGGATGCGACCAAATTCGGCAAATCCGGCCTGATTCACGTCTGCGACTGGTCGGCGATCGACGTCCTGGTCTCTGATGGGGTTCCGCCGGAGATCGCGGCGGAATTTGAACACGGGCATCTGCTGCTGGCGGACGGGAGGCACGACGAAGAGGGGTGAGGGGGCGTCCCCTCACATGCCCTGACCGGTTCCGGGCACTTCCGCGAAGCGGGGCCGGTTCATGCGGCGAAGCTTTCCACCGTGCGCATCGCGCCGTCGAGCGCCTTGCCCTCCTCATCGAGCAGGGCGGCCTCGCGCAGGCGCCGCAGCCAGTCGGCGGCATCCTCGCGCCCCTGAAGCGCCGGCAACATCGCCAGCACCCGGTCGAACTTGGACAGACCCCGCGTGTGCGTGTCCGAGTAGCCCTTGACCAGCCGCCGGGTACGCACGACCTCGACGCCGAGCTGGTAATCCTTTTCGCTGGTGCGCAGCGCCAGGGCGAGCCAGTCGTCCAGATGGGCCTGTTCCAGCGCGTGCCGATGGGTGCGCCGACGCCAGCCGCGTAAGCCCCCGATCATGTAGAGCATCAGAAAGCCGCGCAGGGTGTCGGTGCGAATGCGCCGCCCCTTGGAGAACCAGCGATCAAGCCGGGCCATCCATTTCGGGCTGGCCTCGACCTTGGCGCCAAGGCGGGCGGGCAACAGGCCGGCGATTTCCTCCGCGCGCGGATGCAGAAACTCGGTGAGCTGCATCACCTTGTCGTCCTTGACGAACATTTCCCGGCGGATGCGGTCGAAGCGGGCCGCCCGGGTCTTGCGATCCGCCACGCGGACCACATCGTCATAGGCCATGGCGTTGGCAATGTATTTCGCCGCCTCGCGGGAGAGGGCAAAGCCGTGTTCCGCGTCATCGGTGGCAACGACCCGCTCAAGCCGGTCGAGATACTCCCGCCCATAGGCCAGATCCTGAAAATCGACCACCTTGCGCAGGCCGGGTAGGGCAAGCTCGGCGACCGCGCCCGGCAGATTGCGCAACTGGCTCTCCAGCTCCTCCCAGTCCTTTTGCAGCCGCTGCGGTCCGACCATCGCTGCGGCGGGACGGTCCGTCGCGGCGGGGGCGACCGGCTGATCGCCATCCCTGGCGGCAGCGGCTGCGGCGCGGAACGCGCGCAAGGAGGCGTCGACCCCTTTGCCGCCGGCGCGGATGGCGTCCTCGAAGGCGGTTTCAGGGAACGGCAGGGCGCCAGAGCCGGCCAGTCCGCCAAACAGCGAGGCGGAAATCACCGAGCCGTTGTCCACCGCCAGCCGCTCCATGTCGAGCAGAACGGCGCGCTGGGCCGCCGTCTCTGCGGCGGCGATCACCTCATCGGCATCTGCGATGCCGTCGCCGGGCACCATCTTCTCGCTGACGGCGAGAACGCGGTGGGTCGAGGCGATCAGCGTGGTGCGATCCGGGGTGACGAAGCCGCGCATGATCGCCCGTCCCGCCTCCATGATCTCCGCCGCGATCAGGATATCGACATCGCCGGAGGCCGGGGCCAGCGAGAAGATCGGCGTTTCGCCGGGGGCGACCGGGGCCATCTCGATATAGTAGATGGTGGCGCCGGTCCGCTGCGCGACGCCGGCCACCGATGTGGTCTGGCAGGCATAGCCCTGCGCGCGCGCCAGCTTCTCGATCCAGCCGCTGAGAACGCCGCCGCCCTGACCGCCAACGGCGAGGACGGCAAGTTTGATGACCTGGCCCATCCGGGCATCGGGAATGCGCGGGGCGAGGGCGGTTTCGACACTCATCGGGCAGTCTCCACAAAGGTCAGGCGCCGGTTCGCGCGCCGGGTCTGAAGCCAGTCGATCAGGCGGGTGCGCAACCGGGCGAACCAGCGCTCGGTGCCGGTCGGATTGTGCACCACATCGGCGCGGTAGAAGCTGGGGCACAGCACCGCCGCTTCGGCGACCTCGCCGCAGTTGCCGCAGCCGACGCAGGTGTGATCGATGGCGACCACCGGATCATCGCGCAAGGGATCGTCCAGCCGCTTGAGCGACAGCGACGGGCAGCCCGACAGGCGGATGCAGGCATGATCGCCGGTGCACACGTCCTCATCGACGCCGAAACGGGGGGCCTCGATCCGGCGGCCGTCCTTGATCGCTTTCGCGCGTTGCGGCTTCTCCCGGCGCTGCCGGTTGAGCATGCATTCGGAGGAGGCAACGATGACCTTCGGCCCCTGCTCTCCGGTGGTCAGCGCCTCGCGGATCACCTGCCGCATCCGCGCCACGTCATAGGTGCGGTCGACCTGCCGCACCCATTTCACGCCAATGCCCTTCACCGCGTCGGTGATCGGGTTGTTGGTCGCCTTGGTCGGATTGTCGGCGCGCGAGCTTGGGATGTCCTGACCGCCGGTCGCCGCCGAATAGTAGTTGTCGACGACGATGGCGAGGCTGTCGGACTTGTTGAACACCATGTTGCCGATGGAGGTGGACAGGCCGTTGTGCCAGAAGCCGCCATCGCCAATGATCGAGATGGCACGCTTCTCGCCGCCGCCGTCGAAGGCCGCGTTCGAGGCCGGGCCGAGGCCATAGCCCATGGTCTGGCCGCCGATCTCGAAGGGGGGGAGCGCGGCGAACAGGTGACAGCCGATGTCGGCGCTGATCTGATGCTGGCCCAGTTCCTTCTCCACCAGCTTCATTGCCGCGAAGATCGGCCGCTCTGGACAGCCGGTGCAGAAGCCGGGCGGGCGGATCGGCACGGTGGAGGAGAGGTCCGGCGTCGCCGGCGCGGGCTTGTTCGGCGCGCGCACCTGGCCGGGCAGCATGTCCGGTGCATGAGCGCGCAGGAAGGCGGTGACCCCGTCGAGCATCACCTGACCGGTGTATTCGCCGGCCATCGGCAGCATGTCCTTGCCGTGCAGCCGCACATCCGAGCCGGCGCGGTAGAGCATGGTCGACAGGGCCTGCTCGATGAATTCGGGCTGGCCCTCCTCGATCACAAGTACAGCTTCCTTGCCCTCGCAGAAGGCCATGAATTCCGATTCCACCAGCGGGTAGGTGGCGTTGAGCACATAAAGCGGCACGTCGGTCTGGCCGAGGATATCGGCCAGGCCAAGCCGTTGCAGGGCGCGGATCACGCCGTTGTACATGCCGCCCTGGCAGACGATGCCGATCCGTGCGCCCTCCGGCCCGAACCGCTCGTTGATGCCGTTCTCGACAATGAATTTTTCTGCCGCCGGCCAGCGGTTGTTCACCTTGTCCTGTTCATGGGCAAAGGACATGGGCGGCAGCACCACCCGGTTGAAATCGCGCCTCGGCGCTGACAGGGCCTCGCGCACGGTCAGCGGCGGGCGCTGGTTGTCCCTGGTTTCGAAGCTGCCGGTCACATGGCAGGAGCGGATGCGCACCATCAGCATCACGGGGGTGTTCGAGGCTTCCGACAGCTCGAAGCCCTGCTCCACCGCCTTGACGATGGAGGGCAGGTTGGGGCGCGGGTCCAGCAGCCAGAACTGGGATTTCATCGCGAAGGCGTGGCTGCGCTCCTGCATGATGGAGGAGCCTTCGCCATAGTCCTCGCCGACGATCACCAGCGCGCCGCCGGTGACGCCGGAAGAGGCCAGGTTGGCCAGCGCGTCGGAGGCGACATTGACGCCGACCGAGCCCTTGAAGGTCACCGCGCCGCGGATGGGGTAATGGACCGAGGCGGCGAGCATGGCGGCGGCGGCGGCTTCCGAGGCGTTGGCCTCGAAGCGCACGCCCAGTTCGCTCAAGAGCTCTTCGGCATCGGCGAGAACGTCCATCAGGTGGCTGATGGGCGCGCCCTGGTAGCCGCCGACATAGCCGACGCCGTTTTCCAGAAGGGCCTTGGTGATCGCCAGGATGCCTTCGCCGGTGAAGGTTTCGCCTGCGCCAAGCCGCAGATGTTCGACTTCCGCCTTGAAGGAACGTTCGGCCATGGGAAACCTCAGATTTCGTGTTTGCGAATGTTGGTGAGCATTTTCTGCAAGGTCCCGACGAAGGCGCGCCGTTCGTCGTCGGCAATGCCCTGGAACATGCGTTCATGCGCCGCCGCCATATGCGGCCACATGATGTCGAAGGCCGCGCGCCCGCCGGCGGTCAGAAAGACCCGGGTGGCACGGCTGTCGCTTGCATCGGCCTCGCGGCGGATCAGGTCCTCGGCGGCAAGCTGGTCGAGCGCCCGGCTCAGCGTCGATTGCTCGACCACCGCATGGACCGCAAGCTCGCGGATCAACAGCCCGTCCATCACGGCGAGCACCGCCAGGGTGCGCATCTTCGGCGTGGTCAGTCCGAGCTCGGCGACATCTTCGCGCAAGGAGGCATTGTAGCGCGCCATGATGCGGTTCATCAGGTAGGGGGCGAAGCCGCCCAGGCCGATTTCGCCGAGGCGGGGCGCCTCTTCCTGCGGGCCGCCGGCATCCGTTGGTGCTGTCATGCTCCCAGTCCTTTCGCCGCCAGATAGCCCGATCCGCCGCCAAGTCCCGGTCCGGGATGGGTGGAGGCGCCGATGTGGATGAGGTTCTTGACCCCGGTCTTGCCGTTCACCGAATGGGCGAAGGGGCGCCAGATGAAGAACTGGTCGATGGAACAGGCGCCGCCATAAGGATCGCCGCCGACAAGATTGATGTTGAGCGCCGCCAGATCGGCGGGCGAATAGGCTTTGCGGGCGCGCTTGATCTGGTCGAAGTTGCGGATATGCCGGCGCAGGATTTCCTCCAGCCGGTCGGCGAAGGCCTCGCGCGTCGCCTCGTCCCACTCCCGCCCAGTGATCTTGCCGGCGGCATCGCCCTTGATGACACGCGGCGCATCGGGCACCTGCAGCCACAGCACCGCCTTGCCCTCGGGGCAGCGGCTCGGGTCCAGCCGGTGCGGCTGGCCGACGCAGATCGTCGGCGTTTCCGGCAGGAGGCCACGCTCTGCCTCGTTGCTGGCCTTGGACACGGAATCGATGCCGTCGGCAAGGTGAATGAGGGCGACATCGTCCAGCCCCTCGGCGCACCAGTCGGGCGCGGCATCGAGGGCGTAGTGGAGCTGGAAATTGCCCCGGCCATGACGGAACCGGCGGCTGGCCTCCCGGTCGGGCGCCAGGGAGGGCGCCAGGTCGGGGGACGGGGACGTATCTGTGGGATCCTGCGGCAGCAGCCGGTCATAGAGCTGATCGGGAGCGACCGAGGCGAGCACGGTTTGCGCCTCCAGCCGTTCGCCGCTGGTGGTCTCGACGCCGCAGGCGCGCCCGTTCTCCACCAGGATGCGGCTGACATCGACGCCGCAGCGGACCTCGCCGCCATGGGCCTCGATCAACCGGACGAAGGCCTGTGCGGCAGCACCTGCTCCGCCCTTGACCACCGGCGCGCCGGCAGCTTCCAGCGCGAAGGCGATGACCTTGGCCATCTGGCTGGAATAGGTGCTTTCCGGCGTCAAGCCGGTGTGCAGCACCCAGGGCGCCCACAGGGCCTGGATATCGGCGCTGGCAAAGTCGCTTTCCAGCCAGCCGCGTGCCGGCGCCAGAGCCGTGCCGAACCAGGTGGCCAGCCCGCGCAGGCCGCGCTTGCGGATCTGCCCGAACAGCAGCTTCAGCGTCGGCCAGCTCCAGAGGCGACCGCCCAAAAGGGCAAAGAGGAACGGGGCATCCGCCTCGATCTGGCCGACAATCGCGCCATGGCGGTCGCCGTCGCCAGCCGCGCGGGCGTTGAAGGCGGCGATATTGGCCTGCCGGTCGGTGGTCAGCACCAGCGCCGACCCATCGGGGCGCAGAACCGCCGTGGGGTGGGCGCTGTGGCAGTAGCAAAGCCCGTGCCGTTCCAGATCCTCGGCCAGTTCGGCCCCGGCCGGGGAGGTCAGGAACAAGACGAAGGTTGCCGCCATGATGTCATGGTGGAAACCGGGCAGGGTGATTTCCCCGGTGCGCAGGCAGCCACCTGGCACTTCGGCGCGTTCGAGCACCACGACCCTGTCGCCCTTGCGCGCAAGCAGCGCGCCGGCGACAAGGCCGTTGATGCCGGAACCGATAATGACGTGGTCCGCCTTCACCGGGATTTACCCTTGCGGCACGAGCGCCAGGGCGCGGATCGGGCTGCCGGTGCCATGGGCGATCTTGAGCGGCGCGGCGATCAGGATGGCCCCCTTGGCCGGCAGCTGGTCGAGATTGGCCAGCGAGGCGAGCCCGAAGCAATTGTCGCGGTGCAGGAGATTGTGGGCCGGGAAGGGCGGGGTCATGCCGCCGGCCTGGCCGGCGTCGGTGCCAATGCACTGCGAGCCCCAGCCGACAATGCCCTTCGACAGGAGATATTCGATGCAGTCGGGCGTCGGTCCGGGGCTGTGCGGGCCGGTTTCGTCGGCGTTCAGGAACTTCGCCTCGTCATCGGCGCGTTTGTCCCAGTCGGTGCGCATCACCACCCATTCGCCCTTGCCAATCTCGCCATGCTCGGCTTCCCAAGCCTTGACCAGATCGGCGGTCAGCAGAAAATCCTCGTTCTCGGCGCTTTCCTTCGAGCAATCGATGACGTTGACCGGTGCGATCAGCCGCTGCACGTCCAGCGTGTCGGTGAAGCCGTCCTGATAGTCCTTGCCGGTCACCCAGTGATGCGGGGCGTCGAAGTGGGTGCCCGAATGCTCGCCCAGAACCATCCAGTTCCAGGCGAAGAACGGGCCGTCCTCGTCATATTCGCTGATCTTGTGGATCTCGACCTTTGGCGTGTTCTTGGCGAAGTCTTCCGGCAATTGCAGGATCGGCGTGTCGGGGCCGAGCGTGCCCGAGCAATCCACCACCTTCACCGTTCCAGCCAGAAGCTGCGCGCCAAGATTGGCGACGATCGAATTCGCGTCCATTCCAGATTCCTCCCAAGGTCAAACCGTCTGGCCGCCTCCAACGGCCGTACGTTTGAGCACGCTAGACAATTATATATGCATTTGCAACTATCGACGGCGACGGAGGATCTCATGGACGGTAAATTCGACGCCATACTGGTCGGGGCGGGACACAATGCGCTGGCTTGCGCGCTGCATCTTTGCGCGCGCGGCTGGCGGGTCGCAGTATTCGAGCAGGCGCCCGAACCGGGCGGGGCGGTGCGCAGCGGCGCCTACACCCTTCCGGGCTTTCGCCATGATTTCGCGGCGATGAACCTCTCCCTGTTCGCCGGGTCGAAGTTTCACGGAGATTATGCGGAAGAGCTGGCACGAAACGGGCTTGAGTTCGTTCCGGTGAACCGGCCTTTCGCCTCGGTCTTCCCTGACGACGGCTGGCTGGGCGTGGAGACCGACACGGCGGCGACGCGCGCGCGCATTGCGGAACTGTCGGAGGTCGACGCGCAGACCTGGGACAGGCTTTCCGATGCTTTCGACGGGGAGGCGGAGCATATCCTGCGGCTTCTCGGTGCGTCGATGAAAATAAATGCATTTGCATCTTTTCTATTCAAGGTTTTGAGGGCGAAGGGCCTGCGCGGCAGCCTGGAGTTCGCGCGGTTCCTGGCGTCGTCACCGCGTGCCTGGCTGGAGGAGACCTTCGAACATCCCAAGGTTCAAGCGCTGCTCGGCGCCTGGGGCATGCATCTCGATTATGCGCCGGACATTTCCGGCGGTGCCGTGTTCCCGTATCTGGAAGGCATGGCGGGGCAGGCCTTCGGCATGGTGATCGGCAAGGGCGGTGCGGACACGGTGACCCGCGCCCTGGTCTCGGCGATCCGTGCCCGTGGCGGCGTTGTCGAGTGCGAGGCACCGGTTGCGCGGATCCTGCATTCGAGCGGGAAGGCGTCCGGGGTAAAGCTGGCCGACGGGCGGCGCTTTTCGGCGGGGCGGGCGGTGATCGCCGGCGTCGCGCCCGGCGCTCTGGTGCGGCTGACCGGCGGCACGGGCAAGCCTGCCTTCGATGGCAAGATGACGCGGTTTTCCCACGCGCCGGGGACGATGATGCTGCACCTGGCCTTGTCGGACCTACCGAACTGGCGGGCCGGGGAGGTGCTGCGGCGCTTTGCCTATGTGCATCTCGCCCCCTCGCTCGACCAGATGGCGCGCACTTATCAGCAGGCCCGCGCCGGGCTGCTGCCCGACGAACCGGTGATCGTTGCCGGCCAGCCGACGGTATTCGACGACAGTCGCGCGCCGGTGGGACAGCATGTGCTCTGGCTGCAGGTGCGCATGGTGCCGGGAGACATCCAGGGCGATGCCGCCGGCCGGATTGCCGCGCGCGACTGGGAGACGGCCGCCGAGCCGATGGCCGAGCGTGTTCTCGATATTCTCGATGGGTATGCGCCGGGGATCCGCGACAGGATCCTTGCCCGGCATGTGGTAACCCCGCCGATGTTCGAGGCGGCGAACCCGAATCTCGTCGGCGGTGATCAGATCTGCGGCAGCCATCACCTGTCGCAGCATTTCGTCTTCCGCCCGGCGGTGGGCGCGGCGGATGGGTCGACCCCCATCCGCAATCTGCACATGACCGGCGCGGCGGTCTGGCCGGGGGCGGGAACCGGCGCTGGCTCGGGCTACCTGCTGGCGCGCAAGCTTGTGGGCAAGTGATTCAGGAGTGGCGAGCCCCTGGTCCGTCCAGAACCGGCGCTAATGCATGGTGGCCATGGTCTTGCGGAACCGCTGCAGGGCAATCAGGAAGAACACCCCGCTGAGCCCCACCATCACCAACATGTCGGGCCACACCGTGCTCCATCCGGCGCCGCGATAGAGGATCGCCTGGGCAAAGGAGACGAAATGGGTTGAGGGCGCGGCCTGCATCAGAAACTGCAGCCAGTCCGGAATGCTTTCCATCGGTGTGGTGCTGCCGGACAGGAGGTTCATCACCACCAGCACCGGCAGGGCCAGAAGTCCGAATTGCGGCATGGAGCTGGTGAAGGTCGCCAGCAGGATGCCGAGCCCGGTCACCGAGACGAGGTAGAGCGCCGCGCCGAAGATAAAGAGCGGGATCGATCCGGCGATCGGCACCTGAAGCAGGGTTTGCACCACCAGCCAGAGCGAGAAAATGGCGGCAACGATGATCGCCAGTCCGTTGGCCCAGATCTTGGCGACCATGATTTCGGACGGCGTCACCGGCATGACCAGCAGATGCTCAATGGTGCCGTGCTCGCGTTCGCGGATCAGCGCGGCACCGGTTAAAAGCACCGACAGGATGGTGATGTTGTTGATCACCTGCATCACCGAGGAAAACCACACGGAGTTCAGGTTCGGATTGTAGCGGGTGGTCACCACCAGATCGATGGGCAGCTCCGGCGTCTCATCGAGACGGGAGACGAATTTCGCAACCTCGGCACGGATGATCTGTTGCAGGAAGACCGCGCCATTGCCTGCCTGAGCCATGGCTGTTGCATCGACGTTCAATTGCACTTGCGGCTTGCGGCCGGCCAGGACATCCGCTTCAAAGCTCGGCGGGAAGGAGAGCACGAACACATAGCGGCCGTTGTCCATCGCTTCTTCGACTTCATCGGCCGCTATTTCCTCGGCGGCCTTGAATTGCGGCGGCAGGATCGCGCCGAGAATCCGCCCGGTCAGGGCCGAGCGGTCCTGGTCCACATAGGCGACTGCCGCGTTGGTCACCTCCAGCTTGGCACCGGTCGCGACCGAATAGACCGCGATGCTGAACACATAGACGATCAACAGGATGAGAACCGGATCGGCCCACAGGCTGCGCAGTTCCTTCAGCCCCAGGCGGAAGACATTGGAGAGCCATCGGGTCATGTCATGCCTCCTGCTTCTTGAGGGCCAGGATGGAAATGGCAATGAACAGCACCGCAAAGCCGGCAAGGGCAAGGTGGTCCTGCCAAAGCTCCGCGAAGCTGAGGCTCTTGGTGAAGGTGCCGACGCTGATCTGCTGATACCAGACCGCCGGGAAGGCCAGCCCGAAGAACCGGGCGCCGCCTTCGAGCGAGGAGACCGGCACCAACAGGCCGGAGAAATTGACCGCCGGGATGATCGCCACCACGGCGGTGGCGAAGGTGGCCGCCACCTGGGTCCGGGTAAAGGTGGAAATCAGAATGCCGAACCCGGTGGTGGCGAAGACATAGAACAGAGTGCCGACAAGCAGGGCGGCGACTGATCCCTTGATCGGCACGCCGAACACCGCATAGGAGACCAGCACCAGTGAGGCGAAGCTGATCAGCGCGATCACCACATAGGGCAGTTGCTTGCCCAGCAGGAATTCGGCGCGGGTCACCGGGGTTGAGCGGAAATTGGCGATCGAACCGGTTTCCTTTTCCCGCACCACGCCCATGGCCGCCATCATTGAGGGGATCAGCACCAGCATCAGCATGATGACGGAAGGCACCATGGAAAAGACGCTCTTGAAGGACTGGTTGTAGCGAAAGCGCGTTTCGACGCTGGCGGCGGAGAGATCGACCGTCCGTCCGTAGCGGCGTTCGATCTGGTCGTTCAGATATGCGCCCGCCAGCCCTTGCAGATAGCCGCGCGTCGTTTCGGCGCGAAAGGGCATGGCGCCATCCACCGCAACCCGTACCTCTGGCCGCTCGCCGCTGACCAGCGCCTTGCCGAAGCCAGGGGGGATCTCCACCGCGAACACCAGCTCGGCATTGCGCATGCGGGCATCCAGCTCGCTGACGCTGCTGGCCTCCGGTTTTTCGGAGAAGTAGCGGGAGCCTGAAAAGCTCTCCAGCAGCTCCCGGCTTTCCGCTGTCCGGTCCCGGTCATAGACCGCATAGGACAGATCCTGCACGTCGAAGGAGATGCCGTAGCCGAAGGTCAGCATCAGGATGATCGGCCCGAGAAAGGCAAAGGCAAGCCGCATCCGGTCACGCAGGATCTCGGTGGTCTCACGCCGGGCGAAGGCCCACAGGCGGGCAAGGTCGAACCGCCGTTCCGCTGCCGGGGCGGTGGCTGTAGCGGGCTGCGCCGGGGCGGCGGGCGCGGTGTCGGTGCTGTCCTCGCCGGCGGCCGCACGCAGATAGTCGACGAAGGCCTCGCCAAGGGTTGCCGCGCCCTTGCTCTCGGTCAGTTCCTGCGGGGCGCCCATGGCCAGCACCTTGCCGGCATGCATCAGCGAGATGCGGTCGCAGCGCTCCGCCTCGCTCATGAAATGGGTGGAGACGAAGATCGTCACCCCGTCTTCGCGCGACAGTTTGATCAGGTGTTGCCAGAACCCGTCGCGGGCGACCGGATCGACGCCCGATGTCGGCTCGTCGAGAATCAGCACTTCGGGCGAATGCAGCACGGCGACGGCCAATTGCAGGCGCTGGCGGATGCCAAGCGGCAGGCCTTCGGGCCGCAGATCGGCTTCCTCGGTGAGGTCGAAGCTCGTCAGAACCTCGGCGATCCGTGTCTCGTGGTGGTCCGGTGGCAGATGATAGAGCCGAGCGTGCAGCTCCAGGTTCTGCCGGACGGTCAATTCGCTGTAGAGTGAGAAGGATTGCGACATGTAGCCGACCCGCTGGCGGGTCTCCATGTCTCTTGCGTCGAGTTTTTCGCCGAACAGCAGCGCCTCGCCCTCGCTGGCCGGCAGCAAGCCGGTCAGCATCTTCATGGTCGTGGTCTTGCCGCAGCCGTTCGAGCCGAGGAAACCGAAAATCTCACCGCGCCCGATCTTAAAGTCGACGTGATCGACCGCGACGAAATCGCCGAAACGGCGGGTCAGGCCGCGTGCTTCGATGGCCGGTGGGCCGTCGGAGGCGATGCGTGGCGGCACCACCACCTCCCGGTGGCCCTGGCGTTCGCTCTCGGGCAACATGGCAATGAAGGCCTTTTCCAGCGTCGGCTGGTGCGCGGCGTCCCGGATCTCCTGCGGGGTGCCGGTGGCGATGACCTTGCCGGCGGACATGGCCGCCAGCCAGTCGAAGCGCTCCGCCTCTTCCATATAGGCGGTGGCGACGATCACGCTCATGGCCGGGCGTTCCGCGCGGATCCGGTCGATCAGGTCCCAGAATTGCTGGCGCGACAGGGGATCGACGCCGGTGGTCGGTTCATCAAGGATCACCAGGTCCGGGTCGTGGATCAGCGCCGAGCACAGCGACAGCTTCTGCTTCATGCCGCCGGACAGCTTGCCGGCGGGCCGGTCCGGGAACGGGTCGAGCCCGGTGGCGCGCAGCAGCTCGTTGATGCGGGCACGGCGTTCGGCCTCCGGCTGGCCGAACAACCGGCCGAAGAAGTCGAGATTCTCGTAGACCGAGAGTGTCGGGTAGAGGTTCCGGCCGAGCCCTTGCGGCATATAGGCGATCCGGTGATTGCAGGACCGCCGATGGGCGCGGATGGTGATATCGCCGCCCAGAACGGTGGCTGCGCCGGTTTGCAGCCGGCGCACTCCGGCGGCCAGCGCAAGCAAGGTCGACTTGCCCACGCCATCCGGGCCGATCAGGCCCGCCATGCAGCCCGCCGGGATGTCCAGTGTCACGTCATCCAGGGCGCAGGTCGCCCCATAGCGGTGGCTCACCGATGACAGGTGGACGATCGGCGCGGGGGTCATTGCGGCAGCTTCACCTGAAGCCAGTCCGGCCAGTCAGTCTTGGCGTCGAGCCGGACATAGCCAACCCCGGCGACGCCGGCCTTTGCCTGCTCTTGATATTTCGCCAAAAGGGACGGTGGGATGCTCAGCTTGACGCGGAACATCAGTTGATCGCGCTCATCGGCGGTTTCCACCGACTTGGGGGTGAACTGGGCGGTGCTGGCGACGAAGCTCACCTGTGCCGGCACCACGTAGTCCGGGATCGGGTCGAGGATCAGCCGGGCCTCGGCGCCGACCGCCAGCAGCCCGGCATTTCGTGCGGGCAGGAAGATGGTCATGTAGATGTCGGTGAGGTCGGTGAGCGTCACCACCTTGCCGCCGGCTCCCACGACTTCGCCGGCCTTCGTCAGGATATACTGAACCCGGCCGTCGCGGGGGGCGAACAGCGAGGCGTCGTCCTTGATGCTTTGCAGGCGCTCCACCGAGGCCTTGGCCGAGGCAATGGTGGCGACACCGAGGTCAATGCCCGCTTCAGCTGCGGCAACGCCCGCGGCTGCGCTGGCCTGGGCGGTCTTGAGCTGGTCGAGCTGTTGCTGGGTGGCGTGGCCCTTGGCGGCGAGCTGTTCGGTCCGCGTGACCTCCAGCTTGACGAACTCCAGTTCGGCCTCGCGCTGCTTCAGAAGGGCGTCTGACTGGAGCTTCTGCTGTTCCGCCTGTTTGACCATGGCTTCAGCCTGATGCAGCTGGGCGTCGACCTCCAGCGTGTCGAGCCGCGCGACCAGGGTGCCGGCGGTCACCCATTGACCTTCCGAGACGAAGACCTCGGCCACGCGGCCCGGAAGCTTGGCGGAAACGTCGATGCGCTCTGCCTCGATGCGCCCGTTGGATGAGACGATCCCTTCTGGGAGTAAAGGCGCCGCGTAGTGCTGCCAGGCAAAGAAGCCCGCCAGGCCAAGAGCGGCCGATAGGACAAGCAATATAAGCCAGTGGGTCTTGGACATTCTTCTCTCGCTGAAAACCGGGCGCCGATCAGCGGTGCTGGGGCCCATCCCTGGACAGGGGAATAGCGAACAAACCTCGGTCATGTGTTGACCTGGGTCAACGGGGCACCGGCGTGTGGCGGAGCGGTGGGCAACGTGTCGCGGTTCTCTTGAGTTTAATCGTTGATCCTGGCGGCTTCCGATGACGTTTGTTTGACGTTTGTGGTTTGTTTGGCTGTGCGTTTTGGGTGTTTTGGGTGGGTTTTGGCGGGGGAAGCGGGGGCTGTTGCGGTGGCGTTTGGCTGGGGATTTGCGGCTGTTGATAGTTTCAAGATGTTGAGATTGTTTGTATTTTTGTGTTTGTCGGGGTGTGTTGTTCACAAGGGGTTGGGTGTGCTTGGTGTGTTTTTTGGGGTCTTGCGTTTTTTTCTGGGTGTCGGGCTTGACGGTTTGCGGGGGCGGTGGGTATATAGCTCCCACAACGACGGCGGCGCCGGGGTTTGGCCGGCGCCTTGAGCTGTCG
>NZ_JAIVMG010000019.1 GCF_020177335.1 Stappia indica | reverse complement strand
GCGGCAAGCCTCCGGTGCTGGCCTATTGGCAGAGAAATGATATCAACCAACCCGATCAGCAGGTGCAACGAGTAGCTTAAATTACGCCAGATCCTGTCCAGCCGATGGGGAGTAGCTCAGAGTTCGAACGGCAGCAGGAAATGTAACCCGAGGGCGCCCACGAAACTCGGGGCTATTCAATTGCACTTCTCAAGTCAGCCTACAAGTTGGCCGATGCATGAGCCGAACTTTCATCTACAGCTGTACACCGCCGTAACTGGCCCTTGCCCCCGGTGCGACCATCGCGTTGGGGTCTCCGAGATCGAGGACGCCGACATTCGCGAGGTGCTTCAAACGCCGGGCGTCGTCTACGGCGCATGGTCGATCATCGATGCGCTGTTGGCGCGGACCTTGAGCATCGATATCTCAGCGACACGAAGGCCTCCGCCATATCGAAACATGGGACGACGGCCCATCGAAACCGTCATGTCATTCGTAAGCCAATAAGGTTAAGTCGACAGCTCACTCGATGGGCTGACCATCCAATCCGTAGGCTTCGGTCCCGCAGTGGTTCGCCGCGAAAATCAGGTTCTTTCGACTGCCTGCGAGCTGCGTCGTTGCTCTCATTGCCGTGAAGGGCTTCTTGAAATCGACGTGAAAGACGAACTCTCGCGTCTTCTTCAGAAAATGGATCAGGGCCTCTGGGGGAATGTAGAGGAACACTCGCGTGACCACCGGATCCGCAGGTATGATCAAAGGCATCGCCTCAATGAATTTGACGCCATCGGCACCGAGCCAGGCGCCCGTTACGTTCTTCTTGACCACCTCGACTGGACCGGTGATGTCCATGGTCGCGATGAACACTCCTGGAATGGCCTCGTTGCAGAACAAGCCGACTTCCATTTCCCGTTCGTCGTCGGCTGAAGGGCGACTGAAGGCCTTGTAGCCGTCGTTATGAAAATCGAGCCGCCACGCGGTCTGCGGATCCGGCTTCACTCCCGTCAGCATGTTGATGACACGGGGTTCGCTCTTCTCGAAGCCGCTTTCCTTTTCTCCTGGATAACGCGTGAGACCCCAGCCGTCCGCATCCTCGCGGGAGAACCAGATCATCTCCTCAGGGTTTGCGTAACGAGCGAAAGCTTTGATTGAGCCATAGGAAACCCCGTGCGCCCGGGCGTTCTCTGACATCAGATCGTTGCATTTATCGTCCGGCAAGCCACCTTTGGAGCAGGAATGTTGCCCCAGTTTTCCAAACGGCTCGACCGTTCGATAGGCTCCGGAAACAAAAAGGATAGAAGCGCAAGCGGAGGCGCATTCGGCTCCGTTCGGAATGACCGTCTGCCAAGTACCCTGGTCCATGAGATTTACGATTGCGAGTGCGGCTAAAACGGCTCCGCCTCCGCTGTCGAGAAGCAGGACTTTTGCACCGTGTGGCCAGACCTCCGCGTGGTCCCGGGCGGACAGGAAATCCGTCACCAGATCATCGTCGATCGAACCCGTCAGCTTCAGGACGTCGTGTCCTCTCCAGCGCACTTTCTCGATGGTCCCCGCATAAGCGGCCCCTCCGAGCAAAGCGACACTGACCGCCATCAGGGACATGAAGACGCCGAGTTGGCGCATCGTGATCGAAGACAACGTGATATCTCCAAACAAATCAAATGTACGCACCGCAGCACATGCCAACCCATATTCCAGATGGTACTGGTTGTATATTACAATGGCCGCGGCCAAATTTTGTCGAGCACGGCTTGAAAGGGCGATTGAGTTGGCGACTGATGCTGCTTATGGGGAGGGCGAAAACGTTCCGGATTAGTCTTGGCGAAAAATCGGGATGCTGTGATGGGAATTCGTTGCCCTAAGTGTGGGGCCGAGATGAGACGAAGGGTTGCGAAACGCGGACGAAATAAGGGACGCGAATTTTGGGGGTGTTCGCGTTACCCGGCATGCAAAGGTATCGTCGGAGGAAATATCGTAAGCCTGAATGTGACGTCGCGCGCGTCCAAGCCGTCGAAAATAAGACTGACCGACATCGCGCTTGGTTTCAGTGTTTTCCTGATCGCCAGTACGGGGCTTTCAGTCTGGTACGAAGGAGTCCCAAAACTCGCCGGATTGTGGAGCCGCGGATCCGAAGGACCCGGAGAAACCATTGTCGGAAGGGCTTCGATAATAGATGGAGACACCATCGAAATTCGCGGTCAGCGAATTCGGTTCAACGGCATCGACGCGCCGGAAACTGATCAGCACTGTTTCCGTGAAGGTGGTGAAAGGTATCGTTGCGGACGTCAGTCGGCGAACTTCCTTGACAGCTACCTCGCGGCATCCAGACCAACAACCTGCAACTTCGTCGAATGGGATCAATACGGTCGCTACGTGGGGGACTGTTATCGCGCAGACGGCGAGAGTGTTGCGGTTGCGCTTGTAATTGCCGGACATGCTTTGGACTGGCCTCGTTACAGCAATGGTGCCTATGCCGAATACCAGGCGAATGCGTCGGCGAAAAAAAGTGGCGTTTGGCAGGGGGCGTTTGAGAAGCCTTGGGAGTACCGCGCCCGGAAGCAATCCGAACAACAGGAGCAGCGCGAGGAGGACCGAACCGTCCGGATAGGGAATGGTGGAGGAAACTGCAACATCAAAGGCAACATAAGCGTTTCGACCGGCGCACGGATCTATCATGTTCCAGGACAGGAATTTTACGAGAAGACTCAGATCAATACGGGTGGGGGTGAACGATGGTTTTGCTCCGAAACGGAGGCTCGAGCAGCGGGCTGGCGTCGGGCGCAACGCTGAGTTCCACAATCCGGGCTGAATTGGCGAGATAACGAAAATTCGGCTGCCCCGGTCTCAACTTCACTTCAATCAAGGGTTTTGGTATCTAGGACTGCATCTGATTCAGAGGTAATTCAGTGCATCCCGATGACAGTCGAAAGCCAATTCAGGTGAATGAGCCGAGTGAAAATCACAATACGCTCTCGAAGTTTCGGCTGGATATCCCAGTCGAGCTGACAGCCTTTCTGAATTCAGCCGTCGCCCGGATCGGGTACCTCTTTCCGACTGCGCGGATCGATGCCCGAGATGGATATCTGGAAATTGGGCTTCCGGAAAACCTCGATTTCGATGATTTCAGGCAGCAGCTTTTTTATTCGATCTATCGCGAGAAGATACGGGAAGAAGGCAAGGACAGCAGACACGCTCTCAATGTCGCGGTTTTCGGACAATGAAGGTCTGGCCACTCAAATTCCGCGAGCATGATCATGGGGAGCTCTTGTTCACGAACGAAGCTGGTGGCTTCTTCAGAAGCGACCAGAGGTTTCTCGAGAGGTACGTCGACGGCATCCTGACGGACGATGACTTCGAGTTTCTGAGGCGTCATGGTCACGCCTACCGTGACACGAGCGACGCCGCCTTCGATGGCTTTTGCGGTCGCTGGGCAAGGCGGATAAATCCAGTTTCGAAACTCAATTACTTCATTCTGATCCCCACGCTGAGATGCAATCTGACCTGCGACTACTGCCAGGTATCTCGCGCGCCGGAGACGGCATCCGGATTCGATTGGAATGACGAGATCCTGCGACAGTTTTTGGGATCCCTTTCAAAGCTGGACACCGAGACCATAAAGATCGAATTCCAAGGAGGAGAGCCCTTGCTCCGCTTGGATATACTGGAAGAGGTCCGGGAGTTTTGCCGCAATAATTTCCGACAAGCCGAGTTCGTCGTGTGCACCAATCTTCAGTCCGTTTCCGAGGAGGCTTGGGAATTTCTAGGCGCAGCAGACACGTTCATCAGCACATCGTTCGATGGTGTGGAGGAGGTTCATCGGTCACAGCGAACGAAGGAATCCGTCGTGCACAGCGAGTTCCGGAGCAATCTCCAGAGGGCGTTTTCCGAATTCGGAACGGCAAAGGTTTCAGCCCTTCCGACGCTCGACGTTCACAATCTGCCGGACCCTGACACCGTAATACGGAGCTTCGTTGAGCTTGGTCTCCGTTCAATTTATCTCCGCCGTGTCAATTACCAGGGATTTGCGCGAAAGCGGTATGACTTCAGGGATACGCAAGAGGCCTGGATGGAATTCTATAGGCGGTTCGTCGACCGATTGGTCGAGCATAATTGGGAAAATGACGATGCGGTCGAAGAGTATTATCTGAGCCATTTGCTCCGGCGGATTTTCAGGACGGGCGTCCAAAATCATGTCGATCTCAGGAACCCAAATTGGCTGGGATATGACTATCTCGTCGTCGACTTCGACGGGCAGTACTATCCCACCGACGAAGCGCGCATGGTCTCACGGATCGGTCGTTTGGATCTCTCCATCGGAGATGTCGACAGCGGGATAGATGCGCGGAAGCGCGACGTTCTCAATTCGGCGGCTTCAAATTTTGAGGATCCGGATTGCATCCACTGCGTCTACCAGGCCTACTGCGGTCCCGACGTCATCGATGACCTTTCAAGATATGGTCGCATCGATATCCCTCGACACGAAACGGCTCACTGCCAACATCACACGGCGCTTTTCGATTTCGCATTCGAGTTGATCTACTCGGAAGACCCCAAAGTGCAACGATCGCTTGGTCATTGGCTCGGGACACCGAAGTATCGGACCGAACTGGCGGCAAGGCTGAAATGATCCCTTTGAGGGTCGCGATCGACCCCTTTCCCATCTCGGTACCGCTTGTGATCCGGCTCCAGAATGACGGCCCTTCCGAGGAGGGAACTGCCGGCGTCATACACCGCGGTCAGGGCTTTGTCGAATACGACGTTTGTGGACTGTCCCTGACGGTTAGAACTCCGGACCCGGACGCCCTGGACGGTGACGTCGTTCTGATATTGCCGGGCCAGAGGTCGCTCCATCGGTTGATCAGGAACGGCTCGCCTCACAATACGTTTCTGGTGACCGAGCAATGCGATCAGAAATGCGTCATGTGCTCCCAGCCTCCCAAGGCGCACCACGTGGATTTGTTTGATCCCTTTTACGAAGCCGCTTTGTTGGGACCATACGGCACGACGATTGGCATCTCCGGCGGCGAACCGATGCTTCACAAAGAGAGGCTATTTGACTTCCTGCTCCGGGTGCAGGAGCGCAGGCCGGATATCGAGTTTCATATCCTCACCAACGGACAGCATTTCGACAAAAACGACGAACCGATCCTCCAGCGCTTGGATCGCGCTCGCATCCTCTGGGGAATTCCTTGTTATTCTGCGTCACCTGAAACGCATGACGACATCGTGGTGAAAGCCGGCGCCTTTGAAACGCTCGAGCGGAACCTTGCACTCCTGGGAAAGAATGGACATCGGATTGAATTGAGGACGGTGATCCTCAACGCCAATGTGAACGGATTGGCAGACCTGTCTTTGTACGTGACGACCCACCATCCTCATATCTCGTTCTGGGCGATCATGCAGTTGGAGCCGATCGGGTACGGCCGACAAAACTGGGGCCGAGAGTTCTTCGACAGTTCCCAAAATTTTGACCCAATCGCGGCCGGAGTGGATATCGCCAACATTCGAGGCCTTGAAACGGTCTTGTACAATTTCCCGCTCTGCACCGTCCCTGAGCCATACCGACGGTTCTGCGCAAATTCTATTTCTGATTGGAAACAGAAGTATTTACCGACTTGCAGTGATTGTTCTGCTATTAATAGGTGTACCGGCTTTTTCGAGTGGTATCCGGAAGAGCGGGGATTTTCGAGTGTGGGGGCACTATGAAAAAGAAGTTCGTGATTCCATCGCTTTTGGCGGCGGGATTTTGGGGAGGCGACACCGCGGCGAATACGCCGTCTGATCCTGTGTCCGATATTGCCAAGAAAAATTCTGTATTCGACAACCTCAAGAGCCAACACACTTATACGCTGGCGGCCCACCGTTCTCACTCAAGCCATAGATCGCATTCAAGTCATCGGTCTTCTTCCGGCGGGGGGTATTCTGCGCCGCGCAGCTCAGGTTCAACAATTTATAATCCGCCGGCTACGAACCGGAACACCACCAGCACGCCGCCAACATCCGTCTTGCCTAGTCCTCCAGCCGCCGCACCTAAAACACTTCCCGGAAATTCGGAGAAATTCAAAGCGATCGCAAGAAGGGTGCAGTCAGGATTGATGGCGTACGGATATTACAATGGCGCGATCGACGGCATCATTGGTTCGGAGTCAAAGGCAGCTCTTTCCAAGTTCCAGAGTGACTACGGATTGCGGGTAACAGGTACGATTACGCTGGAGGTGCTCAATGCGTTTGGTATCGTCGCCGATTAGTTTTCTCGCAGGATGTATCCTAGGGTTGGCTGTTTCGTTCATCGCCCAACCGATCTGGAAGTTGGGCGTCGAGAAAATGAACCAGGCCGAGTTTTCCGAACTTACCTTCAAGTGTGACAATGCCATGCGCAATCATCTGCTGGCCAAACAGCGGCTGGTCATGACGCCCTCCAAGGCCAATGTGATGGACGTGAAGTCCGCCGAGATCGGTCTCATCGACTGCCAGGACTACGACTTGATGCGAAAGTCTCTCATCCGGTGGGGACTGACGGAAAACGAACTGAGTGAAATGGCCCTGGTTGCGATTGAGGAAAAAGGAGCAGATCTAAGAGAGGTCGTTCGCATTCATGAAATCCGCTACTAGAATCCTTCTCGGCCTTTGGTTTTTGGGTGGGGCGATTTGCTCGGCGGAAGCGGACGACCTACGAAGCCGTGTCCTCCGAGAGGCCGCGATCGAAAACGGACTTGTTCCGGCGTCGGAAACGCATGTCGCGTCGCCGGAACCTCTCGTCGAAGTCGGCAAGAAGCTCTTCGAGAGCAGACTCCTTTCGCTGAGCGAGGATACCGCTTGCGCCTCTTGTCACCTCGATAAATTCGGGTCCGCCGACGGTCTTCCTATCGCTATCGGTACCGAGGGGGAGGGGATAGGTGCCGAGCGCGTGTTCAGGGGTGGTGATATCATTCCACGGAATGTCTTGCCCCTGTGGGGCCGCGGAGGCAAAGGGTTTGACGTTCTTTTCTGGGACGGGAAGGTGGAGCGAAACGGGAGCGCCGTTCACAGCCAGTTCGGCGACGAGGCGCCCTCGAATGATCCGCTGATCGTCGCCGCACATTTGCCGCCCGTTGAAATCGGCGAGATGTTGATCGACAACAAGAGTACTCTGGAACTTCAGACGGAAACCGTTGAAACAGCGAATTCAGTCTACGAGACCCTGATCGAGCGCGTCCGTGAGAATCCGGAACTCGGTGATGCATTGGCGAAGGCCCAGAGTGTTTCCTTGGCCGAACTCGAATTTTCAGACGCAGCAGAGGCGATCGCTGCCTTTATCCGAACGAACTTCAGGGTGAAGCCAACGCGGTTCCACGATTTCGTTTTTCGCGGTGCCCCCCTAAGTCCCGAGGAAATCAAGGGTGGTTTGATATTCTATGGCAAGGGCAACTGTGTTGCCTGCCACAACGGGCCGTACTTTTCCGACCTGGGCTTTCACGCCATAGCGAGCCCTCAGGTGGGCTTCGGCAAAAATGGCTTCGGGGTCGATTACGGTCGTTTCAACGTTACCCTCGATGTGAACGACAAATACATGTTCCGGACGCCGCCATTATACAACGTAACGAAAACGGCGCCGTACATGCACTCCGGTTCCGTCGATGCACTTTCGGATGCAATCCGTACCCACTACGATCCGCTAATATTCATCGATCCTAAAGGTATGACAGGCCTGGAGCGCGTCGACTTCTACGATCGTTTGAAGGCTTGGTCGCACGAGCCGATAAGTGGCGTTGTTCTGGATGAAGACGAGGTCGCAGCAGTTGTGATGTTTCTAGCGACTCTGAGCTATGTGAGCGATCAAAAAGTTGAAGTCGTTGACTAGGGCCCAGACCCATAAATGGGATTCCCATGAGCGCCGTTTTGTGATTCACGGTCTCCGAAGGGAGATCATTGATGAATCGGGACTACTTCTGGCTGACGGAAGAGCAGTTCGCACGGATCGCGCCGCATTTGCCGACCGATACGCGGGGTCCGAACGTTTGACCGGCGCTCTACTCGATCGCATCACCCACCACGTCAACATCCTTGAGATGAACGGCGACAGCTATCGTCTCGCCCAAAGCCGCGCCCGAAAGGCTGGCTGAGACCCTTCTCAAAAAAGCGCCGCGCACGCATGAGAACCCCGCTCGGGCTACGCCCTCCCGGGGCTCTCATGCGTGCGCCACAGTGGCCGACTTTTGCTCCGGCGCGTGGCCGGGTTTTGCTCCGCCGTTGACAGTCGGATCGAATATCAGGCGCAGGGCGTAGAGCAGGTTGGTCTTGCCGACCCTATTTTCGCCGCCGACGACGATATTGCCGGCGAGCTCGACATCGAGCAGCTTGAAGTTCCTGAAATTCTCTATCCTGATGCGCGATAAATGCATAACGTCCTCAAATGGTCTCGGTTAAAAAGATATCGCCGTAGATCGCCTCGATCCGCTCTGCTTCTGCAGGCGTCAGGGCGGCGAACTCCTTCTCTTTGGCGCGGTTCGACAGCTTGCCGCCATTTTGGCTGAGAAACCGGAATAGCAGGTCGACGGCGCGCTCAGGCATATCAATCATGTCTTCGATACGGCGGCGGAATTCATCGTAGCGGCGCAGGTACTGCGTCTCGTAGGGCAGATCGTGTTCGATGGTGCGCTTGACGCACTCATAGAGAAATTCGGCGTGCGGGGTGGCATCGAAAAAGCGGTAGAAATCGCCGGTTTCGTTCAGGACGCGGACATTGAATTTCTCGGTTGGCTCCCAGCGGATATGGGGCAGCAGGCGCTGCGAATAGGATTCGAGCGTGGTGCGGTACTGATCGATCTGGTCGAGAATCGCTGCCGAGACCGGGAAGACAACGCCGGGCGGATTGTAGCCGCGATCAGCCAGGACATGATGAATGAGATAGCGGTGCAGACGGCCGTTGCCGTCCTCGAACGGGTGGATATAGACAAAGCCGAAAGCGAGGATCGCGGCGGCGATGACGGCGTCCATGTGCTGCGCGGGACCACGGTCGAAGGCGATCATGCCCGTCAGAAGCGACAGCAGGTCTTCGTGACGTGCACTGATATGGTCCGGCAGCGGCAGGCGGGTATCGCGGTCATGGTCGCCGACAAATCCACCTTCGTCGCGAAAGCCCAGCTTGATGAAGCGGGCGTCGCCAATGACGATGCGTTGCAGGCGCAGCAGCTCGTCCTCATCAAGCGGCTGTTTGCCTGCTTCGCCAATGGCGCGACCCCAGCGCTGGATACGGTCCTGCGGCGGGCTTTCGCCTTCAATCGCATAGCTGGATTTGGAATCCTTGAGCAGCAGGAAGGCGGCGGTACGAGCGAGCACATCGCGCGGGACATCGGCCACGATGTCTCTGGCGCGTTGCGCCAGGCCCTCGGCGATGAAGTCTTCAAGCCGCTTTGTGCGAAAGACCAGCGGACAAAACGCCGGAGTGCCGGGCAGGTTATTCCGTAGCCGATAGCGTGGAACGGTTTCACCTTCGATGCCCCATTGCAGATCGGGATCGAGCACGGGGGCATATTTCCCGGTCCGGGCATCGGGCAGGTCCAGCGCTTCCCCGGTGAGCCATTCATAGAGGAACCAGACGCGCCTTGCGTAAGTGCCGGTCGGTTTGTCGCGCACAATAGCTGTGATCGGGTCAGGGCCAACCTTGAGGAACAGGCACTTGAGAACGGCAAGGTCGAGCCCTTCATACTTGAGGGCGAAGGTCAGGTGGCCTTCGAGGCTGGCCGCTGGCGCATGGCGCGGTGTCATCATCCGCCAGCCATCACGCTCCAGCATGCGGTGATGAGCGCCGATGGCGCAGAGCGTGCGTGGCAGGGGGACTTCGAGCCTATAGGCATCGATCAGCGCGCTGTAGCCGGCAGGCGTCGCGGTTTCAGGAAGGCGTCTTTCCTGAAAAACGGATATTGGGCCTGAAAACTGGTGCTGTGCGGCCGAAGCCATGAAATCCGTGCCTTGCTCGGGGTTGCGTGGTTCCAGAAAGGATTCTTCCTGAAATATGATTCTGCCACATGAATAATGGTTCTCATAGAAAAATATCGTGAAAAACGATATTGCCGCTTTTTGATCCGCTGGGCGCACACCTGGGGACGGGATGTCGTGAACCGAGCCTGTGGTCTCGGCCATTCGGCTTCCATCTCTGACATATAAATTTGAGAGCTGCGTAGCAGCGCATTGCTCATTGATCGGGGAAGCCAAGAGGCTTTGCCTCTTTCTCCCCGCAAGGAAAATAGACACCGACCGTGGCTCGGCATTGCCTGTGACGTTGCCCCCAAGTTTTATCCAGTTTGACGGAGACTCTGGCGGTGGGTTTGGCCGAAATGGCCGGGGTTATTGACGGGGTCTGACGCGGCGCTCGCGAGCGAGCGGAGCGGCAGATCCCGTTTCGGGTTCAAGGTGTCGGCATATTCGGTCGGGGTCAGCCAACCGAGCCGGGAGTGTGGGCGGTTGAGGTTGTAGTCGTTCCTCCAGGCCTGAAGAGTTGCTCGGGCGTGCGAGAGCGACGGGAACAGCGTTTCGTTCAGCAGTTCGTCCCTCAGCCGGCCGTTGAAGCTCTCGATGAAGCCGTTTTGCATGGGCTTTCCCGGCGCAATGTAGTGCCAGTCGATCTGCATTCGATCAGCGAAGCTCAGGATGGCGTTCGAGGTGAACTCGGTCCCGTTATCGCTGACCACCATCTTCGGCTTGCCGCGCCGTGCCAGGAGCGCTTCCAGTTCGCGGGCTACGCGAAGACCCGAGAGCGATGTGTCGGCGACCAAGGCCAGACAGTCGCGGGTGCAGTCATCCACGATTGTCAGGACCCGGAAGCGCCGGCTGTCGGTCAACTGGTCCGAGACGAAGTCGAGTGACCATCTCTCGTTCGGGGCCATGGGGATCAGCATCGGCCGCCTTGTGCCCATTGCCCGTTTCCGGCCACCTCGTCGACGTACCGACAGCTTCTCTTCCCGGTAGATGCGGAACAGGCGCTTGTGATTGACCACATGCCCTTCGCGGCGCAGCAGGACGTGTAGCCGTCGATAGCCGAACCGTCGCCGCTCATGGGCAATCGCCTTCATCCGCTCGCGCAGAACCACGTCGTCGGTTCTCCGTAAGCGACGTCTGGAGCCCACGTTGCTCGTCCTGATGCATGTTGCGACTTGATACGCATCTCACTGTTGGGAGTGCGTTTCGCAATGTGTGCTACAAATTCGTTTCTCAAATCTCTGGGTGTCGAGATCTATGCGTCTGGTCAACGTCGATGGCCGGATGAGGTGAAGGCGCAGGCTGTCGCGGAAACGTTGGCGCCGGGTGCGACGGTCAACGGCGTGGCGGCGTGTTACGGCGTGAAGCCGAACCACCTTTCTGCATGGCGCCGGTTAGCCAAACAAGGCAAGCTGATCCTGCCCGCCGCCGAGACCGCCGAAGAACCGACAGCCTTCGCGCCCCTCGTGCTTTGTGAACCGTCTGCTGCTCGGGCTCAGGAGGCCCCATCGCGATCGGACGACGTGCTCCGCATCGTTTTCGGCGATGTGACGATTGATCTGGCAGCCGACACGCCCGCGGTGCGGGTGGCGGAGATCGTTCACGCACTCGGGACTTCATCTTGATGCTGCCTTCGCACAATGTCCGCATCTTCGTGGCGACGCGGCCGGTCGACTTCAGGAAGGGCCACGATGGGCTTGCCGCGCTGACGCAATCGGTGCTGAAGGAGGATCCGTTCAACGGCGCTGTATTCGTCTTCCGGGCCAAGCGAGCTGACAGACTGAAGATCTTGTTCTGGGATGGGTCCGGGCTGGTGATGGCCTACAAGCGGCTGGAAGAAAACACATTCACCTGGCCGGCCGTTCGGGACGGCGTGATGACGTTGAGCCGGGCGCAGTTCGAGGCCCTGTTCGCCGGTTTGGACTGGCGCAAGGTCAAGGCTCTGGAGATCAGCCGGCCCACTGCGGCAGAATGAATCAGGTGCCGGAAATGGCGGGCATCCGGAGCGGTCCCGGGCTATTCTCGGCCCATGCCCTCCACTGTCGCCATCGATCTTTCCGCGATCCCCGCCGACCAGCGTGATGCTGTCGCCGCGCTCCTGCGCGAAAGGGATACGCTCAAGGAGATCAACAGGCGTCTGGAGCACCTGATCGCGGAGTTGAACCACGCGGTTCACGGCAAAAGGTCGGAGAAGCTCAGCGAAGACGAACGGCAACTGGCCTTCGAAGACCTCGAGACAGCCATCGCCGAGGTTGAAGAAAGCCAGGACACGCAGCTCTCCTCCGAAGGCAGAGGTCAGAGGTTCGAATCCTCTCGGGTGCGCCAATGTTTTCAATGGCTTAGCGAAATTTCTACGGTGAAAATTTGTTCCTTTCATAGGTTTGGGACAAATTTGGGACAAATCCTATTTCAAGGAACCAAAGTCCCGTGCCGACCAAACGTCTCAAGAATCACCGTCACGTCTATGAACGAATTTCCTCTGACGGCCGTCTCACGGGCTATCAGGTGAAAATTCGTCAAAAAGGCTTCCCCGACTACGCGAAAACGTTCGACCGGCTGGCGGATGCCGATGCCGCCGTCGTCCAGGTCCTCAATGACCGCAACCATGGCAGCCGTCGCGACCACCGGGCTCCGGAGCGGATCACCCTCGGTGAAGTGCTGGAGAATGCCATTAGGGAAGTCCAGCAAAGCGACAAAAAGGGCAAAGACGGCGAAGCCGCACGTCTCTCCACTTTCATCAAACGCTATCCCCCATTCTGTCAGATGAGCATGGCGAATATTACCCGCCAAGATTGGGTTGAGTGGAAGGCACTGCGGCTGGAAGAGGTGAAATCCAGCACCGTCCGCCGGGAAATGAATTTGCTGATGCCGGTCATGAGACAGGCAGCGATTGATCTTAAGATGCTTGGCTCTCCGTTGGACCAGGTCAGTCGCCCCCAGGTACGGGACGAGCGCATTATCCGGCTCGAACCGGATGAGGAGGACCGGCTCTTCCACGAGTTCGCCTGTGCACGAAACAAACTTCTTCTACCGGCCGCCCGGTTCGCACTGGAGACCGGGTGCAGGCGGTCCGAACTGCTGCGCCTTCGCTGGAGTGATTACAGCCACAACGGCGGAACGATTTATCTGCACGACGCCAAGAACGGGCGCGGAAGGGATATTCTGCTTACCTACGCCGCGCAGGTCGTCGTCGAAGAGCTTCCCGGCCGCGAGAAAAGGGAAGGACATATCTTCCCGATTTCCGCTGAGGCATTGAAGAACGCGTTCGAGCGGGCACGTCTACGTGCTGGTGTCGCCCATTGGCGTTGGCACGATTTCAGGCATGAGGCGATTTCGCGTTGTTTTGATCATGGCTGGACCGCTGAGCAGGTGATGGACTTTTCCGGCCACGTCGATATCAAGTCGCTGCTGCGCTATCGACACCCGCGGGTGAGCGATGCAGTGGCGCGCCTACGCAAAATGGAGAGCGAGCGTCAAGCAGCCGGTAGCCTGCGCATTGCGGTATGAGCATCCTGGCTCCGGCAGCAACCCCTCATTGATGATCGGGATTGTTTCGGAGCCAGGAATTGGCTGACGGCACCAAGCTCTTGCGCCGCCTCCCGCGCTTCTTGCCTTTTTGCGCCCCCACCTTTTTAGGCTCTTCCTGGATGGGCTCCCGTCGAGTGGTTTCCGCCTTTGGCCCGGGAGCTTGTTGCAGCGTGACAGGTTTCTCCTCGATGAACTTGCGTGATCTCAGCATCGGGCGCGACCGCGCAATGACAGCATGTGCCTCAATCCACTCCTCCACGTCCTCGGCAAGGTAAAGGGCGCGCTTCTGAGGCATGAAATACCGTGGCCCCTCGCGCCTCATCGCGAGTTGCGCAAGGGAGCTTTCCGAGATCGGATAGATTTCCGCGACCTCCCGCCGTGTCAAATATCTCTTCATGGGCGGCCCGACGGTTGCGGCGTGCTGGTTTGGTCCTCCAAGTATCGGTCGGCATTCTGGACCGTGAGGGCCGCATATCCGGCTGCCTTTTCCGGCCGGCGCATCCTGAGCCAGGCCTCCAGCATCGGTCTGGAAACGTCCTCGCCGAGTGCAACCACCACAGCGGCGAAGTCGATTTCCGATGCAGAAAAGGCATCCATTGGCCGACTTCCGCGTCGGGCTTCGGCCCAAATGCGGGCCTCCTGCGCTTGGCGGATCCTGTCGATCGCATCGAAATCCTCCGTGGCAGCAGGACGGCCAGACACCGCCGCCACCGGCGGCGTTTCAGAGGCAGCGCCTTGGGCGCGGCCGCGCTGTGCCGGGAGGTTCGCCTTTATCTCGTCAACCAAGTTTGGTCCGGCGGACGCGATACAGCCACTGGCATCCACCAGACGGACAAACGGGAAATGTCCGTCTGCCTGGCGGTGCTTTGGCTTGCGATTGGTGAAGCCTGGCAATCGGCCCGGTTGCATTGGACTGACGGCTCTAAGGTCAGCGCCAAAAAGTTCCGACAGGTGTTTGACTGCACCACGAACAACTGGGTACAGCAGTTCGCCAGCGGCGATGAGCTTGATCCAAACTTGGAAATTTCCCGGTGACGTCTCCACAGTCAAAGCGGGCTGAAAGCCGTCAAGCGCAATGCGCGTTGCAGCGTCAGCATTCAGATCATCGAGCATAACGATGCCGGGATGCCCGTCCCGGGCCGATGGCCCGAGACGCATAAATATGGCGGCACCTCGGGCATTGGCGGCTGCCGCCCGGGGAAGCAGTTCCGCGACATCTGCGGGCACCAGGTCGCGACCTGTCCAGATGCCTCGTCCCCGATCCTCGGCCTCCCGAGGAGGAAAGACAAAGCCGATGTCGACCGTTGTATCAAGAGCCGATAGCGCTTGCAGGGAGGCGCGGCGTGTTGCTGGATGCACCATCGCTTACCTCACCACAGGGGCTTGAAAGACCAGGTGAGCGTATGAATTGATTGCCCGCGCAAGATGTTGGGCCGGGAGATTCGACCACTGGGGTAGAGGTGGCTTGTCGAACACATCGAGCGTGTGGAGGCTTGTTTTCGCCTTTTCAACGATATCGATGAGGCAAGCGATTTCTTCGACAGCAATTTCACGCCAATCGCCAAGCTTTCCAGCCTTTGCAGCTGCCAAAGCACGCCGATAGGTCATTGACTGCAAGTCCTCGACGGGAAAGGCGACACTTATCGCTGTGGCAGCGAGTAAGGAGGATGCATTGTCGGACAAATCGATTCCAGCTGGCCGTCCTGTCGTTTCGAGTTCTGCCTTTATTTTGCGAAGTGCACGAGCAAATTGCTGTAGACGAAGGCGTAAAATCTGAGTGGTGGGAGCAGCTTCTGTCGTTAGCTCAGTTTTGTAATCGTGATTTTCTGCGTCGCCAGTCATTTCGGACCTCCATCGATACTTGGCAACAACCAATGATTGGAATTCTCATGAAAGAATCAAACCCATAAAAATATTTTTTGACCGTTTGTTCCTTGCATAGGTCGTCCATACAGTGCGCTGGCAGGTTTCACGGTGTGAGCCAGCGGTGCCATGTAAACCGCGCAGCGGTCACATGGCAGTCTGGGCAGGGGGCAAGCCCCCGTGCACCCCCAATTCTAAAAGGCGAGCAAACCGCAAATGACGCGATCTGGTAGTGACAAACGGAAGCTCGAAAGGACCGCCGCGACCCGTTTGAGTGCAGAAGAGTTCCGACGCCTGGATGATCTCGCCAGCGCTTTCGGAAAGACCCGCTCAGACTTTCTCAGGGACGTTCTGGTCGCCCACATGGAAAGCAAGCCAGTCGCCGCCGTCCGGGTCCGCTCCGTTCTTTCCGCAGGGGATAAACAGGCGCTCGCTACCTACAGCCGACATGCAGGTCGTCTTGCTGGAACCTTGATACAAACAGCCAAGGCCGCCCGACTTGGAGGTCTGTCAAAGTATCATGCCGAAGTTGAAAACCTGCTCAAGGAAACGCTCAAACTGAAGAGGCGGATAGACCATATTCCGGAGGCACAGGACCCATGATTTGTGGCTTGGTCACGCACACCGGTTCCGGAGCGCTCGCGACACACCTCCTCTCCGCCCATGACAATGAGGACGTGTCCATCCAAATGCACGGCCTTTGGGCAGCCACCCTATATGAAGCGCTCGCTGAAATGTGTGCGATGGCCGCCGATTGCCGGAGCCGAAAGCCGCTCGTCCACGTGTGGGCAAGCCCTTCGGTCGAATACGATGAGACCGAATGGACGGAATTCTGGACACGGTTTGAGGAGGAGTTCTCTCTTGAAGGACAGCCGTACTTTGAAGCCGAGCATCTGAAATGGGGCAAGGGTGGTCGGACATCCCGTCACCGTCATCGGGTCTACCTGCGGGTCGACCTGGACGGACGCGCAATACCCATGCGTCACACGGTTCCTCGACTGGAAAAACTGTCGCGGATTTCCGAGTTTCTCCACGGCGAAGCGTTCACATCAGGCTCATACAATGCGAGCGTCCTCAAGTACCTTCGCCGGGAAGGTCTGGACGACATCGCCAATGCGATGGACCGCCAGGGCCTTGGACATCATCGAGCAAGCGCATTGTGCTCCGCTGCTGAACGCGCGATCGCAGAAAGATCTAGCGATGTCGCGCCGGATGAAGCAAAGCGCCTGATCTTCGATCTCCTGACATCTTCAGGCGGCGTGCGAGACATCGCTGCGGTTTTCGAAGCTACCGGCTTGCGTCTTGCTCTCGGCAAGAAAGCAATCGTCGCGGTTACCCCGAAAGGTAACCGCATCCCCGTGTTGAGGGCCTTTAACCAGGTCGCAAGACGCCGTGGCGGCGAACGGTTGAAAAAAGCAGACCTTGACACCCTCCTCAAGGACGCTGAACTGCCTGATGCTGAAACTCTCGGACCGCAAAAACACCTTCGCTCCGACTTTATTCAACACGTTGGTGCGGAACGGCGTGGAAGGCGGGAAGCATCGCCTGAGAGGATGACACCGTCCTATGAAGATGCGCCCTATCTTGAGGAAAAAGTGCCCAAGGATACGCTCCCGGATTTCGATCCGATAGACGTATCGCGCCTCACAGCAGCCCAGGAAAAAGCACTTCGCGAGTGGAATGAATACCTGTTCGCGGCACCAGAGCTAAAGGCAGCTCAGGACGAAATTGAAGCCTCGTCTGTAAACGAGACGCCGCAGTCAAAATTGCGGATCAGCTGTTCCGGAGACCTTGCCAAGAGCGGTTCCTTGGCAAGGCAGGCGTGGAAGACCCACTTCAACGCAGGGCTGGCAGGACTGCCGGACGTGGTGGCGGAGAAAATCACGTGGGTCGATCAGGGGAACCCGGATTGCTATCGCATCGGGCTGAAGGAGACGGGGGCAATCATAACAGTCGAGCCGACGCTCATATCGACCTCAGCAGCGGCCCAAGAAACACCTGAAATCATGGTCCAGATTGCGGTCAGCATGGGGTGGGCCGAGGTTGAGGTCCACAGTGACGATCAGGCTTGGAGCGAGGCTGTGACGCGCGCGGCCATCCGTGCGGGGCTCGCCATCGCTAACCCAGAGCTGCGGCCAATCGCTGAAGATGAAACGGAGCGTATGGCCATCAAGGCTTTCGTTCGCGAATGGCTTGCGGCGCGCAGCAGATTTCTTGAAAGCAGAAATGCCGATGCGATTCCGAATTGGGCACAAACTGTCAAAAACCTGCTCGCACGCCCGAAAACAGTGACTGTCATGTCACCGGAGCTATACGAAATGCTCCTGCGCGACATGGGGAGCTACGAAGACTTTGAGCATACAGCCCGAATAGATTTCGCCGACGATGAGATCAGCGAACCCGCTTTGATCAAGGGGCCCTAGCAGACACAGGGCGGGCGCCGCGCGGCGCCCGGAAACGCCGCCGTTGGCGGCGAGATTTTTGTGTGCATGGGCCAGCTTGGGCTTCCGGCGTTCAAAATCGAACAGGCTTTGCTCCCCGAAAACTGAATAGTTTTTGGCTAGGTCGTGTTGACAAAGTTTCGGAGCCAGAGACGTGCAGCCGCGAGATTGAGGAAAGCTGCGAAGGATGCTTTGGTTGTATCGTATCGTGTAGCGATCCTGCGGAACTGTTTGAGCCGGTTGAACGTTCGCTCGATCCGGTTCCTGTCCTTGTAGGCCCGGAAGTCGCAAGGTATCGGTTCCCTGCGGTTTGACTTTGGCGGAATGACAGGGCTGATGCCAGCCAGCAGCAGGCTTTGGCGCACTGCATCGCCATCGTATCCCTTGTCAGCCAGGAACAGCCGAGGCTTGCGGAAAGGCATATCCAGTAGGGCGGGAACGGCGCTGTAGTCGGATGCTTCACCGCCTGTCAGGACAAAGCCGAGAGGGCGTCCTTGACCGTCCGTTCGGGCGTGGATTTTCGTCGTAAAGCCGCCGCGTGATCGACCAAAAGCCTCCTTATGAGTCCCCCTTTTGCGCCGGCGGCCTGACTGTGGCCGCGGACTGTGGTGCTGTCGATCATGTGTTGCCAGTCATCGGTGAGCCCGAGATCCACCAGCGTTTCCAGCAGACCATCCCAGACGCCTTGCTCTGCCCACCGGCGAAAGCGCACATAGACCGAATTCCATTTCCCGTAGCGCTCGTGCTTGTTGCGCCAGGGGCAGCCAACGCGCAGCACATGCAGCATACCATTCAGATAACGGCGGTTATCCTGAGCTGGACGGGACTTTCGGCCCCGCTCTGACGGAAGCAACGCTTCGATCAATTCCCATTCCGCGTCTGTCAAATCGCCACGTGCCAAGGCTGCCTCCCAAAAGACAGCCTTGAATCACGGATCAACGGATTTGTGAATCCACTTTGTCAACACGACCTAGCATGATCATGACGTTTGGAGTACCGCCAGGCTTTGCCAACCCGATTGGCACAGCTCTGACGGCTGGGATCAGCAATGCCCTGGCTGCAAGGTTGGATTCAACCGCGACCGGCGCTCTATTGTTGTTTTTCCTGTGTTTTTGGCATTGCCTGCAGGACGTAAAAGCCTTTGCCCATCGCGGTCGGGAAATAAACCCGCCCTCCGAAACCTGGTGGCGTCAGTGAATTGATTGTAAGCGGTTCAAAGAAATCGGACTGGGCCAGGAGCTTTCCCGTTGCCGCGTCGCGCCAGGTAAGCTGCTCGGTGTAGTTCGACTTTTCCACCGCCAGCGGGATTGGCTCGATCTCAAGCGGAAGCTTGATGTTGGTCAGCATCAGGATGCGCTTGTCGGCCGGGCCGAAGACCGGCTGGAATGTGTTGGTAATGTCATCCACCACAAACGCGGTCGTGAGTTTTCCGGTTGCAGGATCGATCTTGATCCCGGCCACCTTCTTCATGCCCATATCCGCCGAATAGATCATGTGGTTGTCGGGATCCGTTCCGTTCTTTGGCGGAGCAAAGCTGAATTCGTGAGGTTTGAGCTCACCGAAAGGAAAAATCGATTGCATGCGGCTGGCGTCGTCCTGGTGGATGACAACCACGCTCGACGCCTTCTTGTCGGTGAACAGACCGTTGGTCTGCACGGCGATCCAGTCGCCGACCACTGCGGGTGCCGTCAAAGCCGTTTGCCCTTCCACCTGAGGATGCGCAACCCAACTCTCGTCGGCCAGGAGTTTCTTGGTCGCCGGATCCCAGAAATACCTCGCCGCGTGATCCTCGAAGGGGACGTAGACAGCAATCCTGTTCTTGTAGGGCGCGACGATGTGCGGTGACGGCGCAGGACCGGGGAGGGGCAAACTGTCCACCACCTCCAGCGTTTCGGGATCGACCGCAACCAGCACCGAATTGGGTGATTTCATGCCCTCCCTGGTGCAGGCAATGATCGCCATTGTGCCCTGAAGCGTGCAGCCGACAGGTCGTGTCTGATCCTTCAGGATCAGCGTACCATCGGGTGCGATCGTCAGGTGCTTGAAGTTCACGTCCTCGACCGGCGCCTCGCCGGACGGCAGCGTAGTGACCTTCAGAATCTGCCCGGTGTCGCCATCGACCAATGCGATGAAGTGTGACCAGGCAAATGCGATGTTGCCGTTGGGAAGAATATTGAGATTGGCATTCCCGATCCAGCGACCCGAAACGTTGGGATTTTCAAGATAAGTCCGCCAGATCTGTCTGCCCGTGGTGGCATCGGCCTTGGCGATATAGGGACCGACCATGCGCTTGTCGTCGGGCGTAGGGTATTCGCCGCCAACGATATAAAGCTCCCCAGGCTTGCGGTTGTTGATATAGGAAATTCCCGGATAGTCGTCTTCACTGCGGAACGCATAGACGGAATTCGGCCCATCCCAAGATCCGGTGAAGCTGGCACAAGGAAACATGCCCGATCGCTGTGCGTCGGAAATCTCCGCTCCGTTCAGCGAGGAGTAATATCCTGGTGTGGGGATCGCCTGCTGGCAGGCGAGTTCCCGGGCATAGCGAGACACGTCGCCAGGGATCGGTCCGTTGGCGGCCTCCTGATTGGTCATGGGGCCCTTGATTGCCCTTTCCACATCCGAAAGAGCATCTTTGGCTGCGGAGACCGCCTTTTTCGCCTTGGCCGCGACGCCGTTGTCCTGTGCGTGTGCTGTTGAGGCTGCAAGGGCCGCAATCAATGCCATTGCCGTCAGGAACGGATGTTTCATCGTCATGGTCGTGGGTCCTTAGCTTGGGGCTGGCACGGCATGGCCGTCCATCTGTCACGAATGAACTCAGGGATTTTTCCCAAGCGCCTCGAAGGCCTCCTTGGTCGTGTATTCTCCTTCGGGGAAATAAGCTCCCATGACTCTGGCTTCCTCGCCGGGTCTGGTGATGTTTGCTGGGCTTTCCTGCCAGTCGGGGTTTGGCGCCATGATGCGCATCATCAGCATGCCGAAATCCTTGCGATTTTCGGGGCTGTCGAGGCCTTCGCCGCGTGGGCTCCATTCGATCCAGGCGACACCGTTTTCCGCCGTTGCGTTCCCGGGCCGGTCCTCTGCGCGGCTGTAGACGATCGTGTAGTTGCCGTTTTCATTGACCGGGATCTGCATGTCGGCGAGTCCGTCGACGATCTGCCCGGAGGGCGCAGCCTCGCAGCTTACGATCGACACGTACTGGGCCTGGGCCGGGGGCATGACCTCAAGTCCCAGGCCGGATGCGCCCGCATAGGTGTCGGGAAAGGCAGGCAACTTGCCGCGCGTGACGAAAACGGGTCCGAACTTCCGCGAAAGCTGCACGAAGAGATAGTTGGTGGACGGATCGCCGCCACCGTCAACGGGCCCGGCAAAGGGGATCTTTGCCTGCTCGTCGGGGGTCTTGAACGAGCCGATGATCGAATACCTGATGTTCCAGTATTTTTCCCATTTCGGCGTTTTGCGGGCAGGTGCCGTGGCGGGATCAAGCGCAGGGTCGTTGTCCTTGGCGTTGACCAGAGCGGTCCATTGCCCGGCGGTAAACGGCTGTGCGGTGTTGGCGGAGAAGGGGCGTGCGATGGCGGCCACCAATGCTTCGCCGGAAAGATGGGTACCGTCGGCGAGGGTGACTTCGGGTTCCGGCAATCCTCTTCGGCGGACGGCCGACGCCGAGGGCGCCCACCCCGCTCCGTCGCTGCCCGCGTCCGACAGATAGATGCGGGTGACGAGTTGCAGGTCGCCGCCATGGCTTCCGGCATAGAGCGTGTTCGGTGCGCGATCTTCAGGCTTTGCGGGAGCATCCCGCGCCACGATGCTGACGGTATAGTCGCGCGGTTCCAGAAGGCGATTGTTCCCGACCACGAAAGGATTGGTCGAGCCCGGATCGGGGGCGATGTTCCACCCGGCGATATCCTCACCGATGGACACGAAGGTGCCGCCCTCGGCCTTGTAGAGCGCGAATTTGAAATAGCGTGCCCGCGGGAACTCTCCTCTCAGGGTCAGCGTGCTGCGCGGCGGCAGATCAAACCTCGACAGGAAATAGGTCGACTGAGCGTCGGGCCAAAGATTGGGGTTCTGAATGGGTTTGGGGTATTCCAGCAGGTTCCAATAGGGCCAGCCGCGAGGCCCCTGAAAGAAGGGATCTCCACCATATCGCTGATCCGTGCGGATCACGGTCTCAAGGGACTTGTCGCCGAAACGGGTGACGTTGTCTGCTCGGGAATTGCTGACCGGCTCGATCCCCGGCGGTGACCAGGTGCCGTCGCCCAGTGGCAGCACCGACGGAGGTTCGGTCTTCGGCCAGTAGAGCCGCATGACCACGAACATCGGCCCGTCCGGAGCAGGCAGCCAGTTTGCCTCGCGCTGCTTTCCGGGACTGTCGTGCTGGATGTAGAGGGTCAGCGACCCGTCCGGGTTTTTCTTGAGATCGGGCAGCATCGGCGCGTTGATCAGGTAGCGATCGATCGGATTGTCGATTAAAAGCTGGGTGCGGCCGTCGTACATCGTCACCGACCAGAAGGCGTTGACAGGAGGAAGCTGCCCGGCCGGGAAGGTCAGCGTGTAGTTATGCTGACTGCCGTCGAGCGGAACAAGGTTGGTATCTGCGCGCGTGAAGGGATAGACAGCCTCGTCCTCACTGTTTCCATAGATGCCAAGCTTTGATCCGGCCGCTCTCAGCGCCCAATTGCCGTTGAAGAACTCCCGGCTCCCGGCCGCCGCTCCGATCTGCCAGCCGTTGACCCTCGCGCCGACGGTGCCGGCGGTTGCGCCAATCTTCGCGGTTGCCGCCTTGATCGCGGAAGTGAGCGCCTGCTGCTGCTCGGGCGGGAGCTTCGCGGCATCGAATGTCCTGCCCTTTTCGATGCCGACTTTTGCAAACCTCTCACGCAGTGCTTTTTCGGATAGCGGGACTGCGCTGTCGGGCGTGAATTGCAGCAGGAAATTCAGGTAGTTCGGAAACTCGTCGCCGAACATCGCCTTGCTGGCCGGCGGCCAGTCAATCGCGGCAGGCGCTTCCGGCGCAGGCTTGCCGAGATGCCTGGAGAGCGGTGTGACCGAATAGCCGGCTTGCACTTTCTTGACGTTCGGCAGGTCGGAAGGATCGAACAGCTGTGTCCGGAAGATGGTGAAGGCGAATTGGGTTTCGCTGTGGAAGACCCTTTCGATTCCGTCCGGCTTGTCCCCTGGCCAGTCCGGTCCGGCCACCATGTAGCACCCCGCGTCACTGCCCGTGGTCCGGCTGCCCATGTAGCCGAAGTTGAACGTGTACATATCTGTCAGCTGCACGTCGTAATAGCGCTTCGGATCCACCTTGGGCAGGCAGATCACCATTGGTTCGGCGCGCAGGTCCAGTTGCACGAAGGAATAGGGCGTGTCGCTGTTGGGCGTGCTGACAGCGGTATCCTTCGGCGAATAGACCCGTGCTTCGTTGTGGATCTGGTTGAAGGGGCCAATGTAAGCACCGGAGTTCTTGTCGACGTTGTAGTCATACATGACCTGGTAGGCCACAAGCATCGGGAAGGCGTATAGATATGCCTCCTCAAGCGTTCGCTCCCATTCTGAAGTCGTCGCCGCTGGACCAGGCTCGGACAACACAATCCCGGGGGTGGCTGAGAACAAAGCCGCCAACAGAAATATGCGCAACTGGCTCATCATTCCTCCAGGATTTCCTGCCAAGGACTTGATTGCGCAGCGTAACCGGTCTGGTTAGTCCTTACTTCGCTCTACGCGCCAAAATTTCAAAAATCTCCTTGATGATGAAACGGGAAGGTCGCGGGTCTGGCTGTTCATCCGACACTCAGAATGGAGGGATGGCGGATGAGCCGGGACCTTTCAGTCGCTCTGATTTCGATAAGCGATCGGGGACACGCCGGTCCAGCGGCGCATCGACCGCGTGAGTGAAGCTTGCCGGCGATACCCCAGACTTGCCGCGACCTGAGACATGGGAGCCCCGCTCGATTTGAGCTCAAGCTCTGCCTGTTCCTGACGAACGGCATCGAGAACCTGCTTGAAGGACTGGCCCTCTTCCTGAAGTCGCCGCTGCATCGTGCGGGAACTCATTCCGGCTGCCTGCGCGATATCCATCACGGTGGGAACGCCGTCTTCCAGCATCGCCGCCACCAGAACGTGCACCGAGCTGGTGAACCTGCCGTCTCCCCGCAATGGCTTGAGATGTGCAAACAGCGGATCACCTGACCGGTCGCGCGTTCGTTTGCCGAACTTCCGATTGGCGACCTCGCTCGGGATCCAGACCGTTATGGCCTGCTTGTTTGTGCTGGTGATGATGCTCTCTCCAAGCCAGGGGAGCAGATGTTCGACCCCGAATTCCGGATGCGCCAGTACTTCCAGTTGGCGCAGCCGTGGCCGCGTCGCCGTGGCCATGCCGCACAGCCGTTCCAACACCGCGACCGCATACTGGAGCATCAGATGTCCGGCGACCGGATCGAAACGGACACCGTAGGCATGTCGCACGATGGTCTCTCTACCCACCGTTTCCAGCGTCAAAAGCTCGTGTGAGCAGTAATAGGGCAGCCCGTTTGCAATCCGGGTGATGGCTTCGTGCGGTGTCCGCGCGCCGAGCGCCACCCGACCGATCTGGGCAAGCTCGAGTGGATCTGCCTCCGTGACGACCCGAAAGGGAAGGTCGGGGCCTTCGGCTTCGGCAGTTTCCTTCAGGAAGTTTGCTACCCTTGTCAAAGGGACTGGACGTAAGGGGCTGCAATACAGAACGGACGTGAGCTGATGACGCTTTAGCAATTGCTCTACCGAATAGCCTTGCCTCGCCAACCAGGACAGCGTCGGCATCATGGCTATCGCACGGACGAGGGGAACGGCTTGTCCCATGGAGCCTCCTGCCGGTAATAGGTAATTATGCGGAATTTCAGATTAAAGCGTCTAAACTGGCGCGTGAAGAGAAAACAATCACTCTCCTCTACGGCATACTCAAAGGAATAGGGGGCGTTGTCGGGCAACGGGCCGAGTTTTTGCTGTTCTTTGATCAGGGAGCATCCAATTGAAAACGTGGAAGAAGGCCCTCTTGGCGATTGGGGTTGGCTCCGGAGTGCTGATTGGGCCAGCACTTGCCGACGATGCCAAGATCCAGCTCATGTTCGTTCAAACATCGGCAGGGATCGCTGCCGATCCCGCCGCCGGAACCCTGCGCCTGATCAATGTCTCTCCGCAAACGCTCTACTTCTCCGACCGGCCTGTCCGGGTTGCCGGGCACCTGACCATGGATGGCTATCTTGAGGAATGGAAGACGGGGAAGGACAATTTTGGTGAAGATCCGCCAAACGCGACCTTGTCTATTTTCCAGCCAGGCCAGGAGACAAACACTTTGGTTGTCGTCGAACTCCTCGATCCGCAAGTCGAGGGAAACGATCTCGTCTATCACTACAAGCTGATTGAAGGCGAAATGCCGGAGGGCGATGGAATGGCCGCGCTCTTCATAGACTGGATCGGACCAGGCGGCGGCGTGGGGGCCGGATTTCGCGGTGTCGGGGTGGGGCGCCGTGGCCCCGGCGTGGCCGGTTGGGCGGGTGTGGCTGTCCATTCTGATTGAGGCGGTCCCGCCTTGTGAGACAGTTTGGCGGCTTGGCTAAGGTGGACCTTCCGATGGAAAGGACGATCCAGCATGAAGACACGCAGACGGTTCACGGCCAAGGTCGCGCTTGAGGCCAGATGAGCTGGCGCGGCAACTGCCATGACAATGCCGTGGCGGAGAGCTTCTCCAATCTCCTCAAGCGCGAGAGGATACGGCGCAGGACCTACCGAACACGCGAAAAGGCAAGGAAGGACATGTTCGCCTACATCGAGATGTTCTACAACCCGAAGCGCAAGCACGTCAGGAACGGGATGCCGTCGCCCGTCGAGTTCGAACGACAGCAGGAAACGTAACTCGAGAATGTCCACGAAACTCGGGACTATTCAGTCCGTCAAGTGTCGGAAAGCCCATGGTGCTATCGATGCTGCGGCCCTCGTTTATCAGCATCGGACCGGAGAATTCGGGACCGCCATGGACGATGCGGTGACCGATGGCTCGAAGCGTAAACCCTTCGAGGTTGTGCAGCCAGATCGTCAGCTCACGCGTGGCTGCGGGCAGGTCCGGGAACTCGGCCATCGTGTAGATCTGTTCGATGATGTCGGTGCCATCCGCCGTTGCGGCATGCAATCTCGGATGGGCGCTCATACCGTCGATCTGCCCCTTGATCCGTCGCTCCGGCTCTTCATCGGCGATCGTGAACACCTGGAATTTGAGGCTCGACGAACCGGCATTGATGACGAGGATGACGTCCATCTCTCAGATCGCCGTGACGGTGAACGCCTGGCGGCGGGTCGCCGCGTAGAGCGAGGCGATGGCGTAGGAGGCGAGGCGGGTGCGTACCGAATCCGCCCGGGAGGCGAGCACGTTGGGCACGCGGGCGCCGAGCACGTTTCCGGCGGCAGCCGCATGGGCGAGAAAGGTGAGGTTCTTTGCCAGCATGTTGCCGGCCTCAAGGTTCGGCACCACCAGGATCTGGGCATGGCCTGCAAGCGGTGATGTGATGCCCTTGATCTGGGCGACCTCCGGATCGATGGCCTTGTAGAAGGCTAGGGGGCCCGTCGAGCAGACCGCCGGTGATCCGGCCGCGGTCGGCCATCTTGCACAGAGCGGCTACCTCGATGGTCGAGGGTATCGTGGACGTCACCGTCTCCACGGCGGACAGGATCGCGACTTTCGGCGTTCCGTCCGCGAAAGCAATCCACAGGTTGATGGCGTTCTGGATGATGTCGCGCTTGGCGTCGAGGTCGGGAAAGATGTTGATTGAAGCGTCGGTGATGAAAAAGGTTTCGTCATGGCCGAACTCTGCCGCCACACCTCGTATCCGGGCCGACAAGGATCGGGTCGATCAGGCCTTCCGCTGCCGCTTGCAGCGCACCGCGCAGGGAAGTTTCGCCACAAGGGTGGGCGACAATGTTTTTGCGGATTGCGCAACGCGTGCCTTCTCGATTCGCCGCTCGTATTTGGAGGGATCCTGCGCGCCTTTCAAAGGTGTCTCTGACGTTGCGGTCCCTTTCTGACTGGCGGCTAGACTTCCGCCGGACGCCCCCAAGGGGCGAGCTGCATTTCGGGAACGTTCTGGCCGATGATCAGACGGGCGGAGGTTTGTTCCAGGGGGGGGGGAGGTTTCTATTCTCGGGGCGCGTTCACGCAGGACAAGGCCCTGATCCGTCGGCTCGATGACGGCGGGTTCGGTCACGATAAGCGTCACGCGCAGCCGGACCATCAGGGGCAGAGTGCATTCCGGCACGATCTTGGGGGGCTTTGCCGTGTGGATCATGGCTACGATCACTTTGTTGGCGCCGGCGACCAGGTCCATGGCACCGCCCATTCCGGGCACCATCCAATTCGCAGGATACCTGCGCTCGTCGACCTGCAGCCCGCCAGGCAGGTAGTCGACGACCATGCCGGGCGTCTTCACGTGATCCGGCGAGATCATGCCCACGGGTAGATATGCTCCGCCTCGGCAATCACGGCTTTGCCGGAAAGCGCTATGACCGGGTTGAAGTTGTGTGCGGTCAGCAGATAGGCAAGATTTCCCGTGTAGTCGGCATGATGGCATGCAAGAAGGGAGAAATTGCCGCGGATTGGCTTCTTCAGGAGGAATTTCCGACCGTCCACCTCGATGACCTGCTTGTCGCCCTCGACAGGCGTGCCGAGTCCGGTCGCGGTCAAAATTCCGCCGAGACCGAAGCCTCCCGCTCGGATCCGCTCGACCAGGGGCTCCTGCGCTACCAGCTCGAGGTCCATTTTGCCTGCCAGCATTTTTCTGAGCCAGAGGGTTCAGGCCGATGTGGGAAACAATTGCCCGTGTCACCTGGCCTGACGCAACGAGTTTGCCGAGCCCTTGTCCGGGGTGCACAGTTCGTTGCAGACGGCCGTGAGGCCGCCGATACCACGTTCCGGATGGCATCCAGCAACCGGTGCGGCGCCCCGACGCGCATGAAACCACCGACGAGGATGACAGAGCCCGCCTCAATCAAGTCGGCGGCGGCATCGGGTTGCAGGGCGGCTTTCATGGTCGTCTTGAGGTCGCTTTTGACGGCCCTTTCCGCGCGCATGAACGACCGCGTCCCGCACTGGATTGCCGGGGAGGCGGCTTTGCCTTTTCTGACGAAAGCGCCGGATCGATCCCGAAGAGGCCGGCGACCCGTTGCATCCGTTCCGAAATCGCGCCATCGAGGCTGCCGGATGCTTCGAGAATATCACGCAGAACGGCGAAGGCCTGGCGCCGCACTTCTTCCGGCTCCGGCATGAGGTCCGGAAGCGCAGCCAGCGCGGCTTCCTCGTCGATGATCAGCATGAGGAATTGTTCCTTGATCAGCGCCTTGAAATCGCTCAACGGCATCTGCCGGCTTGCTGGGTGTGTTTCGCGCAGCCGGATGATTGCGGCGAAGCCGCGTTCATCGACGCTTTTGCGGGCCATGCCGACCCAGAGGAGTGCCCGGACCAGCCCTTCGGCAAGACTGCCGCGTGTCAGGCTTTTCTTGAGAGTTTCAACGCGCCGTTCGACCAGTGCCTCGTGCAGCTTGCTCCGCGCGGCTTTCCGCGGACGCTTCTGAGAGGTTGTGTCGATGCCGAGGGCCGCTTGCAGCGTCGGCACGCCGTAGATGGCATGAAACGCGTCCTCGGAGATCCTCTCAGCGCTTTTTCGAATGGCTTCTAAGCCGTCATCGATGTGTTGCGAGGTCAATGCCTGTATTTTCATCAATGGGTTGTCGGTGGCGGTGGGACGGCGGTCGGCGCGGACCGTTTCCGCGGCGCTCTCGACCCAGGCCAGGAATGGGTTGCTCGCACCGAACATCTCGTAGGAAAGCCGCAGGGGATGCAGGCGGCGTATCGCTCCGGCCAGTTGCGGGTTGACGGCGGCGCGGACGAACGGTTGGGCGAATGCGCGGTAGAGGGACAGGTTGATTTCCGAAAGCCGGGCGGCGGAAGCGAACTTGCGTTCATCGCTGAGGTCATTCCCGCCGAGTGCACGGATGTCGTCCAGTGTGCGGGCTTCGCAGCGCATGACCCATTCACCGGTGACGAGGTCCGGATTGTCGACGGCTTCGCCCTTCGGGGTTAGAACGGCTTCATAGAGGCCCGGGGGCAGGACATCGATCAGGTCGATGTTCGAAGCGAGTTCATCGTGTTCCTTGCGGGCGACCCCGGCAGAAACGAAGATGCCGAGATGACCGACCTTGTCGTGTACGGCATAGACGATCGTCTGACCCCAGGCACGTATGTCGTCAACGCTGTCATAGACGTCGAGAATCCAGTCGAGTGCTTGCTGCGGCGGGGTGATGTTGTCCCCTTTGGAACAGAATACAACGATAGGTGAGCGGATCGAGCGAAGGTCGATGGCGGTGCCATCCGGCGTGCGGATATTGCCGGAGGCGAGGTGGTTGCCGACAAACAACTCGTCGACGATCCATTGCATTTCCTCCGCATTCAGCGTGATGTGGCCGCCCCACCATTTCTCGAACTGCAGATATCGTTCGGGTTCGGTATCGATCCTGGACCAGAGGTTGTATTGCTTGGTCCAGAAGGTGTTGGCCGGGTTCTGGTTCTCGAAGTTCTGCACGAGGGCGGCACCGTCGAACGTACCGGCGCCCAAGTCGCCGGCAAGTGCGGTGAGCCACGACCCTCCGAGAAGTCCGCCCGTGTAGCGCATCGGATACTGGCCGCGGGCGCCTGCCCAGTGAGACAGCGGCGTGCCCGCAATGATGATCGGACCGAATAGTTCAGGGCGCAGCGCAGCCACGATCATCACGGCCCAGCCGGCTTGACAGTTGCCGATAACGCATGGATTTCCGTCAGCGTCCGGGTGGCGGGCGATAACCTCCTCTAGGAACCTAGCTTCGGCGGCAACGATATCGAGGATGGTCTGTCCCGGTACGGCATCGGGCAGGAAACCGATGAAATAGGCCGGGTGTCCGGCTTTCATGGCGACGCCGATCTCGCTGTCGGCCTTGAAGCCACCGATGCCGGGACCATGTCCGGCGCGCGGATCGACGATGACGAAGGGGCGTTTCGACGGGTTGGTTTCAAACCCGCACGGAGGAACAACCCGTGTCAGCAGGTAGTTGACTGGCCGATCGAGGGTCCGCCCGTCCAGGATCAGTTCGACCGCGTAATCAAGCACGTGGGGGCGGTTGCGGCCGCATGCTCCTCGTACTGAGTTGCGCGTTTGCGCATCGTATCGAGGAAGAGGACGTTTCGTTGCCAGATGTCGACCCAGTATTCCGCCACCGCCAAGGGCGTTGGGAGATCCTGACCTTTACACCAAGTCATCACTAACCTCCACGGCACTGGAGAAGCTGCGGTCCGAAAATTTTCCTAATTATATACTTGACGTACCAAGATCGGAAAGTGCATGATTCCCGAGCGTGACAGGCTGGTCGTTTAGGAAAGTCAAGACTTGGAAAATTTCACTCTCGGAGTAGAGTGGCGAACGGTGGAGGCGGTGGGAATTGAACCCACTGGACCCGAGGCTCGGAATCCTAGACCAGCACCAAGCCGCCCCCACTACAATGGAGCCTCGACGGCGGCTCCAAGGGCACCCATAGCGGGTAGCGCCAGCTAACGGGCCAGATGGCGAGCGGGTGATTTATGGGGCTGCTATCCCCGAATCGTCCGCTCCCGTCGCGTCAGCACAAGTATTCTGTTCCCTGTCTACTGTCGGTAGCAACAGTGAACCCGCGTTTGCGCGGAAGGCGTGTGGATATGCAAGGGCGAAACGTGATGGGTGTTGACAAGAAAGACGACCAGCCAGCCGTCAACACGAATCAAAAGGATGGCGACGAGATCCTAAAGCGGATGCTCAAGACGCCGCCTGATCAGAAAAAGAAAGAAGAGGGCGGCTACGGTAGGGATAGTACAGATCAATCTCGTTCCATGCCTAATGATTCTAAGAATTTTGAGCCGGACTGAGTGATTGTGAGTAGGTCTGGGTCGGATCTCATTCCGCCAATAAACACACCGCCGTCTTGAGGTTGGTGAACACGTATATATCCAGCATCAATTACGCGTTTGATCAGCAGCATATTGAAGGGGGGCCAATGGAGCCCCCGCCCGGCTGGTAGCTTTCTCAATTCGAACAGAATGTCCATCTCAAGGTTGGAGAATTTATCGTGAGCAAGTCGCAAGTTGAATTTATAGATTCGCAGGCTCTTACGATCAATCTCCCCTTTATCGGCGCGCCTATGGCAGTTAGGGCAGAGGGCGATGAGATTGTCGTACTCGTGCGCCTGACATTGCGCCCACGAGACAATGTGGTGAATATCGACCTCGATGTAACGGCAAGTGGGAATTGCACAACGGTGCCCGGCCTCTACAAGGACGCGCCGTTTGACATCAGCAGGTATTGCGGGCCGGTTCTCCATAATCAAGAAGACTAGCAGATTCGCTTGCTGCGTCTCATCATCTTTAATTTTGCCGCCTTCTGCTTAGGCGTGCGCGGCTTCGTCAATCCGCCGATAGGTAAGACGCTTGCCACGTGCCATGCGAAGGCAATCTTCGGCACGCTCCGCATCGGATACCTTTAGGGCAGCGCGGCGATTGTAGCGGAAATCGAATTCGGCAAGGTAGCGGTGAAGGTGGGCTTCGCCGCAATGCTGGTACACACCGACCATGCCGCGCTTGAAGACGGAGAAGACGTTCTCAATCGTGTTGGTGTGCACGACGGTCTCGCCTTCGCGACGGGCGTATTCCTTTGCGGAGTGCTTCACGGTCCTGTGGTCCGCGTATTCCTTGCCGGTGTCGGTGTAAAGGCGGGACTCGTCGGTGTAGAGCGTCGTATCGCGGGATACGTTGCGGACCAGCGCGTCACGAACTGACGCCTTGGTGGCGTTGTTCACATGGAACATGCGGGCTTTGCCGCCACGCTCGACCAGACCGACGATCACACGCTTCTGTGCGCCGCCGGCCTTGCCGGACTTGACCGGGTTAGGCTTGCGGCCACGGGCGTACTGACGGGGCGTCTCACGCTTGCCGTGATACATCTCGTCGGCTTCGATGGTCTTGCCTTCGCCGCCCATGGGGCCAGCATCGTTGCCGGTCTCCTGCATGGCTTCACGAATGCGATGGGCCATGAACCATGCGGTTTTGTAGGTAACGCCAAGCATGCGGTGCAGCTGGTGGGCGGACATGCCCTTTTTGGAAGCGGCCATCAGGTGGGTGGCGAGAACCCACTTGTTCAGCGGGATCTTGGAACGCTCAAAGACGGTGCCGACAGTCACGGAAAAGGGCTTGCGGCATTCATTGCACTTGAAGACGCCGGGGCGGGTGGACTTGCCCTTGAGCTTGGTAATGCGCTTGGGATCGGCATTGCCGCAATGCGGGCAGTTCGGACCATGCGGCCAATGGATGACCTCAAGATGCTCACGGGCCTTGTTGGCGTCTTGGTAAATCTCGTTGGTCAGATCGAACATCGCATTAGCTCCTTGATCCCAAGGTACAAAATACGCCTTGGTACGTCAAGTATATAATTAGGAAAATTTTCTCAGGATCTTGCTGCGGCGCGTCAAGTTCGCCGGCGAACGTTACGGTAAGTTACACTGTCCGTCCGGGGATTTGGTTTATCAGTTCTGAACAGAATTCAGAATAAGGTATGGACCTATGGCAGAGGACGCAACCGAAATGCCGATGTCTGCGGACCAACTCCGGATGACCATGCTCCAGAAGGAGATGGAAAAAATGGAGGAGGAACGAAAGGCGGCGAAAGCTGCCGAGGAGAAGCTTGCCAGGTTCACCGAGGATTTTCTGCAAAATCACGTGACCGAGGAAGAAATCTCCATAGTTCGAAACCTGGTGATGAACGCGGTCAAGAACGGCAAGCTTGAAGCCTTAGTCTACAGTTTTCCCTCGACCCTTTGCACCGATCAGGGCCGTGCGATCAACAACAGTGACCCAAATTGGACGGATACCTTGCAGGGCAAGGCGAAGGAATTCTTTGAGCGCTATCAGAAATTCGGCAAGCCGCAGGGCTACAAGTTGAAGGCGATGGTCATCGACTTCCCGGGCGGCATTCCCGGCGATATCGGCTTTTTCCTGAATTGGGCACCTCCGCCCGCTTAATTGAGGGGTATTTGCCGGCTGCGTTCCAATCAAATTCGGTCGCATCGCGTCCAGGCGAATAAATTGCAGACGGCGTGGCCATGGATAAACCCTCATGCGCGCGGGGCAGATCTGGTGGGGAAATCATAATCGGAATGAATGCAACAAAACCGGCCTGGCACATTGCCCGGGCGCCCGGAACAATGGGTCTGGAATACTTGGCGGACTGAAAATGGGTGCGGTTCGGACTTTGGGGGCATCAGCGCGCTCTCTCGAATGGCTTCAAGCCGTCCTCGCGGCGATGCAGATGAAACATCGACTGTTTTTTCAGAAGAAGAGGTCAATGAGGAGGAAAGATTATGCTGACGAGGGACTATTTTGATAGCCTTTCCGATCTCAGCCCGTTTGAGATCAAGGACGAACTGATCAAGCTCGCACGAACCGGTTCGGAAAAATCGCAGAGAGCGTTTTTGAATGCGGGGCGCGGGAACCCGAACTGGATTGCAACTCGCGCCCGCGAAGCGTTTTTCCTGCTCGGCCAGTTCGCGCTGACGGAGTCCAAGCTGACCTCTTACGATCCGCAGGCCGGGGTTGGTGGAATGCCGGCGCGCGACGGCGCACATTTGCGTTTCAAGAAGTGGATCAAGAAGCAGTTGCAGTCGCAACTGGCCGACTGGGTGGAAGAGGAAGGGGTTCCCCCTGCGCAAACGCTCTCGGATGCGGTCGATTTCGCCATCCTGAAATTCGGCTTCGATCCCGATGCCTTCATGCATGAACTGACCGACTCCATCATTGGCGACAATTATCCAGTTCCCGATCGGGCCCTTCATCACAACGAGATCATCACGCACGAGTATCTGATGTGGTCGATGTGTGCCGGTCACCGCCCCGACGTTAAATACGATCTCTATCCGGTCGAGGGCGGCACGGCTGCAATGTGCTACATCTTCAAGGCATTGAAGAACCAGCGGCTCCTCAACGACGGCGACATGATCGCGCTCGGAACGCCTATCTTCACGCCCTACCTGGAAATGCCCGAGCTGGAGGACTACGGACTGCATGTGGGCCGCATGAACGCCGAGCAGGAAGACAAGTTCCAGTTCAGCGACGAGGACCTGACGGTTCTCGAGGATCCGAAAGTCAAGGCGTTGTTCCTGGTCAATCCCGGGAACCCCTCCGCTGCGGCGATGGATCCGGATTCCATCCGGCGCCTGGTGAATTTCGTGAATACGAAGCGTCCCGACCTGATCATTCTGACCGACGATGTCTATGGAACATTCGTCCCTGGGTTCGAATCCGTCCTCGGGCACCTCCCGCGGAACACCATAGGGGTTTATTCCTATTCCAAGTATTTCGGCTGCACCGGCTGGCGGTTGGGGGTGATCGCTGTTGCCCAGGACAATATCTTCGACGAGAAGATCAAGGCGCATTCGGAAGAGATCCAGCAGCTCCTCGACAAGCGCTACAAGCCGATGACGCCGGCTCCGCGGGAATTGAAGTTCATTGATCGCATTGTGGCCGACAGCCGGGATGTGGCGCTAAACCATACCGCGGGGTTGTCATTGCCCCAGCAGGTGATGATGACACTCTTCGGCCTCGTCGAAATGATGGATGCTGACAAACTCTACCAGAACGCCTGCATCTCGATCTGCACCAAGCGGTTCCACAAACTGATCGAGGGCATGGGGATCGAATCCCATCCCGGCAAATATTTCGATCATTACTACGGGATCATCGATCTGGAGTTCTGGCTACGGAAATACGTCGGCGAAGATGTGGTGACATGGGTGAAGGAAAACATTCACCCGCTCGACATCCCCTTCCGGCTTGCGGAAGACCACGGGATCGTATTGCTGAACGGTTCGGGATTTGCCGCGCCGAACTGGTCGGCCCGGGTGTCTTTCGCCAATCTGAACGATGAAGCCTATTCTCAGATCGGACGTGCCGTCCGCACCATCGCGCGCGGCTACGTCCAAGCCTTTCAGGCATCCAAGGGCGAAACCATCACCGGATAGCGAACGTTCGCTACGGAAGAAGTCCGGCCGGCGCTTCTCCAGGGGCGCCGGCTGAACAGTTTTAATATGGGTGGAACGGATCAGACTGTCAGAACGATAACCGGGCCGAGCAGAGTCAGGATGACGTTGGCGATGGCATAAGGCACCGTGTATCCGAGGACCGGCGTTTCGTTTTCGGCCGCTTGCACCGTTGCGTTGAGCCCCGCGGTACAAGTGAAGCAACCAGCCAGGGCACCGCAGATGACCGCTGGGTTCAACTTCAGCACATAGCGCGCATAATACATCGACGCGATGATGGGGATGAGGACGGAGCAGACCGACAGCACCGGAAGCAGCGCTCCCTGTGCCTTTAGGAGTGCCCAGGCCTGGGGGCCGGTTCCCAGACCGACGCAGGCGATGAAAATGGCAAGGCCGAAATCGCGCAGATGCAGGGCCGTTGCCGGCGGCAGACCACCGAATCTCGGGTGACGCGACCGGAGCCAGCCGAAAAGAAGCCCGGAAATGAGACAGCCGCCGCCAGTATGCAGGGCGACCGGCGCGCCTGCGATCGGGACCGTGATCATGCCGATCAGGATACCGGCGATCATGCCCAGGCCGAGATAGACGTAGTCGACGGCAATGCCCTGGTCCACGGCATAACCGACCAGGGGCACCACTCCGTCGAGCGCATCGGGTGTTCCGTACAGGCTGACGACGTCGCCGGCTTCGAGCTTCATTCTCGCGCGTGGCCTGAGGGTTTGCCCGGAACGGGAAATCTTGACGACATGAACGCCGCGGCGGGAGTCCGGGTCGATCCTGGATCGGACCGCCATGATGGTCTCGCCGATGAAATCCTGGTTCGTCAGCACGACGGTCCTGGTCTCGCTGATGAGATCCAAGCCGCGCAGGTCGGTTGTCTCGACACCCACGAACTCACCGGCTTCGAGCAGTTCATCGAGACGGCCGAGAAGGGCGATCCGGTCACCCAAGGCAAGTCTTTGATCCTTGGAGGGCTCGAGTTGACGGCCTCGGCGGACAATGCGCTGGATGGTCACGAACCCTTTGAACTTGCCTTCGAAGGTTTCGACGTCAATATCCTCGATTTCCGGCCGGGTCACCTGATACGCCCGTGCGACGACACCTCTGAGGGCGGCTTCCTGCATCGGGCCAAGGTCATCGTCCGTGCTTCCGAGCGCGCTCGCATATTCCGCGGCTTCCGATTTGAGGTCGACCCCCATCATCTTCGGGGCAATGACGCTGACGAAAAAGACGACAAGCGTAAAACCGAAAAGATAGGTGATGGCATAGGCAACCCCGATATTCGCCTGCATCGCCTGTACGTCGGCAGCCGGGAGTCCGAGATTGGCGAGAGCCTCCGAAGCCGTTCCGACGGCCGCCGATTCCGTGATTCCTCCCGCGAGCAGGCCCGCGGCGGTCCCCTTGTCGAGACCGAAAATCTGGGCGAATGACCAGATGGTCGCGAAGATCAGGAGACTGGCGACGATGGAGAGGTGAACCAGGTTGAGCGTGCTTCGTCCGAGACTGGCGACGAAGCTGGGGCCGCTGACATATCCGAGCGAATAGATGAACAGGGCGAACGCAAGGGTCTTGATGTTGGCATCGACATCGACGCCAATCTGGCCGACGATAATGGCCGCAAACAAGGTGCCCGGGATGCCGCCGATCGGTATTCCGCCGACCTTGATGCGGCCGATGGCGAAACCGAGCGCCACGCAGACGAAAAGAACGCTAATCGCAGAGGCGTCGAAAAAGGACTTTATTAGTTCCATTCTGCGTCCCCCCAAAAACAGTATTACTTGTTTGGCCCTCTTGCGGGACTCTGGGCATGCCGGCCAAGTCCATTTCTATAAAGAAGATCATCCGGCATTGTGCCGGATGACTGCATTCAGTCGAGAGGCTTCCGTCCCCGATCACATGATCATCAGGACAATGATAAGGCCCCATAGGGTCAGGAGCGTGTTGCTGACGGCGTAGGGAACCGTATAGCCGAGCATCGGAACGTCGCTCTGGGCCTGTTCACCGACCATTGCCACCGAAGCTGTTGATGTACGGGCGCCGCCACAGCAGCCGAGATTGATCGCGTCATCGAACTTGAAGATGTACTTGCCGATCCATGGAGCAAGCATCATGGGCACAGAGGTCGCAAATATTCCCCAGAAGAACAGGCCGAAGCCTGCTTCCTTAAGCCCTGCGATGAAGGTCGGACCGGAGCTGATGCCGACGATGGCGATGAAGACGTTGAGGCCGACTGAGTTCATGAACCACAGCGTCGGCGCCGGAACGTTTCCGATCTGAGGTTTTACGGTCCGAAGCCAGCCCACAATGATGCCGGCAATCAGGGCCCCGCCCGAAGTGCTGAGCGTAATCGGTACGCCACCGACCGGTAGGACAAGGGACCCGACGAGACCTCCGATCATGATCGCCAATCCGACAAGTATCATGTTGGTGATTGTCTGCGGTCGGTCGGCGAAACCGAATTCCTTGATGAAGCGCTCCACGTTGTCCTTCGAACCGGTCACGCGTACGATATCCCCGCGTTGAATTTGGGTCTTGGGCATGACTGGAATGTTGACCGACATGGATCCGCGTTTGATCGAGTTGAGGTAGACGCCGCGGCTCGCGGGGTCTTTCGCGATCGAAATCAGGTCGCGGCCGTCAAGCACCTTGGATGTTATCAGCACGTCAACGCCTTCGACGGGAATATCGAGGAGCTCGCGATCCTCAATTTCCTCGCCCTGTCCAAGTACCTTGACCAGCACCTCGCGGCGGCCGGACACGCCGACGACGTCGCCGGCCTGAAGCACCGTGTCTGGCGCAAAGTCAATGATGGCACCGTTCTGGCGAAGGCGCTCGACGAACAGCCGTTCGCCCCTGGCAGACGCCATGTCCTCGACGTCCTTGATGGTCTTGCCGACCGCAACGCCGTTTTCCCGCACGCGATAGGCACGCAGTTCGCGCGCCCGCCATGCGCTTATCATGCTTGTCTCTTTCGAACTGCCAGCAAGCACTTCGCGCTCATAGCGCTTGCAGGCATCCGCAATGTTCGTGCCGAGCATTTTCGGCCCGAGAAACGCGAGGATCCAGCCGGTACCGATCGTTCCGAACAGATAGGTGATGGCATAGGCAACCGGAATGAGGTTGGCCTGAGCCTTTGCGTCTTCCGGGGATAATCCCGAGTTATTGATCGCATCCGTCGCAAGGCCGATGGACGCGGATATCGTTTGAGCGCCTCCGAGTAGGCCTGCCGCCAAGCCGGGGCCGTAGCCCGCAACGATCGCTGCGATATAGACGACCAGCAGACAGAGAACCGATATGACCACCGCGAAGATCGCCTGTGGCAGACCATCCGTGGCTATCCCGCGAACGAACTGCGGCCCGACGCCGAAGCCGACCGCGAACAGGAACATGATGAAGAAGATCGACTTCACCTGGCCTGAAATCTCGATGCCGATCTGGCCGATCACCACGCCTGCAAGCAGCGTTCCGGTGACTGCGCCGAGACTGAAACTGCCATAGCGCAGAGCTCCGATCCAATAGCCGGCCGCGAGTGTGAAGAAGATTGCGAGTTGGGGATTCGCTTGGAGAGTTTCCGCAATGTAAGTCCACATGATTGCCACCCTGTTCTGAATTCGCGCCGCTTGTTCGCGGCGACGATCGGTACCGGCGCCGTTTGTCCTATTTGCGCACGTGGTCCTTGGCGTGATCCGGCCGGATCAGCTTGAGCCCCCTGGCGCGTTCGAACCCGTGGATCTCCTTCACGTCGAGCTTGCGCATGAAGTCGATTGTTTCCTTGGTGATCACCTGGCCGGGCACCATGATCGGGAAGCCGGGCGGGTAGGGAATGACGAAGTTGGCCGAAATCATCTCCGGTCCCTTCTTCAGGCGCTTGTCGACCTCCTCGCTGTCGAGCGGCAGGTACTCGCAGCCGTCGGCGTAATAGGCGCTGTAGAAGGCCGAGCGCATGTCGCCTTCTGACGTCTTTTTGCCCGCATCCCAGCGAAAGGCTTCCTGGAAATGGCTGAAGTTCGGCAGGTCCGGCACGTCCTCCATGAGGGACTTTACACGAGCCGCGAAAGCCGCACGGCCGTTCTCGCCGTTCTTTTCCAGGTCGTGCTCGATCCGGTTGGAAATCTGCAGCAGGACACGGATGAGGTTCGCGACGTCGCTGCGGGTGTTGTTGATATTCGACTGAAGTAGGACCGAATTGCGCGACGTCTTGTTGAACTGGATGTCGTATTCGTCGGCCATCAGCTTCTTGAACTGGGTGCCATCGTAGCCGGCGGTGCCGCAAACGAGTGTCATGCGGGTCGGGTCCAGGCAGAACTCGTCCTCGTGCATCGACCGCACCTGGTCGGCCCAGGTCGTGCCGGGCTTGAGGAAGTCGACGAAGCCGGTTTTCCGGTACTCCGCCGGCACCATTTCGTCGGCGCCAAGCACTTTGAAGTATTTCGAGATGATCGGGTGGGAGTTGACTTCCTTGCGGATATCGAGGGCGATCTCGATGGCATTTGCGACGAGACCGTACCCTTCCAGTTCCATCTGCCGCCGGGCAATGTCCAGACTCGCGATGAGCTGCTGGTTCGGACTTGTTGAGGCATGGGTGAAGACCGCCTCGTGGAACTGAGCCTCGACGTTGGAAAAATCGACATCCTTGACCAGAAGCATCGAACCCTGGCGAAGAGCGGACATCGACTTGTGGGTCGAGTTGGTCTGGTAGACGCGCAGACGGATCTTGCGCGGATCCGGGATCAGTCGGGTGCCCAGCAGCTTTTCGGCGGAGGGGTTCTTGCCGAGTTCCTTCTGCTGCTTTTCATAGACCTCCACCGAAGCCGGATCCTTCATCCATTCTTCGATCGCATCGGCGGCGCCCATGGCCGTGCGGGGCCGCAGGAAAGGCGACCAGCGCGCGAAGCCGAACCAGGCCTCGTCCCAAAGGAAGATGAGGTCCGGCTTGATTGCGAGGCACTCCTCCATCACCCGGCGGGTGTTGTAGATGTGACCGTCGAAGGTGCAGTTGGTGAGATCGACCATTTTTGCGCGGTCAAGACGGCCATCGGCCTTGAGATCAAGCAATGCCTTCTTGATGCTGGAAAGCGGTACCGCGCCATACATTGAGTATTCCGTCATCGGGAAGGCATCGATGTAGAGCGGCTGGCCGCCGGCCAGGACCAACCCGTAGTGGTGCGACTTGTGGCAATTGCGGTCGAGCAGAACGATATCGCCTGGCGCCACCAGCGCCTGGTGCACCATCTTGTTCGAGGTGCTGGTGCCGTTGGTGACGAAGAAGACATGGTCGGCCCCGAAGGCCCGGGCGGCCATCTCTTGGGCTCCCTTGATGTTGCCGGTGGGCTCCAGCAGGCTGTCCAGGCCGCCGGTGGTGGCGCTCGACTCCGCCAGGAAGATGTTCAGGCCGTAGAACTCACCCATGTCGCGAATCCAGTCGGACTTGAACACCGATTTTCCGCGGGCGATCGGCAGGGCATGGAACGTGCTGATCGGCCGCATCGCGTATTTCTTGAGATTGTCGAAGAACGGCGTCCGGAAGCGGTCGGCGACGCCCTCAAGGACGCAAAGATGCAATTCCAGGAGTTCCTCGACCGAATAGAGCACGCGTCGGATGTTGGCCGCACGGGGATCGCCAGCGATGCTTTCGACATGACGGTCCGAAAGCAGGTAAACATCCAGCTCGGGACGAATTCGATTAATTGCGTCGGCAAGTGCCAATGGCAAATCGTCCGTGTCGAAATTATCAGCACCAAAGCCTGCAGATTTGAGAAAACTGCGCAGGATCGGAACTTCGTTCCGGGATTCGACGTCGAATCCCTCATACAGCGTCACAGCCGAGATCGCGGGGTTCAGGATGATGGCGCAGAGCGCTTCTTCGAAGCTGGCCACCGGCACAGCCTCGTAGATGAAGGGATCTTCGGCGCGACGCAGGCGGCGCGATCCTTCGACTATTTTGTCGCCTCGGGTTGCTGCGCCGGGCGCAACGACAAGCATCTCGAAATAGGGGCGATGCAATTGACCGCGTGCGAGTGTCGTCGTGTTGACTTCCGGGGGGGCGTCAGCGGCGGTTTCGGCTGCCTGCCAACCGTCTTCATCGTCCTTGTAGGAGCGGGTCAGGATGGATTCCGAAATGCGGCGGGCCAATGTTGCGGCTGCCTCGGCCTGACCGTCTTCGATGCGTTCGCGGAGCGTGGCGAGCAACTGGCGTCCGGGATAGGCGAAAAAAGCTTCATCGGCACCGAGTACCTCAAACAGGGAGCGGACTTCGTTCTCCTGGCCTCTTCCACGAGCCCAGTCTCGCGCGGCGCCATGCAGGGCCCGCCAACGATCCGCGCGCGCGCCGGGAAGTGAAAAAAAATGGTCAATTCTCGCCTTTTCGGCGCTTTCGGGTGCTCTACCGTTCTTTGCCACTTCAGAATCCTTCCGTTATACGACGCTGTGTTCGCCCTTCTTCCTCAGGGAAATCTTAATTCTTCCTGCTGTTTGGGCTCCATTGGGCGTATGTAGTTTACTGTCAATCATGCCGACCCAAGCTGCTCTCGATCGCGGGTCACCGCAGAACCTTGGATGCCTTCACATAAGTCGCCATTTCGAGTTCGAGTTCCTGTCGCAATTGGCGATACTCCGCGACCTCGGGTCGCGAGTTCGCGTCCGGGCGGGCTTCGAACTTGGTCAGTGAGTTGATGCACAGCAGGTAATCCTCACAGACTGCACGGAAATGTTCGTCGCTGAGATACAATCTGCGGACGATCGAAGCCTGTTTAGGAAAGCGCGCCACAACATGATCAATTGCATGCACGGCCCCGTATCCCCCTAAAATCGAAGCACCCTCGAAGGATCACGAATTTTCTTGATTATTTCCGAGAGGCACGAATAATCATCATTTTTACGGGTACGTTACGGTGACGTTTCACCTTGGTATCTATGCCTGTGGCGGGCAGGGGTCATCGAATTGTAGAAATTTTTGTTGTGTTGTGTCTTGTTGCCAAGGGTAATTAGGAGATGAGTGACGATATTGAAAATTCAGTTTCCGTGGAAGGAGTTCGTCGCGAGTTGAAGCGTGTACTTGACGCTTCGGAGTTTGAAGCATCGGAACGCAATCGCAATTTTCTGACATACATCGTGGAAGAAACGCTGGCGGGCCGTAGCGACCGGATAAAGGCCTACAGCATCGCCACGAGCGTATTCAAACGCGGTGACGATTTCGATCCCCTGCAGGATTCCATCGTTCGTATCGAGGCGGCCCGCCTGCGCCGGGCAATCGAACATTTTTATCTCAAGAATACTGATCCGTCCGATCTTCGGATTGAAATCCCGAAAGGTGCATATGTGCCGGAATTCCGGCTTCGCGATCAGTCGCCTCCTGCTGCTGAACACGGTAGCCGATCTCTGGACCTTGAAATTAAGTTGCGCGGCCCGCGTATTCTGGTGGAGCCCTTCGAACAGGACGGGGATTGCACTCCATGTCCGGGCATAGGCCGCAAGTTGACACGAAATGTGATCGCGGCGCTTACCAGATTTACCGAGTTGTTCGTCTATGGATTCGACACAACGGAACTGAGCGATGTGCCCGGCGCGGAAGGAAAAGGCCCGCATGAGTTTAGGGCGGAATACCGCCTGAGCGGTTCAGTGACGGTATCGGCGGAATCCATGCATGTGGAAATGCTGCTGAAAAGGCCGGACGGACGTTTCATTTGGGCCTATGGAGCAGAGCCCGAGATCGATGGAGAACTCAAGCCTCAGCAGTTCAATGGTCTTTGCGCCAGAATAGCTGCGGATGTCACAGCTGTCATTGCGCAGCGAGACGGAATTCTGGACAGCCAAGCACGGGAATCTTCGGGCGAGACACCGAAACACTTCTCGGGATACCAGAAAATTCTCGATTTTCAGGATTACTGGAGGTCGCTGGATCCTGCATTGTTCGAACCGCTCCGCCGTGATCTTGAACGAACCGTTGTCGAGGATCCGGGCTTTGCGGCGGCATATTCATGCCTTTCAATGCTTTACTCGGATGCGGCGCGCTATGGATATGACCTGCCGCAAGGCAGTCCCCGCCCGCTTGAGCACGCTCTGGATCTTGCGGACAAGGCAATCCGTATTGCTCCAGGGTCCAGTCGAGCCTATCACGCTAGGGCCATTGCACAGTGGTTTTCCGGCATGCAGGAAGAGAGCGTCAAAAGCCTTGAGATTGCTCGTTCGTTCAATCCGAACGATTCCGAACTGCTCGCCGAACTCGGTTTCCGGATGGCGATGCGTATGGAGTGGGAAACCGGCGTCCCGCTGATCGAGGAAGCCTATGCGCGAAATCCCCTGCAACCCGGAAGCTACAGGATGGGGCTTTTCTTCTATCATTTCACCGAGGGCCGCTACGAAAAGGCCCTTCAGGAAACCTCTGCCATCGGAGCTCCAGCGAACGGATATGTCCATCTGGCGGCCGCCGCGGCTCTGAGGCGGCTTGGCAGGTTGGGGCCGGCACGGGAGGAGTTGCGGGAAGTCGAGCGGATTATCCCGACCTTGCGGACCAGGCTTGAAACAGATCTCGCATTTCGCCAGATTCATCCGGATCTGATCGAAGACATCGTCTGTGCCATCGGACAGATTGACCCGGGTTGGACCCCTGATGTCCGGCTGAAACGAATACGGTCCGAATGAACTGCGGGGAGCGCGTATCTCCAGATTAACAGTAATTTACATGCCGCGCGTTCAGCGGAAAATATATCTCTGATTAGATTGCCTGAACAGATCGACGGTGCCGGCGCGACAGAGACCGGTCATCTGATGTGCGGGCCGGTTTTCACGGTTATAGTGGACCTCAGTAGCGCGAAATTGCGAGGAAGTATTCCGTGGCCATAGAACACCCCGGCGCAGACCTGCTACATCCGGAGGCCATCGATCACCTGCCCCCCTATATCCCGTTGCCGGGTCAGACCGACTGGCTGATGTGGGCGACCGGGATCCTCCTCCTGGGGATGATCATCGGGCTCGGCGTGTTCTATTTCAAGCTACATCACCTGCCCGAGCAAATGGCGCACAAGGGGCAGAAGATACAGTTCGAGATCGTGGCTGTTCTCTGCCTTATCGCGTTGTTCACCCACAATCATGCCTTCTGGATTGCCGCGCTGCTTCTGGCCCTCGTCCCGCTGCCCGACCTGACCACGCCTTTGTCTTCCATGGCGCAATCACTCGGCCGTATGGCGGGAAAGAGCGATGCCGACCTACAGGTCGAACCGCCTGTCGACGAAACGGAGCAACCGGACTCCGAAGAACCCGGCCGGCCGCACGGTCTCGACGGCGAGCAGGGGCCGAAGGAGGCTTGAGCGATGTTTGAACTGATGGTGTGTTCGACCGTCACTGTCCTGCCGGATTTTCTCTTTCGCCGGTTCGTTCAGGGAAAGCGTCTGGGATACGAGATCACGCTGTTCTCGGTCTGGTACGAGCTGCGGTGGGGCATCACCCTCTGCCTGATCCTCACGCTCAGCCTGATCACCACGATCTTCTACTTCCATCCGTCGACCAAGGCTGCGAATTCCGTGTTTCGTACGGTCACGATCCTGCCGGAATACAGGGGGCGCGTCGCGGAGACCTTTGTCGATATCAACCAAGCCGTGACTAAAGGCCAACCGATCTTTCGTCTAGACGATGTCGATCAGAAGGCTGCGGTGGAAACAGCCAAGCGCCGAGTAGAGGAAATCGAGGCGCAGATACGCGTGGCCAAGGCCCAGTTGAAGGAAGCCGACGGGCGTATTGCCCAGGCGCAAGGGATGCTTAAGCAGGCCCAGGACGACTACAACACCCGCAGTGAACTCTACAGACGCAATCCCGATGCGATCGCACGGCGGGAGGTCGAGCGCGCCGCGGTGCGGGTGGAAACCCAGCGCGGCCAGGCAGACGCGGCGATCGCCGCGCGCGAATCTCTCAATACCCAGATCGAATTCCAGTTGCCGGCGCAAAAGGCAAGCGCGGAAGCAGTTCTGGCGCAGGCCCAGATAGAACTCGACAAAACACTCGTTGTCGCCGGCACCGACGGTGTCGTTCAGCAATTTTCGTTGCGTCCCGGCGATGTGATAAACCCGATGTTGCGTCCGGCGGGTATTCTTGTTCCAACGCGCAAGGTGAACGCCTTGGCAGCCGGCTTCGGTCAGATCGAGGCCCAGGTGATCAAGCCGGGCATGATCGGCGAGGTCACCTGTCCCTCCAAACCCTGGCAGATCATTCCGATGGTGGTGACCGAGGTTCAGGATGTCATCGCTTCGGGTCAGGTCAGGCCCACCGACCAACTTGTGGACGTTGGGCAGATGTCGAGTTCCGGTACCATAACGGTCATCATGGAACCGCTCTTCAGGGGCGGGCTGGATGGGCTCCCGCAGGGCGCGACCTGCATCGCCAATGCCTATTCCAGCTATCACGACAGACTTGACGACCCGAACCTGAGCACCCTTCAGAAAGTCGGATATCACTCGCTCGATGCGGTCGGGCTGGTTCACGCGCTCATCCTGCGGATCCAGGCTCTTCTGCTGCCGATTCAGACCCTTGTTCTGAAAGGCCATTGACAGGCGTGACCGGTCGAGCGGAGTGCTGAGACCGCGCGATCGGTCGCCGGAAATGGTGTGAGGACGTTGCGGTGGCAAAGATCGACGAAGAACAGATCAGCCAGATCGAAGGGCGGGTGATCGACCTTGTCATCCGCTTGATGTTGCTGGCGCTTTTCGTCTACTGGTCCGTTGCTCTCCTGAGGCCTTTCCTGCCCATCATTGTGTGGTCGATCGTCCTGGCGGTGGCTCTGGCTCCAATTCATCGGTGGCTGACCGTGCTGCTTGGCGGACGGCGGGGCCTCGCTTCGACCCTACTCACGTTGGCCACTCTGATCGTCATTGTTGGGCCTCTTGCTGCTCTCGCGACCAGCTTCATAGAGACCGTTCAAAGCCTTGTCGTAGGTGCTGGCGACCATAGCCTGCAACTGCCCGGCCCACCTGCGTTCGTCGTAACGTTTCCGCTTGTGGGTGAGCGTATCGCCGGGGCGTGGACGCTGGTCTCGACCGATCTGGACGAGGCGCTCGTGCGTTTTCGCGAGATCATAGGGCCGGTTGGCGGGCGGCTGCTCAAGCTGTTGTCTTCGATCAGCTTCGACCTGATAAAATTCATGGTGTCTACAATCGTTGCCGGCATCCTTCTTGTGCCCGGACCGCTGCTGGCTGGCAGCGGAAAGCGGCTTGCCTCGCGCATTCTGGCGCCCAGGGGCGCGCAATTTGTCGATCTCGCTGGCGCGACCATTCGCAACGTGTCGCGTGGGGTTGTGGGAGTGGCGATCCTTCAAAGTCTGCTGATCGGCGTCGTTCTCGAGGTTTTTGGGGTGCCGAGCGCCGGGCTTCTGGCCTTTGTGATCCTATTTCTGTGCCTACTCCAGATCGGGCCGGGTCTAGTGGTCCTGCCATTGCTGATCTGGGCCTGGGTGACATTAACTGCAGGCCAGGCGATCCTCCTGACGGCGCTGCTTGTACCATTGACCTTCATGGACAATGTCCTGAAGCCGATGATCATGGGGAAGGGCCTGTCAACGCCGACGCTCGTGATCTTCCTCGGTGTCATGGGGGGCACGTTGACTTACGGGTTGATCGGTCTTTTCCTCGGTCCCGCGGTACTCGCGGTTTTCTATGATCTGCTGCGGTCCTGGGCCCTGTTCGACCGGCCCGTCGAGGACGAAAGCGACCCGCCGAACACGGGGTAAGGCAAGGGTGGCAAAGCTATCGGGAACTGCCGACCGATTGAGCGGCGGTAGTCGATGCGAACATCCTGCCGACCCGCTCCCCGATGACATCAAGGCCGCCGAGCAGGTTCTTGATACCGACCGATGAAGGGCGAGGCGCTTCCGGCAGGACCGACAGTGCATCGGCCAAGGCGGTTGGGTCCAGGTGACTGTCGATTCTCAGCCGGTTTACGAACCTGCGGGACGCGGCCCGTTCGATGCGGAGCGCCTGTTCCGCATCCGGTGTGGCCGGAGGCACCATGAGTGCCGGTTTGTCGAAGGACAGGACTTCACAGAAGGTGTTATAACCGCCCATACCGACGATCGCCGCCGCGTTGGCGAGATAAGGTTCGATCTGCGGCGTGAACCGGATGATGGTGACATCCCGCAAGTGCCGGGCGCGCTCGATGAGTCTGGCGGCGGAAGCTCCCTGCAGGAACGGCGGGAGGATCACGAGAGCAGGTAAAAGCTGTTTCGTGCGTATTTCATAGGCTCGCAAGACCCACTCGATGAGTTCCAGGCCACCGCCGCTGCCTCCACCGGGCTTCACCAGGATATATGGTTCTGAACCCACGGGGGACTGCTTGGGAACGGTTTCGGTTCTTTCCGGCAAATGGCGGCGGAGGAAACCGGTGTAGTGGATCTTGTCTGTGACAGACTTCGGCAGATCGAGCCCGTCGACCGGATTGCATGTTTCATCCGAACCATAGATCCAGATTTCAGAGTAGAGGTTCTCCAGCGCAGGAACGATGTTCAGTCGGTTCCATTCCCGTTGCAGGAGTGGGGGAGCGTTCACCACATCACGCAGGCCGAGAACAATATGGGTGTCGGCCTCTTTCAGCATCGTTAGCGTTGGCAGCACTTCGCCGCACAACCCGTGCGGCTCCTTGTCGACAATGAAGATATCCGGCTCGAAGACCTCTGCGGTGTTCCGGATGATCGCCGAGCGGATCTGAACCGTTTGATCGATGTTCAGATAGAGCGACAGGGGCATATGTTCACCATCGCTCACCTGGCCGACGCCGGGAACACGAACGAAATCAACCCGGGACCGGAATTCGAACCTGCCGATGATCGGAGATCCGGAGAGGATCAGCACCGACAACTTGTCGAAGGAGCCGACAAGCGAATTGGCGATGGCCCTGCATTGGCGCAGGTGTCCCGGACTGAAGGAATCGCTGCTGTAAATCAGAACCTTGCGGGACCTGCCATCTGCCTGATCTCGGCTATCAATCGGATCCTGCTCCAATGAAATACGCCGCAACATTTCGTCGGTCTTGTGCAAATGATCGATCGCCTCGCCAAGGTGCATGGAATGTGGTTCCCCGGTCTCAGGCAAGCCGGCGGTTGAAAGCTGGCGTATCCGCTTTCGCTTTCATTGTGCCCTGGTCTCCAGATCAATCGGGCAGGGTGCAGCCGGCGCTTCCGCATTGATATTCACGAGCAGGATATCGGTTGCAGTGTCAGCGCATATTTATGGAGCGGTTCTCCCAGTGTCCCGGACGAATGGAAATGGGAACGCCGATATCGGCTATCCTCGTGCCGGACAGATTGTATTGACGGGCAACGGATCTCAGAACTTGAACAGGACGCCGCCAAAGACCGCCTGGCCATTCTCGTAGCTTGCCGTGTTGTCGTCATATCGGTAGGTGCGCCAAGTTCCCCAGAGCTTGATATTCTGGTCATCGAAGTTCTGAACGAGCGCGAGGCCAACCGAATTGCTGTTCGATGAGGTGGTGGCAATATCGTTCCCGACATAGACATCGATCGACGCCGCGGTGGTGCCGACGGGGAAGAACTTGTGCTCGTACCCGAGCTTGGCGTAGCCGTAATACCCCATGCCCCCGTCGCTCTGACCTCCGGTAGCCAGCGTCAGGCTGACGCCGCTTTGCTTGTGCAGACCCGATACGGATGCCGAAAAGATATTGGTATCCGAGCGCGTGTTGCGGGCTATGGCCGCGGCCGCGCCGATAGAGAAGGCTTCCGTCTCCCCGTTGTAGACGGCCGCGATGTCGTAAAGCGGATTGTTCCGCTCCGCGAGTACATCTTGACCCCATGAAGCCCGCAGGCCGAAGCCGTTATAATCAGGCGTGTCATAGCGGACGCGCGCCTTGCGGCTCAGACCGTCGAAATCCGAAAACGCCGACCCGACAGTTCGCGTTGACAGGCCTCCGCCGGAAAAGCGAAAGAAATATCCGCCGGCAGAGTCGGAAACGCTCGCATAGGCAATAACCCCCGTGCCGGACTTGTCCACTTCCGCCGTCCCGTCGCTGGCCATGCTTCCCTGTCCGAAATAGAAGTTGCCGTACATGTCGTTGGAGAGGATGATTTCAGCCTTCCGGAGGTTGGTCTTGGGGAAATTCCAGTTTGGCGTTGTGTTCACCTGGCTGACCGTGTTGGACGCCAGCGGTTGGTATTCGGCTTCGAGAATGGTCTCGAGATTCCAGGCGCCCAGGGCGGAAAAAAGTTGGACACGTGCACGGGAGCTGGAATTGTCGTTGTCGACGAAGTTGGTGTTGGTCGCGGCGCCGTCATCGTAGCTCAGCACGCCCATATTCAGTTGGCCGGACACCTTGATCTTCGTGCCGTTCGCAAAGACGTATTCAAACGGCTTCAGGCCTTCCGCGGAGCCCGGGGTCGGAAGAGAGACCACCACAGTTGCCAGCGGGAGGACGGCTAACAGATTGATGGAACTTGCAAATCTTTTGCAGTCAAACATTGCGGCCCCCGGTCACTTTTCCTTTTGCTCATTCCAAGCTGGTTATTTGGCAATCAGTCTAGGCGAAAAATTCCCGGCGTCGAACCGGGACGATGTAAGTTACTGTTAATATGCTTTGCAGGCGCTTCTTCATCAATTATCCGTTGATCAGATTTCCTCTGCATCGGGGAAGTTTCAACAGTTTCGGTCAATCAGGGAATCAGCCGCCGCCTTTGAAACTGCTCCGGTCTGAGGGACGAGCTGAGTTCCTGCAACAGGGCTGTCTTCCGATGTATTCTGAGTGAGTGATGCCAGCATGCGGGCGAACCGGTGATGCGCAATTTCTTAGTTCCGTCTGTCTCGGGCATTCGCCCTTAGCTCTGTCGTGAAAAGCGTTCGTTTCGTCTCAGGCCATTGTGTGGATGGCCGGTCTCAGGACCCGACAGAGGCAACAATCCTTTCGCCGACGCGCAGGCGCGCATCTGGAAACATGCTGAAGCCTTCTTCTGACAAATAGCTTGAGGGGCAGATGGCGGGATGATCGAACTTTACAAGGCCATCTGGGTGGTCACGGGATCGCGGCAGATTTTTCTCGTCTTTTTGTCATTGGCGATAGCGGGACTGGCCGCCGTTCCTCTAGATTATCAGAAGAACATCATCAACGGCCTGACAGACGCGTCACTCTCACCGTCCGCGTTGTTGTCGTTTTGCGCGGCAATGGGCGGATTTATACTTCTCAGCCTCGCCCTGAAATGGTTGCTCGGGTATCGCTCCAGCATTCTGGGCGAAGATGTCGTTCGCACCATCAGAAACAGGGTCGGACTTTTAACGTGCGAGGCCGGCAAGGACCGCGAAGGTATCGGTGGCGGCACATTCGCGACCATGGTTTCCGCCGAGGCGGAAGACGTCGGCATGTTCACCGGATCGGCGATCTCCGAGCCTCTTCTTCAAGCCGGTACCCTCGTCGTGATTATCGGCTATATCGCCTCAACGCAGCCCGTGCTCGGGATAATCGCTTTGGCGATGATCCTGCCGCAAGCTGTCCTGGTGCTGACCATCCAGCGGCAGGTCAATTTGCTGATTGCCAGTCGCGTCAGAATTTTGCGCAAGGCAACCGACAATCTGGTCGGGGCGCATCCGGACATTTCGAAACTTTCTGCCGAGTTTGACGAAATTTACGAAAGCCGTTCCAGAATCTTCTTGTGGAAGCAATCGGCGAAATTTTTCCTGAGTGCCTTGAACGGCGCTGGAATGATTGCGGTACTTCTTATTGGCGGCTGGCAGGTGTTGGCGGGAAATACGGACGTGGGCACAGTCGTTGCCGCGACCGCGGGATTGTTACGTATTCAGGGCCCCACCAATTTCCTGATTGCCTTCTACAGGCAAGTGAGCGCCACCTCGGTCAAATTCGACCTGCTGCGTGCGGCCGCCGTCCAGCAATCAGCAAAAATCGAATGATGGGCGTGAGGGCAAAGTCTCCGCAGGACCTGTGCGGGAGCCTTGGCGGGCTCTTGCGCGCGGCAAGCCGTCGGGCGGCGAGCGGATGGTGAGTATCGTTCGTGCCCGCGCGCTGGCCGCTTTCCGTTCACCTGCCGGGGACTTCTTGCCGAAGGGCCGGAAAATTCATGCAAGTCGGGCAATCCGCATATGGTACCATTCGGAGAGCGTGGTCTATCGGGCGATGCCTGACGATGTTTAAGGTTCGGAAAACGCCGGGAGCCAGGGGCATGCGGGTGCGTTATTTCGGAAGGGTCGTCGTTGCCTTCCTTTCGTATTTGGCGATCCAGCCAGGTTTCGGCGCGTTGGCCCAGTCCTACAGCGCCACAGCGACCAGGACCCTGAATTTGCGCGCGGGACCCGGCACCAGTTACGACGTGATCGGGGCAATCCCCGCCGGCGGTACCGTGACTGTTTTCGGCTGCACCAACGGCTATCGCTGGTGCGATATCAACTACTCCGGTCAGCGTGGCTGGGCTTCCGGCAAGTATCTGGCCTATGCCGGCGGCGGTGCGTATTACGGCTATCCGCTTTATTCCAGCGGTATTTATGTGGGCCTTCCGATCTTCTGGGATGATTATCCGGTCTATGGCCCGGGCAGGCCCGGCAATCGTCCGCCCGGCGCCGTTTCGCCAAGGCCTCCCAGACCTGCTCATCCGATTGCGCGCCCACCTGGAGACCTGCCTCCCGGCGTCAGGCCGCCGCGCCCGTCCCATCCGATCGTGCGTCCGCCCCGTCCGTCGCATTCGACCGCGCGACCTCCCAGTTACAGGCCGCGCCCCGGCGTCGGCGCAGGAGGGCGGCCGGGTGGCGGATATCGGGGAGGTGGTGGCGGTCGAGGAGGTTTTGGTGGCGGTGGCCGTGCCGGTGGACGAGGCAGATGACAATTGCCGTCACCAACGCTCCGAGGAGCATATTAACCATGTCCATGAAACCCTTTTTTTCGCCGTCGTGCTGCTGGTCGTTCCCGCGACCGCGGCACCAGCCCACGCGGATGCCTTCGAGCAGGCCCTGTCCAGAGGGGCACTGAGGGTCGGGGTCGCGAGCGAGAATTTCACACCGTGGCTTGCGACCGACAAGGAAGGCGCGCGCATAGGGTTCGAGATCGACGTCGCCACGGGCGTGGCCGACGCTCTCGTATTGCCCGCACAGTTTTGCGGGGATCAGAGCAAGCGATTGAGAGCGGCTCTCAAAGAGAAACGTTTCTCCTTTCTGCCTCCTGATCGTGCGATCACATTTAGCTGTGGCATTGCAGAGTGGGAGGGTATGAGATATAAGGAAGTTTATAATATTGCTGACAGGCGTATTTACTGCGAAAAGGGAGTGGGAGAGATAGTATTATTTCTTTAGGGTAGTTTTATGCATTTGTTTTTGGATTCATTCTTCTGAATTTGCGCGCGATAGAGCGGGGGCATTTCCATATGCGCTTCGTTTGAATTCACTCAAAGTGATTCAGTGAAAATGGCTGATGTCATTAATCAATTTTCAGTTCTGAAATATCTAATGTGTGAGGTTCGTCGCGAAGAATCCTGTCGGTGGCTACTTTAGCCGAGCCAACGCAGTAGATATCTGGAGAAATCATGACACGAAATCTCAGAAAAAATATTGAGGCTCTTCCTGAAAGAACGTGTCAAAGGAAAGCAATTCAAATTAATTTTTACTTTTCGGTATGTATAAGTGTGTTCTTTTTTGCGGTTTTTGTCGTCGCGCCACAGACCGCAAGGGCACAGAAGACAGTCGATGAATTATTTGCCAATGATTTTTGGGCCCAGGTCCGTACAGATACTCCGCGCTACACGATGGAGTCCTTCCTTTTTGCGGCGAACGCCTTGGAAAAAAGCGTCTCTAAGTACATGGAAGATCCAAGCCTCGAACTTCAGGCCGATATCGCACTACTGTCGGATGTTCTGGTAGATCTCATTGACTTGGATGGTGTGCCCGTAGCCACACGTCGCCAGACGGGGATCAGGACATTTGAATACCTCATGGACATCTTTGGGCGCATCGGAAAACCAGAGACGCGTGGCTTTCCGGATCTGGACGCCTTGGCCAGGACCAACGCTGATGGTTTTCGGATCCCACAGACGCCCCTTCGTATTGAGCGGGTTAAAGAGGGGCCTCGGAAAGGAGAGTTCCTTTTTGCAGATGAGACAATTCGTGTCGCGCCACGTTTCTTTGTTGCAGTAAACCATTTGCCGCTCAAAACTTCATTGGACATTGAAAGTTGGACGAACTTCGGGCCGCAGCAAACTGGACCGCTCGTCCCCCCAGAACTAATACAACTTGTGCCGGAAGCGCTGCACGAGATCTGGTTAGAGACGCCCGCCTGGAAGGTCATTTTCCAGATCGTATTGCTTGTCGTTGTCGTGATCGCGATTCTGGGAATTCACCGAATGGTGCGCTCGCGTGTCCGCTCGGGGCGAATTTCAATTCTGCTGGCGAGAACCCTCGCGCCAGTCCTTCTGGTCTATTCGACCACATCCTTACTTCCCTTCATCGCACTTCAGGTGCATCTTTCTGGCACGTTTGCTCGATTTTACGATGTGACGCTAACCGTGGCCACTTATGGCGGACTTGCGTTCATCTTTTGGCTTGCGGTCAGGATCTTGGTGGAGGCGATAATACTTTTTCCGCATATCCCGGATGAGAGTCTGGATGCCGATCTGCTTCGTCTCGGCGGCGCTACCCTAGGGGCGGTTGGTTCGGTCTGTATTCTCGCATTGGCTGGTCAGGCGGTCGGCTTGCCAGTTCTGAGTATGGTGGCCGGGCTAGGTATCGGGGGGCTCGCGGTCGCTTTGGCAGTGCGGCCTACTTTTGAAAACCTGATTGGGGGGGTGATTCTGTTCGTCGATAGGCCTGTCCGGGTAGGTGATTTCTGCAGTGTTGGAGACCAGAAGGGGACAGTTGAGGGGATTGGTATTCGTTCAACCAAATTGCGCGGCTTGGATCGTACCGTCATATCAATTCCAAATGCGCAGTTTGCCGATATGCAGATAATCAACTGGGCTCAATGTGACCAGATGTTGATCAAGGAAACAATCGGCTTGCGCTACGATACCACAGACGATCAACTTCGCTATTTATTGGTTGAGCTCCGGCGCATGCTTCACGCTCATCCGCGGATTGATGGCGACACGGTGCGGGTGCGATTTTCCGGCTTCGGTGACAGTTCACTCAAATTTGATATCCGGGTCTATGCACAAACACGCGAATGGAATGATTTTTATGCTGTGCGTGAGGATATCGACCTTCGGATATTGAAGGCAGTACGCGAAGCAGGCACGGATTTCGCGTTTCCTTCGCAAACCGTCTACATGGCAAAAGACAGTGGACGCGACAATGCACGTAGTACTCGTGCCGAGACGGTTGTTCAGGGATGGCGTGAGTCGGGGCAGTTACCGTTTCCGAGTCTTACGCGGTCTGAACTGGACCGGCTGGAAGGCACTCTTGACTATCCACCTTTCGGAAGCCCTGACGCCGGAGAGGAGAAGAGAATAGATCCCGAGGTTGCGGAGCCGTTGTCAAATCCACCTGAGCAGAATGCCGAGGAGTTGAGCAGGTAACTCTCGGGTCGTTACCGTAGGTTGCTCTGAGACCGAACTTTGGAGCGCCGGTGGCTGGAGTTTTCCGGCTTTTTTCACGGTGACGGGCTGGCTGCGCCACCGGGATTCTGTAACGCGATCGGGACGTTGTATCCGATCGCCGAGTGAGGCCGAACCTCGTTGTAGTATCGACGCCAATCCTCCAACTTTTCGCGGGCATCCGCAAGGCTCAGGAACCAGTGTGCGTTCAAACATTCGGCCCGCAGCTTGCTGTTGAAGGCTTCGATGAAGCCGTTGTCCGTAGGCTTGCCGGGCCGTGAGAAGTCGAGGGTGACGTCGTTCGCGTAGGCCCACAGATCGAGGTCGCGGGAGATGAACTCGCTGCCATTGTCGACCCTGATCGTCTTCGGATAGCCGATACGGCCACATACTCGCTCGAGCGTCTGGACGACATCCTCGCCGCG
>NZ_JAIVMG010000018.1 GCF_020177335.1 Stappia indica | reverse complement strand
TTGATTTCCTGAACCGCATAGGCGTCTTCCGCCGTGGCGATCTTCTCGCGCACCGGCAGGATCGGCGCGCCGGCGGCGTCCGCCTCCCGCAGCGCACGGGCGATGTCATCAAGGGTCATTGCCATTTTCATCCCAATGAAGCCAGTGCCCCCGCGCAGGGGCCTGAAAGGGCGCGGCGCGGGGGCTTGGGGAGACAGGAAGCCGAAGCGCTCAGGCGCTCTTGCGGTCCAGCAGGAAGTCGAGGTGCAACTGGTTGAACAGCGCCGCATCCTCGAACTGCGGCCAGTGACCGCAGGCGTTCATCACCACATATTGCGCACCCGGGATCAGGTCGGCGATCTTCTGGCCTTCCTCCGGCGTTGCCGTCGGATCGTGCGAGGTCCACAGCACCAGCGTCGGCGCGGCGATGCGCCGGGTGTCTTCGTCGGAGAACATGTTGCGGCGGCGGATGTCCATCTCCTGCAGGCAGAGGACCCGTTCCATGGTTTCGGCGAACCCGTCCTGGGCGTAGATCGCCCGGCGGGTCTCCACCAGGTCGTCGTTCACCTTGGAGGTGTCATGCATCAGGAATTCGAGCCGGCCACGGATCCGCTCCGGGTTCGGGTCGTTGACCGCTTCCATCGACAGCCGCTTGATCCGCGCCATCACCTCCGGATGGGCGGTCCAGCCGCCGGAGGTGTTGAGAACGATCCGGTCGACCGCCTCCGGGTGATGGATCGCCAGATGGGCGGCGACCCAGCCGCCGAGGGACTCGCCGGAGATATGCGCCCGCTCCCGGCCAAGCGCCTTGATCACCGCCAGAACGTGGTTGGCATAATCGGCGATTTCATAGCTGCCGGCCGGCTTGTCCGACCAGCCATGGCCGATCAGGTCGATGGCCACGGTCCAGAAATGCTCGCCATGGGCCGCCAGGTTCCGGCTGTAGGCTTCCGCGTGGCCACCGGTGCCGTGAATGAGGATCAGCAGCGGCTTGTCCGGCGACCCGGAGGAGAGGTAGCGGGTGCGGATGCCGCCGGCATCGAGAAAGCCCTGGGAGAAGGAGACGCCGGTCAGATCCGACCAGACGGAGAAATGCTGTTTGCTCATGGGTGTTGCCCTTGCTGAGTGCAGGCCTTCGGCCCGTTTTCACGAAATGGGAACGCTCGGTGGGCTCATACGGTGGGCGCGCCTTGCCAGGGCGCCCTGCCATTTGCCCTGGGAGATGCCGCGTCAGGCGGCGCGGCTGGCATGCAGGATGCCCATGCCGGTGATCCACTCGTCGATCGGTTCGTAGAACAGCTGCTCGGCCCGATAGTCGGGGCCAAGGGCGGCGAGCGCGGCGACCCAGGCCCGGACTTCGTGGCCGCCCCGGCCGCCGGTTGCCGAAAGGGTCTCGTCCGACATGTCGTCGAGCACGGTCAGATCGCCGGCGGTGAAGGCGGTCATCAGCTTTTCGTCCCACTCCGGATTGAGCGGAAGGATCTCCGAGGTGCCGGCGGCCAGTGCGTAGCCCTCGTTGATCGCCCGGTTCTGCCGCGCCAGCCGCTGGCTGTGATTGAGCGGACGGCCGGCGATCAACTGCTCGCGCACCGGCTGCGGCGCGGTCGTCAGGTTGGGGATCGGCGGATCGTGCGACAGCCCGCCGGAGCCGATCATCAGCACCCGCTCCGGCAGGGCCTGCGCCCAGTCGCCGACGGCACGACCAAGGGCGCGCACCCGCTCGAAGGTGGGGCGCGGCGCGGCGGCGCAGTTGATGAAGACGGGAATGATCCGCGACAGGGAATGGCGGGCAGAAAGCAGTTCCAGCGGCTGCATGGCGCCGTGGTCGACCTCCATGTCGAGGGAGACGGCGGTGTCGATCCCCTGGTCGAGCAGGCTGCGGGTCAGCGAGAAGGCGGCTGCCTCGGGGATGTCGAGCGCCCCCTGAACCGTGCCGAAATCACCGATCGAGGTGCCCGCCGCCCCGACGCAGAAGGACGGCAGCAGCTTGTAGAAGAAACCGTTGATGTGATCGGGGTAGAAGACGATGGTCAGGTCGGGCTGTGCCTGCTCCACCAGGCGTTCGGCGCGGGAAAGCGCTTCGCCGAAGCGCTGTTCGGCGCCCGGGTCCGCCCGGTTCCGGTCCATCAATGGACTGTGCGACATGCACATTGTGCCGACGATCATGATGCGATGCTCCCTGTGTTGTTCTGCCGGGCCAGCTCCGCGCGCCGCTGCGGCATCTGCCGTCTGTCGGGCGCCGGCGGGCATGGCCGCTCCTGTCCCGATTGGCGTATCCCTTGACCGGGAACAACACGGATCCCTAGAATGTTCGCATTGCGAACGCGAAGGAGCGGAGCGGAATGCAGGAACCCCGGGCGACCTACCGGAATGTCAGTTCGATCGGCCGGGGCCTGAAGGTGCTGGAAGCACTGGGGGAGCTGGGCTGGGTGAAGATCGGCGCGCTCAGCGAGTATGCCGGGATCGACCGCTCGTCGCTCTACCGGATCGTCAACACGCTGGTGGAGCTGGGCTATGTCGCCCGCCGCAGCGAGGACGGGGCGATCTCATTGACCGAGAAGATTGCCCAACTGGCCGATGGGCTGAAGGACAATGACATCGTCGGCCAGACCGTGGCGCCGCATCTGCGGGCGTTGACGCGCAAGGTGCTATGGCCGTGCGACTTCGCGAGCCTCACCTCCGGGGCGCTGGAGATCCAGTATTCCACCCACCGCATCAGTCCCATGTCGATCCACCGCAGCGTGGTCGGCAAGAAACGCCATCTGGTGCGCTCCGCGCTGGGGCGGGCGATCCTGTCGGCGATGACGCGGGACGAGCTGGAAACGGCTCTGGCCATCGTCCAGAACCTTGGTGGCGAGGATGCCGCCGACATTGCCAATCGGCCTTATCTCGACCGGTTGATCGCGGAGACCCGGGGAGCCGGCTATGCCGGCTCCGCCGGGCAGGCGGACCCCAAGGTCGGGGCCATTGCCGCGCCGGTGATGGGCCCCGAAAGCGTGGTCGGCGCGGTCAATATCATCTTCTTTCGCAGCGCCATGACGCCGGCGGAGGCCGCCGAGCGCTATCTCGATGACCTGCTCCGTTGTGTGGCGCGGATCGAAGCGGAGCTGCGGGTCAATCTGGAGCGCCCCTCCGCCACGTGACCGGCGGAAGGTCAGCCGCGCTGCAGGGGCGGGAAGCGGGAAAGCGCTTCGGCGCCCGGCGAGACGTAGTGCCACTTGCGCCCGGCATGCAGGCCGGTGCTGCGGTGCAGGCTGCCCAGCATCTGCGCATAGGCAAGCGGAATGCCGATGCCGTCCATCACGCAGACCCCGTCGATTTCCGTCAGTCCGGCCTTGTAGACGATCTCCGCGACGATCCCTTCCGCCGGCACGATCACATCTGCGCCCATGGCGATCACCCGGCGCGACACCTCGGTGAAGCGGGCGATGTAGTCGGTCGGGTCGGCGAAGGCGTCCTCCAGCTCCTTTTCGTTCAGCGCCGGTTCCACCACCTCGATGCCGGCGATCCGGCCTTCGAACTTGTTGGAGGAGACCATGGTCTGCAGGAACCAGCGGTTCTCGTCGTTGAGGGTGACGAGGCCGATCTTCTGCGCCATCGAGCAGCCGACGAGGATGGTGCTTTCCGGCATGGAGATCACCGGGATGTTCACCAGCGAGCGGCACTCGCGCAGGAACGGCGCGGTGTAGCTGCCGATGACGAAGGCGTCGTAGCCTTCGCGCTCCGCCGTCAGGCAGTTGGTGTAGAGCAGATTGCTGAGGGTCTGCTGGTAGAGATAGGGCGAGCCGATGAAATCGCTCGGCGACAGGCCGCCCCAGGTGTCGACGGGAACGCCGACGAAGGTCATCTGCGTGTCCGGATGCAGGATCTTCTCGTAATGGCGCAGCATGGATGCGTGGTAGTGGGGGTAGTTTTCCAGATCGACGCTGGACTGATGCCAGATGCGCAAGATGTCTCGCTTTCCTGAATAGCTGGGCGGTGTGGGCGGGCGGGTCAGCCCATGTGATAGCCGCCGTTGATGTCGAGGGTGGCGCCGGTGACATAGGCCGCGTCCGGCGACACCAGATAGGCGACGGCGGCGGCGACCTCCTCCGGCTGGCCGATCCGTGCCAGCGGCACGGCGGCGCTTGCTTCCGCGTCCTGTTCGGCGCGCAGGCCCGCGCGCAGCATCGGCGTGTCGATCAGGCCCGGCGCCACGCAGTTGACGGTGATCCCGTGCGGCGCGAGTTCCCGCGCCAGCCCCTTGGCGAAGCCGATCACCGCCGCCTTGCTGGCGATGTAGATCACCGAGGATTTGTGCCCGCCAAGCTGCGCCGCGGCCGAGGACAGGAACACCACCCGGCCATGGGCGCCGATGCCGGCGCCCGCCTTTGCGGCCCGCCGGGCGTATTCACGCCCGAGCAGGATCGTGCCCAGGGTGTTGATGTCGAGCACGTCGCGCAGAAGGGCGGTGTCCGTGTCGGCGATCGCCAGCCGGGAGCCATCGGCGGGCATCGGCGAGATCGCGGCGGTGTTGACCAGCACCGACACCGGGCCGAACTGTGCCTCGGCGTGGTCGAACAGCGCTTCCACCGCCTCCGGATCGCGGATGTCGAGGGCATGATGGCCGTGCTCTCCATCGAGCTCGGCACAGATATCGCGCGCCGCCGCCGCGTCCCGGTCGGCGACAAGGACCTTGAGCCCTTGTGCCGCCAGCTTTCGGGCCGTGGCGGCACCGATGCCGCGCCCACCGCCGACAACGATGGCGGTGCGGTTTTCCGGCGTGGGGACACCGCCGTCAGACGGCGCGTCCATTGAAGTGTGTGGGGTCATCGGTCACAGAACCTTCGGCAGCCAGAGGGTCAGGATCGGGAAGAGCGTCAGCACCGCCAGCCGGATGAGATCGGCGGCGAGGAACGGCACGATGCCCTTGAAGATCGTCTTGATCGGCGCGGCGGTGCCGATCACCGATTTCATGACGAAGACATTGACGCCGATCGGCGGCGTGATCATGCCGATCTCCACCAGCGACAGGGTGATCACGCCCCACCAGATCAGGTCATAGCCCATGCCGCTGATCAGCGGGATGACGAACGGGGCGGTGACCAGAACCGCGGCGACCGTGTCGAACACGCTGCCGAGCACGAGATACATCGCCATGATCACCAGCAGGATCAGCCAGTGCGGCGTGGTTTCCAGATCGACGACGCTGAGCACGCTGGTGGTGATGTCGGTCAGGGTCAGATAGGCGGCGAAGATATTGGCGCCGATGACGATCACGTAGATCACCACCGTGTTGACGGCGGTCTCTGCAAACCCGTCGAGCAGCGCCCGCAGCGAGAACCCCTTGCTGGTGACGGCGAAGGCGAAGGCGAGAACGGCACCGACCGCAGCCGCTTCCTGGGTGGTGAACACCCCGCCGTAAAGCCCGCCGAGCACCATCAGGAACAGCAGGATCGGCCGCCAGGCGACGGCCATGCTGCGCATGGCTTCGCGCGCGTCAAAGCCCTCGGCCTGCGGCGCCAGATCCGGCCGGAGCCGGACCTGAACCACCACGGCCACCAGATAGAGGCCCATGGCCAGCAGGCCGGGAATGAGGCTGGCGATGAAGGCTTCCTGGATCGAGACCTCGACCAGCACGCAATAGATGATCAAGACGACCGAGGGCGGGATCAGCGCGCCGAGCGTGCCGCCCGCCGCCAGCGTGCCGGTGGCCAGACCGGAATCGTAGCCGCGCTGTTTCATCTCCGAGAAGGCGACCTTGCCGAAGGTGGCGGTGGTGGCGATCGAGGATCCGGAAATGGCGCCAAAGGCACCGCAGCCGATGACGCTGGCGATCGACAGCCCGCCCCGGAAGCCGGCGGTGAAGCGGCTGGCGGCCTTGAAGATGTCGCCGGCAAGGCCGGCCTGCACCGCAAGACTGCCCATCAGCAGGAACAGCGGAATGGCGGCGAGGCTGTCGCTCGACAGGGCGCGCGCGGTTTCGTTTTCGACGATGGCGAGCGCCTGCGGCTCGCCGATCACCAGATAGAGGAAACCGAAGCCGGTGAGGCCGAGGCTGATGCCGATGGGGATGCCGGCGACGATCAGAAGATAGAGCGCGAGAAAGGCGGCACCGGCCTGCCAGCCGGGGGTGGCATCGGCGGCCACCAGCGAGGCGAGGATGCCGGCGACAGCGGCGCCGATCAGCGTGAGGATGAGAGCGGGCCGCAGCAGCCGGCGGGGATCCGTCTTGCGCAGTGCCAGAAGATGGCCACCGGTCTTCCACAAGGTGGCGGTGCCGGCAAAGAATAGGCAGTAGCTGGCGGCAAACCAGAACGGGGCGATGGACAGGCCGAGCAGGCTGGTGGTGTCCTGGAACTCCAGCGCATCGGCGGCCTTGGCATGGAGCCGCCAGGCCAGAAGCAGAAGAAACGCCGTTTCGGCGATCGAGGCGACGGCGGTCAGCAGGGAGCGCTCGCCGAGCAGCGGCACCAGCAGCTCCATGCCCACATTGCGCCGGAGCAGGAAGGCGGGCGCTGCGGCGGCGGCGATGATCACTGCCATGACCAGGCCGCTGACCTCGTAGATGCCGCGCACGGTGAAGCCGGCCGGCGTGTTGCGGCCGATCACATCGACCACCGTCGCGAAGGCGAGGCAGCCGAGGGCGATCATGGCAACATGCAGCGCGAGAAAGGCGATCCGCAGAACCTCCCGGTCCGGCGAAAAGGCCGGACCGGGAACGCTGGCGGCGCGGTCAATCACTTCGCCGCGATTGTTGCTCATCCCCGCGCCTCGTTGAGGGTGGCGGTGTAAAGCTCAAGGGCGCGTTCGCCATTGGGGTTCTCGGCAACCCATTTTTCGGTGACCGGGGCAATCCGCTTTTTCCACTCGCCAAGCTGTTCGGCGGTGGGGACGAGGATGTGATGGTCGGTCATTTCGGCGACGACCGCGCGCAGCCTACGGTTTTCGCCGTCGAGCTGTTCGCCCCAGAAGTCGTTGAAGCGCTGGCCGCCATGCTCGCGAAGGGCGGTCTGGGCGACCTCCGGCAGGCTGTCGAACACCTTCTTGTTGATCGTCAGGAAGCAGGGGGAGGACCCCAGCGGCACATCGATATGCCATTTGACGAAATCGAGGATGCCCCAGGTCTCCAGCGCGTTCCAGTCGTTCATCGAGCCGTGCAGGGTGTTCTTCGACAGGCTCTCGGCGATGGTCGACACCGGCAGGGAAACCGGGATCGCGCCAAAGGCTTCCCACATCATCGCTGCTGTCGATCCGGCGGCGCGCACCCGCTCGCCGGCCAGGCCGTCGAGGCTGTCGATCTCCTTGGTGCTGTGACAGTGCTGGATGCCGGAAGACATCACCGAGAACACTTCCACGCCCTTGAACCCGTCGAGAAGGTCTTCCTGGTAGAGCTTCCACAGCCCTTGCGAGGCGGATTTGGAGGTCAGCGCCTCGAACGGCAGTTCCACGAGCGTCGCGGTCTTGAACCGGCCCGGGGTGTAGCTGGTCACGCCCCAGCCCATGTCGGCGATGCCGCGCCGCACCGCGTCATAGGTGTCGGCGGCGCTGGCCAGCGACCCGCCGGAATAGATGTCGATCTTCAGCGTGCCGTCGGAGGCCGCTTCGATCGCGTCGAAGGCGGGGCGGAAAATGCCATTGGTCAGGAAGGACGTCGGTCCGGCGAAATTGGTGAAGCGCAGCTTGGTCGGGCCGGCCGCGCGCAGGATCGAGGGGGCGCACAAGGCAGCGGCGCCGGCGGCAAGTCCGAGGAATTGCCGTTTGGTCAGTTCAGTCATGGGTTTCCTCCCCAATTGTCGAGATTTATGTGGATGTATCCCGCAACCGCATGCATCCGCTCCGTCGCCGCACCGGCGGGTCATGTCCGGTGCCGGAACAAAATGCCTCCAGTTCCTATCTGGATAGGTCGTTGCGTCAGGTTGGAACAAGGCGGAAAGAAGAAATGTTCGCACTGAGAACGTCGCGACGTTGAAACCTTGCCTTCAGGTGGTTGATCTCGTAGAGATGTGGCCGGCGGTTGAAGTCCGGTCGATGATCGGAACCTCCAGGGTCCCTTAGCCGAAGCGCGCCACACCGGCGAGCCCTCGGGGCCGTCCAACAGCCCCTTTCCCCATCTCCCGCTTTTTTCAAACGCTCCCTCGGGGCGCGTGTCCTGCGTCCGTCTCCGCATGGAACGGACGGTTTCCCGTCCGCGCGCTCCCCCGTTTCTTAACCTTTGGACGAGAAAGGTCATGTCATGGCGCAATCCACGATGCGGTTTCATGTGGTTACCGGCGGGCCGGGCTCCGGCAAGAGCACCCTGCTCGATGCCCTGGCGGGGGCCGGCCTGTCCCGGACGGTCGAGGCCGGCCGGGCGATCATTCAGGATCAGGTGGCGATTGGCGGTTCGGCGCTGCCCTGGTGCGATCCGGCCGCCTTCGCCGAACAGATGCTCGCATGGGACATGCGCTCGCATCACATGGCGCAGGATCTCCCCGGGCCGGTGCTGTTCGACCGCGCTGTTCCGGATGTGCTTGGATTTCTGGAGCTCTCGGGCCTCGCCGTGCCCGTGCATATGGAGGCGGCGGCGCGCCGGTTTCGCTATCACCCGCAGGTCTTCATCGCCCCGCCCTGGCGGGAGATCTTTCACCGGGACGCGGAACGCCGTCAGGACTTCGCCGAGGCCTGCCGGACCTATGAGGCGATGGCGCGGGTCTACCGCCGGCTCGGCTATCGGCTGGTCGAGTTGCCACGGGTCAGCGTCGAGGAACGCGTCCGTTTCGTGCGCGCGCATCTCGGGCTGGCGCCGCAACCGGTCCCCGAATAGCGCTCGCGGCGGGCCTCCAGCCGCTCAACCGGCGGCGGCAAACCCGTTCAGCACCATTTCCTCCGCGCCGGCCTCGGCGGTGCGGGCCAGCACCTTCTGCATCTTGCCCACCGCATGGGCCACGGCGGCTGGCAGTGGGGTGCCCGCCGCCAACCGGCCGATCATCAGGGCGGTGAACAGATCGCCGGTCCCCGCCGGGCGCACCGGCAGGCGCGGCACCGGACAGCGATGCAGGCCGCTCGCCTGCACCAGCACCGTGTCCAGATGGTTCTGCGGCGTATCGGCCAGCACGCAGCCGGTGGCGATCACGCCCGTCGGTGCGGTGGCGCCCGTCGGCCGTGCGTCGCACAGGGCTTGAAAAGCGCCGGAGAGCTCCCCGGCCGTGCCGGCCGGATGGCCGGTCAGGAGCCCCAGTTCGAACTGGTTCGGGGTGAGCAGGTCGGCCAGCGGCACCAGCTCGTCGCGCATCAGTTCCGGAATGCCCGGTTTCACATAGACGCCGAGGTCGATGTCGCCCATCACCGGGTCGCAGATATAGACGAGATCCGGGTTGCGCGCCTTTGCCAGCCGGACGAAGCGGGCGACTGCCGCGCCGATTTCCGCCGAACCGAGATAGCCGGTAACGAGAAACCGCGCCTTTTCGATCAGCCCGCGTTCGGTGAGGCCGAGCAGGAGGTCCTCCACCAGCTCCGCATCGAGCACCTGTCCGCGCATGGTCGGGTAATGCGGGTTGTTCGACAAGAGGGTGGTCGGCACCGCGGCCACCGTCAGGCCGGCGGCCTGCATGGGAAACACGGCCGCGCTGTTGCCGACATGGCCATGCACCACCTGGCTCTGGATCGACAGGACGAGCGGGGCGGGCGTTCTGGGCGCACTCATGATCAGGGTCTTCTAGGTTGGGGGAAGATCGACGGCGAAGATGCCTCAGGCGGTTGTCTCGGGCGTTCCTTGCAGGCGGCTGTCCCAGCTTTCCACCCGCCGGTTTTCGAGGCGCCGGCGCGCATAGCGGCGCCAGCCATCGGGCAGGTGCTCAAGCGCGGCCATCGCCGCCAGTTCGTCGAAGTTGAGCGTATCGACGTAGAGCGTGTGCCACAGCCGGTGCAAGGTCCAGTCCGGCGAACGCCGGTCCACCAGCGTAAACGATGCGCCCGCTTCCACGGTGCCTTCTTCCAGCACCCGGTAGTACCAGCCGGTCCGTCCGCTCTTCTGCACGCGCAAGGCCATGTCCGGCACGTCATGCCGGAAATTCAGCTTCCAGCAGGGCTGGCGCCCCTGCGACACCTCGATCAGGGCCGTGCCGAGGCGAAACCGGTCGCCAAGGGCAACGGTTGCTTCGGTCATGCCCGAGGTGGAGAGGTTCTCGCCAAAGGCGCCCGGGGCGGCCAGCAGCGGCGTTGCCCCCAGCTCCCGCCGCCAGGCGTCGTAATGCTCGAACGGATAGTGATGCACCGCCTTGTCCGGACCGCCGTGATGCTTGCGGTCGCCTTGCGCATCGCCGTCAAGACCTTCGCGGCCAAGGTGCAAGGGGCGATCCACCGGCAGCTTGGCGATGCCGCTGGGGACGGCCTTCGGTCCCAGGTCCGCCAACGCCCCGACCAGCAGGTGATCGAGATGAACGGTCATGACATGCGGCCCCTCTTGCTGTTGCATCGTGCCGGTCGCGCCCGGCCCGTGGCCGGTGTTAGGGGAAATCTGGTCTCGCAAAAAGAGCCGGTTCCAATATTTGCAAGGAACCAGTTCCGCCGCAGCCGCCCGCCGCCCGCCGGGATCAGCGGAAGGTCAGTGGGATGGTGAAGCGCCAGCGGGTCTTGCCGGCATTGGCCGGAATGCGCGGGAAGGGCGCGGCGCGGCCGACGGTCTCCAGCGCTGCCCGGTCGAGGATGGGGGAGCCGGAACTGCGGACGACGCGCACGCCGGTCGCCACCCCGGAGCTTTGCACGGTAAAGCCGACCGTGACCTCGCCGGTGAGCCCCTTGCGCCGGGCCGAGCGCGGATAGCGCAAGGAGCGGCCGAGCTTGCGCCGGACCAGGCCGGGATAGTTGGAGCTGGCGGCGTTGCCCGCCTCGCGGGTCTTTGCCCCGCCGCGTGAGCCGCCCTTTTGCACGGTCTGCCGCCCCTTGCCGCCAGCGCCGGGCGCGCTTTTCGCGCGTGCTGTCCTGGCCGCCGTGTCGCGCCGCTTCGGCTCCACCTGTTTCTGAGCCTGTTTCCGCTCCGGCTTTTTCGTCGTGGGCGTTGCTGCGGCGATCCGGGTGATTTCCGGCGGGCGGGCGATGGGACGCGGCACCGCCGGGGTCTGTGTCGTTGCCTGGCTTTCGGCTGCCCTGGCAGGCGTTGCCGCCACCGGTTTTGCCTCTGTGGGGCGAGCCATTGCGGTTTGCGCCGCTTGCGCCGCACTGGGTTTGACCACGGGTTGGATCGCCGGTGAGACCGCCTGCGCGGTGGTCTGTGGGGGCGCTGGCGTGACCGCCTGTGTCGGCTCCGTCGTTGCCGCCGTTTGTGTCGGGCTCTGCCTGGGAGGAACCGCCCCGCCCCCGGCCTGTGCACCGGCGGCGATGCTGCTGGCAAAGGCCTGACCGATCTGCACCGAGGCGCGTGCGCCGGCACCGGCAAGCTGCTCCTCCGGCGCCCGTCCGTTCAGGGCGAAGGCAGCGGCGCCGAGATGGACCGCCAGCGAGGCGGCCACCGCCAGCAGCCGGTAGGGCGGGCGAAAGGCGCGGTGTTCGGTCATGGGGTAGCCCGTACGGTCACCACCGACACGCTGCCGGCGCCGGCGGCGTAAAGCGCATCCACCAGCGTCAGCAGGCGCACCGCCGGCAAGGCCCGGTCGGCGGCAAGGCGGATGGCGGGGCGTGCGGGCGCGTCGTCCGCCGCTCCTTCGGCTCCCGCTGTTTCCCTTCCTTGCGCATGATCGGCCATGAACGCTTCGGCGCTGAGGACCTGTCCGCGATAGCGCAACACCCCTTCAGCATCTGCGAACAGCGCATCGGGCGGCGGCAGCGGCGGCGCGCCGGTTGTCTGCGCCAGCGACACGCTTGGGTCGACCGGCGGCGACAACTGGCCGGCAATCAGGAAGAAGATCAGCATCAGGAAGACGATGTTGATCAGCGACAGGGTGTTTTCCTGCGGTCGTTTCGGACGGACGCGCGCCATCTGGATCATCGCCTCACCTCGCCACGGTGATCTGCAAGGGAGCGATGGCGCCCAGCCGGTCGAGCGCGGCCACGAGATCCTGGGTGGAGGCATCGCCGCCGGGCAGGAGCAGCGCGGTCTTCGCGCCCTTGCCGACGAGATCGGTGACCGCCTCGGCCGCACCCTCAAGGTCCATGGCCAGGCCGTTGAGGCGCAGACCCTGCCCATCGACGGTCAGGAAGATATCCGGGGCAGGGCCTGCGCCGCCCTGTCCTCCAGCGGCCAGGTCGACCTTCCCGAACCGGGAGAAGGTCGAGGACAGCATGAAGAACAGCAGCAACAGGAAGATGACGTCGATCAGGGACGTCAGGGACAAGGGCCGCCGCCGCGCCATGGGTCGGTCAACGCGCATGGGCCACCCGGGGGGCAAGTGCCGCAACCTCATCGGTCAGCGGCAGCGCGGGGGCACCGATCCCGTGCAAGAGGATGGCCATGGGCAGGGTTTCCACCGCCACCCGCTCGCTTTCCAGGCGTTCTTCCAGATAGGTGACGGCGAGCGACACCGGCATGGCGACCGCAAGCCCTGCGGCGGTGGTCAACAGCGCCACCCAGATGCCGCCGGCCAGCGCCGATGGATCGACCGCATTGCCCGCCAATTGGAGCTGCTGGAAGGCCTCGATCATGCCCAGCACCGTGCCGAACAGACCGAGCAGCGGCGCGATCTGGGCAATGGAATCGAGCGCCTTCAGCCCCCGGCCAAGCTGGTGGAAGCGCTCGCCGGCGACCCGGGCGATGTCTTCCTCGACCGTTGCTTTCTCGCCCTCGGGGCGCTCGGCAAAGCGCATGGCCATGGCCACCGCTTCCTCCGCCGCGCTCGTCGCCCCGCTCAGGGCCCGCCAGGCATCGCCGCGCCGGCCGTGGCTCCAGTGCAGCACGGCGGCGCGCGCCCGGGTCGGGCGGCCGACCCGGGCTTGCAGGAACTGGCCGAGCTTCAGCATGAGGAGGGCAAGGGCGATGATCGACAGGCCGGCAAGCAGCGCCACCACCGGCCCGCCCAGTTCGATCAGGGCAAGGACGGGCTGCAACAGATCAGGGGCGGACATGGGCGAAAACTCCTAGTTGAGAACGGAAATGTCGGTCCGGCTGGAAAGGTGCAGCGGCGCGGTGCACAGCGCGGCGGCAGTGCCGTCGCCGCCACCGGAGCAGCCGGCCGGACCATTGACCAGCAGCCGGCTAAGGTTCGGGCAGGACACCCCGGGAAGGTCGAATTGGCGGACGACGGTTTTCGCCGGTGCCAGCGCGCCGAAATCGAGGGTGGTGAGCTGCTCCACCAGCCCCGCCTTGTTGAACAGGACCACTTCGTAGCGGGCGGCGTCGATGACGCCGCCCGTGTCGTTGCGGATGACGAAGGTGAAGAGGCACCCGGCTGAACCGCGCGCGACCCGGTTGAGCTCAAGGGCCAGCCCCTTGTCCGCGTCGGCGGGCGGGGCTGCCTCCGTCGCCGAGGCGAACGCGGGGAGGAGCGCCGCCGCCGACAGGGCGGCGGCAGCCAGGATCGAGACGGCGAGTTTCATGCGCGGGCCTACCATCCGAAGGTTTTCGCCAGGGTCAGCTTGAAGGTGCGGCCCCGGCCATCGTCGCCGGACAGGTTCGCCCGGTACTGCTTGTCGAACAGGTTCTCCACGGCGGCCCGCACCTGCAGGCCGGCAAAGCGCCCCTCATCCGGCGTCCAGTTCATGAACAGGTCATGCACGGCATAGCCGCCGAACGGGCCGGTGGTGGCGCCGGTGGAAATCGAGGCGGCGAACAGGCCGCGCCAGCCGAACGACAGGTCATGCTCGGGCAGACGGCCGCCGAGGGTGACCGCCAGCGTGTCGGCCGGGATCGTCGTCAGGGTCTCGCCGGTCGCCTTGTCTTCGCCGCGCGTCAGGCTGTAGGCGAGGCTGGCGAAGGCGTAGTCCATCTCATAGGCGGCCTCGACCTCCACGCCGTAGATCTCCGCCTCGTCCACATTGACGTAATAGACCACCGGCACGCCCGCGCCTTTGTTCGGGTTGGTGGTGATCAGGTCGTGCAGGTCGTTGTAGAAGCCGGTGGTCTTGAGCTGCAGGCTGTCCCCGTCGGTGATCAGATCCTGGGTGGAGATGGCAAAGCCCAGCTCGACGGAGTTGGAAGTTTCCTTCTTCAGGTTGAGGCTGGGCAGGCGCCCGCCGGGATAGTCCGCGTTCGGGCCGGCACTGGAGAACATTTCGTCGAGGGTCGGCACCCGCTGGGTATGGGCAACGGAGCCGAACAGCGAGAAGGTCTCGTTGATCTGGTACATCACCGCCAGTTTCGGCGAAAAGGCGATGTCGTTGGTGGTCTTGGCGCCGGGCACCAATGCGTCCGGACGCAGGTTGACGAAGTCGAGCCGGGCGCCGGGAATGACGGTGAGCTTCTCGTTCCAGATGAACTCATTCTGGAAGAACACGCCGTATTTGGTGTCCGTTCCTTCCGGGTGGAAGCCGATCGGACCTGTGCTCGCCTCGGCGAAGCGCTGCTGGTGGCTGAGCTGGCCGCCGACGGTGAGGAAGTTCTCAAAGCCGTCGCCGCTGTGCTCGAAGGTGTTTTCCGCCTTCGCCGCCCAGGTGCGGTAGCCGTAGTCGGAATCGGCGAACAGCGGCGAGGGAACGAAGCTGAACGAGGAGTTTTCCTGCCGCACCTTGGTATCGGACAGGGACAGGTTCAGCTTGAAATCGAGCAGCGGGTTGCTGCTGGCCGGGTTCTCGTAGCTCAGCACCACCGTCTGGTCGGTGATCTTGCGGTCGATGGTGCCGAAGGCCTGGGTGCCGGTCTGCGAATACTCGGTGTCATCCGCATCGCTCTGCCAGCGCTGGTAGGACAGCCGCACCGCCTGTTCGTCGTTCTCGCCGAAACGGTGGGTCAGCTTGGCCAACCCGGAAAAAGAAGAGAAGTCGGAGCCGGGCACCGGCACACCATTGCCGTTCTCGTATTCGCTGGAGCGGCGGAAGTTGCCGTTCAATAGCACCTCCGTGCCGTTGGAAAAGGCATGGGCGGCGGAGATCGAGGCCAGCACCCCGTCCTTGTTGGAATCATACATGGACTTGAGCTGGACGGCGGTGGTCTGCCCCTCCTTGAGGAAATCGGCCGCGTCCTTGGTGGTGAAGTTGATCACGCCGCCGAGCGCGCCGGAACCATAGAGCGTGGAGGAGGCCGGGCCGCGCAGCACCTCCACCCGCTTGTAGAGCTCCGGATCGCTGAAGAACGAGCCGAGCCGGTATTGCTCGTAGAATTTCACCGCGCCGTCGACGGTGACGACGATCTTCGATTCGTCGGAAGCCTCAAGGCCGCCGATGCCGCGAATGTTGAAGGACTGGCCGGTGGTCCGCTCGCTGCCGATGACGGTAATGCCCGGCACCTGGCGCAGGATGTCGCCGATCACCATCGGCTGTTCTTCGTCGATCGCCTCCTGGTCGAGGACCGTGACCGCCTGGGGCGTGTCGATCGCCACCTTTTCCACGCCGGCGCCGATCACCAGCCGTTGCAACAGGGTCGAGGCGCCGGGCGCGTTGACCGTTGCCGCGTCCTGCGCCCGCGCCTGCGGCGCTAGCGCGATAAAAAGCGCGCCGAGCGCGACACCGTTCTTCCAAACCGCAAGTTTGCCAGCGGCCATATGCATTTCCGGTCTCCAGACATTCCTCGTCTGCTCGCTGGCATCGGCTTGCTCGCTTTTCGGTGGGTGAAATATGAGTTAACAACTCAGGTATTGATGTGGATACGAAACATGAGTATTTGAGTCAAGATATTGATCGGCGGTTTCGACCGTCATGACCCGGGTGCGATGCAAAGCCAGCACACTCCGGGCCGCCCTGTCGCGGCGGGCCAATGCCTGCCCTTCTCCGACCGGTGGCCGAGTGGAGCGCAAGCACAGCCGAGCCCCCGCCGCGCGCGCCTCATTGAGGCGTGCCTGTGCTTCCTGCGGCGGCACCCCATTTCGCGGGGCGGCCCAATCACGGACAATGGCTATGACAGACACCTCTTTCGACATCGATCAGATCCGGCGGATGCGCGATGGCAATCCGAAGATGCGCGAGCGCGACCTGGCCAAAATGATGGGCATCAGCGAGGCGGAGCTGGTGGCCGCGTTCTGCGGCGAGACCGTGCGCCGCATCGACGTGCGCTTCGACACGCTGTTTCCCGCGCTGGAGGCGGTGGGCGAGGTGCTGGCGCTGACCCGCAACGAAAGCGCCGTGCATGAAAAGGTTGGCGTCTACGACCGGTTCATCGATGGCAAGATGGCGGCGATGATGCTTGGCGCCGACATCGACATGCGCATGTTTCCCTCCCATTGGGTCCATGGCTTTGCCGTCGAGCGGCCGCAGCAGGATGGGTCGGTGCGCCGCAGCCTGCAGGTCTTCGACCGGCATGGCGATGCGGTCCACAAGATCCATGCCCGCGAGGCGACGGATATCGCCGCCTGGGACGCGCTGGTGACAAGCCATCTTGCCGAGGACCAGACGCCCGGCCTTGGCGTTCGCCCGGAACCGGCGGTGCTGCCTGTCCGGCCGCCGCTGGATACCTCCGTGCGCACATCCTTGCGCGCCAGCTGGGCGGCGATGACCGATCCGCACCAGTTCCATGGCCTCTTGCGCAAGTTCAAGTTGCACCGGCTGGACGCGCTGGAACTGGCCGGCGAGCCTCATGCCTGGCAGTTGCAGCCCGATGCGGTCTCCGCCACCCTGCGCCTTGCCGCCAACGAGAAGCTGCCGATCATGTGCTTCGTCGGCAGCCGTGGCTGTATCCAGATCCATTCCGGTCCGGTGGAGACCGTGGCGCTGCGCGGGCCGTGGATCAACGTGATGGATCCGGGCTTTCATCTGCATCTGCGCACCGATCAGATTCACGAGGCCTGGGCGGTGCGCAAGCCGACGGCCGAGGGGCATGTCACCTCCATCGAGGCCTATGACGCGGACGGCACGCTGGTGATCCAGTTCTTCGGCCTGCGCAAGGAAGGTGCGGACGAACGCGGCGACTGGCGCGCGCTGGTGGAGAACCTGCCCCGCCTGTCGCTGGTTCCCGCGCAGTGAGGTCCGCCATGCCAATCCTCTTGCTCATGCTTACACGGACCGCCGCGCCCCTCGTTCTGGCTCTGATCCTTGCCGCCGGTGCGGCCCGAGCCGAGACGGCGGCCCTCCAGGATGCCCGGCGGATCGTCTCCATTGGCGGTGCGGTGACCGAGATCGTCCATGCGCTGGGCGAGGAAGGCCGGCTGGTTGCCCGCGACACCACCAGCGGATATCCGCCGGCGGCGGAAGCCCTGCCCGATGTCGGCTACATGCGCGCCCTGTCGCCGGAAGGGGTGCTGTCGGTGAAGCCCGATGCCATCCTGGCAATCGAGGGCAGCGGCCCGCCGGAGGCGCTTGCCGTGCTGAAGGGCGCAGGGGTCGATTTCGTCACCGTGCCGGAACGCTTCGACGCGGCCGGCATCGCGGAGAAGGTGCGCCGGGTGAGCACCGCGCTGGGCGTGCCGGAAAAGGGCGCTGAGCTGATACGGCGGATCGAGGCAGAGCTTCAGGCGGCGACCGCCGAGGCCAAAGCTCGTGGGCGCGAGGCGCGGGTGTTGTTCATCCTCTCGCTCAGCGGCGGGCGCATTCTCGCTGCCGGCGACGAGACGGCCGCCGCTGGGGTGATTCGCCTGGCCGGCGCCCGCAACGCCATCGAGGGGCTTTCCGGCTACAAGCAGATCAGCGATGAGGCGGCGATGGCCGCAGCGCCGGATGTGATCCTGATGATCAGCCGGGGCGGCGACCATCAGACCGGGGAGGCGGAGGTGCTGGCCCATCCGGGAATCGCCCGCACGCCTGCCGGGGAAAATCGGCGGTTGATCCGCATGGATGGGCTCTACCTGCTCGGCTTCGGTCCGCGCACCGCCGCAGCGGTCGGGGATCTTTCCGCCGCGCTCACCGACTACGGTCTTTGACAAGAGGGAACGGCCGATCATGAGCGAAACCGTTCTGGAACGTCCCGCTGGCGGCTGGCGCGCCGCCGCCCGCGCCGGCGATCGCGGCCCGATGGCCCGGGCGGTGATCGCCGCCCTGGCCGTGGCTCTGGCCGGCACCGCGTTGTTCTCGCTGGCGACCGGGGCGCTGGACATCCCGGTGTTGTCGGCGCTTGGTTCCTGGGTGGAGGGGCGGGACGCACTCACCGCCACCGACTTGCGCGACCGGATTGTGCTCACCGAGGTGCGCCTGCCCCGGGTGCTGCTCGGGGCGTTGGTCGGGGCCGCGCTTGCCGTCTCCGGCGCGGTCATGCAGGGGATCTTCCGCAACCCGCTGGCCGATCCCGGCATCGTTGGCGTCTCCGCCGGCGCGGGGCTCGCCGCCGCTGGGCTGATCGTGCTCGGCGGCGGGGCGCTGGCGCCGGTGGTCGCCCTTGCCGGCATCTATGCCCTGCCGGTCGCCGCGTTTTTCGGCGGTCTTGTGACCACCTTCGCCCTTTACCGCATCGGCACGCGCGGTGGCATGACCTCGATCCCGACCATGCTGCTGGCCGGCATCGCCCTCGGCGCGCTGGCCGGAGCGCTGACCGGACTGCTGGTCTATGTCGCCGATGACCGGCAATTGCGCGACCTGACCTTCTGGGGCCTCGGGTCGCTCGCCGGCGCCAATTGGGACAAGATCCTGGCCGCCGGCCCGGTGATCGCGCTGGTGCTGGCGGCGGTGCCGTTTCTCGCCGGCGGGCTCAACGCGCTGGTGCTGGGCGAGGCGGCGGCGAGCCACATCGGCGTCCGGGTGCAGCGGCTGAAGACCGTGGCCATCGTCGCCGTTGCCGCCGCCACCGGCGCGGCGGTTGCCGTCAGCGGCGGCATCGGCTTCGTCGGCATCGTCGTGCCGCATCTCCTGCGTCTGACCATCGGTCCGGATCATCGCTATCTCCTGCCGGCCTGCGCCTTGCTCGGCGCCAGCCTGCTGATCCTCGCCGATACGGTGAGCCGGACCATCGTCGCTCCGGCCGAATTGCCCATCGGCATCGTCACGGCGCTTGCCGGAGCGCCGTTCTTCCTGTGGATCCTGCTGCGGCGGAAAGGCCTGACCTCCCTATGAAGCCAGAGACCCTTGCGATGCCCGAGACTGTTGAAACGACGGAGGACCGGAGCCGGCTGGAGGTGCGCGACCTCGCCGTCACCCTGTCCGGCACGCGGATTGTCTCCGGTGTCGGCTTTTCGGTTCCCGCCGGCACCCTCACGGCGATCGTCGGGCCGAACGGGTCCGGCAAGAGCACGGTGATGCGGGCGGTGACCGGGGAGGTGGCCCATGCCGGCCTTGTGCGGATCAACGGCGCGCCGTTGTCGGCGCTGACGCCGGCGGAACTGGCCGCCTTGCGCGGTGTGCTGCCGCAGCACACCAGCCTGTCCTTCCCCCTGAGCGTGATGGAGGTGGTGCGGCTCGGTCTGCTGTCTCCTGCCGGATCTGGGCCGGGCCGGGACGCCCGGGTGCATGCCGCCCTGAGGCGGGTCGACCTTGCCGGCTTCGAGGGTCGGGCCTACCAAAGCCTGTCCGGCGGCGAGCAGCAGCGGGTCCAGCTCGCCCGGGTGCTGTGCCAGGTCTGGGAACCCAGCTGCGAGGGAACCGCCCGCTGGCTCTTCCTCGATGAGCCGGTGTCGAGCCTCGATATCCGCCACCAGATCCTGATCATGCGCATTGCCGCAGATTTCGCCGCGCGCGGCGGCGGTGTCGTCGCGGTGATGCATGATCTGAATCTGACGGCGATGTTCGCCGACCGGTTGCTGGTGATGAAATCGGGCCGCCTCTTGGCGGACGGTCCGCCGGATGCGGTGTTGCGGGACGAGTTGATCTCCGAGGCCTTCGACCATCCCTTGCGGGTGGGGGCGCTGCCGGCGCGCGGAATGCCCTTCGTCCTGCCACAGGCAACCCGGGAGGCGCCGCCCGTTTGACGTGTATATCTTTCAAGGTCTTCGTTTGGCCGCATTGACGCCCCCTTGCGGGTTAGGACATAGTTAACCCTTGAGAGTGGTTCCGTAAAAACGGATGAATAGGGAACACGGTGAGGCGTACCCATCAGGGGCCAAAACCGTGGCTGCCCCCGCAACTGTGAGCGGATAGCCGGCATCTGAAAAGGCCACTGACACCTGCCTTGGCATGGTGTTGGGAAGGTGGATGCCCGGCTCTGACCCGCAAGCCAGGAGACCTGCCGCTCTCGGTCACCCGACCTTCGATACGGGGTGTGTCGAGGTGCGGCTTTCCGTTGAGGTGACACCCGAAAATCAGGACCCGCCTGGCGGGGCCTCGGTTTCGCTCGCACGGTGACCCCACAAGGTGTTCGCGCGCGGCAAACCGTGCGCTCTGCCATCCGGGACCTGGAACACGTGATGTCCGGAGACGCCAAAAGGTGCTCCGGCAAACACCTGGGGTGTGTCAGGATGACTGCAACTGCCTGCCGGATCGGCATGTTTGGACTGGGACTATTCTGTGCCGCGACGGCGCCGGCGCTGGCGCAGGATCTGGAACTGGAAGAGGTGGTGGTCTCCGCCGGGCGCACGCCGCTTGGCGCGGAAAAGGTCGGCCGGGCCTATACGGTGATCACCGGCGAGGATCTGGAGCGGAGCCAGACCCGCTACCTCGCCGACGCCTTGCGCAAGGTGCCGGGCGTTTCCGTCTCGCGCACCGGCTCGGTCGGCGGCCTGACCCAGGTCCGTCTGCGCGGCTCGGAAGCCAATCACGTGCTGGTGCTGATCGACGGGGTCGAGGTCTCCTCCTCCTCCAGCGGCGAGTTCGACTTTGGCGGCCTGCAGGTCGCCGATGTGGAGCGGATCGAGGTGCTGCGCGGGCCGCAAAGCGCGCTTTATGGCTCCAATGCCGCCTCCGGTGTGATCCATATCATCACCAAGGGCGGTGTTCGTGACGGTTACGAGGTCAGCGGCCGCACCGAGGTCGGCACCGACCGCACCTGGCTTGGTGCCGTCGATCTGCGCGGTGGCGGCGAGAATTTCGATCTGGCCCTGTCCGGCGCCTTCCGGCGTACCGACGGATTCAACCTGTCCGACTACGGCTCGGAAAAGGATGGCGACCGGAACCTGAACCTCTACGGCAAGGGCGCCTGGGACCTGTCGGAAACCTTCCGGCTCGATGCCAACCTGCGCTATGTCGACCGCAAGTCCGACACGGACGATCAGGACTACAGATTCCCGCCGACCCCGACCGAGGGGCAGGTGATCGATACGCCCGGCTACAATGCCACCCGTGAGTTTTCTGGTGGGGTCGGCGCCTCCTGGTCGCTGTTCGAGGACCGGTTCGTTCAGAAGACCCGGTTCGAGCTGACCGATGTGGAGCGGCGCGGCTATGGCAGCGGCAGCGAAAACGGCAACCACGACCGCCGCTATCATGCCAGCTATCAGGGCACCTTCGCCTTCGAGACGCCGGAGTTTCTCTCCGCCGCGCACAGTCTGACCGGCGCCGTGGAATGGGAACAGGAGACCTTCCGCAATACCCATCCCGGCACCCCCTCGCAGGTGCCGACCCGCAGCCGCGATCTTTTCGGCTATGTGGCGGAATACCGGGGCGAGTTCTACGACAATCTGTTCATCAGCGGGGCGCTGCGCTTCGACCAGAACGACGACTTCAAGAATGCCCTGACCTACAGTGCCAGCGCCGCCTATCTGGTGCCGGAGACGGGAACCCGGTTCCACGCCTCGATCGGCACCGGCGTCACCAACCCGACCTTCTTCGAGCAGTTCGGCTTCATTCCCTCCTCCTTCATCGGCAATCCGAACCTGCGGCCGGAGAAGAACTTCGGCTGGGACATCGGCATCGAACAGAAGTTCTGGGAGGACCGGCTGGTCGCCGATGTCACCTATTTCAACGAGCGGCTGGAGGATGAAATCCAGACCCGCTACCTGCCCGGCTGGGTCAGCACTCCCGTCAACCTCGACGGCACCAGCCGGCGCCAGGGCGTGGAAGTGGCGCTCGGCGTCGACCTCACGGAAAACCTGCATGCCAAGGTGAGCTACACCTATCTCGATGCGACCGAGCCGTCCGGGCTGGAGGAGGTGCGCCGGCCGCGTCATTCCGGCTCGCTCGGTCTCGTCTATGGCTTCGACGAGGGGCGGGGCAACCTGTTCCTCGATGCGGTCTACAACGGCCGGATGCAGGATCTGGAGTTCATCCCCTCGACGCCCTGGACCCGGGTTACCCTCGATCAGTACTGGCTGGTCAATGTCGGTGCCGATTACCAACTGAGCGATCACGTGCAGCTGTTCGGCCGGGTGGAAAATCTGTTCGATCAGGACTACCAGGAGGTCTATGGCTATAATACGCAAGGGCTGACCGCCTTCGTCGGCCTCAAGGGCACCTTCTGATGAGCAGCCCGGCCGCCTCCCTGCTTGCCGCCGTCCTGCTTGCGCTCTCCGGCGCCGGTGTTTGGGCTGGCGAGTCGGCCGGGGTGGCCGGGGGCTCCGGAGAAGTCGGCCCGCCGCCAGAGCGGGTGGTGTCGATGAATCTGTGTACCGACCAGCTCGCCCTGCTGGTGGCCGCGCCCGGGCAGCTCCGGGCGCTGTCCCATCTGGCCTCCGATGAAACCGTCTCGGTCCTCAGCGCCCGCGCCCGCGCCCTGCCGCGCAATCACGGTCTGGCGGAGGAAATCCTGCGTCTTGACCCGGATCTGGTGATCGCCGGCACCTACACCACCCGGGCGACGGTCAATCTCCTGAAGCGGCTCGGCGTGCGGGTCGCGGAGTTCGCCCCGGCCCGCAGCTTTGCCGATATTCGCGAAAATCTGACGCGGATGGGCGCGCTGTTGCAGCGCGAGGAGCGGGCACGGGCGCTCGCCGCCACCTTCGACCGGGAACTGGCGCGGCTGCGGACAGGTACGCGGGACACGCGCCGCCCGGTGCTCGGCTCCTATGCCGCAAACAGCTACACCACCGGCGGCGGCACGCTGGAAGCTGAGATCGTCACGGCCGCCGGCTTTCGTCATCTGGGCACCGAGCTCGGCTTGTCCGGGGCAACGCGCCTGCCGCTGGAAAGCCTGATTGTCGCCAATCCGGACTATGTGATGTCCTGGCGCCGCTGGACCGCCACCCCGGCGCGCTCCGGCGAGATCCTGACCCATCCGGCCTTGCAAAAATGGTTCGGACCGGAACGCCGGCTCTGGTCGGATGACCGCTACTGGATCTGCGGCGCCCCCTTCACCGTGGAAGCGGTCGCGGCGCTGGTCGCCGCAGTGCCTGGAGGCGGATCATGACCGGCGGGCGGCGGGGCCTCCGCTTTCCCCTGCTTGTCGCCGGTCTGGCCGCTCTGGTCGCCGGGCTGTTCTTTCTGTCGCTGGCGGTTGGTCAGGTCTGGATCGATCCGGTTTCCACTCTCACCGGCGGCAGCGCCGCCGACCGGTTGATCATGGCCGAAATCCGCCTCCCCCGCGCCTTGCTCGGGTTGATGGTCGGGGCAATCCTCGGTCTGTCCGGCGCGGTGTTGCAGGGGCTGTTGCGCAATCCGTTGGCAGAACCCGGGCTTCTTGGCGTCTCCGCCTCGGCTTCGCTGGGCGCGGTGCTGGCGATCCATGGCGGTCTGGTCGCGGTCCATGCCTATGCCTTGCCGCTCAGCGCCCTTGTCGGTGCGTTGCTCTCCGTTGTGCTGCTACAGGCGCTGGTTGGCCGCTCGGCTGAGATCCTGACCTTGATCCTTGCCGGCGTCGCCTTGACCTCGCTGGCCGGCGCCCTGACCTCGCTGGTGCTGAACCTCTCGCCCAACCCGTTCGCGGCGATGGAAATCGTCTTCTGGATGCTCGGCTCGTTGACCGATCGCAGCATGGTTCATGTGGGGCTTGCCGGGCCGTTCATTCTCGTGGGCGCCGGGCTGCTCTTTATGACCGGCCGGGCGCTGGAGGCGCTTAGTCTCGGGCAGGAGGTGGCCCGCAGCCTCGGCATCCGCATGGGCCGGACCCGGGCGCTGGCGGTGCTGGGCACCGCGCTCGGGGTTGGCGCGGCCACCGCCGTCAGCGGCGCCATCGGCTTTGTCGGCCTGATCGTTCCCCATCTGCTCCGTCCGCTGGTCGGTCATCGGCCCGGCCGGCTCCTGCCGGTCAGCGCGCTCGGCGGGGCCGCGTTCCTGCTCGCCGCCGATCTTCTCGTGCGGGTGATCCTGCCGGGACGGGATCTGAAGCTGGGCGTCGTCACCGCGATCATCGGCGCGCCGTTCTTTCTGTGGCTGTTGCTCGGACTGAAAAGGAGGGCGGCATGAGCGGGCTGGTGTGTGATCGGATCACGGTGCGGCGCGGCGACCGGCTGACCGTCGATAGCGTTTCCTTTGCCGCCCCCCGGCCGCAGCTCATTGGCCTGATCGGCCCCAATGGCGCAGGGAAATCGACCCTGATGCGGGCCATCGCCGGCCTGCTGCCGGCCAGCGGCACAGCGGTCTGGAACGGCGAGGATCTGGCGGCAATGAGCCCGGCGCGCCGGGCGCGGGCGCTCGCCTTCATGCCGCAGGAGCGCATGGTGCACTGGCCGCTCGCCTGCCGCGACGTGGTGATGCTGGCGCGTCTTCCGCATCAGGGCCGCTTTGCCGGGCCTTCGGCGGTGGATCGGCGCAAGGTTGCCGAGGCGCTTGCGGCCATGTCGGTGGACGGTTTCGCGGAACGTGCCTTCGATACCTTGTCCGGCGGCGAGCAGGCGCGGGTGCTGATCGCCCGCATGCTGGCGCAGGACCCGGAGGTGCTGATCGCCGACGAGCCGGCGAGCGGGCTCGATCCGGCGCATCAGATCGCCCTGATGCAGATGTTTCGCGACATTGTCGCCGGTGGGCGCAGCGTGCTCGTGTCCTTGCATGATCTCACCCTTGCCAGCCGCTGGTGCGACCGGTTGCTGCTGATGGACCGGGCGCGGCTCGTCGCCGATGGCGCGCCGGAAGAGGTGATGACGGCCGACCGCATGGCACGGGTCTACGGCATTGCCGTGCGTCCGCTTACCATCGGCGGCGGCTTCGCCGTGGTGCCGGAGGGGCTTGCCCCATCTGCCTCCGCACAAACCTCCGAAGTCACGCCAATCGAGGAAGAAGGAGAGGGAAATGAATGCTGCCTGCCGCGCATTGCATGATCACCTGAGCGCTGCCTTGCGCGATATCGACGCCGGCTGGAGCATCGGCTCCTTCGGCGCGATCGGCGAGTTTCACCAGCGGCCGGACGACATCCGCCTTGTCGATGCCCCCGAAAAGCTCACCCGGGTGAGCGAGAAGGGCGGCATCCGCCTTGACGGTGCGGCGCTGGCCGGCGCGCACGCCTTGGCTTACGAGACCCTGAGCCCGCGCGCCCATCGCTGGGGGCTTGGGCTGGCGCTGTGCCTGCCCGCGCCGCAGGCGGCCATGTCCGGGCGCAGTGTCCTGACGGAACTGGGGCCTGATGAGGACGCCTTGCGTGCCGAGGACCGGGGCGCGCTGCTGTTCGACATGGGGCTGGGGCAGTTGCAGGTGGATTTCTGCATCCGCACCCGGGATCCGGAGCTGGTCGCCACCTTGCGCGCAGGTGCAGGCACCTCCGTGATGGCGCCGGGCAATGCGGCGATGGCGGCGATCCTTGAGGCGCACCCGCACCGGGTGGTGATCTCCCGGCTCGGCCGGGTCGAGGTCTATCAGAAGATCGGCGGACCGGCGACCGGCGGGGTATCGCCGGACGGGCCGCACACCCATGTCCTACCCAAGCTGCTGAAGAGTGGGAGGAGCCATTCGGCCAATATCCCCGTGCCGGAGGGATTCGTGCCTTGCGCCTATCTGCACCCGGCAAGTCCGGTGGCGGGGCCGGCGGGCGAGGACATTGCCTATGACGCCTCCCGGCAGGCGGCGTTCGAGGAGCTGCTGGCCGCCTATGGGCCGGACGGGTATCTGGCGGTGCGCGGCGCGGTGCTGGCTGCCTGTGTCGCCAGCGAGGATCCCGCCTCCTTCACCGAACCGACGACCCGGACCGGGCGCATCGGCCTGCGCAACACCTTGCGCCAGATCGCCCGTGCTGCGGAAAGCACCGGCGATGCGGCCCGCCTTGTCTGGGCGCGGGACTGGCAGGCGGTGTTCGACCGCAGCGGACAGCATGCAGAGGAGATGGACGCCGACAATCCGGGCCATGAGGGAGAGGCCTCGTGAGCAGCGCCCTGATGGATCAGCTCGGCGCGGCGGCGGCGTTGTTGCTCGACCGGGGCGGCTGGACCATGGCGGCGCTCTTCGCCCTGTCCGTTGCCGCGCTGATGGCGGCCATCGTCTCGGTCCTGCGCCTTGCCGCGCTTCGCCCCTTTCAGGACCCGGCCTCCGGTCACGGCGCGGCGGCAAGCCTTGCCGCCCATCTGCGTCGCCGGCTGCTGCGCGGCGACGACCGCGCGCTGGTTGCGGAGGAGGCGGCCCTTCTGGCGCGCGGCTATCTGCGCCAGGCGCGCACCGGCTTTCGCCTGCTGGAGCTGATCGTCACCACCGCGCCGCTGCTGGGGCTGCTCGGCACGGTGCTCGGCATGATCGACGCCTTTCAGGCGATGCAGTCCTCCGGAGAGGCGGTAAAACCGGCGGATCTTGCCGGCGGCATCTGGGAAGCGCTGATCACCACGGCGGCGGGCATGGTGATCGCCCTTCTGGCGCTGGCGCTGCATGCCCTGCTCGACGCTCTGGTCGACCGGTTCCGCTTCCGGTTGGAGGTCGCGGCGACCGAGGCGCTGGAGACCGAACCGGAACCGCCGCATGCGGTCACTGAGCCGGCGAAGGCGGAAGCCGCCCGGCAGGCGGCGGCGCAGTGAGGCTGGAGGAGGACAGGGCGCGCCGTCCCGGCGTCGGTCTGACGTCGCTGATCGACGTGATCTTCCTGCTGATCGTCTTCTTCATGCTGGTCTCCAGCTTCGACCGGCTGCAGCTGTTGCCGCTGGCCGGCGGCGGGTCGGCGGCAACGCCGCCCCAGACCGAACCCTTGATCCTGCGTCTCGCCGAAGATGGCGGTTTCGCCGGCGGGGCCGAAGATGAGGCGCGCATTGCGGCGGCGATTGCGGCCGAGCGGCCGATTGTCCTGCGGATCGGCACTGGTGTTGCCGTGCAGCAGGGGCTCGATGCACTGGACCGTCTGCGCGAGGCCGGCGCGGCGAGCGCCGCGCTGCAGCCGGAGGCAAAGCCTTGAGGGTCGTGCCATGAGGCCCAGGACATGAGGGTCATGCCATGAGGGCCGTGCCATGAGGATCGCGCCGGAGGCGCGGCGGCGCCCGGTGGAACCGATGCTGCCGCTGATCAATGTGGTCTTTCTGCTGTTGATCTTCCTGTTGCTGATGGGCCGTGTGGAGGAGCGGGCGAAGATCACCGTGACGCCGGCCGAGGCTACGCAAACCGAGCCGGCCCGGGCGGTGTTGCGACTGCATGTGGATGCGGCCGGAGAGGTGGCCTTTGGCGCGGCTCTGGGCGAGGAGGCGGTGTTGGCGGCGCTGGCAACCGCTCTTGTCGATGGGATTTCGGCCGATGGCGACCTGTCGAAGGGGGGGCCAGCGCGTCCCGTGGCGATCCGGGCGGATGCCGGGGCGGATCTTGCCAAGGTGTTGCGGCTGGCCCGCGCGGTGCGCGGTGCCGGCGCCAGCGCCGTCATGCTGGAGGTCCGGACAAGATGAGGGAGGCGCTGACCTGGGGGGTGGGGCTGGTGCTCGCCCTGCTGCTGCATCTGGGCATCGGGCTGGCGGTGTTCTGGCCGACGGCGGATGATGGCACCGGCCAGACGGACAGCGGCGGCACGCTCGCCGGTGAGATGACGGTGCTGGTTCTGGAAGACGCTGGCGAGGGTGCCGCCGGTGCTGATGCGGACCGTACCGCCGGGACGGAGACCGGCGAGGAGAAGCCGGAAACGCCCCAAGCCGAGCCGGAGCGCCAGCCGGAACCGGAGCGAGCGGCCGAGCCCGATTCGGTCGTGCCTTCGGAGCCTCGTCCTGAGGCGGCAGCGCCGGCGAAACCTGCGCCCCAGCCGGAACCGGAGCCGCTCCCGGATCTCGCGCCCGTGCCGGAGCCGGAGGCGCAGCCAGAGCCGCAACAGGTGCCGGAAGCTCCTTCAGAACCTGCAACGGACGCTCTGCCTGATCCTGCCGCAACGCGAGTTGCGCAGATGGCGCAAACCTCAACACCTCCTCAGACAACTCCGCTGCCGCGCCCGGCGCCCGAACGCCCCGTTCACAAACCTGTTCGCGAAACAGAGAAGGCGCCGCCGCGCAAGACTGCCTCCCGTGCCAGTACCTCCCGGCGCGGCGATGCGCAGGTCTCCACCCGCAAGGGCGACGTGGGCGCCGGCAAGCGCGCGGCGGCCGGGGGCAAGAAAGGCGAGAGGGCGTCCTATGCGCTGAAGCTGCGGCGCCGGGTGGAGCGCTACAAACGCTACCCGCCCGGTGCGACGCCGGGCACCTTGCACGGTGTCGGCAAACTGAAGATCACCATCGACCGCACGGGCCGGGTGAAACGGGCGAGCCTGGTGCGCAAGACCGGTGTTGCCGCCCTTGATCGCGAATTGCGCAAGCTTGCCCGCCGCGCCTCGCCTTTTCCCGCCATCCCCGAGAGCATTGCCGGCCCGACCCTGACCTTCACCGTGCCGGTGCGGTTCGGGAAGAGGAAGTAGCGCCCCGAGTGGGCGTATTTGCGTCACAACCGCCCGCTAGAACGAGACTGGGAGCCCGTGCCGACCGCCGGCAGGGCCGAACATCTGATGGAGAGCCCGATGCGTCGCCCCTTTATCCTTGCCGTGGTCTTTTCCTTGCCCATGCTGATCGCCGGGGCGGCGCTGCCGGCTCAGGCGGAGGAGGGGCCGTCCTTCGATTGCGCCAAGGCCGGCAGCTCCGCGGAAAAGCTGGTGTGTGAGGATGCGGCCCTGGCAAGCCTCGACCGCCGGTTGACGGCGCGCTATGCGGCGGCGGTGACGGCGGTGAAAGCCTATGACACGGGGGCGGACGAGGCGCTCAAACTCCTGAAGGCGACCCAGCGCGGCTGGGTCAAGGGGCGCGACGAGTGCTGGAAGGCGGACGATCTGCGGTCCTGCGTGGAGGATGCCTACAGCCGCCGCGAAGGGGAGCTGGTCGCAGGCTACATGCTGGAGAAACCGACCGCGGTCACCTCCTGGACCTGTGGCGGCAATCCGGCGAACGAGATCGTCACCAGCTTCTTCGATACCGAGCGGCCGAGCGTGCGCATGGAGCGTGGCGACCGCACCGTCGCCGGCGTGTTGACCAGGAGCGCGTCGGGCGCGCGCTACGAAGCTCCGTTCGGCGTGGTCTTCTGGACCAAGGGCTCGGACGCGCTGCTGACCTGGCAGCCGGATGAGGATCTTGCCTGCGTGGCCGCGCAATAACGTCCCATCTGCGCTCTTTCCGCCGCTCGCCCCTCGACGGCGGGGGGGCGCATGTGCATGCTTTGAGGCATCACTTGCGTCTGAGTCTGTCCCTGGTGCGCCGTCGGCCCGCCGGGGCACGACCTGTTTCGGGATCTTAGCGGACCATGAGCCTTACGCTTTGCGGCGCCCGGCGCCAGCAGTCATGAGCACGACGAATTCCCTGGCGCCGCAGCGCGCCGAACCAAGCTTCGCCGAGCTTTTCACCCCCAAGCTGATCACCGTCCTGCGGGAAGGCTACACATTGGCGAACCTGCGCGCCGATGCGATTGCCGGATTGACGGTGGCCATTGTCGCCCTTCCCCTGTCCATGGCGATTGCCATCGCCTCCGGGGCGCCGCCCGCCGCCGGTCTTTATACGGCGATCATCGGCGGCTTTCTGGTTTCTGCTCTTGGCGGCAGCCGGTTCCAGATCGGCGGACCGGCCGGGGCGTTTATCGTGCTGGTCGCCACCACCGTGCAGCTCCATGGGATGGACGGACTGATCCTGGCAACCATCCTCTCCGGGCTGATCCTCATCGTGGTCGGGTTCCTGCGGCTCGGCACCTACATCAAGTTCATTCCCTATCCGGTGACCGTCGGGTTTACCGCCGGCATCGCGGTGATCATCGCCGCCAGCCAGATCAAGGAGCTGTTTGGCCTGACACTGGCCGGTCCCGAGCCCGGGCCTCTTCTGGAAAAGCTACCGGTGCTGTGGCAGGCCTTGCCCAGCCTCGATCCGGCCAGCGTCGCCCTGGCGCTGGCGACCATCGGGGTTATTCTCGGTCTGAAACGGCTGTCCCCCAACGCGCCGGGCATGCTGGTTGCCGTGGTTGGCGCCGGAGCCGCCGTTGCCCTGTTCGACCTGCCGGTGGCCACCATCGGCAGCCGGTTCGGAGGCATTCCCGACAGTCTGCCGCTGCCCTCGCTGCCGGTTCCGGACATGGCCAAGGTCATAGCCGTGCTGCCGAGCGCGGTGGCCTTCGCCCTCCTGGGGTCGATTGAATCGCTGCTCTCGGCGGTGGTCGCCGATGGCATGACCGGCCGCCGGCACCGTTCCAATTGCGAGCTGGTCGGCCAGGGGGTGGCCAATATCGCCTCCGGCCTGTTCGGCGGCTTCTGTGTCACCGGCACCATCGCTCGCACGGCGACCAATGTGCGCGCCGGTGCCCATGGCCCGGTCGCCGGCATGCTGCATTCGCTGTTCCTCCTGCTGTTCGTGCTGGTCGCCGCGCCGCTGGCTCGTTTCATTCCGCTCGCCTGTCTCGCCGGCGTGCTGCTGGTGGTGGCCTGGAACATGTTCGAGCGGCAGGCCTTCGCCACCTTGCTGCGGGTTTCGCGCGGCGATGCGGCGGTGCTGCTGGCCACCTTCCTGCTGACCGTGTTCCGCGACCTGACCGAGGCGATCATCGTCGGCTTCGCGCTGGGCTCGGTGCTGTTCATCCACCGCATGTCGAAGACCACGGCGATCGATACGCACACGCCGTTTGTCGCCGAAGACCGGGCGGACGACGCCAATGGCGAACGCCAGCCCTATGACGAGGCGGATGCGGCGGATCCGAATGTGGTGGTTTATCGGATTTCCGGGGTGTTCTTCTTCGGTGCGGCGGCGTCGATCGGGGCCGTGCTCGACCGGATTTCCGACACCCATCGGGCGCTGGTGATCGACTTCGCGGCGGTGCCCTTTGTCGATTCCACCGCCGCGCACACCATCGAGGGGTTGGTGCGCAAGGCGACGCGGCGCGGGGTTCGGGTGGTCCTGACCGGCACCTCGCACGATCTGCGCAAGGATCTGTTCGCCCACGGCATCAAGCCGCCGCTGGTGCGCTACGAGGAGACGATTGCCCGCGCCCTGACAATGGTGAATCAGCCGGCGTGACCGGCTGAAGAGAAGATGTCCGGCGGCGCGATCCGCCGCCGGCAGCGGTTCCGCGCGTCAGCGGAACATCAAGACCGGCGTCTTGCACGAGCGGACCATCTCGGACGTGGTCGAGCCGATGATCAGCGTGCGGATCTTGGAGTGCCCATAGGCGCCCATGATCAGCAGATCGATGTTCTCTTCTTCCACGGTCCGGGTGATCACCGCTTCGGGCTGGCCCGGGATCAGCGTCGCGGTCACCGACAGGCCGCCGCCTTCCAGCGTCGCCCGCGCCGCATCGAGCTTGGCGCGCGCCTCCGCGCTCTCGCCGCCGACCATCAGCAGGTGGCAGTCGAGCCCGGCGAACAGCGGGCTGCGGGCCACATACTCCACCGCCTTCTGTGCGCTCGGGCCACCGTCGAAGGCGATCAGGAAACGCTCGATCGGCTGGAAGGCGCGGGAGGTGACGAACACCGGCTTGTGGCTGGAGCGGACGATCCGCTCCAGGTTTGAACCCAGATGCAGCTTGGCGAAATCCGCCGCCTCGCCGCGCTTGCCGATGACGATCAGCGCCGCGTCGGCCTCGCTCTCAGTCACGGTCTCGACGATGTCGCCGGCGCGCAGCCGGGTGGTGACCGTCTCGGCGCCCGCCGCCTCGACCACCGCCTTGGCATCCTCCAGAATCGCCCGACCCTTTTTCTGCGCCAGCTTGGCCATCTGTTCGTCGAGGCTGGACAGTTCCTGCAGGAGCGCGGTGCGTGCGCCAAGGGCGATGTTGCCCGACAGGTTGGCCTCGCCCCCGGCGGCCTGCCGGGGGCTGAGCACATGCAGGATTTCCACCGCCGCGCCGGTGCGTCCGGCGATCCAGGCGGCATGGTCGCACACGCTGTGCGAATAGACCGATCCGTCGACCAGGGCGATGAGTTTGGTCATTGTCTGTCCTCTTGGGCGGCCTGTCGCCCGGTTGTCGTCAGTCTTGTGAATGGCCCGCTTCGGGAGAAGCGGGCGCGGAGGGGCGGTCTCAGTGGCCCATCAGTCGTTCGAGCGCGCCGGGCTTGTCGTGGATGGCCAGCTTGTCGACGATGGTCTCGCTCGCCTCGTTGATGCCGACGATCTCCACCTCGGCGCCCTCGCGGCGGAATTTCAGCACGATCATGTCGAGCGCGGCAACGCTGGAAATATCCCAGATATGCGCGCGGCTGACGTCGATGGTGACCTTCTCCAGCACCTCGCGGAAGTCGAAGGCGGCGGTGAACGCATCGGCCGAGGCGAAGAACACCTGGCCTTCCACCACATAGGTGCGGGCGCGCCCATCCTCCGACAGGGTCGAGGTGACGCGGAAGATTTGGGCGATCTTCCAGGCGAAGAAGATGCTCGACAGGAGCACGCCGACCAGGACGCCGATGGCCAGGTTGTGGGTGACGACGACGCAGATCACCGTCGCCAGCATGACGATGGAGGAGGAGCGCGGGTGATCCTTCAGATCGCGGATCGAGGACCAGCTGAACGTGCCGATCGACACCATGATCATGATCGCCACCAGCGCGGGCATCGGGATCTGCCGCACCCAGTCGCCGAGCACGACGATCAGGAACAGGAGGATCACGCCGGCGGCAAAGGTGGAGAGCCGGCCGCGACCGCCCGATTTCACGTTGATCATCGACTGGCCGATCATGGCGCAGCCGGCCATGCCGCCGATGAAGCCGGTGGCGGTGTTGGCGATGCCCTGGCCGATGCACTCCTGGTTCTTGTCGCTGGGGGTGTCGGTGAGATCGTCGACGATGCTCGCGGTCATCAGCGATTCCAGGAGGCCGACGGCGGCGACGCCCGCCGAATAGGGCAGGATGATCAGCAGCGTCTCAAGGGTGAGCGGAATGTCGGGGATCAGGAAGATCGGCAGGGTGGAGGGCAATTCGCCCATGTCGCCGACCGTGCGCACGTCGAGGCCGAAGCCGATCGCCACCGCGGTGAGGATCAGGATGCAGATCAGCGGCGAGGGCACCGCCTTGGTCAGGTACGGGAACAGATAGATGATCGCGAGGCCGGCGGCGACCATCACGTAGGTCAGCCACGGCACGCCGATCAGCTCCGGCAACTGCGCCATGAAGATCAGGATGGCGAGCGCGTTGACGAAGCCGGTCATCACCGAGCGGGAGACGAAGCGCATCACATTACCGAGCCGCAGGAGCCCGGCGCCGATCTGCAACAGACCGGCCAGCACCGTGGCGGCGAGCAGGTACTGCAGCCCGTGGTCCTTGACCAGCGTCACCATCAGGACGGCGGTGGCGGCCGTCGCCGCCGAGATCATGCCCGGACGCCCGCCGGTGATCGCGGTGATCACGGCGATGGAGAAGGAAGCGTAGAGGCCGACCTTCGGGTCGACGCCGGCGATGATCGAAAAGGCGATGGCTTCGGGAATGAGCGCCAGCGCCACGACCAGGCCGGACAGGAGGTCGCGGCGGATGTTGCCGGTCCACTGGTCGCGATAGGCAAAGGCTGAGGTCATGGGGTTCGGGGCTTTCCTGTTCGCATGCGGCGGGCCTGCCGGCCGACGTCCGCATGCGAGGGTCTCAAGGGTCTGGAGAATGTGTCGCCCGTTCGATAGGGGAGTTTGTTTTGCGATGCAACAACAGGGGCGCCTGAAGCAGGCGGCGCGGCAGCCTTGCGGTGTGTCGGCGCGCCACTTATATAGCGGTCACGTTCTGCTGCGGAGCTGCATTGGATGCGGGCGTTCGCGGGGACAAGTCATGCGTATCGAAAAGGGGCCGGCCCGATGCCACAACGGGTCTGACCGGTCTGCTGGAAAGAGAGGACAATATGGCAAAGGTCATTGGTATCGACCTCGGCACGACCAACTCGTGCATCGCCGTGATGGACGGCAAGGAACCCAAGGTCGTTGAGAACTCCGAAGGCGCGCGCACCACGCCGTCGATGGTGGCGTTCTCCGACGATGGCGAGCGGCTGGTCGGCCAGCCGGCGAAGCGCCAGGCGGTGACCAACCCGACCGGCACGCTGTTCGCGGTCAAGCGCCTGATCGGTCGGCGCTACGACGACCCGACCGTTGCCAAGGACAAGGGTCTCGTTCCCTACGAGATCGTCAAGGCGGACAATGGCGATGCCTGGGTCGAGGCCGGCGGCCAGAAGTATTCGCCCTCGCAGGCTTCCGCCTTCATCCTGCAGAAGATGAAGGAAACCGCCGAGAGCTATCTTGGCGAGAGCGTCACCCAGGCGGTGATCACCGTCCCGGCCTATTTCAACGACGCCCAGCGTCAGGCCACCAAGGACGCGGGCAAGATCGCCGGCCTTGAGGTGCTGCGCATCATCAACGAGCCGACCGCGGCCGCGCTCGCCTATGGTCTCGACAAGAACGACGGCAAGACCATCGCGGTCTATGACCTTGGCGGCGGCACCTTCGACGTGTCGGTGCTGGAGATCGGCGACGGCGTGTTCGAGGTGAAGTCGACCAATGGCGACACCTTCCTCGGCGGTGAAGACTTCGACATGCGTCTGGTCGACTACTTCGCGTCCGAGTTCAAGAAGGACCAGGGCATCGACCTGAAGACCGACAAGCTCGCCCTGCAGCGCCTCAAGGAAGCTGCCGAGAAGGCCAAGATCGAGCTGTCGTCGGCCTCGCAGACCGAGATCAACCTGCCGTTCATCACGGCGGATGCCTCCGGTCCGAAGCACCTGACCATGAAGCTGACGCGGGCGAAGTTCGAATCGATCGTCGACGATCTGGTCCAGCGCACCATCGAGCCGTGCAAGGCCGCGCTCAAGGATGCCGGCATCGCCGCCGGTCAGATCGATGAGGTGGTTCTCGTCGGCGGCATGACGCGCATGCCGAAGATCCAGGAAGTGGTCAGCGCCTTCTTCGGCAAGGAGCCGCACAAGGGCGTCAACCCGGATGAGGTCGTGGCCATGGGCGCGGCGATCCAGGCCGGCGTGCTTCAGGGCGATGTCAAGGACGTCTTGCTGCTCGACGTCACGCCGCTGTCGCTCGGCATCGAGACGCTGGGTGGTGTCTTCACCCGTCTGATCGACCGCAACACGACGATCCCGACCAAGAAGGGCCAGACCTTCTCGACCGCGGAAGACAACCAGACCGCCGTGACCATCCGGGTGTTCCAGGGTGAGCGCGAGATGGCCGCGGACAACAAGCTGCTTGGCCAGTTCGATCTGGTCGGCATCCCGCCGGCACCGCGCGGCGTGCCGCAGGTCGAGGTCGCCTTCGACATCGACGCCAACGGCATCGTCAACGTGTCGGCCAAGGACAAGGGCACCGGCAAGGAGCAGCAGATCCGCATCCAGGCTTCGGGCGGTCTCAGCGATGCTGACATCGACCAGATGGTCAAGGACGCCGAGGCCCACGCGGAAGAGGACAAGAAGCGCAAGGAGCTGGTCGAGGCGCGCAACCAGGGCGAGGCTCTGGTCCACTCCACCGAGAAGTCGCTGAAGGACTATGGCGACAAGGTTTCGGCGGAGGACAAGGGCGCGATCGAGACCGCGATTGCCGATCTGAAGTCCGCACTCGAGGGCGAGGATCTGGAAGGCATCAAGGCCAAGACCCAGGCGCTCGCCGAGGTGTCGATGAAGCTTGGCGAAGCCATGTATCAGGCTGCCCAGGCCGAGGAAGGTGCCGAAGCCGGTGCCGCCGACGAGCCGAAGGCGGATGACGATGTGGTCGACGCCGACTTCGAGGAAGTCCGCGACGACGACGACAAGAAGTCGGCCTGATCGGGTCCCCTGACCTGGCGCGGCGCCCTCCGGTGCCGCGCCAGTTCGCGTTTCGACGAAAGGTTTGGGCCGGATCATGACCGCGCGTTCGCTCGATCCCCCTTTCGGGACCTGCGCCCTTCCCGGGCCGCTTGAGGCCCTGCGCCGCCGCGCCGCCGCCATGCCGGTGAACCGCATCGGCCGGATCGGCGTTTCCCTCATTCGCAAGCTCTGTGTCGGCAGCCGCCCCGGCCCCTTCGATGTCGAGGTGTATCCGACCGTCTTCGCCCGATTGCATCCGCAGTCCAACCGCTGCGAGAAGCGGGCGCTGGCCGGCGTGCAGTTCTTCGACCGCGAGGAGCGGCTGGCGCTCAGCGAGGCGCTGGCCGGATCGCCGTCCGATCCCTTCGTCTTCGTCGATCTTGGCGCCAATGTCGGGCTGTACAGCCTGTGGCTGGTGTCCGCCGCCCGCGCCCTGGGGCGCAAGGTGGAGGTGCTGGCGGTGGAGCCGGACCCGGTCACCCGCGCCCGGCTGGAGGCCAATCTGGCCGCGTCCTCGGCCGATATGGTCGCGGTCTCCCCTTGCGCGGTCAGCGAGACCGCCGGTTTCGGGGCGATGGTCGAACATGACGGCAATCGCGGCGAGAACCGGGTGCGCGCCAGTGACGACGGCGATGGTGCAGGCGTCGAGATCCTGCCGATCGGCGAGATCTGCCGGCGCAATGGCATTTCCCGCATCGACGCAATGAAGATCGACCTTGAGGGCCATGACGAGGCGGCGCTGCGCGGCATGTTCGCCGCGGCGCCGGAGACGCTCTGGCCGGACCTGATCGTGGTGGAAGTGGGCAAGGGGGCGGAGTTGCCGCCGGCCGTGCGCCTATGCCTCGATCATGGGTATTCGCTCGACCGGCGCACGCGGCTGAACGCGCTGCTCCGGCGGGCTCCCTCGACAGCCGCTTCGCGTGACGGGAGCCCTGGCGCTCCCGCCGGAGCCGCATGACGACAAATGGTCGGAGCCGATCCTCGTTTCCCGTGAGACGAGGATCAGGTTCCGTGAGCAGGTGAAAGCTGGATGGAAAAACGCGATTACTACGACGTGCTCGGAGTGGCGCGCGATGCCGACGAAAAGGCGCTGAAGAGCGCCTATCGCAAGCTGGCCATGAAATACCACCCGGACCGCAATCCGGGCGATGCGGACGCCGAGGCCCGGTTCAAGGATGTCAGCGAAGCCTATGACACCCTGAAGGACGGGCAGAAACGGGCGGCCTATGACCGCTTCGGTCATGCCGCCTTCGAAAATGGTGGCTTTGGCGCCCAGGGCGGCCATCCGGGCGATTTCGCCTCCGCCATGTCGGATATCTTCGACGAGTTCTTCGGCATGGGCGGTGGTGGCCGCCGGTCGGCCGGCCGCGATCGCGGCGCGGACCTGCGCTACAATCTGGAAATCTCGCTGGAAGAGGCCTTCACCGGCAAGTCGGTGGAGATCGAGGTGCCGACCTCGGTCACCTGCGAAAGCTGTTCAGGCTCCGGCGCCAAGCCTGGCAGCGCGCCCGTCACCTGCCGCACTTGCGGCGGCTCGGGTCGGGTGCGCGCCTCCCAGGGCTTCTTCACGCTGGAGCGCGCCTGCGCCGCCTGTCAGGGGCGGGGCCAGGTGATTTCCGACCCTTGCGAGGACTGTGGCGGCAATGGCCGCAAGACCGTCAACCGCACCCTGTCGGTCAGCATTCCGGCCGGCATCGAGGATGGCACCCGCATCCGCCTCGGCGGTGAGGGGGAAGCGGGCGTGCGCGGCGGTCCGTCCGGAGACCTTTATATCTTCCTGTCGATCCGCCCCCATGCGTTCTTCCAGCGCGATGGCGCGGATCTTTACAGCCGGGTGCCGATTTCGATGACCACCGCCGCGCTTGGCGGGCAGATCGAGGTGCCAACCCTGAGCGGCGACACGGCCCGGGTGAAGATCCCGGAAGGCACCCAGACCGGCAAGCAGTTCCGCCTGCGCGGCAAGGGCATGCCGGTGATGCGCTCGCAGCAGTTCGGCGACATCTACATTCAGGTGACGGTCGAAACCCCGGCCAATCTCACCAAGCGGCAGCGTGAGCTGCTGACCGAGTTCGAACAGGAATCCTCCGGCGCGACCCATCCTGAATCGCACGGGTTTTTCTCCAAGGTGAAGGATTTTCTGGACAATTTGAGCGGATAACCGGAAACGAATGCGAGCGGACGAGGGCGGGCGCCTTGAATTCGCCATCGCCCGCTCGCATTTTCTGGGTAACGCTCCAACCTAGGATAAACGATGCTCGAGGTCTCCACCCGCAAGGTCCGTGGGTTCACCGCCAAGATGGCCGATGAAATCCGCTTCATCCGTAGCTGGGCGGAAAACCCGCTGACCACCGGGGCGGTGAGCCCCTCCGGGCCGGACCTCACCCGGCGGATGGCCGCCTACATCGAGGCCGAGCGTCCCGGACAGGTGCTGGAAATCGGTCCGGGCACTGGTGTCGTGACCCATTCGATCCTGGAACGGGGCATCGGCCCGGAACGAGTGATCGCGCTGGAATACAATGACAATTTCTGCCGTCTTCTGCGCCGGCGCTATCCGGACATGCAGGTGGTGGAAGGGGACGCCTATCGGCTGCGCGAAACGCTGGCCGATGTTCCCGCCGGTTCGCTCGCCAGCATCGTCTCGTCGATGCCGCTGTTTTCGCGGCCGAAGGAGGAACGGCGCAGCCTGCTGTTCCAGGCGTTCGAGCTGCTGCAGCCGGGCGCGCCCTTCATCCAGTTTTCCTATGCCATGGTTGCGCCGATCGCGCTGGAGCCCGGCGTCTTTACCGTCGAGCGCAGCGGCTGGATCCTGAAGAACCTGCCGCCCGCCCGGGTCTGGGTCTATCGCAAGACCGTCTGAGGCCGATGCGCTCCCGGGCAGCCGTCCTGCCGCCCGGGTGGTGTCTGATGTCGAATATCAGGTCGGCCCCCTCAGAACGCCGCCCCAGGTCGGCGCCCTCAGGTCGACGCCTTCAGATCGGCCCCCTCAAATCGGATTGACCAGCCGCACCGGCCGTCCCGGCGCGATTTCGGAGGCGGCGGCGACGATGGCGTCGGTATCGATCCCGAAATGATGGTAGAGATCGGCGACCGTGCCGGTCTGGCCGAAATGCTCCACCCCGAGCGCCGCCGTGCGATGGCCGGCCACCCCGCCGAGCCAGGCCAGCGTTGCCGGATGGCCGTCAAGCACGGTGATCAGCGTGCAATGGGACGGCAGGCCGCCGAGCAGCCGTTCGATATGGCTGCGGGCGCCGCGATGGCCACGCTTGCGCATGCGCATCGCCGCGTGCCAGCCGGCGTTGAGCCGGTCGGCGGAGGTGACCGCAAGCACGCCGATATCGCGCCGGTCGGTGCCGATCCGCCCCGCCGCCTCGATTGCCTCCGGCGCCACCGCCCCCTGATAGGCAATCACCAGCTCGCAGTTCGGTCCAGGTTCGCGCAGCCAGTAGGCGCCGTCGATCACCCCTTGGCGGAAGGCATCGTCCTCGCGCCGCGCCGGCTGCTCCAGCGCGCGGGTTGACAGGCGCAGGTAGACCGAGCCACCGGTCTCGTCGCGCAGCCAGGTGCGTTCGTCCGGAACGCTGTCACCGTCCCGCTGCAGATAGTCGAAGCTCCAGTCCATCAGCACCGACAGCTCGTCGAGCCAGGCCGGCTCGAACGCGGCCAGCCCGTCCTGGCTCATGCCGATCAGCGGGGTGGCGACCGACTGATGCGCGCCGCCCTCCGGCGCCAGCGTCACCCCGGACGGGGTGGCCACCACCATGAAGCGGGCGTCCTGATAGCAGGCGTAGTTGAGCGCATCGAGCCCGCGTGAGATGAACGGATCGTAGAGCGTGCCGACCGGGATCAGCCGTTCGCCGAACAGCGAATGGGACAGGCCGGCGGCACCCAGCAGCAGGAACAGGTTCATCTCGGCGATGCCCAGTTCGATATGCTGCCCGGTGGGGGAGAACGCCCATTTCTGCGCTGAGGGAATACGCTGGTCGCGGAACGTGTCGGCCAGCGTGTCGCGGGCGAACAGGCCGCGCCGGTTGACGAACGGGCCGAGATTGGTCGAGACCGTGACATCGGGCGAGGTGGTCAGGATCCGGTCGGCCAGCGGGTGATCCGATTTGGCGAGCTGGTCGAGGATCTTGCCAAAGCCGGCCTGCGTCGACAGCGTCCGGTCGTCGAGCAGCACCGGACCGGGGGTGGCGACCGTCGCGGCCTGATGGCGGCGGCGGCCGGCGGCGAAGAACGGGGTTTCGGCAACGAGGCGCGACAGGGTGCTCGCGTCAAGCGCGAGCCCTTCCGCCGGCTCCCATTCATGCCCCTCGCGCACGCCCATCTGGGTGCGGAAGGCCTCCATCTGCGCCGGGGTCATCAGCCCGGCGTGATTGTCCTTGTGGCCGGCGAGCGGGGTGTTCCAGCCCTTGATGGTGTAGGCGACGAAGGCGACCGGCCGGTCATGCCGGGCCTGTTCGGCGAAGGTGTCGGCAAGGGTTTCGAGGCAGTGGCCGCCCAGATTGCTCATCAGCTCCTGCAATTCGTCGTCGGAGCGGCTGTCGATCAGCCGGGTGACGGCGCCCTGGTCGCCGATATCGTCGAGGAGCCGCTTGCGCCAGGCCGCACCGCCCTGAAAGGAGAGCGCCGAATAGAGCGCGTTCGGGCAGGTGTCGATCCAGTCGCGCAGGGCCTCGCCGCCCGGTTCGGTGAAGGCCGCCCGCTGCAACGCGCCGTATTTGATCCGCACCACATCCCAGCCGAAGGCGCCGAAGATCGCCTCGATCCGACCGGCCAGCCCCTCGCGCACGACCCCATCGAGGCTCTGGCGGTTGTAGTCGATGATCCACCAGGTGTTGCGCAGATCGTGTTTCCAGCCCTCCTGCAGGGCCTCGTAGACATTGCCCTCGTCCAGCTCCGCATCGCCGACCAGCGCGATCATCCGCCCTTCCGGGCGGTCGGCGGCAAACGGCTTGGCGACAAGATAGTCCTGGATCATCGAGGCAAAGGCGGTGATCGCCACGCCGAGGCCGACCGAGCCGGTGGAGAAGTCCACGTCGTCGATGTCCTTGGTGCGGCTGGGGTAGGACTGGGCACCGCCATAGGCGCGGAAGGCCTCCAGCTTTTCCCGGGTCTGGTTGCCGGCCAGATACTGCATGGCATGGAACACCGGCGAGGCGTGCGGCTTGACCGCCACCCGGTCTTCGGGCCGCAGGATGTGGAAATACAGCGCCGTCATGATCGACACCATCGAGGCGCAGGACGCCTGGTGGCCGCCGACCTTCATGCCGTCGGTCTTCTCGCGCAGGTGATTGGCATTGTGGACCGTCCAGCAGGCGAGCCAGAGCAGCTTCTGTTCAATGGCTTTCAGGTCGGCCTTGCGGGAGGTGTCCATCATGCTCCTCATCCTGTCGGTTCGTGGGGCCTGGGGCCGGGGTAGGTGCCGGCATCGCCGGACCCCGCGACGATAGGCAGGGGTGGCGGCATTTTCAGATCGTTCTGAACGGAAAATGCCGCCGCGATGCAAAAAGATACCGCTGGAGCGGCGAGATCGGAAAGAATCTTTCGTGCGTCCCTCAAGCCGCCGCGCGGGAGGCGTCCGGCAGGGCGGCCACAAGATCGGCGATCACGTCCTCAGGCGTTTCCAGACCGACCGACAGGCGGATCAGTCCGTCGGAAATGTCGTGGGCCTGCCGCTCCTCCGCCGTGTAGGTGGAGTGGGTCATGCTGGCCGGATGCTGGATCAGGGTTTCCGCATCGCCGAGGCTGACCGCCCGCTTGATCAGGGTCAGCCGGTTGAGGAAGTCGATGCCGGCGGCCATGCCGCCGGCCAGCTCGAAGGCGATCATGCCGCCGAAGCCGGGCATCTGGCGCTGCGCCAGCTCGTGCTGCGGGAAGCTCGCAAGGCCGGGGTAGTGGACCTGGGCGACCGCCGGATGCGCCTCCAGCATCTCCGCCACCACCTTCGCGCTGGAGCAATGGCGCTCCATCCGCAACTCCAGCGTCTTCAGCCCGCGCAGGATCAGATGAGCGTTGAGCGGGGCGAGCACCGCACCGGTCATGTCCTTCAACCCGACAAGGCGTACCTCCTGCATGTCCTCGGCATTGCCGACGGCGATGCCGGCGAGCAGATCGCCGTGACCGCCCAGATACTTGGTCGCCGAGTGGACAACGATGTCCGCCCCGAGCGCCAGCGGCCGGGTCAGCACCGGGGTGGCATAGGTGTTGTCGACGACCACCCGGGCGCCATGGTGATGGGCGATCTCGGCGACGGCGGCAATATCGACCAGCCGCATGTTCGGGTTCGCCGGCGTTTCGAAATAGACGATCTTCGTCCGCGGGGTGATCGCCGCCGCGACGTTCTGCGGATCGCGCATGTCCACATGGGTGATGGTGATGCCGAATTTCGCCAGCCCGTGCCGGAAGAAGGCGAAGGTGCAGCCGTAAAGGGTCTTGTCGACGAGGATTTCGTCGCCGGGGGAGAGGAACGTCCACATCACCGCTGTGATGGCGCCCATGCCCGAGGCGAAGCTGATCGCCGCCTCGCCCTCTTCCAGCAGCGCCATCCGCGCTTCCAGCAGCTCAAGCGTCGGGTTGGAAATGCGCGAATAGACATGGCCGGACCGCTCGCCGGCGAAGATCTCGCCGCCCTGCTCGGCGGTTTCGAAGGCAAAGGTGGAGGTGAGATGCAAGGGCGGCGTCAGTGCGCCCTCATGGTCGGCGGGCTGATAGCCATGGTGGATGGCGCGGGTGGCGAAACCAAGCTGTCCGGTGGTGCGGGTGCTCATGATGCGGATCCTCGATCGAACGAACGGGCCGCGCCGGAAAACCGGGGCGGCGGATGGATCGACGATAGCGGTTGGCGTCTGCGCAAATCTGGCTTATTTTGCCAATCATCCGAACAATATTGGTAGATTCTGCCAGGAATAATGACAAAACTGGACGAGACGGACCGCAAGATCATTCGCGCCCTGCAGCGCGAGGGGCGCCTGAGCAATCAGGACCTGTCGCAGCGGGTCAACCTGTCGCCCTCGCCCTGCCTGCGCCGGGTGCGCAACCTGGAGCGCGCCGGGGTGATCGACGGCTATGCGGCGATCGTCGACCAGGAAGCCTATGGCCTGCCGGTCACGGTCTTCCTGCAAGTTCGCCTCGACCGGCATTCCCAGGAAAACGTCACCGCCTTCGAGACGGCGGTGGCCGGCATCGACGAGATCATGGAATGCTACCTGATGGCCGGCGACCGGGATTATCTGCTCAGGGTGGTGGTCGCCTCGCTGGCCGACTACGAGGAGTTCATCCGCCGGCGGATCCACAAGATCCCGGGCATTGCCTCGCTCGATTCCAGCTTCGCCTTCGGCGTGGTCAAGCGCAGCCAGGTCCTGCCCGGCTAGGCTTGCCCGTTGTTGCCTTGCGTGCCGCGCTCTTGACCGGAAGACCCAGTTCCGCCCGCCGGGCGCGGGTCAGCTTGCCGGCGATGATCTCATGCGCGGCGGTGATATGCGCGCGGGTATCCTCGTCATCCAGCGCCTCGCCGGTTTCCACCAGCACCCATTTTGCCCGGGCGAGATAGGGGGCGGGCGAAATGCCCGGCAGGTCGGTGAGGATCCGGTAGCTGAGGTCGCTGCATTTGAAGCTGATCCGGTCCGTCTCGCCCGCGCGCCAGTGCGAGCAGATCGCGAAGATCTTGCCGCCGACCTTCCACACCGAGGCCCCGCCCCACTGGATCACATGGGTCGCACCGGTGAGGGTCTGGCAGAAGGCATCGAACTCGGCACGGGTCACGGCAAGGCTCTTTCGGGACGGGCGGCGGATCGGCTATGCCAGAGGGGCACGGTCTGCTGGTCACGGGCGGGGCGGGCAATATATCACCTTATCACTTACCACCGGGATGGGGCGAGGGCGCGGCTGTCCCCGGTCCCGGCCCCCTCGAAAGGTGCATCATGCAGGACGTTCGCATACTGGTCATGTCCGGCTCGATCCGGGCCGGTTCGCTGAACACCCGGCTTGCCGAGCTGGTCGCCAAATCGCTGGCGCTGGCCGATGCCGAGGTCACCCGGGTTTCGCTCGCCGACTATCCGATGCCGATCTACGATGGGGACCTGGAGCGGGAAAAGGGCGTTCCGGAGACCGCCCGGCGGCTGAAAGCCTTGATGCGCAAGCACAATGGGGTGTTCATCGCCAGCCCGGAGTACAACACGGCCGTCACCCCGCTCTTGAAGAACACGATCGACTGGGTGTCGCGCCGGTCAGACGAGGGCGAAGCGCCGACGTCGGTGTTCAAGGACCGGGTGTTCGCGCTCGGCGCCGCCTCCCCCGGGCAGTTCGGCGGCATGCGCGGCCTGATGGGCTTGCGGACGATCCTGGAGATCGGTCTTGGCGCGCTGGTGATTCCGGATATGGCGGTGGTGCCATCGGCGGCGCATGCCTTCGATGAGCGCGGCGAGTTGAAGAACGAGCGCTCCGCCGAGCTGTTGCAGGTGATGGTTCGCCGCCTGATCGAGGAGGTCCGGCTCAGGGCGTGACGCTGGGGCATGATCCGCGCCCTGTTGGCAATCCACCGCCAACCGCCTACATAGGCGAGACCTGCCGCGCGCGGTCCTCCTTTTCGGTGGCGGCCGGGCGGCAGACACGAAATGAAAGATGTTGAGAGGCGGAATGAGCGCGCAGAACGATCCGACCGGCTGGCATGGAACGACGATCCTCGGTGTTCGCAAGGGCGGACGGGTGGTAATCGCCGGCGATGGTCAGGTCTCCCTCGGTCAGACGGTGATCAAGAACACCGCCCGCAAGGTCCGTCCGCTCGCCAAGGGCGATGTCATCGGCGGCTTCGCCGGGGCGACCGCCGATGCCTTCACCCTGTTCGAACGGCTTGAGGCCAAGCTGGAGCAGTACCCGGACCAGCTCATGCGCGCCTGTGTCGAACTGGCCAAGGAATGGCGCACCGATCGCTATCTGCGCCGGCTGGAGGCGATGATGCTGGTCGCCGACCGCTCGGTCTCGCTGGTGCTGACCGGCACCGGCGACGTTCTGGAGCCGGAAGGCGGGGTGATGGCGATCGGCTCCGGCGGCAATTACGCGCTGGCCGCCGCCCGGGCGATGATCGACAGCGACCTCGACGCCGAGGCGGTGGCGCGCAAGGCAATGGCCATCGCCGCCGATATCTGCGTCTACACCAACGGCAACCTGACAGTGGAAACGCTGGAGTGCGACGGCTGATCGTCGGCGCCGGCACGCCCACCCGTTCCTGATTTCTGATCCCGTCAACCGAGGGGCCAACTTTCCATGACCAATCTGTCTCCGCGCGAGATTGTCTCTGAACTCGACCGCCACATCATCGGTCAGAAGGATGCCAAGCGCGCGGTCGCCATTGCCCTGCGCAACCGCTGGCGCCGGCAGCAGCTCGACGAGAGTCTGCGCGAGGAGGTGATGCCGAAGAACATCCTGATGATCGGCCCGACCGGCGTCGGCAAGACGGAGATTTCCCGCCGTCTGGCCAAGCTCGCCAACGCGCCCTTCGTCAAGGTCGAGGCGACCAAGTTCACCGAGGTGGGCTATGTCGGCCGGGACGTGGAGCAGATCGTGCGCGATCTGGTCGAGGCCGGGATCCTGCTGGTGCGCACCGCCAAGCGCAAGTCGGTCGAGGCCAAGGCCCATCTTCAGGCCGAGGAGCGCGTGCTGGAAGCGCTGGTGGGCAAGAGCGCCAGCCCCTCCACCAGGGAGAGCTTCCGCAAGAAGCTGCGCGAAGGCGAACTGGACGACAAGGAAATCGACATCGAGGTGCGGGCGCAGCCACAGATGCCCAGCTTCGACATGCCGGGCATGCCCGGCGGCAGCATCGGCGTGATGAACCTGTCCGACATGCTCGGCAAGGCGCTGGGCGGGGCCACCAAGACCCGCCGCACCAGCGTGCGCGACAGCTACCAGATCCTGATCGAACAGGAGGCCGACAGCCTGCTCGACGAGGACAAGGTGGTGGAAGAGGCGATCCATCTGGTGGAGAACGCCGGCATCGTCTTTCTCGATGAGATCGACAAGATCTGCGTGCGGTCCGAGCGTCAGGGCGGGGACGTGTCGCGCGAAGGCGTGCAGCGCGATCTGCTGCCGCTGATCGAGGGCACGGTGGTCTCCACCAAGCACGGGCCGGTCAACACCGACCACATCCTGTTCATCGCCTCCGGCGCTTTTCATGTCGCCAAGCCTTCGGACCTTCTGCCCGAGCTGCAGGGCCGTCTGCCGATCCGGGTCGAGCTGAAGGCGCTGACCAAGGACGACTTCCGGGCGATCCTCACCGACACCGAGGCCAGCCTCATCAAGCAGTATGTCGCCCTGTTGGGAACGGAAGACGTCACGCTCGAGTTTACCGACGATGCGATCGACGAGATCGCCTCGATCGCCGTCGATCTCAACGCGACCATCGAGAACATCGGCGCGCGCCGTCTGCAGACGGTGATGGAGCGGGTGCTGGACGAGGTGTCCTTCTCGGCGCCGGACCTGTTCAACGAAACGCGGGTGATCGACGCGGAATATGTGCGCAAGAACATTGGCGAGTTGGCGAAGAACGTCGACCTGTCGCGCTTCATCCTGTAACCCGATGCGCCGCGCGGACACTGCGGCGCCTTGCCGCTTGCCGGCCGGCCAAGCCGATGGCAGCATGTGACCATGGTCGCTATACGAAAAAGTTTCGAGGTCGGGCATCGACGGAAATTCCTGGTCGTCGTCGATGAGACGGCGGAATGCGATCGGGCCATCGTCTATGCCGCCAAGCGGGCGGAACGCACCAATGGTGTGGTCATCCTGCTCTATGTCATCGCCCCCGGCGATTTCCAGCATTGGCTGGGGGTGGAGAACATCATGCGGGCGGAAGCGCGCGAGGAAGCGGACAACTGTCTGGCGCGCGCCGCCGACCGGGTGCGCTCGGTCGCCCGCACCGATCCCGAACCGGTGGTGCGGGAAGGAAACCGCGCCGACGAGATCGTCAATCTGATCGAGGAAGATGCCGATATTGCCATCCTGGTGCTGGCGGCGGGAAACAGCACCGAAGGCCCGGGGCCGCTGGTCACCGCGATTGCCGGCAAGGCCGCTGCCAGTTTCCCGATCCCGGTGACCATCGTGCCCGGCACGCTCGACGACGAGGCGATCGCGGCGCTGGCCTGAGCGGGCAGCGGCCGTCGCCACTCTGGAACAATTCCAATCTGGTGCAGGCCGCCTCCTGCCTGTATACTGGGGCCAACACCGATCGCGGGCCGGGGCCAAGCAAGGCCACCCGCCGCGCGACAAGAGGACAAGAGTGATGTTCATTCAGACCGAGGCAACGCCGAACCCCGCGACCCTCAAGTTCCTGCCCGGCCGGATCGTGCTGCCGGAAGGCACCATGGATTTTCGCAAGAGCGAGGATGCGGCGGCTTCGCCGCTGGCGGAGAAACTGTTCGAGGTCGAGGGGGTCGAGGGGATCTTTTTCGGCCACGACTTCATCTCCGTGACCAAGGGCGACGCCGACTGGCAGCATATCAAGCCGGCGATCCTCGGTGCCATCATGGAGCATTTCATGTCCGGCGCGCCGGTGACCCGGATGGACACCGAGGCGGTGGGCGACGAGGAGTTCTTCGAGGCCGATGATGCGGAAACGGTCGAGACCATCAAGGAACTGATCGAGACCCGGGTGCGCCCGGCGGTGGCCCAGGATGGCGGCGACATTACGTTCCGGGGCTTCCGCGACGGTGTCGTCTACCTGTCCATGCGCGGCGCCTGCTCCGGCTGCCCGTCCTCGACAGCGACACTGAAGCACGGCATCCAGAACCTGTTGCGCCATTTCGTTCCGGAAGTGGAGGAAGTGCGCGCGCTCTGACGCGGTATCGCCAGACGCAGGGACCGGCCCGGTCATCGACCGGGCCGTTTCGCGTGGCGGAGGGAGCATATTGGCTCCGCCGCCCGTGTCCTTGCGTTTCTCCGGCCCGGCTGTTAGCCGAAAGGGCGAGTCGACCTTTCTTCCCCCGCACGGTTTAGTCTCTTCATGCGCCTGCTTGCCATTGATACCGCCCTTGAGGCCTGCTCGGTCGCCGTCCTTGACGGAGAGGGGGAGGGCGCGCGCCTGACCGCTGCCAGCGAACTGCTGAAGCGTGGCCATGCGGAGCGGCTGATGGACATGATCGGCGAGGTGATGGCCGAGGCGGGGCTGGCTTTTTCCGAGCTTGACCGGATCGCCGTCACCATCGGGCCGGGCAGTTTCACCGGGTTGCGGGTCGGCCTGTCCGCCGCGCGCGGGCTGGCGCTGGTGGTTGGCGTCCCGGCGGTGGGCATCTCGACGCTGGAGGCGATTGGCGAGGCCGCCCGTCAGAGCGGCGGGGAGGCTGCGGCAGACGCAGCGATCTGCGCCGTCATCGATGCGCGTGGGCCGGATGTCTATGCCCAGAGCTTTGCCGCCGATGGTTCGGCCCTGACCCCGGCGCGGGTGGTCGCAGTGGAGGCGCTTGCCGCCGAGCTCACCGCCGGAACCCTGCTGGCCGGCAGCGGCGCCGACAAGCTGGCGGCGGCGATGACCGGTCCGGCGCCGGTGATCCTGGATCGGGCGGGTTTTCCCGAGATCGGCGCGGTGGCCCGGCTCGGCGCCCGGGCGGAGACGCCTGAGAGCGCGCCGGAGCCGCTCTACCTGCGTCCGCCCGATGCCAAGCCGGCGGTACGCGCCCCGGGGTTGTTGGCATGACCTTCTGGTGGTTCTGGGCGCCGCCTCCGGTGGTGGAGGAGGCGACGGCGGAAGATCTCGACCAGCTCGCCGAGATCCATGCCCGCTCCTTCGACGGAGTGTGGAGCAGTGAGGAACTGGCCGCTCTGCGGGCGCAGACTGGAGTGGTGATTCTGCTCGCCCGCCGCGCCAATGCGTTCGGCAGCCGCAATCCGCTTGGCTTCGTGATCCTGCGCTCGGTTGCCGACGAGGCGGAGATCCTGACCCTTGCGGTGGATCCACGCCAGCGTGGCCGGGGCATCGGTGTACAGCTGATGCGCGCGGCCATGCGCCGGCTTTACGCGGAGCGTACGAAAATGCTGTTCCTGGAGGTCGATGAGGCCAACGAGCCGGCATTGCGGCTCTATCGCGGGCTCGGGTTTCGCAAGGTCGGGGAACGGCGCGGCTATTATCAGACCGGGGATGGCGGCGGCGGTGCGCTTGTCATGCGCGCCGATCTGGCGTAATCGGCTGACTATCAGGCGTTAGGGTCTGGACCCAGGCGCGGCTCGCCTCGCAAGGAGGGACAAGGCGAAATGACCCAACACGACAGCCCCCAGTCGCTGGAGGACATCTGCGTCGCGAAGGGCATGCGCATGACCGAGCAGCGGCGCATCATCGCCCGGGTGATCGAGGGGGCCAGCGACCATCCGGATGTGGAAGAGCTCTACCGCCGGGCGGTGGAGAACGATCCGCGCATCTCCATTTCCACCGTTTATCGTACGGTCAAGCTGTTCGAGGATGCGGGTATCATCGAGCGTCACGATTTCCGCGACGGGCGCGCCCGCTACGAAACCGTGCCGGAAGAGCATCACGATCATCTGATCGACCTGAAGAGCGGTCGGGTGATCGAGTTCCGCAACGAGGAAATCGAACGGTTGCAGGAGGCGATCGCCCGCAAGCTCGGCTTCCGGCTGGTCGATCATCGGCTGGAACTCTACGGCATTCCGCTCGGCGGGCAGCCCGTGGAGGCGGACAGCGAAGCCGGTTCGGAGCCCGACGGGGAGGCCGGCTAGACATGTCCCGCGCCCGGGCCGCGATCGTTCTTCTGGCCCTGACGGCGGTGACCCTGCCGCTCATTCCGCTGCAGTGGCTGGCGCTGCGCGGCAACGGCAACCTGAAGCGCCGCCTGCCGGTGGTCTGGCACCGGATCGCCTGCCGCATGGTCGGCATCAAGGTACATGAGGTGGGCCAGCCCGCGGCCGAGCGGCCGCTGCTGATTACCGCCAATCACGCCTCCTGGATCGACATCACGGTGCTGGGCAGCCGCGCGCCCCTGTCCTTCATCGCCAAGACCGAGGTGGCGAACTGGCCGGTGTTCGGCCTTTTCGCCAAGCTGCAGCGTTCGGTGTTCGTCGACCGGCAGCGGCGCAGCGCCACCGCCCGCACCGCCGAGGAGATCGGCACGCGCATGGCCTCCGGCGATGCGATGGTGCTGTTTGCCGAAGGCACCTCCAACAGCGGCAACTATGTGTTGCCGTTCCGCTCGGCGTTGATCGGCGCGGCGCGCCACGCGGTCGCCGGCGAGGAGGGCGATGTCTGGATCCAGCCGCTGGCGATCGCCTATACCGGCCTGCACGGCCTGCCGATGGGGCGCCAGTTCCGCCCGCATGTGGCCTGGTATGGCGACATGGAGATGGTGCCGCACTTCATGGAAGTGGTGAAGCAGGGGGCGATTGACGTCTGGGTCGTCTGGGGCGAACCGGTCAAGGTGCCTGCCGATGCCGACCGCAAGGCGCTGACCCGGCAGCTTGAGGAGACGGTGCGCGCCCTGTCCGCCGAAGCGCTGGCGGGACGGGCGTCGGCATCCGCGCTATTCTCAAACCGGTGAAAAACCGTTAAAGCAATCGCGATCCGGCCCGTGACGGCCGGCGGACGGCATCAGGTGCCGTCGGCGAGATCCGAGGAATTCATGAGCAACGAGACCAGTATGGCGCGCGGCGAGACGCACCCGGCAGCAGCGGCAGCGCGCAAGCGGCGGGTGTTCGTCAAGACCTACGGCTGTCAGATGAACGTCTATGACAGCGACCGGATGACCGATGCGCTCGCCCCGGACGGCTTTGAGGCGGTGGCCTCGCCGGACGAGGCGGATCTGGTCATTCTCAACACCTGCCACATCCGCGAAAAGGCGGCGGAGAAGGTCTATTCCGAGCTGGGGCGGCTGCGCAAGCTGAAGGATGCGCGCGCCGCCGAGGGCGAGGAAATGATGATCGGCGTCGCCGGTTGCGTCGCCCAGGCGGAGGGCGAGGAGATCGCCCGCCGGGCGCCGGTGGTCGATCTGGTGTTCGGGCCGCAGACCTATCACCGGCTGCCGGAGCTGGTGAAACAGGCCGCCAATGGTGCGACGGTGGTGGAGACCGAGTTCGAGATCGAGGACAAGTTCCGCCATCTGGCGACCCCCTCGCCGGCCGGCATCCGGTCCCGTGGGGTCACCGCCTTCCTCACCGTGCAGGAAGGCTGCGACAAGTTCTGCACCTTCTGCGTGGTGCCCTATACCCGGGGCGCGGAGGTCTCGCGCCCGGTCGAGCAGATCGTCGCCGAGGCGCGCCGGCTTGCCGATGAGGGCGTGCGCGAGGTCACCCTGCTCGGCCAGAACGTCAACGGCTGGCACGGCGAGGGGGCGGATGGCCGCGCCTGGGGCTTGGGCGAACTGCTGTTCCGCCTGGCCGAAATCGACGGCCTCGACCGGCTGCGCTACACCACGAGCCATCCGCGCGACATGGACGATGCGCTGATTGCCGCGCACCGCGACCTGCCGCAGCTGATGCCCTATCTGCATCTGCCGGTGCAGTCGGGCTCGGACCGGATCCTCAAGGCGATGAACCGCAAGCACACCCGCGAGGAGTATTTCCGGCTTGTCGACCGGATCCGCGATGCGCGCCCCGATCTCGCCCTTTCCTGCGATTTCATCGTCGGCTTTCCCGGCGAGAGCGACGCGGATTTCCGCGACACGCTGGATCTGGTCGAGCGCGTCGGCTTCGCCTCCGCCTTCACCTTCAAGTACAGCCCGCGCCCGGGAACGCCCGGCGCGCTGCTCGAAGATCAGGTGGCGGAAGAGGTGATGTCGGAGCGGCTTGCGGAGCTGCAGGCGCTGATTACCCGCCAGCAGCGGGAGTTCAACACGGCCATGGTCGGCCGGCGCTGCGAGGTGCTTCTGGAAAAGCGCGGGCGCAATCCGGGGCAGGTGACCGGCCGTTCGCCCTGGTTGCAGCCGGTGCAGATCGAGGCGCCGGAAACCCTGATCGGCCAGATCGTGCCGGTGGAAATCACCGGCACCGGTACGAATTCCCTGTTCGCCCGGCGGATCGCAGGGCAAGATGAGATGACCGCGCGGGACGGGCGGATGGGTGCGGCCTGACAGGGCGCGCCGACCGGCATGGCTCCGCTGCGGCGGAACTGCGGTGTCTGACAATCTGGCACCCGCCCGGTGGCGGGGCCAGCAACCACGGTGCCGGCGAGGGGTGCCAGGAGAGGCGATGCCAGGAGAAGCCGTTTGACGGGTGACAGCCGGACCCAGCCGCGAGGAGGGCGCCGCGCGGCGGTCCCCGCCTCGGACATGACCCATGTGGTTCTGGCCTTCGATGACAATCGCCTGGTCGGCGATCTGTTCGGCCAGTTCGACCAGAACCTTGCCCTGATCGAGCAACGGCTGTCCGTCGATGCGGTCGCGCGTGGCAATCAGGTGATCATCAAGGGGCCGCATTCGGCCTGCGAACAGGCGCGGCGGGCGCTGGAGGCGCTCTACATTCGCCTGCAGCAGGGGCATGAGCTTCACCCGGGCGATGTGGAAGGGGCGCTGCGCATGGCGGTGGCCGAAGAGGCGCAGCTCGACCTGCCGACCATCGAACCGAAATCCCATCTGGCCTTCGCCCAGATTTCCACCCGCCGCAAGACGGTGCTGGCGCGCACGCCCGCGCAGGATGCCTATATCCGGGCGATGGACCGCTCGGACCTGACCTTCGGCACCGGCCCGGCCGGCACCGGCAAGACCTTTCTCGCGGTGGCCTATGCCGCGGCGCTGCTGGAGCGCGGCGACGTCACCCGGCTGATCCTGTCGCGTCCGGCGGTGGAGGCGGGCGAGCGGCTCGGCTTCCTGCCAGGCGATATGAAGGAAAAGGTCGATCCCTACCTGCGCCCGCTCTATGACGCGCTTTATGAGATGATGCCGGCGGAAAAGGTCGATCGCGGCCTTCAGTCCGGCATGATCGAGGTGGCGCCGCTCGCCTTCATGCGTGGGCGGACCCTCTCCAATGCGGTGGCGATCCTCGACGAGGCGCAGAACACCACCACCATGCAGATGAAGATGTTCCTGACCCGTCTGGGCGAGAACTCCCGCATGATCGTCACCGGTGATCCGAGCCAGATCGACCTTCCCGCCGGCCAGCAATCGGGCCTGCGCGAGGCGCTGGCCCTGCTGCAGGGCGTCGAAGGGGTCGCCCATGTGGCCTTCACCGAGGTCGATGTGGTCCGTCATGAACTGGTGGCGCGCATCGTCAAGGCCTATGACGATGCCGCGCGCGAGGCCTCGCAGGAGCGCGAGGCGCTTGCGGCAAGCGCACCCGGTCGCGCCAATGCGGACCGGAGCCCCAATGAGGGACGGGGGCGATGAGCGCCACGGTGAACCGGCCCGAACTCGATCTGTCCATCGAGGCGGGCAACTGGCCGGGCGAAACCGAGCTGCATGATCTGGTCGAGCGGGTGGTGGGCATGGCCTGCGACCATCTCGCTCTGGAGCTTGTGCCGGGAACGGAACTGTCGCTGGTGTTCACCGACGATGCGCATGTGCGCGAGCTGAACGGCGAATGGCGCGGCAAGGACACGGCGACCAATGTCCTGTCCTTTCCCGGCGGCGACGAGACCGAGCCGCCGTTCGGACCGCTGCTCGGCGATCTGGTGTTCGCTGAGGAGACCGTCACCCGCGAGGCGGCTGAGCTGGAAATTGCATTTTCCGATCATCTTTCTCATCTTGTCGTTCACGGTTTTCTTCACCTTCTGGGCTACGATCACCAAATGGAGGACGAGGCCGAGGAGATGGAGGAGACCGAGCGTCGGATTCTGTCCCGGCTCGGAATTGCGGATCCTTATCGGGAGCCGCCCTTGACCAATGGCACCACGGAGAGCAACACGCCCGTCTGAGACGGGTGCAAAACAGATATGCACGATTCAGAGGATCGAAGTCCCGAACGGCAGCCCGCATCCGATGCGAGCGCCGTGGGCGAACATGACGACCAGCCGCCGATATCACATCGGTCCCTGTTCGGCTGGGGTTTGCGGCAGGTGAAGCGGCTTGCCGGCCTGCGCCGATCCGGCGCGATGACACTGCGCCAGAATCTCCAGGATGAATTAGCCCGTGACGCGGATGAGGGGGCCAGTTTCACCCCCGAGGAACGCGTGCTCCTGTCGAATATCCTGCGCCTGCGCGAGGTGCGGGTGGACGATGTCATGGTGCCGCGCGCCGATATCGACGCCATCGAGGACACGGTCGCGCTTGGCCGGCTGATGGAGGTGTTCCGCGAATCCGGCCATTCCCGCATGCCCGTCTATCATGAAGGTCTCGATGACCCGCGCGGCATGGTGCACATCAAGGATCTGATGGCCTATTTCGCGGTCAAGGCGGGCGCCGAGGAGGGGGGCGAACAGAGCGACGCCAAGGACAGGGCCGGGAAGGATGAAGACGAGGCGCAGGCCGCGCGTCTGTCCAACCAGGAGGCGGATGTCGATCTGTCTCGGGTCGATTTGTCGTTGCCGCTGCACGAGGCCGGTATCATTCGTCCGGTGCTGTTCGTGCCTCCGTCCATGCCGGCTGCCGACCTGATGGCGAAGATGCAGGCGGACCGCATGCAGATGGCGCTGGTGATCGACGAATATGGCGGCACCGACGGCCTGGTCTCGCTGGAGGATGTGGTCGAGACGGTGGTCGGTGATATCGAGGACGAGCACGACGAGGACGAGGAGGCGATGATCTCCAGGGTCTCCGACGGCACCTGGACCGCCGATCCCCGGGTTCCGCTGGAAGACGTGGAGCAGGCCCTGGGGACCGGTTTCCAGATCGGCGAACTGGGCGAGGAAGTGGATACCCTTGGCGGTCTTGTCTTCACGCTGGTCGGACGGGTGCCGGTGCGCGGTGAGCTGATCGCCGCCCGCGAGCTTCCCGGCTACGAATTCGAGGTTCTGGACGCCGATCCGCGGCGCATCAAGCGGCTGCGGATCCGGGCCAAGCGTATCGATCCGCGGCACGGCGACGCGCGGCGCCGGCTTCGCCGGCCCGAGGCCGCGCCATCCTCGGAAGGGTAGGGCATGGCCTGCTTGACCGGCCGCGCCGCAGCGGAGAACGTCGGCGCATGCGCGGGACGATTCGCACCTCTGGTGCGGGGCATTCGGAAAGGCTGGTAGAGCGGAGCGGTGATCTTGCAGCGACTGTCCCATGTGTTTCTGCTGGCCTTCGGCTGGCAGCGTTGGCTGCTTGCGGCGCTTGGCGGAGCGCTTGCCGCGCTGGCAATGCCGCCTTTCGGCTGGTTCCCGGTGCTCGCCCTCTCCTTCCCCGCACTGGTCTGGCTGCTCGATGGAGCAATCGCGCCGGGCGCGCGGCTGGCGGCGCGCGCCCGCGCCGGCTTTGTCCTTGGCTGGTGGTTCGGCTTCGGCTTTCATCTGGCCGGCCTGTGGTGGATCGGCCGGGCCTTTCTGGTCGACGCGCAGCTGCATGCCTGGATGATCCCGCTCGCCGTGCTGCTGCTGCCGGCCGGACTTGCCATCTTCACCGGGCTTGGCGTTGCGCTCGCCGCCGCCATCTGGCGTGACGGCTGGGGACGGCTGCTGGCGCTGGCGCTGGCGCTCGCCGGCGCCGATGCGCTGCGCGGCAACGTTCTGTCGGGCTTTCCCTGGAACACCTGGGGCTATGCGTTCGGTGACGTGCTCTGGCTGGCCCAGCCCGCCGCGCTGGTCGGCGTCTATGGTCTCGGGCTCCTGGTCACCCTGGTGTTCTGCAGCCTGGCAGGCTTTGCCGAGCCGGGCGGAGGGCGCCGCGCCGGGGTGGCCGGCGTCCTGCTCTTTCTGGCGATCGGCGGATTTGGCGCGGCCCGGTTGACGCAGGCCGGCCCGCCGACCTCCGAGCCGGTGGCCCTCCGGCTGGTGCAGCCCTCGGTGCCACAGGAGGAGAAGTGGAAGCCGGAAAACCGCTCCCGCGTTTTCGCCACCTATCTTGAGATGAGCGATCAGCCCTGGACGGGCGCGGACGGCGGCGATTTGCCGCGGGTGGTGATCTGGCCGGAATCCGCCGTGCCCTTTCTTCTGACGAACGAGCCCGGCGCTCTGTCGGCGATTGCCCGGATGCTTGGCCCGGAAGACACATTGGCCACCGGCGCGGTGCGGCAAGGCGAGGCGACGGGGTCGTTCTACAACAGCGTTTACGTGGTCGATGGCGCGGGCACCATCCGCGATGCCTATGACAAGGTGCGCCTGGTGCCCTTTGGTGAGTTCCTGCCCTTCGGCGACTGGCTGGAGGCCATCGGCCTGACCAAGCTCGTTGCGACGCCAGGGGAATTCCGCGCCGGCTATCGCCACCGGCTGCTGGCACCGGTGACCGGTCCCTTGATGCTGCCGCTGATTTGCTACGAGGCGATATTCCCTGAAGCCGCGACCTCGGCCGATGGGCGTCCGGGCTGGATTCTCAATGTCACCAATGATGCCTGGTTCGGCGATACCCCCGGCCCCGTCCAGCATTTCGTCCAGGCGCGGATGCGGGCGATTGAGCAGGGCGTGCCGGTGGTGCGGGTGGCGAACACCGGAATCAGTGGCGTGGTCGACGCTCAGGGACGAGTGCGGGCACGGCTCGGGCTCGGGCAACAGGGGGTGATCGACCTGCGCTTGCCCTCCAGTGCTCCCCCGACGGTTTATTCACGGACGGGTGCGCTCATCTTGGGCTTGCTTGTTACGGTTTTGCTTGGCCTCCTTCTGGTATCGCGTTACGTAGGGTATGCGCGTAAAGATTGACGCCGGGTCCTGTCGCACGGCATCATGACAGCTGCGTCCGCTGGTCGTGTTCGGCGGGTTGAAAAAACCGGGAAATGGCAAGCTGCCGGCTCGATGGATGAATGTTCCGGGGCGAAACGGAGCGACATTCGATGAGGCGGTGAAAAAGCCTCCGGAGAATAAATGACGTGGTCACAGCAACCGATAGGCGAGAAAGAAGATCAAAAATGCCCAGCAAGAAAGCACCAAACCCCATCGATGTGCATGTCGGAAGCCGCGTGCGGCTGCGCCGAATGATGCTTGGAATGAGCCAGGAAAAACTTGGTGAGAGCCTCGGGATTACATTCCAGCAGATCCAGAAGTATGAGAAGGGCACCAACCGGATCGGTGCGAGCCGTTTGCAGCATATCGCGACGGTCCTGAAGGTCCCGGTTGCGTTCTTCTTCGAAGATGCCCCTGGGACACCGGATGAAGCAACCGGCTTCGGTGAAGCAAAGCCGGCATCTTATGTTGTCGATTTCCTGTCCTCTTCAGAAGGGCTGTCGCTCAACAAGGCCTTCGTCCGGATCGAGGATGCGAAGGTTCGTCGCCGGGTGGTCGAACTCGTCCGCGCTCTGGCGGGCGAGGAAGCCGACAAGGGCTGACGGGTCGAATGGCTTGACGCGCTCCGCAAAACACTGTCTTTAGTCAGCCGAAGCGGCGGGATTTCCCGCCGCTTCTTACTGTTTTCTTCCCAGAAGGACGATTGCTCGTGGCGCGTCAAAACTATCTGTTTACCTCTGAATCCGTGTCGGAGGGTCATCCGGACAAGGTCTGTGACCGGATCTCCGATGCCGTGGTCGATGCGTTTCTCGGCGAAATGCCGGAAGCGCGGGTGGCATGCGAAACGCTGGCCACCACCAACAGGGTCGTGATTGCGGGTGAAACCCGCGGTCCCTCGCACATCACCCATGACTACATCGCCCATCTTGCCCGGCTGGCGATGAAGGACATCGGCTATGAGCAGGAAGGGTTCCACTGGGAAACCTGCGACATCCAGGTTCACCTGCACGACCAGTCCGCGCATATCGCCCAGGGCGTCGATGCGGCGGACAACAAGGACGAGGGCGCGGGCGATCAGGGCATCATGTTCGGCTATGCCTGCCGCGAGACCCCGGAGCTGATGCCGGCGCCGATCTACTACTCGCACAAGATCCTTCGGCTCCTCGCCGAGGCGCGCAAGACCGGCCGGGAGCCGGCGCTCGGCCCGGACGCCAAGAGCCAGGTTACAGTGCGTTACGAGAATGGTGCGCCGGTGGGGCTGACCTCCATCGTGCTGTCGACCCAGCATCTCGATCCGGCGCTGACCTCCGATGACATCCGCTCGATCGTCGAGCCCTACATCATTTCCGCCGTGCCCGGCGGCTGGATCACCGACGAGACGGTCTGGCACGTCAATCCGACCGGTGCCTTCGTCATCGGCGGTCCGGACGGCGACTGCGGCCTGACCGGCCGCAAGATCATCGTCGACACCTATGGCGGTGCCGCGCCCCATGGCGGCGGCGCGTTCTCCGGCAAGGATCCGACCAAGGTTGACCGTTCGGCGGCCTATGCGGCGCGTTATCTCGCCAAGAACGTGGTGGCGGCGGATCTCGCCGACCGTTGCACCATCCAGCTGTCCTACGCCATCGGCGTTGCCGAGCCCCTGTCGGTCTATGTCGACCTGCATGGCACCGGCAAGGTGGACGAGGCCAAGCTCGAGAAGGGGATCCGCAACGTCATGAACCTGACGCCGCGCGGCATCCGCGAGCACCTGCAGCTCAACCGTCCGATCTACGCCCGCACCGCGGCCTACGGCCACTTCGGTCGGGAGCCGGAGGCCGATGGTGGCTTCTCCTGGGAAAAGATCGACCTGGTGCACGCCCTGCGCGACATCGCGGGCTGATCCGGGGCTTCAGATCAACGAACAGCGCCGCCGGAGCCTTCCGGCGGCGTTGTCATGTCCGCTGCCCTTCGGCAGCCGGAAATTTGCCCGCGCGCGGGACGTGCCGCGCCGGCGGGATGGAAGAATGCGATGACGGATCACACCAAGGGTTCCTTTTTCGGCCGGCGCGTGGGCAAGCCGCTGCGCAAGGGGCGGCAGGAACAGTTCGACGCAGCGTTGCAGCGGTTGCAGCCGGATCTCTCGGTTCCGGCGCCTGAAGACGTCACGACCCTGTTCGCCCGGCCGGTGAGCGCGGTCTGGCTGGAGGTCGGTTTCGGCGGCGGCGAGCATCTGCTGCATGAGGCGCGGCGCCTGCCGGATGTGGGGTTCATTGGCGTCGAGCCCTTCGTCAGCAGCCTGGCCAAGGCGGTGGCGGAGGTCGACAGCGAAGGCCTGGAGAACGTCCGGGTCTATGGCGACGATGCGATCAAGCTCTTGGACTGGTTGCCGCCGGCCTGCCTCGACGGTGTCTACCAGCTCTATCCGGACCCCTGGCCGAAGCGCCGGCACTGGAAGCGCCGGTTCATCAACCCGGTCAATCTCGACCGTTACGCCCGGGTGCTGAAGCCGGGAGCCTTGCTGCGGTTTGCCAGCGACATCGATACCTATGTGGACTGGACGCTGCGGCACCTGCGCGACCATCCGGCGTTCGAATGGACCGCCGAGCGGGCCGATGACTGGCGCCGTCCCTGGGCGCCCTGGTCCGGCACACGCTATGAGCGCAAGGCCGTGCGCGAGGGGCGGGTCGGCCGCTATCTGGAGTTCCGCCGCCTGTGAATCCGCTTGCCTTGGCCGGTGATTTGACTATAGTGATCGTCAAATATTCTCTGGCGGCTCATCAAGGGCAGTTTGAGAGTGGGCCCCTCCGGGACCCGCTCTTTTTGTTTTAGGGGTGCCGCCAGGCGCGCGGCGGGTGTCGCCGACCGGCGAAGGCGCCGGAGTGATGCGTGGCGGTATCGCAGGATCCGTCGCCCCCGTGCCGCACCCAGGGAAATGAGGATTTCGTGCAGGACAGCGAACCAAGACTTGTCCGCGAGGCCGGACTGGAGGCGAGGATCGCCGCCATCGTCGAGCCCGTCATCGAGGATCTCGGGTTCCGCCTCGTGCGGGTCAAGCTCTCCGGTGTCGATGGGCTGACGTTGCAGGTGATGGCCGAGCGCCCCGACGGCACCATGACCATCGACGATTGCGAGACCGTCAGCCGTGGCATCACGCCGGTGCTCGACGTCGAGGATCCGATCGATCGGGAATACAATCTCGAACTCTCCTCGCCCGGGGTCGACCGGCCGCTGGTGCGCGCCGGCGATTTCAGCCGCTGGCTCGGTCATCTGGCGAAGATCGAACTTTCGGTGCCGCTCGATGGGCGTAAGCGCTTTCGCGGTGTTCTGACCGCCGCCGATGCGGATACGGTCACGCTGCGGCTTGAGGAAGAACTGCCCAACGGACAGCGGGACGTCGAGCTTGCGCTGCGCGACGTCGGCGATGCCCGTCTTGTCCTGACCGATCTTCTGATCGACGCGGCGCTGAAGGCGGAAAAGGCCGCGCGCCAGGCCGAGAAGGCGGCGCGTCAGGCGGAGCGGGCCGCGCGCCGGGGGCGGGGCAAGGGGCCCCGCGCCGGGGTTGCGGCGGCAACTGACACGGATCGCGGATCCGGCCGCGAGCCGGGCGAATAGTGAACATCCGGAGCGCCGGTCAAGCGTTCCGTCGGAAAGACAGAGGGTGCGCCGCGGTTTCCGGCGCCAGAGGAGTTGAGCGAGATGGCAATCAGTGCGAACCGGCTTGAACTTCTGCAGATCGCCGATGCGGTGGCGCGGGAGAAGTCGATCGACCGTCAGATCGTGATCGCGGCGATGGAGGACGCGATCCAGAAGGCGGCGCGTTCCCGCTACGGATCCGAGACCGAGGTTCGGGCCGAGATCAATCCGCGCACCGGCGAGATCAAGCTTCAGCGGCTTCTGCTGGTTGCCGAGGAGGTGGAGAATGTCGCCACCGAGATCGGGCTTGAGGAGGCGCTGCAGCGCAACCCGCTGGCGCAGATCGGCGATTACATCGCCGAGCCGCTGCCGCCGCTCGATTTCGGTCGCATCGCCGCCCAGTCGGCCAAGCAGGTGATCGTGCAGAAGGTCCGTGAGGCCGAGCGCGATCGCCAGTACGACGAGTTCAAGGACCGCATTGGCGAGGTCATCAACGGCGTCGTCAAGCGGGTGGAATACGGCAATGTGGTCGTCGATCTCGGTCGCGGCGAGGCCGTGGTCCGGCGCGACGAGCTGATCCCGCGCGAAATGTTCCGCACCGGCGATCGCATCCGCGCCTATATCTACGACGTGCGCCGCGAGCAGCGTGGGCCCCAGGTGTTCCTGTCGCGCACCCATCCGCAGTTCATGGCCAAGTTGTTCGCGCAGGAGGTGCCGGAAATCTACGATGGCATCATCGAGATCCGCGCCGTGGCCCGCGATCCGGGCTCGCGCGCCAAGATCGCGGTGATCTCCAAGGATTCCTCGATCGACCCGGTCGGCGCCTGCGTCGGCATGCGCGGCAGCCGCGTCCAGGCGGTGGTCGGCGAGTTGCAGGGCGAGAAGATCGACATCATCCCCTGGAACCCGGATGCGGCCACCTTCATCGTCAACGCCCTGCAGCCGGCCGAGGTCGCCAAGGTGGTGCTCGATGAGGATGCGGAGCGGATCGAGGTGGTGGTTCCGGACGAGCAGCTGTCCCTGGCCATCGGCCGGCGCGGTCAGAATGTGCGGCTTGCCTCGCAGCTGACCGGCTGGGCGATCGACATCATGACCGAGCATGATGAATCGGAGCGCCGCCAGCGTGAATTCGCTGAACGGACGCAGCTTTTCGTCGATGCGCTCAATGTGGACGAGGTCGTCGGCCAGCTTCTTGCCTCCGAAGGATTTGCCTCGGTGGAGGAAGTGGCGTATGTCGAGCGGGACGAAGTCGCGACCATCGAGGGCTTCGATGAGGACACCGCCGACGAAATCCAGGCGCGTGCCCGCGAATATCTCGAAGAGGTCGAGGCGAAGCTGGACGAGGAGCGCAAGGCGCTCGGGGTTGCCGACGACCTGCGTGCGGTCCCCGGCGTGACCACCGCGATGATGGTCGCGCTCGGCAAGGACGAGGTTCGGTCCGTCGAGGATCTGGCCGGCTGCGCCACCGATGACCTGGTCGGCTGGACCGAGCGGTCGGCGGGCGAGACGGTTCGCCACGAGGGCGCGCTGTCCGGGTTCGATCTGAGCCGCGCCGAGGCCGAGGAGATGATCATGGCCGCGCGCGTCGAGGCCGGTTGGGTCAGCGCCGAGGAGCTTCAGGCCGCGGCCGAAGATGACGAGGCCGGCGAGGGCGACGAGGCGGATGGCGAAGAAGCCGATGCGCCGGCGTCCGAGGAAGTCGTTGCGGCAGGTGTCGTGCACGAGGTGTGACGTCCCGATGCGCCTGATCCGCCAGAGGCGGGGCGCGTGGGGATCGGCGGAGTAAAAACGTGCCGAGACGGAACGAGCCGCTGGAGCGGTGCTGCGCCCTGACCCGCGAGACCAGGCCGGTGACGGAACTGATCCGGTTTGTCGCGGACCCTGACGGAAGGATCGTTCCCGATCTCAAGCGTCAGCTGCCCGGGCGCGGTGTATGGGTGAGTGCGACACATGCGGCGGTCACCGCCGCGCAGAAGAAACGGGTGTTCGCCCGCTCCCTCAAGGAGCAGGTGACCGCCGATGAGGACTTGGCGGAGCGTGTGGACGCTCTGCTGGAACGCGCGGCGCTGAATTCGGTGTCGCTGGCACGCAAGGCGGGGCAGGTCCTTGCTGGGTTTGCCAAGGTCGAAGCGGCCCTGAAGAGCGCGGATGTGATCGCGCTTCTCCTGGCGGCGGACGCGGGCGAGGACGGTGTCAGAAAGTTGTCGGCGATCGCGAAGGCGCGATTCGCCGGGTCCGGCGGGTGCCGGACGCTACGGAGTTTTGCGTCGACTCAATTGGATTTGGCATTGGGTCGGTCAAATGTGATACATGCTGCACTGCTCGCGGGATCCGCGAGCGAAAATGCGCTGATGCGGATAGACGCATTGGAGCGTTTCCGAGCCAACCCGGATGAGCAATCCGGCGGCGTTGCGGGCGGTGCGGCGACCCAGGACTGAAGGCGATATGAGCGAAACGAAAAATCCCGGCGACAAGACAATCAGCGTTGAACGCAAGACGCTTGGACTGAAGCGGCCCGGCGTCGAGCAGGGCACCGTGCGTCAGAGCTTCTCGCATGGGCGCAGCAAGGCTGTCGTCGTGGAGAAGAAGAAGCGCCGGGTCGTCCTGCCGGGGCAGGAAGGCAAGCCGGAGGCGGAAGCGCCGGCTCCGCGCGCGCCCGCTCAGCAGCAACAGCAGCGCGAGCGCCGTCCCGACATCGAAAAGGGCGGTTCGGTCAAGGCCGATACCGCAGCGGCGCGCCGTGCGGCCTCCGGCCAGCGGCCGCGTGGCGGCAATATCCTGCGCACGCTGACCAGCGAGGAAGCGGCCGCGCGTCAGGCCGCCCTGCGCGAGGCGCAGCTGCGTGAGGTCGAGGACCGCAAGCGCCGCGAGGAAGACGAACGCCGCCGCATCGCGGAAGAGGCCCGCCGCAAGGCCGAGGCCGAGGAGCGCGCCAAGCGCGAGGCCGAAGAGGCCGCCAAGCGGGCCGCCGAGGAGGCGGAGCGCGCCAAGCTCGAGGCTGCGGAAG
>NZ_JAIVMG010000017.1 GCF_020177335.1 Stappia indica | reverse complement strand
TTGATTTCCTGAACCGCATAGGCGTCTTCCGCCGTGGCGATCTTCTCGCGCACCGGCAGGATCGGCGCGCCGGCGGCGTCCGCCTCCCGCAGCGCACGGGCGATGTCATCAAGGGTCATGCTGTCAGTTCCCGTTCCGCGCGCCGCATGGCAACGCCCGCTTCACCCGGCTGCACCGCCGCATAGTCGGCGACGAGCCCTTCGACGATCTCGGCCAGCGGCTCGATCCTGGCGACGCCGCCAACGCCCTGGCCGGCACTCCACACGTGTTTCCAGGCCTTGGCGCCGGAGTGCATGTCTCCGGAGAAATCGATCTTCGCGTCCGCGCGCATGGCGTCAGGGGAGATGCCCGCCGCCTCGACGCTGGCGCGCATCCAGTTGCCCAGCGCGCCGGTGATCGCCCGCGAGGCGATCAGATCCTCCATCGCGCTGTCGATCACCATTTGCCGGTAGGCATCGGAAATCAGGGTTTCGCGCGCGGCGAGAAAACGGGTGCCGATATAGGCGAAATCCGCACCCAGAAGCTCGACCGCCCGCACGGCCCGGCCGGTCCCGATCCCGCCACCAACGGCGATCGGCCCGTCGAAGAAACGCCGGACCTCCTCGATGAAGGGCAGCATCGCATATTCGCCGGTATGCCCGCCGGCACCGGAACAGACCAGAACGAGCCCATCGGCCCCCTTGTCCACGGCCTTGCGTGCGTAGGCCGGGCTGTTCACATCGGCAAAGACCAGACCACCATAGCCATGCACGGTGTCGGTGACCCGATGCGGCCCGCCAAGGGCTGTGATCACCAGTTCCGGCCGATAGGCGGCGACCAGGGCAAGCTCGTCCTCGAAACGGCCGTAGCTGGAATGGGTGATCATGTTGAAGGCAAAGGGCGCATCCTGCGGTCCGACCCGCGCGCGGATCGTTGCGAAGATCGCCTTCAGGTCCTCCACCGTGCGAGCGTTGGGGCCGGGCAAGGCGCCCATCACCCCAGCCTTGCAAGCGGCAATGACCATCTCCGGCCCCGACACCAGAAACATCGGCGCGGCGATCACCGGCAGGCGCAACCGCGCCTTCAGGGCCGCGACGCGCGCACGCGCATCGCTCGTCTTACTGTTCATGAGGGCGTCCCCCGCTTGCGCCGACCACCGCCGCGCACCTCCAGCCCGCCGTCGGAGCGGATGATTTCCGCCGTGACGAAGCCGCTTTCGGCTCTGCTGGCGAGCGTGACATAGAGTCCGGCATGATCTTCCGGTTCGGACAGGAACCCGAGCGGCACCGTCTTCGCCACCATCGCGTCGAAGCCGTCGAGCCCGGCAAGCTGGCGTTCGTCGCCCGGCAGTCCGCCAAGGTTGGTGCGGGTGCCACCGGGAGCCACGGCGTTGACCCGGATGTCCGGCGCCAGCTCGAAGGCAAGCTGGCGCACGACCCCGACAAGTCCGTGCTTGGAGCCCACATAGAGCGTGCCGCCGCCACCAGAAAAGAACGAGGAAGAGGAGAGCGTGAAGACGATCGAGCCGCGCGTCTCGCGCAAGGCTTCGAGTCCCGCCCGGGCCGCCAGCAGGTAGCCAAGCACGTTGACATCGAAAAGCTGCCGGTACCGCTCGGCCAGATCCGCGCCGGCGATATCCTCGAACCGGTCGCTGAAGTCATAGACGCCGGCATTCGGCACCAAGGTATCGAGCTTGCCGTAGGTCGCGACAACCGCCTCGACCGCCCGCCGGTTCGTCTCCCAGTCGCGCACATCGCCAAGCACCGGGCAGACCGACGCGCCATGGGCGGCAAGCAGGCCTTCCGCATCGGCCTCCGAGCGCACCAGGACGCCGACGCGCGCGCCTTCCGCAATGAACCGGTCGACAACAGCCCGGCCTATGCCCTTGCCGCCGCCGGTGACAAGGGCGACCTGCCCCGCCAGTCGGCCACTGGCCGCCTCCCGCGGCGGGGTTTCCCGCAAGGTCTCGCTCATGGTCCCTCCTCCCCTCACAGGAACGTGTTGAGGTTCTTCGACAGAAGCACGTTCTGCACGATCAGGATGCGCCGCCGCGCCAGCCGGAAATCGTCGCCATGACGGCGCAGCACGTCTTCCCGGCGGCCATGGATCACATCCTGGTCGGTCTCATTGCGGTTGCGCACGTTGGTGAAGGCCGAGCACACCGCCAGCAGCGATGGGTCGCCGGTCTCATAGACCTCGATGTTGGAGATCAGGTGCAAATGCCGGGTCGCCGGATTGTCCGCCCAGGCGGAGGGTTCAACGAAACGCGCGACCCGAACCTTGAGTTCGGACAGCGTGTCATCGAAATAGGCGCTGTCGCCGTGGCGATAGGGGCCACGCGCATCCGAGCGATTGCGCGTTTCCATATCGGGCATCCAGTAGTGGATGTCCTCATCCACGAAATGGTCGAGCCACTCCTGATAAGCCTCGCGGTCGAGGGTCCGTGCCTCCGCATTGAGGAACCGGGTCACCGCCCGTTCCGTCTCCGCGTCGGCTGGCCGGTCATAAGCGGTGAAGGGCCGTGAGATGTCGAGAATATCCGTCATCGCGCTCACTCCGCCGCTGCCCGGGTACGTGCTGGCGCCGCCGTGGCGCCGTTCTGCAGATCCGCCCAGTTGTCGTGCTCCATGAATTCCGCCCAGCGGGTGTAGAACAGCCGCTGATTGGCGTCGTTCAGTGAGCCCTTGTGGACAATGCCGGGCAGATTGCGCTCCAGATCCTCGGAGCCCAGGCCCAGTGCGTAGTGCAGCGGCTGCTGCCGGGTGACGAAGCCCTGATTGACGCGGGTCGAATATTCCCAGTTCTCGCCGTCATCCATCTCGAAGACGCCACCGGGCGAGAAGGTCATCATCACGCCCTTGCGGTAGAGATCCTTGATGCGCTCGGGCGCGTTCCTGTTGACGATGGTCCATGAGACCAGCTCGATCTTGCCCGGCCCGCGCGGATGCCAGACGCGGAAGGTGTTCTGTCCCGGCAGGAACGACATGTTCGGGAAGACCGTGGCCGAGGAGACCGCGCCGATGGCCCGTGCGCGCACCTCGCCCAGCCGCGCCCTGGCGCGCTCCGACAGGTCGAACACATAGTCGACCAGTTCGGGATAGCCGAGCGTGCGGGTGTTGCCGACCTTGTCGAGGTTGGTCTCGATGCCATGCCCATAGACCGACGCCTGGAAGGCCAGTTCGTCGTACCGCTTGCCCAGGTCGACACCGCCACCGAGGATCGCCTGTGCCCCCGACTGATGGGTCCAGAAGGCATGGAGAATGTCGCCGACGAAGTTCTCCGCCGGGAATTTCCAGTTGCAGTCGATTTCGGAACGGATTGCGCCGCCGACGAATTCGGTGCCGCCTTCCTCGTTGTCGAGCATGATGTCGAGATAGAAGGTGAAGTCGCCAAGGAACTCTTCAAGGCTTGGCGCTTCAGGATCGAAGGTGCCGAAGATCAGCCCCTTGTAGCTGGCGACCTGGGCCACCGGCGTCAGGCCGATCTGCGCCTTCTCGAAGCTTTCGTCCTTCTCGTAGACCTTGCCGTCGGTGCCCCGCAATCCGCCGTCGAGGCCGAAGGACCAGCCGTGATAATTGCAGATGAAGCCGCGCGCCTTGCTGCCGGCATCGACCATGCAAACCCGGTTGCCGCGATGCGGGCAGGAGTTGAGCAGCGCCTTCACCGAGCCGTCGCGCTGGCGCACGATGATGACGTCATCCTCGCCCATCGAGGTGCGGATGAAGTCGCCCGGCCCCGGGATCTGGCTCTCATGCGCCAGAAACAGCCAGGCGCGGGCGAAGATCTGGCGCAATTCCGCCTGATAGACCGCTTCGTCGGAAAACACCCGGCGGTCGACCTGCGCGGTGTCGCGGTTCACCAGCCGGGCGAAATCGGGGTAGCTGCCTGCCGTCGGGTAGACCGGCGTCATATCCGGGCGCCCGGCGCCCTGGCACGAACCTCTGCACATGGTCATGCCTCCTCCTTCAGGCGGGCGAAGACCTTGCCATCGCGGTCCTCACAGGTGAAAAACGTCAGATTGGGACAGCCCGCCGGGCGGTTGTGAACCTCACCCGATCCCAGCTCGAATTCCGCGAAATGCACGCCGCACACGACGCGGCCATCCTCGACCCAGCCTTCCGACAGGCTTTCCTCCGCATGCGGACAGGTGTCTGGAAAGACGAAGATCTGCCCCTCGTGCCGGGTCAGCGCCACGGCGGGCAGACCGTCGACATCCCGGCGCAGGATTTCGCCCTCCACCACATCGGTGCTGTTGCAAAGCTCGATCATGCCGCCACCTTCAGTTCCGCAAAGCCCATGCCGGTGACCCAGCCTTCGATCGGTTCATAGGCGACCACCTCGCCGCCGGCCGCGCGCGTCGCCGCCATGGCACAGGCATAGGTGCGGATCTCCATGGCGCCATTGCCGCCCTCTTGCAGGATCTCCTCGTCGGTGAGCGCCAGCATCGCCTCCCGGTCGCCGCGCGTGACGATGCCGAGCACCTTGCGATCGAAGGTCGGGTTGACCTCGCCCATGCGCTCATTGCCGACATGATGGGAAATGCCGCCCGAGCCGATCACCACGACACGCTGATCGGTGCCGTCGCTCTCCACGGCGGCCGCGATGTGCTCGCCGATCTGCCAGGCGCGCGCCATCGGCAGATAAGGATCGACCCCGCAGGCCAGCATCACCGCCACCGAGGTCATGCCCGCGTTGGGCTTGATCATCAGATGATGCGGAATGCCGATGGAGTGATCGACCTGCATGGCGCGCCCGACCGTCCAGTCGAACCCGGTCTGCCGGCCGACCGCCGCGATATGCGCGCCAAGCGCGGCGTTGGAGGCAATCGGCGCGCGCTTGATGCCGGGAAGCTGATCGACCGGCCCCTCGATCTCTCCGGTGGAGATGACATAGGGCGGCAAGGCTTCAGTACCAAAGAGTATGTAGTGGTCACAGCCAATGATGATGGCCGTGTCGGCGCGCAGCTCCCGAATGCGCTCGGCCATGCGCGCATAGGCGGCATAGACGGCAGCGCTTTGTTCGGCAGAGGCGCCCTTGGGGTTGAAATACATCACCGGATTGTGCGGAACGACGAAACCGCCGACGATCGTGGCCATGGGTCAGGCCTCCTCTCGCTTCATGATCTTCATGTAGTCGGAATTGGGCTTGCCCGCCTGGAGCCAGAACCCCCAGGTCAGCATGGTGTTGACACCCCGGTCGGCGAGCTCGCGCACCCGGTAGTCGCGCACGAGCACCTTTTCCTCGGCGTCGAGTTGATAGCGCCCGAGGAACTTGTCCGGGTCGCTTGCGAACAGTTTCTTGTTCGCCCCCGAGGTGGACAGGTCGTAAAGCACCTTTTCGAGGCTGTTGCGGCTCATGCATCCTCTCCCAGAAAGTCGGTGACCAGCTTCAGGAACGCGGCTTCCCGCTCGATCTGCACCCAGTGGCCGCAGTTGCCGAAGCTGTGGAGCTGCGAGTTTTCCAACCACTGATGCATGTCCAACGCCCGCTCATAGGGAACCAGACGATCTTCGCGGCCATGCAGGATCAAGGCGGGGTGTTTCACCGTGCGCAGCATCTTTTCGGGAATGCCGCGCACGATCGGCGCCTCGCCTTCCGGCGGGGGCATCAGCTTGCGAAAGGCTTCCAGCGCCCCGTCCCGCGTTGCAGCCTCGAAACGCGCCTGGATCAAATCTTCGGTGACGAAGGACGGATCGTAGGGGAAGAAGCTCATCGCGCGGCGCAGGCTGTCCATCGTGCCATCGAATTCGCCTTGCGCACGCAGGCCGTCGGTCAGCGGGAAGCGGCCGCAGGGCGTTCCCAGCAGCACCAGCCGCTCGATCCGTTCCGGGTGATTGATCGCGGTCATCAGGCCGAGTGCACCGCCGAAGGAGTTGCCGACGACCGACACCTTCTCCAGCCCCAGCGCATCGAGCACGCCGACGAAATGCTCCACCCACAACATGATGTTGTACTGGGTATCGGGCTTCATCTCGGTCGCGCCGAAGCCGGCAATGTCCGGTGCCACGATATCGAAATCTTCGGACAGCGGTGCAATCACCTTGCGCCAGTTGGCCCAGGCCGACACGCCCGCGCCCGAACCATGCAGCAGGGCGACCGGCGCGCCCTTGCCCGCGCGGTGAACGTTGGTGTCATGACCGGCCGCCGTCACCGAAAGCCGGGTGGCGTTGTAATCCAGCATGGCAGACATCCTCACTTGAGATAGGCGGGCAGCGCGAGCGACAGCCAGGGTACGAAGACCACCAGCAGCACGCGCGCCACATCCGCGACAACGAAGGGAACGACGCCCCGGAAGATCCGCGAGAGCGGAACCTCCTGCAGCACGGAGCGCAAGACGAAGACATTGAGACCGACAGGCGGGGTGATCAGGCTGATCTCGACCACCACCACAACCAGAACGCCGAACCAGACGAGGTCGTATCCAAGGCTGACGACCAGCGGATAGAACACCGGGACGGTCAACAGCATCATGGAGATGCTTTCCAGAATGCAGCCGAGCACGAGATAGATCAGGATGATCAGGAAGATGACCGCGAGCGGCGCGACGCCCAGGCTTTCGATGGCGGCGGTCAGGTCCTGCGGCAGGCGCGCCACGTTGACCAGATTGGCGAACAGGAAGCTGCCGATCAGGATGGCCATCAACGCCACGGTCGTTGCGATCCCGTCGGCCAGCGCGGTACGCACCATCTCCAGCGACGCCCGCCCGCGCAGAACAGCGATGAGAAGCGCCCCGGCCGCGCCGATGCCGGCACTTTCCGTCGGAGAGAACAGCCCGCCGTAGATCCCGCCCATGACGAGACCGAACAACAACAGCACCGCCCAGATACCGCGCAGCGCCGCGATGCGTTGCTGCCAGTTGGAGCGTGTCCCCGCCGGCCCCGCATCCGGGTTGCGGGCCACGACAAACAGCACTGCCAGCGCATAGAGCACGATCCCGAGAATCCCGGGAAGGATACCGGCCATGAACAGCGCGCCAATGTCGCTTTCGGTAATGATGCCGAAGAAGACCAGTGCAATGGACGGCGGAATGAGAATGCCGAGTGTGCCACCGGCGGCGATCGAGCCGGTCGCCAGGTCGTCGCGATAGCCGAACCGCTTCATCTGCGGATAGGCAATGCGCGACATGGTGGCGGCAGTGGCGAATGACGAGCCGGACACGGCGCCGAAGCCGCCGCAGGCCGCCACCGTCGACAGGGCCAGCCCGCCGCGCCAATGGCCGACGAAAGCGTAGCACGCCTGGAACAGCTCCTCCGCGATGCCGGAACGCGCGATGAACGCGCCCATGACGATGAACAGCGGAATAACGGCGAATTCGTAGGTCAGCACCGTTTCGGTGGCGATGATCCCGACCTGGGCGAAGGCCGCCGGCCAGCCCTGGAAGGCGGCAAGCCCGCACAGGCCCACCAGTCCCGTCGCCACGGCAATGGGCACCCGCAGCAGCAGCAACACGAGCAGGGTGACAACGCTGATCGTCAGGATCATGATGCGCGCTCCCCGTCGCCCGGGCGCAAACCCGGCACCACGGCCGCCAGCGTGGCGACAACGGCAAGGCTCGCCAGTCCGCCGAAGACCGCCAGCGGCAACCACTTTTCCAGCGGCAGGAACAGGAAGGTCTCGCGCCAGCGCATCAAGGCGCCCATCTGACGGAAGATGTAGATGGCGAGCAGCGCGAAGAAGCTCAGTTCCAGCAGCCACACCGCCGCTTCGCGCGCCCGGTCGAGCGCCGGCAGGCGGCTCAGCCAGGGCTGCAGCAGGTCGATGCGGATGTGATCACGCCGCCAGGCCGCGCGGACCAGCCCGCCATAGACCGCAACGCCAAGCAGGACGCCGACCAGCTCATAGGCAAAGCCCAGCGGTGCGCCAAAGGCGACGCGCCCGACCACATCCACCGCGGTGATCCCGACCAGACCGAACAGCGCCAGCCGCGTCAGCAGGAGAAGCGCCCCTTGCAGGGCGCCATGCAAGCGCCGCAGAAGCCGGATCATTCACCGGCCTCCGCGATCTGCTGCCGATAAAAGGCCAGGGCCGCCTCCGGATCGACGCCGGCTTCGCGCGCGCGCGCCGTCCAGGCCGCCATCTCGTCGGAATAGGCGGCGCGCAGCTCGTCCTGAAAGGCATCCGACGCCGTCTGATAGGCCGTTCCGAGGCGCTCCTGGAACGTGGCGCGCGCCTTGAGGTCGTTCTCATGCCACAGCCGGCCCATGATTTCGCTGAGTCGCTCGCCCGACAGCGCACGGATCGCCTCTCGGTCTTTTTCGGAAATCCGCTCCCACTTCGCCTTGTTGACGATGATGAAGGCGGAGCTGGAGAAGATGCCGCCGGGAATGCGCGTCACCGCATGCACATCGTCATCGACGTGAAAGCCGGTGACCAGCTCGTCGGAAATCACCGTGCCGTCGATGATGCCGCGCGACAGCATCTCGCGCAGTTCGCCAAGCGATCCGGAGACCGGCACCGCGCCGATCTTGCCCAGAACCCGGCCAACAACCGGTGTCGGCACGCGCAGCTTCCTGCCCTTGAGGTCGGCGAGCCGTGTCACCTGCGCCTCGCGCATGGAAATGTTGCCGCCCGCCGTCACATGCATTCCGAGCGTCACGACGTCGTTCTGCATGCCGGTCGGCTCGAAATGCGCCTTCCACAACCGCCAATAGGCGCGCGAGGAAAGCCCCGCATCCTCGGTGATGAACGGGAATTCGACCATCTCCGTCAGCGGGAAGACGCCCGGCGTATAGCCATGCGGCCCCCAGGCGATATCCGCCACGCCATCGACCACGGCCTGATAGTTGCGGTTCGGCGGCGCCAGCGGCTTGGCCGAAGGCTCCACCGTCACCCGCCCTTCCGTGACCCGGGCGATCTCCTCGAACCAGGGATAAAGGCCCTGGGCCTGACTCCAGTGCCCGCTCGGGAACCATTGATTGTAACGCAGCGTCACACTTTCGGCCGCAGCCCCCCCAGCGGAGAACAGCCCCATCCCAAGAACCGCCACCGTGCCGGCGAGCAGCGTCGCACGGCCCCGCATGCACACACCTGTCCAGTCGACCATCCCGTTTCCTCCCTCGATTGTGTTTTCTTCAGACGCTGTCTTCGGACGCGCCCTGGCAAGCGCGCTGGCGCAGCGCGATCCGGTCGAGCTTGCCGGCCGGCGTCAGCGGCAGTTCCTCCAGGCACTCGATGCGGGTCGGCATCCGGTAAGCGAGCAGATAGTCGCGGCAGTGGGTGAGGAGCCCGTCCACGTCGAGGGGCGCGTCACCGCGCGGCGCGACAAAGGCCACCACCGCCTCGCCGCTGCGCGCGTCCGGCGCGCCGACCACACAGGCCCCGGAAATGTCGGGATGGGTCAGGATCGCCTCTTCCACTTCGCGGGGGAAAACGTTGAACCCCTTGTGAAGGATGACGTTCTTTTTCCTGTCCGTGATCGTGAGGAACCCCTCTCCGTCGACCACGCCAACATCGCCGGTGTGCAGCCAGCCATCGCGCAACGCGAGCGCGGTCTCGTCCGGATTGTTGCAATACCCGCCCATCAGATGCGGCCCGCGCGCCCGGATCTCGCCGGCTTCGCCAACGGGCATCTCCCGCTTGCCGGTTTCCAGATCGACGATGCTCACCTCGACATCGGGCACGGGTTTTCCCGCCGCGCCGGCGCGGTGCCCCGCCTCAATCGTGTTCACGGTGATCGGCGCCATCTCGGTCATGCCGTAGCCCTCGAAGATCGTCAGGCCGGTCAGAGCCTTCCAGGTCTCGTGGACATGCAGCGGAAACGGCGCCCCGCCGCCCGGACACAACCGGAGCGTCGACAGGTTGCGCGATGCCAGCGCCGGATCCGACATCAGGGCCTGGTAGATCGCCGGCGGACCACCGCCGAGCACCGTCACCCCTTCCCGCTCGATGGCATCCAGCGCGTCGCCCGGCCGGAACCGCTCAAGCATGATCGATGAGCCGGCACATTGCAGCGCCACGCAGACCCCCATGAGGTAGCCATAGATGTGGCTGAAGGGCGCGATCGGCAGGAAGACCTCGCCGTCGCCAACCGGCCAGCCCCACTGCATCCGCTCGCCGGCCGCCAGCACCTTGCGATGGGTGTAGCACACCCGCTTCGGCACACCGGTGGTGCCACCGGAGTAGAAATAGGTCGCCGTGTCGTCGCCCCGGCCACAAGCGCTGGCCGCCCCGTCATCAGCCGCGCGCCAGGCGTTCAGGCGCGCCGCATCGACGGTCACCGCATCCGCGCAGAACGACAGCGGCGCATCGGTGAAAACGGCAGCGGGCGACAGCTCGCCAATCAGCGCCTCACCGGTCTTCGGTGGCAACCCTGCATTCAGCAGCGCCGGAACCCCACCCGCATACAAGACCCCAAGGTATGTTACGAGGAAATTGACGCCATTGGCCATCGACAAGGCGACATCCCGCCGCTCGACCACATCACCATACAGGGCACGAAAGCCACGCACGGCCGCCAGCGCTTCGGCATAGGTCAGACTGATGGTCGGGTCTTTGGCAAAGAGACGACCGGGATTTTCCCGTTCCGCCTGTTCCAGGACATCAATGAGATTGCCGATATGCGCCTCCCGGCGCCAGGGCAGAAAACTCGCCACGGTCATCCGCGTCCCTCCTCTTCCTGCGCTCAGAAACCACCTCCCCTTCTTCGTGTCAATACCTATGAGTATGTTTTCGGATCGACAGAGCGCGGACCCTGTGCCTTGCGGGCGACGGGCTTGCGGCGGTGGGAGCGCAGGTCAAACGCAAACGGCGGATACCAGGCCGTGTCGAGCCTGGCATCCGCCGTTTGATATCAAGCCTTTGCCCACCGACGACCGGTGGGCTGGCGGGATGGGGTCAGGCGACCTCCGCCGGTTGGCGCATGCGCGCCAGCGCATCGAGGAAGAACGGCCGGAACCCGTGCGGGTGTTCGCTCATCGGGAAATGGCCCAGCTCGTCCATCACCGTCAGGGTCGCTCCGGGAATCGCCCGGGCGGTTCGCTCCGCGTCTTCCGGCGTGCAGGTGAGATCATAGGCGCCGACGAGGATATGCACCGGCGTGCGGGCGCAGTCGATCTGGCCGAGCCGGGCGATCAGGCTGTCATCGCGGGTATAGAAACTCAGATCGCCGCGAAAGACGCCCGGGCCCGACTGCATGAACATCCACAACGTGTTCCAGCGCTCTTCCTCTGGCGCGTGGGGGGAAATATTGGCGGAGACAAGCGCCGCCCCCATCTCGCCGCCATGGGCATCCGGTCGGTGGAACCAGTCGATGTCGTACCAGGCCGGCTGGAAGTCCGACGCCGCGATGGCGATGAAGCCGGAAAACCGCTCCGGGTGAAGAGCCGCCAGTTGCAGCGCGATCCGCCCGCCCATCGAACAGCCGGCCAGGATCGGACGCTCCAGACCGAGCCCGTCAATGACGGCCAGGATCGTCTCGATGTAGGCGTCGGTGGTCAGCAGATATTCCTGTATCTCGAAACCTTCCGGCGGCAGCGATTTGCCATGCCAGGGCATGTCGAAGGCAATCAGCCGGTGGGTGGCGGTCACCTCGGCATCGTTCATCAGATGCCGCCACTGGCGCGTGTCGGCGCCGGCGGTGTGCAGGCACAGCACCGGGCGCCCCTCGCCCGCTTCTTCGAAATAGATGCGGCGCGGCGCGCCCTCCACGGTGACGGTGAGATAGCGCCCGGTGATCGGCTCGATGGCAGTCATTGAACGGCCTCCCGGCGCGCCAGCGCCATGAATTCCTTGAAGAACCGCAGGTTCTTGACGAGGGTGAGGATGTCGCCCTCGATCCGTGCGCGCCCGAGCTTCACCAGCCCGAAGATGTCGTGAAAGCCCGGTGCGGGGACCGGCTCCCAGAAGCGGGCGAGCGCCTCGCCATCGGTGACCAGCGCGAAGCGATAGGGCGTCTTGCGGCTCGGGCCTTCGGTGATGGTGACAAGCGCGCCCTTCTCGAAGTCGAGATAATATTCCGCGTCATCGACGCGAAGCTGCACCGTCTCGGTAAAGAGCCGGCCCAGCCGCAGAAGATGGGGCGTCTCGGCAAGGCGCCCCCGCATGGTTTCCAGCGTATCGCGCATGGCGTCTCCTTGTTGGTGATCCGGCCGCTGGGGACGCGGGCGGCAGCGCGCGCCGCCGCCCGCGCAAGGGTCACAGGGCCGCGACCTGTTTCAGAACATTGACATCCGCCGGGTTGACCAGATCGGAGGCGGTCCAGCCGTTGAGGTCGTATTCGCTCATGCACTCCTCGGCGAAGGCCTTCATCGCATCGAGCTGGCCGGTGGCCTGTGCCGTCAGCAGCGTTTCGATGCGGATGTTTTCGTAATTGCCGGCGTAGTTGCGCTCATAAAGCTCATGCCGCCCGCCGAATTCGGAACCGATGGCATCCCACAGAAGCTTGAGCAGCTTCACCCGGTCGATGGCCGCATAGCCGTTCGAGCCGCGCACGAAGCGGTCGATGTAAGGGCGCACCGCCGGGCTTTCGAAATCGAGCGCGGAGCCCGGCAGGTAGATCAGGCCGGAGGCGACATGACGCTCGATCAGCTCCTTGATGCGGCCATAGGCCATCGGCGCGAACACCCGGTAGGCAAGCCCGGTGTAGGTGTTGGGCAGGACATAGCCATCCGTGCCATCCCAGGGCAGCGGGTTGTGCACCATCGCATCGGTCATGCCCTTGAACAGGTTGGCCCAGGCCAGCACTTCGCCAACGGCGGTTTGCACGCCCCGGAAGTCCTTCGATCCCGTCGCCTCCACCGCCTTGGCGAACAGACCGGAGATGAACTCCAGCTTGACCGCCAGCCGCGTGCAGCCATGCAGCGTGAAGCGCGGCACGAAGCCGGAGGCGGGAAAGAAGGTATTGATCTTGGCCACATCGCCATAGACGAAGACATTTTCCCAGGGGACCAGAACCTTGTCGAAGACGAGGATGGAATCGTTTTCGTCAAAGCGCGAGGACAGCGGATAGTCGAACGGCGTGCCCGCCACCGCCGCGTTCAGCTCATAGGAGGTGCGCGAGATCAGCTTCACCCCTTGCGCCGACATCGGCACGGTGAAGAGCACCGCGAAGGACTTGTCCTTGATCGGGATGCCGTAGTGGGCGATGAAATTGTAGTGGGTCAGCGCCGAACCGGTCGCCACCACCTTGGCGCCGGAAACCACCAGGCCCGCGTCCGTTTCCTTCTCCACATGGATGAAGACGTCGCGCACCTCCTCGATGGCCTTGTCCCGGTCGATCGGCGGGTTGACGATGGCGTGGTTCCAGTAGTCCAGCCGCTCCTGGGTCTTGGCGTACCAGGCCTTCGCGTTCTCCGCATATTCGCCATAGAAGCCTGAGTTGGCGCCGAGCGTGCCCAGGAAGGACGCCTTGTAGTCGGGCGAGCGCCCCATCCAGCCGAAAGAGACCCGTTGCAGCTCCGCGATCGCATCGCGTGACTTCACCAGATCCCCGGCCGATTTCGGCCCGAGAAAGAACGGATGCGTGATGCCGCCGCTGCCATTGTCGCAGGGCACGCCGATCTGGCCGGCCTTTTCGTGAAAGCGATCGTACCAGCGCGCCACCATGCGCGTGGAATTGCGGAAGGCGGGATGGGTGGTGACATCCTTCACCCGCTCGCCGTGCAGATAGATCTCGCGGTCATCCCGAATGCTTTCAAGATAGCTCTTGCCCGTGTAGGGCGTGTTGGTGGGCCGCATCCCGTCCATGGTCTTTTCCTCCCAATCCGCTCGGCACGATCACCGGTCCCGCCGGCCTCCCGCCAGCAAGATGCAAAGAAGCTGCCGCGATTTTCCGGAGGCCGAAAGGTATCGACCGATACCGTGATCCCTCCGCAGTTTTGCTGAATTCTGGCGGTCACGGAGGACACATCCGCACTGCTCGGGGAGGAGCACGCATGATCGCCGATCGGGAAACCCTCATGTCGACAGGCGGCACGGCCGAGGTGCATCCGCACGCCGCGCTGGCGCTGTCTTCCTCGCTCGTCACCGTCGGCACCTTCGACGGCGTGCATCGCGGCCATCAGGCGCTTCTGTCCAATCTGGTGACGCGCGCCCGCCGCCGCGGCGTGCCGTCGCTCGTCTACACCTTCGATCCACCGCCCAAGACGGTGTTCGCCAACGTGCTGCAACTGACCCCGCTGGAGGAAAAGCTGCGCCGCCTGTCCCATTTCGGCGTGGATCACATCGTGGTCGCCCGTTTCGATGCCGACTACGCCGCCCGCCCGGCCGAGGCCTTCATCGCCGAGCTTGGCCGGCTCAATCCGCAAGAGCTTTGGCTCGGCCGGGACTTTCGCTTTGGCCGGGGCCGAAAGGGCGACGAGGCCCTGCTGTCGCGCTACTTCGACGTCCGGGTTCTGGAGGATGTCGGCTGCGCCACCGGCGAGCGGATTTCCAGTTCCAGACTACGTGCCCTTTTCGGCGAGGGACGCCGCGAGGAAGCCCGCCGCCTGCACGGCTGGCCCTCGCTCGGCTGCCTGCCCGGCACCGTCGACTGATGTTGCCCCCAACAGGAGGAGCCCCCATGAACGCAGTACCGCGCATGACACCGCATGCCGCCCCCATCGACCCGCTCGCCTTTCGCAGCGCCTGCGGGGCGTTTGCCACCGGCGTCACCATCATCACCACCCGCGCCGACGGCCGCGATCATGGCATGACGGCAAATGCCTTCATGTCGATCTCGCTGGATCCGCCGCTGGTCGCGGTCTCCATCGCCGACACCGCACGCATGTTACCGCTGATCGAGCAGTCCGGACGCTTTGCCGTGTCCATCCTGGCTGCGGGAACCGAAGACGTGGCGATGCATTTCGCCGGCCGGCCCAGGGACGATATCGGCAGCCCCTTGCGCGAGCTTGACGGCCTGCCGGTGGCACGTGACGCCCTCGCCGTGTTCGCCGCCCATGTTCACCAGAGCGTGGAAGCCGGCGATCACGTCATTTTCATCGGCCGGGTCACGGCGCTCGACATCGCGCCGGAGGGACACCCCCTCACCTTTCACAAGGGCCGCTTCGGCGCACTCGCGCCTCGGGCGGGCAGCCTGTGACCCCGCGCGCTGCGGCCGAAGTATCGGTCGATACCCTTCGCGGCATTGGGAGGATCCCGCCGCTGCACTAACCTTCAAGTGTCATTCAGAAAACCGGATCGCGGGAGGGCGATCAAGACGCGACCCACCCAAGGGAGGACTTTGAAAATGCGCAATGTCACCATCAATAATGTTACCGATGCCGTGATCGGCTCGCTCGGCAAGTTTGGAGAGATCGACGAACGCCAGCGTGAGATCATGACGTCGCTGCTCAAGCACCTGCACGGCTTCGTCAAGGATGTGAAGCTGTCGCACGGCGAGTTCCTGGCGGCCTGCGATTTCCTCGCCCGTGCCGGCCAGATCACCGACGACAAGCGCCAGGAGTTCATTCTCCTCGGCGATATTCTCGGCGTCGAGGTGCTGGTCGACATGCTGTCCAACCCGGTGGCGGATGGCGAAAGCGAATCCACCGTGCTCGGGCCGTTCTACCGCGAGAACCCGCCGGTTCTGCCGAAGGGGGCCTCCACCATCCAGAAGAACTTCGAGGGCCAGGAAACGGTCTGGGTCGAAGGCTATGTGCGCGATGCCGCCGGCAACCCGCTTGCCGGTGTCACGCTCGACATCTGGGAAGACGCCCCAAACGGGCTCTACGAAAACCACGACCCGAACCAGCCGGACTACAATCTGCGTGGCCGGTTCGAGACCGACGCGAACGGCCACTACGCCCTCATCGCGGTGCGGCCCGTTCCCTATCCAATCCCCGAGGACGAAACCGCCGGTGAGCTGATCCGCTACATGGGCCATCACCCCAACCGGCCGGGGCACCTGCATTTCATCCTCTCGCGGGAGGGGTACCGCCCGCTGATCACGCAGATCTACGACGCCGACAGTGCCTGGCTCGATACCGACAGCGTCTTCGCCGTCAAGGAAAGCCTGATCGGCAGGTTCGAAAAGGCCCCTGACGGCGCCGACACCGACCTGACCCTGCGCTTCGACTTCGTCTTGCGCGATGCCGCGGATGCCCGCATGGCGGCCGAGTAAACCGCACGCGTTCCGGGCCGGCCCTGTGCCGGCCCGGCCCCTTGCTCGCAAGGCGCGCTCCTGCAACGCATCAAACGCCCACGCGCTGCCACCAGCGCCCGGAAGAGAGAGACCCATGAACCTCGTCAATCCCGTCAAGGCCCCGCGCGCCCCTCTTTTCGACGAGACCGGCCTGACGATCGTCCGGGTCGAGACCCGGGCCGTGAATGCCCCGACAATTCGCGCGCACAAGCTGTCGAACACGGAAATCAGCCACAAGGCGATCATCCTGGTGCGGGTGATCCTGTCCGATGGCAGCATCGGCTATGGCGAGGGGTCCACGCTTGGCGGACCGCGATGGGCGGAGGAATCGCCGGAATCGATCCGCGCCTCTATCGACCGCTACCTTGCCCCGGCGATCCTTTGCCGACCGGCCAACCGCTTCGAGGCGGCGGCACACGCCATGGCCCGCGCCGCAGTTCGCAACACCGCCGCCAAGGCCGCCGTTGAAAGCGCGCTCTACGATGCGGTCGGCCATTCTCTGGGCCTGCCGGCGGCACAGTTGCTCGGCGGCCGGTTGCATGACCGCTTCGAGGTGATTTGGGCGCTGGCCTCCGGCGACGCCGATCAGGAGATCGACGAGGCCCGCGCCAAATTTTCCGCGCGCGAACACCGCCGCTTCAAGGTGAAGATCGGCTTTGCCCCGCCCGAAAACGACCTCGCCCGCCTGCGCCGCCTCACGGAGGCGCTGCCCGATTGCGATCTTATCGTGGACGTGAACCAGGGCTGGACGGCGGCCCGCTGCAACCGCTGGATGCCCGCGCTGGAAGAGCTTGGCATTGCTCTGGTCGAACAACCGGTCCCGGCACAGGAGCGCGCCAATCTTGCCCGCGTCACCGCCCGCAGCCGCATTCCGGTGATGATTGACGAGGGTGCCTTTTCCCTTGCCGAAGTGGCGGAAGCCGGCGCCCGTGCCGCCGGCACCGTCCTGTCGCTGAAGCTGGTCAAGAGCGGCGGCCTGCAGGAGCTGAAGCGCGCCGCCGGCATTGCCACCGCGCATGGCATGGAGCTTTACGGCGGCTGCCTGCTGGAAAGCGGCATCGGCACGGCGGCGCATCTGGCGGTGTTCTCGACCCTGCCGAAACTGCACTGGGGCACGGAGCATTTCGGAGCGAAAATCCTCACCCGTGACCTGACCTGCGCCGGGATCCGCTTCGCCGATTTCCACATTGAGTGCCCGACCGGCCCCGGCCTTGGCGTGACCGTCGACGAAGCTTACATTGAGGAGCTGGCGGACGGGGACTGGCGCGCGGCCACCGCCTGACGCACCGGCCGGCGACCTGTCGCCCTGCAGCGTGAGGACCCGGAGTGAAGATCAGGTGGCTGGAATATTTCGTCGCCGTGGCGGAGGAGCTGCATTTCGGCCGCGCCGCCGAACGGCTCGGCATCGCCCAGCCGCCGCTCAGCCGCCAGATCAAGCAGATCGAGGAAGACCTTGGCGCGCTTCTGTTCAACCGGGGCCGCAGTCAGGTCACCCTCACCCAGGCCGGCGCCAAGCTTTATGAACGAGCGCAGGAAATCCTCGCCAATCTGGAAGAGGCCAAGCTGGAGGCCCGCCGCATCGGACAGGGCGCGGAGGGCCGGCTGCGCATCGGCTTCGTCGGCTCCTCCACCTATGGCGTCGTGCCCAATGTGCTGAAATCCTTCCGCCGCCACTATCCCGCCGTAGCCCTTGGCCTGTTCCCGATGAACAACGCCGGATTGCGAACAGCCCTTGTGCGCCGGGAGATTGACATCGCCATCGCCCGCCCGCGTCTCGACGACCCGGAAATCCTGTCACGCCAGTTGATTGTGGAACCGCTGGTTCTGGCCACCCCGGACTCCCATCCGCTGGTCGACCAGCGCGCGGTGTCGCTGGAGGACATCGCGAGTGAAACGCTGATCCTCTATCCGGAAAAGCCACGCCCCAGCTTTGCCGATCATGTGCTCGGGCTGTTCCATGCCGAGGGTCTGGAACCGACCTCGCGGGTGTTCACCATGGATTTCCAGACGGCGATCTCGCTTGTTTCGGTCGAGGTCGGTTGCGCCATTGTCCCTTCCTCCGTCGGCGAGGCGCGCCGCAAGGGCGTACGCTTCGTGCCGCTCGCTCATCCGGAGGCGACAACGGCGGTGTCCGTCAACACCCGCATCGACGACCCCTCCGTGCACATCAAGAATTTCGTCGACATCGCCCTGCGGGTCTCCCGCCGGCTGGGGGTCGACACGCCCGAAGCCTCAAGATGACAGAGACATGAGGATGACCGACCGCCTGCCCGCCCTGTTCATTTCCCACGGCGCCCCGAGCCTGCCACTTGAGGATTGCCCGGCCCGCAACTTCCTGTCGACGCTTGCGAGCCGACTTCCCCGTCCGCGCGCCATTGTCGTCATGTCGGCCCATTACGAGGCGGCCAGCGTGCGCGTCGGCGCGTCCGCGCACCCGGAAACGGTGCACGATTTTCGCGGCTTTCCCGCGCAGCTCTATGAGATGACCTACCCCGCGCCCGGCGATCCGGCCCTGGCCGCCCGCATCGCCGCCCTGCTGCGCGATGCCGGGATCAAGGCGAGCGAAGAGCCCGGGCGCGGCCTCGACCATGGCATCTGGAATCCGCTCACGCTCGTTTACCCCCGAGCGGATATCCCGGTGGTGCCCCTCTCGATCCTGCCGCGAGAGGATGGACGCACCCATTACCGCATCGGCGCGGCCCTGGCGCCCTTGCGCGATGAGGGCGTTCTGCTGATCGGTTCGGGCAGCATGACCCACAATCTGCGCCGCTTCTTCGGCGGAAATTACGGTCTGACCAGTCCGGAGGAGCCCTTCGCCCGGCAATTCGCCGACTGGGTTGCCGAGCGGATCGCTGCGGGCGATCTGGAGACGCTGCTGGCCCCGCCCGAGGAGTGGCCGCTCGGGCGCGAGAACCATCCGACCGACGACCACATCCTGCCCCTGCCGTTTGCGCTTGGTGCCGCCGGAACTCCGCTCACCGGCACGCGCTGGCATGCCAGCACGAATTACGGGATTCTGGCGATGGATGTGCTCGCCCTCGGCCGCTAGCCACGCGGCCAAGACCGTGCCGGCGGGCAGCGCGGACATGACACCCTGCCGCCGCCCGCCGCATGCTTGAGATCACCGCGCCAGATGGCGGGTGAGCGAAGGCCAGGCTTCGGTGCCGATCCGCGCAAGCTCGGTACGTTTCTCGCCGTCGATTTCCGCGTCAATTCCCTGCTGCCAGCTTTCCCGTGCCCGTACGCGCTCCAGCCAATCGGTCACACGCGGGCAGTCCCGGCTGAAAAGGTCGGTCCAGCAGAACTGGACAAGTGTCTGGAAATACGGCGCGACAACGATATCGGACAACCCGAACTCATCGCCCTGAAGCCAGTCACCGGCGGCAAGCGTCGCCTCCATGCGCAAGATGGTGGCCCGATAGGTCGCGACCGCCGCCGCAACGTCCGGCGCGTCGAGCCCTTGTGCGTACAGGCGTTTCTGGCGCTCCCGCCGGGGAGCCTCCACCACCTGCTCGATCAGGGCCCGCGCCTTCTCCTCCGGCATGGCAAGCAGGCGCGGACGCATCACCAGCGGCCATTGCAGCGCCCCGCAAGAGGGATGCAGCGCGGTATCCACATGCTTCATCCAGAGCCGCATCTCGGCGCGCAGATGCGCCGCTGGCGACCGCAATGCCCGCCCGGCCTCCGGATAGGCTTCATCGAGATACTCGCAGATCAGCGAGCTTTCGCGGATCACGTGATCGCCATCGGTGAGGGTCGGCACGACCCCCGCCGGATTGAGCTTCAGATACCAGGGCTGAAGGTTCTCCTTGCCCGGCAGGTCGACCTGCCGGATCTCATGGGAGAGCCCCTTCTCCGCCAGCGTGATCCGCACCTTCTGGGCACAGGGCGACATGGGGTGGCTGTAAAGTGTGATCATGTCGGCTTTCCCCTACATCAGACTTGGCAGGAACAGGGTGATCGCGGGGAAGGCCAGCAGCAGCCCCATGCGCACCACGTCGATGGCGATGAAAGGCATCACTCCGCGATAAATTGTCGTGAGTTTGATGTCCTTTTGCGCAGAATTGATCACAAAGACGTTCATTCCGATCGGCGGCGTGATCAAACCGAGCTCGATGGCGACGACCACCATGACGCCGAACCAGATCGGATCGAACCCCAGTTGGGTCACCACCGGAAACAGGATCGGCACGGTCAGCACCACCATCGCCATGCTGTCGAGCACGCAGCCCAGCACCAGGTAGAGCAGCAGGATCAGGAGCATGATCACATAGCGGTTCACCGGCAGCGACGTCAGGTAGTCGGCGACGTTCTGCGGCGTCTGAGTGATCGCCAGGAAGTAGCTGAACAGCAGCGCGCCCATGAAGACGACGAAGATCGACACCGACACCCGCAAGCTGTCGACCAGGCACTCCATGATCGCCTTGCGGTCGAGCCGGCGCCGGGCAAGGCCGATGGCCAGCGCGCCGCACGCGCCGAGCGCGGCGGCTTCCGTCGGCGTCACCACACCGAGATAGATACCCCCCACCACCAGCACGAACAACAGACCGATGGCCCAGACGCTGCGTAGCGCCGCGAAGGCTTCGCCCCAACCATGGCGCGTTCCGACCGGCATCGACGCCGGGCGCAGATGCGCGATCAGCGACACGGTCAGCATGTAGAGCGCGACCGCCAGCAGGCCCGGAACGAGACCGGCAATGAACAGCGTGCCGATGTTCTGCTCGGTGATGATGCCGTAGACGGCGAGCACGATGGAGGGCGGGATCAGGATGCCGACGGTTCCGCCCGCCGCGATCACCCCGGAGGAGACGGAATCGCAATAGCCGACGCGCCGCATTTCCGGCAAGGCCACCTTGGTCAGCGTCGCGGCCGTGGCGATGGAGGAACCTGAAATGGCGGCAAAACCGGCGCAGGAGGCAATGGTGGACAAGGCCAGCCCGCCCCGGCGATGCCCCAGCCAGGTCTCCGCCGCGCGGAACAGCTCCCTGCTCATGCCGGATCGGGTGGCGAAAGCGCCCATCAGGATGAACATCGGGATCATCGCCAGGTGATAGGTGGTCGCGGTGGACAGCGGCGACAGCGCCACCAGACGCAGCGCCTGCTCCATCCCGACGACGGCACCGAAGCCGCCGATGCCGACGACCGCCATGGCGATGCCGACCGGAACACGCAGCGCCATCATCAGGAACAGCGCGGAAAAGCCCGCAATCGTAACGAATTCTCTATCCATCTTCAGACCTCGGCATCGGGAAGCTGCGGGCTGGTTTCCAGCCTCTCGGCCTCGGTGCCGGTCGACAGCATGATGAGGCGAAGCGCGGTCACCAGCGTGGCGAGGGCACAACCGGCGACCATCAGCCAGTAGGCCGGCCAGATCGGCAGGCGCAGGTCGTAGCTGTGTTCACCGGTGGCAAAGACATCGGCGGCATTGGTTCCCATCATCACCGTCAGCGTGCCGAAGGCGATGAGAACAATCGCGGTCGCGAAGATGTCCATGGCCCGGCGCACCCTGGGACCGACCGCCGCGTGCAGCAGGTCGACGCTGATATGCGCCCCGCTGAAGTTGACGATGGACGCGCCCCAGAAGATGGCAATGCCGAGCGCCAGCCGCCCGAAGTCATGGGCATCGGGGATCGGTGCGCCGGCGATGTAGCGCATGAAGGCGGAGACGAAGATCAGCAACGTCACCAGCCCCATGATGATGGCGGCCGCCGCCTCGATGCGCGCGGCGAACAAGCGGAGCCCGAAGGCTCCGCTCAAGGGGGTGTCGCGCTTAGAAACGGGCGTCATATGCATCAAGCCGTTCGACGAGCGCGTTGTAGATCTCATCGGCGTCGTGACCGGCCTTGGTCACGGCCGCACGCCACTCGTCCAGCAGGAAGGCCGACGCCTCGCGCCACTGCTGCACATCCGCCTCACTCAGTTCGGTCACCGTGTGCTTGGGATCGTCCACGAACATCTGACGTCCCTCGCGGTCGAATTCGAACCAGCCGGTGGCCAGCTTTTCCGCCCATTCCGGGGTGCAATGCGCGTCGATGACCGCACGATGCGCCTCCGACAGGTTCTCGTACCGGTCCTTGTTCATCGCGATGATGAAGTTGGTGACGTAAAGCGGCATGTCCGCGTGATACGTGGTCACGTCATCCATGCCGAAGATGTAGATCGAGCGCCAGGGGAAGGCGATGCCATCGGCGGCGCCACGCTCCAGAACCTCGCGGGCCTCCGACGGGCCGACCTGGATCGAGGACGCTCCGTTGGCCTGCATCAGCCGGCCGATGGTGCCGTTGGGCGGACGAATGGCCAGCCCCTCCAGATCCGAGGGCTGACGCACTTCCCGCGTGGTGTGCAGCGTGCCGGGATCGTGCAGATGGATCATGCACAGCTTGACGTCGCGCATCTCCTTGTCGGCATAGGCCTGGTACCACTCGTTGATGGCCCGGGTGCCACCGGCGCCATCGCTGATGAAGAAGGGCAGCTCGCCCAGCGCCGCGATGGGGAAGCGGCCCGGCGTATGGCCGGGATTGGCCCAGACGAAATCGGCAATCCCGAAGCGGGCGATGTCATACTCGTCCTTCGCTTTGCCGAGCTGGCCGGCGGGATAGAAGTTGAAGGTCAGCGCCCCATCCGTCGCCGCGGTGATGGAGTCTCCCCAGACCTTGAAGCCCTTGGAATGCAGCGGATGCTGCATCGGCAGATCGTGCGAGAAGTTGAACTCGGCCTTCTCCTGCGCCCCGGCAACCGTGCCGCCCATGAGGGCCATGGCGCCAAGCGCGCCCAACAGAATGCGTTTCATTGTGACTTTCCTCCCTTGGATAAGGTCAACCCCGGTCCGTGTCCTGGCTTTCAGCGCGGATTTCGGCGATGGAACGCCCGCCAATCGCCCAGTTCTCGGCCGGCAACTCCCGGATTGCGACGCGGATTGTGTGGCGCGGTGCCGACACCGTCCGCTCCACCGCATCCGTGACTTCGGTGATGAGCGCGGATTTCTGCTCCGGTGTACGCCCCTCGATCATCGTGACTTCGACAAGTGGCACGATCTTCCTCCCTCTGTTGCGTCAGACGACTGAGAAGCCGACGCGCCCCAGATGCTGGATGCGCGCCTCGACCTGCATTCCGACCTGCAACGGCACCGCCGCCGTCGCCGCCCCGGCGAGCACGATGTCGCCGGGCTCCAGCACATGACCGGCCCGCGCCGTCATCCGCGCAGCGGCAACGAGCGCCCGCAGCGGGTGGCCGAGAATGGCGGCGGAGGAGCCGATTTCGCGCGGAGCGCCGTCGATGCTCAACACGATCCCCAGATTGGCGATGTCGGTGTCCGGCTTGGCGCGGGGACCAAGGAAGAAGGCCGCCGATGAGGAATTGTCGGCAACGACATCCCCGAGCGCGAAGCGGAAGTTCTCGTAACGCGAGTCGATGATCTCGACCGCCGGCGCAAGGGCTTCCACCGCCAGCGCGGCCTCGGCCAGGCTGACCTCGCCCGTCAACCGGCGCCCCAGGATGAAGGCCACCTCGGGTTCGGCCCGCGGATGGATGAAGTCGGTGCGGGCAAGCGTGCCACCCTCCTCCCGGCGCATGGCGTCGGTCAGCCGTCCCCAGGTCACCTCATCGACGCCGACCTGCTCCATCTTGGCGCGGCTGGTCAGGCCCATCTTCACGCCGATGACACGTTCGCCCCGCGCCTTGCGCAATTCGATGCCATGGGCCTGGACCGCGTAGCCCGTGGGCGCGTCGATTTCCGAGCCCTTCGGCAGTTGCGGGGTTGCCGTGGCTGTCAGAATGGCCTGATCCAGCCGTTCGGCGATGGAAACGAGATCGTTGCTCATTGGGTGACCTTTCCGGCGGCAAGGTCGAGCGCCACATCGACGATCATGTCCTCCTGCCCGCCAATCATCTTGCGTTTGCCCAGTTCGACGAGAATGTCCGAGGTCGGAATGCCGTAATCCGCCGAGGTCTTCTCCGCATGGCGCAGGAAGGAGGAGTAGACGCCGGCATAGCCGAGCATCAGGCTCTCCCGGTCGACGCGCACCGGACGGTCCATCAGAGGCCGGACGAGATCGTCCGCTGCGGCCGACAGGCGGGCGAAATCGCACCCGGTTGCAAAGCCCAGCCGGTCGAGCACCGCGACCAGCGCTTCGATCGGGGCATTGCCGGCGCCGGCGCCAAGGCCGGCGAGCGAGCCATCCACCCGCACCGCGCCCGCGCGGATGCCGGCCACGGCATTGGCGACGCCGTGATGCAGGTTCTCATGGGTGTGAATGCCGACTTCCGTCTCCGGGCGCAGGCCCTCGCGCAGCGCCGTCACCCGCGCGGTCACATCCTCCGGCAGCATCGCGCCGGAACTGTCGACCACATAGACGCATTCCGCGCCGTAGCTTTCCATCAGCTTCGCCTGCTCCAGCAGCGACGCGGGATCGGTCATATGCGCCATCATCAGGAAGCAGGCCGTGTCATAGCCAAGATCGCGCGCGACCCGGATATGCTGGCGCGACACATCCGCCTCGGTGCAATGGGTCGCGACCCGCACCGAGCGTGCCCCCGCCCCGTAGGCGGCCTTCAGATCGTCGGCAAGGCCAATGCCCGGAACCAGAAGAACGGTGATCCGGGCATTTTTCACCACATCCGCCGCCGCAGAGATCCAGTCGAGGTCGGAATGACTGCCGAACCCGTAGGTGAAGGAGGAGCCGGACAGCCCGTCCCCGTGGGTCACTTCCAGCGCATCCACCCCGGCGGCATCGAGCGCGCCCGCGATCTTCTGAACATCCTCCAGGCTTGCCTGATGGCGCAGCGCGTGCATTCCGTCGCGCAAGCTCACATCCTGGATGTAAAGCCGGTCCTTGTTGGTAATGGCCATGTCAGGCAGCCTCCCCCTGCCGGGCGCGTGCCCAGCTTTCGGCCGCCGCCTTGGCCGCCGAGGTCATGATGTCGAGATTGCCGGCATAGGCAGGGAAATAGTCTGCCGCGCCTTCGACCTCGATGAAGATCGACGTCTTGAGCCCGGAGACCTTGCCGATGCCCGGCACGTTGAGCGGTGCGGCGTCGGAGATGCGCTCGAACTGCACATCCTGTTTCAACCGATAGCCGGGCACGTAGCTGCGAACCGCCTCGGCCATGCGCTGCACGCTGTCGCGGATCGCCGCTTCGTCGCCGCCTTCGCTCAGGGTGAAGACGCTGTCGCGCATCAGCATCGGCGGCTCGGCCGGATTGAGAATGATGATCGCCTTGCCGCGCTCCGCACCGCCGACCTTCTCGATGGCCCGCGCCGTGGTCTGGGTGAACTCGTCGATGTTCGCCCGGGTGCCCGGTCCCGCCGAACGCGAGGAGACCGAAGCCACGATTTCGGCATAGATCAGCCGGTCGCAGGCCCGCGCGACGGCATGGACCATCGGAATGGTCGCCTGCCCGCCGCAGGTCACCATGTTGAGGGCCGTTGCCTCGCGGTGATCCTCAAGGTTCACCGGCGGCACCACAAAGGGGCCGATGGCTGCCGGCGTGAGGTCGATCACCTGCTTGCCGTCGGCGACGAGCACCGGGTGATGCGCCTGATGCGCCTTGGCCGAGGTGGCATCCATGACCACTGAGATATCGGCGTAGCCCGGCAAGGCCCGCAGGCCCTCAAGCCCCTCATGGGTGGTGGCGACACCCAGATCGCGCGCGCGCTTCAGCCCGTCGCTGTCCGGATCGATGCCGACCATCGCCGCCATTTCCAACTCATCCGATCCCTTGAGGATCTTCATCATCAGGTCGGTGCCGATATTGCCCGAGCCGATGATCGCAACCTTGTGCTTCATCAGACTGTCTCCGGATGGGTGAAACGGGTTGCCACGCTGCCAAGGCCGGCGATGGAGGCGCGGAAGGCCTCGCCCGCACGCGCGGGAACCATCGGCCCGAGGGCGCCAGACAGGATGACCTCGCCCGCCTTCAGCGGACGGCCGACCGCCGCCATCTTGCGCACCAGCCAGAGCGCGGCGACCAGTGGATTGCCCATGCAGGCGGCGCCCGCGCCGAAGCTCACCGGTTGGCCGGTCTGTTCCAGCACCATGCCGCACAGCTCAAGGTCGAGATCGGCAAGCCGCACCGGGCGCGTGCCCAGAACAAAAAGCCCGGAAGAGGCGTTGTCCGCCACCGTATCGAGAATGCCGATCTTCCAGTCGCAGATGCGGCTGTCGACGATCTCCAGCGCGGGCACCGCGTGGTCGATCGCCCGCGTCAGCTCGCTGAGCGTCGTGTCAGGCGCGGCAAGATCGCGATCGAGAACGAAGGCGATTTCCGCTTCGACCTTCGGCTGGATCAGCCCGGCCATCGGAATGTCCTGGCCGTCGACATATTCCATGTCGGCGAACAGCATTCCGTAATCCGGCTGATCGACACCCAGTTGCGCCTGCACCGCCGTCGAGGTGAGACCGATCTTGCGCCCCACGAGCCGGCGGCCTGCAGCCAGTCCTTTTTCGGTGATGCGGTTCTGTACCGCATAGGCGTCATCGAGCGTGGCATCCGGCCCAAGCGCCGGAGCAACGGGGTCGATGGGCGCGCAGTCCCGCGCGGCGGCCAGCAGAGCGCTGGCCACGGTTTCTTGTGTTTCCGTCAGCATGGGGATCCCGTCAGATTTTCACGCAGATGTTGGAGCGCTCGGTGTAGAACTCGAGCGAGTGCTCGCCGCCCTCCCGGCCAATACCCGACTGCTTGGAGCCACCGAAGGCGGTTCGCAGGTCGCGCAGGAACCAGGAATTCACCCAGACCAGACCGACCTCGATCCGTGGCGCGACGCGATGCGTGCGCGAGACGTTTTCCGTCCAGATCGCCGAGGCAAGCCCGTAGTCCGTGTCATTGGCGAGCGCGATGGCCTCGTCTTCCGTGTCGAACGGGGCGATGTGGCAGCAGGGGCCGAACACCTCCTCGCGCACCACGCGGCTGGTTTCCGGCAAGCCGGTCCAGATCGTCGGCTGCACGAAACATCCGTTGTCCCGCGCGTCGCCGAAGGTCGGCACGCCGCCACCGGTGACCACCGTTGCGCCTTCCTCCTCCGCCAGCTTGTAATAGGACAGCACCTTGTCGCGATGCTCAGCGGAGATCAGCGGTCCCATGCCCACATTGGCATCGTCCGGCCCGCCGAGAACGAGGCTTTCCGCCCCCGCCTTCAGCCGTGCGACGAACTCCTCGAACACCGGCCGCTCCACATAGACCCGCTCGGTGCCAAGGCAGACCTGGCCGCAATTGGCGAAGACCGACCGCATCGTCCCTTCGACCGCCTTGTCGAGATCCGCATCGGCAAAGACGATGCCGGCGTTCTTGCCGCCCAGCTCGAAGGAGACATCGCGCAGACCCTTGGCGGCCTGGCGCATGATCGCCTCGCCCGTGCGGGTCTCGCCGGTGAAGGTGATGCCATCCACCAGCGGATGCTGGGTCAGGAATTCGCCGGCGCTATCCGGACCAAAGCCGTGCACCACATTGTAGACCCCGTGCGGAATGCCGACGGAGTTCATCACCTCGCCGAGCAGCGTCGTGGTGTGCGGGGTTTCCTCCGACGGCTTGACCACCACCGTGTTGCCGCAGGCAAGCGCCGGCCCGACCTTCCAGGTCATCAGCAAGAGCGGCAGGTTCCACGGGGAGATGACGCCGATCACCCCTTTCGGGCGATAGTGCCCGTAGTTGACGGCGTGCGATCCATCCGGCGTATCGGTGCGGAAGAACTCGCCGCCAAGGTTCTTGATCATATCGGCGAAGGTCGCGAAATTCGCCGCGCCGCGTGGAATGTCGATCACCCGCGCCAGGCTTTTCGGCTTGCCGGTGTCGGCAACCTCCGCTTCCAGAAACTCGTCGGATCGTTCGGCGATCGCCCGCGACAGGTCCTGAAGCAATGTGGCCCGTTCCTGCACGGTCATCGTGCCCCACGGGCCGTTCAGGGCCGCCTTCGCGGCGTGGACCGCGCGGTCCACGTCCTCGCGCCCGGCCTCATGGACCCGGCCGATCACCTCACCCGTGACCGGCGACCTCTTGTCGAACATGCGGCCTGTCGTGGCGGGGACATAGGCACCGTCGATGAACAGACGATGCTCCGCCAGAGCCGTAGCTTGCAGCATTGTTTTCTCCCATGCGCAGGCATCCCTCGCCCGCTTGCCCAAACGCTGCCGCCGCAAAACCGTTTTGTCAAATTTAAAAACGTTTTTCGTTTTGATAGTCGTTTACATATCACACAAGCCGTTGATACAACGCTGGAAACCCGGTAAAAACCATCACAGGATGCAAAGGGGCGGACGATGAGCGAAGCGAGCGCGGACACGCCAACGACGAAAAAACGCACCGCAATCGAGTCGGTTCAGGAAGAACTGAAGCGGCGGATCCTGAATTTCGAGCTGATGCCCGGCGACCGCCTGCACGTGGACAACCTGCGCCGCGAGTTTGACGTGTCCACCGCGACCATGCGCGAGGCCCTGTCACGCCTCATGACCGACACGCTCGTCACATCCGAGCGCCAGCGCGGCTTTCAGGTCCGCGAACTCAGTCATGAGGATTTCCGCAACATCAGCCAGGCGCGCAAGATCGTCGAGACCGGCGCCTTGCGCGTCTCGCTGGCCAACCGCGACGACGATTGGGAGGGGGACCTCTTCGCCGCCTATCACAAGCTGAAACTGGTCGAGGACCGGATCTTCACCCAAGGCGACATGACGCTGGCCGCCGAGTGGCATCGCCGCAATTCGGACTTCCACGACTGCCTGGTGCGCAACTGCGACAACGCCTGGCTCACCGGTTTCCGTCACCAGCTGCACGAACACAGCAACCGCTACCTGCGGCTGGCCCTGATGAAGAACCTCAAGCAACGCGACGTGCGCAAGGAACACGCCGAGATTTTCGACAGCGCCATCAAGGGCGACATCGACCGCTGCGCGGCGCTGATCGAACAGCACATCGAGGCCTCGGTGACCGACGTCGCGCGCTATCTGCCCCAAACGGAGAGCGAGTTCGCCAGCTTGCGCAATCTGCGCCCCGAGCAGACCGCCCCCGTGCCAGAGTGACGGACACGCCAAGGCGGGCCCAACGGCGCACGCCTCCCGCTCCTGCCTGAGGCTCAGTCCGCGGCCGCGACGATCGTGCCCTGGGCCAGGGCACAGAGGATTTCCTCTCCCTCGACAATTGAGAAGACCTCGCATTGGCAGACCGCCTGCCGCCGGCCCGTGCTCCGGGCACGCGCCCGCGCGACCAGTTCATGGCCGCGCCCCGGCTTCAGATAGTTGATCTTGAATTCCGAGGTCAGCGCGTTGCCGCCCATCGCCAGCCCGCCGGCGAAGGTGATCGCATTGTCCGCCAGGTAGCTGATGACACCGCCATGCACGAACCCGTGCTGCTGTTTCAGATTGTCGGACACCACGAGGCTCAGTTCGGCATATCCCGGCGCCGCCCCGGTCAGGCGCGCGCCGATGTAGCGGCTGAAAGGCTGCGCATCGAACACCTGCTGCGCGAAAGCCTTGAGAGCGTCCGCATCCATGGCCTTGTTCATCTCATTCCCCCTCCCTGCATCATACAGCCTGGCGCCAGGTATCGCCGGCCAGAAACTCCACCGTGTCCCGTCCGATGCCCCGGTCGACGCTTTGCTGGAAGATCGCCAGCAACCCCTCTTCCAGTCCGATGGTGTGCCAGGGGTCGCCGGAGACGCCGAACCCCTTCTGCACATCTTCGGCAACGGCGAAGTCCTCGCGATCGAACACCACGTCATTGGTGTAAGCGAACCGTTTGGCGAGCGCCTCCTGCCCCTTTTCCCCCTGAAACAACTCCTTGCGGTAGAGCAGTTCATGGGTCCAGATGGTGCGGTCCGGCCCTTCCGGATAGAACTTGTTCAAGGACACGTAGTCCGGGTGCATGATGAAAAACGTGTTGGGAAACAAGGTGTAGTAGACCGACGCGTAGTCCAGCACCCGCCACCTCTCCGGGTCCTTCTCCTGTACATCGAGAATATTGCTGCGTGCCGCCGCGATCCGGATATGCGGACCGTGCAGCGCATGCGCCAGCACCCCCTTGCGGAAGGCGGGAGCAATCGTCGTGCGGTGCAGGAAGGGAACGTGATAGCCTTCCAGATAAGTCTTCAGCAGCAGCTTCCAGTTGGCATTCTTCACAAGAATGCTCTTGCGGTAGCTGACATGCCCGTCGACGTCGAAATGCTCGAAGTCGGCCGCGAGCGGCCCGAGATAATCCGCAAGATCGATCGCCGCGCCCGGGGTCGGATGCACCCAGATCAACCCGCCCGCTTCGGCCACCGGAAGCTCGACAAGCCCGTACCGGCTTTTGTCGAGGCAGGGAAAATTGTGCTCCCGGGTGATGCCGCGCAGGGCGCCATCGAGGCCATAGACCCAGCCATGGAACGGACAGACAAAGGCCTTTATCTTCCGTGCCCCTGCATCTTGGGTCACCAGCCGTGCGCCGCGATGGCGACAGCGGTTGAGGAAAGCCCGCAGGCGGCCCTCTCCGTCGCGCACGACGACAAAGGGAAACCGGTCCCAGTCACTGACCAGGCAGGCCCCCGGCTCGCGCACATGGCTGGCATGGCCGGCCACGGTCGGACAGTCCCGGAAGACGGTCGCCATCTCCGCCTCGAAGATCGCTTCATCCGTGTAGTTGCTCACCGGCATCCGCGCCACCTGCCCCAGCATGTCCTGATAGCGATCCTCCCCCCGCAGAGCGAGCAGCTGCCTCAGGGTCTCCACCTGCGTTTCGTGTCGCATGTCCACCTCCCGCCGCAAGCATCGGCCCGGTGCCCTCCCCCGGGCAGGGCCTGCTATAAGGGGGATGCTACAAAGAAATGAAACACGGTTCAATTGTTATGGCCTACCGACGCACGCCCAGGATGCAGCAACGCATCGACGCGACACGCGCCCAGATCGCCGATGCCGCCCGGCGCCTTGTCGCCGCCGCCGGTTATGCCGGCACCGGCGTTCCCGACATTGCCCGGGCCGCCGGGATTTCGACCGGCAGCATCTACCGGCACTTCCCCTCAAAGGCCGTCCTGTTCCAGGAGGTCTTTCAAAAGGCATCCCGGCATGAAATCGCCGCCTTCGCGCAAGCGGCACAGGTTCCGGGCACCGCCCCGGAGCGGCTGGCCGGCATGGTGGAAACCTTTGCCCGGCGCGCTCTGCAGGGCCGCACACTGGCGCGCGCTCTGCTGGTCGAGCCTGTCGGACCGGAGCTTGACGCCGACCGGCGCCGGTTTCGCGCGCCGTATCAGGCGCTGATCGAAGAGGTTCTCAGCGAAGGCATCGCCGCCGGAGAGCTGGTCGGCCAGGATCCGCGCATCACCTCCATCTGCATCGTCGGCGCGATTGTCGAAACCCTGCTGGGCCCCCTGAGCGAGCCCTCCGGCTGCGAACAGGGCTCCGAAGAGGAAGACGCACTCGTACGCGCGCTCGTCGCGGCCTGTGTGCGCACCGCCGGCCCCCTGCCTCTGGCCCCTCGCTCCGAGTAGCCGAAACGCGCCGCCGGTTCGGCGTCAGCAGGAATGGCGCACACCGGTCAGGGAGGCGAGCCCCCAACGCCTACGCGGCAAGGTCTGCCGCGCCTGGGCGTGCGCATCTCTATCGACCACAAGCTTCGCCGATGGAAACCAGCGCGTCTCCGATCAGCGTGACCGTGCCGTCGTCGATGGTTGCCGACAATTCAATCTTGAGGAGCGGCTCGCCTTTCTGCTCCAGCCGGGCCACGACCCTGCCCCGGCATGTCACGAGCGCTCCGACCGGCGTCACGGCGGTGAAGCGGGTGGAGAACTCTCGCAGGTTGCCCAAGCCAGCCCAGTTCGTCACCACGCGGCCGATCTGCGCCATGGATAGCATCCCATGCGCGAAAACGTCTGGCCGGCCGGCATTCCTGGCGTAGTCAATATCGATGTGGATTGGATTGTGATCCCGGGAAGCCCCGGCATAGAGCGCGAGCATCGTGCGATCGACAGGCCCGAAAACCACTTGTGGCAATTCATCCCCGATCTGCGCAGTGATGTGTTTCAACATGATCGTCCCGGCAACTTTCCTCATCGCAATTGATGGATCAGCACGCGCTGTGCCGTGACCAGATCACCGCGATCCACATGGGATATTGCAGTCCTCAGACTTGCAAATTCGAGCCTTCCATTGCGGGCCTCCCAGAACCTTTCAACCTTGGTCGACACGTGCACCGTCTCTCCGGCAATGATCGGCGCGTGGTATTCATAGCTTTCCGTTCCATGCAGCAGATAGCGCAGGTCCGCCCCGATCAGCGCGTGGGCGTCCCTGCCGTCTTCCTGTGCTGCCGCCATGAGCAGAACGGCACCATATGTGGCGGGCGCAATGACATCCGCGTATCCGGCAGCCCGTGCGGCCTGCGGGTCGAAGTGAACCGGGTTCGTCTCCTGGATTGTTCTTGCGAAGAAGACCAGCGCCCCTCGCTCGACATCGACCGACACCGGTTTTGTCCGCTGCCCCTCGCTCGCGCGGTTGAAGATCCCCATGATCGCCTCCCCTGCCAAAGCCTGATGTGGAAGTGGCAGCCGGCCCCACGATGGTTCGCAAGCCGTCACTCCCCTTCGCGCTTCTCGATGAGATTCGGAGCGGCCTGAAACAGGTCACCAACCAGCCTGCACCGGCAAGCCGGAAGATCGACCCGTCCAGGCGACGACTGGACATATCCATCAACGCCAGTCCCGACATGCCACCCGGAACCAATCGGTCGATGACCGCACAACCCCATGGGCCCGGCTGCGCCGCCTACAGCTGCAACCTACCCTCTGAAGCTCATTCCAGCCCCGCTTCCTTGCGGAGTTCACCGCGCAGCGCGAATTTCTGGATCTTGCCCGACGCCGTCATCGGCAGCGCGTCGCGCAGTTCCAGCCGTTCGGGCCAGTAGAGCTTGGTCAGACCGCGATCCTGCAGAAATTCCTGCATCTCTTCGAAGCCGAGCGATTGTCCCGACTTCGGGATGACAAAGGCGCAGGCGCGTTCGCCGAGCCGTTCGTCCGGAGCACCGACGACTGCAACGGTCGCGACAGCCGGGTGTTTATAAAGCTCCGCCTCGACCTCGACGACCGGGATATTCTCGGCGCCCCGAATGATGATGTCCTTTGAGCGGCCGGTGATCCTGACATAGCCCTTTGCATCGACACGGCCCCGATCGCCTGTTTCGAACCAATGGTCTTCATCCATGGCGTTCAGATGCGGCCGCTTGAGATAGCCGCCAAAGATGGAGCAGGCGCGGAGAAAGATGTCCCCTTCCACATCCGCTCCCACAGGTTTGCCCTCCGCATCGCGAATCTGAATTTCGACCCCCGGCAACGGGCAACCATCGGAGATGGCCGACTGATCGTCGGGATCCTCGAGCCTGACCGTCGTGACGGCCCCGTTCTCTGTCATGCCCCAGGCAGAAATCACACGCGCGCCCAACACGTTTTGCGCACGCTCCACCACCGGCCCGGGGATCACCGTGCCCGCGCACAAGAAGATGCGCAGCGACGCTGAATCGGCACCGCCCTCCTCCACCGCATTGGTCAGGTCGATCAGGAACGGCGTCGAGGCCATGGTCCAGGTGACACCCTCCTTTTCGACCAGATTGGCAGCGACACCCTTGTCCCACTTGTCCATCAGAACCATGCGAGCGCCAAGCATGACCGGCAGGATCAGGCCATAGGCAAAGCCGGTCTGATGCGCCATCGGCGAGGCCATCAGAAGCACATCAGCACGTCCCATTCTCAGGCGTTCGGACAAGGGCACGAGATTGGACAGGATCGTGTTGGGCGTATGCATGACCCCCTTGGGTTCGCCCGTCGTTCCGGAGGTATAGATCAATTCGACGACCTCGTTCGGCCCCAGGCAGGCCTCTCGCCCGATGCTGTCCCGTTCCGAATCGAAATCGGGGTTTCCCAGAAGCGCCTCGAAGCTGTTGCTGCCTCCGCCGCCCAGAACCACGATATGCTCCAGATGCGGCAGATCGGGTTTCAAGCCTTCGGCCATCCTCTCATGGTCGAACTTGTTGAACAGCTTCGGGACGACGAAGACCTTGGCTTCGCCATGCGCCAGCATGAAGGACAATTCGCGCTCGCGGAAGATATGCATCACCGGGTTGAACACGGCGCCAATGCGCGAGCACCCCAGGTAGAGGGCAACGAATTGCCAGCCGTTGGGCAGTTGGCAGGTGACGACGTCCTTGCGCCCCACGCCCAACTTGCGCAGGCCAACCGCAACCCGATCCGCGGCCAGATCGAGCTCTGCCCAAGTCAGGTCCCGCCGAGTTCCCTCTGTCACACTGACGGACGTCACCGCCAGGTCATCGGGAGACCTTGCGAGGCACGCATCGAAACAGCCCTCCACCGTCTTGCCTGGCCAAAAGCCATCCGCTTCCAACTGAACACGGCGGGGCTCGATCAGAACAGCATCGAATTCCATGGTGGTTCCTCCTCCCAGCTGCAGCAGACGCCTCAGGCGCGCACTGCGTCCTTCCCGACCCGTTCTCGGGCGATGATGTTTTTCATGATGTGCGCCGTGCCGTCGCCGATCTGGAGGCCAAGCACATCGCGCAGGCGCTGCTGGAACGGCAGATCCTCGGCATAGCCGGCATGGCCATGGATCAGCAGGCAGGCGTGGATCGCTTCATAGGCCAGAAGCGGCGGCCACCATTTGGTCATCGCCGCCTCAGCGGTGTGCGGCAGGTCACGATCCTTGAGCCAGAGCGCGTTCATCGACATAAGCCGTGCCGCCTCGACCCTGGTGTCGAAATCGGCAAGCTGATGGGTCACCCCCTGAAACGCAGCCAGCGGTTTGCTGAAAGCACGCCGTTCACCGATATAAGCCCAGGTCTCGTCCAACGACTGCCGGGCGGTCCCAAGGCATTGCAGCCCGATCAGCGAGCGCGAGAAATCGAACCCCTGCATCACCTGGATGAAGCCCTTGCCCTCTTCGCCCAACAGGTAGTCGGCCGGGACGCGGACGTTGTCGAACCAGATGGAGCCATGTCCGATCTGGTTCTGGCCCATGTTCGCGAATTTCGACGTCGTGATCCCCGGCAGGTCGAGCGGGATCAGGATGGCGGACACACCCCGCGCCCCGTCCTCTGGCTTTCCCGTCCGGGCGAAAGTAACGACGCCCTTGGCGCATTGATTGGCGGAGATCGAGGTCTTTTCACCGTTGATGACGTAGTGGTCTCCATCCCGCTCCATCCGCAGGCCCAAATTGGCCGCGTCCGACCCGCCCTTGGGTTCGGTCAGGGCAATGGCCAGCATATGCTCGCCCGCCGTCAGCCCCGGCAGCCAGGCGCGAGCCACCTCTGGCCGGGCAAACGCATTCAGGATCTGGCCAGTGAGCGAGGCCAGAAGCGAGACATAGGCGAAAGTAAAATCTGCCCTGGCAATTTCCTCGATGATGACGCCGGAATAGAGAAAGTCCGCTCCCATGCCGCCGAACGCCTCGGGCAATTCAGGCGCAATGAGCCCGAGTTCGCCCATTTCGCGGACCAGCGCCATATCCATCCGGCCCGCATTTTCCCGCCGCTGATATCCGGTGGCCACGCGATCCTGCGCAAACCTTCGGGTCAGATCCCGGATCAAGTCCAGTTCCTCGGAGTCAAAAATCGTGCGCTTCACGGGAGGCCTCCTCTTACTGAACCATCAGGTATTTCCGGGTAATTTCCGGATTGGCGTAGAAATCATCCACGGTCCCGTTCCAGACCGTCACCCCGCGATCGACGACGTAGACGCGGTCGGCGCAGCGCCGGATCGTGTGCAACGCCTGCTCCGAAATCATCATCGACACACCTTCGGCTTTCAGGGCGACGATGGCGTCGACCACTTCCTCCGCCACCTTGGGGGCAAGGCCTTCATGCGGCTCGTCAAGCAGCAGCAACTTGGGCTGGGTCAAAAGGGAGCGGGCAATGGAGAGCATCTGCTGTTCCCCACCCGACATCACCCCGGCGGTCCGATGGCGATAGTCATAAAGCTGAGGGAACAGCTCAAAGACCTGGTCCAGCGACCAGGTCCGCCGGGAGACATCCCTGACAGGGCGCGGCACTTTCAGGTTTTCCAGAACCGACAGCGATGCAAACACACGCCGGTCTTCCGGGACATACCCGACCCCCAGACGGATGACGTCATGCGGGCGCATCCCGACAAGCGACTGCCCCTCGAACTCCACCGCACCACCGCGCACAGAGATCTGGTCCTGGACAATGGACCTCATCGTCGATGACTTGCCGACGCCGTTGCGACCGATCAGGCAGACCACCTCGCCGGGGGTGATCGCAAGGTCGATTCCATGCAGCGCTTCGGCCTTGCCATAAGACGCATGGACATCTTTCAAACTCAGCATCAGTGGTGCCCCCCCAGGTAAACCGCCTGAACCTCTTCATTCTCGGCGATTTCGGCGGGCGTCCCGGCGGCCAGAACCGCGCCGCGCACCATCACGGTCACGCGCGTCGCGATCTTGAGCACCACATCGATGTCATGCTCGACGAACAGAAGCGTCTTGCCGGTTTCATCAATGCGTGCGGCGACGAGGTCCATCAGGTGATGGCGCTCCTTGATCGACATCCCGGCTGTCGGTTCATCGAGCAGCAGCAGGTCCGGATCGTTCGCCAGCGCCATGCCGAATTCCAGCCGCTTGCGGTCGCCAAGGCTGAGATCGGCAACTCGGCTTCCCGCATGATCGCCGAGACCGACGGTTTCCAGCATTGAGCGCGCACTGTCCTCAGCATTGGCAAGAACCGAGCGCCGGAGACTGGCCCAAGCGCCATTTGCGATGACAAAGGCGGAGGTCATGTTTTCCATCGCGCTCATGTCAAGAAAAGCACGGGAAATCTGGAACGTCCGGCCGATGCCCCGCCGCGCAAGGTCCACGGGTGCCGCTGCGGTAACCTCCTCGCCTTTGAACAGGACCGTGCCTTCAACGCCGGGGAGCTGACCGGCGATGCACGCAATGAAAGTGGACTTGCCCGCGCCATTTGGCCCGATCAGCGCGTGCTTTTCGCCCGCAGGCAGGTCGAAATCGACGTTGTTCAGGGCAACAAACTGACCGAAAGTCTTGCGGACACCGCGCACGCTCAGAAGGGAGTGCTCCTTCATTTCTTCCTCCCAAGACCAAGCATGTTTGAAAGACGACCGGCAACCGACACCACGCCTTGCGGCAGGACCAGCACCAACACCAGAACGGCCAGGCCCAGCATCAATTCCCAATGAGAGGTGACCATGAGCACCCAGTGCTCAAGCTGCACCAGGATCACCGCCCCCACCAGGCCGCCCCAAAAACTGTTGAGCCCCCCCAGAACGACCATGATCAGGGCGTCGAGCGTAAAGCCCAGCCCCGCGTAGTCGGGAAAGGCGCTGCCTTGAAAAACCGCGAACAGGGTCCCCGCGATCCCGGCAAAGACCGACGCAATCACGAAGACCGTCAATTGCACCCGGCGCGGGGCAAGGCCGAGCGCCTCGGCTCGCCAGCGGTCCTGGCCGACCGAGCGGATCGACAGGCCCAGCGGAGATTTCACGATCCAGGCCATTGCAAAAAGACACAGGACCAGAACCACCAGAACCAGTGTCATGAAGTTCTGCTCGGTGAGACCGAAGCGCGGATTCATGAAACCGGTGATCCCGGTATCTCCGCCGGTGAAGTCATACCATTGAAACAGAACGGTAAAGGTGATCTGTGCGCAGGCCAGCGTCAGCATGGCAAAGTAGATCTCGGTCAGGCGCACGCAAAGTGCGCCGAACACAAGACCTCCAAGCCCGGCGACGATTGGGCCGATGAAAACGGCCAGCTCCACCGGTACATCGAACCGCGCCACCGCCAGGGTGAAGCCATATGCGCCCAATCCGAAATAGGCGGCATGCCCAAAGCTGACCATATGGCCGTAGCTCATCAGAAGGTTCAGCGACGAGGCGAAGAGCGCCAGGATCAGCATCTCGGTCAGCACCAGAGACATCCCCACTCCCGCAAGCCGGTTGACCAGCTCCAGCAGGACGATGAGCGCACCTGCGATGCCCCAGCGCAGCGGTGTCATTTTCGGCAGAACGTTCATCGCGAAGGCCCTCCCTGGCGTCCGAGCGACCGGGCCAGAAGCACAGCAGCCATGATGAGAAAGATCAGAACCATGGACAGGCGCGGGAAATAGAGGATGCCCAGGGCCTTCGTGATGCCCACGAGCATTGCCGCGGCAAAGGCCCCATACAGGTTCCCCAGCCCCCCGATCACGACCACGATGAAGGCCGTCACGATCACCGTCGTATCCAGCAGATAATTGACGTCGCCATAAGGGGCCGCCAATCCGCCGGCGATGCCCGCCAGCAGCGCACCAACTGCGAAGACCGAGGAGAAGATCAGCTTTTCGTTGACGCCGAGAAGAGCGGCCATGCCGCGATCGTCCGTCCCTGCGCGTAGCAGGATGCCCGCACGGGTAAAACGTATCACCCCAACCATCACCAGCATGACCGCCAGCCCGGCACCAAAGATCACAAAGGGAAAGATCGGGAAGTAATTGTCGCCGATCAGCAGGGCCCCCATGAATGCGTCGGGCATGGGAACCGACAAGCTGTTCGGCCCCCAGATCCAGCGCACCACGTCGCGGATGATCAGAACCAGCGCGACGGTGATGATCAGTTGCATGAGTTCCGGCGCGCCGTAGACACGGCGCAGTGCGATGACCTCAAAGATCAAGCCGATCGCTGCAACTCCAAGACCGGCCAGCAGAACAGAGGCGAAGAAACCGCCGACAGTGCCTGGCGCGATCAACGGCACCAGCGCATAGGTGAAGAACGCGCCCAACATGTAAAGCGATCCATGGGCGAAGTTCACGATTCTCGAGACGCCGAAGATCAGCGTCAGACCGGAGGCGATGAGGAAGAGCATCATGCCCTCCATCAGCCCGTTCACAAGTTGGACCCAGATCATATCTGATTGCGCCCCCGCCAACCTTGGAGGGTGGCGGGGGCGCCGCTCCCTAGTTGGCTGCGCCGCGGAGCGCCTGGATCTTGTCCTCGCTCCACATCAGGGTTTCACCAGGAACGATGTCGACATCCGTCAGGGTGGGGAACGGGAATTCCGAACCGAACGCAATGGCGCCGACATAGGCAGGCGCGCTCATCTGGCCATCGAAGGCGCGCACGGTCAGCCCCGCACCCCGCAAGCCATCAAAGGTGCCGCCATAGATCTTGGGCATCAGCGCATCCATGCCCGTCGAACCGGCGGCCTCGACTGCGGCTGCGTAGATCATGATGCCGTCGTAGCCATTCACTGCCCAATCGGTCGGATATTCGTTGTAGGCAGCGCGGTAGCTCTCGATGAAGCCGGGAAGCTCCTCGGATGGCGGCAATGCGAAGAAGGGCGCACGGGCGATCCCATACACACCGGTCTTGGGCATCGTACTGCCCATGGACTGCAATGCATCGACCGTCGTCAATGTCACAAGGTTTGAACGCTCGAACAGGCCGAACCCTTGCCCCTGCTTGATCAGGTTCACCAGGCCGCCGCCAAAGATCGCCGCATAGATTGCGTCAGGTTTGGTCGACAGCGCGGGCGCGATGTAAGGGCCCATGTTGTTGTCGCCCAGCTTGACGAAAATCGGATCGGTGATTTCGATGTCCGGACGCAGTTCCTTCAGGTGCTCGGTGAAGGCTTCAACCGAGGTATGGCCCCACTCGTAGTCGTAGCCCATCGGCTGGATACGCTTCCATTCGGCCTTCTTGGCAACGTAGGCCGCAGCCGCAAAAGCCTCCATGGTCGCGTTCGGCTGGATCTGCCAGAAGTTCGGCTGGAACGCCTCGATGTTCGCCTTCTGGGTCGAGCCGATGATCGCGTAGTGCGGAACGCCCGCTTCGGCGGCCACGGCCTCGACGGCCAGAAGGACCGACGACGAGCAGACACCCGTGAGCACATCCACGCCTTCGGAAGCGACCAGTTCTCGTGCCTGCTTGCCGCCTTCGTCGGGCTTGGTCTGACTGTCACGCACGATCAACTCGATCTGGCGACCGAGAATCCCCCCCTTGGCGTTCAGTTCTTCGACCGCAAGCTTGGTGCCATTCAAGCCGTCTTCCGAGATGCTCGAGCAGGCGCCGCTCAGACCGGTCACATAGCCGATCTTGACCGTATTGCCTTCGGCGGCAGCCGCACTTGTAAGCACCGCTGCCAGAGCAAGCGCAGAAACACCAGTTCTCGTCTTGGTAGCCATATCATTCTCCTCCCCAGGGTTTGATCTTTGGCCGGACTTAGGAAAACTTGCGGAAATCGGGCTTGCGCTTTTCCTTGAACGCGACCCCGCCCTCCTTGCTTTCGTCGGTGTCGTAGTAGAGTGAGAGCCCCAGCATCCCGAGACCGGCGATACCGCGCTGGTGCTCGGTGTCCATGTTGAAGCTGCGCTTGGCGAGCGCGATGGCCGTGGGCGACTTTTCCATGATCTCGGCGCACCAGCGGTCCACTTCGGCGTCCAGCTCTTCGTGCGGGACGACCTTGTTTACGAGCCCCATCGCCAGCGCTTCCTGCGCCGAGTAACGACGGCACATGTACCAGATCTCTCGGGCTTTCTTCTCCCCCACGACGCGGGCAAGAAACGCCGTACCGTATCCAGGGTCGACCGAGCCGACCTTCGGGCCGACCTGGCCGAACTGAGCGCGGTCCCCCGCGATGGTCAGATCGCAGACCGTGGCCAGCACGTTTCCGCCACCGATGGCAAAGCCCTGCACCTTGGCAATGACCGGCTTGGGCACATCGCGCATGATCGAATGCAGATCTTCCATGGGCAGGCCAATGGTGCCGCGTCCGTCATACTGCCCTTCGTGGGCCGACTGGTCGCCGCCTGTGCAGAACGCTTTTTCGCCCGCCCCCGAGAGGACGATCACACCAATGGACTTGTCCCACCCTGCACGGTTGAACGCGTCGATCAACTCTTCGCAGGTCTGACCGCGAAAGGCGTTGTACCTGTCCGCGCGGTTGATGGTGATGTGCGCCACACCGTCCCTGACGTCGTAAAGGATGTCCTCGTAGGCCATTGTCTCACCCATGCATGGTCAGGCCGCCGGACACCGAAATCACCTGGCCGGTGATGAAGGCGGCATCGTCGGAGGCAAAGAAAAGGATTGCACCGGGAAGGTCGTCCGGCTGGCCAAGGCGGCCCAGCGGAACCGCCCGGCGAAAAGCCTCGCGCAGCTTCTCCTTGTCGCCCGCGGCTTCCATGAAATTATCCAGCATGACGGTCTCGGTCACGCCGGGACACACGCAGTTGAAGGTAATCCCCTTGCGAGCATGCTCACGCGCCAAGGTCTTGGAGAGCGCGATCACCCCGGCTTTGCAGGCGGCATAGACACTTTCGCCGGAGGAGCCGACGCGGGCGGCATCGGACGCGATCGAAACCACGCGGCCTGCGCCACGTTCGCTCATGCGTTCCAGGACCGGATGCGTGATGTTCAGGACAGACCGCAGGTTGATGTCGATGATCTTCGACCAGAAGTCCGGACCTGACTTGAGGAACGGTGTAAACAGGTCCCAGCCCGCGTTGTTCACCAGAACGTCGATCGGGCCGAATTCCTCCTCGATGGTCGTGACCGCGGCTTGCGTCGCCTCGAAATCGGTCAGGTCGGCTGAAACCGACGCGGCCTCCCCCCCATCTGCCACAATACGGTCCACGACCGCCTGCGCGGCCTCCGCATTGATATCGCAGACCACGACGCGCGCACCCTCTTCCGCGAACCTGAAGCAAGTCGCGGAGCCTATGCCGCCACCCCCGCCAGTTACGACAACTACTTTGCCTTTAAGGTTCCTCACCCCATCCTCCTGAACTCTGCCTCGAACAGCAGTCTCCGCGGCTCGCCCAAGGGTTCCCACCGCAACCTGCTCCGTTCGATTCGCACCACAATTTCCCAAAGCGTATGGCAGGGCTCAAATATCTGTCAATATATTGCTATAATTTTCTCGGCAACGACCCGCGCAAGCTTGACGCTTCTCCTAAAAATCGCGAAGGTAAACATATGAAACAAGATATTGACACAAGTGCCGCCTTGCGGGCGCAGCTGATGAACCGCCTCGCATTCCGGCTCTATCAGTGCGCCAACCTGCTCAACAAGACGGGCACCAAGGCACTCGAAGCCCACGACGTCACCACTCAGCAATGGGCCATCATCGGCGCACTCGTGCGCGAGCGTTGGGCTGAGGGCATTGCCGTCCACCAGCTCGCATCGCTGCTGATGGTCAGTCGGCAGAATCTGACGGGCGTCCTCTCAAGGATGGAGGACCGGGGACTGATCGAGCGAAAGAAGAGCAAGGTAGACAGCCGGTCACGCCTGATCCGGCTCACGCCAGATGGGTGGAAACGCTGGGAAGAGATGCAGGCCGATATCGCCGGATTCTATGATGGCGCGATGAAAGACCTGTCCAACAACGACCTCATACACGCCCTGCATTATCTTGATCGAATGCGAGAGAACATGCACGACGTGGACAACACCCAGGGCGGCTGAGCCGCCCCGGGTACGGCTTCCTCAGAGCCCCAGCTTCTCGCGGGCCTCGGAAACCAACTGCCTTGCAATGATTGTCTGCTGAATCTGGGTCGTGCCTTCGTAGATCCGATACAACCGGGCATCGCGGAAAAGCTGCTCGGCCTGGTAATCCTTGATATAGCCCGCACCGCCATGCACCTGCACGTTGCGGTCAGCCACACGCCCAACCATTTCGGAGGCGAACATTTTGGCGCAGGCGGCCGCCATCGAGACATTCTCGCCGGCATCCCGGCGGCGGGCGGCATCCAGAACCAGCGCTCGCGCCGCCTCGATATCCGCCTTGCTGTCGGCGAACATCCCCTGCAACAGCTGAAATTCGGCAATCGCCTGTCCGAACTGCCTTCGCTCGACAGCATAGGCGACCATGTCGCCCAGGATTCGATCGCCAAGACCAGTGCAGGCCGCCGCGATGCTGAGACGCCCCTTGTCCAGCACCTTCATCGCCGTCTTGAACCCCTGCCCTTCAATCCCGCCGATCACCGCATCCGCCGGAACCTGGCAGTTGTCAAAGACGACATCGCAGACATGTGCCCCTTGCTGACCCATCTTGCGCTCAGGCTTCCCCAGAGACAGACCCGGCACCCCCGCCTCGACCGCGAATGCGCTCACGCCGCGCGCACCCCGTGTCTCGGGATCAGTGCGCGCCATGACCGTAAACAGCCCGGCATGCGGCGCATTGGTAATGTAGCGCTTGGTGCCATTCAGGACATAGACGTCCCCCTCGCGCCGCGCGGTTGTCTTGACGTTGCTGGCATCAGACCCGACATCCGGTTCGGTCAGGGCGAAGGAGCCGATCAACTCGCCCGTCGCAAGCCGTGGCAGGTACTTCGCCCTCTGCTCGGGCGTCCCGTCAATCGCAATACCCTGGCTGCCGATTCCCACATTGGTTGCAAAATACGATCGGAAAGCCGGTGCGGCACGGCTGGTCTCCAGCATGACCAGCACTTCCTCCTCGGTCGACAAGCCGAGCCCCCCGTACTCTTCCGGAATCGAGAGGCCGAACAGCCCCATCTCGCGCATCTCCTGCACAACATCGGACGGCATTGCGTCGCTGTCGGCAACCTCTGACTCGCGCGGGATCAGACGCTCATCCACAAAGCGGGCAACGGTTTCAATCAACTGGTCTCGGGTATCTGGATCGAGTGGCATAGTATCCTCCTTTTTAAGACAACATATTGACGTTTATTTTTTTGAGCAATAGCCTTCCTGGCTATACCAAGCGGAAAAAATGCCTGTCTTGAGCTGATCTTGTCAGGCCAGCGACGCCATAAACGTCAATATGTTGCCTTTGAGGGCGATGACTGGGAGGGGATCACATGCAAGCAATTCGCCTGAACGCGCGCGGAAAAACCGGCGTTGTCCTCGCGCAGATCGCACCGCCGCCGCTCTTGCCCGGCATGGCGCGGGTCCGGATGCTGGCGGCATCGGTGAATCGCGTCGACCTCTACATGCGAGAGTCCGGCGCGGGGATCACGCACACGCTACCGCAGACCATGGGCGTCGACGGTGTCGGAGAGATTCTCGACGCCCCCGATGGATGCGGGATGTCGACCGGCGACCGGGTCATTTTCTACCCTTACGAGTTTTGCGGGAGATGCCGGCATTGCCTGGACGGCGACCAGCCGCTGTGCACCTCCGCCCGCATTTTCGGCGAACACCGCGACGGCACCTTCGCAGAAGAAATAGTGGCTCCGATGACGTCGCTCATGGCCTTGCCGCAAGACGCCGATATTCACGGCGCCGCCGCGCTCGGGGTCGCGTATCTTACAGCCTGGCGCATGGTATTCGGGAAGGCCCCCGTTGGCCCTGGGCAAGTCGTGCTGGTGCAAGGGGCCGGCGGCGGCGTGTCCTATGCGGCGATGCAACTGGCCCGGATGGCTGGTGCGCGGGTGATCGTGTCCACATCAGGCCGGGAAAAGCTGGATCACTTCCGTCAGCTCGGGGGCGAGGTTATCGACTACGGCACCGAGGATGTCGCGAAAACGGTACTGAGGCTGACCGGCGGCGACGGCGCCGATCTCGTGATCGACAATGTCGGCGAGAGAACCTGGGCCGCCTCGCTCAGATCGGCGGCGCGCGGGGGGCATCTTGTGACCTGCGGAGCGACCACTGGCGCGCATCCGTCCGCAGACATCCAACGTCTCTTCGTCCGGCAGTTGTCGGTTCACGGCTCGACGATGGGCAGTTTCGAGGAGTTCCGACGATTGATCAAAGCCTTTGCCTCTGGCGCCTTTGTTCCACCGATCGATTCCGTGTTTCCGCTCACCGAGGTACCCGCAGCCTTCGACCGGCTCGAAGCTCCGGATCGCCTGGGCAAGATCATCATCGACATCGCGAGGCCGGCCACATGACCTACCACACCCTCCTCACCCAGGTCGAAGACGGCGTTGGGCTCATCGCCCTGAACCGCCCCGAGGCTCTGAATGCCTTGAGCGACCAACTGACACGAGAGCTTTCGCACGCCGTCGAGACGATGGAAGCGGATACCAACGTTGGCGCGATCGTGTTGACCGGATCGGACAAGGCCTTCGCTGCAGGCGCAGACATCAAGGAAATCAAGGACAAGACCTTCATCGACGTCTTTTCCGAGCAATTCATTACCGCCAATTGGGAGCGTATCGCCTCGGCCAGAAAACCCACGATTGCCGCGGTATCGGGCCACGCCGTTGGCGGCGGCTGCGAACTGGCCATGATGTGCGACATCATCGTTGCCGCCGAATCCGCGCGCTTTGCCCTGCCGGAAACGATGATCGGCATCATCCCCGGCGCCGGAGGCACCCAGCGGCTGACCCGGGTGGTCGGCAAGGCGCTTGCCATGGACATGATCCTGACCGGCCGGGCGCTGACCGCCAACGAAGCCCGGGAGGCAGGGCTGGTCGCACGCGTTGTTGCCGATGGGGCGCAGGTCGATACGGCGCTTGACATGGCCGCGCGCATCGCCCGCAGCTCCCGGCCAATCGTCATGATCGCCAAGGAAGCCATCAACAAGGCCTACGAGACTCACCTGGCCGAAGGTATCCATCTGGAGCGCCGTTTGCTCTATGCCACCTTCGCGACCGAGGACCGGCAGGAAGGCATGAACGCATTCAGCGAGAAAAGAAAGCCGAACTTCAAACATCGCTGATTGGCGACCATCAATGCCATCGGAAAAACCGTGCGAAGGACTTTGGAAACTCTCCATCGGCTCCACCGGGTTCTCGAGAAATGCCCAACCAGGCCAAGCTCTATTCGCTACAACCTTCGCACCCAAAAACAACATGCGCTCCGCCACGAAATATCCAGCTGCAGCACGAAAACGGCCCTGCAGCTGGACGATGCCGCCGGCTGCCCCCTCGCCTGCAACCAGAGCGCCGTCATCGCGCAAACATGCTCGCCGCTGGTGATTGTAGAAGGCGCTCCATTGACCAACGCCCGGCCTTGGCCTGCGAGCCGGTTCCCCAAGCGCACAGGTAGATGCATTCATACTTCGGGGACCACCAGCTCGACCACGAGGTCATGGGCATCGTTCAGGACGGATCGGTATCGTGGCAGGTGGGGCGATCATGCGGTCATTCGCTATGAAACGAAGCCGGGCCAGTAGGAGGCATCATCAGTCGGACGTGGGCCGAATATGGCCTGGCCGACACGAACGACATCCGCCCCCTCTTCAATGGCCGTCTCATAATCCCCCGACATGCCCATGGATAGCAGCATTAAACCAGGATGAACGGCGACGGCCCGATCCCGCAGAGCGCGCAGCAGGCTGAAGCAGGTCCGTACACGTTCGGTATCCGCGCTAAAGATCGCCAGCGTCATCAGGCCACGAGGTTTCAGACGCGGATATTCCGGCAAGCGTTCCACGAAAGACATCAGCTCGCCAGGGTGCAAGCCGTATTTGCTGGCCTCGCCAGAAGTATTCACTTGCACGAACACATCAAGATCGCGCCCTTGCGCATCGAGACGATGGTTCAGTTCCTCTGCCAGCCGGAAGCTGTCAAGCGCGTGGAACTCCGATGCGAAGCGGACAAGGTATTTCACCTTGTTGGTCTGGAGATGGCCGATGATGTTCCAATGGATCGCAAGATCGGCAAGCGCTGCCTGCTTGTCGCGCGCCTCCTGTAGCTTATTTTCCCCGAACTCCGAGAGGCCGGCTGCGAAAGCGAAACGCAGGATATGAGCAGGAACCGTCTTGGTGACGGGTAGAAGCCGTATATCCTCAGGCTGGCGGCCACATCGGCGACAGGTCGCCGCGATGCGTTCCTGCACATTTTGCAGGTTGGCGGAAAAGGTGCGGGCAGGATCGTTCCCGAAGCGCGCTACGTCTTCCGAAGAAAGATCGACGTTCAACGATGCTGTCATGTCAGAGCAAGCTCCCGCATCATGGCGCGCTCAGTAGGGCAGCGGAAAGCGGCCGACGAGGTCACGCACAAGCCCGTTGATCCGGTCGCGCTCGGCATCGAGTGTTCCGCCACGCACAGCGTGCAGCGTATCGAGGATCAGCGCGGCGATTTGCCGATACTCTTGCACACCAAAGCCACGCGACGTTCCTGCCGCACTTCCGACCCGGATGCCCGATGTCACCATGGGCTTTTCGGGATCGTTCGGGATCGCATTCTTGTTGAGGGTGATGCCTACCGATTCCAGCGCCTTTTCGGCGATGTTGCCAGTGATGCCCAGCGGACGCAGATCGACAACCGCCAGATGGCAGTCGGTGCCACCGCTGGTAATCGCCAATCCTCCATTGGCGAGCGTTTGCGCCAGAATGCTGCAGTTCTCGATGACACGCCGCGAGTAGGTCTTGAATGAGGGGTCCAGCGCCTCACCGAACGCCACGGCCTTTGCCGCGATAACGTGCATGAGCGGGCCACCTTGCAGGCCGGGAAAGACGGCCGAGTTGATCTTCTTCGCAATTCCGGCGTCATTGGTGAGGACGAACCCGCCGCGCGGCCCGCGCAACGTCTTGTGCGTGGTCGAGGTGACGACATCGGCAAAGGGGACTGGCGATGGATACACATCGCCGGCGACCAGCCCTGCGAAATGCGCCATATCGACCATCAGGATCGCCCCCACCTCGTCGGCGATCTGGCGGAAGCGGGCAAAATCCAGCGTGCGAGGATAGGCCGATCCGCCTGCGATCAACAGTCTGGGGCGATGCGTTCGCGCAAGTTCGGCCACCTGGTCCATGTCAATCAGATGGCTGTCAGGGTCCACGCCATAGCTGGCGATGTTGAACCATCGGCCTGACAGGTTGACGGCAGCCCCGTGCGTCAGATGGCCGCCAGCCTTGAGGTCGAGACCGAGGATCGTATCGCCCGGCGTCAGCAGCGCAAGGAACGCCGCCTGATTGGCCTGACTGCCCGAATGCGGCTGCACATTGGCAAAGGCACTGCCGAACAGCTGGTTCAGCCGCTCGATGGCGAGGTCTTCAACCACATCGACACTGGCGCAGCCGCCATAATAGCGCCGATGCGGATAGCCTTCGGCATATTTGTTGGTGAGAATCGAACCCTGCGCTTCGAGAACCGCGGGGCTGACGAAATTCTCCGAGGCAATCAGTTCGATGCAATGGCGCTGGCGGTCCCGCTCCTCGGCAATGGCCGCAAACACCGCGCTGTCACCGCCCGACAGGTTGACGCTTCCGACGCGTCCTTCTGCAAGGGGCTGGTTCAGGACTACTGCTGTCGATGCTACCATCGCGGGTCTCCTTCAGGTTCCGACAGGGATTGGCTCACCACATGAGCATGATGCGGTGCGCGACCTGCCGGTCCCTAGCATGAGATTGGCCTGATATTTCCATCCATTTCAGGGGATGCATCCAGACCATTTCTCATGCATGGCAAACCTCAGAAAGGCCCCTTACAGGTTATCCGGCCCTAGGCCCCCCTCAATCCCCCTTTCACCAGGAGTGACCATGGAAACCAACCGCCTGCATCGAGGACGCCTTATTGACCACATCCAGCTTGTGGTGCGCGATCTCAAGGCGAGCCAAGACTTTTACACGGCAGTCATGTCCGTGCTGGATATACCAGTTGTCAGCACGGACAATGGCTACTTCCTGGCCGACGAACTCGTCGTGTCCTCGGCGGAAAGCCCGACAGCTTTGGGTGAGTTAACCGGCCGACACCACCTAGCTTTTCAGGCCAAGGATCGTGCCACGGTGGACGCTTTCTACAGTGCGGCGTTGGCACACGGCGGTCGCGATAATGGCGCGCCCGGAGTGAGAACCTATCACCCAGGATACTACGCGGCCTTCGTGCTCGATCCGGATGGCAACAATATCGAGGCTGTCTACCAAGGCGAGGGACGGCGTAGCGCTGCGTCAGTAGTGATCGAATTCTAGGGCAAGATCTGTGTCATGGCGCTGGGTGCCCGCTTCGTCCCGCAAAGCTGGCACCCGTCTGGCAACATCCATAAACTACGTTCTTTTCACCGTCTGGAGCGCGTTCGCCAGCTTCCGAACAGCACTCTCAAGCTCCGCCGGCGTGTAGGCGGCAAACCCCATCAGAAAACCGGCCTTGCCGTCACCGGCGGCATGAAGCGCCGACAGGCCCAACAGTTCGACGCCGACACGTCGCGCGGCATCGATAGCCACACGCTCGGAGATTTCACAGGTCAGCACGCACGGCATTTGCAAGCCGCCGATAGGGACACGGGGCTCGACAAAATCGGAAAGGTGCTTGCGGACCAGCCCGGACAGCACATCGAGCCGCTGCGCATAGATGCCGCGCATGGTACGAACATGCGCTCCGAAGTGCCCGCCCTCCATGAAACGGGCGAGCGTCAACTGTGCCATGGCAGCCGTATGTCCGTCGAGCAGTGTGCGGGCGACCGTCATCGGTTTCACCAACTGCGGCGGCAACACAACGTAACCGATCCGCAACCCCGGAAAGAGGGATTTGGTGAACGTGCCAATGTAGATGGTCCGGTCATGGGGATCGAGGCCCTGCACGCAGGCGGTGGGTTTGCCCGCATAATGAAACTCGCTGTCATAATCATCCTCGATGATCCACGCCTGATGCCGGGCCGCCCATTCGATCAGCGCCAACCGGCGATCCAGCGCCAGAGTCGCACCCGTCGGGAACTGGTGCGAAGGCGTGAGGAAGATGGCTTTGGCACGGCGCGGTTCATCCAGGATCGGGTCGACGATGATCCCCTGATCGTCGACATGAATTGGAATACATTCAAGACCGGCCGCATCGAACGCTTTGCGCGCACCGTAGTAGGCTGGGTCTTCGATGAATATCCGCTCGCCAGAATCGAGAAGCATGTTCGCGCATAGCGTCATGGCCTGTTGCGAACTGGTCAGCACCAGCACGCGATCAGCAGTGGCACGCGCGCCGCGTTCGAGGTTCACATAATCTGCGATGGCGCGGCGCAACGGCTCGGCTCCCTGCGGATCGCCATGTAGCAACGCCTGCGTGCCGGTCTCTTTCAGCACCTGTCGCTCCAATCGCTCCCATAGCGGTAGCGGAAAACTGCGCGTGTCCGGCACCCCATGCGCGAAGGGGCGCGGCAGCGACATCTCGCGCACACCGCCGCTTTGGAACACGGCGCTGCCGCGTTTGCTAAGGTTCGGAGCCTGGTTGCGCAGGAGAGCATCGCGCTTGGAGCGCCGGTGGCCGGACAAGAACTCGGTCATCTCGGCGACGAAACTGCCACTACCGACACGCCGGACAATAAAGCCTTCGGCGTGAAGCTGGGCGTAGGCCGCCTCCACCGTATCGCGCGAAACGCCGAGCGATTTGGCGAGCGCGCGCGAGGCAGGCAGCGACTTCCCCGGCCCCAGCACGCCATCGAGGATCAATTGTCGAACCGCCCGCTGGATCCGCGCGTGAAGCGGCATCGCCGCATGAGCGGGATGCGCAAGCCATGCCTGGACAGTCTCAAGTTGGGAATGTCTGAACAAATGGTCTGCCCCCAAGAGGAAAATTGGATGGGCATATCAGGCCATTGAGCGCCTAAAAGTCAACGTCGCTTGCGGGCCCTCATTGTCCCCGTGTCGCCTCCCCCCGTTACCCCACGCCCGGACTTCAGGAGCCCTTCAGGATGACCTCGCCCCGTGCCCCCTCTTCTCCCCTTCGCCTGACCGACCTCCCGCCCCCGATCATCGCGGGTCTGATCTCCGTCATCGTCAACTATGGCGGTACCTTCATCCTGGTTTTCCAGGCAGCGCAGGTTGCGGGCCTTGATCCAAGGCTGACAGCCTCCTGGGTCTGGTCAATCTCGATTGGCGTTGGCTTGACGGGGCTTATCCTGAGCTGGCATTTCCGCGAGCCGATCATCACCGCCTGGTCGACGCCGGCAGCCGCCTTTCTTGTCACCGCCCTGGCCACGACGTCCTATGCGCAGGCCATCGGAGCCTACATGGTTTCGGCTGTGGCCTTCGTGATCCTCGGCCTCTCGGGATATTTCGAGCGGGTCATCCGGCTCATTCCATTCGGCATCGCCTCGGGCCTGCTCGCCGGTATCCTGCTGCAATTCGGCATCGGAGCCTTTGGCGGGGCCAACGCCGATCCCCTTCTGGTCGGATTTCTGATCGCCGCCTATGTCGGTCTGAAGCGTTTCTCCGCCCGGTATGCCGTTGTCGGCATCCTCGTTCTCGGGCTTGCGTTTCTGTTCCTGCAAGGGCAGGTCGACCTGTCGGAACTGCGGCTGGAATTCGCCACCCCGGTTTTCACCATGCCGGAATTCTCGCTGAATGCGCTGCTTTCAGTCGCCCTCCCTCTGTTTCTCATCACCCTGACAGGCCAATACATGCCCGGAATGCTCGTCCTTCGGAACGACGGCTTCCGGACGAGCGCCAACCCGATCGTCACCGTAACCGCGCTTGGCTCCCTCCTCATGGCGCCATTCGGCTCCCATGCCTTCAACCTCGCGGCGATCACAGCCGCCATTGCCACGGGGCCCGAAGCCCACGAAGACCCGTCAAAACGTTGGATCGCTGGCATTGCGGCGGGCGTCTTCTACGTGTTGGTCGGTGTTTTCGGCGTGACGCTCGCCGCCGTCTTCATGGCGTTTCCGGCAACTTTCATCACAACGCTGGCCGGCCTGGCGCTGCTTGGAACCATCGGCGGAAGCCTCGCCGGCGCCATGGCGGATCCGGCCTCCCGTGAGGCGGCGCTGATCACCTTCCTTGCGTCGGCTGCGAACATCACCCTGTTCGGGATCGGCGGAGCCTTCTGGGGGTTGGTCATCGGCTTTGTCGCCCATCTTGCGCTGAATGGCACTTGGCCGCAGCGCGAGTCCAGCACTGGAAACCTCAGCGAAGGAGCCACCAAGTGACACGTCACACCAGAACGAACAACATCCGGGACAGGCAACTCGCCCCATGTCTCGCAACACGTTCCCCGCTGCCGCACCATCAGGACAACACGGTATGACCAGCGCTCTTCTTCCGGTGTTCCAGCCGGCCCCCATGGTGTTCGAGCATGGCGAAGGCGTCTGGCTCTTTACCGCCAATGGTGAACGGTATCTCGATTTTGGCGCAGGGATTGCCGTCAATGCGCTCGGGTATTCGCATCCGCATCTGCTCGACGCCCTGGAGCGCCAGAGCCGCAAGCTGTGGCACTTGTCCAATGCCTATCGGATCGCCGAAACAGAACGGCTGGCCGAACGCCTGACGGCTGCCAGCTTTGCCGATCTTGCCTTTTTCGCAAACTCTGGCGCCGAGGCAAACGAATGCGCGATCAAGATCGCGCGCCGTCATCACGATGCCCATGACCGTCCTGAACGCTGGCGCATTCTTACCTTTCAGGGCGCCTTCCATGGACGGACGCTCGCTACGATGGCAGCCGGCGGCAACCGCAAGTATCTCAATGGCTTCGGCCCCACGGTCGACGGCTTCGATCAATGTCCGCTTGAAGACATCGCTGCCGTGCGCGCCTGCGTCGGGCCGCAGACCGCCGCCATCATGATCGAGCCCATTCAGGGCGAAGGCGGCTTGCGGCCCGTCAGCCACCGCTTCCTGCGCCAACTCCGCGAACTCTGCGACGCACATGGCCTTTTGCTGATCTTCGACGAAATCCAATGTGGCATCGGCCGCACCGGCACCCTCTTCGCGCATCAGCAAGCCGGCATCGCCCCAGACATCATGAGCCTGGCGAAAGGTCTTGGCGGCGGTTTCCCGATCAGCGCCTGTCTTGCCACCCGGGCCGCGGCCTGCGGCATGATGCCCGGTGCGCACGGGTCGACCTTTGGAGGCAATCCGCTGGCCGGAGCAGTTGCCAATGCCGTTCTTGACATCGTAATGGAGGCCCCCTTTCTCGCCGACATTCGGAGCAAGGGAGCCTTGCTGCGGAGCCGGCTCGAAGAGATGGCCGCTCGCTACCCGGATTTCATTGTCCAGGTGCGCGGGCACGGCCTGATGCTCGGGCTCCAGACCACCCGCTCCGCGCCGGAGGTCGTCGAGGCCCTGCGTACCCACGCCCGGATCCTGACCATCGCGGCGAGCGACAATGTGACCCGCGTCCTGCCGCCGCTGATCGTCACCGACGAGGACATCCACCTATTCGCCGCACGTTGTAACGAGACATTCGCCCACCTTTCAAGACAGCCCGCGTGAACTCGGACGAAGGCCCCGGAAACAGGGAGGCGACGCAGGCAGGAAGCCTCGTGCTGCCTCCTGCGCCTGCCCCCAATCATCCGGTTGGCTCCGGCCCTTAAGTCGGATCAGGAAGCTCCAGAAGGTCCTCCTGGGTGTGCCGGCTGCAATACTCGACGATCGCATCGGTCAGCGCCTGCGCCGCGGGCGACAGGCTGCGTCCCGGCAGATGCAGAAGGCCGATCTGCCGCACGATGGTCGGCGCCTTGAGAGGACGCACGACCAGCGACGACCCGCCAATCACCGGCAAGGTCAGCCGTGGCAGGGCCGTCACCCCCAGCCCCTGCCGCACCAGCGCCCCCACCGACGCCAGATGTGACACTTCAAAGCGCGGGCGAAACACGGCTCCGATCTGGGTCACCGCCGCCCGGATGTGATCTCGCACCGTCGTGCCCGGCGCCATGGTCACAAACGGCATGGCCAGAATCTCTTCCCAGAGAAAGGCGCGCGGCTCATCCAGCGGCCCGCCCGGGGCCGCGACCGCATAGACGGGATCTTCGATCAGCTTGCGAAAGGTCAGCCGACCGGAGCCATCCGCCGTATTCGTGGTCAAGCCAAGGTCCGCCCGCCCGTCGAGCACCGCGCTGGCACCGCCGTCCCACACTGCATCCAGAAACCGGACATCGATATCAGGCCGGTCGATGACGAAGCGGGACAGGATCGGCGGCATGAGCCCGGCCGTAACGGACGGCAGACAGGCGAGAGAAATACTACCCCGGCGCGCGGCGAGAAACGTATCGAACTCGTCCCGCGCCTTCGCCGCTTCATTGAGAACCCGGCGGGCCAGCCCAAGCAGTTCCCGGCCGGACGGCGTGAGTTCGACGTTGCGCGTGTCCCTGTCGAACAGGCGTGTCTTCAGGCGCCCTTCGAGCTGGGCAATCTGACGGCTGAGCGCCGGGCTACTGAGGCCGATAATCTCGCTCGCGGCCCGAAACCCTCCGGCTTCGGCCAACGTCACGAACAGGCGCAGCTCTTTAAGGTCTGGATTGATGCGTTTCATGCAATGAAAAATGACTTCTTTTCAATTAAAACACCAGCCGCCTTGTGCAACAGTTTCTCCGGGTCGGCAAAGATCGGCCCGCAGGAAGGAAACGAAAGTCGCGAAGCGGTGACTGAAGCTCACGCTTCGCCCCCCGGGAGGAAACGGAATGAATATCCGCGCATTGTTCGCGGCTGGCGCAATATTGCTTGCCGCTCCAGCAGCTCACGCCAATGAGAAGCTCCTGATTGGCTCAACGTCTGCATCGTCCAGCCAGTACGGATACTTTGTCGCCCTGGCAAAGATCATCAACGACCAGATTGACGGCGTCGAAGCCTCGGTGGTGGAAACGGGCGCTACGCTCGACAACATCCGCCGCATGGAGCGGAATCAGATCGACTTCGGCCTTGTCACCACCAATGTCGTCCAGCATGCCGTGAGTGGCACGCAGGGCTTCAAGGGCCGCCCGACCGACATTCAGCTTCTGTGGGTCTATGCTCCGGCGCCCCAGAACGTTGTCGTGCGCAAGGACAGCGGCATCGACACGATGGACAAGCTGAACGGTCGCCGGTTCAACCCGGGCCTGAAAGGCTCCGCGACCGAGGCAACGGCCGAAGCGGTCCTCAAGACCCTTGGCATCCAGCCCGACTATGTACGCGGCTCCACCACCGACGTCGTCAACATGGTGAAGGACAACCGGGTAACCGGCTATGTCAAATCCGGCGCCGGCAAGAAACTCGACAGCTCGTCGCTCGACATCTCCACCATGACCCCGATCAATGTGCTCTCCCTCACCGACGAACAGGCGAGCAAGCTGGAACAGGAAATGCCGGACATTTCCGTGGTGAAGGTGCCGGCCAACGCCGATCAGGATATTCCCGAATATTCGACCTGGAGCTTTGGCCTGGCCGTCGCCGCCAGCCCCAACCTGAACGAGGAAACCGCCTATCAGATCGTGAAGGCCGCAATGGCCGACAAGACCGTCCAGGTCGCCGCCCTCGCCTCCCTGAAGGGCGAGAACCTCGCCGAGCTGACCACCACCTACGGCACGGTTTCGCTGCACCCCGGCGCCGCACGCTGGTTCAGCGAAAACGGCATCGAACTGCCCCAGAAGCTTCAGCCGAAGAAGTGATGGGGACCGCCAATGTTCAAGAAACTTTCAGCCGCGCTCGCGGTCCTCGTTGGCGTGTTCGTATTCTGGACCGCGGGCGCGGGGCCCTTTGAAAGCCTGATCCAGCGCGCGATCTTTCTCGCGCTGGTCACCTGTCTTGGCCTCACCCTCTACCCCCTGGGCGCCGGCACCCGCTGGCGTCCACTGGGGCTGGTGATCGATCTGGCGCTGGCCGCCGCCACACTGGCCGCCTGCACCTATGTCGTGGTGAACTACGATCGCATCATGACCGAACTGCCATGGGCCAGTTCGCTCGACATGGCCCTCACCGCCGGGCTGACCCTGTCCGTTCTGGAGCTCAGCCGCCGCGCCGTCGGCATCATCTTTCCGGCCATGGTGGCGATGGGACTGGCCTATGCCCTGTTCGGCCACCTGCTGCCGGCACCGTTCAACCATCGCGGCTTCGACGTCGCCTTTGTCACTGAAACACTTTTCCTTGGCGACCTTGGCATCTGGGGGATGCTGACCGGCGTTGCGGCCACGGTGATCGCGGCCTTCGTGCTGTTTGGCGCCCTTCTGCTGCATACCGGCGGCGGCCAGGCCTTCATGGATCTGGCCATGCGGCTTGGCGGGCGTAGCCCCGGCGGCGCGGCCAAGGTCGCGACCATCGCCTCCGGTCTGTTCGGCATGATTTCCGGAAGCGCCGTGGCCAATGTCGCGACCACGGGCAATTTCACCATTCCCATGATGCGCCGCCTTGGCTACCCCGCGCCCTTCGCCGCGGCAGTGGAAGCCGTGGCCTCCACCGGCGGCCAGCTTGCCCCGCCCATCATGGGCGCGGCCGCCTTCGTGATGGCGGAAATCCTCGGGGTCTCCTATTTCACGGTCATGGCCGCTGCGGTCATTCCCGCCCTGCTCTTCTACCTGTCCGTCTTCATCACCGTGCATATCGTCTCGCTGCGACGCGGCCTCCGGGCCGCACCGGAAGAAGACTTGCCGGCGTGGAACGCCATCTTTGCCCCGCGCCGCGCGCTGCCCGTGGTGGCGGCCCTCGGCGCACTTCTGCTGGCCATTCTGACCGGCCGCTCCGTCACCACCGCCGCCTTCTGGGGCGTTCTCGGGCTGTTGCTGGCCTATGTGGCCACCAATATCGGCCGCACCTCGCCGCGCGAGATGGCCAGCCATGTTGTCGCCGGGCTTGCCGATGCCGGACGCGGCCTCGTCATCATTGGCGTGCTGCTGGCCGGCGCCCAGATCCTCGTGTCGATGATCAATCTCACGGGCGTGGGCGTCGTGATCTCCTCGCTCATCGTGCAGCTTGCCGGAGACAATGTCGGCATCATTGCCATCATCGTGGCCGTGGTCTGCCTCATCATGGGCATGGGGCTGCCCACCACCGCCGCCTATGTTCTGGTCGCGGCCGTTCTGGCGCCAGCCATGACGACCGTGGGGGTGGACCCGCTCTCCGCGCAGATGTTCGTGTTCTACTTCGCCACCCTTTCGGTGGTGACGCCGCCCGTCTGCATCGCGGTGTTCGTCGGGGCCGGCATTGCGCAGACCAACTGGCTGCCCGCGGCTCTGGAGGCCGTGCGGCTTGCCGCCGTGGTCTATCTGGTCCCCTTCCTGTTCCTCATCTATCCGGGCATGACCGGAAACGGGGGAACTCTGGCGGTGCTGGATGCCGTTCTGACCGGCGGCGCTCTGGTGCTGGCCATCCCGGCCCTGCTGAGCGGCCTGCCCCTGTTCGGAAAGCGCCTGCTGGACGGCGTGATTTATCTCGCGGTGATCGTGCTGGCGGTCCTGCCCTTCACCCTCACGCCGCTGATCGCCATTGCCATCCTTGCCTGGGCGTTCCTGCGCAAGCAACCGCCCTCGAAAGACGCTGCCGGCCCGGCACTGGAGCGCCAGCCATGAAGAGCATTCGGATAGGCACGGGCGCCGGCTATTCCGGTGACCGGATCGACCCTGCCGTTGATCTCGCCGAACGCGGCCAACTGGACTATCTGGTCTTCGAGTGCCTTGGCGAGCGCACCATTGCGCTGGCCCAACTCGCCCGTCTCGACAATCCGGACCACGGCTACGAGCCCTTGCTGGAAGCGCGCATGCAGGCGGTGTTGCCGGCCTGCAAACGGAACGGAGTGAAGATCGTCACCAACATGGGCGCCGCCAATCCCCTGGCGGCGGCCAAAGCCACGGCTCGCGTGGCCCGGTCCTGCGGCATCTCCGATCTCAGGATTGCAGCCGTCACCGGCGATGATGTGTTTGAGGCCGTTTGTAGCGGTGACTTCCTCATAGAGGAAACCGGCGCGCCTGTGGCCAGCGTGCGGGACAAGCTGGTCTCGGCGAACGCGTACATGGGAGCCGCCCCGATTGCCGAGGCCCTGGCGCAAGGAGCCGACATCGTCATTGTCGGGCGCGCGTCGGACCCGGCCCTGTTTCTGGGGCCAGCGCTTCACGCCTTTGGCTGGCAAATGGACGACTGGCCGCGCCTTGGCCGGGGCATTGTTGCCGGGCATCTGCTGGAATGCGGCGCTCAGGTCACCGGCGGCTACTTCGCCGATCCCGGCTACAAGGACCCGCCCCACCTGGCCCGCCTGGGCATGCCCATCGGCGAAATCGACGAGGACGGCACCCTCGCCGTCACCAAGCTGCCGGACACCGGCGGTGAGGTCTCCCGCGCGACCTGCACCGAACAGCTGCTCTACGAGGTGCACGACCCGGCCCGCTACCTTCAGCCGGATGTGGTGGCCGACTTTTCCGGCGTGACCATGATGGAGGATGGGCCCGACCGCATCCGCCTTGCAGGTGGCTCCGGCCACCCCCGCACAGGACTGCTGAAGGTCTCCCTTGGCGTGCAGGAAGGATGGATTGGCGAGGGGCAGATTTCCTACGCAGGTCCCGGCGCCCGAGAGCGCGGACAGCTTGCCGCCGATATCGTCGCCGAACGGGTCCGCCTGCTTGGAATCCCGTGCCGGGAGACACGCGGCGAACTGATTGGCGTCAATGCCATTCTCGGCCCGGAGCCCGATACGCCCGCCCCGCGCGAGGTGCGCATGCGCTTCGCGGCCCGCACGGACAGCCGGGCGGATGCCGAGCGCATCGGTCGGGAGGTCGAGGCTCTCTATCTCAACGGCCCCTCCGGTGGCGGAGGAGCGTGGCGCTCGACACGTCGGGTCATCGGTGTGCTGTCCACCCTCATTCCGGAGCAGCTTGTTTCGCCCCGGATTCACATGATGGAGGTGTAGATGCGCCTGCGCGAACTTGCCCACAGCCGCACCGGCGACAAGGGGAACACCTCCAACATCTCGGTCATTGCCTACAAGCTGGAAGACTATCCGCACCTGGCCCGGCACGTCAGTGCAGAGCGGATCCGCACCTGCTTTCCCGGCATGTCGATCGGCGAGATCGAGCGGTACGAGCTCCCCGCCCTGGGGGCCTTGAACTTCGTTCTGCACGATGCGCTGGCCGGCGGCGTCACCCAGTCGCTGGCACTGGATGCCCACGGCAAATGCATCGGCGCCGCCGTGCTGGACCTGGAGTTGCCCGAAACCTGAACAGGGCTCCTCTCCGCCAGCCGGATCACCCTTCCCGCCTACCCCGCGCACATATGCGCAATCTCTCACGGAAAACCGTGAGACGAGGAACGACACATGGACAAATCCGAAACCGACATCGCCACTCCCCCCTTCCGCCTGGATGGCAAGGTCGCCCTCGTTACCGGTTGTGGGTCGAGCGGCCCAGGCTGGGGCAATGGCAAGGCCATCTCCGTTCTGTTTGCCCGGCAGGGCGCAAAGGTCTACGGCGTGGATCTCAATGCGGAAGCGGCCGCCGAAACGGCCCGCATTGTTGCCGAGGAAAACGGCACCATGCATGTGGGCACCTGCGATGTGACCCGCGCGGAGGAAACCGCCGCCCTGATCGAGGCGTGCCTGGCGCGGTTCGGCTGGATCGACGTTCTGGTCAACAATGTCGGCCGCTCCGAGCCCGGCGATCCCGCCACCATGGATGAAGAGACCTGGGACGCCCAGTTGGATGTCAACCTGAAGAGCGCCTACCTGACCTGCAAGTCGGCCCTGCCGGTGATGGAGAAGCAGGGCAGCGGCTCCATCGTCAACATCTCCTCTGTCGCGGGTCTGCGCTATATCGGCAAGCCGCAGGTTGCCTATGCGGCAAGCAAGGCCGGCCTGATGCAGATGACCAAGACCACGGCCGTTCTCTATGCCTCCAAGGGGGTGCGCCTGAACTGCGTGGTGCCGGGGCTGATGCATACGCCTCTGGTGACGCAGCTCGCCGACAAATATGCCGCCGGACAGTATGACGCCTTTGTCGCCACGCGGAACCAGCAGGTGCCCATGGCGCGCATGGGCAGCGCCTGGGATGTTGCCCACGCGGCGCTTTTCCTCGCTGCGGACGAAAGTCGCTATGTCACCGGCACCGAACTTGTGGTGGACGGTGGCCTGACCGCCGCCACCCGCTGAAACCGCGCTTTTCGCTCGCAAGTTTCCTCAGGAGACCCCAATGGCCCGTATCCCCTATGGCGACCCGGAAGCGCCCGAAGCCCGCGCTCTGGTGGAGCGCATCGTCACTGAGCGCGGCAGCCTTTTGCATCTTTACCAGATGCTGATTCACAGCCCTCCCGTCGCCGAAGGGTGGCTCGCCTTTCTGACCGCGATCCGGCAGAAAAGCGGGCTGGACGGCTGTTTGCGCGAGTTGCTGATCGTGCGTATCGCACAGATCAACAAGGCCCCCTACGAGGCGGATCAACACATCCCCATCGCCCTTGCGGAAGGGGCAAGTCAGGCGCAGATCGACGCCCTTGCCAACTGGCAGGACAGCCCGCTGTTTACCGCCGAACAACGCGCGGCCCTGGCCTATGCCGAAGCCATGACACGGCATGTTCAGGTCCCCGCAGAGGTGTTCGCAGAAGTCCGCGCCGCTTTCGACGATCGCGCCCTGGTGGAACTGACGGCAACCATCGGCGCCTACAACATGGTCTCCCGCTTTCTGGAGGCGCTGGAGGTCCACTCCCACGATCCACGCTGATCCCCGTGCCGACTCGGCTCGAGCGCGGGCGATCAGACCATCGTGTGCGGTGTGTTCATCCCTGAAGCCTCTCGGTGGCTGCCTGGCCGCAACCACCTTCGGGTTTTCAGTTGGGATGAACACACCCTTCAGGCCTCACCGCCTGCTGCCGGTGCCGCCTCTTTGGTCAGCGCGTATACACTGCGGTGATATGCGCTTTCCCGAGGGCGTTGGCGTTGATCATGAAGCCCGTCAGGGCATTGCTTGCCTGAGCAGGCAGATCCAGGGACGCGACGCCAAGGGCATGAACCGTGAAGATGTAGCGATGCACCTCACCTGGCGGCGGACAGGCGCCGCCAAAGCCCTGCGCCCCAAAATCATTCGTCAACTCGAGAGCGTCATTTCCGAATGAACCGCTGATGCCGGCGGGCAGTTCGCTGACGGTCGCCGGAATGTTCACAACGGTCCAGTGCCACCATCCCGATCCGGTCGGCGCATCCGGGTCATAGGCCGTGATCGCGAAACTTTTTGTCTCTTCAGGCGGGTTGGTCCAGGCCAACTGAGGAGACATGTTCCCTCCATCGCAGCCAAAGCCCTTGAACACCTGATCGCTGGAAAGCGGCCCCCCTTCGCTGATCGACGTACTGGTAAGAGTGAAATCCTGAGCCATGGCAGGCGCTGCCGACAAGGTCGCGCCCACGCAGGCAAGAGCAATCATGAAACGCATGTCCGGTCCTTTCCTTCTGTTCCGGGAGGCCCCCGAGATACAGACGGCCCACGCCTCATGCCTTCAACGAACGCTCAAAGACTATCGAAAATCGCTCACCCTTCCGCAGAGCGGATATATTTGGGCGCCACTCCAAAACGTTTCCTGAAAGAATCGCTGAAATGCGAAGGCGTTCCAAAGCCGCATTCAAGCGCTATCCGGGAGATGGAAAGATCCGTCGTCTGAAGCAGGCCCAGCCCGCGTTCAAGACGCGCATTGTGCAGGATCTTCGCGAACCCATGGCCAGAGCCGGCCAGCCAGCGGCGCAAGGTCGCCTCACTCATCGCAAAATGACGAGCCACCTCGGATATCCGCCAGGAGCGGCTGAGATCGGTTTCCAACAGCCGCCGCACCTGGCTGACGGGCAGGCTGTCCTGCGGCAGGGCGAGCGTCATGCCGTGATGACGCAGCCAGATCAGTGGCTCCAGCAGGCGATGGTGGCGGATTGGCGAGGGCAAATCCTCGCACAGGACCGTCTCTCTGATCTGCGCCAGTATCTGGCGGCTGTCCTGTTGCTCGGCAGCAAGAATGTGAATGCCCGTCGGCCTTGCGCTCCGAGCGGGTTCGGGAAAGACCTCGGCCACCAGCTCATCCGCAAAATAGACCCCGTCGGCCTGATAGGCGGCATTGCGCAGCGGCCGGTTTTCAAGGCTGACAAAGGACTCGGGCGGAAAGAGGATAAGGTCTCCTTCTTTCGCCAGAAGTTCGCCATTTACAGGACAAAGAACCTTCTTTGTCCCCGAGCGAATAAAGCAAAGGAAGGTCTGCCCGATGTAAAGGTCATCAAAGGTGGCAGCGGTCGCCTGGGAGATGGTGAAGAGCGTTACCCCTTCAGTGCTTTTCCGAATATCCAGTGCGCTTTTCCCTTTGCGTGACATTTCAACCAAAGAACGGCACCAGGCGGCGAAGCAGTTGAAATGTGTGAGATGGGAGTTGTCCCAAGCCAATTCCAAAGCGAACCTGGAAGACCAAATGGGACAGACGCGGAGCCCCCCCTCGAAAGAGGTCATATCATCAATCGAGTAATGGGAAATTCTGGGAGTGGCGGAGAGGAAGGGATTCTCCCCCGTAGCGCCCGAAAACGTCACCTAAACAAGCACTTGAAAATACAGCGCTCATCCCGACGAGCTTACAATACAAATGCATATACGTTTCTTGTCAAGGTGCCCCGAAATCGGGTTCGTGGCTTGCCCTGCCACGCTCCATCAAAAGCGAGATGAGCTGCCTCTTGCGACGACTGCCGTTGTCTCGGTATCCAGAAATATTCCACCGCAGCAACTGTACTGCGGCCATATTCTACAGACCGACTAGAATGTGGCCGCGAGATATTTCGTTTGTTCCTTGCTTGTTTGTGTGAATCTTTAGTCGACGGACACATCGAAACGAGAGGAAGATCAAATGTCCGTCAGTCAATTCATCCACATCGAAGGCCTTCGACGTGTGGCGAGGAGCAACGAACCTGCATGGCGGAACGTCAGCGGGATTACTGCTGAAGGGATGCGGCTCCCCTGGGCTTCCAACCATGTCCCGACACCTGCAAATCCAAGGATCTTATTTGGTGACAATCCGATCAGAGTCGGCGAGGTGGCCACAGCACAGGCGGACACAGCCACCGATCCGATTGGTCGAAAAGTTCGGAGCGATGGCATTGTGCTCTTTGGAGGCGTTGTCTCATATCCGATTGCTTGGTCGGACGTTCAGACGTCAACGTGCTCAGACACCTTGAGAAACTGGACCAACGCAACGCTAGCTTGGCTACAGTCCACTTTCAGCTCAACCCTTGCGAGTGTGGTGCTGCATGTAGACGAAAAATACCCGCATCTTCACTTCTATGTCCTCCCGCACAAGGTCGGATCCCAGTTGGATCTGACCTGCCATCCCGGCTATAACGCTCGGGAACAGACCCGACAGGAAATGCGCGCAAGGCTCCGCCCCGAGCAAGTCTCGAACTCGGAGGAGCGGAAGCAAATCCGTTCAAAAATTCACAATGCTGGCGAAAAGTCATACCGCCTTGCGATGTCTGCGTGCCAAGACAATTTCCACGGAGCGGTCAGCCAGCATTTCAACCACATGCGGTTTGGTCCAAAGCGCTTTCGTGTTGAGCGCGCCCTTCACGAGAAATCACGTGCCCTCGATGAACGCCATCACGAAGCGATTGCAATTCTGGCTCAAGAAAAACGGCTGTGGGCTGATAAAATCAGAAAGAAACTCGAGGCCTTGGAAGAGATCCGCGCATCACGGCTGCGAGCTCGCGACGCTCGTATCGAAGAGCTTGAAGCCGAACTCGCGGAACTAAAAGAACAACTCGCCCCAAGCAATGATCCGCGATAGCTGTCCAGAGGGCCTAGCCTATTTGTGAAAGTGGGTTGTTAACCAAGCCGTCAATCAAACCTATTGACGGCTTGTTTCCCCATTGCAGGATTTCGCGATCGTCTTACCTTAAATGTCTCAGCCTAAGATTTGCGCGGGCTGAGAGCTAAGCGGCTGCCGCCGGTGCGCCAACACCAACGACAGCCTGACCACAAACCCGTATCAGTGAGGATACAGGCCATGGCTATTGCCAAGACTAGACTGCCGCGCGTTGCCGCGGAAACACCCTTCGTCATCTGTCCGCAGGTTTCTTGCCGTGCCAGGCGCGCGGCGAGCTCGAAGCTTTGCGCGCATTCGGCCACCTGACGGGCCGAGCATTTCCCTGAACACCTGATTTGTCGCGATCCGGCCGCCGGATCCCGAAAGCGTTGCGCCTATCGCGCACGGGTTCACCCGTGCACCTGGTCAGCGTTGCGGGACCCCGTGCGGATCGCCAGGAGATTTTGCATGACGAAGACCAGATCCAGGCGGAAAGCCGCCATTACCCCCGCAGCCAATGCGCTGCTGTCACCGCAGATCATGGCGATGGTAGATAGCGCCGTCGTCGGCGCGAGCGAAGCCGCCTTCGGGGGAGACCCGGTGCTGCCGGAGGAAGTATCAAGCTTTGTGTCCTTCTGCGCCTCCATCCAGAAGCGCGACGGCGGGCTCATCGAGGCGGTGATCTCCGATACGATCGCCGCGGCACCGCATTTCACGGCGTGGAAGCCGGATGCTTATCCGATCACACGGCGCGCGGAAGAGCTTGCCCGCAGCGGGGAGATCGACCCGGAAGATCCGCCGCAGCTGCCCCAGAACAAGTCGATTGCCCGGCACATCAGGATCGACCAGTTCGC
>NZ_JAIVMG010000016.1 GCF_020177335.1 Stappia indica | reverse complement strand
TTCCATTGATGGATCATCGTTGGATGCACCCCGAACCGGCTCGCCAGCTCGGCCGCCGTCTCTTCACCCTTCAGGGCTTCCAGCGCGACCTTCGCCTTGAACTCAGGCGCGTGCTGCTTCCGTTTCGACATCTCTGATCTCCTTCTCGTCGAAGATCAGCAGACTGCAAATCGTAGCTTATGTCAGTGTCCGAATTTCGGGGGGGTAGCTCAGGCCACGCTCATTGTTGTATGTCCATAGCCAGCGCGTGGCGTGATCCTGTGCCTCCTCAATCGTTTTGAATATGTAAATGCGCGACCGGGCTCGGTACCAGTTTGTAGGTTCTCCTCGGTATACCTACGCGCGAAGCGCCGAGCAGGGCGCAAAGCGCCCATACTCCTTTTTCCGCTAAGCCATATGCGTTGGGCCTCCGGCCAACGCCTTGGGATCCTCGCTCATCAAAACATCAATGCACACTAACTGCGCGACTTCCCTAGCCGCCGTTGAGTTTTTTGCGCGGACGCGATGCACTTCACCTCTGCCCCGGTAAAATCAAATTTCCGGAACAGGTCCCAAACCACATATTCGCTGAGGACCAGGGTTGCCACAGCCTCTATTTCGGCCGGCTCCCAGTCGTCTCCGTAATGGTCGTGAGCGTTGCTCTGACAATGGCCGACCTGCTTCTTTTGCACGGCATCGGACAAGGTGGTGTTTCTCTGGCTGCCAATGACGAAATGGCGAAGCTGGTGGAATACCGTATCCGTGACGCCTGCCCCCTTGAACAATCTGCCTAGCCTTTTCTGGGCGGTGTCGCCCGGGTCGACAATTCCGGGCAAATGAAGGCTTTCAAATACCCAGCCGGTTTTCTTGGAACGGACAAAGTCGATGAACCCAATCTCTTCCAGGAACTCGTGCAAGACAAAGCTCCCGGTCGACTCATCGTTCTTGATCGGAGCTACCTTCAACTGGCCGCCCTCCTGGTAGAGCCGATCAACCTTGATCATCCAGTGTTCCCCTCGCCTATCCAGGTTCTCCGCACGCATGTAGGCAAGCAGGCTTATACGCCTTCCTGTCAGCGCGCCGAGCAACGGCAGAATTGCCTGCACCAACCGTTCGTCCCTTTGACCTGCCTTGAACATTTCATTGATCCGGTCGGGCTTGGCCTTGGAACGGCTCTGACTGCGCGGCGTGTGCTTGGGAAGCGAAAACCGGAAGTTGTCCATCCGGAACGGAATGCTCTGCTCATCGCAGTAAAAGCGAACGGCAGTCCGGATGACGCCCAGGGTCTTGTCGACAAGCGTCTTTTCACCGATGGGCATCTCGCTTGGTGCAACCTGATCCTGTCCCTCTCCGTTCGCCTTGAGAACGCCTTCAAGACTGCCGGCGTCCCATGAGCCCGCCTTGGCAACCTGTGACGGGAGATAGGAGATACGGTAGCCGAAAGTCCTGAGAACCGAGCCGCTGATGTCACGGACGTCTATGTCTCCCATAAGCGTCACAAACATCTTCTCCCTTGTCCGCAGGTTCTGAATGTTCGGGTCATTCTTTCCCTTCCGGTGCTCAAGATCCCGGGCGTAGAGATCGAACGCTGCGGAAACGGGGTGTCTGTCGGTCTTGTCAGGCGCCTTCGGCTCGATGAATGGAGAAGCCTCGAAACCAGTGGGCATCGCCCGGTCTGCACTCTCTTGCGGCTCTGGTAGCTGAGGCGCCGGTTCTGGGGCAGAGGCCGGAATGCCGGCGAGCAGGTTTCTGATGTCTTCCCGATAGAATGCGGCATCGTAAATTCGTTCCATCTCATGACCGATCTGATCGTAGAGAGGCGAGCCTTCTTCCCGCGCGGACTGCAACATCATCATTCCCCTCAAGGGGATATGTGCCGCCTTCTCTTTCAGGGATCTTGAAGGAGCAGGCCGCCGGAGCAGTTCGGTCGCATTTCTGAACACCTCCATGAGCGAATCCGGCAAGAGCGGCGCGGTGCGGTTTTCTCCCCTCTCCTGATCGCAAAGGAGCGCATAGTCATTGAAGGCGGCGTCCATCCTCTCCATCAGTTCTTTTCGGGTAAGCTGACTCAGGTCTGCCTCGCTCATTCTACGCAACTCCACAAACACCGCCCGGGCAGCGACGGCGTAATGCGCCGCGACCGCACGCAGACGAATCCTACTTGCAGGCTCTAGTGGAATACGTACCGATGAAAGGAACAAGCGATCAGCCAGAAATTTGGGCAGGCGAATCTGGAAGACCGGACCCGAGGGCGTCTGAGTATAGTATCTGGGCACGTATACATTTCCCTGTACAAACCGGAACAGGGATGGGCGCAGAATTCTTCCTCTTGAAAGAAATCAAGAAGTTAGTACACTCATAAAGATGACGTAAGGGAATGGCGGAGAGGAAGGGATTCGAACCCTCGATACCGTCTCCGGTATACTCCCTTAGCAGGGGAGCGCCTTCGACCACTCGGCCACCTCTCCGTGCCGCCCTTTTCACGGATATCGCCGGCTTTTGCAAGAGTCTCTGTCACAGTTTTACGCAACAAATTTGCGCAACTCCCCAAAACCAGGCGAATGCCGCGGGAAAACAGCCGGTTCACCGCCACCGGCCAGCCCCTCTGAGCGCTCCACGTCGCTCCCGTGGGAATCGCCCCCGGTTCGCAGCCCGCCTCCCTCGCCCGGGCACCGGGCGCGGGAAATCCCGTTTGCCATTCCCCCGGTACGCATCCTAAGATGCCTATCTTTGGTTGATTTTAAGTCAAATTTACACCTGAAAGGGCTCCCATTCTCTCGCCCTCGCACAGCCCTCCCCCCCCAGCATGGAGGCCCATTTCGCCAAGACATTCGCCGCGCCTTCCGGTGCAGCCCAAGTTAAATCCCGCAAAAAGCCAGCGCGCGCCCGCATGCCACCGGAGCCACCTCCAAGGTCCGGCCAAGCGGTGGCGAGCCGATCCCGGGCGCTGGAAACGGCAGAGGATATCAGCGCATGACGACAAGAATTGCGACACAAGGCCGGGCGTTCACGGTGATCGCCGGACTGATGATGACGAGCAGCGCGCTTGCCGCAGGTGGCGGCGGGATCGTCACGGCGGACCCCAACACGCATTTCGACCCGAAAGGCAAGGCCCCCTCCGCCGTCACCTCCGAGCTGCGCGCCGCCCAGCGCAAGCAACTGCCCTTCGAGGATGAAAGAGACTTCGAGGAGGTCAAACGCGGCTTCATCGCCGCGCCCCCCTACCGGCAGATCATGGCCGAGGCCGGACATGTGGCCTGGGACATGGCCAGCTATGACTGGTTGCTCGAAGGGCAGGATTTCGACAGCATCCACCCCTCGCTGCTGCGCCAGGCGGTGCTGAACATGGGCTATGGCCTCTATGAGGTGGTGCCGGACCGGATCTATCAGGTGCGCGGCTTCGATCTGGCGAACATCACCTTCATCAAGGGGGATACCGGCTGGATCGTCTTCGATCCCTTGACCGCCAAGGAAACGGCCGCAGCGGCCCTGGCCTTCGCCAATGAGCAACTCGGCGAACGTCCCGTGGTCGCTGTCGTCTTCTCCCACTCCCATGCGGATCACTTCGGCGGCGTGCGCGGGGTGGTCGACGAGGCGGATGTGCGCTCGGGCAAGGTTCCGGTGATCGCGCCGGTCGGCTTCATGGAACATGCGGTGTCGGAAAACGTCTATGCTGGCAACGCCATGAGCCGGCGGCTGTTCTTCCAGTACGGCACGCTGCTGCCGCGCAGCCCCTTCGGCCACGTCGACCAGTCGATCGGCAAGAACGCAGCGGCCGGAAACACCGGCCTGATCCCACCCAACACGATCATCCATGACGACTTCAAGGAGATGACGGTCGACGGTGTGCGGATGATCTTCCAGAACACGCCGGGCACCGAGGCGCCGGCGGAGATGAACACCTACTTCCCCGACTTCAAGGCCTTCTGGGCGGCGGAAAACATCACCGGCACCATTCACAACATCTACACCCTGCGCGGCGCGCTGGTGCGGGACGCGCTGCAATGGTCCAAGCAGATCAACCAGGCGCTCTACCGTTTCGGACAGGACGCCGAAGTGATGTTCGCCTCCCATAGCTGGCCGCGCTGGGGCAACGCGCGCATCCAGGAGGTGATGCGGGCACAGCGGGACACCTATGGCAACCTCAACAATGGGGTGTTGCGCCTGGCCAATCAGGGGGTGACGATCAACCAGGTCCACAATGTCTACAAGGTCCCCGGCTCCCTGCAGAAGCAATGGGCCGCCCGCAGCTATCACGGCTCGGTGGAACACAACAGCCGGGCGGTGATCAACCGCTATCTCGGCTACTGGGACGGCAATCCCACCACCCTCATCCCGCTCTCGCCCGCCGACAGCGCTCCGCTCTACGTCGAGATGATGGGCGGAAGCGCGGCCATCCTGAAGAAGGGGCGCGAGCTCTCCGCCGCAGGCAAGTACAAGCTGGCACAGGAGATCCTCGACAAGCTGGTTCAGGCCGAACCGCAGAACACGGAGGCCAAGGACCTGCTCGCCGATGTGTTCGAACAGATCGGCTACCAGCAGGAAAGCCCGAGCCTGCGCAACTCGTTCCTTGCGGCGGCCTATGAGCTGCGCAACGGCATCCCCAGCGGAACCCCGCCCAAGACCACCGGGCCGGACATGATCCGCGCCATGTCCACCGACCTGTGGCTGGATTTCCTCGGTGTGCGGCTCGACAGCGAAAAGGCGGGGGACAAGGCCTTCACCATCAATCTGGTCACCCCCGACACCGATGGGAGATACGTGGTCGAGTTGAGCAACGGCACGCTGACCAACATTGCCGGCTTCCAGGCGGAGGATGCCGCCCTGACGATCACCATCGACCGCGCGAACCTCGAAGCGGTCATGATGGGTGCGGCAAGCTTCGATGACCAGATCGCCAACGGCAAGGCAACCCTTGTCGGCGACCGCTCGGTCTATGAGGACCTGAAGACAATGCTGGTCCAGTTCGATCTCGGCTTCGAGATCATGCCGGGGACCGGCTCGGCCGACCTGACGCCGGAGCGCGGCGTCTTCGAACAGGCGCCCCCCGCCACCACCTCCGGCGGCTGACGGGCCGTGATATCAGACGACCGGCGGTCCAGTGCCGCCGGTCATGTCTCCCGCCCGAAAACCGGATACCGAGGACCGCGTCAGGCGTCAGTCCGCGAGCCGTTCGAACATCCCCTTGAGCATCTCGGTCATCGCCTTGCGCTCCGCCTCGTCGAGCCCCTTATAGACCCGCTCGCGCACTTTCTCGGCCTCCGCCCAGCCCCGATGGCGTAACGCCACGCCGGCACGGGTCAGGGTCACCTCGGTCACCCGCCCGTCGGAGGCGCGCGGACGGGTCACCACCAACCCATCGGCCACCATGCGCTGAATGATCTTGGTGGTGGTGTTGAGCTTGATCACACAGATTTCGGCGATCTCCGAAACGCTCATGTGCTCGCCGTCGTAAAGGACCATCAGCACGCGCCAGCGCGGCACATCGAGCCCGACCGGCTTCAACACCGATTCCATCACCTGGAGATAGCGGGCGTTGATGCGCAGAACCCAGAAAAACGGCCACTCCCGCATCTGAAACTCGGATCGGGCGGGGGCGGGCGTCTTCTCTCGGTCCATCGACATCTCTCAAAAGAGGAAAACAAAAACAGTCACGCGACCTCTGATGGTAGGAGACCTGACGCACTTGTCCATAGGCCGGATGGCTGATATCGCTACGTCACCCTGTGCGCAGGGCCCCCAGGGGCACATTCCGCCAAGAAGCAGGCCGCACCAGTTGTGCGCCGCGCGCCAGGCTCAAGCCCCGCCAAAACACGCGCCGGCTCCAGGCGCCGAAGGCGCGCCTCCCCAATCCTCCGCCGCCTCCTTCCGGGAATACCACCAAACCGCCCGCCAGGTGCCCTTGGGGCACGGCTGGTCAACTTCCACCAAAGCGTGTAGCTTCCGTTTGCGTAAAGGGAATGTGATGTCCATTGACGCCCGATAGGAGGAGACGCTTCATGAAGATCACCGTTGCCGGCCTGGCCGCCGGTCTCACCCTCATGCTGACCCTGCCCGCCCAGGCTGCGGATGCGCGCGGCGAATGGGCCCGCCCGAGCGGGTCGTCACGCATCAAGATCGCAAGTTGCGGCGGGGCGCTCTGCGGCACCCTGGTGTGGCTGAAATCGCCGCGCAAGGATGTGAAGAACCCGGACCCGGCAAAGCGCAGCCGGTCGCTGGTTGGCAGCCGCACGGTGCTCGGCATGAAGCCGAGCGGCAAGGCCGGCCAGTGGAAGGGCAAGGTCTACAATGCGGAGGATGGCAAGACCTACACTGGCTACATGACCATGGATGGCGACAACAAGCTGAAGCTCGAGGGCTGCGTGCTCGGTGGGCTGGTCTGCAAGGGCGAGACCTGGTCGCGCGTGCGCTGACGCCGAAAAAACAACGTTGCCCCCCGCGCGGATGGGAGGTCCGCGCGGGGGAAAGGCACTCTCGGTTCGGCAGCCGGATCAGCTTGCACGCTGACCGAACAGCACCGCCTGGGCCTGCGTGTCGCTGGACAGATCGAGCTGCTTGCGCCTGTCCTCGCCCACGGCAAGGCCGCGCTCTACGGCCGGCCGTGCCCGCATCCGCTCCAGCCAGCGAGCCACGTTGGGAAAGTCCCTCTCAAGGTCCATTCCCTGCCGCTCCCAGCCGGTGGCCCAGCCCACCAGCGCCATGTCGGCGATGGAATAGTCACCCGCCACGAAGTCGCGCCCTTCCAGCCGCTTGTTGAGAACGCCATAGAGCCGGTGCGTCTCGTTGAGGTAGCGGTCCATCGCATAGGGCAGCTTTTCCGGCGCATAGACCCGGAAATGATGGTTCTGGCCGAGCATCGGACCGAAACCGCCCATCTGCCACATCAGCCATTCTTCCACCTCGACCCGGGCACGCGGATCCCCCGGATAGAACCGGCCAAACTTGCGGCCGAGATATTGCAGGATCGCGCCGGATTCGAACACCGAGATCGGCGCGCCATCCGGTCCCTCCGGATCGATGATCGCCGGCATCCGGTTGTTGGGTGAGATCTTCAGGAAGTCGGGCTTGAACTGGTCGCCGGCACCGATGTCCACATAGGTGACCTTGTAGGGAACGCCCAGTTCCTCCAGCATGATGGTGATCTTCCAGCCATTTGGCGTCGGCCAGTAGAACAGCTCGATCGGCTTGGTCTGTGCAGCGCTCATGCATGCATCTCCACGAAAATGGTTTTCAAGGAAAAAGCCGCGAGAGACGCCCCACGGCTTGTATGCTCCTGCACGTAAGGCACTTCGGCGTGAAGACAATGCCCAGCGATGCCGATCCGCTCACAGCGCCTTTTTGAAGCCGATATGCGTGTCACCATAGCCGAGCGCGGCATAGAAGGCATGTGCGCCTGTCCGTTCCCGGTTTGACGTGAGCTGCATCACCACGCAGCCGAGCTCGCGCGCCCGCGTCTCGGCGAAGGCCATCATCGCCTGGCCCACCCCCTTGCGCTGCCAATTGGGCATCACATGAACGCTTTCCACCTGGGCCCGCGGTCGCCCGACATAGGACAGGCCCTTCAGCACCGTCAGTTCGAACATGCCGGCGATAACGCCCGCTTCCGCGCCCTTAGGCCGGGCGACATAGAGCACGGTCGCCCCTTCATCCAGCATCCGCCGGAAAGCCGCGCGGTAGGGCTCGGGGTCACCCGTCTCGACACCAATGCGCGCGCCGACCGCGTTTGTGGCAAGCAAGGCGGCAGCGGCCGGAAGATCCGCTTCAGTCGCCGCTTCAATGTAGATTTCCCCAGAGGAGACGGATGGGGCCGACACCGCAACAGTCGTTGCCGTCATGATGGAATTCCCTTTTTGGGGTTGAAAGCAAGACAATCGGCCTTCTCCGCTTGAGCGGAATCAGAAAGGCCTTCGGGGCGGCATCTGGGATGCCGCACAAGCAGAGGTTCCGGATTGCGAGGCACCGCCTGCCAGGTTTCAGTTCACTGAAAGCGTCGAAACCCACTCATTCTCAAGCATGCCCTTGTCCGAAAACCGCATATGCTTTTCGGGGATAGCGCTGGAGGTGCCTTTGCCCGTTACCAGCGGTCAGGAGCGGTCTGGCCGCTTATTTTGGTGCCGCGTCGTTCAAGATCGTCCCATACACCGCATAGCCGCCATGGAGCGGAACAAGCTCCGCCATCCGCCCCGCCCGCGCGGCGGCCTCGCCCAGCGCGTCGGCAAGATCGGCCCGTGGGGTGACATGGAACGCCGCCAGCCAGGCCCGCATCGGCGCACGCAGGAAAGCGGGATACCTCTCCATCTGGCCGAAATCGACCACATGCATCTGTCCGTCCGGGGCGAGAACGCCAATACCGGCCTCCAGCGCCGCACGCCAGGGCGGGATCATCGACAGGCTGTACGACAGGAACACCCGGTCGAACCGCGCTTCCCCGAAGAGCTGCGAGGGATCGAAGTCGGTGGCATCGCCCTCGGCCACAAGGATGCGCTCCGACAGCCCGGCTCGCGCGATCGCCGCCCGGGCGCTCACCAGCATTTCCGCCGAGATATCGACGCCGAAGAACCGCGCCTGCGGATAGCGCCGCGCCGCCAGAATGAGATTGCGGGCGGTGCCGCAGCCCAGTTCCAGCACCGTGCCGCTCGCGGGCGGCGCCAGATCGGCGATCAGCCGGTCGCGGCCGAACAGGTAGTATTTGCGGGTCGCGTCATAGATATGCCGCTGCCAGCGATAGATCCGGTCCATCAGCTCGCCGGACGTCCCCGGAGCGGTCTCAGGCACGGGTGTGGGCGTACGCATCAGGCCGCTCGGACATAAAGATGGAACCCGCCGTAGATCGACGACCGGTCGCGGCGGCCATAATCCTCCGAGGCCTCGGCCTCATAGTGCCATTGCCCCAGAATCTGCGGATCGACTCGGCCCGGCAACAGGCTCGGCGCGGCGGCCGTGCGGAACGCCACCCGGGCGCCCGGGCGGGCGGTGCGGGTGATCTGCGCCCAGAGCTCGTTCAGCGTCTCGTCCGACATCCAGTCCTGTGCATCGAGCAGCACGTAGCGGTCGACGCTTTCCGCCGGCTGGTCGGCAAGATGGTCGGTGAAGGAGCGGTTGACCACCGTCACCCGGTCGGCGCGGGCGCGGATCTTCTCAAAATGCTGCCGCCGCAGATAGGGCGGCAGCGGCCCGGCCTCATCGTTGGCATAGGAGCGGCCAAAGGCCTGCCAGGCAAAGTAGTTCTCCGAAAGCGGGAAATCGCAAGCGAGCTTTTCCAGCCGCTGGCGCAACACGCCGGCCATGCTGCCGCCGCTGGAGGCCAGCGCCTCATACTGTGCCGGCGGAATACCGAGCCCGTAGAGCGACACCCGCTTGGAAGTGGCCCAGCGCACCATCCGCTTGTCGAACAGGGGCGCCAGCGCGCTGTCGAAGAAGCTGCGCTGCTCCTCAAGCGAGCGGGCGCGCAGAATGTCCTTCGGATCGATGCCGTAAAGCCGCGCCACCTTGTGCCCGGCGCCGATGAAATAGCCAAGCAGGCCGTGGTGATAGAGATCGCGGGCAAACAGCGAGATCCGGCGCCGGCCGGTCACCCCGCGCCGTTCCCAATAGGCGCGGCTGTCCGCGTCGAGCCCATCGCGCAGGAAGCGGGTGTAGGCTTCGACATTCGCCTTTTCATCCGCCTTGCCGAAGAAGCGGTAGAAGGCATCGTAGCCGGGCAGCCGGCGGGCGGCGGCAAGCTTCAGCCGGGTCAGCGCCACATGCGCCTGGTTGAGGTCGACGGCGGTGATCTGCGCCGGATCCGCCGTCAGATAGCTGAGGATGTTGCATCCGCCCGAGGCAATGGCGACGACCCGGTGGTCGCGCTCGATGGCGAGCGCTTCCATGTCAATCTCCGGGTCTTCCCAGATCTGCGGATAGACCAGCCCCTTGAACGCCCAGGTGAAGAGCCGCTCCAGCGCGCCCTCGCCTGAAAGCGCCCTGTTGCGATGCACGGCCTGCCCGAGCAGTTCGCGCCTGCCCGTCGTGTTGCGCTCAGAGGTCATGCCATCATCTCCCGGCTCAAGAACATTCGTCTCAAGATGAGCCGGGTAAGCCCGTTCCGTTACGGGATGATGACAGGGCGCGGAGTGTGGGGCTCTGTCGAGAGTGGAACAGCCCTTCCCACGTTTCTCGGCGTCATCCCGGCCCCCGAGCCGGGATCGGGGAGCCGAAAGGCAAGCGTTTTCATAAGGCTTGAGCCGACAGGCCGTGCCTCTCCGGTCCCGGATCGCCGCTTGTGCGGCGTCTGGGAGGACGCCCCCACGGGGCTTTGTCCTCCCACGTGGACGCCGCCCGCCCCTTATTCGATGCCGATCTTCGCCCGCAGCAGGTCGTTGACCGCCTTGGGGTTGGCCTTGCCGCCGGTGGCCTTCATCACCTGGCCGACGAACCAGCCCAGAAGACCCGGCTTTTCCACCGCCTGCGCGGCCTTTTCCGGGTTGGCGGCGATGATCTTGTCGACCTCCGCCTCGATGGCCCCCAGATCGGTGACCTGACGCATCCCGCGCGCCTCGACGATCTCGGCCGGGTCGCCGCCCTCGGTCCACAAGATCTCGAACAGCTCCTTGGCGATCTTGCCGGAAATGGTGCCGTCCTTGACGAGATCGACCAGCCCGCCGAGCTGCGCCGCCGTCAGCGGGCTTTCGGAAAGGTCGTGCCCTTCCTTGTTGAGCCGGCCGAAGAACTCGTTGATCACCCAGTTGGCGGAGAGCTTGGCATCGCGCCCCTTGGCCACTTCTTCGAAGAAATCGGCAGAGGCCCGCTCGGCAACGAGAATATCCGCGTCATAGGCAGACAGGCCATAGTCATTGATGAACCGCGCCTTCTTGTCGTCCGGCAGCTCCGGCAGGTCGTGGGCGAGGTGGTCCACATAGGCCTGATCGAATTCCAGCGGCAGCAGGTCCGGATCGGGGAAATAGCGGTAGTCATGCGCCTCTTCCTTGGAGCGCATGGAGCGGGTCTCGCCCTTCACCGGGTCGAACAGGCGTGTCTCCTGGTCGATACTGCCGCCGTCTTCCAGAATGCCGATCTGCCGCCGTGCCTCGTATTCGATCGCCTGGCCGACGAAGCGGATCGAGTTGACGTTCTTGATCTCGCAGCGCGTGCCGAAGGCACCGCCCGGCGCGCGCACCGAAACGTTGACGTCGGCGCGCATGGAGCCCTGGTCCATGTTGCCGTCGCAGGTGCCCAGATAGCGCAGGATGATGCGCAGCTTGGTCAGATAGGCCTTGGCCTCGTCGGCGGAGCGGATATCGGGCTTGGAGACGATCTCCATCAGCGCCACGCCCGAGCGGTTGAGATCGACGAAGGACATGGTCGGATGCTGGTCATGCAGCGACTTGCCCGCGTCCTGCTCCAGGTGCAGCCGCTCGACCCCGACGGTGACCTGTTCCCCGCCCGGCATGTCGAGCAGGATTTCCCCCTCGCCGACGATCGGCTGCTTGAACTGGGAAATCTGGTAGCCCTGCGGCAGGTCCGGATAGAAGTAGTTCTTGCGGTCGAAAACGGATTTCAGATTGATCTGCGCCTTGAGCCCGAGGCCGGTGCGGATCGCCTGCCGCACGCATTCCTCGTTGATCACCGGCAGCATTCCCGGCATCGCCGCGTCCACCAGGCTGACATTGGCGTTCGGATCCTTGCCGAACGCTGTCGAGGCGCCGGAGAACAGCTTGGCGTTGGAGGTCGCCTGCGCATGGACTTCCATACCGATCACGATTTCCCAGTCGCCGGTGGCGCCCTTGATGAACTTCTTCGGATCGGGGGTGCGGGTGTCGACAAGCGTCATAACGATCAGGTCCTGTTGCTGCGCGCGGGACACGATCCGGTGCCAGCCTGCCGCGAGGCTGGCACCGCATCGGCGGCGCGCCCGATTGGCCGCACACCCGGAGACCCGGTGCGTCCGGCGATAAAGCGGGAAAATGTCGTAAAGCGTTGGGTAGTGGGTCTTGCCCGCGCCCGCAAGAGGGTAGGCTGCGCAATCCGCGCGAAGTTCTGTTTTCGCCGGCGAACAGCCCCCTGTCAGCCCTGTTCGCCCCCCTCCTGCAGGATGAAGCGCAGGATCGCCGCCACCGCCTCGTAGAGCTCGGCGGGAATCTCCCGGTCCAGCTCCACGCCGGAAAGCGCCTCCGCCAGTGCCTCATCCTCTTCCACCGGCACACCGTGCGCGGCGGCAAGCTCCAGGATTTGCGCTGCCACCTCGCCGCGCCCCCGCGCCGTCACCCTCCGTGTGCCAGCGCTGTCGTAACGCAGAGCCACCGCCAGCGGTGTGGTTTTCCGCCCCGGCACCAGCGGCGGGGCATCCGTCTGCCCGCCAGGCCCGTCCTTGTCCTCGCTCATGACACCCGATCCACATATTGCCCGGACGGCACCGGCGGGTCGCCCGGCAGACCGAAAAGGACCCGCAAATCGACCACCTGAAGCCCTTGCGCGGACAACTCGCCCCGCAAGGCGTCGAGCCGCGCCTGCAAGACCCGATGGGTTGCCTCACGCTCCGCCCAGACCGTGGCGAAGAGGCGCGGCCCATCAAGACCGACCACCGCCTCCACCGCGCCGGTCCGGGCGAGGTCAATGCCGAACCGCACCCGCCAGGCCGGATGCGCCCCCTCGCCCTCATGGCCTTCCGTATCGTCCCGGCCAATCTGCAGGCTGAGGACACCGGTTTCCCGGCCAATGGCAAGCGGCAGCTCCAGCACCCGGTCGAACAGAGCCGTTTCCGGTGCCCCTTCCGCTTCGACAAGAAGCCCGCGCGAGGCAAGCGCCGCAAGTCGCCCCCGGGCCAGCGCCGCCTCCACCTTGCCAAGCAGCAGGGCGGCGATCTCCCCAGCCTCGCCCCGGCCGAGGGCGGCGGCAAGCTCCGGACTGGCCGCCAGCCCCGCCTGGCCGCGCGGATGGCGGGAAAGCCCTGGGGGAGCCGGCGGTGCCGCTTGTCGGGGAACCGGAGGCCGACCGCCGGCAAGATCGCGCAGCAGAGCGCGCAAGGTCGCAAGCGCGCCCTCCAGCGAGCCGCCGCCCGCCGAAGCCGCCACCCCGGCGGGGGTTGCGGCACGCAACAGCGCTTGCTGCAATTTGGGCCCGTCGAGCGCGCCATCGCCCCTGAGCCGCAGGCCGAACAGGGCGACGATGGCGGCCTGCACCGCCGGAGGCAACAGGCTGGCCGCCGGCGAGGCCGGGAATCCGGCCAGCACCGCCGTGGCCCCGGCATAGAGCGGTGCCAGCCCGTCCTGATCGGTGGCAAGACGGGTGGCCAGATCGGAAATCCGCTGCAGCGCCGCCGTTTCCCGGCTAGCGGCGGGCGTCGGGGCGGGCGTCTCCGGCTCAACATGATAACGCGGACCATCCGGCCCCTGCGCCACATGCAACCGCGCCCGCGCGCCGACGGGCAGCATCGTCTGGCCCTCCACATCGAACTGATGGGATCCGGAGACAAGCCGCATGACGGAATCGGTGAGATGGCGGGCCACCCGCACGGCAATGACATCGCCGACATTGATCGGCGGCAGTCGCGTCACCGGCGTGACCGCCACTATTCCGGCCGGTGTCGAAATGCGCGAGACCATCCCCTCCCCACCGTATCTGGCCCTCTCCCAATCGTGCCGGGCGCTAAGTAGAGAAGACTAGCAGATTCGCCCTTCGGGAACGATTGAGCGCCCGCAATCAACCAAAGGCTGCAGAGCGAATTGATCTTGATCAATTCGTTGCGAGCGCAACCATCTCATACTTGTGCCGATTGAAGACGCGCACGGCGCGTCCAGCGGATGGGCGGAAGGAGACGCGACATGGGGATCTTGCAGCGGATGGACGAGCGCGCCACCCTGATGGGCCGGATGATGCGCACAGTCGGCGCCGACACGGGCATGCCGGCGGACATGGGCCTGGGTCTGGCGCTCCACAGCGCCGCGCAGAAGTGCCTTGGCTGCGACCGGCCGCAGGAGTGCGCCGGCTGGCTTGACGCGCACCAAAATACCGGCGCCGATCACGCGCCGGACTACTGCCCCAATGCAGACCTGTTCGCCGACTGGAGCGGCCACCGAGCGAAGTAGACGGGCGAAGTAGACCGGCCGACCGCCCCCAATATCAGCGGCGGCGAGACTTGCCGCGCAGGCCATAAGTCAGCGCGGCTGCCAACCCGCCGCCGACGAAGCGGAACGGGAAGACGGCAAGCGGCCCGCCCTCATAGCCGCCCACCGGCGCAATGCCGCTCAGGTTGAGAGCGGCGTCGAGCAAGACGGAGAGCGCAGCGGCGGCAAAGCCCGCGACAATCAGTTTCACGCGGGCATCGGCATACCAGCCAAGCGCGGCGCCGATCAGCAGGGTGAACGGATTGACGAGGCCGGCAAGGCCAAACAGGACGGGAAGAGATTCGGCTAGGGTCATGCCTCTCTTCTAAATCAACCTGCGCGAATGCGAAATCACCTGAAACGCATGAGATGATCCTGAGCGGGCCGGCGCACTGCCATTGCCATTCCCGCCGACCGCCCATCGCCGCAGATGCTGCGACCTTGTGGCAACACCCGCTCGCCCGTTTTCGGCAAACCACTCCCAGCCCCTTGCGCTTTTTCCGGCCACGCACCAGATTTGCCCCGTCGATCCAATGGAGTTTTGATGCGCGGAAATCGCGAGTCCCGGTAAAGGCCGGTCCGGAAGCGGACCGGGCCAGGAACACAGAAGGCGCACCGGCACCCCGGCATGGGGTGTGAGCGGAGCGCTGTGCCGTTCCTTCATCATCGAGGCCGCCCACCGGAGATGCGTCTTGCATGGCTGGCATTCCAGCCGGCATCCCGGACGGGCAGCCCGAAACGGACATGACGCACGACCACAGACCTGTCCCCGCACGCGCCGTATACCGCGGCGCGGCACTGGTCTCGTGCGCGCAATTTTCGGACTTCCATGGACATTTCCAAACCCGAACAACGGGTGCTGCACCTGTTGGCGCAGGGCGGACGGATCGACGTCGAAAAGGACGATCGCGGCCGCATCATCGACTGCACCTGCATCACCCGCGATGGCTGGCACCACAACGGCTGTCCGCTGCCGCTTTTCAAGAAGCTGAAGCGGCGGCGGTTGATCGGCTCGCGCGGCGGCGGCCCCTACCGCATCACCCGGCTCGGGCTCCTTCGCGTGCGGGCCGAGCTGGACAATCGCTAGGATACGCTTTCATAAACACATACAAAAAACCGCCGCCGGATCACTCCGGCGGCGGCCTTGTCGTCAAAATATCTGCTGTGGGAACCAGCCGGCCCTTACCACCAACGGGTCGGCTCGAACCGGCCCGCGGCCTGCTCGATGGTGGATCCGAGGCTGTAGAGGGTCTCCTCGTCGAACGGACGACCGATCAACTGCAGGCCGAGCGGCAGGCCATCGCCATTCACCCCCGCCGGCACGGCAAGGCTCGGCAGGCCGGCCATGTTCACCGTCACCGTAAAGATGTCGTTGAGGTACATGGAGACCGGATCGGAGAACTCGCCCGGAGCGAAGGCCGCGTCCGGCGTCGCCGGCGCCAGGATCGCATCGACGCCGGCCTGGAACGCCAGGTCGAAGTCGCGCTTGATCAGCGTGCGCACCTTCTGCGCCTTCAGGTAATAGGCGTCGTAATAGCCCGCCGACAGCACATAGGTGCCGATCAGGATCCGGCGCTTGACCTCCGTACCGAAGCCGGCGGCCCGGGTGTTTTCATACATGTCCGCAATGTCGGTGCCATCGACCCGGAGCCCGTAGCGCACGCCGTCATAGCGGGCGAGGTTGGACGAGGCTTCCGCCGGCGCGACGATGTAGTAGGCCGGCAGGGCGTATTTGGTATGCGGCAGGGAAATCTCGACGATCTCCGCGCCCGCATCCTTGAGCCAGGCAATGCCCTGCTGCCACAGGCTGTCGACCGCCCCTTGCATGCCCTCGACCCGGTATTCGGCCGGAATGCCGATCTTCAGCCCCTTGACCGAGCGGCCCACCGCCGCCTCGTAATCCGGCACCGGCCGGTCCACCGAGGTGGTGTCCTTGGGATCGACCGAAGCCATCGACCGCAACAGAATCGCGTTGTCGCGCACGGTCCGGGTGATCGGTCCGGCCTGATCGAGCGAGGAGGCATAGGCCACCACGCCCCAGCGCGAGCAGCGCCCGTAGGTCGGCTTCATGCCGACCGTGCCGGTCAGCGCCGCCGGCTGCCGGATCGAGCCGCCGGTGTCGGTCGCCGTTGCCCCGAGGCACAGCCCCGCCGCCACAGCCGCCGCCGAGCCGCCGGAGGAACCGCCAGGCACCAACGCCTGGTCCGAGCCCTTGCGCCGCCACGGGTTGATCGCCTTGCCGTGGCAGGAGGTCTCGTTGGAGGAGCCCATGGCGAACTCATCCATGTTGAGCTTGCCCAGCATCACCGCGCCATCGGCCCACAGATTGGCGGTGACGGTCGACTCGTAATGCGGCTTGAAGTCCTTGAGGATATTGCTGCACGCTTGGGTATGCACGCCCCGGGTGGCGAACAGGTCCTTGATGCCGAGCGGAATGCCCTCCAGCGCCCCGCCGGTGCCGTTGGCCAGCTTCTCGTCGGACCGGGCCGCCATCGCCCGCGCCTCGTCGCCGGTCACCGCCACATAGGCGTTCAGCGCCGGGTTGCCGGCGGCAATCGCATCAAGAAAGGCGCCGGTCAGCTCGCTCGCGCTGATATCGCGCGCCGACAGCTTGTCACGCGCCTCGGCCAGGGTCAGGTTGGTCAACTCGCTCATGGGCTATTCTCTTCAAGCTTTGGATTCAGCGGCTTTTCGTAAAAAACCGAATATTCGGTCTCGGGATAGTCAAGCACGGCAGCGCAGCGAACAAATCCGGCCCGCTCATAAACGCGCCAGGCGGCCGGATGGCGGTGGCCGGTCTCCAGCACCAGCCGGAGAAGGCCCTCCCGTCGCGCCAGCGCCTCGATCCCTGCCAGGATCAGGCCGCCGATGCCGCGCCCTTGCGCCTCCGGGCGGGTGAACATCCGTTTCACCTCGCCGATACCGGCCGGATGGCGCCGCAGGGCGCCGCAGCCGATTGCCCGTCCATCATCGCGGGCGACGAACACGCTCGTCGCAGGTCCCGCCATCTCCTCCACCGACATGTGATAACAATGCTCAGTGGGGGTCAGCGCCAGAAGCGCCGCGTTGAGGTCGGCAATCAACTCGCGCATCTCGTCGGTCAGCGGGCTCTCCACGCCGATCGACACGGACATGGATTACTCCACCACCTTCGGGACCATGAAGAAATTGTCTTCCGATACCGGCGCGTTGGCGACCACGTCGGCGGCATAATCACCGTCGGTGACCTCGTCGGCGCGCTTCTTCATGCTTTGCTCGACCACCGAGGTCATCGGCTCCACGTCGGACACATCGACCTCACCGAGCTGCTCGACAAAGGCGAGGATGTTATTGAGGTCTCCGGTCATCTGACCGGCCTCGTCGTCCGTGACCTTGATGCGCGCGAGATGCGCGACGCGTTTCACAGTGTCGATATCGACGGACATCTGATTCTCCGGGCTGTGGGGATCGGACAAACAGCCGATCCTTGAACTGTCCCCGGCCTATATCACCCGCCTTTGCCCGGCGGCAAGCCAAAGGCCGGAGATCGGCGCCCCGATACCCGATTTAGGCCCTGCACACAGGAAATTGGCGAAACCTCAGGCGCAGATCCGAGCTTCGCCCGTGCCGGCAAGACACGCAGCAGTCCCGCCGCCCAGGATCCGAACCGCGCCGGGCTCCGGCGCCAGCATCCCCGCCTCCTGCGCCGCCGACATGGCCGGGGCCAGCGCCGCACCGCGATACTGCCGCTCCTCCACCACCTGTCCGCCCGACCAGCGCTGCTGGTAAAGCACCTCGTCGCGTACCAGCTTGCCGTCGGTGTCGACGCCGTCGAACCGGCACAAAAATGCCGCCGTCTCCCCCGACCGGTCGCGGCACAGCCGGTCGACCGTGCCGCGCATCATCACCGAGCGCCGCAGGATCGGTTGCAGCTTGCGGAAATAGGTCGCCGCATCGCGGGCCACCAGCACATCGTTTTCATAGGCGCGTATGGCCGGCGCATGGAACTCCCGCGCCGCTGCGGCAAGGTCGCCGGCGGCAAGATGGACCAGATACGCATCGACACTGGAACGGAAATGGATCGGATGCGACATGGGAGCTCCGGCGGAACACGAGGTGAGAACGGAAACGCAAGACCAACGGCAACAAAGAGAACATTAAGAGAACATTTGCCACTTGTCCACCGCGTTTCCGCTCCTGTCGATGCGCCCCGCGTCAGGCCTCCAGCGTGCCGCCCGGGGTCATCACACACACGGTTTCCCCCTTGTCGCCCATTTCCTCCACGAAGGCATCGGCGGAGGCCGCCAGGATCGGGAAGGTGCCGAAATGACAGGGAATGACGGTGTCGAAGTCGAAATAGCGCCGGCAGGCAAGCGCCGCCGAGCGTGCGCCCATGGTGAAACGGTCGCCGATCGGCACGATGCCGATCTTCGGCGCATGCAGATCGTGGATCAGCGCCATGTCGCTGAAGATATCGGTATCGCCCATGTGCAGCAGGGTCGGTTCGCCGGGCGCGGAAACCACGATGCCATTGGCGGTGCCGAGATAGACCGGCGGCCAGCCGTTCCGCTGCGAGGAGGAGCTGTGCTGCGCCTGGGTCAGCGACACCTGGAACGGGCCGACATCGACCGTGCCGCCGCAGCCCATCGGATTGACCGCTTCGATGCCCTGCGACTGCACCCAGCTGGCGATCTCGAAATTCGCCGTCACCTGGGCGCCGGTGCTGCGGGCGATCTCCACCACATCGCCGATGTGATCGTCATGGCCATGGGTGATCAGGATATGGGTGACGCCAGCGCTGGCGGTGGCCACGTCAAGCCCTGCCGGGAAGGATGGGTTTCCCGTCATGAACGGGTCGATCAGGATCGATGCATCCTTGATGTCGATGCGGAAGGCCGAGTGTCCGAAGAAGGTGATTTTCATGGTGGGGCAACTCCCTGTGACAAGTCCGACTGGCGGACGCTCTGAGTCCGCAACCAGCTTCGACAATGCCGCGATCTGTTCCATCGGGCAAACCCGTGCTAAAGCGCCAGAATGGCAAATGACCCGCTCCTGTCCCATGAGGACTTCGCCGCCCTGCTGCCGGCCACCGGCCGGCTGATCGGCCTCGACCTTGGCACCAAGACCATCGGCCTTGCGCTGTCCGACCTGGGCCGTGGCATCGCCACGCCGCTGGAGACCATCCGGCGCAAGAAATTCGGCGTCGATGCCGCCCGCCTGCTGGAGATCTGCACCCAGCATCAGGTATGCGGTCTGGTGCTCGGCCTGCCGCTCAACATGGATGGCAGCGAAGGCCCGCGGGTGCAGGCGACCCGCGCCTTTGCCCGCAACCTCGCCCCCCTCACCGACCTGCCGATGACAGCTTGGGACGAACGGCTGTCCACCGCCGCCGTCACCCGCACCCTGATCGAGGCGGACCGCTCCCGCGCCCGCCGGGCCGAACTCGTCGACAAGATGGCCGCCTCCTACATCCTGCAAGGACTGCTCGACCGGTTCGCCCATATGCGCAGAGCCGCCAGCACCGAGCGGAGCGACCGACCATGAGCGGTGTCCTCAACGCCCTGATCCCGGTTCTTCTGGTCATCGCCGCCGGCCATGTGGTCGCCCGCATGGGGCTGATCACCGGCGATCAGTGGCGCGGCATCGAGAAGATCACCTATTTCCTGCTGTTTCCCGCGATCATCATTTCCAATGTCGCCCGCACCGACTTCATGGCCCTGCCCGCCTTCGGCATGAGCGCCACCCTGGTGCTGTCGATCCTGGCCATGGCCGCGCTGGGTCTGGCGCTGCAGCCGCTGCTGAGACGCGCTTTCGCCATCGACGGGCCGCGCTTCACCTCCATCTTCCAAGGCGCGATCCGCTGGAACACCTTCGTCGCGCTGGCCATCGCCGATGAGCTGCTCGGCGCCGATGGCGTGGCCCTGCTCGCCGTTGCCATCGTCGCCATGGTGCCGCTGCTCAATGTCATCTGCGTGCTGGTGCTGTCCCGATTCGCCAGCGGCAGCGCGCCCGGCGCGCGCAAGCTGATCCTCGACCTTCTGAAGAACCCGTTCATCTGGTCGACCGGCCTCGGCCTCCTCCTCAATATCAGCGGCCTGCCGCTGCCGGGCTTCGCCTGGTCGACCCTGACGATCCTCGGCAGCGCCGCCCTGCCGATCGGCATCGTCTGCGTCGGCGCCGGTCTCGACCTCAACGCCCTGCGCCGGCCCGGCCCGGCGCTCACCACCGCCACCTTGCTGAAGCTCCTGGTGATGCCCGCCTTCGGCCTCCTCTTCGCCAGCCTTATCGGCCTGGAGGGACCAGCCCGCATCGCCGTCCTGATCGCCCTTTCCGTGCCCAGCGCCGGCGGCTCCTTCCTGCTCGCCCGGCAGATGGGCGGCGATGCCAAGCTGATGGCGGAAATCCTGACGTTGCAAACCCTCGCCGCCGCCCTCACCATGCCACTGGTGCTGTTGCTCGCGGTCTGAGCGCCCCGCACGGTCACGCGAAGCCCCCCACGGTCACGCCAAGGAAGGCCCCGCCCCGCGCGCGGACAGGGAGCGCGGTGGAGAAATCGGCCTACCCTCGTGCGCCGCGCTTGAGAAACGCCGAAGATCCGCCTATAGGGTTGCCTTTAATGAGCGCATCCATTCCCCCCGCCGCGGACGTCTATCCGCATCGTCACCTGCTCGGGATCGAAGGTCTCCAGCCGCAGGACATCCTCATGCTTCTCGACCGCGCCGAAGCGGCCGTGGAGATCAGCCGTCAGGTTGAGAAGAAGAAATCGGTGCTGCGTGGCCGCACCCAGATCAATCTGTTCTTCGAAGCCTCGACCCGCACCCAATCCTCCTTCGAAATCGCCGGAAAGCGCCTTGGCGCCGACGTGATGAACATGTCCGTCTCCTCTTCCTCGGTGAAGAAGGGCGAGACGCTGATCGACACGGCGGCGACACTGAACGCGATGCATCCGGACATCATCGTCGTGCGCCACCACGCCGCCGGCGCGGTGCATCTTCTGGCGCAAAAGGTCGGCTGTTCGGTGATCAACGCCGGCGACGGTGCCCATGAACACCCGACCCAGGCGCTGCTCGATGCGCTGACCATCCGCCGGCACAAGGGCAAGATCGCCCGCCTGACCGTGGCGATCTGCGGCGACATCCTGCATTCGCGCGTTGCCCGCTCGAACATCATCCTGCTCAACGCGCTTGGCGCGCGGGTCAAGGTCGTGGCGCCCGCAACGCTGCTTCCCTCCGGCATCGAACAGATGGGCGTGGAAGTCTGCCGTGACATGCGTCAGGGCCTCGACGGCGCCGATATCGTCATGATGCTGCGGCTGCAGCGCGAGCGCATGTCCGGCGCCTTCATCCCCTCCGTGCGCGAGTACTTCCGCTACTACGGTCTCGACCGGGAAAAGCTGTCCGCTGCAAAGCCGGACGCGCTGGTGATGCACCCGGGGCCGATGAACCGGGGCGTGGAGATCGACCCGGAGATCGCCGACGGGCCGCAAAGCCTCATTCGCGAACAGGTGGAAATGGGCGTTGCCGTGCGCATGGCCGTCCTGGAAGCCCTCGCAGCGCATCTGCCCACCCGATGAGGACACCGGATATGGCGACCCCCGCGACCCCGCTTGTTCTCACCAATGCCCGGGTCATCGACCCGGCCCGCGACCTTGACGCGCCCGGCGCCGTGATCGTCGAAGACGGTGTCATCCGCGCCGCAGGCCCAGAGGCGATCAATCAGGGCGCGCCGGAGGGCGCAAGGGTCCTCGATGTCGCCGGGGCGGTCGTCGCCCCGGGGCTGATCGACATGGGCGTCACCGTCGGCGAACCGGGCGGCGAGCACCGCGAAACCCTGGCCAGCGCCAGCCAGGCGGCCGCTGCCGGCGGCGTCACCACCATGGTCACCTCGCCGCAAACCGAACCGGTGATCGACGATCCGGCGCTGGTCGACTTCATCCTGCGCCGGGCGCGGGACACCGCATGCGTGCGCGTTCATCCGATGGCCGCGCTCACCAAGGGCCTGCACGGTACCGAGATGAGCGAGATGGGCCTGTTGCAGGAGGCCGGGGCGGTCGCCTTCGCCAATGGCCACCGCTCGGTCACCCATTCGGGCATCATGCGCCGCCTTTTGACCTATGCGCGCGACTTCGACGCCCTCGTCGTCCACCACACCGAGGATCCGGACCTGGCCGGAGACGGGGTGCTGAACGAAGGGCTGATCGCAAGCTGGAAGGGCCTGCCCGCCAGCCCGCGCGAGGCGGAAATCATCATGGTGGAACGGGACCTGCGCCTCGCCGCGCTGACCCGTGGCCGCTACCACGCCCAGCTCATTTCCTGCGCCGAAAGCACCCGGGCGATGGCCCGGGCCAAGAACGACGGGCTCGACGTCACCTGCGGCATCTCGATCAACCACCTGACGCTCAACGAAAACGACATCGGGCCCTATCGGACCTTCTTCAAGATGTCGCCGCCGCTGCGTTCGGAGGAGGAGCGCCAGGCGATGGTCGCAAGCCTTGCCGATGGCACCATCGACGTGATCACCTCCAATCATGATCCGCAGGACGTCGAAACCAAGCGGCACCCCTTCGCCGAGGCCGCCGATGGCGCCATCGGTCTGGAAACCCTGCTGTCCGCCGGCTTGCGGCTCGTCCATTCCGGCGACCTGTCCCTGACGCAGCTACTGGCGGCGATGACCTGCAACCCGGCCCGCCGGCTTGGTCTTGCCACCGGACGGCTTGCCGCAGGGGCGCCGGCCGATCTCGTCGTGTTCGATCCGGACCGGCCCTGGGTGCTGGAAAAGAGCGAGATCCATTCCCGGTCGAAAAACACCCCCTTCGAGGGCGCCCGCTTTTCCGGCAAGGTCCTTCACACCATTGTTGCGGGACGCGAGGTCTCGCCCTAGTCTTGCCGCCAAAGCGCAACCGGAGGCTGCACATTGCCCGATCCGATCAGCTGGGGGTTCGACTGGCCCTATTATCTGACCGCCCTCGCCTTCGGCTATCTGCTTGGCGCCATCCCGTTCGGGCTGTTGATCACCCGTCTTGCCGGCGAAGGCGACATCCGCAAGATCGGGTCCGGCAATATCGGCACCACCAATGTGCTGCGCACCGGCAAGAAGCACCTTGCCGCCCTGACCCTTGTCGGCGACATGCTGAAGGGAACGGTGGCGGTGCTGGTCGCCGGGCGATACGGCGGGCCGGATATCGCCCTGATCGCGGGGCTCGGCGCCTTCCTCGGCCACCTTTTCCCGCTGTGGCTGCGGTTTCGCGGCGGCAAGGGGGTTGCCACCTATCTCGGCATCCTCTTCGGCCTGTTCTGGCCGGCGGCGCTGTGCTTCATCGGCGTCTGGATCGGGATGGCCCTCGCGCTGCGCTATTCGTCGCTGTCGGCCCTGGCTGCCAGCCTTGTCAGCCCGGCCCTGCTCTATTGGGTGTTCGACCGGGTACAGATGGCGGAGATGATGGCGCTTCTGACGCTGATGCTCTGGGCCAAGCATCATGAAAACATCCGCCGCCTGCTCACCGGCACGGAAAGCCGGATCGGCAGCAAGGGATGAGCGCCGACGCCGCCGTCCCGCCTGGCCACAGGGCCCTGACGGACCGGCAGCGTCTTGCATGGCTGCGGCTCATCCGCTCGGAAAACGTCGGACCGATCACCTTTCGCGAGCTGGTCAATCACACCGGTTCGGCGGAAGCCGCCCTTGATGCCCTGCCGGAGCTGTCGCGCCGGGGCGGCAAGCGCCGCATCCGCATCCACCCGCTTGAGGACGCGGAAGCGGAAATCGAGGCACTGCACCGGCTTGGCGGTCATTTCCGAGCATTGGGCGAATATGGCTATCCGCCGCTCCTGCGCCAGGTGGATGGCGCCCCGCCTCTGATCGCCGTGCGCGGCGCGGACGCGCCGCTGGCCGATCCCGCCGCCATTGCCATTGTCGGCGCCCGCAACGCCTCGCTGGCCGGCCAGAAGATCGCCGGCGAGATCGCCGCTCACCTCTCCGACGCCGGCTACCGGGTGATTTCCGGTCTGGCGCGCGGCATCGACACCGCCGCCCATCGGGCGTCCCTTGCCGGCGGCACGGTGGCGGTGCTGGCCGGCGGCGTCGATATTCTCTACCCGCCACAGAACCGGCAATTGCTGGAGGATCTTCTGGCCGCCGGCGGAGCCCTCGTCAGCGAAATGCCGCTCGGCTGGAAGCCCCGCGCGCGCGACTTCCCCCGCCGCAACCGGCTGATATCAGGAATATCGCTGGCAACGGTGCTGATCGAGGCGGCCCGGGCCTCCGGATCGCTGCACACCGCCCGTTTTGCCGCCGAACAGAACCGGGAGGTGTTCGTCGTGCCCGGCTCGCCGCTCGATCCGCGCTCCGAAGGCGGCAACAAGCTGATCCGCGACGGCGCCACCCTGGTCGGCAGCGGCGCCGACGTGATCGAGAGCCTCGGCCCCCACCATCATGGCGACCCGTTCCTGCCGATCGACATTGAAGAGCCTAGCCGCGATGCGCCCCGGCAGCCGCTCACAGTCGACGACGGCACCCGCGCCGCGCTGCTCTCAGCGCTCGGCTCGACGCCGGTCGACGTGGATGAAGTGATCCGTTTCACCGGCCTCGACACCCGCGCGGTGCATGTGGTCCTGTTGGAGCTGGAACTGGCCGGCAGGCTCGAACGCCATCGCGGCAACACCGTCTCGCTGATCGACAGCCGCTACAGCTGACGGCGCCCGCACTTCCTCGAAAGGCACTCGCGCCGATACCGGCGATCCGCGCCCTCTCGCCACTCCTCCAAGGTAAGCTCGCGCACCGCCAGCGACGCTTCCCCCCATGCAGCTTTCCCGCGCCCCACGCTAGCCACCCCTCCGGCCAGGGTCTGGCGGTCGCCTCCCGCTGACTGCCGGTCGCCGGCCATATCCAGCCTGGAAAAACAGGGTGTTTGAATCACCCGATACAACCTGCTCCTAAATTTGCCAAGCATGCCTAATGAAACATATGCATACATATGAAAACACAACCCAGAATTATGGCAATGTTTTTACCGACTCGCCTTCACGGACCGCCTCCATCTCGCAGTGCCTTTCAAACGCCTCAACGCGGGCCATTTCAAACAAATATGCTAGGAAAGACAAGTCGTTATGTATAGCCAAATCGCGAAGCTCCCGGCACATCTGAGCACAGTAGCGGGCGGCTTCGGACCTGTCTTTGGGGACTTCAAGCGACATTTTGTGACCCGGGACCTGGCCGATAAAACCGACGATACGCTTTTATACAACCTTTGGTTTTCTCATCTCATCTTACACGCATTAAATGACGATACGCAAGAAGCCAAAGGCGCAAGCGCGCTTCATCCCGTGCAAAACTCCCCTTGCGTCGCCTCCCCTTGACCTGACGCAGCCGAAAGGTCATTTGACAGCTGTCGCGCAATTGAGGATCGTCCCGCGACATTCATCAATGCCGGCTCCGCTCTCGTGCAGCCGCCATTTCTCGCTCTGAGACGTCATTTTCCATCTGGGGTCTAATGAATATCGTCATTGTCGAATCGCCGGCCAAGGCCAAGACCATCAACAAGTATCTGGGATCTGAGTATCAGGTCCTGGCGTCCTACGGTCATGTCCGCGACCTGCCGGCCAAGGACGGCTCGGTGCAGCCCGACGACGACTTCGCGATGAGCTGGGATGTCGACGCCAAATCTCAGAAGCGCCTCAACGAGATCGCTCGCGCCGTCAAGGACGCCGACCGCCTGATCCTCGCCACTGACCCCGATCGCGAGGGGGAGGCGATTTCCTGGCACGTTCTGGAAGTGCTCCAGAAAAAGAAGGTGCTGAAGGACAAGCCGGTCGAGCGGGTCGTGTTCAACGCCATCACCAAGAAGGCGGTGCTGGAGGCGATGGCCGCGCCGCGCGCCATCGACGTGCCGCTGGTCGATGCCTACCTCGCGCGCCGCGCGCTTGACTATCTGGTCGGCTTCACCTTGTCCCCGGTGCTGTGGCGCAAGCTCCCCGGCGCCCGCTCCGCCGGCCGGGTGCAATCGGTCTCCCTGCGCCTGGTCTGCGACCGGGAAGCGGAGATCGAGCGTTTCGTCAAACAGGAATACTGGTCGATCCTGGCCAACCTGCAGACCGCCGCCGGCGCCGGCTTCCAGGCCCGGATCGCCAGCTACAACGGCAAGAAGCTCGGCCGCCTCGACATCGGCTCCAAGGCCGAGGCGGAGGAAATCGCCGCCCTGCTCAATGCCGCGACCCTTTCGGTCGCCAGCGTCGAATCCAAGCCGCAACGCCGCCATCCCTCAGCCCCCTTCACCACCTCGACGCTGCAGCAGGAGGCCTCGCGCAAGCACGGCTTCTCCGCCGCCCGCACCATGCAGGTGGCACAGAAGCTCTATGAGGGTGCCGATACCGGCGGCGAGACCGGCGGCCTCATTACCTATATGCGTACCGACGGCGTGCAGATCGCCGGTGAAGCCATCGCCCAGGCACGCCAAGTGATCGGCGGCGAATTCGGTTCGGAGTTCGTGCCGGAAAAACCGCGCCACTATTCCTCCAAGGCCAAGAATGCCCAGGAGGCGCACGAGGCGATCCGTCCGACCGATCTCTCCCGCCTGCCCCGCGATGTCGCCCGCTTCCTCGACCCGGACGCGGCCAAGCTCTATGAGCTGATCTGGAAGCGCACCATCGCCTCGCAGATGGAATCCGCCGTTCTGGAGCGCACCACCATCGACATCGACGCGAAGGCCGCTTCCGGCCAGGCCGGTCTGCGCGCCACCGGTTCGGTCGTTCGCTTCGCCGGCTTCCTGTCGCTCTATCAGGAAGGGCGCGACGACGAGGAGGACGAGGAAAGCCGCCGTCTCCCGGCCGTGGCAAACGGCGATCCCCTGACCCGGATGTCGGTCGAGACCGCCCAGCATTTCACCGAGCCGCCCGCCCGCTTCACCGAGGCGACGCTGGTGAAGAAGATGGAAGAGCTGGGGATTGGCCGCCCCTCCACCTACGCCTCGACGCTGCAGACCCTGCGGGACCGGGAATATGTGAAGCTCGACGGCAAGCGGCTCATTCCGGAGGACAAGGGCCGGCTGGTCATTGCCTTCCTGGAAAGCTTCTTCGACCGCTATGTCGAATACGACTTCACCGCCGCGCTGGAGGAAAAGCTCGACCGCATCTCCGCCGGTGAATTGTCCTGGAAGGATGTCTTGCGCGATTTCTGGAAGGATTTCTCCAACAGCGTTCACGAGATCAAGGATCTGCGGGTTTCCGAGGTTCTCGACGCGCTGAACGAGATCCTCGCCGCCCATGTCTTCCCCGACAAGGGCGACGGCGAGGATCCGCGCAAATGTCCGGCCTGCGGCGTTGGCCGCCTGTCGCTGAAGGTCAGCCGCTTCGGCGCCTTCGTCGGCTGCTCGAACTACAACAAGGAAAAGCTCGACGGCAAGGTGCCGAACGAGGACCCACCCCATTGCGGCTATACCCGCCAGCTCACGGCGAACGGCGCCGGCGGCGATGCGGAAATCGCCGATGGTCCCAAGCTGCTGGGCCAGGACCCGGAAACCGGTCTCGACGTTACCCTGCGCAGCGGCCGGTTCGGCCCCTATGTGCAGCTCGGCGAGGAGGCCAAGCCCAAGCGCGCCTCGCTGCCGCGCGGCTGGCAGGTCAGCGAGATGGACCTGGACAAGGCGCTCCAGCTTCTGTCGCTGCCGCGCGAGGTCGGCCCTCACCCCGAAGACGGCAAGATGATCAGCGCCGGCATCGGCCGCTATGGCCCCTTCGTGCTGCATGACGGCACCTACGCCAACCTGGAAAGCCCGGACGAGGTGTTCTCGGTCGGCATCAACCGGGCGGTCGACGCCCTGGCGCAGAAGCGCGCCAAGCGCGGCGGCCGGGCCACGGCCGCACCGCTGAAGGAACTGGGCGAGCATCCCGATGGCGGGCCGATCACCGTTCAGGACGGCCGCTACGGTCCTTACGTGAAATGGGCCAAGGTCAATGCCACCCTGCCCAAGGGCACCGACCCGCAGGCGGTGGAGATGGACCAGGCGCTGGCGCTGATTGCCGCCAAGCTAGAAAAGAGCGGCAAGGGCAAGACCGCCGCCAAGAAGCCGGCGGCGAAAAAACCTGCCGCCAAGAAGCCGGCCGCCAAGAAGGCCGCGACCAAGACCGCCACGGAAAAAGCGACGGCGGCAAAAAAGGCCCCGGCGAAGAAGGCTGCGACCACCAAGACGGCAGCCACCAAGACAGCGGCGAAGAAACCGGCAACGCGAAAGGCCGCAACCACTGCTGCGGATGACGGATCTTGACCCGCAAGCCGACGAAGAAGCCACGACATCCGAAGGTCAAGGCCAAGGCGGCGGCGGATCTGCCGGGCCGGGATGAGATCATGGCCTTTGTCGCCGCCAATCCCGGCATGGCGGGCAAGCGGGAGATCGCCCGGCACTTCGGCATCACCGGCGGCGCCCGCATCTATCTGAAGAAGGTGCTGCGCGAGATGGCCGATGATGGCCTGATCGAGAAGCGCCAGAAGCGTCTGGTTCGCGCCGGCGATCTGCCGCCGGTGCTGGTGGTGACCGTCGTTGGCCGCGATGCCGACGGCGAATTGCTGGCCGAACCGGGCAACTGGAACGAGGACGAACAGGGCGCGCCGCCGAAGATCCTGCTCCTGCCCGAGCGCCACAAGGCGCCGGGCCGGGCCACGGGGCTGGGCGACCGCGCGCTGGTGCGCATCACCGGCGATGCGCCCGGCGCGGAGGCCAAGCACGCCGCGCGCATCATCAAGCCACTGGAGCGTCAGGCCGCCTCCATCCTCGGCATCCTGCGCATTGGCGGTGGACGTACCTTCCTGGAGCCGATCGACCGGCGCCAGCGGGAGCTGGACATCGACACCAGCGACCTGAAGGAGGCTGCCGATGGCGATCTCGTTGCCGTCAGCCTGACCGGGCGCACCGGGCGCTATGGCACCGCGCGGGCCCGCATCACCCGGCGCATCGGCGCGATGCATTCGGAAATGGCGATTTCCGAAATCGCCCTGCACACCCACGGCATTCCGCACAGCTTCCCCACCTCGGTGATCGAAGCGGCGGAAAACGCCGTTCCGGCCACCCGGGCCGGACGAGACGACTGGCGCGACCTGCCGCTGATCACCATCGACCCGCAGGACGCCAAGGATCACGACGATGCGGTGCACGCCGCGCCCGATCCCGACCCGGCCAATCCCGGTGGTCATGTCGTCACGGTGGCCATTGCCGATGTCGCCTATTACGTGCGCCCGGGCGAGCCGCTCGACCGCGAGGCCCACTTACGCGGCAATTCGGTATATTTCCCCGACCGCGTCATTCCCATGCTGCCCGAACAGCTCTCCAACGGCCTGTGTTCGCTGAAGGAAGGTGAAGACCGGCCGGCGATGGCCGTGCGCATGGTGTTCGACGCCAAGGGCAACAAGAAGAGCCACCGCTTCCACCGCATCACCATGCGCTCGGCGGTCAAGCTGTCCTATTCCGAAGCCCAGGCTGCCATTGACGGCAAGCCGGTCGAGGCAGTCAGCGAAGCGGTGCTCGACACGATCCTGAAGCCGCTCTGGGCCGCCTATGCCAGCCTGTGCAAGGCGCGCAAGGCCCGCGAGCCGCTCGATCTGGACCTGCCGGAACGCAAGATCCGCCTGAAGGCCGATGGCACCGTCGACGATGTCTACACGCCAGAGCGCCTCGAAGCCCATCGGCTGATCGAGGAGTTCATGATCCAGGCCAATGTCGCCGCCGCCGAGACGCTGGAAAGGGCCAGCGTGCCCCTGCTCTACCGGGTGCACGATGCCTCCAGTCCGGAAAAGCTGGAAGCGCTGAAGGAGTTTCTCTCCACCATCGGCATGCGCCTGTCCGCGCCCGGCGGCCTGCGGCCGGCGATGTTCAATGCCATCCTGCACAAGGTGCAAGACCGGCCCGACGCGGAGTTGGTCAACCAGGTGGTACTGCGCAGCCAGGCCCAGGCCGAGTACACGCCGGAGAACATCGGCCATTTCGGTCTCAACCTGCGCCGCTATGCCCATTTCACCTCGCCGATCCGCCGCTATGCCGATCTGATCGTCCATCGCGGGCTGATCCGCGCGCTGAAGCTTGGCGACGACGGTTTGCCCGATGGCATGGAAGGCAAGCTGGAAGCGATTGGCGCCGATGTATCGGCCACCGAGCGCCGGGCGATGCTGGCCGAACGCGACACCGTAGACCGGCTGATTGCCCTCTGGCTGGCCGACAAGGTCGGCGCCCGCTTCACCGGACGAATCTCGGGAGTTGTAAAATCGGGACTGTTCGTGCGGCTCGACGACAGCGGCGCGGACGGGTTCGTGCCCGCCTCCACCATCGGCGACGACTACTACCACTACGACGAATCGTCGCATTCGATGTCCGGGCGAACCACCGGAGAAACCTTCTCTTTGGGCGACCGGGTCGAGGTCCGGCTCGTCGAGGCGGCCCCCTATGCCGGATCCCTGCGGTTTGAACTTTTGAGCGAAGGCCACTATCACAAACGTAAGAGTGGTGGGGAGCGGTCCCATTCCGGACAACGCAAACACAAGCCGCGCAGCGGCACAGCGGGACGGGACCGAAAATCGAAAGGTCGACGAAGATGACAGTCAGCTACGCCGGAGCAGGGGAGGCACCCGTCGTTGCCAACAGCAAGCCGAAGCGCGATGTCGGTCGCGCCATGTGGCTCGGAACAAAGGGGCACTGCCCCAGTTGCGGAACAGGCCGTCTGTTCGGCAAGTATCTGAAGGTCGAACCCGTCTGCGCCACCTGCGGCGAGGAGCTGCACCACCACCGGGCCGATGATGCCCCGCCCTATTTCACCATCTTCGTCGTCGGCCATGTCATCCTGCCGATCGCACTGGCCGTGGAGGTTGCCTTCACGCCGCCCATGTGGATGCATTTCGCGATCTGGCTGCCGCTGATCGTCCTGTCGACGCTGGCGGCCCTGCCGCCCATCAAGGGCGCGCTGATCGGCTTGCAATGGGCCAACTACATGCACGGGTTCGACCCCAACGCCATTGGCGATGACGAGCCCGCTTATGATTTCGGCGGAGATCCGCGACCTTGACGAAAGAAGACCTGACCCGGCGCCTGACAGCGGCCGAACGCAACACCAGCGACCCCAACCTGCGCCCGCGCGATGCCTCCACCCTGCTGATCCTCGATCGCAGCGGCGGCGGCGTGCCGAAGGTGCTGATGGGCCGGCGGCACGAGCGGCACCGGTTCATGCCGGGCATGTTCGTCTTTCCCGGCGGCCGCGTCGACCCCGGCGACAGCCGTGTGCCGGTGCGCGGCACGTTCCATCCGGAGGTAGAGCGCAAGCTGCGCCACGAAATGAAGGGGCCGAAGACCGCCGCCCGTGCCCGCGCCTTCGCGGTCGCGGCGGTGCGCGAGACCTATGAGGAAGCCGGCGTGTTCGTCGCCGGCCAGGCCGAAGAGCCCTGGGCCGGAAAGGACGATTTCGCCGCGTTTTCCGAGCGCGGCCTTATTCCGGATCTGACGCCGATGCGCCTCATCGCCCGGGCCATTACCCCGCCGCGCCGACCGCGGCGCTTCGACACACGTTTCTTTGCCGTCTTCGCCGATGCCATCGCCGATCAGCTCAAGGAGGGCACCGGCCCCTCCGGCGAGTTGCAGGATGTGCACTGGCTGCCCCTCGACAAGGCAAAGTCGCTAGAGCTGCCGACCATCACGCTGACCATCATCGACGAATTGCAGGCCCGCCTGCGCGATGATCCGGACCTGGCGCCGGCGGTGCCCGTGCCGTTTTATCACTGGCGTGGCAAGGGCTTCGTGCGCGAGGAGATCTGATCCGACAGGAGCGGGACGGGAACGAGCGTTTTCCCGGTGTCCTCCCTGCCCTTCCCGCTTGACTTTGACGGCGCGAAACGTATGGTGCGCCCTCAGTTTCCCAAGATCCCCGGTGGAACGTCTTCTCCCAGTTAGCGGAGCCTTGGACGCACGGCCGGAACAAGCTCAAGGACGAAATCGATGGCCAAGGCGACCACCATCAAGATCAAGCTTCAGTCGACGGCCGACACCGGCTTTTTCTACGTGACCAAGAAGAACTCCCGCACCATGACCGAGAAGATGGTCAAGCGGAAGTACGATCCGGTCGCGAAGAAGCACGTCGAGTTCCGCGAAGCGAAGATCAAGTAAGCTTTCGCCTGGGCCCGTCCGCCCCGCGCGGACGGATGGCCGGCGCGAAGCTCTGCCCCTCGACGGGCACGCATCAAGGCCCTCAGGGGCCTTTTTTCGTGGCCTGAGGGCATGTCCCCGCTGCCGGCGCTGGCACGCCCAGACGTAAGAACGTGATGTCCTGGAAGCGTCGCAACACGGGCAATATCGTGAAAACGTTGGCGGGACAGAAGACGCGGCGACCGGCGCCGGTACGGATCATCCGAGGAGGCCACCCCGATCCATATCGGCACCGGTCAAACCCCACGGCGTCAGGAGATGCGGCGGACCTGAACCTTCCGTAGGGCGCGATGAACCAGACAACCACCGTCAGCCGGGCGAGTGACTGGTCCATTCTTCGCATTCTGTGAGAATGCGTGCGTCGGGAGGCAGACTAGCGAATCAAACGATCGAATCAACTCATGCGAGCGTTTTGTTAAGGGATAATTTACATTTCATGTAAACGAGATGGACAAATAACCGGAGAGTGTCAAAACGAACACACTCAACCCACGGTTTTCCGCGCCAAAGGCGGCGCAATCGCCTCGGTTGCGCTTCTCTTGTCCGCCGCCGCCCCCTCATCGAGCGCGATTCGGTTGCGCCCGGCGCGTTTGGCGGCATAAAGCGCCTGGTCCGCGCGCCGGATCAGCGCATCGCCGCCATCCTTCTCGCCCCGATACTCGGCGACGCCGATGCTCGCGGTAACCGCAATGTCAGCCACTCCATTCCCCGGAGAAAACGGTTTGTCCATGATCACCCGGCGCAGCCGTTCGGCCGCGTTGCCGGCGTTCTCTGCATTGGTCTCCGGCAGCAGGACGATGAACTCCTCGCCGCCGAAACGGCAGGCAAGGTCAAGTCCCCGCGTGTGCGCGCGCAGCCGGTGCGCGAATTCGCGGATGATCACATCCCCCACGTCATGGCCATACGTGTCGTTGATGACCTTGAAGTGGTCGATATCGAGCAGAAGCAGCGCCAGCGGCTGACCCTGCTCCTCCGCCTGCCGGATCTGGGTCGTCAGGTGCCGCTGCAGGTAGCGCCGGTTGCACAGGCCGGTCAGCGGATCGGTGATCGCCATGGCGATCGTCTCTTCCACATCGCTCAGGAGCCGGTCATTGCCGGCCTTGTGGCGCACCTGGGCCCGCACCCGCAGGAGGAACTCGGTTTTCTCGATCGGTCGGGCGACATGGTCGTTGATGCCCAGTTCCAGGGCGCGGATCACTCGCACCCCGTCTTGAGGCCCAGTGATCAGCATGATCGGCACCAGCCGGGTGCGCTCCAGCGCGCGAAGCTGCGAACACAGGCGCAGCGCATCGTAGCCGCCCAGCGCCAGATCGACGATCAGCGTGTCGAAATCATGCTCGGCCGCGCGAAGCAGCGCCTGCGGCGCGGCGCTTTCCACCTCGACCCGGAATTCCGGTCGCAGGATCTCAAGCAGGTGCTCGCGTGTCTGCGGGTTGTCATCGACGAGAAGCAGGGTCTTGCGCCCCTGCTCCGGCGCTTCGAAGCCGGCTCCCCCGCCGAACTGCGAGCCGGTCAGCGCCCGCATCCGCAATTCATCCGTGGCCCGCTTCAGGCCGACAAGGTTCTTCACCCGGGCGATCAGCGCCAGGTCATTCACCGGTTTTGTCAGAAAGTCGTCGGCTCCGGCCCGGAACCCCTCGATCCGGTCTTCGATCCGGTCGAGCGCGGTGATCAGGATAACCGGAATATGCGCGGTGCGCCGATTCGCCTTGAGCCGCCGGCAGACCTCGAAGCCGTCGAGCCCCGGCATCATCACATCGAGCAGCACGATGTCGCAGGGCCATTCCTCGACCAGCGCCAGTGCTTCCTCGCCGCTTGTCGCCGCCTCCACCTCGAAATAGTCGGCGCCCAACCGCGCCTCAAGAAGACGGATATTCGCCTTGACGTCATCGACGACCAGAACGCGCCCTGTCATGCCCCCGGCCTGGTTTCAGTCGCCCAGATACGAACGAACGGTTTCAAGGAATTTCGCCACGGAGATCGGCTTGGAGATATACGCCTCGCACCCGCCCTGGCGAATCCGCTCCTCATCCCCCTTCATCGCGAAGGCGGTCACGGCGATCACCGGGATCGTCTTGAGATCATCGTCTTCCTTGATCCATTTGGTGACCTCCAGCCCGGACACCTCCGGCAACTGGATATCCATCAGAATCAGGTCCGGGCCATGCGCGCGCGCCAGCTCCAGCGCTTCCATGCCGGTGCGGGTTTGCAGCGTCTGGTAGCCATGCGCTTCCAGCAGATCATGAAACAGCTTCATGTTGAGTTCGTTATCCTCAACAATCAGCACTGTCTTAGCCATTGTTCTCGCCTTCGTCCCCGCGCGTGGCCCAACTTCCTCGCGCCGGATCAATGCCCGCGATCAGCAAGCACGAAGGCGTCACTGGCGTTGGCCCCACTCCCACGTTAGGTACCATATATCGTAGACGGAATTGGTTTCGGAAAGGCAAACACAAATGATGTCGCAAAAAGGGGCGCGCCTGACCGCCGAAAATGCCGAGGCACTGGCAGCCGATGCGCTGGCCTATCTCGCCGGCGATATGGAACATCTCGGTCGTTTCCTCGCTCTCAGCGGAATCGGACCGGCGGAACTGCGTGAGGCCGCCGAAGAGCCCGGTTTTCTGGTCGGCGTTTTGGAGTTTTATATGGCACACGAACCGCTGCTGCTGTCTTTCTGCGAGACGCGGGCCATTCGTCCGACCCTTTTTGCCGCCGCCCGCTTTGCTCTGGACGGAGTCACGCCGCAGGATGGCTGAGCCGGGCCGCCCCGCCGCCGGCCACAGCAGCGCCCGGGCGCTGATCCTGTGCGATGTGGATGAGGTGGTGCTCAATTTCATCCCCCATTTCGAGGATTACATGGGCCGCGCGGGCCTGCGGTTTGTCAGCCACGAGTACCGTCTGGCCGGCAACATCGCCGATGGCGACGGTCAGCTTCTTGCCGCGGAGGCGCTTCCCACCCTGCTCGCCGGGTTCTTCGATGGCTGGTGCGACAGGCAGACGCCGGTACCCGGTGCGGCCACCGCCCTAGCCTCCCTGTCCCGCCATGCGGATGTGATGTTCCTGACCAATCTGCCGGGCGCGCACAATCGCGAGCCGCGAGCCGCGACCCTGCGCCGGCTGGGCATGGATTTCCCGCTTGTCACCAATTCGGGACCCAAGGGCGATGCCGCCGCGACCCTTGCCGCCGGGCGGACCGGGCCGCTCGTTTTCATCGACGACAGCCCGGTCAACATCCGCTCCGTCGCCGCCACGGTGGAAAACTGCATCCTGATCCAGTTCATTGCCGACCCACGCTTTCGCGACCAGGCCGGGGAGCTGGCGGAGGCGGATCTGAAAACCGGTGACTGGTCCCGCGCCGAGGCGTATATTCGCCAGCGGATCGCAAGCTGAGGCTTGACGCCGGGACGGGGCCGGAATGGGGCGCCAAAACCCGGCACCGCACCGGTCCACCGCCCGGACCGGGACCCAAGGATCATGACCCAGCCGCCCGCCTCCAATCAGCCTGACGCCCCGTCCGCAGCGGAAACCGCCGCGAGCCCAGCGCTGTGCCGCGACTGCGGCGCGCGTCAGCCGGCGACACCGGCGCGCTGCCGAACCTGCGGCAGTCCGCGTCTGCTGATCCACGACGAGCTCGACAGCCTGTCGATCGCCCATATCGACTGCGACGCCTTCTACGCCTCGGTGGAAAAGCGCGACAATCCGGAGCTGGCCGACCGGCCGGTGATCGTCGGCGGCGGTCAGCGCGGCGTGGTCGCCACCTGTTGCTATATCGCCCGCATTCACGGGGTGCGCTCGGCGATGCCCATGTTCAAGGCCCGGCAGGCCTGCCCCGATGCGGTGATCATCAAACCGGACATGGCGAAATACGCCCGGGTCGGCCACGAGATTCGCGCGCGCATGACCGCGCTCACGCCGCTGGTGGAGCCGCTGTCGATCGACGAGGCATTTCTTGACCTCACCGGAACCGGAAAGCTGCATCATGCAAGCCCGGCGGAAACCCTTGCCCGCTTCGCCCGCGAGATCGAAGCGGAAATCGGCATCACCGTCTCCATCGGTCTCGCGCCCAACAAGTTTCTCGCCAAGATCGCCTCGGACCTGGAAAAGCCGCGCGGTTTTTCCGTCATCGGCGCGGCGGAGGCCGCCCGTTTTCTCGCCGACAAGCCGGTCGGGATGATCTGGGGGGTGGGCAAGGTTCTGCAGGAAAAGCTTGCCCGCGACGGGCTGACCACCATCGGCCAGTTGCAGGAACAGGATCCGGTGGTGTTGGCCAAACGCTACGGAGCGATGGGCCTGCGCCTCGCCACCCTCGCCCATGGCAAGGACGAGCGCCGCGTGTCCCCCGACCGGGAGACCAAGAGCGTCAGCAACGAAACCACCTTCAACGAGGATATTTCCTCGCGCGAGCCCCTGCGGGCGGTGCTGCGCCGGCTGAGCGAGGAGGTCTCCCGGCGGCTGAAGGCGGCGGATCTGGCCGGACGCACCGTGTCCCTGAAGCTGAAGACCGCCGACTTCCGGACGATCACCCGCTCGCGCACCCTCTCCGACCCGACCCAGCTTGCCGACCGGATCTTCCGCGCCGGCGACGATCTTCTGGCCGGGGAAGCCAATGGCCGCCGCTTCCGGCTGATCGGCATTGGCGTCAGCGAGTTCAGCGATCCGGCCCAGGCCGATCCCGATGACCTGGTGGATCCGGAAGCCGCCCGGCGGGCCAAGGCGGAACGGGCGGTCGACGCGCTCAGGGACAAGTTCGGCAAGTCGGCGGTGGAGTTGGGGCTTACCCGCGCCGGCGACAGCCGCCGCCAGCGCGATCAATGAACCAGCCCGCGATCAGCGGTCGCAGGCGCTTGGGTCGAACGGGGTCAGCTCCACCAGATTGCCGCGCAGCTCCAGGTCGCCATAGTCGAGCAACAGCCGCCGGCTGATGCCGTTTTCATAAAGCAGGAAGCCCAGTTGATAGACCGGGGTGCGCTCGCCGCTCTGGTCCGCCTGATCGTCGAAATAGGCGATGGTGATCGGCCAGTGAGCCACGTTGCCGATCTTCGCCACCGCCTCCGCATTGTCGCTTTCGGGCGCGCCTGCGCCCTCGCGCCGGGCACCGATCACCGAGGAGGTGCCATAGAGCTTGTCGCCGCTCTCCGAACCGTCGAACACATCGGCGGTGAAGATCACCTCGCCCTTTGCCGCGCTCTCCAGCAGCAGATTCATGTGCTGGGTGGGAAACAGCACCGAGGCGGGCAGGTTCACCTTGCGCTCGGCCGGCTTCTGCAATTCGATTTCCGTTGCTGCCTTCTCGTGTCGGGCCCGCCCGCGCGTTTCCTCGCTGAGCTTCTGGTTGATGAAGGTCTTGGACAGGAACTGATAGGCCTTGCCCGCCGGCTCCTCGAAGGAACTGGTCTGCAGATCGGTGATCCGCACCTGTCCGTTGTCATCGGCGACCTGGGTGACAAAGCGGAAGGACACGCTGTAGCCATCGCAGGCGCTGCCGGTCAGCTCATAGACCATCCGCCCGCGCACGCCGGACACGCCTGCGGCGCTGGAGCTCTCGGCCAGCGTCACGTCATAGACCGCCCGGTGCGGCTGCAGCGCCGCAAGCGCCTTCGCCTCCCCGCCGCTCGCGCCCAGCGGCAGGGCCGCGATGCCGCAAAGCGCCAGGATCGCCGCGCCCGTCCGCCGGAGCGCGCCCCCGGCCGCCTGGTTCGGGGCATGTTTGTCCAGGGCATGGGCTCCGGGAGTTCCGTCTCGCACATCGTTCATTTCATACTCCTCGCCCCAATGCCTTTACCCCCAATACCTTCGCCTATTCTCCCCCATCCGGCCCGCCGCATCCAGCCCTTGCGGACAGGCCACCGCCGAATGTTCACCGCTCCGCTTGAAGCGCCCGGCGAATTGCGCCAAGGTCGCCGCCACAACGCGACTGAAAGGACTGCATATGTCGGGACAGATCGAGGCACGCTTGGCCGAACTCGGGGTCACCCTTCCGCAGGCGGCAGCGCCGGCCGCCAACTACCTGCCCTTCACCCGCAGCGGCAATCAGCTTTTCATCTCCGGCCAGATCCCGATGGGACCGAACGGGCTGGAGTATCAGGGCAAGCTCGGCGGCGAATATGGCGTCGATGACGGCCAGCAGGCCGCGCGGCTTTGCGCGATCAACCTTCTGGCCCAGGCCAAGGCCGCGCTCGGCGACCTCGACCGCATCGTGCGGCTGGTGAAAATCGTCGGCTTTGTCAATTGCACACCCGATTTCGGCGATCAGCCGAAGGTGGTGAACGGCGCCTCGGACTTCTTCGTCGCCGCGCTCGGCGAGGAGAAAGGCCCGCACGCCCGCTCCGCAGTCGGTGCCGCCTCGCTTCCCTTCGGCGTCGCCGTCGAGGTCGAGGCGATCTTCGAAATCGCCTGACACGCTTTCGTTCCCTTTCAAGGACAGATACCACCGATATGCGCGACCTTTCCTGGTTGACCGCCCGGCCGATCGCCCACAGGGGCTATCACGATGCCGCGCGCGGCTGCATTGAAAACACGCCCAGCGCGGTCACCGCAGCGCTCGACAAGAGCTTCTCCATCGAGGTCGACCTGCAGGAGAGCGCCGACGGCCAGCCGATTGTCTTTCACGACGACACGCTCGACCGGCTGACCTTCGACAGCGGTCCGGTGATTGCCCGCACGGCGGCGGAGCTGCGTGCGGTGCGCATGCGCGGCACCGACGATCCCATGTGGTTGCTCGATGACCTCCTGGCGCTGGTCGATGGCCGCGTCGGACTGTGCATCGAGATCAAGTCACGCTTCCGCCGCACGCCCTCGCGCAATTTCATCGCCGCCATCGCCGCCAGCCTGCAGCGCTACGACGGCCCGGCGGCGGTCAAGTCGTTCGACCCGGACATGCTCGCCCTGATGCGGCAGGCCGCGCCGGAGATCCCGCGCGGCGCTCTTGGCGATGGCGCCCGCGATCTCAAGGAATGGGGCCGGGCCTCCCGGGTGGAGCGGTTCGCCCTACGCCACATGCTGCACGCGCCGCGCACCCGGCCAAGCTTCGTCTCCTACTGGGTCAAGGACCTGCCGGCACTGGCCCCGTCGCTGCTGCGCCGGCTGTTCGGCCTGCCGCTGATCACCTGGACCGTGCGCACGCCCGAGGATCGGAAACGCGCCGAGCTCTTCGCCGATCAGATGGTGTTCGAGGGCTTCGACCCGGACGCGCAGGACAGCGCGACCGGCTGATCGGCACGGCGGCCGGCGGACGCGCTCTCCCATGGGGGTGCATTTTCGCTGCCCACGCCCTAGGTCATGACAGTGCGGGGCGGACCACGCACCACAGGAAGACCGCGCCCCGCAGCAACCGAGAGGCACCGTTCCGTGACCGCCAGCGACGACCCGAGCGAGAGCTTCCGCATCCGGATCATCGACCGGCTGAGCGACATTCCGCGCGCGCAATGGGACGCGCTTGCCAATCCGGGCTGGCAACTGGGTCTCGGCGGTGCGCTGAGCGAAAGTCCCGCGCTTGAATCATCTTCTCAGGCAAAGGAATCAGATTCTCAGGAAACCGCCTTCAACCCCTTCATCTCGCACGACTTTCTTTCGATTCTCGAGGAATCTGGCTGCGTCGAGGCCCGCACCGGCTGGCTGCCGCAGCACCTTCTCCTCGAAGGCCCGGATGGAGCGCCGCTCGCCGCCCTGCCCTGCTATCTCAAGACCCATTCCATGGGCGAATACGTGTTCGATCACGCCTGGGCCGATGCCTTTCACCGCGCCGGAGGGGAGTATTATCCCAAGCTGCAATGCTCGGTTCCCTTTACCCCGGCCACCGGACGGCGCTTTCTCACCGGCACCTCGCCCCGGCGCGAGGCGGCGATCTCAGCCCTCGGTGCGGGCCTGCGCGAGCTTTGCCGCCTGCGGGACGCCTCCTCCGGCCACATCACCTTCCTCACCAAACGCGAATGGGAACTCCTCGGCGAGGATGGCTACCTGTTGCGCATGGACCAGCAATTCCACTGGGCCAATCGCGGCTACGCCGATTTCGACGCCTTCCTTGCCGATCTCTCCTCACGCAAGCGCAAGCAGATCCGCAAGGAGCGCCGTGCCGCGCTGGCGCCGGACATCACCATCGACTGGGTCACCGGCAGCGATCTGACCGAAGCCCACTGGGACGCCTTCTTCACCTTCTACATGGACACCGGCAGCCGCAAATGGGGCCGGCCCTATCTCAACCGGACGTTCTTTTCGCTGCTGGGCGAGCGGCTGGCGGACCGGGTGCTTCTGATCATTGCCCGGCGCGAGGGGCGGATGATCGCCGGCGCCCTCAACCTGATCGGCTCCAACACCCTGTTCGGGCGGAACTGGGGCTGCATCGAGGACCACCCGTTCCTGCATTTCGAGGTCTGCTACTATCAGGCCATCGATTTCGCCATCGCCACGGGGCTTGACCTCGTTGAGGCCGGCGCGCAAGGGGCGCACAAGCTGGCACGCGGCTACCTGCCCGCACCGACCTATTCCGCCCATTTCATCACCCACCCGGGCTTTCGTCAGGCGGTGGCCGATTATCTGGAGGAAGAGCGGACGGCGGTCGCCATGGAAAGCGCCGCCATCGCCGAGCACTCCCCCTTCCGGAAAGGGTGAACATCCCCGCGCAAGCGATTCTTCCGACTCATCAATTTCGCGCCACTTGAATCAGCTCCTGAGGCTCCCGACCCACCGCCCTTTCCCGTAGTTGAATCACTTTCTGAAGCGTGTGTTGAATCAGAACTTGAAGCCGGGCTGTCTTTGTGGTGCCAAGGATAAGGATGCACCCGCTGCCCGGATGCACCTTTTACGCGACGGGAAGCGGGCGCGCCGCCCCCCTCGCCCGACATCGGAGATCGAGCTGACCATGCCCATCACGCCTGCCGCCTATGACGACCAGAACATCTTCGCCAAGATCCTGCGCGGCGAGTTGCCGAGCCACAAGATCTATGAGGACGATCAGACCATCGCCATCATGGACATCATGCCGCGCGGCGATGGGCATGTGCTGGTGATCCCGAAGGCCCCCTCGCGCAACATCCTCGACATTCCCCAGGAGGACCTCAACGCGACCATGGCCACGGTCCAGAAACTGGCCCGCACCCTGGTCGCCGTGTTCGACGCGGACGGATGCACCATACAACAGTTCTCCGAGACCGCCGGCGGGCAGATGGTGTTCCACACCCATGTGCATGTGATCCCGCGCTTCGACGGTGTCACCTTGCGCCCGCACAGCGGCGAGATGGCCGATGGCGATGTGCTCGCCGCCCATGCGGAGAAGATCCGCGCGGCGCTGGCCTGACGGGCCGGGCCGACCTCAGGCGCCGCCGCTCGCCTTTGCAGCGGCGGCCTCATGCTCCGCGTCAAGCCGCGCCTCGTCCTCGAAGACACGCCGGAAGCTCGGCCGGGCGGTGATGCGCTCGGCATAGTCGGTGAAGACCGGCAGGGCCGGCACCGCCTTGAACGACAAGGCCCACTGCAGCGTCGCACCCCACTGGATGTCGGCGATGGTGATCCTGTCGCCAAGCAGGTAGGGCGCCCGCTCCAGTTGATCGGCCAGAAGCTCAATCACCTGATCGAAGGTTCCATAGGCGCACTCGTTCGCGGGCGGGACATGGCCGCTCATCTTGTCCATCAGCGCGGGCTCGAAGCTCGCGGCATAGAAGACCATCCAGCGCAGATAGGCGCCCCGACGCGGATCGCCGATGGTCGGCGTCAGCCCCGCCTGCGGGAAGAGGTCGCCGGCATAAAGCGCGATGGCGACGGCCTCCGTGAGAATGGTATCGCCGTGGGTCAGCGCTGGCACCTTGCCGAGCGGATTGATCGCCAGAAAGGCGGGCGACTTCTGTTCGCCGGCCCGCATGTTCAGCACGTGAAGGTCGTAGGGCGCGCCGAGCTCGTCGAGCAGCACGCGCGTGGCGCTCGCACGCGACCGAGGGGCATAGTGCAGCGTCAGCTTGTCGAGGGAATTGGTATCGGACATGAGGGCTTTCCTTGGAGGCCGGACCGACGGCGCGCCATCGCGCCGTCGAGGCGGTGACGTAGCACCCCCCTGCTGACAGCCTTGTGTCAGCAGCCCGCCCCGTCCGGCGCCCGGTCCCGCATCTTGCCCTCAGGCGAGGCCGATCAGCAGCCAGCCGCCGATCAGCACCACCTCGGCCGCCAGAACGCCGACCACCACCCGCTGCCCGCCAACCAGAAAGGCGACAAACCCGCTGGCGGCGGCGGCGAGCCGCAGCGCCACCGGCGCATCGGCCAGCGCCCCGGCGGGAAACAGGATCAGCTTGGAGATCACCCCGGCGACAAGCGCGGTCGCCACCGCCCGCACCCAGAGCAGAAGCTCGCTGTCCTCGCGCAGCCGGCCGCTGAGCAGCACGCCGAGCCAGCGCCAGACGTCCGTCGCCAGCCAGCCGGCGACCAGGATCATGGCATAGGGCCACCACCAGACCTGTTCAGCCATCAGCGAAATCCCCGGCGCGCAAATCGCGTCCCCAGATAGGCGAGCGTGCCGCCGACCAGTCCGGTCCACAAAAGGTCGAGCCCAGGGAGTGACAGGAAGAACACCGGCCCCAGAGCCAGGCCGGCAAGCAGCGCCACCTTGTCCGCCGCAACCCGCGCCGCACCCCAGAGCGAACAAAGGAAATAGACCGGCGTCAGCATGAACAGGGCACCGGCCACCATCATCGGCATCCGCTCCACCATCAGGTAGGAAATGCCGGTGACACAGAAGACGAAGCTGGTCAGGCTGGCGCCAAAGCCGAAAAAGAACGGCAACCTCCCTTCGCGCGGAAGGTCTTCCAGGTTGCGCATGGCAAAGACCCATGCGGTGACGGCGACGAAATGGGAGGAAACCAGAAGGTGCCAGCGCCGGGTCTTGCCCTCCACCCGCAACAGCGGCATCAAGGCCATGGTCATCGGCATTAGCCGCACCGAGGCCAGCGCCACGGCAATCGCCGCCGGGATCATGCCCATGCCCGCCGAAATCGCCCCCGTCAGCACCACGATGCTCGGCAGTGCCCAGACCATACCGGTCAGCATAAGGGTTTCAGACAGCGACAGCCCGCTCTCCCGGGCAAGCCCGGCATAGCCGACGAAAGCAGCGGACAGGATCAGCGCCGGGATCGAGACCGCGGCACGGGTGCCGCGAAGCATCCAGCCCAAGGGGCGGATCTGCTCGGGAGGGGATGGCTCCGGCAAGGTGGAAGAAGCGGCGGACATGATGGATCTGTCTGGCAATGCGAATGGCGCATCCGCGGCGAACGCCCGGATGGCGGAAGGGAAACGATACCCCTACCTAGCAGCAGATCCGTGAAAAGCAAATCGCCGGACGGGAAAACGGCGACGTCAGCGCCGCCGTCCCCTTGCCTCACTCAATCCGCCAGCGGCACCTTCGGCACCAGGCTCTTCTTCGGCCCACCGTCATCCTTGCGGGCCGGCGGCGATGCCTCCGCCTTCTTCGCGACCGGCTTGCGCTTGCGCTTCGGCCGTGCTGCTTTCGGCTTGTCGGTCCTGGGCGCCTTGGGCTTGACCGGGGCATCCTCGATGCTTTCCAGCAGCAGCCCGGCCTCATCCTCGCTGACCGAGACCTTGACCATACCGCCCTTCTTCAGCTTGCCGAACAGCACCTCGTCGGCAAGCGGCCGCTTGATGTGCTCCTGGATCACGCGGGCCAGCGGCCGGGCGCCCATCTGCTCGTCATACCCCTTGTCCGCCAGCCAGGCGACGGCTTCCGGGGTCAGCTCGAAGGTCACGCCGCGCTCGGCCAGTTGCGCCTCAAGCTGCATGACGAACTTCTCGACGATCCGGTGCACCACCTCGGTCGGCAGGCTGCCGAAGGCGATCACAGCATCCAGCCGATTGCGGAACTCCGGCGTGAACAGCCGCTTGATCGCCTCCTGATCCTCGCCCTCACGCTTGGCCCGGTTGAAGCCGATCGGCGGCTTGGCCATATCGGCGGCACCGGCATTGGTGGTCATGATCAGGATCACATTGCGGAAATCGACCTGCTTGCCGTTGTGGTCGGTCAGCTTGCCGTGATCCATGATCTGCAACAGGATGTTGAACAGATCCGGATGCGCCTTCTCGATCTCGTCGAGCAGAAGCACGCAATGAGGATGCTGGTCGACCCCGTCGGTCAGAAGGCCGCCCTGGTCGAAGCCGACATAGCCGGGAGGCGCACCGATCAGTCGCGACACCGTGTGCCGCTCCATGTACTCCGACATGTCGAAGCGCAGCAGCTCCACCCCGAGCGAAGCGGCAAGCTGACGCGCGACCTCGGTCTTGCCGACGCCGGTCGGACCGGAGAACAGGTAGTTGCCAATCGGCTTGTCCGGCTCGCGCAGGCCTGCCCGCGACAGCTTGATGGCCGAGGCCAGCGTCTCGATCGCTGCATCCTGGCCATAGACCATCCGCTTCAAGGTGGCGTTGAGGTTCGACAACACCTCCTCGTCCGACTTGGACACCGACTTCGGCGGGATCCGCGCCATGGTCGCAATCGTGCTCTCGATCTCCTTCACGCCGATGGTCTTGCGCCGGCGTCCTTCGGGAACGAGCTTCTGCGAGGCGCCGGATTCGTCGATCACGTCGATGGCCTTGTCCGGCAGCTTGCGGTCGTTGATGTAGCGCGCCGACAGCTCCACCGCCGTCTTGATGGCGTCGTTGGTGTAGCGCACCTTGTGGAAGGTCTCGAAATAGGGCTTCAGCCCCTTCAGGATCTCCACCGCGTCCGGGATCGTCGGCTCGTTGACGTCGATCTTCTGGAACCGGCGCAGAAGTGCCCGGTCCTTTTCGAAGAACTGACGGTATTCCTTGTAGGTGGTCGATCCGACGCAGCGGATCGTGCCGGAGGCAAGCGCCGGCTTCAGCAGGTTCGAGGCGTCCATCGCCCCGCCCGATGTGGCGCCAGCGCCGATCACCGTGTGAATCTCGTCGATGAACATCACCGCGCCGGGATAGTCCTCGATCTCCTTCACCACCTGCTTCAGCCGTTCCTCGAAATCGCCGCGATAGCGGGTGCCGGCGAGCAGCGCGCCCATGTCGAGCGAGAAGATCGTCGCATCCTGCAGCACTTCCGGCACATCGCCGTCGACGATCCGCCGCGCCAACCCCTCGGCGATCGCGGTCTTGCCGACCCCGGGATCGCCGACGAACAGCGGATTGTTCTTCGACCGGCGGCAGAGAATCTGGATGGTCCGCGAAATCTCCGCTTCGCGTCCGATCAGCGGATCGATCTTGCCGGCCCGCGCCTTGTCGTTGAGGTTGACGCAATACGCTTCCAGCGCGTCGGTCTTCTGCTTCGGCTTCTCAGCCCCGCCGACGCCCTCCTCGGCCGCCGCCTCCTCGTCCGCGCCGTGCACGGGCCGCGTCTCCGACATGCCGGCCCGCTTGGCGATGCCATGGGAGATGTAGTTGACCGCGTCGTAGCGGGTCATGTCCTGCTCCTGCAGGAAATAGGCGGCATGGCTCTCGCGCTCGGCGAAGATCGCGACGAGCACGTTCGCGCCGGTTACCTCCTCCCGGCCCGAGGACTGCACATGGATCACCGCGCGCTGGATGACGCGCTGGAACCCGGCGGTCGGCTTGGAATCGTCGTCGCCCTCGATCACCAGATTGTCGAGCTCGGTATCGATGTATTCGACCAGATTGCGCCGGAGGATATCCAGATCCACGTTGCACGCGCGCATGACCGCGGCCGCGTCCTGATCATCGATCAGCGCCAGGAGCAGGTGCTCCAGGGTCGCGTATTCCTGCTGCCGCTCATTCGCATAGGAAAGAGCCTGATGCAGCGCCTTTTCGAGACTTCGAGAGAATGACGGCACGGGCGACCCCTATTTTTTTTCCATTACGCATTGCAAAGGATGCTGGTGTTTGCGCGCAAAGTCCATGACCTGCGTAACCTTGGTTTCCGCCACCTCATAGGTGAACACACCGCATTCCCCAACGCCATGGTGGTGAACATGCAACATGATCCGGGTGGCTTCTTCGCGGTTTTTCTGAAAAAAACGCTCCACCACGTGAATCACGAACTCCATGGGCGTGTAATCATCGTTCAACAGCAGCACACGATAAAGATTTGGCCTTTTCACGACGGTGCGCGTTTTGGTGGCCACCAGGCTTCCGGTATCGTCCCCGTTGCCGTGCTGTGGTTTCTTCGTCATTGCCGCCCAAAGCCCTCGTGCTGCGCGCCAGCTTTCCCGGCTGCGCGATCGCTCACATCTGGTTTCATCCCGCGCCACCCCGGCGCATGATGACCGACCCTATACCGATTGCCCGCGCTTCGCACGACCCCGGTTGGCACGGCAGGTCGGGTCAGGACAGGCATGGGAGAGGCACGCACGGCCCTCACGCCGGCACAGCCAACCCAAAACGCCGCGCCTCGCCCGGCTCTTCTCTTTCCTATGTATGTCATCCACGCCGCGGCTCAATCCCCAAGGCTGGCTCAGGCAGAAGATCAGACCGGAAAAACAAAAAAAGCCCGGCACGAGGCCGGGCTTAAAGAACCGCTGCGGATCGCCGCAGCCGGTCTTGTCCTGGGAGGGACTTACTTGGAAACCTTCGCCATCGCGCCCTCATAGGGCTTGTAGGCGTCCTTGGCCGCTTCGGTGTACATCTCGCCGAGCTTGGTCACTTCGCCGACGAAGCCCTCGTAGGCGGTCTTGACGTACTCGCTGTGCGTCTCGAACGCCTTGTCGAGCGACTTGGCGGAGACGAGCTTTTCCATCGCCGAGGAGCCTTCCTCGAAGGACTTCTTCTGGAAGTCGGCAAACTCGGAGGCAATCGCCTGCATGCCCTTGGTCATGGCGCCGAAGCTTTCCATCATGACGTCCATGTTGTCCTTGCCGAGCTTCTGAATGTCTTCAAAATTGTTGAACATGATGACTCCTATCGTTTCATACGAACCATCGCACGCCCAACCGCCGGTTGACCTTCTGGTCAGAACACGATGAAGGCGCCGAATTTTGCGCTGCGTGATTGCAATATATGCACTGCACAAAATTTGTCAATCTTCGCTTTTGCAACGCAACATGGACTAAGGGCTAATACACGGTGACCGGGGAGCGCCACAACTTCGCCGCGCTTCTTGCCCATAGGCAAAACAGGGGACGCGCCAGGGAGCCGGAATCCGTCCGGCGCAAATGCTCCACAGACCGTTGGCCGAGGGAAATTCCTCACAAAACGACCAATGCCGGTAACTGCGCATTAACTGCCATTTGCGATTCTCGTCTTACGAGATTGCAGAGGCAAACCGGCTGATTTTCAGGGAAACAAGGTTGGTCAAACGCTCGCGTTTGGATATTCGTAACCTTGTTTCGCGTAGATTGGCCGCATGCTTCACGGCAGGTCGACCACCGGCATGCACACAGTTGATGTGCGTTTGGGGCGACGCCGCTGCACCAACACCTGGCCCGAATGGGGTGACATTGTGCTGAGTAAAGGTGTCAATCGCGCGCAGCGCGTTTTCACGGGATTCATTCGCGGCGCCATCGCCGCCGGTCTGGCAATCGGGGTTTCCCTCGCCGCCCCACAGGCAGCGAGTGCCAATCCCAAGTATTCCGGCATCGTCGTTGATGCCAAGACCGGAAAGACGCTCTACAGCTACAAGGCGGATACCGCCCGCTATCCGGCCTCCCTGACCAAGATCATGACGCTCTACGTCCTGTTCGAGGAACTGGAAGCGGGCCGGAAGTCGCTGAACAGCCGCCTCAAGGTCTCCAAGCATGCCGCCAGCCGCCCGCCGTCAAAGCTCGGCCTGCGTCCCGGCAGCACCATCCGCGTCAAGGACGCGATTCTGGCGTTGGTGACCAAGTCGGCCAACGACGTGGCGGTGACGGTGGCGGAAAACGTCTCCGGCTCCGTTCCGGCCTTCGCCAAGCGCATGACGCGCACCGCGCGCCGGCTCGGCATGAAGAACACCACCTTCCGCAATCCCTCGGGCCTGCCCAACGCGAGCCAGAAGACGACAGCGCGCGACATGGCGCTGCTGGGCCGTGCCATTCAGGAGCGGTTTCCGAAGTATTACAAATACTTCAAGACCCGCGTCTATTCCTACAAGGGCCGGCGCTACGGCAACCACAACCGGCTGCTGGGCAAGGTCAAGGGCGTCGATGGCATCAAGACCGGCTACATACGCGCCTCCGGCTTCAACCTGGTGACCTCGGTGAAGCGTGACGGCCGGCATATCGTCGCCGTCGTCATGGGGGGGCGCACAGGCGCCGCCCGCAACAAGCAGATGACGAAGCTGATCGCCGGCTATTTGCCGAAGGCCAGCCGCGGTCGGCGGACCGCACCGGCGCTTGTCGCCAAGGTTCAGGAGCTGCGCAACGTTCCCCGGCCGCAGTTCAAGCCGGCCATCCCGGTCGTGGAGGAAGAGATCCTCACCGGCTCGATCATCCCGGTCCCGCAGAAGCCGGCACTGGCCGCTGCCCTGCGCCGCAAGACCCTGGCCTATGCGGCGGCAACCAAGCCGCTGGCCGCGATCCCGCTACCCCCGGTGATGCGCGTCAACACCCAGCGCATTCGCGCCGGCATGACCGCCACCGCCCAGAACGCGGTAGCGGAAACGGAGCCGGAGACCACCAGCGGATCGGTCACCGTGGCGGCCAACAACTCGGCCGATCCGGAGCCGGGCTGGCAGGTGCAGATCGCCGCGGCCGAGACCGAGGATGGCGCCATCGCCATGCTGAAGAAGGCCAAGGGCAAGGTCGGTCAGGCGCTGCGCGGCTACGACCCCTACACCGAGCCGGTCGAGTCGGGCGGCGCGACTCTCTACCGGGCACGCTTCGTCGGATTTGAAACCAAGACGGCGGCATGGAACGCCTGCCGCAAGCTGAAGTCGGCCCGTTTCAACTGCTACGCCGTCTATCAGTAAAAAGACATCGCCCCCCGGGGTGGACGGATCGCCCGCGTCCCCGCCCGCTCCGGCAGCTGGAACAGCAGCACCATCAAATTCTAAAAGTCATGCGTATTGGTGAGTTCAATGACGACCGACAAGCAAGTCCTTCGCCTCGTTGAGTTTGGCGGCGAGAAAGCCGCTGCCCCCCTGATCGGGATGGAGACGTTTCATAAGCCGGCGATGCGCCGCCCGGATTTCCGCCTCGCTGGCTCCAGCCTCAAGCCCCAGAACCTGGTAGGCCTCCTCCTTGGTCATGGCGCTCGCGCCCGGCGCGGCTCCATGCCCCGCTGCGCCATCCGCCTCGAAGTCTACACGCCAGCCGGGTTGCCGGCGGTCGAGATAAGCTTCCAGTAAGGCCCGGCTGTCGCCATCGGCAGCCACCTCCCGGTAAAGCCGCTCCAGTTCGGCGCTTGCGAGTGACGCAAGCGCCCGCCCGGCGAAAGCGCCGGCCAGCACCTCCCCCTCCATATCCCCGGTCCCGTGGTCAAGCCGCATGACCAGAAACGCCGAGCGCACCTCCGAGACCTGCCCGGCACCAGCGGTCCCGGCGCCCGCCGGGCGAAAACCCCGCGCCCGGCCCCAGCCAAGCAGCGACAGGCCCACCGCCACGAGCGGCACGGCAAGGTCCCAGCGGCGGGCGAACACCAGCCCTCCCGCCAGCAGCAACAAGGCCACGCCTCCCGCCAGCTTGAGCTGCCGCGCCAGTTTCGCCGCGTCGGCCGTTGCAATTGCATTGCCAAACGCCACCAGCAGCGCCAGCATCACGATGCCAAGCAGCAGATATCCCATCTCACCCCCAAAGCGCGCCGCGCGCGATACCCTTCACATATAGCGATCACGGACCGCCACGCCAGAGCGGCGCACCCGCCAAGGGAGCCAATGCCGGGTGCCGGCGACCTCGCCGCGCGCAGCTAGCGTGCCCCCGCCCAGCGCCGAGCCAGATGCCGCCCGCCGTGCCACACGGCCAGAACCGCCAGCCCGCCGAGACCGGAAATGCCGAGCAGATAGCCGATGGGCACCAGGAAGAACGGCTCATGCAGAAAGCCGTCGGCGTCCACGGTCGAGCCGATCAGATTGAAGGCAACGCCGCAGCCGGCGCCGAGCAGGACGAGCGAGAAAAAGAACAGACCAATTTTCATTGCACCACCGCCTCTTGCTGACGGCCCCGTTCGGACCGGGGCCTTTCGGGCAAGCGTCGTAGAGAAAAGCGGCTGAACCATGGATGAACGCGGCGGCCCCGGCGAAGCGGGATCGGGCTGTGCCGTCTCTCAGCGCAAATGCGCCAGCAGCCGGGTTGCCCCGCGGTCCCCCGCCCGCGTCAGGCGTTCCAGCTCCGACCTCCCGCCAGCGGCATAGACCGCGGCCGCCTTGAGCAGTTCGGCAAGATCCCCCGCCGATGCATCGGAGAGCTGGAACCAGGCGCCCTTGGTCAGCCGGGCGATCTCCTGGAACGCGACGCGCGCATGAGCATCGCCGCCTTCCTGAAAGATGAAGGCCGGCACGCCGAGCAGCCCCAACTCGCCGGCGCGGGCGCACAGATCGTCGATGCTCTCTTCCACGCAGTCGCCGATATAGACCAGCGCCTGCACCTTCTTGCGCCGGGTCTCGTCGATGGTATGGCGCAACACCTTGCGGATCTGGGTCTGCCCGCCCCGGCAGTCGATCCGGGTCATCAGCGCGGCCAGACTGCGCGCATCGGCAACCCATTTCGAGGCGGCGCACTCGCCAAACCCACGAAAATAAACGAGCTGCATGGTCAACCGGCCGACCGCACCGGCGGCCGTGAACATCTCCCCCTGAATGGCGCAGGCCCGATCCCAAGTCGGCTGCCGGCTCATGGTCGCGTCGAGCGCGATCACCAGCCGCCCGGCGTCGGCCAGCGGACGGGTCTGCCGCGCCTCGTTCAGAAAAGCGGAAATATCCCGTCGGGAGGACTGCCCGCCTCCCGCTTCCGGGCTGGTCTCGCCACGCTTGTCGATGTCCCGCTTTTCCGCCAACGTCTCTCACTCCCGCGTCCCGATCAGCCGCCCCGGGCGGCGCCGTTCCCTGCGCATATGGCGGCATGGCGCGAATTTTCAAAGCCCTGCCAAAAAGACGAGGCCTTTTCTCCCGACCACAAGCATATTATAGCCATGGCAACTGATCGAGGGGCCCGCACATCATGACACCGCCACGTTGCCACACGTCACTTTCCGACATCAGGGACGCGGTCGCGGCAGCGCGCGGCCAGGGCCGACGCATCGCCCTCGTGCCGACGATGGGCGCACTGCATGAAGGGCATCTGTCGCTGGTGCGCAAGGCCCAGGACAATGCCGATCATGTCATTGTCTCGATCTTCGTCAATCCGACCCAGTTTGCCCCGACCGAGGATTTCGCCAGCTACCCCCGGGATGCCGAGGCGGACATTCGCGCGCTTGCCAGCCTTGGCGTGGAGAGCGTGTTCCTGCCCGTGCAGGAGGAGATGTACCCGTCCGGATTTGCCACCGGCGTCACCATTGGCGGCCCCGCCACCGGGCTGGAAAGCGATTCCCGTCCGCATTTCTTCAACGGCGTGGCGCTGGTGGTGACCAAGCTGCTCCTCGCCTGCCAGCCGGATATCGCCGTCTTCGGCGAAAAGGACTACCAGCAGCTTTGCGTCATTCGCCAGCTGGTGCGCGATCTCAATATTCCGGTGACGATCCTCGCCGCACCGACGGTGCGCGAAGCGGACGGGCTGGCCATGTCCTCGCGCAACCGGTACCTGGATGAAGATGCCCGCCGCCGCGCCGCCCTGCTGCCGGAGGTTCTGCGCGACACCTTGCGGGCGCTTTCCGACTGCACCGGTGCGGATCGGCAGGAGGAAGCACTGTTGCGCAAGTCCATCGCCCGGCTGACCGACGGCGGTTTTCGCGTCGAGTATCTGTCCCTGCGCGATGCCGAAACCCTGGCACCGCCCACCGACGACAGCCGCCACCTGCGGCTGCTGGTCGCCGCCTGGCTGGAGAAGACCCGGCTGATCGACAACATGGCGTTCGAACGCCGCGCCTGACGGTCTCGCCGGCTTGGCCGCCGGCTCAGATCAGGCACAGCTCCGCCAGCTCGCGCCGCATCGCTTCGGGAATATCGGAGCCGCCGCCCAGCCGTTTCAGATCCGCCGGCGCATCCTCTGCCTTCAGATAGCGCCATCCCTGGAACGGACGGCGCGGCTGCGGGCGGGTGGGGTGCAACAGCGGCTCCAGCACCAGATGGCAGCGCTTGACGCCGGCGCCATCGGTGAAGGGGCGGATGTCCACCAGCCTTTGCCGTACCTGGATCGCGCCTTTGATCACCCAGTAAAGCGATCCGCCATCGAGCAACTCGTCCTTGCGGGTCGGCACCATCCGCGTCGTGTGGAACGGCTCCGCCGGCAGGCCGCGCGCGCGCTGTTCGGACAGGCGAAAGTCGATGGAAGCCTGCAGATCCTCGATGGACTCGGCGCCCACGCACAGTTTGAGCAGATGCAGGGTCATGCCGACTGACTTAGCAGGGCGGCGGAAAAGGTCAAACCCGCACAGCCGCGCTTGCCGGTTTTGCACATCTCACAGCCCGGTGCCTCCACCCGCCGGAATTGTGACCTCAGCCCCGTGCCAGCGGCATGGCGTAAACCTTTCATTTACGTTATTCTAACCCGTTCGTCCATGGACGGCTCATGACAGCGTCCACGCTCGGATCCCAGACTGCGACCCGAAATCCATAACAAAAGAGGTCCAGATGAGATCGTTGATGCACATGCGGGTCGGCAGAATCAAGAAAATGGCGCGTCCCTTGCGGACAGCTTTCGCACGCCTGCACCTTGTCCCGCGCCGCGCGCAGCTTACCGGCGCCTACCCCACTCGTGAAAGCGCACTGGCCGCAGTACCGAACTGGGCTTTGGCCGACTACAATCACGATGAGATGGTGACGGTCGCGCTCGACAAGATGAGCCAGATCATCGACTGGGACTACCCGGTCATGTTCTGGCTGGACCGGGAACTCCGCGCCCGGAGCGCCGGCTGGACCCATCTGCTTGATGCCGGAGGACATGTCGGCACCAAGTATCGCGCCTTCCGCCCCCTGCTCGATCTGTCCCGGGTCAAGTGGCAGGTGTATGAACTCCCGCCAATGGCCAGAGCCGGAGCCGAAATGGCTCGTGCCGACGGCATCGGCCCCGAGCTTTCCTTCTGTGACGACCTCGCCATGACGGAGAAAGCGGAGATCCTGCTGTGTTCGGGGTTGCTCCAGTATCTCGACATCCCGTTTCCGGACTTCGTCGCCCGCTTGCCGGCGCCGCCCGAGGTCATTTTGCTGAACAAGGTGGCCCTGCGCGATGGCCAGACCGTCTTTACCCTGCAACGGGGCGGACCGGCATTCTTTCCCTACCAGATCCGCAGCAAGGAGCGCTTCCTCTCCGAACTGAAGACGCTGGGCTATGACATTGTCGACAGCTGGAACATTCAACATCTGGCCCACCAAATCTCCAGCCATCCGGAATTGGGGTGGAGCGAAAGCCGCGGCTTCATGCTGAGACGCCAAACCGCCTGAACCGCCTCCCGCACCCTCGGGTGCGGGGCCCCGGCAGGCCCCGGGCACGCCTTCACGCGAAGACGTAGGACTTGCACGAATCGGTTGTACGGCGCTTGATGGGGCCATGCGGATCTTTCTCACAGGCGGGACCGGCACCATCGGCGCCCCGGTTCTCCAGAGCCTCATCAGCGCCGGCCATGACGTCACGGCCCTGGCCCGTTCCCCGGCAAGTGCGGAGCGACTGCGTGCCGCCGGCGGCGCCGTTCTGCAAGGCGACATCCGCGCGCCCGAGGACTGGATCGGCGCCGTCGCCGACTGCGACACCCTGGTCCATACCGCCGCCACCTTCGATGAAGACGCGGTCGCTGCCGAGCGCCGGCTCGTGGCCGCCTTGAAGGCGCTGCCGGCAGAGCGCGCCAGCCCGCTGCATGTGGTCTACACCGGAGGGGTCTGGCTGTTCCCCGACAGCGGCGGCGCGCCCGTCGCCGAAACCGCCGCCTTCGCCCCCATCCCCGCCTTCGCTCATGTGGCCAATGCCATCCGTTCCCTGCTGGCCCAGCGCCACCTGGCCGTCTCGGTGGTTCATCCGGCCCTCGTTTGCAGCCGGGATGGGGGGCCGCTCGCCGAGATGCGCGACGCGGCAGAGAGCGGGCAGGCCTTCGCCACCCGCGCCGCACCCGACACGGTCTGGCCGCTGGTCGACGCGAGCGACCTCGCCGCGCTTTACCTGAAGGTGGTCGAAGCCCGCCGCTACCGGCTGCAAGTGATCGGCTGCGGGATCTCCGGCGTGCCGGTGGGCAGCCTGATCCGGCTTGTCTCCGAAACCCTCGGACTGCGGCTCGACCTGGCGCATCAGCAGCCGCCCACGGACCTGCCGGCCTGCCAGGATGTCGGTGCCGGCTATGCCCTCTCGCAGGCCTTTTCGCCCGAGCGCGCGACCCGGCTCACCGGCTGGCGGCCTTACCACACCGATCCGGCGGAGCTGGTCAGGGCGCTGATGCCGCTTTGCGGCTGATACGCGGCTGACGCCTTACGCACCCTCCTCCGCCTCTTCGCGCAGGCGCACCACCGGTGCCCCCTGATCGACCTGCGCGCCCTCCTCCACCAGAACCGCCTCGACGATCCCGTCGCGCGGCGCGGTGATGGCGTGTTCCATCTTCATCGCCTCCACCACGGCGAGCCGGTCGCCCCGCTCCACCGCGTCGCCAGCGGCAACGGATACGGCAATCACCTTGCCATGCATCGGCGCCGGAATCGCGGCCTTGCCGCCTTCCGCCTCCACGGTGCGCGCAAGCTGATCCACCAGCGCCACCTTGACCGCGCGGCCGCCTTCCAGCGCCCAGACCGCATCGCCCGACCAGGCGGCAATGCCGGGAATATCGGTCCCGTCCCCGTCTTGTCCGTCAGGCACCGGCCGGCCATCGCGCCAACGAACCGGCAGATCGCGCATCTGACCATCGACCGTCACCTTGAGACCGGAAACGCGCGGGCCCGACAACTGGAACGCATCGTTCTCCGCGAAGGGGTCGATCCAACCCGTCGCCACCTCCTCATGCGGGGTATGCCCGGCGACCAGCGTGGCGACGGCGGCGGCGATCGTCGCCTCTGAAACCGCGCCGCCGGTCAACCCGTCCAGATCCCGGTCGACAAGGCCGGTGTCGAAACCACCGGCGCGCACCTCCGGGTGGTCCACCAGCGCCGCGAGGAACGCCAGATTGCTCTTCGGCCCGGCGACCCAGGTGACGCCGAACTGCCGCGACAGACGCTCCAGTGCCTCCTCGCGGGTGGCGCCATGGGCAATGATCTTGGCGATCATCGGATCGTAATGGGGCGAGACGTCCGCCCCGGCCTCGACGCCGGTGTCGATGCGGATGCCCTCCCCCTCGGGCAGCATCAAGAGCTCCAGCCGGCCGGTGGAGGGCAGGAAGCCGTGATCGGGATCCTCCGCGTAAAGCCGCGCCTCGATGGCATGGCCGGCAAGCCGGATCTCCTCCTGCGCCAGCGGCAACCCTTCACCGGAGGCCACCCGCAACTGCCATTCCACCAGATCGACACCGGTGACCAGCTCCGTCACCGGATGCTCCACCTGCAGCCGGGTGTTCATTTCCATGAACCAGAAACCGTCCGGCCGCAGCGGGCCGGAGCCGTCGGCGATGAACTCGACCGTGCCGGCGCCGCCATAGTTGACCGCCTTGGCCGCCGCCACCGCCGCCGCGCCCATCGCCGCGCGGGTTTCCGCGCTCATGCCGGGGGCCGGCGCTTCCTCCAGCACCTTCTGATGGCGCCGCTGGGCCGAGCAGTCGCGCTCGAACAGATGCACCGCCTCGCCCTTGCCATCGCCGAAGACCTGGATCTCCACATGGCGCGGATTGAGGATGAATTTCTCGATCAAGACGCGCGGATCGCCGAAGGCCGATTGCGCCTCGCGCCGGGCCGAGGCCAGCGCCGCCTCGAAGTCGATTGCCTTGTCGACCCGGCGCATGCCCTTGCCGCCGCCGCCGGCCACCGCCTTGATCAGCACCGGATAGCCGATCTCATAGGCCTTGCGCTTGAGGAACTCCGGATCCTGCTTCTCGCCGTGATAGCCCGGCACCACCGGAACCCCGGCCCCTTCCATCAGGGTCTTGGCGCCGTCCTTCAGGCCCATCGCCCGGATCGCATTGGCCGAAGGGCCGATGAAGACGATGCCGGCCTTGGCACAGGCCTCGGCGAAATCCGCGTTTTCCGACAGGAAGCCGTAGCCCGGATGGATCGCCGCCGCGCCGGTGACCTTCGCCGCCGCCAGAATGCGCTCGCCGACCAGATAGCTCTCCGCGCTTGGCGCCGGACCGATATGCACCGCCTCGTCCGCCATCCGCACATGCAGTGCCTGGCGGTCGGCATCGGAATAAACGGCAATGGTCCTCAGTCCGAGACGCCGCGCGGTCTTGATGATCCGGCAGGCAATCTCCCCGCGATTGGCGATCAGCACCGAGTCGAGCATGGGAGGGTCCTCGTATTGGGTCGAAGTCATGGGCAGTCGAGCAGGAAGGGCCGTCACCCGGCAGGTCCCGCCGGGTGCACGCGATTACATCCGGAACACGCCGAAGCGGGTCTCCGGGATCGGCGCGTTCAGGGTTGCCGAGAAGGCAAGCCCGAGCACCCGCCGGGTTTCCGACGGCAGGATGATGCCATCGTCCCATAGCCGCGCCGAGGCATGGTAGGGATGCCCCTCCGCCTCGTATTTCGCCCGGATCGGCGCCTTGAAGGCATCCTCCTCCTCCGCGCTCCAGCTTCCGCCATCGGCCTCGATGTTGTCGCGCTTCACCGTCGCCAGCACGCTGGCCGCCTGCTCGCCGCCCATCACCGAGATGCGCGCGTTGGGCCACATGAACAGGAAACGCGGCCCGTAGGCGCGCCCGCACATGCCATAGTTGCCCGCGCCATAGGAGCCGCCGACGATGACGGTGATCTTCGGCACCTTGGCGCAGGCCACCGCCGTCACCAGCTTGGCCCCGTCCTTGGCGATGCCGCCAGCCTCGTAATCGCGCCCGACCATGAAGCCGGTGATGTTCTGCAGGAACAGGAGCGGGATCCGCCGCTGGCAGCACAGCTCGACGAAATGCGCGCCCTTCATGGCGGATTCGGAGAACAGGATGCCGTTGTTGGCGATCACCCCGACCGGAATGCCGTGAATGCGGGCAAAGCCGGTGACCAGGGTCGTGCCATAGGTCGCCTTGAACTCGTCCAGCTCCGAGCCGTCCACCAGCCGGCCGATCACCTCGCGAATGTCATACTGCTTGCGCAGGTCCACCGGCACCACCCGGTCCAGCTCGGACGGGTCGAGCAGAGGCGCGCGCGGTTCGGCAAGGGCGATATCCGCTGCCTTGACGGTGTTGAGATTGGCGACGATGCGCCGGGCCTGGGCCAGCGCCTGATCGTCGTCGATGGCGTAGTGATCGGCAACGCCGGACACCTTGGCATGCACCTCGGCCCCGCCCAGGTCCTCGGCCGACACCTCCTCGCCGGTCGCCGCCTTCACCAGCGGCGGGCCGGCCAGGAAGATCGTGCCCTGACGGCGAACGATGATGGTCTCATCCGACATGGCCGGCACATAGGCGCCGCCCGCCGTGCAGGAGCCCATCACCACCGCGATCTGCGGAATGCCCATCGACGACATGGTCGCCTGGTTGAAGAAGATCCGCCCGAAATGGTCCCGGTCGGGAAAGACGTCGGTCTGGTTCGGCAGGTTGGCGCCGCCCGAATCCACCAGGTAGATGCAGGGCAGCCGGTTCTCCATGGCGATTTCCTGCGCCCGCAGATGCTTCTTCACCGTCAGCGGATAATAGGTGCCGCCCTTGATGGTCGCATCGTTGCACACGATCATGCAGTCGCGCCCCGACACCCGGCCGATGCCGACGATCAGGCCCGCGCCATGGATCGCATCGTCATACATGCCATGCGCCGCGAGCCCGCCGATCTCCAGGAAGGGACTGCCCGGATCGAGCAGCCGGGCAACGCGCTCGCGCGGCAACAGCTTGCCGCGCTTCAGATGCCGCTCACGGGCACGCTCCGACCCGCCAGCGGCGGCGGTCCGACGCTTTTCCTCAAGATCGGAGCGCAACTCCGCCCAAGCGGCGCGGTTCGCCTCCTGATCCGGATCATGCGATGTCAAACTGCTGCGCAGGATCGCCACGTGCTTCTTCCCCCGATCGCATTCAAGGTCCCAAGGCCTCAAGGCCCCTGTCCCGACAAGTGACAGGGACATTGAATGACGTTTACGTACCAGTCAATATAATCTTATTTCCTATTCAAAATCAGAAGCATACGAAAATCAGGAAACCTCATCCGCTGTCACGACCCAACTCTCCCCGGCCGCATCCTCACACCATTGCCGCATGAGCGGATGCGCCATCACCGCCTCGGCATAGGCCCGCTCCACATCCCCCAGCGGCAGCCGGTAGGTGAGAAAGCGGCTCACCACCGGCGCGTAGAAGCAATCGGCGGCGGAAAAGGCGCCGAAGAGATAGGCCCCGCGCGCGCCATGCGCCGCCCGGCAGCCGCGCCAGATCTCGCGGATCCGGGCGATATCCTTGCTCGCATCCGGCGCTCTGGGGTGCGGTGCCGGGCTGCGGCGCAGGTTCATCGGGTAGTTGCCACGCAGGTCGAAGAAGCCGGAATGGAACTCTGCGCAGATCGAGCGGGCATGGGCGCGCGCCGCCCGGTCCGCCGGCCACAGGCCCGCCTCGGGAAAGCGCTCCGCCAGATACTCGATGATGGCAAGGGAATCCCAGACGGTGATGTCGCCGTCGATCAGCACCGGCACCCGGCCGGCCGGCGAGGCCTCCCGCACCTTCTCAGGGAACTCCGGCGTGTCCAGCAGCACCAGAACCTCCTCGAAGGGCGCACCGGTCAGGCGCGCCGCAAGCCAGGCCCTGAGTGACCAGGAAGAATAGGTCTTGTTGCCAATCACCAGTTTCATCGAACCCCCCATCTGTCTCGAAAAGGAACAGGAAAAAAGCAAACGGCCGCTCGGCTCAGCGGGCGTTGCCGCCCTCGACCGGACCGCCCGCCGCCTTCCAGGCGCCGAAACCGCCCTCGATATGCGCGACCGGAGCCAGCCCCATGTCCTGCACCGTCTTGGTGGCCAGCGCCGAACGCCATCCGGCGGCACAGAAAAAAACGAAGCGCTTGTCCTCGCCAAACACCGGCTTGAAATACGGACTGTCCGGATCAACCCAGAACTCCAGCATGCCGCGCGGCGCATGTACGGCGCCAGGCACCCGCCCTTCCCGCTCCAGCTCGCGAATGTCGCGGATGTCCACCAGCACCGTGCCAGGATCCCCCGTCAGCGCGATGGCTGCCTCGACCCCGAGCGTTTCAATCGCCGCATTGGCCTCATCGACCAGCGCCTTGTACCCCTTGCGGATCTGTGCGGACAAACTCCTGCCTCCCCTTCACCTGTCTCGCTCCCCTGTTCGGGAACCGTCCTACCGGCCGAGAGTGTCGCCGCCGCCGCCGGCAAAGACAAGCTACAAACCATGGCCGCAACAGCGCCGGCAGACACCTCCGGGACGCCCCCCCGACAGAAGCGGGCGCCTGAACGCAAAAAGGGCGCGGCCACCGCCACGCCCTTTTTCTGAAGCCAGTTCTGAAGCCCAATGGCCGGTCGCGTCTACTGAATCGCGACCACTGCCGTCTGGGTCACATCGGAGCTGCCGAAGACATAGAGCAACGCCAAGGCCCCGCCTGCCAGAACCACGGCCCACGCCGTGACACCCCAGCAGGACTTTTGAATGTTTTCGTCCATGAAAATCCTTTGTCCGAAGGAAGGCGGCAAAGGCCCCAGCCACATGCCGTGTTCGGTCGGGCGGTGATTTAACGATTTGGCAACATTTAGGCAAGGACTATTTCCGGCGCACCTGCCGTGCGCGTCATGCATATCCCGGATCCGGCGGGTGCAGCCAGCGCCTGCGCTCCCACATCCCCAGGCAAAGCGCCATCTTGCCCCACGCAGGCTTGATTGGCGCCGGGCGGACCGGCATGCTTCGCGCCGCGCGGCATTTGGCCGCCCCGGAAGAAGGCGCCCCATGACGATCCTTTCCACGATGGACATTCTCGCCCTTGGCTGGTTCCTCTCCGCCTGGATCGCCTTCAACATCGCGGTGGAGCTGACGCCGCTGCGCAATCACACCCTGTCCCATCTGATGGAACGCCACCGGCGTGGCTGGATGACCAGCATGAGCCGGCGCGCGGTGCGGATCATGGATGTGGGGATTGCCAGCGGCCTGCAGCAGGGAACCGCGTTCTTCGCCTCCACCTCGCTTCTGGCGATCGGCGGCTGCTTCGCCCTGCTCACGTCGCGCGAAGCAGTGTTCAACTTGTTGTCGGATCTCGGCGTGAACAGTGCCGACAGCCCGGCGGCCTGGGAGCTGAAGGTGATCGGGCTGGCGCTGATCTACGCCTATGCTTTTTTCAAGTTCGGCTGGGCCTATCGGCTGTTCAACTACGCGACCATCCTGATGGGCGCGGTGCCCGATCGCGGCGATGAGATGTCCGACGAGGAGATCCGCACCTTCGCCATCGAGGCCGGCGAAATGAACGTGCTGGCCGGGCGCCATTTCAACCGGGGACAGCGCGCCTTCTTCTTCTCCATCGGCTATCTGGGCTGGTTCGCCGACCCGCGCCTGTTCGCGCTCACCACCCTGTTCGTGCTGTTCGTGCTGATCCGCCGTCAGTTCGTGTCCAAGGCCAAATCCATCGCCGCGTCGGCGCACCAGTTTCCATCGCCGCCAATCGCCGCCAACGGCGGTGTGAACACCAGCGTCGGCTCATCGAAGCCCTTGAGCTGATACGACCCCAGCAGGCCGTGACGGCAGCCCATGATCTCGGCGATCTGCTCCGAAACGAGGATGTCCTGCTTCAGCTCGCGGGTCAGCCCGGCCAGCCGCGCCGCCAGATTGACCACCGGGCCGACCACCGTGAAATCGAGCCGGGACTTGCCGCCCACATTGCCGAAGAATACATCGCCGGCGTGCAGGGCGATGCCGACCCGCAATTCGGGGGAAGAGGCGTCGCAGCATTGCCGGTTGATCGTCCGGATGGTCTGCACCGCGTCGCGCGCGGCCAGCAACGCCCGGCGGGCGGCGGCACGGGCCGTCTCCTCGCAGCCATAGGGGAAGACGGTCATCACCTCGTCGCCGATGAACTTCAACACCTCGCCGCCATGCGCCTCGACCGCCTCGGTCACCGCGCTGAAATAGGCGTTGAGCAGGCCGATCAGCTTCTTGCCCGGCAACTCGTTGGACAGGCGGGTGAAACCACGCAGATCGGTAAAGCCGACCACCGCCGAAATGGTTTCGCCATCGCCGCGCTTGATCGTGCCTTCCAGCACCCGGCGGCCGGCGCGCCGGCCCACATAGGTCTCCAGCAGGGTCCGCGCCGTGCGCTTCAAGGTCTGCAATTCGCACAGGAGCCCCAGCGGCCGGGCCAGCGCCTCGAACAGCGAGATCTGCGCGCTGGTAAAGCCCTCAGGATGGCGGGTGGCAAAGGTGACGCCCTTGATCGAGCCGTCGGAAAACGGCATCGGCAGCGCCACGTAATCGGTGTAGCGGCCGGTCTGAAGGTCTTCCACGACGCCATAGGCGGGCAGCGGCTCGTTCGCCAGCAGATTGATGCGGACCTTGCGGTTCTCCGTATAGACCACCTTCAGCGGGCTGTGCTCATAGGCAATCTCATTCTCCGGCGTCTCGCGGAAGCTGCGCATCTCGCGCTCGCCATCGCTCGACCACAACACGCTTTCCGCCCGCACATTGGGATGCAGGATCGAAATGCCCGTGGTGATCCGGTCGACCGGCACGCCGGCGGCATTCAACCGCCCGGCGAGCGCTTCCACCAGGTCGAGCGCCTCGCCCAGGCGCACAGCATCGCCATGCAGCCATTCCATGACCTCTGCGGCAATGAGTGAAGCACTGATGGTCATGACCTGTTCCTTCCTGCGCGGCAAATTTGCCCCGCCGTCGCGAACCGCGCCGGGGCCCGGCGTGCGGCCCATGCGCCACCACTCGGCCCCTTACCTGGGTCCAATCCTACGCCATGCAAGGTGCATTCGCGAAATCGTGTAGCCGGATGGGGCAAAAAGTCTCGTCCCGCCTCGTCTTACCAGCTCAGTCCGCGTCCCACCTCGGGGCGAAGGAGGGGTTGATGCCGCGCCCGGCCGCGCTGCCCAGCGCGGTGATCGCCGCCATTTCCGCCTCCGTCAGTTCGAAGTCGAAGATCGCCGCGTTCTCCACCAGCCGCGCCGGATTGGCGGTCTTGGGGATCGCCGCCACATTGTCCTGCTGCATCAGCCAGCGCAGGCTCACCTGCACGGCGCTCTTGCCATGGCGCTTGCCGATGTCGCGAAGGGTCTCCTGGGCCAGGACACTGCCCTTGCCGATCGGCGAATAGGCGGTCAGGGCCATCCCTGCGTCATCGAGTGCCGCCTTGACGCTGCGCTGCGACAGCATCGGGTGATATTCCACCTGATTGACCGCCAGCGTGCCGCCGGCCAGCTCCTGCGCCTCGCGCACCAGCGCCGCGGTGAAGTTCGACACGCCGATGGCCCGGGTCCAGCCCCGGCCGCGCAACTCCAGCAGCGCCTCGATCTGCTCGTTCAGCGGCACCGCCGGATTGGGCCAGTGGATCAGGAAGAGATCGAGATGTTCGAGGCCGAGCCGGTCAAGGGACTCCTCGCAGGACCGGATCATCTTTTCCGGGTCGAGTTGGTCGTGCCAGACCTTGGTGGTGAGGAAGAAACGGTCGCGCGGTAGCGATGCGGCGCGCAGGCCCGCGCCCACGTCCTTTTCGTTGTCATACATCGCCGCCGTGTCCACGTGGCACCAGCCGCCCTCCAGCGCGGCGCGGACCACATCGCGGCAGATCTCGCCGGACAGCGGCCAGGTCCCAAGGCCCAGCGCCGGCATCTCGACACCACTCAGCGAAAGATACTTCATCGGTTCCCTCCTCGACCCTGCGGTCTCGGCCCCCATGCCACCCACAAACGAAAAAAGCGGGCGGACCGGGTCCGCCCGCTTTGGTTTAGTGTGTTATCAGGCCCTCGGCCCGGATCAGTCCAGTTCGGAGACCGACGCCGCGATCTTGCCGACGAGACCGTAGCTCATCGCCTCGTCCGGGCCCATCCAGTAGTCGCGGTCGGTGTCCTTCTCGATCCGCTCCATCGGCTGGCCGGTGGCCTCGGCGAAGATCTTGTTCAGCCGGTCGCGCATCTTCAGGATCTCGCGTGCCTGGATCTCGATATCCGTTGCCTGACCGCCGGCACCGCCGGACGGTTGATGCAGGAGGAAACGGGTGTTCGGCGTGCAGTAGCGCCGCTCCTTCGGCACCGACACATAGATCAGCGCACCGGCGCTGGCGACCCAGCCCATGCCGAGGATCCGCACTTCCGGCGCGATGAACCGGATGGTGTCGTGGATCATGTCGCCGGATTCCACATGACCGCCGGGCGAGGAGACGATCACGGTGATCGGATCGTTCGACACCTGCGCCATCGCCAGAAGACGGGTGCATACGTCGCGCGCCAGCTCCTGGTTGATCGGGCCGGTAACGAGCACCGTGCGTGCCTCGAACAGATGCTTGTCGACCTGAATGGACTGCTGCGTCTTGGTCTTGTCGTCGTCCTCCTCGTCGAGGCGGCTCGGCACGTTGGTCGTTTGGCTGGTCATGCGCAAGATCTGCTCCTTGTGAAGACGGGAATCGGCCGCGAACGGGCAACGCCCTTTGCCCATACTTAGGCGATGCGCGCCCGCGCGGCAAAGGGGTTATCGCAAGAAGGTTTCCACTCCATGCCGGGATATCCCGGCAAAAGCGGCCTCATCGAGGAAACCGGCGCCATCCGCCAAGCAGGAGGATCGCCAGAAAGGGCAAGGACGGCCACTGGAACCAAAGCGTGCCCAGCCCGGACATGGCGTTCAGAAGGAAGAAGAAGCCAATGCCGCCAAGCGCCATGCGCACCCGGCCGGGCTGCGCCCGATACCAGGCGGCGACCCCGTGCAGGGCCTCACGAGCCGGTCGCCTTGCCGCCGGTTCTTGCGGCGATGGCCCATCGCCGACCGGGGCCGGCACCAGTTGCGCCCCGCCGTTGTCGCCGCCCACCCGCACCTTGTAGGTCGCCACCGGATCGGAGATGTTCTTCACCGCTTGCACGCCCAGCGCATCGAAGCCCATGGCGAGCCGCGACTTGACCTGATCGTGAACCGGGCCGGAAATGACGATACCGCCCGGCTCGGCGACCTGCTGCAGCCGCGCGGCGATGTTGACCCCGTCGCCATAGATGTCATCGCCCTCGACCATCACGTCGCCAAGGTTGATGCCGATGCGGAACACCATGCGCTCGGCCGGCGGCAGCGCCGCGTTGCGCTCGGCCAGTTCGCCCTGGATCTCGGCGGCGCAACGCACCGCCTCGACGACCGAGGCGAACTCGACGATCACCGCGTCGCCCCAGGTGTTGACGATCCGCCCCTCGCGCGCGGCCACCAGCCCGCCGATGGCCTCACGATACCCGCGCAGCCGGTCGAGCGTGCCGTCCTCGTCCCGCTCCATCAGCCGGGAATACTGCACCACGTCGGCACACAGAATGGCCGCCAGCCGGCGCTTGACGCGTGTCATGAAAGGGATCCCGAACTGCCTCGTTCCCCCTTGAATGGGGGCCGGCAGCGCCAAGATCAAGGCCGGAGGTGGCAAACGGCACAGGTTTCGCCCAGGGCCTGCCGCCGCCTCCGGCCGGAAAGACCAATCAGGCGGTCTTGCCGAACAGTTCCCGGCCGATCAGCATGCGGCGGATCTCCGAGGTGCCCGCGCCGATCTCGTAAAGCTTGGCATCGCGCAGCAACCGGCCGGTGGCATAGTCGTTGATGTAGCCGTTGCCGCCCAGAAGCTGGATCGCATCGAGCGCCACCTGGGTCGCCTTTTCCGAAGCGAACAGGATGGCCCCGGCCGCATCCTCGCGGGTGGTCTCGCCCCGGTCGCAGGCCCGCGCCACCGCATAGACATAGGCCCGGGCGGCGTTCATCGTTACATACATGTCGGCGATCTTGCCCTGAACGAGCTGGAAGGTGCCGATCGCCTTGCCGAACTGCTGGCGCTCATGCACGTAAGGGACCACCACATCCATCGCCGCCTGCATGATGCCGATCGACCCGGCGGCCAGCACCGTGCGCTCGTAGTCGAGACCGGACATCAGGACGTTGACGCCCTTGCCGACCTTGCCGAGCACGTTTTCCTCGGGCACCTCGCAATCCTGGAACACCAGCTCGCCGGTTTCCGAACCGCGCATGCCCAGCTTGTCGAGCTTCTGCGCCACGGAAAAGCCGGGGAACGTCTTCTCGACGATGAAGGCAGTGATGCCCTTCGGCCCCGCCTGCGGGTCGGTCTTGGCGTAGATGATCAGCGTGTCCGCGTCCGGCCCGTTGGTGATCCACATCTTCGTGCCGTTGAGCACATAGCGGTCGCCGCGCTTCTCCGCCTTCAGCTTCATGGACACCACATCCGACCCGGCACCGGGCTCGGACATGGCCAGCGCGCCGAGATGCTCGCCCGACACCAGCTTGCCGAGATACCGGGTCTTCTGCGCGTCGTTGCCCCAGCGGCGCAACTGGTTGACGCAAAGGTTGGAGTGGGCGCCGTAGCTCAGCCCCACCGAGGCGGAGGCGCGGGAGACCTCCTCCATCGCCACGCAATGCTCCAGATAGCCGAGCCCGGCACCGCCCCATTCCTCCTCCACGGTGATGCCGTGCAGGCCGAGATCGCCCATCGCCGTCCACAGCTCGGCGCGCGGGAACCAGTCTTCCTTGTCGATGCGCTCGGCGAGCGGGGCGATGGCATCCTGCGAAAAGGCGCGCACGCTGTCGCGCAGCATGTCCGCGGTGTCGCCAAGATCGAAGTTGAAGACGGGAAGGTCATTGCGGATCATCGAAGAACTCCAGACAGTGAGAGAGGCAGCCGGTGCGGATCAATCGCCCAGGCCTTCCATTGCGATCAGGGTGAAGAGACCGGTGGCGACATGCACCTCGCCGTCGTCGTCGATCCCGTAGACATCGGAGGCGGCAACCGTCAGCGTCCGGCCGGGCTTGATCACCCGCCCCCTGGCGACAAGCCGGCGCCCCCGTGCCGGGTTGAGCAGGTTCATCTTGAACTCGCTGGTCAGCACGCCGAACCCCGGCGCGAACAGCGACAGCGCCGCGTAGCCCGCCGCGCTGTCGGCCAGCGAGGTGGTTACGCCGGCATGGAAAAAGCCGTGCTGCTGGGTCAGCCCCTCGGCAAAGCCGGTCTGAAGATCGACCGCCCCCGGCGCCAGCGCGGCGATCTCCGCCCCCAGGGTCGTCATGAAGGCCTGGCGGGCAACGCCGGTCCGCACCCGCGCGGCCCAGTCCGGATCGCGCGGCTCGAAAGTGGCAACGGGAAGGTCATCGCAAATCATTGAAAAATCTCCTGGCAGTGAAAAAGATGCCGGGGCGGATCAATCGTCGTGACCGGCCAGCGCAAAGGCTGCGCAAGGACCGGCGGCGACAAGCCGGCCGCCCCGCGCCGGTTTGAGCCGTTTCAGTGGGAAATCGCAGATCGACAGGCAGCACGGCCGGGCTCATGTGTCCTCGCCCTCGGCGGGCGCCTCGGCATGGGCGAACAGATCGCCGGTCGGCCCGAGCTGCGCCAGACGCGCCCGGCAACCCGCCTCCACCTCGTCAAGCTCGGAGAGGGTCAGCTCGATGTCGTGCCGCTTTTCGCAAAGTTCCGCCCGGCGGGCCTCGATCCGCTGCAACAACAGATGCAACTGCCCCGCCTCGCCCGGCGCCTTGTCGTACATGGTGATGATGTCGCGGATTTCCGCCAGCGAGAAACCGAGGCGCTTGCCACGCAGGATCAGCTTCAGCCGGGTGCGGTCACCCGGCCGGTAAAGCCGTTGCCGTCCGCGCCGCTGCGGCTTCAGGAAGCCTTCCGCCTCGTAGAAACGCAAGGTGCGTGTCGTCACGCCGAATTCCTGTGTCAGCTGAGTGATCGTATAATAGGTCTGCATGACACCTCCAGGATCACGATGCATGACGTTTACGTTCCAGTCAATATAATTGATAATCTCCAGTTATTTCATAAAGTTATACGGTTAATAAATTCACATTCCCGAAAACCAGGGCCCCAGCCCCGACGATGGCGACAGGCCCGGAGCGCGCTTCCCGCCTCTGTCTGTCTGCGGGCCCCGCCCGACGCTGGGCGCGCCGATGGCAACGGCGCCGCGAAAGGCGTTTGGTTCTCAGGCGCTTGCAAAAATGCTACATCTGAACGCTGACAACGGACAACGATAACCCAAGCGGAGGGTCGGCCAATGGACGGGCAACGCGCAACAATACGGGCAGACAAATGGATCCAGGCGCCCCTGCTCTCCCTGGCTCTGGGCCTCGGGCTTCTGCAGATGAGCGCACCGGCGGAGGCCGCCCGGCCGGATCTTCGCCGCATGTCCTGCGCCGAGGCCCAAGCGATGGTCACCCGCAATGGCGCGGTTGTCATGACCACCGGGCGCTACACCTACAAGCGGTTCGTCGCCGGTATTCGCTGGTGCGACCGCTGGGAGGCAATCCGGCCGGCGGTGGCCGCGACACGCGACACGCCGCAATGCGTGGTCGGCTTCGAGTGCGAGACGCCGCTGTTCCGCCCTTTTGAGCGGGACTGAGCACGCACCGGACCGCACGGCAGGCGTGCGGCACTTTCATGATGCAATTTGACCTCCGCTCTCTCGCCGCTATGGTCGAGGGGGAAGGACTTCGGGGAAGGCGTGGCGCGAAAACGGTCACGCCTTGACGCAAATTCGGACTTGGTGCCCGGCCCGGGCCTTGCCAGCATGAGCCCTGCCGCCGACGCGGGGCTCCGCCTCTGGCGGTCCGGAACCAGCTCCTCAGGAGCGGCGAGCAAGCGGAGGGACGATGGAGCAGACCGGTATCTTCAACGAAATGCTCGCAGCCGATGGCACGCCGCGCGCGCCCTATCGCCAGCTTGCCAACTGGTTCGAGACGCAAAGCCCGAGCCTGATGCGCAAGAAAAGCCGGGAGGCGGAGACCATCTTCCGCCGCCTTGGCATCACCTTCGCGGTCTATGGCACCGCCGAGGCGACCGAACGGCTGATCCCCTTCGACATCATTCCCCGCATCCTCTCCGCCAGCGAGTGGCGCCGCCTTTCCGCCGGCATCGACCAGCGGGTCCGCGCGCTCAATGCCTTCCTGCATGACATCTACCACCGGCAGGAAATCATTCGCGCCGGGCGCATTCCCGCCGATCTGGTGATCCAGAACGAGGCCTTCCTGCCGGAAATGATCGGCTTCACCCCGCCCCGGCGGGTCTATGCCCATATTATCGGCACGGATCTGGTGCGGGTGAACGAGGAGGATTTCTACGTTCTGGAGGACAACACCCGTACTCCCTCCGGCGTGTCCTACATGCTGGAAAACCGGGAGACCATGATGCGGATGTTCCCGGAGCTGTTCCAGCAGAACCGGGTCGCGCCGATCGAGCATTATCCGGAGCTGTTGCGCGAAACGCTGGAGAGCGTCGCCCCGTCCAATTGCGACAGCGAACCGACCGTCTGCGTGCTGACCCCCGGCATCTTCAACTCCGCCTATTTCGAACATGCCTTCCTGGCCGATTCCATGGGGGTGGAGCTGTGCGAGGCGCGGGACCTCTTCGTCGAGGCCGGCAAGGTGTTCATGCGCACCACCCGGGCGCCGGAACAGGTGCATGTGATCTACCGGCGCATCGACGATGCCTTCCTCGACCCTCTCACCTTCCGCCCCGACAGCATGCTGGGCGTTCCGGGCCTGTTCGATGCCTATCGCGCGGGCAATGTCACCATCTGCAACGCGCCGGGAACCGGCATTGCCGACGACAAGGCGATCTATGCCTATGTGCCGGACATCATCGAGTTCTACACCGGCCAGAAGCCGATCCTGAAGAACGTGCCGACCTGGAACTGCGCCAAGCCGGAAGAGCTCGCCCATGTGCTCGCCCACCTGCCGGAGCTGGTGGTCAAGGAGGTGCACGGTTCGGGCGGCTACGGCATGCTGATCGGCCCGACCGCCTCCAAACGCGAGCTTGCCGAGTTCACCCGGCGGCTGAAGGCAAGACCGGGCAACTACATCGCCCAGCCGACGCTCGCGCTCTCCGCCTGCCCGACCCATGTGGCCTCCGGGCTGGCGCCGCGCCATGTGGACCTGCGCCCCTATGTGCTTGTCGGCGACAAGGTGCGCATCACCCCCGGCGGCCTCACCCGCGTTGCGCTGAAGAAGGGCTCGCTGGTGGTCAATTCGAGCCAGGGCGGCGGCACCAAGGACACCTGGGTACTGGAGGACTGACGACCATGCTCGGGCGCACCGCTGCTTCTCTCTTCTGGACCTCCCGCTACAACGAGCGCGCCGAGAACATGGCGCGGCTGCTGGAGGTCGGCTACCGCATCGCCATGACCCCGCGCCTCGGCCAGGACGCCGCCGACGACTGGCGCTCCACCCTGGTCAGCGCCGGCTGCGAAAGCCGTTTCTTTGCCAAGCATGACGAGATCAACAAGCGGGCGGTCATGCTGCACATGCTGTTCGACCCGGACAATCCCTCCTCGGTGCGCTCCTGCATCGAGGCGGCGCGCAACAACGCCCGCTCCGTGCGCACCGCCATCACCGGCGAGATGTGGGAGAGCATCAACACCACCTACATCGAGTTCATGGAGGTGCGCCCGCAGCACATGAGCGATGACCGGCTGCCGGACTTCCTCAGTTGGATCAAGCAGCGCTCCATGCTGTATCGCGGCGCCCTTCTCGGCACGCTGATGCGCAACGAGGGCTATCACTTTTCCCAGTTCGGCACCTTCATCGAGCGGGCCGACAACACCGCCCGCATCCTCGATGTGAAATACTGGATCCTGCTGCCGGACAACGAGATGATCGGCGGCAGCCTCGACCGCTACCAATGGTCGACGATCCTGCGCTCGGTCTCCGCCCATCGCAGCTACCGGCACGCCTATCGCGATGCCCATATCCGCCCGTTCAACGTTGCCGAGTTCCTGATCCTGCGCAAGGAGATGCCGCGCTCGCTCGCCTATTGCTACGACTGGATCGAGGAGAGCGCCGAAGCGCTCGCCCAGCGCTATGGCGAACACCCGCCCAGCCATGAGATGGCCACCGCAACCGCAGCCCTGCTTGGCAAGGGAACGATGCGCGAGATCTTTCAGGAGGGCCTGCACGAGTTCCTGACCGACATGATCACCCGCAACAATGCGCTCGGCACCCAGCTTGCAGCGGATTATCATTTCGCCTGAGAGATCGCGTCAGACAACCTTCGGAGGCCGCCGCGCCATGCGTCTCGTCGTGAAGCACCTCACTCGCTACCGCTACGACCATCCGCTCGCGCATATGGTCCAGCAATTGCGCCTGACCCCGCCCACCTTCCCCGGACAGGCGGTCCTGTCCTGGCGGATCGACGCGCCGGGCATGGACACGGCTGCCCATTACACCGACGCCTTCGGCAATCTGGTGCATGTGGTCAGCCACCGCGACCCGGTGAGCGAGTTGGAGGTCGCCGTCGAGGGCACCATCGAGACCCAGGACCGCGCCGGTGTCGTCGGCGACATCCCCTGCCCGGCGCCGGACATGGTGTTCCTGCGCTTCACCCCGCTCACCGAAGCCAGCGCCGCCATTCGTACGCTCGCCCGGTTTGCCACCGGCGACGACGCCCTTGCCGGCTGCCATGCCTTGATGCAGGCGATCCGCGACAAGGTCGCCTATCGCACCGGGGTCACAGAGGTCGACACCTCCGGTGCCGAGGCGCTGGCCGCCGGCGAAGGTGTCTGCCAGGACCACGCCCATATCTTCATCGCCGCCGCGCGGTGCGCCGGACTGCCGGCCCGCTACATCTCCGGCTATCTGCTGCTGGAGGACGAGCAGGCATCCGAGGCCCATCACGCCTGGGCCGAGGTGCACCTGCCCGGGCTCGGCTGGACGGGCTTCGACGTCTCCAACGGAATCTGCCCGACCGATCGCTACGTGCGGCTGACGCAAGGGCTCGATTCCCGCTCCGCCGCGCCGATCCGGGGCATTCGCAGGGGCGGCGCCGGCGAGGGCATGGATGTGGAGGTGGCCGTGACCCGGGAGGCGGCGCAAAGCCAGCAATAGCCGTGGCGGTGCGAGGGCACACGCCCCTTGCCCGCACCGCCAAGATCCCGTATCCGCGAACGCCGGTTTGCCGTAAAAGGGATCTCAGGCGGCCCGCTTGCCGCCCGCGCCTTTCCACTCCGGAGACACTGCCCCCGATGACCTATTGCGTTGGCCTGAAACTGGACCGCGGTCTTGTCATGGCCGCCGACACCCGCACCAACGCGGGGCTCGACAACATCGCCACCTTCAAGAAGCTGCATGTCTGGGAAAAGCCGGGTGATCGGGTGCTGTGCCTGATGTCCGCCGGCAATCTGGCGGTGACCCAATCGGTGGTCAGCCTGTTGTCGGAGCGGCTGGAGGCCACCGACAACAGCAACCCGTCGCTCCATTCGGTCGACACCATGTTCCAGGCCGCCCGCCTTGTCGGCAGCGTGGTGCGCGATGTCCGCGCCATCGACGGCGATGCACTGGCGGCCAATTCGGAGAGTTTCGCCGTCACCCTGCTGCTGGGCGGGCAGATCCGGGGCGAGGAGCCGCGCCTGTTCCAGATCTATTCCGCCGGCAACTTCATCGAAGCCTCGAAGGACACGCCCTTCCTGCAGATCGGCGAGCACAAATACGGCAAGCCGATCCTCGACCGGGTGACCCAGTCGGACATGCGCCTTGGCCAGGCGGCCAAGCTGGTGCTGCTGTCCTTCAACTCCACCCTGCGCTCAAACCTGTCGGTGGGCATGCCGATTGACATGCTGCTCTACAACAGCGACAGCTTTTCCGCGCACCGGCAGGCGCGGATCGCCGAGGACGACGCCTATTTCGCCGACATGTCGCGCATGTGGTCGGAAAAGCTGCGCGACGCGGTCGCCGAGATTCCCGATTTCGAGATCTGAAGCCCGAAGCCGCCTCCTGCGTCGTCCCGGCCCCCGCGCCGGGATCGGCGAGGCAAGGCCTCTCGGTTCCAGTCCTCTGAAAACGCTCGTCTTTCAGCTCTCCGATCCCGGGTCGCGCTTGAGGCTTGCCCGGAATGACGCCCTCCCCCTTGAGAGACAGAGGGCCTTGCCATTACACCCAGGGCGTCAGCCCCTTGCCGTTTCCGCCAGGATCAAGGCCGCCGCATCGAAATCGCGCTTGCACAGGGCGCGGACCTTTTCTGCCTCCGCATCGCCGCCCCATTGCTCGACATTCCAGTCCTCGTCCACATGGGCCGCGGCCCACACCGCCTCGGCAGGCAAGAGACCGTCTTCCAGCGCCAGCGCCAGCAGGCCGGAGCCGGTCAGCGTGGTTGCCACATGCAGCGCGGCGAGACGCAGCGCCGCCATGCCCTCAAGACTTTCGCGAACCCGCCCGATCAGCACCGGATCCTGGCGCACCGGCATGATGCCCTCCGCCAGCACGAAGCGGCCGGAAAACCGGCTTTCGGCCCAATCCAGCACCGGCCGCCAGGCGGTCTCCTGCCGGCTCACCAGGCTCTGCGGCGTGTCGGCGCGATAGCACAGAAGATCGTTGCCCGCGTAGGCGGCCACATCGTCGGCGACCTCGCCAAGGCGCAGCGCCACCGCGTCGATCGCCACATTGGCAATGCGCGTCAGCGGCATGGTCATCGGATCGATCAAGGTCTCCTGCGCCGCCCATTCCCCGGCCACGGCCTCGGCCAGGGCCAGTTGCGGCACGGTCAGGGTCTTCCGCCCGGCGGTCTTGACCGGACGCCCATCGAGCAGAACCAGATGGCCGCCCTCCTCCGCCGCGCCGACGCTGACCTCCTTGTAGAAGCGCTTCGGCAGCGTGCGGCGCGACAGCACCTTGGCCCGCTCCACCGGGTCGATCGGCCCGTCCGCTTCCAGATCCGACAACAATTCGCGCATCACACCAGATCCCTGTCCCAGCAAAACCTGTCCGCGACCACCTGTTCGAGCTGGTCGAACCGGTCGATCAGCACATCGGCGCCGCCCGCCTCAAGCTGCGCCCGGTCATGATACCCCCAGGTGACGGCAATGGCACCAACGCCGGCGTTCCTGGCCATTTCCATGTCGTAGGAGGTGTCGCCGATCATCACCGTGCGCTCCGGCGCAACGCCGGTCTCGTCCATCGCCTGCAGGATCATCCCCGGGTTCGGCTTCGACGGCGCCCGGTCGGCGGTCTGGATCGTCACAAAGCGTCCCTGGAGCCCATGCATCTCCTGCATGTGCACGACGCCGCGCATGGCCTTGCCGGTGGCAATGCCGAGCAGCACGTCGGGACGCGCGCCCAGCGCATCGAGCGCCGCCATCGCGCCGGGATAGAGCGGATCGTGATCGAGCCCGGCCGCCCGCCGCGCCAACTGGGACTGGCGATAGGCATCGGCCATCTGCGGCACCAGATGATGGTACTGCGGCTCCAGAAGGTGCTGGAACGCAATATCCAGCGACAGGCCGACAATCGACAGCGCGCGGCTCCGGTCGGGGGGCTCAAGACCGACCGTCTCGAACCCCACCTTGAGGCCGTGGACGATCGTTTCCTGACTGTCGATCAGCGTGCCGTCGCAGTCGAAAATCACCAGATACAGGGCTCAATCCTCCGGATCGTTGGTCTCGGGGTCATACTGGGCGGCATCGAATCCGAGCAGGTTCCAGGTCTGCTGCATATGCGCCGGCAACGGCGCCGACACATCCAGCGAGCCCCGGCCGGACGGATGCGGGATGACGATGCGGCGGGCATGCAGGTGCAGCTTGTTCTGCACCCCGCCCGGCGCTTCCCAGTTCTCGATGTTGAAATACCTCGGGTCGCCCAGGATCGGGTGACCGATATGCGCCATATGGGCGCGCAACTGATGGGTCCGCCCGGTGATCGGCCGCAGCGACACCCAGGAGACCTTCGGCCCGGCGTTTTCCACCACCGAATAGAGCGAGACGGAATGCTGCGCATCCTCCTCGCCGTGGCGGGCAACGCGCATCCGCTCGTTTTCCTCGTCCCGGGCCAGATAGGTGGAGATCCGCCCCTGGCGCGGCTTCGGCACGCCGGCGACCATTGCCCAGTAGATCTTGCGGGTCTGGCGAGCGCGGAACGACTTGGTCAGGCTCTGCGCCGCCTTGCGCGTCTTGGCCAGAAGCAGAATGCCGGAGGTTTCCCGGTCGAGCCGGTGCACCAGCCGGGGCTTTTCCCCCTTGGCATCGCGAAACGCTTCCAGCATGCCGTCGAGATGGCGGGTCAGCCCCGAGCCCCCTTGCACAGCGAGACCGGCCGGCTTGTTGAGCACCATCACCTCGCGGTCCTCGTACAGCACCATCGCCTCGACCGCCTGCCGGTCGCTGTCGTTCAGCTTGCGCGGGCGCGGCCGGGCATTCGCCGTGTCGGGGGCGGAAACCCGGGCGTCGGTCTGCATCGGCGGGATTCGCACCACCTGGCCGGTGGCGATGCGCGTTGCCGCGTCCACCCGCTTGCCGTCGACCCGCACCTGCCCGGTGCGCAAGAGCTTTTGCAGATGGCCGAAGCCGAGCCCCGGGAAGTGGGACTTGAACCACCGGTCAAGGCGCATCCCCGCCTCGTCGGCGGTCACCGTTATCTGTTCTATTCCGGACATTCGCTTTCCCAGTGAGTGGAGGCGCCGCGCGCGCTGACTACCTAGTCCCGCTTGGCCGCAAGAGCAAGCGCGCCAGGATACCCTCCCGCATGCAATCAGGCGAAGGCGCTGCGCGTCAGCCACAGACCGGCGACCAGCGCCAGCACGGAGGCCAGCACGGACACCAGCACATAAAGCAGTGCATGCAGCGCCTGCCCCCGCTCCCACATCAGCACCACCTCCAGCGAAAAGGCCGAAAAGGTGGTGAAGCCGCCGAGAAACCCGGTCGCCAGCAACAGCCGCAATTCCGACCCGCCACTGATTCTCGCGGCCAGCCAGCCGATCAGCGCGCCCATCAGGAAGGACCCGAGAATATTGACCGTCAGCGTGCCCGCCGGCACCCCGGGGCCGATCCAGCGCAGCGAGGCGAGATTGACAAGATGACGAAGGGCGGCGCCCGCCCCGCCGCCAAGGGCGACAATGAGAAGATGGCTCATGCGTCCTTCATAAAGGGCGCTGTCCCGTCCCGCAATTCGGCCCGGCGCGGTTCAGGTGAAATTCGGCCAGAGCCCGGGGCAGGCCAACTCCAGCACATTGCCATCGGGATCGCGGAAATAGAGGCTGGTGCCGCCTGCCGGCCATCGCACCTCGCTGATGATCGCCACCTCTTTGGCGCGCAAGTAAGCCCGCCAGCGCGCCACATCCGCCGCCGCGATCTTGAAGGCGAAGTGACTTGGTCCGGCGCTGTGATGCCCCGGCACCATCCCGCCCGGCGTCGCCACATCCTCCGCCGTCGCTCCGCGCAGGAATACCAGCAAAGTCTCCGCCGGCGCCGCCCGATAGGCGAAAAGCCGCTCGCCCGCGACCATCCGTTCCAGCCCCAGGGTGCCGGCGTAGAACGCATGGGCGCGCTCGAGATCGTCCACATAGACAGCGGTTTCCAGAATGCCGCCAATGGGGGGCGCTGATGTCATGATCGTCTCCGCCAAGCTGGACCAATGCCTGCCCTATAGTGGCAGATTGAACCACAGGGCGGCGATCCCCAGGAACGCGAAAAAGCCGATCACATCGGTCACCGTCGTCACGAAGACGCTGGAGGCAATCGCCGGATCGACCTTCACCTTCTCCAGCACCACGGGAATCATCAGGCCGGACAGGCCGGCGAAAATCATGTTGATGACGATGGCCACGCCGATCACCGCACCCAGCGCCGTGTTCGAGAACCACATCGCCGAAGCGATGCCGATCAGCACCGCCAGACCGAAGCCGTTGAGCAGCGAGACCAGCACCTCACGGCGCAGCACCCGCCACAGATTGCGCGCGTCCAGCTCCTGGGTCGCCAGCGCTCGCACGGCCACCGTCATGGTCTGGGTGCCGGCATTGCCGCCCATCGAGGCAACGATCGGCATCAGCACCGCAAGCGCCACCATCGCCTCGATCGTGCCCTCGAACAGGGAAATCACCAGCGAGGCGAGAATGGCGGTGCCCAGATTGACCACCAGCCAGGTAAACCGGGAGCGGGCGGTCACGATGAAATCGTCGGAGATTTCCTCATCGCCCAGACCGGCGAGCGCACGCAGGTCCTCCTCCGCCTCCTCCTGGATGACGTCGACGATGTCATCGACCATCAGCATGCCCACGAGCCGCCCGGCATCGTCGACCACCGCGGCGGACACCATGTTATAGCGCTCGAAGCTGCGGGCGACCTCCTCCCGGTCTTCCGTCGCCTCGAACGGCTGGGCGTCCTCGTCCATGATCTCGGAGATCTTGGTCGCGCGCTTCGTGCGCAAGATCTTGTCGAGCGGCACCGAGCCCAGCAACCGGAACCCCGGATCCACGACGAAGATCTCGTGGAAGGTGTCGGGCAGCTCCTCTGCCTCGCGCATGTAGTCGATGGTCTGGCCGACGCTCCAGAACGGGGGCACCGCGATGAAGTCGGTCTGCATCAACCGGCCGGCGGATTCCTCCGGATAGTCGAGCGAGCGCTGCAGCTGAACCCGGTCGGAATAAGGGAGCTGTTCGAGAATCGCCGCCTGATTCTCCGCGTCCAGATCCTCAAGGATGTAGACCGCGTCATCGGACTCCAGCTCGCCGATACCCTCGGCCAGCGTTTCGGCGGGAAGTTCCTCAAGGAGCTTCAGGCGAACCGACTCGTCCAGCTCGGTCAGGGCGGCGAAATCGAAGTCCTCACCGAGCAACTGGACGAACGGCCCGCGCTCATCCGCATCGAGGGTCTCGATCAGATCGCCGACATCCGCCTCGTGCAGATCGCCGACCAGTTCCTTCAGCTGGGGGGCATCGGTATTGGCAATCGCCGTTTCGACCAGATCGAGGAATTCGCCGGAAAGGCGGCCTTCCTCGTCGCGAACGGTGGGCACCTGATCGTCGGTGTCGGGGCTGTCGATGCGTTCGGCTTCGGTCACGATCCCCTCCTGCTCGACACCGATCCGATCCGCGCCGTCACCACCGCAGCCCGCCAGGTCAGCGCCTCGGGTGCGGCATGCTCCAATTCTGCGCAGAAAAGATAATCGGCTTCAATTCGTTGGATGTTCTTGCGGCCCCTTGGGCCGCAACGACGACACTGCATGAGATCTAGCGCCGCGTCACCTTGCGGACAACGGAAATCTCATTCGCTTCGCTCCGTCTCCACATCGGCCGGAGCAGGCTGCAGGCAACAAAAAAGCCCGGCAGAGCCAGGCTTCTTGTTCGATATGGTGCGGTCGAGAAGACTCGAACTTCCACGGGTTTTACCCCACAGCGACCTCAACGCTGCGCGTCTACCAATTCCGCCACGACCGCATATCGTGTCTCCGCGCCCTTCAGCGCGGCGGTGCCATCGTCTAGCAAATCGGTTTTTGCGGCGCAAGCGATTTGCATCGAGATATACACAGGCAACGGAGAATTCTGTTCATCGAGGAGAGATTTGCCGGATCACACCGGCCCATCGTGCCGCACGGGCCGGGCCTCGGGCGGGCGGATCAGGATTTCCGTCACCGACACACCGACCCGCTCGCCCTGCAGCACCACCTGCCCGCGGGCAATCGGAATGTTGTTGGCCAGGATCTTGACGTCATCGTCCTCGCGCGAGGTCAGTTCGATGACCGCGCCGCGCCCCATGCGCAGAAGCTGATGGATCGGCATTTCGGCCGTGCCGAGAACCACCGAAATATCGACGGCGATATTGTCGAAAACACCCATGCATCCACCCAAGGTCGGCGTTAAGAAGATGGCAAGCTGCCACGTTCCGGTCTATACGGGCGCCAAGGCACACCGCGCCGGATCCTGCGAAAAGCATCGCCGGCGCATGGTTAACAAAGCGCTAACGGATTTGCAAAATGACAGACCGCGCGGATCTTCCCCTCGCGTTTCAGGCCGATGCCGGTGCTCCGCCCGTGGAATGGGCCGTCAGTGACCAGCCCGTCGCCTATGACGTGGCGCTGCAAAAGATGGAAGAGCGCGTCGCGGCGATTTCGGAGGGCCGGGCCGCCGAACTCGTCTGGCTGCTGGAACATCCCCCGCTTTACACCGCCGGCACCAGCGCCCGGATCGAAGACCTTCTCACCCCGGACCGGTTCCCCGTGTTCAAGGCGGGGCGCGGTGGCCAGTACACCTATCATGGTCCCGGGCAGCGGGTCGTCTATGTCATGCTCGATCTGAAGCGACGCCGGCCGGACGTGCGCGCCTTTGTCGCCAGTCTCGAAGACTGGCTGATCGGCGCCCTGTGGGAGCATCATGTGCGCGGCGAGCGGCGCGAGGACCGGGTCGGCGTCTGGGTGCGCCGTCCCGACAAGGGGATTGACCGGGAAGACAAGATCGCCGCCATCGGCATTCGCATGCGCAAATGGGTGAGCTTTCACGGCATGTCGCTCAACGTCGAGCCGGACCTTGAGCATTTTTCCGGGATCGTGCCCTGCGGCGTGACCCAGCATGGGGTGACCAGCCTGGTCGATCTCGGCCTGCCGGTGACCCTGGCCGATGTCGATCTGGTGCTGAAACGCACCTTCGAGGAGCGGTTCGGCCCAACCGTTCAGGTCGCACCGCCCGATTGAGGAAGCGCAACCCGACGTCAGCGTGCCGTCACCCGGCCCATGCACAACCTTGCCGGGATTCACCCCGCGCCCTACCCGCGCGCGGCGCGGATAGCCGCCATTCCGCCCGCTTTTTCCGGTTTCAACGCCTGCACCGATCTGCTTTATGAGCCAGAATACCGTTGGAGCCTTGCCCGCTGGGCAGACCGGCGGCCCCTTCCCTGTCGCAGAAGAAACGGAACGCCGCGATGGACGCCATCCACCTTGAAGACCTCGCCTTTTATGCGTTTCACGGGCTGCATGAGGAAGAGGCGCGCCTCGGCCAGCGTTTTCACATCGACCTGAGCTGCTGGCTCGACCTGTCGGCCGCCGCCAGCTCCGACGATTATGCCGAGACGGTCTGTTATGCCAGCCTGGTGCGCGCGGTGGAGGAAGTCGTCACCACATCGCGCTTCAAGCTGATCGAACGGCTCGCCGGGGCGATCTGCGAGGCCGTGTTCGCCGCCGCGCCCAGGGTGCAGCGGGTGCGCGTGCGGGTCTACAAGCCGGGTGCGCCGCTGCCGATCGCCGCCGGCAAGGTCAGCGTCGAGTTGACGCGCGACCGCGCCTGACGCCTTCTCCTGGCGCCTCCTCCTGGCGGAAGCCAGCGGGGCGCCGGGTGCTACTCCGGTTCCACCGTGTCGAGCGCGGCTTCCACCTCCTGGATCAGGTCCGGCACCAGCTCCGGATCGGCGAGGAGATGAGGCTCTTCCTCCCGCAGGATCGCCAGAAGCAGCTTGCGCCGGGCCTTGCGCACCGCCTCAGGATCGGGAGCGGACATGCCCCGCGCCGCCCGCAGGGTCATGGTGATCAGCCGGTCGGCCGCGCCAAGCCGCCCCCACAGGTAATCGTGCTCGCGCCAGCGGCGATTGAAGAACGCGCCAAAGGCATTCAGGTTGCGGCCCTTCAGCCGCACCCCGTGCGGACGCAGGATATGCGCATCGTTCGGGCTGATCCGGTCAACGCGGATTTCGTTGATTTCCGTGACGTCCTGCCGTTGCGACACCGGCAGGGTCACCAGGTCGTAATAGGCAAAGCCGATATAGGCGCTGACCAGCGACATGCGCAGGCGCGGCGGCAGGTAGTTGTAGGCCATCACCGAAAAGACATCGTCCGCCAGCCGGTCGAGGTCGCCCAGCCCCATACGCGTGGCAAGGCCTGCAAGCAGCGCCTCCAGCTCCGGATCGTCAGCCGCCGGATCGGTCGGCTCGCTCGCCAGCACCCGCTCCAGCGCGGCCACGGTCTCCTGCCCGTAGAAAGATGGCGACCAGCGCATCAGCAGATGGTCGATCTGCTCATAGAGCGTGCTTTTCAGCTCGTCCATTTCCTTCGGCTCGGTATCCGCCTCCGGCGAGGCGCTGCGATAGAGCCGGTTGAGCCGGCTGATGACGAAGCGAAGCCGGCGGATCCGGTAGTCCACATCGAGCCCGCGCAGGAACGAGATCACCGGCTCGCTCGACAGCTCCGGATAATACCCTTGGGCGCCATTGGCCCGCGCGCCCGCGAGCAACCTGTTGTGCAGAGCGTTGATCCGCCGCGTCAGGGCAAGCGTCGACAGGCGCGACCGCTTCTCCGGTCCGCGCAGGCGCCCCAGCAGCCCACCGAGGCTCTCGGCAATGCTCGCAAGCTTCAGGCGCTGGTAGCCGAGGTAGGCATAGCCGGCCGCCGAATGCGCCCGTTCATTGGCCATCACCCGGCAGCGGCTGAGCTCTCGCATGGTCATCGGCTGGTCGATGACCGGGCGCAGGATCGCCCCCACCTCCCGTTCCACCACCGGTTCCGCCGCAGCGATGACGTCGGACAGTTGACGGATTTCGCGATTGTAGTCCTGCACCTGGTCAAGCGCGTCGCCGATCGGCTCATTGCGCGGAATATGCGCCAGCGAGGCGAGAATCACCCGAAAGAACCCCGGTTCGCCATTGGCGATCTGCGTCAGCGTCTCCGCCTCCTCCGCCTCCACCGCCGCTTCGTCCGCTTCCGGCTCGGGGATCAGCGGGTCCACATAGATCACCTTGCGCACCACCTCCCGCGCCGCTGGCCGGCCGTTGATCGCGTCCAGCACCGGTTGGAATGGCTTGTTCATGACAACGCTGCCATCGACGAAGACGCGATTCTCCGGCGCGTGCCCCGGCACCGACAGGGCCCGGGCGACAAACGCACCACGGCCCGCCCAGGCCGCCCCCCGCAGAGCCATCACCCGGTCCATCTCGCCCAGGGTCATTGGCGGGAAGGCGCCGGGAAAAGCAGAGGTGGCGCGCGCGGCGAACACCAGATCGGGAATTTCCCTGTCGGATAACTGCGACTGCAACTCGCCACCGCCCCGGCAGGTGGCGCCGAAATGCAGGATCAACCGATGCTCTGTCTCCTCCACCTCGGGCGGGTCGTCGATCTCGAAGCGGCGGCGGGCGCCGTGAAAATCGGTGAGGGTGACGAACAGGTCGAGCGACTGGCCTTGCGGGATGAGGGTTGGCGGGCAGTCCCGCGCCTCGGCCGCATCCTTGTCCTCCGACTCCATCTGCCGGGCAGCATCAAGCATCCAGCCGACGTAGCGTTCCCCGGAAAAAGGGGGGGTGAACCAGCGCGCCTGCATGAACTGGCGCAGCTTGGTGCGGGTTTCCGAATCGGTCAGCTCGGACTTCAGGCCCATCGACACCAGTCGGTCGAGTACCGGCGCGATCGAGCTTTTCAGATAGCGTGTCAGACCGACCGGTTCATTGGCCAGCCGGGTCACATCCGCGTTTTCCAGCCACAGATCGCGGTGCCGGTCGAGCGACAGGTCATGGGCGAGAGCCCGCGCCAGCATCACCCCGTTCACGCCGCCGGCCGAGGCGCCGGAAATGACATCGACCACCACCCGCAGGTCGAGTTCGGGCCGGAACAGTTTCAAGACATGCGCATAAGCCTCGATGCAACTGCCCGGCTCGAGATCGGCCGACTGTTCGAGCCGCCGGGAGGCGCGCACGATGTTCAGGAACTCCCGCGAGACGCCATGCATGTAGACGGCAAGCGACACACCGCCGTAGAGCACCAGCGCCAGCCGCACCTCCACCTGTTTCATCTGCGCGGCTGACGATACGGTCTGCAACATTCCTGCCCGTTCCAGCGATTACCGGAGCCGACGGAAGACGCCCGGCCCCTCGTTGTCCTCAGCCCGCGCCGTTTCTCTACCTAGCCTTCGCCCCGTCGGCTGCGCCGCAAACGCTCCCAGTAATCGAGCCGCTTGCGGATCTCCCGTTCAAACCCTCGGTCGGGAGGATCATAATAGACCTCCCGGCCAAGGGATTGCGGAAAATAATCCTGCCCGGAAAACGCGTCCGGCGCATCATGGTCGTAGGCGTAGCCTGCGCCGTAGCCTTCGGTCTTCATCAGCTTGGTCGGCGCGTTGAGGATATGCTTGGGCGGCGGCAGTGAGCCATTCTGCTTGGCCGAACGCAGGGCGGCCTTGTAGGCGGTATAGACCCCGTTCGATTTCGGCGCGGTCGCCAGATAGACCACCGATTGCGCCAGCGCCAGCTCCCCCTCCGGCGAACCGAGCATCTGATAGGCATCGCGTGCCGCATTGGCCTGGACCAATGCCTGCGGATCGGCAAGGCCGATGTCCTCCACCGCCATGCGGATCAGCCGGCGGGCCAGGAACAACGGATCCTCGCCCCCGTCCAGCATCCGGCAGAACCAGTAGAGCGCCGCATTGGGATCCGATCCCCGGATCGACTTGTGCAGCGCCGAGATCAGATTGTAGTGCCCGTCCCGCGACTTGTCGTAGACCGGAGCGCGCCGTTGGATCATCGCCTGCAGTCGCTCCGCATCGAAGACCTCGCCGCCACGCGCCGCGCGCCAGACATCCTCCGCCAGCGTCAGCGCCGAGCGGCCATCGCCATCGGCCATGCGCACCAGGCTCGCCCGGGCGGTCTCGTCGAGCGGCAGCGCCCGCCCCTCCGCCTCTTCCGCCCGCGTCAGCAGCCGCGCCACGGCCTCATCGTCGAGCGAATGGAACGTCAGCACATGGGCCCGCGAGAGCAGCGCCGCATTGAGCTCGAAGCTGGGGTTTTCCGTGGTCGCACCGACCAGCGTGACCGTGCCGTCCTCCATCACCGGCAGGAAGCCATCCTGCTGCGCCCGGTTGAAACGGTGGATCTCATCGACGAACAGCACAGTGCCCCGGCCGCCGATCCGCCGCGCCCGCGCCGCCTCGAACACCTTCCGCAGGTCGCCAACCCCGGTGAAGATCGCCGAAATCTGCTCGAAATGCAGATCGGTGGCATCGGCCAGAAGCCGGGCGACCGTGGTCTTGCCCGTGCCCGGAGGCCCCCAGAAGATCAGCGACCCGAGGCTGCGGGTCTCCAGCATGCGCGCCAGCACCCCGTCCGGGCCGAGCAGGTGATCCTGCCCGACCACGTCTGCAATCGCTGCCGGTCGCAACCGGTCGGCCAGCGGCCGGACGCCGCCCTTGTCCAGGCCCGCGCTTTCGAAAAGATCGACCATTCCCGTTCCGTTCGTTCCCGTCAGCCGCGCAGCGCGATCCGCAGGATCCGCCCGCCGCGCTGGATCTCCAGACGCCAGACGCCGGGGTCCCCAGCCGCGATCCGCTCCAGAACCCGCGTCGTGTCCACCTTGCGGCCATTGACCGAGACAATGATGTCCCCGACCTGCAGGCCGACGCGCGCCGCCGTCGAACGCGGTTCCAGTTCCTGGATTGCCACACCCTCGTCGAAGGCGTCGAGACGCATCTCCTCCGCCACCGCCGGAGACAGGTTGACCACCGTCGCACCGGCAAAGGGCGACCGGCCGCCGATCACCCGCGCATCCCGCGGCACGGTCTCCGGCGCCGCCTCCAGCGTTACCGTCAACTCCACCTCGCCGCTCTGACGCAGCACGGTGAACGAGGTGCTGCCGCCGATCGGCCGGGTGGCAAAGCGATAGCCGAAGCCATCCGGATCAGCGACGGTCGCCTCCCCCACCCGGGTGATCAGATCACCGACCTTCAGCCCGGCTCGCTCCGCCGGGCTGTCCTTGGCAATGCTGGTGACAAGCACACCGCGCGGACGGTCCAGCCCCATCGCCTCGGCGATATCGGCGCTCACCGCCTGCACCCCGGCCCCCAGCCAGGGCCGGCGAATGATACCATCTCCCTCCGCCGCCATGGCCACGAAATGCGCCATGTTGGAGGGAATCGCGAAGCCGATGCCATTGGAGCCGCCGGAGCGGGAGAAGATCGCGGTGTTGATGCCGACCAGCCGTCCCTTCATGTCCACCAGCGCACCGCCCGAGTTGCCCGGGTTGATCGCCGCGTCGGTCTGGATGAAGAACTGGTAGTCGGTGACCCCGACCCGGGTGCGGGCAAGCGCCGACACGATCCCTTGCGTCACCGTCTGGCCGACGCCGAAGGGATTGCCGATCGCCAGCACCACATCGCCCACCTGCAGCTCATCGGAATCCGCAAACGCGAGATGGGGCAACGGTTCGTCGAGATCGCGAACCCGCAGGATCGCCAGATCGGTGCGCTCGTCCTTGAGGATGATCTCCGCGTCCAGCTCCCGCCGGTCGGCAAGCGCCACGCGCACCTCGTCCGCTCCCTCGATCACGTGATGGTTGGTGATGATCACCCCCTCGGCGGAGACGATCACCCCGGAACCGAGCGAGGATTCCACCCGCTCGCGCGGCCGGCCGAAGTCCTGTCCCGGAGCGCCAAAGAAGCGCCGGAAGAACGGGTCATTGAAGAACGGCGAAACCGGCTGCTGCAACACCGTGCGCTTGGCATAGACATTGACCACCGCCGGCGCCGCTTCGCGCACGATCGGCGCAAAGGACAGCCGAAGCTCCGCCGCGCTGCGCGGCGCCACCCGATCCTCGGCGCGCAAATCGCCCGTTACCGCTCCGGAAAGCGCCAGCACGGCCACCGCAACCGCGAAACACCGCCCCGCGACACCATATCCTCTCATGGACAACTCCACCTTCGCACCCGCATTGCCGATGATCGCGCCGCCCGAGCCACGACTCGCGGCGCATCCCTCAACCATCAGAAGCGTAACAAAAAAGGCGACCCGAAGGCCGCCTTTTCCAATTCTTCACGTCTGCCTGACGGGATCAGGCAGCCGCTTCCGTCTCGGCTTCCGCCTCGGTGCGGGCGCGGTCAGCCGCCCCCTTGGCCGACACGTCGCGGTCGACGAATTCGATCACGGCCATCGGCGCGTTGTCGCCATAGCGGAACCCGGCCTTGAGGACCCGGGTGTAGCCGCCGTTGCGGCTCTTGTAGCGTTCCGCGAGGGCGTCGAACAGCTTGCCGACCATGGCAACGTCCTGGATCTGCGCGATCGCCTGACGGCGGGCGTGCAGGTCGCCGCGCTTGCCCAGGGTGATCAGCTTCTCGATGATCGGCCGCAGTTCCTTGGCCTTCGGAAGCGTCGTTACAATCTGCTCATGCTGAATCAGCGATGCCGACATGTTCGCAAACATCGCCTTGCGATGGCTCGATGTACGGTTGAGCTTGCGGCCGCGATTGCCGTGGCGCATGGCTCTCTCCTTCTCGTATCACGGCGGACCGATCCGCCTTTTGCCTTTGGAAGACGCGACGGGCCGCGTCCTAGTACTGGTGATCCTCGTAGCGCTTGGCGAGATCGTCGATGTTCTCCGGCGGCCAGTTGGCGACCTCCATGCCGAGATGGAGACCCATCTGGGCGAGAACTTCCTTGATCTCGTTCAGCGACTTGCGTCCGAAATTCGGCGTGCGCAGCATCTCCGCTTCGGTCTTCTGAATCAGATCGCCAATATAAACGATATTGTCGTTCTTGAGACAGTTGGCCGAACGGACCGACAGTTCCAGCTCGTCGACCTTCTTCAGAAGCGCCGGGTTGAACGCGAGCTCGGGGACGGTGTCCTCCTTCACTTCGCGGCGCGGCTCTTCGAAGTTGACGAAGATCGAAAGCTGATCCTGCAGGATGCGGGCAGCGAAAGCGACCGCGTCTTCCGGCGTGACCGAGCCGTCGGTTTCCACCGTCAGCGTCAGCTTGTCATAGTCGAGAACCTGGCCTTCACGGGTGTTTTCCACCCGGTAGGACACCTTCTTGACCGGCGAATACAAGCTGTCGACCGGGATCAGCCCGATGGGGGCATCTTCCGGACGATTGCGTTCCGCCGCAACATAGCCCTTGCCGGTGTCGACGGTGAATTCCATCCGGATCTCCGCGCCCTCGTCGAGGGTGCAAAGAACGAGATCGGGGTTGAGAACCTCGACATCGCCCACCGTCTGGATATCACCGGCCAGCACCGCGCCCGGGCCCTGCTTGCGCAGCACCATCCGCTTGGGTCCCTCGCCCTGCATCCGCAGCGCGATTTCCTTCACGTTCAGCACGATGTCGGTCACGTCCTCGCGAACGCCCGGAATCGAGGAGAACTCGTGCAGGACACCGTCGATCTGCACCGCCGTCACCGCCGCGCCCTGAAGCGAGGACAGCAGAATGCGACGCAGCGCATTGCCAAGCGTCAGGCCGAACCCACGCTCCAGCGGCTCCGCGACGACCGCGCCGTGAAAGCGCGCATCATGACCCGGCTTCACCTCAAGCTTGGTCGGCTTGATGAGTTCCTGCCAGTTTTTGTGAATGCTCAAATGTCTTCCTCCGGCTGTCCCGCCGGCCCCACCGGACCGGCCATGCTATGCCTGGGAAATCAGGGTGAATGGACCGGCCGATCAGACGCGGCGGCGCTTGCGCGGACGGCAACCGTTGTGCGGGATCGGCGTCACGTCGCGAATCGAGGTGACCATGAACCCGGCGGCCTGCAGCGCGCGCAGGGCAGACTCACGTCCCGAACCCGGGCCGCGAACCTCGACCTCGAGGGTGCGCATGCCATGCTCGGCAGCCTTCTTCGCCGCGTCTTCCGCAGCGATCTGCGCCGCGTAGGGCGTCGACTTACGCGAGCCCTTGAACCCCATCGCGCCAGCGGACGACCAGGAGATCGCGTTGCCCTGGGCATCGGTGATGGTGATCATGGTGTTGTTGAACGTCGAGTTCACATGCGCAACGCCGGACGAAATGTTCTTCCGTTCGCGACGCCGGACGCGCGTGGTGTCTTTTGCCATTTTGCTTTCCTTCGCTCGATCTCGTCACCGCCGTATCTCGGCGGCTCCACCGGGCCGATTTCCGATGAATTACTTCTTCTTGCCGGCAATCGGCTTCGCCGGACCCTTGCGGGTACGGGCGTTCGTGTGGGTACGCTGGCCGCGCACCGGAAGTCCGCGACGATGGCGCAGGCCGCGGTAGCAGCCAAGGTCCATCAGGCGCTTGATGTTCATTGCGGTTTCACGGCGCAGGTCGCCCTCGACGATGTAGTCGCGGTCGATGGCCTCGCGCATCGCCAGCACTTCGGCGTCCGAAAGCTCGTTCACCCGGCGCTCCGGAGCGATGTTCACCTTCTCGATGATCTCCTGGGCGAACTTCGGGCCAATGCCATGAATGTACTGAAGCGCGATCACGACGCGCTTGTTGGTCGGAATGTTTACACCTGCGATACGGGCCACTGCCGTCTCCATGTCTTGTGGCGCCACGATTGGCGGCCACCTGGGTTGCTCCCGCGTCCGGTGGAGCCCGGCCCCTGCGGGAAGGAAATTCATGCACAACAAATGCCGCCCCGCGTCCCGAGACGCGGAAACGGCGGCAATCTGTCTAGCAGGCCGCGACCCTTAGCCGGTCACGACACATGCGTCAAGTGCGGCATCGATCTGATCGGCCACCGCCTCGATCGACTGCATGCCGTCGATGGCGCTGAGCTGGCCGCGCTCCCGGTAGTACGGCGCGACGATCGCGGTATCCCGATTGTACGCATCGAGCCGCTGCCGGAAGATCACCGGATCGTCGTCCTTGCGGACCGGCTCGCCATTTGCCCGGGCTTCTTCCGCCCGCTTGACGATCCGGTCGACGAGCGCGGTCTGGTCGACCTGCAGCTCCAGCACGAGATCGAGCTTCAACTCCTTCTCGGCCAGCATCTTGTCCAGAGCCTCGGCCTGGGCAACCGTCCGCGGAAAACCGTCGAGGATGAACCCCTTGGCCGCGTCCGGCTCCTCGATGCGGTCGGCAACGATGCCGATCACGATCTCGTCGGAGACCAAACCGCCCGCTTCCATCACCGCCTTGGCCTGGAGCCCGATCGGGGTCTCCGCCGCCACTGCCGCACGGAGCATATCGCCCGTCGACAGCTGCGGAATACCGTGCTTCTTCACCAGGCGCGTGGCCTGTGTCCCTTTTCCGGCCCCCGGTGGGCCAAGAAAAATCAGCCTCATCTACGCTTCCCCCTGAGCTTCGCTTTCTTCACCAGTCCCTCGTACTGATGCGCAAGCAGATGGCCCTGGATCTGGGAAACCGTATCCATGGTCACGCTGACGACGATCAGCAGCGAGGTGCCACCGAAGTAGAACGGAACGCCAGTCGCGGAAATGAGGAATTCGGGTAATAGACAGACCAGGACGATGTAGATCGCGCCAACGCTGGTGATCCGGGTCAGCACGTAATCAATGTACTGCGCGGTCCGCTCTCCCGGACGGATGCCCGGAATGAAGCCCCCGTGCTTCTTCAGATTGTCGGCCGTATCGGTCGGATTGAACACGATCGCCGTGTAGAAATAACAGAAGAAGACGATCAGCGCCGCATAGAGCAGCATATAGAGCGGCTGGCCGTGGCCGAGCAGCGCCGTCACCGTCGTCAGGATGCTGTCTTCCCCACCGGTGGTACCAAGGCCCGAAATGGTGGCCGGAACCAGCAAGAGCGACGAGGCGAAGATCGGCGGAATCACACCGGCGGTGTTCAGCTTGAGCGGCAGGAACGAGGTGTTGCCCTCGAACATGCGGTTGCCCATCTGCCGCTTCGGATACTGGATCAGCAGCCGGCGCTGCGCCCGCTCCATGAACACGATCAACGCGATCACCGCCACCGACAGCAGGATGATGCCGAGGATGATCGGCGTCGCCAGCGCGCCCTGCCGTCCCAGCTCCAGCGTCGAGACGATGGCCGCCGGCAGACCGGCGACGATGCCGGCGAAGATGATCAGCGAGATACCGTTGCCGATGCCGCGCGCGGTGATCTGCTCACCCAGCCACATCAGGAACATGGTGCCGCCGACCAGCGAGATCACCGCGGAAATGCGGAAGAACCAGCCCGGATCGACCACCACATTGGTCGCCCCTTCGAGCCCGATGGCAATGCCGTAGGCCTGGAAGGTCGCCAGCACCACCGTGCCGTAACGGGTATACTGGTTGATCACCTTGCGGCCCTGTTCCCCTTCCTTCTTGAGCTGCTCAAGCGAAGGAACGACCGAGGTCAGAAGCTGGATGATGATCGAGGCGGAGATATACGGCATGATGCCGAGCGCCAGGATCGCCATGCGCTCCACGGCACCGCCGGTGAACATGTTGAACAGCCCGACAATGCCCTGCTGCGCCTGGCCAAAGGCCTGTGCGAAGGCCTCCGGGTTGATTCCGGGCAGCGGCACATAGGTGCCGAACCGATACACAAGAAGCGCACCCAGTGTGAACCAGATACGCTTCTTCAATTCCTCGGCTTTTGCGAAAGCTGAAAAATTCAGATTAGCCGCAAGCTGTTCGGCCGCTGATGCCATTCCGGGCTCCGGTCACTATGTGCAGGCAGAAAAGGGGGAACCCCAGGCTTATTCAGCCTGGGATCCGATAATCGCAACCTTGCCGCCGGCCTTTTCGACCGCGGCAATGGCCGCCTTGGACGCGCCGGCGACCTCGAAGGTCACCTTGGCGGTCAGCTCGCCGTTCGACAGGAGGCGGACGCCATCCTTGACGCGGCGGACGACACCGGCGGCCTTGAGCGCTTCGACCGTCACGGTCTGCGAGGCGTCGAGCTTGCCAGCATCGATCGCCTTCTGCACCCGGCCAACGCTCACGGCGTTGAAGGATTTGGCGAAGATGTTGGTGAAGCCGCGCTTCGGCAGGCGACGATGCAGCGGCATCTGGCCACCCTCGAAGCCCTTGATCGCGACGCCCGAGCGGGACTTCTGACCCTTGACGCCACGGCCGCCGGTCTTGCCCTTGCCCGAACCGATACCGCGACCGACGCGCGTGCGTTCCTTGGTCGCGCCCGGATTGTCCCGGAGTTCATTGAGTTTCATGTTCTGTCTCCCGATCCCTTACGCGTCTTCGACGACGCGCACGAGATGCTGAACCTTGCGGATCATGCCACGCACTTCCGGCGTGTCCTTCAGCGTCGAGCGGCGGTGCATCTTGTTCAGGCCGAGGCCGACGAGCGTTGCCCGCTGGTCCTTCGGGCGCCGCAACGGGCTACCGATCTGCTCGACCGTGACGGTCTTTTCGCTGTTCGCCATCAAACCAAGCCTTTCTAAGCTGGGGTCAACCGTACCGAGGTTCAAGCCTCGGCGCCGGCCTGTGCCCCATCGTCGATGTCACGGCGACGGGCCTGGATCTGCGAAACCTTGAGACCGCGACGCGCAGCAACCGAGCGCGGGCTGTCTTCTTTCTTCAGGGCTTCGAAGGTGGCACGCACCATGTTGTAGGGGTTCGCCGAGCCGATCGACTTCGCCACCACGTCCTGGACCCCAAGGGTCTCGAACACGGCGCGCATCGGGCCGCCCGCGATGATACCGGTACCGGCCGGAGCCGCACGCAGGAACACCTTGCCCGCGCCATGCCGTCCGGCGACATCGTGATGCAGGGTCCGGCCTTCGCGCAGCGGAACCCGGATCATCGACCGCTTGGCAGCTTCCGTCGCCTTGCGGATCGCTTCCGGCACTTCCCGCGCCTTGCCATGGCCGAAACCGACCCGGCCCTTCTGATCGCCAACAACGACCAGTGCGGCAAATCCGAACCGGCGACCACCCTTCACGACCTTCGCGACGCGGTTGATGTGAACGAGCTTGTCGACAAACTCGCTGTCACGCTCGCCGCCGCGATCCCGTGTGTCCTGTCTCGCCATAATTTTCGCTTCCGTTTATCTGTGAGCGTCTCGCAGAGGGACGATCAGAATTCCAGCCCGCCCTCGCGCGCGGCATCCGCCAGCGCCTTGACACGCCCATGATAGATGTAGCCACCGCGGTCGAACACGACCTGGGTGACACCGGCGGCTTTCGCGCGCTCCGCGATCAGCTTGCCGACGGCAGCGGCAGCGGCCGCATCGGCACCGGTCTTCAGACCGTCGCGAATGTCCTTCTCGATCGTCGAGGCGGACGCCAGGGTATGGCCCTTCGCATCGTCGATGATCTGCGCGTAAATCTGCTTGGAAGAGCGGAACACCGACAGACGCGGGCGGCCGTTCATCACCTTCTTGATCGAACGACGGACGCGGTCGCGGCGGCGCTCGAAGCTTGAATTTGTCTTCGCCATGATCCGGTCCGTTACTTCTTCTTGCCTTCCTTGCGAACGATGAATTCGTCCGCATAGCGAATGCCCTTGCCCTTGTAGGGCTCCGGCGGACGGTAGGCGCGGATTTCCGCCGCGACCTGACCGACACGCTGCTTGTCCATGCCCGACACGACGATCTCGGTCGGCTTCGGGCACTTCACCTCGATGCCTTCCGGCACCGCGTAGACAACGTCGTGCGAAAAGCCAAGCGCGAGCTGCAGGTTCCGGCCCTGCACCTGAGCGCGGTAACCGACACCGGTGATCTCCAGCTTCTTTTCGAAGCCGGCGCTCACGCCGGTGATCAGGTTCGCGATCATGGTGCGGGACATACCCCACATCGCACGCGCCGGCTTGCTGTCGACGCTGGGATCGACCTTGATCCCATCATCCGTCATTTCGGCCAGAACCAGGCTGTTGAGCGCGAAGGACATCTGTCCCTTCGGGCCCTTGACCTCAACATTCCGACCGTTGATCGTTGCCGTTACCCCGCTCGGCACGGGGACTGGCTTCTTGCCAATTCGAGACATATGACCAACCTGTCCAGTTTGCGTTCCGCGAGTCCTCTAGGGCCGCATCAGAAGATGCGGCAGAGGACCTCGCCACCCACGTTGTTTTCCCGGGCATCGTGATCGCTCATCACGCCGCGCGGCGTGGAAAGGATCGAAACCCCGAGACCGTTCGAAACCCGCGGGATATTCTTCACCGAAGAATACACCCGCCGACCCGGCTTCGAGACCCGCTCGATGCTGCGGATCACCGGCTCGCCGTCGAAGTACTTCAGCTCGATCTCGAGCTCGGACTTGCCGCCCTCGTATTCCACGGTGGAGTAACCGCGGATATACCCTTCAGCAGCCAAAACGTCGAGTACATGTTCACGCAACTTTGACGCGGGCGTCGAGACCTTGCTCTTGCGCCGCATCTGAGCGTTGCGGATCCGGGTGAGCATATCGCCCAAGGGATCGGAAAGCGCCATCTAACGTCTCCTTACCAGCTCGACTTGACCAGGCCCGGGATCAAACCCTTGGAGCCCAGCTCGCGAAGCGCCACGCGCGACATCTTCAACTTGCGGTAGAAACCGCGCGGACGCCCGGTTACCTCGCAACGGTTGCGCACACGAATCGGCGCGGAGTTGCGCGGCAGTTTCGCCAGCTTCAACCGTGCCGCATAGCGCTCTTCCAGCGTCAGCGTCTCGTCCTTCGACTGCGCCTTCAGCTCGGCACGCTTTTCCGCGTATTTCTTAACGAGCCGCTCGCGCCGCTTGTTCTTCTCGATCGCGCTCTTCTTCGCCATCGTCTGTCCTCGTTCTTTCCCGCTCGATTATTTGCGGAACGGGAAGTTGAACGCGCGCAGAAGCTCGCGCGCCTCGTCATCGTTGTCGGCAGTGGTGCAGACCACCACGTCCATGCCCCAGATCTGATCAACCTTGTCGTAGTTGATTTCCGGGAAAACGATGTGCTCCTTGATGCCCGTCGCGTAGTTACCGCGCCCGTCGAAGCTCTTCGGGTTCAGGCCACGGAAGTCACGCACCCGAGGCAGGGCGATGGTGATGAGCCGGTCGAGGAACTCATACATCCGCTCGCCGCGCAGCGTCACCTTGGCGCCCAGCGGCATGCCTTCACGCACCTTGAAGGTCGCGATCGACTTGCGCGCGGTGGTGATGACCGGCTTCTGACCGGCGATCATCGCCAGATCTTCAGCGGCGATCTTCGCCTTCTTGCTGTCCGCGACGGCCTCGCCGACACCCATGTTGAGAACGATCTTCTCAAGCGCGGGAATCTGCATCGGATTCTGGTAGTTGAACTTTTCCTGCAACAGCGGACGGATCTTCTCAAGGTATTCCGTCTTCAGCCGCGGCGCGGTCTTGGTCTCAGCCATCGATCAGATCTCCCGAGCGCTTGGCCACGCGCACCTTGGTGCCGTCGTCGTTGACACGGAACCCGACGCGGGTCGGCTTGCCATCCTTGGGATCGGCGAGCGCCAGGTTCGAGATATGAACCGGCAGTTCCTTGCTGATGATACCGCCTTCCGCCTGAGCGGTCTGGCGCTGGTGCCGCTGGACGACATTGACGCCGCGAACCAGCGCCTTGTCTTCCTTCGGCAGGATCTGCACGATCTCGCCGGTCTTGCCCTTGTCGCGACCGGTCAGTACGACGACCTTGTCGCCCTTCTTGATCTTAGCGGCCATTAGAGCACCTCCGGTGCAAGCGAGATCACTTTCATGTGCTGCTTCGCACGCAGTTCCCGCGGAACCGGCCCGAAAATACGGGTCCCGATCGGTTCCTTGTTGTTGTTGACCAGAACCGCCGCATTGCGGTCGAATCGGATCACTGAGCCGTCGGCCCGGCGGATATCCTTCGCCGTACGCACGACGACCGCTTTCATCACGTCGCCCTTCTTGACGCGCCCGCGCGGATTTGCCTCCTTCACGCTGACGACGATGATGTCGCCAACGCTGGCATATTTCCGCTTCGAGCCGCCGAGCACTTTGATGCACATGACACGACGGGCGCCGGAATTATCCGCCACGTCGAGGTTTGTTTGCATCTGAATCATGACTGGCCGCCTTGTTCTTCTTTCACCGCGTCCGTGACCGGACGCCGGACGTCACGTCAGTCCGCAGTCGAGCCTTCGACAACGGTCCAGGTTTTGTTCTTCGAGATCGGCGCGCATTCCTGGATGGAGACGGTGTCCCCGACCTGATGTGCGTTGGTCTCGTCATGCGCCCGATACTTCTTCGAGCGGCGAACGGTCTTCTTGAACAACGGGTGGGTGAAGCGACGCTCCACACGAACCGTTACCGTCTTGTCATTGGCGTTGCTCACCACGACGCCCTGCAGCACGCGTTTCGGCATCTCGGTCTCCTTACGCGCTGGTCGCCACGCGCTTTTCGCGCATGATCGTCTGAATGCGGGCAATGTCGCGCCGCACCTGGCGCACACGCGCCGTATTCTCAAGCTGGCCGGTCGCCCGCTGGAAGCGCAGGTTGAACTGCTCCTTCTTCAGGCTTTCCAGATCGGTTCCCAGCTCGTCCAGGGTCTTTGCCCGAACGTCCGTTGCCTTCATGGCACTTATCTCCTCGTCACGCCTAGTCGGCGATCCGCTGAACGAAACGGCACTTGATCGGCAGTTTCGCAGCCGCCAGGCGCATCGCTTCGCGTGCCGTGTCTTCCGGCACTCCGTCGATTTCGAACATGATCCGCCCGGGCTTGACCTTGGCGGCCCAGTAGTCCGGCGAACCCTTACCCTTACCCATACGCACTTCGGTCGGCTTCGACGACACCGGCACATCCGGGAAAATGCGGATCCAGACACGTCCCGCACGCTTCATGTGTCGGGTCATGGCACGACGGGCCGCCTCGATCTGACGAGCGGTCACCCGCTCCGGCTCAACGGCCTTCAGGCCGAAGGCGCCGAAATTGAGATCGGTACCACCCTTGGCAGTGCCATGGATCCGGCCCTTGTGCTGCTTGCGGAACTTTGTTCGCTTTGGTTGCAGCATCGCTCTTCTCTCGCTTCTCTCTTGTCCAAGACCCGACCGGCGCCGTTAGGCTGCGCGGCCGCGCTCGCGGCGTCCGCCGCCCTGGTTCGACCCATCGCCCTCGACCGCGCGCCGCTCGGACGCCATCGGATCGTGCTCCAGGATCTCACCCTTGAAAATCCAGACCTTGACGCCACAGGTGCCATAGGCCGTGTGTGCGGTTGCTGTGCCATAATCGATGTCCGCGCGCAACGTGTGCAGCGGCACCCGGCCCTCGCGATACCACTCGGTCCGTGCGATTTCCGCACCGCCGAGACGGCCGCCGCAGTTGATGCGGATGCCCTGGGCACCCATACGCATCGCCGACTGCACCGAACGCTTCATCGCCCGGCGGAAAGCCACGCGGCGTTCCAGCTGCTGTGCGATCGAATCGGCCACCAGCTGAGCGTCCACCTCCGGCTTGCGCACTTCAACGATGTTGATGTGCACATCCGAGTTGGTGATCTGCGACAGAGCCTTGCGCAGCTTCTCGATGTCCGCGCCCTTCTTGCCGATCACCACACCCGGACGACCGGAATGAACGGTGACGCGGCACTTGCGGTGCGGACGCTCGACCACGACCTTGGAGACCGCCGCCTGCTTCAGCGCCTTGAGGATGTACTCCCGAATGCGGAAGTCCTCGTGCAGAAGCTGACCGTACTCGCCCTTGTCGGCGTACCAGCGGGAATCCCAGGTCCGGTTGATCCCGAGACGCAGGCCGATCGGATTGACTTTATGTCCCATCAGGCAGTCTCCTCGACTTCGCGGACGACGATGGTCAGGTTCGAAAACGGCTTTTCGATCCGACCGACACGGCCGCGGGCTCGTGCCTGGAACCGCTTGATAACAAATGCCTTGCCCACATGCGCCTCGGCGACGATCAGGTTGTCGACGTCGAGATCGTGGTTGTTCTCGGCATTGGCGACCGCAGACATCAGCGCCTTCTTGACATCCCCGGAAATCCGCTTGCGCGAGAACGTCAGGTCGGAAAGAGCCTTTTCGACCTTCATGCCGCGGATCGATGCCGCGACAAGGTTCAGCTTGCGCGGGGAGACGCGCAACATGCGGGCGACCGCCTTTGCCTCGTTGTCGGCGAGCGCGCGCTCACCCTTCGGCTTGCCCATCGTTACTTCCTCTTCGCCTTCTTGTCGGCGCCGTGGCCGTAATAGGTCCGGGACGGCGAGAACTCACCGAACTTGTGACCGATCATGTCTTCGGACACCAGAACAGGGATATGCTTCTGGCCGTTGTAAACGCCAAAGGTCAGACCAACGAACTGCGGCAGGATTGTCGACCGCCGGCTCCAGATCTTGATGACCTCATTGCGCCCGGAGGCGCGGACCTTATCTGCCTTCTTCAGCACAAAGCCGTCGACAAACGGGCCTTTCCAAACAGAACGTGCCATGACCGGCCCCTCTTATTTCTTGCGCGCGTGGCGGCTGCGGACGATGTACTTGTCCGTGGCCTTGTTGCGCCGTGTGCGCTTGCCCTTGGTCGGCTTGCCCCAGGGGGTAACCGGATGACGACCACCGGAGGTACGACCCTCACCGCCACCATGCGGGTGATCGACCGGGTTCATGGCCACACCGCGAACATGCGGGCGACGTCCGATCCAGCGCGACCGACCGGCCTTGCCCAGATTGACGTTGCCATGGTCCGGGTTGGACACGGCGCCGATGGTGGCCATGCAGGTGCCGAGAACCCGGCGCTGCTCACCCGACATCAGACGGATGGTGGTGTAGCCCTGGTCGCGACCGACGATCTGCACGTAGGCACCGGCGGAGCGGGCGATCTGACCGCCCTTGCCCGGCTTCATCTCCACATTGTGGACGATGGTGCCGACCGGAATGGAGGCCAGCGGCATCGCATTGCCCGGCTTCACGTCGACCGACTTGCCGGCCACAACCTTGTCCCCAACGGCGAGCCGCTGCGGAGCCAGGATGTAGGACAGCTCGCCGTCCTCATACTTGATGAGGGCGATGAACGCAGTCCGGTTGGGATCGTATTCGATCCGCTCCACCGTGGCGAACAGATCCGCCTTGGTGCGCTTGAAATCGATCACCCGGTACCGCCGCTTGTGACCACCGCCCCGGTTCGGGGAGGTGGTGCGACCGGTGTTGTTGCGACCGCCGGACTTGGAAAGCCCCTCGGTCAGCGTCTTGACCGGCTTGCCCTTGTAGAGCGCCGCACGGTCGACGAGAACCAGCTGGCGGCGACCGGGCGATGTCGGATTAAAGGTCTTGAGTGCCATGTTTCCTTACCCCGCCCTTAAAGGCCCGTGGTGACGTCGATGGACTGACCGTCCTGCAACGTCACAACCGCTTTCTTGACGTCGGACTGCTGCCCGAGGCGTCCGCGGAACCGCTTCTGCTTGCCCTTGCGGACCAGCGTGTTCACGGCCGTCACCTTGACCCCGAACAGGGCCTCGACCGCTGCCTTGATCTCAGGCTTGGTCGCAGTGCCGGAAACGTTGAACACAACCTTGTTCTGTTCCGATGCGAAGGTCGCCTTTTCGGTGATCACCGGCGAGACGATCGTGTCGAAGTGCTTCAGCGTCGTCATTTGAACCGCTCCTCCAGAGCCGACACAGCAGCCTTGGTCAGGATCAGCTTCTCGCGCCGCAGGATGTCGAAGACATTGATGCCTTCGATCGGCAGCACGTCGAATGCCGGGATGTTGCGGGCCGCCAGCCGGAAGTTGCTGTCGATCTCGCTGCCATCGATCACCAGGACGTTGGAAAAGCCGAGCTTGTCCAGACGGGCGCTCAGCGCCTTGGTCTTGGCTTCGGTCGCCTTCGCCTCGTCGACGATGATCAGGCCTTCGGACTTCACCTTGGCCGACAGGGCATGACGCAGGCCGAGCGCGCGGATCTTCTTGGGAAGATCATGCGCATGGCTGCGGACCACCGGTCCATGCGCCTTGCCACCACCGCGGAACTGCGGAGCCTTCTTGTTACCGTGACGTGCGCCGCCGGTACCCTTCTGGCGGACGAACTTCTTCGTCGTCCCGCTGATTTCCGAACGCTGCAGCGCCTTGTGCGTGCCAGCCTGCCGCTTGGCAAGCTGCCAGCGCACCACGCGGTGGATCAGGTCGGTGCGCGGCTCGAGACCGAAGATCTCATCCGACACCGTGATCGAACCGGCGGCAGCCCCTTCGAGGGTCTTTACCTCAAGTTCCATCACTCGCTCTCCTTCTCGACCGCGACAGCGGCTTCAGCAGCGCGGAACCCGCCAGGCATCGGCACGCCGTCCGGCAGCGCCTTCTTGACGGCATCGCGAATGACGATCCAGCCACCCTTCGAACCCGGGACGGCGCCCTGGATCATGATCAGGCCGCGCTCCACGTCGGTGCGGACGATCTTCAGGTTCTGCGTCGTCACCTGCTCGGCACCCATGTGGCCGGCCATCTTCTTGCCCTTGAACACCTTGCCGGGGTCCTGGCACTGACCGGTCGAACCATGCGAACGGTGCGAAATCGACACACCGTGCGAGGCGCGCAGGCCACCGAAGTTGTGACGCTTCATGGCACCGGCAAAGCCCTTACCGATCGAGGTGCCCGTGACATCCACGAACTGTCCCTCGACGAAATGGTCGGCCGTGATTTCGGCCCCCACCTCGATCAGGTTCTCCTCAGAGACCCGGAACTCGGCCAGCTTGCGCTTCGGTTCCACCTTCGCGATCGCGAAGTGGCCCCGCATTGCCCGCGGCGTATTCTTAACCTTGGCCAGACCGGCGCCAACCTGCAGCGCGGTGTAACCATTCTTCTCTTCCGTCCGGTGAGCAACAACCTGACAGTTTTCGAGCTTCAGTACCGTCACCGGCACATGCTCTCCCGCATCATTATAAATGCGGGTCATGCCCACCTTCTGTGCGATCACTCCAGAACGCATCGGCGTGTCCCCTTGTGAGCGCCTTACAGCTTGATCTCGACGTCGACACCAGCGGCGAGGTCGAGCTTCATCAGCGCGTCCACCGTCTGCGGCGTCGGATCAACGATGTCGAGGAGGCGCTTGTGAGTGCGCATCTCGAACTGATCACGGCTTTTCTTGTCGATATGCGGTCCGCGAAGCACGGTGTACTTCTCGATCCGCGTGGGCAGCGGCACGGGGCCGCGCACTTGTGCACCGGTCCGTTTCGCCGTGTTGACGATCTCGCGGGTCGACGCATCGAGTACGCGATGGTCGAACGCCTTGAGACGGATCCGAATGTTTTGACCGTTCATGTCTCAGTCCCCATGCGGGCCGCGGTGCCGGTTATCCGGCCCCGCGGGTCTCGCTTTGTTACTCGATGATCGAGGCGACGACGCCGGCGCCAACGGTGCGGCCACCTTCGCGGATGGCGAAACGCAGGCCGTCTTCCATCGCGATCGGCACGATCAGCGTCACAACAACCGACACGTTGTCGCCCGGCATCACCATCTCGGTGCCTTCCGGCAGCTCGACCACGCCCGTCACGTCGGTCGTGCGGAAGTAGAACTGCGGACGGTAGTTGGTGAAGAACGGCGTGTGACGGCCACCCTCTTCCTTCGTCAGGATGTACGCCTCGGCGTTGAACTTGGTGTGCGGCGTCACCGAACCCGGCTTGCACAGCACCTGACCACGCTCAACGTCCTCACGGCCGATGCCGCGGATCAGCGCGCCGATGTTGTCGCCAGCTTCGCCCTGGTCGAGCAGCTTGCGGAACATCTCGACGCCGGTCACCGTCGTCTTCTTGGTGTCGCGGATGCCGACGATCTCGACTTCCTCGCCAACCTTGACGACACCGCGCTCCACGCGGCCGGTCACAACCGTGCCACGACCGGAGATCGAGAACACGTCCTCGATCGGCATCAGGAACGGCAGGTCAACCGGACGCTCCGGGGTCGGGATGTACTCGTCGACCGCAGCCATCAGCTCGGCGATCTTCTCCGCGCCGATCGACGGATCGCGATCCTCAAGGGCCGCAAGCGCCGAACCGGCAACGATCGGAATGTCGTCGCCCGGGAACTCGTAGGACGAAAGCAGCTCGCGCACTTCCATCTCGACCAGCTCCAGGAGCTCCTCGTCGTCGACCTGATCGACCTTGTTCAGGAACACCACCAGCGCCGGAACGCC
>NZ_JAIVMG010000015.1 GCF_020177335.1 Stappia indica | reverse complement strand
ATCCAGCATCTGGCCGGCATGAAGGATTCGAAGGTGATCGTGGCGATCAACAAGGACGAGGAGGCACCGATTTTCCAGGTGGCCGACTACGGGCTTGTCGCCGATCTGTTCGACGTCCTACCCGAGTTCAAGGCGGCGGTCGAGGCGGCCAAGGGCTGACGCCCTGCGTCATCCCGGGCAAGCGTTAGTGCGATCCGGGATCGGCGAGGAACCGCCTGTCGGGTCTCGCGAGGCTGGAAACGCTGGTCTTTCGGCCCTCCGATCCCGGCTCGGGGGCCGGGAGGGCGCCCTGAAAGAGCTTTGCCAAGACACCAAAGGGCCCGCACAACGCGGGCCCTTTTTGCCTTTGGCGTGGCAAAGCCGGCACGGTTCCATGCCGCATTGCGAAAAAGCGCCTTCGGGTTCTTGCGGAGGGGCCGGGAAGTTGCGATGAATAGCGCCTCTTATTTTTCAGGCGCACCCTGGCGCGACAACGAAATCGGAACGAGTGATGGTGGTCGAAATCAAGAAAGTCGGCGTGATTGGCGCTGGCCAGATGGGCAGTGGCATCGCGCATGTGTGTGCGGTCGCCGGGTTTGACGTCGCGCTCAACGACATCTCCAAGGATCGGATCCAGTCCGGCCTCGCCTCGATCAACGGCAACATGGCGCGCCAGGTCAGCAAGGGGCAGCTCGACGAGGAGACCCGGACCGCGGCGCTCGATCGCATCACGGCGGCCGACAGCATGGACCAGCTCGCCGATGTCGATCTGGTGATTGAATCCGCCGTCGAGAACGAGCAGATCAAGCGCAAGATCTTCACCCAGCTTTGCCCGCTGTTGAAGCCGGAAGCGATCCTGGCGACCAACACCTCGTCGATCTCGATCACCCGGCTTGCGGCCACCACCGACCGGCCGGAGCGGTTCATCGGCATTCACTTCATGAACCCGGTTCCGCTGATGGAGCTGGTGGAGCTGGTGCGCGGCATCGCCACCGAGGACGAGACCTTCGAGGCGTCCAAGGTGTTCACGCGCAAGCTCGGCAAGACCATTGCCGTGGCCGAGGATTTCCCGGCCTTCATGGTCAACCGCATCCTGCTGCCAATGATCAACGAGGCGATCTACACCCTTTACGAGGGTGTCGGTTCGGTCGAGGCGATCGACACGGCGATGAGGCTCGGCGCGAACCATCCGATGGGCCCGCTGCAGCTGGCTGATTTCATCGGTCTCGACACCTGCCTGTCGATCATGCAGGTGCTCTATGAAGGGCTGGCCGACAGCAAGTACCGGCCCTGTCCGCTCCTGGTCAAATACGTCGAGGCCGGCTGGCTTGGTCGCAAGACCCAGCGCGGGTTCTACGACTATCGCGGCGAAACCCCGGTTCCGACCCGCTGAGCGACGTGCCAGCGTCATGGCCGGCGGGTCTTGCCTCCGGCCATGACGCCTATCGAGACCCATAGCCGATGAGCAACCTTGCCCGTTACTGCCTGACCAATGCGGCGCCGGAGCGGGAGCGCGAAGCGCTTTTGGTGCTTGGCCCGGGCGGCCAGGTCCTGGAATGCTGGACCTATGGCGCGCTGACGGACGCGGTTCTCGCAGTCGCCGGCGGGCTGGGCGCGCTCGGTCTTGCGCCGGGCGCGCGGGTGCTGTTGCGGCTCGGCCATTCCAGCGATTTTCCGCTGATGTTCTTCGGGGCGATTGCCGCCGGGCTGGTGCCGGTGCCGACCTCGGCGATGCTCACCGGAGACGAATGCGCGGTGATCCTGGCCGACAGCGGTGCGGCGCTGATCCTGCATGACGGGGACACGGTGCTGCCGCCGGATGCGGGTATGGCGCAGGTTCTGCGGCCGGAGGATCTGGCGGCGCTGAAGCGCGCGCCGGCAGCGGCCTTCGCCGAGCTGGATGACGATGCCCCGGCCTTCCTCGTTTACACCTCGGGCACCAGCGGCACGCCGAAAGGGGTGCTGCACGCCCAGCGGTCCGCTCGCGGACGGGCGCCGATGGTGGCGGGCTGGTCCGGGCTCGGCCCCGGCGACCGGCTGCTGCATGCCGGTGCCTTCAACTGGACCTATACGCTTGGCGTCGGCTTGATGGACCCTTGGGCAAGCGGCGCCACCAGCCTCGTCTATGACGGTCCGCATGACCCGCAGCTCTGGCCGGAGCTGATCGAGCGGTCCGGCGCAACGCTGTTTGCCGCCGTCCCGAGCCTCTACCGCCGGATCCTGAAATACGGCAAACCGACGAAAGCCTCGTTCCCGAAGCTGCGGCACGGGTTGACCGCCGGCGAGGCACTTGCCCCGGTGCTGCATGCGGAATGGGTGGAGGCCACGGGCCGGCCGCTTTTTGAAGCGCTCGGGATGAGCGAGATCTCCACCTATATCTCCTCCGGACCGGGGACGCCGACCCGTCCGGGCAGCCCGGGCCGGGCGCAGGCGGGCCGCCGCATTGCCATTTTGCCACCGGAGAGCCCGTCGACCGAGCCGCTGCCGGCGCGCGAGACCGGCCTTCTGGCGGTCCATCGCGACGATCCGGGGCTGATGCTCGGCTACTGGGGCAGGCCGGAGGACACGGCGGCGGCGTTTCGCGGCGACTGGTTCCTGACCGGCGACCAGGCGTCGATCGATGCGGACGGCTATGTCTGGTACGGTGGGCGCGACGACGATGTGATGAATGCCTTCGGCTACCGGGTGGCGCCGCAGGAGGTGGAAAAGGTGCTGCAGACCCATCCGGAGGTGCTGGAGGTCGCGGTCACCGATCTCTCCTTGCGCGACGGGGTGTCGCTGATCACCGCGTTCATCGTGCCGCGCGAGGCCAGCGGCTTCGATGAGACGGCGCTGGCCGAACATGCGGCGGCGCATCTGGCCGAATACAAGCGGCCGAAGCTCTACAGGAGCATTGCCGCCCTGCCGCGCACGCCTTCGGGCAAGGTGCGGCGCAAGGCGTTGAAATCCGCGTAGCGCGCTGGCGGCGATCTTAATGCTTCGTTAAGCCTGCGGGCGGATGCTCGGGCTTGGTTCAAGGAGCTCTTCGATGTCGAATGTCGCAGCCGCAATGGCGGGCGCCCAGCAGGCTCAGATGCAGACGGTACTCGCGGCCAAGTTCATGAAGATGAACGCCAGCGCCGAGGCAGGGATTGTCGCCCTTTTGGAGCAGAACGTCGAGGCTACGGCCGCCGCGGCCAAAGCGCCGGTCGCCAATGGCGTCGGCGGTAAGGTCGATATCAGCGTCTGATCCCGTGCCGCGCTCCTGTTCGCCGACCGCTACGTTCCGGGCGCTTCCAGCGCCTTGCGAATCAGCGCCTTGGCATCGTCCGACGCCCATTCCGCCGGCCCCATCAAGGTGCCGATCTCACAGCCATCGCGGCCGATCAGCATGGTGGCCGGCAGGCCGGGTGCGCGTCCGCGCGAGCGCATGTCCTTGAAGATCTTCATTGAGGAGTCGGCGTAGAAGGCCAGGTCGGTGACGCCGATATCGGCGAGGAAGGCCTTGGGCTTGTCAGCGCTGCCCAGATCCACATTGACGGCGACCACTTCGAACTCATCGTTGCCCATTTCCGCCTGAAGGGTGCCGAGCGCCGGCATTTCCTTGCGGCAGGGGGCACACCAGGTGGCCCAGAGGTTGAGCAGCACCGTCCGGCCGGCGAAATCGCCGAGGGTCCGCGTCGCGCCGCTGTCGTCGGTGAAGCTGAGGTCGGCCACCGACAGGGGCTTGCTGGCGGGCAGGAAGGCAGCCACCTCGCCGCTTGCCAGCGGTGCGACGGCGCTGGCCAGATCGAGCGCGGCGGGGCAACTTGCTGCCGCCTCCCGGTTGCCATCGGCCCCGCCCATCACGTATACCCCGGTCATTCCGGCCACCACCACTGCGGCGCCGAGTGCGGCAAAGACGGGAAGGCGGTTTCGTCGGGGCTGTGGTCCGTTTGTCATCTATCCGTTTTCCGTCCGAAGGGCACCAGAAGGGCACGTTCATGAGCAATCGTATGTGGGGCGGCCGGTTCGCCGAGGGTCCCGACGCCATCATGGAGGAGATCAACGCCTCCATCGACTACGACCGCAAGCTTTACCAGCAGGATATAGCGGGCTCCAAGGCCCATGTCCGCATGTTGGCGGCGCGAAATATTGTCGCCGGCGAGGACGCGGAGACGATTGCAAAGGGTCTGGACACGATCCAGGCGGAAATCGAAGCCGGTGCCTTCGCGTTTTCCCGGGCGCTGGAAGACATCCACATGAACATCGAGGCGCGGTTGGCGGAGCTGATCGGCCCGACCGCCGGGCGGCTGCACACCGCGCGTTCGCGCAACGACCAGGTGGCGACGGATTTCCGCATCTGGGTGCGTGACACGCTGGATACGCTCGATGAGCAGGTGACGGCGCTGATCCAGGCGCTGGCCGAGCGGGCGCTGGAACATGCCGGCGACGTGATGCCGGGCTTCACCCACCTCCAGTCGGCGCAGCCGGTGACCTTCGGCCATCACCTGATGGCCTATGTGGAGATGTTCGCCCGCGATCGCGGCCGGATGCGCGATGCGCGCGCGCGGATGAACGAATGTCCGCTGGGCGCGGCGGCGCTGGCCGGCACCTCCTTCCCGATCGACCGGGACATGACGGCGGAAAGCCTCGGCTTCGATCGGCCGACGGCCAATTCGCTCGATGCGGTGTCCGACCGCGATTTCGTGCTGGAAGCCCTGTCGGCAGCGGCGATTGCGTCGATGCATCTGTCGCGGCTCGCCGAGGAAATCGTCATCTGGTGCTCCGCCCAGTTCGGCTTCGTCACCCTGTCCGACCGGTTCTCCACCGGTTCGTCGATCATGCCGCAGAAGAAGAACCCGGATGCGGCCGAGCTGGTGCGGGCCAAGACCGGCCGCATCTACGGCGGCCTGACCGCGCTGCTGGTGATGATGAAAGGACTGCCGCTGGCCTATTCGAAGGACATGCAGGAAGACAAGGAGCAGGCATTCGACGCGCTGCCCAGCCTGTCTCTGGCGCTGGCGGCGATGACCGGCATGGTGCGTGATCTGGTGCCCAACACCCGCGAGATGAAAAAGGCGGCCGGTTCGGGCTATTCCACCGCCACGGATCTGGCCGACTGGCTGGTGCGGGTGCTGGGCATTCCGTTCCGCGAGGCTCACCACGTGACCGGACGCATCGTCGCCCTGGCGGTGGAGCGCGGGGTTGCCCTGCACCGGATCCCGCTGGAGGACATGCAGGCGGTGGAACCGCGCATCACCGCCGATATCTTCACCGTGCTGACCGTGGACAAGTCCGTGCGCAGCCGCACCAGCTATGGCGGCACTGCGCCTGCCAATGTGCGCAAGCAGGCCCGGCGCTGGTTGCAGCGGTTGGAGCGTGAAGCCAAGAAGGGCTGACCCACTCATGTGGAGGGCTTGCGAGGGATCGGGTCCTGTGCGAGGAACGAGAATGAGTTCAGCGGGAACCACAGCGGAGTTCTGCCACAGATGACGTCCGGTCTAGCCTCGGTGCCAGCGCGCGCCGTCTTGTTGCTCGTCGCGCTGCTGGCCGCCGGCACCCTTGCCGGTTGCGGTCGGCGCGGGGCGCTCGACAGCCCGGCCGCCGCCGGGTCGTCCGCCGTCACCGACCCGATGGGCGCCCCGGTGGTTCAGGAGCCGGCCAATGAGCCGGTCAACGACACGCCCTTCATCCTCGACGCCATCATCTGACGTTTGCGATCCGGTGGCCGCCGCCTCCCCGTGCGGCGGCTAGCGGTCCTTCGCCAGCGTCTCATATCCAGGGTCTCCCTCATGCATCACTTTTCTTATGTGAACGACCGACTTCATGCCGAGGACGTGCCGGTCGCGGAGATCGCCGCGGCGGTGGGAACGCCGTTCTACTGCTACTCGACGGCCACGCTGGAACGGCATTACCGGGTGTTCAGCGAAGCCTTTGCCAATATCGATGCGCTGGTCTGCTACGCGGTGAAGGCGAACTCGAACCAGGCGGTTCTGACGACGCTGGCCCGGATGGGCGCGGGTATGGATGTGGTCTCGGGCGGCGAATTGCGCCGGGCCCGGGCCGCAGGCGTGCCCGGCGAGAAGATCCTCTTTTCTGGTGTCGCCAAGACGGAGGAGGAACAGGCTCTCGGACTGGACGAGGGCATTTTGTGCTTCAACGTGGAAAGCGAGGCGGAGCTGCTTCAGCTTTCCCGGGTGGCGACGGAAAAGGGGAAGACCGCACGGGTGTCGCTGCGCATCAATCCGGATGTGGATGCGCGCACCCATGCCAAGATTTCCACCGGCAAATCGGAAAACAAGTTCGGCATTCCCTGGCGCCGGGCCCGCGAGGCCTATGCGGCCGCCGGCAAGCTGCCGGGGATCGAGGTGACCGGCATCGACATGCATATCGGCTCGCAGATCGTCGAGCTTGAGCCGTTCGATGCCGCTTTCTCCCGCCTTGGAACCCTGATCGGCGAGTTGCGCGCCGACGGTCACACCATCGATCATGTGGATCTCGGTGGCGGTCTTGGCATTCCCTATCAGGACAACAACGAGCCGCCGCCCAACCCGGAAGCCTATGCGCGGATCGTGCGTCGGCACGTGGAAGATCTCGACTGCAAGGTGATCTTCGAGCCGGGACGGATGATCGCCGGTAATGCCGGGATCCTCGTGACCAAGGTGGTCTATGTGAAGGAAGGGGCGGACAAGGCCTTCGTCATCGTCGATGCGGCGATGAACGACCTGATCCGGCCGACGCTCTACGATGCCTATCACGAGGTCCGGCCAGTGGTCGTCAAGGGCGCCGATCATCCGCGCATTCGCGCCGATGTGGTCGGCCCGGTCTGCGAGACCGGCGATTACCTGGCGCATGACCGGGATCTGCCGGCTGTGGAAGCCGGGGAGTTGCTGGTTGTCCATTCCGCCGGCGCCTATGGCGCGGTGCTGGCCAGCAGCTACAACAGCCGTCTTCTGGTGCCGGAAGTGCTGGTCAATGGCGACCGCTACAGCGTGGTGCGGCCCCGGCCGAGCTACGATGATCTGATCGGTCAGGATCGGTTGCCGGACTGGCTGACCGAGGACTGAACCGCGCGGACCACATCGGCGTTTGCCGAAGCGGCGCTTGCCAAAGTGGGGCAAAGGCCCCACCCTTATCTTAAAGCCGGATTGCGATAACCGTTCGTCCGGCCGGGCTGGCGGGCACGGAGGCATGACGGTGAGTGAACACGGCGCACCGAAAAGCGCCCGCCCTGGCGCGGGTCCCGCCAAGGATACCCGGCGGCTGGGCCGCGCCATCTGGACCGCACGGGCGGCGATCTGGTGGGAGGCCGCCTGGCCCCGGCTTCAGGGCATTCTGATCCTCCTTGTCTTTTATGTCGGCCTGTCCTGGCTGGGGCTGTGGGCGCTACTGCCGCGCTGGCTGGCGATCCTCTGTCTCCTTGTGTTTGCCGCGCTGCTGCTGCGGGCCGTCTATCGGCTGCGGTTCGTCCGCTGGCCTTCGCGCGCGGAAGCGGTCCACCGTGTCGAACTGGACACCGGACTGCGTCACCGGCCCCTGTCGGCGCTTGACGATCGCCTGTTCGGACAGGGAGACGGCGCCGAAACCGGGGTTCTATGGGCCGCGCACCAGGCCCGGATGGCCGAAGCCCTGAAAAACCTGCGGGCGGCGGTCCCGCATCCGGAGGCGTTTCGCGCCGATCCGCTCGCCCTGCGGGTGCTGGCGGTGCTGTTTCTGATCGTCGGCTTTCATGTGGCAGGCGATGAGCGCTGGCGGCGGCTGTCGCCCTTCGTCGCCGACGAGGTGGCACAGGCGGCGCCGGCCCTCAGGATCGATGCCTGGATCACCCCGCCGGTGCACACACGGCGGGCGCCGGTGTTCCTGACCGGAGCAAGCGCACGGCTGCGCGACCCGGGTCAGCCGGTTTCCGTGCCGGAGGGCAGCGAGGTCACGGTCCGGGCGCAAGGGATCGAGGGGCTGTCCGTGCTCCTGACCGGCAGGGCCGAACCGCAGGTGCTGGCGGCGTTCGATAGCGCCCCGGGCGGTGGGACGGGGCCGGGCAACCATCGCGGCGTGCTGGAGCGGTCCGGCGAGTTGCAGATCCGCGATGGCGACCGGCTGATCGATGCCTGGTCGATTGTCGTTGAGCCGGATGCAGCGCCGACCGTCCGGCTGCTGGATGATCCGGAAGAGCAGTTCAGCGGCAGTGTCCGGTTCTCCTATCTTTTGGGCGATGACTACGGGATCGTCGAGGCCTGGGCCGACGTCAGCCCGGTGCGCTCGAACCGGCGGAATGGCGGCGCACCGGCGCGGCCCCTGGTAGAGGCGCCGCATTTCCCGCTGTCGCTGCCTGGCGGCGAAAGCGGCCGCGGTGCAGGCGAGACGATCCGCGACCTGACGAGCCATCCCTGGGCCGGGTCGCCCGTCAGCCTGGTGCTGGGTGCGCGTGACCATGCCGGGCAGGAGGGGCGCTCGACGCCGCATGACTTCACGCTGCCGCAGCGGCGCTTTGCCAAGCCGCTGGCGCGAGCGATTGTCGAACAGCGCCGGGACCTGGCGCTTGATGCCAACGCGCAGGTGCGGGTGCTCGATGCTTTCGACGGACTGCTGCTGGCGCCGGACCAGTTCATCGAACGGCCGCGCACCTATCTGGGCATGCGCTTCGTGCGGCAACGGATCGCCGAGGCGCAGACCGATGACGCCTTGCGTGAAACGGTCGACCTGATGTGGGAGCTGGCGCTGTCGATCGAGGATGGCAACCTGTCGCTCGCCGAACAGGCCCTGCGCGATGCGCAGGAGGCGCTGCGCAAGGCGCTGGAGGAGGGGGCGTCCGATGAGGAGATTGCCCGGCTCACCGATGAGCTGCGCAAGGCGCTGGACACCTATCTTCAGGCGCTGGCCGAGCAGATGCGCCAGAACCCGCAGGCGATGCAGCCGATGGATCCGAACATGCGGTCAATGCGGCCGCAGGATCTTGAGGAGATGCTCTCCCGGATCGAGGAACTGGCGCGCACCGGCTCGCGCGATGCGGCCCGCGAGTTGTTGGCCGAGATGCAGCGGATGCTGGAGAACCTTCAGACCGGCCGGCCGCAACAGATGCCCGGCGGCATGAGCCAGGAGATGATGGAGGCGCTCAACGAGCTCGGCCAGATGATCCAGCGGCAACAGGAGCTGATGGACCAGACCCACCGGTTCGACCAGGGCAATCCGGATGGCGATCCGCAGCAGGGACAACGGGGCCGGGACGGCGAACAAGGGCAGATGACCCCGGAGCAGATGGCCGAGGCGCTGCGCCGGTTGCAGCAGGGGCAGGGGGACTTGAGCGACCGGTTGCAGCAGCTTCTGGACCAGATGGGCGAGAACGGCATCCCGCAAAACGATGAACTGGGCCGGGCCGGCAAGGAGATGGGCAAGGCGCGCGACAGTCTCGGCGAGGGGGATTCAGGCAGCGCGCTCGGGCAGCAGGGCAATGCGCTCGATGCGTTGCGGCGCGGGGCGCAAGGGCTCGCCGAGCAGATGTTCGGTCAGGGGCAGAGCGGACCGGGCATGGCCCGTCAGAGCGGCCCGCGCGATGAGGATCCGCTGGGCCGGCCTCGGCGATCCGAGGGGCCGGATTTTGGCGGTCAGGTGCGGGTGCCGGATGAGATCGACGTGCAGCGGGCGCGTCGGATCCTGGAGGAGTTGCGCCGGCGGTTCTCCGATCCGGGGCGGCCGACGCTGGAGCTGGATTATCTGGAGCGGTTGCTGCGGCGCTACTGAGCGGGCGGCGCAGGTCTTCGCCGGTGGTTCGAGGGACGCGGACGAGAGAGCCGCCCGCGTCAGGCGTAGAGACGCCGCTCGTCCTCGCGGACGATCCCATGCACCGCATCATGAACGGCGCGGCGGATCTCGGCGAGCGAGAAGGGTTTCACCACCACATCGTGGACCAGGGCGTCAAGGCCGCTGGCCCGTTCGCGCTGATCGGCGAAGCCGGTCATCAGCAGGATCGGCACGTCGGGATAGTCGCGGCCAGCCACCAGCGCGAAGGCGATGCCATCCATCACCGGCATCTTGATGTCCGACAGGATGAGATCGAACGCCCCGTCCGCCCGGGCGAGGCTGGCGGCGGCGGCGGCGCCGTCCTCCTCGGCGATGACCGTATGGCCGTCCAGCTCAAGCGCGCGCGTGACGAAGCTGCGGACCGCTTCGTCGTCCTCGGCGAGTAGGATGTGGCTCATGTCACTCTCCCGTTTGCTCTTCCGCCTGCCCTTCGGTGTCCTGAACCACGTAGCCGATGAAGGGGAGTTGGCGCCATTTGTGGCCCATGTCCATTCCATAGCCGACGACGAATTTGTCGGGACAGGTAAAGCCCACGTAATCCGCAGAAATGGCGGTTTTGCGGCGCATCGGCTTGTCGAGCAGCGCGGCGATGCGGACCGACCCGGCCCCGCGCCGGCTGAGCCGCTCCTTGGCGAAGGCAAGTGTGCGCCCGCTTTCCAGAATGTCGTCCACCAGAACGATGTCCCGCCCCGCCACGTCGCTTTCGACATCGCGCAGGACCTTGATATCGCCCGAGGATTCCGTTCCGGCGCCATAGCTTGAGAGATGGATGAACTCCATCTCCGGTTCAAGACCGATCCTGTGCAACGCCCGCACCAGATCGGCGGCGAACATGAAGCTGCCCTTCAGAACGGCGATGACCAACAGCCCGGACGGGACGTCGGCGGCAATATGCCGCGCCAGATCCTCGACCCGGCTGGCGATTTCGGTCTCGTCGTAAAGGGTGTGAATGTCAGGCTTGCGCCCCATCATGATTTCGCCTGTTTCTGTTTGCGTTCGACAAAACGAACCTGAATGTCCGCAGCCAGTTCCGGGGGGGCTGACAAGCGGGTGCGGAAACGTGTGGTAGCCCCCGGGTCGAGGCGCTGAAGCCTGGGTTCGACCACCCAGGCATAGATCTCCTGTGCGTCCTCGCTGCGCAAGGCAAACCGCAGCGCCGGTACCCGGGAGGACTCCTGAGTAATGTTCTCGATGGTGCCTTCCACCACCAGCACAATGGTTCCTTTTTCCAATTCGCGGAAGGTTCTGAGGTCGCGGAATTCCAATCCGCGCAGATTGACCTCGAAACCGGCAAGGGCGAACAGCCCGGCAAGATCGGGCATGCGCGCGACAATCGGCGTGCGGAAGGCGATAAACAGGGCGCAGAGCGCCAGTGCTCCGGCGAAGAGGCCCGCACCGAGCACCCGGCGGGGCTTGATCTGGCGCAGCCGCCGGCCCAGGGCACCGGCAAGGGCGGCAACGGGCGACCGGCGCTTCCTGGGCTTCACGTTGATCTTGGGCTTGCGGGCCAGGGTTTCGATATCCACCGGCGCCGCAGGCGTCTCTTCATCCTTGCCGCTGTCTTGAGGGACGCTGTCGAACGTGTCCAATGCGTCGAGCGCGGTGCTGTCCGCCAGCCGGCTGAACGCGTCATCCATGTCGGCGGGAGGCGCCTGGTCGGATGCGGTCTTGGGCTCAGGGTCGAAAGAGCTGTCGCTCTCCCCGGAAGGGCTGTCTTCCTGTGCGGTGGCGGCGGTCTGGTCCGGGCCGATGGCCTCTTGCGAGGACAGCTCCGACGGCCAGTCGGTTTCCTCATGCGCATCGGTTTCGGCCGCAGGCGTCGGATCGGCATGCCAACGGGAGCCGCAGCGGGTGCATTTCACGCTGCGGCCGGCCGATCCCAATGCTTCGGCGGTCACCTCATAGGAGGTGCCGCAGTCCGGGCATGTGATTTTCATTGTGGACGAAACCTCGTCATATCCACAAACCTGTCACCTTCTCGCTCAAGGCCGCCATATGCCGCCCGGTCGCGCAGTCCGCTGGCTATCCCACAGGCGTTTCGGCCAGTCGTCGCCCCCGAACCAGCCTGATCCGCTGGCCGCATACGCCCGGCCTCCGACCTTGCACGGGCGCGCGATGGTCGAAAGCTGCCGGTTGCCCATGACGCCCGTATATCGTTAATGAAGCGTTAAAGGCATGCGGGTAGGCTGCGGGCGCGCGTGCAGGAGAGGGTATTCCGTGATCCGTTTCGAAAATGTCGGGCTACGCTACGGTATGGGGCCGGAGGTGTTGCGCGATCTGTCCTTCGAGATCAAGCCGCAGTCGTTCCAGTTCCTGACCGGCCCGTCCGGCGCCGGCAAGACGAGCCTGATGCGGCTGTTGTTCCTGTCGCTGACGCCGACCCGGGGGTTGATCAAGGCGTTTGGCAAGGACACGTCAGCGCTGAAGAAAAGCCAGATCCCGGCCCTGCGCCGGCGGATCGGCATCGTCTTTCAGGATTTCCGTCTGCTCGATCATCTGACGACCTATGAAAATGTCGCCCTGCCACTGCGGGTGGTGGGGCAGGAGGAGAGCCAGTACCGCTCCGATGTGGTGGAGCTGCTCAAATGGGTCGGGCTGGGCGAGCGGATGCACGTGCTGCCGCCGGTGCTTTCGGGCGGAGAAAAGCAGCGAGCGGCCATCGCCCGGGCGCTGATCACCCGGCCGGAACTGCTGCTGGCGGATGAGCCGACCGGCAACGTCGATCCGCCGCTCGCCCGCCGGCTCTTGCGCCTCTTCATCGAACTGAACCGGCTTGGAACCTCGGTGGTGATCGCCACCCACGATCTGGCGTTGATGGAGCAGGTCGATGCGCGCAGGATGGAACTGGGCGAAGGACGGCTTGTGATCCATGACTGATACACCCGCGAAGAAAGCCCCTGGGGGAGCCGCGCCGCATCGGATGCCACCCCGCCCGGGGAAGCCGGCGAGACCGGCAAAGCGAAGCGGTCCGTCCGGGGTGGAGAAGCTGCGCTCCAGCCTCAAGCGCCGGATGGCGCGGCCCGGTGCCCGGGGCGAGCTGCGCCCCTCCGCGCCGATCGTTCCCTCCCAGGCGGTCGCGGGCCGGGCATTGACGCTGGTGGTGGCGATCATGAGCTTTCTCGCCTGCCTGACGGTGGGCGCGGTGACCATCATCCACGAGGCGGCCAATGCCTGGTCGAACGATCTGGTGCGCGAGGTGACGATCCAGATCCGCCCGGCGGACGGGGTCGACATGCTTCGCGAGATCGAAAAGGCGATTGCGGTGGCGCGGGAGTTTCCCGGGGTGGGTGCGGTGCGCGCCCTGTCCGATGAGGAAACCAAGGCTCTGTTACAGCCCTGGCTTGGGGCCGGGCTCGACCTGGAAAGCCTGCCGGTGCCGCGCCTGATCCAGGTGAACATTGCCGATGCGGCGATCCTCGATCTTGCCGGCCTGCGCCAGGCCGTGGTCGAACAGGTCAATGGCGCCAGCCTGGATGACCATTCCCTTTGGACCGACCGGTTGGCGGCGATGGCCAATGCGGTGGTGTTCGGCGGGGTGGCGATCCTGGCGCTGGTGCTCGGCTCGATGGTGCTGTCGGTGGTGTTCGCGACCCGGGCGGCGATGGCCGGCAACCGGGATGTGGTCGAGGTGCTGCATTTCGTCGGCGCCGAGGATGGCTTTGTGGCGCGGGAGTTTCAGCGCCACTTCCTGCTGCTCGGCCTGAAGGGCGGTCTCGCCGGCGGTCTGGCCGCCTGCGCCGTGTTCCTTGTTCTCGGCGTGCTTGCCGATGGCAACACCGGCCTTGCCGGCATGGAGCAGGCGGTGGTGCTGTTCGGCGGGGTCTCGGTCGGTCTCGCCGGCTATCTCGGCGTTCTGGCGGTGATCTTCCTGGTGACCGTGCTGACGGCGGCAACCTCGCGGGTCGCGGTGCACGCGCATCTGCGCCGGATCGACTGAGCCGTCCTTGCAGCGTGAGGCGGGCGGCGCCCCTGCCGTCCGCGCGGCCTGCCTCTCCGAGGCCCGAGCCCTTCTTCCGGAGGCAAGGCACAAAAAAAGCGACCCGAAGGTCGCTTTTTCCGTTTTTATGGCGCTGCAACAGCGCGGGCGCGCCGATTATTCGGCGGCAGCTTCCGCAGCAGCTGCCTTGCGCTCGGCGTCCTTGGCCGCCTTGGCGCTGGCCAGTTCGGCCTTGGCAGCGTCGTTGAGCTTGCGCGCGCGGGTGTTGGTCGCCTCGACGATACGGGCGGACTTACCGCGACGGCCGCGCAGGTAGTAGAGCTTGGCGCGGCGCACCTTACCGCGACGAACCACCTCGACGCCTTCGATCATCGGCGAGAAGATCGGGAACACACGCTCCACGCCTTCGCCGTAGGAGATCTTGCGGACGGTAAAGCTCTCGTTGATGCCGCCGCCGGACCGGGCGATGCACACGCCTTCATAGGCCTGGACACGGGTGCGGTTGCCTTCCGTGACCTTGACGTTGACGCGGATCGTGTCGCCTGCGGAAAACTCCGGGAGCTTGCGGGCGGCTTCGATCTTCGCCATTTCCTCGGCGTTGAGCTGCTCGATGATGTTCATGGCACTACCTTTGGATGTTCGCTCGGTCAGAGCGTCCGCAAACGATCGAGCCGCCGGGACGAATTCACCGTAGTTTTGGCCAGACCGGGCGGTCCGCCCGGGAATTGAGATCAGGCTTCCGCGCGGCGTTGCGACCACCAAGGATCGCACGCGGCACCGCATTGCGGAACCCGTGTGGCGCGGGTGATACCGCAGCCCGCAGCGTTTGTCATCTGTTTTCTGCCTTTCCGGGGCTGGGGATGGGTGCCTGCGTGCGGGCATGGGCCTGCCACAGGTCCGGGCGGCGTTCCCGGGTCAGCCGTTCGGCCTCTTCGCGCCGCCAGGCGTCGATCCGCGCGTGATCGCCAGAGGCGAGGATCGGGGGAATGTCCTGCCCCTCGAAGCTGCGCGGGCGGGTGTAGTGGGGATGCTCCAACAGGCCGGTCTCGAAGCTCTCCAGGGCGCCGCTCTCGGCATTGCCCATGACCCCGGGGATCAGCCGCACCACCGCATCGAGCAACACCATGGCGGCGATTTCACCGCCGGAGAGAATGTAGTCGCCAATCGAGACCTCGGTAAGGCCCCGGCCGGTGATGACGCGCTCATCGACGCCCTCGAAGCGGCCGCAGACGATGACCACACCCGGGCCGGCGCCGATGTCGCGCACCAGCGACTGGGTCAAGGGGCGGCCGCGCGGGCTCATCAAGAGGCGCGGGCGGGGATCCTCCGGCGGGCTTGCCGCATCGATCGCCCGGGCCAGGACGTCCGCGCGCAGCACCATGCCGGCGCCGCCGCCGGCCGGGGTATCATCGACCGAGCGGTGACGGTCGGTGGCGTGGTCGCGGATCTGTCGGGCCTCCAGCTCCCAGTCGCCCCGCTCCAGCGCCCGGCCGGCGAGGCTGGCGCCGAGCGGACCGGGAAACATGTCCGGGTAAAGGGTGAGGATCGAAGCCTTGAAGGTCATGTCTGTCTTTCGAGAAAACTGCGCCGGGGTCCGGGACCCGGCGATCCCGCCGGCAGGCGGGCGGTGACACGTTTGATTAACAGGTGCCGACGTAGGCTGGGAGCCTGCCGTTGGAGCCTTGTCCATGTCCTTGCCTCATATCAGCATAGCCTATCCCCGCTGGATCCGGCGCTATGTCGACCGGGACTATCTCGATCTGTCGCCGAGTCGTGTTTTGCCGATGGCGGTGCTGCTTGTCTACGGGGTGACTGTGGGGCTGGTGTTCAACACCGGTATCGACCACCCTTATGACAAGCTCCAGCATCTGGTGTTCTTCGGCCTGCTGACGCTGGCGATCCACGCGCTCTTCTGCTGTCGCTTGCGGATTTCGGCGGGGGTGGCGATGCTCGCCGGTCTTGCCGGCGAAGGGGTGCAGGCGCTGACGCCGCATCACCATGCCTCCCTGCTCGATGTCGCCGCCAATTCGGTTGGCGTCGCCATCGTGGTCGCGGCGATCATGCTGGTGCGCGCGGAGACGCGGATCGCCGAGGAAGAAGCTGTCGCTTCGGAAGGTGTACCGGCGCCGGTTCAGTCCGCCGCCGGGGTGCTTGTCTCGTCCTCGTCCGTCTCTCCGTCCTCGTCCTCGTAGGCCGGCGGGGGAACGATGGTGATCCGCCCGGCGTCGAGGTCGATGTCGGGGACACAGGCCTGGGTGAAGGGGACGAAGTAGGACGCCGCCGCCTCCGGCTTGATTTCCACCAGCGTGCCGGCACCGAAATCGGGCAGGGCGATCACCGTGCCAAGCACCGCGCCGTCGGCATCGACCGCAGTCAATCCGAGCAGGTCGGCATGGTAGAAGGTGTCATCCTCGTCCAGCTCCGGCAGCGCATCACGGGCAACGAACAGGTCCTCGCCGTTAAGCGCTTCGGCGGCGTTGCGGTCATCGACCCCCTTGAAGCGGGTGACGACCACGGTTTTTTGCACCCGAGCGCTGACCACCTCAAGACGGCGCGACCCGTCCCGCGTCTCCAGCAGGCCGTAGTCGGCAAAGGAAAGCGGGTCGTCGCCATAGGGCTTGACCCGCACTTCCCCGCGAACGCCATGCGGCGCGCCGATGCGGGCGATCATGATGCGGTCGGCGGGGGCGCTCATTGCAAGGCTCCCGCCCGACCGGTCACGATCGCAGCGTCATGCGCGGCGTATCGCACGTCAAGCTGGCTCACTCGGCCGCCGTTTCCTCGGCGGCGGCAGCGGCTGCGTCCTCAGCGGCCTGCTGCTTTGCCTCGGCGCGCTCCTTGGCCTTCTGGCCCGGCTCACCCTTCTGCGGGTTGTTGCGCGCGTCGCGCTTCAGCATGCCGGCGGCGTCGAGGAAGCGCAGAACACGGTCGGTCGGCTTGGCGCCATGGCCGATCCAATACTGGATCCGCTCCTGGTTGAGGACGATGCGCTCGGCGTGCTCCTTCGGCAGCATCGGGTTGTAGCTGCCGACCTTCTCGATGAAGCGGCCGTCGCGCGGCGAGCGCACATCGGCGATGACGATACGGTAGTAGGGGCGCTTCTTGGCGCCACCACGGGCGAGACGGATTTTCAGAGCCATTGAGGTTTCTCCTGTAGGGGTCGTTGTCGCCGCTCAGCGGCGAATGGCTTCGTGGTGCCGGATCACTTCCCGAACGATGAAGTTCAGGAATTTCTCGGCGAAATCGGGATCGAGATTCGCATCCCTGGCGAGGGCGCGCAGGCGCGCGATCTGCCGTTCCTCGCGCGCCGGATCGGCGGGCGGAAGATCATGTTTGGCTTTCAGCACGCCAACTTTCTGCGTGCATTTGAAACGTTCGGCGAGAAGATGCACGAGCGCCGCGTCGATGTTGTCGATCGACCCGCGCAGGCGCTGCAACTCTTCCAGCGGCGCGGCCTCGGCGCCGAGCAGATGTTCCGCGCTGTCGCTCATTTCTTCTTCCCCCGTCCCAGGCCCGGAAGGCCGCCAAGGCCGGGCATCTTCGCCCCGCCAAGCCCGGGAAGGCCGCCAAGCCCGCCCATGCCTCCGGGCAATCCGCCCGGAAGACCGCCAGGCAAGCCGCCGCCGGGAAGCTTGCCGGACTTGGCCAGCTTCTCCAGCTCCTTCGGGTCCATCTCCGGCATGCCGCCGGCCGGCATGCCCATGCCGCCCATCATCTTGCCGAGCAGACCCTTGCCCTTGCCCATCTTCTTCATCATGTCGGCCATCTGCCGATGCATCTTCAGAAGCTTGTTGACGTCGGCGACATCGACGCCGGAGCCGGCGGCGATCCGCTTCTTGCGGCTTGCCTTGAGAAGGTCGGGCTTGCGCCGCTCCTGCGGGGTCATCGACTGGATGATCGCCACCTGGCGCTTGATCATCCGGTCATCGATGTTGGCGCCTTCCATCTGCTTCTTGATCTTGCCGACACCGGGCATCATCCCCATGATGCCCGACATGCCGCCCAGCTTTTCCATCTGCTTGAGCTGCTCGGCGAGGTCTTCCAGGTCGAAGACGCCCTTTTGCATCCGGGCGGCCATCTTGGCCGACTTTTCCTGGTCGATCTCGCGGGCGGCCTTTTCCACCAGCGAGACGATATCGCCCATGCCAAGAATGCGGTCGGCGATCCGCGAGGGGTGGAAGTCCTCCAGCGCGTCGGACTTCTCGCCGGTGCCGATCAGCTTGACCGGCTTGCCGGTGACCGCGCGCATGGACAGGGCGGCGCCGCCGCGCCCGTCGCCATCCATCCGGGTCAGCACGATGCCGGTGATGCCCACCCGCTCATCGAAGGAGGTGGCGAGATTGACCGCATCCTGACCGGTGAGCGAATCGGCCACCAGCAGGATCTCGTGCGGATCGGCGGAGGACTTGATCTCCGCCATCTCGGCCATCAGCGCTTCATCGATATGGGTGCGGCCGGCGGTGTCGAGCATCACCACGTCGTAGCCGCCGAGCCGGGCGGCGGTCATCGCCCGTCCGGCGATCTGCACCGGTGTCTGGCCGGCGACGATGGGCAGGGTGTCGATGCCGGTCTGTTCGCCAAGAACCTTGAGCTGCTCCTGCGCCGCCGGGCGGCGGGTGTCGAGCGAGGCCATCAGCACCTTGCGCTTTTCCTGGCGGGTCAGCCGCAGCGCGATCTTGGCGGTGGAGGTGGTCTTGCCTGAGCCCTGCAGGCCGACCATCATGATGGCGAGGGGCGCCGGGGCATTGAGGTCGATCGGCTCGGCGTCGGAGCCGAGCATCTCCACGAGCTGGTCATGGACGATCTTGACGACCTGCTGGCCCGGCGTGACCGACTTGACCACCTCGTGGCCGATGGCGCGCTGGCGCACCTTGTCGGTGAAGGACTTGACCACTGGCAGGGCGACGTCGGCCTCGATCAGGGCCCGCCGCACTTCCCGCAAGGCTTCCGACACGTCGGCGTCGGTCAGCGCGCCGCGTCGGGTCAGCTTGTCGAGAATGCCGCCGAGGCGATCGGACAGACTTTCGAACATGCCTGGGTGTCCTTTCGGGTTGGCCGCCGGGTGTCCTCGCGGACGGCCCATCAGCGTTTGCGGGATCGGACGGCGCAACTCGCAAAGCGGAACGTCACCCGAGGGCGCATCGCGCTGTCGGGTGGGAACCTCCGGGATCTCTTTAGACCTTTTCGGGTCCCGGTCGGCGGATCGAACTGTCGTCACTCGTATGAGTGTCGCGGAGATAGGCGAAAACCTCTACCGGAGTCAAGGAAAACCGCCCCTCTTCCTTCCAGTGAGCGCCGATTTGGTCGCTCGTTCGGCGCTTGACGGTTGAACCTGGCCGAAAAAAGGCGCAGATGTGCGAACCGTCACCGGTTGCCGTCTCCGGAAGGGGGCCGCCGGTGGTTGTCGGGTCGCCGCCAGCGTCCCGGCTCCACATTACGCCCGGCAGGGTCGCCGTTCCTCCCGCGCGGCTGTCCCGCCGGGGATCAGGGTGCCGGATTTATGGACTACAGAGCCGTCGCGCTGCCAATCGGCCGCCTGATGATCCTGATTGCCGCCTTCATGCTCATTCCAGCGGGGGCGGATCTGATGGTCGGCAATCCCGATTGGATTGTCTTTACCGTTTCCGCCCTTGTGGTGGGCTGTACCGGCGGCGTGGCCACGGCGGCCTTCCTGCGTCGGGGAACCCGGTTCAGCATTCGCGAGACGCTGATCTTCGTCAACGCCGCCTGGCTGACCTTCAGCCTTGCCGGGGCGATGCCGCTCTATCTCAGCGGCCTCGACATTTCCGCGACCGATGCGGTGTTCGAGGCGGCCTCCGGCCTGACCACCACCGGGGCGACGGTGCTGACCGGGCTCGATCACCTGCCGCCGGGCATTCTGCTGTGGCGTTCGTTGCTGCAATGGATCGGCGGCATCGGCATCGTCCTTCTCGGCATCTGGCTGTTGCCGGGGCTGAGGGTCGGTGGGTCCCAGCTCTTCGCCATCGAATCCTCGGAAATGTCCGCCAAGCCCTATGGCCGGTTCGAGCCTTTCCTGGTGCGCCTGTTGCTGCTCTATTTCGGGCTGACCCTGTCGTGCCTGTTGCTTTACCGCTTCGCGGGGATGACGTGGTTCCAGGCGGTCAATCACGCGCTCACCACCGTGTCCTCGGGTGGCTTTTCCACCTCCGACCAGTCGATGGGTCAGTTCGACAGCGTCGCGATCCAGTGGATCGCCATTGTCTTCATGGTGTTTTCCGGACTGCCGTTCCTGTTCATGATCCGGGCGGTGGAGCATCGCGATTTTCGCGAGAACCAACAGGTACTGTTCTTCCTGGGGCTGGCCGGGGCGGCCAGCCTTGCCGCGTTTACCGTGCTGCACCTGGGTGCGACGGCGACACCGTTCCGCGAACTGACCCTGTCGGTCTTCCATGTGGTCTCGGTGATGACCACCACCGGCTACGCGGCGACGGATTACCTGCAATGGGGCAGCTTCGCCACGGTGCTGTTCTTCCTGCTGACCTTCGTCGGCGGCTGTGCTGGCTCAACCTCGGGCGGGTTCAAGTCCTTCCGCATCCTGGTTCTGCTCAATCTGATCCGGGCCATGGTCAAGGGCATGCTGCGCCCGCACCGGATCGCCGAGCCGCAGTTCGCCGGCAAGCCGCTGAGCGTCGGCGTGCGCGAGGGTGTGCTGATCTTCGGCCTGCTCTATGCGGGCACTTTCGCGATCTTCGCGCTGATTTATGCCGGCTTCGGGCTCGATCTGGAGACCGCGCTCAGCGCCTCGATCACGGCGCTGGCCAATGTCGGCCCGGGGGTGGGGGCGATCATCGGACCGTCGGGCACGTTCCAGAGCCTGCCCGATCCGGTCAAATGGATGCTGACGTTGCAGATGATCCTGGGCCGGCTGGAAATCATCTCCGGCATCATCATCCTGACGCCGGATTTCTGGACCGAGCGCTGATCTGCCGCACTCGACGATCTAGCGGGCGCCGAAGATCGCCGAGCCGACCCGCACATGGGTCGCGCCGAAGCCGACGGCAATCGGATAGTCGCCGGACATGCCCATGGACAGCCGCTCAAGACCGTTGCGCCCGGCGATCTTCTGCAGCAATGCGAAATGCGGCCCCGGCGCTTCGTCGGCCGGCGGGATGCACATCAGGCCGATGACATCGAGCCCGATCTCGTTGCGGCACAGGGCGATGAAGGCATCGGCCTCCCCGGGAGCGATGCCGGCCTTTTGCGGCTCCTCTCCGGTGTTGATCTGGATGAAACAGGGCAGGGGGCGGTCCTGCCGGTCCATTTCCGCCTTCAGCGCGCGGGCGATCTTTTCCCGGTCGACCGTGTGGATGACATCGAACAGGGCGACCGCCTCGCGCGCCTTGTTGGATTGCAGTGGGCCGATCAGGTGCAGTTCAAGGTCGGAATACTCCTGGCGCAGGCCGGGCCATTTCTGTTGGCTCTCCTGCACCCGGTTTTCGCCGAACACCCGCTGGCCGGCTTCGATCACCGGGCGGATCTCCTCGGCGCCGAAGGTCTTGGAGACGGCGATCAACTGAACGGATCCCTCCGCACGGCCGGTTTCACGTTCGGCCTGGGCGATGTCCTCGCGGACGGCGAGGAGGCGGGAGGCGGCACTTTCTGACATGGAACGGTCCCTGTGCTTTGCGGCGGTGCTTGATCCGGTTGAACGTCTGTCCGATGGTGGCGGGCGGCCAGCCTACGGGCAAACGGTCGACTGTCTGGCGGTGATGCGGCGATTGGCGGCGGATTGCAACCCCGGCGGTTTCAAACGATCGCGGGCGCGGAAGCTGTTGCCGGTTGACCACGGGCGCGATATCTGGTGACAGTCGCGCCACGCGACCCCATTCACGGAAAACGAGCGAAGCAATCAATATCATGGCGACGGAGCGCTACAACGCCCGCGAAGCGGAAAGCCGCTGGCAACGGGTCTGGGACGAAAACAACGTGTTCACCACGGTGAATGACGATCCCCGGCCGAAATACTATGTGCTTGAGATGTTCCCCTACCCCTCCGGGCGCATCCACATGGGGCATGTGCGCAACTACGCCATGGGCGATGTGGTGGCGCGCTACAAGCGGGCTCGCGGGTTCAATGTGCTGCATCCGATGGGCTGGGATGCCTTCGGCATGCCGGCGGAAAACGCGGCGATGCAGAACAAGGTGCATCCGCGCGACTGGACCTACGAGAACATCGCGGCGATGCGTGGCCAGCTCAAGATCATGGGCCTGTCGCTCGACTGGGCGCGGGAATTCGCGACCTGCGATGTGGACTATTACGCGCAGCAGCAGCGCCTGTTCCTCGATTTCCTGAAGGCGGGGCTCGCCTATCGCAAGAACTCGAAGGTCAATTGGGATCCGGTCGACATGACCGTGCTGGCCAACGAGCAGGTGATCGACGGGCGCGGCTGGCGCTCCGGCGCGCTGGTGGAGCAGCGCGAGCTGACCCAGTGGTTCTTCAAGATCTCCGATTGGTCGGAGGAGTTGCTGTCGGCGCTCGACACGCTCGACCGCTGGCCGGAAAAGGTCCGGCTGATGCAGAAGAACTGGATCGGCCGGTCCGAGGGCCTGCGCGTGCGCTTCGCCTTTACCACGCCCGCGCCGACCGGCGACACCGTGCTGGAGATCTTCACCACCCGTCCCGACACCCTGTTCGGCGCCTCCTTCATGGGGCTGTCGCCCGACCATCCGATTTCGGCCAAGCTGGCGGAGAGCGATCCGAAGATCGCCGCCTTCATCGCCGAATGTCGCAAGACGGGTACCTCCGCCGAGGCGATCGAGACGGCGGAGAAGATCGGCATCGACACGGGTCTGACGGTGGAGCATCCGCTCGATCCGTCGCTGACGCTGCCGGTCTACATCGCCAACTTCATTCTGATGGACTATGGCACCGGGGCGATCTTCGCCTGTCCGGCCCATGACCAGCGCGACCTTGATTTCGCACGCAAGTATGGGCTGCCGGTGAAGCCGGTGGTGCTGCCGGAAGGCGCCGATCCGGCGACCTTCGAGGTTGGCACGGAAGCCTTCACCGATGAGGGGAAGATCTTCAATTCCGGCTTCATGGACGGGATGACGATCGCCGAGGCGAAGGAGGCGGCCGCCTCCACGCTGGAAGCGCGCGAGATCGACGGGGCGCCGCAGGGCGCGCGCCAGGTCAACTACCGTCTGCGTGACTGGGGCATTTCGCGTCAGCGCTACTGGGGCTGCCCGATCCCGGTGATCCATTGCGAGGCCTGCGGCGTGGTTCCGGTTCCGGTCGAGGACCTGCCGGTCAAGCTGCCGGACGACATCGACTTCGACAAGCCGGGCAACCCGCTCGACCGGCATCCGACCTGGCGGAACGTCGCCTGTCCGTGCTGCGGCAAGGATGCGCGGCGCGAAACCGACACGATGGACACCTTCGTCGATTCTTCCTGGTACTTCGCCCGCTTCACCGATTCCAAGGCGGCGACGCCGACGGACAAGGCGGTGGCCGATGCCTGGCTGCCGGTGGACCAGTATATCGGCGGCATCGAGCACGCGATCCTGCATCTCCTCTACTCGCGCTTCTTCGCCCGGGCGATGTGCGCGACCGGCCATCTCGGCGTGAAGGAGCCGTTCAAGGGGCTGTTCACGCAAGGCATGGTCACCCACGAGACCTACCGCAAGCCGGATGGGGCCTGGGCCTCGCCGGCCGAGGTGCGGATCGACGGCGACGGCGATGCGCGCAAGGCGGTGCTGATCGACGGCGGCGCGGATGTGACCATCGGCTCGATCGAGAAGATGTCCAAGTCGAAGAAGAACACCGTCGACCCTTCGGACATCATCGAAACCTACGGGGCGGATACCGCACGCTGGTTCATGCTGTCCGACAGCCCGCCGGAGCGGGACGTGCAATGGACCGAGGATGGCGTCCAGGGCGCCTGGCGCTTCATGCAGCGGGTCTGGCGGCTGATCGGCGATATCGCCGAGACGGTGCCGGCGGGACCGCGCCCGGAGGCATTTGGCGAGGCGGCCACGGCCCTGCGCCGGGCCACGCACAAGATCTGTGTCGCCGTGTCCGGCGATTTCGAGGGGCTGGCGTTCAACCGGGCCGTTGCCCGGGTCTATGAGCTGGTCAACACGCTGTCCAAGGCGCATCAGGGCGGGGTGTCCGGTCCGGACATGGCCTTTGCTTTGCGCGAGGCGGCGGATTTCCTGGTGCAGCTGATGGCGCCGATGGCCCCGCATCTTGCCGAGGAATGCTGGCGCGCACTTGGCCATGAGGGCATCCTGGCCATGACCGGCTGGCCCGAGGTGGAGCAGGATCTGCTGGTGGAAAACACCATCACCCTGCCGGTTCAGGTCAATGGCAAGAAGCGTGCGGACCTGACGATTGCGCGCGAGGCTTCCAAGGAGGAGGTCGAAGCGGCTACTCTGGAACTGGAGGCGGTCGTGCGCGCATTGGCGGGTAAAACGGCACGCAAGATCATCGTGGTGCCGCAAAGGATCGTCAATGTCGTCGTCTGATCGCAACCGCCCGGCGGCGCCGGGCCGCCGCGTCTTTCTTGGTCTCGGGCTTGGCGCCATCGGTGCCATGGCGCTCGGCGGCTGTCAGGTGCGCCCGCTTTACGGCAGCCTCGACAGCGCACCCGGCGTGCCGGGCGTTGCCGACGATCTGGCGGCGATCGACATCGGCGAGGTCACCAGCGGTTCGACGCTGGATCTCGCTCGTGTCGGACAGGTGCTGCGCAACGAACTGGTCTTCGGCTTCCGGCGGGGGCGGGAAGCCGCCCCGGCACGGTACCGGTTGAAGATCATCATCAACCGTCCTTTGAGCGAGGTCGGCGTGGAGCGACTGGCGGACGTGCCCTCCGCCTACACGGTGACCGTCAACGCCAGTTATGTGTTGAGCGAGATCGAGGGCGACCGCACCCTGACCACCGGCCGTGCCTTCGGTTCGGCCTCGTTCGACTTCTCCAGCCAGCGTTTCGCCAACCTTCGAGCGGAGCGGGATGCGGAGAACCGGGCGGCCAAGGCGGTGGCGGCCGATATCCAGACGCGGATCGCGGGCTTCTTCGCCGCGCGCGGCTGAGGAGGCGAAAGATGGTCGCGCTCAAGGCCGGCGATGTCGACCGGTTTCTGGCCCGTCCGCCGGCGGATGTCCCGCTCATCCTGGTCTTTGGGCCGGATGTGGGGCTGGTGTCGGAGCGGGCTTCCGCCCTGGTGCAGGCCGCCTCGGGCGGGACCGACGATCCGTTTTCCCTGGTGAAGCTCGATGCGGGCGAGGTGGTGTCCGACCCCTCCCGGCTGATCGACGAGGCGCTGACCATTCCGCTCTTCGGCGGGCGCCGGGTGGTTTGGGTGCGCGACGGGGCGGGCAAGAACCTGGTGCCGGCGGTGGAGCCGCTGCTCGGCCAGCTCGATCCGGCCAATGCGCTGGTGGTGATCGAGGCGGGCGATCTGAAAAAAGGCGTCGGCCTGCGCAAGAAGGTCGAGGCGGATCGCGGCGCGGTGGCGATCCCTTGCTATGTGGATGCCGAGCGCGATCTGGAAAAGCTGATCGACGGCGAATTACGCGCCGCCGAACTGTCGATTTCCCGCGAGGCGCGCATGGCGCTGATGAGCCTTCTGGGCGCTGACCGGCTGGCGAGCCGGGGCGAGGTGCAGAAGCTTTGCCTTTATGCCCATGGGCGCGAGCGCATCGAGGTGGCGGATGTGGAGGCCATCATTGGCGATGCCTCGGCCTTTGCCGTCGATGAGCTGATCGACGCGGCGGCGCTGGGCGATCTGAAGACCCTCGATCACGGGTTGGAACGGCTGGAGGCGGCGGGCATGCGGCCGGACGTCTTGGCCAACATGGCCTTGCGCCATTTCCAGTTCCTGGCCCGCGCCCGGGCCGAGGTCGACCGGGGCGTTCCGGCCAATCAGGTGATTTCCCAATCGCGTCCGCCGGTGTTCTTCAAGCGGCAGCCGGCGGTGTCGCGGCAGGTGATGCTGTGGCGCGCGAGCGATCTGTCCCGCGCCGGCGAACGCCTGGCGGCGGTGGTGGCCGAGGCGCGAAAGGTCCCGACCCTCGGCGCGGCGCTGGTCAGCGATGTGCTGCTGATCCTCGCCCGGGTGGCGCGTCAGCGCGCCCGGCGTTAGGGGCCACACACCCGAACAGGACGAGCTGGCGAGGAGGCCTCAGCCGGGGATCTTGCGCCCGGAGCGCATGATCGGGCCGCCGTGCTTGTGCGCGGCGCGCGGTGTCTTTGGGCCTCCGGCGGTCACCGGCCGGTCGGCATACTGACCATGCACCCGGTGCCGGTCGTAAAGCACGATCGCCCCGGCCACGGCGATGTTGATGCAGAACTTGGTCGGGATCTTGATGATATGGGCGCAGCGTGCCTGCATTTCCGGTGACAGCGACCCCCGTTCCGGCCCAAGCACATAGGCCGCCTGCAGCGGATGCATGAAGCTGGGCAGGTCGACCGCGTCGTCGGTCAGTTCCACTCCGACGAGCTGGCAACCGCTCGGCAGGTCCATGTCGTCGATCGCCGGCCAGTGAAACAGCGGCAGATGGCCGGTGCTCTTGGAGGTGTCGGAGGGTGGCGCCTTGCGGATCCGCGTGTCCGCGTCAACGGTGAAGAAGAAGCTGGCGCCGAAGGCATGGGCCGAGCGCATCAGGTTGCCGAGATTCATCGGTTTGGAAATGCCTTCCGCGCCAACGGCGAAATAACCGCGCATGGGACCTGCCTGGATCGTTGTGTTGGGGTGTCCGGACATAGCGGCAGGGCGCGCGCAAGGCAAGCCATGCCTTGCGCCGGCTTTTCCCCCATCCGTGTCCATGCTAGGCGAGGAGAGTAGACGGTGAGCGGAGGGGGTATCCGGTGAAAGCGGTGTTGTGCGAGCGCCTTGGCGCGCCTGAGGATCTTGTTGTTCGCGATCTGGCGACGGCCGCGCCCGGTCCGGGCGAGGTGGTCGTCCGGGTGCGGGCGGCAGCGCTGAATTTCTTCGACACGCTGTTGATCCGGGGCAAATACCAGTTTCGCCCCGAGCCGCCGTTTTCTCCCGGGGCGGAATTCGCCGGCACGGTGAGTGCCGTCGGCGAGGGGGTGGAGCTGTTCGAGCCGGGCGACCGGGTGATGGGCTATATCCGCTGGGGGGCGGTGCGCGAGGAGGTTCTTGCGACCGAGAAGGACTTGGTGGCGCTGCCGGACGGGGTGGGCTTTGAACAGGCGGCCGGGTTGACCGTCACCTATGGCACCACCCTGCACGCCTTCAAGGACCGCGCGGGTCTCCGGTCGGGTGAGACCGTCGCCGTGCTTGGCGCCTCCGGCGGGGTTGGCCTGGCGGCGGTGGAGCTTGCCAAGACGATGGGCGCCCGGGTGATCGCCTGCGCCTCAAGCGCGGAAAAGCTGGCACTGGCGCGGGCCCATGGCGCGGACGAGCTCGTCAACTACGGCGAGGAGGATCTGAAGATCCGCCTGAAGGCGCTGACCGACGGCCGCGGCGTCGATGTGGTCTATGACCCGGTCGGCGGGACTTACGCGGAAGCGGCGCTCAGGGCGACCGGTTGGCGCGGCCGCTATCTGGTGATCGGCTTTGCCGCCGGCGAGATTCCGAAGCTGCCGCTCAATCTGGTGATGCTGAAGGGCTGCGACGTGCTTGGGGTGTTCTGGGGCGAGGCGCTGGTGCGTGAACCCGAGGCGCATCGGCAGAACATGGAGCAGCTTCTCGGCTGGGTTCTCGATGGCCAGATCACCCCGCATGTGCATGGGGTGTTCCCGCTGGAGGAAACGCCCCGCGCCTTGCGCGAACTGGCGGACCGCAAGGCACAGGGCAAGGTGATCATCCGGATGTAGTGCAAGCACATCCCGCCCGGACGCGCGGGCCTCAGGCCTTGAGGTGCATCAGCACGGGCGCGTGGTCGGAGGGCTTTTCCCAGCCCCGGGCCTCGCGCAGCACTTCCATTCCGGTTGCGGTGGCGCCAAGGTCTGCCGTGGCCCAGATGTGATCGAGGCGGCGCCCCTTGTCGGCCGCCGACCAGTCGCGCGCCCGGTAGCTCCACCAAGTGTAGAGCTTTTCCTCTGCCGGCACGAAGCGGCGCATGATGTCCTGGAAGTTCCCGGCCTCGCGCACCGCCTCCAGCTTGTCGCATTCGCCCGGCGTATGGCTGACCACCTTCAAAAGCGCCTTGTGCGACCAGACGTCATGTTCGTAGGGCGCGATATTGAGATCGCCGACCACCACGGACGGGGATGAAAAGCCGGCAAACCAGTCGCCCATCTCGTCGAGGAATGCCAGTTTGTGGGCGAATTTGTCGTTGACCTCCGGGTCCGGCTCGTCGCCGCCGGCCGGAACATAGAAATTGTGCAGGCTGAGCTTGTCACCGGCAAAGGCGATGTCGGTGGCCACGTGCCGGCTGTCGCCCTTATCGCAAAAGCCGCGTCGCTCCTCGGCGAGGAAAGGTCGCCGCGAAAGGGTTGCGACGCCGTTGTAGCCCTTCTGACCGTTGATGGCGATGTGCTCGTAGCCAAGCTTGCGCAGGGCGGCGAGCGGGAAGTTGCCATCGGGGCACTTGGTTTCCTGCAGGCAGAGAACGTCCGGGGCGTGCTCCTGCAGGAACCTTTCGACGATCGGCAGGCGCAGGCGCACCGAATTGATGTTCCAGGTGGCGATCGTCAGGCTGTCGGTCATGCGGTGTCGTCACTTTCGCGCGAGGGTCAAGGGCGAGGGCGCTCCGGAACCGCTCGGGGCGCGCCGGATCGCTCCCGATGACATGCCAGTCCCGTGCGGCGGTTTCAAGGGGCGGCTCTTGCCGGCGCCAGCCTTCCGCGCTTGCGCCCTCTGTTCTTCTCCGCATTAATGGCTGCGCCCCAGGCATGAAGGGCCCGGGGCACTCATGGCGGCAGGTCCGTCAGGTGCGTCGCAAAGCGCCGGTCCAAGCGCCGGCGGAGACGGGAGAGTGACATGGGTTTTTTCGATTTCGTGAAGGATGCCGGCAAATCCTTGTTCGGCGGCGACGAGCCGGAAGCGGAGGCGGCGGCGGCCATCGAGAAGGAGGTCGCCGATCTGGGGCTCGATGGCGATGTCAAGGTCGAGGTCGCCGGCGACACGGTGAAGATCGCCGGGGCGGCGCCGACCCAGGAGGCGCGAGAAAAGCTGATTCTCGCCGCCGGCAATGTGCTTGGCATCGCCAAGGTGGAGGAAGAGATCGCGGTCACCGAAGCGGCGCCGGAGGCGCGGTTCCATACGGTTGCCAAGGGCGACACCCTGTGGGCGGTGGCTGCGACGGTCTATGGAGACGGCTCCAAATACATGGCGATCTACGAGGCCAACACACCGATGCTGTCGAACCCGGACAAGATCTATCCCGGTCAGGTGCTGCGGATTCCCACGCTCGGTTGACCCGCTTGTCAGTCCGAACGGATGCGCCAGGAGCGCATCCGTTCACATTTTCGTGAAGTTTCATTTGCGTTCCGGACGCATCGCATTTCCGCGCGGTTCGGTTGGTAAGCCAATCCTTAACGGTTTGCCAATACGGTCCTCTCCCGCTGGTGGGCATAGGCCTTGAGCCTGAGGGGACCGAGAGAGAGTGATGCTGGCGCGCGTGTTGTCCTTGATCTGTGCAGTCTCGCTGGCCGCCTGTGCGGCCTTTGATTTTCCGGACCCGACGCCGGAGGATTTCGCTATCCATGGCATTGATGTGTCGCGCTATCAGGGCGACATCGATTGGCACCGGGTCAAGCGCGCGGGCACCGAATTCGCCTGGATCAAGGCGACCGAGGGCGGGGACTATGTCGACCCGAAGTTCATGGAGAACTGGGTCAGGGCCAAGGCCGCCGGGGTGCCGCGCGGCGCCTACCATTTCTATTACTTCTGCCGTCCGGTCGAGGAGCAGATTTCCTGGTTCTTTGCCAATGTGCCGGTGGATCCGGATGCGTTGCCGCCGGTGCTGGACATGGAGTGGAACGCCCATTCCAAGACCTGCCGCGAGCGGCCGCCGCGGGCGCAGCTCTTGCGCGACATGCGGGTCTTCCTGGAGGCGATGGAAGAGCACTACGGCAAGAGCCCGGTGATCTATTCCTCCGTCGACTTCCACCGCGACCGGCTGGTTGGCGCCAAGCATGAGTATGATTTCTGGCTGCGTTCGGTGGCGAGCCACCCCAACCGCAAGTATGAAAAGCGCGGCAACTGGGTGTTCTGGCAGTATACCGCCGAAGGCCGGGTCGATGGCGTCGACGGCAATATCGACCGCAACGTCTTCTTCGGCACCCGCTCCCAGTGGCGCGATTGGCTGAAGGGCGAGCTGGAGCGATAGCGGCTGCTGCCGGTTCGTACCCGATGCCTTTCCGCCGCCCTCCCCCTCGGACGGGGGCGCGGCGGAAAGGCGTGTTTGAGACCTGTCGTCAGGCGGCCACCTCGGCGCGGGCGCCGACGATCTCCACCACTTCCCGCATGATGTCGGTGAGCTGGAAGTTCTTCGGTGTGTAGACCGCGGCAACGCCCATGGCGCGCAGTGCCGCCGCGTCCTCATCGGGGATGATACCGCCGACGATAAGCGGGATGTCATCGATGCCGCTGGCTCGCAGCCGCTCCATCACGTCGCGCACCAGCGCCAGATGGGAGCCGGAGAGGATCGACAGGCCGATGACATGGACATCCTCTTCCAGCGCGGCGTTGACGATCTGCGCCGGGGTCAGGCGGATGCCCTCATAGACCACTTCCATGCCGCAGTCGCGGGCCCGCACGGCAATCTGTTCCGCTCCGTTGGAATGGCCGTCGAGACCAGGCTTGCCAACCAGGAACTTGAGCCGGCGGCCGAGCTTGGCCGAGACCGTGTCGACGGCACTGCGCACCTCGTCCAGATCGCCGCCGTCGCTGCGCGCCGCCTTGCCGACCCCGGTGGGGGCCCGGTATTCGCCGAACACCTCGCGCAGCGCCGCGCCCCATTCGCCGGTGGTGACGCCGGCCTTGGCCGCGGCAATCGACGGCTCCATGATATTGCGCCCCTCCTGGGCCGCTTCCTTCAGCGCGGCCAGGGCTCTTGCGGCGGCATCGCCGTCCCGTTCCGCCCGCCAGGCCTGCAGGGTCTCGATGGCTTCCGCCTCCACATGTTCGGGCACGGTGAGGATGCCGCCATCCTCGCCGGCGGCCAGCGGCGAGGGCTCGCTTTCGGTGAACTTGTTGACGCCGACGACGATCTGCTCGCCCGCTTCGATGGCAGCGAGGCGCTGGGCATTGGAGGCAACCAGCGCCTGTTTCATGTAGCTCGATTCCACCGCGGCAATGGCCCCGCCCATCTCCTCGATGCGGGCGAGTTCGGCGCGCGCTTCCTCTTTCAACGCCTCGACCTTGGCGGTGATCACCGTCGATCCGTCGAAGATATCGGCGTATTCGAGAAGGTCGGTCTCGTAGGCGAGGATCTGCTGCACCCGCAGCGACCATTGCTGGTCGAACGGCCGGGGCAGGCCGAGGGCCTCGTTCCAGGCGGGAAGCTGCACCGCGCGGGCGCGGGCGTTCTTCGACAGGACGACGGCCAGCGCCTCGATCAGGATGCGGTAGACGTTGTTTTCCGGCTGCTGCTCGGTCAGGCCGAGCGAATTGACCTGGACACCATAGCGGAAGCGCCGGTGCCGCTCGTCGGCAACGTCATAGCGCTCGCGGCAGATCTCGTCCCACAGCTCGGCGAAGGCGCGCATCTTGCACACCTCGGTGATGAAGCGCATGCCGGCGTTGACGAAGAAGGAGATGCGGCCGACCGCCTTGGAAAAATCCGCCGGCGGGATGGCGCCGCTGTCGCGCACCTCGTCGAGGATGGCGATTGCGGTGGCCAGGGCGAAGGACAGCTCCTGCACCGGCGTCGCACCGGCCTCCTGAAGGTGATAGGAACACACGTTCATCGGGTTCCACTTGGGCATCTCGGTATAGGTCCAGGCGATCACGTCGCGGGTCAGGCGCAGCGACGGGGCCGGCGGGAACACATAGGTGCCACGCGACAGGTATTCCTTGATGAGGTCGTTCTGGGTGGTGCCGGCCAGCAGCTTGCGATCCGCGCCCTGCTCGTCCGCGGCGGCCACATAAAGCGCCAGCAGCCACGGGGCGGTGGCGTTGATTGTCATGGAGGTGTTCATCTTCTCCAGCGGAATATCGGAGAAGAGCGCTCGCATGTCTCCCAGATGGGCGATCGGCACGCCGACCTTGCCTACCTCGCCGCGCGACAGCGCATGATCGGGATCGTAGCCGGTCTGGGTCGGCAGATCGAAGGCGACCGACAGGCCGGTCTGGCCCTTGGCAAGGTTCGTCCGGTAGAGCCGGTTGGAATCCCGCGCGGTCGAATGTCCTGCGTAGGTGCGGAAAATCCACGGGCGGTCCCGATGCGGCGTGTCCGAAGGGGTCTTGCTCATGGGGTCTCCTCACTCCCGCGCCCGCGCTTCAGTCGAACGGGCATTTTGCTGATTTTCGCCCGATCCGCCAAGGTACGGCGGGCATCCGGACGGTCCGATTGATGGCGCCCGGGCCGGTGCCCGAGCGGGTGCATGTGCACAATTTCTATGTGCGATGCAAAAACAGTCTTGGGCAAATGCGTAAATTAAGCAATAGTCCAATAGCGTACCCCCTGTTTTTAGCACGATAGTTTCGTGCTGTAAGCGGGAAACCGCGTTGGGACGGGGTTGGCGAGAGGCTGATGCGGCGGCGCAGCATCGGGCTTCAGCCACGCGGAACTGACGGGTTGAGCGCCATCCGCCGGTCGATTTCCGGCAGCTGGCGCGTTGGGAACGGACGGGTGTGCGGTGCTGTCATGCGGACGGCGCCGGAAACGGGTTGACGGGAAACCGGGAACAGGGAGGATGTGATTGGCATGAGTTCCGGGGCACTAGCGAATGACAACCGGGCAGCGGAGGAGAAGCCGTTGAAGGATCTGTACGAAATTGGCGAGATCCCGCCGCTCGGCCACGTGCCGAAGAACATGTACGCCTGGGCGATCCGCCCGGACCGGCATGGTCCGCCGGAAACCTCGATGAAGCTGGAAGTGGTCCCGACCTGGGAGCTGGACAGCAACGAGGTGCTGGTTCTGGTGATGGCCGCGGGCGTCAACTACAACGGCATCTGGGCGGGGCTTGGCGAACCGATCTCGGTGTTCAAGGTGCATGACCTGCCGTATCACATCGCCGGCTCCGACGCCTCGGGCATCGTCTGGGCGGTCGGCTCCAAGGTGAAGCGCTGGAAGGTCGGCGACGAGGTCATCATCCATTGCAATCAGGACGATGGAGACGACGAGGAGTGCAACGGCGGCGATCCGATGTTCTCCGCTTCCCAGCGGATCTGGGGGTATGAGACGCCGGATGGGTCGTTCTCCCAGTTCTGCCGGGTGCAGTCGCAGCAGTTGATGCCGCGGCCGAAGCATCTGACCTGGGAGGAAAGCGCCTGTTACACGCTGACCCTCGCCACCGCCTACCGGATGCTGTTCGGCCATGCGCCGCATCAGCTGCGTCCGGGGCAGAACGTGCTGATCTGGGGCGCTTCGGGTGGTCTTGGCGTGTTCGGGGTGCAGCTTGCCGCCGCGGCCGGCGCCAATGCCATCGGCGTCATTTCGGACGAGGACAAGCGGGATTACGTCCTGTCGCTCGGTGCGCGCGGGGTGATCAACCGCAAGGACTTCGACTGCTGGGGGCAGATGCCCAAGGTCAACTCGCCCGAATACAACGCCTGGCTCAAGGAAGCGCGGCGGTTCGGCAAAGCGATCTGGGACATCACCGGCAAGGGCAATGACGTCGACATGGTGTTCGAGCACCCGGGCGAGGCGACCTTCCCGGTGTCCTGCCTGGTGGCCAAGCGTGGCGGCATGGTGGTGTTCTGCGCCGGCACGTCCGGTTTCAACCTGACCTTCGACGCGCGCTATGTCTGGATGCGGCAGAAGCGGGTGCAGGGCTCCCATTTCGCCCATCTGAAGCAGGCGTCCGAGGCGAACCAGTTCGTCATCGACCGGCGCATCGACCCGTGCATGAGCGAGGTGTTCCCCTGGGAGGAAATCCCCCAGGCGCACACCAAGATGTGGAAGAACCAGCATGCGCCGGGCAACATGGCGGTGCTGGTCAACGCGCCGACCACGGGTCTTCGCACCCTGGAAGACGCGCTGGCGGTCGGTCGCGGCTGATCGATCCTCGCGTGATCCCTGCCGCCGGAGCGCCGTATGGCCTGCCCCGGCGGCAGAAAATTCTCGCGCCGGCCGCGTCGGCGCTGTATGAGGGCGGAATGACCTTCACACGCTTGATGCCGGTTCTGGCCCTTTTCGCGGGCACGTTGACCGCCGGCTGCCTGCCCGATCGGGACGCGGTCCCTCCCTATTACAAGAGCATGGCCCGGGTCGATGCGACGGTCGACGCCGCTTCGGCGGCGCAGATGATCGGCAGCTATCGGCAAACCCGGGGGCTTCCGCCGCTGACGATCGATCCGGCGCTGATGCGGGCCGCCCGCCAGCAGGCTACGGCCATGGCCGCCGCCGGCACCGTTCGCGCCTCGCTGGAGGGGGAAAACCGCCTTGCCGCGCGCATGGCCGCCGCCGGCGAGCCGAAGACCTATGCGGTGGAAAATGTCAGCGCCGGCTACCGCACGCTGGCCGAGGCGTTCTCCGGCTGGCGCGATTCTCCCGCGCATGACGCGGTGATGCGCGATGCCAAGGCGACCCGCATGGGCATCGCCACCGCCTATTCCTCCGGTTCGAAGCACAAGGTGTTCTGGTCGCTGGTGCTGGCGGCACCGGCGCCTTGAGGGCCTGACGATGCTGCAACGGGCCGAGACCTACCGGGACCTGCGCGAACGCTTCCGCTGGCAGATCCCGGCGCACTACAACATCGCCGTTGCCGCCTGCGATCGCTGGGCGGCACGGGAGCCGGACCGGGTGGCGCTTTTCTATCATCGGGAGCTTGGCGGTGCGGTCGAGCCGTGGAGCTACGGCGCGTTGGCGCGTCAGTCCAACCGTCTGGCCAACGCCCTGCGGGCGCAAGGGATCGGTCGGGGCATGCGGGTGGCGCTGCTCCTGCCGCAATCGCCGCAGACGCTGCTATCCCATCTGGCGGTCTACAAGCTCGGGGCGATCGCCGTGCCGCTGGCCAATCTGTTCGGCGTCGAGGCGCTGCGCTATCGGTTGGCCAATTCCGGCACCCGGGCGGTGATCACGGATGCGGCTGGGGTGGCGAAGGTCGCCGAAATCCGCGACGAGCTGCCAAACCTGTCCTTGCTGATCTCGGTCGATGGCGCTGCCGCCGGCGCGGCCTGTTTCGAGACGCTGGTGGCCGCCGGACGGGATGCCTTCGATCCGGTTTCGACCACGCCGGACGACCCGGCGATGATGATTTACACCTCCGGAACCACCGGGCCGCCCAAGGGCGCGCTGCATGGTCACAAGGTGCTGCCGGGGCATCTGCCGGGCATCCAGATGGCGCATGAGTTCATGCCCTGCGCGGGGGATCTGTTCTGGACGCCGGCGGACTGGGCCTGGGCTGGCGGTCTGTTGAACGCGCTGTTGCCGGCCTTGTCGCTCGGCGTGCCGGTGCTCGCCCATCGGTTCGAGAAGTTCGATCCGGAGCAGGCCTTCGCGTTGATGGCCGGGGCGGGGGTGCGCAATGCCTTCATCCCGCCCACCGCCCTGAAGATGCTGCGTACGGTGGCGCGGCCACGGGCGAGGTTCGATCTGCGTCTGCGCAGCATCGGATCGGCCGGAGAGGCGCTGGGCCGCGAGACCTATGACTGGGTTCGCGAGGAGCTCGGCCTCGCCGTCAACGAATTCTACGGCCAGACGGAATGCAACGCAGTGCTGGCCTCCTGCGCGGCCATCGGCGTCAGCCGGGCCGGGGCTATCGGCAAGCCGGTGCCGGGACATGAGGTGGCGATCATCGACCCATCGGGCGCGATCTGCGCGCCGGAGGTACAGGGGCAGATCGCGATCTGCCGGCCCGATCCGGTGATGTTTCTGGAATACTGGGGCGACCCGGGAGCGACCCGGGCGAAGTTCGTCGGCGATTGGATGGTCACGGGCGACCAGGGCGTCGCCGATGACGAAGGCTATGTGCATTTCGTCGGGCGGGACGACGACATCATTACCTCGGCGGGGTACCGGATTGGCCCGGGCGAGATCGAGGATTGCCTGCTCTCCCACCCCGATGTGGCGCTCGCCGCTGTCGTCGGCAAGCCCGATGCGCTGCGCACGGAGATCGTCAAGGCATTCGTCGTGCCAAGGGATGGGGCTGCTGCGGGCCAGGACCTGGAAGAGAGCATTCGCGGTTATGTGCGCACGCGCCTGTCCGCCCATGAATACCCGCGCGAGGTGGCGTTCGTGGATGCGTTGCCGCTGACGACGACCGGCAAGGTGATCCGGCGATTGTTGCGGGAAGAAATTTCTGCCGTAGCCGGGATCTCCGAAGAGTAGGCCTGCCGCGACGTCGGGGCTCAGGTCGCTGTCGTCGCGCCGCTTTTTCCGCGCCCGGCGCGCAGGCGGCGAAGGCCGGCCTTCGCCAGCTGGCGCAGGGAGCGGGTCATCGCAAGATCGAAGCGAAGCAGGCGGCAGCGCGTGGAGGCCAGGGCGCCGCGTGCCAGCAGCACGGTGGCGTAGGGCACGGTGCCGCGCCAGAGCGGCGTGATCATCGGATGATGCGGGACCGCGAGTGAATCCGCCTCCGCCAGCCCCGGTTCGGCCAGATCCTGCCGCATGGAATAACGGGTGATCTGCGCGCCGGGAGAGTAGCGCGCATAGCGCTCGTCATAGGCGATCTTCCACGACCAGATGCGGTGGCCGTCGCGCAGCATCACCATGGCGGCGATTGGTGTTCCGTCGAGGGTGAGACGGTCGATCCGCACCCGGCCGGCCTTCGCCTGGGCCTTGATGAAGTCGCGGGCGAAGGCGAGGCTGGCGGGCTGGCTGGCAAGGGCGGTGCCGTTCGTCCCCTTCCAGCCGCTCGCTTCGAGTTGAAGGAAGCCCTCAAAGGCGGGCAACACCTCCTGTCGCCCATCGACGCTGGTCAATTGGACGGCACCCAGGTCCTTCAGCCGCCGCAACTGCCGTTCGATTTCCCGCCGGCGGCTGGTGCCGACCAGGTCGTATTGTTCCTGGCCGGTGGGGCCGGTCGCATGTCCTGCGCGCACCTGTTCGCTGTCGAGTTCCAGGTGTCCGCCATCCTGAGCGGCGAGGTCCTGAAGCAGGTCGAACACCGGGCCATCGGTGCGCTGATAGGGGAGCGTCATCGGACCGGAGCCGAAGGTTTTTCTTGCGGTGGCGAAGAGTGTCTTGAGCGTCGCCGTATCCGCCTCGGGCGCGACCAGAGGCGTGCCAAGCGGCCCGTATTCTTCGACAAGGGCAGTGAGGGCTGGAAACAGCAGTCCCGGACGGCGGCGGCAAAAGGGCATCAGCGCCAGAAAGGCGCCGTCGCCGGGGCGGCGAACGACGCAGATCCGGCCGCGCCCGGGGGCCATCCGGGCCAGATACGGCAACAGGAATTCCGGCCGGAAGAACGGGTTGGGCTCGACGGCCCGGTCCGCCAGCCGGGTCCAGTCGGCGAGATGCGTTTCGGCCTCCTCCGGGGCGAAGCACAGGCCGGTCATGCCGTCCGGCCCCGGTCCGGGGCGCGATGTCGGCGGGGCTTGAGTGTGCTCGGCAACTGCCATTGGACCGATCCTTCCGGCCGCCCCGGGGAAAGGGACAGACAACGCGGGGTGATTGCAGAGGCGATCATGCCACACTCTTCATCGGTTTCTGGCGGTTTCTGGCGGTTTTTGGTTGGCGGTGGTTAATCCTGCTCGCGAGGCTCGTACGGTGTGGTTCTGCGGGTGACGGTCCATACGAAGGTGCGCAGACCGAGCCGGGTGTGGGCCTGATGGCAGAGTGCGGCGGCCTCGAAGCACATGGCGATGCTGGTGGCGATGGCGGCACCCAGAATGCCGAACCGGGGAATGAGCAGGATATTGAGGGTGATGTTGAGGGCGAAGGTCAGCGCATAGACGATAGCGCAGCGGTTCTGCTGATCGGCCATGGTCAGGAGCGCATCGACGGGCCCGACGGAGGCCCGCGCGAGCACGCCAGCAAGCAGGATCAGCATCACCGGATAGCCGCTTTCGAAGCCCGGGCCGAACAGGGCAAGCAGGAACGGGCCGACCGCCGCCAGCAGCAGGCAGAGGCCAAGGGTGGGCCAGAAGGTCCAGCGGGCGGTCTTGCCGGCGAGGGTTGCAAGGGCCGCGTGATCGCCCTTGTGAAACAGGTCGGAAAAGCGGTGCGCTGTCGCGGAGCGGACCGCGAAATAGACGAAATGGGCAATGGCCGGGGTTTTCGAGGCAGCGAAATAGATCGCCACCTCATCGGGTGGGCGCCACAGGCTGACCAGCACCACATCGGCACTGGTGATCAACTGGAAGAAGCCCTCGACCAGCAGGATCGGCAGGGAAATCTTCAGCCAGAGGCGAAGGGTCCAGTTGTCGCGGGCGGGCAGGCGTGGCGGTTGCGGCTTCAAGGCTCGCTGGAGCACGAGCATCTGCAGAAGGGCGATCGACCAGGTGGAGAGAATGGCGATGAGGCAGGCGGTTTCGGCGCTTGCCGGTGCGCCGGCCCAGATCGCCAGGGACAGCCCGCCGAGGAGCAGAAGGGGCCGCCAGATGAAGGTCGGCAACATGGCCAGCAACGGCCAGTCATAGGCCCGGGCGATGCCATCCTGAATGCTGCCGATGGTGAACAGCGGCAGGCAGACCGCGCCGAGAAACAGCGGCAGGACATAATACGAGGTGACCAGGTCGCCGAGCAGCCAGACGGCCAGCATGCCGGTGGCGGCGATCCCTGTCGCGGCAAGCCCGCCGACCATGCGGCTGCCGAGCAGCAGGGCGTTGAGCCGGGCCGGGGTGCTGTGGGCCCGATATTCGGGGATGAGGCGCAGGACGGAGGAGGAAAAGCCGAGCGGCGCGAAGATGCCGAGCACGACCACCAGGGTCCAGACGACAACATAGATGCCGTATTCGTGACCGCCCATCAGCCGTGCCAGAATGACCTGGGAGGCGTAGGCGACAACGGCGCCAAGCACGCGCACGGCAAAGATGATCAGTGCCATGCGCTGGGCGCGGAAGGTGTCCCGGTCGCCGGTCAGGATCGCATCGGCATGCTCAAGCAGAGGCCGAAAGCGCCGGAAAAGGGCCGCGGGCAGAACACGTTCGGACCATGTCAGCAGGGACAGGCGCAACAACAGCGGCTCCATTCCAGGGTGGCGTCGACAGAACCTAGGCCAAGAGCCTTAATTTTCCGTGCGCCACCCGGGACTTGGCGGGGGGAGATGCCAGCCCCAGCCCGCCTGCTGGGCGTCAGGTTCCGGCCGGCGAGCCGAAGGCGGCCTGGAAGCGGCCGGTGGCCGGATCGAGCAGGCGCAATTCGCCCGAGCCGATGTCGAACCAGGAGCCATGCAGGGCGAGCCGGCCTTTTTCCTCAAGGATCCGGACGCACGGGAAGGAGCGCAGGTTTTCCAGCGACTGGCGCACGCCGGCGTATTCAAGGGCGAGCTGCGGATCCTCTTCCCGCTCCAGCGGCAGGCATTGGAACTTGGCCGCCGGCTCCAGCAGGGTCATCCATTTGCCGATGAAATCGCCCGGCGAAAGCGGAACGGAATTCTGGTTGAGGAAGGCCTTCACGCCGCCGCACTGGCCATGGCCCATCACGACGATGTGTTTGACCCGCAGCGCCTGGACGGCGAATTCGAGGGCGGCACTGGTGGAATGGTAGTCATCGTCCGGCGCGTAGGGCGGCACCAGATTGGCGACATTGCGGACCACGAACAATTCGCCGGGGCCGGCGCCGAAGATACCCTCCGGGGTGACCCGGCTGTCGCAGCAGGACACCACCATCACCTCGGGCTGCTGGCCATAAAGGGCAAGCTTTTCGTAGCTGTGGCGGTGCGGTGCGTGCGCCTGGTCCAGGTAGTTGCGGTATCCGTCCAGAAGGAGATCGGGAAAACCGGAAGGTGCGGCGCCGTCCGAAGGCGTTTCGGCGCCGGTGGAGTGTTCGTTGGCCATGCGAAATCCCCATTCTGGGCCCGGCGTCCGGGCCCCGTGACTGATGGCCGGAACGTAAGGTCAAGTCGGGGTAACGTCCAGATGGGGGAGCGGGAATTGTTCCAAGTTCGTATTGCGCTGCGGTGAAACAGGCGGTCAAATGCGGCACTGCGAAAAAGGGGCCGGCCCGGAAGATGGGTGTTGGCGAGGGAAGGAACAGGCGTTGAGCAAGACCAATCCGGGCAATTTCTTTGAGGACTTCTACGTTGGGCAGGTGATCCGGCACGCGACGCCGCGCACGGTCACGGAGGGAGACAGCGCGCTCTACACCGCGCTTTATGGCTCGCGTTTCGCCGTGCAATCCTCGGCCGCGTTCGCGCGCGCGCTGAACTATCCGGCGGCGCCGGCGGATGACCTTCTGGTGTTCCACATCGTCTTCGGCAAGACCGTGCCGGATATCTCGCTGAACGCGGTGGCCAATCTGGGCTATGCCGGCGGGCGCTTCCTGGCCCCGGTCTATCCCGGCGACAGCCTGTCGGCGGTGTCGGAGGTGATTGGCCTGAAGGAGAACTCCAACGGCAAGACCGGTGTCGTCTATGTGCGTTCCACCGGCTACAAGGACGATGGCACCGAGGTGCTCGACTATGTGCGCTGGGTGATGGTGCGCAAGCGCGACCCGTCGGCGCCGGCGCCGATGCCGGTGGTGCCGGATCTGCCGGATGCGATCGTGCCCGACGCGCTGGGTGACGCCTGCCCGCTGATCGACAACACGGCCTGGGACACGGATCTGTCGGGCGCGTCGCACCGGTTCGGCGACTATGTGGCCGGCGAGCGGATCGACCATGTGGACGGCATGACCGTGGAGGAGGCGGAACACCAGATCGCCACCCGGCTCTACCAGAACACGGCGAAGGTGCATTTCAACCAGCATTCGGAAGGCCAGGGACGGTTCGGCCGCCGGCTGATCTATGGCGGCCATGTGATTTCGCTGGCCCGGGCGCTGTCCTTCAACGGCCTGGCCAATGCGTTCCATGTCGCGGGGATCAACGCAGGCCGCCATGTGGCGCCGCTGTTTGCCGGCGATACGGTCTATGCCTGGTCGGAAGTGCTTGAAACCTCCGATATTTCCGGGCGCGACGATGTGGGAGCAGTGCGTTTGCGCACTCTGGCCACCAAGGATCGCCCCTGCGCCGATTTTCCCGGCAAGGGCGCGGATGGCGCCTATGACCCGGCGGTGATCCTCGACTTCGATTACTGGGTGCTGATGCCGAAGTGATCGGACCCAATGGCGGCGGCGCCGGTCAGGTGCCGCTTGCCAGCGGGTGATGCTCTTCGACGAGCGCGCGCAGGCGCTCGTCGAGCACATGGGTGTATATCTGGGTGGTGGAAATATCCGCATGACCCAGCAACTGTTGTACCACCCTGAGATCGGCGCCATTCTGCAAGAGATGCGAGGCGAAGGCGTGGCGCAGCACATGCGGGCTGAGAAGGCGCGGGTCGAGGCCGGCGCGCGCCGCCAGCGCCTTCAGGTCGCGGGCAAAGGCCTGGCGCGTGAAATGACCGCTCTCGCCATGGGAGGGAAACAGCCAGCGGCTGCCCGTCTGACCCTTCGATCTTGGACCTTCGAGCGCCTGGCGTTCGGCGACATAGGCGCGCATTGCGTTACGCGCGGCCGGGCTGAGTGGCACGGCCCGTTCCTTGTTGCCCTTGCCGCTGACGGTGATCAGCCGCTCGTCGCGCAGGGCAGCCGACAGCGGCAGGGCGACGAGTTCCGACACCCGCAGGCCGGTGGCATAGAGCACTTCCAGCAGTGTGTGCAGGCGCCGCGCCCGCAGCGCCGCCGCTGGGGTCGCCCCGCCGGCTCGCGCTTCCGCCTCGGCGGTCTTGAGCAACAGGTCCACGTCGTCGACGCTGAGCACCTTGGGCAGGGCGGCGCGCTTTTTCGGCGCGAGCACCGCGCGGGTCGGATCGTCGCCGCGCAGGCCATCTGCGTAAAGGTGCTTGTAGAACTGGCGCAGTGCCGACAGGCGCCGGGCCTGCGAGCTGGCGGCAAAGCCGCGGTGGGTCAGATCGCCGAGATAGGCGGTGATCGTCTCCGTGTTCGCGCCAAGGAGGGTGGTGGCATTGGCGCCGGCGAACTCGGCGAAATCCTCAAGATCGCGCCGGTAGCTTTCCAGCGTGTTTGCCGCCGCGCCCCGTTCGGCGGAGAGCATTTCCAGAAAGGTTTCCAGATGGCGGCTGTTATCGGCCACGTCGGGTCTCCTGTTCCCGTTCGGTCGCGGGGTGTCCCCGTTTGACCGCTGTCAGCGGCCGAACCCGTCCATCTGCACGCGAACGGTGATGTCGCGCTGGGATGGCTCGACAAAGGTCGCCAGGCCATACACGGCGGCGACCGCGAGACCGCCAAGCAGCACAAGGACGAACAGCAATCGGGAAAGTGTGGGCATTCGGGATCCGTGGTGGTCCGGTGTCGCCGCCAGGCAGAGGGGCGTGCGGTCGCTGCGCAAGTATGTGGCCAAACCGGACGGGCGATGCAAGAAAAACAAGGCGATCCGCCTTGGCAGACATTATGTCCACGTGGGATGGCCGGGGGCTGACCTTGACAGCACCGGCGCGACACGGTCAAAGCGGGGCAGATGTTTCAGGGAGAGGCGCGGTGCAAACGTCCGCAGTGAGGAAAGACCTGGACCGGGATCGGGTTGCGCGCCTGACGGCGGCGCTGGGCACGCGCTCCATCGTGCTGGTCGGTATCATGGGGTGCGGCAAGTCGAGCGTCGGCCGCCGGCTGGCGCAGGCGATCGACCTGCCGTTCGTCGATGCCGATACCGAAATCGAGGCGGCCGCGAACCAGACCATCTCGGAGATTTTCGCCCAGCATGGCGAGGCTTATTTCCGGGCGGGCGAACAGCGGGTGATCGCCCGACTGTTGAAGAGCGGGCCGCAGGTGCTGGCCACCGGGGGCGGTGCCTTCATGAACGCGGAAACCCGCGAGGAGGTGCGCAAGGCGGGCATTTCCGTCTGGCTGCGCGCCGAGTTGCAGGTGGTGATGCAGCGGGTTCGCCGCAGGGGCACCCGCCCCTTGCTGCAGGATCCGGATCCGGAAGGGGTTTTGCGCCGGCTCCTGGAGGAGCGCGAACCGGTTTATGCGCTCGCCGATCTTGCGGTCTGGTCTCGCGATGTGCCGCATGAGACGGTGATGAATGATATTGTCGTCGCGCTGGAGGGGCATCTGGGCCTTCCGCCGGCACAGGATTGAAACACTTGAAAGGATCGATAGTTCCAATGGTCGCCAATGTTCCCCTTGATGCCGTCGATGCTGAAGCCTGCGGCCTGACGCGGGTGCCGGTCGATCTCGGCGCGCGCAGCTATGACATCGTCATCGGCCGGGGCGCGCTTGCCGAAGCGGGACGCAGGATCGCCGAGGTGCTGCCGGGCAGCCGGGCGGCGATCGTCACCGACGAGACCGTGGCGGGGCTGCATCTGGAGGCGGTGCGCGCGTCCCTCGATGCGGCCGGGATCGGCCATGAGGTGATCACCATTCCCGCCGGCGAGGCCAGCAAGCGCTTTGCCATGTTCGAGACGGTGTGCGAACGGGTGCTTGATGCGAAACTGGAACGGGGCGACGTGGTGATCGCGCTCGGCGGCGGTGTCGTCGGCGACCTTGCCGGGTTCGTCGCCGCCAGCGTGCGGCGCGGCATGCCCTTCGTCCAGTTGCCGACCAGCCTGCTGGCCCAGGTGGATTCCTCCGTCGGCGGCAAGACCGGGATCAATGCGCGCCATGGCAAGAACCTGATCGGCGCGTTTCATCAGCCGAGCCTCGTCATCGCCGATACCGCGGTGCTCGACACCCTGTCGCCACGGGAGTTCCGCGCCGGCTATGCGGAGGTGGCGAAATACGGCCTGCTCGGCGACGCCGGGTTCTTCTCCTGGCTGGAGGCCAACCACGCGGCCGTGTTCGCCGGCGGTCCGGAGCGGGAAGAGGCGGTGGCCGCTTCCTGCCGGGCAAAGGCGGCGGTGGTGGCCGATGACGAACGCGAGGCGGGGCGGCGGGCGCTGCTCAATCTCGGGCATACCTTCGGCCATGCGATGGAAGCGGTGGTCGCCTATGATGGCGCGCGGCTGGTGCATGGCGAGGGCGTGGCCATCGGCATGCGCATGGCCTTCGATTTCTCGGTGGAACTTGGGCTGTGCCCGCCGGAGGACGTGGCGCGGGTGGAGGCCCATCTGACGGCGGTCGGCTTGCCGACCACCCTGGCCGACATTCCCGGGCAGATGCCGCCGGCGGAGACGTTTCTCGACATCATGGCCCAGGACAAGAAGGTGTCCCGTGGGGCGCTGACCTTCGTTCTGGTGCGCGGCATCGGCGAGGCCTTCGTGGAACGCGGCGTCGATCCGGAGCGGGTGCGGGAGTTCCTGACGCGGGAACTGCAACGTGAGGGTACCCTCCGATGAGTGATGCGAACCTCTGGCTCTATGTTCTGGCAATCCTCGTGCTCTTGGCCCTGTCCGGGTTCTTTTCCGGCTCGGAAACGGCGCTGACGGCGGCCTCTCGCGCGCGGATGCTGCAACTGGAAAAGAACGGCGAGCACCGTGCCGGAGTGGTCGGCCGGCTGATCGCCGCGCGCGAGCGGCTGATCGGGGCGCTGCTCTTGGGCAACAATCTGGTCAATATCCTCGCCTCGGCCCTGGCGACCAATGTGCTGCTCAACCTGTTTGGCGATGCCGGCGTGGTCTATGCCACCCTGGTGATGACCATGCTGGTGCTGATCTTCTCCGAGGTCCTGCCGAAGACCTGGGCGATCGCCGATCCGGACCGCTTCGCCATCGCGGTTTCTCCGGTGGTGCGCTGGGTGGTGGTGCTGTTCGGGCCGGTGGTGGTGGGTGTCGAACTGGTGGTGCGCTCGATCCTCAGAGTGTTCGGTGTCGATGTGTCGGAAAACCGGGCGGTTCTGTCGGCGCATGAGGAATTGCGCGGCACGGTCGATCTCCAGCACATGGAAGGCGGGCTGGTAAAGGCGGAGCGCGACCGCATCGGCGGCCTCTTGGATCTGGCCGATCTGGAAGTGTCGGATGTGATGGTACACCGCACCGACATGAATGCGCTCAACGCTGACGATCCGCCGGCGAAGATCGTCAGCGAGGCGCTACAGAGCCCCCATACCCGGCTGCCGCTGTGGCGCCGGGAGACCGACAATTATATCGGCGTGCTGCATGCCAAGGACCTGCTGCGGGCGCTGGCCAGTGCCGGTGGCGATGCGGACAGCCTGGATATCGACGAAATCGTGTCGCCGCCCTGGTTTGTGCCGGACACCACCAGCCTGCAGGACCAGCTCAACGCCTTCCTCAAGCGCAAGGCGCATTTCGCGCTGGTCGTCGATGAGTATGGCGAGGTGATGGGGCTGGTGACGCTGGAGGATATCCTGGAGGAAATCGTCGGCGAGATTTCCGACGAGCACGATCTGGAACTGGCGGGCGTCAAGCCGCAGCCCGATGGCTCGATCATCGTCGATGGGTCGGTGCCGATCCGCGATCTCAACCGGGCGGTCGACTGGCGCCTGCCGGATGACGAGGCGACGACCATCGCCGGGCTGGTGATCCACGAGGCGCGCATGATCCCGGAAGAGCGGCAGGCCTTCACCTTCCATGGCTTCCGCTTCACCGTGCTCGGACGGCAGAAGAACCGCATCACTCGGCTGCGGATCATGCCCTTGGCGCAGCAGGGTTCGGGCGCGGCGAAGGGCCCGGTGGCGGCGAATGCCGCTGTGACCGGCTAGGCGCCAGGATCGGCAAGGGCTTTGCCTCAGGTGGGGCTGTTGACCCTGCGCGCGGCATCGCGCGGGTCGGCTTCGCCGGGGGCGCGGGCCTCGATCGCCAGGGCATGCACGCCGGCGTCAAGCGGGCCTTTCAGGCAGGCGTTGACCGCGCGGTGACGGGCAAGGCGGTTTTTTCCGGCGAAGGCATCGGCAACGATGCGGACCCGGAAATGGGTTTCCCCGCCCTCGCGCCAGCCGGCATGGCCGTGGTGCTTTTCCGATTCGTCGATCACCTCAAGGTGCTCGGGCGAAAAGCTCTGGGCGAGAAGGGTCTCGATCTGTGCGCGCATGGTCATGTGCCCTTCATGCGCCAGGCGATTGGGGCGCGTCAAGACCTTGCCGAAACGGGCGCGTACCCCCTATTTATGCAGACCGCCTCGACGGCGGGCCCCTCCGGCCCCCGGCGGATTGGTGCCCTTGCAATGGACTGAATGACCGTGACATCCGACATTTTCGACCGGATCCGCATCAACAAGAAGCGTGGCCGCGCCGAGGAGGAGGCGGTGACCGATCGCGTGTGCGAGTGGGAGGGATGCATGCAGGCCGGCACCCATCGCGCGCCCAAGGGGCGACACCGCGATGGCGACTATCACTATTTCTGCCTTGAGCATGTGCGCGCCTACAACAAGTCCTACAATTACTTCTCCGGGATGGACGACAACGAGACGCGCGCCTACCAGCGCGATGCCCTGACCGGGCATCGGCCGACCTGGAAAATGGGGGTGAACGCCAAGGCCGCCGGCCAGCAGGCGGCCTGGTCGGATATCGACCCGCGCGCGGCGGCCCGCGCCCGGGCCGAGGCGCGGCGCGGCAAGCCGACGGCTCGCCGGCCCAAACTGAAGGCGCTGGAGGCGCGGGCGTTCGATACGCTGGGGCTGGCGCATGAGGTGCGCGGGGCGGAAATCAAGGCCCGCTACAAACTGCTGGTCAAGCGGCACCACCCGGATGCCAATGGCGGCGACCGGTCGTCGGAGGATCGGTTGCGGGAGATTATCCAGGCCTACACCCTGCTGAAGAAGGCCGATTTCTGCTGATCGGTCGATAACGGGTGCGGGGGGCGCGGCGAAACGCCGATTTGCACGGCTGTGCGAATGCGCTATGACACCGCATGCGCGTGGTGGTCCTGCCGCTTCTGCCTGGGAGGGTGGCGGCGCGAAGGGTCGGGCGCGCTGGCTGTTTCGCCAAGGCGACAAACCATTTTCACTTGGCTGGATCTTGCTCTAGGGTCTCTTGCCGATCCACACCTCGCGCGCCCGCGCGCCCTGCTGTTAACGCAAAGCCCGAAGCCCGGACTGCACGGGCCGTCGGAGGACAAATGACCGATATGATGCTGCCTGCCGAATCCCTGCCCGATACCAGCGTTTCCGTCCGGGATGTGTTTGGCATCGATACCGACCTGACCGTTCCGGCCTATTCGGCGCCGACCGAGCAGACCCCGGATCTCGACCCGGACTATCTGTTCGACCGGCCGACGACCCTGGCGATCCTCGCCGGCTTTGCCCATAACCGCCGCGTGATGGTGACGGGCTACCACGGCACCGGCAAGTCGACCCATATCGAGCAGGTGGCCGCGCGCCTCAACTGGCCGTGCGTGCGCATCAACCTGGACAGCCACATCTCGCGGATCGATCTGGTCGGCAAGGACGCGATCGTCATTCGCGACGGCCATCAGGTGACCGAATTCCGCGATGGCATCCTGCCCTGGGCGCTGCAGAACAACGTGGCGCTGGTGTTCGACGAATATGACGCCGGCCGTCCGGACGTGATGTTCGTGATCCAGCGCGTCCTGGAAGTGTCCGGCCGGCTGACGCTGCTCGACCAGAACCGGGTGATCCGTCCCCATCCCGCCTTCCGCCTGTTCGCCACGGCGAACACCGTCGGTCTCGGCGATACCTCCGGCCTTTATCATGGCACCCAGCAGATCAACCAGGGCCAGATGGACCGCTGGTCGATCGTCACCACGCTGAACTATCTGCCCCATGACAACGAGGTGGAAATCGTTCTGGCCAAGGCCAAGCACTACCAGAACGAGGAAGGCCGGCAGACGGTCTCGCGCATGGTGCGGCTCGCCGACATGACCCGCAATGCCTTCATCAACGGCGATCTGTCGACGGTGATGAGCCCGCGCACGGTGATCACCTGGGCGGAGAATGCCGAGATCTTCGACGATCTGGGCTTCGCCTTCCGCGTGACCTTCCTCAACAAGTGCGACGAGATGGAGCGGACCCTGGTGGCCGAGTTCTATCAGCGCTGCTTCGGGGTGGATCTTCCTGAATCGGCCGCCAACGTGGTGATGAGCTGACGGGGCATCTCTCCATGCGCAATCCGCCTTCGGAAAAGAGCAAACCGACCGTGGAGCCCCTGAAGCGGGCGGTCGGCGACACCATGCGGGCCATTGCCGGCGACCCGGAACTGGAAGTTCTGTTCTCCTCTGACCGGGCCTCCCTGTCCGGGCATACTGCCCGGATGCCGGAGCCGGCGCGTCGGCTGAGCGGGACGGATGTCGCGGTGACGCGCGGGCTTGGCGACTCCATGGCGCTCAAACTCGCCTGTCACGATCCGGCCATGCATCGCAAGCTGGCGCCGCAGGGCGAGATGGCGCGGTCGATTTTCGAGGCGGTGGAGCAGGCGCGCTGCGAGGCGGTCGGCGCCAACCGGATGCCCGGTGTGGCGGACAATCTCGCGGCGATGCTGGAAGACCGGTGCAACAAGGCCGCCTATGCGGATGTGGCCAGCCGCGAGGATGCGCCGCTTGAGGAGGCGGTCGCGCATATGGTGCGCGAGCGTCTGACCGGCCTTGCGCCGCCCAAGAGCGCCGAGCCGATGATCGCCCAGTGGCGTGACTGGATCGAGGAGAAGGCCGGCGAGGATCTCGATCTTCTGTCCGGGCAGATGGAGAATCAGGGCAGCTTCGCGCGCCAGATCCGTCACCTGTTGTCCTCGCTGGAAATGGACGAGGATTTCGGCCAGGAAGGCGAGGATACGGACGGCGAGGAGAACGAGCAGGACGGCAACGGCGAGCGCGGCGAAACCGCTTCGGAAGGTGAGGAAAACACCGGCGAGGAGGAAGGCGCGCCGCAGGACGTGGAGCTGTCCGGCGAGGAAACCGAGGCCGGCGAGACCGAAGCGCTCGATGGCGATCTGCAGGAAATGGCCGAGGACGATGACGCGGCCGATGCGCAGGAGCCGGGCGAGAGCCAGCGCCGCGAGCTGCCGTTCTCCAATCAGCCGCCGGTGTCCGACTACAAGGTCTTCACCACCCAGTTCGACGAGATGATCCCGGCCGAGGAGCTGTGCGACACCGCGGAGCTGGACCGGCTGCGCGGACATCTCGACAAGCAGCTTGTGAACCTGCAAGGAGCGGTGGCGCGGCTCGCCAACCGGCTGCAGCGCAAGCTTCTGGCCCAGCAGAACCGCTCCTGGAGCTTCGATCTGGAAGAGGGGATGCTCGACACCGCCCGGCTGACCCGGGTGGTGACCGACCCGATGCAGCCGCTGGCCTTCAAGCAGGAAAGCGACACCAATTTCCGCGACACCGTGGTCACCCTGCTGCTCGACAACTCCGGTTCGATGCGCGGCCGGCCGATCACCGTTGCCGCCACCTGTGCCGATATCCTGGCGCGCACACTTGAGCGCTGCGGCGTCAAGGTGGAGATCCTCGGCTTCACCACCCGGGCGTGGAAGGGCGGTCAGTCGCGTGAGGCATGGCTTGCCGCCGGCAAGCCGGCCCAGCCCGGCCGGCTCAACGACCTGAGGCATATCATCTACAAGTCGGCGGATGCGCCGTGGCGCCGGGCACGGCGCAATCTTGGCCTGATGATGCGCGAGGGGCTGCTGAAGGAGAACATCGACGGCGAGGCGCTCGACTGGGCGCACAAGCGTCTGCTCGGCCGGCCCGAACAGCGCAAGATCCTGATGATGATCTCCGATGGCGCGCCGGTGGATGACTGCACCTTGTCGGTCAATCCGGGCAACTATCTGGAGCGACATCTGCGCTATGTGATCGAGGAGATCGAGACCCGGTCGCCGGTCGAACTGATCGCCATCGGCATCGGCCATGACGTGACGCGCTACTACCAGCGGGCGGTGACGATCATCGACGCGGAGGAGCTGGCCGGAGCGATGACCGATCAGCTGGCGAACCTGTTCGACGATCAGACCCTGATGCCGCGGGCCACCGGGCGCCGCCGGATGCGGTCGCGGGGCTAGCGGACGGTGGCGAAGACGCCCTTCGCGCGCCGGCTTGCCGCCGTCATCGCCTGCCTTGCGGTGCTGGCGACGGCGGGGGTCGCGACGGCGTCCGGCATCGGGCCGCAGGGCGAGGCGGTGCCGCTCACCGCGCGTCCCATCGATCATTTCCGCATCGGCCGACCGGAGGTGACGCAGTTCGGGCGGCTCACCTTCCTCGGTGGGCTGGAACTGCTGTCGCCGAACCGGCACATGGGCGGGCTGTCCGGTCTGCTTGTCACCGATGAAGGGCGCGATCTGATCGCGGTGGCCGACAACGGGCTCTGGCTGTCGGCGCGCGTGAAGCAGGACGATACGGGACGGCCGCTGGCGCTGGAAGGCGCGCGGGTCGCCCCGCTGCTGGGGCCAGGCGGCGAGACCCTGATGGAGCTGGGGCGCGGCGACAGCGAGGCGCTGACCCTGCGCCGCAGTGATGCCGGGGCGGAGCTGCTGGTGTCGACCGAGCGCCGGCATGGCATCTTCGCCTTTCCCTATCCGCTCGATTTCGCGGCACATGGGCGGGAAATCCCGCTGCCTGCCGCCATCAAGTCCCTGCGCCACAACAAGGGGATGGAAGCGGTCGCCGCGGCCAATTCCGGCCCCCTGGCGGGCACGCTGGTGGTGATCGCCGAGCGTGGTCCGACCTTCGCCGACGACATGCCCGGGTTTCTCATCGGCGGTCCCCGGCCCGGCACCTTTACCCTGAAACGCCAGGACGATTACGACGCCACCGACGCGGCCTTCCTGCCCGATGGCGATCTCTTGCTGCTGGAGCGCCGCTTCACCCTGCGCCACGGCATCGGCATGCGGCTCAGACTGTTGCCGGCCGCCGAGCTGGTGCCCGGGGCGCAAGTCGTCGGCACCGTGCTGCTGGAGGCTGGGTTCAACGAGCAGATCGACAACATGGAAGGGCTGTCGGTGCATCGCTCGCCGTCCGGCGATACCGTTGTGACGCTTGTCTCGGATGACAACCGGTCGATCCTGCAGCGGACCCTGTTGCTGCGGTTTCGTCTGGACGGCGATTGAGGCGCGGTCCTCGCTGTCCGTTTTTGTGATCGTATTTGTTGACTTTGATCGTCGCTGCCCGCATGAAAGGCGCCTAGTGTCCCTTCAATCGCGGAAAGAGCGATGATTGATCGCCGTACCCTTGGTTCCAGTGCCTGCATGACCGCGCCGCGCGCGGGCGTTTGCGCATGGGCGGGGGCCTCCGCGGGCGAAGACACGACGACCACCAAAACCACGACGACCACCAAAACCGTCTGACGGCCTCTCTCGTTCCGCGCTCCCCCGGTTCGACGGGGGTCAGGAAGAGCCGATGGACCGCGACAGGCGCTCCGCACGGCTCGCGGGGAGCGGAACGAGAGGAAGAACTCTATGGCTTACAAGGTCGCTGTTGTCGGCGCCACGGGCAACGTGGGGCGCGAAATGCTCGATATTCTCGCCGAGCGCGGCTTTCCCGCTTCGGAAGTGGTTGCGGTTGCCTCGCGCCGGTCCCAGGGCGTCGACGTGTCCTTCGGCGACAAGACGCTGACCTGTCAGGCGATCGACCACTACGACTTTTCCGATGTCGATATCTGCCTGATGTCGGCGGGCGGCGAGGTGTCGAAGGAGTGGTCGCCGAAGATCGCCGCGCAGGGCTGCGTCGTCATCGACAACTCCTCCGCCTGGCGCTACGACGCGGATGTGCCGCTGATCGTGCCGGAGGTGAATGCGGATGCGATTGCCGGCTTCACCAAGAAGAACATCATCGCCAATCCGAACTGCTCGACCGCACAGCTCGTCGTTGCGCTGAAGCCGCTGCATGATGCGGCGAAGATCAAGCGTATCGTCGTTTCGACCTATCAGTCGGTCTCCGGCGGCGGTAAGGAAGCGATGGACGAGCTGTTCAACCAGACGCGTGCCGTGTTCGTCAACGATCCGATCGTGCCGGAGAAGTTCACCAAGCGGATCGCCTTCAACGTCATTCCGCATATCGATGTCTTCATGGAAGACGGCTACACCAAGGAAGAATGGAAGGTGCTGGCCGAGACCAAGAAGATGCTGGATCCGGCGATCAAGGTCACCTGCACCGCCGTGCGCGTGCCGGTGTTCATCGGCCATGCGGAAGCGGTCAACATCGAGTTCGACAAGCCGATCACCGCCGACGAGGCCCGCGATATTCTGCGCGAGGCGCCGGGCGTGCTGGTCGTCGACAAGACCGAGGATGGCGGCTACGTCACCCCGTATGAATGCGCCGGCGAGGATGCGACCTATGTCAGCCGTATCCGCGAGGATGCGACGGTGGAAAACGGTCTGAACCTTTGGGTCGTGGCCGACAACCTGCGCAAGGGCGCGGCGCTGAACACGGTGCAGATCGCCGAGGTGCTGGTCAATCGCCAGCTGATCGCGCCGAAGAAGGCTGCCGCCTGATCGGGACGGATCAAGGACCGGAGGTCGCTCCGGGAACTGGGACATACCGAAAGGGGATCATGGCGCGGCCATGGTCCCCTTTTTCGTTGGCGGCCCCGTAGGCACTGCAAACGGGCAGCCGGTCAGCGGGCGAGCGAAGCGATATAGGCGGACAAATCGGCAATCTCCTGCCGTGACAGGGTCATGTCGGGCATGATCGGATGTTGGCCGGAGAGGGTGGCGGCCAGCCCGCCGCGGTCGAAATTCGGCCGGTTGGCGATCTCGGCGAAGGGCGGCACCGCCTCGCTGCCGGACGCCTGGTCATCGGCGACCACGTGGCAGGCGGCGCACCAGAGGCGGGCAAGGCGCGCACCGTCTTTGGCATCGGCCAGCGCCGTGCCCGGCGTACCCGCAATGCCTGCCAGAGCGAGTATGGCCGCAATCGTTGCAACCGGCTTCCGCATCGCGTTCATGGTGCTATGCTCCCTGCGTTCTGACTGCCACCGTTTGGCAAATGGTAGCGTTTCAACCCGCGTGGCGACAGGGCCTTTCCGTCGGGAAGAGGGTTTCATTCAGGAGGTTGTTCGATGGCGTTTCGGCGAATATCCCGCATCATGCTCATGGCGGGGCTTGTCTGCGGACTGGCAACCGGGCCGGTCGCGGCCCAGAGCGGGAGCGTTCAGACAGGGCCGATCCTGTCCGGCGACGACCGGTTCCATCCGGTGGTGGCGCGTGGCGGCATGGTGTCGAGCCAGGAAGCGCTGGCCAGCGCTGTCGGCCGCGACATTCTCGCCCGGGGCGGCAATGCGGTGGATGCGGCGGTCGCGGTCGGGTTCGCCCTGGCGGTGACCCTGCCCCGGGCAGGAAATCTCGGCGGCGGCGGTTTCATGATGGTGCATCTGGCCGACAGCGGCCAGACCCATGCGCTCGACTATCGCGAGCTGGCGCCGGCGGGGGCGTTCCGCGACATGTTCCTCGATGCCGATGGCAATGCGGACAGCAACAAGTCGCGCTATTCCGGCTTTGCCGTTGGTGTGCCGGGCACCGTCGCCGGCATGTTTGCCGCTCATGAGAAATACGGCAGCGGCACCTTCACCTTCGCCGAGTTGATTGCCCCGGCGATCGCGCTGGCCCGCGACGGGTTTATCGTCTCCGACGATCTGGCGGGATCGCTCAAGCAGGTGCACCCGCGCCTGTCGAAGGACCCGGCCAGCCTTGCCGCCTATTACAAGCCGGACGGAAGCTTCTATGAAGCCGGGGACACGTTGAAGCTGCCACATCTGGCGGCGACCCTGGACAAGATCGCCAGCGAGGGGCCGTCAGGGTTCTACAGCGGGCCGGTGGCCGAGGCGATCGTCGCGCGGGTTGAGGAGGCGGGCGGTCCGATGACCCTTGCCGACCTGGCCGAGTACAAGGTGGTCTGGCGCGCGCCGGTCACCGGCACCTATCGCGGCTACACCATTGCCTCCATGCCACCGCCCTCCTCCGGCGGGGTGCATATCGTGGAGATCCTCAACATGCTGGAGGATCATGACCTTGCCGGCTCCGGCGCCGGTTCGGCGGCCACCTTGCACGTGATGGCCGAGGCGATGAAGCGGGCCTATGCGGACCGGTCCGAGTATCTCGGCGATCCGGATTTCGTCGATGTACCGGTCAAGGGCCTGACCTCGAAGGCCTATGCCCGCGAGCGGATGGCCGATTTCTCGCCGGATCGGGCGGCGCCGGCGGCGGAGATCAAGCCGGGTGCCCCGGTGCCCTATGAGAGCGATCAGACGACCCATTATTCCATCGTCGATGACGACGGCAACGCGGTCGCCAACACCTATACGCTGAACTTTTCCTATGGCGCCGGCCTGATGGCCGGGGATACGGGTGTTCTCCTCAACAATGAGCTGGACGATTTCTCCGCCAAGCCGGGCGTTCCCAATGCCTATGGGCTGATCGGCGGCGACGCCAATGCGGTGGCGCCGCGCAAGCGTCCGCTGTCCTCCATGAGCCCGACGCTGGTGTTCAAGGATGGCGAATTGCTGATGGCCACCGGATCGCCTGGCGGCAGCCGGATCATCACCACCGTGCTGCAGGTGATCCTCAACGTGGTCGACCATGGCATGAATGTCGCGGAGGCGAGCGCGGCGCCGCGGGTGCATCACCAGTGGCTGCCCGATGAGCTGCGGGTGGAGGAGGGGGTTTCCCCCGATACGCTGGCGCTGCTGCGGGCCAAGGGGCACACCATCGCGCTGAAGCCGACCATGGGCTCGACCCAGTCGGTGATGAGCGTCGAGGGCGGTCTGGCCGGTGCCGCCGATCCGCGCCGTCAGGGCGCGCTGGCCGTCGGTCACAACTAGCAAGAAACGCGCGGTGCGATCAGTCGCTTGCGGCTGATCGCGCTGCTGGCCGCTGTGGGACGAGTTGCCGATAAAGGGCGACGACCAAGAGCAGCGTATAGACGCCGGCGAGCAGAAGCGGCAGGCCGTTCAGGCCGAAGAGATCCATGGCGCTGCCGGCGAGCGCCGGACCGAGCGCGCCGCCCACACCCCACATCACCGCGAAACCGGCGTTGCCGGCGATCAGCATGGCGCCGGAAAACCGGCGGCCAAGCTCCATCAGGGCGATGGTGTAGATGCCATAGGCCGCCGATCCCCAGACGAACAGCATGGCCCACAGAGGCAGCGGTGCGGCGATCACCAACGGCAGCAACGCGGCGCCGAGAATGGTCAGGGCACAGAGCAGCGTCATCATCCGTTCCGCGCCCCAACGGTCGGCGATGATACCGATAGGCACCTGAAACAGGATGTTGCCGACGATCAGGATGGCCAGAGCGGTGGAGACCGCGCCGGCGGTCAGCCCGTGCCCCAGCCCGTAGACCGGGAACAGGGTCAGGATCGCCTGATCGAAGGCTGCGGCGGTGCCGGTGATGACGAGCAGGAAGGGAATGAGCGGCGCGACTTGGCGGATCGAACCGGTGTCGCCGGCGGAGAATTGCGGCAACCGATGGTGGATCGACAGGATCAACCCGCCGCAGACCAGACAGACGGTGATGCAGATCAGGAAGGGGGCGAGCGTGTCCGTGCCGGTGAGCACCAGGCTCGCCGGCCCCAGGGCGAACCCGCCGGCAAGGGCGGTGGAATAAAGGCCGAGCAGGCGCCCGCGCATCCGGTCGGGGGCAAGCTGGTTCACCCAGGTCTCACTGGAGATGTAGAGCCCGTTGATGGCGAAGCCGAGCAAGAGCCGCGCCGGGAACCAGACCAGGAGTGACTGGAACAGGCCGATCAGGGCGAAGAGGACGGCGAGTAGCAGCGCGCTGGCGATGGCCAGACGCGCGGCGCCGAAGCGCAGGGCCAGTTGCGGGGTCAGCGGGGCGGAGACGATCAGGCCGATCGCCATCATCGCCGCATTGGCGCCGATCAACCAGGCCGGCACGCCCTGCCGTTCCAGGATGAAGGCAAGCAGCGGATAGGTGAGGCCCTGGGCGAGGCCGAACACCGCGACCATGCCCAGCACCACCGAGATCGCCAGTCGGTCGAGGGTTCCGGGGGCGGCGGTGGCAGCGCCGATCATGGCCCGGTTGCCGGGGGCTGGATCGATGGCGCATTTCCCGGGTCGATCGCCCGGTGCATCTCTGTCACGGCGGAGAACCCGAACAGCAGCTGGAAGAGCCCGAGCTGTCTGGTCTCGCCGGCAATGAAACCACTGCGCTCGTAAAGCGCGCGGGCGCGCGGGTTGCTGTCAATGACATCGAGCCGCACGCTGTGCCGCCCGGCCTGCCGGGCGATGCCGCAGATGGCGTCGAGCAGCGCGGTGCCGATGCCCCGTCCCCGCGCCTCGGGGCTCACCGCGATGCCGTCCATGGACAGAACGCCTGCCTCCTTGCCCTTTTCCAGCAAGGACAGCCCGGCGGCACGCCAACTCGCGCCGAACAGTCCGAAATGCCGCTGAAGGTCGGCCCAGCCGGGGTTGAACAGCTCGCGCCCCGCCAGCCGATACCCGGCGATGCCGGCGATCCGGCCATCGACAAGGGCGGTGACGGCACGCTCCCGGCACAGGTGGGGTGCGAGAAACGCGACAGCACGGTCCACCTCGCCGAAGAACGGGCGCAGCTTCTGAAACAGCGCCTCGGCAAAAAGGCGCGTCGCGGCGGTCTCGTCGCCCGCGCGCACGAAGGGGAGGATGTCGAGTGTCATGATCGGCCGCTCCGAGGTTCGCCTTATTCTTGTGGGGGGCGATGGGTGCAATGACAAGTCCCCGGTCCTGCGGTGGGACGCGAAAAGCGGTGCGGGGACGCCATCCGCTGCTGGACACAGGTCGTGAAATGGGAGAATCACGCTATCAAGGATGGACTGAGGCGAGCGGACAAGCCGGACCATGATCACGGAACTCGGGGCGTTTTACGATTTTCTGCAAGGCTCGCCGGTGGCGGTCTTCCTGGCCGGGTCCGCGCTTGCGCGCGATCTGACCGCCTTTGCCCATGTCATTGGTGCGGCGATGCTGTTTGGCGCCATTCTGCCGTTCGATCTCAGGATGCTCGGGCTGTGGCCGTCGGTGCCGCTGTCCGAACTTGCCCGAGTTCTGGTCCCGGTCTCCGCCGTCGGGTTTCTGCTGGCGCTTGCCACGGGTCTGGCGATGATGTCGCTACGACCGCATGCGCTGGCGGCGCTGCCCGGGTTCCAGCTCAAGATGGGGCTGATCGCTCTGGCCGGGCTGAATGCGCTGATGCTGCGGATCGTCCCGGCCTGGCGCCTGCTGGCGCAGGTGGATTCGCGCGGGACGATCTCCCGGTTCCGCACCGCCGGTCTGATTTCGTTGGCGTTGTGGCTCGGCGTTCTGGCGGCCGGACGCTGGCAGGCGGGCTGGCCGCCGTCCTGGCCAGCGGTCTGGTAGCCCGGTCGGATATCCGGCTACTGCGCCCGGCGGTAGATGGCCGTGTTGACCACTTCGCCCTGGCCGGGAACATTCACCGATTGTTCGATTTCCAGGGTGCGGCCATCCTCTGACAAACGCCTGCGCGCGGTCATCAGCACCTCGTTGCCGCGCTTGGCCTCCGAGGTCAGGGTGCGGTCGCCTTCGAAGAACAGCAGCAGACGGTCGGCAAGGCCGCTCTGTGACAGGCGCTGGCCGGGACCGCCAGGGATTGCCGCCATCTCGCCTTCCACGGTTTCTCCCTCGGCGGTGACCAGCATCATGCGGATGGTGACCAGACCGAACTCCTCCTCGATCCGGCACTGGCCGGAGCGGGGAAGGTCGCTCTGGTCAAACTCGCTGTCATCAAGGTCGAGCAGCCAGGTGCCTAGAAACGGTGCGATCTGATCGGTCATCGTGTGCCTTCGTTCATGTGTGCGGCCGCGCGATCGGCAGGGGCGCGGCGATTGGCCCTGCTTTAGCGCGCTTGGCCGGCGATGTCATGACCTCGGGGCCCCATCCCGCGGACCGCACCCTAGACGAATGGCGTTCTAGTGCTGGCCCGGCCCGGCGGGCATAGTAATATGCGGAGGAGGAAAGCGCATGACCGCACGGGTTCTGATTGTCGACGATGCGATAACCCTGACCGGGTTTCTCAAGGACCTGATCGAGGAAGACGGCTATCTGGTGGACACCGCCGATAGCGCCGGGACAGCGCGCGCGGCGCTGAACGCGCATCCGCCGGATATTGTCCTGCTGGATGCGGAACTGCCGGATGGCACCGGCTATGCCCTGTGCCAGTCGATGCGCGGCGATCCGCTGTCCCGGGAAATCCCGGTGGTGATGATGAGCGCCTGTTCGCGCGCCGTCGACATCGAGAAGGGGCAAGCCCTTGGTGCGGATGCCCATCTGGCCAAGCCTTTCACCGCCTCCGAGCTGATGGCCGTGGTGGCGCGGCTGCTCACGGAGACGCCGGGGCTGGCGGGGCGCGCGAATGCCTGATGGCTGGGCCGAGCGCTGGAACCTGCGGCTGCGGTTTTTTCTGTTCTTCGCCCTGATCCTGCTCGGCACCTCGGCAAGCATTGCCGGTGCCATGATCTATCTTGCGGCAGCGGCGCCGCAGGTGCCGGTCAATGCGCTGGTGCTGGGGGGCGGTGTGGCGCTGTTCGCCAGCGCCGGACTGACCTTGTGGGTCTGGCTGAAGTTCGACGACCATGTCGCCCAGCCGTTGATGAAACTGGGCGCGGAGTTGCGCGCCAGTGTTCATGCCGGCACCCCGCGCGAAATCCCTCAGGACACCGGGCGCTATCTCGGGCTGCTCGCGCCGGCCGTGCGGGAGGCGGCTGTGGCGCTGCTCGAGGCGCGGGCCGACGTGGAAGAGATGGTCGCCGTTGCCACCGCCGAAGCGGACCGGCAGAAGGGGCAACTGGAAGCGGTGCTGCGCGATCTGCAGCAGGGGGTGGTGATCTGCACCCTCGATCACAAGGTTCTTCTGTACAACCGGTTTGCCCATCACCTGCTCGATCAGGGGCGCAGCAGCCCGCTTGGGCTGGAGCGGCGATTGACCGGTCTGGTCGCCGGTCAGCCGCTGCGGCACAGTCTGGAGCGGCTGACGCGGCGCTTTTCCTCCGGCCGGTACCGCAGCCACAAGGACGGGCTGGCGGCCCAGTTCATCGGCACCACCGCCTGCGGTCACGAAAGCCTGCGCGGGCGCATGTCGCTGATCCTCGGCGAGGAGGAGCGCGAGGCGATCGGCTATGTGGTGACCTTCGACAAGGTGACCGACGAGCTGGCCGCCGGGATCTGGCGCGACCGTCTGCTTCAGGACGTGACCCGCGACATGCGTCAGCGGGTGGCGACGCTGTCCCTGTCGGGGGAGGTGCTGTTGCGCAAGGCGCCGATGGATGACGCGGCCCGCGAGCGGCTGCGCGAGACGGTCGACGTGGAAACCCGGGCGCTGGGGGAGCGGCTCGATCGGCTCGACCAGGTAGCGGGAGACCTTCTGGCCGGGGCCTGGCCGATGACGGAGGTCTACTCGTCCACACTGATGGACTGTATCGCCGCTCGCCGGTCCGAGGGACGGGACCTGTCCGTGACGGTGATGGGCGATCCGCTGTGGCTGTCCTGCGACAGTGCCACCGTGGTCGATCTGGTCGACCGGATGATGAATCGCATCGGCGTCTGGGCGCAGGTGCGTGATTTCCGCCTGTCGACCAGCCGGCGCGATGGAACGGCCTATCTCGATCTGCTGTGGGCGGGGGAGCCGGTGCCCGAACCGGTGCTGGAAGGCTGGCTCGACGAACCGCTGGAAGAGGCGCTGGGGGCAATGACCGGCCGGGATGTGCTCAGCCGGCACAAGACCGACGTGTGGAGCGATGTGCTTGGCGGCGGGCAGGCCCGGCTTCGGTTGCCGCTGGCCGTGGCGGTGGAGCATCAGGACCGGCCGATGAAGTCCAGCGCGCCGCTGGCGCCGCGGCCGGAGTTCTATGACTTCGACCTGTTTGCCCGGCCGACACCGAGCACCATCGGCGAGACGCTTTTGCGCAATTTGTCCTATGTGGTGTTCGATACGGAAACCACCGGGCTGGAACCGTCGCGCGGCGACGACCTGGTGTCGGTGGCCGGGGTGCGGATCGTCAACGACCGGGTGTTGCGCGGCGAGATCTTTGACGGCCTGGTCAACCCGGGGCGGCCGATCCCGCCGGCGTCCAGCCGCATCCACGGCATCACCGATGACATGGTGGCGGAGGCGGATCCGGTGGAGCAGGTGCTGCCGCGCTTTTATGCCTTCATCGGTGACAGTGTCCTGGTGGCGCATAACGCGGCCTTCGACATGACCTTCCTGTCAAAATACCAGGGCCGCACCGGCCTGCGCTTTGAACAGCCGGTGCTGGATACGGTGCTGCTGGCCGGTCACATCTTCGGCGCCAGCGAAAGCCTCACGCTTGATGCGCTGGCCGAGCGGTTCGGCATCGTCATCCCCGTGGAGGACCGGCATACGGCGCTGGGGGATGCGCTGGCGACCGCGGAGGTCTTGCGCAAGCTGATCGCCCTGTTGACGCCGCTGGGTGTCGTGACCCTGAGCGATGCGATCAAGGTCTCCAACCGGCAGGTCGCCTTGCGCCGGCGCCAGCGGCGCTATTGAGGCGGACGTCCGGACCTGGCTTGGTCAGGGCAGGGCGGGCGCTTCCGCCGTGCCGCTGGCCTGCGCGCCGCGGCGGTCGATCAGCAGATCGGTCAGCCCGGCGGCGGCCCACATGGCGCTGAGCGTCAGCCACGCGGTGAGGGCGAAGATCGAACCGCCGGTGACGCCGGCGCCGACGGCGCAGCCGCCGGCCAGCATTCCGCCGAAGCCCATCAGTACCGCACCGGCAATGTAGCGGCGCATGCTGTGCCCATCCCGAAACCCCTCCAGCGTCCACTCGCGGGCAAGCAGGGCAGCGATGGCCGCGCCGATGAAGACGCCGGGGACAAGGCCGATGTCGAAATCGATGTTGGTGCCCGGCGGGGTAAGGACGGTCATCAGGGTGTCAGCGGAAGGACCGGTGAAGGTCATGCTCTTCACCGTCATGGGCTCGAATGCCTGGAACGACAGCTGATAGGTGAACCACCAGCCGGCGGCGACGGTGGCGCCGACACCGGCAGCGCCAAGCCAGCCCCAGGGGCCGAGGCGGGCGCGGACGGCGAAGAACACCGCACCGGACAGGAACAGGAGCCCGATCACCAGACCGGCTTCGGGGCCCGGTCCGAGCAGTTGCAAGAGGTCGAGCCGGTCGCGCCCGCCGACGGTCCACAAGCCGGCGAGCCAGTCGCGCAAGGGCGACAAGAGGCCATGAATGGAGGCTTCGGCGGCGACGGCGAAGATCAGACCGGAGAGCAGCGCACGCAGATTTCCGGTGGCGGACAGGACGAGCAGCCGGCTGGCGCAGCCCCGGGCCAGCACCATGCCGCAGCCGAACAGCGCCCCGCCGATCAACGCGCCGGAGATGGAGCCGCGCGCGGCGAATTGCCTGGCCTCGGACACGTCCAGCAGGTCCAGGCTGATCAGCGCCTGGGTCAGGAAGACGGCGGAAGCGAAGGCAATCAGCCAGACGGCCACCTTCAACTGAATGGCGCCGCGCACGAATTCCACCACGGCGGCGCGCAGGCAGAAGCGGCTGCGCTGGGCGAAGGCGCCAAAGGCGATGCCGATCAACAGGCCGCCGATGGCCGAGGTTCCCTCCTCGCCGAAAATCTCGAACCAGCCGGTCAGATCCATTTCCTGCCTCCCGCCATCCCGTCCAGGCACGCATATCACATTCCAATATATGAATATCGGAAGGAAGATGCGGGCGCCTTGATTTTCCTCAAGCGGGCGGAAGCGGTGTCAGTCGACGATCAGTTTCAGGGCAGTGCCTGCGGGGATCGGCTTGCCGGCGGGCGTCTGGTTGAGGATCGTGAACAGCTCAAGCCGGCGTGCCGGCTCAATGCCGCTCATGCCGACCGCCAGCTTTTCCGGGGTATCGCCGGCATCGGCGCGGATCACCTTGATCCGCAAGGGACGCAGCCGCGCCCGTTCCGTCGGTGTGAGCTGGCGGAAGCTTTCCAGAGTGTTCTGATAATCGGCGGCGAAGGCATTGCCGCCCTTGCGCGAGGCGAAGATGAAGCGGTAACCGGTGCGGCCGATGCGCACCACGGCGATGCGGAAGGTCCAGCCATCGGTGATGGCCGAGGCGGTGACTGCCGGCAGGCCATTGACCGTGGTTTCGCGCACGCTGTCGCGGATCAGGCCATTGATCCAGCCGCTGGTCATATAGGCGGTGAGTGATTCGAAGTCCGTCAGGTCGGCGCCATCGAAGCGCAGGGCCGTGCCGGCGGAGTTGCTGGCCAGCACTGCTTCGGGCGAATTTTCCAGCACATAGCCACGCGGGACGGTGAAGCTGATGCCGAGCGCCTTGTGCAGGAAGGAGCGGCCGCGCACAAAGCCTTCAAGCGGATCGTCGCCATAGAGCATGCCGTCGATCTTGGTCAGATAGGCGTCGCGGTCGCGCTCGCCGACACCGGGCGCGCCGATCTGCCGGGCCGCGCGCACGGCGGTCTGCACCCGCTCCGGCGTGGTCGGGTGGGATGACAGGAAGTCTGGCGCGCTGGAGGTGGTGCCCTGAGCGCTTTGATAGGCGGCGTAGAGGCCCATGGCGTTGAGGAAACGGGCAGCGGCGAACGGATCGTAGCGGGCACGCGACAGGGTGCGCACGCCAACTCCGTCCGCCTCCAGTTCCTGGATCTGGGAGAACCGGGCGAAGGAGAGCTGGGAGGAAATGATCGCCGCGCGGGCCTGATCCGGATCGCGGACGACATTGCCGAGCACCTTGCCGGCCAGTTCGGTCGCCTCCGCCCGCTGCTGACGCTTGATCGCGTGGCTGGCGGTGACATGGGCCATCTCATGGGCGAGGACGGCGGCCACTTCCGAGGTGTCGGTCGCCAGTGCCAGAAGGCCCCGGGTGACATAGAGATAGCCCCCGGGCAGGGCAAAGGCGTTGACCGCCGGCGAGTTCAGGATGGTGATGCGGTAGCTCTGCGAGGGATCGTCCGAGGCCTCGACCAGCCGTCCGACCACCTGGGCGACGGCCCGTTCCGCGCCCCGGTCCTCGTAGACGCCGCCGTAGGTCGCAACCACCTTCGGGTGTTCGCGGGCGCCAAGATCGGAGGAGAGGCCCGGACGCAGCTTGCCCGGCGCCGGCGTGCCGATGTCGATCGGCGAGGAGCCGGAGAACTGGCAGGCGGAAAGCAGAGCCGCGGCCACGCTCACGAGCGCGAGGCGGGTCCCCTTTGCAACGAACCGTTTGAAGAGCGAGGGCGTCATCACTGCCGCATGTTGTCCTTGTCGAGCCGCTCGATCTGCGCGGGATGGAATACCCTTATACCCGGACCGCCGGAAAATTGAATGACCCCGCGCACACGCACCGTGGCGCCTTTCAGGGAAGGAAGGTCGAGACCGGCTTTCGCGAAGGCCGCTTCGTCGTCCGCCGGAATGGTGACCGTGAAGTCGCGGCTCCAGCGGCGACCGAAATTGAGATAGAGCGTCGAGCGGGTTTGGCCCACCGAGCGCACCCGGCCGCTGACCAGCGTGTAGCGGCCGGTACGCGGGGCAAGCTGGTCCGGCTCGTGCGCCGACCAGACCCGTTCTGTCGCCCAGAGACCGCGCCGCGCCTTGCGGGCCTGCCGTTCGGCGCCGAAAAGCGGAGCCAGACAGTCGGTGGGGCTCTGAGCGGGAGCGACCAGCGCCTGACCAGCGGAAACAAGCGCATGGGCCAGCCAGCCATTCGTTTTCTTATTGGAAAAATGCCCCAGGCGCCGGTTCCAGCGGTCCGGTTCCCCCGACGTATCGGTAAATTGCAGGGATGTCGGCAGGCGTCGCGCCGACAGGGCGGGGGCGGCCTTTGCCGGAAAGACGAGGTCGGACTGCCGGAACAGGGCGCCGTCGGCGGCAATCAGATCGCCGTTTGTGCCGATGCTGGCGATGACGACCTCGCGTCCGGTGGCCTCGGCGCGGCAGGACGCCGGGACGGGGATCGCCTCCGTTGCTTCCGCTGTGCGGCTACCGGCAAGCATTGCCAGGATCGATCCGGCGGCGAGCACCGTTCCGGCCAGCGGCAGGGGCCGGCATGGTTGTCCGCGTCGCATGTGCCTGTTCCCGTGCATCGTGGTGAAACAGCTGCCTCCGATCCTGTGCATTCGCCGCCTGTTGTGGCGGCGAATGGTGACAGGACTGGGGCAGGCCGCTGCGTCAGCTTGCCAGACCGTCCTCGATTGCTCCGGCGAGCTTGTCGACCAGTTCGTCGATCTGGCTGTCCTCCAGGATGAACGGCGGGGCAAGCAGGATGTGGTCGCCATGCCGGCCGTCGATCGTGCCGCCCATCGGATAGCAGATCAGGCCGCGGGTGAAGGCCGCCTTCTTGATGACGGCGTGAAGCTTGCGGGCCGGGTCGAACGTGGTCTTGCTCTCCCGGTCGGCGACCAGTTCCAGGCCGAGGAACAGGCCTCGGCCGCGAATGTCGCCCACATGGGGGTGCTGGCCGAAGCGGTCGCGCAGGGCCGCGTCGAGCTTTGCGCCCATATCGCGCGAGCGGCCGACGAGATCGCGCTCCACCAGCGCGCTGACCACCGCCCGGCCGGCGGCGGCAGCGGCCGGGTGCCCCAGATAGGTGTGGCCGTGCTGGAACAGGCCGGAACCGGTCTCGATGGCCGAATAGATCGCCGCGCTGCACAAGGTCGCGCCGATCGGCTGATAGCCGGCGCCAAGGCCCTTGGCGATGCACAGGATGTCCGGCACCACGCCATCTGCGTCGCAGGCGAACAGGTGCCCGGTGCGGCCCATGCCGCACATCACCTCATCGAGAATGAGCAGGACGCCGTAACGGTCGCAGATTTCGCGGATCCGGGCGAAATAGCCCGGCACGGCGGGCACGGCGCCAAGGGTGGCGCCGACCACCGGTTCGGCGATGAAGGCGGCGATGGTTTCCGGTCCGCGGGCGAGGATTTCCGCCTCCAATTCGTCGGCGACCCGTCGGCCGTATTCCTCGGCGCTCTCGTCCTCCCGCTGGTCGCGATAGGCGTAGCAGGGAGCGATATGCGACATGTCGACCAGCAGCGGTCCGAAGGGCTCGCGCCGCCACATGTTGCCGCCAGCGGACAGGGCGCCGATGGTGTTGCCGTGGTAGCTCTGGCGGCGGGCGATGATGCGCGCTCGGCTCGGCTCTCCCCGCTCAAGATGGTACTGGCGGGCAAGCTTGATCGCGGCTTCCACCGCCTCCGATCCGCCGGACACCAGATAGACCCGGTCGAGGTCGCCCGGGGCATGGGCAATCAGAAGATCGGCCAGCTCCTCGGCGGCTTCGGAAGTGAAAAAGCCGGTATGGGCGAAGGGGATGGCATCGAGCTGGCGTTTGATCGCCTCGGTGACGGTCTTGTCCGAATGCCCGAGGCAGGACACGGCGGCGCCGCCAGAGGCGTCCAGATAGCGCTTGCCGCTGTCATCGATGATGTAGCAGCCGTCGCCGGAGACGGCGCGCGGCAGGCGCATGGCGGTATGTCTGGGGAAGATATGGGTCATGATGTTAGATGTCGATCGTGAAGGGGACGCTCAGGTCCGGTTGGTCAGAAGGATCTTGACGGCGAAACCGCCGATCACGCTGGCGAACAGCCAGTCGACCAGGCGCATGACGCGCGGCGATTTGCGCAAGGAGGCGGAAAAGCCCTCGGCGGCCAGGACCATGGCGGCGCAGAAGGGGAGGGAAAAGGCAATCATGTAAAGCCCGAGAAAGACCAGCTTGGCCGAAGCTTCCGGATCGCCCGCCGTTACGAACTGCGGCAGGAAGGTGAGGAAGAACAGGATGATCTTCGGATTGAGCAGGTTCACCAGCAGGCCGGTGGCGAACACCCGGGACAGGGGCCTGCGCTGCGCTGGTGCGTCGGCGCGTACCGTCAGCGCCGAACCGTGGCGGATGCTCTGATAGGCCAGCCACAGCAGGTAGAGGGCGCCGACGAGCTTGACCACCAGAAATGCTTCGGCGGAGGCGGCGATCAGGGCCGACAGGCCGAAGGCAATCAGCAGGGTATGCACCAGATTGCCGGTCGCGGCGCCCAGCATCGAGGCCATGCCGGCGGCGCGTCCCTCGGACAGGGAGCGGCTGACGAACAGGGTCATGTCCGGACCGGGGGTCAGCACCAGAACGAGGCAGGCAGCGGTGAAGGTCGCCAGCGTGGCAAGATCGGGAATGAAGCTCATGAATTCCCCGTTGGACCGTCCAGACCGGTCGTCCAGGCCGGTTGTACAAGGGCTTTGGTTCAGGTGGCGCAGTCACCGTGAGCGACCACAAAGATGCAACCTATCACGGGTGTCAACGCCCGGTCGATGGCCGTTTTGCCGCGCTGGGCTGCGCTGCGCGCAGGGCGATGCTGGACAGGCGTACGCAGCACTTTATAACCGGCGGACCTGAAACGGTCCGATTTGTCGGGCCTGCCAATATCGTTGCGGCGCCGCCGGTGTCTTCCGTTGACGCGTACCGCCATGCCGATCGAGGATCCCTGCTCGCGATGACGCCCGTGCCGCATCAAGCCTCCGTTCCGCGCAACCTGTGTGCGTGGTGCGCTGCCCATCCGTTTCTTGCCACCTTCGTCTATCTGCTGCTGGTGTCCCTGCTGTTTCTCGCGGTCCCCGCCCTGGACCTGATGGCGACCGGGCTGTTTTACGATGCCGAGGCGGGGTTCTGGCTCGCCGAGGTGCCGTTTTTCGTGCGGCTGCGCGCGCTCGGCCCCTATCTGGTGAAGGTGGTTGCGGTGCTGGCGGCTCTGCCGCTGCTGGCGGCGCTTCTCCTGCCGCGCTTGCCCGAGTGGGTGCGGCTGCGGGCCTCGCTGTTCCTGCTGTCGACGCTGGCGCTGGGGCCGGGACTGGTGGTCAATGCGCTGTTCAAGAACAACTGGGGCCGGCCGCGCCCGCGTGACGTGACCGCCTTCGGCGGTGACGCCCCCTATGTGCCGGTCTGGAAGGTCACCGACCATTGCGACACCAATTGTTCCTTCGTGTCCGGCGAGGCCTCGGCCAGTCTCTGGCTGGTGAGTCTGGTGTTTCTTGCGCCCCGGCGCTGGCGCCTGGGCATGCTGGCGGTGATCGGGCCGCTCTGCGCGGCGCTGTCCATCAACCGGGTGGCCTTCGGCGGTCATTTCCTGTCCGACACCCTGCTCTCCTGGGGCCTGACCCTTCTCGTGATCCTCACCATGTACCGGCTGTTCTACGTCGCGCCGCCGGCGATGCTTCAGGAGGCGTCGCTGCGCTCCGGGCTCGCCCGGGTTGGAGGCTGGCTGCGCCGGGCCGGGTGCCGGTTGGCCTGCGGGCTTGCGAGGCGCACCCGGGCGTTTTTGCACCGATTCCGATAGGCTGGTTGAACTTGTCGCCCAAAAACGGTCAACTCCGGAACGGAGGATTGCGCCCGATGACCCGGTTGGCGGATGGCCGCCTCGATTGCTGGAGTGCGAAAGGTGGGAAGGACGCCGGAGGCGGCACTTTGCGTGGAAACTGCTGGTCTGGCGGCCGATGATGATGATGGATCGAGCAACTTCACTGCCGCAGGACGAGACGGCCAAGGAGGCGCAAGCGACGCCTGAGGGCGCGGGAGCGGAAACACGTCGGCGGATGCCCCGTCGGCGGCGGTTCCTCCGCTGGCTGCTGGTGCTTGCCCTGGCGGTGGTCGTGGTTGGCGGCGGGTTCCTGGTTGGCGGGTTTTTCCGCTTCGCCGGCATGGTGACGGAGGGGGAGCCTGCGGTGCTGACCCGCGCCGATGCGATCGTGGTGCTGACCGGCGGACGCGAGCGGGTCAAGAAGGCCTTGATGCTGCTGGAGGAGGGGCGGGCCAATCGCCTTTTGATCTCCGGTGTGCATCCGGACACGCGGCCGGAGCAGATCGTTGCCCTGACCTCCAGCAATCTCGCGCTCTTCCGCTGCTGCGTCGATCTGGACCGGATTGCCAACAACACGCTGGAAAACGCTGCGGAAACCGCGAAATGGGCGCGTAGCCGGCATTTCGACAGCCTCTTGGTGGTCACCAGCGCCTATCACATGCCGCGCGCCATGCTGGAATTGCGTTCGGTGGCGCCGGACCTGCGCCTGATCCCGGCCAAGGTGCAGAGCGCCGACCTGCCGCTTGAACGCTGGTATGCGGATCCGCAGACGACGCGGCTTCTCCTGCGCGAATATGTGAAGTATATGCTCACCTGGCTGAGAATAGGGATGGTTGACGGCGCGTCGTCCTGAGGGGCGTTGCCGGCCTTGTACCTCCCGTCGATTGGCCGCGACACGCAATTCATCCGGTTGGCCATTCGATGCTTCTTCTTCGCTCGCTCCTGTTTCATGCGCTGTTTTATCTGGTGACCCTGGGTCTGATGATCCTGTTTTCGCCGGTGCTCATCCTGCCGCGCCGCTGGGGCTGGCCGGTCGTGCCGTTCTGGGCGCGGACCTGCCTGGCGCTGCTGCGCTGGATCGTGGGCCTCAGGGTCGAGGTGCGCGGTCTGGAGAACATTCCCGAGGGCGGCTATATCGTCGCCGCCAAGCATCAGTCCGCCTGGGAAACCTTCGCCCTCTTGCCGCTGTTCGCCTCGCCGACCTACGTGCTGAAGCGGGAGCTGCGCTACATTCCGCTGTTTGGCTGGTACACCGCCAAGTACCGGCAGATCCCGGTCGATCGCGGCAAGCGCTCCGTGGCGCTGGCGCGGATGACGGAAAAGGCCAGCGAAGCGGTGGCCGAAGGACGGCAGATCCTGATCTTTCCCGAAGGCACCCGCCGGCCGGCCGGGGCTGAACCGCGCTACAAGCATGGCGTGGCCCATCTTTACCGCTCGCTCGGCTGTCCGGTGCTGCCGATCGCGCTGAACTCCGGCGTCTATTGGCCCCGGCGTGGCTGGACCCTTTACCCGGGCACGGTGCTGGTGGAGATCCTGCCGCCGATCCAGCCGGGGCAGGACCTTCATGCCTGCTACGACCAGCTGGTTTCAGTGGTGGAGAGTGCGTCGGACGAGTTGTTGCGGGAGGCGGCGCGGCGCGATCCCGGCAGTCCCGTTCTGGCTCAGGTGGAAGAGCGCTGGCGCGCGCGCGGGCTCGTGCTTCCGCGCGACTGACAGGGTGCGCAAGACGCGGCGTTGCTCGCGTCGATTGTCTGCTGACAAGGTTTCCGGTTTGTTCTATTGTTGCCAGCATGACGTCATCGCTGACCAATATAGATCGGGCTGTTTCCGGGGTGGTTCCCAGCTCGGGCGAGGGGAAAAGCGGCGGCGCCGCGGCGCCGCGCGCGGCCGCGGCGCTGGGGCTGGATGATCGCTACCGGTATTTCTTCGGCCATTCGGGCCGGCGGTACCTTTTCTCTGCCGTGCCGGTGGAGGCGCTGGAAGATTATTGCGGCGCGGTGGTCGTGCTGTTGCCGCGCCGCAGCGGCGGGGCCGTCTGGATCGGCGAGGTCGACCGCTACGGACAGCGGCGCGGCGCGCCCATCGCCAGCCGCGACCTCGGTCGGCGCATCGCCTATGTGCATCTGCTCGCCGGCCGGCCCGACGAACGTCGCGCCGTGGCCGATGACCTGTCCCGGGCGAGCTGCATCTTCGCCGCCGACGCGGCGGGCGCGGAGGTGGGAACGGACCTGTCTGTGGCGGAAGGCGATTAGCCTCCCGGGCAGGGAAGGCCGGGCGCGCCGCCTCAGACGACCGCGGCGAGGGCCTTCAGTCGCTTCGCCAGCGCTGACAGCGCCGGATCGTGGATCTTCAGTTCCTCCAGATGCGCGGCGGTGTTGAGCACATATTCGGGATTGGGGCCGGATTGACCCTGGGCCCCTTGTACCAGCTCGAACTGGCGCTCAGTGCTGAGAACGCCGGCATATTGATGGTGGTCGCGGTTGACCAGGTAGGTCAAAGCGGAGACCGTGCCGCCCTCTTCGCCATCGAGTCGCACCCGCCTTTCCGCTTCAAGATAGACGGCGGTGACCTGCTCGCGTTCGCGCAGATAGGCGATCACCTCTTCCCGGTTGCGACCGGCAACCCGAAAGGCGATGCCCCGGCAGGCGCCGCCCCGATCAAGACCAAGCACGAGGCCGGGCCGCTGCTCGGTGCCGCGATGCACCCAGGAATAGACGCAAAGCGAGCGGTGGGCGCCATGAAGAACGCCGGGAACGGCGATCTCGTAGGGAAAACCCGGTCGCCACATCAGCGAGCCGTATCCGAACACCCAAAGATCGCTCATTCGCCGTTGATCCTCTCATCGCTTCCGGCCGTGCCTTTGCCCTTGCTCGGGCCTGGCGAGGCGGCCGGCAGGGTGCGTCAGAACCGGGGGGAGGATCAACCCTCCGGCGGTTGTTTCCGGCCGGGTTGGTCGGATTTTCCTCCCACGGGCGCGGATGTGACGCGGGAGCCGCGCGCCGATCCTCCTTGAAACTGTCGCGATCCGGGCGTAGACGCGGAGGGTCGATTTCCAGCCGCGAGGACCAGATGACCGAGACGCCGACAGCCACCGGGACGCCGAAAGGGCGCTCGCCCTCCCGCTGGAAGTACCGTTTGCTGGTGGGGCTCGTCTTTCTGGTTGTCGCCCTCTGGAGCGCCTATTGGGCGATCGGCCGGGGGATGGCCATCGATATCCTGCGCAACACGGTCGAAGTGGCGAAAACCGAAGGCGGCCGGCTTGCTTGCGGCGATCAGTCGCTGGGAGGGTATCCGTTCCGCTTCGAGCTGCGCTGCGCGCCGCTGGAGGTTGCGGCGGCGACCGGCGACAGCCTGAGCCTTGGAGGCGTGCGGGCGGTGGCGCTTGCCTATAACCCGCGCCAGCTGATCGTCGAGGCGGACGCGCCGGCGCGGCTGGTGCGCTCCGCCGGTCCCGCCGGCCTGGCGGTCGATGCGACCTGGCGCACGGCGCGGTCCAGCGCCCGGCTCGGCGATGAGACAGTGGCGCGGATGGATCTCGTCGTCGAGGCGCCAGCGCTCGATATCGCGCTGGAGGGCGCCGGTGCGGATATGCCCTTCCGGGTCGCTGCCGATACGGCTGAGGTGCATCTGAGGCAATCGCCGGAGGCGGCGGAGGACGTGGATCTCGCCGTGCGGCTTGCCGCCGTTTCGACCCTGCCGTCCGTGCCGTCGGTCGATCTGTTCGCCGACATGACGGTTGTCGGCGCTGCGCCGCTGCTCGGCCGCTCGGATGGCGACTGGCGGGCGGTGCTGTCGTCGCGCGAGGCGCTGGCGATCGACCGGCTGGTGCTGTCGTCAGGCAAGCTTTCCCTGCAAGCCAGCGGGGCGCTGTGGCTCGATGAGGCGGGCCGGCTGAGCGGCGGCCTGCCGCTGACCGTGGTCGGTGTGGACCAACTCGCCCAGGCGCTGGCGCCGTTCTTCCCACCGGAGTCCACCGTGCCGGCAACCTTGCAAGGGGCGTTGATGGGCTTCGGCAGTCCGGCGGAGCTCGATGGCGCGCCGGCGGTCACCGTGCCGCTCCGCTTCGAGGGCGGTGTCGCCCGTGTCGGCCTCATCCCGATCGGACGGCTCGGGCCGATGATGTAGCCAGGCGGTTCCGGCGCGCAACGCACCGCGTGTCGGGCGCGGCGCGTTGTGGGCACTCGGACAGGGATCAGTCGGTTGTCGGCCGGTCGATCGCCAGGGTGTACCCCTTCCAGTTGGCCGGTTCGGCGATCTGGTCGTAAAGGGTGACGGCAGGCACGTTCTTGCCCGGAACGATCCAGCGCAGTTCCGACCAGTCGCGGCGGGCGCCTTCCTGCACCAGGGTCTCGATCATCCGCCGGGCAACGCCGTTGTTGCGGGCATCCGGATGCACATAGAGCTCATCGAGCTGTCCGGCGCGCAGGCCGGTGATGATCTCCGGCAGGTCGAAGAAGATGGCAAAGCCGACAAGGCGGCCATTCAGCTCCGCACCGATGACCTCGGCAGTGCGGTCGCCAAGAATGCGCTCGGCGTAGAACTGGTCGGGACGGCGCGGCGCGCCGCGCTTCAGGGCCTGGGCGTATTCCGCGATCAGGGGCGCGAGAGCAAGTGCGTCGTCTGGGCCAAGCGTCTTGATGTCGATGGTGTTCATGAAAGCTCCGCGTTGGATCGGTGGTCAGCGACCCGGGGGACCGGAACGCGGCGCTCACCTTGTCCCGAACCGTGACGGTTTTGCAACCGCCTCTGTCGATCCGTGCGCCGCTGGCCCCATTGACCGTGGTGGAAAGGTCGCCGCATAGTTGTGAGGTGCCCTGCCGTTTCTCTTCCGGAAAGCCATGCCATGAGCGAGGATTCGCGCCGTCGCCGTGCGACAATGATCGGCCTGACCGCCGTCCTGATGTGGTCGATGCTCGGTGTCTTCGGCGCCGCTTCGGGCGCTGTACCGCCGTTTCTGCTGAATGCCCTGTGCTTCGGCATCTCCGGGCTGGCGGCGACCCTGTGGCTGGCCGCGCGGGGTAGACTGCGGCTGATGCGCCAGTCGCTTGGCGTTTGGGCGTTCGGAACGCTGGGCCTGTTCGGCTTTCATTTTTTCTATTTCACGGCGATCCGCAATGCCCCGCCGGTGGAGGCCAATCTGATCAACTACACCTGGCCGTTGTTGATCGTCGTCTTCTCCGCGCTGCTGCCGGGGGAACGGCTGCGGGCGCATCACCTGATCGGCACCGGGCTGGGGCTTGCCGGGGCGGCGCTGCTCGTCACCCGGGGAGAGAGCCTGGCGCTCGATCCCGCGTATCTGACCGGCTATCTTGCGGCGGTTGCCTCGGCGCTGTTCTGGTCGAGCTATTCGGTGCTGTCGCGGCGTCTTGATCAGGTGCCGACCGAGGCGGTGGCGGGCTTTTGCCTCGGCACCTCGGTTCTGTCGCTGGTCGCCCATTTGGCGGTGGAACAGACGATCTGGCCGGCGGGGGCGGGCGAGTGGCTGGCGGTGCTCGGCCTTGCGGCCTTTCCCGTCGGTCTGGCGTTCTTCGTCTGGGATATCGGCGTGAAGCGCGGTGACATCCAGGTTCTGGGGGCGGGGGCCTATGCGGCGCCGGTGCTGTCGACCTTGCTGCTGATCCTCTTCGGCTTCGGCACGTTCACCGTCAGCGTTGCGCTCGCCTGCGCGCTGGTGACTCTCGGTGCGCTGGTGGCTGCCCGGGACATGCTGTTTCGTCCCGCAGCAGGCGCATCGGCTCGCGCCTCCGCCGAAAGACCGGTGGCGGAGGACCGTTCCGCGCATTAGGGTCCACATCCCAAGGCCCGGCTTTCCAGCGCCGCAGGCAAATTCTCGCAACCAACCAAAAGGGACAGGTTCGCCCATGACGACATCCGCCGCCATCAGACCTCGCCGCAGCGTCCTTTACATGCCCGGTTCCAACGCTCGGGCACTGGAAAAGGCACGCAGCCTCGATGTGGATGCGCTGATCCTCGATCTTGAGGACGCCGTGGCGCCCGACGCCAAGGATCTGGCCCGCCAGCAGGTGGCCGAGGCGGTGGCCGCCGGCGGCTACGGGCACCGGGAGGTGGTGATTCGGGTCAATGGCGCCGGGACGCCCTGGGGCGAGGCGGATCTGGAGGCGGCGATTGCCGCCGGTCCCGATGCTATCCTGCTGCCGAAGGTGTCGACCCCGGCGGATCTGGAGCGGGCGGCGCACAAGGTCAACGCGGCCAAGGCTCCGGCCGGGCTGGCGCTCTGGGCGATGATGGAAACGCCGCTTGCCATGCTGAACGCGCGGGAGATCGCGGCGGCGGCGGCCAATCCCGAAACCCGGCTTGCCTGTTTCATCATGGGAACCAACGATCTGGCCAAGGAGACCCGGGCACGGCTGGTGCCGGGACGGGCGCCGATGCGTCCCTGGCTGATGGCTTGCGTCGCCGCGGCCCGGGCCCATGGGCTCGACATCATCGACGGGGTCTACAATGACCTGTCGGACGCGGACGGCTTTGCCGCCGAATGCCGTGAGGGCGCCGAGATGGGCATGGATGGCAAGACCTTGATCCATCCCAAGCAGGTCGAGGCCTGCAATGCCGCCTTCTCGCCGGATGCGGCCGAGGTGGCGCAGGCGCGCAAGATCATCGCCGAATTCGAGAAGCCGGAAAACGCTTCCAAGGGCGCCTTGCAGGTGGATGGCCGGATGGTTGAGCGGCTGCACGCGGAGATGGGCGAGCGGGTGGTGCGGATCGCCGATGCGATCGCCGCTCGCAGTGCCGCGGCCGCAGCCGGCTGACGTGTTTTTTGCCGGCCGGGTGCCGCCCGGCCGGGTTCCTCCCGGAGACGCATTTCATGAAACTCTATCGCTTCATCACCGGCCCGGACGACAGCGCCTTCTGCCACCGGGTGACGGCGGCGCTCAATGCCGGCTGGGACCTGCATGGCACCCCGAGCCTGACCTTCGACGCGGCCAAGGGGATCGTCGTCTGCGGCCAGGCGGTGACCAAGGATGTCAGCGGCGAAAGCTATTCGCCGGAGATCAAGCTGTCGGACTACTAAAGGTCCGCGCCAAGGCCGCGCGGCAGCGTGGTCAATCCTTGTCGTGATCCAGCGTGTGACGCTGGATCATCGGCAGCTGCATCAGGGTGAAGACCACGGTGATCGGCATCATGCCGAACACCTTGAACGACACCCAGAAATCGGTCGAGAAGCTGCGCCAGATGACCTCGTTGAGGGCGGCGAGGAAGAAGAAGAACACCCCCCAGCGGAAGGTGAGCTTGCGCCAGCCGGCGTCATCGAGCCGGAACACGCTGTCGAACACATAGCCAAGCAGCGATTTGCCGAACAGAAGGCCGCCCAGGAGCACCGCCCCGAACAGGACGTTGACGATGGTCGGTTTCAGCTTGATGAACAGCTCATCCTGCAGCCACAGGGTCAGCGCGCCGAACACCAGCACCACAATGCCGGAGACCACCGGCATCACCGGCAGGCGCCGGGTCAGCACGTAGGACACGGCCAGCGACACGGCGATCGCCACCATGAAGACGGCGGTGGCGAAGAAGATCGGTCCGCCCAGGTCGGTGATCACCGGAAAGCGCTCGGCGAGCATCTCGCCGCGTGAGTTGGCGAGGAAGAACAGCAGCAGCGGGCCAAGCTCCAGCGCGATCTTCAGGAGCGGCGCCACCTCCTTGCGGTCGGCGGCATTGGGGCTGTGTTCGAATTCCATCAGGGATCAACTCTCGCTTGCGGCGATGGCGGCGGCGAAGTCGCCGGCGGTGAAGGGTTCGAGGTCGTCGATGCCCTCGCCAACGCCGATGAAATGGACCGGCAGCTTGTGCCGGGCGGCAATGGCGACAAGGATACCGCCGCGCGCGGTGCCGTCCAGCTTGGTCATGACGAGGCCGGTGACGCCGGCGGTCTTGCCGAAGATCTCGACCTGGTTCATGGCGTTCTGGCCGGTGGTGGCATCGAGGGTCAGCAGCACGCTGTGCGGGGCGTTCGGGTCGTGCTTGCGAATGACGCGCACGACCTTTTCCAGCTCGGCCATCAGTTCGGCTCGGTTCTGCAGCCGCCCGGCGGTGTCGATCAGCAGAACGTCGACGCCCTTTTCCCTGGCTTCGCGCATGGCGTCGAAGACAAGGCCGGCGGCATCGGCGCCGGTGTCGCGGGCGACCACGGGGGCGCCGGTCCGTTCGCCCCAGATCTTGAGCTGCTCGACGGCGGCGGCGCGGAAGGTGTCGCCAGCGGCCAGCATCACAGATTTGCCCTCGGCCCGGAGCTTGGCGGCCAGCTTGCCGATGGTGGTGGTCTTGCCGGTGCCGTTGACGCCGACCATCAGCACCACATGCGGGGCGTTGGCCGGGTCGAGCACCAGCGGCTGGGCGACCGGTTCCAGCACCTTGGCCACTTCCTCGGCCAGGATACGGCGCACCTCCTCGGGGGCGATCTCCTTGTCGAACCGGCCGTCGGAAATCCGCTCGGTGATGGTCATCGCCGTCTCGACGCCGAGATCGGCCTGGATCAGCAGGTCTTCCAGCTCTTCCAGGGTCTCCGCATCGAGCTTGCGCTTTGTGAAGAGCGCGGTGATGCCGCCGGTCAGGCTGGCGGAGGAGCGCGACAGGCCCGCCTTCAGCCGGGCGAACCAGGACAGGCGCGGCGCGGCCGGTTCCGGCGCCGCTTCGCTGGTCTCAGGCTCCATGGGGGCAGGCGGTTCGCTCTCTTGCGCTGGTTCCGCTGCGGCCTCCGGCGCCGGCTGCTGCGGGGCTTCGGCGGCCGGGGTAGGCCGTTCCCCGTCGGCGGGCGCGGTGGGGGCCGGTTCCACCGGCGTTTCCGGCGTGGCGAGGTCCGAGGTCTCGCTGTCGGGGCTATCGGTTTGGGGGGCGCGGGCCTCCGCAGGCTGCGCCTTTGGCTCGACCTCGGTTGGCGCCTCGGGTGCAAGGGGGGCTTGCGCGGCGTCGTCCGCGCCGGAGAGAGGGGCGTCGGCGGTTTCGACCGTCTCGCGCGCATCCGTCTGCGTCTTGTTGTCCTTACGGCCGAACAGACGTCCGAGGAAACCGCGTTTTTCGTCACTCATGCTGTCATGCCGCCCGCTGCCCGAGGAGATGGCGCCCGGTATGCCCGCTGATGCGCAGGCTGACAAGGTCCCCCGGTCCGGCACCAGCGCAGGCATCCGCATCGAACTCGACCTGGGTGAACTGTTCGCTGCGGCCAAGACCCTCCCGCTCGATCAGGACCTGGCGGGTGCGGCCGACCTCGGCATCGAGATGGGCCAGGAGCGCCGCCGCGCCCTTTTCCCGCAGCCGCGCCGCCCGCTCCTTGACGGCGGCACGCTCCACCTGGGGCATGCGCGCGGCCGGGGTGCCGGGCCGGGGCGAGAAGGGGAAGACATGGAGATGGGTCAACCCGCATTCATCGACGATGCGCAGGGTGTTCTGGAACATCTCCTCGGTCTCGGTCGGGAAGCCGGCGATGATATCGGCGCCGAACACCACATCGGGGCGGGCGGCGCGCACCTCCTGGCAGAAGCGGATGGTATCGGCGCGCAGGTGCCGGCGCTTCATGCGCTTGAGGATCAGGTCGTCGCCGGCCTGCAGCGACAGATGCAGATGCGGCATCAGCCGGTCTTCCTCGGCGATCACCCGCATCAGGGCCGGATCGGCCTCGATCGAGTCGATCGAGGAAAGGCGCAACCGGTCGAGGGTCGGGACCTTCTTCAGGATCTTTTCCGACAGGGTGCCGAGGGTCGGGGTGCCCGGCAGGTCGGCGCCATAGCTGGTGATGTCGACGCCGGTCAGCACCACCTCGCGGTAGCCGTTGTCCACGAGCCGGGCGATCTGGTCGACCACCACGCCCATGGGCACGGACCGGGAATTGCCGCGGCCGAAGGGGATGATGCAGAAGGTGCAGCGATGGTCGCAGCCGTTCTGCACCTGGACGAAGGCGCGGGCGCGGCCCTCCAGCCCGTCGATCAGATGGCCGGCGGTCTCCGTCACGCTCATGATGTCGTTGACGCGCACCTTTTCGGTCTCATCGATGCCGAACTGGGCGACCCGGCCATAGGAGGCCCGTTCCAGCTTTTCGCTGTTGCCGAGAACGAGGTCGACTTCCTCCATGCCGGCGAAGCTGTCGCTTTCGGTCTGGGCGGCGCAGCCGGTGACGATGATCCGCGCTCCAGGGTTTTCCCGGCGCAGGCGGCGGATGGTCTGGCGCGCCTGGCGCACCGCCTCGCCGGTCACCGCGCAGGTGTTGACCAGAACCGCGTCCTTGAGGCCGGCGGCCTCCGCCTCATGCTTCATGACCTCCGATTCATAGGCATTGAGCCGGCAGCCGAAGGTGACGACATCGACGCTCATCGGCCTGCCTCCGGCGTTGCCGAGGCATCCGCATCGCCCGGGCCGGTCTTGCGGAAGCGGCCGGTGGCAAGGTCGACAAGCCCTTCGAACTCGATTTCCGTGTCGCCGGTCATCAGCACATGCCCATCGCTTTCGCGCCATTCCAGCAGCAACGGGCCGCCCGGCAGGTGGATGGTGACACGGCGGTCGGTGCGCCCGTCGCGGATCGCCGCGACCGCGGTGGCACAGGCGGCGGTGCCGCAGGCCTGGGTCAGGCCGACGCCACGCTCCCACACCTTGATCTCGATCTCCGTATCCGACAGCACATGGGCGAGGGTGATGTTGGCCCGCTCGGGGAACATCGGGTGGTTCTCCAGCATCGGGCCGACCTGTTGAAGGTCGACAACGTCAAGCGCCGGCACCCAGAAGATGGCGTGGGGATTGCCCATGTTGACGACGGAGGGGGTGTGCAGCACCGGCGCGTCGATCGGGCCGATCTGCAGTTCGATCGCCCGGGTGTCGGCGAAGGGCTCGGCCAGCGGGATCTCGTTCCAGGCGAGCTTCGGCTGGCCCATGTCGACGGTCACGCGGCGCGGGTCATCGGTGCCGGCGGCGTTGAGCAGGCCGGCCCGGGTTTCGATGGTGGCGGCGGGACGGCCGCTCTCTTCCATCAGCAGGCGGCCAATGCAGCGGGTGGCATTGCCGCAGGCGGACACTTCCGACCCATCCCGGTTGTGAATGCGCATGAAGGCATCGGCGCCGCCGGGCGAGCGCTCGACCGTGATCATCTGGTCGAAGCCGATGCCGGTCGTCCGGTCGCCGATCAGGCGGATCGTTTCCACCGGCAAGGCAAGCGGCGTGGTTCGGGCGTCCCAGACAACGAAATCATTGCCGAGCCCGTTCATCTTCAGGAAAGGGGTGCTGCCGTCGCTCATCGCCGGTAATGCCTGTGACTTGAAGGCCTGATGCCTGGGCCCGGTATCGGGGGCCTGATGTCTGGAATCCTGACGCGGCGCCGGTCCCCGATATCAGGGCAAGCGGGATCGTCGCGCTTTTCGTCTATATGGCCGAAAGCGGGGCAATATTCCAGTGTTGCCTTCAAATCCGCCCCTCACCGAGAGAGCGAGGAGCGGATGCGCGTGGGTGGAGCCTTCTGTCGGGGAGGGCTTAGCGCCCGTCTCCTTGCCTGATGAAGGTGCCGTTCTGCAATTCAGTGACCGCCTCGATCAGCTCCTGCCGGGTGTTCATGACGATCGGTCCGTGCCAGGCCACCGGCTCGCGGATCGGCTTGCCCGAGACCAGCAGGAAGCGGATGCCGAGCGGGCCGGCGGTGACGGTGATCTCGTCGCCGGTGCCGAACTGCACCAGCGTGCGGTCGCCGCTTTGATCGCGAATGTGCAGCTCCTCGCCGCCGACCGATTTTTCGGTGAGGATCCCCACCGGGCTGGAGGCGTCGCGAAAGCTGCCCGAGCCTTCGAAGATATAGGCGAAGGCTTGCCGGTAGGTGTCGACCGGCAGGCGCCGGGTCCGGCCGGCCGGCACGAACACATCGAGATAGGCCGGATCGGCGGCGATGCCGTCGACCGGGCCGCGCTTGCCCCAGAAGCTGCCGCAGAGGACGCGCACGGTGGTGCCGTCATCGTCGATGATCTCGGGGATCTCCGCCGCCGGCACATCCTGATAGCGCGGATCGGTCATCTTCAGCGATGAGGGCAGGTTGGCCCAGAGCTGGAAACCATGCATCCGGCCCCGGGCGTCGCCCTTGGGCATTTCCTGATGCATGATGCCGCGTCCGGCGGTCATCCACTGGATGTCGCCGGCTCCGAGCGTGCCGCTGTTGCCGAGGCTGTCGCCGTGATCGACCGTGCCGGCCAGCACATAGGTGATGGTCTCGATCCCCCGGTGCGGATGCCAGGGGAAGCCGGCCCGGTAATCCTCCGGGCGCTCGTTGCGGAAATCGTCGAACAGCAGGAAGGGATCGTGCCGGGTCGGATCGTTGAAGCCGAAGGCGCGGTGCAGCTTGACGCCGGCCCCTTCAAGGGTCGGCTGGGCGGCGGCTGTGTGGGTGACGGGTCTGATGGACATGGCGGCTCCTTCTCGCCAAAGGGCGTTTTCTCCCATCTGGGGCGACGGCGGGGCGGAATAAAGCCCCGGTGTGGCGACACACCGTTCACCGCAGGCGCATCAATCGATGATCATGCGCGTTGCCGGGCCGCAGGTGCCGAGCACCTTCAGCATGTCGGCGCGGGGAAGGGCGACACAGCCCTCCGTCGGCGTCAGGCCGGGGCGGGCAAGGTGGAAGAAGATGGCGCTGCCCCGGCCGCGCACCGCCGGCGCCAGATTGCAGTCCAGCACGACGACGATGTCGTAGAGCCCATCCTCGCGCCACATCTCTTCGTGCGAAGCGGCAAAGGGGCGGGTCACCATCCGGTTGTAACGCGGGTGGACGGGGTCGTCGCACCAGCCCATCTCTGGCGACAGCGGCACGACCGGCAGGCGGCTGCGCGGCCGGGGGAGCCGGTCCGGCCGAAAGTAGACGGTCTTGAGCAGGAAGATCCCCGCCGGGGTGGCGCCATCGCCTTCGCGCTTCATCCGGGTGATGCCGCCCCGGCCGAGCGCACAGGGGCGCGTGATTGGGCCGAGGCTGAGCCGGCCGGTGGTGGCGTGGGCGGACAGCGCCCGTACCCGCAGGATATCCGCCGGGCCGGCGGGGGGAGGCGCACTTGGTGTGCAGTCTGGGGCGTGAAGGTCGATCGACATGGGTACCGTGATACCCTCTCGATCAAATCCACGTGAAGCAGATTTGTTTCCGGGCGGGACATTTTCGGTCAATTCCCGCTCGCGGCGCGTGTTGTTGTTGCATAAGTGATGATCAAGGGATTGAATTGATTGAGAACCCCAAAAGGGAGGACAGAGAATGAGCGCCCGCAAAATCCTCATTGTCGATGATGACAGCGATCTGCGTGAGGCGCTGGTCGAGCAGCTTTCGCTCTACGACGAGTTCGAGACGCTGGAGGCGGAGACAGCGGCGGCGGGGATCAACACGGCCAAGACGGAGCATGTGGATCTGTTGCTGATGGATGTGGGCTTGCCGGACATCGACGGGCGCGAGGCGGTCAAACTCCTGCGCAAAAACGGCTTCAAGGCGCCGATCATCATGCTGACCGGCCATGACACGGATTCCGACACGATCCTCGGGCTGGAGGCGGGGGCCAACGATTACGTGGCCAAGCCGTTCAAGTTCGCCGTGCTGCTGGCGCGGGTGCGGGCGCATCTGCGCCAGCACGAGCAGAGCGAGGACGCGGTGTTCACCATCGGCCGGTTTGCCTTCCGGCCGGCGCAGAAACTGATGAGCGACGACAAGGGCAGCAAGGTCCGGCTGACGGAGAAGGAAACCTCGATCCTGAAGTTCCTCTACCGGGCCGGGGAAAAGCCGGTGACCCGCGATGTGCTCCTGCACAAGGTGTGGGGCTACAACTCCGGGGTAACCACCCATACGCTGGAAACCCATATCTATCGCCTGCGGCAGAAGATCGAACGGGATCCGTCGAACGCGGAACTGCTGGTGACGGAAGCGGGCGGATACAAGCTGGTGCCTTGAGACCGGGGACGGGGTGCAATTCTGGTCTTGTGCTGGCCAAGGGCTTCGGCGTACTCCTCAAGTCATGAGTCTCGCCCGTGATATGGATCTCCTGCGCAAGGTGCCGTTGCTCGCCGATTTTCCGGATGAGCAATTGCGTCTGCTCGCCTTTTCGGCGGAAAACGTCTCCTACCGGGATGGCGAGGTGCTGTTCGTGGAAGGCGAGCGGGCCGATGGCGGGTTGGTGGTCGCCTCCGGGGCGGTCATGCTGGAAAGCGACAGCGAGGCGGATGGGCTGGGGGGGCGCTATGGCCCCGGCAGCCTGATCGGCGAGACAGCGCTTCTGGTGGAGACCCGGCGCCCGGCGCGGGCCGTTGCCAGCGGCGCCACCGAGGTCATCCGCATTCGCCGCGCCCTGTTCAAGCGCATGCTGCAGGAGTTTCCCGATATCGCGCAGCGGCTGTTCGACAGCCGGGCGGCACGGTTCCGCGATACCACTGCGGCGCTTGGCCGGGTGGGGACCTTGCTGGAACAGCTCGAACGGGAGCATAGCGCCTTCCGCGCCGCCCGGGCGAAGGCGAGCGGCGACGCCCAGTAGGGCGACGCCAGATCCCGTTATGTCTTGAAATTTGCGCTGTGTGACGCGGGCTGCATCAACGCGGCGTCACACCAGCTTCAGCGTGACCGGAATGTTGCCCCGGGTTGCGTGTGAATAGGGGCAGACCACATCGGCCTTGGCGATCAGCGCCTCGGCGGTGGGTTTGTCGAGCCCGGGCAGGGCGATGTTGAGGGTGACCGCGATGCCGAAGCCGCCGCCATCCTCGCGCGGGCCGATGCCCACTTCCGCATTGATCGAGGTCTCCGCCGGCAGCTTGATCTTGTCGCGCCCGGCGACAAAGCCGAGGGCGCCGATGAAACAGGCGGAATAGCCGGCGGCAAAGAGCTGCTCCGGATTGGTGCCAGCGCCGCCGTCTCCGCCCAGCTCCTTCGGCGTCGACAGGGTAATCTCCAGCCGACCATCGTCGGATTGCGCGGTGCCGGTACGGCCGCCGGTGGCGCTCGTGTGGGCGGTATAGAGGATGCTCATCTGCGGGTCCTTTCCCGAAAGGCGGTACGTTTCGAGAAAAACTATTGCGCAAAATTTAATTTTGTCAAATTCAATATCAAGCAAGCAAACTTGACAGGCCGGGCGCACCGGGAGATTTGAGAGAAGATGGAAAGCGCGCGGTGCGGCTGTACGCGACCGCCGCCGGCAAGGCGCGAACGGCGCAAAGGGCAAGCGACAAGACGGATGACCGAGACCATTTCGGCGCAGGTGGAGGAAGATGCGGCGCTGCTGCTGTCGCATCAGCTCTGTTTCAGCCTGCATTCCACCACGCTGGCACTTGGTCGGCTCTATGCCCGGCTGCTGGCGCCGTTGGGACTGACCTATACGCAGTACCTGGTGATGCTGGTGCTGTGGCAGCACCGCAGCCATCCGGTGAAGGCGCTGGGCGCGGCCTTGATGCTGGATTCCGGCACGCTGACCCCGGTGCTGAAGCGGCTGGAGGCGGCGGGGCTGGTGTCGCGCCGGCGCGATCCCGCCGACGAACGGCGGGTGATCGTCACGCTGACGGAGGCGGGCGAGGCGCTGCGCCAGGCGGCGCGGCCCATCCCGCATCAGGTGATGGCGGCCTGCGACACCTCTGGCGTCGATCTTCAGCGGCTGAAGGGGGAGCTGGAAGCGCTGCGGGACGGGCTGACCGGCGAAGCGGGCGCATAATCCGGATACACAAAAGACAAATCCCCCGGCGCCGCTGGCACCGGGGGATCTGCAAAGCGTCTGCTCTCAGGCGGCCAGTGTGGCTGGCCGCCTGTCAGAGGTTCACGCCCAAGGGCGGCTTTCCGCCGTGGTCTTCTCGAACCGGTCGATCGACGGTGCCTTTTCCATGGTCAGGCCGATATCGTCGAGGCCGTTCAGCAGGCAGTGCTTGCGGAACGGATCGATGTCGAAGGTGACCACGCCGCCATCGGGGCCGCGAATTTCCTGGGCTTCCAGATCCACCGTCAGGGTGGCATTGGCGCCGCGCTGGGCGTCGTCCATCAGCTTGTCCAGCTCTTCCGGCGAGACGACGATCGGCAGGATGCCGTTCTTGAAGCAGTTGTTGTAGAAGATGTCGGCGAAGCTGGTGGAGATCACGCAGCGGATGCCGAAGTCCAGCAGCGCCCAGGGTGCGTGCTCGCGCGAGGAGCCGCAGCCGAAGTTGTCACCGGCGACCAGAATGCTGGCCTTGCGGTAGGCCGGCGTGTTGAGCACGAAATCCGGGTTCTCCGAACCGTCGTCAAGGGTGCGCATCTCGTGGAACAGGGCGCTGCCGAGCCCGGTCCGCTTGATGGTCTTGAGAAACTGCTTCGGGATGATCATGTCCGTGTCGATGTTGATGATCGGCAACGGCGCGGCAACGCCGGTCAAGGTGTCGAACTTGTCCATTTCGCAAGGTCTCCTGCAGGTCAGTCGCGGGTCAGGCGGCAAGGCTTGTGGCGCTGTCGCAACCCAGCATCAGGTTGAGGTTCTGTACGGCGGCGCCGGAGGCGCCCTTGCCGAGATTGTCGAATACGGCGACCAGCACCGCCTGGGCGCGGGCGTCATTGGCAAAGACATGCAGCTGCATGCGGTTGGTGCCGTTGAAGGTTTCCGGGTCCAACTCGTCCAGCCGGGCGCTCTGGGAGAGCGGCGCCACATCGACGAAGCTGCCCGCAAGGCTGCCGTAATGCTCCGTGAGCGCTGCATGCAGCTGCGTGCCTGTGGGGACGCGGGCGAGGCCGCCGAGTTGCAGCGGCACCATGGTCACCATGCCTTGGGCGAAGTTGCCGACGGCCGGCACGAACAAGGGCGTGCTCGTAAGCCCGGAGTACAGCCCCATTTCCGGCAGGTGCTTGTGGTCGAGGGTCAGCGCATAGGGCATGTAGGCCGCGGCCGCGTTGCCCTCGGCCTCATAGGCCTCGATCATCGTGCGGCCGCCGCCGCTGTAACCGGAGATCGCATTGACCGTCACCGGCAGATCGGCCGGCAGCAGGCCGGCGGAAATCAGCGGCCGCAGGCAGGCGATCACCCCTTGCGGATAGCAGCCCGGGTTGGCGACCCGGGCCGAGGCGGCGATCTTCGCGCGCTGATCGGCAGCCATCTCGGCAAAGCCGTAGTCCCAGCCCTCCGCCGTGCGATGGGCGGTGGAGGCATCGATCACCCGGGTGTCGGCATCGCCGATCAGCGACACGCTTTCGCGCGCCGCGTCGTCCGGCAGGCAGAGGATGGCGATATCCGCCTCGCGCAAAAGCTCGGCGCGGGCGGCAATGTCCTTGCGCCGCTCCGGGGCGATCGACAGGAGGTCGAGGTCGCGGCGACGCGCCAGCCGCTCGCGGATCTGGAGACCCGTCGTGCCGGCTTCGCCGTCGATGAACACTTTCGCGACCATGTCCTTCTCTCCGTTGGTGGACGCCTCTGACTTCCAGGCGCAAAACCTGGCAGGCGTAACTGATTTCGCCGGGCGCGGCGGCGATGCCACGCCCGGTTCGGCGGACTTCTACACCACCGGCGACCGGTTTGTCATTCTTCTCCTGCCCGAGAGCTGCCCGGTTGCCTGTTCGTGAGCATGTCCGCGGGTCTGTCAGCGGGCCTGGCCATGATACTCCGGATTGGGCCGCATGTCGGTGGCGGCGGCGACCCGGTTGGACATGTTGAAAAAGGCGGCCACCGCGGCGATGTCCCAGATATCCCGGTCGGAAAAGCCGGCCGCGCGCAGGGCCTCGCGATCCGCCTCGACGATGGCATGGGGTTGCTCGGTCAGCTTCACCGAAAAATCGAGCATGGCCCGCTGGCGCTGGTCGAGCTCGGCGGCCCGGTAGTTCATCACCATCAGCTCGCCCAGTTCCGGATCGCCGGAATATTGGCGCACGGCCGCGCCATGAGCGGTAAGACAGTAGAAGCAGCGGTTCACCGAGGAGACGGCGACGGCGATCATCTCCCGCTCCAGCTTGCTCAGCCCGCTGTCGGCCAGCATCAGGTCATTGTACATGGCGGTGAAGGCGCGCAGCTTGTCCTCGTTGAAGGCATAGGCGCGCAGCACATTGGGCACCATGCCGAGTTTTTCCTCGCATTTGGCGAAATAGGCCTCGGTCTCGGGGCCGAGCTCGGTTTCCTGCGCCAGGGTCAAGGCGATGGGGCTGGTCGCGTCGTTCATGCAGTTCTCCTCCCGAAAACAGACGGCAAATGCGCCGCCATTTACCCAATCGTCCGTTTGTCCGCCGTGATCGGTGGATCGCGGCGCATGAAGTGATTACATCGGACGACAACTCGGCCTAGCATGGGGCCGTTTGTCGGAGATAGCGACCGGCGAATCAGTTCCGACGGCCAGGTGGCCGCTCCGGTGTCGAAATCACAAACAGCAGTGAATGCCAGAAATGGCTCTAGGGGGAAAAATGCCCGAAGGACAAGAGCAAGCAAAGGTCCGGCTCATCGAGGCGGTGGTCGCGGGTCTCGCGCCCGATCTGGCGGCCTTTGCGCGCGATTTGTTCGCACGCGGTGCCGCCGAGGATCTCGTCAGCTACACACCGGAAGAGCTTGTCGCCATCGCCGAGGTCGCCTGGGCCGACATGGCAACCCATCCGATCGGAACGCATCGGATCAACATCTACAATCCGGACTTCAAGATCGAGGGCGGGCGCACGGGCGACGTCACCGTGATCGAGGTCGTCAACGACAACATGCCGTTCCTGGTCGATTCCGTGATGGGCGAGTTGCAGGCGAGCGGCCTGGAGGTGCGGCTGGTGCTGCACCCGATCCTGACGGTGGAGCGCGACGACAAGGGCGGGCTGATCGCCTGCCACGGCATTGTTCGCAGCAAGAAGGCCGGATACCGGCGCGAAAGCCTCATTCACATGCATGTGGCGCGGATCGATGCGGATGTGGAGCGCACCGGACTGCGGGAGCGGCTGGAGGCGGTGATGCGCGATGTGCGCTCCGCCGTCGACGACTGGGTGCCGATGCGCGAGCGATTGGTGCAGGCGATCGCCACCTTCAAGGAGACGCCGCCGCCGGTGCCGGCCGCTGAGCTCGGCGAGGCGGTCCAGTTCCTGGAATGGCTGGCTGCGGACAATTTCATCCTGCTGGGCATGCGGGAATACTATTTCGAGGGCGGCGCCGCCGAGGGCGAACTGTCCTTGAAGAAGGGCACGGGGCTCGGCCTGCTGGCCGACCCGGAGGTGCGGGTGCTGCGCCGCGGGTCCGAATTCGTGGTGATGACCCCGGAGATCCGCGACTTCCTGATCAAGCCCGAACCCCTGATCATCGCCAAGGCGAATGTGAAGAGCCGGGTGCACCGCCGGGTGCACATGGACTATGTCGGCGTCAAGCTGTTCGATGAGAATGGCGAACTGGCGGGCGAGTTGCGCATCGTCGGGCTGTTGACGGCGACCGCCTACACCCTGTCGACCAAGAACATTCCCTTCCTGCGCCGGAAGATCGACGCGGTGCTGAACCAGGCCGGGTACGATCCGGAAAGCCACTCCGGCCGCGCTCTGCTGAACGTTCTGGAAAGCTATCCGCGTGACGAACTGTTCCAGGTCGACGTGGACCTGCTCTACTACTTCGCCACCTCGATCCTGCAACTGGACGAGCGTCCGCGCATCCGCGTGCTGGCGCGGCGGGACAAGTTCGACCGGTTCGTGTCGATCCTGTGCTATGTGCCGCGCGACCGCTACACCACCGAGGTCCGGCTGAAGGTCGGCGACTATTTCGCCCGGGTCTATGACGGGCGCCTGTCGGCCTGGTACGTGTCCTACCCGGAAGGTCCGCTGGCGCGGGTGCATTTCATCATCGGCCGCGATGAAGGCGAGACCCCGGACCCCAGCCAGGAGGATCTGGAGCAGGCGGTCACCGGTATCGTGCGGACCTGGGCCGACGATTTCCGCGACGTGCTGCGCGTCGCCTATGGCGGCAACCGGGCGGTGGAGCAGGCCACGCGCTATGCCGACGCCTTCCAGGCCGGCTACAAGGAAACCTATGGCGGCGAGGCGGCGCTGTCGGACATCGGCATCGTGGAAAAGCTGTCCGATGAGGCGGACACGGCGCTGACCTTCTCCCAGCGCCCGGAGGATGCGCCGCGCCGGGTGACGCTCAAGGTCTATCACCATCTGGTGCCGATCCCGCTGTCGGCCCGGGTGCCGATCCTGGAGAACATGGGTTTCCGCGTCATCAACGAGCGGACCTACCGGGTCACCCCGGCGGACCGGCCGCTGGCCTATCTGCATGAGCTGACGCTGGAGGCGGCCAGCGGCGACGACCTTCTGCTCGATGACGATCTGAAGGGCCGGCTCGAAGCGCTGTTCATGGCGATCTGGCGCGGGCAGTCGGAATCGGACGGGTACAACGCGCTGGTGCTCAACGCCGGACTTGCCTGGCGCGATGTCGCCATGCTGCGGGCGCTGTCGCGCTACCTGCGTCAGGCCGGGATCCGTTACTCGGAAGACTACATGTGGCGGACCCTGAACCGCTATTGCGATGTGGCGAGCAAGCTGGTGGAGCTGTTCCACCTGCGTTGTGACCCCGAACCGGGCGATGAGGATCGCGCGCTGGTGGCGGCGCAGCTGGAGCAGGAACTGGCTGATGTCTTCGACGGGGTGGAAAGCCTCGACGACGACCGGATCCTGCGCCGGTTCGAAAATGTCATCGACGCGGTGCTGCGGACCAACTTCTTCCAGCTCGACGTGCATGGTCAGCCGAAGCCGACCTTCGCCTTCAAGCTCGATCCGCAGCGCATCGACGAATTGCCCCGGCCGCGCCCGTTCCGCGAGATCTTCGTCTACAGCCCGCGGGTGGAAGGCGTGCATCTGCGCTTCGGCAAGGTGGCGCGCGGCGGTCTGCGCTGGTCCGACCGGTCGCAGGATTTCCGCACCGAGGTGCTGGGCCTGGTCAAGGCGCAGCAGGTGAAGAACGCGGTGATCGTGCCGGTCGGCGCCAAGGGCGGGTTCGTGCCCAAGAATCTGCCGGTCGGCGGGTCGCGCGAGGAGATCTTCGCCGAGGGCACCAAGGCCTACAAGATCTTCATTTCCTCGCTGCTGGACGTCACCGACAACCTCAGCGGCGACAAGATCTGGCCGCCGGAGCGGGTGGTGCGTCACGATGAGGACGATCCGTATCTGGTGGTTGCCGCCGACAAGGGCACGGCAAGCTTCTCCGACACGGCGAATGCGATTTCCGAAAGCCGCAACTTCTGGCTCGGCGATGCCTTCGCCTCCGGCGGGTCCGCCGGCTACGACCACAAGAAGATGGGCATCACCGCCCGGGGCGCCTGGGAAGCGGTCAAGCGGCATTTCCGGGAGATGAACAAGGATATCCAGTGCGAGCCCTTCACCGTCGCCGGCGTCGGCGACATGTCGGGCGACGTGTTCGGCAACGGCATGTTGTTGTCGCGGGCGATCCGGCTGGTGGCCGCGTTTGATCACCGCGACATCTTCCTCGACCCGGATCCGGATCCGGAGGCGAGCTGGGAGGAGCGCAAGCGGGTGTTCGATCTGGGGCGCTCGTCCTGGAACGACTACAATGCGGCGCTGATTTCCAAGGGCGGCGGGGTGTTCTCGCGGCAAGCGAAATCGATCCCGCTCTCGGCGGAAGTACAGGCGATGCTGGGTATCGGCAAGGCCAAGGCGACACCGCATGAGGTGATGAACGCGATCCTGCGCATGTCGGTGGATCTGTTCTGGTTCGGCGGCATCGGCACCTATATCCGCGCCGCCAGCGAGAGCGATGCGGATGTGGGCGACCGGGCCAACGACGCCATCCGCGTGACTGCGGCCGAGGTGGGCGCCAAGGTGATCGGCGAGGGTGCGAACCTCGGCATGACCCAGCTTGCGCGCATCGCCTTCAACCGGCACGGCGGCCGCTGCAACTCCGATGCGATCGACAACTCGGCCGGCGTCAATTCGTCAGACGTGGAGGTCAACATCAAGATCGCGCTGGGCGCGGCGGTGCGGACCAACAAGTTGACCCTGACCGCGCGCAACCATCTCCTGTCGGAAATGACGGACGAGGTGGCGGGGCTGGTGCTGCGCAACAACTACCTGCAGACCCTGGCGATCAGCCTTGCCGAGGCGCGGGGCATGGAGGACTTCGGCTATCAGCGGCGGATGATGCGCCAGCTCGAACAGGCGGGTCTGCTCGACCGTGCGGTGGAGCAGTTGCCGGACGAGGCGGCGCTGGATGAGTTGCAGCTTGCCGAGAGCTTCCTGACCCGGGCGGAGATCGGGGTGCTGCTGGCCTATGCCAAGCTCACCCTCTACGATCGGTTGCTGGAAAGCTCCGTGCCGGATGACAGCTATCTGGCCAAGGAGCTGTTCCGCTACTTCCCGGTTGCCATGCAGGAGACCTATGCGGAGGAAATCGCGGGACACCGGCTGCGGCGGGAGATCATCGCCACCATGCTGGCGAACTCGATGATCAACCGGGGCGGACCGACCTTCCCGACCCGGATCGCCGATCAGACCGGAGCCGATTTCGCCCGGATCGCCCAGGCCTTCGCGGCGGTGCGCGATGCCTATGGCCTGACCGACCTGAACACCGAGATCGACAGGCTGGACACGCATATCGATGGCGCGCTGCAGCTGTCGCTCTATCGCGCGGTGCAGGATCTGGTGCTCGACCAGACGGTCTGGTTCCTGCGCAACGTCGACTTCGAGGACGGGCTGGAAGCGGTGATCGGCCGGTTCCGGGACGGCATCGACGCGGTGGCGCCAACGCTGACGGGCATCGTCAACGAGGCGATGCGCGAGGGGCTGGCGGCGGAAACCGCGCGGCTGGTCGAAGGAGGCGTGCCGGAGGCACTCGCCGCCCGGATCGCCCGGCTGCCGGTGGAAACCGAGATCCCGGACATCGTCCTTGTCGCCGAGCAGGTCGACCGGCCGCTGGCGGATGTGGCCGAGGTGTTCTTCAAGGCGGCGGGGCATTTCCGCCTCGGTGCCATGGAGGCCAAGGCGCGCGGCCTGTCGATCCACGACTATTACGACGGGCTGGCGCTCGACCGGGCGCGGGCGCTGCTCGCCGACGCCCACCGCCAGATCACCGCTCAGGCGCTGGGTGCGAATGGGTTCGAGAACTGGCTGGAGGCCAATGAAATCCGGGTGGAGCGCACCGCCCGGGCGGCCAACGAGATCGTCGAGGGTGACCTGACGGTGTCGAAGTTCTCCGTCGCGGCAAGCTTGCTGGCCGAACTGGCCCGGTGAGCGAAGCCCATTGCATGCCCTCTGGCGGCCGCGTCGCGGTCGCCAGCTGGGTGCTGTTCGACTGGGCGGCGCAGCCGTTCTTCACGCTGGTCACCACCTTCGTGTTCGCGCCCTATTTTGCCTCCGCCGTGGCATCCAGCCCGGCGGAGGGGCAGGCGTTGTGGGGCTATGCCACCGCGGCGGCCGGGCTGATGATCGCGCTGCTCGCGCCGGTGCTCGGCGCGGTCGCCGACAAGACCGGTGCGCGCAAGCCCTGGATCGGGGCGTTTTCCGTGCCGTTGGTTCTGGGCTGTCTGCTGCTCTATTTCGCCGAACCGGGCAGCGGCTTCGGCGTTGCCGTGGCTCTGACCGGCTTCGCCGTTGCGACGCTCGGGGTCGAGTTCGCCACGGTCTTCACCAATGCGATGATGCCGGATCTGGTGCCGACGCATCGGCTGGGGCGGCTGTCGGGCAGTGGCTGGGCGGTGGGCTATGCCGGCGGGTTGATATCGCTGGTGCTGGCGCTTGGGCTGATGGCGGCCAATCCGGAGACGGGCAAGACCCTGCTCGGGCTCGATCCGATCCTTGGGCTCGATCCGGCGACCCGGGCCGGCGACCGGGCCTCGGGGCCATTCTCGGCTCTGTGGTATCTGGTGTTCGTGCTGCCGCTGTTCCTGTTCGTGCCCGATGTGCCGCGCCGGGCGGTTGCCTTGAAGGCGGCGGTTCGCCAGGGGCTTGCCGATCTCGGCGAGACCGCGCGCGGCGCTCGCGCCGACCGCAATGTCTTTCTCTTCCTTGTCGCCAACATGGTCTACAAGGACGGACTGGTGGCGCTCTTTGCCTTCGGCGGCATTTATGCCGCCGGGGTGCTCGGCTGGTCGACCATCGAGATCGGCACCTTCGGCATCCTGCTGACCATCACCGGAACGCTCGGTGCCTTTCTCGGCGGGCGGCTCGATGACCTGTTCGGGCCGAGGCCGGTGATTGCCGGTGCGCTTCTGATCCTGATCCTGTGCGGGCTCGGGCTGGTCTCCGTCGACCGGCAGACGGTGTTCTTCGTGATCAACGTGGCGCCGGCCGATGGGGCCGGGCTGTTCACCACCTTGCCGGAACAGGTGTTCCTGGTGCTGGGCGGGCTGCTTGGCGCCGTCGCCGGACCGTTGCAGGCGGCCTCGCGCACCTTGCTGATCCATCTGGTGCCGCGCGGCGAGTTGACGAAATACTTCGGCCTGTTCGCGCTGTCGGGCAAGGTGACGAGCTTCCTCGCGCCGCTCGCCGTCGGCGTTGTCACGGCGGCGACGCTCAACCAGGCCGCCGGCATGGCGGTGATCCTCCTGTTCTTCAGCGTCGGGCTGGTGTTGCTGACGCGGGTGCGAGATCCCCACGCGGGCTGATCCGCCCTGCCTCGCAGTCGATCCATTGAAAAAGGCGCGGTCCGTGAGGGCCGCGCCTTTTTTGTCATTGAGGTCTTTCTGGGGGGCTTTCCGGCCGGATCAGCCGGCGGCCTTGCCTGCGGCGCGCTCGGCGCGGCGGCGGTCGTTCGGATCGAGCAGGGCCTTGCGCAGGCGGATGGTTTGCGGCGTCACCTCGACCAGCTCGTCATCGGTGATGTAGGACAGCGCGGCTTCGAGCGACAGGCGGATCGGCGTCGTCAGCCGCACCGCTTCGTCCTTGCCGGAGGAGCGCACGTTGCTGAGCTGCTTGCCCTTCAGCACATTGACCTCAAGGTCATTGCCGCGCGTATGCTCGCCGATCAACATGCCCCGGTACACCTTGACGCCCGGGTCGATCAGCATCGGGCCGCGATCTTCCAGGTTGAACAGGGCATAGGCCACGGCCTCGCCGTCGCCATTGGAGATCAGTGCACCGGTGTGCCGGCCGGCGATCTCGCCCTTGAACGGCGCATAGTCGTGGAAGACGCGGTTGAAGATCGCCGTGCCACGGGTGTCGGACAGGAGCTCGGACAGGTAGCCGATCAGGCCACGGGTCGGGGCATGGAACACCAGCCGGGTGCGGCCGGCGCCGGAGGGGCGCATTTCCAGGAGCTCGCCCTTGCGCTCCGACAGCTTCTGCACGACGACGCCGGAATGCTCCTCGTCGACGTCGATGGTCACTTCCTCGATCGGCTCCAGACGGGTGCCGTCCTCGGCGGTCTGGAACACCACGCGCGGCCGGCCGACGCACAGCTCGAAGCCCTCGCGGCGCATGTTCTCGATCAGGATGGCAAGCTGCAACTCGCCGCGTCCGGAGACGATGAAGGCATCGGCCTCGGGGGAATCCTCGACCGTCAGCGCCACGTTGCCTTCCGCCTCGTCCATCAGCCGCTTGCGGATGACGCGCGACTGCACCTTGTCGCCCTCGGTGCCGGCGAGTGGACCGTCGTTGACGTGGAAGGTCATGGACAGGGTTGGCGGGTCGATCGGCTGGGCCGGCAGCGGCTCGCCGACTTCCGGCGCGCAGATCGTGTCGGAAACGGTGGCTTCCTGCAGGCCGGCGATGGAGATGATGTCACCGGCGACCGCCTTGTCGATCGGCTGGCGCTCCAGACCGCGGAAGGCGAGCACCTTGGAAATGCGCCCCGTTTCGACGGTCTTGCCGTCGCGGGACAGGGCCTTGACGGCCATGTTCGGCACCGCCTCGCCGGAGATGACGCGGCCAGTGAGAATCCGGCCGAGGAACGGGTTCGGCTGGACGGTGGTCGCCAGCATGCGGAAAGCGCCTTCCTCGGCCGCCGGGGCGGGAATGTGCTTTTCAACCAGATCGAACAGCGGGTCCATGCTGTCCTTCGGCCCGTCCGGATCGGCGGCCATCCAGCCCTGCTTGGCCGAGCCGTAGAGCACCGGGAAGTCGAGCTGCTCCTCATCGGCATCGAGGGCGGCGAACAGGTCGAACACCTCGTCGAGGACTTCCTCGGAGCGCTGGTCCGGCTTGTCGATCTTGTTGATCGCGACGATCGGGCGAAGCCCGAGCTTCAGCGCCTTGCCGAGCACGAACTTGGTCTGCGGCATGGGACCTTCCGCCGCATCGACAAGCAGGACGACACCGTCGACCATGTGCAGGATACGCTCCACCTCGCCGCCGAAATCGGCGTGGCCGGGGGTGTCGACGATGTTGATCCGGGTGTCGCCATGGGTCAGCGAGGTGACCTTGGCGAGAATGGTGATGCCGCGCTCCCGCTCAAGATCGTTGGAATCCATCATCCGCTCTTCGGTCCGCTGGTTGTCGCGGAAGGAGCCGGATTGCTTCAGGAGCACGTCAATCAACGTGGTCTTGCCATGATCGACATGGGCAATGATGGCGATATTGCGCAGTTGCATCAGTTGATTGCTCCGAGAAAAAAGTAACGCGGGCCGTTTGGACCCGCGCAATTGTGCGGCCTGTATAAACCGGCAAGGGCCATCTTGCAACGCAGCAATACGTGGCGTCATCCGGCTGGGCACACGGGCGGATTGACAAGGGGCGCGGGTGCGGGCAGATAGTAAGGAAATCTGATTATATGGATTCCTCATGAAATCTGCCGCAGCATCCCGCCCGATGGGCTTCCTTATTGGTGATCTGGCGCGCCTGATGCGCCGGCGTTTCGAACGCCGGCTGGCCGGGAGCGACACCGGTCTGACCGTCAGCGAGGCGCGCACATTGGCGATGGTCGAGCATTATTCCGGCTGGCGCCAGACGGCGCTGGCGGATCGCATGGGCATCGAGCCGATGACGCTGAGCGGTTTTCTCGACCGCCTGGAAGCGGCCGGACTTGTCGTTCGCAAGCCGGACCCGAACGACCGGCGGGCCAAGCTGATTACCCTGGCTCCGGCGGCCGCGCCGGTGCTGGAGCGGATCCATGAGGAAATGGTGGCAATCCGGCTGGAGGCGCTGGAAGGCTTTTCCGAGGAAGACGCGGACCGGCTCTACGCGCTCTTGCAACGGATGCATGGAAATCTCTGTTGTTGCGGGCCGGAGGAGCTGTCATGAACCGAACGCCCTTGATGAGCGAGCGGCGCACGGCGATGCTCGGCGGCGCGCTGGTGGCCATCGGCCCGATCTCCATGGCACTCTACACGCCGGCGATGCCCGTGCTGGCGGCTGCCTTCGACACGTCCCAGGCGATGATCAAGCTGACCCTGACCGCCTATTTCACCGGTTTTGCCCTGAGCCAGCTTTTGTGCGGACCGCTGACCGATGCCTTCGGGCGCAAGCCGATCGCGCTGCTGTTCCTGAGCCTTTATTTGGCCTCGACGCTGCTGGCCACCTATGCACCGACCATCGAATGGATGCTGGCGGCCCGCGCGCTGCAAGGGGTCGGCGCCTCGGTCGGTATCGCCGTGTCGCGGGCACTCGCCCGGGATCAGTTCGTCGGCCAGGCGTCGGCGCGGATCATGAACACCACCGGGATGATGCTGGCGATCGGACCGGCGCTGGCGCCGACCATCGGCGGTGTCACGCTGGAGCTGTTCGGCTGGCGTGAGATCTTTATCGCGATGATCATCTACGGTGTTGCCCTGATGCTGGGCGTCATGGTCTTCATGCGCGAGACCAACCCCTATATCGACCGCAGCAACCTGCATCCCTACCGGCTGTTCCGCAACTATCTCACCCTGATCACCGATACCCGCTTTCTCCAGCCAAGCCTTCTGACCGGGATCGGCACCGGGACGATCTACACCATGGCGACCATTCTGCCCTTCGTGCTGATCGACAAGGTCGGGTTGACGCCGGTCGAGTTCGGCTTCGGCATGATGGTGCAGTCCTGTTCCTTCATCGCCGGCACCATTGTCACCGCCCGCCTGCTGCGCCGGGTCGAGGCGCATCGGCTGTTGCCCTACGGCATCGCCGGCATTGTGGTCGCCGCCGTGTCGATGGTGGTTCTGCTCACCATGTTCCCCTTGCATTTCCTGACGGTCATGGGGCCGGTGGGGCTGTTCGTCTTCTTCCTGGCGACGGTGATGCCCTCCGCCTTCACCTCGGCGCTGCATGATTTTCCCAAGATTGCCGGCGCGGCGTCGGCGATGATGGGCTTCCTGCAGTTCGGCGCCGGGCTTGCCGGCAGTCTGGTCGCCGCCGCGCTTGGTGACCCGCTGCTCGGCGTGGTGATCGTTCCGCCGGGCATGATGCTGCTGGCGGTCGGGCTCTACCAGGTGCTGGGCATGCGCAACCGCAGGCGGGCCATCGCTGCCGAATAGGTGGCGGTTCCGCCCCGGCGCTCACCTATCGCGCCTTCCGGTAACTGGACGGCTTGACGAATGGGCGGGAAAGCCGCAAGACCCTTCGCTCGAACAGGGACCTTGCGCGTGATCGCGCGGGCGCGGGCAGGCCAATCGCCCGGGTTGGGCACGGGTGGCAGCGGGAGAGCGACGGCATGACGGCAGACACAGCAACCGGCCGGTTCTGCTTTCGCGGTGGTGCGCTCGAGCTGTCCGTGCCGCGGGTCATGGGTATTCTCAATGTGACGCCGGACAGTTTTTCCGACGGCGGCCGCTTCATCAACCGGGATGACGCGCTGGCGAATGCGCGCAAGATGATCGCCCATGGGGCGGACGTCATCGACGTTGGCGCGGAGAGCACGCGACCCGGCAGCGAGCCGGTGGATGCGGCGGAGGAATGGCGGCGCCTTGAGCCGGTGATGGCCGATCTCGCCGGGTTGGGAACGCCGGTCTCAATCGATACCTACAAGGCGGAGGTGGCGGCGAAGGCCTGCGCTGCCGGCGCGGGGATCGTCAATGACGTCTGGGGCCTTCTGCACGATCCGGCGATGGCCGATACGGTGGCGGAGGCGGAGGCCGGGGTCATCATGATGCACAACCGGCGGGAGGTGGATCCTCATATCGACATTCTCGCCGATATCGACCGGTCGTTCGAGCGGTCGATGGAGCGGGCCACCCGGGCGGGGATCCCGACCGAGCGACAGATGCTCGATCCGGGCATCGGCTTTGGCAAAACGCTGGCGCAGAATTTCAAGATCCTCAAGCGGCTCGACCATTTCGCACGGCATGGCCTGCCGCTGTTGGTCGGTGCGTCGCGCAAGCGGCTGATCGGTACCGTTCTGAACGTGGATACGGACGATCGGCTGTACGGATCGCTGGCGATCCATACGCTCGCGCTCGCTCGGGGCGCGGCGATGGTCCGGGTGCATGATGTGCGGGCCCATGTGGATGCCGCCCGGATACTGGCCGCCATTGAGCGAGAGGACTGTGAATGACCCATGAGGACCCGCAAGGTCGGCCGGTGCGTGTCGCGCTCGGGCTTGGCTCGAACATCGGCGACACCCGGGCGCATCTGGATGCGGCGCTGGGCGGGCTGGAGCGTGAAGGCGATATCGTGGTGGTGGCCCGCTCCAGCGACTACCGCACCCCGCCCTGGGGGCCGGTGCCGCAGGACGATTACCGCAACGCCTGTGTCGTGGTGGAGACCCGGCTGGGGCCGCGCGAGCTGCTGAACCGCTGCCTGGCGGTCGAAAAGGCGCTGGGACGGGTCCGGGACATCCGCTGGGGGCCCCGGGTGATCGATATCGACGTGCTTGTCTACGGCGACCGGAAGGTCGAGGAAGAAGGCCTGTCGATCCCCCATCCGCGCATGGGCGAGCGGGCCTTCGTGCTGGTGCCGCTGGCGGAGATCTGGCCGGACGCGCCGCTCGGCGACGGGCGCACCGCCGCCGAGGCGCTCGCCACCTGTCCGGGGCAGGAGGATATCACCCGCCTATGAGGCGGATGAGTGTGAGAAGAAAGCGCCTTAGCTGGTGTCCTCCCGGACGCAGCAAAGCGGAGATCCGGGATCGGCGAGGCACGGCCTCGAGGGTTCAGCCGATTGAAAACGCTTGCCTTTCGGCTCCCTGATCCCGGGTCGCGCTGACGCTTGCCCGGGATGACGAAGAAGGGGGCGCGGTTTGTCGGCGGTCCGACCCGCCTATGAGGCGGGTGTGTCCGGTTTTTGCGTCGACGCGTTTCGGCCGAAGTTCGGGATATCCGTGTCCTGGCCGGCCTCGACAATGGAGCGGCGGATGCTCCGGGTGCGGGTGAACAGGTTGAACAGCGCCTCGCCGTCGCCCCAGCGAACCGCCCGCTGAAGCGCCGAAAGGTCCTCGGAGAACCGTGCCAGCATCTCCAGGATCGCCTCCTTGTTGTGCAGGCAGACGTCGCGCCACATGGTCGGGTCGGAGGCGGCGAGCCGGGTGAAGTCGCGAAAGCCCGAAGCGGAATATTTGATCACTTCCGACTTGGTCACCGTTTCAAGGTCATCCGCCGTTCCGACGATGTTGTAGGCGATGATATGCGGCAGATGCGACACGATCGCCAGAACCAGGTCGTGATGTTCGGGATCCATGGTGTCGACCATCGAGCCGCAGGCCTGCCAGAAGGCCGAGAGCCGGGCAAGCGCGTCCCGGTCGCTGTCCGGGGTCGGCGTCAGGATGCACCAGCGGTCGTCGAACAGGTCGGCGAAGCCCGCGTCCGGACCGGATTCCTCCGTGCCGGCAATCGGGTGTCCGGCGATGAAATGCACGCCTTCGGGCACGTGCGGGGCGATTTGGCTGATCACCGATCCCTTGGTGGAGCCGACATCGGTGAGGATTGCGCCCGGCTTCAGCGCCGGGGCGATCCATTTTGCCACCGCCTCGCTGGCGCCGACCGGCACGCAGATGATGACAAGATCCGCACCGGCAACCGCCTCTCCCGCATCCAGATAATATCGATCGCCAAGGCCCAGTTCCTCTGCCCGGCGCAGGGTGTGCGTGGAGCGGGTGGAGACGATGATCTCGTCGGCGAGCTTCCGCTGGCGGATGACGTGAGCCAGCGAGGAGCCGATCAGGCCGATGCCGATCAGGGCGATGCGATTGAAATGCGGGTCTGACATGGATTGGACTTGGCTGTTCGGGCCGCCGGACCAGCGCACCCGAAGGGGAGGAAGGCCGGACGGGAGGCGCCGGACGGGCGCGTCCCGCCCGGGCCGCGAAGATCGGCCTAGGCCGAGAGATACTCCTTCAGGATGGCGACGGTTGCCCGGTTGGCTTCCTCGTCGCCGATCGACATGCGCAGCGCGCCGGGCAGGCCATAAGCGCCGACCGCGCGCAGCACGCAGCCGCGCGCGCTGAGATAGCTGTCGGCCTCTGCCGCCGTCTTTCCGGACGTGTCCGGGAAGTGGATCAGCACGAAATTGCCGACACTCGGCGTCACCGTGAGCCCGAGCGCGGTAATCTCCTCGGTGACCCAGCCGCGCCATTTCTCGTTATGGGCGATGGCCAGGTCGAGGAAACTGGCGTCGCGGATCGAGGCAATGCCGGCGGCCTGGGCGGCGGTGTTGATGTTGAACGGGCCGCGCACCCGGTTGAGCGCGTCGATCACATGGGCCGGGCCGTATCCCCAGCCAAGGCGCAGGGCCGCCAGGCCGTGGATCTTGGAAAAGGTCCGGGTCATGATGACATTCGGCGCGGTCGCCGCCAGTTCGACGCCGGCCTCGTAGTCGTTGCGCCGGACATATTCGGCATAGGCGGCATCGAGCACCAGGAGCACATGCGGCGGCAGGCCCGCCTGCAGCCGCTTGACCTCGTCGAACGGCAGATAGGTGCCGGTCGGATTGTTCGGATTGGCGAGGAACACCACCTTGGTACGCTCGGTGACCCGCTCCAGGATCGCGTCGACATCGGTGGTCAGATTGCGCTCCGGCGCCACGACCGGCGTGCCGCCGGCGGCCAGAATGGCGATCTTGTAGACCAGGAAACCGTATTCGCTGTAGATCGCCTCGTCGCCCGGGCCGATGTAGCAGCGGGCCACCAGCTCCAGGATCTCGTCCGAGCCGTTGCCGCAGATGATCCGGTCGGCGTTGAGCCCATGCACCTCGGCGATGGCCGCGCGCAACAGGGCGGAGCTGCCATCGGGGTAGCGCTCCAGATCGACCCCGGCCTCGCGATAGGCGGCAAGCGCCTTCGGGCTGGCACCGAGCGGGCTCTCGTTGGATGAGAGCTTGTGCAGCTTGGCACCGCCGGTCGCCATCGTCTTGCCGGGAACGTAAGGGGCGATGTCGAGGATGCCGGGCCGGGGCTGCGGGTGGGTCGATTGAGGCTGCATTGTCTTCGTCGTCCAGCGCAAGGAGTGGGTCGCGAGTGCCCGCGTCCGGTATCCGAATGGTTTCCTGCTCGGAACATGCCCGGGACGGGGGCGTTCAGTCATAGGCAGACAGGCTTGCGAAAGCAAAAGAAAACATTGACCTTGGCGAGGTTGCCTCCTACCTGTCGGGCCCTGCGCGCGAGCAGATCGCGCGCGCCGGACCGGACGACGGGTCCGGCTGGAGACAGGCCGTCATACCTGCATGGGATAACGCCAGATGTCTGGAAACAATGGGCGTTCCGAGGCGCTGGATGGGACGGCACAGACGACCACGGAGGCTGGGGTGAGCGCGGATGCCGCGAACCGGGCGGATCACCCGTCCAGCAAGGTAATGCGGTTCGGCGCCGATGCGGCGCTGACGCTGGACAGCGGGCCGAAGCTCGGCCCCTGGCAGATTGCCTATGAGACCTACGGCACGCTGAATGCCGACCGCAGCAACGCGGTGCTGGTGTGCCACGCGCTGACCGGCGACCAGTATGTCGCCTCGGCCAACCCCTATACCGGCAAGCCGGGCTGGTGGTCGATGCTGGTCGGCCCCGGCCGGCCGGTCGACACGGACCATTATTTCGTCATCTGCGCCAATGTGCTCGGCGGCTGCCTCGGCACCACCGGGCCGGCCTCGACCAACCCGGCCACCGGCCAGCGTTGGGGGCTCGACCTGCCGCTGGTGACGATCCGGGACATGGTCAATGCCCAGGCCGTGCTGCTCGATCATCTCGGCATCGAGACGCTGTTCGCCGTCGTCGGCGGCTCGATGGGGGGCATGCAGGTGCTGCAATGGGCGGCGAGCTATCCGGAACGGGTCTTTGCCGCCATTCCGATTGCCACCGCCGCGCGCCATTCCTCGCAGAACATCGCCTTCCACGAGGTTGGCCGCCAGGCGGTGATGGCGGATCCGAACTGGTGCGGCGGGCGCTATTTCGAACGCGGCGTGCGCCCGTCCAAGGGGCTGGCGGTGGCGCGGATGGCCGCGCATATCACCTATCTCTCCGATCCGGCGTTGCACAGGAAGTTCGGGCGCAATCTGCAGGATCGGGAGACGGTGACCTTCGGTTTCGACGCCGATTTCCAGATCGAAAGCTACCTGCGACACCAGGGCATGACCTTCGTCGACCGGTTCGATCCGAACTCCTATCTCTATGTGACGCGGGCGATGGATTATTTCGATCTGGCCGCCGACTATGACGGCTCGCTCGCCCGCGCCTTCCTGCACTCCCCGACCCGGTTCTGCATCATGTCCTTCACCTCCGACTGGCTGTTTCCGACCGAGGAAAGCAAGGTGGTGGTGCGCGCGCTCAACGCCTCGGCGGCAAACGTGTCCTTCGTCGAGGTGGAAAGCGACCGGGGCCACGACGCCTTTCTGCTCGATGAGCCGGAAATGTTCCGCACGGTGCGGGGCTTCCTGACCGGGGCGGCCAACGCGCGCGGCATCACGCCGCCGGGAGCGGGCGCATGAGCGGGGTGCAGACACCCGAGACAGGGGCAAGCCGCGGCGATCATCGGCTGGTCGCCGGGCTGGTCACCCCCGGCGCGCGGGTGCTCGATATCGGTTGTGGCGATGGCGCCCTGCTCGATCTGCTGATGCGCGAGAAGCAGGTCGACGGGCGCGGCATGGAGCTGTCGCAGGCCGGGGTGAACGCCTGTGTCGCCCGCGGGCTGTCTGTGGTGCAGGGCGATGCGGATCGCGATCTGGAGGATTATCCGGACGATGCGTTCGATTTCGTCATCCTGAGCCAGACCCTGCAGGCGACCCGTGCACCGCGCAAGGTGCTGGAGCAGCTGTTGCGCATCGGCGAGCACGTGATCGTGTCCTTCCCGAATTTCGGGGTCTGGCGCAATCGGCTGCAACTGCTGTTCACCGGCAGCATGCCGGTCACCGAGCATCTGCCGTATTCCTGGTACGACACGCCGAACATCCATTTCTGCACCATCCGCGATTTCGTCTCGCTGTGCCGGGAGGTGGATGCGCGGATGGAAAAGGCGATGGCGCTCAATGCCCGCGGTGAGCCGGTGCCGTTTACCGCGCCGTGGTGGGTCTGGAACCTGATCGGCGAACAGGCGGTGTTCCTGCTGAGACGCTAGCGGCGGCCCACAGGGGCTGATGGATCGCTTCAGCTTTTGGGCGCCGGGTCGCGGCGATGCGCCGAGCCGTGCATCCCCGGGGCGGCGCCATCGGGGATGAACACCGGCCGAAGGGCGTGCACGAGGCGTTTTTTCCCCACGGGCACGCCGCGGAACAGCTGCTTTTCCGCTTCGATGATCAACAGGCCGGCGAAGGCCGGCCACAGGCGCCGGCCCACCTGTTCCCAGGCACGGGCGCTGCGCAGCAAAAGCCGCGAGCGGGTCGGCGGCAGGCACAGCGCCTCGTCGCTGCCGGTGGTGCGGAACTGGCAGGTCTTCAGGAGTTGCTCGATCTGACCCCGCGAGAACGGACGGCCATAGCCGAAGGGCGAGATTTCCGAGCGCGCCCAGAGCCCGCGCCGGTTGGGGACGACGACGATCAGCCGGCCGCCGGGGGTGAGCACCCGCCAGACCTCGCGCAGGAGGGCATCCGGGTCGCCGCAATGGTCGATGCCATGCACCAACAGGGCATTGTCGAAGATGCTGTCGGGAAACGGCAGGTCGGTTTCATCGACCAGGGTCGCCGAATTGCGCCCGCCGCGCGGCCAGGCGACCACCCCTTGCGCCGCCGGCATGGCGGCGATGCAGCGTTCCGCCTCATCGAGATAGGGGCGCATATAGGGGCCGGTGTAGCCGATGCCGATCAGCCGCCGTCCGGTCAGAGTTGGCCAGAAAGTGCGGATCCGCGCGCCGACCAGCACCCGCAGCATGCGGCCAAGCGGCAGATCGTAGAAGGTGCGCTGATGGGCAACGTCGAGATACATGGAGGCCTTGTGATGACGGTGCGAGGAAAACGCGGCGGGTGATTGAACCCTCCCGCGCCCGCCGATGCAACAGCGGTGATTGCGGCGCGGCCTCGCCTCTTGTTCCGGTGGCCGTGCCGGGGCACTGTGAGCGCAAAGCACGAGGCGCGGCCTGGCGGGTCGTCTTGCAAGGGGAGTTGAGCGAATGAGCGCAGACGGGACAGGCACCGGCGCAGTAGTGGAAATCAGGCAGTTCGGTTGTCTTGAGGACAATTTCGGGGTGCTGGTGCATGTGCCGGAAACGGGGGCGACCATCGCCTTCGACGTGCCCGATCAGGGGCCCTATGTGGCGGCGCTCGCTGAGACCGGCTGGACGCTGACCGATATTCTTATCACCCATCACCATTGGGACCATGTGCAGGGGCTGGAGGAGCTGAAGCGGCAGACCGGCGCGCGGGCCATCGGTCCGGCGTTGTCACGCGACCGCATCGAGGGGCTCGACGACTGGGTCGAGGGCGGGGCGAAGCTCACCGTCGGCGGCCTTGCGTTCCAGGCCATCGGCACCCCGGGGCATACGCTTGACCAGATTTCCTGGTGGGCGCCGGATGCCGGCTTTGCCCACACCGGCGATACCCTGTTCGCGCTCGGCTGCGGCCGGGTGTTCGAGGGCGACATGGAGATGATGTGGACCTCGCTCGACCGGCTGGCGCGCATGCTGCCGCTGGAGACGCAGATCTACTGCGGTCATGAATACACCCTTGCCAATGCCCGGTTTGCCCTGACCATCGATCCGGACAACGCGGCGCTGGCGGAGCGGGTTCGCCAGATCGAGGCGCTGCGCGCCGCCGGCAAGCCGACCCTGCCGACGACCATGGCGGAGGAACTGGCGACCAATCCGTTCCTGCGCGCCCGGGACCCGGCGATCCAGCGGCATCTTGGCATGAGTGGCGCCGATCCGGCGGAGGTGTTCGCCGAGATCCGCCGGCGCAAGGACAGCTTCCGATGAGCGATCCGATGGTGTCCGGTCAGATGATGGATCCCTCGCTCACCGCGCGCGACATCATCCGCCTGCTCGATCTCGCCCCGCATCCGGAGGGCGGGCATTACCGCGAAACCTTCCGCGATCCGACAACGGATGCGCGAGGGCGCGCCCTGTCGACGGCGATCTACTACCTGCTGGAGGCGGGCGAGGTGTCGGCCTGGCACCGGGTCGATGCGGTGGAAATCTGGCACTGGCACGCGGGCGGGCCGTTGGCGCTGACCATTTCGCCAAACGGCCATGACGTCAGCGCGATGCATCTGGGCCTGGATCTTGCCACCCACCAGCGGCCGCAAGGGATCGTGCCGCGCAATGCCTGGCAGACGGCGGAAAGCCTTGGCCGCTGGACGCTGGTCGGCTGCACGGTGGCGCCGGGGTTCGAGTTTGCCGGCTTCGAAATGGCGCCGAAGGGCTGGCGGCCGCGCCCGCGCGGCTGACCGGCGCCGCGATCGGTGCTTTCCCGTCTTGCTTTGAGCGTGTGCGCCGCTACAGTGCGCGCGACTTTCCGGGCGCGTCGTCGCGCCCGGTCGGGCCACTCGCGATCGGACGGCAATGACTATGGCAAAGAACGACATCAAGAAGGTGGTGCTCGCCTATTCGGGCGGTCTCGACACTTCGATCATCCTCAAATGGCTGCAGACCGAATACGGCTGCGAGGTGGTGACCTTCACCGCCGACCTCGGCCAGGGCGAGGAACTGGAGCCGGCGCGCCGCAAGGCGGAGATGCTCGGCATCAAGGAAATCTACATCGATGACCTGCGCGAGGAGTTCATCCGCGACTTCGTCTTCCCGATGTTCCGCGCCAATGCCGTCTATGAGGGCATTTACCTGCTCGGCACCTCGATTGCCCGGCCGCTGATTTCCAAGCGCCTGATCGAGATCGCCCACGAGACCGGCGCCGACGCCATTGCCCATGGCGCCACCGGCAAGGGCAACGACCAGGTGCGGTTCGAGCTGTCCGCCTATGCGCTCGATCCCGATATCAAGGTGATCGCGCCCTGGCGCGACTGGACCTTCAAGTCGCGCACCGACCTGATCGAGTTCGCCCAGCAGCACCAGATCCCGGTGCCGAAGGACAAGCATGGCGAGGCGCCCTTCTCGGTCGACGCCAACATGCTGCATTCCTCATCCGAAGGGAAGGTGCTGGAGGATCCGTGGGAAGAGGCGCCGGAATATGTGCACCAGCGCACCGTCTCGCCGATGGACGCGCCCGATGTCGCCACCGAGATCACCATCGGCTTCGAGCGCGGCGACGCCGTCTCGATCAACGGCGAGCGCCTGTCGCCGGCGACCCTGTTCGCCAGGCTCAACGATCTGGGCCGCGACAATGGCATCGGCCGCATCGACCTGGTGGAAAACCGCTTCGTCGGCATGAAGTCGCGCGGCGTCTACGAGACCCCCGGCGGCACCATCCTGCTGGCGGCCCATCGCGGCATGGAATCCATCACCCTCGACCGTGGCGCCGCCCATCTCAAGGATGAGCTGATGCCGCGTTACGCGGAGCTGATCTACAATGGCTTCTGGTTCTCGCCGGAGCGGGAGATGCTGCAGGCGGCGATCGACAAGAGCCAGGAGAAGGTCACCGGCGAGGTGCGGCTGAAGCTCTACAAGGGCAACATCATCACCGTCGGCCGCCAGTCGCCCTATTCGCTCTATTCGGAAGAGCTGGTCACCTTCGAGGATGACCACGGCGCCTATGACCAGAAGGACGCGGCGGGCTTCATCCGCCTCAACGCCCTGCGCCTGCGTACCCTCGCCAAGCGCAACAAGCTGGACTGAGGCGAAGGCCCATGGACATGGCACGGGCGACCCGGCTTTCCAAGGCCCTCGCCCGTGCCGGCTTTCTCGGGCTCGGCGGGTTTCACCCCGAGCCCGGCGACGCGGTGCCGCCGGTCTGCCCCGGCGGACCGGACACGCGGACCCTGCTCCTCATCGGCAGCGTTGGCCCGGATCTCTTTCGCGCCTTTGGCGCAGCGCCTGAAGCCGCCGATGGCGCGCCCGATCCGCTCGACCGCTACACCCGCCGCCTGCTCGGCGCGATTGCCGGCGATTTTGGCCTTGTGCCGCTCTTTCCCTTCGATGGCCCGCCCTATCACCCGTTCCAGCGCTGGGCGCTGCGTGTGGGCGGCTTTTCCCGCTCGCCGATGGGAGTCTTATCTCACGCGGTGTTCGGCCCCTGGGCGGGCTTGCGCGCGGCCTTGCTGTCGGACGAGCGGTTTGGCCGGTTCGAGGCGAATGGCACATCGGGGCCTTGCGAAACCTGTGCGGATACCCCGTGCGTTGCCGCCTGCCCGGCCGGGGCGCTGTCGCTGGAGGCGGGCTATGACGTGCCGCGCTGCCGGTCTCATCTTGAAGCGCGACGAGACGCGCCCTGCCGCAGCGGGTGCCTCGCCCGCAGGGCCTGCCCCTTCGGGCGTGCTTATGCCCAGGACCCGGCGCAAGGGACGTTTCACATGCGGGCGTTTTTCAGCTAGTCGCAGGAGTGTTCGACCCGACGTCGTCAATTGACGGAAGTCGGGCGCTCGCGCTCCGGGTTGCGGTGGTAGCCCGGGCCGATGGTCAGCGGGCTGTCGGGCACCAGGCCGGGGTCGACATCGCTCACCAGGTGCCGTTCGTGGGTCTCGATCACCTTGCCGCTGGCGTTTTCCTCCAACGTCAGGGTGACCTTGTAGGGGTGCCCTTCCTTCACGCCCTGAACCGGCGGGGTTTCAAAGCTGTAGCGGGTGGCGCGGGCGGTGATCGCGTGCTGCAGGGTGATCGGCTGTCCGCCAGTGGGGTTTTCAAAGCGGGCGATCAGGCGCAGGCCCGTGGGCGTTGGTCGCTGCACGGCGGCGGTGATGCCGTAGTGGATATCGGCGTGCCGGTAGTTGTAGATGAACCCGCCGCCGGTGATCGTCATATAGGTCTTTTCTGCCTGCATCTGGTGATTGTAGACGGCAAGACCGATGAAGGTGCCGCCGACAAGGACGACGACAAGACTGACCGCAAGGCGAAAGTATCGGGTCTTCTCGAATTCCATGACCGGCTCCGGCTGGACGAGAGGGATTGCAAGTTTCCCGTCAAACCGGCGCGCGGGCAAGCTGTCGCTTTTTACACGTGTCGCGATTGTTCAAGACGCCCGCTGGCCCCGTAGTTATCAGGGGGGACACAGAGGAGTTCGCAGATGAAGCTGAGATACACGATTTTCTACGTCGAGGATGTGGCGGCAACGCTGGCCTTCTTCAACCGCGCCTTCGGGCTGGAGACCGGCTTTCTGCATGAAAGCAAGGACTATGGCGAGCTGGTCACGGGCGAGACCAAGCTGGCCTTTTCCTCGCGCGCGCTGATGACTTCCCTGGGCAAATCGCCGCTTGTCCCGGATCCGCAGCGGCCGACCTTCGAAATCGCGTTTGAGACAGATGACGTCGCGGCGGCGCTTGAGCGGGCACGCGAGGCCGGGGCGACGGTGGTGCAGGAGGTGCGCGAGGAAGCCTGGGGGCAGACCACCGCCTATGTGACGGATCCCGACGGCTATCTGATCGAGATCTGTTCGCCGGTGAGCGGGACGGCAAGCCCGGACTGACGCAACAGGTGGCGGCTGCGGGCATCGTGTTGCAGCCGCGCCGGCGATATGGCGAACCAGCGGCGGAAGGCGCGGGTCATGTGCGCCTGATCGGCGTAGCCGGCCTCGGCGGCCAGATCCGACAGCGGCACATGCGGGGCGAGTGCCGCCGCCGCCCGCCGGGCGCGGGCCAGTTGCAGCCAGAAGCCCGGCGGTGGCAGCTCGTGATCGCGAAACAGCCGCTGCAGGCTGCGCAGGCCAAGACCGATGCGCCGTGCCGCCCTTGCCACCGAGGCGGTTTCCGTTTCCAGGCTGTGGATGGCCTCGGCAATCATTGGGGGGCGAGCAGTGTGTTCGCCCAGTAGCGCAGAGGCGTCCTCCGGATCGCAGCCGCCGGCGGCAACCCGGGCAAGCAGCGGCGCGGTGTCGATCACCGTACCCGGCTGCAGCCGAAAGCCGGTCATGCGGGCGCCGGCGGCAATCTCCGTCACGCGCGGCGCCGCCTGCAGCTCGGAGACAAAGCAGTCCGGGCGTTGTTCCGGCGCGGCGACCAGGATCAGGTCGCGGCAACCGTCAGGCAGGATCAGTTCGCGCGAGGGAGCGGTTGCCGTGTGGCTCCAACGTTCCAGCAGTGTCGTCATACCGCGTCCTCGACCTTCAGGGGAGAGCGGGGAGACATGGAGGGGCGCTCAGCGGTCGCGGATGGCGACGAAACGGGCCAGCGCCAGCAGCGGCTCGGCTTGTGCGCCATAGGGCTGGAGTTCCGTGGTCGCGGCCTCGACGAGGCGTGTCAGTTCGGCCCGGGTCCAGTCGGCGCCCTTGAGCGCCACCAGCGTCGCCTTGCCGGCGGCGGCATCCTTGCCCGCGGCCTTGCCGAGCGCACTGGCATCGCCCTCCACATCCAGCAGATCGTCGGCAAGCTGGAAGGCAAGGCCGATGATCTCGCCGAAGCGGGTCAGACGCTCGATGTCGTCCGGGCCGGCGCCGGCCAGCCGGGCGCCGGTGCGCGCGGCGTAGCGAATCAGCGCGCCCGTCTTCATCGCCTGAAGTTCGCGGATCTCGGTTTCCCCGCGCGGAGCGTGCTGCGAGGCAAGATCGAGCATCTGACCGCCGGCCATGCCGCCGAGACCGGCGGCCCGCGCCAGCTCGCGCGAGGCGGCAAGGCGGATCTCCGCGTCGGCATGGACCGCAGGGGCGGCGATCAGGTCGAAGGCGAGGGTGAGCAGCGCATCGCCGGCCAGGATCGCGGTTGCCTCGTCATAGGCCTTGTGCACCGTCGGCTGGCCGCGGCGCATGTCGTCGTCGTCCATCGCCGGCAGGTCGTCGTGGACGAGGGAATAGCAATGGATGCATTCCAGCGCGGCACCGGCCGTCACGATGCCGGCATCGTCCCGGCCGAACAGCCGGGCGGCGGCGATCAAGAGCACCGGCCTCAGGCGCTTGCCGCCGCCAAGGCCGGCATGGCGCATGGCCGCCATCAGGCGCTCCGGGCGGGCGATCTCGCCATCGAGAGGGGCGGCGTTGAGCGCGTCGTCCAGTGCGGCGGCGATCCGGTCGGCGTCCCAGGTGAGGTGGGCGGCGATGTCGAGTGTCACGCGAGGCGTCTCCGGCAGGGACCGGCGTCGGGGGCCGGCATCTGGGGAACAGGGAAGGGCGCCGGTGGGCGTCCCTCGCAGGTCTCAGTGTCGCGAAACGCGCCGCGGGTCAAGCGCCGGTCTTTGCGGGCTGCTCAGGCAGCGCCGGCTTCGAGGGCGACGGCGGCCGACTGGATGATCGCGGCGTAGCGAATAGCGGCCTGCACCTGATCGGCACCGAGCCCGCCCTTGCGCAGGATGTCCTCATGGGCATCGATGCACATGCCGCAGCCGTTGATGGCCGAGACCGCCAGCGACCACAGTTCGAAATCGAGCTTGTCGACCCCGGGCTTGCCGATGACGTTCATGCGCAGCTTGGCCGGCATGGTCTTGTACTGGGCGTTCGAAGCCAGGTGGACAAAGCGGTAGTAGACGTTGTTCTGGGCCATGATCACCGCCGCGGCCTTGGCGGCGCTGAGCGCTTCGGCGGAAAGATGCGGAGCGGCTTCCTCGATCAGTTCGGCGCGCACGGTGTCATTGCGGCTGGCAATGGCGCAGGCGACCAGGAGGCCATACTTCTGCTGTGCGGTGAAGGTCTCGTCGCTGGCCAGCGAGGACAGGTTCAGGCGCGTGTCCTTGGCGAAATCCGGCAGGGCATTCTTCAGGTTCTCGATCGACATGGCAGGCCGCTCTCAACTCGGTGGGCTTCATCTGGACAAACCGAAGGCCGGGGCGGGACCCCGGCCTTCGAAAAGCAACTGGGCTGGTGCCTCAGGCCGCGAGCGTGTCGCCACCGACTTCGCGGTTGCACGGGCACAGCTCGTCGGTCTGCAGCGCATCGAGGACCCGGAGCGTGTCCTTGGGGTTGCGGCCGACGTTGAGGTTGGTCGCGTAGATGTGCTGGATGGTGTTCTCGTTGTCGACGATGAACGTGTAGCGGTAGGCGACGCCATCGGGCGAGCGCACGCCGAGACCGTCGACCAGGGTGCCGTTGGTGTCGGCGAACGACCAGATCGGCAGCTTGTCGAGATCCGGATGATCGCGGCGCCAGGCCAGCTTGCAGAACTCGTTGTCGGTCGAGCCGCCGAGGACGACGCAGTCGCGGTCCTCGAACTCACCGGCGAGACGGGCGAACTCGGCGATCTCGGTCGGGCAGACGAAGGTAAAGTCCTTCGGGTAGAAGAAGATCACCTTCCACTTGTCCGGGAAGCTTTCCTCGGTGATCGCCTCGAAGGCGCTCTCGCCGTTCTCTTCGTGGTGGTTGAAGCCGGGCTTTACGCCAACGACCTCGAATTCGGGGAGCTTGTCGCCGATGCCGATCATGTGTGTCTCCTCAAGGGGCTTGCCGTGCGGCGCTGGGCGCTCGGCACGACGGGTGAAGGTGGCACCACAGCATTGTGTGTGGCGGCAGGACCGGTTATGCAAAGATTTGCCGTTCGGTCAAACCGATAAAAGCGATCCGCTCTATCGAAATTATCGATATCGTGCGGTGACCCAGCGTGAGCGAAACGCGAAAAGCCATCAGGCTCGTAAGGGCTTGGCAGGAAAGACGGGGAGGCCCTCCGGCCATGCTTCCGACGCTTCGTCAGATGCAATATTTCGTCGCCCTGGCGGAGACCCGGTCCTTCGTGCGCGCGGCGCGGGTCTGCCATGTCACCCAGTCCACCCTGTCGGCGGGGATTCGTCAGTTCGAGACCTGTCTTGGTGCCGAACTGGTCGACCGTTCCGGGCGCAGCATCGCGCTGACCGATGCCGGCCAGACAATCCTTGACCGGGTGAGCGGCATCCTGCGCGATGCGGAGGATCTGGCCGGGGCGGTGCGCACGGCGCGGCAGCCGCTCAGCGGCCGGCTGCGTCTTGGCGTGATCCCCTCGATTGCCCCCTATCTGTTGCCTCAGGTGTTGCCGGGCTTGCGCGCGCGCTACCCCGACCTGCGGCTGCATCTGCGTGAGGGGCTCACCGGCGCGCTGATGGAGGCCCTGCGCGAGGGGCGGCTGGATGTGCTGCTGATTGCCTTTCCCTATGATACGCAAGGTCTGGAAATGGAAATGATCGGCGAGGATCCGCTGTTGCTGGCGGTTCCGGGCGATCATGCCTTTGCGGCGGGGGGCTGCGTCTCCCTTCACAAGCTGCGCGGCGAGCCGCTGCTGCTGCTTGAGGATGGGCACTGCCTGCGCGAACATGTGCTGCGTGCGTTTGATGGCGCCGCGCCGCCCGAATCGGATGAGATCCAGGCCTCCTCGATGACGACACTGGTGCAGATGGTCGACAATGGGCTGGGCATCACCCTGCTGCCCCGCATTGCGGCGGATGCGGGGGTGACCCGGGGCACCGGACTGGTGCTGACCCCGCTTGAGGCGCCGCAGGCCACGCGCGAGCTGGGATTGGTGTGGCGCCGCCGGTCCGGCCATGCGGCGGATGCTGAGGCGCTGGCGGGTGCCTTGCGCGGTTACTTGAGCGAGCGCGGGCGCCGAACGCGGGGGGAGGGGGCGTGAGCGGACGGCGGCGCGATGCCTCGGCGGACAAGAGGCAGGCCGACAGGACGGGCAAGGGGGGCGACGAGCGCCGCCAGCGGCACTGGCTGCGCCGCTGGCTTCTGCGGGCGTTCCTGGTGCTGGTGCTGCTGCCGCCGGCGCTGACGCTGGTCTACGCCTTGGTGCCGCCGGTCAGCACCTTGATGCTGGAGCGCTATGCGCGCGGCCTGTGGGTCGACCGCAGCTATGTGCCGCTGTCGCAGATCTCACCGCATCTGATCCGCTCGGTGGTGGCTTCGGAAGATGCCCGGTTTTGCGAACATGGCGGCGTCGACTGGCAGGCGCTGGAAACCCAGATCGGCGCCCTTGGCGAGGGGGAGAAGGTGCGCGGCGCCTCCACCTTGACCATGCAGGTGGCCAAGAACCTGTTTCTGTGGAGCGACCGCAGCTACGTGCGCAAGGCGCTGGAGGTGCCGCTGGCGGTGATGCTCGATGCGATGCTGACGAAGCGGCGGATCCTGGAGATCTATCTCAACATTGCCGAATGGGGCGAGGGGGTGTTCGGCGCCGAGGCGGCGGCCTCGGCCTGGTTCGGCAAGCCGGCGGCGGCGCTGACCCGGACCGAGGCGGCGCGGTTGGCCACCGCCCTGCCCAATCCGCGTGCGCGCAA
>NZ_JAIVMG010000014.1 GCF_020177335.1 Stappia indica | reverse complement strand
GGCGATGAGGCGGCGGCCGGTCGGCGTGAGGGCCGGCGCGGTGGTCGCGGGCGCAGCGGCGAGGGCGCGGCGGATCGTCGCCCCGGTGGCAAGCCGAAGGGCAAGGGGCGCTCCTTTGCCGATGGCGGCAAGCGCCGGGATGGCGCTGGCGGCGGCAAGCCGGGGGCTTCGCACAAGTCCGCTCCGGCACCGCGCAAGCAGGCGCTCGACCCTGATTCGCCCTTCGCCAAGCTTGCGGCGCTGAAGGCGGATCTGGAGAAGAAGCCCCGCGACAAGACTTGAGGCGGGCTGGCCGGGCGCCGGATTTCGGCGGACGATAGGCGCATGAGCGACGACGAGGGAAAGCCGGAAAGCCTGTCGGGCGCGGTTCAGCGGATCGACAAGTGGCTGTGGTATGCGCGGGTGGTGAAGTCGCGCAGCCTGGCGCAGAAGCTCGTCGGCGGCGGCCATGTCCGGCTGAACCGGGACAAGGTGACCGCGCCGGCCAAACCCGTGCGGCCGGGGGATGTGCTGACCATTGCCGTGGCGCGTCGGGTGCTGGTGCTGAAGGTGCTGGCGCCGGGCGAGCGGCGGGGACCGGCGCCGGAGGCGCGCCGTCTTTATGAGGATCTGACCCCGGCGCCGGAAGGCGATCCTGCTTCGGGCGAGACATCGTCTCCGGAGGGCAAAGCGGCCGGGGATGTTCTGCCTGGCGCGCGCATGGCGGGTCCGGAGCGGCGGGATCCGGGCAGCGGGCGGCCGACCAAACGGGCACGGCGGCAGATGGATCGCCTGCGCGGCGGCGGCCCCGATGAGGGGTGACCGGCGGGTCTGATCCCGAGGGCTGACCGGGCGTGGGTCCCGGCCGCACCGGATCAGGCAGGAAAATCTTCTCCTGCGGCTACCATATGCAGCAATTTCCTAACTTGAAGGTCATCGGTAAACCCGTTAGGCAGTCTCCAAGAGGAGATCAGTGCCCTCGGGTTCCCGGCCTTGCGGTGGTGACGGCGGATCCTTCAGGCGATGCGAATGCGGCGCTGGCGTGGGGAGCGGCCTCCCTGGACGGCGGTCCGATGAAAGGATTACGATGACCTATATCGTCACGGACAATTGCATCAAGTGCAAGTACACGGACTGCGTGGAAGTGTGCCCGGTGGATTGTTTCTATGAAGGCGAGAACATGCTCGTCATTCATCCTGACGAATGCATCGACTGCGGTGTGTGCGAACCGGAGTGCCCGGCCGATGCGATCAAGCCCGATACCGAGCCGGGTCTTGAGAAGTGGCTGGAGATCAACACCGAATACGCGACCAAATGGCCGAATATCACGGTCAAGAAGGAGCCGATGCCGGACGCGGATGCCATGGACGGGCAGCCCGGCAAGTTCGAGAAGTTCTTCTCGGCGGAGCCTGGCGCGGGCGATTGACGCCGGAACGGCGGATTTTCGGGGGGGCGTTGCAACCGGGTTCCTGTCCGGTTCGCGCCCCCGTTCGCGTTGATATTTTGAAATCCACAGTTTTTGTGATAGTATTCCTACATAGCTGACGTGAAGCTCGTCTCCTCCTCCGGATGGAGGTTTTTTTTATGGCCGCATTTCTGTTTCGGCGTTCCGGCGCGGGAAAGCGGTTTTCCTTCCTGACCAATTCGGGATGGGCGTATTCGGTCGGCTGATCAGCGAATAGCGGGCGTTTGCGACGCTGGGAAACCAGATGCCGGCAAGCGCGCGCATCTCCGTAAGGCGGGGCGAAGTCGATGGTCGCCCCTTTCGGTCCGGTGGACCGCAACTGCGCAGGAGTAGCAAGAGCGTATGGCGACAACTGTAAAGAAAACCGCGCAGAGACAGGGATTCAAGACGGGCGAGCACATCGTCTATCCGGCGCATGGGGTTGGACAGATCACCGCAATCGAGGAGCAGAATGTCGCAGGCTATGCCCTGGAACTTCTGGTGATCAATTTCGAACAGGACAAGATGACGCTGCGGGTGCCGGTCGCCAAGATCGCCTCCGTTGGCATGCGCAAGCTGTCGGATGCAGCGGCGGTCAAGAAGTCGTTGGAGACCGTTCGCGGCCGGCCGCGCATCAAGCGCACCATGTGGAGCCGCCGCGCCCAGGAGTATGAGGCCAAGATCAACTCCGGGGATCTGATCGCCATCGCCGAGGTGGTGCGCGATCTGTATCGTTCGGAGAGCCAGCCGGAGCAGTCCTATTCCGAACGGCAGCTCTATGAAGCGGCTCTCGACCGGATGTCGCGAGAGATCGCGGCGGTCAACAAGAGCTCGGAAACCGAAGCGATTCGGCAGATCGAGCAGAACCTGGCCAAGTCCGTGGGGCGCAAGCCCGCAGCCGAGGCCGAAGGCGATGGCGCACAGGAAGAGGCCGCCTGATCCGCCACTTCGTTCCGTTTTCGAAAAAGCCCGGCCTCCGCGCCGGGCTTTTTTGTGGGCTTGGGGCGAACGAAAATGATGATGTCCGGCTTCCTGATCAGGAAAACTGATTTCGGCACACGATAACTTGTATTGGTGCTGATCGGGCGTTGGGCGCATTGTGGGGGCAACGAGTTGATCCGGTTGCCTTGACGCTGGTTGGCGCCACCCCGTTTCGCGAGGCCTCCCCCTCCCGAAACGGAGGATGTTCGTTCTGGAGCCGGATCCGGGCGGCGCGTTGTTGCGCGGCCGCCATACGGTGGCGAGCCTGTCCAAAGGATTTGCGGGAACCGGAGTGCGGTGAACCGAAGGGCGGGTCGCCACGTAGACTTGCCGAGCGCAACGCGCGGAGGAACCCATCATGAGCTACCTCTCAGGAGACCGTCGGCAGCTGGTTCGGGCGGCGATGAACGCGCCCTATCTGAGCCGCGAGGAAGAGCACGAACTGGCGCTGAAATGGCGCTACGAGGACGATCAGGCCGCCCTTGACCGGCTGAGCCTGGCTCATATGCGCCTGGTGATCGCCGTCGCCGCCAAGTATCGCAACTTCGGCCTGTCGATGGCCGATCTCATCCAGGAGGGGCATATTGGTCTGCTGGAAGCCGCCTCGAGGTTCGAGCCGGAGCGGGAGGTGCGCTTTTCCACCTATGCGACCTGGTGGATCCGCGCCTCGATCCAGGACTACATTCTGCGCAACTGGTCGATCGTGCGCGGCGGAACCTCCTCGACGCAGAAGGCGCTGTTTTTCAACCTGCGCCGCCTGCGGGCCAAGCTGACCAGCGGCACCACCCAGATCACGGAGACGGAACTGGTTGCCAAGATTGCCGACGTGATGGGGGTGAAGGCGGCGGATGTAGCGACCATGAGCGCGCGCCTTTCCGGGCCCGATACGTCTTTGAACGTGCCGGTGATGGAGAGCGATGGCTCGGGCGCCGACCGGCAGGACTTCCTGGTATCGGAGGAGCCGCTGCCGGAGGAAACCGTGGGGGCGGTGATCGACACCGAACGGCGCGCCCGCTGGTTGGAGAGCGCGCTCGGGGTGTTGAGCGAGCGGGAACTCAGGATCGTGCGCGAACGCCGGCTCACCGAGGATGGAGCGACGCTGGAGGCGCTGGGGCAGAAGCTCGGCATCTCCAAGGAGCGCGTGCGGCAGATCGAAAGCCGCGCTCTGGAAAAGCTGCGCGAGGCGCTGCTCAAGGTCCAGCCGGACAAGCTGTCCTATTGCGGCTGAGCGCCTCCGGACGGTAGCGGTTCACCGCCACGGAAGTTACGATTTGTTGGGTGCGGGGGAGGTCTCTCGCACTCGAATAATGGTGATCCCGGCAGGATTCGAACCTGCGACCCTCAGATGAGGAATCTGAGGAGAAATATTTTTGCGCCTATCTCAGCAAAATACGTTTCCGAAAAAACGAAAAACAGCCATGTAATCATATTAACACTGACGTGCCCCCCGTCTTTGGATCGGCCCGAACCGGAACTTCCGGGGTATCTGGCTCAGGTGGCGGACGGCGCCGATGAGCCTTTCATGAGCGATATAGACGGCTTGTTGCCGATTGCGCTGTGCGGGCGGACATTGCTGTAGTCCTTACGCCATTCCTCCATCTTCGGGCGGGCGTCGTCAAGCGTCAGGAAACAGTGCGCATTGAGGCGCTCCGTCCTGAACTTGCCGTTGAAGGACACCACGAAGCCGTTCTGCATCGGCTTGCCGGGAGCGATGTAGTGCTAGTTGATCTCCCGGTCCTAGAACCATCGCCGGCGGCGCTCCGCCCACGTGGTCACGTCGTTATGCTGCTTGGTCATATGACTACTCCTCGTGCTGCGACTCGGACTGACAGTCTTCAGCGGACGCCAGCAAGACGGATTTCGCCTGAGGGGGCGTTTCATCTGTCCGTTATTTCTCCCCTATCGCCACCGTGACATGCGCATTCCTTGAACGGTATCCCGGCCGGCATCGGAATGAATTCAGGGTGCGGTTCTATCAAGCGGCGGCTGCCGGTCTGCGGTCTCCCAATCCTTTGCTAATTTTACCTGGGTCGTTGTCGGAGAAGGACCGCCAGCCGGCAAGGCAGCCTCCTAAGCATCGCGGTTTGGGTTGTTCCGGCACAGGCACGCTGCGGTCTTGCGGCAGTTTACCTGTGAGTGGCGCCTCATCATCGGAAAAAACGCCGATGTGTCTAGGCGGTTACGTGTGCTGCCCGTGTCTGCTGGGGCGCGAAGGGGGTGGTCTGCGCTTGCTCTTTATTGGTGGGGCGCAACGAATTTTCGTAATAATCATATTGACAGATTGTCTGACAATCTGAGATATCCATTTCCCATGGTGAAGGGAGACGCACTTTGAACAAACTCAAGACGGTAGCATTTGTTGGGCTTGGAAAGATGGGCGTGCCCATGGCACAGCGTCTAATGGATGCTGGGTACGACGTGATCGGCGTTGATGCGTCCGAGGCCGGCTGCGGGGCATTCGAGGCTGTTGGAGGTCGGGCCACGACCAGTCCGACCGATGCTGTCCAGTCGGCCGACATCGTCGTCACCATGCTTCCGAACGGTAAAGTCGTGGCGGATGTCGTGCACAGGATTGTGTCGGAGATCGAAGGCCGCGGCGTTCTTGTCGTGGACATGTCCTCTTCTGCACCGGCCGACACACGTGCTCTGGCAGATGCTCTCCCCGAGACGGTCTCTTTGATCGACGCGCCGGTCTCGGGCGGTGTAAAGCGTGCCGTTTCCGGTGATCTGACTATCATGGCGGGTGGTGCCAAGGATGATCTGTCCCGCGCCATGCCCATGCTCGACGTGCTGGGGAACCAGGTCATCCACTGCGGGCCGATTGCCAGTGGCCACGCCGTGAAGGCGATCAACAACTTTGTCTCGGCGTCGGGGCTTGTCGCTGCGGTCGAGGCGTTGCAGCTCGCACGCGCCTTCGGGGTCGAGGGCGACACGCTGGTGGACGCTCTGAACGGTTCGTCGGGGCAGAACAACGCGACCTTGGTGAAGATGAAGCCTTTCGTCCTGTCCGAAACCTTCGGGTCGGGGTTCGCTGCCGGGTTGATGGCGAAGGATATCGGGATCGCCGCTGACCTCTCGCGTGATCTCGGTCTTGATCTCGATCTCTTGCAGCGGATGGAGCGTTTGTGGGCGGAGGCCGTGGAGGCATTGGGAGGCGATGCCGACCATACGCGGATTGCCGAATATGTCAGCGCTCATAGCCGCGCGAAAGCCTGATCCCCCTTAGCCAAACAATTCTCTGCGATAGGAAAAGAACATGGATAGAAAACAAGACGCTGCCCTCGAGCCTTACGCCGGCCTGCTTGGCGAGAAATTCGAAAAGGGCCTGGAAACGCGTCGCAGCGTTCTCGGGGACGACTACGTCAGCAAGTCGATCAGTTCGATCTCCGAGTTCAATTTTCCGATCCAGAAGCTTACCACTGAATACTGCTGGAACGAGATCTGGAACCGACCGGGGCTGTCCCACCGCGATCGCTCATTGCTGAATCTGGGAATGATCTCGGCGCTCAATCGTCCTCACGAACTGCGGACGCATGTCATCGGCGCATTGAACAACGGCATCTCGCCTGCGGAACTGACGGAAATTTTCCTGCAGGTTGCGGTCTATTGCGGCATGCCCGCCGGTCTCGATTCCTTTCGCATCGCCAAATCTGTCCTCGATGAGCAAGTCCAGTCCGCCGACGACTAGGTCGGCGAAACGTTGGTGGGATGAGTCATGAGCTATACATTCAAGGGGGTGTCCCCCTCTCCCGAATTGCTGCGCGACACGGCGTTCATCGCGGGCGACTGGGTAAGTGCGGCGGATGGAAGGACCTTTGCAGTAACGGATCCGTCTTGCGGCGAGATCATCCGTCACGTGCCGGATCTGTCGCGTGAGGACACGCGCAAGGCCATCGATGCAGCTCATGCCGCTCAAAAACTGTGGGCTGACGAGACGGCAGAAACGCGCGCCGACGTTTTGCGGCGTTTCCACGACCTGGTCATGAAGCATCAGGAAGATCTCGCCCGGATCCTCACTGCGGAAATGGGCAAGCCATTGCAGGAAGCTCGTGGCGAGATTACCTATGGGGCGTCCTATCTGCTGTGGTTTGCCGAAGAGGCGCGACGGGTCTACGGGGATACCATTCCGGCGCATCGCAAGGACGCGCGGATCATGGTCCTGCGACAGCCAGTTGGTGTTGTCGCTGCAATCACGCCCTGGAACTTTCCTTCGGCAATGCCGTGTCGAAAGTTCGCGCCGGCACTGGCTGCGGGCTGTGCGGTTGTCTTCAAGCCCGCGATGGAAACGCCCTTGTCCGCGCTGGCGCTGGCGGCGCTGGGAGAGCGGGCTGGTTTGCCGCGGGGGGTGTTGAGCGTCATCACGACATCGGACAGTCGCGCCTTCGGTGCGGAGGTTTGCGAGAATCCGCTGGTCAGCAAGCTGACTTTCACCGGGTCGACGCAAGTCGGACGGCTTTTGATGGCGCAGGCCGCTCCCAAGATCATGAAGCTCAGTATGGAGTTGGGCGGAAACGCGCCGTTCATCGTCTTCGACGATGCGGATGTCGATGCCGCGGTGGACGGGTGTATTCAGTCGAAGTTCCGGAACAATGGCCAGACCTGCGTCTGTACCAATCGTATCTATGTGCAAGACGGCGTCCACGACGTTTTCGTGGAAAAGCTGACGGAGGCGGTCGCTCGGCTGAATGTCGGGTCGGGTATGGATCCCCGGACGGATCTCGGGCCACTCATAAGCGAGGCTGCTTGCGACAAGTTTGAAACCCACATCGCGGACGCAGTGGAGAAAGGCGCGCGTATTCTGACCGGTGCGCCAACCCGTTTGCCACAGGGCACCTTTGTGCAGCCGACCGTTTTGTCCGGCCTTTCCTCCGACATGCTGGTTGCCACGGAAGAAACCTTCGCGCCGCTCGCTCCGGTGTTTCGCTTCTCCGATGAAGACGAAGTTGTGCGCATGGCCAACGATACGGAGTTCGGCCTCGCCTCGTATTTCTATGCGAACAACCTCAACCGGGTCTGGCGTGTGGCGGAACGGCTCGCGTTCGGAATGGTCGGTGTGAACACCGGCTTGATCTCGACCGCAGTGGCTCCGTTCGGCGGTATCAAGCAGTCAGGTTTCGGGAAAGAGGGGTCAAAATATGGTCTCGATGACTTCTTGACGATGAAATACGTCTGCCTCGGTGGCATCGCATGACCCGGCGCAATGGTGATTGTCTCTCGGGCGCAGAGGCGCGCGATGGCTGACCAGTTCGACTATGTCATCGTCGGTGCCGGTACCGCCGGCTGTCTCCTGACCGAGCGGCTGAGTGCGGCGGGTCACTCGGTCTGTCTGCTCGAAGCCGGCCCAAGGGATCTGAATCCCTTGATCCACATTCCCGCCGGTTACATCAAGAATGTCTACTCTAGGCGTTTGACGTGGAACTTCTTGTCCGAACCGGGCGACGGCGTGGGCGGGCGGAGTTTCTCCTTGCCGCAGGGGCGCGTCCTGGGCGGGTCGAGTTCGATCAACGGGCTCAACTATGTCCGAGGTCAGGCGCGGGACTATGACGACTGGGCCGAGGCGGGAAATCCAGGTTGGTCGTATGAGGAAATCCTGCCGTACTTCCGCAAGACGGAGTGTCGGAAAGGCGAGGGCGATCCCAGATATCGCGGTCGCGACGGGGAGATTCCCGTCACCGATCTCGATTGGCATCATCCCGTCAGCGAAGCGCTGATCGCGGCTGCCGAAAACCTGCAGATACCGCGCAATCCAGATTACAATGGTGCCTCACAGGAAGGCGCGGGCTATTTTCAGCGCACAATCCACAAGGGGTGGCGGTTCAGTTCGGCCAGAGCCTTTTTGTCAAAGGCGCGCGGGCGTCGGCATGTATCCATCAGGACGTCCTGTCAGGTCACGGGCATCCTGATCGAGGAGGGCCGGGCGCAGGGCGTTTATTATCGCAAGGGCGGGCCGCGCGGCGAGACGAGAACTCTCAAAGCGCGCCGCGAGGTCATCCTTTCGGCCGGTGCCCTCAATACGCCGAAGATTGCCCAACTGTCGGGGATCGGTCCCGAGCAGTTGTTGAAATCCCGCGGGATAACGCCGGTTCACGCCCTGCCGGGTGTGGGACGCAATCTGCGCGATCACTATGCGGTCCGGATGGTGTCTCAGGTCAAGGGCGCTCGCACGATAAACGAGTTGGTTCGCGGGCCGGCTCTCGCGGTACAGATTGCGCGTTGGGTGCTGGGTAAACCCAATCTCCTGGCTGTCAGTCCGTCGCTGGTTCACATCTTTTGCCGCTCGAGTGCCGCATTGCCGCGTCCCGATCTGGAGTTCGCCTGTTCTCCGGCCAGCTTCCGGGAAGGCGTCGTCGGTCTTCTGGACAAACATCCGGGCCTGACGCTCGGGCTGTGGCAGCAGCGGCCGGAAAGCCTCGGTTTCGTGGAAATCAGGTCCGCTGATCCTTTCGACGCGCCGGCTATCCAGCCCAACTATCTCACCCATGAGACGGACCAGGCGTCGTTGCTTGGCGGGATGCGGATTGCCCAAGCCCTGTTCAGGACGCAGCCGCTGTCCGGCTTCATTGCGCGCGAGACCTCGCCGGAGGCGACGTTGGAGAGGGATGACGAACTGCTCGACTTCGCGCGCCAAAAGGGAACCACGGTCTACCACATGATCGGAACAATGCGCATGGGGCCGAAAGACGCTTCGGGAAGCGTTGTAGACCACCGCTTGCGCATGCACGGATTGGAGGGCCTGCGTGTCGCCGACGCGTCGGTCATGCCCTCCATGCCATCCGCGAACACCAATGCCTCGACGCTGATGATCGCGGAAAAGGCTGCCGGCATGATCCTCGAAGAGGCGCGGACATAGTCGGCAAAATAATCAACTACAGGAGGAAGAAGCATGAAGTTTCACGGACTCAAGGCCACTGCTGTGAGTGCATTCGTCATCGCGCAGGCCATTGCGACCGGTGCGGTCGCAGAAAAGCTTATGGTTGCGAGCACATTTGCCAAGAACGCGCCCTACATCGGTGTCAGTGCCGAGAAGCTCGCCGAGAACGTCGCGCTTGCGACCGGCGGAGCTGTCGAGCTTGAGGTTCATGGCGCCGGCGAACTGGTCCCGCCGCTCGAGGTGCTCAATTCGGTCAGCTCGGGCGCAATTCCGGCCGGTTACGACTTCGTCGGCTACTGGGGCGGCACAATTCCGGTCGCCGCGCTCGCGGGATCGATGCCGTTCGGTCCGACGCCGGACCTCTTTGCCGGGTGGATGTGGGAAGGCGGTGGCCTTGAAATCGTTCAGAAGGCCTATGACCCGCTCAACGTCAAGTTTTTGCCGTGCCACGTTTCTCCTCCCGAACCGGGCGGATGGTTCAATACCGAGCTCAAGTCGGTTGAGGACCTCAAGGGTCTCAAGATGAGAATTTCCGGCCTTGGCGGAAAGGTTCTGAACGAGGTCGGTGCATCCGCGCAGCTCATTCCCGGCGGCGAAATCTACGTCGCTCTTGAGCGTGGCCGAATTGATGCGACGGAGTATTCGGTGCCGGAGGTCGACTCAGCGCTCGGCTTCCCGGATGTCGCGAAGTACTATTATTTTCCCGGCTGGCACCAGCCGAGCAGCTTTCAGTCTCTCCTGATCAATATGGATGTCTGGAACGGCTTCGACAAAATCGTGCAGCAGCAGGTTCTTCTGGGCTGTCGTGCGACGGTCTTCTGGTCGATCGCAGCCGCGCCGCAGCCGCAAGGCCGTCAGATCGAGAAGTTCCGCGCCGAGGGCGTTGAAACCAAGCGTTTTCCGGATGAGGTGCTGTCAGAACTCAAGGCGGCGTCAGACAAGGTCATCAAGGAATTGGTAGCCGAAGATCCGCTCGTGGCCGAAGCCTATGAATCGCTGCAGGCCTATCTGGCGGAAGCGAAGATCTGGACCGACCTTCAGACTTTTCCCGAGTGATCGGTGAGACCGGTGTTGCTTGATCGGATAGAGAAAGCGGGGCGCGTGCTGTCTTTGGCAGCCGCGTTCCCCGGTCGCGTCGCGGCATGGTTGATCCTGCCGATGATAGGGGCTGTGCTGTTTTCGGTCGTCGCATCGAAAATGCGGTGGGGGAAATTCGGGTCGTGGACCGCGGATCTGCCGGTTTTCGGGACTGAATTCACCGCCATTGGATTGGCCGAGCTGCAGTGGCATCTGTTTGCGATGCTGGTCATGCTTTGCCTCGCTTATGCCGTTGAAGAACGGCGGCATGTGCGTGTGGACATGATCTACGCCAGCCTTCCCGATCGCCTCAAACTGGTCGTTGAGCTGATCGGCGGACTTCTCCTGCTGCTGCCGTTCTGCACGGTGATCGGCTGGATCAGCTTCGGCTTCGTCGAGTTTTCGTTTCGCACTGGCGAAGGATCGGACTACGGCGGGCTGCAGGATCGCTATCTGATCAAGGCCGTTCTGCCGGTCGGTCTGTTCCTGCTGGGACTATCGGGTCTTGGCCAGGTGTTGACGACGCTTTCCGCGCTGTTCAGGCCCGGGCCACAGGGAACAATGAAATGAGTGAGTTCATCGTACCGATCATGATGATCGCGGCGTTGATTTTCGGTATCTTCTCGGGATATCCGGTTGCGTTCGTTCTTGCCGGTGTCGGAATTCTGTTCGGGCTCTTGAGCGACATTCCGTTCGTCTATTTGAACACGGTCGTGTCGAAGATGTTTTCCGCGACGCTGACCAACTGGCTGCTGATGGCGGTGCCCCTCTTCGTCTTCATGGGGCTTATGCTCGAGAGATCGGATATCGCGAAAAACCTGTTGCTCGCACTCGAGCGGCTGTTCGCAGGGATGCGTGGCGGATTGGCCGTTGCGGTCACGTTGGTCGGTATCGTCATGGCTGCCAGTACCGGTATTGTCGGCGCATCCGTCGTGATGCTCGGACTGATGGCAACCCCGGTCATGATGAAGAGCCGCTACAGCCCCGCGCTTGCCGCGGGCACGGTTTGCTCGGCGGGGACCCTGGGCATCCTGATCCCGCCGTCGATCATGCTGGTGCTCCTCGGAGATATTCTGCAGATCTCGGTCGGAGACCTCTTCCTGGCCGCCGCCCTGCCCGGTGTGATGCTCGGCGGACTTTATCTGCTGTACATTCTGGTCGTGAGCAATGTCTTGAAGGATGTCGCGCCGGCCTATGATGCCGACGTGGAGGGTGATACGGACAGCAATGTCTGGATGGATCTTATCAAGAATCTTGTTGCGCCGGTGCTTCTCATTGTCGGTGTTTTGGGTTCCATCCTTGCAGGTATCGCCACGCCGACGGAAGCTGCCGCCATCGGAGCAGCGGGCGCCATGCTCCTAGCTTTGGCGCTTGGCAAACTGACGTGGGAGGTGCTGCGCGACTGCGTGAAGGAAACCGCACTGACGACCGCAATGATCATCGCGATCGCGCTGACCGCAGCCGTGTTCACGGCTGTGTTTACCGGCGTGGGCGGGCACGACATGATCGAACTCGGACTGAATGCGGTGACGACCAGCCCGTACGCAACTCTTGGCATCATCATGCTGGTGATTTTCGTGTTGGGCTTTTTCCTTGAATGGATCGAAATCAGCTATGTGGTGCTTCCGATTCTGGCGCCCATCGTGTCCGGACTGGATTTCGGTTTCGATTCTTCCGGAACCACGGTTCTCTGGTTCGCGGTCCTGATCGCGGTCAACATGCAGACTTCTTTTCTGACACCGCCCTTCGGATACTCCCTCTTCTACCTCAGGGGTATCGCTCCGCCCGAGATGACAATCGGGGAAATTTACAAGGGCATCGTGCCGTTTGTAGTGCTGCAGTTGCTCGGGCTCGGGTTGTGCGTTTTGTTCCCGCAGATCATATTGTATCTGCCTGAAGCGTTGGGCAGATAGGTGGTGACTGATTTTGAAGAAACGATCAGGGACAGTGGTCGATGGTCCCTACACCGGTGACAACCGATCATGAATGACAAAATGGATCTCAGGATCCCGAAGAAAAGTGCGACCTTGCGGTCGATGGTCGAAGAACATCTCCGCCGCGCCATAGCGACGGGGATGTTCAAGCCAGGCGACCGTCTGATCGAACGTGAACTCTGCGAGATGCTGGACGTCAGCCGTACTTCGTTGCGCGAAGCAATCCGACAACTCGAGGCTGAGGGCGTCGTCACCAGCTTGCCGCACCGCGGACCTGTCGTGAGCACTCTCGATGCAAGCGAGGTTGCTCAGCTCTACAGGATGCGCGAGCTGCTTGAAGGCTATTGCGGTCGCGAATTCGCCCGCACAGGAACCGAGGAGGAGATCGAACAGCTCAAGGCTGCCGCAGAAAGCTTTGCGACCGCTGCCGAAAACCTGGGTGCCGATGGGCTGATCGAGGAAAAAACGCGTTTCTACAGCTATTTGATGGCAGGAAGTCGCAACAAGTTCGTGCAGGAAAGCCTTTTGCGATTGCAGAACAGGATCATTTTCCTGCGCATGTCGTCGATGAGTCAGCCAGGACGTCTGGAGCAAAGTATTTCGGAGATCCGCGAAATCGTTTCCGCCATCGCGGCACGAGATCCGGATCGGGCAGAAGCGGCCTGTGTCCTGCATATTCGCAATGCGGCGAAATCCTGTCTCAAGGCCTTTCCGAGGGACGAGGGTACACCCTGATAGCAATTTTATGGCGTGGTCCGGGGCTTTCCCAACGATCATGCCGACTCTTGTTGGGAAGATAGGTCTCAGGAGGTGCTGTAGTATCGCGCTCGTCGACCGTAGGACTCTCCATGGCAAGCAACATGTCGCGAAATGAGGTTGGTCGCCACCCGTGGGTGATCCACGCGGCTTTTAGCGGCGGCCGGCCGAGGCGCTGATTAGCGAATCTTCTAGGGCGTCAGTTCGTTGGCGAGAAAGAGTGCCATCAGGAGGATACCCGTACTTTCGGAAGATGTGTTATTGTCCGGCGTCTGATCCCCGGCTCACCTACTGCGGCGAGGAGGTGGTCGAGCCGTTGGAACGGGTGTGCGGCAAGATCGGCTATCCCAAGACGGTCACGGTCGACAACGGGAACGAGTTCACCTCCCGCGACGTTGATCTCTGGGCGTGTGCGAACGATGTCACACTCGACTTCTCGCGGCCGGGCAAACCAACGGACAATGGCTTCATCGAAGCCTTCAATAGCGAGTTCCAGACGGAATGCCTCAACGTCCATTGGCTCCACACCGTTGCGGATGCCCGCGAAGAGATGGAGGATTGGCGTCGATACTACAATGCCGCCAAAAACGGCGAAATTCCGCCGTTTGGTGATCGTCATCATCACGATTGTGATCTGACGCTCCGTGATGTGAGTGTGATATCGGCGCGTGATCTGGAAAAGATTGATTTTCAAGCGTTTGAAAATAAACAAGAAAATGGTGATCCCGGCAGGATTCGAACCTGCGACCCTCAGATTAGGAATCTGATGCTCTATCCTGCTGAGCTACGGGACCTTGCGACAGCCGCTCTCCGACGTTGATAACAAACCCCGGCGAAAAATCAATTTTCAATCCGCGAGTCGCGCCCGCTTTCCTCCGATCCCGGATGGGCACGCGGCGCCGACGGGGCGTGTCGTGGTGGCCCCGGATTGCCCGCCGAGGTCTTGCCGACGGCGGGGCGTCACGCGATAGTTGTCGCCCGTCTTTGCGCAGCCTCGTGCGCCATGCCGCGTGCGCCCCGAACAGGATCCCGACATGAGAGCTTTTCCCCGCACCGCCCTTGCCCTGCTGATCGGTCTGTCGGGGGTGGCCGCGATGACGCCGGGGGTGCGCGCCAAGACCCTGTGCACGGTGATTGCCGATGCGGGTGATGGCCGCATTCTGCTGCAGGAGGGGGAGGCGTGCGGCGCGCGGGTTACGCCGGCCTCGACCTTCAAGATCCCCCTCAGCCTGATGGGCTTCGATGCCGGCTTTCTTCAGGATGAGACGGCGCCAAAGCTTCCCTATCGCGAGGGCTATGTCGCCTGGGGCGGCAAGGCCTGGACCCAGCCGACGGATCCGGCCCGCTGGATGCGCTATTCGGTCGTCTGGTTCTCGCAGCAGATCACCGGCTTTCTCGGCGCCGAGCGGCTGCACCGCTATGCGGCCGCGTTCGAATATGGCAACGCGGACCTCTCCGGCGATCCGGGCAAGGACAACGGGCTGGAGCGGTCCTGGATCGCCTCCTCGCTGACGATCTCGCCACTGGAACAGATCGCCTTTCTGGACAAGCTGGTCAATCGACGGCTTCCGGTCTCCGCCCAGGCGATGGAGATGACCCGGCGGATCGTTCAGCCTGCCGAGCCAGGCGATGGCTGGGCGCTCAAGGGCAAGACCGGCGGCGCCTTTCCGCGCCGGAAGGATGGCAGCTTCGACCGGGCGCGCGGTTGGGGCTGGTACGTGGGCTGGGCGGAAAAGGACGGGCGGACGCTGGTGTTCGCCCGACTGGCGCAGGATGAGACACGGCAGAAGGGCTCGCCCGGCATCCGCGCGCGCAAGGCACTGCTGGCGAACTGGCCGGCGCTGGCGGCACGGGCGCTGGCGCCGGGGCAGTAGCGCCGTTCGCCCGACTTCGGGGGCTATCGGTGCGGCCGGGCCGGGGCGCGAAAGCCCGCCTCGGCGAAGGAGACGATGCGCTCCAGCACCGGTTCATACTGGGAAATGTCGCAGATCCCCTCGGAGATATGCTCCAGCCGCTGCAGATCGGTGATGGTGTAATGCAGGGTGCCGAGGGTGAAATGCAGGCGCCAGTGGATTTCCTCGGCGCTCAACTCCGGCAGGACCTTTTGCAGGTAGGGGATGAAGCGGCGCAGATGGCCGACATCCCGGTAGAACAGGTCGTAGAGCGGTGAGGCGCGGTCGACCTGGCAGCGGATCAGGAACTGGATGAAGAGGCCGCGCCCGCCCGGGTCGAAGGACCAGCGGATGCCGGGGCCAAGCAGGGCGGTCAGCACCTCGCGCAGCGGCACGATGCCGGTTTCCGAGCGCGCCTCTGCCTCTTGCAGAAGCTGGGCCCGTTCGCGATTGAGATCCCGCGCCCGGCGCAGGAACACCGCCTTGAACAGCCCCTCCTTGCTGCCGAAGTGATAATTGACTGCCGCCAGCGCCACATTGGCCTCGGTGGTGATCTCCCTGAGGGACACGGAGGCGAAGCTGCGGCGGGCGAACAGGCTTTCGGCGACCTCGATGATGCGGGTGCGGGTCTCGGCGGCGCGCAGCTGACCACTGTCCTGCCGCCGAGGCTCGTCATCGAAGGCGATCGCCTCGGTCCATTCGGGCTCTTTCGTCATCTCAGGCTCTTTTCCCTTCAAAGACCCTGGCCTTTTCGGCCAGCGGGGCCTTGAGCACCTTGCCGTTCGGGTTGCGCGGCAGGGGCTCGGCGCCGACCAGATAGAAATCCGGCTGCTTGTAGTCGGCCAGGGTCGCGGTCGCATGGCGGCGCAGCGCGGCCTCGTCCGTCTCGCCGGGCCGGCAGGTGACGAAGACGCAGACCCGCTCGCCCATCACCGGATCGGCCACCGGTACGGCCGCGCATTCCACCACACCTTCAAGCGCCACCAGTGCGTTTTCCACCTCGGCGCTGAAGACCTTGTAGCCGCCCTTGTTGATCATGTCCTTCTTGCGGTCGTGGATATAGAGGTAGCCCTCGGCGTCCATGCTGACAACATCGCCGGTGCGCCAGTATCCGTCGATGAAGGCGCGGGCGGTCTGCTCCGGATCCGCCCAGTAGCCGGGCACGACCATCGGACCGCGCACCCACAGTTCGCCGCTTTCCCCGCGCGCCACTTCCTTGCCGGCGTCGTCCATCACCACCGCCTCGGCGCATTGCACCAGAAGGCCGACGCTGGCCGGCCGGTCGCGGCTGGCAAAGGCGGGCATGATCGATACCGGCGAGGTGGTTTCCGTCGCGCCATAGGCGTTGATCAGCCGCAGGTCCGGCAACACCTCGCCGAGCCGCTGCACGGTGGCCGGCGGCATGATGCCGCCGCCGAAGATGCCGGTGCGCCAGGCGCCGAAGGCGCTGGCATCGAAATCGGCATGCATCAGGATCAACTGGTAGATCGAGGGTACGAAGACGGTGAAGGTGATCGCCTCGCGCTTCATCACCTCCAGCACCTCGGCGGTGCGGTAGTCCGGCAGGATCACCGTGGCGCCGGCGACCGACAGCATGTTGGTGTAAAGCGCCATGAAGCCGGAAATATGTGCGCCGGGGATGGCCAGCAGGCCGCGCTGGCCCGGTTTCAGGTCGATGGCATAGGCGTATTGCAGGGCGGAATGGACGATGTTGATATTGGCGATCCGCGCGCCCTTGGGCTTGCCGGTCGTACCGGAAGTGTAAAACAGGAAGATGGTGTCATCCTCACTGCCGACCGGCGGCGGAGGTGCGTCATCGGCCGCGAGCAACTCGGGGAAAGCGGTCATGCCGGCGGGGGCGGCCTCGGTGGTCTCGCCATCGCCGGCCACCCAGATGTGGCGCAAGGAGGGGCACTCGGCGGCGGGCGGGATGCGGGGCAGGATGTCCCTGCCGGTGATCAGTGCCGCTGCCTGGCAGTGGTTGAGGATGTAGCCGGTTTCCGGCGCGCTCATCTTGACGCTCATGGGCACGGCAATCGCCCCCATGCGGACCGCGCCCATGATGGCGAAAAAGAAGTCGATGCCATTGCCGAGCATGATGCCGACCCGCTCGCCGGGAGAGATCCCGGCGGCGGTGAGCCCGTTGGCGACCCGGCTGACGGCCGCGTCGAATTCTGCATAGCTCAGGCGCTCATCGCCACAGACCAGCGCTTCGTTGCCGCCAAAGTCGCGGGCGGCGTTGCGCAACAGATCGTCGAACCGCTGCGGACGGCGGTCGAGGCAGGCAAACAGCCGGTGGCCGAAGTGACACTCCCGGCGGGTGGTGTTGACGGTTTCGGGGACGACGAAACGCTCGCCGGCAATCGACGGGGCGTAGGCTTCGGTATGCTGGGTACTCTGCATGGTCGGGTCTCCTCCCTCGGGTGCCGGATCAGCGCGGCGGCAGGCGAATGCCGCCGTCGAGCCGGATCACTTCGCCGTTGAGCAGGTGATTTTCGATGATCGCCATCACCAGTCCGGCGAATTCCGCCGGTGTGCCGAGCCGGTCGGGGAAGGGCGGGCGCAGGGCGGTGACCACATCGCGGGACCGGTCCGGCATGCCGTGTACCATCGGCGTTGAGAACACGCCCGGGGCGATGGCCATGACGCGGATGCCGTATTTTCCGAGTTCGCGGGCAAGCGGCAGCGTCATGGCGGCAACACCGCCCTTGGAGGCGGAATAGGCGGCCTGGCCGACCATGCCGTCGAAGGCGGCGACCGAACTGGTGTTGACGATCACGCCGCGTTCGCCATCCGCATCCGGCTCCGCGCCCTGCATCTGCCGGGCGGCGAGGCGGATGAAATTGAAGGTGCCGATCAGATTGACCTCCAGCACCTTGCGGAATTCGTCGAGCGGCATGGGGCCGTCCGGGCGCAAGGTGGCACCGGGCGCGGCGATGCCGGCGCAGTTGACCAGAATCCGCGCGGCGCCCCAGCGCGCCGCATGGTCGGCGAACAGGCGTTCGGCGCCTTCGGCGTGGGAGACATCGCACGCGGCGGTCTCGATACCCTCATGGGGCAGCGCGGCGCGCAGCGCCTCGGCATCGAGATCGACGGCGGTGACCCGGTAGTCCGCCTGATGCAGCTTGAGGGCGGTCGCCTGGCCGAGCCCCGATGCCGCACCGGTGACGATGGCCGAAGCCCCGTCATCCGAAAAACTGAATGATCGTTCCATTTATTTCCTCCCAAAATCGATAGGGTGTTTCTCGATTGACCGAGAACTCCGCGATTTCGGGTAATTTATTGCAAGGAATGGTGAGGTTCTCAACATTTAACTTGAACGACCGTTCGACATTTGATAGCGAGGAATGCCTATGATTGGGAGGAAATCATGAAGCATTCGGTATTTTGGGCGGCTCTGGCCGTCAGTAGCCTGGCCGTGGGGGCGGCGCAGGCGGAAAGCATTCGCATCGGCCATATCGACCCGTTTTCGGGGACGTTTTCCAATGTGGGCGTCGTCAACGGCAAGCATGTGCAGTTCGGCGCCGATCTGGTGAACGAGGCTGGCGGTGTTCTTGGCGGCAAGACCTTCGAAGTGGTGCGCTTCGACAACAAGGCGAGCGCCCAGGAGACGGTGATCGCCTTTCAGGAGGCGCTCGACCAGGGCATTCGCATCATCACCCAGGCGACAAGCTCGGGCATTGCGCTGGCGCTGGCCGATGCGGTCAACAAACACAACCGGCGCAATCCGGACGACCCGGTGCTCTATCTCAACTACGGTTCCGCCGATCCGTCGCTGACCCGCGACAAGTGCAATTTCTACATGTTCCGCTTCGAGGCCCATTCGGGCATGAAGCAGGCCGGCCTGACCGATCTGATCGCCGCCGACCAGGGCATCAAGAAGGTCTACATCATCGGTCAGGACTATGGCCACGGCCATGAGGTCAGCCGCTACACCAAGGAGATGCTGGCGGAAAAGCGTCCCGATATCGAGATCGTCGGCGATGAGTTCCATCCCTTCGGCAAGGTCAAGGACTTCACCCCCTATGTGGCCAAGATCAAGGCCGCCGGCGCGGATGCGGTGGTGACTGGCAACTTCGGCGCCGATCTGACGCTTTTGATCAAGGCGGCCAACAGCGCCGGCCTCGACGCCAAGTTCTTCACCCAGTATTCGGGCACCTTCGGCACGCCGACCGCGATCGGCGCGGCGGGCGTCGGCCGGGTCTACGATGCCGCGCCCTGGCATCCGGACGTTCCGGTGGAGCAGAACAACGCGGCGGCGGGCCAACTGGTCTCCGGGTTCCAGGAGAAATACGGCGAGGATCTCTACTACGTTCAGATCCTGGTGCAGATGCAGATGCTGGCCGAGGCCATCGAGGCGGCCGGCTCGACCGACCCCAAGGCAGTGGCCGAAGCCCTGTCCGGGGCCGCGTTCGACGGTCCCACCGGCAAGATGACCATGCGGGCGTCCGATCACCAGCTGTTCCACCCGCTGTTCATGTCGGTCTTCACCGGCGAGGGGATCACCAACGATTCCGAAGGAACCGGCCTTGGCTGGAAGACGGTCATGACCGTGAACGCCGATCGGCTTTCCGACGATTCCACCTGTGAGGTGAAGCGCCCATAGGCGCCCGTTTCACCGATCTGACTGGACTCTGCGGGTTGCGTCCCTCTTGAAAAGGAGAGGCAACCCGCCCTTGGGGAGGCTTTGCGGGTGGATACTTTCGCCTTTGCCGTGGTCAATGGTCTGCTTTACGGCATGTTGCTGTTCATGCTGGCCAGCGGGCTGACGCTGATCTTCAGCCTGATGGGCGTGCTCAATTTCGCCCATGCCAGTTTCTTCATGCTGGGCGCCTATTTCGCCTTTCAACTGAGCAGTGTCGGCAATTTCTGGCTGGGGCTGGTGCTGGCACCGCTCCTGGTGGGGCTGCTCGGCGCCACGGTCGAGCGCTACGGCCTGCGGGTGGTGCACCGGCATGGGCATGTGGCCGAGCTTCTGTTCACGTTCGGTCTTGCCTACCTGATCGAGGAGCTGGTGCGGCTTGTCTGGGGCCGTCAGCCGGTGCCCTATCGCATCCCGGAGGCGCTTGATTTTCCGCTGTTTTCCATTGGTGGCATCGACTATTCCGCCTATCGCGGCTTCATGTTCGCCATCGCCGTTCTGGTGTTCCTCGGCCTGCTGGCGCTGTTGAAGCGCACCCGGGTCGGCCTGATGGTGCAGGCGGCGCTGTCCCATCCGGATGTCTTGTGGGCGCTTGGGCACAATGTGCCGCGCCTGTTCATGCTGGTGTTCGGCGGCGGCGTGGCGCTGGCCGGTCTCGCCGGGGTGATCGGCGGCAATTATCTCGTCACCGAACCGGGCATGGCCCATCAGATGGGAACGATCCTGTTCGTGATCGTCGTCTTCGGCGGGCTCGGCTCGCTGCTCGGCGCCTTCCTTGCCTCGATCCTCATCGGCATCCTGCAGACGCTGATGGTCGCCTTCGATGGCACGCTGACCGATCTGGTGGTGGGCCTTGGCGGTGCGGCGCCGCAGGCGACCGGCCCATTCCATGAAATCTGGACGATTACCCCGGCCAATCTTGCTCCGGTCCTGCCCTACCTCCTGCTCGTGGTGCTCTTGATCGTGCGGCCTCGGGGTCTTCTGGGGACGCGCGAAACATGACCAGATCCATCTCTCTCCTGCTTTTGGGCCTTCTTGCCCTCAGCGCGGCGCTGCTGTTGCCGCTGGTCTCGGACAGCCGGTTTCTCACCCTGTTCCTGACCCAGCTCGCGGTGATGGTGACCTTCGCCATGTCCTACAATGTGCTTCTGGGACAGACCGGGCTCCTGTCCTTCGGCCATGCGGTCTATTTCGGCGGCGGCGTCTTTGCCGCGCTCTATCTGATCACGGCGATCGGCGGCGGTGCGCTGGCGCTGCCCCTGGAATTCGTACCGCTTGGCGGCGCGCTCGCCGGATTGGCGATGGCCGCCGTGCTGGGGCTTGTCTCCGTGCGCCGGGCGGGCACCACCTTCGCCATGATCTCGCTGGGCATGGCCGAGCTGATCACCGCCGCCGCCATGGTGTTTCCGAGCGTCTTCGGCGGCGAACAGGGGGTCTCCACCGACCGGATGGTGGATGTCACCTTGACGGGTCTTGGCTATGGGCGGCCCTCGGAGATCTATCTGCTGGTGCTGGTCTGGGCTCTGGTCAGCGTCGCCTTGATGGTGTTCCTGTCGCGCAGCCCGCTTGGCCGGATGGCGAATGCGGTGCGGGACAATCCGCAGCGGGTGGAGTTCCTCGGCTACGATCCCTACTGGATCCGCTTCCTGCAATTCTGCATCGCCGGCACCTTCGCCGGACTTGCCGGCAGCCTGTTCGCGCTCACCTTCGAGATCGCCAATGCGGAGGTGTTCGGCCTGCGCACCTCGGCCAATGTGCTGATCGCCACCTATCTCGGCGGCATCACCTATGTGCTGGGGCCGGTGGTCGGTGCCTTCGTGGTGCTGCTCCTGGAGCTCAACCTGGCGCGGATCACCGATGCCTGGCTGTTCTATTACGGTCTTCTGTTCCTGGCGATCATCCTGTTCGCACCGCGCGGGCTGACCGGGATCCTGGCCGGACTGCCCGGGGCACTGCGCCGCCACGGTCCGGCCAGCTGCCTGCGCCGGGCGCTGGTCTGGGGCCCGGCGGTGCTCTCTGGCCTTGTCGGCGGGGTGATGCTGGTGGAGCTGAGCTATCACCTGTCCAACAGCTTCGACCCGAGCGATCCGCTGCGCCTGTTCTGGCGCGATGTCGATGCCACGAACTGGGGCGTGTGGGCGCTGGCGCTGGGGGCATGTGCCCTGTCGGCGGCGCTGGTGCTGCGGGCCCGGCGCGGCGGACGGCGGCCGCAAGTGGTTGCCGCGCCGATGGTGGAGGAGGGCTCATGATGACCGCTTCCGCGCCCGCGCTTTCCATTCGCGATCTGCACAAGGATTTCGGCGCCGCCCAGATCATTCGCGGCATCTCGCTCGATGTGCGCGAAGGCAGCTTCCATGCGGTGATCGGGCCGAATGGGGCCGGCAAGTCCACCTTCTTCAACCTGATTTCGGGACGGTTTGCCCCGACCTCCGGAAAGATCCTGCTCGGCGACACGGATATCTCGGGGATGCGGCCCTACCGGATCAATCGGCTGGGCCTGTCGCGCTCCTTCCAGATCACCAACATCTTCAACGAGATGAGCGTGTTCGAGAACATCCGCTGCGCGCTGATGTGGCCGGGCCGGGCGGGCTACTGCTTCTGGCGGCGGGCCTCCGGCTATCGCCGGATCGGCGCGGAGGCGGAGCGGCTGATCGACGAGATCGGCCTGTCGGCACGGGCAGGGGAGAAGGCTGGCAACCTGTCCTATGCGGAGCAGCGGGCGCTGGAGGTCGGCATGACCATTGCCGGCGACGCCCGGGTTCTTCTGTTCGACGAGCCGACCGCGGGCATGAACCACAATGAGGTGGAGCAGTTCGCCGGCTTCCTGCGCAAGGTGGCGGTGGGGCGCACGGTGATGATGGTGGAGCATGACATGAACGTGGTGTTCAGCCTGGCCGACCGGGTTTCGGTGCTTGTCTATGGCCAGATCATCGCCACCGGCACGCCGGAGGAGATCCGCCAGGATCCGGCGGTGCGCGAAGCCTATCTGGGAGCGGAGGCATGAGCGCGCCGATCCTCAGCCTGCGCGGCGTGCACGCCTTCTATGGCCTCAGCCATGTGCTGCACGGGGTCGATCTCGATGTGGGCGAGGGCGAGATCGTCGCGCTGCTCGGGCGCAATGGCGTCGGCCGCTCCACCCTGTGCAAGGCGGTGATGGCCATTGTCGAACGCCAGGGCAGCATCCGGGTGCGCGGGCGCGAGACCATCGGTCTTGAACCGCATCGGGTCGCCCGGCTCGGCCTCGGCTATGTGCCGGAGGAGCGGGCGGTGTTTCCCGGGCTGACGGTGGAGCAGAACCTCCTGCTTGGCCGGCATGGGGCGGCGAGTGCCCGCAGCTGGCAGCTTGAGGAGGTGTACGAGCTGTTCCCCTCGCTCCGGCGGCGCAGTGCCACCCATGCGGAGGTGCTCTCCGGCGGCGAACAGCAGATGCTGTCGATCTGCCGGGCCTTGATGAGCGGTCCGGCGCTGATGATCGTCGACGAGCCGACCGAGGGGCTGGCACCGCTGATCGTCGAGCAGGTCGGTGATCTCTTGGCCGAAATCGCTCGGCGCGGCGTGGCGATCCTCTTGGTGGAGCAGAAGCTGACCATCGCAATGCGGATCGCCCACCGGGTCTATGTGATGGGCCATGGTCGCACCGTGTTTGAAGGGAGCCCCGACGAATTGCGCACTGATGAGACGATCCGCAAGGCATGGCTGGAGGTTTGACGACATGACATCTCAGGCAACACGCGAACGGGACCAGGCAGAAGGGAACGGGGCGGGCGGCGTCTATATTCTCGGCGGCGCCCAGACCGACTTTGCCCGCAACTGGGCGCGGGAGGGGCTCGGCATCGACGCCATGATGGCGGAGGCGCTGCATCAGGGGCTGGAGGCCACCGGCCTCGATGCATCCGAGATCGAGACCGCGCATATCGGCAATTTCACCGGCGAATTGTTCTGCGGTCAGGGGCAGCTCGGCGGCATTTTCGCCTCGCTCCATCCGGACCTTTCCGGCGTGCCGACCAGCCGGCACGAGGCGGCCTGCGCCTCCGGCTCCATGGCCGTGCTCTCCGCCATGGCGGAGATCGAGGCCGGGCGCTACGACCTCGCCTGCGTCCTTGGCGTTGAATACATGCGCAACGTGCCCGGCCAGACGGCGGCCGAACATCTCGGTGCCGCCGCCTGGCATGGGCGGGAATGGACCGATGCCCGCTACCTCTGGCCCGCCGCCTTTTCCGATCTGATCGATGCCTACTCGGAGAAATACGGCGAGGTCGACTATGCCCATCTCGGCGAGATCGCCCGGATCAACTACGAGAACGGCCGCCGCAATCCCTTTTCGCAGACGCGCAACTGGTCGTTCACGCCGGAAAGCTTCACCGAGCATGACGAGGCGAACCCGGTGATCGAGGGGCGGGTGCGGCGCAACGATTGCGGCCAGGTGACAGATGGCGCCGCCACCGTCTTTCTCGCCTCCGCCAAACGCGCGCGCGCCTATGCCGAAAAGCGTGGGCTGAAGCTGTCGGACCTTGCCCGGATCGAGGGCTGGGGCCATCGCACCGCACCGATGCTTCTCTCCGATAAGTTGAAGGAGGGGCGGAATACGCGCTACGTTCTGCCTCAGGTGCAAAAGACCATCGCCGAGTGCTTCGGCCGGGCCGGGGTCGGCGATGTCTTCGCGCTCGACGCCATCGAGACCCATGATTGTTTCGCCATGACCGAATATGCCGCCATCGACAGTTTCGGCATCACCGCGCCGGGGGAAAGCTGGAAGGCGATTGAAGAAGGGGTGATCGCCGCCGATGGCCGCTTGCCGGTCAATCCCTCCGGCGGCCTGATCGGGCTCGGCCATCCGGTCGGGGCGACCGGCGTGCGGATGATGCTCGATGGCTACCGCCAGGTGACCGGCCGGGCCGGCGCCTGCCAGGTGGAGGGCGCGCGGCGGGTCGGGCTTCTCAACATCGGCGGATCGACCACCACCATCGCCGCCTTCGTCGTGGGAGCAGCCATATGACATTGCTGGATCTGACCGGACGGGTTGCCGTCGTGACCGGAGCTTCCTCCGGTCTTGGGGCGCATTTCGCGCGCACGCTGGGGGAGGCGGGCGCGGCGGTGGCGCTGATCGCTCGCAACGGTGAGAAACTGGAGGCGGTGGCCGCGCCCTTGCGCGCTGACGGCATCGATGTGCGCTGCGCGCCGGCCGACATCACCGACCGGTCGGCGCTGGAGGCGGCGGTTGCCGGCATCGCCGACTGGCACGGGCGGATCGATGTTCTGGTCAATAACGCCGGCATTGCCCGCACCGAACGGTTTCTCGACATGTCGGAAGAGGACTGGGCGGCGGTGGTCGACACGGATCTGACCGGCCTGTGGCGCGCCGGGCAGCTTGTGGCCCGGGCGATGGTTGCCGGCGAACGGGGCGGATCGATCGTCAACATCGCCTCGATCCTCGGGCTTGCGGTGCAGCCGACCCAGACCAATTACGCGGCGGCGAAGGCCGGGGTGTTGCACCTGACCCGGGCCATGGCCCGGGAGTTGGGGCGGTACGGCATTCGCGTCAACGCCATCGCGCCGGGGTATTTCAAGACCGATATCAACTCAGATTTTTTCGACAGTGACGCCGGCCAGGCGCTGATCGGCAAGCTGTTTCCGCGGCGGCTGGGCCGGTTGAGCGAGCTCGACGGGCCGTTGCTGCTGCTCGCCTCGCAGGCGGGCAGTTTCATGACTGGAACCACTTTGACCGTCGACGGCGGTACATTACTTTCGGGGGTTTGAATGCATTTCGTCCACAGCGCAAAGGTCGAGGACCTGGAGGCCAGGGTATCCGCCTTCATGGAGGCGCATGTCATCCCGGCCGAGGCCGACTATCACCGCTTCGTCGACAGCAGCAAGGACCGCTGGACGATCCCGCCGGTGATGGAGGAGTTGAAGGCGCGCGCCAGGGCGGAGGGTCTGTGGAACCTGTGGTGCCCCTATCCGGAGCATGGCGCCGGGCTCAACAATTGCGACTACGCGCCGCTGGCGGAGATCATGGGCCGCTCGATCATCGGCCCGGAGGTGTTCAACTGCAATGCGCCGGACACCGGCAACATGGAGGTGCTGATCAAATATGGCACCGAGGCGCAGAAGGCGAAATGGCTGACGCCGCTGCTCGCCGGCGAGATCCGCTCCGCCTTCTGCATGACCGAGCCGGCGGTCGCCTCGTCGGACGCCACCAATGTGGAAGCCTCGATCCTGCGCGATGGCGATCATTACGTCATCAACGGCCGCAAGTGGTGGGCCACCGGCGCCCCCGATCCGCGCTGCCGCATCCTGATCGTCATGGGCAAGAGCGATCCGGAGGCGGAACGGCACAAGCAGCAGTCGATGATCCTGGTGCCGTTCGACACGCCGGGAGTGACATTGGTGCGCCCGCTCAACGTGTTTGGCGCCGATGACGCGCCGCACGGACATGCGGAAATCCTGTTCGACAATGTCCGGGTGCCGGCGGACAACCTGCTGCTCGGCGAGGGCCGGGGCTTCGAGATCGCGCAAGGCCGGCTCGGGCCGGGGCGCATTCATCATTGCATGCGGCTGATCGGCGCCGCCCAGCGGGCGCTGGAGCTGATGTGCGACCGGGTGCTGGCGCGCCGGGCCTTCGGCAAGCCGCTCGCCGATCAGGGGGTGGTGCGCCAGCAGATTGCCCTCTCCATGTGCGAGATCGAGCAGGCCCGGCTTCTGGCGCTGGCAGCGGCGGACAAGATGGACCGGCTTGGCAACAAGGACGCGCGTGATCTGATCGGCATGGCCAAGGTGGTGATCCCGCAGATGGCACAGACGGTGATCGACCGGGCGATTCAGGTGCATGGGGCGGCGGGCGTGTCGCAGGACACCTTCCTCGCCGCCGCCTTCGCCTATGCCCGGACCATCCGCATCGCCGACGGTCCGGACGAGGTGCATCAGGATGCGCTGGCGCGGCAGATGCTGAAGGCGCGGGCGGCGGCATGAGCGCGGTTCCCGGCGATGTCGCGGCCCTCGCGCCGCTGCTGGAAGAGTGGTTGCCGGCGCTCGGGCGCGGGGTGACCATCGTCCCGTTCGGCGGCGGTCAGTCCAACCCGACCTTCCTGGCGCGCGGTTCCGGCGGCGAAGCGGTGTTGCGGGTGCAGCCGGCCGGCAAGCGGCTGAAGGGGGCGCATGCGGTCGACCGCGAATTCCGGGTGATGCAGGCCTTGCACGGCTCCCGCGTGCCGGTGCCGGAGATGCTGCTGAGCGGCGGTGAGGATGCGTGGCTCGACCGCCGTTTCATCGTCATGCAGCGGGTGGAGGGCGTCGTCTTCTGGGACCCTGCACTGCCGGACAAGACCCCGGCCGAGCGTGGCCGGGTCTATGACGCCATGGTCATGGTGCTGGCGGATCTGCACGATGTCGACATCGCCGCCGTCGGGCTGTCGGACTACGGCCGGCCGGGCAACTATTTCGCCCGCCAATTCGCCACCTGGCAGCGTCAGTACCGGGCGAGCGAGACCGGTGAGAACCGGGACATGGAGCGGTTGATCGCCTGGCTGGACCGGCATCTGCCCAAGGATGACGGGACGGTGAGCCTTGTCCATGGCGACTACCGGATCGACAATCTGATCTTCGACCCCGAGACGCTGGCGATCCGCGCGGTGCTGGACTGGGAGCTGTCGACGCTGGGCCACCCCTACGCCGATCTCGCCTATCAATGCATGCAGTGGCGTTTGCCCAATGACGGGGTGTTCAAGGGGCTCGGCGGCATCGACCGGGGTGCGCTGGGCATTCCCGACGAGGCGACCTATCTCGCCGCCTATTGCCGGCGGCGCGGACTGGCCCGTATCGAGGGCTGGACCTTCCATCTGGCATTTTCCTTCTTCCGGCTCGCCGCCATCCTGCAGGGCATCTATCGCCGCTATCTGGATGGCAATGCCGCCAATGCGGACACGGCGCTGCGCTACGGCCAGACGGTTCCGGTGCTGACGGCGCTGGCGATGGAGGAGGTGGAGCGCCGGGGCTAGCTCTCCTGTTTCCCGCTACGGCTGCCGCCCGGAGCCCTTTGGCAGGCAAGACGCAGTATTGCTGTTAAGACTCATGGTCTAACTAGGGTCGATCTCGCGGCGTTTCCGTCCGTCCAGGCGACCGCCCGCGTGGGGTATGTGTCTGCAAGCTGGGCTGAGCGGGGGAGAAATGGCGTTTATCGAAGGGGTGTTCGGGGTTATCGGCGACCTCACCTGGGGCTGGGCGCTGATCCCGCTGCTGGTGGTGTTCGGCGTCTTCATCACGGTGCTGACCGGGTTCGTGCAGATCCGCTATTTCAAGCGCATGTTCCGGGTGCTGTCCTCGGAAAACCAGAGCGCCGATCCCAACGCGATCTCCGCCCGCGCGGCGCTGCTTGTGTCCGTCGGCGGCCGGGTCGGCGGCGGCAACATTGCCGGCGTGGCCGTGGCGATCACCCTCGGCGGACCGGGGGCGGTCTTCTGGATGTGGGCGGTTGCCCTTGTCGGCATGGCGACCAGTCTGGTCGAATGCTCGCTGGCGCAGCTCTACAAGCGGCGCGAGCCCGATGGCGCCTTTCGCGGCGGCCCGGCCCGCTCGATCATTCACGGGCTTGGTCATGAGTACAAATGGCTGGCGGTGCTTTACGCGGTCTGCCTGATCGCCGCCTTCGGCCTCGGTTTCAATGCCTTTCAGGGCAACACGGTGGCCGGCGCGGCCGAGGAAAGCCTGGGTATCGACCGTCTCTGGTCCGGCGTGGCGCTGACCATCATTGCCGGTTTCATCGTCTTCGGCGGCATTCATCGCATCGCCAAGGCCGCCGATGTGGTCGTGCCGGTGATGGCCGTCGGCTACCTGCTGATGGCACTGGTGGTGATCGCGTTGAATCTGACCGAGCTGCCCGGCGTGCTGGCCTCGATCGTTCTCAATGCCTTCGGCTTCGAGCAGGCGGTGGGCGGCGGCATGGGCGCGGCGCTGGCGCAGGGGCTGCGCCGGGGGCTGTTCTCCAATGAGGCCGGTCTCGGTTCGGCGCCGAATGTGGCGGCGACGGCGGATGTGCGTCATCCCATCAGCCAGGGCATCACCCAGTCGTTCTCCGTGTTCATCGACACGATCCTGATCTGCAGCTGCACCGCCTTCGTCATCCTGCTCGGCGATGTCTACCAGCCCGGGGCGGAGGCCGTGGACGGCGTGGTGCTGACCCAGCAGTCGCTGGCGGAACATCTGGGCGACTGGACCCAGTATTTCCTGACGTTCATCCTGCTGCTCTTCGCCTTCAGCTCGATCATCTACAACTATTATCTCGGCGAGAACGCGCTGACGGTGATCACCGAACATCCGATGGCGCTGAACGGCTTCCGGCTGGTCGTCATGGGTATCGTCTTCGTCGGTGCGGTGGCGCCGGGGGCGACCGCCGTGTTCTTCTTCTCCGATCCGCTGATGGGTATCCTGGCGGTGGTCAATCTGGTGGTCCTGATGATGCTGCTGCCCACCTGCCTGCGGATCCTGCGGGACTTCCGGGCGCAGCTCAAGGCCGGCGTCGCCCGGCCGCTGCTCAACCCGGACGACTTCCCTGATCTCGATCTCGACCGCACCGCCTGGACCGGCGTCAACCCGGACCGGCAGACGGCCTGATCCGCACGGCGCGGCGCTTCCGTGAGAGTGCCGCCCCGTGCCTGTCCTCAAGGGCGTGGAAGCGTCAGGCGCCCTTGCGGTGCGGGCGCTTGAGCGCCAGAAGCGCGGTCACATCCTGAAGGTCCTCGGCGGAGGCAATCCCAATCTTCAGCCATTTGCCATCGTGATAGGTCTCGGCCGCGTCATACAGCGCCATCAGGCCGGGGCTCAGGGCTTCTCGCTGCGCTTCCACCTTCTCCCGCTCCCTGGCGCCCAACACGACCACCGCCGAGAGGGCTCGATATTCGGGCAGCAACGTGCAGAAGGCCTTGGACTTCTTGTAGCGCAGAGACCAGCCATGGGTCTTGCCGCCATAGATCCAGTCCGGAGTGAAGACGCCGGGGTAGGAGCTGTCGATCCAGGCGCGCAGCGCCGTCCAGTGCTCGCAGGCTTCCGCCCCGATCCAGTCGCGTAGGGTCGCGTCATCGGGTGTGGTGGATTTGTCGGTGAGCCGGTCTCCGGTCCGGGGCGCCTGTTGCATGGGGCTCTCTCCTGTGTCCATGCTCCCGGCATCTCATCCGGCGATATGTCCTACATCCTGCCGCTGGGGCAGGATCAAGCCGCAGTGCCGGAACCGGCGGGGGGCAAAAGAAGGGCTTCTAACGAGGTTTCTCTCTTTTTATTTGTATGCAGGGCTTTTCTCTTTGATTGTCGGGTGCTCGTAGTTTCTGATTCTTTTGTGTAGAAAATTAAGTTTATGGGTTGTTGTTCAATTATAAGAAGGTGATATTTGTTTGATTTTAAATAAAAAGGAGATTCCTATGTTGGGTGATAGTCTTCCTGTTGCGATTGTTTATGATTTTGACGGAACGCTTTCTCCGGGCTCAATGCAGCAGCATTCTTTTATTCCTTCTCTTGGATACGAGAATCATAATGTGTTTTGGAGGGAAGTCAAAGACGAGGCGAAGGCCCGTGATGGTGACGAGATCCTAACCTATATGCAGCACATGATTCAGAAGGGGGAAATTACTCGTGAGCAACTTCAGGAGCATGGTCGAGAACTTCCTTTTTTTGATGGCGTTTCACGTTGGTTTGAGCGCATCAACGCATATGCTTCTGGTCGGGGTCTGAATTTGGAGCACTATGTGGTTTCCTCGGGAAATCATGAAATGATTGAAGCATGCGCTATAGCACGGGAGTTTAAACATGTTTTTGCATCAAGGTTTGCTTATGATGAGCATGGACATGCGGTGTGGCCTGCAGTTGCTGTGAACTTCACAAATAAGACGCAGTTTCTTTTTCGTATAAATAAAGGAATTATGAGCTCTTGGGATTCTGAGGCGGTAAACTACTGGATCCCGATGAAGAAACGTCCCATGCCTTTTGAGTACATGATCTTTATCGGTGATGGCGATACAGATATCCCGTCAATGAAGATGGTTCGCTACCAAGGTGGAACAGCGATTGCCGTTTTCGACCCGCGCCATTGGGAGGAAGCTTCTGCCCAAAGCAAGGTTCATAGGTTGATTGCCGAGGATCGGGCAAACTATGTAGCTCCAGCTGACTATCGGGAGAACTCGCAGTTGGATGTGACCGTCAGGGGGGTGCTTGGACGGATCGCGCGAGAGGCTGGAGTCTACACTCCTCCGAGATGATTTTTCTCAAGAAAGACAGTATGAATATTATTTGGCTCCCCTTCTCGGGGAGGCTTTTTTTGAGAAAACGGTGCCGAAGCTGATAAAGGTTCTCGAGAAAGCCGTAGATGTGAGTGTGTGGCAAACAGAACCGATTATTCAGGCTATCGCGCTCTTATCTATCCATTCTGTGAAATATATGCAGTTATTTGGCCTATTCGTGTGATGAAGGACGTTGACGGGACGGCTTACTTCGGCAGCGGCGGGACCAGCTGATAAAACGCCTCGACCACCTGACTGGTGGTCTCGCTCAGGCTGAACACCGTCTCGTGGATGGTCAGGCCCTGCATTTCGGCGATGGGCAGACGCACCACCCCGTCGCTGCGGCCGGTGGAGCCTTGCCACAGAAATCCGATGCCGAGACCATTGGCCACCGCCTCGTAGAGCCCGTCGCGGGCGTCGAGGGTGAGGAACGGGCGGGGCGAGAGCCCGGCCCGGGCGAACATCCTGTCCACCGCCCGCTGGGTCGAGGAGCCCGAGGCGCGGAAGATCATCGGTTCATCGCAGAGCATTTTCGCGGTCACCATGCGCTCCTGCGCCAGCCGGTGGCCAAGCGGGGCGATCGCCACCACGCGGGCGCTTGCCAGATGCGCGCGGCGAAAGCGCGGATCGGCGGGCACATCGGGCAAAACGCCGATGTCGCATTCGTGGTTCAGCACCGCGCGGGTGATCTTGTGGTGCGAGCCGGTCTCGACCTTCAGCGTCACCCCGGGAAAGGCGCGGTGGAAGGAGGCCACCAGCGCCATGCCTGGCATGGCATTGCCCAGGCCGACGATGATCTGTCCCTCGCGCAGCGACGAGCGGCTCAGCAGCAGCCGTTCGGCCTCCTGCCGGGCTTCGGCCATGCGTTCCGCCGTATCGCAAAGTTTCAGGCAGAGATCGGTGGGCAGCAGCCGTCCGGCCTCGCGGCGGAACAGGCGAACGCCGAACTCCTGCTCCAGGCCGCGCACCTGGGCGGAGATGTTCGGTTGGGTGACCGCCAGCGTGCGCGCCGCGGCGGCATAGGAGCCGGTTTCCGCGACCGCCCTGACGGCATCGAGACGTTGCGGGGAAATGGCCATCTCTCAAGCTCCGGGTTTGGTTTGTCCAAAGCTTAGCTTTCGTTCGTATCAGTCCTGTTACAAAGCGCCGTCAAATCTGCTCTCCAGCGCCGGGCCAGTGGGGTCCGGTCTTGCAAACGCAAGGAGAGAGCAGGCTTGACCGTCGTTCCAACATCCCTCCCGACAACCCGACGTCGCGCCCGGCTTGATCCCCGTGACGTGCAACAGGCGCGGATCGTACTCTGCGATCTGGACGGATGCCTGATGTCCGAAGGGCGGCTCTTCGAGGAGACGGCGGCGTTCGCCGACGGATGTGGCGACCGGCTGCGCATCGTCTCGAATCGCTCCGACAGCACGGCGGAGGCGCTGGCGTCGCAACTGTCCGGGCTGGGTCTCTCCGTACCTCCCGCGCACATTCTGATGGCGGGCGAGTTCACCCTGCAGCACCTTGCCCGCCAGGGCGTGCGGCGGCTGACGCTCTGCGCCGCGCCGCTGCTCATGGGCCGCGCCCGCGCCCTCGGGCTCGACCCCGAGGCGCGCGACCCCCAGGCGGTGCTGCTCTGCCGGGACCCGGCGCAGACCGTCGATACGCTCGGGCCGCTGCTGGCGCCGGTGGCGCGAGGCGTTCCGCTGTGGGTCTCGAACGAGGATGTCTCGCATCCCGATCATGCGGGCCGGCCGGTGGCGGAAACCGGCGCGCTGCTGGCCGCGCTGCGGGCGATCCGGCCCGGTCTTGCCTGGCACTGCCTCGGCAAGCCGCATGCCGCCATGTTGCTGCATGCAATGGCCGAGGCGGGGCTGGAGCCGGCGCAGTCGGTCTTTGTCGGCGACAACGCCGCGACTGACGGGCGCGCCGCCGAGGCCGCCGGCATGTCGTTCATCCATATCCAGCGGAGGGCCGGGAAATGACCCCCTATCTGTTGCGCCATGTGCTCAAGGCGGTGGTGACGCTCTGGGCGATCGTCACGGTGACTTTCGTCGCCACCCGCCTGTCGGGCAACCCGATCGACACGTTTCTGGGCGAAGGGCTGACCGCCGAGGGGCGACAGGCGCTGATCGACTACTTCCAGCTCGATCGGTCGCTGTGGCACCAGTACCTGGCCTATCTGCGCGGTGTTCTCTCGGGTGAATTCGGTCTCAGTTTCGTCGACCGACGTCCGGTCACGACGGTGGTGGCCGAACGGCTCTGGCCATCGGGGCAACTGCTGCTGAGCTCGGTCGCCCTGACCGTGGCGGTGTCCCTGCCGCTGGGGGTGCTGGCGGCGGTCTATCGGCGCAGCTGGATCGGCTCGGCGGTGATGGTGGTGGCCTTCACGGGCTACGCGGTGCCGTCCTTCGTGCTGGCCATCGTCATGGTGCTGACCTTCTCCTACTGGCTGAACTGGTTGCCGGTGGTGGGCAATGGCACCTGGCTGCACTTCATCATGCCGACCATCGCCATGTCCGGCGTCTTGATCGCCGCGCTGACCCGCTTCACCCGCAATGCCATGCTGGATGTGCTCGGGCAGGACTTCATCCGCACCGCCCGGGCCAAGGGCCTGCGCGAGACGCAGGTGGTGCTGAAGCATGGTCTCGGCAACGCCTCGATCACCGTGATTTCGGTCCTCGGGCTGCAGATCGCCGGGCTTGCCGCCGCCGGTTCCGTGGTGGTGGAGAGCATCTTCTCCTGGCCCGGCGTGGGGCAGATGCTGGTGAACGCCGCGATCCTGCGCGACTACCCGGTGCTGCAGTTCGGCGTGATCGCCGTCGCCGTGGCCGTCGTCGCCATCAACATCCTGACAGACATCGCCTATGCGCTGGCCGACCCGCGCATCCGGCTGGCCCGCGCCTGAAGGAGACCGACATGGCAAGCCTTGTTGACGCGCTTCCCCGCCTTCGCCGCCGCAGCGGGCGCCGCAAGGGGCAGGGGGCGGATATCATCCAGACCATCGCGCTGGTCTGCGCCGTGCTGCTGGCCGGCGGCGCCCTTCTCGCCCCCTGGCTGACGCCGTTCGACCCGCTCGATCAGAGCCTGCTCGCCCGCTTGCGTCCGCCCATCGGCTTCGACCGCTACGCCGCCGGCCATCTGGCGGGCACCGATGAGCTCGGCCGCGATGTGCTGTCCCGGTCCCTGCACGGGTTGCGCCTCACCCTGGCGCTGGCCTTCGCCGGTGCGGTGATCGGGCTCCTCATCGGTGGGCTCTTGGGGCTCATCGCCGGGCAGCGCCGGGGCTGGGTCGAGGATGGGATCATGTCGCTGGTCGACATGCAGATCGCCATTCCCTTCACGCTTGTCGCCCTGCTGGTGCTGGCACTGATGGGGTCGAGCCTGACCGTGCTCGTCCTGGTTCTGGGCATTGCCGGCTGGGAGCAATACGCCCGCATTGTGCGCGGCGAGGTCCGCCGCATCGCCGCGCAGCCTTATCTGGAGGCCGCGCACACCGCCGGGGCCGGGCCGTTCTACATCGCCTGGCGCCATGTGCTGCCCAATCTGGTGTCGCCGCTGGTCGTGCAGTTCACCCTGTCGCTGTCGAACATCGTGATCCTGGAGAGCACGCTGTCCTTCCTGGGGCTCGGGGTGCAGCCGCCACAGCCCTCGCTGGGATCGATGGTGGGGCTGGGGCGCGACTACATGCCGACCGCGCCGTGGATCGTGCTGACCCCCGCCGCGCTGATCGTGGTGCTGACCTTCACCGTGCAAATCCTTGGCGACTGGCTGCGCGACCGCGCCGATGTCCGCCTGAGAGAGCGTTGATCCGACAAGAAACCGAGAGCCGGACAAACCGGCCCGTCCCGTTGCTGTTTCTCTTCCCCCCAATCGGAGACATTTCATGTTCCGTCTGCTTCTGACCACCGCCCTTGTCGCGCTGCCGCTGGTGGCGGCCGCACAGGAAATCACCGTGGGTGCTGCCAACGTGGCCCCCTACCTCGATCCGGGCCGCGATCACTCCAACGTCGGCTCGCAGTTCTACTACAACACCTTCGACACGCTGATCGACCGGGACCACGGCAAGCGGGAGCTTGAGTGGGTGCCGGCGCTCGCCACCTCCTGGAAGCTGGTCGAGCCGAAGGTCATGGAGTTCAAGCTGCGCGAGGGCGTGAAATTCCACAATGGCGCCGACATGACCGCCGATGACGTGGTGTTCTCGCTCAACCGCATGATGCAGGCCACCTTCCCGCCCTATGTGGTGCGGGCCAAGGATCGTCTGGGCAACTTCCTGCGCGCGGAGAAGGTCGACGACCTGACCGTCCGCGTGGTGGCTGAGCGTGAAGAGCCGCTTTGGGAAACCCTGATGTCCCTGCAGCAGGTCATGATCGTGCCCGAGGCCTACATCAAGGGTCTGACCGGCAAGGCCGACGTGGCCGAGGACAGCGACTACGAGGCCTTCGCTCTCGCGCCCGTGGGCACCGGTCCGTACAAGGTCGCCGCCTTCCAGCCCGGCGAGAAGCTGGTGTGGGAGCGGTTCGACGACTTCTGGGGCGAGACCGCGCCGCTGGAGCGCGCCACCGTCGTGCAGATCGCCGAGACCGCCAGCCGCGTTACCGCTCTGAAGACCGGCGAAGCGGACATCATCACCAACGTGGCGCCGGATCAGCTGTCGTTGATCGACAGCGATCCGAACCTCAAGACCGAAGGTTCGGCCACCGCGCTGTTCCACGTGATGATCATGAACCAGAACCACCCCAAGCTGCGGGATCCGCGCATCCGTCAGGCGCTGTCGCTGGCCATCGACCGCGACGCGCTCAACGAGGCGCTGTGGCTGGGCAAGGCGATCGTGCCCTCGACCCACACCATGGCCGAGATGGGCGCGCTGCATCAGCCCGATCTCGTCACCTTCGCGTATGACCCGGAGCGCGCCCGGAAGCTCCTGGAAGAAGCGGGCTACGACGGGTTCGAGATCACCTTCGACACCGCCGCGACCTATTACACCAACGGTCTGCTGGCCGCGCAGGCGATCATGGAGATGTGGAACGCGGTAGGCATCAACGGCCGGGTGAACGTGCAGGACCAGTGGTCCGGCAACGATCCGGAGATGATGGTGCGCAACTGGTCGAACCCGATGTATTTCGCCGATCCCTTTGGCTCCTTCGGCGTGATGTGGGCGCCCGGTGGCCCCTCGGAAAGCGAGGGTCGCTTCAACACCGATGCCGACTACGCGAAGAAGTGGGACCGCTTCCGCTTCTCCACCGACGTGGCCGACCGGAACGCCGCCTATGTCGAGCTGATGGAAGAGATCAAGCAGGATCCGCCGCTGCTGCCGCTGTACCGTCCCTTCGAAAGCTGGGGCATGAAGCAGTCGGTGAACTGGGCGCCGATGCCCGGGCACATCCCCTACGTGCTCGATTTCCGCGCCGGCAGCATTTCCTTCGCCGGCAACTGATCCCCGCGCTGACGGGGCCGGGCCTTCGGGTCCGGCCCCTTGCCCTGCGGCCCCATCCTCCACAGCCTCCACGCGCAGCTGGCGCGCTTTGACAGAGATCATCATGACCCGGATCGCCATCATCACCGACATTCACCACGGCGCCCCCTCGCACACCAAGCGCGGCGATACGGCGCTTGAGTTGCTCGCCGCCTTCACGGACTGGGCCAATGAGCAGAAGCCCGATCTGGTGCTCGATCTGGGCGACCGGATCTCGGACGTGGATGCTGAAACCGACGCGCGGCTGGAGCGCGAGGTGGCCGACATCCTCGCCCGCATCGAGGCGCCGCTGCACCACGTTTGCGGCAACCATGACCGTGACCACCTGAGCGTCGCTGACAACGAGGAAATCCTCGGCACGGCGCTCGCCAGCGAGGTGATTGACCTCGGTGCCTGGCAACTGGCGTTGTGGCGGGCGGATGCGCGTATTCACCGCAATGTGCCGCGCCCGGGGTTCGATCTGCCCGAGGCGGATCTGCTCTGGCTGTCGCGCATGGCGCAGCAGGCGGAAAAGCCCACACTGCTGGCCTCGCATGTCCCGATCTCCGGTCATGCCCAGACCGGCAATTACTATTTCCAGCGCAACCCCGGCTTTTCGACCTACCCGCAGGTCGAGCGTGCCCGCACCGCGCTGGCGCAGGCCCGCGTGCCGATGGCGGCCATCGCCGGGCACGTTCATTGGAACACCGTCACCACCGTCGACGGTATCCCGCACATGACCCAGCAGAGCCTGACCGAGAGCTTCACCACCGCCGGCGAGCCGGCCCGGGCCTGGGGACTGCTGGAGCTGGGCGAGACGATCCACTGGCAGGTGTTCGGCGACGATCCCTTCGAGGCGCGGTTGACGCCGTCCCGCCGCCGCTGGACGCCGCCGCTGGCGCCGTTCTTCGCAGACCTCGCGGCGGAGTAGGCGCCATGACCCCCAATCCCCCCGTCCTTTCGGTCAAGAACCTGCGCGTCGCCTTCGGCTCGGTCGAGGCGGTGCACGGCCTGAGCTTCGACATTCACCGGGGCGAAACGCTGGCGCTTGTCGGCGAGAGCGGCTCGGGCAAGAGCGCCACGGCGCTCTCGATCCTGCGGTTGATCGAACGCGAGGGCGGGCGGATCACCGGGGGCAGCATCCGGCTAGGCGGCGAGAGCCCGGCCGAGATCACCGAGCTTGCCCCGGCCGCGCTGCGGGCGATCCGGGGCGACCGGATCGCGATGGTATTCCAGGAGCCGATGACCTCGCTCAACCCGGTGATGACCATCGGCGCGCAATTGGGCGAGACGCTGGCGTTGCACCGGGGACTGCGCGGCAAGGCGGCGCGTGAAGCTGCACGGATCGCGCTGGAGCGGGTGCGGATCCCCGAGCCGGAACGCCGTCTCGGCCAGTATCCGCACGAGCTGTCCGGCGGATTGCGGCAGCGGGTGATGATCGCCATGGCGCTGATCTGCGAGCCGGACGTCCTGATCGCGGATGAGCCGACCACGGCGCTCGACGTCACCACCCAGGCCGAGATCCTCGCGCTCATCGCCGGGTTGCAGCGCGATCTCGGCATGGCGGTCCTGTTCATCACCCACGACCTCGGTGTGGTCTCCGAAATCGCCGACCGGGTGGTGGTGCTGAAGGATGGCAATCTGGTCGAGGAGGGGCGCAAGGCGGATCTCTTCACCGCGCCGCGCTCCGACTATGCCCGCGAGTTGCTGGCCGCCACGCCGCGCCTTGGCGGCGGCTCGCCGGCGCCGTTGCGAGGGGCGGAGACGGTGTTGGAGCTGCGCGATGTGGTCACCACCTACGGCGGTGGCGGTTTCCTGACCCGGTCCGAGCCGTTTACCGCCGTGCGCGGTGTTTCGCTGACCCTGGGCCGGGGCGAAACGCTCGGGCTTGTCGGCGAGAGCGGCTGTGGCAAGTCTTCGCTGGCGCGCACGGTCATGCGTCTGGTCGATCCCGCCGCGGGGGAGATCGCCTTGCTGGGTACGCGGGTGGACGGGCTGACTGCGGCCGCGCTGAAGCCGCACCGGGCGAAGATCCAGATGGTGTTTCAGGATCCTTACGCGGCGCTGAACCCGCGCATGTCGGTCCGCGATCTGGTGACCGAGCCGGCCCATCTGCATGGGATGGTCGCCCCCGGGGAGCGGGATGCCATGGCGCGCGAGTTGCTGGAGCGGGTGGCGTTGCCCGCCGATGCCGCCGAGCGCTATCCGCACCAGTTCTCGGGTGGGCAGCGACAGCGGATCTGCATCGCCCGGGCCCTGTCGGTCCGGCCGCAGATCATCGTCGCGGACGAGGCGGTTTCCGCGCTCGACGTCTCCAATGCGCGGCGCGTGACCGATCTGATGGCGAAGATCCAGCGCGAGGAGGGGGTGTCGTTCCTCTTCATCAGCCACGATATCGCCGTGGTCGAACGGGTCAGCCACCGGATCGCGGTCATGTATCAGGGGGAGATCGTGGAGGAGGGGGAGACCGCGCAGGTGCTGCACGCGCCGCGCCATCTCTATACCCGCCGCCTGCTGGCCGCCGTGCCGCGCGCCGATGGCGCCCATGTCTGTGCGCCGATGCCGCTGCCGGTCCCGCAACCATCCGATCGCGTGCAGCCGGCGGAAGCCGCCGCGATGATCCCGGTGCCGGTCGCCTGGCAAGGCCCGCTGGAATATGGCGGCGCGGCGTAAAGCCACGCTTGCCTTTGACCTTACAGCGCTATCGGCAGCAAGGCGCCGATAGCGCGCGGGGCGCCCCTTTACCGGCTTTTTCCACCTGCCCGCCCGCTCAGGGCGCGTAGAGGCGTGCAAATGCGCGTCCGCCGCCTGAAAGGCACGGCCGTTGCGTCATCGAATTTTCGTGGAAATGCAGATCTTTCGGGGAATTGGTGGAGCCGAGGGGAATCGAACCCCTGACCTCTGCAGTGCGATTGCAGCGCTCTCCCATCTGAGCTACGGCCCCAACGCCTTGGCGTTCAGCGGCTTTTAGGGGAGCGGGGAGGGTGCTGTCAAGAGCCATGGGCGCCGGCACACAAGAGAAGCGTGGGCGTGGGTCCGAAACGGCGCCAGGCGGCAGGTTGCAAGGGGAAAAGTCAAGCTGACCGGACCTTGTCCGGCGTCGTCGCGCCAGAGGGTTTGCCCCTGGGGCGCCCCGGTTTCCGGGTCGTCGCGCCTTATTCTCTCGGTTTCCATGAGGAGAAAGCGGAATCGCGCGACCGCCGCTGCGGCATCCCTTCCCGGTCTGCGGCCTTGCGGGGCGCGCGTGCTGCCGTTACATCAGGGCAATCGCAAAATCCCTGGTCCGATCCGGAGCCTTCTCGCCCATGCGTGCCATTCTCGACGTTCTTTTCCTGATCCTGAACCTCTACACCTGGGTGATCATCGCCAGCGCGATCTTTTCCTGGCTCTATGCCTTCAACGTGGTCAACCCGCGCAATCAGTTTGTCTCGATGATCGGTCAGGCGCTCTACAACCTCACCGAACCGCTGTTGCGGCCGATCCGCCGGTTCGTGCCCTCCTTCGGCGGGCTGGACATTTCGCCGATCGTGCTCTTGCTCGGCATCTTCCTGCTGCAGCGGCTGATCGCCTATTACGTCTACCCTTACGTCTTCTAAGGCCAGGAGCCGGGAGATGACCGGTGTCGATCCCCTTCCCTGGCGCGTCTCGGGCTCCGGGCTCAGGCTGGCGGTGCGGGTCACGCCCAAGGCCAGCCGCGACGGGGTCGATGGGGTCGAGACCCTGTCCGATGGCCGCCCGGTGCTGCGCCTGCGGGTACGGGCGCTGCCCGACAAGGGCGCGGCCAATGTGGCGACGGTCAAGCTTCTGGCCAAGCAGCTGGGCCTCGCCCGCAGTGCCGTCACGCTGGAAAGCGGGGCGACGGCGCGGCTGAAAATCCTTCACCTTGACGCAGATCCGCAAGAATGTGCCGCACGGTTGATGGAGCTGTGCGGCGGCGAATGATCAGACTGTGCCCGGAGCTTTTTCGCACGTGGCGCATAACCCATCGGAGACGAGATGACCGCAACCCTGATTGATGGCAAGGCGCGGGCCGCACGGCTGCGCGAGGCGGTGAGCGGCGCGGTGGCGGCGCTGAAGGCAACCGAGGCGCTGACCCCGGGATTGGCCGTGGTGCTGGTCGGCGAGGACCCGGCGAGCAAGGTCTATGTGGCCAACAAGGCGCGCCAGACCGAGGAATGCGGCATGCGCTCCTTCGAGCATCGGCTGCCGGAGGAGACCTCGGAAGCCGATCTGCTGGCACTGGTCGAGCGGCTGAACGCCGATCCGGATGTGGACGGTATTCTGGTGCAGATGCCGCTGCCCGGGCATATCGACACCGACAAGGTGGTGCTGGCCATCGATCCGGCGAAGGATGTGGATGGCCTGCATCCGCAGAACGCGGGCCGCATCGTTCTGGGCAAGCCCGGGCTGGTGCCCTGCACGCCGCAGGGCTGCGTCATCCTGGCGAAGGAAGCGATGGGCGGCGATCTCTCCGGTGTCAACGCGGTGGTGCTCGGCCGCTCCATTCTGGTCGGCAAGCCGGTGGCGCTTCTGCTTCAGAATGAAAACTGCACGGTGACCATGGTGCATTCGCGCAGCCGCGATATCGCCGCCCTGTGCCGGTCGGCGGATCTTCTGGTCGCGGCGGTCGGGCGGCCGCAGATGGTGCGCGGCGATTGGGTCAAGCCGGGCGCAACGGTGATCGACGTGGGCATCAACCGGGTGCCGGCGCCGGAAAAGGGCGAGGGCAAGACCCGGCTCGTCGGCGATGTCGCCTTTGACGAGGCGGTGGAGGTTGCCGGGGCGATCACGCCGGTGCCGGGCGGCGTCGGGCCGATGACCATCGCCTGCCTGCTGGCGAACACGGTGGTGGCGGCCTGCCAGCGGCGCGGCCTGGCCGTGCCGGCGATGTAACACGCCGCACCTGTTTCAGCGCTCCGGACCTGAGAAGCTCTTCAGGCCCGGAGCGTCGTTTTCTTGAAGCTCGGAACGTAGGCGCCGGTCAGCTGGTCCGGAAGGTGTCAGGCGCGGCTCGGGGAGCCGGTCAGGGCGAACCAGGCGAGCAGCAGCCGATAGGGCAGCAGCAGCGCGGCGGCGACCAGCAGCTTGACCGACAGATCGCCAAGCGCCCAGGACACCCAGCGCGGTACCTCCAGCGCGAAGACGCCGAGCAGCGGGGCCGCCTCGGCAGCGAAATCGTCGTGATGGCCGAGCAGCGGAGTCGCCAGAGCGGAAAAGGCGATGCCGAAGAACAGCAGCGTGTCGAGCAGCGAGCCACAGACCGAGGAGACGGCCGGGGCGGTCCACCAGGCGAAGCGGCGCAGGCGGTCGAACACGGCGATGTCGAGCAGATGGGCCATCAGGAAGGCCGAGCCGGAGGCAATGGCGATGCGCGGCGTGGCGGCGAAGATCGAGATGCCGACCGCCAGCGCGAAGCCGATCATCACCACCTTGCGGGCCGCTGCCGGGCCGAAGCGCCGGTTGGTCAGATCGGTGACGAGGAAGGCGGCCGGATAGGTGAAGGCGCCCCAGGTCAGAAGATCGGCCAGATTGATGCCGGCCAGCGTCGCATGCACCGGATACTGGACAAGCACATTCGAGGCGACCACCACGGCGGCCATGGCCAGCATGGCGTTGAAGGCGTGAAGGCGGGTGAAGCTGGGGGTGTCGGTCACGGGCAGTCGATCCTTGTCGCCGGCGCCGGACAAGGCGCACGGGGGCTTGGGCGTGTCAGGCGCCGATTTTCGCCTTTCTGGGGCGAACGGGGCGCAAACACCAAAAGAGGCGCCGCGGCGCCTCTCTTCTCATATCCGGATCATGTCGGGGGACGCAAGCAACTTTCCGTAGCGGAAATTGCGTCCCTCGCGATCAGCTGGCCGCAACGGCTTCGGCCTGGCGACGCCGGATCTCGGTGCGCAGCAGCCGCGCCTTCGGCGACAGATCGCTTTCGGCGGCCTTCATCAGGAACGCGTCGAGACCGCCACGATGCTCAACCGAGCGCAGCGCATGGGCGCTGATCCGCAGCTTGTAGGTCTCGCCAAGTACGTCGGACATCAGCGAAACATTGCACAGGTTCGGCAGAAAGCGGCGACGGGACTTGTTGTTGGCGTGGCTGACGTTGTTGCCGGTCATCACGTCCTTGCCGGTCAGTTCGCAACGGCGGGCCATGGGACACCTTCTCTCAATCGGGTTGTTCGGTGAGGCTCGCGCCTCTTGGTCGAAACTGCCAATCCTCGCGCGGACCTGATGGGTCCGGCACTGTCCGACCGGCATTTCATGGAAAGTCGGCTTGCTATAAGGGGCATCGCCGGCGCCGTCAAGGCATCTTGCGCCAGCAACTTGCGAAAGATCGAGGGGCGGGTCGCCCGTTGTCCTCCCGCGCCTATCCGGGCACCTGCCTTCGCCGGTTTGACGCGCTCTTCATTTGCAGTCCATTAACCATGCGGTTACCCTGAGCGATGAAACTTGCGTGAAAGGTGCCGCCCCGTCGGCATGATGTAACCCACGATTTTGTTTCTGCCCCGGCTTCAGGCCCGGCGTGTGTCGCCGCGTTTCCGGTGAGGTTCCGATGACCAGGCTATCGACCGTTTTCACCCGCCTTGCGCGGACCTCCCTGCCCGTGCTCGCCGGTGCGTCGGCACTGGCGCTTGCCGAGGCGCCCGTCGCCCAGGCCGAGACCACCAAGCTCGGCGGCGTCTACGATATCTCCGTCTCCGGGCTGAAGATCGCGCGCGGCTCCCTGTCCCTTGTGGTGCAGAGCAATGCCTATTCCGCCAAGGTGGTGATGGAGCCCGCCGGGATCGGTACGCTGTTTTCCACAGGCAAGGGCGGGGCGGAGGCCTCTGGCTGGCTGAACGGCAAGCATGTGCGGCCGGCGCGCTACAAGATGGCCTCGCGGGCGGCGGACCGGGATTTCTTCGTCGATCTTGCGCAAGGTTCGGGCCGGGTCCGCTCCATGCGGGTCACGCCGAAGTTCAAGCCCAATGCCGAGCGCATCAAGGTGACCGACCGGCACAAGCGCAATGTGGTCGACCCCTTGAGCGCCATCCTGATGCCGGCGGCGGCCACCCGCGGCGCGCCGGATGCCTCGGTCTGCAAGCGGCGGATCCCGGTGTTCGATGGCTGGACGCGGTTCGATATCCAGCTTGAGTACAAGGAGATGCGGGAGGTCTCGGGCAAGGGCTATGACGGCCAGGTGGTGGTGTGCTCGGCGCGGTGGATCCCCGTTGCGGGCCATCGCCCGTCCCGGGCCTCGGTGAAATACATGAAGGAAAACCGGCGGATGGAAGCCTGGCTCGCGCCGATCGGCTCCAAGGGCGTGTTCGTGCCTTATCGGGTGGAGATGGCGACCAAGAACGGCACCCTGGTGGTGCAGCCGCGCAAGCTGCGGTTCACCGGCGGGCGGGACCAGGCCGCGCGCTAGCAGGGCCAAGGCGTGCCGGCGGAGATTTCGCCGGTTGCCGGAGGGTTCCCCTGAATTGGCGGGAAACCGGTCTTGAAAACGGCCCTTTGCCGCGCCACTTGAATGTGATCGCGCGCCGCTCTTGACAGGAGGGGCGTGTCTCGCCAGTTTCGCGCCGCAGACCGCGGGGCATATCCCGACCCCGCATAGCGCCGAGATCGTCTTTCCATGCTCAGTTTCCTCGACTTCGAAAAGCCCGTCGCCGACCTTCAGGGCAAGGTGCACGAACTCAAGGCCGTCGCCGGCACCGGTGAGACGGTGGAAGTCTCCCAGGAAATCGCCCGCCTCGAACAGAAGGCGGAGCAGACGCTGAAGGAGCTTTATGCAAAGCTCACGCCCTGGCAGAAGACCCAGGTCGCGCGTCATCCGGACCGGCCCCATGCGGTGGATTACATCTCCGGGCTGATCGAGGATTTCACGCCGCTGTCCGGCGACCGCAGCTATGCCGAGGATGCGGCGATCATTGCCGGCATTGGCCGGTTTCGTGGCCGGTCGGTTGCCATTCTCGGGCAGGAAAAGGGCGCGGATACCCAGTCGCGGCTGAAGCGCAACTTCGGCATGGCCCGGCCGGAAGGCTATCGCAAGGCGGTGCGGATCATGGACATGGCGGAGCGGTTCTCGCTGCCGGTCGTGTCGCTGGTCGATACCGCGGGCGCCTATCCGGGCATCGGCGCGGAAGAGCGTGGTCAGGCCGAGGCGATTGCCCGCTCGACCGATGCCGGCCTCGGGCTGTCCACCGCCAGCGTGGCGCTGATCATCGGCGAGGGTGGCTCGGGCGGAGCGATTGCCATTGCCACCGCCAACCATGTGGCGATGCTCGAACATTCCATCTACAGCGTGATTTCTCCCGAGGCCGGTGCCTCGATCCTGTGGCGGGACAGCGCCCGGGCGCAGGACGCGGCGACCAACATGAAGATCACCGCGCAGGATCTGATCGGTCTGCGGGTGATCGACGAGATCATCGAGGAGCCGCTCGGCGGTGCCCATCGGGCCAAGGAGATCGTCGTCGATCGGGCGGGGACGGCCATCGAGGCGGCGCTGGCGCGGTTCGACGGCATGAGCGCCGAGGAGATCCGGGCACAGCGCCGCGCGAAGTTCCTGGAGATCGGCCGCACGCTGTAGCGCCGTCACGCCGGTCGTTTTTCTGCCGCCAAATTGCCGGAATTCTGAGTCAGCAAGTACCCGCTGGGGTCGTGGTGCTGGCCGGTTTCGTGCCGCCAGCATGGGTTAACCGTAGGTAAACCGGTTCCCGCTAGGCTCCGGTTTGGTATAAATCCTTGTCTGGAAACCGCCGTATGGCGGCGCGCTGAGGGTGGATTGACGACATGTCTCAGGAATTTGCCCGGTTCGGGTCACGGCAGGTGAAGACGGTGGCCGCGCTGGCGCTGGTCGGCGTTCTCGGGGCATGTCAGGCGGATGAGCTGGGCTATGGCCCCAAGCACCTCAGGCCGATCAGCGACGAGTTGAAGAGCAAGATCACCCGCCTCGGCATGGACAGCAAGAGCCCGATCATGCTGCGGATCTTCAAGGAAGATTCCGAGCTGGAGGTATGGAAGCAGACCAAATCCGGGCGCTATGCGCTGCTGGAGAGCTTCGAGATCTGCAAGTGGTCGGGCAAGCTCGGGCCGAAGTTCAAGGAAGGCGACCGGCAGGCGCCGGAAGGCTTTTACGAAATCACTCCTTCGCTGATGAACCCGAACTCCAGCTACCATCTGGCGTTCAACATGGGCTACCCGAACAAGTTCGACCGCTCGCACAATCGCACCGGGTCGCATCTGATGGTGCATGGTGCCTGCTCTTCGCGCGGCTGCTATGCCATGACCGATGCGCAGGTTCAGGACATCTACGCGCTGGCGCGCGAAAGCTTCAAGGGCGGTCAGCGCTCCTTCCAGGTGCAGGCGCTCCCCTTCCGCATGACCGCGAAGAACATGGCCGAGCATCAGGACAGTCCGCATATCGACTTCTGGCGGATGCTGAAGCGTGGCTCCGATCATTTCGAGGTGACCAAGCGGCCGCCGAAGGTCGATGTCTGCGACAAGGGCTATGTCTTCGACGCGGTGCCGCTGGTGGAGGGCGTGCCCTTCCGCGCCACCGCCAAATGTCCGGCCTACGATGTGCCTGATCCGGTCGAGCAGGCGGTTGCGGTCAAGCAGAAGAAAGACCGGGACCAGGTGGAGCAGATCGTCGCCAGCCGCAAGCGGTCGGAAGAGCGCAAGGCGCAGATCGCCGCCATTTTCGGTGGCGGCGCGGCTCAGGATGCGGATGCGGAGAAAGCGCCCGCCGATCCGGCGACCGGTGTTGTGACTGCGTCAGTACCCGCAGCCACGGCGACAACCACAGCATCGAGCGAGCCCACCGCCACGGCTTTCGCGCCGGAGCCGGCTCAGCGAAAATCCTCCGGCGGTTTCTTCAGCCGGCTGTTTTCCGGCGGGGATGAGGCGGCGGCGACCGCTGCCTCCCCAGCCACTTCGGCCGGCGGGGTCGCACCGCTGCCGGCCGCCAAGCCGCAATAGCGCGGCAAGGCTCACGCGGCAGGTCCGCACCGGGTCTCAGGCGCGGATCGGCAGGTCGAGGATGCGCCGGCAGGAGACCATCGCCATCGGCCCGACGAGCGAGGCCTGTTCGCTGGCGATCAAGAGGTCGCGTGCGCCCTGCCGGACACTGCGCGCCACCATCTCGAAGGTGGTGCCGGCGGCCCGCTTCAGGGCGGTTTCATCATCCAGGCCATCGAGAAGATGAGCGGCGAACAGCGCCGACATCAGATCGCCCGTGCCATTGGGCGCATCGGGAACGATGCCGTGTTCGGCGGCAATCGCCCCCTTGGCGGTCACCAGGAGGTTACTGACCGCATTGCGCCTGAGGGCGGGCGCGGAGGTGACGAGGACGCGTCTTGGTGCCAGCGATCGGGCGGCGGCGATCGCTGCCTGTTCCGTGTCGGCGGCAAGGCCGCTCATCCACTTCAGCTCGAACAGATTGGGGGTGGCGACATCGGCGCGCGGCAACAGGTCGTCGCGGATGGCAGTTGCCGTTTCTTCCGGCAGGTAGAGGCCGTTGTGATCGCCGCAGACCGGATCGCACAGGTAGAAGGCGTCCGGATTGACCTGCTTGATCTTGTCGACGAGACGGGCAAGGCCGTGCGCCTGGCTCGGCGCGCCGAGGTAGCCGGAGACGACGGCGCCGATGTTGGCCAGCGTGTCGGCCCCCAGAAGATCCTCCACCAGCGCGGCGAAGGTCTCGTCGGAGGCCACATGGCGGGCACCGCGCCCCTGTCCGGGATGCCAGGGCAAGAGCACGGTCGGCAGGAACCAGACCTTGAAGCCCAGGCGCTCCAGCGCGAAGACGGCAACCCGGCCGCCAACGGCGCCGCGCACCACCTGGGAGTTGACGACGAGGATCTCCGGCCGGGGGGCGCCGGGCGTCATTGGCGCGCTCATTCGGCGGCGGACCGGGAGCTGGAGCCGAACCGGTTTTCGATATAGCTGTCGACCATCGCCTTGAACTCCTCGGCGATGTTCTCGCCGCGCAAGGTGGCGACCTTCTTGCCGTCAATGAACACCGGCGCCGCCGGGGTCTCGCCGGTGCCGGGCAGGGAAATGCCGATATCGGCGAATTTGCTCTCGCCCGGCCCGTTGACGATGCAGCCCATCACCGCGACATTGAGCGCCTCGACGCCGGGGTATTTCTCGCGCCAGACCGGCATCGACACGCGGATGTTGTCCTGGATGTCGCGGGCCAACTCCTGAAACACGGTGGAGGTGGTGCGGCCGCAGCCCGGGCAGGCGGCAACCACCGGAACGAAGGCGCGGAAGCCCATCACCTGCAGCAGCTCCTGCGCCACCTGCACCTCGCGGGTGCGGTCGCCGCCCGGCTCCGGGGTCAGCGACACGCGGATGGTATCGCCGATGCCCTGTTGCAGCAGGATGCCCATGGAGGCAGCGGAGGCGACGATGCCTTTGGTGCCCATGCCCGCCTCGGTGAGCCCGAGATGCAGGGCGTAGTCGCAGCGGGCGGCGAGATCGGCGTAGACGGCAATCAGGTCCTGCACCTGACTGACCTTGGCGGAGAGGATGATCTTGTCCCGGCCCATGCCCAGCTCCTCGGCGCGGGCGGCGGACAGGAGGCCGGACTGAATGATCGCCTCGCGCATCACCGCATTGGCCGGCGCCGGCTTGGCGAGCCCCGCGTTCTCGTCCATCAGATGGGTCAACAGTTCCTGATCGAGCGAGCCCCAGTTGACGCCGATGCGCACCGGCTTGTCGTGGCGCAGGGCGATGTCGATGATTTCCGAATACTGCCGGTCGCGCTTGTCGCGAAAGCCGACATTGCCCGGGTTGATGCGGTATTTGGCCAGCGCCTCGGCGCAGGCCGGGTGATCGGCGAGGAGCTTGTGGCCGATGTAGTGGAAATCGCCGACCAGTGGCACGAAGCAGCCGATCCGTTCCAGCCGCTCGCGGATCTTCGGCACCGCCGCCGCCGCCTCGTCGCGGTCGACGGTGATGCGCACCAGCTCCGAGCCGGCGCGGGCAAGGGCGGAGACCTGGGCGACCGTGCCGTCGATATCGGCGGTGTCGGTGTTGGTCATCGACTGGACGGCAACCGGTGCGCCGCCGCCGATGGTGACGGAGCCGACCCGGACGGGGACGGAGATCCGGCGCGCCGCCGGCCCGAAACTTGTCTGTTCGCTGTGCATGACGCCGATCCGCGTTTGTCTGGTCGCGCCCGGCGGGGACGCGGGGCGCTCGCAATCCCGCAGATTGAATAGGACGCACGGGGCCTGCGCGCAAGGGGCGGCGCATAGCCGGTCGACGGGAGACCGTGAGGGCGCGCGGCCGGGTCTGCATCTTCCAGATGAGATGCAGCTTGACCTCGCGGGTCGCAGACCGCATCTGAACGGGGAGAGGGTGCCTCATGCTTTTGATCGTTGTCAGTCGCAGTCTGAAACTTGCCCGCAGCCGGCTGGGCACGTTCTTTGCCGCCGGCTGGGCCTATATGTTGCTGCTGCTGGCGGTGAACCTGGCGCTCAGCGTGGCGATGACCCCGGATACCGGCTTCCAGACCGGCTCCTACATGATGGAGCCTTTTGCCGCCGGCGGCAGCATCGATGATGCCGATCGGGCCAAGGCGCTGCGGGGGCTGGCCGTTCTTGCCAATCTGCTGGCGGGGTTTTCCATCGCCATTGCCTATGTGCGCCGGATCGTCACGGGGCGGCGCGAGTTTTTCCTCGCCTTCGGTCTGCGCCATGTGCGGGTGGCCTGGGAGCTGTTGCTGCTTGGCCTGCTCGGCACCGGGATCCTGATGGCGTTGTTCTTCGGCGCCGCGTTTACGACGCTGATCGCCCCGCCCGTCGGCGCGGCGCTGATGATCGCGTGTCTGCCGCTGTCGATCATGCTGGTGCAGCGTTTCTCGTTGGTGTTGCCGGCGGCGGCGCTGGATGATCCGCTGACCTTGCGCGAGTCTTGGCGGCTGACGGCGGGCCTCAGCTGGGCGCTGACAATTGCCGCGATTGCGGTTCTGGCGATTGTCGGCGCCGCGGCCGGTATCTGGGCGCTGCTGCTGTGGCTGTTCGATGCGGCGCTGGCACCCGGCGGCAGCGGGCCGCTCGCACAAGTGCGCTCCGCGCTTCTGCCGATGGGGGGGATGGTGATCGTGACCTGGTTGCTCTCCAGCCTGCATGTCACCGTCTATGGGCTGGTGCGCGAGCGGGTGGCGCGGCAGGTCGGGCTGCAACAGGCGGAGGTGGAGCGGGCGGCGCGGCTGCGCGGCGAGCGCCAGCGGGCTCAGGCGACCCGGGCGGTGGCGGCGGTGCGCGATATCGGCCGCCGGCGGAAGCGGTAGATTTTACAGCTTTTTTGCGGAAAATACCTTGCATGGGTTGTGCCGAGCGGGTTTCCTGCAGGCGCTTCACGTATCGCAATGCATCTGTCAGGGTCCCGGGGGCTTCATGTTCGTCACCACCACCAGCCGGCTGTTCGTCGGCGCGTTCAAGGCGCTGTTTTCGAATTTCGACAGCCTGATCAAGATATGCTGGGCCTGGTATGCGCTCCTTCTTACGGTCCAGCTTTCCGCAATTGTTTTTCCTGGCGACATGGTCGGGACGGGGGCCGTCGGTCCTCGGGATATCGTCTTCACCTTCGTTGCCGTTGCTCTTTTCTTTGTCTCCAGCAGTTCCATTGCGGTCGCCTGGCACCGGTGCCTGTTGCTGGAGGAGGCGCCCCGCAGCTTCCATCTGAAGGTCGGGGCGCGGGAGGTAACCTACCTTCTGAAGATGCTTCTGGTTGGCGTGATCGCTATCGTTCCGGCAGTTATCGCGGTGACCTTGGCGGGGTTGCTGGCGGGTATGGGCGGGAGGATGCTCGCTATTCTATCCGGCTTTGTGTTCCTGGCGTTTTTCCTGCCTTTTCTCATGCGGTTGAGCCTGATCCTTCCGGCCGCCGCTTTCGACGAGAAGCTGTCGATCGGCGAGGCCTTCCGCGACAGCGAAGGCCTTGGTTTTCCGATGGCGCTGGCGGCGATCGGGCTGGGCTTGATCGTCGGTGCGGTCTCGGCAGTGCTCGACTATCTGACGCCGGCGGGCGGTCAGTTGATGGCCGCGTTCGCCACGGTGATCCTTTCGCTTGTCCTGCAGATCGTGACGACCGCGCTGCAGATCAGCGTTCTGACCGGCGGCTATTACATCCTGCGGGAGCGGCAGGCGAATGCCGCGCAGCAGGGGCAGCCCCCAGTCTGAGCGTGGCGCCGGAGGACTAAGGCGGTTCCCGGCTTCTGAAGCCCCCTGTACGAAACATCGAGGTTCAGTAGGGCATGTTTGCAACCACCAGGCAGCTTCTTACCGAAACGCTCAGAGTCGTATCTTCAAACCCCATCCTCGTTGTGAAGGTTTGTGGCGCCTGGACGGTTCTGAGTGCCATGACATTTCTAATCACGGGAATAGAGCCTGACGATTACCTTGATATCGCTTCGTCGTTTCAACTGCTTCATATTCCTCCCATGATCATATTGATGATCGGGTTGACCTCGGGGGCGGTGACGTGGATTCGTGCCATTCAGTTGAATGAAGATGTCTTTTGGATTAATTTAAATTTAAATTCGAGATATATTCGTTTATTTATCAAATATTCATTTATTACATTGGGAAGTTTTAGTATTGCGTTTACTGTCGCGAGATTTTGTTCTCATTTTTTTAATATATTTTATTACAGATATTTGTTAAATGATGGTAACTCTCTTTTTCTTTTCTTGCTTCCGGATAATCTTGATTATTTTTTTTATGTATTTATCTTCTTATATTTTTTTCTGACGTCTCATGCTCCTTCGTCGCTTGTTGTTCCTGCTATTTCTTTGGGGCGGAATTTAACTATATCTCAAGCAGTAAAGTTAAGTGAGGGGGCTCGATTTTCTATTTTTGTTTTGGCGGCTCCGTTATTTTTGTCTATGAAAATAGCAATATTGTTTTCTTTGAGATTTATCGCGGTGAATGGTTTATATTCACCTTTCGGAATTTTATTTTTATTTCTTGTATTTGCCATCTTGCACGTCGGATCGGTTGTCTATGTAACTCTCCTGACCCGTGCCTATTTCCTCCTGCGGGAGCGGCAGGCGAATGCCGCGCAGCAGGCCCAGCCCCCGGTCTGAGCGCGGGGTGCGCCGCCGGAGGGCTGATGTTGCGGTGCAATGCGATCTCATGTTGTATGAGCGAAACAGGCCGGCGGGCGTTCGCCGGTCGGTGTGATCGGGAGAACCGCCTTGATGCTGTCCAATAAAACCGCCCTTGTCACCGGCTCCACTTCGGGGATCGGTCTTGCCATGGCCCGCACCTTCGCCCGCGTGGGCGCCAATGTCGTCATCAACGGGTTCGGCGATGCCGCCGCGATCGAGGCGGAGCGGTCCGGCATCGAGAGCGAATTCGGCGTTTCCTGCCAGTATTCCGGTGCCGACATGACCCGGCCGGACGAGATCGCCGGGATGATGGCGGATGCGGCCAAGACCTTTGGCACGGTGGATATTCTGGTCAACAACGCCGGTATCCAGCATGTCTCGCCGGTGGATGAGTTCCCGGTGGAGAAATGGGACGCGATTCTGGCGATCAACCTCTCCTCTGCCTTCCACACCATCCGCGCCGCCGTGCCGGGCATGAGGGAAAAGGGCTGGGGCCGGATCATCAACACCGCCTCCGCCCATGCGCTGGTCGCCTCGCCGTTCAAGAGCGCCTATGTGGCGGCCAAGCATGGCATCGCCGGCCTGACCAAGACGGTGGCGCTGGAAGTGGCGCAGCATGGGGTGACGGTCAATGCCATCTGCCCGGGCTACGTCTGGACGCCGCTGGTGGAGCGGCAGATCCCGGACACGATGAAGGCGCGTGGGCTGACCGAGGAAGAGGTCAAGCGCGACGTCTTGCTCGCGGCCCAGCCGACCAAGGAATTCGTCACCGTCGAGCAGGTGGCGGCGATGGCGCTGTATCTCACCGGCGATGCGGCCTCCTGCATCACCGGTACGATGATGCAGCTCGATGGTGGCTGGACGGCGCAATAAGCGCGCCGTACCGGGGCGGGAGACGAGACGATGACCGTGAAGGCCAAGCCGATCAATCTCGCCCTGCAAGGGGGAGGCGCCCACGGCGCCTTCACCTGGGGCGTGCTCGACTGGCTCCTGGAGAGCGAACTCTTCACCTTGAAGGGCCTGAGCGGAACCTCGGCCGGGGCGATGAACGCGGTCGTGCTGGCCGCCGGCCTGCATGAGGGCGGCCAGGCGGGGGCGCGCGACGCGCTGCATCGGTTCTGGAAGGCGGTCAGCAATCGCGCCTGGCTCAGTCCGATCAAGCGCACGCCGCTTGATGTGATCATGGGCCAGTGGAGCCTCGATCTGTCGCCGAGCTATCTCGCCTTCGATCTCGCCTCGCGGTTTTCCTCGCCGTACGAGTTCAATCCGCTCAACATCAATCCCTTGCGCGAGGTGGTGGAGGAGACCGTCGATTTCGAGCTGGTGCGCGCCTGCGATCATCTCAAGGTGTTTCTCGCCGCGACCAATGTGCATACGGGCAAGATCCGCGTGTTCTCAGGGCCGGAGATCACCCTGGACGCGGTGATGGCGTCCGCCTGCCTGCCGCATATGTTCCAGGCGGTGGAAATCGACGGCGTGCCCTATTGGGATGGCGGCTACATGGGCAATCCGCCGCTGTTTCCGCTGTTCGGCACCACCGGAACCGAAGATACGGTGCTGGTGCAGATCAACCCGCTGGAGCGCAAGGAAACGCCGCGCACGGCGCGGGAGATCCTCAACCGGCTGAACGAGATCACCTTCAACTCCACGCTCTTGCGCGAAATGCGGGCGGTGGAGTTCGTCGGCCGGCTGATCGAGGACGGCAAGCTCGACCGCAAGGACTATCAGAAGGTGCGCATCCACCGGATCGTGGCGGAAGGGCTGAAGCCGTTGCAATCCTCCTCCAAGGTCAACGCGGAATGGCCGTTCCTCACCCATCTCAGGGATCTGGGGCGCGGCGCGGCGGAGACCTGGGCCGAGGAGAATTTCGCGGCGGTGGGCGAACGCTCCAGCATCGATCTGCGCGCGGAGTTTCTTTGAGCGGATCGCGGATGCGCCCCGTCGGGTAGGGTGAGGCGCTGTTTACCTTTCGCTAACCGGTTCAGGCAGTTTGCAAGGCGGGATGCGATGCAGTGGTCCTTGTCAAAAGGTTAATGAAATCAACATATTGTTTTGAGGGATTGGCGACGACCCAGATCTGGGAAATTCAGCGCGCCAACGATTTGGCAAGGGTTTTGCTCCATCTTTGGCGCGCTGATAGTCAGGTAGTGCGTCGTCAGCGATCGGCGGACGAGGGAAAACGGCAAATGCGACCCCGCTGTTTTCCTTCGTCCCGCCCATCTTGCCGGATGCCTCATGGTGCATCCGAATTTGCCGCAGCCTATCCGAGCCGTTCCCCCGGGAAAAGTACTCAAGTGACCCGATCGTTCGGAAAGGTTACCGGGTGATCACGATGCGCGCGTTGCGCTTGCCGGTTCGCTTGATCAGCGAAAACAGTTCGCGGGCATTTTGTGGGTGCAGGCGGATGCAGCCATGGGACGCGGGCCGGCCGAGCTGGCGGATCGCATTGGTTCCGTGAATGGCATAGCCGCCATAAAAGAACACCGAATGCGGCATCGGCGAACCATGGTATTTCTTTGAATAGTAGCGCCGATGCATGCGCCCCGGGCGGAAGGTGCCGACCGGGGTGCGGTAGCCGCGCCGGGCGGTGGAGACCGGCCAGGAGCTGTAGCGCCGGCCATTGACGTAGACCCGCATGCGTTGTTCGGACAGGTCGATGCGGGCGACCAGTTGCGCCGCCAAGGCATCGGTCGCCGCCGGCAGGGGCGCGGCAAAAAGCAGGGCGGCGATCACCGCACACCTGCGAATCAAGGACATGCACTTCATCGTGTTCCCCCCTTAGGCCGCACGTGGAAGTCAGCAATCCAGACGATTATCGGTAATTTTAACACGCCAGCGGGGCTGAGTCCCCTCACGGGGGAAAATGCCGGCCGACGCGCGGCAAGTCGGTCTGTTCTCTTACATTTTGCTGCCGAAAAGCCTAAATCCTATGGAGTGACGAATTTGGATGATGGAGATGCGACATGATCGCCAGCACACGCGCCAGATGCGCCGCAGCGCTGAGCCTGCTTCTGGTCCTTCCGGTCGGCGGCGCCGTGGCGGAAACGCCTCTGGAGCAGTTGAAGCGGACCGGTGCGTGCGAGCGATGCAACTTCAAGCTGGGCGAACTGCGCGGCCTTGATGTCAAAAACGCCAGGTTGCGCGGCGCCGTCTTTCGCGAGGCGGATATGAAGGGCGTGTCGCTGGTTGGGGCGGATCTGCGCGGTGCCGACCTTCGCCGGACCGAGGCGGAACGGGCCGATCTCTCCGGAGCGCAACTTGAGGGCGCCGCCATGCGGGCGGTCGATCTGGAAAAGGCGAAGCTGACCGGCGCCCGGTTCTACGATGCGGATTTGCGCAACGCGGATCTCGGCGAGACCGATCTGGAGAAGGCAAGCTTCGTCGACGCGGATCTGCGTCTTGCCAACATGGTGCGCGCTTCGGCCGTCGGGGCGGTGTTTCGCGGCGCGAAGATGGATGGGGTCGTGCTGGAGCGCACCTGGCTGACGAATGCGGACCTGACCGGCGTCCGGCTCAAATACGGCGACCTTGACCGGGTCAAGGCGCGCGGCGCGGTGTTTCGCGATGCGGATCTCAGCGGCGCGCATTTTTCCAGTGCCGACCTGACAGGCGCGGATTTGAGCGGGGCCAATCTGGAAGGCGCCCTGTTCCGGCGAACCCGTCTGGTGGGGGCTGACTTGCGCCACTCGCGCGGGCTTCAGGCCGCGCGGCTGATCGGTGCCTGCGGCGATAGCACCACCCGGCTGCCGGACGGTTTCTCGCTGAAGACCTGCCGCTCACAGGAAGCGGAAGACTGAGAACGCCTATTGGCGGACGGTCATTCCCGGGACGGCCGGTTTCGGCCGTCCTTGCAGTTCGACATGCGGTTCGGCGGGGCGGGGCGCCCCGTCCGCATCAGTCGAACAGATCGAAGGCGAAGCGGTAGGTGACGCCGACGCCGACGGTGAACTGGTCTTCATTGCCCGCCTTGACGATCGGGCTGTTCTTGGCATCGCCGATGAACCGGTCCCAACCCGCCTGCAGATGCAGGGCGGTGGTGTCGGTGACCGCGTAGCTGGCGCGGCCGACAAGGCCGAGGGACTTGAAGCCGCCGCTCGGGTTATAGGCGGTGAGCGCGCCGCCGGAGGCCGCCGCTTCCGCCGTCGTCACACCGAAATAGGTGTCCATGTAGTTGCCGCTGGCAAAGTCGGCGCGCGGGCCGAAGCTGAGCTGCAGCCGCTCCATCGGGTTGAACACCACATCGGCGCCGATCTGGCCCACCTGTCCGGTGTGGCCATTGATGCCCTGGCGCAGCTCCACGAAGGCGCGGAACCAGTCGTAGCGGAAGCCCGCGCCGGCACCGAGTTCCAGCGCCCAGTCGATCTTGTTGGTGCCGGTCAGCCTTGTGCTGTCGGACGCCTTGCGTTCGCCGATGAAGTTGAAGGAGGGGAAGAAGAAGACACCCCGCTTGACGGCCCCGCCCTCCGCGACCTGACCAAGGCCCGGCACGTAGAAGCGGCCGACCGAGACGATCGGCAGCGGATAGACCAGCATCTTGTCCGCGCCTTCATACTTCGGCTGGACCATGGCGCCGACGCCGAGGTCGACCACATATTGCTTCTGCGGCAGCGGCAGATCGTCCGGCGCGCTCATTCCATCCTGGGCAAGGCCCGGGCCGGCGGACAAAAACGTTGCGGACAAAAGACTTGCGGCGAGGAGCTTGGCGATGCGCATGGTGGTCAATCCACTCCGGAAAAGGCGTCGGTATCTACTTGTCATGGGTTATACGCCGAACCGGCGGGGAATGCCTTAACAGGAAAACCGAAATCGGCGGAGTGTTGCACAGTTGCATCTGTCGCCCGAGGCGCGCGCGGCAGAAGCGCCGCCGCCTCATAGATCCTTGGCCAGGCGCAACGCCTCGTAGATGGCCGCATGGACGTTGCGCGCGGCGACCGCATCGCCGATCCGGGCAAGCTGAAAGGTCCCCTCGGGATTGCGGTCCGGGAACGGATTGCCGCCGTTGATGACCGCGCGCCAATCAATCTCGCCCCGGTTGCGGGCAAGCGGCTTCAGGGCGAAGTAGAGATCGCTGAGCGGCAGCGTGCCGTGTTCGACAACCACCTGATCCACTGAGCGTTCCGTTCGCTGCGGCCCGTAGTCGGATCCGAGCGTTGCCACCAGCCCGTTGCCGCGCCGCGCCACCGCCACGAGGCGGGTGTTGATGGTGATGCGGGTGTCGGTTTCCTGAAACAGCGCCGCATAGGGCACATGGTTGAGCCCGCCCATTTCAGGTGCGAAAAAGCGCTCCGGCGTGACGATTTCAACCCGCGATCCGGCACGCGCGGCCAGTTCCGCCGCCTGCATGCCGGGGTGGCCGCCGTTGTCGTCGAAGACGAGGACGCTGGCGCCCGGGCGCACATCGCCGGAAAGCAGATCCCAGGAAGAGACGACGAGATCGCCGCCCGCCTCAAGCACGTCCGTGTTTGGCAGGCCGCCGGTGGCGATGAACACCATGTCCGGGGCGAGCGCCAGTACGTCCTCCGCCTCGGCCAGGGTGTTGAACCGGAAGCGGACCCCGGCGGCGTCGCATTGATCCATGCGCCAGTCGACGATGCCGATCAGCTCGCGCCGGCGCGGTGTTTGCGCCGCCAGCCGGACCTGGCCACCGGCATGGGGCGCGGCTTCCAGCACGGTGACCTCATGGCCGCGCTCCGCCGCCACCCGGGCCGCCTCCAGCCCGGCCGGCCCGGCGCCGACCACCACGACACGGCGCTGCGCGCGTTCACTGCGGCGGATCGCATGCGGCATGGTCGCCTCGCGTCCGGTGGCCGCGTTGTGGATGCACAGGGCTTCGTGACCTTCGTAGATCCGGTCGAGGCAATAGGTGGCGCCGACGCAAGGGCGGATGTCCGCTTCCCGCCCTTCCGCGATCTTGCGGGCGATATGCGGATCGGCGAGGTGGGCGCGGGTCATGCCGACCATGTCGAGCCGGCCTTCGGCGATGGCGTGGCGGGCGGTGGCGACATCGTTGATGCGGGCGGCGTGGAACACCGGGAAGCGGGTCGCGGCGCGCACCTCGCCGGCGAAGTCGAGATGGGGCGCGGCGGCCATGCCCTGGATCGGGATCACCTTCGCCAGAGCGGCGTCGGTGTCGATATGGCCGCGAATGACGTTGAGAAAGTCGATGGCGCCATCGCCGACCAGCCGCCGGGCGATGTCGATGCCCTCAGTGCGGCTCAGCCCCTTGTTCCAATCCTCGTCGGCGACCATGCGAATGCCGACGATGAAGTCGCTGCCGACCCGGTCACGGATCGCCGCCAGCACCCGGCGGGTGAAACGCAGCCGGTTGTCGAGGCTGCCGCCGTGCTCGTCCGTGCGCTGGTTGGTGGCGGGCGACCAGAAGCCGTCGAGCAGATGGCCATAGGCCTCGATCTCGATGCCGTCGAGGCCGGCGGCCTGCATCCGCTCGGCCGCATCGGCATAATCGGCGGTGATGCGGTCGAGATCCCAATCCTCCGCCTCCTTGGGGAAGGCGCGATGGGCCGGTTCGCGCAGCGGCGAGGGGGCCAGCACCGGCAGCCAGTCGGCCTTGTTCCAGTTGGTGCGCCGGCCCAGATGGGTGATCTGGATCATCACCGCCGCGCCATGCTCATGGCAGGCGTCGGTGAGCTCCCGCAGCCAGGGCACGATCTCGTCCCGGTAGGCGTGGAGATTGCCGAAGGCGGCGGGGCTGTCCGGCGAGACGATGGCCGAGCCGGCGGTCATCGTCAGGGCAATGCCGCCCTTGGCCTTTTCCGCGTGATAGAGCCGGTAGCGTTCCTTCGGCAGGCCGTCTTCCGCATAGGCGGGCTCATGAGCCGTCGACATGATGCGGTTGCGCAAGGTCAGGTGCTTCAGCCGGTAGGGCTGGAGCAGCGGATCGCCGGCGACCTGCGCGGCGTTCATGGTGTCCGGCGGCGCGGGATTTGATGTCATCGGCGGGCCTCCCCTCCCTCCTCGTCCATCGGATCAGTCCTCTGATCAGTACCAGGCATCCTCCATCGAGGCCTTCTTGCGGGCGATGAAGTCGCGCAAGCCCTCATCGATGCCAGGATCGAGGGGCGGCGGCTCGTAGGCGGCCAGCATTGCCTTCCATCGTGCATTGGCTCGGGCCGCCGCATCAAGCCCGCCGTTCTCGGCCCAGGTTTCAAACGGGTCGTTGTCGGCAAGCTGGCTGTCCCAGAAGCAGGTCTCGTAGTTGGCTAGGGTGTGGGCGCAGCCGAAGAAGTGATTGCCCGGCCCCACTTCGGCGAAGGCATCGAGCGCCAGCGCGTTGTCATCCACCGCGACCCCGGCGAGGTAGCTGTGCAGGGCGCCGCAGACATCGACGTCGAGCATGAATTTCTCGTAGCTCATGGACAGGAGGCCATCGAGAAACCCGGCGGAATGGAGCAGGAAATTGGCGCCGCAATGCACCGCCGAGAGCATCGAGGTGACGCTTTCCTGCATGGCCTGGGCATCCGGCAGCTTGGAGGTGGTGAAGGAGCCGGCGCAGCGCAGCGGCAACCCGAGCCGGCGGGCCAGCTGGCCGACCACCAGCGATCCGGCCGCCGGCTCCGGCGTGCCGAACGTAGGCGAGCCGGAGCGCAGCGCCATGGAGGAGAGGAAGTTGCCGAAGATCACCGGCGCGCCGGGCCGAACCAGTTGGGCAAGGGCGCAGCCGACCATGGTTTCGGCCAGCGACTGGGCGATGGCGCCGGCGGTGGTCACCGGTCCCATGGCGCCGCCGAGGATGAAGGGCACGATCACCGAGCCCTGGTTGGCCGCCGCATAGGCGCGGATGGCGCCGGTCATCATGCCGTCCCAGACCAGCGGCGAGTTGACGTTGACATTGCCCATGATCACGCAATGGCGCTCGACCACTTCCGGGCCGAACAGGATGCGGGCCATCTCGATGGACTCTTCCGCCCGCTCCGGCGCGGTGACCGAGCCGAGGAACGGCTTGTCGGAGTAGCGGATATGGGCATGGACCATGTCGAGATGGCGCTTGTTGACCGGCACGTCGGTAGGCTCGCACACCGTGCCGCCGGAATGGTGCAGCCAGGGCGCCATATAGGCCAGTTTCACGAAGTTCTGAAAATCCTCCAGCGTGCCGTAGCGCCGGCCCTTGTCGAGGTCCATCACGAAGGGCGAGCCATAGGCGGGGGCGAACACCGCGCTGTTCCCGCCTATGCGCACCGACCGCGCCGGGTTGCGGGCAAGCTGGGTGAACTCCGACGGCGCGCTCTTCAGGATCTCGCGCAGCATGCCCGGCTCGAAGCGGCAGCGCAGGTCCTGCACCTCTGCCCCGGCGCGGCGGAACAGCTCCAGCGCCACCGGATCGCCGCGAAACTCGATGCCAACCTCGGCGAGGATGCGGTCGGCGGCCTGTTCGATGCGGGCCAGCCCCTCTTCGCCGAGAATGTCGTAAGGGGGCAGGGCGCGGGTGATATAGGCCGGGGCGGCGGTGCCGGCGGCTGCCTGCCGCTGGGCCTTCCGCCGCTCGCGGGCGCTGCCGCCCCGCCGGCGGTCGCGGGAGCCGTGGGTTTCGTGGGGGGGCGTCTCCAGTCGGGCTTCGGTCATGCTCTCCTCCGCCGCGGCGTTTTCGATTTTTCCGGAGTTCTTGCCGCTCGCATCAGGTTAGCTTGGGCGACAAGCGCCGTGACGCTGGCAAATTCTCATCGAACGGATAAGCTTCCCTTATGGAAAGCCTGCGCCATCTGCTGCCCTCGGCCCGCGCGCTGATCGCCTTCGAGGCGGCCGGCCGGCTCGGCAGCTTTACCCGGGCGGCGGCGGAGCTGGGGCTCAGCCAGGCGGCGGTCAGTCTCGCGGTCAAAGGTCTGGAGGACAGTCTGGCGGTGCGGCTGTTTCACCGCCGGCACCGGCAGGTGGAGCTGACCGAGGCGGGCGCCCGGTTCCATGCGGATGTGATGCTGGGCCTTGGCCATATCCGCAAGTCGGCGGAGGAGCTGCGGGCGCTGGGCAGCGACCGGCATGTGACGCTGTTCGCCTCCACCGCCTTCGCCAGTTTCTGGATGTTGCCGCGTCTGGCGCAATTGCGCGAGGACCTGCCGGATATCGATTTGCGCATCCAGACCGGCGATCGGGATTTCGATCTGGCGGCGGAAAACATTCCGCTCGGGGTGCGCTCCGGCCCGGCCGGCGGCTTCGCGGCCTATGAGGCCGAGGTGCTGGCGCCGGAGCGGATCGCGGCGGTGGCAAGCCCCGCCTATGTGGCGCGGTTCGGCCGGCCGCGAACCCCGGCGGAGGTGGCGTCCCAGCGGCTGATCCATCTGGAGGAGCCCTACCGCCCCTGCACCGACTGGGGCGACTGGTTCGCCAGTGTCGGCCTGCCGCGCCCGCCGCGCGCCAGCGGTCTGGTGATCAACGACTATGTGCTGGTGGTGCAGGCGGTGATGGAAGGGCAGGGCATCGCGCTTGGCTGGCAGCATCTGACCGACCGGCTGGTAGGGGCCGGTCTGCTGCTGCCGGTCGGTGGGCATGTGCTGGAGACGGACCAGACGTTCCAGCTCATCTGGCCGCGCGGGCGGGCGCTGGCACCGCCCGCTCTGCGGGTGCGCGACTGGCTGCTCGACCAGCGTGACCGTTGAGGCGCGCGGCCTCAGGCCGGGCGGGTTCCAACGGCAAGCTTGGTCATGCCGGGGATCAGCGGCTCGACGCTAACATTTTCAAAGCCGGCGGCTTTCAACTGTGTTTCCAGCCAGTCGTCGGCGAGCGAGCGGGCCTCGGGGGTGAAGGCGGTGTGCTGCAGCTGCCACAGCGCGGTGTTCTTCGGCCCGGCGCGGTCGCTGTCGACGATGAAGTCATGCACCATCAGAAGGCCGCCGGGCGCCAGATGCCGGAGGGCGCGTTCGATCAGCCCCACATGGGTGTGATCCGGCACGCCGGAGAGCAGATAGGACATCAGGATCGCGTCCTGCGCCTCCGGCCAGTCGGTTTCCAGCGCATTGCCTTCGCGATAGGCGATGCGGTCCGACAGCCCCGCCTTGTCGATGAAGGTGCGGCCGAGCGTCGCCACATTGGGGAAGTCGACGATGGTGGCGGAGAGCTCGGGGAAGGCCTCGCACAGGGTGATGGCGAAGGCGCCGGTGCCGCCACCCACATCGAGCAGCTTGCGCGCGCCGGACAGGTCGACCCGGCGGGCAAGGCCGAGAGCCGGGCCGAGCGATCCGGCATGCTGGCTTTCGGAATAAAGCCGCGCCTCTTCGGGGTCGGAAAACCACTCCGCGTAGGAGGCGGTCGCCTCCTCCGGCAGCTCGCCGGCCAGCGCCGGTTCGATCTGATCCATCAGCGGATACATCTGCTGATGGACCTGGAGGCGCAAGTAGTCGCTGAAGTCGTATTTCGCGCCCTTCACCAGAAAGCGTTCGGCGGCGGGTGAGTTGCGGTACGCCCCGCCGTCCCGTTCGATCAGGCCCAGGGCGGCAAGCGCGGTCAGCAAGGTGCGGCACCGCTCCGCCGGAACGCCGATCTTCGCGGCCAGATCCTCGACCCTTGCCGGAGCCTGGGACAGATGCGTGAAGATGCCGAAGTGAAGCGCTGCGAATAATGCCTTTGAGGCCATGTATCCAAAAGCAATATCCGAGATTTCTTCCGCTTCTGTGAGAATCGGCATCGGTCTGTCGTCTCCTTGTCATTATTCGCGCGCCGGCGACAAAAAGTCGGCGTCGTTCTTGTTGCGCGAATTTTCTGTCTTGTCCGAATGCGGCAACGCATCGGAGGGGCGCATGGCGCGCCAAGGCGGGATGGATGGACTTGTTAATACGTTTTGTCGCGAGAATCCACCTTGGTAAGGCTGCTGCGCAATATTGGTGCAACCGTCACCGGGCCGGCGCGGACTGACGTGCCCACGCGCAAGCGCCGCCGGGCGCGTTGGCGCCGGGCGGTGAGAGAGTGGTTTTCAGCGCAGTGAGTAAGGCAGGCGAAGGGCGCGCGGGTCGTGCTTAGCGGGTCGCGTCTTCGTACCAGGCGGCGAGCAGGCGCCGTTCGCTGTCTTCCAGGTAGGTCAGGTTGGCCGGCGGCATGGCGCGGCTGCGGGCCGCCTGCAGGTAGATCTGGCGGGCATGGGCGGCGATGTCCGCATCGGTCTCCAGCACCACCCCCTTCGGCGGCACGATCATGCCCTCCCACACCGGCTCGCGGGCGTGGCACATGGAGCAGCGGCCGAGCACGGTGTCGCGCACCGCGTCGAACCGGGCCTGGGTCACGAAGCGGCTTTGCTGCGGCGTCAGCCGGGCGCTGTCCTCAGGCTCGCCGGCCATCGGCTGCGGCAGGGCGGACAGCCAGACGATGGCGGCGAACAGGGCCGCGGTTGCTGCCCAGGTCCACCAGGGCGAACCTTTTCGCGCGTGCCGGGTATTGAAGAAATGGCGGATGGTGACGCCCATCAGGAACACCAGCGAGGCGATCAGCCAGTTGTACTGAACGGCGAAGGCCAGCGGGTAATGGTTGGACAGCATCAGGAAAATGACCGGCAGGGTCAGGTAGTTGTTGTGCAGCGAGCGCTGCTTGGCCTGGGCGCCAAGGGCCGGATCGGGCGTCTTTCCGGCGATCAGCGCGGCCACCACCTTCTTCTGGTTGGGGATGATGATCATGAAGACATTGGCCGACATGATTGTCGCGGTGAAGACGCCCAGATGCAGGAAGGCGGCGCGGCCGGTGAAGATCTGGGTGTAGCCCCAGGCCATCGCCACCAGCACGCCATAGAGCAGGAGCATCAGCCCGGTGGTGCTCTTTCCGGCGGGCGACTTGCACAGGAGATCGTAGACGATCCAGCCCAGCGCGATGGAGGCGAGCGAGACGGCGATCGCCACCGGCTGCGACATCTCCAGCACATTGGCGTCGATCAGATAAAGATCGGCGCCGGCATAGTAGACCACAGCCATCAGCGCGAAGCCGGACAGCCAGGTGGCGTAGCTCTCCCATTTGAACCAGGTCAGGTGCTCGGGCATTTCCGCCGGCGCGACCAGGTATTTGCGGATGTGATAGAAGCCGCCGCCATGCACCTGCCATTCCTCGCCATGAGCGCCTTCCGGCAGGTCCGGCGCCTTGCGCAGGCCAAGGTCGAGAGCGATGAAATAGAAGGACGAGCCGATCCAGGCGATGGCCGTGATCACGTGCAGCCAGCGCAGCGCGAAGGAAAGCCAGTCCCAAGCCAATGCCATGTCGATCATCTTGTCCGTTCTCTCCGCCCTGATGCGTTCGGCCGCCCCGATGTGTCCGGCCGCGAGCCCCATGCACAGGGGATCATTTCACGTTCGCCCCGGCGACGCAGCCCATGCCGGCAAGGGTGGCACGGGGAGGATTTGCAAAAAATGCGGTGCGTTCCCCAGCACTATCAAAAATTTCTTGAAGATGGTACGGGGTTGTCATGTCCTATGTGAACAATCTCAAGGTGTTCGTGCGGGTTGTCGAGCTGGGCAGCATGTCCGCCGCCGCCCGCGACCAGCGGGTGTCGCCGGCGGTGGTGTCGAGCCGCATCGGCGAATTGGAAAAGCGGCTCGGGGTGCGCCTGTTCAACCGCACCACGCGTAAGCTGCAGCCGACCGAGCATGGGGCGATCTTCTACAAGGGCGCGGTGAAGATCCTCGACACCATCGCCGAGGCGGAAGCGGCGGTGGCGGATGTGGCGCGGGCGCCGCGCGGGTCGATCTTCGCCGCCGCGCCGCTGGGCATCGGCCGGCGGCTGATCGCGCCGCTGATCCCGGAATTCAAGGCGGCTTATCCGATGGTCGATGTGCGGCTGCGCTTGTCGGACCGCAAGCTCGATGTGATGGGCGAGGGGCTGGACATGGCCTTCGTGCTCGGCTCGCCGGAGGATTCCACCTTGCGGATGCGCCCCGTGCTCGATTGCGAGCGGGTGCTGTGCGCCGCGCCCGCCTATCTCGCCGCCCATGGGCATCCCGCGCGCGGCGAGGATCTGATTGCCGATGAGCATCACTGCCTGCTGCTGCGCTTCCCCGGGGCCAGCGAGTTTCAATGGCGGCTGTCGACCGCCGAGGGGGGCAAGACCTTCGAGGTGTCCGGGCCGTTCGAATCTGACGATGGCGATGTGCTGACCGATTGGGCGCTGGCGGGCTGCGGCATCGTCAACAAGCCGCTGTTCGAGGTCGCCGGGCATTTGCGTTCTGGCGCGCTGGTGACGGTGTGCGAGCAGACGCCGCCGCCGCCGGTGCGCCTTGCCTGCCTTTACCCGCACAAGCGCTATCAGGATCCGAAGATCCGCCTGTTCATCGATTTCGTCACCGCGCGCTGCCGGCAGGAACTGGAAGCGCTGCTGGCCGATGCGGACGCGCCTCCGGGGGCACAAGCGGCAAGTTAGAGTCTGGACCCTAGCTGCCGCGATAGGTGGAATAGCCGAAGGGCGAGAGCAGCAGCGGCACGTGATGGTGCCGGGCGGGATCGCTGATGCCAAAGCGGATCGGCACGGCATCCAGAAAGGGCAGGGTGCCTGCCGGGACGAGTTCGGCGGCGGCAAGATACGCCCCGGCATGAAACACCAGTTCATAGCTGCCCGCCGCCATCTGCTCCGGCGCCACCACCGGCGCATCGGTGCGCCCGTCCGCATTGGTCACCCGGCGGGCGAGCGGCAGCCGTGTGCCATCCGTGCCGAGCCGGAACACCTCGATGACAAGCCCTTCGGCGGGCACCCCGCGCGCGGTGTCGAGCACATGGGTGGTGACGCTGGCCGGTTTGGCGGTTGCCGGATCTGCCGGGGGATTCGCTGTCCGGGTCATGGAAGCCCTTTACGTTTTGAACTGCGGGGCGGCACTATCCCGGGTGAAGCCATGCCGGCAAACAACCGGACGGCGCATATCTCTTTCAAGAAAATTTTGAAAGAGAGGGTGATTGTTCTGCATTACCAATATGAAGGGGCGGACCGATACATGGGGCCGGCGTGGCATGAGACATGGCGAAGCGCGGCCTTATCTATCGGTTCGTATTCTGTCCTCATGATCGAAGGGAGACCGAACGGTGACCGCATCTGACGTTCCGCCGCGCTATTGCCGTGACATGCAAGGGTATGGGGCCACTCCGCCGGGAGCGGGCTGGCCGGGCAATGCGGCGATCGCCGTGCAGATCGTCGTCAACTACGAGGAGGGCGGGGAGAACGCCATCCTGCACGGCGATGCGGGCTCCGAAGCGTTCCTGTCGGAGATCGTCGGCGCCGCCTCCTGGCCGGGCCAGCGTCACTGGAACATGGAATCCATCTACGAATACGGCGCCCGCGCCGGCTTCTGGCGGCTGCACCGGATCCTGACCCAGCGCAAGATTCCGATCACCGTCTACGGAGTGGCGACGGCGCTCGCCCGCTCGCCTGCCCAGGTGGCGGCGATGCAGGCGGCCGATTGGGAGATCGCCTCGCACGGGCTGAAATGGATCGAATACAAGGACCATGACCGCGAGGCGGAACTGGCGGACATGCGCGCCGCCGTGCGCTTGCATGAGGAGGTGACCGGTGCGGCCCCGCGCGGCTGGTACACCGGGCGCTGTTCGGTCAACACGGTCGATCTGGCGACGGAAACCGGCCTGTTCGACTATGTGGCAGACACCTATGCGGATGACCTGCCCTACTGGCGCGACCACGACGGGCGGCAGCAATTGATCGTGCCCTACACGCTCGATGCCAACGACATGCGCTTCGCCACCGCACAAGGCTTCAACTCCGGCGATCAGTTCTTCGCCTATCTGAAGGACAGTTTCGACATGCTGCACGCCGAGGGCGTGGCGGGCGCGCCGAAGATGCTGTCCATCGGCCTGCATTGCCGGCTCGCCGGCCGGCCGGGCCGGGCCGCCGCCCTTGCCCGGTTTCTCGACTATGCCGCCGCGCAGGAGCGGGTCTGGTTCGCCCGGCGGATCGACATCGCCGAGCATTGGGCGCGGCACCATCCGCCGCGCCCACTGGAGGGGCGGCCGTCGCGTCTGGCGCGGGCCGGGTTCGTCGCGCGGTTCGGCGGGGTGTTCGAGCATTCGCCCTGGATCGCCGAGCGGGCCTTCGACCTGGAGCTTGGCCCGGCCCATGATACGGCGACCGGGCTGCACAATGCGCTTTGCCGGATCTTCCGCAGTGCCAGCGAGGCGGAACGGCTCGGGGTCCTTACCGCCCATCCGGATCTTGCCGGCAAGCTGGCGGCGGCCCGGCGGCTGACGGAGGACTCCGCCCGCGAGCAGGCCGGCGCCGGGCTCGATGCGCTGACCGACGAAGAGCGTGCCCGCTTCCAGGAGCTCAATACCGCCTACACGGCCCGCTTCGGCTTTCCCTTCATCCTGGCGGTGAAGGGCCGCAGCAAGGATGAGATCCTCGCCAGTTTCGAGGCGCGGATCGGCCATGACCGGGCACGAGAATTCCGCACCGCCTGCCAGCAGGTGGAGCGGATCGCCCTCTTTCGCCTTCAGGACATGCTGCCGGACTGAAGTTTCGGCGCGTTTCGTTTTCCGCCGGCCGGCTGCCGGCCCTGTGTCGTTTTCATCGCTTTCGCCAAGGAGCCTTCATGAGCGTTTCTTCCTCCGACAACCGTCCGGCCTTCACCCGGACCGATGTCAATCTCGCCTCCGCCGGGCTCGGCGCGCGGGTTGTCTCCGTGACCGACGATTTCTTCGCCGCCGCCGATCGCATGCTCGCCGATACCGAGGCGGTGTTCATCGCCGACAAGTTCGATGACAACGGCAAGTGGATGGATGGCTGGGAATCGCGCCGGCGGCGCGGTCCGGGGCACGATCACGCGGTGGTGCGGCTGGCGGTGGCTGGTCGAATTTCGGGCTTCGATGTGGATACCGCCCATTTTACAGGCAATTACCCGCCCGCCTGCCGCATCGAGGCGTGCCATGTTTCGGGCGAGCCGGATGCGGCGACGGTCTGGACGGAGCTGGTGGCCATGTCGCCGCTCGGGCCATCGGCACAGCATTTCTTCGCCTGCGGCTCCGATGCGCTGTGGAGCCATGTCCGCCTGCATATCCATCCCGATGGCGGGGTGGCGCGTTTCAGGGTCTATGGCCGGCCGGAGCTCGACCGCGATGCGGTCGGTGGCGGGGAGATCGATCTGGCCTCGGCGCTCAGCGGCGGGCGGATCGTCGCCTTTTCCAACGCCCATTACGGCTCCTATCACCGGCTGCTGGTGCCCGGGCGCGGGATCAACATGGGCGATGGCTGGGAGACCCGGCGCCGGCGCGAGCCGGGCAATGACTGGATCATCGTTGCGCTGGGCGCGCGCGGCACCATTGGCCGGGCGTTGGTCGATACCGCGCATTTCAAGGGCAATTTCCCGGAGAGCTTTTCCCTGCAAGGGGCCGATCTCGGGGCGCTCGGCGGCGATTTGCGCGACGCGGTGGTGACCTCGTCGATGTTCTGGCCGGAGCTGATCGCCCGCACGCCGCTGGCCGCCGATGCGGAGCATGCGATCGGTCCGGAGGCGGTGGCCTCCACCGGGCCGGTGACCCATGTGCGGCTCAACATCTACCCCGACGGGGGCGTCAGCCGGCTGCGCCTGTTCGGCACGCTGGCCGACTGAGCCTGCTGCCCGATTGAGAGTTTCCGGTGACCGGCATCGCGCGGAGGACGCGAACAAAAAGCCGGCACCGGATTTGCTTGGAACGAAAAAACAACAAGGCGGAACCGCCACGCACCTTCCAGAAGGAGACAGAAAGAGATGGCCGTCGACAGTTCGATAGGGACACCCGCCCAGTTGCGGGATCCCGACTACACGCCGCCGCTTGCCACGGCGGTGCCGCTCGGCATCCAGCATGTGCTGGCCATGTTCGTCAGCAACATCACCCCGGCGATCATCGTCGCCGGCGCCGCCGGGTTCGGCTTCGGCACCGCCGGGGTGTTCGATCTCATCTACATGATCCAGATGTCGCTGTTGTTTGCCGGCATCGCCACCTTGTTCCAGACCATCGGCGCCGGGCCGATCGGCGCCCGGCTGCCGGTGGTGCAGGGCACCAGCTTCGCCTTCCTGCCGATCATGATCCCGCTGGTCGCGGGCAAGGGCGTCGATGCGATGGCGGCGCTGATGGGCGGCATCATCATTGGCGGGCTGTTTCACGCCACGCTCGGCACGGTGATCGGAAAGATCCGCTTCGCCCTGCCGCCGCTGGTCACCGGGCTGGTGGTGCTGATGATCGGTCTGGCGCTGGTCAAGGTCGGCATTCAATATGCGGCCGGCGGTGTGCCGGCCATGGGCAAGCCGGAGTTCGGCAGCGCCCAGAACTGGTTCGTCGCCCTTGTCGTTGTTGCCGTCACCCTCGGGCTGAAGTTCTTCACCCGGGGCATGTGGTCGGTGGCGGCGGTGCTGATCGGGCTGATCGTCGGCTACCTCCTGTCCATGGCGCTCGGCATGGTCAGCTTCGCCAATGTGGGCCGGGCGGCCTGGTTCACCCTGCCGAACCCGCTGCATTTCGGTCTCGCCTTCGACTGGGCGGCGGTGATCGGCTTCGGCCTGATGGGCGTCGTGTCGGCAATCGAGACCGTGGGCGATGTCTCCGGCATCACCAAGGGCGGCGCCGGGCGCGAGGCGAGTGACCGGGAGATTGCCGGCGCGACCTATGCGGACGGTCTCGGCACGGCGGTGGCCGGGGTGTTCGGCGGGCTCCCGAACACCTCCTTCAGCCAGAATGTGGGGCTGATCGCCATGACCGGGGTGATGAGCCGGCATGTGGTGACCTTCGGGGCGATCTTCCTGATCGTCTGCGGGTTGGTGCCGAAGGTCGGGGCGCTGATTTCCACCGTGCCGATCGAGGTGCTCGGCGGCGGCGTCATCGTCATGTTCGGTATGGTCGCGGCGGCGGGCATCAGCATGCTGGCCGATGTCAACTGGAACCGGCGCAACATGGTGATCTTCGCTGTGGCGCTGTCGGTCGGGCTGGGGCTGCAACTGGTGCCCGAGGCCTTGCAGCATCTGCCGCGCACCCTGCAGATCCTGTTGACCACCGGCCTGCTGCCGGCGGCGGTGTTGGCGATCGTGCTCAACCTGATCCTGCCGCAGGAGCTCAGCGCGGAGCAGACCGAGGAGATTTCCGGCGGTCTCAGCGGTCATCACAACTGAACCGGATCCTGTCCGGCAAAAAAAGAACGGGCGGCCCTAGGGCCGCCCGTCGATCATTCGGTGTCCGGGGTGCGGGCCGCCTCAGCCGCCGGCGAGCAGGCAGCCGCTGATCGCGCCGGCCATGTTGCGCAGCAAGGTCGGGTAGAGCTCCGGGCCGTTGTCGAGGGTGGCACCGAGCGGGTCGAGCACGCCGGTGCGGGCATTGCTGCCTTCGGTGACGACAGCGACCAGCTTGGGCTCGAACTGCGGTTCGGAGAAGATGCAGGCCGCGTCGAGGGCACGGATCTTGCCGGAGATTTCCGCCACGCGCTCGGCGCCGGGCGCCGATTCCGGGCTGAGGGTGATGGCGCCGGCTGCGGTCAGGCCGAAGCGCTTTTCGAAATACTGATAGGCATCATGGAAGACGACGAAGGGCTTGCCCGCCGCCGGGGCTAGTTCCTTGCCAAGTTCCGCCTGAAGCGCGTCGAGACGCCCGGTCATCGCCTCGGCATTGGCCGCATAGGCGGGGGCGTTGTCCGGGTCGGCCTTGGCGAGGGTGGCGGCAATCGCGGCGACGAACACCTTGGCGTTTTCCGGGTCGAGCCAGACATGCGGATCGAGCGCCGGCTTGCCGTCCGCATGAGCATGTTCGTCGTGGGCGTGGCCATGGCCATGGTCGTGATCATGTTCCGGGCCATGGTCGTGATCATGGTCGTTGCCGTGTTCTTCCTCATCCGCATGGGCATGAGAATGCGCCTCGAAGGCCTCGTCCTGGCGCATCGGGTGGCGCACCAGCCCGTCGCTGTCGAGCAGCTCGACGACCACGGCCTTGTCGCGCGGCAGGGTTTCCAGCGGCTTTTCCAGAAACGCCTCCAGCTCATGGCCGATCCAGAACACCACATCGGCATCCTGCAACTGCTGTGCCTTGGAGGGCTTCAGCGCATGAACATGCGGCGAGGCGGCGCCATCGACGATCAGGTCCGGGGTGCCGACACCGTCCATCACGCCGGCAACGAGCGAATGCAGCGGCTTGATCGAGGCGACCACCGTCACCTCGGCAATGGCTGGAACGGCGCTGGCGAGGGTGACCGTGCTTGCCAGCAGAAGCGAGGTGAGGGACGGCAGGCGTTGGAGCGGAGAGGCGGGCGATACCACGGGGCAGGGTCCTTGAAATGCGACAGGGCGTGTCTGAAATGAAGGTCGGTTCTCGATCCCGGCGTCGGGATGTGTTATGACATAACATAACGAATCTCCGCCCGCAAGATGGGCGCTGGCGCTGCCGCGATCGATCCCACTCATGGCGCGGCTTGCGCCTCGCTCCCCCGGGGCGGGGACAAAAACGGCTTGGACGGCGGGCGCCCGTGCCGTACCACACCCACACGGCGGTTCGACGTGGAACCGCCAGATCCTGGACCGGACCTGACGATGACGATTGCGAGCCCTTCCTCATGACCCTTGCCGCTGCTGCCCGGGCGGGTGCCGGTGCGCCGCCGCTCGTCCGTCTTGAAAACGCCGGGCTTTACCGCGACGGCCGCTGGCTGGTGCGCGGTGTCGACCTGACCGTTGCCCGGGGCGAGATCGTCACGCTGATCGGCCCGAACGGATCGGGCAAGTCGACCAGCGCGAAAATGGCGCTGGGGATCGCGCGGCCGGACGAGGGCGCCGCCCACCGGGCGCCGGGCCTTAAGGTCGGTTATGTGCCGCAGAAGCTGGCGATCGACTGGACCCTGCCGCTGACCGTGGACCGGCTGATGCGGCTGACCGGACCGCTGCCGGCCGGCGCGGCCCATGAGGCGCTGGAGCGCACGGGTGTTGCCCATCTTGTCGGGGCGGAGGTGCGCCACCTGTCGGGCGGCGAGTTCCAGCGGGCGCTGCTGGCACGGGCGATTGCCCGCAAGCCGGACCTCCTGGTGCTCGACGAGCCGGTGCAGGGGGTCGATTTCAGCGGCGAGAGCGCGCTCTATGAGCTGATTTCGGCGATCCGCGCCGAGCTGGGCTGTGGCATCCTGCTGATCTCCCACGATCTGCATGTGGTGATGTCGGCGACCGACCACGTCATCTGCCTCAATGGCCATGTCTGCTGCACCGGCGCGCCCTCGGCGGTCGCCGGCAGCGCCGCCTACCAGCAACTGTTCGGCGGGCGGGCCAATGCGGCGCTCGCCGTCTATGAACATCACCACGACCACGTGCATCTGGCCGATGGCCGGGTGCGCCATGCGGATGGCTCGATCACCGATCATTGCCATCCGGCGGATGGTCATCACCACCATGGTCACGCCCACGCAGAAGGCGCGGCGGAGACGGACGAGGCGGGCCATGCTTGACGATTTCTTCCTGCGGGCGCTGGTCGCCGGCGTTGGCGTTGCCCTGGTGGCCGGCCCGCTCGGCTGCTTCATCGTCTGGCGGCGACTGGCCTATTTCGGCGACACCCTGTCCCATGCGGCCTTGCTCGGCGTGGCTCTGGCGTTCCTGCTGGAGGTCAACATCACCTTGTCGGTGTTCGCTGTCTGCCTGGCGATTTCGATCCTGCTGATGGGCTTGCAGCGGCGCGGGTCGCTGTCTTCCGATGCCCTGCTCGGGCTGTTGGCCCATTCGGCGCTGGCGCTCGGCCTTGTGTGCCTGGCGTTTCTGAGCTGGGTCAGGATCGATCTGATGGGCTTCCTGTTCGGCGATATCCTGGCGGTGTCCGTGTTCGACATCGCGGTGATCTATGCCGGCGGCGCCGCCGTTCTGGCGGTGCTGGCCTTTATCTGGCGGCCGCTGTTCGCCGCCACCGTCAGCCGCGAACTGGCGGAGGCGGAAGGGCTCAATCCGGATGCGGCGAATGCGGTGTTCATGCTGTTGATGGCCACCGTCATCGCCCTGTCCATGAAGATCGTCGGTGTGTTGCTGATCACCGCGCTCCTGATCATCCCGGCCGCCGCCGCGCGCCGCCTTGCCAGCGGCCCGGAGCAGATGGCAGTCTATGCGGCACTCATCGGTGCGCTGGCCGTCATCGGCGGGCTTTTCGGATCGCTGCGGTTCGACACCCCGTCCGGGCCGTCGATCGTCGTTGCCGCGCTGGCGCTGTTCCTGCTGGGGATGACCCCGGTCGGCGCCTTGCTGCGCCGCTTTACAACACCCCACGGAGGAGGCGGAGGCGCCAGATGACCGCAGCGCATGTCCATCATCCGGACCTGACCCGCAACCAGTCGCTTGTCTATGATGTGCTGAACGGCTCGGACGCGCCGCTCAGCGCCTATTCCATTCTCGATGCCCTGCGCGGCGAAGGCTTCCGCGCGCCGCTGCAGGTCTACCGGGCGCTGGAGAAGCTGCGCGCCTATGGGCTGGTGCACCGGCTGGAAAGCCTCAATGCTTTTGTCGCCTGCAGTCATCCGGACTGCGCCGGGCATGAGACCGCCGGCTTCGCCATCTGCGAGAAATGCGGCAAGGTGAGCGAGTTTGCCGAGGAGCGGATCGCCGCGCCGATTCGCGACTGGGCCAAGGCCGAAGGCTTTGTGCTGGCCGGCTCGACGATCGAGCTGCGCGGTCTGTGCCGCGACTGCCGCGAGGGCTAGCTCCGCTGCCTACGCGGCGTGGCCGTTCAGGTCGCGCCGGGCGTCAGCTCAGCACCCGCTGGGGCATCTCCATCGCGGCGCGGCAGGGCTGGGCAGAGGCATTTGCATGGCCGATCCAGCGGTCGAGAAAGCCGACCAGCCAGGATTTCACCGCCGGGTCGAACACATAGCGTCCGGCGAAATGATCGCGCCGGTTCCGCGCGCCCGGCAGGGCCATGCGCGGCGCGGCGCGGGTGGTCCAGCGCACCATCATCAGATAGGTCAGCTCCGGGTGGAACTGGATGCCGAAGGCGGCGGGGCCGACCTGGATTGCCTGGTTGGGGTAGGTCTCGCCGCTGGCCAGCAAGGTGGCGCCGCTCGGCAGATCGAAGCCCTCCTTGTGCCACTGGTAGACCTTGTCGGGCCAGTGGGGCATCAGCTCGCAGCCGGTCTCTGTCGGGTGAAGATCGTAATAGCCGATCTCGACCAAGCCATCCTCGTGGCCACGAACCCTGGCGCCGAGATTGCGGGCCAGCATCTGCGCGCCGAGGCAGATACCAAGGAACGGTTTTCCCTCGCGCAGCGGCACGTCGATCCAGTCGATTTCCCGGGAAACGAAGGCGTCGGTGTCATTGGCGCTCATCGGCCCGCCGAAGATCACCGCGCCGGCATGGTCTTCAAGGGTCGAGGGCAGACAGTCGCCGAAACGCGGGCGGCGAATGTCGAGGGCGAAACCGCGCCGGATCAGTTCCTGTCCGACCCGACCGGGTGTCGAGGTTTCCTGATGCAGCACCACAAGGATTTTCGGCCGTCCGGCCAGAAGCTTCGGATCAAGGATCATGACCACAACCTAACGCATGGGTGCCCCGGTTGTCATCCGTTCCCTACGGGATTTCACGCATGGGCTGCGGCCCGCCGCCAGTCCGCGGGCCGTCGCCGATCCGGTCCCGGGCTAGGTGTCGTCGGCGTCGTTCGGCGCGGCGGCGTCCCTGGCGCCGGCCACCTTGCGCCGCAGGGCGAGCCGCTCGCGGGAAGAAATGCCCAGGAGTTCGGCCACCCGCCAGATGGTGTTGTCCTCGAATTCATGGACGATGCCATCGGCGTAGACGATCTCCCACATCATCTCCAGCACCTTCAGCCGTTCCTCGATCTCCAGATCGCGCTTGAGAACGGAGGTGAAGCCGAACAAGTCGACGGCCTCATCGTCCCGCTGCTGGGCCGCCGCGATCAGCTCGGCGGTCATCTCCGGGGTCAACTGATAATTGCGCCGGAGCACCTCGTTGAGGGCCTCCCGCTCCTTGTCGTCGACCACTCCGTCGACGGAGACGAGGTGGACGAGCAGCGCGGCGGCAGCAAGCCGGTGGTCGTCTTCGGCGAAATTCAGCTTGCCCTGCTTTCCGGTCACCGTTTGTTTCAGGAAACGCTTCAACGCAACGAACATGCATACTCCTTGACTGCCATCCGCCCGGGCCGCGTGTTGCCGCCGATGTCGGTGGGGAATTCCGGCCACAGCATCGCAAAAATCCCGCAGGCTTGTCCATGCCAACAGCGGAGGGAGCTGGGCAAGTGTGCGGATCTGGGGGCAGGGGCGACGCAATCGGGGGGTCGGCCACTCTGTCGACACGCTTTGACGTACACTCCGGGTGATTCGCACGGAACGGGAGGCGCAGGTGAAACGATTGGCGATTGGGATCCTGGGGCTGGTCCTCGTGCTGGTCGCGGCCGCGCTGATCGTGCCGTATTTCTTGCCGGCCGATGCGCTCAAGGCCCGGGTGATCGCCGAGGTGGAACGCCGCTCCGGCTGGCGACTGCGACTCGATGGCCCGGTGTCGATCTCGCTCTTGCCCAGTTTGCGGTTGCAGGCCGCCGATGTCGGTTTCACCGGAGCGGCCGGAATGGGCGGGGCCGAACTGGTGCGGGCCGAGGAGGTCGATTTCGGCCTGGCCTGGGGCACATTGTTCGGTGGCTCGCTGCAGCTCACCCATATCGTTCTGCGGACCCCGGAGATCAGCCTGGAGGTCGGGCCGGACGGGGCGGCCAACTGGGCACCGCGTTCCGCCTTCCCGCATGACCGCTGGGCCGCCGCCGCCGAGGCCATTTCCGAAAACTCGACCGATGGCGCGCCGCCGCCGCAAGCTGCGACACCTGCCGCAGCCGCGCCGCCCGCCTCTTCGGAAGGGGATGGCGAGGGGGCGGCGGAGGCCGCCGATCCCATGCTCGGGCTGGCGCGAATCGGTGTCGCCTATTTTCAGGTCAGGGATGGCCGGCTGGTCTACGCCGACCGGCGCAGCGGCGATGCGGTGGCGGTGGATGCGATCAACGCCACCTTGCGCCTGCCTTCGCTCGCCGGGACGCTCGACCTTGACATTGCTGCCCGCTATCGCGGCATCGAGGCGGCCGTCTCCGGGCGTGTCGCGGCCCCACTGGCGCTGGCAAGGGGCGGGGCCAGCGAGATCGACCTGACGACCACCGTGGCCGGTGCGTCCCTGCGCAGCACGGGCAATCTTTCCGCCGCCGGCAGCGGGGCCTTGACCCTTGCCGCTGCCGGGGACTCCTTCGCCGAGCCGCTGGCCGCCCTTGGCATTTCGCTCGCCCGTGACCCGGGTGCCTACAGTCTTGCCGGCGATGTCGCCCTGTCCGCCGGCCGGGTGGATCTGGACAATCTGGTTGCCAGCATTGGCGCTGCAAAGGTCAGCGGTGCCGGTTCGCTTTTGCATGGCGCGGGCGCGCCGGCGATCTCCGGCCGGGTGCGCCTTGCCGATCTCGATCTGGCCGAAGTGCTGCTCCTTGCCGGCCGCACGGAGGCGGCGACCGGCGCGCTCGGGGGCGATCTGGCCTTCAGCGCGCGCGGCGGCGATACGGCGGCGCTCATCGGCTCGCTCGACCTGCGCGGGTCCTTGCGTCTTGCCAAGGGCAGCATCGGCGGGTTGGTGCTGCCCTCGCCGCTTGGCGAGGATCCGGCGTCGGCGACGATCGAGGACATCAGTGCAAGTGTGGAGATCGCCGGTCTCGACCGGCCTGTGTCGCTGACCGGCGGTCTGCGCTGGCGCGACGAGAGCTTCCGGCTGTCCGGAACGGCGGAACCGGCGCTGATGCTGGCCGGCTTGCCGGCGCCGGTGCGAGTGCGTGTGGAAAGCGGCCGGGTGGGCGCGGGCTATGACGGTGCGGTCTCCGTGCAAGGCGCGCTCGATGGCGATCTTTTTCTGGAAACGGTAGACTTGCGCGGGCTGGCGGCCTGGCTCGGGTCACCGCTGCCGCCGGGCGGCGGGCTGAAGACCTTCTCCATCGCCGGGCGGCTCGGGGCTGCGCCGGGGGCGGTCGCCTTCACCGACGCGCGGATCCGCCTCGATGATATCAGCGGCACCGGCAAGGGCGAAATCCGCCTCAGCGATCCGCCCTTGATCACCGCCGCGCTGGCGCTCGACCGGCTCGGGCTCGATCCTTATCTGGCCGACGGGGGCAATGCGCCCGCACCTGCTCGCGTGGGCGGGAAATCCAGTGCCAAGTCGGGCGCCCGCGCGCCCTCCGGCGGCCCAGTGCCCTGGAGCACCGACCCGATTGATCTTTCCGGTCTGAAAGCGGTTGACGCCAATCTGGAGCTGAGCGCCCGGACCATCGCCTGGGACAAGGTCGAGGTCGGGCCGAGCCGGCTGACGGTTGCGCTGAAGGGCGGGCGACTGACGGCGGATCTCGCCGATCTCACGCTTTACGACGGCAGTGGTCGCGGCACGCTGACGCTGGATGGCTCCGGGCCGGTGCCGGTGATCGAAGCCGCGTTCGATCTGGTCGATGTAAACGCCCATCCGTTCCTGTCGGCGCTGATCGATTTCGGCTGGCTGGAGGGCCGCGTCGGCACCGCGCTGGCGCTGCGCGCCCGGGGGGCAAGCCAGGCCGATCTGGTCGCCAGCCTTGGCGGCACCGCAAGGTTCGACTTCGTGGATGGGGCGGTGCGCGGCATCAACATTCCGCGCATGGTGCGCGGGCTGACCGTGGATACCCTGCTCGGCTGGGCGGAAAATCCGGCGCAGAAGACGGATTTCTCCTCGCTGGGCCTTGGCTTCGAGATTGCCAACGGCGTCGCCCGCTCGACCGATCTGGCGCTCTACGGACCATTGGTGCGCATGTCCGGCGCGGGGCTCATCGACCTGCCGCGCAAGAGCCTCGACTGGCGGTTCGAACCCAAGGTGGTGGCGACGCTCGAAGGGGCGCCGCCGATGCCGCGCGGCAAGGGCGAGGATCGGGAAATGGCCGGGCTCGGCGTGCCGGTGATCGTGCGCGGCCCCTGGAACAAGCCGAAGATCTATCCCGACATCAAGGGTATTCTCGACGATCCGAAAACGGCGCTGAAGCAGCTTGAGGGGATCGGCGGCGGTCTGGCGGAGCTGCTCAAGCGCCGGCCGGAGAAGGCCTTGACCGATGCGGCCAATGACGTGATCGGCCGGGTGACCGGCGGCGGCAGCAGCATCGACGTGCAGAAGGTGATCGACGGCGAGGTCGATGACAAGGAGGTGCTGGACGCGGTGGAGCAGGGCTTCGGCCTGCCGTCGGGCTTCCTCGGCTCCTTCGGCATCGGCAAGGGGCCGAAGCCCGAGCCGGACGCGGCGCCGCCGCAGCAATAGCGCCGGAGGGGCGGAGCGCGCCCGGTTTACGCGCTCCGCGTGGGGCTTGCGCTAGCCGGTCAGCTCCGCCAGAACTTGCGGCTCCGCCGGCTCTTGTCCCACAGCGCCCGGGCCTTGGCCCATTCGCTTTCCGCCCGGTATTCGTGCCAGCCCATGACGAAGCCAGCGGCCAGGCTCAGCTTGGCGCCCTCGCCGCGCTTGTCCCGCGCGATCGGCGCCAGTTTGGCGGCCATCACCACATCGTTGAGATAGCCGAACACATCCTGCAGGGTCTTCAACGTGGCGATGAACGGGGCGCAGTGTTTCGCCGGGAACAGCGGCTGGAAGAATTCCACCGCATAGCGCAGCTTCTTCAGCTGCTTGCGCATGTCGTGCCGCTCCTCCAGCGTCAGCTCGTCAATGCGCTCGCCCAGCCGGGCAACCGCCTTCCAGCGCTTTTCCAGCGCGCGGCGGGCATAGTCGCGCGCCGGCATGGCCAGCGTTTCCCGCAGCGCGGCGGCGGCATCCGTGTCCATCGGGTCGCACGGCCAGGTTTCCGCTTCGGCAAGACTGCCCAGATCGAACAGCAGGTGATTGACCTCCGGCGCGCGCAGCTCGGTTCGCAGCGCCTTGCGCACCGATTGGCGCCGGGCGCCGACCACCTCCGCCAGACGTGTCGCGGCGACATCGGCGGGGACCTGATCGAGCACCGGCGCGATGATCTCATCGACCAGCACATCGAGATCGCGCAAGTCGCCGAGCCTCAGGGCCAACACCTTGGCCCGCTCATCAAGGTTCTCGCGCAAGGCGATCGGCAGCAGGTCGCGGTGCACCTTGAGGGCGCTGCGCAACCGCCGCAGGCCAATGCGCATCTGGTGCACCGCCTCCGGATCGTCCACCTCCAGGGTGGCATCGCGGTTGGCGGCGATCTGCGCCAGGCAAGAACGCAGGATCGCCCGCAGCGCGCTCTCCGCCGTGTCGGTCTTGCGGGACAGCTCGACGCGGCCGGCGCCGACCGGCCGACAGGTCATGTCGTCGCCGCGCATCAGGGCATAGCCGCGCTGCGCCTTGCTGAGGGCGGAAAACCGGGCAATGCTGGTGCCGTTGAGCGCCGAGGCGAGGGCGAACAGATCGCCCACCTGGCCGCGCTTCAGCTCCAGTTCCGCCTCGAACAGCGGCTGGGTCCGGGTCCTGGTGCGGACCTCGCCGGCATCCAGCGCCATCTCGATCTCCGCGCCCTCTTCGGTGCGAAAGATGCGGGTGGTTCGCTGCATCCGCGTTTCGAACACCGGATCGACCTGCTTGCCGTCGATCTGCTTCCACAGCGCCTTTTGCAAGGTCCGGTCGTTGATCCGAGTCAGGTCCGGCGCAGGCGCGCTGACCGCGGCTTCCTGCTCCTTCGGCATCGACAGGCCGCCGCTGACCGAGGTGCCGGATTTGACGGTCTGGATCCAGTCCGCGCCCACCTGCCGCACCCGCAAGGACCATTTGGCCCGGTAGAGGTCCAGATCGGCGGTATCGAAATAGATCGAGCGCAGGTCTTGCGTTCGGGGCGGATCGACCGTGTAGCCCAGGGGCGCGGGAGCGGCCTTCAGCTCCTCCAGCGCATCGGCATCGACCTCGAGCTTCAGCTCGATCTCTCGTGTCCCTTGCGTCATGCTTCCGATCTACCGGTTTCGCGCGGCCCTGGTTCTATAAAAGTGCAGGCAATGCGTCTGGTGGCGTGCGCTTCACGGCCGCGAGGCAAATGGGTGGTGAGGAAACGGCCAGGGTCCTGATCCTGGCGCGCCCCCATGCGGTCCGCGCATGAAAGACCGGGGGCGGGAGGAAGGCAAGGGCGGGAAAACCCGGAACGCATCAGCACATAGGCCGGGAGGCGGCGTGTGGGCCACGCGATGCGGCGCGTCAGCGATGGTGGGAAGTGGTGCCCCCGGTCCGACTCGAACGGACACTCCGGTTAAGGAAACGGATTTTGAATCCGTCGCGTCTACCAGTTCCGCCACGGGGGCACTCTTTGGCAGCGGGCGAAAAGGCTGCCGGAAACGCGGCGATCATAGTCATCGCGCACGGCCCGTCAACGGAAAGATCGCCTGTCCTGACCGGTTGTCACCGGGAAGCGTGCCGGGCGGCACACGCGCGCGTGACAACTGGCGGGGGACGGGCTAAGCAGACGCCATGTTGCGCCAACTCTACGACTGGACCATGTCCCTTGCTTCCGGCCGCCGCGCGCCCCTGGCGCTCGGGCTGGTGTCCTTTGCCGAAAGCTCGATCTTTCCGCTGCCGCCGGATCTGTTGCTGATCCCGATGGTGATCGCCCGGCGCGCGCGCGCGTTCTTCTACGCGCTGTTGTGCACGGTGACCTCGGTGATCGGCGGCTTTGCCGGCTATGCCATCGGCGCCCTGCTGTTCCTGCAATTGGCGCAGCCGATCCTCGCCTTCTACGGCTACCTCGACAAGTTCCAGACCTTCCAGGACAATTTCAACGAATACGGCGCCTGGATCGTCTTCATCGCCGGGGTGACGCCCTTTCCCTACAAGGTGATCACCATCGCCAGCGGCGCGTCCGGCCTCAGCCTGCCGGTGTTTCTCGTCGCCAGCGTGCTTGCCCGGGGCTTGCGTTTCTTCGTCGTCGCCGGCCTTCTGTATTTCTTCGGTCCACCGATCCGCCATTTCATCGAAAAGCGGTTGGGCCTGATGTTCACCCTGTTCGTCGTCGGCCTGGTCGGCGGTTTCGTCCTGATCAAGTTTCTCTGACACCCTTGGGAGGGACTGGCCTCGTGTCCTCGCCGCGTTCGTTTTCCTTGTTGCTGCTCGTCCTGCTGATCGCCGGCGGAACGGCGGCGATTTCCTTCGCCTGGGGCTACCAGCTGATCGGCGGCTATGCGCCCTGCAAGCTCTGCCTGGAGCAGCGCGTGCCCTATTACGCCGGCCTGCCGCTGGCACTTGTCGCCCTGTGGCTGCTGTGGCGGGGGGCGGCGCGCGGGCTGCTGGTGGTGCTTCTTCTTCTGGTGGCGGCGCTGTTTGCCTATGGCGCCGGGCTCGGGGGCTATCAGGCCGGCGCGGAATGGGGCTTCTGGCCGGGACCGGCCGATTGCGGCGGCGGCTCCGCACCCCCGGCCAATGCGGCGGATCTGCTCAATGCCTTGCGCAGCACCCGGGTGGTCAGCTGCACCGAGGCGAGCTGGCGGATGTTCGGCCTGTCCTTTGCCGGCTGGAATGCGGTGGCGTCCACCGGGCTGGCGCTGCTGGCGCTCCTCTGCCTGTGGACATCGCGGGCAAATGGCTCGAAGCTGAAGGCCGACTGAGACCCGTGCCGGCGTGAGCCGGCACCAGAGCGGAACGGCGGGCGCGAGACATGGCCGACAAAAGGAGTGCGGAGGAGCGCAAGCGCGAGGCGGACAGCCTGCTTGCGCAAGCCGAGCGCGAAAGCGAGACCTTCCTGCGCACCACCTTCACCGGCGCGGCCAAATCCGGCCGCTCGGGAAATGCCGATCCGGAGGCGCCCCCGCCTGACAGAATCGAGGAATGGGGCACGCGGATCGGCCGAACCGCCGGCGCGCTCTTCGCCGTCGCCCTGATCATCTATCTGGTGGTGACCTATCTCTAGTGCTGCGCCACCGAGGCGGATGAAATTCCAGAGGAAAGCGACGGATCGTGGCAACGGCGGCACCAAAGCCTGAAGACATGCGCTGGAGCGGGGCGCAGGCCCCGGATCTTGCGGTGTTCGAACAGATCGCGGCGGATGCCTTTGCCCGCCTGCCAGAGGCGTTTCGCGCACTGTGCGGCGAGATCGAGCTGCGCGTCGCCGATCTTGCCGATGAGGACGTGCTGATTGAACTGGGCATCGAAAGCCCGTTCGAGCTGATGGGGCTGTTCGAGGGGGTGGGGCTGGCGCAAGGGGCGGCCGCCGGCTGGAGCGGGCAGATGCCGAACCGGATCTGGCTCTATCGCCGGGCGATCCTGGATTACTGGTGCGCCTATGAGGAAACGCTCGGCGCGGTCATCACCCATGTGCTGGTGCACGAGATCGGCCATCATTTCGGCCTGTCCGATGACGATATGGAAGCCATCGAGGCCGCAAACTGACCGGCAGCGCCGCCGCCGGTCAGATGGTCAAGCTGTCAGCTCTTCAGAGCTTCAGGCGCGGGCGTCGCGCTGTTCAGGCCTTGTCGGCCTTGGCGCGGGCGATCGATTCCTCGATGATCCGCTTGGCCTCGTCCGGGCCGCCGAAGCCGGAGATCTTGACCCACTTGCCGGGCTCCAGATCCTTGTAGTGCTCGAAGAAATGCTTGATCTGCTGCATGGTGATTTCCGGCAGATCCTCGAAATGAGCGATGTTCTCGTAGCGCCGGGTCAGCTTGGAGCTGGGAACGGCAACGAGCTTCTCGTCCATGCCGGCTTCGTCTTCCATGAACAACACGCCGATCGGACGGCAGTTCATGATCGCGCCGGGAACGATCGGCCGCTGGTTGGCGACGATCACGTCGACCGGGTCGCCGTCACCGCACAGGGTGTGCGGCACGAAGCCGTAGTTCCCGGGGTAGCGCATCGGCGTGTACAGGAAGCGGTCGACGTACATGGCGCCGGCGTCCTTGTCCATTTCGTACTTGATCGGCTCGCCGCCCGCGGACACTTCAATGATCACGTTGATGTCTTCGGGCGGGTTCTTCCCGATCGGAACGGCATCGATGCGCATGGATCAAGCTCCTAGAGTGATGGGTCGCGGGCTGTATCGCAGGCACCGGCGCCGATGGCAAGGTGGAAATTGTGCGGTGCAACCGCTCTGGACGCGCGAAACCGCCAGGCCCGCGCGGCGAAGCGAGGGAAGGGGGCAGGCGCGACCGGCCGGCCGGCTATTGGGGCGTGTCGGCGAACCAGCCGAAGATGGTCAGCTCAAGGGTGGAGGAGGCGATCTGCTCGCGGGTGGTCATCAGCGCCTGACCGCCGCGCTGGCGGTAGAAGCGGACCGCTTCGGCATTGTCGCTGAGGACGCGCACGGCCAGACCGGAGAGATAGGCCCGGTCGAGGGCGCGTTGGGTGGCATGGAACAGCTCGGTGCCGAAGCCCAGCCCCTGATGGTCGGGACGGATGTAGAGCTCGTAGATTTCGCCTTCGAAGGGCAGTTCGCGCATGCGGCTCCGCCCGTAGGTGGCATAGCCGGCCGGGGTGCCGGCCACCTCCAGCATCTGGATGCGAACACCGCGCGACAGGGCGGTTCTCCACCAGCGCGGCCCGCGCCGGGAGATCATCCGTTCAAGCTCGACACCGCCGAGAATGCCGCGATAGGTGCCTCGCCACGCCTCCTCATGGATCAGGGCGAGGGCCATGGCGTCATCTTGCCGGGCCGGGCGCAGGGCAATCAGACCAAGGCTCATGCCTTGATGATAGCGCTGAATCGGCGCGGGCAAAAGCTTGATTGCCAGAATTGCGGAGGGAGGGGAGATGGCGAACCAGCGCGCGCCGGTCCGCAAAACGGAAAAGGGCCGGCGTAACGCCGGCCCTTCCGGTTGCCGTTTCGTCCGCGAAGGGACGGGGAAAGACATCGGGAAACCCCGGGGGGCTGGGGGGCTGTTGCGTACCGAAGTCTCACCAGCGCCAATCCCGTTGGCAACGGTTGGACTGTCGCTCTCCAAGATGGCGCGGTGTTGACTGGATTGGGGCAAAACTATGAATTCCGCCAAGGGGTGAGCGCTCCGGTAGAGCGTGTGCAGCCTGCGCACGCGATCCGTGCCGGTTTGGCCGCCGGCTTGCCAAAGCGCCGGCGCCGGAGGCATCATGGCGGCACGGCGTGGCGGGGGGCAGGTGCCGCCAGCGTGCGGACAGACCAACCTGGCGGGAGGCGTCATGAGCGAGTTCGACGATGAGTCCCCGGCATCCCGGCCGCAAGCGGTGCGCAGCGCCGTCATCGGGTCGGGAGGCGGGTCGGGAGGCGGATCGGGATCGGCGGCGGGAAGCGGCGCGGCGGCGGCGCCCCGACCGGTTGTTTCCTTCCATCGGCGCGAACTGGATCAGATCCTGCGGCTCTACGGACGCAAGGTCGCCTCGGGCGAGTGGCGCGACTACGCCATCGACCTTCTGAAGGATCGGGCGGTGTTTTCCGTGTTTCGGCGCACGAGCGAGGTGCCGCTGTTCCGGATCGAGAAGAATCCGAAGAACGCCCGCCGTCAGGGCGCCTACAGCGTGCTGGGCGCTGGCGGCGTGGTGCTGAAGCGCGGCGCTGATCTGGCCCAGGTGCTCAAGGTGTTCGACAAGAAACGCGATCTGCGGCTGGTCGAGGTCTAGGGTCCGGCTGCGGACCCGGTTCCCGGCACGGCGACGACAAAGACGACGGCAAAAGGGGCCGCGCGACGATGTCGCGCGGCCCCTTTTGCCGTTCCGGCATCTCCGGAATGTCAGAACTTGATCGACACGCCGGCGCTGAGCGCATGCGATGCGGCCCGGGCTCGGTACTCGCCCGAGTAGCCGAGCGTGGCGCTGATGGTGCCGCTGGCCGAGGCATAAGTCAGGCCGGCGCCGAGACGGCCGATGTCCCGGCCGATGCCCACCGAACTGGCGGCGACCGGTGCGCCGAGCAGGCTGGTGGCGCGGCTGTCGCCGAGCGAGCCGATGGCGCGGGCATAGGCAACGTCAAGCACCGGCTTCAGGTCGCCGGTGGAGATCGGCAGGGGCGTTCCGGTCAACCGGACGCCAACGCCCAGGTCCGTCTGCGAGGATGTGGCCGAGGGGGCGGTCAGCGCGAAGACGCCGGCGCCCGTTTCGGTGGAGCCGCCAAGCCACTGGTGCACGACGCGGGCCTGGGCATAGGGCTGGATCTCGGCGAGGCTGGTGGTGAGGTTCATGCCGGCACGCAGATTGCCCCAGACGCCGATGTCGGTTCCCTTGGCGGTGCCGGCAAAGCCGCCCGCTCCGCCCGCGCCGGGGATGGCGGCGCGGCTCGTCGAGGTCTCGAAGCGGCTGAGACCGGCGGATGCATCGGTGAACCATTCGCCCATGGTCAGGCCGGCGTAGGCGAGCGCATGCAACCCGGCGGCGCGGCTCTTGTTGCCGCCGCTGGAGGTGCGGGTTTCGCTGAAGCCGAGGCCGAAGCCGAAACGTACGTCCTGCGAGGGACGGAAATCGAGACCGGTGAGCACGCCGCCGGTTCGGGTCATGGCCGAGTTGCTGGTTGCACTGGCGAGGGTCCGGGTCAGTCCGGCAAGGGGGGCGGTCCACCAGCGGGCGTTGAAATCCGTCTCCGGAGCCGGGCCGTTGGTCGAGAAGGTGACGTTCTGCTGTCCGCCGCCGGGTCCGCCGGAGACGATGGCGCCGGCGATGTCGGCGATCTGGCCGAGGGTGCGCCCTTGCGCGTAGGCGCTCTGGGAGTAGAGGGCGCCGGCCTCGGCGTCGCGGGTCGAGGTGAGGGCGTCGAGGTTCAGGATGCCCCAGCCGTAGACCGCGTCGATGCCTTCGTCGCCCACGTCGGTCGCGGTGGCGAAGATGAGCTGTGTGAGATCGCTGCCCTTGGCATTGGGGAACATCTGCCGGGCGATGGCCAGCGCGCCGGTCACATGTGGGGCGGCCATCGAGGTGCCGGACATGCGCACATAGGTGCCGTTGTGGTCGGTGGAGTAGATGCCGCCGGCATCCTCATCGTCATCGCCGCCGGGCGCGGAGATGCACCAGGTCGCGGCGATCCCGCAGCGGTTGGAATAGGACGCGATCTCGCCTGTCTGCTCCAGGGCGGCGACCGCGATCCAATGTCCCTTCAGCTCGGGGGCAAGCACCGGGAGGCCTGCCTCCAGGGCGACGCTCGGCAGGCCGTCGTTGCCATTGGCCCAGACGTAGACATTGCCCGCCTCGACGCCCCGCTCGATGGCGTCGAGCATGTAGTCGTATTTTGTCTCAAGCATGTCGCGCGTGGCCGCCTGTCCGGCCTCGTCCAACGGCATCATGTCGTCGCTGCCCCAGGAGTTGTTGTAGAACTCGATGCCGTTGTCGAGGCCATGGTCGAACAGCCGCGCGGCGGTCGTGTCGAGGGTGGCATCGGTGATCTCGTCGGAGCCGTAGTCGGCGAGCTGAAGCGAGGCGACCTGGGCGCCCGGCGCGACGCCGACCATGCCATACCCGTTGAGCGCTGCGGCGATGGTGCCGGCGACATGGGTGCCGTGCCCCTCCACATCGACGCCATCGGAGGGCAGTCCGGTGGGGCCGTTCATGGAAATCGGGCTCAGGTTGTCAATCAGGTCCGAATGGTACTGATAGATGCCGCTGTCGACCACGCCGACGGTGACGCCGGCGCCGGTGTAGCCGCGATCATGCGCTGCCTTGGCGCCGATCATGCCCAGGCCCCATTGCGCGGAATATTCATCGGCGCTGAGCGGGGTCGCCGCCATGAGCGCGCACAGAACGGCGGACAAGGAAGCGCAGCAGTGGAAATGAGAATTGGGCATGATTGTGCTTTTCGGAGCGAGGTGAGGATGAAAAGTACTCTTGCGGGGAATATCTTGAGCGTCAACGGAGGGTTGCGGGCCTTGCCTGACCATCTGTCCGGAATGCTGTGCGGCCTGTCCGAAGACGGAGCTGGAGCGGCGCCGGGCACAAAAAAGCGCGGGAGACGATCCCGCGCTTCTTGGTTTTTCGCTGAGGCCGGAGCCGCTTATTCGCGGTTGCCGAACAGCTGCAGCAGCATCAGGAACAGGTTGATGAAGTCGAGGTAGAGACGCAGCGCGCCCATGATCGACTTCTTCGCGGCCACCTCGGAGCCGTCGGCACCGTCGTACATTTCCTTGATCTGCTGGGTGTCATAGGCGGTCAGGCCGGCAAACACGAGCACGCCGATCACCGAGATGGCGAACTGCAGTGCGGAGGATGCCAGGAACAGGTTGACCAGCGAGGCGATGATGATGCCGATCAGGCCCATGAACAGGAACGAACCCCAGGCCGACAGGTCCTTCTTGGTGGTGTAGCCGAACAGGCTCAGGGCACCGAACGAGGCCGCCGTGATGAAGAACACCCGGGCGATCGAACCGCCGGTGTAGACCAGGAAGATCGACGACAGGGAGACGCCCATCAGCGCGGCATAGACCCAGAAGGTGGTCTGCGCGGTGGAGGCGCTCATCGACTGGATGCGGAAGCTGAGGAAGAACACCATCGCCAGCGGCGCCAGCATCACCACCCACTTCAGCGGGCTGGCATAGATCGTGTAGCCGAGGCTCGTAAGCATCTTGCCGTTGCCGAGGGTGGCGACGGCGAGGCTCGGGTCGGTGGTGGTGGCGAAATACACGGTCGCCAGAGCCAGCACACCGGTGATGGCCAGGCCCAGGGCCATGTAATTGTACACGCCCAGCATGTAGGCCCGAAGCCCTTCGTCATAGACGCCGGCCTCGGCGCGCGCGCCGGCCGCGGCATACCGAATGTTCGAGTTGCGGTCGAAGGTCGACATCGAAGTCCTCTCTATCCCTCGTGAATGAATGCGAGACCCTGCGGGTTTCTCAGGCGCCCCGATGGCGCGGTCTGGCGCAGGTCTTTTGAAATATGGGGGCGGCCGGCGACAAGGACAAGATGCAATCGCCACAGGCAACATTACGATTTCGCCATGTTGCCTGTGGCCCTGTCGATCCCGGCGTTTCGCCGAAGACCGGTTACTTCATCGCCTTCAGGCGCGAGGCGATCTGCCGGTCGCAGGTGCCCTTCGGGTCGCGCACGATTTCCTCGCGCGCGAAGTCGAGGATTTCCTTCTTCGGGTCGACCATGACCTCGGTGGTCACGCCCGGCTTGAACCACTGCAGCACGGCATAGTCGCCGCCGCCATCGGTGAAGAAGGCCACCGGCTGGCCGTTCTCGACGATGCCGAGGCGCCCGGTGCGCACCGGCATGATGTCGACCTTGCGGCTCTCGCCGTCGATGGTGATCTTCGACTTCGACAGGTGCAGCCGCTTCATGGTCGAGCCGCTGGTGCCGAGCCAGGTGCCGAACAGGCGCTCGCCCTTGTTCTCCACCGACAGGCAGGAATTCTTGTAATTCGGGATCGACAGCCGTTCGGCCGGATGCTGCACCGGCTCTTCCTTCTTGACGAAGGTGGAGTACTGCATCTTGTGCTCACCGGTGCGGTAGACGCGAATCTCCACCGGGGCGTAGGTGGACTGGCCAATCGGCCGGGTCAGGAAGTCGAACTGGTTGAGGTCGTTGGTGCCGGCCTTGCGATAGAGCCAGAACTTCGGCAGCCCCTCCTCGAACACCAGCCAGTCGCTGACCACCAGGCCGCGCGGACCGGTCGGCTCGTTGACCTGCCAGACGCCGGTGTGGAAGGGCGATTCGGCCATGGCCGGCGCGGCCAGACCAGCGGCCAGGGCGAGCCCGGCGGCGAGCGTGCGAAGCGGTTTGGTAAAGCTGAAATTCATGAGATGTCCCCATAGCCCGTGTCATGTCGCAGGCTCCCCAGCCCGCGTCGTCCCGGGTGCACCTTATCGTGGCAGGCAAGGGCGTGCACCCCCTTGTGCGTTTTTACGGTGCGTGAGGGTTAATTTTCCCTGATTTTCAGCGCCTTACAGGTTGCGCAAGACGGGGGCGGACTTGCGCCCGAGCACGCGCCAGGTGCCGATCAGGCCGAAGCCGACGGTCAGCGCCAGGGCGGCAAGGGCGGCGCCAGTGGCGGTTGCGGGCAGGAAGGTAAAGCCGGCATCCATCACCTCGACCAGCACGAAGGAGGCGGCGAGCGTGCCCGTCACCACCGCGAACAGCGCCGTTACCAGGCCGAGGATGGCGTATTCCAGCACGAAGGCGCCCATCAGCCGGCGCCGGGTCGCGCCGAGGGTCTTCAGCACCACCGCGTCATGCACCCGGTGGCGATGGCCGGCGGCCAGCGCGCCGCCCAAGACCAGCACCGAGGCGACCAGGGTCACCGAGGCGGCGGCGCGGATGGCCCAGGCGAGCTGGGCGACCAGCGCGTTGACCTGCTCGATGGCATCCTTGACCCGGACCGAGGTGACGGTCGGGTAGGCCTTGGCGACCGTCTTCAGGAGCGCAAGCTCCCGCTCCTCGCTGGCACCGTTTTCGAAGGTCAGGGTCCTGAGATGGGTGTGCGGCGCGCCGGCGAAGGTGTTCGGCGAGAACACCATGACGAAGTTGATGGCCAGGGATTGCCACTCCACCTTGCGCAGATTGGCGATCTCGGCGGTGATCGGCCGGCCGAGCACATTGACGGTGACCGTATCGCCGAGCGTGACCCCCAGCGCCTCGGCGACCTCGGCCTCGAAGGAGACCAGCGGCGGACCGGAATAGTCCGGCGCCCACCAACTCCCCTCGCTCAGGGTGGAGTTGTCGGGAAGCCCGGCGGAATAGGTGATGCCGCGATCGCCGCGCAGAGCCCAGGCCCCGCCCTCGGCCGGCTTGATCTGGTCGCTGGGGATGCCGTTCAACGCGGTGATGCGGCCGCGCAGCATCGGCGCCCCGTCGATCCGCGCTTCCGGGGCCGCACCGGCCAGCAGGGCATCGAAGGCGCTGCGCTCGCTGTTCTGCACATCGACGAAGAAGAAGCTCGGGGCGCGGCCGGCAATCGCCGTGCCGAGCTCGCGGCGCAGATTACCGTCGATCAGCGCCAGCGTCACCAGCAGCGACAGGCCAAGCCCGAGCGAGAGCACCACCGAGGAGGTGAGGGCGCCGGGCCGATGAATGTTGCCGATGGCAAGGCGCAGGCCGGTGGAGCGGGCGCGCGGCAGGCGGCGGGCGGCGGCCATGATCAGCCGGGCGATCAGCGCCAGTAGAGCGAACACGACGGCGGTGGCGCCGACATAGACAAGGGCGATGCGCAGGTCGCCGGACAGGCCCACGGCCAGACCGGCCAGCACCAGGACCGCCAGCGCGGTGGCGATCCTGTAGCGGCGGCGCGGCAGCCGGCGGGCGCTGCTGACATCGTCGCGAAACAACAGGCTCGGCGGCACGTCATGGGCGCGGCCAAGCGGCCAGAGCGCGAAGGTCAGCGCGGTGAGGAAGCCGTAGAGCACGCCGAGGCCGAGTTCGGACGGGTAGAGCGCGGCGACGGTCTTGATCGGCAGCAGGGAGGACAAGAGCCCGGCGGCGGCGAAGGGAATCAGCGCGCCCAGCACCAGACCGGCGGCGACGCCAAGGGCGGTCAGCACCAGGATCTGGATCAGATAGACGCGGAAGACGAAATCGCCATCGGCGCCAAGACAGCGGAAGGTGGCGATCACCGGGCGCTTGCCGTCGAGATAGGCACGCACCGCATTGGCGACGCCGACCCCGCCGACGATCAGCGCGGTCAGGCCGACAAGGGTCAGGAATTGCGCCAGCCGGCCGATGTTGCGCTGAAGTCCGGGGGCCGCGTTGTCGCGCGACAGGATGCGCCAGCCGGCATCGGGAAAGCGTTCGCCGGCCTCTTCGACAATGGCGGCGATCCTGGCGTCGCTGGCCGTGCCTTCGAGCCGAACCCGGTAGAGCCAGCGCACCAGGCTGCCGGGCTGGATCAGGCCGGTGTCGTCGATGGCCGCATCGGAGATGATCAGGCGCGGGCCGAAATTGATGCCGCCGCTCAGCCGATCCGGTTCGGCGGCGATGGTGTCGGTGATCCGTACCCGGGCGCGGCCGAGCCGCACTTCGTCGCCGGTTTCGATGCCGAGGCGGGCCAGCAGTTCCGCCTCCGCCACCGCACCCCACACATCGCCTTCGCGGCGCAGGGCCGGGGCCAGAGCGCCGCCGCCGGTCAGGCGAAAATCGCCATAGAGCGGATAGGCGCCATCCACCGCCTTCAGCTCCACCAGCGTCTGTTCGTCCTGATCCGGTGCGCGGGTCATCGCCCGCAAGGTGGCGATGCGCGAGACGTCGCCGAGACTTTCGAGGAATTCGGCCTCTTCGGCGGAGGCTTGGCGGTGGATCAGGCGAAAGGCGAGATCGCCGCCCAGGATCGAGGTTCCCTCGGCGGCGATGCCTTCGGTCAGCGCCCGGGAGACCGAGGTCACGCCGGTGATGGCGGCAACGCCGAGGGCAATGCAGGCGATGAAGATATAAAAGCCGCGCAGGCCGCCGCGCATTTCGCGAAAGGCAAAACGGCAGGCGAGCGCGAGAGACGGGCGGGCGGCAGGGCGCGGGGCGCCTGTGGTGGGGCCATGCATCGCTCAGTTTCCCCCGGCGGAAGCGGCGGCGGAGGCCGTCGCGCGGGCCGAGGAGGCGGCATCGAGCGGTTCGATCCGTCCGGAGCGCACGCGAATCACATCGTCGCAGCGCTTTGCCAGGGCGCTGTCGTGGGTGACCAGCACCAGGGTCATGCCGCGCTCGCGCGAGACGCGGAACATCAGCTCGATGATCTGCGCGCCGGTGGCCTCATCAAGGTTGCCGGTGGGCTCGTCCGCCAAGAGCAGCGGCGGCCGGGTCACCAGCGCACGGGCGATGGCAACGCGCTGCTGCTCGCCGCCGGACATTTGCGCCGGGTAGTGATGGAGCCGCTCTTCCAGTCCGACGGCGGCCAGCTCCGCCCGCGCCCTGTCATGGGCGCCGCGCACCCCGGACAGCTCCAGCGGAATGGCGACGTTTTCCAGCGCGGTCATGTTGGGAATCAGATGAAAGGACTGGAAAACGATGCCGACCGTTTCGCCGCGAAACCGGGCAAGCCGGTCCTCCGACAGGCCGGTCAGGTCGGCGTCCGCCACACGGACGCTGCCGCGGTCGGTTCGCTCCAGCCCGGCCATCACCATCAGCAACGTCGACTTGCCGGACCCGGACGGACCGATGATGCCGAGGGAGCGTCCGGCGGTGACGTCCAGGTCGATTCCCTTCAAAATATGCACCCGTCCGGCGTCGTGCCCGAGGCTGAGATGCACGTCTTTGAGGGAAATGAGAGGCGCCGAGGCTGGTCGGTCGGTCATGGATAACCCTATATAGGCGGTGTGCCGACCACGGGCGAAAGGCTCCATGGTCATCTGGCGGTCACGGCAATCGCTCAAACCGCCGATATGGGAAACTCCGGCGGCAGCGTCCAGAGGATCAGGCAGCTTGATACGAAAAGATACATTTTTCGCCCTGTGTGCGCTGGCGGTGTTCGCGCTCGCCGGCGGCGTCGCCCGCGCCGAAACACCGGCCAAGGAGACGCCGGCGGCGGAGAGCGTGACCATCGTCGCGCTGGGCGACAGCCTGACCGCCGGCTACCAGCTTCCCCCCGAGGAGGCGTTCCCGGCGCAGCTTGAGGCCGCCTTGCGCGCACGCGGCCATCAGGTCACCGTGGTCAATGCCGGTGTCTCCGGCGACACCACCTCCGGCGGGCTGGCCCGGCTCGACTGGTCGGTCGGGGCGGATAGCGACGCGGTGATCGTCGCGCTTGGCGGCAACGATGCCCTGCGCGGTCTGCCGCCGGCCACCACCCGGGCCAATCTGGAGCAGATCGTCGGCGCCTTGCGCGCGCGCGGCCTGCCCGTGTTGCTCGCCGGCATCAAGGCGCCGCGCAATCTGGGCGACGAATATGCCGATGCCTTCGACGCGGTGTTTCCCGCGGTGGCGGAGGCGCATGATGCGCTGCTCTATCCCTACTTTCTCGATGGGGTGCCGATCTCGCCCGAAACGGTGCAGGCCGACGGCATCCATCCGACCGGCGCCGGCGTCGGGCTGATGGTCGAGGGCATCCTGCCCAGCGTCGAGGAGCTGATTTCCCGGGCACGCGCTTCTGGCGGCTGACCGCCGGGCCGTTCGCGCCCCGTCTCAAACTGCCAACGCATCCGAACATCTCACAGGAAAAACAGACACATGGAAAAGCGCCGTCTCGGACGCACCGACCTCTTTGTCTCCAGCCTTTGCCTCGGCACCATGACCTTCGGCGAGCAGAACACCGAAGCGGAAGGTCACGCCCAGCTCGATGCCGCCCTGGCGCATGGCATCAACCTGTTCGACGCCGCCGAACTCTATCCGATCCCGCCGAAGCCGGAGACCCAGGGGCGCACCGAGGAAATCCTCGGTACCTGGATGAAGGCGCGGGGCAATCGTGCCTCGGTGGTGATCGCCACCAAGGCGGTCGGGCGCACGGGCAACACCTGGTTCCGCGAGGGCGGCGTGCCTGGGCGTTTGACCCATGCGCAGCTGACCGAGGCGGTCGACAAGAGCCTGCGCCGGCTGCAGACCGATTACATCGACCTTTACCAGCTGCACTGGCCGGACCGGGTGGTCACCTGCTTCGGCTCCAACCCGACGATCTGGGAAGCGCCCGAGCGGGCGGCGGACGAAACGCCGATCGAGGAGACTTTGGCGGCGCTCGCCGGCCTGGTGGCGGCGGGCAAGATCCGGCACGTTGGCCTGTCCAACGAAAGCCCCTGGGGCACCATGCGCTATCTGGCCGCCGCCGAGCGGGTCGGCCTGCCGCGCGTGGCGTCGATCCAGAACGCCTATTCGCTGGTCAACCGCACCTTCGAGGGCGGGCTTGCGGAAATCGCCTTGCGCGAGGATGTGGGCCTGCTCGTCTATTCGGCGCTGGGGCAGGGGTATCTCACCGGCAAGTACCGCAATGGCGCCCTGCCGGCCGGTGCGCGCAAGACCCTGTTCGACCGGCTTGGCCGCTACGAGAAGCCGGGCGCGGCGGAGGCGATCGACGCCTATCTCGACCTTGCCGAGGAGGTCGGCATCTCGCCGGCGCAACTGGCGATCGCCTTTGCCCGTACGCGGGACTTCACCACCTCGGTGATCCTCGGCGCCACCTCGCTCGGCCAGCTCGAGCACGATCTCGGCGCGCTCGACGTGACCATCGACGCGGAGCTGGAAGCGCGCATCAACGGGCTGTTCCAGCGTCACGGCAGCCCCTGCCCGTGAGCCTTGTCCGGCGCGGTTCGCGCCGGGCGGTCAACTGATTCGCGAGCCCGGCGGCGGTGTCGCCGCCGGGTTCCGTTGCGGCGGGGCAGAATTTAACGAGCTGATTTCAATCGATTTTATGTTTTTCCTTGTCGGCAATGCCGATTGTGGTCCTGATAGGGTATCGGCGACAGCGGAGGGGAACACCATGCCTCGACTGTTCACCGGGCTTGAGATCCCGTCAGACACCGGTCTCATGCTCTCCCTATTGCGCGGCGGCCTGCGTGGCGCGCGCTGGATCGATCCGGAAAATTATCACATCACCTTGCGCTTCATCGGCGACATCGACGAGCGGATGGCCGATGAGGTGGTCGCCGCCTTCGACCGCATCCGGCGGGAGCCGGTGACGGTCCGGCTCGACGGGCTTGGCTCCTTCGGCAATGGCAAGCCGCATGCGGTCTGGGCGCGGGTCGAGCCGACGCCGGAGCTGATGGAGCTTCAGGCGGAGCAGGAGCGCATCCTGCAGCGGCTGGGTCTTCCGCCGGAGCGGCGCAAGTATACGCCGCATCTGACGCTGGCCCGCTGCCGCGCCTCCAGTGCCTCGGATGTGGCGCGCTGGCTGGCCGAACGCGGCAGCTTTCAGGCGCCGAGCTTCACCGCTGGCCGCTTCGTGCTGTTTTCCTCGCGCGCCAGCGTCGGCGGCGGCCCCTATCTGGTGGAGGAGGCCTATCCGCTGACCGGCCGCCATGGCGCCGGCGGAGGTCACGCGGAGGGGCGGTTCCCGGTCGACCCGCTGCCTGGGGAACACTGGTAGCGGCCGACGACTGCCGTCCGGTCCCTCAGCCGGGTCCTTTCTCTGAGATCCCCGCGGGCTCCGGCTCGCGGTCTTCCTTGCGTTTTCGCGCGGTTGTCGCTGGCTTTCCCGCAGGCCCGCGGACAGCTTGACGCAGGTTCCGTTTCCTGAAAAAGTTTCATCTGTAACTAATTGGAGCCCCGCCCGGAAGGGACGGGGATGGGAGAGACGCTGTGCGCCGCCCGGCGCCATGGGGAGGCCGGCGCCAATGGGAGAGATGTCATGAAGAGGTTCGCCGGACTGGTAACGGGAGGGCTTGTCGCGGTCGCGGCGACGCTCGGGTTCGCGGTCACCGCCGCGCAGGCGGAGACGACGTTGGTGCTGTCGTCCTGGCTGCCGCCGAAGCATCCGATCGTCGCCAAGGTGATGAAGCCCTGGGCCCGCGATGTGGAGAAGGCGACCGACGGGCGGGTCAAGGTGCGCGTGCTGGCCAAGCCGCTCGGGGCGCCGCCGGCGCACTTCGATCTCGCCCGGGACGGGGTCGCGGACATCACCTACGGGCTGCATTCCTTCACCAAGGACGACCGGTTCCTGCGCTCGCGCATCGGCCAGTTCTCGTTCCTCGGCGATAATGCGGTGGCGGTTTCCAAGGCCTATTGGGACGTCTACGGCGGTCAGCTCGATGCCCAGGGCGAACATGAAGGGGTCAAGCTGCTCAGCCTGTTCGCCCATGGCCCGGGCATGTTTCACAACAACCGCCGCAAGATCGAAAGCCCGGAGGATTTTGCCGGGCTGAAGATCCGCACCCCCGGCGGCTATATCGCCGCTCTGTCGCAGGATCTGGGCATCACCACCCAGTTCATGGGGCCGGGCGAGGTCTATGAAAAGCTGTCGCGTGGGGTGATCGACGGGGTCACCTTCCCGATGGAGGCGCTGAAAGCCTTCCGCCTGACCGATCACCTGACCAGCACCATGACCATGCCCGGCGGCATGTACAACACCTCCTGGTTCCTGGTGATGAACCAGGCGAAATGGGATGCTCTGTCCGATGCGGACAAGGCGGCGCTGGAGGCGCTGTCCGGCGCCACCTTCGCCGAGCGGGCCGGCAAGGTGTGGGACGAGGCCGATGCGGGCGGCGCGGAACTGGTCGCGGGCACGGACATCGAGGTCTATGCGGCCAATGACGCCGTGCTGTCGGCGATCAAGGAGGCTGCGGCCAGGCATGAGGCGGCCTGGGCCGAGGCGGTCGCGGCGCAAGGCTTCGATGGGGCGGCGGCGCTGGCCGATCTTCGCGCCCGCACCGGCGTTGCCTACTAGGCGGGCCGGGCACGCGATGACATCCCCGAACGCTCCGGGCGTGCAGCCTGACGGCGAGCGGCGCCCGCGCCGCTCCCTGTGGGATGCGCTCGACCGGGGGCTGGCGGTGGCCGGCGGCGTTCTGCTGCTGGCGCTGACCCTTGTCACCTGCATCGACGTGGTGGCGCGCTATGCCTATGACGCGCCGCTGCCGGGAGCCTATGAGCTGACCGAGATCTTCCTCGCCACGCTGGTGTTCCTGGCGCTGCCGCTGACCACCCGGCGCGGTGAGCATGTGGAGGTCGACCTGCTCGACATGGTGGCCGGCGGACGGATCGCCCGTGCCGCGCGGCCGGTGACCGGCCTGTTGACGGCGCTGGTGCTGGCGGTGTTCGCCTGGCGCCTGTTCGTCCATGGCCTGCGCCTTGCCGAGGATGGCACGGTCACCAACTCCCTGTCGCTGCCCCTTGCCCCCGTGGCCTTTCTCGCCGCCGTGACCTGCGCGATCAGCGCCTTGTCGGCGGCGCTGCAGGCACTGCGTGTCCGCCCGCGTTGAACGGAAGCTTTCATGACGGAATCCCTGATCGGTTTTGCGATCCTGTTGCTGCTGATTTTCCTGAAGATGCCGGTGGCCTTCGCCATGGCGCTGGTCGGTCTCGTCGGCTTCGCCCTGCTGCGCGGGCTCGACGCGGCGCTGGCGATGACCGGCACGCTGGTGTTCGATGCCGGCCTTGCCTATTCGCTCTCGGTGGTGCCGCTGTTCATCTTCATGGGCAATGTGCTGGCGCGCTCGGGCATCAGCCACGGGCTTTACGCGGTGGCCAATCACGCGACCGCGCGCATGCGCGGCGGGCTGGCGATGGCCTCGGTGATCGCCTGCGGTGGCTTTTCCGCCGTTTGCGGCTCGTCGTTGGCCACCGCCGCCACCATGTCCAAGGTGGCGATGCCCTCCATGCGCCGCTACGGCTATGCCGACAGTCTCGCCGCCGGGTCGATCGCCGCCGGCGGCACGCTGGGCATTCTCATCCCGCCGAGCGTGATCCTGATCATCTACGGGCTGTTGACCGAATCGGACATTGGCAAGCTGTTCATCGCCGGCATCGTGCCGGGGCTGCTCGGGCTCGTGCTTTATCTCGCCGCCGTGCAGGTGGCGGTCTGGCGCAATCCGGCGCTGGCCCCGCCTGCTGAAGAGCTGGATCCGCTGACCCGGCGCGACGGGCTCGGCGTCGCCGCGCTGGTGATCCTGTTCGCCATCATCATGGTCGGCATCTATGGCGGGTTCTTCACGCCGACCGAGGCGGCGGGCATCGGCGCGGGCGCCTCGCTGCCGCTGGCGGCCCTGTTCGGCCGGCTCGGCTGGCGGCCGCTGATGGGGGCGATCGGCGAAAGCGCGCGGGCAACGGCGATGATCTTCGTGTTGATCATCGGCGCGGATATCTTCACCAACTTCGTCAATTTCGCCGGCTTGCCGGATGCGCTCTCCGGTTTCGTCTATGACCTTGAGGTCAACGCCTGGCTGGTGATCGCCGCCATTGTCGTCGTCTATCTGATCCTCGGCTGCGTGCTGGAAAGCCTGTCGATGATCCTGCTGACCGTACCGGTGTTCTATCCGCTGGTGTCGGAGCTGGATTTCGGCACCGGCCTCCTGGCCGATCCGGAACTGGTGCTGATCTGGTTCGCCATTGTCGTCGTGGTGGTCACCGAGATCAGCCTGATCACGCCGCCGGTCGGGCTCAACGTCTTCGTGCTGCGCAGCGTTCTGGAGGACGTCAGCCTGGCGACGATCTTCAAGGGCGTCACTCCGTTCTGGATCGCCGACATCGTCCGGCTGGGGCTTCTGATCGGCTGTCCGGTGCTGTCGCTCTGGCTGGTCGGGGCGATGCGCTGAGCGGGTGGGTCGGTCACCCGGACGGTGCCGCTTGTGGAGCTGCGTCGATGGTCCGGTGCCTCCCCGATCCCGCATCTTCGCTTGCGCTGCGTGCGGGATGACGCCAGTCCTTAGGGCAACGGTTGATCTGCCCCGGCCATCGCCCCACGCTCCGCGTCCTCCCGGACGCCGCAAAGCGGCGAGCCGGGACCGGAGAGCCACGGCGTCTCGGTTCCTGCCGACTGAAAACGCTTGCCTTTCGGCTCCCCGATCCCGGGTCGCGCCAAGGCTTGCCCGGGAGGACGGCCGTCTTTGAGGCGACGCCTTCCGTCACGCGGCCATCGCCCCGTTCTCCGCGTCCTACCGGACGAAGCGAAAGCGAAGATCCGGGACCGGCGAGCCACGGCCTGGCGGCTCTTGCTGATTGAAAACGCTTGCCTTTCGGCCCCCCGATCCCGGGTCGCGCCAGGGCTTGCCCGGGAGGACGCCCGTCTTTAAGGCGACGCCTTCCGTCACGCGGCGCTTACCCCACGCTCCGCGTCCTCCCGGACGCCGCAAAGCGGCGAGCCGGGACCGCAGAGCCACGGCCTCGCGGGTCCATCCTCATGAAAACGCAAGTCTTCCGGCTCCCCGATCCCGGGTCGCGCCAAGGCTTGCCCGGGAGGACGCCCGTCTTTGAGGCGACGCCTTCCGTCACGCGGTGATTGCCCCACGCTCCGCGTCCTCCCGCACGCCGCAAAGCGGCGAGCCGGGATCGGAGAGCCACAGCGGGCGCGATCCGGACTGGAGGGACAGGGCAAGAAAAACGCGCCCCGGATCGCGGGGATCCGGGGCGCGCTGGTCATCTCGCAGCTTCGATGGGGGTCAGGCCCGCAATTCCAGCACGCGCCGGGCGATCACCTGCGCCTGGATTTCCGCCGCGCCCTCGAAGATGTTGAGGATACGGGCGTCGCACAGAACGCGCGAGACCGCGTATTCCAGCGCGAAGCCGTTGCCGCCATGGATCTGCAGCGCATTGTCCGCCGCCGCCCAGGCGACCCGGGCGCCGAGCAGCTTGGCCATGCCGGCCTCCAGATCGCAGCGCCGGCCCGAATCCTTCTCCCAGGCCGAGAAATAGGTAAGCTGGCGGGCCATCATCAATTCGCTCGCCATCATCGCCAGCTTGTCCGACACGCGGGGGAAGGCGATCAGCGGCCGGCTGAACTGCACCCGTTCCTGGGCGTAGCGCAGGCCAAGGTCGAGCGCGGCCTGAGCGACGCCAAGCGCGCGGGCCGCCGTCTGGATGCGGGCCCCTTCGAAGGTCTGCATCAGCTGCTTGAAGCCCTGGCCCTCAACCTGGCCGAGGAGGTTCTCCGCCTTCACCTCGAAGCCGTCGAAGGCGATTTCGTATTCCTTCATGCCGCGATAGCCGAGCACCTCGATCTCGCCGCCGGACATGCCCGGAGCGGGGAAGGGATTGTCATCGGTGCCGCGCGGCTTTTCGGCGATGAACATCGACAGGCCCTTGTAGCCGGGCTCGCTCGGGTCGGTGCGGGCCAGCAGGGTCATGATGTCGGCGCGCACCGGGTGGGTGATCCAGGTCTTGTTGCCGTAGATCTTCCACACATCGCCCTCGCGCACGGCGCGGGTCTTCAGCGAGGCGAGGTCCGAACCGGTGTTGGGCTCGGTGAAGACGGCGGTCGGCAGCACCTCGCCGGAGGCGATCAGCGGCAGCCACTTGGCCTTCTGCGCGTCCGTGCCGCCGCACAGGATCAGCTCGGCGGCGATCTCCGAGCGGGTGCCGAGCGAGCCCACGCCAATATAGGCGCGCGACAGCTCCTCGGAGACGACGCACATGGATTCCTTGCCCAGCCCCATGCCGCCGAACTCTTCCGGGATGGTCAGGCCGAAGACGCCGAGCTCGGCCATGGTGGCGATCACGTCGAGCGGAATGTAGCTGTTGCTCAGGTGCCATTCATGGGCATGGGGCGTGACCTTGTCGGCGGCGAAGCGGCGCATCTCGTCGCGCACCTGCTCATAGGTCTCGTCGAGCCCGGAGGCGCCGAACAGCGAGGCGCCTTCCTGCTGCTGGATCAACCCGGCAAGCCGGGCGCGGGTCGCCGGCGTGTTGCCGGTGGCGATCAGGGCGGTGATCTCAGTCGTATGGAACCGGCCCGCCTGGCCCCCGTCCAGCCCCAGATCGGCAAGGCGCACGAACTCGCCCTGGTTCATCGGAATGCCGCCGAAGATCTGCGCCAGGTATTCGGCAAAGCCGATGCGGGTGATCAGCTCCTCGGTCTCGCCGAAAGCGCCGCTTTCGCGCAGGCGATTGCCATAGGCATGAAGTTGGCGCAGCGCCTCCACATAGGTCGCCAGCCAGGCCAGACCGTGGGTCGCGCGCTGTTCCGCGTCCATCTTCGCCGTGGAAATCCGGCCACCGTCCATGACCCGCGCCCGTACCGCATCGGCGGCAGCGCCCAGCAGGCCATCGAGGGCCTCCACGGCGGCGCCGGTCAATTCCTCCAGGGCGCGGTCTATCTGGTTATCGCCGAATTCGCTCGCTAGCGACATGCATCCTCTCCATTAACCTCATGCGCGATTGCTGCGCATTATGTTGCGGTGCAAACTGTATCGCGGCGCGCCGCCGAAGCAATCCTTCTTTTGACCGACGGATCAAGAAATTTTATTTCACGCCGGTTGCAATGCGGCATGAACGGGAGGGAGCGGCTTGACCGGCGGCGGTCGCTGCCGCAAACGAGAACACATGTCCATTTTTTCGATTCTCAAGGCCGTTGGAACGATCATCGGCGACGCCATTTCGGAAATGTCGCGCGATGACGGGTTCGCCATTGCCAGCCATGTGGCGCTGTCGTCGCTGCTGGCGCTGTTTCCGTTTCTGATCTTCATTGCCGCGCTGACCGGTTTTCTCGGCCTTGGTGACATGGCCGACCGGATTGCCGAGATGCTGTTCGATGCCTGGCCGAAGGAGGTCGCCGGGCCGATTTCGCGGGAAATCACGGTGGTTCTGACCGAACCGCGCGGCGATTTCCTGACCGTCGGTGTGATCGCCTCGGTGTGGTTCGCCTCCAACGGGGTGGAGGCCTATCGGGTGGCGCTCAACCGGGCGTATCGGGAGCCGGAAAACCGCGGTTTCATCTACCGCCGGCTGCAGGCGATCGCCCTGGTGCTGATCGGCTCGGCGATCCTGATCACCTTCGCCTTCCTGATCGTGTTCGCGCCGCTGGTCTGGACGGCGGTGCTGAAATACGCGCCTTTCCTGGAGGAATTCACCGCCCGGCTGAACCTGTCGCGCTACCTGATCGCCTCGATCCTGACCCTGATGGGGCTGTTCGTCGCCCATTTCGTGCTGCCGGCCGGCCGGCGCGGCTTTTTCGACGTGCTGCCCGGGGTGCTGGCGACCCTGGTGCTGTGGATGGTCTCGGGCGTGGCGTTCGGTATCTATCTCGCCGGGTTTGCCAATTACGTCTCCACCTATGCCGGTCTTGCCGGTGTGATGACGGCGCTGATCTTCCTGTACCTGGTGTCGATGGTGTTCGTGCTGGGCGGCGAGCTCAACGCCGCCACCTTGCGCTGGCGCCGCCGCCGGGCCGAGGCGGCCGTTTCGGCCTGAACCGCTTCGGCACCCGCCTGGCCTCTTGGGTCTCAGGCGGAGCGGATCAGGCGGGTGTGCGCCGGGTGCCGATGCGCCGTTCCCGGATCATCAGCAGCGCGCCGACCACCAGGGCACTGCCGGCGATCTGCACCGGCCCCAGGGTTTCGCCGAACAGGAAGTAGCTCTCGATCGCCGCGGCGACCGGGACCAGATAGAACAGGCTGGCGACCCGGGCGGCGCTGCCCCTGCGGATCAGCACCATCAGCAGCAGGATCGCGCCGATCGACAGCACCAGCACCAGCCAGGTGAGGGCGATGATCAGCTCCGCCGACCAGTTGATCTGCCAGCTCTCGCCGGCTGCGAGCGGCAGGGTGATCAGCAGCGCGCCGACATATTGCAAGGTGGTGGCCGGCATCAGGTCGAGGCCGCCGGCGTATTTCTTCTGATAAACCGTGCCGAAGGCCATGCCGATGACCGCGACCAGGCAGACCAGCGCGTTGACCAGCGTCAGCCCGGAGGCGGCGACGCCGAGCTGCGGCAGCACCACCAGGGCGAGGCCGCAGCCGCCGACCGCAAGGCCGAGCCAGTGGCGCGCGCCGATGCGCTCCTGCAGCAAGGGGCCGGCGAGCAGGGCGGTCAGCAGCGGTTGCAGCCCGAGCACCAGCGCGGCGATGCCGGCCGGCATGCCCCGGTCGATGGCGAAGAAGATGCCGCCCAGATAAACGCCATGGATGAGCATTCCGGCGACGAGGCAATGACCGATGTCGCGCCCGCTGCCCGGCCAGCGGGCGCGGGTGAGGAACGCGAAGGCGAGCAGGACCGGAATGACGCAGAGAAAGCGAATGCTCAGGAAGACGAAAGGTTCGATATAGGGCGCGCCGAGCTTTGAGCCGATGAAACCGGTCGACCAGAGCAGAACGAAGATGGCGGGAGACAGGGTGTCGAGAAGTGATCGCAAGGCGGAGGTCCGGTCTGGAAGGAGGTCTGGCGGCTAGAAACTTGCGGTTTATCAGGATCTTGCGCTGAGTTCCGCAGTGTTGATCGGATTTTAACGCTTCCGATTGAAATTTTCGGTCAGCGCAATCCGTTGCTGGCGAGGTGTCCAAGGTGTCGCGGTATCGTTTCCCCGGGCTGTCGGTGAGCATAGTTGGACGTTTGTCGGTCCGCATCAGGATTTTTGTTCTGATCGGCCTGTCATTGGTCGGGTTGGCCGCCGTCGGCGCGGTGTTCTGGTGGAGCCAGGACCGGGTCGAGACCGCCTTCACCCGGGCGGAGACTTTCGCCAGGCTTGCCTCGGGCGTGGAGGATCTGGAGCGAGCCGCCGGAACCATGCGGATCGTGGAAAAGGACTATCTCGCGGAGCCCGGCGCGGAAGGTTATGCCCGGTTCGGGGCGGTGCTGGCGAGTGCCCGGGCGCAACTGGCGCGGCTTGCGGCGATGCCAGTTTCGGTGCCGTTTGCGACGGAAATTACAAAAGTTGGCGCGACATTTGACAATATTGATGCCGCTTTCGCCGAGTTGCACGGGGTTCAGCAGCAACTTGGCTTCAACAGCGAAAGCGGTGCGCGCGGCGATCTTGCCAGCCTCGGCGGTTCGCTGCATCAGCGGGTGACGAAGCTCGCCCGGTTCAACCGCAGCCCGGCAACGGCGAAGCTGAACCTTGCGGTGATCGACCTTCAGCGTTCGGAAAAGGCCTACCTGCTTGACCGCAGCGATGTGGCGCTCGGCGGTTTCGAGGTGGCGGCCGGGCGGTTTGAACGGGCGCTCTCCCGGGCGAAGCTTGCGCCGGAGGTCTCCAGTCCGCTGGGCGAGACCATGGCCGCCTATCGCGCCGCCTTCGACCTTTACAGCACCGCCGGCACCGAGCGCACCGCCCAGGTGGAAAAGCTCGAAGCCTTCTTCGATGTGCTGCCGCCCTATCTGGAAACGCTGGCCAATGCGGCCGATGGTGGCAAGGCCGAGGCGGCGAAGGCATTGGCAGAGGGGCGGGAACTGGCCAGCCTGATCATGGCGGGGATCCTGATTGCAACGCTGCTGGTTCTGCTTGGCGCCGGCGCGCTGATCGGCGGGTCGATCGCCGCGCCGCTGACCCGGTTGCGCGCGGCGATGGAACGGCTCGCCTCCGGCGAAACCGAGATCGACCTGCCGGAGGCGCCGGGCCGCACCGAGCTCGATGCCATGGTGCGCAGCGTCGCGGTGTTTCGCGATACCGCGCGGGAACAGGCGCGGCTCGCCGCGGCGCAGGCGGAGGGAAATGCGGCGCGCGACCAGCGGATGACGCATTTGGAAACCCTGATCGCCGGCTTCGAGGCAACGGTGGAGGCGGCGCTGTCGCGGCTCGATCAGGCGGCGACGGATCTGGCCGGCGCGTCCGACACGCTGGATGAGGCGGCGGACGGCGCGGCGAGCGAGGCGACGCGGGCTGGTGAGGCGGTGCGGGTCGCCGCCGACAACGTCACCTCAGCCGCGTCGGCTTCGGAACAGCTTAATGCCTCGATTGCCGAAATCGCCAGCCAGGCCAACCGGTCGACCGAGGTTGCGGAACAGGCCATGGGCAGTGCCCGGACGACGGGCGCCTCGATGGGGGACCTGTCTGCGACCGCCGACCGGATCGGCGAGGTGATGGGACTCATTCGGGAAATCGCCAATCAAACCAACCTCCTGGCGCTGAACGCGACCATTGAGGCGGCGCGCGCCGGCGAGCATGGTCGGGGCTTCGCGGTGGTGGCCGCAGAGGTCAAGGATCTGGCCAGCCAGACGGCGCGGGCGACCGAGGAAATCGCCCAGCAGGTGGGGGCGATCCAGTCCGCTTCCGCCTCGGCGGTGTCGGCCATCGACGAGGTGGGCGAGATCATCCGCGAGATGAATGAAATTGCCGCCTCGGTGGCCGGGGCGGTCGCCCAGCAGAGCGCGGCGCTCGGCGAAATCACGGAACATGTGGCCGAGGCTTCGCACCGGTCGGGCACGGGCGCGGAGGCGATGACACGGGTCAGCCGGGCGACCGAACACGCCCGGGGCACCGGCGCGCTGGTGGGCGAGCTGTCCGACACTCTGGGGGCGCAGGCGGCGGTCCTGCGCAAGGAAATCGGCGCATTCCTTGACCGTGTGCGGGCGGCTTAAGCATCTGAGTCTCCTATGAAAGCCTCCTATTCCTGACAGGTTTCCCTGCCCCAGCGGATGAGGGAGGATGACCGCCTTGCCTGCGCATGACGGTGGCGCCCTGCGCCGGTTCCATTTGTCGCGCGGGCCTTGCCGTGCATGGTCTTTTCCCAAACCCCATGTTAGGCGACAGGAAAACAACCGAGAGGGTTTCCATGCAGGATCGCATCGTGATTGTCGGCGCCGGACAGGCTGGCGCCCAGGTTGCCCAGTCGCTTCGGATGGGCGGTTTCGAGGGGGAGGTGGTGTTGATCGGTGAGGAGCCGCACCCGCCCTACCAGCGCCCGCCCCTGTCGAAGAAACATCTCGCCGGCGCCATCGAGGACGAGGCGCTGCACCTGCGGCCGGCGGCCTTTTACGAACAGAACCGGATCGAGTGTCGCTTCGATGTGGAGGTGACCGGCATCGACCGCGCCGCCCGCGAGCTGGCGCTGTCGGATGGCGAGACGGTCGGCTATGACCGGCTGGTGCTGGCGACCGGCACACGGCCGCGCACGCTCTCCCTGCCCGGGGCGGAGCTCTCCGGGGTGGTCAGCCTGCGCACCATCGCCGATGTGGAGGCGATGCGTCCGGTTCTGCTGCGGCCGGGGCGGATTGCCATTGTCGGCGCCGGGTATATCGGCCTGGAGGTGGCGGCGGTCGCCCGCAGTCTTGGGCACGAGGTCGTGGTGGTCGAGGCCCAGGATCGGGTGATGAAGCGGGTGGTCTCGCCGGCGCTTTCCGCCTTTTTCGAGGAGCTGCACCGAAAGAATGGCGTGGAGCTGATGCTTGGCACCGGGATCAACGGTTTTGCCGGCGACGCAAGCAATCATGTGCGCGCGGTCACGCTGGCCGATGGCCGGGAGATCGCCTGCGATCTGGCGCTGGTCGCCGTCGGCGCGGCGCCCAATGATGAGCTGGCGGCGGCTGCCGGCCTTGATGTGGACGATGGCATTCTGGTCGATGGCGCGGGCCAGACATCGGATCCGGCGATCTATGCCGCCGGCGATTGCACCCGGTTCTTCTCCGGCCGCTATGGCCGTTCGATCCGGCTGGAAAGCGTTCAGAACGCCATCGACCAGGCCAAGGCGGTGGCGGCGGCACTGACCGGCGCGGAGGAGGATTACGATCCGGTGCCGTGGTTCTGGTCGGACCAGTATGCCATCAAGCTGCAGATCGCCGGCCTGTCCGAAGGCTATGACGAGGTGCGGGTCGTCGGCGATCCGGCGGAAGGCGGCGGGTTCTATGTCGCCTATCTGGCAGATGGCCGGCTGATCGCCGCCGACAGCGTCAACCATCCGCGCTCGCATATGATGGCGCGGCGGGCCATTGGCAAACCCTTTACCGACGACCTGTTGCCGGCCGCCTGACCCTAGCCCTGGGCGGTCTGCTGATGGATGAGCTGGCAGACCGTCCGCGCCATTTCCAGATGCGGCATGTGGCCGATCCGTTCGAACAGGTGGGTGGAAAGCTGCGCCGGCAATCCGTCTGCCTGATGGGCCGGAACCACCCGGTCCTGCGTGCCCCAGATCACCTTGACCGGGGCCGGCAGCCCGGCGATCTCCTCATGCGGCAACACCTTTTGCGAGGTGCCGTCGATCAGGCTCTCGGCAATGTGCATCAGGGCTTCGCGCACGCCGGGTCGGGCGCGGCCCGCAGCGGTCTGCCGGGCAATCAGGCGTGGCAGGCGGAAATCCGGATGAAAGAACTGTTCCAGCAGGTCTGCCAGTTCCTCCGCTTCCACGGCGGCGGCGAAGCGGCGCAGCAGGCGGTGGTTGATCTCCGGGCCGAAGCCGCCCGGCGCGAGCAGGGTCAGGCTGGCGACCCGCTCCGGGCGGTCGAGCGCCATCAGCGCCGCCGTGGTGCCGCCCATGGAATGACCGACCAGATGCACCTTGTCGAGCCCGAGCAGGTCGAGTGTGGTGGCCACCGCCCGGGCGGAAACGGCGGCATTGCCGATCCGGGGCCAGTCCAGCGCCCGGCCGTGACCGGGAAGGTCGAGGGCAAGGGTGTGGTGGCTCCGGGCCAGGGATTTCTGCACCGGGGCCCAGGTGAGGGCATCGGCGGCAAAGCCATGCAGAAACACCACCGGGGGGCCGCTGTTGGTCGCACCATATTCGGTTGCCGGCAGGGCGCCGGCTGTCGCATCGCCTGTCATGCTAGGGTCCTGCCCCTCGCTTCCCTGCCCGCCCCGATCCCTTCCGTTGTGCCACGAGTTGGGCCGGATCGCGAGGTGGAAAGCCTTCACGATTGAACCACTCGCTGCGGCCCGCCGCATGCTTGACAGGCAGGGGAGCGCCGGGGCACTCACTTTCAATCGATTGAAAAGGCGAGCCGGAAAGGAAGCGCAGCGTGGATCTTTTGTGCCTCGGCGAGGCGATGGTCGAGTTCAATCAGGCATCGACCGGCGAGGCCTATCGGCAGGGATTTGGCGGCGATACCTCGAATGCGGCAATTGCGGCCGCCCGCAGCGGCGCCCGGACCGGCTATGTGAGCGCCACCGGAGACGATGCCTTCGGGGACATGCTGCATGCGCTATGGCGCGCCGAAGGGGTCTCGGACGCCGGGGTGCGGCGAATGCCGGGGGCGGAAACCGGGATCTACTTCGTCACCCATGGCGCCGAGGGCCATGCCTTCAGCTACCGGCGGACGGGCTCGGCGGCGGCGCGGATGGCTCCCGAGGACCTCGATCCGGCGCTGTTGCGCCAGACCCGGGCGCTGCATGTCTCGGCGATCAGCCAGGCGATTTCGGCGAGCGCTTGCGATACCGTGTTCGCCGCCATTGAAGTCGTGCGGGATGCCGGCGGGCTGATCTCCTACGACACCAACCTGCGCCTTTCGCTGTGGCCGCTCGCCCGGGCGCGCGCGATCATCACCGCGACGGTTCCCCTTTGCGACATCCTGCTGCCCGGCCTCGATGACGCCCGGCAGATCACCGGGCTTGAGGCGCCGGCGGAGATCGCCAACTGGTTCCGGGCCCGGGGGGCAGGTATCGTCGCGCTGACGCTGGGCGGGGACGGGGTGCTCGTTGCCGACGCCAGCGGCTCGGACCTGATCGCCCCGCACAAGGTGGCGGCGGTGGACGCGACCGGAGCGGGGGATGCCTTCGATGGCGCTTTTCTCGCCCGCTATCTGGAAACGGGCGACGCGCGCGAGGCTGCCCGCTATGGCAATGCGGCGGCGGCGCTCGCGGTCGGCGGCTATGGCGCGGTGGCACCGCTGCCGCGCCGCGCCGAGGTGGAAGCTTTGCTCGCCCGTCGGGAAGGTGGCGGCCCCGACGTTTAATGTTTAACAGGAAATCAGCGGTAATCTTGGGTTGAAATCGGCGCCGGGATGGCGCGGCACTTGGTGGGCAAGGGACTTGCAATGAGAATCTCGAAAATGCTGGCGGCGGCGGCTCTGACCGTCGCCGTGTCGATGCCGATGGCTGAGGCGATGACCGAGAAGGTGTTCGATCCGGTGTCGCGCAGCTGGGTGACGCACAAGATCACGCCGCAGGCCGCCGGCAAGATCGTGCGGGAGAAGTACAAGCGCACCACCGTGCGCTATCGCACCTCGGAAAAGCCCGGCTCGGTGGTGGTCGATACCCGCAAGCGCTATCTCTACTACGTGCTGCCGGACGGCAAGGCGGTGCGCTACGGCATCGGTGTCGGCCGCGAGGGCTTCACCTGGTCGGGCCGGGAAAAGGTGTCGCGCAAGGCGAAATGGCCGAGCTGGACGCCGCCGCAGGAAATGATCGTCCGCGAGCGCAAGAAGGGCCGCAAGCTGCCGAGCTACATGCCGGGCGGCCCGAAGAACCCGATGGGCGCCCGCGCGCTCTACCTCGGCGCGACCGAATTCCGCATCCATGGCACCAATGAGGACTGGTCGATCGGCCGGGCGGTGTCCTCCGGCTGCATCCGCATGCTGAACGAGGATGTGGAAGACCTTTACAACCGGGTGTCCGTGGGCGCCCAGGTCAACGTTCTCTGACGTCTTGACGCTCCCTCGGCGCCGCAGATGACAGCGGCGCCGGGGCTCAGTCTGCGCTCCGGGCCGGTTCCTGGCGCATTGCTGCCTCGAATGCGGCGGTGGTGTCCCGACCGGGCTCGGCGGCGTAGAAGACCAGTCGCAAATGCTTTTCCTGGTCGACGATAAAGGACGTGTGTTCGAAGGTCACCGGGCCGATACCGTCGACGAGGAAGCTTCGGCGCCCCTCGCAGCGGCCGTGGACATCGTGCCGGTTCCACAGGGTCTTGAAGGTGGGTGATACCCGCTCCAGCGCGGCGACGAGCGCCAGCATGCCATCATCCTCGGGCGCTTGCGCGAAGTCTCGCCGGAAGCTGGCCAGCACCTGCGGTGCCTGCAGCTCCCACTCGGCGATACGGCTGTTCAGCCGATCATCGGCAAACAGCATCCACAGCATGTTCCGCTCAGACGAATCGCGCTCCGCGAAGCCGAACAGGCGCGTCGCCGCAGCGTTCCAACCCGTGACGTCCCAGCGCAGGTTGGCCACATAGGCGGGGCGCAGCGTCAGGTCATCGAGCAGGCGCCGCACCAGGGGCGGCAACTCGCACCAGGCCTGCCCGGTCATTGCCGGTGGCCGCTGATGGGCGAGCAGAAACAGGTGCCGTCGCTCGATCTCATCCAGCATCAGCACGCGGGCGACATTGTCCAGAAAGGCGGATGACACCGAGATGGCGCGTCCCTGCTCCAGCCACGTGTACCAGGTGATGCCGACGCCGGCGAGCGCGGCGACCTCTTCCCGGCGCAAGCCAGGCGTGCGCCGCCTCTTGCCGGCGGGTAGGCCGACATCGAGGGGGGACAGGCTCTCCCGGCGCCGTCGCAGGAAATCCGCCAGTTCGGCACGGGTGCGGTCAAGGCGATTGCCGGGCATGTCGCTCATTGTAATACGATAACTTGTTCCATAGTAATGGTCTAACTGATGTGCGAGGCAACGCCAACACCAATGGAGTTGTCATGACCACCGACCACGCTTCGCACAGCGCCCGACCATGCCTGTCTCAATCGCGTCCCTCGCGGCTCGCACTGCCCACCCTGTTGCTGGGCGGCTTCATCACCGTCTTCGATCTGTTTGTCGTCAATGTCGCCATCCCGCCGATGCAGGCCGATCTTGGCGCCGGTTTTGCTGAAATCGGCCTCGTCGTCGCCGGCTACGCGCTGGCCTTCGGCGTGCTCCTGATCGCCGGCGGGCGGCTGGGCGACCGCTATGGCCGGCGGCGCCTCTACGCGGTCGGTATGGTCGGTTTCGCGCTGACTTCGTTTCTGTGCGGGATTGCTCCCGATGCCGCCTCGCTGATTGTGGCCCGGGGCCTGCAAGGGGCAACGGCGGCGATCCTGTTCCCACAGGTCTATGCGTTGCTGCGGGTGATGTATGACGAGGCGGGCCGCCGCCGCGCCTTCGGTTTGCTTGGCATGACGCTGGGGCTCGCGGCGATCGCCGGTCAGGTGCTGGGCGGCGTTCTCATCGAGGCCAATATTCTCGGTCTCGGCTGGCGGATGATCTTTCTGGTCAACCTGCCGGTCGGGCTTGCCGCCGCAGTGCTGGCCCGCAGCCTGCCGGAATCGCGCGCACCGGGTGCCCTGGGCGTCGACTGGGCGGGGATCTGTCTTGCCACCGCAGGGCTGCTTCTGCTGCTCTTGCCGTTGCTCGAAGGCCCGGCCAGCGGCTGGCCGCTGTGGACCTGGGCCAGCATGGCGGCGTCTGTCGCGGTGCTGACGGGGTTCGTGCTCTGGGAAGCCCGTGTCATGCAGCAGGGCGGCGATCCGACCGTTGATCTGGGGCTGTTTCGCAACCGGGACTTTTCGGCCGGGTCCCTTGTGGTCCTGCTGATCTACTCGACGTCAACCTCGTTGTTTCTCTGCTTCTCGCTGCTGATCCAGTCCGGCCTCGGCCTGACGCCGTTCGAGGCCGGGCTGGTGTTCGCCCCGGCCAGTGGCGGTTTCGTTGTTGCCTCCTGGGCGGCGCCGAAGATCCAGGCGCGCCTCGGCCCGCTCGGGATCGCCGGCGGCATGCTGGTCTATGCCGCCGGACTGGCGGCGCTGATTGTCATGACCTCGGGACTTGGCGACCGAAGCGACCTTTCGTCCGTACTGCCGGCCTTCATTCTGGTCGGTATCGGTCAGGGATTGTCGATGACGCCGCTGCTCAATCTCGTGATCGGCATGGTCGACGAGCGCCATGCCGGCATGGCGGCCGGCGGCGTTGCCACCCTGCAGCAGGTGGGCGGTGCGTTCGGCGTCTCCATCGTCGGGATCTTCTTCGTCGGCCTTCTGGGGACGGATGCCGGCGACGGAACCGCACAGGTGTCGCGCCATGCCGCCGCCTTCTCCGGAGCGATGATCTACAATCTCGCTGCGGTTATCGTATCCGCCGGTCTCATTGCCTGGGGAGCTCTGAAACACCGCACGACCAGTCTGGAACGAACGGCTTAGCGGGGCGCCGGGTCGGATGCGACGGCCGGCGTGCGCAGGGCGAACAGCTCGACGGGTCGGTCGACCCCGGTCAGGGCGAAGCGGCCGACGCCCCGGAAGCTGGCGGGATCGGCGGCGGCCACCTCTTCCGTCACCAGAACCGGCTCCCGCAGCTCCTTGGTCTTCGCCTCGATCCGGGCGGCGGCATTGACCGTGCGGCCGATCACCGAAAAGGTCAGCCGGTCGGGTACGCCGATGTTGCCGAACATCACCGGCCCGCAGGTCAGGCCGATGCCGCAAGTGAGCGGCGTCGCGCCGGGCACGGGCAAGGCCGCGAGCCGCGCATGCACCGCCCGTGCCGCCGCCAGCGCCTGCCGGGCGGCGGGGCCAAGGCCCTCCGCCTCGATCGGGAACACCGCCAGCACCGCGTCGCCGATGAAGTCGAGCACCTCGCCGCCGCGCGCCATCACCTCGCCGGCGGCGGCATCGAAATAGCCATTGAGCAGCCGCAGGTAGGCATCCGGGTCGAGCCGTTCGGCAAGGGCGGTCGAGCCGCGCAGGTCGGTGTAGAAAATCACCGCGTCGAGGGATTCTCCGTCGCCATGGCGGATCCGCCCGGCCAGCACCTGCGAGCCGGCGCGCCGACCCAGATAGGTGTCCGCCAGGGTCTGGGCGATCCGGGTCTGGATCGTTGCGCGGCAGGCCAGCGCCAGACGCATCAGCAGATACTCGATCTGCTCGATGGTGGTCTGGTCGAAGCCCTCGGGCGCGCGGGTCGCCCAGGTGACGATAATGCCGCTGGCACCGACCTCCTGGGCCGTCGGCAGGGCGAAGGGCGTCGCGATGGCCAGATAATCCGTGAAGCCCTGATCGGCCAGGCTGTGAAACAGCGGGTAGTCGAAGGGGGCGTTGCTCCGGGAAAGCGGACATCTGAGACGCAGGTCGCCGCGTTCCAGCATGGCGCGGATCGGGCTGTTCAGCCATTCGTCGCTGTTGGCGTCCTCATGCCGATGCTGGGCGAGCTCGATGCCGCCGCCGTCCATCCAGAGCACGGTTTCGGCCTCGATCAGCGGGTGCAGCGTCGCCCAGGACAGCATCGCCCGCTCGGCGCGAATGCCGCTGGCGTTCATGCGCTGGCATAGACCGGCGAACATCTCGGCGGTGTCCGGGTCGCCGAGCGCCTCGCGAATCAGCCAGTCCTCGATGGCTTCAAGTACCGGGGTCGTCTGCATTGCCTGTCCTTGTTGGGCCTGTCCTCGCCCATGGGCGCGCCCGCCTCACCGCCCGCAAACGAAAAACGGCGGACCGGAGGGCCCGCCGTTCGATCAGATCATGTGCCGGGCCGGCGGCCAAGCGATCAGGCGAGCGCGCCGTGGCAATGCTTGAACTTCTTGCCGGAGCCGCAGGGGCACGCTTCGTTGCGCCCCACCTTGCCCCAACTCGCCGGGTTGGCCGGGTCGCGGGCGCCGCCGGCGGGCAGAGGTGCCATCGCCGCCTGGTCGAATTCGTTCTCGCCGGTGGTCGGATCCAGATGCTGGGCCTGCATCTCCGGCAACTCGCCGTCGGCGGGCAGGCTCGGCGTGTCCTGCTGCACCAGCTCCACCCGCATCAACTGGGCGGTGGTCGCCTGGCGCAGGTTGGCCAGCATGCTCTCGAACAGGGTGAAGGCCTCGGTCTTGTACTCCTGCAGCGGATCGCGCTGGGCGTAGCCACGGAAGCCGATCACCGAGCGCAGATGGTCCAGATTGGCCAGATGCTCGCGCCACAGATGGTCGAGGGTCTGGAGCAGGACGGCCTTTTCCACCTGACGCATGATGTCGGGCGAATACTGGCCGACCTTGCGGGCCATGGTCTCGTCGGCGACCTTCTTCAGGCGCTCGATCACCTCTTCGTCGGCGATGCCCTCTTCCTTGGCCCAGTCGACGATCGGCAGATCGAGATTGAGGGTCTGGCGGACTTCATCCTGTAGCCCTTGCGTATCCCACTGTTCCGGATAAGCCTTTTCCGGAATGTGCCGGGCGACCAGATCCTCGATGACGTCGTGGCGCATGTCGGTGACGGTCTCGGCCACCGCGGCGCCATCCATCAGGTCGATACGCTGGTCGAACACCACCTTGCGCTGGTCGTTCATCACGTCGTCGAACTTCAGCAGGTTCTTGCGGATGTCGAAGTTGCGCGCCTCGACCTTCTGCTGCGCCTTGGCCAGCGCCCGGTTGATCCAGGGATGGACGATCGCCTCGCCTTCCTTGAGACCGAGCTTCTGCAACATGCCATCCATGCGGTCGGAACCGAAGATCCGCATCAGGTCATCCTGCAGGGACAGGAAGAACTTGGAATGGCCGGGATCGCCCTGACGGCCCGAGCGGCCGCGCAGCTGGTTGTCGATGCGCCGGCTTTCGTGCCGTTCGGTGCCGATCACGTAAAGGCCGCCGGCGGTCAGCGCCTGCTGCTTGCGGGCTTCCACCTCGGCGCGGATTTCCGCCTCGCGGGCGCTGCGTTCCTCGCCCTCGGGCATGTCGGCCAGTTCATGCTCGATGCGCATGTCGGCGTTGCCGCCGAGCTGGATGTCGGTGCCGCGACCGGCCATGTTGGTGGCGATGGTCACCGCGCCGGGCAGGCCGGCCTGGGCGATGATCGAAGCTTCCTGCTCATGGTAGCGGGCGTTGAGAACGGCGAAGACCTTTTCCTTCTTCGTTCCGCTGTCGCCGTCGAACAGGGGCTTGAACGCCTCCGGATCGGAGACGTCGACCTGGCGGTAGCCGGCCTTCTTCAGATGGGAGGCGAGGAGCTCGGATTTCTCGATCGAGGTGGTGCCGACCAGAATCGGCTGGCCACGTCCCTTGCAGTCATCGACCAGCTCGACGATGGCGTTGAATTTCTCGTCGACGGTCCGGTAGACCTCGTCGTCATCGTCGATGCGCTTGACGCTGACATTGGTCGGGATCTCGACGACTTCCAGATTGTAGATGTCGCCGAACTCCTCCGCCTCGGTCTGGGCGGTACCGGTCATGCCGGAGAGCTTTTCGTAGAGCCGGAAGTAGTTCTGGAAGGTGATCGAGGCCAGCGTCTGGTTTTCCGGCTGGATGTTTGCCTTTTCCTTGGCCTCCAGTGCCTGGTGCAGGCCTTCCGAATAGCGCCGGCCGGGCATCATGCGGCCGGTGAACTCGTCGATGATGACGACCTCGCCATTGCGGACGATGTAGTCCTTGTCGCGCTGGAACAGCTTGTGCGCCTTCAGCGCCTGCTGAAGGTGATGGACGACGGAGACGTTCTCCACGTCGTAAAGGTTCTCGCCCTTCAGAAGGTCCGCTTCGCGCAGCAGGTTTTCAAGCTTCTCGTTGCCGGCCTCGGTGAAGGTGGCGGAGCGCTGCTTTTCGTCGAGCTCGAAATCCTCGTCGGTCAGATGCGGGATGAAGGCATCGACCAGATTGTAGAAGTCACTGCGGTCCTCAAGCGGGCCGGAAATGATCAGCGGCGTGCGCGCCTCATCGATCAGGATCGAATCGACCTCGTCGACGATCGCGAAATGATGGCCGCGCTGGCACATCGATTCGCGCTCGTACTTCATGTTGTCGCGCAGGTAGTCGAAACCGAATTCGTTGTTGGTGCCATAGGTGACATCGGCGGCATAGGCGGCGTGGCGCTGCTCGTCGGTCAGGCCATGGACGATCACGCCGGTGGTCAGGCCGAGGAAGCGGTAGACCCGCCCCATCCACTCCGCGTCGCGCTGGGCGAGGTAGTCGTTGACCGTGACCACGTGGACGCCCTTGCCAGTCAGGGCGTTGAGATAGGCCGGCAGGGTCGCGACCAGGGTCTTGCCCTCACCGGTGCGCATCTCGGAGATCTGCCCGGAGTTCAGCACCATGCCGCCGATCAGCTGCACATCGTAATGGCGCTGGCCGAGGACGCGCCGGGCGGCCTCGCGGACGGTGGCGAAGGCCGGCTCCAAAAGGGCGTCGAGTTTGGTGCCGTCGGCGATCTGCTTGCGGAACATGTCCGTGCGGGCGCGCAGCTCATCGTCGCTCAGGGCCTGCAACTCCGGCTCCAGCGCGTTGATGGCGGCGACGCGGGCGCGCATCTGCTTGATGCGGCGGTCGTTGGCGGATCCGAAGAGCTTTCTGGCGAGTGCGCCGAGGCCGGCCATGTGGCGGTCCTTCCGTGAAGCAGGTGCCGCCCGGCAGTGCACAGGCGGCGACCCGACGATCAGATTGACTTTACATGCGAACGTCGGCCTCAGATCCGCCGTATTGTCGCGGGAGAGGAACGCACGCTTGAATGGGGCTGTCCGGCCGTAACGACAGGGACGCCCGACAGATAAGAGGGGGTCAGAAGGTTGTCAACGTCACGTGTTTCGGCGAGTTTGCCTGTACGACACGGGGCGCTTGGGTGACCGGACCCCGGACCAAGCCGAAAAGGGAACAGATATGACACGCATTTCCGCCGGCCCGCTGCGGCGCGGTGCTTTTGCCGCCGCCTTCGTGGCCTGCATCGCCGCTTCGCCCGCCCTCGCCCAGGAGCCGGGTGAAATCGTCGCCAAGGTGGGGGACACCACCATCACCGAAGCGGATATCGCCTTTGCGTCCCGTGATTTTTCGGCCCAGCTGGCACAGGTGCCGCCGACCCAGTGGCGCAAGGTGCTGACCGATGTGGTCGTTGACATGAAGGTGATGGCCAATGCGGCCGCCGCCGCCGGCATTGCCGAGGAAGAGGACTTCAAGCGTCAGGTCGAATTCCTGAAGATGCGGGCGCTGCGCAATGCGCTTCTGGTCCGCGAAGTGGAGAACAAGGTCACGGACACGGACGTCCAGGCGGCCTATGACAAGGAATTCGCCGACTTCAAGGGCGACGAGGAACGCAAGGCGCGCCACATCCTGCTCAAGACCAAGGATGAGGCGGTCGCGGCGATTGCCGAGCTCGATGGCGGCCGGGACTTCTCCGATCTGGCGAAGGAAAAGTCGACCGGTCCGTCCGGTCCGAGCGGTGGCGATCTGGGCTATTTCACCCGTGGTCGGATGGTCAAGGAATTCGAGGATGCGGCGTTCGCCCTGGAGGCGGGCAGCTACACCAAGGACCCGGTGGAGACCCAGTTCGGCTGGCATGTGATCAAGGTCGAGGACGTGCGCACCCAGGCGGCGCCGGAGCTGTCGGAAGTCCAGGAGCGGCTGCGTCAGGACCTCCTGCGCGAGCGCTATGCGGCGCTGATGGACGAGCTGAAGGCCAACACGACCATCGAGATCGTGGCCACCGAGCCGGGCGCCCCGGCTGAAGGCGAAGCCCCAGCGGATGGCGATGCGCCTGCGGCCGACGAAAAGCCGGCCAAAGACGGAAATTGACAAGCGCTCTCACCGGTGGTGAGAAGAGCCCGTCCCGCTGATGCGGGGCGGGCTTTTTTATTAGCACCTGCCAACTTCCGGAAAGGCGGCCCCCAGATGTCGGACGCGATTTCTCCCCTTGCTCCCAAGTCCTACCCCGAAATGCCGGCGGTCGGCGGCGTTCGTTTCGCGACCGCCGCAGCGGGCATCAAATACGCGGATCGTACCGACGTGCTGCTGGCAGTGTTCGACGCGCCGGCGGAGGTTGCCGGCGTGTTCACCCGTTCGCGCTGCCCCTCGGCGCCGGTCGAATGGTGCCGGGCCAATCTGGCCAGCGGCAAGGCGCGGGCGCTGATGGTGAATTCGGGCAATGCCAATGCCTTCACCGGCAAGAAGGGGGCGGCCTCCACCGCGCTTTCGGCCGAGCTGGCGGCAACGGCGGTGGGCTGCGCACCGGAGGAGGTTTATCTCGCCTCGACCGGTGTCATCGGCGAGCCGTTGGACGCGGAGAAATTCCGGGGCGTGATCGATGATCTGGCCGGGGCCGCCAGCGCGGATGCGGGCCGCTGGCTGGAGGCCGGCAAGGCGATCATGACCACCGACACCTTTCCCAAGGTCGCGACCCGCCGGGTCGATCTGGGCGGCGTCGCGGTGACCCTCAACGGCATTGCCAAGGGCGCGGGGATGATCGCGCCGGACATGGCGACCATGCTGTCGTTCCTGTTTACCGATGCACCGATCGCCGCGCCGGTGCTGCAGGCGCTGCTGGCCGATGCGGTCGGGCAGTCCTTCAACGCCATCACCGTCGATGGTGACACTTCGACCTCCGACACGGTGCTGTTGTTCGCCACCGGTACGGCCGGTGGGGACCCGGTGCGCGAGGTGGCCGATCCTCGGCTTGAGCCGTTCAAGCAGGCGCTGGCGGAGCTCAGCCGGGACCTGGCGCATATGGTCGTCAAGGATGGCGAGGGCGCGCGCAAGTTCGTCGAGGTGACTGTCACGGGCGCGGAGAGCGATGCCTCGGCGAAGCGGATCGCCTTTTCCATCGCCAACTCGCCGCTGGTGAAGACCGCTGTCGCCGGTGAGGATGCCAACTGGGGCCGGGTGGTGATGGCGGTCGGCAAGGCCGGCGAGCCGGCCGACCGGGACCGGCTGGCGATCTGGTTCGGCGATGTGCGGGTTGCCGTCGAAGGCGAGCGCGATCCGGACTATTCGGAAGAGGCGGCAACCGCGGTGATGCGCGGCGAGACCATTCCGGTGCGGGTCGATCTGGGCCTTGGCGAGGGAACGGCGACGGTCTGGACCTGCGACCTCACCAAGGAATATGTGACCATCAATGGCGACTATCGCTCCTGAGGCGGATAGATCCGGGGTGGCGGCGCCGGCGGTGCCGCTTTCCCGGGTGCGGGCGCTGGAGGAAGCCAATCTCAACGGCTTTCCAAGCGACCGGCTGCTGCTCGACGGGCAGTGGTTCCTGCGTCTGTCGCCGGGCAACCCGGCGCGCCGGGTCAATTCGCTGAATGTGTTCGATCCGGCGGATGGCGCGGACTGCGCCGCCCGGCTTGCGGCGGCGCGGGCGGTGTTCGCCAGGGCCGGGGTGGACTTCCACTTGCGCTGGACGCCGCTGGTGCCGCAGGCGCTCACCGGCCATGTGGACGCGCTGGGCTGGGCGCGGATCGGCGAAACCGGTGTCTGGAGCCGGGTGATTGACGCCGATGCGGATCCATCCGGCGTCGGTGCCAATGTGGAGCGGGTGGCGCTGGCCGACTGGCTGGTCGCCTTCGGCGCCACGGGGGGCACCCGGCCGGCGGCGGTGGCGCCGCTGGCGCTGTCCCGGCTTGGGGCTGCGCTGGAGCGGGTGGCGGCCGATCTGATCTGCCTTGTCGCGCGGACGAGGGAGGGGGCGCCCGCAGCGGTCGCCGTGGCGGTGGCCGACCGGGACCTCTTGGGCATCTACGATCTGGCGGTGGCGCCGTCCTGCCGCCGGTCGGGGCTCGGCCGGACGATGGTGCGGGCCTGTCTTGCCCATGGCGCGGATGCGGGCTGCCGTGAGGCCTGGTTGCAGGTGACGGCGGAAAATGCACCGGCGCGGGCGCTTTACCGCGCGCTCGGATTTTCCGAGGCCTACCGCTATCACTACCGCGCGCCACCGGACGGCGGTTGACCTTCCCGCCATATGGTGAGCAAACCCTTTCCCTTCCGTCCCGAAACGAAACGAGATCGAACATGAAGCTTCTGCTTGTCGCCGCCTGCGCTCTGCTGGACGTGGACAACCGGGTCCTGATCGCGCAGCGGCCGGACGGAAAGGCAATGGCCGGATTGTGGGAATTTCCCGGCGGAAAGGTCGAGGCCGGTGAGCGCCCGGAGGAGGCGCTGATCCGGGAACTGGCCGAGGAGCTCGGCATCACGGTTAAGAAAGAGTGCCTCGCGCCGCTCACGTTCGCCAGTCACGCTTATGAGGAATTTCACCTGCTGATGCCATTGTACGTCTGCCGACGATGGTCGGGCACGGTGGCCGGACAGGAAGGTCAGGCGATCAAGTGGGTGCGGCCGGTGCGGCTTCGGGATTACCCGATGCCAGCCGCGGACGAACCGCTTGTTCCGCATCTGATGGATCTGGTCTGAGCCGAGACGCCGTGCCGATCGCCATCGCGGGATGTGCAGATAAAAGGCGCGACAGATGCAATCAATCACACAGACCATGTGCGGTCGCGGCGATCGGCTTATCCGTCTCTCCAACCGCTTCCTGAAGGACCGGTCCGGTGAGATGATGCTGGAATACGGCCTGATGGTCGGGTTGATCTCGGTGGCGATCCTCACCACCCTTGCCGGCATCAGCAAGGTGCTTGACGAGAATGTCTTCACGGTGATCGCCAGCGCCGCCTCGGCGGTCTGACGCCCGGCGCACCGGGCGTCCCAACTCCCACATCGCTTTCGCTTTTTGCCGGCTGTTACTTTTGCCCCGGGCGAGCCGGGTCATGGGCCGGCAGTTCCGTGGTGCCGAGGGCGTCGGCCAGCCGCTGGCGGGCCGAGCCCGGCTTGAGCGGCTTCTGCTGGCTCTCATGCGGCGCCCATCCCGACAATGAAACGATATCGAAGGTGGCGCGCAGGCGCCCGTCCGGGTCGGCATGATGCTCCTGGTAGAGCTCGGCCGCGCGCAGGAACACCCGGCGCGGCAGCGGCGTCCGGCTGCGATCGCGCAGGACGCTGGTCGCGCCCATGGCCTTGAGATCGCGCATCAGGTCGAACAGCGTGTCGTAGCGCACGGTGACCCGGTCGAAATCGGCGACCGGCAGGGCAAAGCCAGCCCGTTGCAACAGCGCCCCCAGCGACCGGGTGTCGGCAAAGGGCGCGACCCGGGGGGCGGCGCCGCCTTTCACCTCCAGTTCCGCCCGCATCAACACATCGCCCAGTTCGCGCAAGGTGTCGCCGCCGAGCAGGGCGCCGAGAAAGAGACCATCGGGCCGCAGGGCGCGGCGGATCTGGATCAGCGTGCCGGGCAGGTCGTTGACGAAATGCAGCGCAAGCGGGGAGACGATCAGATCGACCGAGGCATCGGCGAAAGGCGGCAGCGCATCGTCGATCACCAGATCGCAGCCCGGGACGGCAGGGTCTGCGAGAAACAGATCCGCCCGGATCACCCGCTCCACCTTGCCGCTGGCGCGCATCAGCGCCGTCATCCGCCCGGTGTGGCCGCCGAGATCAACGCCCACCGCGAAGCTCTTGTTCACGGTCTGGAGCCGCTCCGCCAGGTCGGCAGAGGCGGCTTCCAGCAGAAAGTCGGCGCCGGCGACGGCACGGGTCAGCGCCTGGCGGCGGCGCTCGGCAAGAAGGGGGCGATCAAACAGTTCCGGCTGGGACATCCGGGGTCCTTTCCCGAGACAGGGCGCTCTGCAACCCTTGCGGGTTGTTGGCGACATATGCGCGCGATCCATGCTAGCATCGCGGCAGAGGCGTTGCGTCAAAGCATGTCGCCGGCACCGGGTCAACCGGGATCGCCGGTCGGCATCCGGAGCGCGCCGCAAGGCCAGAGTGGAGCCTGGTGGATGGCGGAGAGCTTGGAGACGGCTTCGGAGGCCGGAGAAAGCGGGGGGCGGGCCGTGCGCGGGAGACCGGCGCTTTCCGGCCTGTTCGGTCATCTGCGCCGGGCGGGCGCTGCCACGGTGGCGCTCGCGGTGCCGCCGAGTTGCCTGTGCTGTCACCGGCTGGTCGAGGCGGATCAGGCGCTGTGCGCCAGTTGCTGGACGCAGATACCGTTCCTGGCGCCGCCCTGGTGCGCGCGGCTCGGTTTGCCTTTCGCCTATGACCTGGGGCCGGAGGCGCTGTCGCCGCTGGCGATTGCCCGACCGCCCCGGTTCGACCGGTTGCGCGCGGCCTGCGCTTATTCCGGTCCGGCGCGGGCGCTGGTGAGCGGGCTGAAATATGGCGACCGGCCGGCCCTGGCCGAGGCGATGGGGCGCTGGATGGCGCGTGCCGGTGCCGAACTCCTGTCCGGAGCCTCGGGGGAAGAACTCCCGGAGGTCGGGCCGCCGCTGCTGGTGCCTGTACCGCTGCATCCCTTGCGCCAGTGGGCGCGGCGCTACAATCAGTCGGCGCGGCTGGCGCGGGCGGTGGCCGAGGCGAGCGGCTGCGAACTGGCGCCGGAGCTGTTGCGCCGCATTCGCCGCACCCGCCGGCAGGTGGGGCTCGACCGGGTGTCGCGGGCCAGCAACGTGCGCGGCGCCTTTGCCGTGGCGCCGGAGGCGGCAATGCGGTTGGCCGGCCGCCGGGCGGTGCTGATCGATGATGTCTACACCACCGGGGCGACGGTCTCGGCGGCGACCCGGGTGCTGCGGGCAGCGGGCGCGGTGGCGGTCGATGTGCTGGTTTTCGCCCATGCGGGGGCGGACACGCCGCTGCAATAGCCGGCGGCGCGGAGCGCGGGGACTTGTAGCCGGCGTGATTTGTTCAATATAAGCGTGGGGCCCGCCGGCCGCAGGCCTTGGCCGTTCGCGGGATCGCGAGCGGATGACCGGCCCCAGGCGGCCGGCCTTCGGCGCATCGAAGTAAGGACACTGGCGTATGACTGTACAAATCTACACCCGGCAGATGTGTGGCTACTGTTCGAGGGCCAAGAGCCTGTTCACCCGGAAGGGGGTTTCCTTTCAGGAGCTGGATGCCACCTTTCAGCCGGAGCTGCGTCAGGAGATGATCCAGCGCGCCAAGGGCAAGGCGACCTTTCCGCAGATCTTCATCGGCGATGTGCATGTGGGCGGCTGCGATGAGTTGATGGCGCTGGACCGGGCAGGCAAGCTGGATCCGTTGCTGGCGGGCTGAGCGGGACGTATCCGTGACGGTCGAGAAGAGGGGCTTGCGATGACGGGGATGGTGGCGGCGGTCGTCCAGATGCGGAGCGGCCGGGATGTCGGTGCCAATGTGGTGGCGGCAAGCGATCTGATCCGCGCGGCGGCCAGGGCCGGGGCGCGCTACGTCCAGACGCCGGAGATGACCAATCTCCTGGAAAAGAGCCGTAAGGAACTCTTCGCCAAGATCGCGCCGGAAGGCGAGGATCGGGCGGTGGCGGCGTTTTCGGCGCTGGCGGCGGAGCTCGGCATTCATCTGCACATCGGTTCGCTCGCCATTCGCACCGGTGAAGACAGCGTGGCCAATCGCGGCCTGTTGTTCGCTCCCGACGGATCGGTCGCGGCCCGCTATGACAAGATCCACATGTTCGATGTCGATCTGCCCAATGGCGAGAGCTGGCGGGAATCGGCGACCTACCGGCCCGGCTCGGAGCTGGTGATGGCCCCCGCCGGGGGCATGAGCCTTGGCCTGGCGATCTGCTACGACGTGCGCTTCCCGGCGATCTTCCGCGCGCAAGGGCGGGCCGGAGCAGAGGTCTTGAGCGCGCCGGCGGCCTTCACCCGGCAGACCGGAGAGGCGCATTGGCACGTGCTGCAGCGGGCGCGGGCAATCGAGAACGGCGCCTATATGGTGTCGGCGGCACAGGGTGGGCGCCACGAGGATGGCCGGGAAACCTATGGCCACAGCATGATCGTGTCGCCCTGGGGCGAGATCTTGGCAGAGCTCGACCATGATGAGCCCGGCTTTGCCCTGGCGGAACTCGATCCGGCGCGGGTTGCCGAGGCGCGCCAGCGCATTCCGGCCATCGCCAACGAGCGGGCCTTCAGCTCGCCCAGTGGCCAGGAGGCGGCGGAGTGATCCACTTCACCCTGGTGTGCGATGCGGGGCACGGGTTCGAGGGCTGGTTTCGCAACTCCGCCGATTTCGAGACCCAGAGCGAGCGCGGCCTTCTGCACTGTCCGGTTTGCGGCTCGGCGGAGGTCGGCAAGGGGTTGATGGCCCCAGCCGTTTCGACCGCGCGCCGGCGTGAGGCCTTGTCTGAGGCCGGGACGTTGCCCGCGACGCGGCAGGGCGAAGCTCCGGCGGAGCAGGTCGTTGCGCCGGCTGGAGACAGCGCCGTGCCGGTTGCCGCACCGGCGCGAAGCGTGCCGGTGGCGCAGCCCGACGCAGGTGCGATGGCCGAGTTGCGTGCCGAAGTGCTGTCACGGCTGCGAGAGTTGAAGCGGGCGGTGATGACCAGTGCCGAAGACGTGGGGACGGCCTTTCCCGAAGAGGCGCGCAAGATCCACTATGGCGAGACGGAACAGCGCGGCATCTATGGTTCTGCCTCTCCCGACGATGTGGAAAGCCTGATCGACGAGGGGATCGCCGTGCTGCCGCTGCCGGTGCTGCCGGAGGATCGGAACTGACATCCCGGCGGAGCGGGGGCGTATTGCCGCCCCCGTCTTGCCGCTTCAGATGGTGCCGGCTGCGGTCAATTGCATTTGCGGTAGGTGTAGTCGCCGTATTCCAGCCAGTCTTCGCCGCCGTCACGGAACACCAGAAATTCGGATCGGTCTTCGCCGAGCAGGGCGACGACGAAGCCGCGTGGCGGCGCGGAATTGCCAAAGTAGCTGTAGGCGGTCATCGCCCGCAGGGACTTGCCGTTGACGGTGACGCGGGCGTTCCACTGATCCTGTACATCCTTCAGGATGAGGAACTCGATCTGACGCTTGACCTGGCCGCCGCCGCAGTAGACCACCCCCTCGGGTGCTTCCATGGACGCCGGGGCCGTGGGGTCGGGCGCGGAGGCGGCTCCTGACGCAGGGGCTGCGGCGCAAGCTGCGCGCAGGGACTTGATGGCGGCGGCTGACCCCTTCAGGTCGAACAGGCCATAGCTGACATCCTGGTCGGCCATCGACAGGTTCAGCAGGGAATTGCGGGCGATCTGGCTCAGGACAAGATCGTAGTCGGTGCGGTCCGTGAAGGTGATCTCCACCGGAAAATTGTCGACGATGCCGACCGTCGCATTGGCGGCGCCCACCTGAAAGGCACCGACCTCGGTGGTGGCGTTTTTCAGAAAGCGGAAAGAAAGAGCCTGCTTGCGGGCGATGTCCCGCGCGTCTTCGGCGCCAGCCGGCGCAAAGCGGATACGGTCGCACTGAAGCTCAAGGGTCATGTTGCCGGTCTGAATGAAGGCAATCGGCGATGGCGCGCCGGTGAAGGCCCAGTCGGCGCGGGCGGGGCCCGTCAGAGCGGTCAAGCCGAGTACTGCCAGGGCAAGTCCGGTGATTGAAACCTGCATGGTTGCTCCTCCCGGTGGATCGTGCGCCTGGCTACACTATCACCGTTTCAGCCCGTTGCGGCCGGTTGTCTCACTGCAAGCGTCGGTGGTCGCCCCAACGGATGCGCATCAGGCGGATCGGTCGGACAGCCAGTCCCGCATCAGGCGGATCGCCACCTCGGGCGTTTCCAGGGTCGAGAGATGACCGCAGCCGGGGATTTCCACCAGCCGGCTGCCGCGAATGGCCCGGTGCATCTCGGCGGCCAGCTCCGGTGGGGTCAGCTGGTCGCCCTCGCCAACGACGATGGTGGTCGGGCAGGCTATCGCGGCAAGGTTCGGGCGGGCATCGGGCCGGGCGATGATCGCCCGCTGCTGGCGCAGGAAGGCATCCGCGCCGGTCTCCCGCGCCATCTCCTCCACCACCTGGCGCAGATGGGCATCTTCGAGCCGGTTCTCGTGCACGAGCATGGGGAACAGCGCCGGTACGATCCGGTCGAAGCGCCCGGCGGCGGCATGGTCCATCAGGCGCTGGCGATTGGCGGTCTGCGCCGCCGTGTCGGGGCGGGCGGAGGTGTCGAGCAGCATCAGTCGGCTGACCCGTTCCGGCGCCTGGCGCATCACCTCCATGGCGACATAGCCGCCCATGGACAGACCCGCGAGCGAGAAACGTCCGGGAACGGCGGTCAGCAGCCGTTCGGCGATCGCGGCGAGCGTGTCGTCGCTGCGGTGATCGGCAACCAGTATCGGACTGTCGCCGAAGGCGGCGATTTGCCGCGCGAACAGGAGTTCGGTGCACAGCAGTCCGGGCACGAAGACGATCGGTTCCATGGGGGCCTTGCTGCGATTCAAGAATGGGCGCGCGGCGGATTGGCTTAGGCGTCGCGGGCGAACAGCATCATGTAGTTCACATCCATGTCGGCGGAGCGGCGCCATTCGTCGGCCAGTGGATTGAAGCTGACGCCGCAGCGGTCGCGCAAGGTCAGGCCGGCGGCGGTGAGCGGGCCTTCCAGCTCTTCCGGGCGCACCAGCTTTTCAAAACTGTGGGTGCCGACCGGCAGCCAGCGCAGCACGTATTCGGCGCCGACAATGGCCAGCGCATAGGCCTTCAGCGTGCGATTGATGGTAGCGACGAACATCAGTCCGCCGGGCCGCACCAGCCGGGCGCAGGCCTCAAGATAGAGCGGCACGTCGGCGACGTGCTCCACCACCTCCATGTTGAGCACCACATCATAGCTCTCGCCGGCCTCGGCAAGGCTTTCCGCGGTCGTCGCCCGGTAGTCGATGGCAAGGCCGGCGTCGGCGGCATGGATGCGGGCGACCTCGATGTTGGTTGCCGAGGCATCGGCCCCGGTCACCTTTGCGCCGAGCCGGGTCATCGGCTCGCACAACAGGCCGCCGCCGCAGCCGATATCCAGCAGCTTCAGGCCGGCGAGGGCGTCGCTGGCCCGCGCGTCGCGGCCGAAATGGGCGCAGATCTGCTCCTTGATATAGCCAAGGCGTACCGGATTGAACTTGTGCAAGGGGCGGAACTTGCCGGCCGGGTCCCACCATTCGGCGGCCATTGCGGAAAAACGGGCGACCTCTGCGTCATCCACGGTGGTGCCGCCGCCGGCGTTTCCCGTGCTGCTGGTCTTTTGATCTGCCGCGTTCATCGTGCCGTCCCCGGATGGCTGTCTGTTGATGGGAGGTTCCGGCCGCCTTGCCGGCTTCCGGATCCTTTGGTCGATGGTCGCACCGGCTTTGTCAAGTCGGGTAGTTGCGGTTGCCCGCCGCAGTCTGTATGGATGTGCGCCAATCCGAATGGCGCATGTCGCGCCCAACTTCCGTTTACGTCGAGACGTTTGACGCATCCCATGACCCGTCTGGTATTAAAGTTCGGCGGTACGTCCGTCGCCAATCTGGAACGTATCCGAAACGTCGCGCGGCATGTGAAGCGCGAGGTGGAAGCCGGCAATCAGGTGGCCGTCGTCGTCTCGGCGATGGCGGGCGAGACCAACAAGCTGGTCGGCCTGTGCCGCGAGGCTTCCGCCTTGCACGACGCACGTGAATACGATGCGGTGGTGTCCTCCGGCGAGCAGGTGACCAGCGGCGTTCTGGCTATCGTTCTGCAGGATATGGGCATCGATGCCCGCTCCTGGCAGGGCTGGCAGATCGCCCTGCGCACCGATGCCTCGCACGGGGCGGCACGCATCACCGACATCGACGGCGGAACGCTGATCGAGCGGCTCGAACAGGGGCAGGTGGCGGTGGTCGCCGGCTTCCAGGGCGTGGCGCCGGACAACCGCATCGCCACGCTCGGCCGTGGCGGGTCGGACACCAGCGCGGTGGCGCTGGCGGCGGCGATCAAGGCCGACCGCTGCGACATCTACACGGATGTGGACGGTGTCTACACCACGGATCCGCGCATCGTGCCACGTGCGCGGCGGCTGGACCGGATCGCCTTCGAGGAGATGCTGGAAATGGCCTCCCTGGGCGCCAAGGTGCTGCAGGTGCGGTCGGTCGAGATGGCAATGGTTCATGGCGTGCGCACCTTCGTACGCTCCAGTTTTGACGACCCGGATGCGCCGCAGGTCGGCGCGGGCGGACTGCCGCCGGGCACCCTCATCTGCGACGAGGACGAGATCGTGGAACAGCAAGTCGTTACCGGAATTGCCTTTGCCAAGGACGAAGCCCAGGTTTCGATCCGCAACGTGGCGGACAAGCCGGGTGTGGCCAGCACCGTTTTCGGGTCGCTCGCCGAGGCCAACATCAACGTGGACATGATCGTCCAGAACATTTCGCCCGACGGGCGCACCACGGATATCACCTTCACGGTGCCGGAGGGCGACTATGAGCGGGCGCTCGGCGTGCTGGAGGAACAGCGCGAGGCGATCGGCTACGAGGCGATCGAAGGCGCGCGCGACGTGGTCAAGGTGTCGGTGATCGGCATGGGCATGCGGTCACACGCGGGCATCGCCGCCCGGTGTTTCCAGGGCCTGGCGGACAAGGGCATCAACATCCGCGCCATCACCACCTCGGAGATCAAGATCTCGGTTCTGATCGATTCGGCCTACACCGAACTTGCGGTGCGAACTCTGCATTCGCTATACGGGTTGGACGGCTAGGGGATCTCGCCTTCGGGATTCCCTGGGGAGGAGGACCGTGCCGGCGGAAATCGCCGGTGCCGTCGCGGCGGTGACGCCGCACTTGCGGAAAGGACTTGACGGGTGATGCGGAGCACTCTCGCCGGGCCACGTGTCCTGCTGCGGCGTCTCCGTGAGGTCATGGCGGAGCCGATCAACGCCCAGGAGCGTCTGGACAAGATCGTCGTGCTGATCGCCGCGAATGTCGTGGCGGAGGTGTGCTCGGTCTATATCCTGCGCGCCGACGGGGTGCTGGAACTCTATGCCACCGAGGGCCTCAACCGCGATGCCGTCCACAAGACCAGCCTGAAGGTCGGCGAAGGCCTCGTCGGCCTGATCGCCGCCGATGCGCGGCCACTCAACCTGCCCAACGCCCAGGCCCACCCGGCTTTCGCCTATCGCCCGGAAACGGGCGAGGAGGCCTATAACTCCTTCCTCGGCGTGCCGATCCTTCGGGCCGGGCGCACGCTCGGTGTGCTCGTCGTCCAGAATCAGTCGCACCGGACCTATTTCGAGGATGAGGTCGAGGCGCTGCAGACGACGGCGATGGTGATCGCCGAAATGGTCGCCGCCGGCGAGCTGGAGGCGATCGTTCAGCAGGGCACGAAGCTCGATCTCAGCCGGCCGATGCTGTTTCAGGGGGTGGCGCTGGCCGATGGGGTCGGTCTCGGCCATGTGGTGCTGCATGAGCCGCGGGTCATCGTCACCAACCTGATCGCCGAGGATTCCAGCGCCGAACTGGAACGGCTTGAACGCTCGATCAACCGGCTGCGGCTGTCGCTGGACGATCTTCTGGCCAGTGGCGATTTCGCCCAGCATGGCGAGCATCGGGACGTGCTGGAAGCCTATCGGATGTTCGCCCATGACCGTGGCTGGATCCGGAAGATCGAAGAGGCGATCAACAACGGCCTGACGGCCGAGGCCGCGGTGGAGAAGGTGCAGTCGGACACAAGGGCGCGGATGATGCGCCAGACCGACCCCTACCTGCGCGAGCGGCTGCACGATCTCGACGATCTCGCTCACCGGTTGATCCGCGAATTGATGGGCCGGCAGCACGGGCCGCTCGATGAAAGCCTGCCGCAGGACGCGATCATCGTCGCCCGCAACATGGGCGCGGCGGAACTGCTCGACTATGGTCGTGACCGCATTCGCGCCGTGGTGCTGGAGGAGGGCGGGCCGACCAGTCACGTGACCATCGTCGCCCGGGCGCTCGGCATCGCCTCGGTCGGGCTGGTGGAGAACATCGTCAGTCTCGCCGAATCGGGCGATGCGATCATCGTCGATGGCGAGAACGGACAGGTGCATCTGCGCCCGGCGGCCGACATCGAAAACGCCTATGCGGAAAAGGTGCGCTTCCGGGCCAGGCGGCAGGCGCAATACCGGCGCTTGCGCAACAAGCCCTCGGTCAGCCGCGACGGGGTGGAGATGGCGCTGCAGCTCAATGCCGGTCTGCTGGTCGACCTGCCGGCGGTGTCGGAATCGGGGGCGAGCGGCGTCGGCCTGTTCCGGACCGAGCTGCAGTTCATGGTCGCCTCGTCCTTTCCGCGGATGAGCGAGCAGAAATCCTATTACGAGCAAGTGCTCGATGCCGCCGGCGGGCGTCCGGTCACCTTCCGGACGCTGGATATCGGCGGCGACAAGGTGCTGCCCTATCTACGGGCGATCCAGGAGGAAAACCCGGCGATGGGCTGGCGGGCGATCCGCTTCGGCCTGGACCGGCCGGGCATCCTGCGCACCCAGATCCGCGCCCTGCTGCATGCCGCTGCCGGCCGCGAGTTGAAGATCATGTTCCCGATGGTCTCCGAAGTCTCGGAGTTCCATGCCGCCAAGGAGGTGGTGAAACGGGAGCTGGCCCATTTGCGCCGACACAATCACCCCACGCCGGAACGGCTCCAGCTCGGCGTGATGATCGAGGTGCCGTCGCTGCTCTATCAGCTCGACGAGCTGTTCCAGGCGGTGGATTTCGCCTCGGTCGGATCCAACGATCTGTTTCAGTTCTTCAATGCGGTCGATCGCGGCAACACCCGCGTGGCCGCCCGGTTCGACCCGATGAGCGTCGGGTTCCTGCGGGCGCTCCGCGCCATTTCCGAACGGGCGCGGGCCTATGGAACGCCGGTGACGCTGTGCGGCGAGATCGCCGGCCGGCCGCTGGAGGCGATGGCGCTTGCGGCCATTGGCTATCGGGGCCTGTCCATGTCCGCGTCCGCACTTGGTCCGGTCAAGGCGATGATCCGGGCGCTGGATGTGGGGCGCCTGTCCGCCCGGCTCCTGCCCCGGCTCGACCAGGAAAGCGGGCTTGTCGATCCGCGCGGCTTCCTGAGCTCTTTTGCCGAGGACAACGATATTCCTCTTTGATGCCCTGTCGCGGCCGAACGGCCTGGCTGTCAGGGCGCCTTCGTCCCTAACCCGCATCGCCGCATCCCGACCTTCGGAAGCGCGCGGTGCGGTCCGATGCCCCAGCCCGGAGCGCCGCGCGATCGGGGCAGCCATGCCGCTGCCCGACCCGTGTGCTCCAGTAGGAGACGCCACGCCATGATCCCGGCGGAAAAACTCGATAGCCTGCTGTCTCGCTTCGCCGAAATCGAATACGGGATGACGCAGAATCCGGACCCGGACACCTATGTGCGCCTGTCCCGCGACTATTCGGAGCTGGAACCGCTGGTGTCGAAGATCCGCGCCTTCCGCAAGGCGGAGGCCGATCTTGCCGATGTGACGGCGATGCTCGACGATCCGGCGGCGGATGCGGAAATGCGCGAGCTGGCGGCGGCCGAGCGCGAGGCGCTGGAGGAGACCCTTGAGGCGCTGTCCGACGATATTCGCATCGGTTTCCTGCCGCGCGACAGCGCCGACAGCCGCGATGTCATCCTGGAGGTGCGGGCCGGCACCGGCGGCGACGAAGCGGCGCTGTTCGCCGGCGATCTCTTCCGCATGTATCAGCGCTATGCCCAGTTGAAGGGATGGAAGGTGGAGGTGGTGTCGGCCAGCGAGGGCGAGGTCGGCGGCTACAAGGAGATCATTGCCGCGGTCACCGGCGGCGATGTCTTCGCCCGGCTGAAGTTCGAATCCGGCGTGCACCGGGTGCAGCGGGTGCCGGAAACCGAATCGGGCGGGCGCATTCATACTTCGGCGGCAACGGTGGCGGTGCTGCCCCAGGCCGAGGAGGTGGATGTCACCGTTCACGACAGCGATCTCAGGATCGACACCTTCCGGGCCTCCGGCGCCGGCGGCCAGCACGTCAACACCACCGATTCCGCCGTGCGGATCACCCACATCCCGACCGGAATCGTCGTCGCCGTGCAGGATGAGCGCTCCCAGCACAAGAACAAGGCGAAGGCGATGCAGCTCCTGCGGGCGCGGATCTTCGACGAGGAGCGGGCGCGGCTGGCGAGCGAGCGGACCGAAGCCCGGCGGTTGCAGGTGGGCTCGGGCGACCGGTCGGAGCGGATTCGCACCTACAATTTCCCGCAAGGCCGGGTGACCGATCATCGCATCGGCCTGACCCTCTACAAGCTTCCGGAGGTGATCGGCGGCGAGGCGCTGGACGAGGTGGTCGATGCGCTGGCGCTCGATCATCAGGCAACGCTGCTGGCCGCCGAGGGGCTGTGACGGCGAAAGGCCGCAAGGCGGACGAGGGCCGGGCATGAGCGAATTGGCCGCAGACAGTCTTGGCGAGATGGTGCGCCGCATGCGCACGCGGTTGCGCACCGCAGGGGTCGACACGGCTTCGCTGGATGCCCGTCTCCTGGGGGCGGCGGCGGCCGATTGCCTGCCCGATCAGGTGGTGCTCGATCCGGACCGCGCGGTCGATGCGGCAACCCTTGCCCGGGCGGAGGCGATGCTGGCGCGCCGTCTTGCCGGGGAGCCGGTGGGACGGATCCTCGGCCGGCGGGAATTCTGGGGGCTGGACCTTGGCCTCAGCGCCGACACGCTGGAGCCGCGCGCGGACACCGAGACCCTGGTCGAAGCGGTGCTGACCTGGTGCGGCGGCCATGGCGGGGCGCAACATGCCTGGCGTTTCGCCGATCTGGGAACCGGAACCGGGGCGATTGCCCTTGCCCTTCTGAGCGAGTTGCCGAACGCGGTGGCGGTTGCCGTCGATCTGTCGCCGGGCGCGCTTGGCTGCGCCCGGGACAATGCGGCGCGGCACGGGATGGCGGACCGGTTCGTTCCGGTACAGGGCGACTTTGCTGCCGCGCTCGCGCCCGGTCTCGATTTTCTTGTCAGCAATCCGCCCTATATACGGGAAGGCGATCGGCATACCCTCGATATTGGCGTTCGCGGCTTCGATCCGGACATGGCGTTGTTCGCCGGCGCCGACGGGATGACCGCCTACCGGGCGATCTTCGGCGAAAGTTCGCGGCTGCTGGCGCCGGCTGCGCCGTTGTTTCTGGAGATCGGTCATGATCAGGCGGCGGAGGTGGCGGCGCTCGCACGGGCTGCGGGACGGGCTGACATCGCGGTATTTCAAGACCTTGGCGGATGTGACCGGGTGGTGCGCGCCCGAGGTGTTGCAAAATAACGGCAACGGCGCAGCGATTGACGGCAATTGAAAAAGACGCTTGGAAAACCGACCGGAACGGGCTAGTTTCACCACGCCGAGACCCGACGGGGGTGGAGTGTTTTCCACGGGTAGGGCAGTACGAAGGTTGCTATAGAGCTTTTCGTTTCGGCCAACACCTGCATCTTGAGACGGGCAGCCCCGTCTGACGAAGATGCGCCGTAGACCTTATGGTCTGGGTGCGACTTGGCACTGGTCTGTTCAGGACGAACCGTATGATACCGCAATGCCAGCCGGCGCTCGCGCGCAGGTGGGGTCTGGTATTTGGAAGTCCGATCGGGCCATCGACATCGACAGTGTTTCGATGCGATTCATGCAGACGGGCCGCGTGGCGGCCCGGACATCAGATCGGCTTCGCACCGGTCGCCGTTCGTGAGAGATAACGGCAGAATGAGACCAGGAAATCAAAACAACAAACGTATTCGCGGCCGTGGCGGGCGCAAGGGCCCCAATCCCCTGTCCCGTGCCTACGAGTCCAACGGGCCGGATGTGAAGATCCGCGGTACCGCGCATCATGTGGCCGAGAAGTATCAGCAGCTGGCGCGCGACGCAGCGGCAGCCGGTGATCGGGTGATGTCGGAAAACTATTTCCAGCATGCGGAGCACTATCTGCGGATCATCGCGGCGGCGCAGCAGAGCATGCAGCAGCCGGTGGTTCTTCCGCGCGGCGACGGCGCCGACGAGGATGAGGCCGAGGCGGAGACCGGCAACCGCGAAGAGCGGACCCGCGACGATCGGACCCGCGACGATCGGAACGACCGCAATGAGCGTGGCCGTGAGCGGCGTGGGCGCGAGCAGGCCGCAACTGCCCCGACCGCCGCTGGCACTCCGGTGATGCCGCTCGATGCGCCGCAGCCATTTGTCGACAACATGCCGATGCTCAATGCAAAGGCGGGCGACGAGGCTGGCGGCGACAGCGAGGGGGATGAGGAACGGAGCCGGCGGCGTGCACGCGGGACCCGTGGACGGGGCGTCCGGCGGCCGAAGGCGGAGACGGACGAGGCCGAGGCTTCTGGCGGCGATGCGCCGGAAGCGGAGGCAAAGACTGCTCCGATTGTGACCGCTGCGGAGACGACCACTGAGGCGGCGCCGAGCAATGAGGCGGCGGAACCGGCTAGCCAGGAGGCCTCTGGCGAGGCGGCGGAGAAGAAGCCGCGCGCCAAGCGGGCGCCGCGTGCGCGCACGCCGAAGGCCGCCGCGCCGAAGGGCGACGAGGCGGAGGCGCCCG
>NZ_JAIVMG010000013.1 GCF_020177335.1 Stappia indica | reverse complement strand
ACCTGGCGAGCCAGCAGGATGTGCTCACGGGTCTGCGGCATCGGGCCATCGGCCGCCGAGCAAACCAGGATCGCGCCATCCATCTGCGCCGCACCGGTGATCATGTTCTTCACGTAGTCGGCGTGACCCGGGCAGTCGACGTGAGCGTAGTGACGCGCTTCCGTCTCGTACTCGACGTGCGCCGTCGAGATCGTGATGCCGCGCGCACGCTCTTCCGGCGCGCCGTCGATCTCGTCATACGCCTTGAAATCGCCGAACTGCTTCGTGATCGCAGCCGTCAGCGTCGTCTTGCCATGATCGACGTGGCCGATCGTGCCAATGTTCACGTGCGGCTTCGTCCGCTCAAACTTTGCTTTCGCCATCGGCGTCGCTCTCTGTCCAACTTGCGGTTAAGTCTATCAAACTCGATAAAGACCCGACCACCTCAGGGCGGCGGATATCTCTGGCCCGGCAAGCACACTGCTTTCGCGCCGCCATCGCCTTGCGGGCATCGAACTCGACAAGTGGAGCGGGTGAAGGGAATCGAACCCTCGTCGTCAGCTTGGAAGGCTGCTGCTCTACCATTGAGCTACACCCGCCGCCGGCCGGGGGGATGGTGGAGGAGGTTGGATTTGAACCAACGTAGGCTAAGCCAACGGATTTACAGTCCGTCCCCTTTAACCACTCGGGCACTCCTCCGAGTCACCGTCCCCGTCGCCGAAGCGTTCTGGATGGCTTCACGAAAACGCCCCGCAAAACAATCGCGAGGCCGCTTCCGTGGCGCGTTTATGCAGAACCCGATTGGGGGTGTCAACGCCCATTTGCCGTTCATTGACACAAAATCGGTTTCCTCCCCTCCAAGTCTTTCCGCTTGCCCGCTCGGCGGGGCCGGGATATGCGCAGCCCCATGACAAAAGCATCACACAAGATTAGCGCGGGCGCGCGAGCGCGCAAAGGCGGCTCCGGCAGAAGCGGCGGACGCGGACCTGGGGATTATCGCCGGCGCGGCGGGCCGCAAGGCACGAGCGACGGACCGATTCTCCTTTATGGCCTGCACACCATCGAAGCGGCCTTCGCCAATCCGGACCGGCGCCGGCACCGTCTGTTCGCCACCGACAATGCGCTCAACCGCCTGACCGAGCGCGGCGTGCGGCCCGATGTCCCTGTGGAAAGCGTCACCCCGCGCCGGCTCGACGGCATGGTCGGGCGCGATGCGGTGCACCAGGGCGTGGTGCTGGAGGCCGATCCCCTCCCCGCTTATGGTGCGGAGGATCTGGGCCGCGCCCGGCTGGTGCTGGCGCTCGACCAGGTCACCGACCCGCATAATGTGGGTGCGATACTGCGCTCCGCCGTGGCCCTGGCCGCCGATGCGGTGGTGACCACCGAACGCCACGCGCCGGAGGAAGGCCCGGTGCTGGCGAAATCCGCCTCCGGCGCTCTCGACATGATTCGTCACGTGCGGGTGAAGAACATGGCCCGCTTCATCGGCGAGATGCGCGAAGCCGGGTTCCAGTGTGTTGCCCTCGACAGCGCCGGACCGGAGACCCTGGAGGCGACCGCCTTTGGCGACAAGGTGGTGCTGGTGCTCGGCTCGGAAGGCAAGGGCGTGCGCGCGGGCGTGCGCGAGGCTTGCGATACCCTTGCCCGGCTCGACATGCCCGGCGCGATCAAGTCGCTCAACGTCTCGAATGCGGCGGCTCTTTCGCTTTATGTGGTGCGCCGCGCCCTGTCGGCGAACGGATAAACCAGGGGCCGTGCAATTCACTGCCGATTGCATGGCAAAACAGGGATGCGCGGGCGACGAACCTGTGTTAGAAGCGCCCCGTTTGCCGGTATAGCTCAGCTGGTAGAGCACCTGATTTGTAATCAGGGGGTCGCGGGTTCGAATCCTGCTGCCGGCACCACAGTTCCCCCGATTGGCCTCGTTGCGCCGGTTGCCGCCTTTGTCTCATGGGCACCGGACACTGCCCCTGAAGCCGCCGCCCGGCGGGCATGACTGCCCGCACGGCGCGAACGCGCACAACCAGCGGCCCCCGCCGCGGCAGGCCAGACGGCAGACGACCCGCTCCCACGGAGCAGACCGACGGACCAGACGGCACATGGCGCAGCAAAGGACAGGCAGATGACCCCGATCAGCTTCCCGGACCCCGATTTCATCGCCCGGCAAACCGCGAAGATGCTGCTGGAGGTCAAGGCGGTGCATTTTCGCTCCGACGAGCCCTACAAGCTGACCTCCGGGCTGGTGAGCCCGGTCTACATCGACTGCCGGCGACTGATTTCCTACCCGCGCCTGCGCGCCGCCCTGATGGATTTCGCCACCGCGACCATCCTGCGCCAGGTTGGCTTCGAATCGCTCGACGCGGTGGCCGGCGGCGAGACCGCGGGCATTCCCTTCGCGGCCTGGATCGCCGAGCGCATGGGCCTGCCCATGCAGTATGTGCGCAAGAAGCCGAAGGGCTTTGGCCGCGACGCGCAGATCGAGGGCGTGCTCAGCGAGGGCGATCGGGTGCTGCTGGTGGAAGACCTGACCACCGACGGCGGCAGCAAGGTGAAATTCGCCGAGGCCCTGCGCACCGCCGGCGCCAATGTCACCGATGCCATTGTCATCTTCTTCTACGACATCTTCCCCGACACCCGCGAAGCGCTCGCCAAGCATGACCTGCGCCTGCATTATCTCGCCACCTGGCGCGATGTACTGGCCGCCGCGCGCGAGGGCAACCACTTCCCGCCCGAGACCCTCGCGGCGGTGGAGGAATTCCTCAACGATCCGCTCGCCTGGTCCGGCGCCAATGGCGGGGTCGACCGAATCTCGGTCTGATCCGCGAGAGCAAGCTTTCCCCATCCAGCGGCGGTCGATATGAATCTGCCGCCGGATGGGTCCTGTGCCGGGCGCCCCATGTCCGCTCTGGCGCCGCCAGTCGCCGTCGCCCTTTTTTGTCGCTACCTTTTTCCGATCCCTCAAGCGCGGCCCTTTCCGCCGCGTCGCCGCCGTATGCCCTCCGCCATTTCCCGCCATGCGTGTTTTAACGCGCCCCCTTGACCTGCGATTTCGGTGCGCGACACTGTGCCCGTCACATCTTCGTGACATTTCCTGCCTTGAGTGCGCGCGGGGAAACGTGGATCGTCCCCAGTTCGCGGCATCGCGCCGCCGTCGAAGGAGAAACTGATGCTGAAGCTTTGTGCACGCGGTCTGGCGATCGCCCTTCCCCTGGCCCTGCTGGCCGGCCCCGCTGCCGCCGATCCGATCCAGACCCGCCAGAACATCATGAAGTCCGTGGGTGCGGCCACCGGCACGCTCGGCAAGATGATCAAGGGCGAGATTCCCTATGACGCGACCGCCGCCGACATGGCCATGCGGGTGCTGTTCACCGCGCCCTCCGGCTTTGTCCATCAGTTCCCCGACGGCACGCAGACCGGCGGCAAGACCGAGGCCAGCCCGAAGATCTGGGAAGACCGCGCCGGCTTTGAAAAGATCGCCGCCGACATGGAGATGGCCGCGCTTGCCGCCATTCCGGCCGCGTCCGGCGGGCTTGACCAGCTGAAGGGCGCGTTTGGCTCCGTGGCGCGCAACTGCAAGGCCTGTCACGAAGGCTACCGCATCCAGAAAAACTGATTTATCAAGGGAATGGCCCGCCAGCGCCGGTTTCTTCCGGCGCCTCCGGCGGGCCTCATGCTGACCTGGAGGCCTCTATGTCCCGCCGGACCATTCGCCGTTCCCTTGGTGTCTTTCTGCTGCTGATCGCGGCCGGTCTCTACCTGACGACACCCGACCGTGTGGCGCCGGAGACCATTCCCGACCACACCCCGGATCTCGCCAACGGCGAGCGCATGTTCTGGGCCGGCGGCTGTGCCTCCTGTCACGCCGCGCCCGGCGCCAAGGGCGAGGCCAAACTGATTCTCACCGGCGGCGTGGAGCTGAAGACGCCCTTCGGTGTCTTCCGCGTGCCCAACATCTCTCCGGCGAAGGAGGCAGGCATCGGCGACTGGAGCCGCAATGACTTCATCAACGCCATGCTGCGCGGCACCTCGCCGGAGGGCCTGCACTACTACCCCGCCTTTCCCTATGCCTCCTATCAGCGCATGCGGGTGGAAGATGTCATCGACCTGAAGGGCTTTCTCGACACCCTGCCCGCCTCGGACAACGCGGTCGCCGATCACGATCTGGCCTTCCCCTTCTCGTTCCGCAGCGGTCTCGGCTTCTGGAAGCTGCTGTATCTCGATGGCAAGCCGTTCACCCCGCCGGCCGGCGCCGATGAGACGGTGGCTCTTGGCGCCTATCTCGCCGAAGCCCCGGGCCACTGCGCCGAGTGCCACACCCCGCGCAGCCTGCTCGGCGGGCTGAAACACGACCGCTGGATGGCCGGCGCGCCGGATCCCGAAGGCGGTGACGGCCGGGTGCCGAACATCACCCCCTCCAGCGACGGCATCGGCAGCTGGAGCGCGGCGGACATTGCCTATTTCCTGGAAAGCGGCTTCACGCCAGACTTCGATTCGGTCGGCGGCAGCATGACGGCGGTGCAGGAAAACTGGCAAAATCTTTCAGCCAGCGACCGGGAGGCGGTGGCCGCCTATCTGAAATCGCTGCCGGCACTGCCGAAGCAGCCGTAGTCGCGCGATGATCGGCGGCAATTCGCCTGCGGATGGTCTGCCATCCCGGGACGTGCTAGGCCATCAGCAAGGGGGCGATATGGACTTGCAACTGGGCGGCATTGAAAAACTGGCGTTTATCTCCAGCGAGACCAGCGAAGCGGATGACGCCCGCGACATGTTCGAGCGTCGCTACGGCGCCCATGATCCGAAGTCGGCGGATGTCATCGTCGCCCTTGGCGGCGACGGCCTGATGCTGCAGACCCTGCACCGCTACATGAACACCGGAAAGCCGATCTACGGCCTCAACCGCGGCTCGGTCGGCTTTCTGATGAACGAGTTTGGCGACAGCGATCTTGTCGAGCGGATCCGCACCGCCGTGGTCAGCCGCATTCACCCGCTGGTGATGGACGCCACCGACACCTCCGGTCACATTCACTCCGCGCTCGCGATCAACGAGGTGTCGCTGCTGCGCCAGACCCATCAGGCCGCCAAGCTGCGCATTTCCGTCGACGAGCGGGTGCGCATGGAGGAACTGGTCTGCGACGGGGTTCTGGTGGCAACACCGGCCGGCAGCACCGCCTACAACCTCTCGGCCCATGGCCCGATTCTGCCGATCGACGCGCAGCTTCTGGCCCTCACGCCGATCAGCGCCTTCCGCCCCCGCCGCTGGCGCGGCGCACTCGTCCCCAATCATGTAAGGGTGCGGATCTCGGTGCAGGAAAACAACAAGCGGCCGGTGAGCGCGGCGGCCGACTACACCGAAATCCGCGACGTGACCGAGGTCGAGATCCATGAGGACAAAACGTCGAGCAGCCTTATTCTGTTCGATGCGGATCACAACTGGGAAGAACGGATCCTGACGGAAATGTTCCGCTACTGACATCTCCGCCGCCGGTTCGCCGGCAAACGAATCGCTTCCGCCGTTTTCACTGCCCCCTACCAGCCCCAGGGACACCCACCATGCCACTCCCCAATCTCGACCTCAGCGAGCTTCGGGTTCTCATTGCCGAGGACAACCCGTACATGCGCCAGATCCTGCGCATGATGCTGATTGGCTATGGGGTTCGCACCGTCTTCGAGGCGGAGGACGGCGCGGAGGCGCTGGAGCTGGTCGCCAGCAGCGCCCCGGACCTGGTGCTGACCGATTGGCTGATGCCGATCGTCAATGGCGCCGAGCTGACGCGGATGATTCGCCAGATGCCCGCGCCGACCTGCTTTCTACCGATCATCGCCATCACCGCCCACACGGAAAAGCGGCGGATCCTCGCGGCGCGCGACAGCGGCATCACCGAGGTGATGTGCAAGCCGGTCTCCGCCCGCGGCCTCTACCTCAGAATTGCCAATTGCATCTTGAACCCGCGCGACTTCGTGCGTAGCCCCTCCTTCTTCGGCCCCGACCGGCGCCGCTTCCAGGCGCCGCTGCACAACGGGACCGAGCGACGCGGCACCGGTATCGCCGACGGATATACACTGGACGAGACCGGGGAACTGTCACAAAGTCAGGAAAACGCGGCCGTCGCCACCGGGCGAGCCGGCGCGTCCGACCCGTCACGGCGCGGCGGAGCTCCCGTGCGACAGGTCAGGACATCAGGTCAGGGAACTGTTTGAAGATGGCGAGAGAACCAATCGATCCCGATGGCCGCAACGAGGTGGTCAAGCCGCCGCGCGACCTGCGGTCGAAGGTTCGGGTGCTGAGCGGACGCGAGGCGGCCCAGTTCGACCCGGTCAAGTCGGCCGAAGCGGCGCTTGAGCGCCTGTCGGGCGATTTCGAGAACTGGATGGAGGACGAGGCCCGCACCCTGGCCGCCGCCTGGGCCGACATCCAGTCCGACGGCCTTGACGAAGACAGGAGCCAGGTGCTGTTTCGCGCCGCCCATGACATCAAGGGCCAGGCCAGCACGCTGGGGTATCCGCTGGTGGGGGCGGTCGCCGGCAATCTTTGTCACCTGATGGAGCATGTGGACACGCCCGCCCTGCCGCTCACGCTGGTTGCCCAGCATGTGGATGCGATTCGCGCGATGGTGCAGGAGAAGGCGCGTCAGGAAGACAACCCGACCGCCCGTGCGCTGGTCGAACGGCTTGCCGACGTGACCGATGATTTCCTCACCCGCCAATCGGACGGCAAATAGAGGCAAAAAGCTGCCAGCGCGAGCCGGTCAGGCGGCCAGCGCCCGCGAGACATAGGCCCGCGCCGCCTCGCGGGCGGTCTCCGAGGACACCCGCCGCAGCATGACGAGAAGATCGTCCACCTCGGCCCCGTTCTCGACCTGGTAGCGCGTCAGCACCCGCTCGATCACCCGCCGTGCGGTTGCCGGAGCGGCGAAATCGGCGCCCTCGCCCTCCACCTCGCGCCAGACCTCGACGGCAACGACGAACAGGGTGTGCATTCGCGCGGGCACCTTCGCCCGGGCGAGCAAGGCGCGCACCGATGCCGCGCGGCCGGTGGCGAGCACGGAGAAGACACGCGGCGGAGCCAATCCGGACAGCAGCGACAGCGCCGCTTCGAACAGCAGGATGTTTCCCGTGCAGACCGCACGCAGCAACAAGGCTGGGGTCAACTGCGCGGACTGGCGCAGATGCTCGGCCAGCGCCGCCATTTCGCCGTTGTCGGCCGCCCGGGCCAGCGCCACGGTCGCCCGCTCGCGCGCGTCCACGACCACTGCCTCGGCCCGGTTCCCCGACAGGCCCCGGCGCACCAGCGGGTGATCCCGCAGGACCTCGCCAACCGCCTGCAACAGCATCTGCCGGATCTCGATCGGCGTTTGCGGGCGCCGCAGCAAGGCCTCGCGCAGGCGCGCCGCCTGGCCATGCCGCTCCACCAGCCGCGTCAGGCTGAAGGTGGCGATCTCCGCATGTTCGTTTTCCAGAAGCGCCAGACAGGCCTGCAACGAGCCGACCTCCGCGATGGCGGCAGCAACCGGCGCCGACAGGCCGATCCGGCGGGCGACCGCCACCGGGATCGGGTCGGCGAGCCCGGCCACTGCGTCCACCAACTCCGCATCGAGGAGCACCGGCGAATGCCGGAACACGACGGTCGCCACCTCCGGCAGGTCCGACATCAGCGCCAGCACCACCTCGCGCGGTGCCGCTTCGCTGCGCGCCAGCGCCTCGGCCAGAGCGCGGCGAACGCCGGGAGCCGGATCGTCCAGCAGGAAGATCATCGCCGACAGCGCGGCCTCGCGCTCGCTCTCATCCAGATCGGAATAAAGATAGGCCCGTGCCAGCGCACTGGTGGCCTCCGCCCGGCGCGGCGCCGGCGCATCGGCCATCCACCGCAGGAACTGCTGAACGATCATGGTGCGACTTCCCAACTCACGGCACTTTCCGCATTCAAGGGGAAAGTATGCCGGGGAAACGCTTAATGCTTCGTTCACCATAAAACGGGGCTGATCAGGCCGGCGGCAGCAAGTCCTTTTGCTGCAGGGCCGGCCGGTAGCTGAGGAAACCGGTCAGGTCCATCGGCCGGCTTTCGCGCGCAACCGGCACCGGCGCCGATCCCACATCGGCCCGCGCCAGGATCTGCGTGCGCCGTGCGCTATAGGCATCGGTTCCGCCCGCATCGGCCTCACGGCTGAATGCTTGCCGGGCAACGTCCCGCTGTCCGGCCTCCTGCGCCGCGAAGGCGGTGAGGAAGGTCGCGTTCAACGAGGCGCGTTTCGCCTCCACCCCGTTGCGGAACAGGGCATGGAACGGCGAGGAGACGTCATCTGTCGCCGACCAGGCGTTCAGCACCCGGCGGGTCGGATCGCCCATCGACAGCCCGCTTGCCGGGATATCGAGATTGGCCGGCACGCTTGCACCGGCGCGCGCCTCCATTCGCCCCGGAAGCGCATCCGCCTTGGACGTCGGCAGCGCGGCAACCTGCGTGGCGCCGGTCACCGGCGCGCTGGTGCCACCATGTTTGGCAACGAGGTTGGCATAGACTGCCGCGACCGAACGCGGACTTCCGTCCCGCTCATAGAAGATCGAGCGGTTGGCCTTCGCCTGGCGGGAGAACACCTGGTCGGCGGAAAGGGTCGGCTGGGTCTCCGCCAGCCGGATCAGCTTGTTGGCCCCGCCCGCGCCAAGGAAATGGGCGATGTACAACTCGCCCTGATTCGGCTGGCGGCCGAGCTTGGCCGTAAGGTAGTCGCTGTTCTTCCGGGTCAGTTCCCCAGCCATTACCGAGGCGACTTCCGCGTTGTCGCGCAGCGCCAGGATTTCCCGGCGCATGGCCGGATCGCTCACCTTGTAGCGGCCGCTGGAGGTGCGGCTGATCTGGTCGGCATAATGGCCCAGGCCATGCTTGTGGCCGGACTGCTTGACCGTCTCCAGCCAGGTGCTTTCGATAAACTGGAACAGGCCGGACGCACTGGACGTGCCGGCCTTGGCATCCTCATCAAAATTCGATTCCCGCCGGGCGGTCCGCACCAGATAGTCGAAGGAGGTTCCCGTGGTCGTGCTGGCGGATTGGAACGCTTGCTCGATCCGGGACGCGATCGAGAACGGTTCGCCGACTTTCATGCTCCGCTCTCCCTGAAGACAGGACCCTTAGGATTTGGTTAACAATCCGGCCCAAGTGGTTAACGAGTGGTTAACGCCCGCCAACATCCGTTGCACACTGCATTTTCCGGCGCTAAGCCGGAGACAGGAGGCGCCGGAATTGACACATTGCGGCGCGACTCGCGGGAGGACAGCGCAGATGCCAGGATTGTATTTCGAGGAATTCGTCGTCGGTCACGTGTTCCATCACAGCCTCACCCGGACGGTGACGGAGATGGACAACATGCTGTTTTCCAACATGACCCTCAATCCGCAGCCGCTGCACATCGACCGGCATTTCTGCGAGACCGAGACCGAATGGGGCCAGCCGCTGGTCAACAGCCTGTTCACCCTCGGGCTGCTGATCGGCATTTCGGTGAATGACACCACGGTCGGCACCACCATCGCCAATCTCGGCATGAACGACGTGAAGTTCCCCAAGCCCCTGTTCCAGGGCGACAGCGTCCATTGCACCACCGAGGTGATCGGCAAGCGCGAATCCCGCTCCCGCCCGGATGCCGGCATCGTCGAGTTCGAGCACAAGGCCTTCAACCAGCACAACGATCTGGTCGCCGTCTGCCGCCGCCAGGCCTTCATGCGCCGCAAGTCGCCGGAAGCCTGAGCCATGCGGTCCCTGCTCTTCGTTCCCGGCGACAGCGAGCGCAAGCTCGCCAAGGGCCTTGCCAGTGGTGCCGATTGCCTGCTGATCGACCTTGAGGATTCGGTTGCGCTCGACAACAAGGACACCGCCCGCGCGGTGACCGCCGCGTTTCTCGCCGCAAACGTCAAGACCGCCAGCCGGCCACGGCTCTATGTGCGCGTCAACGCCCTCGACACCGGCCTGACCGATGGCGATCTCGATGCGGTGATGGCCGGCGCGCCGGACGGCATCATGCTGCCCAAATCGATCTCCGGCCGCGATGTGCAGCATCTCGATGCCAAGCTGGCGGTGCGCGAGGCCGAGTGCGGCCTTGCCGATGGCGCCACCCGCATCCTGGTCGTGGCGACGGAAACCGCCGCGTCGCTATTCAATCTGGGCAGCTATCAGGACGCCAGTCCGCGTCTGGAGGGGCTGACCTGGGGCGGCGAGGACCTTTCCGCCGACATCGGCGCGCTGGCCAACCGGGACGCCTCCGGTGCCTATACCGATCCCTATCGCCTTGCGCGCAGCCTGTGCCTGTTCGGCGCGGCGGCCGCCGGCGTCATGCCGATCGATTCGGTCTTCACCGGCTTCCGCGACATGGAGGGTCTGCGCACTGAAGCGCTCGATGCCCTGCGTGACGGCTTCACGGCCAAGATGGCGATCCACCCGGCCCAGGTGCCGGTGATCAATGAGGTCTTCACCCCCTCCGAGGAGGAGGTGGCCCGGGCGGAACGGATCATCGAGGCGTTCCGCGCCGCCGGTGATCCGGGCGTTGTCGGCCTCGACGGCGAGATGCTGGACCGCCCGCATCTGCGCCGGGCGGAAAAGGTGATTGCCCGCGCCCGAATGGCCGCAGCTCCCGCGCCTTAGGGAACCGCGGAAAGCAGCAGAAAGACCGCGAAAATGCTGAGGTGCACGGCCCCTTGCAGGATGGTCGTGCGCCCGGTGCCCAGCGTCAGGGTGCTGACAAAGAGCGTCAGCACCAGCAGCACGATGTCCTCCGCCACCAGGCCGAGAACGAGCGGCTTGCCCATGGTCACCGACACCGCCGCCACCACCGGAATGGTCAGGCCGATGCTGGCCAGCGCCGAGCCGAGCACCAGGTTGACGCTGTTCTGCAACTGGTTGTGCAGGGCGGCCCGCACCGAGGCGATGCCTTCCGGCAACAGCACGATGGCGGCGATCACCACGCCGACCACCGCCTGAGGCAATCCGGCATGCGCGACCGCCGTGTCGAGCGGATGGGACAGGATCTTGGCGAGCAGGATCACGATCAGCAGCGCCGCCGGCAGCAGAAACACGCTGACCAGCGTCACCGCGCGCGAGGGAACCTCGTCCGCCACCCCATGCACAAGCTCGGGCTCCGCATCCGGATCGACGAGCGCCCCACGCTCCACCTCCATGAAGTAGTCGCGGTGGCTCACCGTCTGCACGAAGACGAAGGTGGCGTAGAGCCCGAGCGACACCACGCCGATCACCAGAAGCTGCAGGATGGAAAACTGCCCCTGACCGCCCGCCAGAACGAAATTCGGCAGCACAAACGAGACCGTGGCCAGAGTGCCGAGAACGGCCAGCGAGGCCGAGGCGGCATTGAGCTGGAAGGATTGCTCGTGATGGCGCCGGCCGCCGAGCACCAGGCAGAGGCCGATCACCCCGTTGAGCACGATCATGATGGCGGAGAACACCGTGTCGCGCGCCACCTCCTCGTTGCCCTCGGCGCCCGAAAGCATGATCGAGACGATCAGCGCCACCTCGATCACCGTGACGCAGACCGCCAGAATGATCGAACCGAAGGGTTCGCCGACGCGCGCCGCCAGCACTTCGGCATGATGCACGGAGGCAAACACCGCGCCGCCGAGCAACAGCGTCACGAGCCCGAGCACCGCGCCGGATTTCTCCGGCAGCACATCGGTCATGATGAGCGCGAGGACGAGAGCGGCAGCCACCGGCACCAGCCAGGACCAGCGCGGAATGGAGCCATGGCTGGCGTGCGACATGAAATCCCCCTGCAACAAAAAAGATCCGCCCCGGCGGCAACCGGCACGGATCGCTTCTAGCAAGGAAAAACGTCAGGCCGGTTAACGGCCCTTCCGGCCGACTTCAGCCGCGGGGCCGGTCCAGCTCGAACACGCGGTCCACCACCGCGTAGTCCTTGTAGCCAAGGCGCGAGAGCGGCCGGGCCACCGTCACATCGAAGCGGCCATCGACCAGCGCATCTTGTGCTAGATGCACCGCGACCACTTCGCCGAACACCACCCAGTTGTCCGCCGGCTGGCCGTTGAGCCCGGTCGGGCGCACGGTCTGCAGGTAGCGGCATTCCATCACCGCCTTGGCCTCGGCCACATAGGGAACGTCCACCAACCGCGAGGCCGCCGGGGTCAGGCCGGCCTTCTCGAACTCCGAGACCCCGTGCGGATAGGGCGCGGAGGACAGGTTCATCTGGTCCTTCAGATCCTCGGTGGCCAGGTTGAACACGAAGGCGCCGGTGGCCTCCGCGTTGCTCACCGTGTCCTTGTAGCCGGAGGAGGAGAAGATCACGATCGGCGGCGTGTCCGACACCGCGTTGAAGAAGCTGTAGGGCGCGAGATTGACCGAGCCGTCCGCCCCCCGGGTGGAAATCCAGCCGATCGGGCGCGGCGAGACGATTGCCTTGAACGGATTGTGCTTCAGGCCATGGCCGTCGGCGACCTCATAGGAATACATGCTCATGCTCCGGTCCATTCGGTGATCAGGCTGTCGAGGTCCGGCCGCGCCCGGTCGGCGGGCGTATGCGTCGGGCTGCCGATGTGGATAAAGCCGGCGATCCGCTCGGTCCCCTCAACGCCAAGCAGCGCCGCCGCTTCATCATCGAAGGCCATCCATTCGCTCAGCCACTGACCGGCGAACCCGGCCGCATGGGTGGCCGTGAGGAGATTCATGCACACGGCACCGGCGGAAAGCTCCTGCTCCCACAGCGGGATCTTCGGGTGCTCGGCGGCGCGGCTGACCACGGCCACCACCAGCGGTGCCCGCACGAACCGCCCGGCCTCCTGCGCCTTGCGATCCTCCGGCAACGGCCCCTCGCGCGCCTCCAGCAGCGCCACCAGCCGGTCGCCATAGGTCTGCCGCGCCGCGCCGCGCAGCACGATGAAGCGCCAGGGCGCCAGCTTGCCATGATCGGGCACCCGGGCGGCGGCCGTGAGCAACAGGCGCAGCGTCTCTTCCGACGGGGCCGGTTCCGCCAGCGTCAGGGCGAGGTGGGACCGGCGGGTCAGCAGCAGTTGCAGCATCGGCGAGGGGAGCGCCTCGGAAGAAAGCGTCGGGGAGAGGTCCGCGGTCATGGCTGTCCTTATCGGATCGGCGCCTCGCCGGGTCGCAGCCGACCGGGCCAGGGGCTGATGATCGTCATCTCGATGTGGGGTGTGAGAGCACCGTATCTGGGTTTGGCGACCGTGGGATGCTCCAGCGTCTGGGCTATTGACCTAATCACTATTTCGCCGCTGTCAATCCTCCGCCCCCGCCGCGCGTAGCCTCACCTTGCGACCGCTGACAGCAAGGAGACTTGAAATCGCCCCAGTTTTGGTCTTTGCAGGGGGATGGTTCGGATGTCGCGAACCGGCACACCCATGGCGGAGAGTTTTTGATGCGCGGAATGCTCCTGATGGCAGCAGGTTGCCTTGGCCTTGTTCTGCACGGCCCGGCCGCGTTCTCGCAGGTGTCAGTCGTTCCCCCGGCCAAGCCCGACCTCCCCTCCGCCGCCCCTGCGACGGAGGATCCGCTTGGCCCGCTGATCGGCAGCGACGGCGCCGCCAGCGACCTTCTGGCCGACGAGCCGGCCGCTCCGCCGCTCGATCCGCTCCTTGAAGGGTTGGCCCCGGACGGCGGCATCGCGGCGGTTCCCTATGCCCCCTCCTCCCTGCCGGAGACCGGCATGCCCGGCCCGCAGCAGGACCTGCCGGTTTATCTTGTGGCCCGGCTGAGCGAGGGTGGTCCGGCCCTGACCGATGGCGTGGCCTGGCGCGTCTACTCCGACCGCCCCGGCGACAAGGGCAAGCTGGAACTGGTGGCAACCGCCAAGGGCGGCGACGCCGATTTCCGTCTTGCCCCCGGCAACTACCTTGTGCACACCGCCTATGGCTTTGCCGGCAGGACCACCCGCATCAGCGTCGGCGGGCAGCCCACCAGCCAGACCGTCCTGCTCAATGCCGGCGGCATGAAGCTGGATGCGGAATTCGCCGGTCATCAACCGATCAAGACCGGCAAGGTGGTGTTCGATATCTATGAGCGGGAATTCGACAGCCGGGGCGAGCGCCGGATCGTCGCCCGGAACATCGCTCCAGGCGCCATCGTCCGGTTGAACGCGGACACCTACCATGTGGTCAGCCGCTATGGCTCGGTCAACGCAACGGTTCGCGCCGACATTCATGTCGAGCCGGGCAAGCTGACCGAGGCGACCGTCTACCACAACGCCGCGCGGGTGACCCTGAAGCTGGTCAACCAGCCCGGCGGTGAGGCCATCGCCAACACCGCATGGTCGATTCTCACCCCTGGCGGCGACGTGGTCGCGGAAGGCAACGGCGCCTTCCCTTCCTTCGTGCTGGCCAATGGCGAATACCAGGTGTTCGCGCGCAACAACGCGGCAATCTATTCCCGCGAGTTCAATGTGGAGACGGGTCGCCATGGCGAGGTCGAGGTGCTCGCCCGCGACCCGCTCAGCAACTGACCCTGCGCCCGCACGCCGGCGCCAGCGTCATCACCCGCCGATACAGATGCTCGATCACCGCCTGCTGGTCCGGCAGCGCGGCCAGCTCTGCGTAAAGGATCGGCGCGCCAATCCGCACCCTCAGTTCTGAGCCGATGATGCGCCGGAACTCATGTACATACATCGACAAACGCAAGGTCAGCGACAGGCGCGAGACCAAATGGAACAGCGCTGAGTTCTGCCCTTCGAAGTAGAGCGGCAACACGGTCGCCCGCGATGCGCGGACCATCTTCGCAGTAAAGGTCTTCCACGGCAGTTCCCGCGCCGGACCGAACGGACGCGACGCGGTCGCGACCCCGCCGCCGGGAAAGACGATGATCGTCACCCCTTCGCCGATCAGACGCAGCGCCTCGCGCCGTGTCGCCATGTTGGTGCGCAGCGCCGCCGCGTTTTCCTCAAAATCGATGGGCAGCGCAAAGGGGCGGATTTCCGGCGCCTTCATCAGCTCATTGTTGATGAGGATGCGAAAGGGGCGGCCCAGCTGCTCGGCCAGAGACAGGATCGCCAGCCCGTCGCCGAGCCCATAAGGGTGGTTGGCGATCATCACCAGCGGGCCCTCGGGCAGATCCGCGGGCGGCCAGGCCCCCTCTTCCACCACCACGGCGATGCCGACCAGCGCCAGAAGGTCACCCCACATGCTGGAGGAGCCGGCAATGAGCGCATCGCGCCAGGATCGATAGTAGCCGAGCAGAAGCTCCCGGCCAGACAGCCGTTCGATCGCCGAGATCAGCCAGCGTTTGACCGGCGGATGATCCGCGTTGGCATAGCTGAGTTCCGTGTCCTGCACCGCTGTTTCCGTTTTCGTGTCATCAGTTTACCGGGCCGCACCCTGCCCCCGCCCTTATGACAGGACGACGACAGGCACCCCCGGAGGTGCGCGGCGGACACAAAACGGCCGGCGCGAAGGCATGTCCTCGCGCCGGCCGGGTTTCAGGTCTGTTTTTCGTCAGAGGCCGATCACTCGGCGGCGGGCCGCAGGTCCGGCGCAACCGCTTCCTCGGCCAGCGAGGACACCGCCTCAGCCAAGCCCATCGGCGTCTGGTGCTTGGAGCCCAGACGGCGGATGTTGACCGTGCGCTCTTCCGCCTCGCGCTTGCCGCAGACGACGATCACCGGCACCTTGGCCAGCGAATGCTCGCGGACCTTGTAGTTGATCTTCTCGTTGCGCAGGTCGATGTCGGCGCGCAGGCCCGCCGCCTTCATCTCCGCCAGCACCTCGCGGGCATACTCGTCCGCATCGGAAGTGATGGTGGTGACGATCACCTGCTGCGGCGCCAGCCACAGCGGGAAGTGTCCGGCGAAGTTCTCGATCAGGATGCCGAGGAACCGTTCCATCGAGCCGCAGATCGCCCGGTGGATCATCACCGGGGTCTTCTTCTCGCCGTCCTTGTCCACGTAGAAGGCACCGAAGCGCTCCGGCAGGTTGAAGTCCACCTGGGTGGTGCCGCACTGCCATTCACGGCCGATGGCATCGCGCAGGGTATATTCGAACTTCGGCCCGTAGAAGGCGCCCTCGCCCGGCAGGATGTCGGTCTTGATCCGCCCGCCCGACTGGTCGGCGATCTGCTGCAACACCTTTTCCATCACGCTTTCGGCGTGATCCCAAAGCTCGTCCGAACCGACCCGCTTCTCCGGCCGGGTGGACAGCTTGACGACAATCTCATGGAAGCCGAAGTCCTCGTAGACCGACAGGATCAGGTCGTTGATCTTCAGGCATTCCTCCGCCATCTGCTCTTCGGTGCAGAAGATATGCGCATCGTCCTGGGTGAAGCCGCGCACCCGCATCAGCCCGTGCATGGCGCCGGAGGGCTCGTAGCGGTGCACCGCGCCGAACTCGGCCATGCGCAGCGGCAGGTCGCGGTAGCTCTTCAGCCCATGCTTGAAGATCTGCACGTGACCGGGGCAGTTCATCGGCTTCAGGGCGAACAGGCGGGTATCTTCCGCTTCCGTGTCGGCGCACTGCACGGAGAACATGTTCTCCTTGTACCAGCCCCAGTGGCCGGAGGTCTCCCACAGGGAGCTGTCGAGGATCTGCGGTGCGTTGACCTCGTCGTAATCCTCCGCCAGCCGGCGGCGCATGTAGGACACGAGGCTCTGGAACAGGCTCCAGCCCTTGGCGTGCCAGAACACGACGCCCGGCCCCTCTTCCTGGAAGTGGAACAGGTCCATTTCCCGGCCAAGACGACGGTGGTCGCGCTTTTCCGCCTCCTCCAGCATGTGGAGGTAAGCCTTCAGCTCCGTGTCATTGGCCCAGGCGGTGCCGTAAATGCGGGTCAGCATCTCGTTGTTGCTGTCGCCGCGCCAATAGGCGCCGGCCACCTTCATCAGCTTGAAGCTGTCGCCGATCTGCCGGGTGGTCGCCATATGCGGACCACGGCACAGGTCGAGCCAGTCGCCCTGGCGGTAGATCTTCACATCCTCGCCGGCGGGAATCGCATCGACCAGCTCCACCTTGTAGGTCTCGCCGCGCTCCAGGAAGAACCTCTTGGTCTCCTCGCGCGACCAGACCTCCTTGGTGAAGGCGTCGCCGCGCTGGATGATCTCGCGCATCTTCTTCTCGATGACCGGCAGGTCCTCGGGGGTGAAGGGCTCGTCGCGCTTGAAGTCGTAATAGAAGCCGTTCTCGATCACCGGGCCGATGGTGACCTGGGTGCCCGGCCACAGCTCCTGCACCGCTTCGGCCATCACATGGGCCGCGTCATGACGGATCAGCTCCAGGGCACGCGGGTCGTCGCGGGTGACGATCTCCAGCCGGGCATCCCCGGTGATCGGCTCCGACAGATCGGCGAGCGCGCCGTCGAGGGCGATGGCGACCGCCTTCTTGGCCAGCGACTTGGAAATGCCGGCGGCGATCTCCGCGCCGGTGGTGCCAGCGGCGAAATCGCGCACGGAATTGTCGGGGAAGGTGAGATGAATCATGTCTGTCTCCGGCTCACTCCTGCAAACGAGGCAGGTAAGCAATGCTGTCGAGGGAAGGCCCTCATGTAGGGGATTTGCGCGCCAGGGGCAAGCACCGGCACCGGCCACGCCGGGCGTTGCCCCTCAGGATTGCAGATGGCATCCTCCGCAGACAGCTTGCAGGAGCGCGCCATGGATCAGACAGACAGCACGAGAAACGGCCCGCGGGCCTGGGAGATCATCCTCAAAGGCGGCGCCAGAATCGAGTTTACCGCCGAATACAACTACCCCAACAGCAATGGTTTCGGCCCATCCGATCTGCTCCGCCACTATCAGGACTTCCGCAACAGCGGCCAGAAACCCGCCAACCCGGCAAGGACCGCCTACCGCTTTCCCAAAAAGGACGGCCAGCCCCAGGTCGCCTATGCGCTGAATGTGGACATCGAGGAGATCGTCGCCATCGGTATGCGCTTCCCCTGAGCCCCCCGCCGGGCGGGAAGCCCCCTACCGCGCCTCGATCTTCTGCACGAACCACCGGATCAGCCGTTCCCAGACCGCGTCCTTTTCGCCCGCATCCTCGACCCCGTGGTCGAGATTGGGGTTGTCGTTCACCTCGATCACCACCACCCGGTCGCCGAACACCTTGAGGTCCACCCCGTAAAGGCCATCGCCGATCAGCCGGGCGGCGCGCACCGCCATGTCGACCACCGCCGGCGGCGCCTCGGCCAGCGACACGGTGCGGAAGCTCCCCTCCTGCGCCGGCTTGCCATCCTGATGCTTGACGATCTGCCAGTGCTTCTTCGCCATCAGATACTGCACGGCGAACAGCGGCTCGCCGCCCAGCACCCCGACCCGCCAATCGAACTCGGTCGGGCAGTATTCCTGCGCCAGGATGATGTCGCTGTCTTCCAGAAGGGTCTTCACCTTGTCGGCGATCGCCGCCGCGCCCTCGACCCGGAAGACGCCCCGGCTGAACGAACCATCCGGGATCTTCAAGACCACCGGCGAGCCGAGCCGTGCCTCCAGGTCCGCCGCCTCGCGCAGGCTCGACAGGATCGCCGTGCGCGGCCCCGCCACTCCGTTGGCCTCCAGGAGTTCCGACAGATAGACCTTGTTGGTGCAGCGGATCATCGACACCGGATCGTCGATCACCGGCATGCCCTCCTGCACCGCGCGGCGGGCAAAGCGATAGGTGTGGTTGTCGATGTTGGTGGTCTCGCGGATGAACAGCGCGTCATATTGCGCCAGCCGGTCGAGATCACCCTTGCCGATCGGCACGATCTCGACGCCCTGCCGCGCCGCGACCTTCGCCATGTGGCGCAGCGAAGCCTGGCTCGACGGCGGCAGTTCCTCCTTCGGATTGGACAGGACCGCGAGCGCGTGCTTCATCGCCACCCGCTGTTTCGGCGCACGCCAGGCCCGGTGGGTGTAGCGCTCCAGGCTCTCCATCATGAAGGCCCGCGCCTCCGGCGACAGCTCCGACACCGGCATCATGCGGATACGGCGGATCGACCGCCAGGCGCCCGGCGCCACGCTCACCTCCAGGATCGGCGCCCGGTACCAGTCGAACAGAAGCCGCGCGAACGGCTCCAGCGCCGCCGTGCCGGTGCGCCCGAGGCACACCAGAATGCGCTCGCCGTCCGCCTCCTCCCCGTCCGCCTTTTCCAGGCAGCGGTTGAGCCGATCCTCCAGTTCCGGCAGGGCGTGGCGGTAGAGCCCCTTGCGCGACAGCTCCAGCACCGTCTCCACATTGGGCAGCACCCGGTGCTGGCGCGCCTCGGCCAGCAGCGAGGCATAATAGCCCGCGCCCTGATAGACGTAGGAGCGCGACAGGTTGATGATGTTCGGGCTGGTGCCGGCGAACAGTTTCGGCCGCATGAGGTAGTCGCGCACGCTCATCACCTTGTGCGGCGTGTCGGCGTTGGAAACATCCTTCGGATTGTCGACGAGCACGACCCAGGTTGCCATGACGGTTATGCCTTTCTGAAAATCACTTGCGCGCGCACGGCCATCCGGCCCCAGCGCGCCATACGCTCGAATTCCCGGTCGGGGATCGGCAGATTGGCCGCGTCCGCCGGTGTTTCCATGCCGCCATAGCCAAGCCAGGGGTCGTGGATGAACAGATGCCGATCGTCCTGATTGTGCACCAGCACCCAGTGCGGCCCCTTGCGGCCCATCATCCGCGATTCGGAAATCAGCACGATCGCCAGCGCCCCGCCGGCGATCTCCTCGGCCAGTCCGCGGGCGGGCAAGGGATCGTTGCTGCTGACAACACCCAACTCCGCCGCCTCGCGGCGGTAGTCCTCCTGGACGATCTCCATCACCCGCCGCTTGGCCGGATCACGCACGGAGGAGATGAACAGCGGCCCCGGCGGCGACAGCCGCACCTCCACGCCGAGCCCGCGCTTCGCGCCGGCGACGCCAAGGCCAAAGGGCCCGCATCCGCCATGGCCGGCGGCCAGATAGATCATCGTCGTCTCGCGCCAGAGCCTCAGCTCCAGCGCCTCGTCGGCGACAAGGTGCTTGTCGAAATGAGCGAGCGTCATCAAGAGGCAGGCCGGCCCGCAGGAGAAGTCCGTCGTCTGCGGATAGTAGGGCACCCGCGAAGCGGGCAGGCCCTCGCCATGCAGGCGCTTTTCCATGCGCAGCGCCGCAGTGCCATCCTCATAGTACTCCGGCACCCGCCCCAGCGGCCGGTAGCCCGCACCGAGATAGAGCCGGCGCGCCGCCTCGTTGTCCTCGCGCAGCTCCAGCCGCAGCACGATCCGGTCGCGCTCGAAGGCTTCGCGTTCGGCCGCCGCCAGCAGCCGCGCCGCCAGCCCCGCGCCGCGCGCCTGCGGATCCACGGCCAGCGAGTACAGCCGGGCAAGCGCGGTGCCGGCGCGAAACAGCAGCAGCGCATAGCCGCGCAGACCGCCCGCCGCCTCGGCAACAATCAGCACCGCGCCCGGGCTGTCGAGAAAGCGCCGGAAGCTGCGCCGGGAAATCCGGTCGCCGGAGAAGCAGGCCTGCTCGAGCGCCACCAGCGCGGCCAGATCCTCGGGCCGTGCCGGGCGCAGGGTGTCGCACGGCTGAGTATGGGTGACCAATTCCGGCACCTCGTTGCGGCAAGGCCGATCCCATGGCGCGCCCTCGCGCGCCACATGCGGGATCGCGTCCATCGACAATCAGACAATACGGTTGAAATCAGATGCCCGGCGAGCGAAATCCGCGTGTCCCGGGTTGTCTCACGCCTTGCACGCCGCCGCCGCAATCCTGGCATTCGCGCGCGCATTCAAAATGTCCCATATCCGCCCGACGCGGCCTTGTCCCACCCTGTCTTGGCATGACGGAAGACGTTTTTGCATGACTGGCGGCCCGACCGCCGATCCCCCAGGCGGAGAGGCGGTCGGAGCGGCTCAGTCCAGCCGTGTCTTCGGGTCGATATGATCGCTTTTCCATTGCCCGTAGCGCCAGGGCGCATACCAGCGTGCCTGTTTCGGCAGGCTGTCCGGCGCCGGATCGTAGCCGCTGCCGCCCCCCGGACGGCAGCGTTGCACCCGGGCAAGGCCGACCCATCCGCCGCGCCACAGCCCGAACCGGCGGATCGCATCGGCGGTGTATTCCGAACAGGTCGGCGCGTAGCGGCAGGTCCGGCCCAGGAACATGGAGAAGGTGAGCTGATAAAGACGGATCAACCCGAGGGCGATCAGTGCCACCGGGCCTGGGCGGCCGGGGTTTCGCGATTGTTGCGGCGGGCACATGGCGAGACTTTCTACCGGAGCGGAACCCGGCGCACCGGAGGCTCATACGGTCAACTGAGACGGTCTTTTCGGGGCGCTCCCGTCAGGCAGCGGCCGTCCGCTTCGCCTCGATCTGGTCGATGGCATCGACCACCGCCTCGAAGGTCAGCAGGGTGGACGCGTGCCGGGCCTTGTAATCGCGCACCGGCTGGAGACAGGCGCATTCGGCGAACCGTCCCTCCGGCGGCGGCCCGCCCTCCTTCAGCATGGCCCGCATGGTGTCGCGCAGAGCCCGCAATTCGCCCACCGTGGCACCGACCACATGCTTGGCCATGATCGCCGAAGCCGCCTGACCAAGCGCACAGGCTTTGACCTCGTGCGCAAAATCGGTCACAACTTTATCTTGTATCTTCAGATCGACCACTACCGTCGAGCCGCACAGCTTGGAATGGGCCTTGGCGGTGGCATCGGGATCGTCCAATCGGCCAAGGCGGGAGATGTTGCCGGCCAACTCGAGAATCCGGGAATTGTAGATGTCATCAAGCATATGCGCCTCTTCGAGAACGCGTGAATTCCGATAACCGGCTTCACAGCCCTCATCACTTCCTTATATAGGGAGACATGCGGGAATGAAACGGTCTGCCCTCAACTTGCCGTCCGGGTGACGTGGGGATAAGGGATACGGCGCCGCAATTCAGCCAGACTGGCATGTCACTCGGCCTTCGCGCCAGGTCGCGCGTCAGGCACGATACAAATGGTCCGAAATGGCGGGGATGGCGTAAAGAATGCCACAGAAAGTTACAACGGGAGAGCCCGCAATGGATGCCATCTTGAAGCCACTCGCGCAAAAAGGCGAGCCTAAGGCAACCACGCCCGCGCGCCCGTCCCGCGAAGAGGCCGAAGCCGCCGTGCGCACGCTTCTGGCCTGGATTGGCGAATCTCCCACCCGTGAAGGGCTGCTCGACACGCCCAAGCGGGTGGTCAAGGCGCAGGAAGAGGTCTTCTCCGGCTACACGCAGGATCCGGCCGAACACCTGAAACGCACTTTCGAGGAAGTCGGCGGCTATGACGACATCGTCCTGGTGCGCGGCATTCCGTTCTTCTCCCATTGCGAACACCACATGCTTCCCTTCGTTGGCGAGGCCCATGTGGCCTATTACCCGTCCGAGGGCGTGGTCGGCTTGTCGAAGATCGCCCGGGTGGTCGATATCTTTGCCAAGCGCTTGCAAACGCAGGAGAACCTGACCGCGCAGATCGTCGGCGCGCTGGACACCCACCTTGCGCCCCGCGGCATCGCCGTGATGCTGGAAGCCGAGCATCAGTGCATGACCATGCGCGGCGTGCAGAAGCGCGGCGTCTCCACCATCACCACCCGCTTCACCGGCGTCTTCCAGGACGACCCGAACGAACAGGTGCGTTTCATGAGCCTGGTTCGGGATCCCCGGCGCGGCTGAGCTGACCCAAACAACAAACGCCGGATCCATGACCGAACACACGCACTTTGCACCGCGTACCAGCAAGACCGAAATCGAACTGGGCACGGCCTTCCAACCCAAGTTCGACGCCGATGGGCTGATCGGCTGCGTCGTCACCGATGCGGATGACGGCACCGTGCTGATGGTCGGCTACATGAACGCCGAAGCACTGCGCCGGACCATCGACACCGGCGAGGCCTGGTACTGGAGCCGCTCGCGCCAGGAATACTGGAAAAAGGGCGGCACCTCCGGGCAGGTCCAGTCGGTGGTCGAACTCCTCACCGACTGCGATCAGGACGCGCTGGTCATGAAGGTGCGGGTCGCCGGCAATGGCGCCACCTGCCACGTGGGCTATCGCTCCTGCTTCTATCGCAAGGTGGTGCAGGGGCCGGACGGCGAACCCGCGCTCGAATCGACCGGCGCGGAGCGGGTCTACGATCCGGCAACCGTCTACGGCGCCGGCTGATCGAGATCGGGCGCGCACGGCTGCTCGGCGTCAATCCACTAAAACGATTTCCCCTCGGCTCTCCGATCCCGGCTCGGGGGCCGGGATGACGCTGAGGCGCGGGGCAAGGGCTGTTTTGCTCCTGACATCGCCTCACACTCCGCGTCTTCCCGGACGCGGCAAAGCGAAGATCCGGGACCGGGGAGCCACGACATTTCGGTTCCAGCCGATTGTGGACGCGCGCCGGCCGGAATTGCCCCGGCCCGCGCAACGCCCGGTCAGGTCATGGCCCGATCAGGTCATGGCGATGTAATTGCGCATCTCCTCCGCCTCGCGCTCGATCTGCGCGATCCGGTGCTTGACCACATCGCCGATCGACACCAGGCCCGCGAGCTTGCCGTCCTGCACCACCGGCACGTGACGGAACCGCCCGCCGGTCATCCGCGCCATCACCGAATTGACCGTCTCCTGCCCGTCACAGGTCTCCACGTTCTTCGTCATATAGGCCGACACCGGCTTGTCGAGCGCCTCGACCCCATCCTGCGAGACCGCCCGGACCACATCCCGCTCCGAGATGATGCCAACGATCGCATCCTTGTCGCCGGTGATCACGATGGCACCGATCCGCCGCGCGCAAAGAATGGCACAGATCTCCCGCAGGGGTGTCGCCGGCTGCTCGGTGGTGACCTCACGCCCCTTCTCGTTCAGTATCGATGCGACCGTCATACGCGCCTCCTCGCCTGCTCCCCCCCGTCGCCGCGAACACCCGCACACGAACAGGGCTTCAATGCCCCATCATGACAAATCTGCGTGCGTTCGCAATGCGCAAAGACCGCAGCGCGGATGTGGCTGGCGCGGGACCGCAAATGCGGGCGTCGCTCACCCGCGACCGGCGCGCACCGGATCAAACAGCCGAAACAGCAGGAAACCGGCAAGAAAGCCGCCGATATGCGCTTCCCAGGCAACGCTGCCGCCCTCACCGGCGAGCGGGACCGACCATAGGCCGAACAACAGGTTGATGGCGAACCACACCCCCAGAAAGGCAATCACGCTGGGATTGGCGAGCGAGGCGACAAGCCCGGTCGCGGGCACCCGGTAGGCGAGCGCATCCGTGCGCCGTATCGCCCCGAGCGGCCCGCCCATCTGGAAAACGAACCGTGTCGCCGCCGCCATCTGGCCGGAGATCGCCGCCGAGGCGCCAATCATCGGCACCGCCTCGCCGAAATGCGCCAGAAGATGCACCAGCGCACCGGCAATGGCGCAGACCGCCGACAACAAGAGAAACCGCGAGGGCCCGAACCGGCGCGCCACCGCGCTGCCGAAGACGGTCATCCAGAGCACGTTGACGAACACATGCGACCAGCTTCCATGCAGGAAGGCATAGGTCAGGAAGGTCCACACATCGCCCGCCGCGCCGCCGGGCAGCGTCATCCCGCCCATCAGCGTCGGGTCGTAGCGGATCGGCAGGAAGGCGAAGGTGAGCAGCACCTCCCGCGACAGATCGACCGGCAACCAGCCATCAATGGCATGGATCGCGATCAGCAAGACGGCCAGCGCCGTCACCACGCCGGGAAGATTGAACACCGGCTCCGGCACGTCGGGGCCAGCCGGTGCGGGCGGTTGCGGATCGGCGGAAACGGGATCGGTCATGGGCCTGCCTGAAAGCTGAGGACAGTCTCCCTTACGCAACTCCGCGGGGGTGATCAAGCCAGAGCCCCTCGCCCGCTGCCCTGGCGACCGCCTCCTCGCCGCGGGTGCCCGGCAAGCGGCTCGGGCTCCCCCGCTTCTGCAGCGCTCTTCAAGGAGGTAAGCGCCCCGACCCAACCCCAGGACCAGCCAGGCCCCTTCCACGGGGACCTCTTCACCCTTTGTTAACCCTAACAGAGAGTTAAACGCGCCCTCACCCGGGCTGGCACGCCCCCTGCTTCGTAGAGCCGGAGACCTTCTTTCGTCCCTTATTTTGTCCCGTTGCGGGACAGCCGGGGCGCAACAGACCGAAACTTCCGGGGGACAGGGACGATGAAACATCCAGTGACGCAACGGCTCTATGAATATTGGGACGGTTTGCGCGGTGCCCGCCCCGCTCCCGACCGCAGTGAGATCGAGCCGGGTCGGATCCGCAACATTCTCGGCGATACCTTCATTCTGGAGGTGCTGGGGCAGGACACCTATCGCTTCCGCCTTGCCGGCACCCGGCTGTGCGCTCTGCACTGCCGCGAACTGAAAAACCGCAATATTCTGCGGGGGTGGTCCGAGGAGGACCATGAGGCGCTCAGCACCCTGCTGGCCGCGACCAGCGAGGATGCGGCCGCCGCGGTCATCGGCCTGACCGGCTACACCGAACGGCGTCAGTCGGTCGACATGGAAATGCTGCTGTTGCCGCTGCACATTCCGGGCGAGGGATGCAGCCGGGTGCTCGGCTCCTGTGTCGCTTTGGAACAGCCTTATTGGGCCGGGATGCATCCGATCCTGTCCCAGACCATCAAGAGCGTTCGCCTGCTGTGGCCGGACGAGCGACCGGCCTTCCTCAGCACGGCGGCGCCGCAGTCGCGCTTGCCCCGGTCCGGGATCGTGCCGGCCGTCACGGCCGCCGAAGCGGCAAGCGCCATGCTGCCGACGTTCGGCGCCCGGCAGGTCCAGCATCTGACCGTGATCGACGGCGGCAAGCAGTAGCCCCTGCCTGACGGGGACAATCGGCGGGCCGAGCGCCCGCCGCCCCTTCCTGAAGAGGTGGTATGGCATGCCTTGCGCACGGGCGGGCATTACCCTCTGTTAACCCTCCCGGCGTATTTTTGATCTCGCAGTGTCCGCGCGGTGCATCCTGCCGTTGGCACCGGGAACAAGGCTGACCATGGATGGCATACGCCATAGCAAGACAACCTGACAAAGAGACGCCCGCCAAGCGGTTCGATCGGCGCCGCCACAGCCGCGTTGCTGTCAATGTTCTCGGCCGTTTCATGCTGGAGGACCGGCGGGAGTATCCCTGTCAGGTCATCAACATGTCACCCGGCGGCGCAGTCCTCATCGCCCCGGTTCAGGCAAAGATCGGCGAACGGGTGGTTGCCTATCTCGACCATATCGGCCGGATCGAGGGTGAGGTGGTGCGCGAGATCGAGGGCGGCTTCGCCATGCGCATCAACGCACCGCTGCGCAAGCGCGACAAGCTCGCCAATGTGCTGACCTGGCTGGCCAACCGCGACAGCCTCAATCTCGAGGAAGATCGCCGGCACGAGCGTTTTACCCCGAAGAACCCGGTCACCCAGATCGTCCTGGCCGATGGCCGCAGCTACCGCTGCCGCATTGTCGACGTTTCCTTGTCCGGCGCGTCCCTCAAGGTCGAGGTCAAACCGGAGATCGGCATGTCGATCCAGCTCGGCAAGATGCGGGCCCGGGTCGTGCGCCATTTCGAGGATGGCATCGCCGTGGAATTCGCCCATATCCAGAACCGGGACCTCTTGGAGCAGCACATCTCCTGAATCCCGCCAAGGCGTTTCTCGCCGGCGCTTATCCCCGGTCACCTCACCTGCGGCCGCGATGCGCCAAATGCGCTGCCTTGACGCCGAATTGACACCGCCCGCCCGGATATTGTCCGGCGCCAGGAACAATTTTTCGAAAATTTGCACAGCATTCCAGCTCCACAAGACAGAGCGCGCACGCGCCTGACCGCCGGGAGACTGCCGACGCGCGGCTGTCCCCTGCCGCGACAACGGATGCCATCGCGGTGGCGCCCGCCCCTTGCCGAAGGTCCGACAATCTCTTGATTCACAATAGCTTTTAAAGCCCGCGGCAAACCTGTGAGCCGCCCGGCGGCGCGATTTCTCACTCTCGGAAGAAATTGAATCAAATTTTATTCAAATCAGAATTCAATTTGAATAAAACTTATATCTACTTATCGCGTACTTTGAACTAAATGCGATGACGCCACTTAGATCAGGATAAAATCGGGAAAGTCATAGTGAAGCCAGCCTTGGGGAGGGCTTCAACATGAGAAACTCGAAATTCGCACTGACTTTTGCTTTTGCCGCCATGACACTCATGGCCGCCGGAACCGCCCTCGCGGAGCAGAGCACCGGCCGTTTCATGACCATTTCCGGCGGCGCCCGCGCTCCGGTCGGGCACACCGGGTTCTGTTCGGAAAACCCGAGCGCCTGTCGCGGCGGCACGAACAAGCCCGTCGTCGTCAAGCTCGACCGCTCGCGCTGGAACGAACTGCTGGCGGTCAATGCCGAGGTCAACAAGCGGGTTCGTCCGGTCACCGACATCGAGCTGTTCGGCGTCGAGGAATACTGGACCTACCCGGACAGGGGCGCCGGCGACTGCGAAGAATACGTGCTTGAAAAGCAACGGGTTCTGAAGGCCCGGGGCTGGCCGGAAAGCGCCCTTCTGATCACCGTGGTCAAGGACACCAACAATTCGGGACATGCGGTGCTGACCGTGCGGACCGATCAGGGCGACATCATCCTCGACAACCAGATGGAAGCGGTCCTTCCCTGGTATTCGGCCCCCTATCGCTTCGTCAAACGCCAATCGTCGACCAACCCGGCCCGGTGGGCCGCCATCAGCGACGAGCGCGTCAGCACCGTGGCGAGCATCAGCGACTAAGCGCCCCGGAGGCAGCCCGACCGCCAACGCTTCGAACTCGACCTGGCCACGTCCCCTCCCCACCCAAATCGGGCCGGGTTGAAGAGCCGGTCCTTCGGGACCGGCTCTTTTCTTGGCCGGGGATCGAGGGGCCGGAACATCGAGGTTTGCGACGGCCGGTCAGAGGGTAACCGGCTGCAGCCCGGCCCGATAGCGCCGCCAGTTGCGCACATAGCCGCGCGCTGACGCCGCCGTTCCCTCGCCTGAAGGATCGTCAAGGGTCCGCACCACCCGCCCCGGCATGCCGACCACCAGGGAATTGTCGGGAATCTCCTTGCCTTCGGCGATCAGCGCATTGGCGCCGATGATGCAATTGCGGCCGATCCGGGCGCCGTTGAGCACGGTCGCTCCCATGCCCACCAGACTGTTGTCGCCAATCGTGCAGCCGTGCAGGATCGCCTTGTGGCCAATGGTGCAGTTGCGGCCGATCGTCAGCGGAAAACCCATATCCGTATGCAGAACGCAGCCGTCCTGGACATTGGAGCCCGGGCCGACCGTGATCCGCTCATTGTCGCCGCGCAGCACCGCGCCGAACCAGACGCTGGCCTCCGCCTCCAGAAGAACATCGCCGATCAGCACCGCATCGGGGGCGATCCAGTAATCGCCCTCTGCGGGCAGCGCCGGCTGGCGGTCATCGAGGCGGTAAAGCGGCATCGGGCAACTCCTCACGTCCGTGAAACTGACGAAATCCGGCCGGCACATCGCCCGCCCGCCGCCGTTATAGCAGAATGAAGAGTGCCAGATGCATCACCAGCACCCCCGAGCAGACGCTCCACATTCCGGCGATGGTAGAGGACGCAACCAGCCAGCCCAGCGGCCGCTGTTCGATCCGCCGGCCGCGAATCGCATGCCGCATGATGATAAAGGGTCCGGCGAAGAGGCACATAACGCAGGTCGCCACCCCTTTCAGCCAGGTCTCCACCGAAATCGAGAACCGGGGCGGCTCCCCCGTGACAAGCTGATGGAAGCTGCCGAGAATGCCGGCCGCCACAAAGCCGGCACACCCGATATAGGCGGCGATTGCCAATTCGCTCATCGCGCGTTAACCCCCCGTTAACCATTCAGCAGGAATGCTTGATCAATTACGCTACGGGGGCTCCAGCAATTTGCGTGCCGGGCAGGTCGGACCGATAACGAACTGGTAACCATAAATGGCGAGCAACATGTCCCGCGTGACGTATCGTTGTGGGATCGATGTCCCGCGACGGGACACGCGGCAAGGCGGCCGGATCAAGCGCCCTCCCGTTCGCGCTCGCCGCCCGGGAGGCGCCGCATGATGCCTCTGACCCTTCCGGAAAGCACGGGAATGCGCGCCCGGCACTTCACGCCGATGGTCGTGGCGCTTGCGCTTGCCGGGGTCGCGTTTCTGTTTCACATCATCGGCGGCTGGATCGCTTACACCGATGACAGCTCGCGCTGGAGCGGCAGCGCCGAAACCATTTCTCTCGAACTGGCGAATACCGCGCTCAACGTCCCGGCCAATCTGATCCGCCATCCGGAGCAGCGCCAGCCCGGCGCGCGGCTCGACCGGCTCGACCTCGCCATGCTCTGGCCCTCCGGCGAAGGCTATTCAGCCGCGGCCGCCCGCGACTTCAGCGACACCGGCGACACCTCACCGGTGATTCTGGTCACCTTGCAGGCGGACGATCAGTCGATGGATACGGACGAGCGCTTCGCGCGGGTCCTGCGCTCGCTCGCCGCCGGCGAGGCGTTGCCCGGACCAGGTGGCCTGTCCCTGTTGCCGCTGTCCGGCGATGGCACCGCCGGTACGGATTTCGTCGCGCACACCACCGCCGCGAGCGGTCCGGCCTACGCGGCACGCTGCTTCACGCCGCGCGACAAGGCGCTGGCGGCCAATTGCGAAAGAACGGTCCGGTTGGGAGAAGAGATGCTGCTGACCTACCGATTCCGCCAGGCCCATCTGGCGGACTGGCAGGCCCTGGACGGGCGCATTTCCGCGCTGGTGGCATCCTTCGGCGCGCCGCTCTGAGCGGCACACCCCGCGCCTGAGCGTGGGGTCTCACCTGAAAGCGACAGTGCCGCCGGCGACGGCGGGCCGCCTTGTTGAGAAAGGCGAAACCCGCGCTGGTCGCAGGAAAAGACCCGATCAGGCCTCTTCGAGATCGAATTCGAGAATGGCCATCTGGAAATTCCAGCACAGGTCCTCATCCTCGTCATCCCGGTAGATCACACCGATAAACTCATCGCCGATATAGACCTCGGCGGAATCGTCCTTCTTCGGACGCGCCCGGACAGTCAGCGTCGACAGTTCGAACTTCTTTTTCAGATAGGCTTCGAGCTTGCGGATTTCGTCGGGCTTCACATGCGCCTCCTGTTGCATCATGGCCACCGCAGCCTGGCGGCGGCACGGAAAGGTCCGGACCCGGCAGAGCAGGCGGACGAGCCTACTCGCCCCCTACCACGGCCAATTTGTGGCCGCGAAAGACAAGCGGCGATCCGAACGGGGATCGCCGCCTTGCCCGCGCTCGCGGACAAGGGCCCGGCGCGTGACCGCACCCTACACATTCAAAAGGCGCTGCCAAGGCAAATGCCTTGCCTATCCCCACACCAACGGCGCGGCGACGAGAGCCTCCCGCGCCGGATCAGCTCTCCTTGCTCTCGCCGTTCTCGGCGATCAACTGGTTCATGGTCCGCGACGGCTCGGCGCAGCCCGCCTGCCCCACCACCCGCGCCGGCACCCCGGCCACGGTGGAGTTCGGCGGCACGTCGCTCAACACGACCGAGCCGGAGGCCACTTTGGAACAATGACCGATTTCCAGATTGCCCAGCACCTTGGCGCCGGCGCCGATCAAGACGCCCGCGCGGATCTTCGGATGGCGATCACCGCTCTCCTTGCCGGTACCGCCCAGGGTCACGTTCTGCAGGATGGAGACATTGTCTTCGAGAAGCGCCGTGGCGCCGATGACGATGCCCGTCGCATGGTCCATGAACACCCCGCGCCCGACCGGCACCGCCGGATGAATGTCGACCTGGAAGATCTCCGAGGAGCGGCTTTGCAGGTAGAGGGCGAAATCCTTGCGCCCGCGCTGCCACAGCCAATGGGCCAGCCGATGGGTCTGCAGCGCGTGGAAGCCCTTGAAATAGAGCAACGGCTCCAGAAACCGCGTGCAGGCCGGATCCCGATCATACACGGCAACCAGATCGACCCGGAATGTGTCGGCGATCTCCGGCGCATCCGCCAGCGCCTCCAGATAGGTCTGGCGGATCAGCGACGGGGAGACCACCACATGGCCGAGCCTGTCGGCAAGGCGGTGGACCACCGCCTCCTCCAGCCGGTCGTGATTGAGAACCGTTTCATAGGCAAAGGACGCAAGCGCCGGCTCGCAATGAACCATCGCTTCGGCTTCGGCGCGCAGGCGCTCCCAAACAGGGTCATGGCGCGGCAGCGTCGCCGCGTCCGTCAAGGGGGTGGATTGCGGCATACTGGCCTCCTGTTCGCCATCCCCGCGCTCTCGTTTCGCAGGCGGCGGGCCGTTCGCATTCTGGGACCGGCGCGCCCTGGCGTGGCACCTCCGGTCCGACCTGTGATGTGTCGCGGCCGCCCGCGCCCCACCTGTCGGCGAGCGCCGGCGGGCCAGCGACGTTCAGCGGATGATATAGCGATTGCCCCCCAAATGACCATAGGTTCGCCCCACCGGAAAATGGTAACAAGGCAGCGGCGCCTTCCCGCTCCGGGATTTTCTCCCGCGCCGCAGGCGTGCATCGACGCCTCCGGCACGGATGGACAACCCGGCTGCGGGCTGTCAAAACCACCATTGCGTGTATTTACGCGGAAAATGCAGCCACATGACTGGAGGAACCATGTCCACCGCATCCACCACCGACACCGCCGCCAATGCGACCGCCCCCGGCAGGATTTCCGTGTGGAGGGATGGGCCGATCGGCTGGATCGCCATCGACAACCCGGCGCGTCGCAATGCGGTTGGCCTGGCCATGTGGGAGGCGCTTCCCAAGGCGGTGGACCAGCTCTGCGCCGAGGCCGAGACCCGCATCATCGTGCTGCGCGGTGCCGGTGACAGCATCTTCGTCGCCGGCGCGGATATTTCCGAGTTCGAGACCACGCACCGCGAGCCCGCCTCCGCTCGCGCCTACGAGGCCTCCAACACCGCCGCCTTTGCCGCCCTTCGCAACTGCCCGCTGCCGACCCTCGCCATGGTCCGCGGCTTCTGCCTCGGCGGCGGCCTTGGTCTCGCCGCGGCCTGCGACATGCGGATCGCCGACAGCACGGCCCGCTTCGGCATTCCCGCGGCCCGGCTTGGCGTCGGCTACCCACCCAGCGCCATCGCCGACGTCACCCGGCTGATCGGCCCCTCCCGGGCCAAGCTGCTCTACTTCAGCGCCCGGCGGATCACCGCCGAGACCGCTCTGGAGTTCGGCCTGATCGACCTGCTTGCCGCCGACGGTGCGCTGGAGGAGGAAACCACCACCCTCGCCCGGGAAATCGCCACCAGAGCGCCGCTGACGATCAAGGCCTCCAAGACCGCCATCGACGCGCTGACCGCAAGCCTGGCCCCGGCGGATCTGCTCCGCTGCGAAGCGCTCGCCAACGCCTGTTTCGACAGCGCAGACTTCGCCGAAGGGCGGACCGCCTTCATGGAAAAGCGCGATCCGGTCTTCCAGGGACGATAGCCGTTCACGGAGACGACAGACGACAGCCGGGACGCACGGCCTGCGCCCCGGCGGAAACCGCAACCGATCCGCCCCGTGAAAGCGATTTGTTAACCCTCAGCATGCAACATCAGGTTGCTTGAGGGGGCACAGGCGCGGCACCCGCCGCTGCCATCCATGCTTGACGACACCGAAGCAAAATGATTCGGTATCGAAACGGCGCGGCAAGTGATTCTCACCCTTGCGTCTTTTCCGGCCCGGCACCCTTTGCCCGGATCGCCGATGAGAGTTTACATGAAGCCGTTCATCCAACAGATGAACGGAACCCTCATTCTTTACATGAACTTCAACATTTCAACGCAAGCCCCTGAGGGGACTCGCACTTCCCCGCGCACTTGAATCGATGTGTGAGGCCAGTTCATGCGACGGGTGAAGCGAGCGAGCGGTCAGGCCGCCTGAGTGGAATGACAAAGCCCCTTCGCTTCGAAAGAAAAAGAAAAAAGGGGGGGGGGGCGCCCTCCTGGACGCAAGCACAGCCGAGACCCGGGATTGGCAACGCTTCACCTGTCGGCTCCAGCCGCTTGAAAACGCGCGTCTTTCGCCCCGAGATCCCGGGGCACACCTCAGCGTACCCGGGATGAGGTCGAGGGAAATCTGCCCCTTGTCGGCAGGCTGAGGCAGCCGGTCAGGCCGCCTTCAGCTTCGACAGGAAGGTCTCCACCGCACCGGCGAAAGCGTCATTGCGATCGCCGGCAACCATGTGGCCAGCACCCTTCACATCCGCGTATTCGGCATGGGGCACCAGCGACAGGAACTCCTCCACATGCTCGTCGGCAACGAGCTCGGAGCGCGCCCCGCGCACCAGAAGCACCGGGATCTCCAGCGCCCGCGCCGCCGCCATCAGCTGCTCCTCGATATGCCTGGGTTCCGCCTCGCGGATATCGCGCTGGGTCAGGAAGCGCGGATCCCAATGCCAGCGATAGCGACCGTCATCGTGCAGGCGCAGGTTCTTGGCAAGCCCATCGAGGCTGGACGGGCGCGCCCGATGCGGCAGGTACTCGGCGATGGCATCCGCCGCCTCCTCCACATTGGCGAAACCCTCATGCATCCGCTCGGCCATGAAGGAGATGACACGGTTCACCCCGCCCGGATCGACCCGCGGGGTGATATCGACCAGCACCAGCGCCGACAGGGTGCCGGGCCGCAATTGCCCTTCCGCCAGCAGCGAGGCGATGCCGCCGAGCGAGGCGCCAATGCCGACCGGTCGCTCCCCACCCTCGGCGGCCAGCGCATCGGCAACGGCAACAACGTCGCGGCCATAGTCCCGGAAGTCATAGCTCCCATCCTCGACCCAGGCGCTGTCGCCATGGCCACGCTGATCGAGGCTCCAGGCCCGCAGGCCGAGCGCCGCGAGGCGCTGGCCGGCCGCATCCCAGGCGTGACGGGTCTGCCCGCCGCCATGCAGCAGCAGCGCAGGCCGGCCGCTTTGTCCATAGACATCGGCGACGAGGCGATTGCCATCCGCCCCGCTCAATTCCACCGTTGTCGCAGTCATGCTCTCTCCTCCAGAAAGTCGACAACCCCCGCCTTGTACACCTTGTCGCCAACCGCGATCATGTGGTCGCGATTGGGGATCTCCAGCACCTTGGCATTGGGCATCAGCTCCGCCAGCTTCTGCGGCGAGCCGGCAATATCGTCCCGGGTTCCGACCGCGACCAGCACCGGTTGGACGATGCGCGCCACCTCCTCTTCGGAAATGCGCTGACGCGAAGAGCGCATGCAGGCGGCCAGCGCCAGCCGGTCGGATTTGGTCTGCTCGGCAAAGGCCCGGAAGGCACGGCCGGTCCGGTCGGTGACATCGGACAGCCGCGCCGCCTCCAGCGCCAGGGCGATCGGCTCCGGGTTGCCGACGCCGGTCACCATGCCGTAACCGAGCCCGCCGAAGACGGCGCTGCGCACCCGCTCCGGATGGTTCAGCGTCAGGAAGGCGGTGATCCGCGCGCCCATCGAATAGCCCATCACATCGGTACGCTCGATGCCAAGATGATCCAGAAGCCGGCGGGCATCCTCGGCCATCGCCGGGGCGCCGTAATCGTCCGGATCGTGGCTGCCCTCGCTCTCGCCATGACCACGATTGTCGATCGCGATCACCCGGCGCCCGCTCTTGACCATCAGATCGACCCAGCCGGGATAGACCCAGTTGACATCCTTGTTGGAGGCGAAGCCATGGATCAGAAGGATCGGCTCGCCCTCCCCCTCATCGAGATAAGCGAGGCGCAACCCGTTGGAGTCGAAATACGGCATTCGTACATAACCTTGACGTAAACGTAAAATGACAGGCCGCATACGATAGTGCCAACCCGCCGGCAAGGAAAGCCCCGCCTGCGGGGGCCGCTCCCGAGGCCGCTTGCCCGTGCTGCGGGCGCCCAGTCGCCTCCGACACCGATTTCCCACGGCAAAAAGCGCTGCTTGGCTCTTCTCAAACAGCGACTTCCTGCGTATGGTCCGCGCCATCAGACAATCAACATCAGCAACACGGGTTGGTCCGATGGCAGACGGTGTCGTCCCACATTTCCAGAACGATCGCGGCATCGAGATGATCGAGGTTGGCGCCAAGGAGTTTCAGTGCATCGGCGCGCGTCCGCCGTTCGATCATCCTCATGTCTATCTCGACATGGGTCATGAGACCGAAATCGTGTGCCCCTATTGCTCGACCCTCTACCGCTTCAATCCGAAGCTGGACGCGGGCGCGGCCGAGCCGGCCGATTGCGTCTGGACGCCGAAGGCGGCCTGACGACGCCGGACACCCCCGCGCGGGGGACGTCTCCTTCGCGCAGCGGCCGGGAACCGTCACCAGATGTCAGCACCTGAAACCAGCCCGTCCCGACACGCCGATGCGGCAGACCCTCATGATCGGCTGTTCATTGCCGGCGCCGGCATCGGCGGGCTGACCGCAGCCCTTTGCCTTGCGCGCGAAGGCCGGGCCGTCACCGTGCTGGAGCGGGCGGAGACCCTTGCCCCGGTCGGCTCCGGCCTGCAGCTTTCTCCCAATGCCATGCATGTGCTGCGCGGCCTCGGACTGGAAGAGGAGCTGCGCCGCCACGCTGTCGCGCCCGAAGCGATCCGCATCCTCTCCGCCCGCAGCGGCAAGGACCTTGCCCGCATTCCGCTCGGAGCCCATGCCGAGGCCCGCTACGGCGCGCCCTATCTGGTCATTCACCGGGGCAACCTGCAGGAAACGCTGCTGAGAGCGGCCCGCGCCTGCCCCGACATCACCTTGCGCCTCGGCGCGGACCTGCGCGATGCCCGGCAAAGCGCGGACGGCGTGACCCTCGAGATCGAGACCGCCCACGGGACGGATCATCTCTCCGGCGCCGCGCTGATCGGTGCCGATGGGGTCTGGTCCGTGACCCGGCGCCGGATCATGGGCCTGCGGCAAGCGGTGTTTTCCGGCCGCACCGCCTACCGGGCGGTGATCCCGATCGACAGGATCCCCGAGGAATGGCGCAAGGTCACCGGCCTGTGGCTCGGCGCCGATGCCCATGTGGTGCATTACCCGCTCTCCAGCGGCCGGCAGTTCAACATCGTCGCCCTCGTCAAGGAAGACTGGCACGAGGAAACCTGGTCGGCCCCGGCCGCCCGCGCCGATCTGCTTGCCCGCCTCGAAGGCTGGCCGCCGGCCTGCCGCACCTTGCTGGAGCAGCCGGAAAGCTGGCTGAAATGGGCGCTGTGCGGCATGGAGCCGGGCATGAGCTGGATCAACGGCCGCTTCGCGCTGCTCGGCGACGCCGCCCATGCCATGCTGCCCTTCGCCGCCCAGGGCGCGGCCATGTCGATCGAGGATGGCGCGGCCATCGCCCGCAATCTCGCCCGCACCCCGGATCCCGTCAAAGCCTTGAAGGGCTATCAGTCGGAGCGGCAGGACCGGGCGGAACGGGTGCTGCGGCTCGCCCGCTCCAACGACCGGGTCTATCACCTGGGCGGCCCGCTTGCCCTTGCCCGCGACGCGGTGATGCGCTCCCTGCCGCCGGAACGGCTTCTCGCCCGCTTCGACTGGCTCTACGGCTGGCGCCCACCGGAATGACGATGCGCGGTGACATCTTGAGCAGGCCGCCCGCTTCCGCTAAAGCCGGAGATCACGGGTCGGACGGTCACAGTCCGCCCCATTGCAACCGTGGAGACCTTGCGTGCCCATGACCGCCAGCGCCACTGAGGAAATCGTCACCGCCGGTTTCGTCGTCATCGGCGACGAGATCCTGTCCGGCCGGACCAAGGACAAGAACATCGGCACCCTCGCCGACTTCCTGACCGAGATCGGCATCGACCTGTGCGAGGTGCGGATCGTTCCCGATATCGAGGAGCGGATCGTCGAGGCGGTCAACGCGCTGCGGCCGCGCTATACCTATGTCTTCACCTCCGGCGGCATTGGCCCGACCCATGACGACATCACCGCCGATGCGATCGCCCGCGCCTTCGGCGTCGGCATCGACTTCGACCCGCGCGCCATTGCCATTCTCGAAGCCTTCTATCCCGAAGGCGGCATGACCGATGCGCGCAAGCGCATGACCCGTATTCCCGACGGCGCCGATCTGATCGAGAACAGTGTGTCCAAGGCGCCTGGCTTTCGCATCGGCAACGTGCATGTGATGGCCGGCGTGCCGTCGATCATGCAGGCCATGCTGGAGGCGATCCGCCCGACGCTGACCACCGGTCCGCGCCTGCAGTCGCGCGCGCTCGATGCCGACCTGCCGGAGAGCCGGATCGCCACCGCCCTGCGGGAAATCCAGTCCGCCCACCCCGGCGTGATGATCGGCTCCTACCCGCGCTCCAAGGACGGGCGCTTTTCCACGCAAGTCGTGGTGCGCTCCCGCGATACCGCCCTTCTCGACGCGGCCGCGCGCGATGTCGAAACCGCCATCGCCGCCGCCATCGCCTCCTGAACAGGACAAATTCATGGAAAACCAGCAACCCAAGGCCTTTCCCGTTTCCTGGGACCAGTTCCACCGCGACAGCCGCGCCCTCGCATGGCGCCTGTCGGGTCAGGGCAAGTGGGAAGCCATCGTCTGCATCACCCGTGGCGGGCTGGTGCCGGCCGCCATTGTTGCCCGCGAGCTGGGCATCCGCATGATCGAGACCGTCTGCATCGCCTCCTATCACGACTACGAGGAACAGGGCGATCTGCAGGTCATCAAGTCCGTCGACAACCGGGTCATCAACCTGGATGGCGGCAAGGGCGCCAGCGTGCTGGTGATCGACGATCTGGTCGACACCGGCGGCACCGCGCGGGTCGTGCGCGAAATGCTGCCCGACGCCCATTTCGCGACCGTCTACGCCAAGCCCATGGGCCGGCCGCTGGTCGACACCTTCGTCACCGAGGTCTCTCAGGACACCTGGATCTACTTCCCCTGGGACATGGGCTGGCAGTTCCAGCCGCCGATCGCGCACAGCACGCAAGGGTAGCGACAGAGCTTCCCGGCTGGCGCAAAGGTGATCCGCAGGTCGCGCAAAGGTGAAACCGCGCCCCTATTTCGGCACATTTTCAACGCCTATACCTGAGCGATGATGATTTCGTTTCGCCGCCGCTGGCGCGCCCTGACCCTGCTGCTCATGCTGGCGGCCCTGCTGAACGCAGGGGCGACCCATGCGCTTGCCCGGTCTGCGGACGGACTGGCGGTTGCGGCAGGTCTTGTCATCGCCCCACAGGGCAGAACTGAAAACGCCACCGACCGGGCCAATGCGGCGCGGCCGGATGGAATGCTAACGCGGTCGATGACGACACAACGCTGCACCGGCGGCCTCTGTGCTCCGTTCCTTCCGGCAAACCATGCCGATGAAACCGCCTTCCTGGCTCCGTCCCCCCCCTTCGAAGCCAGGCCCGACCGGGCCGCCCCGGCGCTGACCCGCCCGGTCGCCACACCGCCTCCCCGGTGAGACGGGCGGGCAACCGCCCGCGCCCTGTCCTCACCGGCCCCGCGCCACACCCGGCGACCCGCCCGTCGCACCCTGTCCCTACATGAGCTCTTGATCCGATGATCCATATCGAAGACGCCGACACGCCCCGTCTCTCGCGCCGCGCGCTGATCGCAGGTGCCGCCAGCCTGGCCGTTGCCGGCTGCACCAACACCGAGCGCCGCCTGTTGCCGGCCGAACCGGCCGGTCCGATCCTCAGCGCCAAGGACCCGTACTACCTGGCAATGTATGGGCCGATGCCGGAAGAGAAGTTCCCTGTGCCGGCCATCAACCTGCGCCGCGTCGACCCAACCTACTATCGCCAGGTGGTCGACTACGCCACCGCCGAGCGGCCGGGCACCCTGGTGGTCGATACCCCCAACCGGTTTCTCTATCTGGTCCAGGAAAACGGCAAGGCCATGCGCTACGGCGTCGGCATCGGCCGCGCCGGCTTTTCCTGGGGCGGACGGGCGCGGATCGCCTACAAGCGCGCCTGGCCGCGCTGGACCCCGCCGGCGGAAATGATCCAGCGTCAGCCGGAGCTGGAAAAATACCGCAATGGCATGGAGCCTGGCCTGCAGAACCCGCTGGGGGCACGCGCGCTCTACATCTTTGAGGGTGGCAAGGACACGATCTACCGGGTGCATGGCACGATGGAGGAATGGACCATCGGCAAGGCGGTCTCCTCCGGCTGTGTGCGGCTCTTGAACCAGGACGTGATCGACCTGGCCTCGCGCGTGCCGAACAACTCGCCCATCGTGGTCATTCAGGGCGCCGCCGCCTGACGCACCCCTTGATCAAAAGCGCCGCCCTTGGAGATCAAAGGGCGGCGACACTGACCAGCCGGTCCGCCACGATCTCCTGCGGCGTCACCCGGCAGCCGATGGCATAGGCCTCCACGCCGCGCCGCCGCGCCGCATCGAAGGCCGCGCCATAGGCCGGGTCGATGTCGCGCGCCAGCGACAGCCGCTCGCAATCGGGCCGCTGCACCAGATAGACCATCGCCGCCCGCGCCCCCTGATCGACCATGTCGGCCATCTCATCCAGATGCTTGGCCCCGCGCGCCGTCACCGAATCGGGAAATTCGGCAAGACCGGGCGTGCGCATCAGGTGCACGTTCTTCACTTCCACATAGGTCGCCCCGCCCGTCTCATCCTCCAACAGGATGTCGATCCGGGAATTGCGCCCGTATTTCACCTCCCGGCGCAGTCCGGCGAAACCGGCAAGCTCGGGGATCAACCCGGCGTGGAGCGCCTCCTCCACCAGCCGGTTGGGATGGGCCGTGTTGATACCGACGAAGGCGCCATCCGCCTCCACGATCTCCCAAGAGTATTTCAGCTTCCGCTTGGGATTGTCCGATTGCGACAGAAAAACCCGCGCCCCCTCGTCCTTCAATCCGAGCATCGCGCCCGGGTTGGCGCAATGGGCGGTGACCTCCTCGCCGGTTCCATCGAGCACCACATCGGCGAGGAACCGCTTGTAGCGGCGCAACAACCGCCCGGGAATCAGGGGAGAGGAAAACAGCACGTCGGGAGAACCTCCAGCGAAAAAGCATCCGCGCCACAGCCAGACATCGGCAAGGCGGAAACATCTTGAGAAAGATCAGCGCGACCAGAAGTCCGGGTCAAGAAGCACCAGAACGGTGAACAACTCCAGCCGGCCCATCAGCATGGCAAAGGACAGGATCCATTTCGCGCCATCCGGCAGGGAGGCGAAGTTGCCCGAAGGACCGATGATCGGCCCGAGCCCCGGCCCGACATTGCCCACCGCGGTCGCCGCAGCCGACAGGGCGGTCACAAGATCCAGATCGAAGCTGGCGAGCATCAGGGTGATCACCCCGACGGTGCCCATGTAGACCACGAGGAAGGCCAGCACCGAGAAGGATAGTTCATTGGTCAGCCGGGTCTTGCCGTATTCCTCCGCCAGAACCCGGTTCGGCCGGACCATGCGCCGCAGATGCGCCCGGACGGTGCCGAAGAACACCAGGAAGCGGAACATCTTGATGCCGCCGGTGGTCGATCCGGTACAGCCGCCGACGAACTTCAGAAGCAGGGCCAGAACGACGATCGGCGGGCCCCAGGTGGTGTAGTCGCCATAGGCATAGCCGGTGCCGGTCACCACCGAGATCATGTTGAACGTGGCCATCCGCACCGCATCGCCGAACGGCACCCGGTGCTGCAGCCCGAGATAGACGGTCACCACCATGCAGACCAGCGCGACGAAGCCGAGAAACGCGCGCACCTGCGGATCGCGCCACAGGGCAATCGGCTGACCGCGCAGCGCCTGGATGATCAGCACGAACGGCAGCGAGCCGATCAGCATGAAGGTGATGGCGACCCAGGCCGTCACCGGATTGGCGAAATAGCCGAAGGACAGGTCATGGGTCGAATAGCCGCCGGTGGCGATGGTGGTGAAGGCATGGTTGACCGCGTCGAACACGCTCATGCCGGTGCCCCAGAAGGCCAGCGCGCACATGACGGTCAGGAACAGGTAGGACACGCCGATCAGCCGCACCAGCTCGATGGAGCGGGCGACGATCTTCTCGCTCCGGTCGGAGTTTTCGGTCTGGAACAGCTGCATGCCGCCGATCCGCAGGAACGGCAGCAGCACGATCGCCATGACGATGATGCCGACCCCGCCCATCCACTGCATCAGCGAGCGCCAGACAAGAAGCCCCGGCGGCAACCCGTCAAGACCGGAGAGCACGGTGGAGCCGGTGGTGGTGAAGCCGGACACCGCCTCGAACACCGCATCGGCATAGCCGACGCCGAGCCAGAGGAACGGCAGCGCGCCGAAGGCCGGCAGCGACATCCACGCCAGTGTCGTCAACACGAAGGTCTGGCGCATGTTGAGGCCTTCGGCCAGCGCACCGCCGACCGCGACCGACAACAACAGGCCGACCAGCCCGGTGACCAGCGACGACATGACGAAGGCCTGCCAGTCCGCGTTGCGGGCGGCGACGTCGACAATCGCCGGAATCAGCATGGCGGTCGCCAGCCCCACATAAAGGAAGCCGAGAACGTTCAGCACAGGGCGCAATGAAATCACGTCCGGATCGTCCCTCGTCGTCTACATGCTGCCAAGCGAAGCATGTCGCCCGAACCGATTGCCATTGCCACCATCGTGGCCGTTGAAACTGTCCGCCCGGCTGGGCGGGAACCTGGTGCGGACGGCGGGACTCGAACCCGCACGGCGCATGGCCGAGGGATTTTAAGTCCCTTGTGTCTACCGGTTCCACCACGTCCGCGCGTCTCCTGCCTACCCGCAGGACGCCCCCCGCGCAAGAGGCAGGAGCACCACGGCCCCGACAAGGAAATAAGGCCGCACCTCCCTTCAACCCGATTGCACCTCCCACACCGGCGATTTATGGCTATATAGAAGGAACACTCTGGCGCTCCCGCAACGCGCTCGCAGCGGCCTCGCACGACGAGAACCGCGCCCGATATCCGGGTGAAGGCCCGATAATCGGGTGAAGGAACGCGGTTCCACCGAAGGCGACAGGCCTTTTTGCGGAACGCAAGCGCCCGCCAGGCAACAGACAGCACACGGGATCACGATGGTCACTTACATTGACGCCGCGACGGCACCGCTGAAGAACACCGGGCAGATCCGGCTCTACGGACCGGAGGATTTCGAGGGCATGCAGCGCGCCGGACAGTTGACGGCCAGGTGCCTCGATGCCCTCGTCGATTTCGTCCAGCCCGGCGTCACCACCAACCAGATCGACGCCTTCGTCTTCGACTTCGGCGCCCAGCACGACGCGATCCCGGCGACCCTGAACTATCGCGGCTACACCAAGTCCTGCTGCACCTCGATCAACCACGTGGTGTGCCATGGCATCCCCAACGACAAACCGCTCAAGGACGGTGACATCGTCAACATCGACGTCACCTACATTCTCGACGGCTGGCATGGCGATTCCAGCCGCATGTATGCCCTGGGAAAGCCGAAGCGCGCCGCCGAACGGTTGATGGATGTGACTTACCAGTCGCTCCTGCGCGGCATCGAGGCCGCCCGCCCGGGCAACACCACCGGCGACATCGGGGCGGCGATCCAGACCTATGTGGAGGCCGAGCGCTGCTCCGTGGTGCGTGATTTCTGCGGCCATGGGGTCGGCCGGCTGTTTCACGACATGCCGAACATCCTGCATTACGGGCGCCCCGGCGAAGGCGTGGAGTTGAAGCCGGGCATGATCTTCACCATCGAGCCGATGGTGAATCTCGGCCGGCCGCATGTGAAGGTCCTGTCCGATGGCTGGACGGCGGTCACCCGCGACCGCTCACTGACGGCGCAATACGAGCACTCGATCGGCATCACCGCCGATGGCTGCCAGATTTTCACCCTGTCGCCGGCAGGGCTGGACAATCCGGTAGATCGCCCGGCAAGCTGAAGCCCCGCTGCGGATCATGATCCAGATGCGGGCATCACCTCCGGCTGGCCCTTCCGAAACGGATGTCCCCGCCCAGCCCTGCCTCACGGAGACCGGCCATGAGCGAGGATGACAGCGGATTTGCCGAAGCCGCCGCTCAGCCGCATTACCATGGCCATCGCGACCGGCTGCGCCAGCGGTTTCGCGATGGCGGGCATGAAGCCCTGCAGGATTACGAACTGCTGGAGCTCTTGCTGTTCTCTCCGATCAAGCGGGCGGACACCAAGCCGATCGCCAAGGCGCTGATCGCCCGTTTCGGCTCCTTCGCCGAGGTGCTCGCCGCCCCGCCTGCCCGCCTCAAGGAGGTGCGCGGTGTGGGCGATCGGGTGGTCGACGATCTGAAGCTGGCCCATGCGGCGGCGGAGCGTTTCCTGCGGGTGAAGGTCCAGGGCAAGCGGGTGCTGTCCTCCTGGTCCGCCGTGCTCGATTACGTGCGCACGGCCATGGCCTTTTCCGATCGCGAGGAGTTCCGCATCCTGTTCCTGGACAAGAAGAACGCGCTGATCGCCGACGAGGTGCAGCAGCGCGGCACGGTCGACCATACGCCGGTCTATCCGCGCGAGGTGCTGAAGCGTGCGCTGGAGCTCTCGGCCAGCGCCATCGTGCTGGTCCACAACCATCCCTCGGGCGACCCGACGCCGTCGCGCGCCGACATCCAGATGACCAATCAGATCGCCGAGATCGCCAAGCCGCTCGGCATCGTCCTGCACGACCACATCATCGTCGGACGCGAGGGCCACGCCAGTTTCCGCGGGCTGCAACTGCTGTAGGAAGACCGGCCGGCTCCGAAGAACCGGCCGGCCCATACCGAGCCATCAGCCCGGTTGCGTTTCGCTCCCGCCGTCAGGCTGCGGGGCGTTCGGCGAGGCTGGCGCCGGAGAACTCGGCCTCCTCTTCGCTGTCATCGCTCAGATCCTTACCATTGGTTTCCGGCGACACCACGGTGGCGACCAGAACCAGGAAACAGAGCACGATGAGATAGATTTCAAACAGCCAGGGCTGACCCGAGGAATACAGCCATGCCTGCAGGTACGGCGCCGTTCCCCCGGTCACCGCCCCCGCGACCGAGAACGGCAGCCCCATTGCCACGGCACGAATATGGGTTGGGAACTGCTCGGGGAAAAATGCCGGCATGATGGCCGTCGGCGCCGAGATCAGCAGCATGCCGACGCCCATATAGACGGCAAGGCGCCAGATCTCGCCCTCGCCGCCCGACAGGATCAGCGACAGCGGGATGATGGCGATCATGGATCCGATCGAGAAGACATACCAATTCAGCTTCCGGCCATAGCGATCCGAAATGCGGCCCCAGGCCATGAGGCAGAGAATGAAGAAGATGTTGGCGGCCACGCCGACCCACATCACCGGCCCCGGATCCATGCCGAGGGCCCCGATGGCGAAGGTCGGCGCCATCACCGCCCACACGTAGTAGAGAACCGTACCGCCAGCGGAAAGCGCGAAGACGCGCAGGCACGCCCGGCGATACTTCCACACATTGGCCCATCCCCCCTGGCGCGCGGCACGTCCCGGCGCGGCCGCCGCCTGCTCGGCCGCCTCGGCCTTGGCCCGGAACATGGGCGTCTCATCCAGATGACGACGCAGGTAGAGCGCATAGACCCCAAGAACGCCGCCGATCACGAACGGGATACGCCAGGCCCACTCCTCGACGCCACTCGCCCCGACGGTGCTGGTCAGCCCCGCGCCGAGCGCGGTGGCGCACATGACGCCGATGGTGACGAAGACAAACACGGTCGAGGACCACGCCCCCCGCTTGTTCGCCGGCGCCATCTCGGTGACATAGGTGAAGGAGGAGACGACCTCACCACCATGTCCAAACCCTTGCAGCAGACGCCCCACGAGAAGGAAAACGGCAGCAGCGGCCCCAATGCTGCCGTAGGTGGGCGAGATGCCGATGAGCAGGCTTCCAGCCGCCGTCAGGAGCATGGCGAAGGTCATCGCGGGACGGCGCCCGCGACGGTCGGCGAACCAGCCGAAAAACACCCCGCCCAGCGGGCGCATGAAAAAGCCGGCGGCGAAGATCGCCAGGGTTCCCAGCAGATCCGTCAGCGGATCGTCACTGCGGAAGAACTGGCGCGCGAAATACGGCGCGAAGATCGAATACGCCGCCCAATCGTACCATTCGAGCGCATTGCCGACACCGACGCCGACAATGATCTTGCGCTTCTCGCGCCCGCTTGGCAGCGAGGATGAAACAGATGTCTGAGTGCGTGAAGTAGCTGTTGTCATAGCATGTCTCCATGACTTGAAGGCAGCCGAGCGACAGCGCTCCCGCCAAAGGCAGGTGACGCGCGCCACACGGGCTCGCGGAAATCCGATTGACGTGATGGTGGGGGAAAACAGGCGACGCACCGCCCAGCGCGCCTTGATGCCAAGGACGACAAAGCCAGTCAGGCACCCGCTTTCAGGCACCCGCTCCGGAAACGGTCGCTCCGGAAACGGTCGCTCCGGCAGGCCTTTCAGGCAGACCTCTGCCGCCCGCCGGCGCGCGTCACGCCTTCTCCCACGCGCGCGTGACGCTACTGCGCCGTCATCCCCGCCGGTTCCATGGCGAGCTGCGTGAACCGGGAGCCGTGAAACACCAGCGGCGCGGTTTCTCTTGCGACCTCGAGGTCGTGAATGAACAGCAGGACGGCGTCGTGATCGCCCGTCGCATGCACATCATGGACACTGCATTCGAAATAGGCGGCAGACCCCAGGATGCGGATCGCCCCTGTCGGACTTGCGACCCGCTCGACGCCGGAAAAACGCTCCGATCTGTTCCGGCCTGCCAATTGCCGGCAGGTCTCCGCATGATCGACACCGAGGATCGACACGCCAATGCGCTCGGCCTGGGACAGCAAGGACCATGTGGACGACGATTTCTGAACGAAAACCGCCGCAAGCGGCGGGTCCAGCGAAACCCCGACCGTGAAGCTCGATGCCACCAGGACCTGGGGCTCCCGGTCGATCTCCGCCGCCAGGGCCGCGACCCCGGACGGGAAATGGCTGAACGCCTCCCGCAATCTCTGCTGCCCAATGGCAGACACCAACGCAACAGTCATGATGAATGTCCTCCTCCTCGAACTCCCATGCTCCCGGCGCCAAGTCGCCCCCCGCGAGCACCCAACAATCTCATTCCGAAGTTTTTGCGGGCGTCAGATTTTCACAACTTCAGAACCCGCCCGTGCACTTCCCGCCCTACGGAGCGCAGGACGCCTTCGAACGCCGGAGCCAGAAACCACATCCTGAAAGGCGCGTCTCTTCCTTCACTATTTTCGCAATCTCATGGCGAAAAACGCATTTCCGGCCCGCCTACGCCCCCCTTCCGAACCGCCCCTCCTCAAGAGCGGCCCGACAAGCTGAACGTCCGATAGTTTAGGTCTAATATATCATTTAATTTGCGTTCGCAATATTTTTGACATATCAAAAAAACGGACGCCGATTGGCGGCGGAGGAGAGGAGAAGCCATGACCACCGACCCCACAAAGCCGGAAAACCGAATCTTCGTGATCCGCGAGGCGGAGCGAGAGAACCTTTGGTTCCTTGGCGACCTCATCCAGCCGATCATCACCACGCAGATGACAGAGGGCCGTTTTCAGCTCGCCCTGACCCACTCCAAGGTCGGGTCGGAACCGCCGCTGCATGAGCACAATGGAGAGGATGAGATCTTCTACCTTCTGGAAGGGAAGATCTCCTTCTGGTCGGCCGATGCCGCCGTCACGCTGGGACCGGGCGACTGCATTCTCATGCCCAAGGACGTGCCGCACATCTTCCAGGTCGACCCGGACTCCGAAGCGAAATGGCTGGTCATGTCCGCTCCCGGAGGCCTTGACGAGTTCTTCCGGGCGGTGGCCATCCCCGCCGACTACGCCGCACCGCAGGCGGGATGGAAGATGGACGAGGCCACTGAAAAACGCCTGACCGATGCCTGCGACCGCTTTGGCATCACGCTGATCGGCCCTCCCGGCACCCGCCCCCAGGCGATCTGATCGCCCCGGCAATCGGGACCGCGCCAGGAGGACCGCTTCCGGCGCACCGCATCTCGGGAGGATGTCGTGGCGCGCATCCTCCCGCCGGAAGCCCCACCGCAAAGACGGGTTCGATGTCATGTACACCCATATCGTCCTGCTGAAACTGTCTGGACTGGACGCCGATTTTCACAGCCAGACCGAGGCGCTCATCTCAGAGCTGAAACAACAGCTCCCTTATGTCCGCAGCTACGCCTTCGTGAGGAACGAGGCACGCCGGTCGTCGGGATACGACTGGGCGATCCTGTCCAGCTTCGACACGGCGGCGGACCATGAGCGCTATCAGGCGTCCCCAATGCACCGAAGGATCCAGGACTTCATGGAGCGCTACATCGACGGGCTCATCGTCTGCGATGCCGCGACCGCCCCGGCGCCCTAGGGTCTGGACCGACATTTCCAAACCACTGTGACCGGGGGCCTCGGGGAGAGGACCGCATCGCGGCGAAGGACCGTCGCCCCCAGCCATCTTCATCAAACCCGGCGCCCGACGCCGGAGACGTTGCGACAGGAGGAACACAATGTCTCACGCTCTTGCTTCCCAGCTCAGCCCTGTGACCATGCGGCACGCCCCCTCGGCTGAGGACACCGCCCGTATTGTCGAGAACATCCACCGGATCGGCCCGCTGCTGCGCGAAAACGCGCTGCTCGCCGATCGCAATCGGGTCCTGCCGCAGGAAACCGTCGACGCTTTGGAAACGACCGGCGCCTGGCGCATCTCGACCCTGAAGCGCTATGGCGGCGAAGAGGGCGGCGCCGCCATGCTGCTTGAGGTGGCAAGGGCGGTTGGGTACTACGACCCGGCGGCGGCCTGGTGCGTCGTCATCTCCAACGGCTCCGTCATGCTGGCCAACCGTTTCAGCGACGAGGCGCTGGACGAGGTCTTCGCCGATGGCCCGGTCCGGGCCGCGTCGATCTTCGCCCAGCCGCAAGGCACGGCCGTCCCCGACGGCGATGGATGGCGGATCAACGGCAAATGGCCCTTCGCCTCCAACAGCTCCCATTCCGAATGGGCGCTCGGCATTCTCTTCATCAAACGCGATGCGGAAAGCGAGCCCCAGGTCGGCTTCGTCCTGATGCGGCGCGGCGAGTACGAGGTCAAGGACACCTGGTTCACCCTCGGCATGCGCGGCACCGGCTCCAACACCATGGTGGCGGAGGACCTGTGGGTCGCCAACAACCGCGTGATCACCTTCGAGGATCTCATGGGCACCGGGCCGGAGCGTGACCCGCACGCCACCTTCGGCCGCCGGCTGACCCCGCATCTGGCGATGTCGACCACAATCCAGTCCCCGTCGCTCGGCGCCGCCTATGCCGCGCTCGACTACGTGACGGAGATGTCGCACAAGCGCGGCATCACCTACACCTGCTACACCAAGCAGACCGACTCCGGCGCATTCGTCCAGAACCTCGGAGCCGCCAGCATCAAGATCGATGGCGCGCGGCTCTTGCTGGAACGGGCGGCGGCCCAGATCGACGCCGCCGCATCCGGTACCGACCCCATTCCGCTTGCGGTGCGCGCCCGTCACCGCGCCGGGATCGGCCACGCCGGACATGAGCTCGTCGACGCGGTGAACGACCTGTGCTGGCTCCATGGCACCGCCGCCTTCGCCGAGAACAGCCTGCTTGGCCGCATGTGGCGCGACATCAACACCGGGACCCGCCACGCCTCGATCACCGCACCGATGGGCTACGAGCTGCACGGCAACGGACAGACCGGCACCGACTACATTTCCCTGAAGCTCTAATGGCTGACCGTCCCGGACGTCCCTCCGCGCGCCTGCAACACGATGGCGTGAAAGTCGATGCGTGGTACGGGCTGAGATACGCAGAAACGCCGGCCCGGTTCGCGCCCCCCGCACCAGCGGGGGGCCGCCTTGAAGTGGAGACCTTGAGCGAGGTCCCCATCTTCCCCCAGCGCCCCAGCCGGCTGGCGGCGGCCATGGGGACCGGGCGCCCCAACCCGCAAGCCGAAGACGCCTTTTTCATAAATGTCTGGGCGCCTTCGGACGCGCAGGGCTTGCCGGTTCTGCTCTTTGTCCACGGCGGTGCCTGGATGACCGGCGGCGGCGCGATGGACTGGTACGATGGCCGGGTCCTGGCCTCCAGAGGCCTTGTCGTCGTCACGGTCAATTATCGCCTGGGCGCGCTCGGCCATCTGGGGCGGAACGATGCCCATGCGCTGCCGCTGCCGGCCGCCGATCTGCTGCAGGCGCTGCACTGGCTGCGGGACCGCACTCACAGCTTCGGCGGCGATCCGGATCGCATCACCGTTGCCGGACAATCGGCGGGCGGCTGGTACGCGCATCTGCTGTCCGTTCTGCCGCAAACGCGCGGATTGCTCCATCGCGTCAGCCTGATGAGCATGGGGACGCGGCGACCCTGGTCGCCGCGGCGGCAGGCGGATGTCACCCGCAAGACAGCCGAATACCTCGGCGCGGCGGAGATCGACCACGCGCCCGTGGACGAGGTGATGCGCGCGGGGCTTCAGGCGCTCGGAGCCACAGCCCCGCCCCCCGCCCTCGGGCACGCCCCTTCCGCGTTCCTTCCCGTTGCCAGCGCGGCGGTGCCGGATCGGTTGTTCGATCCGGAATGGGCCGCCAAGGCGTGCCATGCCGAAGCGGTCAGTCTGCGCACGACGGCGGAGGAAAGCGCCATGTTCCTCTTCACATCGCCGGACCATAAAAACGCGACGCAAGCGCAGGTCGACGAAGCCCTGTCCAGCTGGGCACCTGAAGATCTGCCTGCCACGCTCCGCCGCGACGGCGCCTACGCCGGCGACACAAGTGGCCTTTCGCCCTATCGCCAGCTTGTCGCCGCCTCCTCCTGGCGCCAGTTCCAGCGGTTTCCGGCCCAGTACCACGCGGCCTTGCGCGAACAGGGCCATCGCTCCCATCTGGAGATCTTCGCAGAAGAGAGCGCCATGCCGGGCCTGCACAGCGGCCATTGCCTCGATCTGCCGTTTCAGTTCGGCCGCCGATGCGCCTGGGACGACGCTCCGATGCTGCAAGGGTGTGATGCGGAACGCTTCGAAGCGGTGTCCCGCCGGCTGATCGGCGGGCTGGTCGCCTTCGTCACGGGAGAGGCCCCGCGCGATCAGGCGCCGATCACCTCATCGACATAGCGTTCCGACATCGGCTTCAGCACCCGGTTGAGGTCGGCGAAAACCCTGCGGGCGGTGATGCCGATCCAGTCGGACGGCAGCAGCTCGGGCGGCAAGCCGGGATCGAGAAACGGCAGGCGGCGCCATTGGGTCACCATCGGCACATAAAGGCGGAAGGCTTCGCGCTGGGCCTCCTTGCCCTCGGGCGGCAACGACGACCAGCGCGCCAGCTCCGGCTCAAACGCATCCAGGAAGGCGCGGTAGTCGCTGGCCAGTTCGTCGAGATTCCACCACCGGGCCACCTTGGCCCGCAAGTCGCCGGAACCGATCGGCTCGGAGACGAAGAACTCCACATAATCGGACAGCTCATGCACCTGCATGTATTCGAGCGCTTCCTTGCGCAAACGGATCGGCGCGATGCACAGACCGGGCGCGACCGTGCCGAACCCCATCCGCGCCAGCCCGGCACGGATCTTGTGACGTTTCCTGCGCTCACTTTCCGGGACAGAAAACGAGGCCAACAGCCACGGATCGCCGATACTTGCCGCGCGCGGACAGAAGATGCGCTCATCGCCCGCCACCATATGCGGCTCAAGATCGCTTGAGAGCAGATAGCCATTGGCACCGCCGACCTTCTGGCTTGCCAGCACCCCTTTCGTCTTCAGCCGGGAAATCGAGGAGCGCACGCTGGCGGGCTCGTAGCCGAGTTCGGAAAGAAGCCGCACCAATGCGGCGACCGGTATGACCTTGCCAGCGGGCCGGCCGTAGAGGCCGAACACCGTCACGATATACCGATGGTGCGCCGGTTGTTCGTGGCCACCCGGTTCCCGTCCGGCAAGGATTTCATCGACGGCGCTCGACAAACGACACTCCTGTCTGCGCTCCCCGACACGGCAATGCCAAACCGACCCGTTCCGCCCCCCTCACCTGACCAGGATCTTTGGAAAACCGAAACGCGATGCCCCGCGCGGGAAACGCGCTTGAAACTCATCTTGCTGTTCCACTAATCGCTCACGCTCGCGAATGCCAGCCCCTGCAAGGCGCAAACGGAATTCCCCCAAGGAAGCGGCCGGCATCCTCCCGCCGCGCGCCGCCGGGAAAAGCCTTTCTTTTCTAAACAGGGGTTAACCACGCCTCCACGCTAATTGTTAAAACTAACATGCAACCTTGCCGGTACGCAGGTGAGGTCTGGATGACGCCCAAATTTTCAAATGACGGTACGCGCCTGGCGAATACCATCCTGTTCCCGGTTGTGGGACTGGTGTTGGTCGCCATTGCGTTTTCCGTCACTCTGATCATCTATACGTCGAGATCGGCCGATATCGCTGCCATGCACAGCGAACGGGACCTCTTGCGCGGCAGCACCCGCCTGCAACTCCAGATGATGGCCAAGGAGCAGGAAGGCGTCGCCGTCTGGGACCAGGCCTTTGTTCATTCCCGCCCTGAGAGCCTCGACACCAGTTGGCTCGATGTCAACATCGGCCGCTGGCTGTTTCAGAACCACGGCCACGAACGCTCGCTGGTGATCGACGAGGACCGTTCGGTGATCTACAGCGCCGCCAACGGCCTGTGGAGCCGCCCCGCCGACACGGCCGAACTGGTCGACCAGATCTGGCCCCTGATCACTCGCACGCGGGCCCGCTTCATCAACGGCTACACCCGGCTTTCCTCAGGGATGTCCGTTCTGGAACGCCCCGCCGCCGGCTTCACCCGCTCGATCCACGAGATGGGCTTCGTCGCACTCGATGACCGCCCTGCCTTCGTCTCCGTAACCGCCATTGCCCCGGAGGTGAAACGCTTCGTCGCCACCCGCCGTCCGCCCGCCGTGCTGGTCAGCATCAAGAAGCTGGACGCAAACCGCCTGGAAGCCCTGGCCCGCATGTCCGGAATCGACCGGCTTCAGGTCGCCTCTCCGGCGGCTTCCTCGTCCGCCCCCATCTCGGACGAGACCGGCGCATATCTGCTGAAAAACCCCCGCGGACAGATCGCCGGCCGGCTGATCTGGCGCTCGGCAACCCCCGGCTCGGCGATCCTGTCCGGTGTCGGCCCGGTGCTGTTGCTGCTGGCCGCCGCCATCGCAACCCTTACCGGGCTGGTGCTGTTCTATATCCGCCAGACCACCCGCCGCCTTGCCCGCAGCGAGGCCAGCGCCCAGCACGCGGCGATGCATGACAGCCTGACCGGCCTTGCGAACAGGGATTTCTTCGCCGCCCGCTTTCGCGCGGAGCTGGCCGAATGGCAAAAGACCCATGGCGCGATTGGCGTAATCTACGTCGACCTCGATCACTTCAAGGACATCAACGACACCCTGGGACATGCCGCCGGCGACGAGGTCATCCGCGAGGCGGCGCGGCGGCTTCGCATTCTCGTTCCGGACAACGCCACCATCGCCCGCATCAGCGGCGACGAGTTTGCCCTGCTCCTGCCCGGCTGCCCCGGCCGCACGGCGCTGGAGGCGGTGCTGAAGCGCATGCAGAGCCGCTTCGCCGTCCCGATGTACATCGGCGGGAGCCATCTCTACATCAGCCTCAGCGCCGGTGCCGCGATCGCGCCGGAAGACAGCCTGTCGATGGGCGAACTCCTGCGCAAGGCCGACATCGCCCTCTACGCGGCAAAGGCGGACGGGCGTGGCCGCTGGGCCTTCTTCGAACAGAGCATGGAAGAGCAGGTACGCACCCGCGAGAACCTCGCCCATGCGCTGCGCCGGGCGATCGACGACGAACGCCTGCATGTGCTGTACCAGCCGCAAACCACCATCGACGGGCGCACCGTGCTCTCCGTCGAGGCGCTGCTGCGCTGGACCGATCCGGAGATGGGCGCGATCAGCCCCAGCGTGTTCGTGCCCATTGCCGAGGAAACCGGCCTGATCAACGACCTTGGCCTTTATGTGCTGCGCCAGGCCTGCACCGACGCAAGGGCCTGGCCGCATCTCGGCCTCGCCGTCAACGTCTCCCCGACCCAGTTCCGCCATCCCCGCTTCATCGACGACCTGCGGGAAACCCTGGAGCAGGCGGGCTTCGACCCGGCGCGGCTGGAAATCGAGGTGACCGAGACCGTGTTCGCCACCAGCAGTCCGGAGGTGATGGAAACCCTGACCCGGGTGCAGGAGATGGGCGTGCGTGTGGCGCTCGACGACTTCGGCGTCGGCTATTCCAGTCTCAGCTACCTGCGCCGGTTTCCCTTCAACACCCTCAAGATCGACCGCAGCTTCATCGCCGACCTTGAAATCGGCGCCCACGCCCATTCGATCCTGTCGACGATCATCGACCTGGGCGAGGCGCTTGGCATGAAGGTGGTCGCCGAAGGCATCGAAACGGCGCAACAGGTCGCGATCCTGCAGCGCACCAATTGTGACAAGCTGCAAGGGTTCTTCATGTCCCGCCCGGTGCCTCCGGAGCAGATCCGTGGGGTCGAGGACCGACTGGCGGCCGGGCAGCCGGTTGCCGCCGCCGGCGCCGCACTGACCATCAGCGCCTGAGCCGCCGCGCCCGGACCAGAGGCCGCGCGAGGAAGGCGCTCAGTCGAGGCGGACCACCAGGCCGAGCCGTTCGCGCATCTTCTGATCCAGCGCGCCGATGGCGCTGAACGGACCCGGACATTCGGCCAGCATCTCGTCGACGGCGCACAGCGACAGGCCGACGGATCCGAAGCGGCGGGTGATCGCGTCACGCACCCAGTGACGCTGCTGCTCCGCCCGCCGTCTGTCGCGCGCGCCGCAGCGGACAGTCTCCGCGCCAAGCCGGTCGCAGCGGTCGACGAATTCGGCGATCCCCTCACCGCTCGCCGCCGAGACCAGCACCACCTCGGGCAGATCGCCCGCACCGGCCGGCCGGGTCAGGGTCAGCGCGCCGGCCACATCGGCCCGCGCGCGGGTCGCCAGGGCACCCATGTCGGCTTTCGTCACGGCAACGATGTCGGGAAGCTCCATCACACCGGCCTTCATGAATTGCAGGCTGTCGCCGGAGCCGGGTTGAATGCACAGCGCCAGCGTGTCGGCCACCTGCGCCACATCCGCTTCCGACTGACCGATGCCGACCGATTCAACGATCACCCGGTCCATCACCGCGCGCATCACCACCACGGCGGCAATGGCATCGTCCGACAGGCCGCCAAGCCGATCGCGGGCCGCCATCGAGCGCACGAACACGCCGTCGTCTTCCGGATCGGTGGCAAGACGGGTGCGGTCGCCGAGCAGCGCCCCGCCGGTGATCTGCGAGGAGGGATCGACGGCAATGACACCGACGCGCTCACCGCGTGCCCGGCACGCCTGGATCAGTGCATTGGTCAAGGTGGATTTGCCGACGCCGGGCGGGCCCGTCAGCCCCAGCACCGTTGCCCGTGCCGCGCGCGCCGCCGCGTCGAGAAAGCCGGCAAGCATCAGGGAGCCGCGTTCGGTTTCGACCGCGGACAGCGCCCGCGCCAGAGCGGGTTTGCCGCCCTGGCGCAGTGCATTGATGGTGGCGGGCCGGCGGCTCATACGTCTCGCTGCTGAGCATCGCCATGGGCAAGGGCGGCCTGCGCCGCCGCCAGCCGGGCAATCGGCACGCGGAAGGGCGAACAGGACACGTAATCGAGGCCCACCCGCTCGCAGAAGGTGATCGAATCCGGATCGCCGCCATGCTCGCCGCAAATGCCGAGCTTCAGGTCGGGCCGGGTCGCGCGACCCCGCTCCGCGCCGATCTCGACCAACTCGCCAACCCCTTCCTGATCGAGCGACACGAACGGATCGCGCTCGACCAGCCCCAGGCGCTGATAGGCGCCAAGGAAGGAGGCCGCATCGTCCCGCGAGATGCCGAAGGTGGTCTGGGTCAGATCGTTGGTGCCGAAGGAGAAGAACTCGGCGGATTCGGCGATCTGACCGGCGCGCAGCGCGGCGCGCGGCAGCTCGATCATCGTCCCCACCTGGTACTCGATGGCCACGCCGCTTTCGCGCGAAACCGCCTCGGCCATTGCGTCGATGCGGGCCCGCACCAGATCCAGCTCGGCCTTCATGCCGACCAGCGGCACCATGATCTCCGGGGTGACCGGCGCGCCGGTGGCCTTGGCCGCGGCAACCGCCCCCTCGAAGATCGCCCGCGCCTGCATTTCGGCGATTTCCGGATAGCTCACCAGGAGCCTGCACCCGCGATGGCCGAGCATCGGGTTGAACTCGTTGAGGCTGGTGACCCGGTCCCGCAACAGGTCCGCGTCGATGCCCATCGCCTCGGCCACCTCTGCGATTTCCTCGTTGCCATGCGGCAGGAACTCATGCAGCGGCGGATCGAGCAGGCGAATGGTGACCGGCAGCCCCTGCATGATTTCGAACAGCTCGGTGAAATCGCCGCGCTGCATCGGCAAGAGACGGGCAAGCGCCGCGCGCCGGCCTTCCTCGCTGTCGGACAGGATCATTTCGCGCACAGCGAGAATCCGGTCGCCATCGAAGAACATGTGCTCAGTGCGACACAGACCGATGCCTTCCGCGCCGAAGGCCCGCGCCGCGCGCGCATCCGCCGGCGTTTCCGCGTTGGTACGCACCGCCATGCGGCGGGCCCCGTCGGCCCACTCCATCAGCCGGCCGAACTCGCCCGACATTTCCGGCTGCAGCATGGGCACCTCGCCGGCCAGCACCTGACCGGTGGTGCCGTCGATGGTGATCACATCGCCCCGGGAGAACTTGCGGCCGGCGGCGATCACCGTGCCGGAGCGATAGTCGATGCGCAGCATGCCGGCACCGGAGACGCAGGGCTTGCCCATGCCGCGCGCGACCACCGCCGCGTGGCTGGTCATGCCGCCGCGCGTGGTCAGGATCCCTTCCGCCGCATGCATTCCGTGGATGTCTTCCGGGCTGGTTTCCACCCGCACCAGGATCACCGCACGGCCCGCCGCCTTCGCCTCTTCCGCATCGTCGGAGGAGAAGACGATCTCGCCGGAGGCCGCGCCGGGCGAGGCCGGCAGACCGCTGGCGAGGATATCCCGCGCCGCCTTCGGGTCGATCATCGGATGAAGCAACTGGTCGAGCGCCGCCGGATCGACCCGCATCACCGCTTCGGATTGGCTCAGAAGCCCTTCGTCCGCCATGTCCACGGCGATCTTCAGCGCCGCCTTCGCGGTGCGCTTGCCCGCCCGGGTCTGCAGCATCCACAGCCGGCCACGCTCGATCGTGAACTCCAGATCCTGCATGTCGCGATAATGCGCCTCAAGGCGCTCGCAGATCTCGGTGAACTGGGCAAAGGCCTCCGGCATCGCCCGCTCCAGCGACAGGGCGTCGGAGCCGGCGGCGATCCGTGCGGCCTCGGTGATGTCCTGCGGGGTACGGATACCAGCCACCACGTCCTCGCCCTGAGCATTGATCAGGAACTCGCCGTAAAGCGCCTTTTCGCCGGTGGAGGGGTTGCGGGTAAACGCAACGCCGGTGGCCGAATCGGAGCCCATGTTGCCGAACACCATGGCCTGCACGTTGACCGCCGTGCCCCAGGTGCCGGGAATATTATGCAGCCGGCGATAGGTGATCGCCCGGGCGCTTTCCCAAGAGGCGAACACCGCGCTGATCGCGCCCCAAAGCTGCTCGTGCGGATCCTGCGGGAAGGGCCGGCCCAGCTCTTCCTCCACCAGCGCCTTGTAGCGCGTGATCAGCTGGCCCCAGTCTTCGGCGCTGAGGTCGGTGTCCAGCGTATGGCCGTTTTCGCCCTTGAAGCTTTCAAGGATCTCCTCGAACGCGTGATGGTCGAGGCCCATCACCACGTCGGAATACATCTGGATGAAACGGCGATAGCTGTCATAGGCAAAGCGCGGATCGCCGGAGGCCTCCGCCAACGCCGGCACGGTTGCATCGTTCAGGCCAAGATTGAGCACCGTGTCCATCATGCCGGGCATCGACACCCGCGCGCCGGAGCGCACCGACACCAGAAGCGGGTTTTGCGTATCGCCGAACCGCTTGCCGGTGATCCCGCCGATCGTCTCCAGCGCCGCGTCGACTTCGGCCTGAAGGCCGTCCGGATAGGTCTGGCCGTTCTGATCGTAATGGGTGCAGACTTCAGTGGTGATCGTAAATCCGGGAGGAACCGGCAGTCCGAGATTGCTCATCTCCGCGAGATTCGCGCCCTTGCCACCGAGAAGGTTCCTCATCTCGGCGGTTCCCTCGGCCTTGCCGTCGCCAAAGCCGTAGACCCACTTGGTCATTGCCTGCATCCTCTTGTCCTGACGGCACGCACGCACCGTTTCGCCCGGGCCCGCTCCCGCCCCGGTTGGGGTTCCACTTAAATGATGCGCTGCGGGAAACAAAGGTTTTTCGCACGAAGTGCTGGCGCGGAGCATTGCCGCCAGCGCCCGCCCACCCATATTCAGGGAAAGTGAACGTCGCGGTTTTGTGACATTTTTCGCTCCCCCCTGCCCTCCACTGCGCCGGTGACGGTCCGGGAGCGAGGGGATCGGTGTTCCGCAAGGCCGGGCCGCCGGCTTGCGGCGCGGTCACAATGAGGCCATCCTCAGGTCACGTATTGATGCAAATGAGTCGGTTCCGCGCTCACGGCAGCAAAGGTCAGCAAGTCCCCTATCATGATGCGATGCCCCGTTTTCCGCCGCCCCGAGTGCTCCGCGCCTCACAAGCATGAGGCCTTCAGACGCGCACGGGCCGCCCGTGCCGTCGCGACCGGCCTCGCGCTTGCCCTCCTGGCCGCTCCCGCGCCGAGCCGGGCGGAAGCGGCTCCGCAACAGACCGGCACCGCCGAGGAGCTGCCGATCACGCTCAGCGGCAGCTACCTTGCCGGCCGCTATGCCGGCCAGACCAATGACCTTGCCAATGCCGCTGCGTTCTTCGCCGAGGCGCTGACGGCGGATCCGGGCAACCCGTTCCTGCTCGACCGCGCCTTCGTGCTGCAACTCGCCAATGGCGACATCCAGGAAGCGCTTGACTTGGCGCAGCGGCTCCAGATCGAGCAATCCGATCATTTCATCGCCCGGCTGCTGCTCGCCACCGATGCCTTTCGCGCCGGCGAATACAATGAGGCAGCCATCCTTCTGGACAGCGAGGCACGCGGTCCGCTGGCGGAACTCACCTCCGGACTGATACGCGCCTGGGCGCTGGCGGCCACCGGCGAGTCCTCGCGCGCGCTCGATGTCATCGCCCGGCTTGAGGGACCGAGCTGGTACGCCGTGTTCAAGAGTTATCACACCGGCCTGATCCAGGATCAGGTGGGACAGAACGCGGCCGCGCTGGAGAATTTCCGCGACGCCTACGAGACCGATCGCGGCGCGCTGCGGGTTGTCGACGCCTATGCCCGCTCCCTCGCCGCAAGCGGCGACAGCAAGGCCGCACTGGACCTCCTGACCGAATACGACAAGATCGTGCCCGATCATCCTTCCCTCAAGGCAACTGGGAGACTGATCGAAAGCGGCGAAACACCTCCCGTCATGGCCGCCACCCCGGCGGCGGGCGCTGCGGAAGTGCTCTACGGCCTCGGCGCCGCAATCGGCCGCGACGGCGGCGAGGAACTGGCGGCGGTATTCCTGCAACTGGCGCTGTACCTCGACGAAGACGCGGATGTGGCCTCCATCGCTCTTGCCGCGCTGTTCGACCGGCTTGGCAATCCGCAGCGAGCCATCGACGTCCTGGAAGGGGTGCGGGAGGCTTCGCCCCTGAAGCGCGATGCGGAAATCCAGATCGGCCTCAATTACAATGCCCTCGACCGGTTGGAGGAAGCACGCGCTCATCTCGCCGCTCTGGTCAAAAGCGACCCGTCCGACATTGAGGCGGTGTCCGCCCTCGGCAACGTCTTCCGCGCCCGCAAGATGTTCAAGGAGGCGGAGGAGACCTACAGCACCGGCATCGCCACCCTGGCAAAGCCGGAAGGCAAGCACTGGACGCTGTTCTATTATCGCGGCATCTGCCGGGAACGGCTGAAGAAATGGGACGAGGCGGAAGCCGATTTCCGCCGTTCGCTCGACCTCTGGCCGGACCAGCCGCTGGTGCTCAACTACCTCGGCTATTCGCTGGTCGATCAGGGCAAGAAGCTCGATGAGGCCCTGGAAATGATTCGCAAGGCCGTCGAGCTGCGGCCCAAGGATGGCTACATCGTCGACAGCCTCGGCTGGGCCTATTACCGGCTCGGCCGCTATGACGATGCGGTGCGCGAACTGGAAAAGGCCGTGGAATTGCGTCCGGAGGATCCCGTGATCAACGATCACCTGGGTGATGCCTATTGGCAGGTCGGCCGGCGGCTCGAAGCCCGGTTCCAGTGGAACCATGCGCGCGATCTGAAGCCGGAAGAGGACATCCTGCCGCTGATCCTCGACAAGATCGAGAAAGGCATGGCCGAAGCGGAGCCCCTGCCGACCACCAAGGCGGACCCGTCGGGAAGTGGCGGCTGACGCAAAGGGCCGCTCCATGGCGTCGTCCTCCACCACGCGCAGCCGTCTTGCGCCTGCGAAAGTCAACTACGCCCTGCATGTCACCGGCCGGCGCGCCGATGGCTATCACCTGATCGACAGCCTCGTCGGATTTCCCGCGATCGGCGATAGGGTGACCGCCAGCCCCGCCGCCGAAGGGTTCGACCTTGTCGTCTCCGGCCCCTTCGCCGAGCCGCTGGCAAGAGCTGGCAACATGGCGGAAAATCTGGTGCTGCAGGCCGCGGGCGCGCTGGCACACCATGCCGGCATCGCACCGCAGGGCCTGCATCTGACCCTTGAAAAGAACCTGCCCATCGCCGCCGGCATCGGTGGCGGCTCCAGCGACGCCGCCGCAACGCTCAAGCTCTTGCGCGATCTCTGGGCGCCGGATCTTGCCGACGCGGAGCTTGCCCGGATCGGCCTTGCCCTCGGCGCGGATCTGCCCATGTGCCTCAACGGCCGGCCGGCGCGCGTCACCGGCATCGGCGAGACCGTCACCGCCGTTCCGCCGCTGCCCGATCACACCCTGCTTCTGGTCAATCCGGGCACCTGCATCGCCACACCAACCATCTTCAAGGCGCTGACGCGGCGCGACAACCCCCCCTTGCCGGACCTGCCCCGCGGCGGCTTTGGGTCTCTGGAGGATTTTGTCGACTGGCTCGGCGAAACCCGCAACGATCTCGAACCGCCGGCGATCGACACCGCCCCGGTGATCGGCGAGGTGCTAGCGGCACTCCGCCAGCATCAGCCGATCCGCCTGGCCCGTATGTCCGGCTCCGGCGCCACGTGCTTCGCGATTGTGGATAACGCGGTGGAGGCGGGCGAAATCGCCGCGCGCATCGCCGCGCAACACGCGAACTGGTGGATTCGCTCGGCCCCGGTCATCTCAAGTCAAGGCACCGCCGACGGCACCTGACGGAGGCGGCACGCCGCCTCTTTTTCTCTTTTCGGAAAGCGCTTGTCGGCCGGTCAGCAGATCCGGGCGATGCAGAAATCGACCGCTTCGGCCAGGGCATCGCGATGGGCGCCCGCCGGAACAGCCTCCAGCGCCGACAGCGCTTCGGCGCCGAAGTCACGGGCGCGTGTCACCGTATCGGCCAGCGCATCGGTCGTCCGCATCAGAGCAACCGCCTGCTCCAGATCGCCGTCGCGCACGTCCCGCTCTTCCAGGCAGCGGCGCCAGAAGGCACGGTCCGCATCCTGACCGCGCTGAATGGCGAGGATCACCGGAAGGGTAATCTTGCCCTCGCGCAGATCGTCGCCGGTGTCCTTGCCCAGATCGCTCGCCGAGCCGCCATAATCCAGCACATCGTCGACAAGCTGGAAAGCCAGCCCCAGCGCCATGCCATAGCTGCGCGCCGACGCGCGCACCGATGCATCGGCCCCGGCGATCACCGGCCCGACCTCGGCGGCAGCAGCGAACAGCGCCGCCGTCTTCGCCTCGATCACCTCCATGTAGCGCGCCTCGGTGGTGCCGATATCCTCCGCCGCGCCAAGCTGCATCACCTCACCTTCGGCGATCACCGCCGAAGCGCCCGACAGGATGCGCAGCGCATCCAGCGAGCCCACATCGACCATCATCTTGAAGGCCTGGCCCAGCAGGTAGTCACCGACCAGAACGCTGGCCTGGTTGCCCCAGAGCTTGCGCGCCGCCAGTTTTCCGCGCCGCATGTCGCTTTCGTCGACCACGTCGTCATGCAACAGCGTCGCGGTGTGCATGAACTCCACGCTCGCCGCCAGCCCCACATGGCCGTCGCCGCGATAGCCGCACAACTCCGCCATCGCCAGCGTCAGCATCGGCCTGAGCCGCTTGCCGCCGGAGGAGATCAGGTGGCGCGCGATTTCCGGTATCAGGTCGACATTCGAGCCGGCCTTCGACAGGATGAGCTCGTTCACGGCGGACATTCCACCGGCGGTCAGATCGACCAGCCGTTGAATACTCGCCGCGTCGGACCGCGTCTCGCGGAGAGGAACGACAACACCCACCTTGAAAACCTTTTTTGCTTGACGGTTCGGCGGGACAATAGGTCCGGCATCAACGTCGGGCAAGCCATCTTTCGATGCACCCACCCCGGAAGACAACCGGTGGAGTAAATTGCCGCACCCGACGGGTCCGACAAGAGCCACGTGAGCAACGGTTTCCTTCCCGGCGGCGGCGCTCTATCCTCCCCATCACCAAATCACCCGATGGTAACACAGCATGGTCCCGTTGCTTCGCACCAATGACATGGTGCTGATCTCCTTTGTCGAAGCGCTGCTTGCCGATGCCGGCATTGCCCATTTCGTCCTCGACGGCAACATGAGCGTGGTCGAGGGCTCGCTTGGCATCCTCGCACGCCGGCTGATGGTCGAGGAGGAAGACCTCGAAAGCGCCCGGCGCATCCTGCGCGAGGCCGGCCTTGGCCATGAGCTTGGCGCCGACACCGCCCCGGCAGCGGGCGGTGCCGGCAAATGAGCGCCGCCAGCGAGAGCGAGCCCGCACCGCTCGCCGCCCGAAACATCACAAAGGATGCCTTTCTCGGCGGACAGGTGCAGATCCTGCAACCGGCCAAGGGCTTTCACCGGGCCGGCCTCGATGCGGTCTATCTTGCCGCCGCCGTGCCGGCGACAACGAAAGGCCATGTGGTGGACCTGGGCTCCGGCGTGGGAACAGCCGGCTTCTGTCTCGCCGCACGGTTGCCGGACGTCAGGGTCACGCTGGTCGACCGCGACCGGCAGGCGCTGGCCCTCGCCCGCGAGGCGCTCGACCTCCCGGAAAACGCGGCCTTTGCCGGGCGAACGACCCTGCTGGAAGCGGATGTCACCGCCAGGGGACGGGAGCGGCACGCCGCCGGCCTGACGCCCTCGCTTGCCGATCACGTGGTGATGAACCCGCCCTACTACACGGGTGGACGTTTTCGCGCCTCGCCGGCAAGCGCCCGGGCCGGGGCTCATGTGCTGGAGGCCGAAGGGCTGGAGCCCTGGGCCCGGGTGGCGACCGACATCCTCAAGGAAGGCGGCAGCCTGACCGTCATCTTCCGTGCCGATGGCCTTGGCGAGCTGCTTGAGGTGCTGCCGGGCCGCTTTGGCGCCATCGACGTCATCCCCTTGCGCCCACGCCCGGAGGCCGCGGCCACCCGGATCCTGATCCGCGCGATCCGCGCCAGCCGCGCCCCCTTGCGCCTGCTGCCCGGCTTCGTGCTGCACGAAGGCTCGGGCTCCGACTTCACGCGCGAGGCCCGTGCGGTGATGCGCGACGGCGCTGGCCTCACCCTGCCGCCGCGCTAGGGTCCGGTCAGTGGATCGGAAATTCCGCGTCGAGCAGACGCCAGTCGGTCGGGCCGATCAGGTCCCGATGCGCCACCATCACCGAATGCAGCTTGCCGTCGAGATCGCGCTGCCAGAAACGCAGGAAGCGGCTCAACTCGGGAAATCTGGGCGCCTTGTCGAAGGTCTGCCAGAGAAAGCTCTGCAACAGGTCCGGATGGTCGGGCATATGATAGAGGATCTGCGCCGTCAGCAGCCCGTATCCATCCAGTTGACGGGAAAAGTCCGAAGTCTTCATGACCGAACCTCCTAAGGTTTCCCCACCCCCGGGACCGTTCATCGTTCCCGAGTTTCAGTCTCTAGAGAATATGGTTAACGAGACGTTAAAGGACAGCCACGACAGCCTGCCGAACACTTGATCGTGACCGGGGAGGATCGCGGCACACCCTGTTGCCCTGTACCCTGCCAATTCCGGCAAAAGGCCTTTATGATCCGGGAAACGCGCAAGATGGCACCCTGTCGCTCAAAGGGTGCGGACCCCAACCAGCATTCGGGAGGTCAGATGACTTCGCAGCCCCTGCCCGCTTCCATCGACGACACCCAGAAGCTTCTGGACAGCCAGGGCTATGTGGGCGACCGCGCCCTGGCCACCGTGCTGCATCTGGCGCTGCGGATGAACCGCCCCTTGTTCCTGGAAGGCGAGGCCGGGGTGGGCAAGACGGAAATCGCCAAGGTCTTGTCGAGTGCGCTCGGCCGTGACCTGATCCGCCTGCAATGCTACGAGGGGCTCGATGTCTCCACTGCGGTCTATGAATGGAACTACGCCGCGCAGATGGTCGAGATCCGGGTGTCGGAAGCCGCCGGCGATGCCGATCACGAGGCCCTGTCCAAGGATGTGTTCAGCGAGCGCTTCCTGATCCGCCGGCCGGTGCTGCAGGCGCTGCAACCCTCCCTGAAAGGCCCGCCGGTGTTTCTCATCGACGAGCTCGACCGGGCGGACGAGGCCTTCGAGGCCTTTCTGCTGGAGGTGCTGGCCGACAATCAGGTGACCATTCCCGAGCTGGGCGTCGTCCATGCCGAGGCCCCGCCCATCGTCATAATCACCACCAACCGCACCCGCGAGATCCACGACGCGCTGAAGCGCCGCTGTCTCTATCACTGGGTCGACTATCCGGACGCGGAGCGCGAGCTGGAGATCGTCCGGCGCAAGGTGCCGGGCGCCGCCGAACGGCTCAGCCGCGAGCTGGTCGCCTTCGTGCAGAAACTGCGCAGCGAGGAAGATCTGTTCAAGCAGCCCGGGGTCGCCGAAACCCTCGATTGGGCCACCGCCCTGACCGAGCTCAACGAAATCGCCCTCGATCCGGACATGGTCTCCGACACCCTCGGCGTGCTCCTGAAGTATCAGGACGACATCGACCGGGTGCGCGGCTCCACCGCCCGGCGGATGATCGACGAGCTGCGCGCCGCATTCGATCGGGAAGCGGCGGCGGATTGACGGCGATGCCCCCACTCGACAGCCCCCCGCCTGACAGCGCCGCCCCCTCCCATGACGGACGGATCGCCGACAACATCGTCCATTTCGCCCGCACCCTGCGCAAGGCCGGCATGCCGGTCGGGCCGGCCAGCGTCGTCGATGCGGTGCGCGCGGTCGAGCTTGCCGGCATCCGCAGCCGGGAGGACCTCTACTGGACGCTGCATGCGGTGTTCGTGCGCAAGCACGACCACCGGGTGATCTTCGACGAGGCCTTCCGCATTTACTGGAAGTCCCGCGGGCTCGTGGAAAAGCTCTTGTCGATCCTCTCGCCCGTGGCGCCGCCACGCACTGAGCCGGACAAGCCGAAAGCCGGGCAAACGAGGGTCGCGCAGGCGTTCCAGGCCACCCGGGACCGGCAATCCCAGAGCGAGAAGGAAGAGCTGGAGGTCGACGCCCGGTTCACCGTTTCCGGCCGCGAGCTGTTGCAGCGCAAGGACTTCGCGCAGATGAACGCGCAGGAGATCCGCGCCGCGCAAGCTGAGCTTCGGCGCATGGTGATGCCGATCGAGAAGATCCGCCAGCGCCGGCTGGTGGCCGCGGCCCGTGGCCGCATCGACCCGCGCAGCACCCTGCGCGCCACCTTGCGCACCGGCGGCGCCATGATCGCGCTAAAGCACCGGCGGCCCGACACGCGGCGCCCGCCGATCGTCGCCCTGTGCGACATTTCCGGCTCCATGAGCCAGTACACCCGCATCCTCCTGCATTTCCTCCATGCGCTGACCGAGGAGCGGCGCAACGTCCACACCTTCCTGTTCGGCACGCGGCTGACCAATGTCACCCGGCAGCTGCGCATGAAGGATCCGGACGAGGCGCTGATCGCCTGTTCGCAAGGGGTGGAGGACTGGTCCGGTGGCACCCGCATCGCCACGGCGCTCGCCGATTTCAACAAGCACTGGTCCCGCCGGGTGCTGTCCGGCGGCCCATTGGTGCTGCTCGTCACCGACGGGCTGGAGCGGGACACGGATGAGGATCTGGCCCGGGAGATGGACCGGCTGCACCGCTCCTGCCGGCGGCTGATCTGGCTCAACCCGCTGCTGCGCTTCGACGGTTTCGAGGCCCGCGCCAAGGGCGTGCGAGCGATGCTGCCGCATGTGGACGAATTCCGGGCGGTGCATTCGCTCGATGCGGTGGCCGACCTTTGCCGGGCGCTCGGCGGGGAGAGCGGCAATGGCGGCGAGAGCACCGATCCGCGCGCCTGGCTGCGCGCCGCCGACCGAGCGGAACGCGCCCGCGCCTGACCTTTCGCGCCAGAAAGCCGGCGAAGGCGCTACAGCGACACGAAGAGCTGCCACAGAAGCGGCAGCAAGATCGCAGTGGCGATGGCGTTCAGCCCCATCGCCAGCCCGGCGAAGGCGCCGGCGGTCTCGTTGACCTGCAGCGCCCGCGCCGTGCCGATACCATGGGCGGCAACGCCGATGGCAAAGCCGCGCGCCCGCCAATCGCGCACCCGCAGAAGATCGAGCAGCGGCGGCCCCAGCGCCGCGCCGAGGATACCTGTCAGGATCACCAGAACGGCGGTCAGCGACGGCAGGCCGCCCAGCGCCTCGGCAATGCCCATGGCGACCGGCGCCGTTACCGACTTCGGCGCGAGCGAGGCAAGGGTCTGCGCCCCCGCCCCCATCGCCCAGGCGATGCCGACCGCCGAAAGAATAGCGCACAGCGAGCCGGCGATGAGGCTGACGCCAATCGCCAGCGCCGAGCGGCGCACGGTGGCGAGCTGTCGGTAAAGCGGCAGCGCCAGCGCCACGGTGGCCGGCCCGAGCAGGAAATGCACGAACTGCGCCCCGTCGAAATAAACCGCGTAGTCGGTGCCACTCACCAGCAGCAGCCCGCTGATCAGCGCCACCGCGATCAGCACCGGATTGGCCAGCGGATGGCCGCCAAGGCGACGGGAAAGAGCCAGCCCGGCCTGATAGGCGACAAGGGTCAGCGTCAGCGCCGCCAGTGGGCTGGCGGACAGATAAACCCAGATTTCGGCGAGCGGATCAGTCATTGGCCGGCCTCGGAGGGCTTGGTGGCCTCGCCCGGTTGCCTCATGCCGTCGCCGTCCCCGCGCAGGCACAGGCGCATGATCCCGGCGGTAACGGCAATAGTGAGCAAGGTGCTGATGAGCAACGACACGGACAGCGCCGCCCCCTCCCGCCCCAGCAGGCCGATGTGCAGGACAACCCCGACGCCGGCGGGCACGAACAACAGCGCCAGGTGGCCGAGCAACGCATCGCCCACGCCGGCAAGCGCCACGGGAATGCCGCCGCGCAGCACCAGCCCGGCGAACAGAAGCACCATGCCGACCACCGGCCCGGGCACCGGCAGGCCGGTGCCCGCCACCAGCATTTCGCCGGCAAGCTGGCAACACAGGATCACGGTCAGCGCGCCAAGCATCAAGTTGTCTCCCGTCAGGTGCTCCTTACGAAAACCGAGGGCACGAGAATGCCGCCTTGCCCCCGCCACGACAAGCCCGACGACAGTTGACCCCGGACACGAAAAATCCCTTCCCTCCCCGTTGGATCAAGGAGGAGGAAAGGGATTCTCAGGTTAGCGAAGGCGGCAATTTTGCCGGCGTTACTCCGCTGGGGCCGAATAGCCGCGCCCTGCCGGCACGGCATCATGCTCCAGAAGCGCCTCCGCCTTGTCCATATCCGCCTGCCACGGCACGAGCCGCTCCAGCACCACCAGGAAGGCCGCGAGCATTGCCGCAAGGATCAGGGCCAGCCCCCAGAACGGCAACGGCAGAAGGTCGGCGAAGGTGATCTTGCCGTAGCTGCCGAACGACAGGGCCGCACCGATCCAGTCGATGTTGTAGCCGTAGAAGATCGCCCCGGCGATACCGCCGGCGATCACCGCATAGGCGTCGCGATAGCCGGCCCCGGCCTGCGCCAGTGCCGTGCCCGGACAGGCGCCGGCAAGCGCGATGCCCACGCCAAGGATCAGCCCGCCGATCAGCACCGGACCGAGCGCGAAAGACTTCGGATGCAGGGCAACGCCGAAGAGGCCATTCAGCACCGCAAGTGCGATCAGACCGGTAATGGTCGCGGCGAGGAACATCTTCAGCATGGTGAAGTTGCGGAACTGAAACTGGCCAACAAGGACGCCCGGTTCCATCACCCGGCTTTTCTCCAGCGCGACCCCGAAAACGGCCCCCATGGCGAGGCCGAGCAACACGAGCCAGAATATCGACATGCTGGTGCCTCCTCAGATCTTCTTCATCAAGGCGGCTGTGAGAATGCCGCCCGCGAACATCGCCGCAACCGCGACGGTCGAGCCGACCGCCAGTTGCGCCATACCGGAAATGCCGTGACCGGACGTGCAGCCACCGGCGATCCGTGCGCCCAGAAGCAGGACGAAGCCGCCGACAAAGCCCAACGCCAAACGCGACCCCAGCGAGGTCACGCCGGTGAGCCGGGTCCAGGCGGGAGAAAACGTGGCCCGCCGGCTGCTCGACGCCCGGGCCGACAGCCACGCCCCAAGGGCGATGCCGATCACCAGCGCCGATTGCCAGATGTATTTGTCGGCACTCATGTACTTGGCGAAATAGGCGATATCGCTGACCCCGGCATCGAACAGGCTCGCGACCCAAGCCCCGGCGGTGACAAAGGAGGACGAAGCGCCAAGGGCCGTATCGACCAGGAGGAAGGCGGGAATTTGCAGCAAACCGATCACAATGCCCGCCACATAGGGCGACCAATGTCTCTTGGAGAGCGACAGCATGACAGGCTCCTATGTTTTTTATAATTTTATAATATTCGAATTCTTGAATTCAATAAATCCGGAAAAACCCGCAAACTGGTACGGCGCCCCCTCAGAGCCGCACCGGCCTGCAGGTGTCCGGCGGAAGGACGCCCTTCGCGCCTGACGAAAACCCGCCGCCGCCGTCAACACGGCAACGGCGGCGTCAGCTGAAAAGACTGGCAAATCATCGGCGTCAGTTGACGGCGACCACGGGCGTGCGCACGCCGACCCGGCGGAACAGATCGGCGATATCGGCGTTGTTCATGCGGATACAGCCATAGGACACCGCCCGCCCGATCAGCCCCGGTCGGTTGGTGCCGTGGATCGCATATTCGCCGCCCGCCAGCGTCATCGCCGCCACGCCCATCGGATTGTTGCGGGCCCCGCCGGGGATGACGGCGGGCAGATGCGGCAGGTCGCGCTTGACCTCCGCCGGCGGCGACCAGGCCGGGCGCACATGCATCCCCTTGATATAGGTCCGGCCCCGCCAGACCTTGCCGCGCTTGCCGACCGCGACCGGGTAGCGCAGGGCCGTACCGCCGCGCTGCACCAGATAGAGCCGCCGCTCGCTGTTGTGAACGACAATGGTCCCGGGCGCGAACCGGGCATCGCGAAAGGCCACCAGATCCGGCGCGGCGCTGGCCGCACCGGTCCACAAGATGACGCCGATCACCACGTAGATCGCCACCAAGCCCCAGATAACCTTGTGCATGACGACACCCCGCTTATCCTTGACAAAGAGTTTACGGGAAAGCGCAGACCGGCAGTACAAACGATTCGTGAAATCTCTTGTTAAGGTTATCAAGCGCGCTGCCACGAGCCTCCGGACATGCAAAAACCCCGCCCGGAGAACCGGACGGGGCTTCGCGATCCCGGGCGGTATCGGCCCCGGATGACAGTCTTACTTCAGGTAGTCGTAGTTGCCGTCCTTCCACTCGTAGAACACGTAACCGGGCAGGGTCACGTCGCCCTTGTCGTCGAAGGACAGGCTGCCGAGCACCGTGGCGAATTCGCCGTCGTTCAGCTTCTCGGTCACCGCGTCATAGTCGGTCGAGCCGGCGGCACGCACCGCATCGGCCCAGGCCTGGATCGCCGCGTAGGTGTAGAGCGAATAGCCCTCGGCGGTCCGGCCGGCGGCCTCAAGCGCCTTCACCACCGGAGCAGCGATCTCGTTCTTGCGCGGATCCGGCGAGAAGGTCATCAGCGTGCCGGAGCCGACATCACCGGTGATCGACCAGTATTCGTCGGTCACCAGCGCATCGCCCGAGACGAGGATCGTGTCCATGCCCTGTTCGGCCATCTGACGCTTGATGAGGCCGGCCTCGGTATGATAGCCGCCCACATAAAGAACGCCAATGTTCTCCGACTTGAGCTTGGACACCAGCGCGGTATAGTCCTTTTCACCGGCGGTGTAGGCCTCGTAGAGGGTCTCCTTCTTGCCGGCTTCGTTCATGTACTTCTTGGTTTCGTCGGCAAGACCCTTGCCATAGGCGGTCTTGTCGTGGATCACCGCAATGTTCTTGTCGGCGAAATTCTTGGCAAGGAAGGCACCGGCGACCTGGCCCTGCTGATCGTCACGGCCGCATACGCGGAACACGCCCGGACCGGGACGCTCGTCGGTGAACTTCGGATTGGTCGAGGCCGGCGAGATCTGGATGATCCCCTCTTCCGCATAGACCTGGCTGGCCGGGATCGACGAGCCGGAGCAGAAATGGCCTGCAACCAGCGCCACGTTCTTGCCGACCATCTGGTTGGCGACGGCAACCGCCTGCTTCGGATCGCAGGCGTCATCGCCCACTTCCAGAACCAGCATTTCGCCGTTGATGCCGCCGGCGGCGTTGATGTCCTCAACCGCCTGTTCGGCGCCGGCCTTCATCTGCGCGCCGAAGGAGGCGTACTGGCCGGTCATCGGCCCTGCGGTGGCAATGACGATATCGGCGAAGGCGGCGCTCGAAACACCCATGCCGACAACGGCGGCGACACTCGCCAGAAGAACCTTTTTCATAAAATAATCTCCCCTTGCTCCAGATGCATTTCGCGGCCCCCATCGGGCCGGTTGCTGGACCACTCTGGTCGCGGACTGTTTGCCCGCAAGTCGGCGGATTTTTCCGCCATGTGCCGAAAGAGTATCGCCTTTTCCATCAAAGTCGAGCACTTCGGCAGCTTCCCGCGAAAGGCGCGAAACGCCCCTCGCGAAAATGACAGGGCCCTCAGGCCCCCACGTCCCGCGCACCCGGCTTCAGGCGCCAGGAAAACGGGCTCGTCTTCTCGTAAAGCCAGCGATACTGCTGGGTCATCTGCCCGGTGCGCGTCACCCGCCAGCCGGTCAGCGACACCCCCAGCAGCAGCACGAAAGCCACCAGCCAGTGCTGAACGGACAGCAGCGTGCCTCCATAGAGCGCAAAGCTGAGGAACCGCACCGCCAACGACAGCAGAAAGGTGAACCAAACCAGCGTTCGCAAGGGCCGCCAGGTCAGGGCGCAGGCCCGCCCCGTCGCCCAGGCGGCCATGCTGCCGAGCACCAACGTGAGAATGATGAAGCCCGCAAGGCTCGTATCGTAGAGGAAACCCATCTTCGTCCTCCCAGGATCACGCGGCGAAGCCGATAGCGCGGGCATTCGCCAGACCGTGGATCAGTGGTGTTCGCCCGCCGCGGGGTGGCTCCGGCGCATGGCTTGAGCCAACCCCACACGGGCGTTCCAGGGCCGTGCCCCGCCCGATGCCGGATCCTCCCGGGCACCGGGCGGGGCAAGAGCCCGAACCTCAGTGACGACCGCCTTCCAGATAGGCCGCCTTCACCTCCTCCCGCGACAGAAGCTCGCTGCCCGTCCCCGACAGGGTGATGGTGCCATTGACCATCACATAGCCGCGATGGGCCAGCTTCAGCGCATGATAGGCGTTCTGCTCGACCAGGAAGACGGTCAGACCGTCGGTACGGTTCAACTCGGCGATCGCATCGAAGATCTGCTTGACGATCAGGGGCGCAAGCCCCAGCGACGGCTCGTCGAGCAGCAGCAGCCGTGGCCGCCCCATCAGCGCCCGGGCAATCGCCAGCATCTGCTGCTCGCCGCCGGACAGGGTTCCGCCGCGTTGCTCCTGGCGTTCCTTCAGCCGGGGAAACAGGGTGAACACCCGCTCCAGATCGGCATGGAAATGCGCCGGGTCGGCGACCGCCGCGCCCATTTGCAGGTTCTCCATCACCGACATGCGCGGAAAGATCCGCCGGCCTTCCGGAGACTGGGCGATATCCTTGCGCATGATCTCGTGGGTCGGAAGGTTGGTGATATCCTCGCCCAGATAGGTGATGGTGCCGTTGCGCGCCTGCGGCGAGCCGCAGATCGTCATCATCAGCGTCGACTTGCCGGCGCCATTGGCACCGATCAGCGTGACGATCTCTCCTTCATGCACGTCGATATCGACGCCGCGCAGGGCGACGATCTTGCCATAATAGGTTTCCACGCCCCGGACCTTGAGAAGGGGTTCCCTTTCCATCACAGCCCCACCTCCTCTTCGACCAGGTCGACCTCGTCGTCGGCAACGCCGAGATAGGCGGCAATCACCTTCGGATCGTTCTTCACCTCTTCCGGCGTGCCGTCGGAAATCTTCTCGCCATAGTCGAGCACGACCACATGGTCGGAGATTTCCATCACCACCGACATGTCGTGCTCGATCAGAAGCACCGAGGTCTCGTGCGTGTCGCGGATGTAATGCAGCAGGGCATTGAGGTCCGCGCTTTCCTTCGGGTTGAGGCCCGCCGCCGGCTCATCGAGGCACAACAGTTCCGGCATGGTGCACATCGCCCGGGCGATCTCCAGCCGGCGCTGGTCGCCATAGGGCAGATCGGCGGCCGCGTCATCGGCGCGGGCAAGCAGGTCCGTGCGGGCCAGCCAATAGCGCGCCCGCTCCACCGCCGCCCCTTCCGCCTTGCGAAAGCCGGACAGACCGAACAGACCGCCGACGGTGTAGTTCGACGCCACCATCAGCGGATTGTGCTGCGCCACCAAGAGGTTTTCCAGCAAGGTCATGCCGCCGAACAGGCGGATGTTCTGGAAGGTCCGCGCCACCCCGGCCATGGCCGAGATCTTGAAGTCCGGCATGCGCTCCAGCAAATGGCGCGCCCCCGCCTTGCGGCGCATGGTGATGCACCCTTCGGTCGGCTTGTAAAAGCCGGTGGTGCAGTTGAACACCGTGGTCTTGCCGGCGCCGTTCGGGCCGATCAGGGCGGTGATGTCGCCCCGGCCGACGTTGAACGACAGATCGTTCACCGCCACCAGGCCGCCGAAACGCATGGTGACATGCTCGACGGTAAGCACAGGATCGTTGTCCCAGCGGGTCATCCGTGGCCCTCCTGTACCAGATCTGCGGAAATGCCCTTGGCCTTGCCCTTGCTGAGGGTGATGGACGGTGTGCGGGTCGAGATCAGACCCCGCGGCTTCCAGACCATGATCACCACCATCAACAGGCCGAACACCAGCATCCGGTATTCCTCGAATTCGCGGAAGAACTCGAAGCCGCCGATCATCACCACCGCGGCGATGACGACACCGATCTGCGATCCGAGCCCGCCAAGCACCACGATCGCCAGGATCACCGCAGACTCGATGAAGGTGAAGCTCTCCGGCGAGATGAAGCCCTGCCGGGTGGCGAAGAACGAGCCGGCGAACCCGCCGAACATCGCCCCGAGCGCAAACGCCGTCAGCTTGGTGTTGGTGGTGTTGATGCCGAGCGAGCGGCAGGCGATCTCATCCTCGCGCAAGGCTTCCCAGGCCCGCCCCACCGGCAGCTTGCGCAGCCGCATGGTGACGAAGTTGGTGACCATCGCCAGCAGCAGAATCAGGTAATAGAGGAAGATGATCCGGTGAATGGAGTTGTAGTCGAGGCCGAAGAAAGCGGCGAAACCGCCCTCGCCCCGGGTGAATTCCAGGCCGAAGAAGGACGGCCGGGGAATGCCGGAAATCCCGTCCGGGCCGCCGGTGAACTCGTACCAGTTCAAGAGCACCACTCGGATGATCTCACCGAAGGCCAGCGTGACGATCGCCAGATAGTCACCGCGCAGGCGCAGCACCGGGAAGCCGAGAATGATCCCCCAGAAGGCCGACAGGATGCCCGCGAGCGGCAGGCAGATCCAGAACGAGAAGCCGAAATACTGTGCCAGCAGCGCGTAGGAATAGGCGCCCACCGCATAGAAGGCGACATACCCCAGATCGAGCAGGCCGGCGAGCCCGACAACGATGTTCAGCCCCCAGCCCAGCATGACATAGGTGGTCACCAGGATCGCCAGATCGAGATACTGCCGCGATCCGCGCGCGCCCAGCCAGTACATCAGCAGGAACGGCAGGGTCACGGCGAGCACGAACAACAGCGGCGTGACCAGATGGGCAACCGAAGAGAAGGCGCTCGCCTTCGGCATCAAGCCACTGACGACGCCGGTGACCGGCCGCTCGCTTTTCCATACGAAGAGATTAAGCAGGAGCCGCCCGAAGAACACGACGGCGACGGCGGTCGCAACAGCGCCCCAGCGATACTCGATCGCCAACCCGCCGATATCGACTTCGGTCTTCATGCCAATCATCAGGGAGAACAGGCCGAAGGCCACCAGTCCGCCCATGCCGGCATCCTTCACGGAGCCGGCGAGAAGGGTGTCTTTTTCCGCTGCCATGATCCTAGACCTTCTCCACTTCGGGCCGGCCCAGCAGGCCTTCAGGCATGAAGATCAGCACGATCGCCAGGATCGAGAACGCCGCGACATCCTTGTATTCCAGCGAGAAATAGCCGGACCAGAACGTCTCGATCAGGCCGATCAGCAACCCGCCGAGCATGGCGCCCGGCAACGAGCCGATGCCGCCCAGAACCGCCGCCGTGAAGGCCTTCACCCCGGCCAGGAAGCCGATGTAGAAGTCGATCACGCCATAGTAGAGCAGGAACATCAGGCCGGCGACCGCGGCCAGCGACGCCCCCATCACGAAGGTCAGCGAAATGGTGCGGTCGACATTGATGCCGAGCAGGGAGGCCATCTTGCGGTCCTGCTCGCAGGCGCGCTGCGCCCGCCCGAGCGAGGTCTTGTTGATCAGCAGGGTGAAACCGGCCATCAGAAGCACGGTGACGACGATGATCAGGATCTGCATGTAGCTGATCTGAACCGCGAACCCCTCGCCTCCCGACACGCTGTCGCTCAGCGAGAACCCACCCGAGATCAGCGGCTGCAGCGGCTTGTTGCGCGCCCCTTGCGAGATCTGGACGAAGTTCTGCAGGGCGATCGAGGCACCGATCGCGGTGATCAGCGGCGCCAGCCGGAACGACCCGCGCAGCGGCCGGTAGGCGACCCGCTCCACCGTCCAGCCCCAGATCGCCGTCAACGCCATCGCCAGAACGAGCACGAGCACAAGAGCGAGGATGAGCAACAGAAGCGGCGTCGCCGCGGTGATGCCCAGCGCCACGATCAGGATCAGCGCAATGAAGGCGCCGACCATGAAGATGTCCCCATGTGCGAAGTTGATCATGCCGATGATCCCGTAGACCATCGTATAACCAATGGCGATCAGGCCGTAGATCGACCCCAGCGTGACGCCATTGATCAGCTGCTGGAAAAAATATTCCATCTTCCCTGTGATCCCTCTGAAAAGCTGGTGGCTTTTGCCGTTCTCAGCTCGCCGCGCCTTGGCTCCTCCTCGGCGCGGCACTTGTAAACTTTACCAAGCTCCCAAATCCGAGACAATTCCTCTCAATTTGCCTTGCTCAGAAAAGAAAATCTTTCCCTGAAGCCATCCAGCGCGGAATGTCACCGCGCAACAGCCGGATACGCCTCCACCATAGGACGCTCACCCACCGGAAACGCAACCCCAAACCCGCCAGCGAATGTGCTTCGGATTGGTACGGCAGTCCGCACGGCACGCAAGCAAAGGTGACCGGCCCGAATTTGCCCGCATTCACCAAGGGGAACGCGCGCGCCAAACGAGACGGATCCAACGCTATGATGTGACGATTCCCCCCAATTCTCCCAAGAAGAAAAAAGTCACATATGAACCACCGGTTCAATTGAAAGTTCCCGACATTTCCGTTAAAAAAACTAAAGTATAATGTCCAAACAATTGCCCCCTCTCAATGCCCTCAGGGCCCTGGCCACCCTGGCGCGCACCGGCGGGGTCGGCCTTGCTGCCGATGAACTTGGCGTCACTCATGCCGCCGTCAGTCACCACTTGCGCAATCTGGAGGACTGGTTCGGCTCCACGCTGGTCCGGCGCAAGGGACGGCGCATCGAGCTGACCCCGGAAGCAGAGCGGATCGCCAGCACCATGAACGACGCGCTGGAGCGGATCGGCGCGGTCTGTCATGAGGTCGCCGAAACGGCGCGGCGCCCGGAGCTGCTGATTGCCTGCGTCCCCTCCTTCGCCACCCGCCACCTGATCCCGCGTCTGGTCGATTTCGGCGAGATCGCCCCCGCCATCCGGCTGCGCCTGCTCTATGCCCAGCATGGCACGCCCCAGGATGCGGATATTCTCATCGACTGGTTCGACACGCCGCCGCCGCAGGAGCGCTACCCGGTGTGCCTGCCCCTGCTGTCCGGCCACACCCGGCCGGTCTGCAGCCCTGCTCATCTGGCCACCCATGGGCCCTTCGAGACCGTGCACGACATCGCCCGCGCCCGCCTGCTGCATGACGAACGGCACGACGACTGGCGCGACTGGCTCGGCGAAAATAGCGAGCCCGTTGCGCTTGCCTCGGAAGGCCCGGTGTTCAACGACTTCAACCTTCTGGTCAGCGCCGTCGTCGCCGGCCACGGGGTGGCGCTCTGCGTGGAGACGATGATCACCGCGGAGCTGACCCGGGGCGACCTGATCCCGCTCACCGACACGCTGGGAAACCGGGAACGGGCCTACTGGCTGACCGCAATCCGCGCACCCAGCCCCGCCGCGCGCCGCTTCATCGACTGGATTTCCCAGCGCATGCCCGCTACTTCTCTCGGTAAGGCCGGCTGATCCGGCACAGCACCCCATCAGCCGGGCCCTACAGCCGGCGGAAACCAATTGGCAACGGGCCCAGATTACCCTTCCGGTCATGCCCCGCCAAAGCGCTCGCCGGGCAGAGGCAGTCCCGGCGACACGGCAATCGAGGACGCATATGAGCAACGGACCCGTCACCAGCCCAGGCGCACCGGATGCAGCAACGGGCCCGGTCGACGCCGCCGCCTTCCGCGAGGCCATGAGCCGGCTTGGCGCCGCCGTCCATATCGCCACCACCGATGGCCCCGGCGGGCGGTTCGGCACCACCGTCTCCGCCGTCACCTCGGTTTCCGACACCCCGCCGACCGTACTGGTCTGCGTCAACCGGCAGGCCCGCATCAACGCCTCGATCAAGCGCAATGGCATTTTCGCCATCAACACGCTGCCGGCCCATGCGGAGAACCTGTCCAATGCCTTCGCCGGCAAGGGCAACCTGCCGCTGGACGAGCGTTTCGCCCTTGCCCGCTGGACCCGGCTGGCCACGGGTGCGCCGATCCTGGAGAGCGCCCGGGTCGCGCTCGACTGCGAGGTGACCGAGATTTCGGAGGTCGGCACCCATTCGGTTGTCTTCGGCCATATCGTCGGCCTGTCGCTCGGCCAGCGCGGCCCGGCGCTGATCTATCTCGACCGCGCCTATCACCGCATCTGACCCGCCGCGCTGCCCTTCACCCCCGCTCCAACGGAAAGCCTCGCCCATGCGCCGCAACCTGATCACCGATGTTCCCGGGCTGAAGGTCGGCAATGCCGACGATCCCCGGCTGAAGTCAGGGGTGACGGTCCTGCTTGGCGACGCGCCCTTCACCGCCTCCGCCGCCATTCACGGCGGCGCGCCGGGCACCCGCGAGGTCGCCCTGCTCGATCCGCAATTCACTGTCGACCAAGTGGATGCGCTGGTGCTGTCCGGCGGCTCCGCCTTCGGCCTCGATGCCGGCGCCGGGGTTCAGGCGGAACTGGCCGCCATGGGACGGGGATTTGCCATCGGCAGCGCCCGGGTACCGATTGCCCCGACCGCGATCCTGTTCGACCTGCTGAACGGCGGCGACAAGGACTGGGGGGAAGCAACACCCTATCGCGATCTCGGCCGGCAAGCGGTCAAGGCCACAGCCGGCAGCTTTGACCTCGGCACCGCCGGCGCCGGGGCCGGGGCCACCACCGCCACGTTGAAGGGAGGGCTGGGTTCCGCCTCCGCCCAGCTCGACAGCGGCGCGACCATCGGCGCTCTCGTTGCCGTCAATGCCCTCGGCAGCGCCACCATCGGCGACACACCGCATTTCTGGGCCGCTCCCTTCGAACAAGACGGCGAGTTCGGTGGCCTTGGCTGGCCGGCGCCCTTTCCGCAGGACGGTGCGCGCCTGCGCACCAAGCTGGACGGCCTCAGCGAAGGGGCCAACACCACCATCGCCATTATCGCCACCGACCTTGCTCTGACCAAGGCCGAGTTGAAACGCCTGGCGGTGATGACCCATGACGGCTTCGCCCGGGCGCTGTGGCCGGCGCATACCGCACTGGACGGCGATCTGGTGTTCGCCCTGTCGACGGGCCAGCGCAAGCCGCGCGATCCGCTTGCCGAAACGGTGGAGCTGGGCGCGGTCGCCGCTGCCGTGATGAGCCGGGCGATTGCCCGGGGCATCCATGCCGCCAGCGCCGCGCCCGGCGATGTCGCGCCAACCTGGCGCGACCGCTTTTCCGGGCATGTCGGCTGACCGGACCGGCCGTTACTCTGCTGCGGCGACGATGATCCCCTCCTCGCGCTCCTTTTCCAGCCGATCGAACAGCTGGGCGCGCCGCGCCTCAGCCCGTGCCAGATTGCCCTCCTTGACCGGACCGAAGCCGCGCACCAGATCCGGCACCCGGGCAATTTCCACCAGAAGCCCGTAATTGGCGGTGCCGACGAGCCCGGTGACGGTCTCCAGATCCGCCAGATAGGCCTCGATCAGCGCCCGTTCGGCCTTGCGCTCCTCGGTACGACCGAAGGGATCGGCCCAGCTTCCGCGCAAACCCTTCATCTTCGTCAGCAGGCGGAAGGCGGTGAAGATCCAGGGACCGAAGGCCAGCTTGCGCGGCCGACCGGTCTTCGGATCGAGGCCACGCGAGATCAGCGGCGGCGCCAGCATCACCCGCACCTTGCGCGGGTCGGTGAACTGCGCGGCCAGCCCTTCCCGGAACGCCGGATCGGAGTAAAGCCGCGCCACCTCGTACTCGTCCTTGTAGGCCATCACCTTGTGCAGCATGTCGGCGGCGATGCGGGTCAGGCGCATGGTGCCGGGGCCGAGCTCCGCATCCCGCGCCCGCAAGCGCTCGATCGCCGCGTCGAACCGGCGCGCATAGGCCGCGTCCTGATAGGCGGCAAGCTCTCGCGACAGGAAGGCGATGCGGGTCTCGAGATCCATCTCGGCCTCCGCCTCCTTCTGGCTCCCGCCCTGCGGCAGCAGCGACAGCAGCGTGTCCGGGGCCGCCGCCAGCACCCGGCCGGCGCGGAACGCCCGCAAATTGGCTTCCACCGCCGCCCCGTTCAACCGGATCGCCGCCTCAAGACCGGCGGTGGAAAGCGGAAGCCGCCCGGCCTGACAGGCCATGCCGATCAACAGCATGTTGGCGAAGATCGCATCGCCCAACAGCGCCTCGGCAAGCCCGGCCGCGTCAAGGCCATGGAACAGCGGACAGGCCTCCTCCAGCGTCTTGCGCATCCTGAGCTCATCGAAGGAGAGGGTCTGCTTCATGACAAATTCGGCCGTCGGCGCAACCCGGGTGTTGGCGAAACCGGCGGTGCGGGACCGGTCGATCAGCGCCAGTTGCTCCGCATTGGTGGCGACCACCATGTCGGAAGCGATCAACACATCAAGGCTTGCGGTGGGAACGCGCGGCCCCTCAATCGCCCGGTCGAGGGTGGAAAAGCGCACATGCGAGGTCACCGGCCCGCCTTTTTGCGCCAGCCCGGTCATGTCCAGCGTCGAGGCCTGAAGCCCGTCCACATGAGCGGCCATGGCCAGCACCGCCGCCGTGGTCGTCACCCCGGCCCCGCCGATGCCGGCGATCAGAAGGTTCAGCGTCGTCTCCAGCGGGGCGCGCTCCGCCTCGCCGATCCCGGCCAGCAGCGCATCCACATCCACCGTGGCGCTGTCGGCCTTGCGCAGCTCCGCCCCCTCGATCCAGGCGAAGGAGGGACAGAAGCCCTTCACGCAGGAGTAATCCTTGTTGCAGGAGGATTGGTTGATCCGCCGCTTCTCGCCGAACTCGGTCGCCACCGGTTCTACCGACAGGCAGTTGGACTGCACCGAACAATCGCCGCAGCCTTCACACACGCGCTCGTTGATGTAGAGCCGGCGGTCCGGATCGGGATAGGTGCCGCGCTTGCGCCGGCGCCGCTTTTCCGCCGCGCAGGTCTGGTCATGAATGATGACCGACACACCCTTGAAGTCCTGCAGTTCCTTCTGCACCGCCATCAATTCGTCGCGGTGCACCACCGGTGTGCCCGGCGCCAGATCGTGCCGGCCGAGATAGGCATCCGGATCCTCGGCGGTGACGACGATCCGCTCCACACCCTCCGCCTCGAGTTGCCGAGTGAGCTGCGGCACGGTCAGGGTGCCGTCGATCGGCTGGCCGCCCGTCATCGCCACCGCATCGTTGTAAAGGATCTTGTAGGTGATCGGCACCTTCGCCGCGACCGCCTGGCGGATGGCGAGAATGGCGGAATGGAAATAGGTGCCATCGCCCACATTGGCGAACACATGGGTATCCCTGGAGAAGGGCACCTGCCCGACCCACAGAACGCCCTCGCCGCCCATGGCGATCTGGCCATCGGTGGTCCGCCCCGCCACTTCGGTCATGGCATGGCAGCCGATGCCCGGCAGCGCCCGCGCGCCTTCCGGGATCACCGTGGAGGTGCTGTGCGGACAGCCGGAGCAGAAATACGGCACCCGCGCGGCCCGCTCCGCATGGCCTTGCGACCACATCACCTGGCGGTTCATCCGCTCCACCACCGCGCGCATCTCGGCGGAGATGAAGTCCTGCGGCAGAAAGGCGATCAGCGCCGGGATGATCTCCGCCACCGCCAGTTCCAGCACATCCGACAGGAAGGGCGCTCCCTCCGGCGTCTTCTTGCCCCAGATGCGCGGCCGGGCATGGTCCGGCCAGTCATAGGCCAGTTCCTTGATCTGCGGCTCCAGAAAGGCGCGCTTGTGCTCCACCACCAGAAGTCGCTCGATCCCGCGCGCGAAATTCGACAGGCCGATGGGCTCCAGCGGCCAGGGCATCGCCACCTTGTAGATGGCAAGGCCGATGTCCCGCGCCCGCGTCTCATCGACGCCGATCAGGTCCAGCGCCTGCCGCAGGTCGCGGTAGGCCTTGCCGGTGGCGACGATGCCAAGACGCGGCTTGCGGGCGCCGAAGGCCACGTGGTCGAGACCGTTGGCGCGCACATAGGCGCGGGCCGCCGGCACCCGGATATCGCGCAGGAGCCGTTCGGTCTCCAGCCGGTTGCCCAACAAGAGCACCCGGTTGAGGTCGTCATGCAGCCTTGGATCGCGATCTTCCGGCCGAATGAAGCTCAGCCGGCGCGGATCGACGGAAATCGTCGCCGAGGCATCCATGGTGTCGGCAAGGCAGATCATGCCGCTCCACAGGCCAGAAAAGCGCGACAAGGCGATGCCATGCAGGCCGAAATCAAGCACTTCCTGAATGTCGGAGGGATTGAGCACGGGCATTTCCACATGCTCGAAGAAGAACTCCGACTGCGCCGGCAGGATCGAGGATTTGGCCAGATGATCGTCGCCAGCAAGCGCCAGCACCCCGCCATGCGGCGCCGTGCCGCTGGCATTGGCCTGACGCAAGACGTCGCCGGCCCGGTCCACGCCGGGCGCCTTGCCGTACCAGATGCCGAACACGCCGTCGTAATCGGTGCCCTTCCCCTGCTGGCCGAGCTTCTGCGAGCCCCAGACCGCCGTTGCGCCCAGTTCCTCGTTGACCCCTGGCGTGAAATGGATATGCGAAGCGGCCAGATGCCGACGGGCGCGGGTCAGTTCCGTGTCGTAGCCGGCGAGCGGCGAGCCGCGATAACCGGACACGAACCCGCCCGTCCGCAATCCGGTTTCCGCGTCGAGCCGCGCCTGATCGAGCGGCAGCCGCACCAGCGCCTGAATGCCGCTGAGGTAGACACGCCCACGGGTGGCAACATACTTGTCGTCAAGCGCAATGGTCTTGGTGATGGCGTTCATACGACGGCCTCCTCCTCCGTCGCGGGCGCAAGCTTTGGAGGCCGGGCGCCCGGCGTAAATTTCTTTGGTCTAATATGGTTCTTCTTTCAGGTGATTTCTGTGCTAACCTGATCGCCAATCCCGCAAAAAGCGAACAATCCTTCCAGATAGACAAAGATGAGCGAAAAAAACCTACTCGACCCATCGGACATTCGTGTCCTGCGGATTCTTCAGCGCGACGCCTCCCTGTCCATCGCCGACATCGCCCGCGAGGCCGGCATGAGCCAGACGCCCTGCTGGCGCCGCATCAAGAAGCTGAAGGAAAGCGGCGTGATCCGGCAGATCGTCGCCGTTGTCGACCGGGAAGCGGTGGGCCTTGGCTTCGTCGCCTATGCCTTCGTCAAGCTGACCGTGCCGAGCCGCGACAACATGGAAACCTTCGACAAGCTGGTGCAACGCTGGCAGGAGGTGGTGATCTGCGAACGCATCACCGGCGCGGTCGACTACCTGATCAAGGTGGTTGCCGACGACATCAAGGGATACGACGATTTCCTGCGGCTGAAGCTGCTGGACAACACGCTGGTGTCCGACGTCCAGTCAAGGATCGTCGTCCACACCGTGAAGCACACGGTCGCCCTGCCCTTACGCGAAACGTAGCATTTCCCAGCCGGCTGCAAAGCGGCGGGCGGAGAACGCTTCCGGATCGGTGAACGGCGTTTCCCCGGCAATCATTTCGGCAAGCAGACGGCCGGTGGCCGGACCGAGGGCAAAACCTGTGTCCGCGTGGCCGAAACAGAACCACAATCCGGGGTGGGCCGGCGCCGGGCCGATCACCGGCAAGCTATCAGGCAGACAGGGACGCGTGCCGAGCCAGGGCGTCGCATCAACAGGGCTGCCCAGCGGGAAGATCTGCCGCGCGGCAGCCAGCGCCTGCGCCATCTGGCGCGGCCGCGCCGGTGCATCGCGCGGCGCCAGCTCCACCCCGGTGGTCAGGCGAATGCCGCGCTCCATCGGCGACAGCACGAAGCCTCGCGCCATATCCGCAACCGGCCGCGACAGGCCCGCGCCAGAGGCTGGGCGTAAATGCAGGTGATAGCCACGCAGCGCCGCCAGCGGAAATGCGTAGCCGAGCGGCGCCAAAAGGTCGGCGGACCAACTGCCCAGCGCCACGACCACCGTTCCCGCCTCGACCACGCCCCGGCTGGCGCGCACGCTCCAGGTCCCTTGCGCCCCGGCCAGCGACTGCGCGTCGCCGGTGTCGATGATGCCGCCTCGTTCGCGCAAGAGCCGCGCATAGGCCTTGGTCACCCCGCCCGGCGAGGAAACCGACTGCCCGTCCGGCCAATAGACCGCCCGCAGACCGCGCGCCACCAGATGCGGCTCCAGCCGGGCCAGATCCACCGATGACAGCTCGCTGTAATCGGTACCGTAGATCCGCGCGAAATGCGCCTCCAGCTCCGCCGCCTCCGCATCGCGCGCATCATGCAGCTTGACCAGCCCGGTCGGCCGGAAAAACCGCAGCGCATTTGCCGCCCGCGCCAGGGCCAGATGCTCGCCCACCGCCGCCGCCTGCACCGGTGCAAGCGCGCGCACATAGCGGCTCACGCCCACCGATGCAGAAGCATCGCGGAACGCCCGCAGCCACGGCAGTTGATGACGCAGTCCCCGCCAGGAGACATGAGCTTCGGGACGCAGACCCAGCGCCTGGGCGCCCAGCGCCAACGGGCTGGCGCTGAGCCGATGCGGGATACAGCCATCGCGTGGGATTACCCCGGCATTGCCGCGCGAGGCTTCCTCGCCCGCCGGCCCCCGGTCGAGCAGCAGCACCTGACGGCCACGCGCCTGCAGATGCAGGGCGGCGGAGATCCCGGCGATGCCGGCGCCAAGCACGATGACATCGACGCTACGCATGCGCCACGTCCACAGGTAGCAGAAGCGCCTTGCAACCGATCACCAGGCGCGCCGATACTGGCCGTCTCACCAGCGCGCGTGCCGGGCGGGTCCAGCCCAGCTCAACTTCGCCCGCGCCCCAGCCACAGGAGCCGCCATGCGGGCCGTCACCCTTCCCGCGCAGGCGCTTGCATGGCTCGGCCGCCAGGGAACCCGGGCCGTGGCCATCAGCGCCCTGCTCGGCCTGATGCTGCCGCAGCTTTCGGCGCTGTTCCGCCCCTTCGTCGAAGAGGCCATCTTCGTGCTGCTGGTGCTTGCCTTCCTGAGGGTCGAGCCATCCGCCGTGCTGGCGCATATTCGCAGGCCCTGGCTCTTGCTGTCGGCAAGCCTGTGGATGTTGGTGATCCTGCCGGTCGGCCTCGGGCTTGTCTTGCGCGAAAGCGGCGTTCTTGCCGGATATCCCGATCTGGCGCTCGCCGCCTTCATCGTCACCGCCGCCCCGCCGATCATGTCCGCGCCCGCGTTCATCGCCCTGATCGGCCTTGATGCGGCACTGGCGCTGGCGCTGATCTGCATCACCATGCTGCTGACACCGCTGACGGCTCCGCTGATCGGCACATTCATTCTCGGCGACGTCCTGCCGATCGACGCACCCGCACTGGCCCTGCGGCTCGGCCTGCTGCTCGCCGCCTCGGCCGGATTGGCCTACGCCCTCCGCCGTCTGACCGGCGGGCGCAGGATCGCCGCTGCCCAGGCGCATATCGACGGCCTGAATGTCCTGATTCTCTTCGTCTTCGCCGTCGCGGTGATGGATGGCGTCAGCGCCCGGTTTCAGGCCGCGCCGCTGTTGACCGTCGGCATCGCCGCGCTGACCTTCGCCGTCGCCCTGTTTCAGATGGGCGTGACCATGCTCGCGTTCTCCGCCAGCCGGCGCGACCAGGCCTTCGTCGTCGCCCATGCGGCCGGCAATCGCAACATGGGCCTGATTGTCGCCGCCCTCGGTGGCAGCCTGCCGGATCTTGCCTGGCTGTATTTCGGTCTGGCGCAACTGCCTATCTATCTCCTGCCGTGGCTGCTCGGACCGCTGGCGGCGCGGCTGCGCGCTTCGCAGTAACACGACCGTGATCGTCATCACGGCGCCTGTGTTGTGCCGCTGTTATACTCCCGGTGCAAGTCGTCAATGGAGATTGATCATGTCCGCTCGCATTTTATCCGTGCTCACCCTTGCCGCGACGCTCCTCCTGCCAGCCACACAGGCAAGTGCCGGGGATTTCGCGAAGGTCGATGTTCTCGGCTTTTCCGCGAGCGGCGACCACTTCGCGTTCGAGGAATACGGCATTCAGGATGGCTCCGGCTTTCCCTACTCCAACATCTATGTGATCGACACCGCCCGCGACAGTTGGGTGCGCGGCAGTCCGTTCCGGCGCCTGGACGAGATCGACGACAGTGTCCCGGTCGATTTCGACGCCGAGCTTGCCCGCACCCGCGCCGCCAACGCCCGCACCGCCCGCCAGACCCTTGCCGCCAGCGACATCGCCGGCCACGGGCGCACCGTCGGCCACAATCCCCCCACCGAGCTCTCCGCCAATCCCCATGAAATGCTGGTCCTGCCGCGCATGATCGCCCCGACCAGCGACACACCGCTCCGCCTCATCCTTGAGGAAATCGCCGTGCCGGCACAGAGCGAGTGCCCGAGCGGCTTCGGCGAGGTCCGGGGCTTTCGCCTGCTCCTCACCGATCAGGCCGGCACCCGGGTGCTCAATGAGGACAGGCGCGTGCCGACAAGTCGCGGTTGCCCGCTGCGCTATCGCATTGAACGGGTCATCACCCACCATCCGCAAGCGGGCTCGCCGCGCTTTGCCGTGCTGATCCAGATGGAAACCATCGGCTTCGAAGGCCCGAACGGCCGCTTCCTGGCGATCACCGGCGCGCTCTGACCATCCGAGACCGGCCAAGCTGGCCAGCATCGGGCCGCAAAACACTTGTGAGCGGGCGGGCAACATGATAGCCGCGCCTCATCCCTTGACCCGCCGCTTCCCGGAGCCTTTCTGACATGACACGCCCGCTCGCCATCGCCCCCTCCATGCTCGCTTCCGACTTCTCCGCCTTCGGACAGGAAGTACGCGACGTCGTGGAAGCGGGCGCGGACTGGATCCATCTCGATGTGATGGACGGCCATTTCGTCCCCAACATCAGCTTCGGCCCGGATGTCATCGCCGCCATGCGTCGCCACACCGACAAGGTGTTCGACACCCATCTGATGATCGCCCCGTGCGATGCTTATCTGGAAGCTTTCGCCAAGGCCGGCTCGGACATCATCACCGTGCATGCCGAGGCCGGCCCGCATCTCGACCGTTCGCTGCAGGCAATCCGGGCACTGGGCAAGAAGGCCGGCGTGTCACTCAACCCGGCAACGCCGGAAAGCGTCATCGAATACGTGCTCGACCGGCTCGATCTGGTGCTGGTGATGAGCGTCAATCCCGGTTTCGGCGGCCAGTCCTTCATCCCCGCCATGGTCGACAAGGTCGCCCGCATCAAGGCGATGATCGGCGACCGGCCGATCGACATCGAGGTGGACGGCGGGGTCACCCCGGAGACCGCCCCGCTGGTGGCCGCCGCCGGCGCCAATGCGCTTGTTGCCGGCTCCGCCGTGTTCAAGGGCAAGGGCATCGAGGGCTACCGCGCCAATATCGACGCCATCCGCGCTGCCGCCGAAGCGGCACGCTAGGGCCCAGACGCCGCGTGCGTGCGCGTCGCGAAAGATGGCGCGCGCCGCGTGGCGGGCTTCCCGCTTGACCGGACGGGCGCGGCGGGGTCAGCTAGCTTCGCGCCAGCCCTCCTGGCCGGAAGCCTATCTTGGCAACAAGGATCGACCGCACCGTGCGCCCCTTTCTGTTCGCGCTTGTCTGGACGCTGATCATCGCCGGCCTCGCCGCCGCCCTGACCCTTGGCCGGGAGGAGGCGCTGTCCGGCCGCTCGCTTGCCGTGATCGCCGTCTATGCCACCGGCAGCTTCACCGGCGGGTTGATCAGTTGGGGTTTGGCACGGCTTGCGACCCTGCGCCGGCCGCGTCGTTCGGCCCGCTTCGCCGCCATGCTGATCTGTCTGACGGTGACCACAGCAGGGTTCTCAGCCTTTCTGTTCTACCTCCAACTGCGCACCTATTATGCGGCCTGGCACACGCATGAATTCTCATATCGCATGATCTGGGAGCAGCTCTTCACCGGCGCCACCACCGCCTATATCTTCGGCGTCAAGGGCGCGCGTCTTCTGTTGCCCTTCGCCATCGTGCCGCTGCTCGCCGCCTCCTGGTATTTCGCGCGCATTGAGCCAAGGCGCCGCGTCTGCTAAGTGACCCGCAGCATTCCCCCCGCTGACGAGGACACCGCATGATTCCGCGCTACTCGCGACCCGAGATGGTCGCCATCTGGTCGCCCGAGACGAAGTTCCGCATCTGGTTCGAGATCGAGGCCCATGCCTGCGACGCGCTGGCCGAACTCGGCGTGATCCCCAAGGACGCGGCCAAGACGATCTGGGACAAGGGCGGCGCGGCGACCTTCGACGTGGAGCGGATCGACGCGATCGAGCGCGAGACCAAGCATGACGTCATCGCCTTCCTGACCCATCTGGCCGAGATCGTCGGCCCGGACGCCCGCTTCGTGCATCAGGGCATGACCTCCTCCGACGTGCTCGACACCTGCCTCAACGTGCAGCTCACCCGCGCCGCCGACCTGCTGCTGGCCGATCTCGATGCCCTGCTGGCCGCGTTGAAGCGCCGGGCGCTGGAGCACAAGGACACGGTCTGCATCGGCCGCTCGCACGGCATTCATGCCGAGCCGGTGACCTTCGGCCTGAAAATGGCCGAAGCCTATGCGGAGTTCTCCCGCTGCCGCGACCGGCTGATCGCCGCCCGCGCGGAAGTGGCGACCTGCGCGATTTCCGGCGCCGTCGGCACCTTCGCCAACATCGACCCGCGCGTGGAAGAGCATGTGGCCAAGGCCATGGGCCTTGCCGCCGAGCCGGTCTCCACCCAGGTGATCCCGCGCGACCGCCATGCCATGTTCTTCGCCACGCTCGGCGTGATCGCCTCCTCCGTGGAGCGGGTGGCAACGGAAATCCGCCATCTGCAGCGCACCGAGGTGCTGGAAGCGGAGGAGTATTTCTCCCCCGGCCAGAAGGGTTCCTCGGCGATGCCGCACAAGCGCAACCCGGTGCTGACCGAAAACCTCACCGGCCTTGCGCGCATGGTCCGCTCGTATGCCATGCCGGCGATGGAAAACGTCGCCCTGTGGCACGAGCGCGACATCTCCCACTCCTCCGTGGAGCGGATGATCGGCCCGGACGCGACCGTCACCCTCGACTTCGCCCTTGCCCGCCTCACCGGCGTCATCGACAAGCTGCTGGTCTACCCGGAGCGGATGATCGGCAACATGGACCGGCTCGGCGGCCTGGTGCATTCCCAGCGCATCCTGCTGGCCCTCACCCAGGCCGGCTGCTCGCGCGAGGACGCCTATCGCCTTGTGCAGCGCAACGCCATGAAGGTCTGGGACAGCTACCAGGTCTCCGGCAGCGCCGGGGTCGACTTCCTCACCGAGCTTCTGAACGACGCCGATGTGCGCTCGCATCTGTCGGAAGAAGAAATTCGCAGCCGCTTCGACCTCGCCTATCACACCAAGGCGGTCGACACGATCTTTGCCCGCGTGTTCGGGAGCGCCTGACGCGATGAAGATCGCCGACGCCGACATTCTGCTGGTTCCCGGCCTGGGCGACATCCCGGCCGGGCACTGGCTGAACCGCTGGCGAGAGAAAATGGCCAATGCCCGGTTCGTCGAGCTGCCGGGCCGGCATGCGCCGGTGTTCAAGGCCTGGATGGACGGGCTGGTCGAGGCGGTCGCGGAGGCACAGCGTCCGGTGGTGCTGGTCGCCCACTCCCTCGGCGTTCTCACCGTCGCCCACGCGGCGCGTCATTTCGAGCATGGCAAGGTGCGCGGCGCGTTTCTCGTCGCCCCGCCGGATCTGGGGCAGACCGATCCGGCCCCACATTGCGACATCACCGGCTTCCACCCCCGGCCGACCGGACCGCTGCCGTTCACCGCAAGGGTGGTCGCCAGCCGCACGGACCCGTCCTGCGCCTTCGACACCGCCCACAAGATGGCGAGCGATTGGGGCGCCCATTTCCAGGACGCGGGCGAATCCGGTCACATCGACCTTGCCAGCGGCCACGGCCCCTGGCCGGATGGGCTGATTTCCTTCGCCTATCTGATGAAAACGCTCTGACAACGAAAACGGGCGAGGCACATGGCCTCGCCCGTTTTGCATTCAAGGGACCCGCGCCGCATTCCCCGGGGCGTCAAGGGGGGAGGCGTCACGCCGCGCCGCGCCCACCGCCGGTCAAACGGTAGACATGGCGGGCAACGAAATAGCTGACCGGCAGGCCAAGCAGCGCGCCCACCCCGGCAAAGGCGGCCAGCAGCCACGGGGCATAATCGTTGATCCCGTAGAAGGTCATGGGCATGAGCGCGAAAACGCCGGCCATCGCCGGCGTGATGACAATGGCCAGAAGGGCAGCGACTTTCCACATGGCGGACAAACCTCAGGCAAACCTCCGGCGTGCCGGATCGCCTCTCAAGGCCCCACCCCCGGCCACGCCGCTCGATGGCGCTATCATAGATAGCGAAATCGGGAATTTTGCTGTGGCACGCCGTCACAGCGTGTTTGTCCGATAGGGGCAAACACGCAAAACCCGTCCCGTCAGTCGAGAACGGCGCTGGCCGCGCCGGCCGCCTCCATCAACAGGCTCATGTCGACCCCATGGGCCATGAAGCGGAAGCCCATCTTCTGCGCGCCTCGGGCGTCTTTGGCGGCATTGCAGAAGATACCGGCAATCTTTCCGGCCGCCCGCGTCCTTGCGGCGATATCCGCCGCAACCGTCTGCACCTGGTCGCTGCCGGGCACCACCTCGGCGCCGCCGGACAGGGTCAGCGACAGATCGCCCGGGCCGACGAACACCCCATCCAGCCCATCGACCGCCAGGATCTCGTCAAGCGCTTCCAGCGCTGCCGGCGTTTCGATCATCGCCAACGTCAGGGTCTCGCGATTGGCGCCGGCAAGATACGCCGCCGGGCTTTCCCCCTTCAGCATGGCGGCCCGATGCGGCCCCCAGCTTCTGGCGCCCATCGGCGGGTATTTCGCCGCCCCGACCAGAGCCAGCGCGTCATCCACCGAATTGACCATCGGCATGATCACCGCTTCGGCGCCGAAATCCAGCACCCGGCTGACACTGGCGAAATCATCGACCGGTGTGCGCACCACGCTGTGCGCGCCCGACAGGCGGGTTGCGGCAATGCCCTCGCGTACCGAGGCGATGTCATGCTGGCCGTGCTGCATGTCGAGCGTCACCGCCCCGTAGCCGGACCGCCCGAGGGCCTCCGCCAGCAGTGGCACCGCAAGGCTCGACCAGGCGGTGACGATGGTCTCATCGCGGCGCAGCCGTTCGGCAAGGGATGGGGAAGCGGAAGAAGCCGTCATGACGGGAACCTTTCGGGAACCGGCGAGGGTCCGAAAGGCCTGCCGGAGGGCTGCGGGAAGACGCGGGCCTTACGGAGAGACGGGAGGCCTGCCCGGAGTCCCGGGCGCCTTGGCGGCGATTCTCGCGCCGCGCCGCGCATGGTCCGGCCGGATGACCGGCCCATGCGCAGTCCTCAAGCCGGGCAGGCAGGCGGCCCGGCGACGCGGATCAGCCTTCGGTGCGGATCTGTTCAGTGGCCGTGTGCATCAGCTCGTCCATGGTCCGGCGGATCTGATGATCGGACTGCTCGACGCCAGCGTCGTCGAAATCCTTGCGGATCTTGCGGAACACGTCTTCGTCGCCCGGCTCCTCGAAGTCCGAACGGACCACTTCCTTGGCGTATTCCTCGGCCTTCGCGGCATCGTATCCGAGCTTTTCGGCGGCCCACAGTCCGAGCAGCTTGTTGCGCCGGGCCGTGGCCTTGAACCGAAGTTCCTCGTCATGGGCGAATTTGTTGGCAAACGCCTCTTCGCGATTGTCGAACGTGGTCATACTTGTTTCTCCTGCCTCGTGACGGGGTCCTGGAAGAATCTATCCCGATAGTCCCCATATAGGGATGAAAGAGCGCCTTTGCATATCCTCGCACACCGGCCAAATCAACGCGAGATCGGCATCGGAACACGCATTGCGCCCCGCTTGCCCGACCTGGCGGCAAGGGCGGCGAATTTCTCTGCCCCGCTTCGATTGTACTTTGCCGGGCGATCGTGTAGGTTCCGCGCCATCTAGCGGGGGGCCGATGATGCAGCAGCCGCGCTCAGACCCTTCAGGAACCGATACCTTGGGGATGAGACGGCGAACCGACCGGAGCAACCTCCGCCAGCATGGATTTTCTTTCACCAACACGGTACGTGCCCATGAACCGCCGCCGGCGCATTTACGAAGGCAAGGGCAAGATCCTCTATGAAGGCCCCGAACCGGGGACGCTGATCCAGCACTTCAAAGATGATGCCACCGCCTTCAACAACAAGAAGCATGAGATCATCGATGGCAAGGGGGTCCTCAACAACAGGATCTCCGAGTACATCTTCAACCACCTGAACGCGATCGGGATCCCGACTCACTTCCTGCGCCGCATGAACATGCGCGAGCAGTTGATCCGGGAAGTGGAGATGATTCCGCTGGAGGTCGTCGTGCGCAACGTCGCCGCCGGCTCCCTGTCCAAGCGTCTCGGCCTCGAAGAGGGCACGCAGCTTCCGCGCTCGATCATCGAGTTCTACTACAAGAACGACGAACTCGACGATCCGATGGTCTCCGAAGAGCATATCACCGCCTTCGGCTGGTGCGCCCCGCAGGAGATGGACGACATCATGGCGCTGGCGATCCGCGTCAACGACTTCCTGTCGGGCCTGTTCCTCGGCGTCGGCATCCGTCTCGTCGATTTCAAGATCGAATGCGGCCGGATGTGGGAAGGCGACATGATGCGTATTGTCGTCGCCGACGAGATCTCGCCCGACAGCTGCCGTCTCTGGGACATCCAGTCGAACGAGAAGATGGACAAGGATCGCTTCCGCCGCGACCTCGGCGGAATGCTGGAAGCCTACCAGGAGGTGGCCCGCCGCCTCGGCATCCTCAACGACAACGACCGCCCCGCCGGCTCCGGCCCGGTGCTGGTCAAGTAACGCGGGCGCGATCCGGGAGCCAGCGCACCACCGCACGGCCATCCCGCGAAACACGCATAAAAAACCCGGCAGGCCGCGCGCCCGCCGGGTTTTTTCTTGCCCCGCGCGCATCGCCCACACATTTGGGCCCGCATGCCATTGCACGTCAAAGACGTCGTCTCTAGTTTTACCCGCATTCATCCACCCGCCATCGCCGCCATGCCGGCCGCATGCAGGCAGAGCGCGGCCATGCCTAGAGACATGAGGATCTCGATGCCCCACACCCATCATGGCGCGTGCCAGTGCGGCACCGTCCGCTTCGAGATTTCCGGCGCGTTCGACTGTTTCTTCCTGTGCCATTGCGCACGTTGCCGGAAGGACACCGGGTCCGCCCACGCGGCCAATCTGTTCTCCACAACAGCGACGATCACCTGGGCCGCCGGGCAGGACAACATCACCACCTACCAGGTTCCGGGCACACGGCATGAAAAGAGCTTCTGCCGCACCTGCGGCTCAGCGGTTCCAGGTGTCCAGATGGAGGGCGGACTGCTGGTCGTCCCGGCGGGCAGCCTCGACAGCGCCATCGACATCCGCCCGAACGCGCACATCTGCTGCGCGGACCGCGCCGGCTGGGATTCGGACCTGCAGGATGTCCCGGCAATGGACGGGCTGCCCGGCTGATCGGCGAGTCTGCCGGCAACGGCGCCGGCGTTGGCGGCCAGACCGCCGCTACCTTTTTCCCATACCTTTCTCAGTGGCAAACCGAACGCAGCCCACTAAAATCGCCCCTGAGTTTCAGACCTCGATTTTGCAACGCAATTTTCTGAAAAGGCCTTTCAACGTCATGCCTCACACATTCCGTTTAGCTGCCCCTGCCCTGCAAGCATTCGCACGGATCCGGGTCACACTGATCATCCTAGCCGGCCTTTCCCTGGCCGCGTGCCAGACCACCGGCCTGAAACCCGGCGCGATCACCTCTTCCTTTGCGCAGCCCGGCTGGATCGCCACCAAGATTGACGGCAAGACGACCTACGTTTGCTCGCCATCGAGATGCCGTTCACCGCAGGTCATCGTTCTCGTCAACAAGAGATTCAGAGGCGATCTGGAAACCGCGATCCGCAGGGATTTCGTGTCTGCGGAGCTGTTTCGCGCAATGAGCGGTGTCATCTCGGTCGCCTCGAAAAAGGCGATCAACATCACATCAATCCGTAAGGTCGGGACACGTGACTACGTTGGTTTCGACTACCTCGTCACCTTGCGCAACCGCCGCGGAGAGCGGCTCTACCTCGCCGCCCGCGAGATCGTTCAGCAGGATCGCGGGGTCATGATCATATCGATGGCGACCTCGTCCAAGCTCGCCAGAGCGAACCTGAGAAGCTACCTGGCGCAAACGCGCATACGCCGCGTGAAGTAGCCCCCGCCCGAGGGTGCACAGGGGGGGCCGCGGCCGCCCGAACGCGGCGGATCGCCCCCCTTGTGCAAAAGAGGCTTTCATCCGCGGTGCCGGCGCGGTAGAAGCGGCGCGAGACGGACGGGCGACCGTCCGCAAGCGACCGCGCTCTGGAGAGTTGAAACCGATGAAAGCTCGTGTAACCGTGACCCTGAAGACCGGCGTCCTCGACCCTCAGGGCAAGGCGATCGAAGGCGGCCTCGCCGCGCTCGGCTTCGCCGGTGTCGACAGTGTGCGCCAGGGCAAGGTCTTCGATGTCGAGTTGAACGCGACAGATGCCGGCGCGGCCCGCGCCAGCCTTGAAGACATGTGCGAGAAGCTGCTCGCCAACACGGTGATCGAAAACTACGCTATCGAGATCCTTTGAAGGACAAGGCGAGACGCCGATGGATGACGACAGTGCCCGCGCCCTGCGCTTTCTGTTGATCAAGGCCGCGGTGTTCATCGCCCTGCCCGCCACGCTGGCCCTTCTTGCCGCGTTTTTTCTGGTCTGAACGAACGGAACGCACGCCATGAAATCCGCCGTCATCGTCTTTCCCGGTTCCAACCGCGACCACGACATCGCCCACGCGCTGAAGACGGTCACCGGCCAGGATCCCGTTTCCGTCTGGCACGCCGACACCGCCCTGCCCGATGTGGATCTGGTGGTGCTGCCCGGCGGCTTTTCCTATGGCGACTACCTGCGCTCCGGCGCCATCGCCGCCCGCGCGCCGATCATGCGCGCGGTGGCCGAGTTCGCCGCCTCCGGCCGGCTGGTGCTCGGTGTGTGCAACGGCTTCCAGATGCTGACCGAAGCCGGCCTGCTGCCCGGCGCGCTGATGCGCAACAAGGGGCTGACCTTCGTCTGCCGTGAGGTGCTGCTCGAAACCGTCTCCACCGACAGCCCGTTCACGCGCAACTTCGCCAAGGGCGATGTCTGGCGCTGCCCGATCGCCCATCACGACGGCAACTACTTTGCCAATGCGGACACGCTTGCCCGCCTGGAAGACACCGGCCGGGTCGCCTTCCGCTATGCGCGCGACACCAACCCGAACGGCTCGATCAATGACATCGCCGGCATCCTCAACGAGGGCGGCAATGTGCTGGGCATGATGCCGCATCCGGAGAATCTGGTGGAGCGGCTGCAGGGCGGCACCGACGGACGCCGGCTGTTCGAAAGCATCGCCGGCGCCTTCGCCGCCGCCTGACCGGGCGCAGCAACCCGGCGGGTCCCGGCGGAAGAGGAGCCCGCCCGTGGCAAAGATCGAGTTCAGCAAGGAAGAGAGCGCCGCGCTTGCGCGGCGTATCCGCGACCACCTGCGCGATGAATTCGATCTTGAGATCGGGACGCTCGATGCGGATATCTTCCTCCGCTTCCTGTCGGAGGAAATCGGCGCCGCCTTCTACAATCGCGGCCTTCTGGACGCACAGGCCGCCATTTCCGCCCGCTTCGACGAAATCGCCGAAGTGGTCTACGCGCTGGAACAGCCCTCCACGCTCGGCAGCGGACGCTGATCGGGCTCCCCCGCCTTCTCAGCCCGCCCCATCGCCGGTGACGAACCGCACCGCGCCCGGATGCACCTTGATCTCCAGCCGGTCGGCGGACATCGGTTCGCCATCGAGATTGACCGACAGGGGCACCGCGCTTTCCACGACCAGCTCACGGAAGCGGACGGTCTCGGTGAACTCCGGCAGGTGATTGCGCCCATCGCGCAGCAGCCCACCGACCAGATTGCGGATCCCGGTCGCATCGGGCAGCGGCACGATGGTCAGATCCAGCTCGCCATCATCGATTCGCGCGTGCGGACACAAGACGATGCCGCCGCCGGCCTGACGACCGTTGCCGGCGGCCATGGCGACGAATTCCCCCTCCCAGCAAAAGCCCTCACTGGTAAAGCGCGCATGAGAGAGCGTGAGGTCGCCGATCCGGCTGACCCCGGCGATCAGATAGGCGGCGCCGCCGAGCAGCCGCTTGGCCGCCGGATCGGTTTCGGTGGTGATCCGGGTGGCGGTGCCGCCGCTGGCCAGGTTGATGAAATAGCGGCCATTGACACTGCCCGCGTCGATCGCCCGCACCTTGCCTTCCGCGCAAAGCCGCAAGCCCGCCAGCGGATCGGCGACCGGCAGTCCCAGCCCTTGCGCGAAATCATTGGCAGTGCCCAGCGGCCAGAGCGCGAAGGTGGCGCTCTCTTTCCCGCCCTCCTGGGCCGAGAGCCCGGCGGCGACCACCTCGTTGAGCGTGCCGTCGCCGCCGGCAGCAACGATCACGTCGGTCTCGCCGGCCCACGCCCGCGCCATGCCCTCACGGGCGAACCGGGCCGCGTCCCCGGCCTCGAAGGTGACGGACACATCGACCCCGTGCCCCTGCTCGCGCAGGGTACGAATGGCCGCGCGCACATCCTCCCGGATCGCAGATTTTCCGTGCAGGATCAGGTGAAGGCGTCGGGTAACGGTCAAGAAAACTCTCCGGCAAGCGTCTATTGACGCATTAGACCGGGCTGCGGCGATGTCTGCAATTCCCTTTGCCGATCCGTTTTGCTAAACGGGCATCACAATTCGCCGCCAAGCTCCGGACCGAACATGATCCCCAACGATATCGAGATCACCACCGACCTGATCGAGGCCCATGGCCTGAAGCCCGACGAGTATGAGCGCATCCTCGCGCTGATCGGGCGCACGCCAAGCTTCACCGAGCTCGGTATCTTCTCCGCCATGTGGAACGAGCACTGTTCCTACAAATCGTCGAAGAAGTGGCTGAAGACCCTGCCGACCGAAGGCCCGCGCGTGTTGCAGGGGCCGGGCGAGAACGCCGGCGTCGTCGATATCGGCGATGGCGAGACCGTGGTCTTCAAGATGGAGAGCCACAACCACCCCTCCTACATCGAGCCCTATCAGGGCGCGGCCACCGGGGTCGGCGGCATCCTGCGCGACGTGTTCACCATGGGCGCGCGCCCGGTGGCGGCGATGAATGCCCTGCGCTTCGGCTCGCCCGAGCATTCGCGCACCCGCCATCTGGTCTCCGGTGTCGTCGCCGGCGTCGGCGGCTACGGCAACTCCTTCGGCGTGCCGACGGTTGGCGGCGAGGTGGAATTCCACGCCCGCTACAACGGCAACTGCCTGGTCAACGCCTTCGCCGCCGGCATCGCCCCGGCCGATGGCATCTTCCTGTCGAAGGCCGAAGGCGTCGGCCTGCCGGTGGTCTATCTGGGCGCCAAGACCGGGCGCGACGGCGTCGGCGGCGCCACCATGGCCAGCGCCGAGTTCGATGACGCCATCGACGAGAAGCGCCCGACCGTGCAGGTCGGCGACCCCTTCACCGAAAAATGCCTGCTCGAAGCCTGCCTGGAGCTGATGGGCTCCGGCGCGGTGGTGGCGATCCAGGACATGGGCGCCGCCGGCCTCACCTGTTCGGCGGTCGAGATGGGCGCCAAGGGCAACCTCGGCATCGACCTCGACCTCGACAAGGTACCGGTGCGCGAAACCGGCATGTCCGCCTATGAGATGATGCTGTCGGAGAGCCAGGAGCGGATGCTCATGGTGCTGCGGCCGGAAAAGGAAGCCGAAGCGGAAGCGATCTTCCGCAAATGGGGCCTCGACTTCGCCATCGTCGGCGTCACCACCGACACCCTGCGCTTCATTGTCCGGCACCAGGGCGACACGGTCGCCGACCTGCCGATCAAGGAGCTGGGCGACGAGGCGCCGGAATACGACCGCCCCTGGATCGAGAGCCCGAAGCGCGCGGTGCTCGCCGCCGAGGATGTGGCCGAGCCGGCCGACTATGCCGAAGCCCTTTTGACACTCGTCGGCAATGCCAACGGCGCCTCGCGCCGCTGGGTCTACGAGCAGTATGACACGTTGGTGCAGGGCAACAGCGTCGCCACCCCCGGCGGCGACGCCGGCATCATCCGCGTTGGCGACAAGGGCAAGGCACTGGCCTTCAGTGTCGATGTTTGCCCGCGCTATGTGGAGGCCGATCCGTTCGAGGGCGGCAAGCAGGCGGTCGCCGAGTGCTGGCGCAACCTGACCGCCGTCGGCGCCGAGCCGCTGGCCGCCACCGACAACCTCAATTTCGGCAATCCGGAAAAGCCGGAAATCATGGGTCAGCTCGTCGGCGCCATCAAGGGCATCGGCGCCGCCTGTTCCGCGCTCGACATGCCGATCGTCTCGGGCAACGTCTCGCTCTACAACGAGACCAATGGCGAGGCGATCCTGCCGACCCCGGCGATGGGCGGCGTTGGCCTGCTCGACGATGTCGACACCCGCGCCAGCCTTGCCTTCGCCAATGACGGCGACATCCTGCTGGTGATCGGCGGTCATGGCACCCATCTGGGTCAGAGCACCTATCTGCGCGACATCGTCGGCTCCGAGACCGGCGCTCCGCCGCCGGTCGATCTGGCCGCCGAACGCCGTCGCGGCGATTTCGTGCGCGCGCTGATCCGCGCCCGCCGGGTGACCAGCGTTCACGACATCTCCTCCGGCGGCCTCGCCGTCGCCCTGGCGGAAATGGCCATGGCCGGCGACCGCGGCTGCCGCGTCAAGGTGCCGGCACCGGCCCATGCGGCGCTGTTCGGCGAGGATCAGGGCCGCTACGTTCTCGCGGTCTCCCCCGCCGAGGTCGCGGCCGTGACGGAAGATGCGCTCGACGCCGGCATCGAGCTGGTGGAGATCGGCACCGTCACCGGGTCCGATTTGACGGCTGAGGACATTCTCACCATATCCGTTGCAAAGCTCCGCGAGAGCCACGAGACTTGGTTCCCGGACTACATGAGCGGCGCCTGACGGCGCAGACGTGGCACTGGAGCGCATCAGGGCGCCCCGGCACAAAGGATATGAACATGGCAATGCAGGCACGTGAGATCGAGGCGCTGATCAAGGCATCCCTTCCCGACGCCCGGGTCGAGATCCGCGATCTCGCCGGCGACGGCGATCACTACGCCGCCGTCGTTGTCTCGGATGCCTTTCGCGGCAAGACCCGGGTGCAGCAGCACCAGATGGTCTACCAGGCGCTGAAGGGCAACATGGGCGGCGAGTTGCACGCCCTGGCGCTTCAGACCAGCGCTCCGGACTGAGAACACCCATCCCCCGCTCGCCGGCTCTTGACCCCGGCGGAACGAAAGGACGACCCATGAGCATCGAAAACTGGATCAAGAACGAAGTCGACACCAATGACGTCGTTCTCTTCATGAAGGGCACGCCCGCCTTCCCGCAGTGCGGGTTCTCCGGCCAGGTCGTGCAGATCCTCGATTACATCGGTGTGCCCTACAAGGGCATCAACGTGCTGGAAGACGATGACCTTCGCCAGGGCATCAAGAGCTTCTCCGACTGGCCGACCATTCCCCAGCTCTACGTCAAGGGCGAGTTCGTCGGCGGCTGCGACATCATCCGCGAAATGTTCCAGAACCAGGAACTTCAGGCACATTTCGCCGAGAAGGGAATAAAGACGGGCCAGTCGGCCTGAAAAATCCGTTAACAAATGGTTAACACATGGCGGATCAAAGTCGATCCGCCATTTTTTTTGCAAAACTTAAAGACTAGGCATTCTTTTCCGAATCACCGAAGCTGAACATCGGATGAATGCTTCCTTCAGGCAAGACACACCTGAGGTAGGGCATTGTTCAGTCCACATCTGGGACGACCGCCACCGAAAGGACCGGACCCATGCGGATTGTCAAACTCGCAAGCATCGGCTTCGCACTGAGCCTGGGGCTCGGCCTTGTCACCATGGCCGCCGACAATGACAGCCGCCTTCGACGCATCGCCTGTGTCGACCTGATGGTCTTCACCCCGCAAAGCAGCGTCAGCGACGCCGACACCTGCCGCGCCTACGGCGGACTGGCAAGCGAAGGCGCCGAGGAAGCCAAGTCCGGCCTTGTCATCCTCGTACGCAACCGCCCCGTCGGCGCCGCCAACGGGCTCAGCGCGAGCAAGGGGTCCTAGGGCGCTTACCCCGTTCCGTATTTGCGTGCCGCATCGAGCGCCAGCCCGGCGCCGACGCTGCCGAACACATCGCCCTGCACCACGTCGGCCTGCGGGAACAGGCGTGTCAGCCGCTCGCGCACGAAGGGCACGGACGCGGAGCCGCCGGTCAGGAACACCGACGAGATTGCCTCCGCGCCGACGCCGGCCTGTTGCAGGCAGCCGGCAAGTGCCGTCTCGATGCCGCCAACAGCGCGCTCGATCGCCGCCACGAAATCCGTGCGCAGCACTTCGATATCCAGATCCTCCTCCGGCAGCGGGAAGGCGAACCGGTGCTCCGCCTCGTCGGACAGGGCGATCTTCACCTCCTCCACCGCGCCGGCCAGCGCATGTCCCTGACGCTCGGAAACCACCGCCATCAGCCGGTCCACCAGCTCAGGCCGGGCCGCATCCTGCCTCAGACCACGCAGGCGCGTGTCGACCTGCGGCGCATAGAGGAAATTGATACGGTGCCAGGTGGCCAGCTCGAAATAGGCCCAGTTCGGCAAGTCCCGGTCCCCGTTGCGGGTCGGCGTGCCATAGCCGAGCGCCGGCATGATCTTCTTCAGGCTGAGCAACCGGTCGAAATCGGTACCGCCGATATGCACGCCAGTGTTGGCGAGAATGTCCTCGCGCCGGTCCGGACTGCGGCGGCGCTCCGGCGACACCCGCACGATGGCGAAATCGGAGGTGCCGCCGCCCAGGTCGATGATCACGGCCAGTTCCTCGCGCCGCACTGATCGCTCATATTCCAGAGCGGCGGCAATGGGCTCGAACTGAAAGGCCACGGTGTCGAACCCGGAGGCGCGGGCAATCGCCTCAAGCTCCCCTTCCGCGCGCCGGTCCGCGTCTTCGTTGTCATCGACGAAATGCACCGGGCGGCCCAGCACCACCTTGTCGAACGGCTGGCCGGCCGCTTCTTCCGCGCGGCGTTTCACCTGGCCCAGATAGAGGCCAATGATCTCGGAAAAGCTCCAGCGCTTCGCCTTGATCGTGGTTTTCTCCGCCATGGTGCTGGAGCCAAGCACGCTTTTCAGCGACCGCATCAACCGCCCCTCGACACCCTCGACATAGGCGCCGACTGCGGCCCGGCCGAAACGCACGGAAGGGTCTTCGAAGGAGAAGAACAGCGTGCTGGGCAGCACCGCGCTTGCCCCTTCCAGGGGCAGCAGGCGGCTCTCCCCATCCGCGCCCAGAACCGAGGCGGTGGAATTGGACGTGCCGAAGTCGATGCCGCAAGGCATGGGGGTGGTCATCTTGGTGGGCTCCGAGAAAAAACAGGCGCCGGCAACTGCGGGCGACAGGAAAGGCAAAGCCGGGAAAGGTCCCCTTCCCGGCTTCTGAAACAAAATCGGGGATGGGTCGGGTCAGTCGGCGGCGAACATCCGCGCATTCATGGCGGCCGCCGCCCCGCAAGGGTCCGCCTCTTCATGGGCTCCCGCCGGCGCCGCGCCATCAATGGCAAGCTCGGTGAAGGGGAACAGCGCCGGATCATGCAGATGCGAGGGCCGCACGTGAGACAGCGCCCGCGCCATGATGCCGAGCCGGCCCGGGTTGTCCCGCTCCCAGCCTTCCAGCATCTTCTTGATCTCCGCCCGCTGCAGCCCGTCCTGACTACCGCACAGGTCACACGGGATGATCGGAAACGCCATCGCCCGGGCAAACCGCCCGATGTCGGCTTCCGCCGAGCCCATCAGCGGCCGCAGCACGAACAGGTCGCCCTCGTCGTTGAGCAGCTTCGGCGGCATCGCCGCCAGACGACCGCCATGAAACAGGTTCATCAGCATCGTTTCCAGCGCATCTTCGCGGTGATGTCCGAGCACGATCGCCTCGCACCCCTCCTCCCGCGCCGTGCGGTAGAGCAGACCGCGCCGCAGCCGGGAACACAGCGAGCAATAGGTCTTGCTGGCCGGCACCTTGTCGGTGACGATCGAATAGGTGTCCTCGCGTATGATCCGATGCGGAATGTCATGGGCGGCGAAGAACGCCGGCAGCACATCGGCGGGAAAGCCCGGCTGCGCCTGATCCAGATTGCAGGCCAAGAGATCGACCGGCAGCAGCCCACGCCATTTCAGATCGAGCAGCACGGCCAGAAGCGTATAGCTGTCCTTGCCGCCAGACAGGCAGACCAGCCAGCGCGGCGGCCGCGCGCGCGGTTCCGTCGGCAACATGCCATAGCGGTCGATGGTCTCGCGCACCTCGCGCAAAAGCCGCTTGCGCAGCTTCTTGAAGGCGACGGAGGACGGCGCGTTGCGGAAAAGCGGCGGGCAGTCGCTTTCCTGCGACGGCAAGGGGCGGTCGGCAGTGGCCGAGGCGTCGGTCATGACGGGCTGTTCAAGGCTCTGTTGGGGATCCATGGCGCGGCACAATGCCCGCGTTTCCCGCGCAAGGCAAGGCGGCGCGAGGCCGGTCTTGCCCCGAGATCACGGTTCGGTCATGTTCGCCGGCCAATCTTCTCCCGCTGTTTTCGCCCGCGACCCGCGCACAGCCTGCCCGCCCACCGCCATAACGTGAGGAGTTGCCAGCCTTGCCGAACCGTCCCTTTGCCGCCAAAGCCCGCGCCATGCGGCCTGTTGTCCTGTTGCTGCTGGCGCCCCTTGCCCTTGCCCTTGCCCTTGGCGGCTGCGTCTCCGCATCGGTCGGTGGCGCGGTGCTGAGCCCGGCGCCACAGGGCGGCACGGAGATTTCCGCCGGCGCCGTTGGGGTCAGCGCCAGCCCGGCCGGAGCCGGCGTTGATACGGCCAGCGGATCGGCAATAATCCGCTGACCTTCAGCGCGATCTGACGCCCCTGATCAGGCAGCAACGTAGCGCCAGGCCGTATCCTTGACCTCGACCCGACCCACACCCGGCCAGGGCAGATGGTAGCCCACCAGCATCAGCCCGTCGGTCGCCACGCGGTCGAGCAGCGCACGCCGCGTTTTCGCCGCCTGTTCGGGGATCTGATCGGTGCTCGGCTGCCAGTCCGGCCGCTCGAATGAGATCGTCGGATGGGTGAGCGCATCGCCGGTCACCAGCAGTTGCGCACCGCCATCTTCGACCACCACGGACATGTGCCCCGGCGTGTGCCCGGGCGTTGCGATCATGGTGACGCCCGGCACCACCGCATGATCCGCGCCGACCCGGGTGACCTTTTCGGCGACCGCACCAAGATTGCGCTGCGCCCCGAGGCCAAAGGAATGGATTTCCTCCGGCGTCGACGTCAGGAAATCCGGGTTCATCCAGAAATCCCACTCCGCCGCGCCCATCAGGTACTCGGCATTGGGAAAACGCTCGCTTTCGTCGAAATCGTCGATGATGCCCCAGACGTGATCGGGATGGGCGTGGGTGAGCAGCACATGGGTCACAGCCTCCCGGTCGATCCCGGCACTGTCGAAACTGTCGGCGAGCAACCCGGCATCCTCGAAGAAATTCATGCCCGCGCCGGTGTCCACCAGAATCAGCGCGTCCCCCCGCTGCAACAGGGTGATGTTCAGCGCGCTCGCCCGGGTGACCGGATCCTGGCCATGGCCAGTGAGGAACGCGGTCCGCTCGGCTTCCGGCACATTCGCCGCCAACGTCGAGGCGGGCAGCGTCAAGCCGCCATCGGTCAGCACCGTGACCTTGGTCTCGCCAAGAGCAAACCTATGCGCCGCTTCTGCTCGGGCGACATGGGGGCGCAGCATCGCACCGGCGCCGACGCCAGCGGCCCCGCTCAACGCCATACGGGCGCCGCCCGTGGCCACGGCGCCACCTTGCAGAAATTGTCGTCTGGAAATCGTCATGATCGGAGCTCCTCCCTTAGGAGGTGATCATATTCTAATTGCGGAATGTGAAAAGCGCCGAGTGGGCAATCGGATACAAGCTCTCAAGGCTCGCCGCTTGCGCAGCCGGGGCCGAACAACAAGCAAAACAAAAAGGGCGCGCCGCAATGGCGCGCCCCGTGTTCTTCTGTCCTTGCGCCTGGGCGCAGGAAATAATCAGCGCGAGTAGAACTCGACGATCAGGTTCGGCTCCATCTGCACCGGGTACGGCACATCGGCGAGCTGCGGAACCTGCGAGAAGGTCGCGGTCATCTTGCTGTGGTCGGCAACCACATAGTCCGGCACATCACGCTCGGCGAGCTGGACGGATTCCAGAACGATGGCGAGCTGCTTGGACTTCTCGCGAACCTCGATCACGTCGCCCGGCTTGCAACGGTAGCTGGCGATGTTCACCCGGCGGCCGTTGACCTTGACGTGGCCGTGGTTGATGAACTGACGCGCGGCGAAGACGGTCGGCACGAACTTGGCACGGTACACGACCGCATCAAGGCGCCGCTCCAGAAGACCGATCAGGTTCTCGGAGGTATCGCCCTTGAGGCGCGCGGCTTCCACGTAGATCTTGTGGAACTGCTTCTCGGAGATGTTGCCGTAGTAGCCCTTGAGCTTCTGCTTGGCGCGCAGCTGGATGCCGAAGTCGGACAGCTTGCCCTTGCGGCGCTGGCCATGTTGGCCCGGGCCATATTCGCGGCGGTTGGCCGGAGATTTCGGACGACCCCAGATGTTTTCGCCCATCCGGCGGTCGATTTTGTACTTTACTCCGTGGCGCTTGGACATACGCGGTTCCTTTGGTGTGTCTTGTTTATCAAGGAAACACGCCCTCCTCTCTTCCGAATCTGACCCACGGCCATCCCGGAAGCGACAGAACCTTCGGCCAAACAGCGCCGGCAAAAGGTTCGCGGGGGTGTGCAAATACGCTGAAGCGGGCCAAAGCGGCCCGCCAAGCGAGCGCATCCCTAGCCGAAACCCCGGGCCATGTCAAACCCGGCGCGCTGGAAACACCCCGCCTGTCAACGGCCCGAAAACCGCGCCGTCAGCCAGGTGAGATCCCGGCCCGAGCTCGCCAGCGCCAGATCCACCGGCGTCCCATCCGCCGGCGCGGGTCCGCAGGCGCCTTTTTCGCCCAGCACCTCGGCGAGCCGACGGGCGATCGCCGGGGCGGGATCCAGCCAGGTCACCGGCCAGGGCGCGATCCGCCGCAGCGCGTCCTCAAGAAGCGGAAAATGGGTACAGGCGAGCACCACCACATCCGTTCTCGCACCGTTCTTCTCCACGAAACAGGGAGCGATTTCCCGGCGGAGCGCAGCCTCATCAAGCGGCGCACCCGCAAGCGCATCCTCCGCCAGCCCGGCCAGACGCCGCGCCCCGACCAGCGTGATTGCCGTATCGGGCGCAAAGCGGTGAATGAGATCGAAGGTGTAGTCGCGCTTCACCGTCCCCGGGGTCGCCAATACCGAAACAAGCCCGGTCCGCGTCAGCTGCGCCGCCGGCTTGATCGCCGGAACGGTGCCGACGACCGGAATGGTCAGCGCCGCCCGAAGCGGTGGCAACACCAAAGTGGAGGCGGTGTTGCAGGCGACCACCACCGCGCGTGGGCCATGCACGGCCACCAGATCGCCAATGAGCGACCGGCAGCGCTCCACCAGCACCGGTTCCGCCAGATCGCCATAGGGAAAGGCCGCATCATCGGCCGCGTAGACAATCGGCAGCCTGGGCAGCAACGCCCGGATCCGCCGGGCAACGCTCAAGCCGCCGACGCCGCTATCGAACACCAGAACAGGCGCGGCGCCGGTCATGTCGCCGATCAGTCCGTCGCCGTGTCGCCAGTGTCGCCGGCCTCTGCCGCCTCGGCCCCATCATGCGGCCGGGTCGGGCGCCGTTCCAGGGCGGCGATCACCCCGCGCAGGGTCTTCACTTCCTGATCGGTCAGCGATGCCTTCTGAAAGATATTGCGCAAGTTGCGCACCATCGAGGGGCGCCGCTCCGGCGGACGGAAGAAATTGACCCCGTCCAGAGCACCTTCCAGATGCTCGAACAGGCGAATCACGTCGTCCTTGCTGGCCGGGGGATTGACCGTCTCGTCCAACCGGAAGGGCAAGGCACCGGCGTTGGCCTTCGTCCGCCATTCATAGGCACAGACAAGCACCGCCTGGGCGATGTTGAGCGAGGCGAAATCCGGATCCACCGGCAGAGTGACGATTTCGTTGGCGAGCGCCACCTCGTCATTGTTGAGGCCCCAGCGTTCCCGGCCGAACAGATAGCCGGTCGCTGCCCCCCGCGCGCCGTGGGCCACCAGCGTTTCCGCCGCCTCATCCGGACCGCGCACCGGCTTTGCCACCTCGCGCATCCGCGCGGTCGTGGCGAAGACGAAGGAAAGATCAGCCACCGCCTCTTCGACCGTGTCAAACACCTTGACCGCATCGATGACATGGTCGGCACGGCTCGCCGCCGCGCGCGCCTTTTCGCTCGGCCAGCCGTCGCGCGGGCGCACGATACGCAGGTCCCTCAGGCCGAAGTTGGCCATGGCACGGGCCGCCGTGCCGATGTTCTCGCCCAGTTGCGGCTCACACAGGATGACGCAAGGGGGCAGGATGTCGGTGCTGCGGGCAGCCGGATCGATGTTGGCATTGCGTGTCATGGCGCGCAGATAGCCCATTGCCGGCGGAAATGCCAGAGGCCCGATACCGCCAGGATCGCGCCTTTCGGCAAAAAAGCAGACGATGACAAAAGAGAAATAAGTTGGCCTTATATATTTTCCGTTGAAACATCGGATCGGCTCGCGCGAGGGGCGATCCCCCAGCCGGAACTCCGGAACTCTCACGGTCTCAAGACGAGGATCCCGCCATGACTGACACACCCACTCTTTCGGTCACCCAAACCGTTCGCGAAAAATGGGGCTGGTTCCTGGCCCTGGGCATCATGCTGGTGATCGGCGGCATGCTGATGATCACCCTGCCGCTGGCCAGCTCCATTGCCGTGACGCTGGTCATCGCCGCCGTTTTTGTCGTCGGCGGCATCCTGCAGATCTGGCACGCCTTCTCCGTCTCTGGCTGGGGCGGCTTCATCTGGGACATCGCCACCGGTGCGATTGCGCTCGTCGGCGGCATCGCCGTCTACTTCAATCCGGTGGTGGGTGCCGCCGCGCTGACCCTCGTGGTTGCCGCCGTGCTGCTGGCCCAGGGCATCGCCCAGGTGCTGCTTTCCCTGAAGATCCGGCCGCATGATGGGTGGGGCTGGGTGCTGGCCGCCGGCATCATCTCCGCCATCGCCGGCCTGTGCATCTGGTTCGAATTTCCGACCTCGGCGGTCTGGGCCCTCGGCGTGCTGGCCGGCGCCTCGGTGCTGTTCAACGGCTGGAGCTTCATTGCCATTGCCCTTGCCGCGCGCGCGGCCGGCAAACGCACCTCGGCCTGAGGCCTATCCGGTAGCAGTGGCGGTGGCGGCGACGGTCGATGACGTTTCCGCCACCTCCGGTTCCGGTGGAGTGCTTCCAGCCAGATCGATGAAGAAGTCCGAGCCCTCCCCCGGTTGGCTCGATACGCCGATGCGCCAGCCGTGGCGGTGGGCGATGGCGGCGCAGATCGCCAGCCCCATTCCGGTTCCGGAGAACTGATCGCGCGCATGAAGCCGGCGAAACGGCTCGAACACATGGGTCTGATGACGCATGTCGAAGCCGATGCCATTGTCGCGCACATGCACCTGGCGGGCGTGCCCCGCCTCGTCCTGCACGATCTCCACCGTCACACGGGGCGTTTCCTCCGGACGGCAGAACTTCACCGCATTGCCAATGAGGTTCTGGAACAGCTGCTCGATGAACAGCGGATCGCCTTCGACCACCGCCTCGCCGCCGGTCACCGTCACCTGCGCGCCGCGCTCGCGAATCAGCTCCGACAGGTTCTCGCAAGCCCGCTCCACCGCCAGCCCCAGCGATACCCGCTCCCGGTCCATGGTCCGGTCCGAGGCCGCCGAATAGTCGAGCAAGTTGGAAATCAGCGCCTTTGCCCGACCGGCGGAGGCCCGCATCACATTGGCCGCGTAGCCGATGGTCTCCTCGTCCTTGTCCGCCACCCCTTGCAGCAACAGATCGCTGAACACGGTGATCTTGCGCACCGGCTCCTTGAGGTCATGCGAGGCGAGATTGTTGAACTGGCTGAGACGCTCGTTCGCCGCGCGCAACTCGGCATTGGCCCGGGCCAACTCCCCGGTACGGGCAATCACGCGGCGTTCCAGCATCTCATGCAGGCGCATCAACCGGTTCTGATCGCGCAAGAGCAACCCCGCGACCGAGGCGCCAGCCACCAGCAGGCCGATGATCAGGAAGGTCACCGTGTCGACGGTGCCGTTCAGCACATCCCGCTGATGCGCCGCCGCATCCAGTTGCAGCTTGTAGACCGCCGAGCGATAGCGCTCCAGTGCCGGCGACAGCTCGGTGAGAATGTCTCGCAACTCATGCGCGCGCTCCACATCACCGGTACGAACCGCAGGAATCAATCGTTCGGCGCGAGTCACCATATCGCTCATCTGCGTTGTCAGGGTTTCGAACCCTGACGCCACGGTGAGCTTCTCGCCGACAGGCCCCTCATTCAGCCGGGACGCGCGGCTCCAGAGGATATCGAAGCGGGAGGCGACCTCCTGGCCATAGCTGGCCCCGCCGTCATGGACGATCAGCGTATCGACCGAATGGAGAAGCCGCTGATATTCCACAACCAGTTGCGCGCTGTGCCAAATGAGGCTTTGGCGGAGTTCGGCGGAATTGACATCGTACTGCTTGTTGAGCGTCGACACCACGACGAACAGCGAACCTGTGATGATCGCAAGACCGACAAGCAGAAAGAAATAAAGGGTCCGAACCCATTTCACCCCGGTTTCCATCTCGCCCCCGTCCACCAGATAGAGATCCCGAGCCTGCTTGCCCTCCGCTTGCCACCGACGAAGAGGCCGCCAGCAAGGAGCCTATCGGCACGGACGGCAAACATCCCCGCCGTCATCCTCAGGCACAACCGAACATACAGGCGAACAACGCCAGGCGGAAGCATGGGACGCCTCACTGTCGCGGCCCCGCCAGCACCGAGATCGACCGCAGTTGCCAGATCGCCCGGGCATAGTAGAGTTCGGCCTGCAACTCCTCCTGCTCCGACCAGGGATAGATCACCCTGACCGGTCCGCGCTCGCGTACGCCGATGGCCTTGCCATCCGCGCGGGTCGCCAGGATGACGTCGAAGGCGGCGACATCGGAAACTGGGATCATCACCTGATAGTCGTTGAGTGCCACGGCCTTCAGGCTCTCCCCTTGCATCCCGGCCTTGGCCAGCACATCGCGCAACAGCGGCCCCTCGAACACCACCGAACCATTGCTCCAGGGGGTTTCGGTCTCGATTCGCCTCAGCCCCAGCGCTTCAAGCTGCGGCGCCGTGAAGGTGACCCGCACGCCCTCGCCTGCGGCCGTTTCCTCCAGGACCGTCAGCACCACCGGCTCGGAGGAGGCCGCGGCAACCGGCACGCTGCCGGCCAGCACGCCCAGAACCATGAAACCCATCGCAAAAAACCGACGCCACGCGCCTCCCGTCACGGTCTTCAGCATCTTCCAAACCTCCACGCTGGTCGGCCGCTCATCCGCTGCAAAGTCCCGACATCCTACCTGCGGAGTGTGTTCAATCCGTTTCGACCGGGACCAAAGTTCAACACAGTCGCCGCCCGCGCACCAGACGGAAGACAGTCACCGCCCCCCTTCCCCCGCCGCAGCGTCGAAGAGGCGGCGTCCGGGTCTCTTCCCCCAATGCCTGACTTCCCGTTTCCTCGCCCCTTTGCTATAGGGGCCGCGCGGCTATGACGGTCGGCCCGGTTTTTACGGCCGACCCGGCCCGACGGTTTCGAGCGCATGAGGCGCGGGAGTTACCCAAAACGCGAGGTCATCTGCACTATGGCGAAAATCAAGGTTATCAATCCGGTTGTTGAGCTCGATGGCGACGAGATGACCCGGATCATCTGGAAGTTCATCAAGGACAAGCTGATTCACCCCTACCTCGATATTGATCTGAAATATTTCGACCTCGGCATCGAGAAGCGCGACGAAACCGACGATCAGATCACCGTCGATGCGGCCAATGCGATCAAGCAGTATGGCGTTGGCGTCAAATGCGCCACCATCACGCCGGACGAGGCGCGCGTTGAGGAATTCGGCCTCAAGCGCATGTACCGCTCGCCGAACGGCACGATTCGCAACATCCTCGGCGGCGTGATCTTCCGCGAGCCGATCATCATGCAGAACGTCCCGCGTCTGGTGCCGGGCTGGACCCAGCCGATCATCGTCGGCCGTCATGCCTATGGCGACCAGTACCGCGCCACCGACTTCCGCTTCCCCGGCAAGGGCAAGCTGACGGTCAAGTTCGTTGGCGAGGACGGCACCGAGATCGAGCATGACGTGTTCGACGCCCCCTCCTCGGGCGTTGCCATGGCCATGTACAACCTCGACGATTCGATTCGCGACTTCGCCCGCGCCTCGATGAACTATGCGCTGATCCGCAAGGTTCCCTGCTACCTCTCGACCAAGAACACCATCCTCAAGGCCTATGACGGCCGCTTCAAGGATATCTTCCAGGAGATCTACGAAGCCGAGTTCAAGGAAAAGTTCGAAGCCGAGAAGATCTGGTACGAGCACCGCCTGATCGACGACATGGTCGCCTCCGCACTGAAGTGGGCCGGCGGTTATGTCTGGGCCTGCAAGAACTACGATGGCGACGTGCAGTCCGACACCGTTGCCCAGGGCTTCGGCTCGCTCGGCCTGATGACCTCGGTCCTGATGTCGCCGGACGGCAAGACCGTCGAGGCGGAAGCTGCGCACGGCACCGTCACCCGGCACTACCGGATGCACCAGAAGGGCGAGGAGACCTCGACCAACCCGATCGCGTCGATCTTCGCCTGGACCCGCGGTCTTGCCCACCGCGCCAAGCTGGACGACACGCCGGAGTTGGCCAAGTTCGCCGATACGCTGGAAAAGGTCTGCATCGACACTGTCGAAAGCGGTTTCATGACCAAGGACCTCGCCCTGCTCGTCGGCCCGGACCAGAAGTGGCTGACCACCAACGGCTTCCTCGACAAGATCGACGAGAACCTGCAGAAGGCCATGGCCGGCTAAGGCCAGGCTTGCCAACTTCGGACCAACCGTCCGCCAAATCCGCGAAAGGCGCCCCTGGGGCGCCTTTCGTCGTTTTCGAGCGCAATTTTCTCCGGCTCCGGCTGCTTTTTTGACATAGCTTCTCGCCACGCCCGCACGATCTTCTAAACTGCAACGCGCCGCACCATGCCGCGCAACCGGACCGCGACGGGAGGCGGCCCTGGCGCGCCACACCGACCGGAGGATCGAATGACCGCTGTTTCCGCTTCACCACTTGCCCGGCTTTTCCTGATCGTGGCCGCAGCGCTCCTGCTTCTCGGAACGGCGACCTTCGCGCACGCCGCCTATGAGCCGCCGCGTGGTTCCAAGGAACGCAAGGATCTGATGAACGCGATCCGCCCGCTGATCGAGACCCGGGTCGGCGCGCCGGTGGAATTCGTCGTCAATCGCCTGCGCGTCTCCGGCCCCTGGGCCTTTGCGATTGTTTCGCCGCAGCGGCCCGGTGGTCGCCCGATCGATCTGTCCCGCACCCTCATGCGTGATCGAGCGGAATATATGGATGGAGGCTTGCGCACCTACGTTCTGCTGACAAAGGCCTACAATCGCTGGAACATCGTCGACTACGCGATCGGGCCCACCGATGTCTTCTGGTACGGCGATCCGCTCTATTCCCAGCTTCCCGCCGGGCTGGTGCCGCAATAACCGAGCGCGCAGACTCGCCGAACCGGCCTGGGGCTAAGTCTTGTCCTGGGGATCCAGCGGGGGCTCCGGCTTGGCATCCGATGCGGCGGCGTCCACCTCATCGGGTGCCTCACTTTCGCGCGCGTCCTCACCGCCTTCTTCTTCGCCGTCTGTCTCCACGTCGAAAAGCTCCGGCTCGGTCAAGTCCGCACCAACGCCCACGCCCTCTTCCTTCAGGGTCTCCACCACCTGTTTGGCGCGGCTGACCTCCTCCTCGATGATGTCGTCGGGCAGCGAGCCCATGCGGGCGCGCTCCTGCACCTCATCGAGGATCTTGCGCGCCACCTCCGGCTGATTGCGCATCAGCCGGTGCAGATCGTGCGCCTCGAGCACCATCAACTGGGTCGCCTCCAGCGCGAAGACCGACGCCACCCGGCGGCGGCCGCCAAGGATCGCCATCTCGCCGAAGAAGTCGCCTTCCTCCAGCCGCACCCGACTGTTGTCGAGCGCAACCTCCACCGCCCCCCGGGCAATGAAATACATACTGTCCGCTTCGGCGCCCTTGCGGGTGATGACCTGGCCGGTGTCCACCGACAGGGCCCGCAGCAGCTTGGCGATCTCGGCAATTTCCGCGGCCTTCAGGTCTTCGAACAGCGGCACCCCCGCCACCATCCCCCAGGTCACGACAAAGTCACGGGAGTGGATCTCGCGGGCGAAGGCGGTGGCGACGATGCCGATCGGCAGGGCGAACAGGCCGTAGCCCATCAGCATCACCAGGCCGCCCAGGATCTTACCTGGCGCCGTCACCGGCACCACGTCGCCATAGCCGACGGTCGTCAGCGTCGCCAGCGCCCACCACATGGCTCCGGGAATGGTGCCGAGCTTTTCCGGCTGGACATTGCGTTCCACCAGATAAAGCCCGGTCGCCGCCACCAGGATCACGCCGAAGATGATGACCAGACTGGCAATCAGCGCATGCCGCTCACCCGCCACCGCGTTGGCGAGAGACCGCAGCGCCGGCGAATACCGCGCCAGCTTGAAGAACCGCGTCAGCCGCAGGACGATCAGGATCTTCAGCTCGATCGTCGGCAAGACCAGCGCCAGAAGAAACGGCAGGATCGCCATCAGATCGATGATGGCGGAAATCTGGGAGCAATAGCGCAGCCGGGCGCCGAGCGGCTTGAACCGCCGAAACGGCGGGTGCAGATCCGCCACCCATACCCGGGCGAGATACTCGGCGAGGAACAGGACACCGGCAACGATCTCCAGGAGATCGAACAAGCCGCCCCATTCCTCATCCACCTCCGGCACCGTCTCCAGCACCGCCATCACCACCGTACCGATGATGAAGAGCGCAAGGACACGGTTGACCCAGCGCCCTTGCGTATCGCCCGCCGCCCCCAGCTCCAGCAAGCGGTAGGTGTGCCGCTTGATCGCCGGCGCCCCATCGGGGGAAATGCTGCGCCGGCGCTTGTTGGGAGCGCTCTCGTCGGCCGGGTCCATCCGATCCTGGTCTGGACGGTCCGCGGCCATCAGCTCAGCCCTCGCCGAGGCCGGCCGCGATCGCCTCGATGGCGGCCTCCGCCTGGGAGGCATCAGAACCGCCGGCCTGGGCCATGTCGGCACGTCCGCCGCCGCCACGCCCGCCGAGCGCCGCCGAGCCAAGCCGCACCAGATCGACCGCGCTGAAGCGCTCGGTCAGATCCGCGGTCACCGCCACGACGATCGCCGCCTTGTTCTCCTCGCCCTTGCTGATCAGGACAACAACACCGGAGCCGAGCTGGGCCTTGGCCTCATCGGCCAGCCCCTTCAGGTCCTTCGGGTTGAGCCCCTCCACGACCCGCGCCAGGAGCTTCACCGACCCGACCTCGCGAATGCCGGCATCGCCGCCGCCCGTCCCGCCCATGGCGAGCTTCTTCCGGGTTTCGGCCAGTTCCCGCTCCAGCCGGCGCTTGTCCTCGACAAGCCCCGAGACCCGTTCGGTCACATCGCCCGGTGCCACCTTCAGAACGCCGGCGATATCGCGCAGCCGCATGTCCTGCTCGGCAAGATACTGGCGGGCGGCTCGCCCGGTCAGCGCCTCGATCCGGCGGACACCCGCCGCGACCGCGCCTTCCGTCACCAGGGTCACCAGACCGATGTCTCCGGTGCGGCCCACATGGGTGCCGCCGCACAGCTCCAGCGAATAGGTCTTGCCGGCCTTGGCGCCTTGCGTTGCCCGGCCCATCGACACGACCCGCACTTCCTCACCGTATTTCTCGCCGAAAAGGGCCATGGCGCCCTGCTCGATCGCGTCGTCGACCCCCATCAACCGGGTTTCGACCGGCGCATTCTGCAGCACGATGTCGTTGGAAATGTCCTCGACCTTGCGCAAATCCTCCGCCGAGACCGGCATCGGGTGAGAAAAGTCGAACCGCAAACGGTCGGGCGTGACCAGCGAGCCCTTCTGCGCCACGTGATCGCCCAGCACCTCGCGCAGGGCCTCGTGCACCAGATGGGTCGCGGAATGGTTGGCGCGGATCGCACTGCGGCGGGCGCCATCGACGGTGAGCTCCAACGCCTGACCGATGGTCACCGCGCCCTCATCAACCGTCACCTCATGGATGAACAACCCGTCGGCCCGCTTCTGGGTGTCGGTCACCCGCACCCGCACGCCATCGGCGGTCATGGTGCCCGTGTCTCCGACCTGACCGCCGGATTCGCCATAAAACGGCGTCTGGTTGAGGATGACGAAGCCCGTGTCGCCGGCCTTCAGCTCCATCACTTCCGCACCATCGCGCACCAGCGCGCCGACGACGCCTTCCAGCGCCTCGCTGTCATAGCCCAGGAAGTCGGTGGCGCCGAGCCGGTCCTTCAGCGTGAACCAGAGTGTGTCGGTCGCCGCCTCGCCGGAGCCGCTCCAGGCGGCACGCGCCTCGGCCCGCTGGCGTTCCATCGCCGCCTTGAACCCCTCGGTGTCCACGCCGATACCCCGGGCCCGGAGCGCGTCCTGGGTCAGATCCAGCGGGAAGCCGTAGGTGTCATAAAGCTTGAAGGCGGTCTCGCCGCTGAACTCCGCGCCGCTGTCGAGCCCCGCGCTCGCCTCGTCGAGCAGGCTGAGGCCGCGTTCCAGCGTGCGCCGGAACCGGGTTTCCTCCAGCTTCAGCGTCTCGCTGATCAGGCTCTCCGCCCGGGCAAGCTCCGGATAGGCCCGGCCCATTTCCCGCACCAAGGTCGGCACCAGCCGATACATCAAGGGCTCCTCTGCCCCCAGAAGATGCGCATGGCGCATCGCCCGGCGCATGATCCGCCGCAGCACATAGCCGCGCCCTTCATTGGAGGGCAGCACGCCATCGGCGATCAGGAAGCTGGTGGAGCGCAGATGGTCGGCGATAATGCGGTGGCTCGATCCCGCGCCGTTCGCACCGGTGCCCACCACGTTTTCCGAAGCCGAAATCAGCGCCCGGAACAGGTCGATGTCGTAGTTGTCATGCACGCCCTGGAGCACGGCGGCGATCCGCTCCAGCCCCATGCCCGTGTCGATCGACGGGCGCGGCAGGTCGACCCGCTCGTCGGCGAGTTGCTCGTACTGCATGAACACGAGATTCCAGATCTCGATGAACCGGTCCCCATCCTCGTCGGGCGAGCCCGGAGGGCCGCCGGGAATGTGCTCGCCGTGGTCGTAGAAGATCTCCGAGCACGGGCCGCAGGGACCGGTATCGCCCATGGCCCAGAAATTGTCGGAGGTGGCGATGCGGATGATCCGGTCTTCCGGCAGTCCGGCGATCTTCTTCCACAAGGAGAAGGCTTCGTCGTCGTCCGCATAGACGGTGACCAGCAACCGGTCGGCGGGAATGCCGTATTCCTTGGTGATCAGGTCCCAGGCCAGCTCGATCGCCCGGTCCTTGAAATAGTCGCCGAACGAGAAATTGCCGAGCATCTCGAAGAAGGTGTGATGCCGGGCAGTATAGCCCACATTGTCGAGATCATTGTGCTTGCCACCGGCCCGCACGCATTTCTGAGCCGAAACCGCCCGCGAATAGTCGCGCTTTTCAAGGCCGGTGAAGACGTTCTTGAAGGGCACCATGCCCGCGTTGGTGAACATCAGGGTCGGATCGTTGCGCGGCACAAGCGGACCGGAGGCCACAGGTTCGTGCCCGTTCCTGGCGAAATAGTCGAGGAACGCCGACCGGATTTCGTTTACACCGCTCATCAAGTAGCCACCCATCATGTTGCGCGCGTCCGATTGACATATATGGGCGAAAGCGCCAGTCGCCGCGCGCGATATTGCATCGTGCGCCGCTTTTATCTTCGCCCCGGGAAACTGTCCAGCATAGCGGCAGCCCTGCCTCCTTTCGGGGACAAGCGCGCGGCACCGCGCTTTGACCGCCGCTCTTCATACGTGAATGGCCCGGAACGCGGGCAGCGCTCCGGGCCATTCTACATGCAAATCGGTTCCTTGTCGGACAGGGTTAGCTGTCGTCGTCGGAACCGCCAGCCGGATCGGTGATCCGCTCGGCGATCAGCCCGGCATTCTGCCGCACCGCCAGTTCGATTTCCTCGGCAAGCGCCGGATTGTCGCGCAGGAACTGCTTGGCGTTCTCTCGCCCCTGACCGAGCCGCTGGCTGTTGTAGGAGAACCAGGCGCCGGACTTCTCGACAATGCCGCCCTTGACGCCAAGGTCGATCAGCTCGCCCATCTTCGACACACCTTCGCCGTAAATGATGTCGAACTCGACCTGCTTGAACGGCGGCGCCAGCTTGTTCTTGACCACCTTCACCCGGGTCTGGTTGCCGACCACCTCGTCCCGATCCTTGATCGCGCCGATGCGGCGGATGTCGAGACGCACCGAGGCGTAGAACTTCAGCGCATTGCCGCCGGTGGTCGTCTCCGGCGAGCCGAACATCACACCGATCTTCATGCGGATCTGGTTGATGAAGATCACCATGCATTTCGACCGGGAGATCGAGGCGGTCAGCTTGCGCAGCGCCTGGCTCATCAGCCGCGCCTGCAGGCCGGGCAGCGAATCGCCCATCTCGCCATCCAGTTCGGCCTTGGGCGTCAGCGCCGCCACCGAATCGACTACCAGCACGTCGATGGCCCCGGACCGCACCAGCGTATCGGCGATTTCCAGCGCCTGCTCGCCCGCGTCCGGCTGGGAGATCAAAAGATCGTCGATGCTGACGCCGAGCTTGCGCGCATAGATCGGATCGAGCGCGTGCTCCGCATCGATGAAGGCGCAGATGCCGCCCTGCTTCTGGGCCTCGGCGACCGTATGCAGAGCCAGCGTCGTCTTGCCGGAGGATTCCGGCCCGTAGATCTCGACAATCCGGCCACGCGGCAACCCGCCGATGCCCAGCGCGATATCGAGCCCCAGAGATCCGGTCGGTACGGTCTGCACCTCGACCACCTGACCTTGCCCCATTTTCATGATCGAGCCTTTGCCAAAGGCCCGTTCGATCTGGGAAAGGGCGGCGTCCAGCGCCTTTGTTTTGTCCATTTGAATGCCTTCGACCAAGCGGAGAGAATTTTGCGCCATCGCACGTGCCTTTCTTATTCCACGCCGCAGCCGGCGATTCAAACTGCGCTTTTGTACCTCATTTGTTCCTCATCGACAAGCCGCGCCACTCCCTTGAACACGTTGACCTTTCTCAACCTCGTTCAAAGAATGTTCCGGGTCGGCCCGAAAAATCTTACGCAACGGCATTTTTCATCCATTGATCATCCCAACGGGAATCGCCGCCCCGGGACCGCCCCGCTGCCTGCACCCGATGCCTTTCCATTTCCCCCTCCCCCATTCCATGCAACAAGGAAGACTCCGCGTTGCGGTGCGCTCTTGCCCGCTTCCTTTCGGACCTTTCCGCCATGCCCGTTCCGTCCTCCGCCCCCCGCGCCCCGGCTCCCTCCATCGCCCTCATCGGTGCGATTCATCTCGACACCATCGCCCATGCCGCCGTGCCGATCCGGCGCGAGACCTCCACGCCGGCCCGGTTCGTCAGCCGCCCCGGCGGGGTTGCCACCAATGTCGCCCGGGCGCTGGCGAAGCTGGACATCGCTTGCGCCCTTGCCGGTGTGGTCGGCGACGATGCGGCGGGGGCACAGCTCTGCGCGGAGTTGAGCGCGCAAGGACTGGATATGAGCGCGGTGCGCCGGCTGCAAGGCCGGGCGACCGGCCGTTACCTGGCGCTGCATGACCCGGACGGCGCGCTGGCCGCCGCCGTGGTGGATGGCGAAATCACCGAAGCCCTGCCGGCGAAGGCCTTCACGCCGCTGCCCACTGTCCTCATCGAGGCGGCGGTCTGGTTCCTGGACACCAACCTGCCGCCGGCGACCCTGGCCCGGCTGGCAAAGGATGCCGGACCCCGCCGGCGCCTGGCGGCGGATGCCGTCTCCTGTGCCAAGGCGCCCCGGCTGGCCGCGATCCTGCCCCGGCTCGACCTTCTGTTCTGCAACCGGGCGGAAGCCGCGGCGCTGCTGGCAATCGAGACCCTGCCGCCCGCGGACGACCTTGCCGCCGCGCTTGTGGAAAGGGGCGTATCCGCCTGCTGTGTCAGCGATGGCAACGCGCCGCTGACCCTTGCCGACAACACCGGCATTCGCCGGCTGGATGTGCCCCACGTGGCGGTGCGCGATGTCACCGGCGCAGGCGACGCGCTGATTGCCGGCACCCTTGCCGGATTGCACCATGGCCGGACGCTCGACGCGGCCGCCCGAGCGGGCCTTGCCGCTGCCGCGTTGACCCTGTCGGCGGAAGGCGCGGCTCCCGACAGCTTGAACTGGCGGGCGATCTCGGGCGAGGACTGATGGCTCGACGGGGACCGGCGCCCCACCTATAAGCGCCAAACGGGCCGGACGGTGCCGGCCAGAAAACGGAGACGGGATCGGATGAGCGAGACACACAGCGCGGGCGCCGCGCCGCTGGCAATCACCGAGGAAGTCCGCGATGCCCTAGCCGAGAGCCGGCCGGTCGTCGCACTGGAATCGACCATCATCACCCATGGCATGCCCTGGCCGCGCAACGCCGAGACCGCCCGGGCGGTGGAAGCGGATATCCGCGCTGGCGGCGCGACCCCCGCGACCATTGCCGCGATGGATGGCCAGTTGCATATCGGCCTCTCCGACGGGGCGCTGGAGCGGCTGGCCCGCAGCACCGAAGCGATGAAATGCTCCCGCGCCGACCTCGCCGTCGCCTTGGCGAGCAAACGGATCGGCTCCACCACCGTGGCCGCCACCATGATGGCCGCCGAGGCCGCCGGCATCCGCGTTTTCGCCACCGGCGGCATTGGCGGGGTCCATCGCGGCGCCGAACTCAATTTCGACATTTCCGCCGATCTCGAAGAACTGGGTCGCACCCCGGTCTGCGTGGTCGCCGCCGGCGCCAAGGCACTGCTCGACCTGCCCAAGACCCTGGAGGTTCTGGAGACCCGGGGCGTGCCGGTGATCGGCTTCGGCACCGATGTGTTCCCCGCCTTCTGGTCACGCGACAGCGGCCTTGCCGCCCCCTTGCGCCTCGACAGCGCCGAAGAGGTCGCCCGTCTTTTGTCCATGCGCCGGCGCCTTGGCGGCCATGGCGGCATGCTGGTCGCCAATCCGGTGCCGCAGGAGGCGGAAATCCCGGCGCGGGAAATGGCCTCGGTGATCGAGACGGCCCTGCACCAGGCGGAACGGCGCGGCATCTCCGGCAAGGCGGTGACCCCCTTCGTGCTGTCGCTGATCTTCGACCTCACCAAGGGACGAAGCCTCGAAACCAATATCGCGCTCGTGCGCAACAACGCCCGACTGGCCGCCGCCATTGCGGTTGCCGACGCGGACTCGGACGCGATCGGTTGAACCTTGGGGGAGGCCCGACCATTCGGCGTGTCTCAACCGTGTAACTGTCAGCGAATATATGCTTAACTCGTGCCCTGTCAGGCTCGCTCGTCGGTCTCCGGGCACCGGCGCCGGCCGGCCGGTTCCATGCCCTTGCGGCTTGGAACCGGGAACGGCAATAACCACATCGGGGCAGCGGGGCGAAGCTTTTCCCGCATAGCACCGGGTGACACAGGGCCGCCCCGGCGGCGCAAACGACAGAGGACGGACAATGGCGGACACCGCGCTTTCACCGATGCAGTATCTGGACAGGGCCGTCGGTGCCCTGCGCGACATGGGCCTGATGCCGAACGGCACCGCCGAAGCGCCGATCAACGCGCTGCTGGAGCAGATTTCCGACCTGTCGCCGGACAAGATCGCCGTCATCACCCGCACGCTCGGCCAGGCGCAGACCTTCAACGAGGTCGTGCGCAACGAGATCCAGGCCATGTCCATCGGCGAGCGCTACGAGGCCATCACCGAGGCGTTCAATTCGATCCGCGACGATGCCAAGAGCATGGTCGACCAGCTTGCCGACGGCAAGATCTCCTTCATGGAGAACCTGTCGAACAAATGGCGCGACATGACCCGGGGCACCGTGTCCGACCGCTTCGGCAAGATTCGCGATACCTATCTGGATGTCGCCCGGGACACCAAGGACCAGATCGAACGCGAGATCCGCATTCTCGAAGCCTACCGCGATTTTCGCGGCGCGCTGAAACAGGCCGAAGTACTTGCGCTGGAGGTGCTGCGCACCGCGACAGACAAGCTCGACGGTACCAAGGCGGCGCTGGAGGCGGCCAATGGCGCGGTCGAGGCCTATGCCGGCAAGGAACCGGCGGAGAAGGCCCGGCTGGAGCTGCAGCGTGACGAGCGCATGCGCGCCATGCAGGATGAGGAAAAGCGCTTCCAGGTCGCCAAGGATCTCGCCGACAACCTGACCATCGGCTACAACACCTCCGAAGTGATCATGGCCCGCTTGATGCAGACGACCAACGCCAAGGAGCGGGTCTACTCCCAGGCGGTCAGCTTCTTCTCCACCAATGATTCGGTGCTGACCGCGCTCAATGCCTCCTTCACGGGGCTGCAGGGGCTGCACGAATCCACCGAGACGCTCAACGCCATGAAGGACGGGGTGTCCAAGTCGCTGGAAACCCTCGCAGAAATTGGCGACGCGGTGCAGGAAGCCGCGCTCAAGGCCGGCTACGGCCCGACCGTGCAGGCCGCCGCCGTCAAGAAGCTGGTGGATTCGGTCATCACCTTCCAGATGAACTCCCGCGAAATCATCGACGAGATGCGGGTGATGGCGACCAAGAACTCCGAGGAGATCCGCGACGCCGTCGAGGATGGCAAGCGGCGTCTGGCGAAGCTTGCCGCCGAAGGCAACGCGCTCGGCGCCTGAGGCATCTCAGGGCCCGGACCTTCCCGGTTCGGGCCGCCTCCTTTGCACCGGGATTGAACGGGAGCCCTGCCCATGTCTGCCGACGCCACCGCGTCCAAGCCGCCACTTGATGACCTGATGATGGCGATGGATGTCGTGGACACCCTGCGCCACGACGAACGCATCGCCGTCAAGGAGCTGGGCGACGATCTGCGCGACGAGCAGATGGTCGAGCGCCTGCGCCAGATCTACAAGAGCCAGGGCATAGAGGTGCCCGACCGGATGCTCCGGGAGGGCGTGCAGAACCTCAGGCAAAACCGCTTCGTCTACAGCCCGCCCGCCGTCGGGTTCCAGCGCACGCTCGCGCTGCTCTATGTCACCCGGGCCCGCTGGTCGAAATGGCTGGGCATCCTCCTGCTGCTGACGGTTGCCGCCGTCCTTGCCTGGCGGTTCCTCGTGATCCTGCCACGTGAACGGGCGGCGGAGGCCCTGCGGATCGAACTGACCGAGACCCTGCCGGCCGATTTCGCCGCGCTGCCGGCGCGCATCGCCGGGATTGCCATCGTTCCGGAGGCCACCGCCCGCGCCGAAACGCTCGCCGCGACTGGCCTTGCCGCGCTTGCAGCCAAGGACGCCGAGGCGGCGCGCAAGGCCCGCGCCGACCTCATGGCGCTGGAAGCACGACTTCTCCAGACCTTCGACGTGCGCATCGTCTCCCGCCCGGGCACGCCGACCGGCGTCACCCGCATTCCGCAGGCGAACCGCAATGCGCTGAACTACTATCTCATCGTCGAGGCCATCGGCCCAGACGGTACGGCGCTGCTGCAGGAGATCAACTCGGAGGAAGACGGCAGCACCGAACGGGTCGGGATCTGGGGGCAGCGGGTGCCCAAGGCCACCTTCGATGCCGTACGTGCCGACAAGCAGCGGGACGGCATCGTCCAGGACGCCGTGCTGGGCAGCAAGGCTCGCGGCAAGCTCGGCATCGACTGGCAGAAGCCGGTCGACGCGGGTGCGATCACCAAATGGTAACGGATAGGGCCGGACGAACAGCATGATCAGCGGACGCCAGACCCTGGGATCCATCGAACACTCGCTTGCCGAATTGCGGCAGGAGGAAGCGGAGCGCAAGGCCCGTGTCGAACAGGCCATGCGCGACATCAACGAGTTGCGCAGCGCCGAGCTGGACGCCTATCGCGAGTTGGCCCGGTTTCGCCTGCGCGGTAGCGGGGATGGGATGTTCGGGCGGCGGATCGACAGGGACGAGGCCCAGGCCAAGGCGCGGCTGGAGCAGCGCGAACTCGCCCTTTCCGCCCTGCGTTCCCAGCGCAACGCCCTGACCAGCGACATCGCCGCCCTGGTCGACAAACGCCGGCGGCTGGCGCGCGAGCGCGATGCGGCCGGCGACCGGCTCGACGCGATCCTCGATCAGGTGGACGACCGCCTCGCAAAGGATCCGGCCTACGCCCGCCAGCAAGAGAGGGTCGAAACCGCCCGGACCACCGCCGAGGCGGCGCGGGCGAAGGCCACCCAGGCCGCCGCCGACAGGCAGGAAAAGGGCGCGGCCTACGAGGCGGACCGCCTGTTCATGTATCTGTGGCAACGAGGCTTCGGCACGCCGGACTACCACGCAAGCGGCCTGATCCGGATGCTGGACAGATGGGTCGCCCGGCTGGTGCGCTTCGACGACGCCCGGCCGAACTACGCCATGTTGTGCGAGATCCCCGAACGGCTGGAGGCCTATGCCACCGACCGGGAGGCGGAGGCTGTGGCGGAAGAGACGAAGCTGGGCGCCATGTCCCGCGCCGCTGCCACGGAGCTTGCCGGCGAGGATCTCGCCGCCGCAGTCGAACGCGCTGAGCAGGAACTGACGGAAACGGCCGCCGCACTGGAGGCGCTCGAAGCGGAGCAAAGTGAACTGGCGACCCGCGAACAGCCCTTTCTCGCCGGTGAGGATGCGGATTTCCGGGCGGCGGAAGAAGCGCTCCTGCGCTCCCTGCGCTCGGATGAACTGAGCACTCTGTGGCAGGAGGCCTTGGCCACCCCTTCGCCCGAGGACGAGGCGATTGTCCGCCGCTTGCGCGATCTCGACGGGCGGATCAGTGCCATCACGCCGCAAATCGAAGCGGATCAGGCGGATTTGCGCGACATCGTCCGGCGACGCGAGGAACTGGCCAAGGTCGCCCAGCGCTTCCGCAAGAAGCACTATGACAACTGGGATTCCTCCTTCGATAACAATGATCTTGCCGGCGTGCTGATCGGTGAGCTGGCGAAAGGCGCACTCTCCGGCGCCGATTACTGGGCCCGGACGGAAAAATCTCACCGGCGGCGCAAGCGGCGCGGTGGCGCCATCGGCTTTCCCGGCGGCGTCGGCCTGCCCGGCTCCATGGGCGGCACCTTCCCTGGCGGTGGGTCCGATGGCGGTTTCGGCGGTGGCGGCTTTGGTGGTGGCGGCTTCGACAGCGGCGACAGTTTCGGCGGCGGCGGCTTTGAGACCGGCGACAAGTTCTGACGCTGCGAGGACAACAATGAAAGACGACATGATGACGGACCGGCACAGCATCCGGGCCATGGCGCTGTACAATCGCTGGATGAACGACCGGCTCTACGCCCTGTGCGCGGACCTCGACGACGACGCCCGCAAGGCCGACCGGGGCGCGTTCTTCGGCTCGATCCACGCAACGCTCGACCACATCCTGCTCGGCGACCGCGTGTGGATGGGCCGGTTTACCGGACGCAGCTATCAGGTGGTGCCGATCGGCACCGAGCTCTATGCCGATTTCGACGCATTGCGCGTAGCGCGAGCGGAGATGGACACCGATATTCTCGCCTTCGCGGAAGGGCTCACCAGCGACTGGCTTGCCGGGGACCTCACCTGGACCAGCGGACTTGATGGCATCTCCCGGACACGGCCCTGCTGGCTGCTGGTCACCCATCTGTTCAACCACCAGACCCACCACCGGGGACAGGTCACCACGCTGCTGTCACAGCTCGGGATCGACCCGGGACCAACGGACCTGCCGTGGATGGAGGGCTTCGATACAGCCGAAGTGTAACCTCCCGCCTTGCCGTCGGCGCGCTCCAAGGATACGGATGCGCCCGCCCGCAAGGTTTGTTAACCTCGCGCCCACAACATGACACGCCCCCTGGCGGACGGGACCGCAGCGCCTGGACGCCCTCCCCGATCTCCCGGCGTTTTCGGTTAAGGATTGACGATATGCTACGCTTGATGGTTCTGCTCGCCGCCGCGCTTGCCCTCGCCGCCTGCCAGTCCGGCCGCCGGGCCGCCGGCCCCGTCACGCCGCAGCCGGCAGTGCTGACGGTGCCCGCTGGCGCCCAGTCCATCACGGTTCGGGCCGATCCGGAGGTGGTGCGCCAGACCATCGTCGCCAATGCCACCCAGCGCGGCACGCCGATTGCCCAGAACCAGCCCAACATGGTGGTGCTGGAGCGCACGGTGAGCGATCCGATCCCGGCGCTCGACAATGAATTCGGCCCCTCGAACAACGGTGTGCGCAAGTTCCGCATCCGCGTGCGCTTCCAGGGCGAGGCCTGCAAGACCCTGGTGGTGCAGGACGTGTTCGTCATCAACAACGCCGGCACCGCGCTAGAGCAGGTCTTCAGCCTCACCCAGCCGCAGTACAACAACCGGGACAGCCTCGTGGGGCTGAAGGCCAAGGCCGAAAGCGCCGCGACCTGCCTCTGATCCCGTCACGAGGCGGGCCGGCAACACGCCACCACCTTCGATTGCCACAGACAAGCGGTTCGGCCACCATCGGCCGGACCGCTTCTTTTTCGGAAAAACCCATTTCACATGGCCTCGATCTATCAACTCAAGAGCCGCTTTCAGGATCTCCTGCGCCCGCTGGTCGGGTGGATGGCCGGGCGCGGCATCACCGCCAATCAGGTCACCGTGTCGGCCATTGTCCTCAGCGCGCTCGGCGGGGGAGCCCTCAGCCTCTGGCCCGAGGCCGGTTGGCCGTTCCTGCTGTTGCCGGTGATCCTGTTCCTGCGCATGGCGCTGAACGCCATCGACGGCATGCTGGCGCGCGAGCATGACATGCGCTCCGCCCTCGGCGCCGTGCTCAATGAGCTGGGCGACGTGGTCTCCGACCTCTGCCTCTACCTGCCCTTCGCCCTGCTGGCCGGCGCCTCGCCCGTTCTGGTGATCGGCATCTGCCTGCTGGCGGTGATCGGCGAAATGACCGGGGTGATCGGCGTTCAGATCGGTGCCAGCCGCCGCTACGACGGGCCGATGGGCAAGAGCGACCGTGCGGTGGTCTTCGGCACCCTCGGCGGTCTCGTCGGGTTGGGCCTTGCCGGCGCTACCGTGCTCAACGTCATCCTTGGGCTGACCCTGGTGCTGGCGGCCGTGACGGTGGTCAATCGGGCCCGGATGGCCCTGCGCGAGGTGGCCGCCTCATGAGCCAGATGATGACCGCCCTTCAGCCGCTGCATCTGGCGCTTCTTGGCATCTGGGGGCTGTTGATCGCCGCCAGCCTGCTTGTCTGGGCACTCGCCCGCAGCCGCCCGGACAAGGACTATTCGGAGCTGGTACAGCGCACCCAGAGCTGGTGGGGGATGATCGCCATCTTCACCGCCGCCTTTCTGCTCAGCCGCACCCTGTCGATCATCGTCTTCGCGCTGGTCAGTTTCCTGGCGCTGAAGGAGTATTTCTCGATGATCCCGACCCGGCGCGCCGACCGCCGGGTGCTGTTCTGGGCGTATCTGGCGATTCCCGTGCAATACTACTGGGTCGCCGATGGCTGGTACGGCATGTTCGCCGTGTTCATCCCGGTCTACATGTTCCTGTTCCTGCCCTTCGCCATGCTGCTGTCGCAGCAGACCGACGGCTTTCTCAAGGCGGTCGGCACCCTCAACTGGGGCCTGATGCTCTGCGTCTTCGCCATCAGCCACGCAGCCTTCCTGCTGGTGTTGCCACTACCCGGCGCGGCGGAAGACGGGGCCAGCGGCGCGGGGCTGCTGCTGTTCCTGGTGTTCCTCACCCAGTTCAACGACGTGGCGCAATACACCTGGGGCAAGCTGTTCGGCCGGCACAAGATCGTGCCGGTGGTCAGCCCGAAGAAGACCTGGGAGGGTTTTCTCGGCGGCCTGGCGACGACCACCCTGCTTGCCGTACTGGTGGCACCATTGGTCACCCCCTTCGGCCCCTTGCATGCGGCCATCGCCGGTGCGCTGATCGCCGCCGCCGGCTTCATCGGCGATGTCACCGTCTCGGCGGTCAAGCGCGATCTCGGCGTCAAGGACACCGGCGCGCTGATCCCCGGCCATGGCGGCATCATGGACCGGATCGACAGCCTGACCTTCACCGCCCCGCTGTTCTTCCATTTCACCCGCTATTTCTACACCTGACCAGGGCCACGGATGACCCGCTGTCTGCAGTACCTCTTCTTCCTGTCGGTGCGTATCGCCGTCACCCTGCTGCTCGGCCTCAACATTCGCCGGCGCGAGCTGTTGCCGAAGGAGGGGCCGGCGATCATCGTCGCCAACCACAACAGCCATCTCGATACGCTGGTGCTGATGTGCCTGATGCCCCTGTCGCGGATCGCCCGGGTGCGCCCGGTCGCCGCCGCCGACTATTTCCTGCGGACCCGCTGGCTCGCCTTTTTCTCCACCCGCATCCTCGGCATCATTCCCATCGACCGCAGCGGCACGGCCCGCAGCCGCGACCCGCTCGCCCCCTGCCATGAAGCGCTGGCGCGCGGCGAAATCCTGATCCTGTTTCCCGAAGGCACGCGCGGGCAGCCGGAGGAGATGGCCGCGCTGAAAAAGGGCGTTGCCCTGCTGTCGGCGAAAGCGCCCGAAGTCCCGGTGGTCCCGGTCTTCACCCATGGGCTGGGCAAGGCGCTGCCGAAGGGCTCCTTCCTGCTGGTGCCGTTCTTCTGCGATATCTTCGTCGGCGCCCCGATCCACTGGCCGGGCAGCCGGCCGGACTTCATGGCGCAGCTGAACGCCGCCTTCAGGACCCTCTCCCATGAAAAAACCTTCGCACCTTGGGAATAAGCTCGCCTTTCTCGCGGCCGCCCTGTGGGGCTTCGCCGAGGCGATCGTCTTCTTCACCGTCCCGGATGTGCTGCTGAGCTTCCTGGCCCAGACCTCGCTCCGCCGCGCGCTTATTGCAAGCCTGTGGACCGTGGTCGGCGCCTGCACCGGCGGCGCGCTCCTCTACGTGCTCGCGCTCTCCCATCCCGATGCGGCCGACGCACTTCTGCTCGCAGTCCCGGGGGTTTTTCCGGAGCTGATTGCCCGTGCAGGCACCCTCTTGGACGGCGGACTTCTCCCGGGTCTTGTCACGGGATCGCTCACCGGCGTGCCCTACAAGATCTTCGCGGTAGAGGCAGCGCGGTCGGAAACGCCGCTGGCGCTCTTTCTGCTCGCAAGCCTGCCCGCCCGCCTGCTGCGCTTCACACTCTCCTGCCTGGCAAGCTGGCTGATCTTCGCCAAACTGCTGGCGGGCGTTTCCCTGTGGACGCGGCGGTTGCTGCTCGCCGCGTTCTGGCTGGTGTTCTACGCGGCCTACTACGCCGGATTGGGGTGAAGAACGCCCGGCCGGCGGTCAGCTCGCCAGCACGTCCTTCACCACCGTTGCCAGTTGTTTGAGGGTGAAGGGCTTGGGCAGGAACGAGAATTTCTCGTTCTCCGGCAGGTTCTTCTCGAACGCATCCTCCGCGTAGCCCGACACGAAGATGATCTTCAGCTCCGGCTGGGTCTTGCGCAATTCGCGCAGGAGCGACGGGCCATCCATCTCCGGCATCACCACGTCCGAGACCACCAGATCGATCTGACCGCCGGTCTCTTCCATCACCTCCAGCGCTTCAGCGCCGCTGGCGGCCTCATGCACCGTGTAGCCACGCGAACTCAGCGCCCGGGCCGCAAACGCCCGCACCGCTTCCTCGTCCTCCACCAGAAGGATCGTCGCCGAGCCGGTGAGATCGGCAAGCTGCTGCTGTTCCGCCGGCTTGGCCTCGACCTGCTCGTTTTCCTCGCGCACATGCCGCGGCAGGAAAATCCGGAAGGTGGTGCCGACCTCAGGCTCGCTGGTGCAGAAGATGAAGCCTCCAGTCTGCTTGACGATGCCATAGACCGTGGACAGGCCAAGGCCGGTGCCCTTGCCCACTTCCTTGGTGGAGAAGAACGGCTCGAAGATCTTCTCCATCACCTCCGGCGCCATGCCATGGCCGGTGTCGACCACCTCCACCAGCACATATTCGCCCGCCGGCATGCCCCGGGCATTGTCGTAGCCGCGTGAATTCTCCTCCGAGACATTGGTCGTGCGGATGGTCAGCCGCCCGCCCTCGGGCATGGCATCGCGCGCGTTCACCGCCAGATTGACGATCACCTGTTCGAGCTGGTTGAGATCGGCCATCACCGGCCACAGATCCCGGCCATGCACCACGCTCAATTCCACCTTCTCGCCCAGGAGCCGGTCGAGCAGGATCGACAGGTCGGCGAGCACATCGTTCAGCGCCAGTTCCTTCGGTCGCAGGGTCTGCCGGCGCGAGAAGGCGAGCAACTGGCGCACCAGCCCTGCCGCCCGGTTGGCGTTCTGCTTGATGTTCATGATGTCCTGGAACGAGGGATCGCTCGGACGGTGGCTGGCCAGCAAGAGGTCGGAAAAGCCGATGATCGCCGTCAGCACGTTGTTGAAATCATGGGCGACACCGCCGGCAAGCTGGCCGATCGCCTGCATCTTCTGGCCTTGCGCGAACTGCGCCTCCAGCACCCGCTGCGCCGTCGTCTCCAGAACGTAGACGATGGCCGCATCGCCATCGTCCTCGCCGTCGCGCACCGCCGAGACATAGACGGTCGCTGAGCGCCCTTCTTCCCGATCATCGAGCCGGACATCGACCGGCGGGATCTCGCTCTGGCCATCGGCGGCGCTCGCAAGCGCCTCGGTCAGCGCCGGACGGGAGCCCTCGACCACGAAATCGATCAGCTTCGGCGTTGCACCGCTGCCATCACCGGCGCCGAACAGGCGCAGGAACGGCGCGTTGGTCTTGCTGATGCCGCCATCGCGATCGATCGAGGCAATGGCGATCGGCGTGTTGTTGAAGAACCGGGCGAAACGGACCTCGGAGGAACGCAGCGCCTCGGAGGCATCCTCGCCCCGGGACCGGTTGAGCACGATGGTCCGGCTTTCGCCGGCCTCGCCGTCGCCGCCGAACGGCACCCGGTGCAGGATCCGCACCGGAATGCTGCGCCCGTTGCGGGCCACCAGATCGAGATCGAAGGTCTCGCTCTTGACCTCGCCGGCGCGCCCCTGCAGCGAGCGCAAGAGTTCCGCCCCGTCGCCGCGGATGAAATCGGACAGGGCGACCGACCCGGCCTTGAACCGCACCAGGTCATAGCCGAGCCAGTCGGCCAGCGTCGCATTGAGATAGACGAGCCGCCCGGCCCCGTCGCAGGAGAAGAACCCGGCCGGCGCATGATCGAGAAAGTTGATGACCCGCTGCAATTCCTGGAACGAGGTTTCCTGCTCGGTCCGCTCGCCGCTGATGTCGGCGACCTGCCAGATGATGCAGTCGCGTGCCGCCCCGCGCCCGTCGCTGGTCGGCAGGCTCAGCGGCCGCACCCGCACCCGGTACCAGCACGGATCGCCGTCGTTCTGCCCCAGAGGATGCGACAGACGGATCTCCTCCTCGCCGGTGCGCTGGGTTTCCGCCGCGCGGGCCAGATGGAAAATCGCATCCGTGGCATTCGGGTCGGCGGAAAACACCCGCTCCACGCTGCGCACCTCGGTGTCTGCCTCCGCCCGCACCAGCGCCGAGTAGGCCGCGTTCGCATAAATGATGCGCCCGTCCTTCTCGGTGACCACGACGCCCTCGTCGAAGGTATCGAGAAACGCGGTCGGCACCGGGCTGACCGGCGCGCGCATGGAAAACCGCAAGAGGCCGATGGCGCTGGCGAACAGGGAGAACACGCCGATCACCGCCAGAACGCCCAGCAGCGCCAGTACATAGGGCTCGGCCTGGTCTCGGGTCATCATGGCAAAGGCTGCCGCGGCCGAGACGATGCCGACCGCAAGCAGGATCAACAAGCCGATATTGCCGCCGCGCTCGGGACGATCCACCACCGGGGACCGGGAACTTGAGTCCATCTCGTTCATCTGCAACCCTGCGGGCATGGAGCCGTCCGGCTCCCGTCCCCTCACCCTATCCGATTCGCCGTGACGGCGCGTTTCAAGCATTTCGCGCCGCCTTGCGCATTTCAACATGCGTGACCCTGCGGCGCTGGGAAAACAGACACAGTCTGTCCTTATCCGCGCCAGGATCCACGTTCCCGCATTCGATAAACGAAACCGATGACTTCCGCCACCGCGCGGTAGTGTTCCTCGGGAACTTCCTGATCGATATCGAGGGTCGCGTGCAGCGCGCGGGCCAGCGGCGGATTCTCCACCACCGGGATCGAGTGCCCGCGCGCGATCTCCCGGATCTTCAAGGCGATCTGGTCCGTTCCCTTGGCAAGACAGACCGGCGCTCCCATTCCCTGCTCGTATTTCAGCGCCACCGCATAGTGGGTCGGGTTGGTGATCACCACGGTGGCATCGGGCACCGCCGCCATCATCCGCTTGCGCGAGCGTTCCATCCGCAATTGCCGGATCTTGCCCTTGATCAGCGGGTCGCCCTCGGTCTGCTTGTACTCCTCGCGCACCTCGCGCTGGGTCATCTTCTGTTTTTCGTGCCAGCGCTGGCGCTGCCAGACATAATCGGCCGCGGCAACGATGGTCATCACCGCCAGGATCGCCGCGATCAGCTGCAGCACCAGAATGTGCACCTCCTCCAGCAGCACCCCGGTTTCGCGAAAGATCATCGTGTCGATGGTGTCGCGCTGCGGCCAGAGGACCGCCACCATCAGCCCGCTCACCACGGAGATCTTCACCAGCCCTTTCAGGAAGTTGACGAGGCTTTCGGCGGAGAACAGCCGCTTGAAGCCGGCCAGCGGCGAGATCTTGTTGAGCTTCGGCTTCATCCGCTCGGCCGACCAGACCAGATTGTGCTGGATCATGTTGCCGACCAGCGCCATCGCCAGCAGCAACAGAAGCGGCAGCGCCAGGATGGCGGCGACCTTCAGGCCGGTCGCCTGCCAGAGCCCGTGCAGCGCCGTGCCATCCATCGGGATCTGATGGGCATTGACCAGATAGCCGCGCAGGGCGGCACTGAGACTGTCGGCGGTCGAGGGCGCCAGCATCGCCACCACCATGCCGGTACCCAGCATGGCGAACCAGGTCGAGACCTCCTGGCTCTTGGCGACATCGCCCTTCTTCAGCGCGTCGTCGAGTTTCTTTTGTGTCGGGTCTTCTGTTTTCTCGGCGTCGTCGTTCTGTTCGGCCATCGCCCGCTACCCCGCGATGAACCGGCCGAGCGCCGTCTCGAAATGCCCCAGGTACCACATCATCATGGTCACCAGGAGCGCGAACAGCATGAGCCCGCCAATGGCGATGTTGAGCGGCATGGCGATGAAAAAGATCTGCATCTGCGGCATCAGCTTGTTGAGCAGGCCAAGACCGAAATAGAACACCAGACCGACGACGAGAAACGGTGCCGACATGCGGATGGCAATGGTGAACACCTCCCCCACCAGGCTCGTCGCCGTCTGCGCCAGGTCGCCCACGGGCAGCGGCCCGCCGGGCGGGAACAGCTCGAAGCTGTCATACATGGCGGCAATCACGAGAAAATGCAGGTCCGAGGCGAACACCAGCGTCACCCCAAGCAGGCTGAGGAACGAGCCGATCACCGCCCCTTGCTGACCGTCCATGGTCGGATCGGTGGCCATGGCGAAGGCAAGGCCCGACTGGCTGGCGATCACCATGCCGGCGATCGACAGGGTGTAGGTGATCAGCCGCGCACCGAGACCAATGAAAAAGCCGACGGCAAACTCGCCGGCCAGAAGAACGGCAATACCCGCCGGCGTCGCCCCCGCAACGTCGATCGCGTAGAGCGGCGTCACCAGCGGATAGAAGGCAAGGGTCAGCAGCAGGGCGAGAGCCAGGCGCACGCGCGGGGAGATCGAGCCTTCGCCGAGTGCCGGCATCAGCATCAGCATCGTTCCCACCCGGGCGAACAGCAGCATGAACAGAAGCGCCACCTGCGGCAGGAGGGAGATGTTGAAATTCATCTCAGCCGCCGCCGACGATCAGCTCGGCGAGCCGGTTGGTATAGGCATCAAGCACCTGCCCCATGAAGGGCAGGGTCACCAGCAGGGTGAGAAAGATGGCGAGGATCTTCGGAACGAAGACGAGGGTCATTTCCTGGATCTGGGTCAGCGCCTGAAACAGCGCGATCACCACACCCACCAGGAGGCCAACCACCATCGGCGGCGCGGCGATGAGGATCAGCGTCCAGATCCCCTGCCGGGCGATGTCGAGCACCTCTGGTCCGGTCATTCCTGGGTTCAGCCCCTCTTGCGGCCCACGGCCCGGCCGATCACCCTCAGATCGGCATCCGCATGATCTCCTGATAGGCGGAGATAACGCGATCACGCACCGAGACCAGCGTTTCCATCGCCACTTCGGTCTCCGCCACGGCGGTGACCACGTCGATCACATTCGCCTTGCCCTGGGCCATGGCCAGCGCCTGCTGGTCCGACTTCTGCCCCTGCTCGACCACCGTCTCGACCGCCGATTTGACCATGTTGGCGAAATCCGGGCTCGTCGTCGACGGCTTTTCAAGTTCCCTAGCCTGATTCGGGTTGGCAAGGGCAGAGGCCATCCGATAGGCACCAGCGGCGACCGAAGGGGTGGACATGGCGGTTCTCTCCGATTGATGTCAGCGCGGACAGCCGCGCGGGCCGGCCGAAGCCGGCTCAGGCGCGCAGGATATCGATGGTCTTTTGCAGCATCCGGCGGGTTGCCTGGATGAGATTGAGGTTGGCTTCGTAGGACCGCTGCGCCTCGCGCATGTCGACCATTTCCACCAGCGTGTTGACGTTCGGCAGCCGCACGTAGCCCTTTTCATCGGCGGCCGGATGGCCGGGCTCGTAGCGGGTCTTGAACTCGGTCCGGTCGATCTCCACCGGGCCGAGCTCCACCGTTTCGGCGTTGATTTCCCGATTCAGGGTCGCCTCGAAGGTGGGGATCTTGCGCCGGTAGGGATCCTCGTTGGGGGTGCGCCCCGTGGAATCCGCGTTGGCGATATTCTCCGCGATGATCCGCATGCGCCCGGTCTGGGCCTTCAGACCCGAGGCGGCGACGAAGATTGACTTGGTGAAATCCACGGTTCAGCTCCTTGCCGGCACGCGCGCGCCGTTATCCATTGCGCGACAGCGCCGTGCGGATCAGCCCCAGCCCCTTGCTGTAGAGCGAGGAGACGGTCTGGTAGTCCATCTGGTTTGCCGTGACCTTCATCATCTGCTCTTCGAGCGCCACGGTGTTGCCATCCGGCGTGATTTCGAAGCCGTGGTCCGGGTCGCGTTTCACCGCCCCGGTCTCGCGCAGCATGCTGCCATGCATGTGGCCGACGACGGTGCGGCTGGTTTCCAGCCCGGTGGTGCGGGCCTTGAGCGCATCCTCGAAGGAAAACGCCTTCAGATCCTGCCCCCGGTAGCCGGGCGTATCCGCATTGGCGACATTTTCGGCCAACACGCCCTGCCGGGTCTGATGCCACTGCATCTTCGACTTCAAAACCTGGAAAACGGGAAGGTCGGTGATCGCCATGACCGGCTCCTTGACTGCTAGGCAGATCCTGCCGATCATTTGGTTAACAGTAGGTTAACGGTTAACCATCCGGTAAGATTTGCCCGTGCGAAACTGCGGAGTTCCGCCAGGTCGAGTCTTGCAGTTTGCGTGAAACAAGGCGCGCGGCGGGCATTTTTTACCCACCCCTTTCAGCGTTCCGGCTTTGAGGGAATCAGACAACCGGCTATGGAGAGGCGGAGCACAACCGGCCGACAGACGATTGGCCGGTGATCACACCGAAAGCATGCGGGGGCGATTTCGGGATCGGCTATGGTCGATAAGGCAATATCGCATTATCATGTCGGCGTTTACACGATCCCCTTGCATGTGTGACAACCGCTGGAACAAACGCGCGGGCGCGAAGCAGCGCGAGACCAGCAAACCGTCGCAAGAGCGAGACAGTCGATGAGAAAAGGCCCAAAAGCATGAGGGATTGGCTGGTAGAGACCTTCAACATGGAGCCAGGCTGGGCGCAAGGCATTCAGTTCTTCATAGCCATCCTGATCGTCCTTGCCCTGATTTCCATGTTCGTATGGATTTTGCGCCGGGTGGCCGGCGGTCGGGTGGCCGGCGGACGCAGCCGGCAGCCACGCGTTGCCGTAATGGATGCCGCCTCGCTCGACACCCGCCGCCGCCTGGTGCTGATCCGCCGCGACAATGTCGAGCATCTGCTCCTGGTCGGCGGTCCCAGCGATGTGGTCGTCGAGCGCAACATCGTGCGCGGCGTCCCGGTCAGCCAGAGCTATCCGCGCCAGCAGGCAGCGTCTGTCGCTGCGCCGGTAGCCGCAGGCCTCGAAGCAGGCGCCGACCTTGTCGCGCCGCCCACGGTCGCCGAGCCGGCCCCGGCCCCACAGGAGCCGCAGGCGCCCGCACGGGAGCAGCCTCGCCCCCGGCCCGCGCCGCAGCGCCGCCCGGTGCAGCCCCAGACACCGGTCCAGCAGCGCCCGCA
>NZ_JAIVMG010000012.1 GCF_020177335.1 Stappia indica | reverse complement strand
CGCGCCGGCCCGAGGCGGCCGCGCCCGCCGACGACAGCGAGGCACGCAAGGGTCTGAAGGCGGTCAAGCGCCCGAAGGCCGCGCCGCCGGCCCGCACCCCGGCGCGCACCGGCGACGACCGTCGCCGGTCCAAGCTGACCATTTCCTCCGCCACCGGGGATGGCGAGGGCCGGAGCCGTTCGCTCGCCTCGCTGCGCCGTCGCCGCGAGAAGGAAAAGCGCGCTGGCCAGCAGGTGGTGCGTGAGAAGATTTCGCGCGAAGTGGTGCTGCCCGAGGCGATCACCATCCAGGACCTGGCGAACCGCATGGCGGAGCGCGCGGTGGATGTGATCAAGCTGCTGATGAAGCAGGGGCAGATGCTCAAGATCAACGACGTGATCGACGCCGATACGGCGGAACTGATCGCCGAGGAGATGGGCCACACCGTCAAGCGGGTGTCCGAAGCCGATGTCGAGGACGGTCTGTTCTCCGACGCGGTGGAGGCGGACGAGCTGCTGCAGCCGCGCCCCCCGGTGGTCACCATCATGGGCCATGTCGACCACGGCAAGACCTCGCTGCTCGACGCACTGCGCCGTTCCAACGTGGTGTCCGGCGAATCCGGTGGCATCACCCAGCACATCGGTGCCTATCAGGTCGAGCAGGGCGGTCACAAGATCACCTTCATCGACACCCCGGGCCACGCTGCCTTCACGCAGATGCGTGCCCGCGGCGCCAAGTCGACGGATATCGTCATTCTGGTGGTGGCCGCCGATGACGGCGTGATGCCGCAGACCCGGGAAGCGATCTCCCACGCCAAGGCGGCCGGTGTGCCGATCATCGTGGCGATCAACAAGATCGACAAGCCGGCGGCCGATCCGACCCGGGTGCGCACCGAACTGCTCCAGGACGAGATCGTCGTGGAATCCATGGGCGGTGATGTGATCGAGGTCGAGGTCTCCGCGCTCAAGGGCACCAATCTCGACAAGCTGCTGGAGATGATCCTGCTGCAGGCCGAGGTGCTGGAGCTGCGGGCCAATCCGGATCGCACCGCTGAAGGCACCGTGATCGAGGCACAGCTCGACAAGGGCCGTGGTCCGGTTGCGACCGTCCTGGTGCAGAAGGGCACGCTCAAGGTCGGCGACATTCTGGTCGCCGGGTCCGAGTGGGGCCGCGTGCGCGCCATGCTCGACGAGAACAGCGAGCAGGTGAAGGAGGCAGGTCCCTCCAAGCCGGTCGAGGTTCTGGGCTTCCAGGGCACGCCGGAAGCCGGCGACATGGTGGCCGTGGTCGAGAACGAGGCCCGCGCCCGTGAGATCGTCGACTATCGTCAGCGTCAGAAGCGCGAGAAGGCGACCTTGCGCGACATCGGTTCGCGCGGCTCGCTCGAGCAGATGATGAACCGTCTGCAGGAAAACGGCGCCAAGGAAACGCCGCTGCTGATCAAGGGCGACGTGCAGGGCTCGGTCGAGGCGATCGCCGGCGCGCTGGAGGAGCTGGGCACCGACGAGGTCAAGGCCCGGGTGCTGCATGCGGGCGTTGGCGGCATCACCGAGAGCGATGTCACCCTGGCCGCTGCCTCCAATGCGCCGATCATCGGCTTCAACGTGCGTGCCAACAAGCAGGCGCGGGAAGCGGCCGATCGCGAAGGCATCGAGATCCGCTACTACAACATCATCTACAACCTGGTGGATGACGTGAAGGCGGCGATGTCCGGCCTCTTGTCGCCGGAACGGCGCGAGACCTTCCTCGGCAATGCGGAGATCCGCGAGATCTTCAACATTTCCAAGGTCGGCAAGGTCGCCGGTTGCCTGGTCACCGAAGGTATCGTGGAGCGCGGCGCGGAAGTGCGCCTGATCCGCGACAATGTGGTGATCCACGAGGGCAAGCTCGGCACCCTGAAGCGCTTCAAGGACGAAGTGAAGGACGTTCAGTCCGGTCAGGAATGCGGCATGAACTTCGTGAACTATCAGGACATGCGTCCTGGCGACGTCATCGAGTGTTACCGGGTCGAGGAAGTGGCCCGCTCGCTCTAAGAGCCGCCGCGCGGCGAAATGGGGACGCCGGTGGAGCTCATCCGCCGGCGTTTGCCTTTTCGCGAGCGTGTTGCGTGAAACTGTCTGGATCTGAACATGGCGCCAACGAACAGGCCGCAGGCCGGAATGCCGTCGCAACGTCAGTTGCGCGTGGGGGAACTGGTGCGCAAGGAAGTCTCCGACATCCTGTCGCGCGGCCATCTGGCCGATCCGGCGCTGGAGGGCGTGATCGTCAGCGTGCCGGAGGTGCGGATGACGCCGGACCTGCGTCTGGCCAGTTGCCTGGTCATGCCGCTTGGCGGACAGAACGCGGACAAGGTGGTGGATGCGCTGAACCGCAGCTCCCGCTTCATCCGCCGCGAATTGTCCCGGGGCTGGACGATGAAATACCTGCCGGACGTGCGGTTCGTGCTGGATACCCGGTTCGATGACGACGACCGCATCACCCAGTTGCTGAAGCGGGACGATGTCCGCCGCGATACCGCCCACACCGACAGCGACGACGACGAGTGAGCCGATGAGCCGGCAGCGGAAGAAGCCGCGCAACCGCATCGACGGTTGGCTGGTGCTCGACAAGCCGGTCGGGCTCTCCTCCAACGATGCGCTGACGCGGATCAAGAAGATCTTTCACCCGGAGAAGGTCGGCCACGCCGGCACGCTCGACCCGCTGGCCTCCGGCTGCCTGCCGCTGGCCTTTGGCGAGGCGACCAAGACCGTGCCCTTCGCCATGGACGGACGCAAGGTCTACCGGTTCACCGTGCGCTGGGGGATCGAGACGGCGACCGACGACACCGAGGGCGAGACGGTCGCGGTCAGCGACGTGCGTCCGGATGCGGCGGAGATCGAAGCGGTCCTGCCGGAATTTACCGGCACCATCTCGCAAGTGCCGCCGATATTCTCGGCGATCAAGGTGGAGGGCGCCCGCGCCTATGACCTGGCACGCAGCGGCGAGGCGGTGGAGCTGGAAGCCCGTCCGGTCGATATCCACCGGCTGTGGCTGGTCGAGTGTCCGAACGCAGATGAAGCGGTGTTCGAGGTCGAATGCGGCAAGGGCACCTATGTCCGGGCGCTGGCCCGGGACCTGGGGCGCCGGCTTGGCACCTGCGGCCATGTCACCGCGCTGCGCCGGCTCCTGGTGGGGCCCTTCGCGGAAGAGGACATGATTCCGCTGGAAACTCTGGAAGACTTGGGGCAATGTGCGCCCGGCATGGGCCTCGACGAGGCGCATGCATCTGTCATTTTGCCTGTAGCGACCGCGCTGGACGACATCCCGGCGCTGGCCGTCTCCCGGCAGGATGCCGCCCGCCTGAGAAATGGGCAGGGCGTTTTGCTACGCGGGCGGGATGCGCCGGCGTTCAAGGGTCTGGTCAGCGTGACCGCTCATGGCGAGCTGGTGGCGCTTGGCGAGATCGAACGCGGGGAACTCCGGCCACGGCGTGTTTTCAATATCGCTCCGGTCATGACCGGGGCGACTGTCATCGAAAGGAACTGACCGATGTCGATTACCGCGGAACGCAAGGCGGAACTGATCAAGGAATACGCGATCAAGGAAGGTGACACCGGCTCTGCCGACGTGCAGGTCGCCATTCTCACCGAGCGGATCGTCAACCTGACGGAACATTTCAAGGGCCATGGCAAGGACAACCACTCCCGCCGCGGCCTGTTGAAGATGGTGAGCCAGCGCCGGTCGCTTCTCGACTACCTGAAGAAGACCGACATGGAACGCTACCAGAACCTGATCAAGCGGTTGGGTCTGCGCCGCTAACACGGCAATGCGAAGGCGCGGTGCCCAGTGGGCGCCGCGTTTTCAAATCCGGTCCCCCATGGACCGGGCAAGCAAATGACGGTCATGGGGCAGGATAGCAAGCGGCTTGGCCGACACCGGACGCTCCGGTTCCGAACCGCTTGCTGTCTTGCCCGTGGCACGTCCCAGGAGGGGCCGGCGCGGCAGAGCGCCAGTGCCGGACCTTCAAAGACCGCGCCGCGCCGCCTCGTTTCGGAGGCGGACGGGCGACTGAACGTTAGGAAAGAAATATGTTCGATATTCATCGTGTAGAGGTTGAGTGGGCCGGACGCCCGCTGACGCTGGAAACCGGCAAGGTCGCCCGTCAGGCCGACGGCGCCGTGCTGGCCACCTACGGCGAGACCAAGGTGCTGGCGACCGTTGTCGCCGCCAAGGCCCCCAAGCCCGGCCAGGACTTTTTCCCGCTGACCGTGAACTACCAGGAAAAGGCGTTCGCCGCCGGCAAGATCCCCGGTGGTTTCTTCAAGCGCGAGGGCCGTCCCTCCGAGCATGAGACGCTGACCTCGCGCCTGATCGACCGGCCGATCCGTCCGCTGTTCGTCGATGGCTTCAAGTGCGACACCCAGGTGGTGATCACCGTCCTGTCCCATGACATGGAAAACGCACCGGACATGCTGGCCATGGTCGCCGCCTCCGCGGCTCTGACCATCTCCGGCATCCCCTTCATGGGCCCGATCGGCGGCGCCCGCGTCGGCTACATCAACGGCGAGTATGTGCTCAACCCGCTGATCGACGACATGCCCGAATCCGCGCTCGACCTGGTCGTGGCCGGCACCAGCGAAGCCGTGCTGATGGTCGAATCGGAAGCCAAGGAGCTGACCGAGGAGCTGATGCTCGGTGCGGTGATGTTCGGCTTCAAGGGCTTCCAGCCGGTGATCGATGCGATCGTCAAGCTGGCCGAGACCGCTGCGCGCGAGCCGCGCGAGCTGAACCTGCCGGATCATTCCGAGCTGGCGGCCCGGGTCAAGGCGCTTGCCGCCGACGAGCTGACCGCCGCCTATGCGATCCGTGAAAAGACCGAGCGCAAGAACGCCATCGATGCGGTCAAGGCCAAGGTCATGGAGACGCTCGCCGCCGAAGCCGGCGACGCGGGCATCGACACCGTGGTGGTCGGCGGCCTGTTCAAGGAAGCGGAAGCGGCGATCGTCCGCGGCGCGATCCTCGACAACGGCCAGCGGATCGACGGGCGTGACCTGAAGACCGTGCGTCCGATCGTCTCCGAGGCCGGCATTCTGCCGCGCGCCCACGGGTCGGCGCTGTTCACCCGTGGCGAAACCCAGGCGCTGGTGGTTGCGACCCTCGGCACCAACGACGACGAGCAGTTCGTCGATGCGCTGGAGGGGACCTACAAGTCGACCTTCATGCTGCACTACAACTTCCCGCCGTATTCGGTCGGCGAGACCGGCCGCATGGGGTCGCCCGGCCGTCGTGAGATCGGCCATGGCAAGCTGGCCTGGCGGGCGGTTCATCCGCTGCTGCCGCCGCACCACGAGTTCCCGTACACGCTGCGCATCGTGTCCGAGATCACCGAATCCAACGGCTCCTCGTCGATGGCAACGGTCTGCGGCACTTCGCTGGCCCTGATGGATGCCGGCGTTCCGCTGAAGGCTCCGGTGGCGGGCATCGCCATGGGCCTGATCAAGGAAGGCGATCGCTTCGCTGTCCTGTCCGACATTCTCGGTGACGAGGATCATCTCGGCGACATGGACTTCAAGGTGGCCGGCACCGCCGAAGGCGTGACCTCCCTGCAGATGGACATCAAGATCGATGGCATCACCGAGGAGATCATGAAGGTGGCGCTGGAGCAGGCCCGTGACGGCCGCGTTCATATCCTTGGCGAGATGAGCTCGGCGCTTTCCGAAGCGCGCGCCGAACTGGGCGAGCATGCCCCGCGCATCGAGGTGATGAAGATCCCGGTCGACAAGATCCGTGAAGTGATCGGGTCGGGCGGCAAGGTGATCCGCGAGATCGTCGAGAAGACCGGTGCCAAGGTCAACATCGAGGACGATGGCACGGTCAAGATCGCGTCCGCGGACGGCAAGGCGATCAAGGCGGCGGTCAACTGGATCAACTCGATTGCGGCAGAGCCCGAGGTCGGCGTGATCTACGAAGGCCGGGTTGTGAAGACCGTCGATTTCGGCGCCTTCGTCAACTTCTTCGGCGCCAAGGACGGCCTGGTCCACATCTCGCAGCTCGCACCGCAGAAGGTTGCCAAGACCACCGATGTGGTCAAGGAAGGCGACAAGGTCTGGGTCAAGCTGATGGGCTTCGACGAGCGCGGCAAGGTTCGCCTGTCGATGAAGGTCGTCGATCAGGAGACCGGCAAGGACATCGCCGCCGACGCATAATTTCTGGCTCGGCGCGGCCGGGCGCGGGATCAGCCCCCGCGCCTTTCCGGACGCCGGCAGGAAGCGACAAGAAAAAGGGCCGGGGACGCAAGTCCCCGGCCCTTTTGCATGATCGCGGAGTGTTTCCGGTGGCGCCTTGCAGACGGTGCCAGGGCGCCGATCCGGGAGCGGCGAGCTGCCGCGCGGCGGTTCTGGTCTGCGGAAGACAGGCCTTTTCGCCCCTTCGGCCCTACCCCTCTTGCTGCTTTCGCGACGGCTGCCTCAGGCAACCCCTGCATCAAGCCGGTCGGCCTTGTCGGGCTGATCCAGATAGGCAAGAAACTCGGCCCCTGGCATCGGCCGGCCGAGATGATAGCCCTGGATCTGGCGGCAGCCGAGGGCCAGCAGGGTCTGGCACTGGCCTTGCGTTTCGGCGCCTTCGGCGATGACGTTGATGCCGAGGCTGGCGGCCATGGCAATGATCGCCTTCACCAGCGCCCGGCTTTCCTCGTCGGTTTCCAGATCCCGAACGAAGGATTGGTCGATCTTCAGGGTGTCGATCGGGAAGCGTTTGAGGTTGCTCAGCGACGAATAGCCGGTGCCGAAGTCATCGAGCGACAGGCGCACGCCAAGATCGCGAATGGCGTTCAGCGTTTCGATCGGGCTGGCCCCGGTCTCGTCGAACATGACGCTCTCCGTGATTTCCAGATGCAGGCAGCGGGCAGGCATCCGGGTGCGCTTCAGGGTCTCGCGCACCATGTCGACGAAGGTTTCATCCCGGCATTGGCGCGGAGAGACATTGACGCTGATCACCGGCAGGGAGAGGCCCTTATCCGCGCAGGCGCGCTGAAAGCGGCAGGCCTCCTCCAGCACCCAGGCGCCCAGGGGGACGATCAGACCGGTGTCCTCGGCAACCGGGATGAAATCCGCCGGTGGGATCGGCCCCTTTTCCGGATGGTTCCAGCGGACCAGCGCCTCGCAGCCGATCACCTGACCATTGGCGACATCGACGAGGGGCTGGTAATGCAGGCGCAGCTCCTGGGTCTCCAGCGCCCGGCGCAGGGAGCTCTCGATCTCCATCGAACGGGCCAGATGGTCGTTCATGCTGGAGGAGAAGAAGCGCAGCTTGTTCCCGCCCTCCGCTTTGGCGTGATACATCGCCGTGTCGGCCTGGCGCAGCAACACCTCGTCATCGTCGCCGTCGTTGGGCGACACGGTGATGCCGATGCTGGCGGTGGAAAACACCTCTGTGTTGCCATTGACCATCACCGGCCGGGCAAGCTGTTCCAGAATGCGCGCGGACTGCATTTCGATTTCCCAGACATTGCGGGCATTGGCGAGGATGATCGCGAACTCGTCGCCACCCAGCCGCGCCACGGTATCGTGGTCATCGAGCACGCAACTGATCCGTTCGGCGGCGGCCTTGATCAGCATGTCGCCGGCGCTGTGACCGAGGCTGTCATTGATGTTCTTGAAGCGGTCGAGGTCAACGAACAGCAGGGCGAAAACGCCGCCGTTCCACTGGGTCCGGGCAATCGACTGAAGCAGCCTGTCGCGAAACAGCGTGCGGTTCGGCAGACCGGTGAGCATGTCGAAATTCGCTTGCCGGATGATCAGCTCTTCCTGCCGCTTGCGTTCGGAAATGTCGGTGATGGTGACGTAATAGGCATCGCGATCATCCCAGCGGGCGGGGCGTACATGCAACTCGATCCAGAGCCGCTCGCCGGTCTTGCTGAGGCCCTTCGCCTCGAACACACCGGGCGCCGACGCGCCTTGCTTGCGTGCCCGCAGGTAGGATTTCATCCGGTCATGCTCTTCCGGCGCGACCAGTGCGAGAACGCCGCGAGACACCAGCAGGTCCCGGTCCGAGGGGGCGTAGCCGAGGATGTTCAGCAGCGACCTGTTGAGGTAGAGGACTTCCAGATCGGCGTGAATGCAAACGCCCTGGAAGGATCCGTCGATCAACTCGCGGAATTGCCGGTCCGTATCCCGGAGATCGGTGAAGGCGTGCTGCAGATTGCGCCCGAGATCGTTGAACTCCTTCACCGCGCCGGGGTGATAGGTGAGATCCGAGCTGTCGCGGCGAATGCGCGAGGCGTAGGCAAGCAGCCGTTGCAGCGCGGGGCTGGTAAAGCGATGCAGCACATAGGCGGCGACCAGCGCGGCGGCGAGGATGTAGAGCAGGAACGGGGCGAACAGCTCCAGATAGGTGGAGCGGATGTTCTCGATCGTCTCGCTCGGTCGCTCGGTGACCACGTAGAGAGGGTGACCGTGCCGGTCGACCTTCAATTCGCTGCGGACGAGAAGCTGGTCGCCGGCCAGCATATGGGCATCTTTGGTCAGCGTCGCGCAGGTGTCCTGGTCAAGCGGAGACGAGCCCAGGCGACCAACGCTGGCAATGGCGGCAGTGCCGTGAAACAGGGCGAGACTGTCGGTTTCAAGGGCGCGGGACAATTCGCCCAGCAATGCGATCGTGTCATTGAGGACAAAGCCGCCAACCAGGTGGCCCAGCACCTTGCCGTCGCGCTCGTCCACCACCGGGATGGCCTCGGCGGCGACCAGCGTGCCATCTGTCCGGGTTTCGTCGGCCAGGATCATCCAGCTGCCGAGCGGGAGCGTCTGGCGCCGGTCCGCCGGCAACACGCGGTGAAGGTCGAAGATCGAAAAGCTGGCATCCGCCCAGTCCGGCGCCATCGGGCGGTCGAGGAGCAGCATCTCGAATTGGGCCCCCAACGGGGTGTCCGTCGCGGCGCCGAGAATGCGCGTTGTGGCCTCTTGGTCGCCGGCCCGCAGCGCCTGTTTCAGCTTGGTGTCCTTGGACAAGGCCCTGAGGTAGGTGTCGAGGCGGGAGAGATTTTGCTCGAATACCAGCCGGGCGAGGGTCTGTTCGCGCTTGGCGAAGCGCTCCAGCTCATGATCGACAATGGAGAGGCTGCCGACATAGCTGATGGAAAACAGCGCGGCGGAGGTCGCCAGCAGAGCCACCAGAAAAAGACCGAGCACAAACCGGTTGAAGCTGAAGTCGCGCCTGTCTTTCATTGCGAATACCGGAAGGCTCTGCGTTTCAGGGTCTCGATGCGCTCCGGGCCGTCCCGGGATGTGACCAGGGCGAAGTCTCCCGAATAGACCTGCGGCACCTCATGCCCGCGCCCCTGAATGTCGAGCGAAATCGCCTCGGCCATGGCCACGCCATTGTCGTCGTTCATGCGCATGACGGTGGCTTCCAGCGCGCCCACGGCGATCTGTTCGAGCTCGGCGCTGCCGCCGCCCCAGCCATTGGTGTGGACCTCACCTTCGCGCCCCATCTCCCGGATGGCATCGAGCACGCCGAGCGCGATGTCGGTGGAGCAGGAGAAGATGTAGGAGAGCTCCGGATCCTCCATCAGCAGGGTCCGGGCGGCAGTGCGGGCGCTGTCGCGATCGAAGCCGACGAAATACGAGGTGGAGAGGGTCTTGGACGGCTCCCCCGCCATCGCCAGACGGAAGGTCTCACCGCGGGCGTGGCTGACATAGCCGCGCGAGCCATAAAAGATGGCATAGCGTTCCGGATCGGGGTGGCGGGCGAGATAGTGCTGCACCAGGGCCCTGGTGCCGGTCGCATGGTCGAAGCCGACATAAAGAAACGGCTGGTTTTTGGACCAGGCACGCAGCGGCGTGGTGATGTTCTGCAGGATGACCTTGGGCCGGCCGCGGGCGATCAGTCGCTCGATGATGCTGCGATGGCGGAACGCGTCGAGCGTGAACACCAGATAGTCGGGGTCCGATTTCAGCGCCTCGCCAATATACTGCATTTGCAGGCGAACTTCCGTCGACGGTGCAGTGACATGAGACTCCAGCTCGTAGCGAAGACCGATTTCATCGAGGCGGGCCGTGAATGATTCGATGCTGCGGCGCCAGTAATCCGACACCTGCTTTCCCGGATACACCACCGCGATACGCACCGGTGGCAGGCTTGTGGTTACGCGCTGGCCGGGCCCTTGGACCCGTTCGTTGAAACGGGAGACAATTTCTGGTTGTTTCGGCTGGCTGGCGAGAAACTCATCAAGGTCCCAGTATTCGGCCCGTGGGCCGGTGCCTGCCTGGGTTGGGAACGGGACGGAAAGCACAAGGAATGCAATCACAAGTAATGCGTGCGGAAGATAGGGCCGGCATTGTTTCATGTTGCTTTCCAGGTTTCGCGCCTTCACCACAAGACTGAATCAGGGAAGATTCTCATTCAAGTATCAATGCCGCATTGAAGAAGCGTGAAGATCGGCTGCGCCGGCGATAAATTCAGGGAAGGGAAAGAAGGACTGGTCGAGTACTTGGCAATTGTTGCAATGAAACGCAGTTTTCGGAAATGTGTCGCCCTTGGCTCGGCCTCTTTCTGACGTAGCGGCCATGGGGAGAAATCGCCCGTGTGTTGCGCGGGGCGGGCAAGCTGCTATACCGCCTTGCATGGTCTGGGGTTGGAGAAACACATGAGCGATATGCGTCTTGCCGTCGTTGGCGCCGCCGGGCGAATGGGTCGGGCGTTGATACGCGCGCTACACGAGATGGATGGGGTGTGTCTTGGCGGCGCCATCGAACGTCCGGGCGTGCCGGAGCTTGGCGCGGACGCGGGAATGCTCGCCGGAGTGGGGCCGCTCGGCGTGCCGGTGACCGATGATCCGCTCTCGGTGATCGCGGCGACGGAAGGCGTGCTCGACTTCACCGCGCCGGCGGCGACCCGGCATTTCGCGGAACTGACGGCGCAGGCGCGGGTCGTGCATGTGATCGGCACCACCGGCATGAGCGAAGACGATCTGGCTGAGATCCGCCCCGCCGGTCGTCATGCCCGGATCGTGCGCTCCGGCAACATGAGCCTTGGCGTCAATCTGCTGGCCGCGCTTGTCAGGCAGGCGGCAGCGGCGCTGGACGCCGATTTCGATATCGAGATCCTGGAGGCCCATCACCGCAACAAGGTCGACGCGCCCTCGGGAACCGCGCTGCTTCTGGGCGAGGCGGCGGCCGAGGGTCGGGGCATCCCGCTGGCGGGGAACGAGCTGAGGGACCGCGACGGCATCACCGGCGTTCGCCCGCGCGGCAAGATCGGCTACGCGGCCCTGCGCGGCGGCACGGTGATCGGCGACCATTCGGTGATGTTCGCCGGGCCGCTGGAGACGCTCACCCTGTCGCACCACGCCCAGGACCGTCAGATCTTTGCCCATGGCGCGGTCAAGGCCGCGCTCTGGGCGCGCAATCAGAAGCCCGGGTTCTATTCGATGGCCGATGTTCTCGGACTGGCCGACTGATCCTCCTCCCTCCCTACCTACCCCGAAGCTGGAGAAACTATTACATGGAACGCCTGCTGGTACTCGTTCGTCACGGTCAGAGCGAATGGAACCTCAAGAACCTCTTCACCGGCTGGAAGGATCCGGACCTGACGGAACAGGGCGTTGCCGAAGCCCGCGCGGCGGGCGGCAAGCTGAAGGATCTGAAGCTGACCTTCGACGTCGCCTACACCTCGGCGCTGACCCGGGCGCAGCGCACCCTGGCGCTGCTTCTGGAGGAGCTGGGCCAGCCGGATCTGGAGACGATCCGCGACGAGGCGCTGAACGAGCGCGATTATGGCGACCTGACCGGCATGAACAAGGATGAGGCGCGCGAGAAATTCGGCGAGGAGCAGGTGCATGTCTGGCGCCGGTCCTTCGACGTGCCCCCTCCCGGCGGCGAGAGCCTGGAGATGACCGCCGAGCGGGTGCTGCCCTACTACCGGTCGGAAATCCTGCCGCGGGTGATCGCCGGCGAGCGGGTGATCGTTGCCGCCCATGGCAACTCGCTGCGGGCGCTGATTATGGATCTGGAAGGGCTTTCCCCGGACGAGATCCTGAAGCGTGAGTTGGGCACCGGCGCACCGATCGTCTATCGGCTCAGCGACGACGGCAGCATCGCCTCGGTGCAGGACCTGAAGGACTGACAGAGACCTGAACTCCGGGGCGCGGCGGTGCGTGTTGCGGCGCCGCGCTCATGCGGACAAGAAAACGGCCGGAGCCTGATGGCGTCCGGACGTTTTGCGTTCATGTGCCGTGGGCTCAGACGGCGAAGCCCTGTTGCAGTGCGGCCTGCTTCAGCGGCTTTTCCGGCCGGGCGCCCACATGGGCGATCACCTGCGCGGCGCACAGGCAGCCCAGTTCCAGCGACGTCGTCAGATCGAACTCGCGGGAGCGACCGAACAGGAAGCCGGAGGCGAACAGGTCACCCGCTCCGGTCAGATCGACAACATCGGCGACTTCTTCCGCCGCCACATGCACGGTTTCGCCGCGCGAGATCGCCATTGCGCCGTTCTCGCCGAGGGTCAGGGCGGTCAGGGCGCAATCCTCGCGCACGGCGGCAATCGCGGTGTCGAGGTCGGCGGTCTCATAGAGTGCCTTCAACTCGTGCTCATTGGCGAACAGGAGGTCGATGGTGCCGGCCCGCATCATCGACAGGAACTCGTCGCGGTAGCGATCGACGCAGAAGGAATCGGACAGGGTCAGGCTCACCTGGCGGCGATGGGCATGGGCGATCTCGGCCGCCTTGAGGAAGGCGTCCTTGGCTGCGGGCGGATCCCACAGGTAGCCTTCCATGTAGGTGATCGCCGAGCGGGAGACGACATCCGCATCGATGTCGCCCGGCGACAGCTCGGTGCAGGCGCCCAGATAGGTGTTCATCGTCCGCTCGCCATCGGGCGTGATCAGGATCATCGAGCGCGCGGTGGGCAGCCCGTCGGCCAGCGCCGGGGTTTCGAAATGAACGCCGGTGCCGCGCATGTCGTGGCGATAGGCGGTGCCCAGCTCATCGGCGGCCACCTTGCCGAAATAGGCCGACTGGCCACCGAGCGCGGCGATACCCGCGGCGGTGTTGCCGGCGCTGCCGCCGGACATCCGGGTGGTCTGGCCCATCTTGTCGTAGAGCCGCACCGCCTCGTCGGTGTCGATGAGCCGCATGGCCCCCTTGATCAGGTTTTCCCGAACCAGGAAGTCTTCCTCGACATGGGCGAAGACGTCGCAAATGGCATTGCCAATGCAAAGGGTGCTGAAGGTCATGGTGCCTCGTGGGTGTGGTCGTCGTCAGATGCCGGGTGTCGGGCGCAGCGCGCGATTGGCCTCCGGCTCGCGGATCTTTTCGCGGAACGGGTCCGCACGATAGACGCCGAGCATCTTCAGCTCGGCGGAGTAGAACTGCAGCTCCTCCAGCGCCAGCGCGACGGAGCGTTCATCCGGATGCCCCTCCACATCGGCATAGAACATGGAGGCGAAGAACTGGCCTTCCAGCTGGTAGGATTCCAGCTTGGTCATGTTGACGCCATTGGTGGCGAAGCCGCCAAGCGCCTTGTAGAGCGCGGCCGGCACGTTGCGCACCCGGAAGATGAAGGTGGTGATCACCGGTTGGCCATTGTTGGCCGCCCGCAGGGAATCGCGCGAGAGGATCAGGAAGCGGGTGGTGTTATGCGCCTCGTCCTCCACGTTGGTGCGCAGGATGTCGAGCCCATAGGCGTCCGCCGCCATTTGCGGCGCCAGCGCCGCCGCGCTGAGGTCGCCCTTTTCGGCGACCTGACGGGCGGAGCCGGCGGTATCGGCGCCGGTGATCGGCGTCAGTCCGAGCTCGCGGATGATCTTGCGGCATTGGCCAAGGGCCATCACATGGCTCTGCACCGAGCGCAGGCCCTCAACGGTTGCCCCGCGCGGCGCCATCAGCTGGAACCGGATCGGCAGGAAATATTCGCCGATGATATGCAGGCTGGAGCGCGGCAGGAGGTGATGGATATCGGCGACCCGGCCGGCCACCGAATTCTCCAGCGGGATCATGCCGAGATCGGCCTCGCCGCTTTCCAGCACCGAGAAGCAATCCTCGAAGGTGGCGCAAGGGATCGGCTGATAATCCGGGTAGACATTGCGGCAGGCGGTGTGGGAGTTGGCGCCCAGCTCACCTTGAAAGACGATTTTCTTCTGTTCGGACATGAGTTCTTCGAATCTGGTTGGGAGGATCAGGAGTGTGGGTGCGCCGAGGCCGCACCGCGCCTTGTCAGCACAGCCCGCACCGCTTCGATGTCTTCCGGGGTGTTCACATCCATCGGCACGCTGTCGATCAGGCTGACGTCGATGCGCATGCCCGCTTCGAGCGCGCGCAGCTGCTCCAGCCGCTCGCGAATTTCCAGCGGCGAGGGCGGCAGGGCGACGAACGCCTCAAGGGCGGCCCGGCGAAAGGCATAGAGCCCGATGTGCTGATAGAGCGGACCGGGGCCGGTCGGCGCCGTCGCCCGGGTAAAATACAGCGCGCGCAGGCGCTTGTCGCCGGCTGGCGTGCCGACGGTCTTGACCGCGCCGGGATCGTCGCGAAGGGCCGGGTCGCGGATCTCCGTGGCGATGGTGCCGATATCGACCGCCGGATCGGACAGGGGATCGAAGGTGGCGCGGATCGCCGCCGGATCGATCAGGGGCACGTCCCCTTGCAGGTTGAGCACCACGGGGAAGCGACCATCCGGGTCGACCGTGTTGGCGGCAACCCGCACCCGGTCGGACCCGCTGGCCAGATCCGGATCGGTGAGCACCGCCTTGCCGCCGACGGCCTCGACCGCCGCCTTGACGCGCGGGTCGTCGCAGGCGACCACAACCGGCCCGATATCCGCCGCGCGGGCCTGTTCCAGCACATGCACGATCATCGGTTGTCCGGCGATGTCGAGGAGCGGCTTGTCGGGCAGGCGGGTGGAGGCCATGCGCGCGGGAATGACGACGAGAGCGCCGCTCATCGTTGTATCTCCGCCTGCGGGCAGGGGCTGGCGCAGGGCGTGGCTGCAAGATTGGTCGACTGGAACATGGATTGCTCTTTTATACCTATGGACACGGGCGTCAAAAACTTTGTAGTTTCCGGCGACTTTTTCACGATGCGCAATGTTGCGCGGGGCCGCGCCCGACGCAACCCGAAGCAACCGACGAGTTGGAGCCCGCAGGAATGAACTCCTCCAAGCTAAACACGATTGCCGGCGCCGTCCTGTTCGCACTGTTGGTGACGATGGGTCTTGGCATCTTGTCGGACGTCATCTTCTCCAAAGCTCCGCCGGAGACGCCCGGCTACGAGATCGTTGTCGCCGATGGGGACGGCGAGGCCGAGGAGACGGTGGCCGAAGAGCCGCAGATCGAGCCGATCGCCGTTCGCCTCGCCAGCGCTTCCGCCGAGAACGGCCAGAAGCTCACCCGCGCCTGCGCCGCCTGCCACGACTTCACCAAGGGCGGCAAGAACAAGGTCGGCCCCGCTCTGTGGGGTGTGGTCGGGCGCAAGCCGGCTTCCCATGAAGGGTTCAAGTATTCCGGTTCGATGACGGAATATGCCGAGGGCACCGATGCCTGGCTCTACGAGAACCTCGATGTGTTCCTGACCAAGCCGAAGGACCTCGTTGCCAAGACTTCGATGAGCTACAACGGCCTGAAGAAGCCGGAGCAGCGCGCCGACCTGATTGCCTATCTGCGCTCGCTCGCCGATGAGCCGATGCCGCTGCCGAGCCCGGAAGCCGCCGCCGAAAGCAGCACGGAAAGCGCCACGGAAGCCGCGACCGAGGCCGTCGAGGGGGCTGCCGAAGCGGTGACCGAGACCGCGACCGAGGCGACTGAAACGGTAACCGAAGCGGCCGACAGCGCCAAGGAGACCGTGACCGAAGCGGCCGAGAGCGCTGCGGAGACCGTGACGGACGCCGCCAAGAGCGCCGCCGAGACGGCGACCGATGCTGCCGAGGCGGTCAAGGATGCCGCCGACAGCGCGGCGGAAGCGGCCTCCGATGCGGCCGAGACGGTCAAGGACGCGGTCACCGGCGAGGGGACCCCGGCGGCTGACACCGCTCAGTAAGGTTCGGTCCAACGCGGGCTCTGGCCCATGAAAAATGAATGCAAGGCCGGGGGCGACCCGGCCTTGTTGCGTTTCGGGGGCAGAACCCTGGGTAGGTGGTGCCTGCTGATCCTTTTCAGTAATTTGACCGGGGTTTTCCCGACCTGCCCGGTGTGTCATCGATGAAGAAAGCATCATCTGCGGGACCGGTTCCATTCAACAGGTGGCCGGGGTCGCCGGCCGACAGGGGGGCGGTATCCGATTGAAGGAGTATGGCGTGTTGGCGTGGCGCGGTGGAAATGCCCGGAAGGTGACTGGCAATTGCAGCCGGACATTTGCGGTGCGGGCTGCGGATGCTGATTGCCGGCCCCGTCCGGGCGATGGGCGATGACCGCGGAAGGCCTGCCCGGGCACGTGCTGAACCGCTGGAGACTGCGAACTCTGGTGAGTGCCGTCGTGGTGTTCGTCATGCTGCTGGGTGTCGGCCTGACATCCTATGTCGTGCGTCTTTTGGAGCAGAATGCGCGGGAGAGCCAGCAGGGCGAAAGTCTCGCCCGTCTTTCCGAGGTTCGGGCGCGGATCGAGGGAGAGCTGAATGGCACGCTCTACATCGCGCAAGGGCTGCTCGGTTTCGTGGCGGTGCAGTCCGACCTGACCGACGACCAGTTCCGCAGCTTTGTCAGTGAAATCACACGGGTCGACCGGAACATCCGCATCATCGCGCTCGCGCCGGGCAATGTGGTCCGCTTCATTCATCCGCTGAAGGGGAATGAAGCGGTGATTGGCCTCGACTATAGCAAGAGCGAACAGCAGTGGTCCGGGGTCCGCCGGGCGATGCGGGACCGGAATCCGGTGGTCGCAGGTCCCGTCGATCTGGTGCAGGGCGGTCGGGCCTTGATTGCCCGTATTCCGGTGCTGGTGCCCACCGGCGGGGGTGGGCATGGGCTGGAGCGTGGCTATTGGGGCATGGCCTCGATCGTCATCGACAGCGATCGCTTGTTCACGCGCGCCGGCTTGCTGCCCGAGGTGGATGGTCATCTTTTCGCGCTTCGGGGTGTCGATGGCGCTGGCGCCGAGGGTGGGGCAATTCTGGGCGACGCGGCCCTGTTCGCAGAAGACGCGGTGACCATGCCGGTGACCCTGCCGGACGGCTCCTGGCAACTTGCCAGCCGACCGGTCGGCGGTTGGGACGGAACATCGCGCGAGGCGCGGGTCGCCCTGGTGATCGGCATTGTGGTGAGTATGGTGGTGGCTGCCCTGTCGGCGCTGGTGGTGTCCGCTCAGCAGCGATCCCGGTCAATGGCGCTGCACGATCCGTTGACCGGATTGCCGAACCGTCGGTTGCTCATCGACCGGATGGAGCAGCTTGCGGATCTGTCCGAGCGCACCGGGCTGGGCTTTCAGGTCTTTTTCGTCGACCTCAACGGTTTCAAGCCGATCAACGACACCTATGGCCATGCGGCCGGCGATGCGGTGCTGCAGGAGGTGGGCGCCCGCCTGCAGCGGGAAACCCGGGACGTGGACACCATTGCCCGGATCGGCGGGGACGAGTTCGTGGTGGTGGTGCCGGGGGGCATCAGCCAGACCACGGTTCGCGCCATTGTCGAGCGCCTGCGCGAGGCGGTGTGTGCGCCGGTGCGGGTGGGCGAGCATCAGATCGTCATCCAGGCGAGTGTCGGCTACGCCTTCTACCCCGACGATGCGGCCACCATTCCCGAACTGCTCGAACTTGCCGATCAGCGCATGTATCGCGCCAAGGTCGAGGTGCCGGCCTGACGGCGCCGGAACGAGGCGGCGGACAGTCATCGGGCATGGGCGACACGCCGCGGTGCCGGAGGGCGGAGGCGTCCGTTTTGCCAGGAGTTTCAATTAAACTTTGGTCATGAAGCGTTTCACCGCTGTCGGGATTCCCTTGAAGCACCTAATATAAGACAAATTGCCAAGGTGCCGCGATGCGCGTGCAGGCGCGCCTCAATGGTGCCGACGAGGGAAACAGGGAGCCGCTAATTCGTCATGTCGCAGCCACACACGCCATTGTCGACCATTCACCGGGCCGCGCTTGCCTGCGTGGCCGCGCTTGTTCTGGCCGGACAGCCGGCGCGCGCCGAGGAGCCGGCCTGGACCCATGGCACGGCGCTGACGGGCGAGCCCGCCTATCCGCAAGGCTTCACCCATTTCGACTATGTCGATCCGCAGGCGCCGAAGGGCGGTACGGTGCGTCTTGCCGTTTCCACCGGTTTCGACACCTTCAATCCGATCCTTTCCAAGGGCAATCCGGCGCCAGGCCTCGGTCTCCTTTACGACATGCTGATGGACAGTTCGCTGGATGAACTCGACACCAGCAGCTCCTATGGGTTGATCGCCGAGGCGGTGCGCTCGCCTGCCGATCATGCCTGGGTCGAATACCGGCTCGATCCGGCCGCGCGCTGGCATGACGGCACGCCGATCACCGCCGAGGATGTAATCTGGAGCTTCGAGAAGCTGCGCGAGGTCAATCCGAGCCAGGGCTTCTACTATCGCCACGTGGCCAAGGCGGAGAAGGTCGGCGAGCGGACCGTGCGCTTCACCTTCGATGCGCCGGGTAACCGTGAGCTGCCGCATATCGTCGGCCAGGTGCCGGTGCTGCCCAAGGCCTGGTGGGAAGGCACGGACGCCAACGGCGTCAAGCGCGACATCGCCAAGGGCACGCTGGAGCCGCCGCTCGGCTCCGGTCCCTACCGGATCAAGTCGTTCGAGCCGGGCCGCCACATCGTCTATGAGCGAGTGGAGGACTATTGGGCCAAGGACCACCCGGTGCGGGTCGGCACCAACAACTTCGGTGAGATCCGCTACGACGTCTTTCTCGATTCCGCGGTCGAGCTGGAGGCGTTCAAGGGCGACCAGTATGATTTCCGCGAGGAGCTCAGCGCCAATGTCTGGTCCAAGGCCTATGACTTTCCGGCGGTGAAGGATGGGCGCGTGGTGCTGGAGGAGTTTCCCTCGCGCGCCTCCGGCCGGATGCAGGCCTATGTGCCGAACCTGCGCCGGGCAAAGTTTCAGGACCCGCGCGTGCGCCAGGCGCTGAACCTTGCCTATGACTTCGAGACCACCAACCAGGTGGTCTCCGCCGGGCTGCACAAGCGGATCGGCTCCTATTTCGCCGGGACGGATCTGGCGGCCTCCGGCCTGCCGGAGGGGCGGGAGCTGGAAATCCTGGAGACCGTGCGCGACGAGGTGCCGCCGGAGGTGTTCACCACCCCTTACGAGAACCCGGTCGGCGGCTCGCCGAAAAAGGTGCGCGACAACCTGCGCCAGGCGGTGAAGCTGTTCCGTGAGGCGGGCTACAAGCTCGATGGTCGGCGTATGGTCGATGCCAACACCGGCGAGCAGTTCACCGTCGAGTTCATCTACTATGACCGTTCCGCCGAGCGCGGCTTGCTGCCCTACACGAAGAACCTGGAGAACATCGGCGTCAAGACCGTGCTTCGACTGATCGACGTGCCGCAATACATCAACCGGGTGCAGAGCCGCGATTTCGACATGGCGACGCTGGTCTGGGGGCAGTCGCTGTCGCCGGGCAACGAACAGCGCGACTTCTGGGGCTCGGAGGCGGCCGACCGTCCGCAGTCGCGCAACTACGCCGGCATCAAGGATCCGGCGATCGACAAGCTGATCGAGCGGATCATCTACGCCAAGGACCGGAAAGAGCTGGTCGCCGCCACCCACGCGCTCGACCGGGTGCTGTTGTGGAACCACTTCGTGGTGCCGCAGTTCTATTCCGATGTCGACCGCACCGCCCGCTGGGACCGGTTCGGCCGCCCGCAGACCCTGCCGGAGTTCTCTCACGGCTTCCCGACGATCTGGTGGTGGGACAAGGACAAGGCCGCGCGGGTCGGAGGGCGGGGATGAAGAAGCCCATGGAGACAAGCCGCCGGACGCTGCTGAAGGGCGTCGCCGCGTTTTCCGCAGCAAACCTGCTGCCGCTCTCCGTCTCTCGAGCACAGACACAAGACGCGCAAGCGCCGGCCCCCGCGACCCCGGCGGGCGGCACAGGGCCGCGCCATGGCCTGTCGGTGTTCGGCGATCTGAAATACCCGGCGGATTTCCAGGCGTTCGACTACGTGGATGCCGATGCGCCGAAGGGCGGGCGCATGTCCTTTTCCGCACCGTCCTGGGGCTACAATCAGAACGTACAGACCTTCAACAGCTTCAACACCTTCATCCTCAAGGGTGACGCGCCGCCGCGCATGGAACTGTGTTTCGACAGCCTGATGGTGCGCGCGCTCGACGAGCCGGATGCGGTCTATGGCCTTGTCGCCGAGACGGTGGAGGTCTCCGCCGATGGCAACACCTATACCTTCAACCTGCGGCCCGAGGCCCGGTTCCATGACGACAGCCCGCTGACCGCCGAGGATGTCGCCTTCTCGCTGATGACTCTGAAGGAGGAGGGGCATCCCTCGATCCGCCAGATCATGGGGGAACTGGCCGAGGCGGTGGTCCTGGCGCCGCACCGGCTGGCCGTGCGCTTTACCGGCCGGCAGACGCGTACGGTGCCGTTGCTGGTCACCGGCCTGCCGATCCTCTCCAAGGCCTATTATACCCGCTACGATTTCGCCCAGACGACCCTGACCCCGCCGCTCTCCTCCGGCCCCTACAAGGTCGGCCGCCATGAGGTCGGCCGCTATGTGGAATACCAGCGGGTGGAAAACTGGTGGGCGAAGGATCTGCCGGCGGTGCGCGGCATGTTCAATTTCGACCGGGTCCGGCTGGAGTTCTTCCGCGACCGCCAGGTCGGCTTCGAGGCGTTCAAGAAAGGGGTGATGACCTTCCAGGAGGAATTCACCGCGCGGGTCTGGGCGACGGAATACAATTTCCCCGCCGTTCTCGACGGGCGTGTGGTGCGGCGGGAGTTTCCTGACAGACGTCCCGCCGGCGGGCAGGGCTGGTTCATGAACACCCGCCGCGCGCTCTTCGCCGATCCGCTGGTGCGCCGGGCGATCGGCTACGGGTTCGATTTCGAGTGGTCGAACAAGGCGCTGTTCTTCGGGGCCTATCAGCGCACCCAGTCCTTCTTCCAGAATTCACCGATGCTGGCGACTGGCCTGCCGACCCCGGCGGAGCTGGCCTTCCTGGAGCCCTTGCGGGCGCAACTGCCGGAAGCGGCCTTCGGCGAGGCGGTGCTGGCGCCGGTGTCCGACGGCTCCGGCCAGGACCGCGCCATGCTGCGCGAGGCGGACCGGCTGCTGCGCGCCGCCGGCTGCACCCGTGATGGCAAGGTGCTGCTGCGCCCGGACGGGGAGCCCTTCGCCTTCGAGATCATGTCGAACTCGCCGTCCTTCGAGCGGGTGGCGCTGCCTTTCGTGAAGAACCTGGAGCGGCTCGGCATCGCGGCCACCTTCCGGGTGGTCGATCCGGCGCAGTATCAGGCGCGGCTCAACGACTACGATTTCGACATTGCCTCGCGGCGCTTCGCCCTCTCCCCGACCCTTGGCGAGGAGATCCGCGAGATGTGGAGCTCGGCGTCGGCGCAGATCCCGGGCAGCAGCAATCTGGCCGGCATCAGCTCGCCGGCCGTCGATGCCTTGATCGAGGCGGTGTTGCAGGCGACAAGCCGGGAAGAGATGACCACCGCCGCCCGTGCGCTCGACCGGGTGCTGCGCGCCGGATACTACTGGGTGCCGCACTGGTACAAGCCGGTGCACACGGTGGCGCTCTGGGACGTGTTCGGCATGCCGGAGGCCTCGCCCGCCTATGACTTCCGGCCCGAACTCCACTGGTGGTTCGAGAAGGACAAGGCCGAGCAGATCGGCGTTCGCGGCTGAGGCGGGCGTTCGGCGGGGGGCTGAACGAGACTGAAGGATTTCCGCCGCCCCAGGCCCATCCCATGATGGCGGGCGGCCTTGAAACAAGGACGAAGACCACGATGGGCGCCTATATTCTGCGGCGACTGCTGCTGATCGTGCCGACCCTGGTCGGCATCATGGCCATCAATTTCGTGATCATCCAGTTCGCGCCCGGTGGGCCGGTCGAACGGGTGATCGCCCAGTTGCAGGGCACGGATGTGTCCGCCACGGCCCGGATCAGCGGGGGCGGCGGCGATTTCAGCGGCGCTGGAGCCGGCGGCGGCGCCGATGCCGCCACCTCCAAATACCGGGGCGCGCAGGGGCTCGATCCGGAGTTCATCAAGGATCTGGAGCGCCAGTTCGGCTTCGACAAGCCGCCGCTGGAGCGGTTCACCTCGATGCTGTGGGATTATGCGCGGTTCGACTTCGGCGACAGCTATTTCCGCGATATCGCCGTGCTCGATCTGGTGCTGGAAAAGATGCCGGTGTCGATCTCCCTCGGCCTGTGGATGACGCTGATTTCCTACGCCATTTCCATTCCGCTCGGCATTCGCAAGGCGGTGAACGACGGCTCGCGCTTCGATGTCTGGACCTCGGCGGTGATCGTCGTCGGCTATGCCATTCCCGGCTTCCTGTTCGCCGTGCTCTTGATCGTCCTGTTCGCCGGCGGCTCCTTCCTCGACCTGTTCCCCTTGCGCGGGCTGACCTCGGACAATTGGGAGCAGCTTTCCTGGCCGGCGCGGATCCTCGATTACTTCTGGCATCTGGCGCTGCCGCTCACCGCCATGGTGCTTTCGGCCTTCGCCACCGTGACCCTGCTGACCAAGAATTCCTTCCTCGATGAGATCCGCAAGCAATATGTCCAGACCGCGCGGGCCAAGGGCCTGAGCGAGCGCCAGGTGCTTTATGGCCATGTGTTCCGCAATGCCATGCTGATCGTCATCGCCGGCTTCCCGGGCGCGTTCATTTCCTCGTTCTTCGCCGGCTCGCTGCTGATCGAGACGATCTTCTCGCTCGATGGCCTGGGGTTGCTCGGCTTCGAAGCGGTGATCAACCGGGATTACGCGGTGGTTTTCGCCACCCTTTACATCTTCTCGCTGCTGGGCCTTGTGGTGAACCTCATTTCCGACCTGACCTACACCTGGATCGATCCGCGTATCGATTTCGAAAGCCGGGAGGTCTGAGGGATGGAACATCGCCTGACCGACAACGGACCCGCCGCATCCGCAAGCCACGCTGACAACCCGCCGCCGCGCCGGGGTTGGCTGTCGCCGATCAACCGGCGGCGGCTGACGAATTTCGCCGCCAACCGGCGCGGCTTCTGGTCGTTGTGGATCTTTCTCGTCCTGTTTGGCCTGTCGCTGGTCTCCGAGCTGCTGGTCAACGACCGGCCGATCATCGCCGTCTACAAGGGCGAGGTTCTGGCGCCGGTGCTGGTCGATTATCCGGAGGAGAAATTCGGCGGCTTCCTGGCGGTGACCGATTATCGCGATCCGTTCATTCAGGAGGAGATCAACGCCAATGGCTGGATGCTCTGGCCGGCGGTGCGCTACTCCTACCGCACCGTGAACAACGAGATCCCGGTGCCGGCGCCGGCCCCGCCCTCCTGGATGCTGGACAAGCAGGAACGCTGCGTGCGCTATCCGCTCGGGGCGGAGGATCCCAACTGCGTGATGGGCAACTGGAACTGGCTCGGCACCGACGATCAGGGCCGCGACGTGGTCGCCCGGCTGGTCTATGGCTTCCGTATCTCCGTCCTGTTCGGCCTGGCGCTGACCCTGGCGTCTTCCATGGTCGGCATCGCCGCCGGCGCGGTGCAGGGGTATTATGGCGGCTGGGTCGACCTTCTGTTCCAGCGCTTCATCGAGATCTGGACGGCGATCCCCACGCTCTACCTGATCCTGATCGTCTCCTCGGTGCTGATCCCCGGCTTCTGGACCCTGTTCACCATCCTGCTCGCCTTCTCCTGGGTGGCGCTGGTCGGGGTGGTGCGGGCGGAGTTCCTGCGCGCCCGCAATTTCGAATACGTGACGGCGGCCCGCGCGCTCGGCGTCGGCAACCGCACCATCATGTGGCGGCACATGCTGCCCAATGCGATGGTGGCGACGCTGACCTTCATGCCCTTCATCCTCAACGGCTCGATCTCGACCCTGACGGCGCTCGACTTCCTCGGCTTCGGCCTGCCGCCCGGGTCGGCCTCGCTCGGCGAACTGCTGGCGCAGGGCAAGAACAACCTGCAGGCCCCCTGGCTCGGCATCACCGGTTTCATCGTGATTTCGACCATGCTCAGCCTGCTGATCTTCATCGGCGAGGCGGTGCGTGACGCCTTCGATCCCCGCAAAAGCTTTGCCTGAGGCGTCCATGACGAAGACCGATACCGCTCATACCGCCGCCGTCCGCGCAGAGGGGGCTCCGTTGCTGGAAGCGCGCGATCTCTCCGTTGCCTTCACCCAGAATGGGGTGACGCAGACCGCCGTTGACCGGATTTCCTTTCAGATCGCCCCCGGCGAGACGCTGGCGCTGGTCGGTGAAAGCGGCTCCGGCAAGTCCGTCTCCGCCCTGTCGGCGGTGAAGCTGTTGCCCTATCCGGCGGCCTCGCACCCGTCCGGTGAGATCCTGTTCAAGGGCGAGAATGTGCTGACCGCCGATGAAAAGGCGTTGCGGCGCATTCGCGGCAACGAGATCTCGATGATCTTTCAGGAGCCGATGACCTCGCTCAATCCGCTGCACACGGTGGAACGGCAGGTGGCGGAGATGCTGAAGATCCATCGCGGCATGAGCGACAGCGCCGCCCGGGCGCGGGTGCTGGAGCTGCTCCGCCAGGTCGGCATTCGCGAACCCGAACAGCGGCTGCAAAGCTATCCGCACCAGCTCTCCGGCGGTCAGCGCCAGCGGGTGATGATCGCCATGGCGCTGGCCAACGAGCCGGATCTTCTGATCGCCGATGAGCCGACCACCGCCCTTGATGTCACCGTTCAGGCGCAGATCCTGCAGCTGCTCAAGGATCTGCAGCGCGAAACCGGCATGGCGATGCTGTTCATCACCCATGATCTCGGCATCGTGCGCAGGATCGCCGACCGGGTCTGCGTCATGACCGGGGGCAAGATCGTCGAGACCGGACCGGTGGCCGAAATCTTCGACAATCCGCGGCACAGCTACACCCGGCACCTTCTGGCGGCCGAGCCGAAGGGCGCGCCGCCGGTCTCCGATACGTCGCGGCCGGTGGTTGTCGACGCCGAGGACGTCAAGGTGTGGTTCCCGGTCAAGCGCGGTTTTCTGCGCCGCACGGTCGATCACATCAAGGCGGTGGACGGCATTGACGTGACCGTGCGCGAGGGCCAGACCCTTGGCATCGTCGGCGAAAGCGGCTCCGGCAAGACGACGCTCGGGCTGGCCCTCTTGCGGATGATTTCCTCGACCGGGCGGATCCGCTTCGAGGGCAATGAGATCCAGGATCGGTCATGGCGCGACATGCGCCCGCTGCGCCGGGACATGCAGGTGGTGTTTCAGGATCCGTTCGGCTCGCTCAGCCCGCGCATGTCGGTCGCCGATATCGTTGGCGAGGGGCTGGGCGTCCATTTCCCGGACCTGTCGCTGGAGGAGCGCGACCGCAAGGTGGCGGCGGCGCTGGAGGAAGTGGGTCTCGATGCATCGACCCGCTTCCGCTATCCGCACGAGTTTTCCGGTGGCCAGCGCCAGCGCATCTCCATTGCCCGGGCGATGGTGCTGGAGCCGAAATTCGTCATGCTCGACGAGCCGACCTCGGCGCTGGACATGAGCGTGCAGGCGCAGGTGGTCGACCTCCTGCGCGATCTGCAGAAGCGGCACGGGCTGGCCTATCTCTTTATCTCTCATGATCTGAAGGTGGTGCGGGCGCTGGCCAATGACGTGATCGTCATGCGCGCCGGCAAGGTGGTGGAGGCCGGCACGGCCGATGCGGTGTTCGATGCGCCCCGGACCGAGTACACCAAGGCACTGATGGCCGCCGCCTTCCGGCTGGAAACGGTGGATGCGGGGGTGGTCAGCGAGTGAGGGCTGCAAACCGGTCTGTGGGGTCGGCGCGACAGGACAAGGTGCCATGATCGAGGCAGTCTGAACGGCGTGTTGGGGGGAGATCGACATGACTGCAAAGCCGGCGCTTCTGGTTGCCTCGTTGGCCCTGATTGCGGCCATCGGCCTTTGGGGCGTGGTCGATTCCGCCGGTCTCGTCGCCATCGCCTCGGTGATCGTCGACGCGTATTTCCGCAGCCGCGGCTGGTTCCTGATGCTCACCGTGTCGGGAATGCTGGTCTTCTGTCTCTGGCTGGCGTTCTCCCGCTTCGGCGGCATTCGCCTCGGCGCCGATGACGACCGGCCCGAGTTCTCGACACCGTCCTGGATCGCCATGCTGTTCGCCGCCGGCATGGGTGTCGGCCTGCTGTTCTGGGCCGTGGCCGAGCCGCTGACCCATTTCGCCTTCGCACGCACAGCAATGAGCGCCCCCGTGGCCGCGCAACAGGCTCTCGTGACGACGATTTTTCACTGGGGCATTCACGCCTGGGCGATCTACGGCACCACCGCGCTGATCATTGCCTATTTCGCGTTCCGGCGTGGCACGCCGATGCTGGTGAGCGCGCCGATTGTCTATCTGTTTCCGCGGGAGCGCTGGGCGCGGGCGCTCGGCTGGATGTCGGATTTCATGGCCATCGTGGCCATTGCCATCGGTGTTGGCGGCTCGATTGCCATGGGTGTGTTTCAGGTGGCCGATGGCATTGATGTGCTTGGTGGCGGCACCGGCGCCGGGGCGGCGCTGGTCGGCACCGTGTTCGTTGCCATGGTGGCCTGTTATCTCCCCGCGCTGATGACGGACCTGGGCAGCGGCATGGCGAAGCTGTCCAACCTGGCCATGCTGCTGGCAATCGGCCTTGCTGTCTTCGTGGTGATCTTCGGCCCGACGGAAGTGCTTCTGAACTCGGTGCTTGGCAGTTTCGGCCAGTATCTGACCAATGCGATCCCGCGCGGCTTTCAGACCTTCACCTTCTTCGATGACGAGGTGGCGACCTGGTTCAAGAGCTGGACGCTGACCTACATGGTCTGGTGGATCGCCTGGGGGCCGTTTGTCGGCGTGTTCGTCGCGCGGATTTCGAAGGGCCGCACGATCCGTGAATTCGTGTTCGGCGTGCTGATCGGGCCGACGCTGTTTTCGGTGGTCTGGTTCGGCGTGTTCGGCGGCATCGGCCTTTACGAAACGCTGCAGGGCGCTGGGGAACTGGCAACGATGGCCGCCGCCAATGCGGAACGGGCGACCTTCGCCCTGCTGGGGCGTATGCCGTTCCCGGTGGTGACCACCCTCGGCACCATCATTGCCGCCTTTCTGTTCATCGTCACCAGCGTCGTCAGCGCCGCCTTTGTCCTCGGCACCTTTTCCACCGGCGGCGATCCGGATCCCAGGCCGCGCATTCGCCTGATCTGGGGCGTTCTGCTCGGGGTTGTCGGTTACGCCATGATCCTGTCCGGGTCGATGGATGCGGTGAAAAAGCTGATCGCGCTCGGCGCGCTGCCCTTCGTCTTCATCACCGTGCTGCTGATGGTCTGCCTTGTCCGCGCGCTGGGAGAGGAGACCGCGACATGATTATCGGCGATCTGCTCGATACGGTTCTCAACCTTGGAACCTTCGTCTTCATCGGCTTCGCCGGCTGGCTGCTGGTGCGCAAGCTGCCGGCACGGGACGATAAACCGGATTGAGGGCGTTGCCCCGCTCACTCCAGCCAGCAGGTGGCGGGGTTGCCGGCCTTTTCCTGCGCGGCGCCGAGCGAACGGCGGGTCTTGAAGCCGATCAGCCCGTCGGCGCCGCCAACGTCATACCCCTTGGCTTCCAGCGCCAGCTGGATCTTGCGCACCGCGCCGCGCGAGCGGGTCTTGATCGGCCGCCAGTCCTGCACGAAGCCGGCGTTGGTGCCGTAGCGGTCGGCGAGATGGCCGACGAACAGGGCGTAAACGTCGGATTCATTATAGGATTTCAGCACATAGAAATTGTCGGTGGCGATGAAGGCCGGGCCGAAACGCCCGGCCGGCATCAGCAGGAAGCCGGGCTGCGGCCGCTCATGGGCGGGGAACGGACGCTCCTTCACTCGCCGCACGCCCTCGGTCGTCCAGGACGTGATCGGCTGGCCGCGATCCGGTCCTTCGCGGGTGCAGGAGACGGAGGCCGGAACGACGGCTTCAAAGCCCCAGTCGCGCCCCTTCACCCAGCCGTACCAGTTGAGATAGGCGGCGATGGAGGCGAGCGTGTCGGGCGCTGAATTCCAGATGTCGCGTTTGCCATCGCCATCGAAATCGACCGCATGACGCAGGAAGCTGGAGGGCAGGAATTGCGGCTGGCCGAGCGCGCCGCCCCAGGAGCTTTTCATGTCCTGCCGCCGGATATGGCCGTCGGCGAGAATTTGCAGCGCGGCGACGGTCTCTTTCGCGAAGAAGTCGCGCCGCTGGCCCATATAGGCGCGGGTCGCCAGGGTGCGCAGCGCATCCTTGGGGATCCGCGCGGCGCCATAGCCCGATTCGCGTGCCCAGATCGCCAGCACGATCCGGCCCGGCACTCCGTAGCGCTGCTCGATCCGCTGCAGCGTCGCGGCATGTTGGCGGGCGAGGGTGCGTCCCTTGGCCACCAGCCCGTTGAACTGGCTGTCGCGGAAATAGCCGCCGGGCGCGCGAAACTCCGCCTGGTAGTTCACCGGCGGCGGGGTGCCCTTGCCGCCCGGCTTGCCAAGCCCGGGCAAGGAGGTGTCCGGTGTCATGCCGGCAAGCTCGCGCGCGATCACCGCCGCCGGAACCCCGGCTTCGCGGGCCGCGGGCGCAATGGTTCCGTCGAGAAAGGCGCGAAAGCCGGCATCGTAAGGTCCGGCGCTCACTGGCACGGCCAGCAGCGACAGGGCGGCGGCAAGGAGAAGCGGAACGCGGCGCATGGCAGGTCTCCGGTGGCGCGACGGGGCACTCGGCAGTGAACCTAACTGCTGTCCCTCGACCCTGGCAAACCCCGGCGCGCCGGTGAAACAGGCAAGCGGGGGAGGGGGGTCAGAACTGGGTGCGGGCCTTCATCGCCTGCGCCAGCGTGCCCTCATCGAGATAGTCGAGCTCGCCGCCGACCGGCACGCCATGGGCCAGCCGGGTGACGGAGACATCGAGGCCGCGCAGCCTGTCGGTGATGTAATGGGCGGTGGTCTGGCCCTCCACCGTGGCGTTGACCGCCAGCACGATCTCGCGGATGCCGCCGGCGGCGACCCGTTCGAGCAGCGCGGTGATGGTCAGGTCGTCCGGGCCGATGCCATCGAGCGGCGACAGGGTGCCGCCGAGCACGTGATAGCGGCAGTTGAGCGCCCCGGCCCGTTCCAGCGCCCACAGGTCGGCCACATCCTCCACGACGACGATGGTGCCGGTGTCGCGGCGCGGGTCCGAGCAGATGGTGCAAGGGTCGGTTGTGTCGACCGTGCCGCAGGTGGAACAGACGCCGATGCTGTCGACGGCAACGCCCATGGCCCGGGCAAGCGGGATCAGCAACTGATCCTTCTTCTTGATCAGATGCAGCGCCGCGCGCCGGGCCGAGCGCGGCCCGAGCCCGGGCAGCTTGGCCAGCAGCTGGATCAGCTTCTCGATTTCCGGCCCGGCGACCGCCCGGTTCGACATCCGTTCCGTCCGTCTTCGCGCGCTGTCAGAACGGCAGCTTCATGCCGGCAGGCAGGCCGAGGCCACCCATCAGCTCCTGGGTCTTTTCCTGCATGGCGGCTTCCGCCTTTCCCTTGGCGTCCTGATGCGCGGCGAGAATGAGGTCCTCCAGGATCTCGACCTCATCGGCCTTGGCCAGCGACGGGTCGATCTTCAGGCCCTTCAATTCGCCCTTGCCGGACATGGTGACCTGCACCAGCCCGCCGCCGGAGCTGCCTTCGACTTCCAGCTCGGCAAGCTTTTCCTGCAGCGAGCCCATCTGCTCCTGCATCTGCTTCGCCTGCTTCATCATCTTCAAGAAATCCATTTGCGGTCTCCATCGCGTGAGTGGGGGCGGCGCGCGCGCCCGAGTATCCAGAAAGCCGGTGCCCCGCAGGGTCGCCGGGCCGGTCCGGCCGTCCCGGTTCAGGGCGCCGGAACGTGCGTGTCAAAGGTCGAGGCTCAGGGTGCCGGGTTCTCGCTTTCGATGTCGTCCTCGGCTGGCGGCATGTCAAGCCCGTCATCGGGTGCCTGCATCCGGACATCGACCACCTTGGCGCCGGGAAAGGCCTCCAGCAGAGCGGCAACGGCCGGCTCGGACTTCGCATCGGACAGGAGCTGGCGCTGGTTGGCTTCCCGCTCCTCATGCAGGGTCGGACGCCCTTGCGTGCGGCTGACGGAGACGATCCAGCGCCGTCCGGTCCATTCGCCAAGCTTGCGGCCGAAGCGCCCGGCCAGATCCGGATCGGCTTCCGGCACCGGCTGGATCTCGATCCGACCCGGTTCGAAGCGCACCAGCCGCATTTGCCGTTCGATCTCCACCTTCAGGCGGATGTCGCGCTTTTCGGCGGCCAGCGCCGCGCAATCGGCCAGCGATCTGAGCGGAACAGCCTCTTCCTGTGGTTCGGCATGGCCCGGCGCCGGAGCGTCCTCTACCTGAGGCGCGGCCATGGCGACCGGGCCACCGGCGGCGCGGCCTCCGGCCAGCGCCTGAAGTCGCGGCTCGCCGCCAACCGGGGCGGAGGAGGGCGCGGCGGTTTGTTGCGGCTGGGACACCGCCGGCGCGGCCATCTGCGGCGCGGCGGCGGGGTTCGATCCACTCACCGGAGCTCCGCCGGCGGGGCCGGCTTGCGGTGTAGCGGGAGCGGCCACGGGCAGCGGCTGGCCGCTCTTCAGCAGCTTCAGCGCTTCTTCCGGGTCCGGCAGGTCGGCCGCATAGGCAATGCGCACCAGCACCATGTCCGCCGCCAGATGCGGCTTCGGCGCCGCCTGCACTTCGGCAACGCCCTTCAGCAGGATCTGCCAGGTGCGCGACAGGATGCGCAGCGACAGAGTATCGGCCAATTCGCGCCCGCGCCGGCGTTCCGCCTCGGTGACCGAGGCCTCATCGCCGGCGCTCGGCACGATCTTCAGCCGGGTGACCAGATGGGTGAATTCGGCAAGGTCCGAGAGCACCACCACCGGATCGGCGCCGCTGTCGTATTGCGCCCGGAATTCGGCCATGGCGGCGCCAGCGTCGCCCTTCATCAAGTGCTGAAACAGGTCGATCACCCGCGCCCGGTCGGCAAGGCCGAGCATGTCGCGCACATCGTCGGCGGCGACGGGGCCTTGTCCATGGGCGATGGCCTGATCGAGCAGCGACAGGGAATCGCGGGCCGAGCCCTCGCCGGCGCGGGCGATCAGCGCCAGTGCCTCGTCGCTGATCTCGACCGATTCGGCGGCGGAGATCCGGCGCAGCAACCCCACCAGCTTGTCGGCGTCGATGCGGCGCAGGTCGAAGCGCTGGCAGCGCGACAGCACCGTGACCGGCACCTTGCGGATTTCGGTGGTGGCGAAGATGAACTTCACATGCTCCGGCGGCTCTTCCAGCGTCTTCAGAAGGCCGTTGAACGCGGCCTTGGAGAGCATGTGCACTTCGTCGATGATGTAGACCTTGTAGCGCGCCGATGCCGGACGGTAGCGCGCCGCCTCGGTGATCTCGCGAATGTCGTCGATGCCGGTGTGCGAGGCGGCGTCCATCTCGATGACATCCACATGGCGCCCGTCCATGATGGCTTCGCAGTGGATGCCCATCTTGTCGAGCTGCACCGTGGGACGGCTGCTTTCGCCGGGAATCTCGTGATTGAGCCCGCGCGCCAGGATGCGCGCCGTCGTCGTCTTGCCGACGCCGCGCACGCCGGTCAGCATCCACGCCTGGGCGATCCGGCCGGTCTCGAAGGCGTTCTGCAGCGTCCGCACCATCGCCTCCTGCCCGACGAGATCGTCGAAGCTGCGGGGGCGATACTTGCGCGCCAGAACGCGGTAGCCGCCGGTCTCCAGGCCGGAAGCCGGATGTGCCGGGTCGTGCCCGTCATCCGGGCCGAGGTCTGTGTCGGTGTGCGAAGGTCCGTCCATGTCGTCCAACTTAACGGCGCTTGGCCGCAATGTAGAGGGCTATCCGTGCCAAAGGCGGATTTGTCCATGACAGATCGCGCGCAAGGCGACCACCGAAGATCATGCCGGAAACATGCGCATCGGTGCTCCCGCGAGCGGGAAGCGGAGACTGGAGGGGATAGGCTTGAGGTGGGAGGCTGGCACGATGACCCGTGCCGCGACTCGTTGGGGCTGCTTCCTTCCGGACCTGACCCGGTTGGCGAGTGGCTCGTCCACCACCAACCTCCCGGGCGCATATATCGGCGTTCAGCGCCCCGTTTGCAAGGAAAAATCCGGACAAATGCGTCTCGGCTTTCCCGGTCTGCCGTCCTTGCACAGCCTTGTCCCCATCGCTGGCGGCCGGATCAGGGCGCGTGCGCGGCCTCATCCTCCGCCTGCCGGCGCAGGGTCTTGCGGATGATCTTGCCGGTGGTGGTCATCGGCAAGGCGTCGACGAAGGCGATCTCGCGCGGATACTCATGGGCGGCGAGCCGCTGGCGGACGAAGGCCTGAAGCTCGGCGGCAAGGGCCGCATCCGCCTCATAGCCCTCGGCAAGCACCACATAGGCCTTGACGATTTCCGTGCGTGCCGGGTCCGGCTTGCCCACCACCCCGGCCATCTGCACCGCCGGATGACCGATCAGGCAGTCCTCGATCTCGCCCGGCCCGATCCGGTAGCCGGAGGAGGTGATCACATCGTCATCGCGGCCGATGAAGCGGATCCAGCCGTCCGCATCGCGCACGCCGGTGTCGCCGGTCAGAAGATAGTCGCCAGCGAATTTTGCTTCCGTCGCCTGTGGATTGTTCCAGTAGCGCAGGAACATCACCGGATCGCCCCGTCGCACGGCGATCGCCCCTTCCTCGTCATCGGGCAGTGGTCGGCCCTCGGCATCGATGATGGCCAGATCGTGACCGGGCACCGCCCGCCCCATGATGCCGGGGCGCGGCGGCATCAGCGCGCCGCAGGAGGAGACGATCATGTTGCACTCGGTCTGGCCATAGAACTCGTTGATGGTGACGCCGAACACCCGGCGGCCCCAGTCGAGCAGCTCCGCGCCGAGGGTTTCGCCGCCGCTGGCGATGGTGCGCATGTCGAGCTTCCAGCGCGCGCCCGGGTCCTCGAAGGCGCGCATCATCTTCAGTGCCGTCGGCGGCAGGAAGGCGTTGCGGATGCCCTCGCTGGCGATCAGCTCGAAGGCGGCCTCGGCGGTGAACTTGCCGAAGCGCCGGGCGACCACCGGCACGCCGTGATGCAGCGCCGGCATCAACACGTCGAGCAGGCCGCCGATCCAGGCCCAGTCGGCCGGGGTCCAGATCCGGTCGCCCGGGCGGGGAAAGAAGTCATGGCTCATTTCCACCCCCGGCAGATGGCCGAGCAGCACCCGGTGGGCATGCAGTGCGCCCTTCGGCTGGCCGGTGGTGCCGGAGGTGTAGATCAGGATCGCCGGATCTTCCGCGCTGGTCTTCACCGGCTCGAAGCTGTCCGGCAGCCCGCTCGCTTCCGCGTGCAGGTCGCGGGTGCCGGGATGGGCGCCGTCGATGGTGAACACCTCGGCAAGGTCAGGCAGGCCTGGGCGAATCGCCGCCAGCTTGGCCGCGCCCGCTGCATCGGTGACGACCGCGCGGGCACCGGAATCGCGCAGCCGGTAGGAGAGGGCCTCTTCGCCGAACAGGAGAAACAGCGGCAGGGAAATGGCGCCGAGCTTGAAGGCGGCGATATGGGTGGCGGCGGTCTCCACCGCCTGCGGCAGCAGGATCGCCACCCGGTCGCCGCGGGTCACGCCGCTGGCGCGCAGCAGCCTGGCGATCCGGTTGGACAGGCGGCGCAGGCCATCGAAGCTGACGATTTCGCGGGTCCCGTCCTCGGCGATGCAGATCAGCGCGTCGCGCTCCGGGTCGCGCTCCGCCCATTTGTCGCAGACGTCCTGGCCGATGTTGTAGAACTCGGGGATCTGCCAGCGAAACCGCGTCGTCAGATCATCGTAACTCTCGGCCGCTGGCAGCATGGATCCTCCCTCGGCGCGGGCGAGGCATGCTGGCATCGTGCCGCTTCCCCCCAACGTCGCCCTCCTTGATATAGACAGGCGAATGGAACGGCAGCGGCGCGCCCTTGGCAAGCCTCAATCCGCGCCTTGTGCATCTGCCTCTTGAGATGGAGCGGCGCGCGTCGGGGGTGGTGCGGCGGCAAGGGCGCGATATAGTGCCGGGGAACCTCAACGGATGGTCCCTGAATGACGCCCTTTGTGCTTGATCCTCGGCTGGCGGCGGACACATTGCCTGTCGGCCTTCTTGGCCTGTGTGCGGTGCGGCTGATGAGCGATGCCCGCTTCCCCTGGCTGATGCTGGTGCCGCAGCGCCCCGATCTGACGGAAATCCTCGATCTCGACGAGGAGGAGCGCCATCTGCTGATGCGCGAGATTGCCGCCGCCAGCTCGGCGCTGCGGGCGGTGACGGTCTGCGACAAGCTCAATGTCGGCGCGCTGGGCAATCTGGTGCCGCAACTGCATGTGCATGTGATCGCCCGCTTCCAGGGCGATGCCGCCTGGCCCGGCCCCGTCTGGGGGCAGGGTGTGCCGCTGCCCTACGAGGAGGACGTGGCGGGGATGCTGATCCGCCGTCTGCGCGATGCGCTGGGCATGGCCCCTTCCGGGCCGGGGGCGTGATTCGCTTCGTCGCCAGCGACCGTCACCCGTTGTTCTTCCGCCAGGATCGGACGCCTTCATGACCTTGTGTTCCGCCACTCTTCCGGCCGCCGGTTTCGCCTTTCACGGCAACCCGCTGGAGCGCCTGTCCGAGCATCGCGGCGATGCGGAGTGGCTCGCGCGCCACTTTTCGGCGGAGGCGGCCCGTTTCGTGCTCTTTTGTGACAAGCGTCCGGTGGTCGATGTGTCGGACCAGGGCCCGGGCCGGCCCCTGTCCGTGCTGCATCGGCGGGACCGCGCCGACCGGCTGTCGATGCGGGTGGAGGATAGTCTGCTGTTGGGCTTCGCTCCGGAAGGCGGGGCGCCGGAAAAGGGCGCGCCGGTGTTCGCCGCGCCGCTGGAGATCGACGCGGATCAGCTTGAGGCGCTGGGCGAACCGCTCAAGCCGATCGATCTGCGCTCGCTCGCCCTGCAGGGCGTGCTGGAGCCGGGCATGTTGGGGATGTTGGCACAGGCCAGCGCACTGCTTCATTGGCATGACACCCACCGGTTCTGTTCGCGCTGCGGCAGCCCTTCGGTGATGACGCTCGGGGGCTACCGGCGCGATTGTCCCGCTTGCGGCAGCCTGCATTTCCCGCGCACCGACCCGGTGGCGATCATGCTGGTGAGCGACGGCGAGCGCTGCCTGATGGGGCGCACGCCGCAAATCGCCGAAGGCGTCTATTCCACCCTGGCCGGCTTCATCGAGCCGGGCGAAACCGTGGAGGAGGCGGTGCGCCGCGAGGTGTTTGAGGAAGCGGGCATTCATGTCGGGGCCGTCAGCTACCGGGCCAGCCAGCCCTGGCCGTTCCCGGCCTCGCTGATGATGGGCTGCCACGGGACGGCGACCAGCCGCGAGATCCGCATGGATGAAAGCGAGTTGGAGGATTGCCGCTGGTTTTCCCGCAAGGAGGTGCGGGCCATGATGGCGAGTGACCATCCGCAAGGCCTGATGGTCCCGCCGCCGCTGTCCATCGCCCATTGGCTGATTCGCTCCTGGATCGAGGCGGCATGAGCCGGCCCGCCGATTGCATCTATCTGACCCACCCGGAGGTTCGCATCGACCCGGCGGTGCCGGTGCCCGAATGGGGGTTGTCCGAGCGCGGTCTTCAGCGGGCGCGGGCCGGCTTGCGCCAGCCGTTTGTTGCGGATCTGCGGCATATCGTTTCCAGCAACGAACGCAAGGCGCGGGAAACGGCAGGTGTCTTTGCCGAAAGGCTCGCGCTGCCGGTCCTTGTCGATGAGGCGATGCACGAGAACGACCGCAGCGCGACCGGATATCTGCCGCCGGAGGAGTTCGAACAAGTGGCCGACCGCTTCTTCGCCGAGCCGACGGCAAGCGTGCGCGGCTGGGAACGGGCCGCCGACGCCCAGGCACGCATCGTCTCCCGCGTCGGGGCGCATCTTGCGCGCATCCCCGAGGACGAGGCTGTGCTGTTCGTCGGCCATGGCGGTGTTGGAACCCTCCTGAAATGTCACCTGTGCGGATTGCCGATTTCCCGGCTTGGCGATCAGCCGGCGGGCGGCGGGGGCTTCTTCGTGTTTTCCCGCAAGGCTGTGACCGGGCAGGATGCCGGGGCGCTTGTGTGGCGGCCAATCGACCGCTGATCTGCGCTGCTCAGGACGCGAAAACGCTTGTGATCGCCGCACGCTGAACCTACCTGAAGGCGGTGACGTTCACCAACCGGGACACTCGCGCCTCATGATTTCCTCCGCGCTGCGCGCGCTCTCGCAGATTTTCCAGCCCGAACTGCGGGCGATTTTCTGGAAGACGCTGGGCTACACGCTGGCCCTGCTGCTGCTGGTCTGGCTCGCGCTCAACGGCGCCGTCGCCTGGTTCGTCGCGCTGCCCTATCCCTGGCTCGACACCGCCCTGTCGATCCTGACCGGCATCGGCGTGATCTTCGTGCTCGGGTTCCTGGTGGCGCCGGTCACCGCCGTCATTGCCGGCCTGCTGCAGGACGATATCGCCGAGGTGGTGGAGCGCAGCGACTATCCCGCCGATCCGCCGGGGAGGGCCTTGCCGCTGGCGCAGGCGGTGCCCCAGGCGATCAAGTTCACCGGCATCGTCATCCTTGGCAACCTCCTGGCCCTGTTCCTCTTGCTGGTGCCGGGCGTCAATCTGGTCGCCTTCCTGCTGGTCAACGGCTACCTGCTCGGCCGCGAGTTCTTCGAATTCGCCGCCATGCGCTTTCGCGCGCCGGAAGAGGCGAAGGCCTTCCGCCGCGCCCATCGCGGCACGGTGTTTCTCGCCGGTCTGGCGATTGCCGGGTTCCTGGCCATCCCGCTGCTCAACCTGCTGACGCCGATCTTCGCCACGGTGATGATGGTGCATCTCAACAAACGGTTGACCTATAGGTCACCTGTCCCCTTGGGTGGTTAGCCGGGCATCGCCACGGCGCTCGTTGCCCGCTTCTCCCGGCTTATCCAACAGGATACTTTGACGCCGCCCGATGTTGGCGTTAGAAGGCGGGGATACAAGACCCTGATAAAGCTACCGTTTACGTAAACGTAAGGCGGCTTAGGGGAGACGGGAGAACAACCCATGTCGGACGTCGGGATGAAGAACAGCCGGCCGCTGTCGCCGCATATCCAGATCTACAAACCCATTCTCACCATGGTCATGTCGATCCTGCACCGGATCACGGGCGCGGCGCTTTATGTCGGCACGATCCTGGTTGCCTGGTGGCTGGTCGCCGCCGCTGCCGGACCGGAGTACTTCGACTTCGTCAACGAGCTGTACGGCTCGCTGTTCGGGCGGCTGGTGCTGTTCGGCTTCACCTGGGCGCTGGTGCACCACCTGATCGGCGGTCTGCGCCATTTCATCTGGGACATGGGCTACGGTTTCGGCCGCGAGGCACGCGAGTGGCTGGCGCGGGCGACGATCATCGGCTCGGTCGCCATCACGATCCTGCTCTGGGTCATCGGCTACGCGGTTCGCTGAGGGAGAATGACGATGAACGACATGCGCACCCCTCTTTCCCGGGTCGAGGGCCTCGGCTCGGCCAAGGACGGCACCACCCATTTCTGGCACCAGCGGGTCACCGCGGTCGCCAATGTGTTCCTGATCTCCTTCTTCGTGATCCTGATCGTGGCGCTGCAGGGCGGCGATCACGAGGACGTGGTGGAGACCCTCGCCAATCCCCTCGTCGGGGTTCTGATGGTGCTGGTGATCCTGTCCTCCGTCTATCACATGAAGCTCGGCATGCAGGTGATCATCGAGGACTATGTCCACGGTGAGGGCGCCAAGCTGCTGGCGCTGATGGGCAATACCTTCTTCTCGGTTTTCATCGGCCTTGCGTCGGTGTTCGCCGTTCTCAAGATCAGCTTCGGAGGCTGAACAAATGGCAGGACAAGCCTACTCCTTTGTCGACCACAAATATGACGTGGTCGTCGTCGGTGCCGGTGGCGCCGGCCTGCGCGCCACCCTCGGCATGGCCGAGCAGGGCCTCCGCACAGCCTGTATCTCCAAGGTGTTCCCGACCCGCTCGCACACGGTCGCGGCCCAGGGCGGTATCGCCGCCTCGCTGCAGAACATGACGCCGGACTGCTGGCAGTGGCACATGTACGACACGGTGAAGGGCTCCGACTGGCTCGGCGATACCGACGCCATGGAGTACCTGGCCCGCGAGGCGCCCAAGGCGGTCTACGAGCTGGAGCATTACGGCGTGCCGTTCTCGCGCACCGAGGACGGGCGCATCTACCAGCGCCCCTTCGGCGGCCACATGCAGAACTATGGCAACGGTCCCCCGGTGCAGCGCACCTGCGCCGCCGCAGACCGCACCGGCCATGCGATCCTGCACACGCTCTACGGTCAGTCGCTGCGGCACAATGCCGAGTTCTTCATCGAGTATTTCGCGCTCGATCTGATCATGTCCGAGGATGGGGTCTGCCAGGGCGTGATCGCCTGGAACCTCGATGACGGCACGATCCATCGCTTCTCCGCCAAGATGGTGGTGCTGGCGACCGGCGGCTATGGCCGCGCCTTCTTCTCCGCCACCTCGGCGCATACCTGCACCGGCGATGGCGGCGGCATGACCGCTCGTGCCGGTCTGCCGCTCCAGGACATGGAGTTCGTGCAGTTCCACCCGACCGGCATCTACGGCGCCGGCTGCCTCATCACCGAGGGCGCGCGCGGCGAAGGCGGGTACCTGGTCAACTCCGAGGGTGAGCGCTTCATGGAGCGCTATGCGCCGTCGGCCAAGGATCTCGCCTCGCGCGACGTGGTCTCGCGCTGCATGACCATGGAAATCCGTGAGGGGCGCGGCGTCGGCAAGCAGAAGGATCACATCTTCCTGCATCTCGACCACCTCGATCCGGATATCCTCGCCGAGCGTCTGCCGGGCATTTCGGAATCGGCGAAGATCTTCGCCGGCGTCGATGTGACCAAGGAGCCGATCCCGGTGCTGCCGACCGTCCACTACAATATGGGCGGCGTCCCCACCAACTACTGGGGTGAGGTGCTGAACCCGACCAAGGACGATCCCAACGCGATCCAGCCGGGCCTGATGGCCGTCGGCGAGGCCGGCTGCGCCTCGGTGCACGGTGCCAACCGACTGGGCTCCAACTCGCTGATCGACCTGGTGGTCTTCGGTCGCGCCGCCGCCATCAAGGCCGGCGAGGTGGTCGACCCGAAGTCCGCCGTGCCGACGCCGAACGAGGCAAGCTGCGACAAGATCATGGCCCGCTTCGACAAGCTGCGCCATGCCAATGGCGGCACCCCGACGGCCCGTCTTCGCGAGAAGATGCAGCGGGCGATGCAGGAAGACGCCGCCGTGTTCCGCACCCAGGAAAGCCTGGAGCAGGGCTGTCAGCGCCTGACGGCGATCTGGGGCGAGCTCGCCGATCTCAAGGTCACCGACCGGTCGATGATCTGGAACTCCGATCTGGTGGAAACGCTGGAGCTGGAGAACCTGATGGCCAATGCGATCACCACGGTCTATGGCGCCGAGGCGCGCAAGGAGAGCCGTGGCGCCCATGCCCGCGAGGACTACAAGGACGGTCCGATGGGCGGTCGCGACGACGAGAACTGGCGCAAGCACACGCTGGCCCGCGTCGACGAGGCCGGCAAGGTGACGCTCGACTATCGCGCGGTGGTCACCGAGCCGCTGACCACCTTCGAGGAAGGCGGCATCGACATGGCCAAGATCGCGCCGAAAGCGCGCGTCTACTAAGCCGATGATCCAGCGCCGGGCACAGCAGGCATTGAACACCTTCGGCAGGATCGCCCTGGCGGCGACCCTGTCGGCGGGGGTGGTGCTGCCGGCTGTGGCCGGCGCGCTGACGGCAGTCGCGGGCCGGGTCGACGTGCTCCTCGGTCCGGGCGCGCAGTAGGACGCGATGTGGGCATGGCGGCCGTGAGTTTCGATATCGACACCACGTCTCCCTTTGGCACCTATCCGGCCGAGGGGATCGGGCGCGTCGCCTGGCGGCTGGCGGACCGGCACGAATTGCCGGACCGGCTGCGCAAGCGCGTGCGTGCGCTCGTGGCCCGCTGCTTTCGCGGCCCCTATGACGCGGAGGCCGATGGCCTGCGGTTTCGCCTCTACCCCGGCAGCAATTACGATGATCGCAAGATCCTTGCTCGCAGCCGGCTGCCGGAGCGGGCCGAACACGCCCTCCTGGCACCGCGGTTTCGGGCCGGCGTGACCTTTGTCGATGTCGGCGCCAATGTGGGCAGCTACAGTCTCGATGCCGCCCGGCGCGGCGTCCGGGTTCTGGCGATCGAGGCCAATCCCGACACCGCGGAGAGGCTCGCCTACAATGTCGCCGCCAATGGCGCGACGACGGTGGAAATCGCCAATGTGGCCATCGGTGCGGAAGCGGGAACTCTGGCACTCTGGCATGAGCCGTCGAACTGCGGCTTCGCGACCCTCGTGCCCGACCTGACCACCGGGAAGTGGGCCGGCGACTGGCGTTCGCGGCAGGTGACGGTGCGCCCCTTGCGCGATGTGCTGGCCGACCACCGGATCGGCCGCGCCGATGTGCTGAAGGTCGATGTCGAGGGCTTCGAGGACAGGGTGTTGATGCCCTTCCTGAGCTCCGCGCCGCGCCAGGCCTGGCCGCTGGCCATCCTGCTGGAGACCAACTGCCGGGAGCACTGGCAGGAGGATTGCCTCGCCGCGCTGATCGGTTGCGGCTATCGCTCCGCCGGCGAAACGGCGGACAACATTCTTTTGACACTGGCGGATGAGGAGATCGGAACGTGACCCGCGTCTTGCCGCGCCCTTGTCCCCCGCTTGCCGCAAGTGGCCCGATTTCGGCCCGCTCTTGCCTCGGTTTGCGCATAAAACCGCCGTTGGCCTCCGCTTTGCTCGCTCCGGTTGAGTTTTCCTGTTTGGAGAGTGAAGTATGACCCAAGCGAGCGCCGGTGCATCTGGACGGTTGTTGTTGTCAACGCGGCCACGGGTGAGCACGCCGGGCACGAAATTCGTGCTGATCGGCTTCGTCACCCTGCTGTTGTTCATCCCCAGCCTGATGATCTGGGCGCTGGTTGAGGAGCGCGAAAGCCGGGCGCGCGGCGTTGCCGATGAGATCGCCCGTGGATGGGGCGATGCCCAGATGGTCAACGGCCCCTATCTGCTGGTGCCGTATCTGACCACCCGCGAAGTCCGCAGCGGAGGCGAGACCTTTCGGCAAACCGACCGCAATTACCGTCTGTTCTATCCCAAGACGCTGACCAACAAGGTCGAGGCCACGGTCGAGGAGCGGAAGAAGTCCATCTATACCCTGCCGGTGTTCCAGGGGCGGATCGACCTGTCCGGCCGGTTCGAGCCAGCCGATATGGCCGCCTTCGAACAGGATGCGGATATCACCGTTCTCGCCGATCAGGCAACGCTGGTCATCGGCATCAGCGACATGCGCGCGGTGAAGAACGACGTGTCGCTGCACCTCGACGGCTCCTCCGCCCGTCCCTTCCAGCCGGGGCTTGGCGCGCTTGACGATCCCGTTCCCACCGCGACCGGGCGCCGCCCCGCGCCGGGGATTCATGTGCCGATTTCAGAGGCGGAATGGCGCTCCGGCTTTGCTTTCCGCGTCGATCTTGCGCTGAATGGCTCGCAGTCGCTGCATTTCACGCCGGCCGGCCAGAGCACCAATCTTCAGATTTCGTCACCTTGGCCGCACCCGGGCTTTACCGGGGCCTTCCTGCCCGACGCCCGCAGCATCTCCAAGGATGGCTTCACCGCCTCCTGGTCGATCCCCTTCCTGGCGCGCGGCGTGGCCAAGGCGGAAACCATGACCCGCCTGCCACTGACCGATCAGCCGCTGGGCGTCAGGTTCGTGCAGCCGGTCGATCTTTATCAGATGGTGGCCCGCTGCCTGAAATATGGTATCGGCTTCATCGCGCTGACCTTCCTTGCCGTGTTCATTCTGGAACTGAAGGCAAGCTGGAGCATGTACTGGATCCAGTATTTGCTGGTCGGGTTCGCGCTGATGATCTTCTACCTGCTGCTGCTCGCCTTCGCTGAGCAGATCGGCTACGACTGGGCCTATCTTGTTGCGGCGACAGCGATCACGTTGCTGGTTGCCGCCTATGTGTCCGCCAATGGACGGGACCGGCGCGCTGGCGCGGTCATGGCCATTGTGCTTGCGACCATTTACGGGGTTTTGTATCTGCTGATGCGGGAGCAGGACTATGCCCTGCTGGTCGGCTCGGTCATTGCCTTCCTGGCGATTGCCGTGACGATGTTCGCCACGCGGAATGTGGAATGGTCCGGCACTGCCGGACAGGCGCTTGAAGAATCTGCGAAAGAGGCTTGAGGGTATGGTACAGCTGACGCTTCCCAAGAATTCCAAGGTTGCTGCGGGCAAGGTCTGGGACAAGCCGGCCGGCGCCAGCCAGTTTCACGAGTTCCGGATCTACCGCTGGAACCCGGACGACGGGCGCAATCCGCGCATCGACACCTATTTCATCGACAAGGATGATTGCGGGCCGATGGTGCTCGACGGGCTGATCTACATCAAGGACAAGATCGACCCGACCCTGACCTTCCGCCGCTCCTGCCGCGAGGGGATCTGCGGCTCCTGCGCCATGAACATCGATGGCACCAACACGCTGGCCTGCACCAAGGGCATGGGCGAGATCGGCGAAGGGCCGGTGAAGATCTATCCGCTGCCGCATATGCCGGTGGTCAAGGATCTGGTGCCGGATCTGACCCGGTTCTATGCCCAGCACCGTTCGATCGAGCCCTGGCTGAAGACGACGACGCCGGCGCCGGAAAAGGAATGGCGCCAGAGCCACGAGGATCGGGCCAAGCTCGACGGGCTCTATGAGTGCATCCTGTGTGCCTGTTGCTCCACCTCCTGCCCGAGCTACTGGTGGAATGGCGACCGCTATCTCGGCCCCGCCGTGCTGCTGCAGGCCTACCGCTGGCTGATCGACAGCCGCGACGAGGCGACCGGCGAGCGGCTCGACAATCTTGAGGATCCGTTCCGGCTCTACCGCTGCCATACGATCATGAACTGCTCACAGGCCTGCCCGAAGGGGCTGAACCCGGCCAAGGCGATTGCCGAGATCAAGAAGATGATGGTCGAACGTCGGATCTGACACCGGACGTACCATCGGCGTTGCCGACGGACTGCAAAGCGATGAAAGGCCGTCCCTCAGGGGCGGCCTTTTGTGTTTCCGGGCTTGCGCGCCCTTCCGGTGCATGGTTTTATGTTCATTATTTGTTCTTGGCGGTGGAGGGGAGCCATGCACAAAAGCCGGTTGGCCTGTCTGGTGATCGATTGCGAGGGGCCGGATGCGGAAACGCATGAAGCCTTCTGGGCCGCAGCCCTGGGGCGTGAGCGCGAGGTCGATCCGATCGACCCGAAATACCGCGATCTGACGGGCCCGCCCGGCGAGCTGCGGGTCCTGGTGCAGGCGGTCGATCATCCCTCGCGGGTGCATCTCGATATTGAAACCGATGATATTCCGGCGGAGGTCGCCCGGCTGGAGCGGCTCGGCGCGACCCGCCTGCGGGAGATCAAGGGCTGGGTGGTGATGGAGGCGCCGAGCGGCCACCGCTTCTGCGTGGTCAAGCCGCAACGACCGGATTTCGCGGAAAACGCGACGGTCTGGAACGACTGAGGCGGCGGCGTGCCTTTAGGCGCGGTGCGACAAGCCCGCGTGCACCAAGAAAAAGCCCTTCAACCGGATGCGGCTGAAGGGCTGTGGGCGCGGTGGTGTTTCGAGGTGGCCCGAAAACCGGCAATGACTTTAGAAATGGTAGGCGACACCGGCGCGGACCACGTCGAGCTGGCCCTTGAGTTTGAAGTCAGCGGCGCCGAGGTTGTAGGTCTTGTTGCCGAAGTCATGGTGCAGGTATTCCAGACGGGCGGAGACCGCTTCGGTCACAAACGCCTCGATGCCTGCGCCAAGTACCCAGCCGGTATGGGTGTTGGAGCTCTTCGTGCCGCGCACGGTGTTCTTGGTTTCAAGATCCGCCACACTGAGGCCGCCGGTCGCATAAACCAGGAAGCGGTCATAGGCGAGGCCGGCACGCAGACGCGCCGTAGCGCCCCAGTTCATATCGAACTTGTTGCCGGGGCTGGAGGTGCCACCAATATCCATGAGGCTTCCATCGATCTCGGCACCGATCATGAACTGATCGAACATGTGGTTGTAGCCAAGGTACAGACCACCGATAAATCCGTCGAAACTGCTGGAGCCGCCGAAGTTGTCCTTGCCGTTCAGCCAGCCATAGCCCGCATGGGCGCCGGCATAGACCCCGGTCCAGTCATACTGGTTCGCCGGGGCTGAGAAGCTCTGCTGCGACAGATCGGCGGCAACGGCCGGTGCGGAAAAAAGCGCGACGGCGAGGGCGGTGGAGGCGAGAAATGCACGCATGGAGTAAAAGTGTCCCTGACTATCGAATTTACTGAAGCTGTTATGGATGGAGAGGGACACTTGCGGCAACACTCAATGCGGGCATTTTTCTCCTTTTGGCTGTGGTGTCGCCGATATGCAACAAGTCTTGTTTTGCGGCGCTGGTGCCGCGTCAGCTCCACAGCGGGCTGGTGAAGATGGCGATGACGGAGGCAAAGGCGAGGCCCCAGCTCAGCGAACGCAGATTGGCCCGGTCGGTCCAGTAGCAGAAGATGTAGATCAGCCTGAGGCCAATGAAGAGGCCGGCGAGCCGGTCGATCCACTCTGCGTCGCCGCCCTGCCACAAGCCGGCGATCACGGCAACGGCGAAGAAGGGGAAGGCCTCGAAGCCATTGGCCTGGGCGCTGGCGGCGCGGGCGCGGAACCCTTCGCGCCAGAAATCCGGATTGCGCGGGTTGGCGTTGTCATAACCCTTGTCGAATTTGGCCGGCAGGGCGGACAGCATGGGCAGCAGGGCGGCAATGAGAACACACCAGAGGGCGAGGGGCATGAAAGCGTTTCCTTGATGGGAAAGGGGCGGGAGGAGCCGTTCGCGGCAGGTGGCGCAACCTGTCTTGCGCTCACGCCCGCGTCAAGGCGGCGAAGCGGCGCGGGGCACGCTTTGATCTGGCGCATGGCGGCCGGTCGCGCGGCGGCTCTAGGGTCTGTCCGGACCGGTCGGCCGAGCGATGCCGAGGCCGGCCCGACGACCCATCACCCGCGAGATCATCGCGCAATATGTCAAGGAGACTGAATCATGGCTGTGAGCGACTGGCAGGCCTTCATCACGCAAACGGATGCGCGGATGGGAGAGCTTCGCGGCGGAATTCCGGGCGTTGCCAAGGGCTTTCATGAGATTGCCCGGTCTGCGATTGGCGCGGGCGCGCTTGATTCGCGCACCAAGGAACTGATCGCGCTGGCGATCGGCATCACCGTGCGCTGCGACGGCTGTCTTGCGTACCACGCCCGCGCGGCGGCGAAATATGGCGCGAGCCGCGAAGAGATCATGGAAGCGATCGGTGTGGCGGTCTACATGGGCGGCGGCCCGTCGATGATCTACGGCGCCGAAGCCCTTGCGGCCTATGACAGTTTCACCGAGGGCGACAAGGGCTAAGCCCGTTGCCACGAGATTGTCGCGACAAAGCCAGACACACTCTCCGGTTTCGTCACACTGACGTTTTTCAATCGGCGTAAACCCCCTGTCACGGGCGGGGACGATTCGATCCGAATGATGGAATGTGACGATGGCGAAGACGGTTCTCTTTCTTTGCGATGACAATTCGGTGCTGAGCCCATTGGCCGAGGCCTATCTGAATGCCTTGGACAATGGCGCGATTCGGGCCTTTTCCGCTGGGCTTGATCCGGCGCCGCGCCTTGCGCCCGGCGTCGGGCGCATCCTGTCCGAACACGGCATCCCCGCCGCCGGGCTGGAGCCCAAGCCCTGGGAGCTGTTCCTGCTGCCGCACGCACCGGCCCCGGATGTGGTCATCAGCCTTGCGCCGGGCGTCGTGCAGCGCACCCGGCAGGCCTGGCCACCGCGCACGCGAGCGTTCGAATGGCCGTTCGCGGCGGGGCCTTCGGCGGGCAAGGCAACGGGACCCGAAGCGGTGCGCGAGGCGTTCCGCAGCGTACGCCGGGCGATCAACCGGGCCCATGACACTTGGCTGTGCGAAGCGGATGGCTGGCGAATCTCGGCATGAGAGCGTTGCAGTGCCGGCCGGGTCAGCGCCGGGCCTGAAGGCCCGGCCGGTCCGCGAGCGCGCCGAGAAATCCGAAGACGTCCGCGATTTGCTCGCGAATCAGGCTGAACGGCGAATAGGCGCGCGGTGCGATTCGGCCGACGATATCTCCCATCTCGAACGACAGATCGGAGGTGAACTTGCGGGCAAGCTGCTGCATCGCCCGGTTGGTGGCCAGGCAGTTCATGTAGATATGACGGCAGCCGCGGTTTCGCGCAGCAATCAGGGTCAGTTCCATCAGCCGCGTGCCGACGCCGGTCTGCTGCCAGTCGGCTTCGACGGAAAACGCCGCTTCGGCGGTGGTGCCATCGGGGAACATCCGCAGCTCGGCGACCGCGCGCAGGTATCCGTCCACGAAATAGCCGTGGATCAGCGTTTCCAGCGTGAAGCTGGTCTGGGCATAGCAGCGCAGGAAGGCATCGCTCGCCGGCATGGCGAAGCGGGCCCGGCGCGCCTCCGGCGTCAGCCGCAGCAGATGATCGCGAAACTGCGCTTGATCGGCGAATGTGAGTTTTCGGTAATATCCGGTGTGATGGGTGTCGTTGGTGTTGCGCGGCATCTCAGCGCTCCTTGTTGCGTGGGCGCGCCGCTTCTTGGGTCTCCCCAGACCGTGAGGCACAAGATCACCGACCACTGCGGCGTTTTCAAGACCGCCTGCCTTGCATTGGCCGCTATCAACCCTTTGGTTACCAAAAAACGACAAGGATCGGCATGGGCAGTGGGGGGGCGCCTGCGCTAGAGTGGCGCCGCCCGCCGCCGGGCCGAGGCAACAAGGCCGAAGAAACAAGGAAGTGAACGAGATGATCCGTACCGCGCCCGTGACCGCCACACTCTGTCTGGCCCTGGCCCTCGCCGGATGTCAGAGACTGGGCTATGGCGGCAGCCGGCCGGCGGCCCTGCCGGCGACCCCGACCCCGCCGGTCAGCAGCCAGCCGCTGGAGCCGCTGGACCCGGTGCAGCAGGGCCAGGCGGGTGCGCCTCTCGATGGAACCATGCCGGATGGAAGCGGCACGCAGGTTGCCGGCGGTGCGCCCTTGTCCACGACAGCGCCGGCCGGCGCGCGGGAAATCGGACGCAGCGATATGCTCGGCGGCTGGTCGCTGGCCTCCGGATCGGACAATTGCAAGCTGTTCATGACGCTGACCACCTGGAGCGGCGGGTACCGCGCCAATTCGCGCGGCTGCACCTCGCCGGCGATGCAGAAGATCTCGGCCTGGGATCTTCAGGGCAAGCAGGTGATTCTGAAGGACGACACCGGAGCGACGGTTGCCCAGCTCTACGCCACCAGCGCCGAGAGCTTCAACGGGCGGGCCTCGACCGGCGCGCCGATTTCAGTCTACCGCTGACGCAGATCGAGGCGGGGGCCGGCGAGGGAGCGCCGGTTCTCCGTCGCAAGATCGCGGCACGACGGAGAAGGTGGGCGCTGTCGGGAAAACAGCGCTCCGCTCGGGGCGTTCCGCCTCCGGTGGGGTGCTTGTTTCTCCAAGTGCGTGTTCCGCCGCCACGAGGGGGGGAGAAACATGTCGATCTGGCCGGTGTTGAAGGATGAGGAGCTGTCGCCGCAGGCGGCTGCGGTGTTCGCCGACATCAAGGCGGTGCGCAAGACCAATTTCATCAACAATTTCTGGCGGGTGCTCGCCAATGATCCGGCTTTGCTGGCGCGCACCTGGGACAGCCTGAAGCAGGTGATGGCCCCGGGCGCGCTCGATCCGCAGATCAAGGAAATGCTCTATGTGGCGGTGTCGATCGCCAATGGTTGCGAGTATTGCATCCGCTCGCATACGGCGGCGGCTCGCGCCAAGGGCATGAGCGAGGCGCAGCTCGGCGAGTTGCTGGCGGTGGTCGGCATGGCGAGCGAGACCAACAGGCTCGCCACCGGTCTGCAGGTGCCGGTGGATGAGGCCTTTCTTCCCGATCCGAAAACCGACTGACCTTTTGCCCAGACAGAGGTCCGCGGGAAGCCTTTCTGGTGGCCGGGTGTTGCACCCCGGGGGGCGGATTGGCTATCAGCGGCAAAACACCTCTTGCGGGGAGACACCGTGACCTCTTCTTCCATCCGCACATCGTGCGGCGCTGCCTGCGCCGTGCCGCCCCTCGCCCGGATCCCGTCCCATGGATGAGCTGCAGCGTCGTTCCGAATCGCAGCGCAATGAGGCGATCCCGGTCGCTCACACGGTGGCCGGCCGTTATGCCGCGCTGATCGCCGCCGGCGAAATCGAGCATGATCCGGCCCAGGACAAGGTGGTGCACGCCCTCGATACGCTGAACGAAGTGCTGGCGGAGACCGGCCCGGCGTCGAAGAAAAGTGCCCTTGGCTGGTTGTTCGGCCGGCGCGGCGCGGCGAAGACGCCGGTGCGCGGGCTTTATGTCTGGGGCAAGGTCGGGCGTGGCAAGACCATGCTGATGGACCTGTTCTTCGATATTGCCGTGTCGCGCAAGAAGCGCAGGGTCCATTTCCATGAATTCATGGCCGATGTGCATGAGCGGGTCCATGCGGTACGGGCGCGGATTCGCGATGGGGAGATTTCCGGCGATGATCCGATTCCGCCGGTGGCCGCGGCGATCGCCGAGGAAACCCGTCTTTTGTGCTTCGACGAATTCACCGTGACGGACATTGCCGACGCGATGATTCTCGGCCGCCTGTTCACCCGGCTGTTCGAGCTTGGCGTGGTGATGGTCGCCACCTCCAACGTCGATCCGGACGACCTTTATCGCGACGGTCTCAATCGCGGCCATTTCCTCGGGTTCGTGGCACTCTTGAAGACCCGGGTGGATGTGCTTTGCCTCGATGCGCGCACCGACTACCGGCTGGAGAAGCTGGCCGGGGCGCCGCTCTACCTGACGCCGCTCGGACCGGAGGCGGAGGCTGGGCTGGAAGAGCTCTGGCGCAAGCTGACCCACGGCCTGCCTGCCCATTCGGAGGAGCTGGAGGCCAAGGGACGCCGGATCCCGGTCACCCGGACGGCGGCCGGCGTCGCCCGCTTTACCTTCGCGGAACTGTGCGAGCAGCCGCTTGGCGCCGCCGACTTTCAGCGCATTGCCTTGTCCTATCACACCATCGTGCTGGAAGGCGTGCCGGTGATGGATCTGCCACAGCGCAACGCGGCCAAGCGCTTCATCAACCTGATCGACACGCTCTACAACAACCGCAACAAGCTGGTGCTGTCGGCGGCAACCGAGCCGGACGGCCTTTATATCGCGCGAACCGGCACGGAATGCTTCGAGTTCGAGCGCACCGTCTCGCGCCTGATCGAGATGCGCTCGCGCGAATGGTTGCAGGACCCGGCGGGATAGCGATCTCGTCCATGCGGCGAGGGGGTGGCGGTTCGGCCTAATCCTTCGATTAGCTTGCACCTCGGGCGCAAAGAGGTTAGTGCCATGCCCGACCGTCACGAACGGCCGATGCTCCATTTTACGTAAAGGGAAGCAATAGGATATGGCTCGGAACAAGATCGCTCTGATCGGCGCGGGACAGATCGGCGGCACGCTCGCCCACCTCGCCGGCCTCAAGGAACTTGGCGACATCGTTCTCTTCGACATCGCCGAAGGAACCCCCCAGGGCAAGGCGCTTGACCTTGCAGAATCCTCCCCCGTCGACGGCTTCGACGCGGCGCTCTCCGGCGCCAACTCTTACGAGGCGATTGCCGGTGCGGATGTGGTGATCGTCACCGCCGGCGTGCCGCGCAAGCCCGGCATGAGCCGCGACGACCTGCTCGGCATCAATCTGAAGGTGATGGAACAGGTTGGCGCCGGCATCAAGGCCCATGCCCCGAATGCCTTCGTCATCTGCATCACCAACCCGCTCGACGCGATGGTCTGGGCCTTGCAGAAGTTCTCCGGCCTGCCGGCGAACAAGGTGGTCGGCATGGCCGGCGTGCTCGACAGCGCCCGCTTCCGCTACTTCCTGGCTGAGGAGTTCAACGTTTCGGTCGAGGACGTCACCGCCTTCGTGCTCGGCGGCCACGGCGACACCATGGTGCCGCTGACCCGCTACTCCACCGTTGCCGGCATTCCGCTGACCGATCTGGTCAAGATGGGCTGGTGCACGGCCGAGCGCCTGGAAGAGATCGTCCAGCGCACCCGTGATGGCGGTGCCGAGATCGTCGGCCTGTTGAAGACCGGTTCGGCCTTCTACGCACCGGCCTCTTCCGCCATCGCCATGGCCGAGAGCTACCTGAAGGACAAGAAGCGCGTGATGCCCTGCGCGGCGCATCTGTCCGGTCAGTATGGCCTGAGCGACACCTACCTCGGCGTGCCGGTCGTGATCGGCGCCGATGGTGTCGAGCGTGTCATCGAGATCGAGATGAACAGCGACGAGAAGGCGATGTTCGACAAGTCGGTGGCCTCGGTCGACGGCCTCGTCGAAGCCTGCCGCAAGATCCAACCGGCCCTGGCCTGAGGGATTTGACCGGGAGGCCGAACGGCCTCCCGTTTCGTATGACGCGAACAGTCTCCAACCCAACGGGGGGATAGACGCATGAACATTCATGAATACCAGGCCAAGCAGGTCCTGAAGGCCTATGGCGCGCCGGTCGCCGAAGGCATTGCCATCTTCACCGCCGACGAGGCGGAAGCGGCGGCCAAGGCGCTGCCGGGCCCGCTCTGGGTCGTCAAGTCGCAGATCCATGCCGGCGGCCGCGGCAAGGGCAAGTTCAAGGAACTGGGCCCGGACGCCAAGGGCGGCGTGCGCCTTGCCTTCTCGCTCGACGAGGTCAAGGCCCATGCCGCCGAGATGCTCGGCAACACCCTGGTGACCAAGCAGACCGGCCCGGCCGGCAAGGTCGTCAACCGCCTTTACATCGAGGATGGCGCGGACATCGAGCGTGAGCTCTATCTCTCCATTCTCGTCGACCGCACCTGCGGCCGGGTGGCCTTCGTCGTCTCCACCGAGGGCGGCATGGACATCGAGGCCGTTGCCGAGGAAACCCCGGAGAAGATCCACAATCTGCCGATCGACCCGAGCACCGGCGTCACCGAGGCGGATGCGGCCAAGCTGTGCGACGCGCTGGAGCTGACCGGCGCGGCCCGCGAGGACGGCATGAAGCTGTTCCCGGTGCTGTACACCGCCTTCGTCGAGAAGGACATGAGCCTGCTTGAGGTCAACCCGCTGATCGTCATGAAGGACGGCCGGCTCCGGGTGCTCGACGCCAAGGTGTCCTTCGACGGCAACGCCCTGTTCCGTCACGACGACATCATGGCCCTGCGCGACGAGACCGAGGAAGACGCCAAGGAAATCGAGGCGTCCAAGTACGACCTCGCCTATGTGGCGCTCGACGGCGACATCGGCTGCATGGTCAATGGCGCCGGCCTGGCCATGGCGACCATGGACATCATCAAGCTCTATGGCGCGGAGCCGGCGAACTTCCTCGATGTCGGTGGCGGCGCCTCCAAGGAGAAGGTCACCGCCGCGTTCAAGATCATCACCTCCGATCCGAACGTGAAGGGCATTCTCGTCAACATCTTCGGCGGCATCATGCGCTGCGACGTCATCGCCGAAGGCGTGGTCGCTGCGGTGAAGGACGTCGGGCTGCAGGTGCCGCTGGTCGTGCGGCTGGAAGGCACCAACGTCGAGCTCGGCAAGAAGATCATCAACGAAAGCGGACTGAACGTCATCGCGGCGGATGATCTCGACGATGCCGCCCAGAAGATCGTCAAGGCCGTGAAGGAGGCCGCCTGATGTCTATTCTCGTCAATAAGGACACCAAGGTCATCGTGCAGGGGCTGACCGGCAAGACCGGTACGTTCCACACCGAACAGGCTCTGGAATACTACGGCACCAAGATGGTCGCCGGCGTGCATCCCAAGAAGGGCGGCGAAACCTGGTCGTCCGGCATGGAAAGCGCGGCGGAGCTGCCGATCTTCGCCTCCGTCGGTGAAGCCAAGGAAGCCACCGGCGCCGATGCCTCCGTGATCTACGTGCCGCCGGCAGGCGCCGGGGCCGCGATTATCGAGGCGATCGATGCGGAAGTGCCGTTCATCGTCTGCATCACCGAGGGCATCCCGGTGGCCGACATGGTCAAGGTCAAGGCGCGGCTTGAGAAGTCGAACTCGCGTCTGCTCGGCCCCAACTGCCCGGGCATCCTGACCCCGGAAGAGTGCAAGATCGGCATCATGCCGGGCTCGATCTTCAAGAAGGGCTCGGTCGGCGTCGTCTCGCGTTCGGGCACCTTGACCTATGAGGCGGTGTTCCAGACCACCAATGCCGGCCTTGGCCAGACCACGGCGGTCGGCATCGGCGGCGATCCGGTCAAGGGCACCGAGTTCATCGACGTCCTGGAGATGTTCCTGGCCGACGACGAGACCCAGTCGATCATCATGATCGGCGAGATCGGCGGTTCGGCCGAGGAAGAGGCCGCCCAGTTCCTCAAGGACGAGGCGAAGAAGGGCCGCAAGAAGCCGATGGCCGGGTTCATTGCCGGTCGCACGGCGCCTCCGGGCCGCACCATGGGCCATGCCGGCGCGGTGATCTCCGGCGGCAAGGGCGGTGCGGAAGACAAGATCGCGGCGATGGAAGAGGCGGGCATCCGCGTTTCCCCGTCTCCGGCGAAGCTTGGCGAGACGCTGCTTGAGGTTCTCAAGGGCTGAGGAAAAGATTTCCGCGATCACCGCATTTTAACCGTGATCGCGGGAGCATATGCGGGCACGGGTGCTTCCCCACCGGGAATTTCCCGTGTACCGATTGAAGGAGACCTGCGCGGGACACGCCCCGCGCGGGTCTATTCCATATCCGTTCTCTGGGGCGCTGCGTGAAAGGGCTCCCCTCAAATAGGCGGGCGGGGCGAAACCTCGCTGTGGAGATGGCTCGGCAAGACGTGAACAATGCCTTCGCGATGACGTCGTTCTTGTACGGTGGCAACGCGGCTTACATCGAAGATCTTTATGCGCGCTACAAGGAGGATCCGGGATCCCTCGACGAGACGTGGCGGGCATTCTTTTCCAACCTTGCCGACGAAAAGGCGGATGTGCTGAAGGAGGCGCGTGGCGCATCCTGGAAGCGCGCCGACTGGCCGGTCGCCGCCAATGGGGACCTGGTCAACGCCTTCGATGGCAACTGGGCGCCGGTGGAAAAGGCGCTCGGCGACAAGATCAAGGACAAGGCGCAGGCACGCGGTGAGGCGATCACCGAGGCCGACGTGCAGCAGCAGACGCGCGATTCGGTGCGCGCGCTGATGATGATCCGCGCCTATCGCATGCGCGGCCATCTGCATGCGGACCTCGATCCGCTCAACCTCAAGGAGCTGGAGAGCCACGAGGAGCTGCATCCCTCCACCTACGGTTTCGCCGAGGCGGACTGGGACCGGCCGATCTTCATCGACTACATGCTGGGCCTTGAGTTCGCGACCATCCGCGAGATGCTCGAGATCCTCAAGCGCACCTATTGCTCCACCCTTGGCGTGGAGTTCATGCACATCTCCAATCCGGCCGAGAAGGCCTGGATCCAGGAGCGCATCGAGGGTCCGGACAAGCAGGTTTCCTTCACCGCCGAGGGCAAGCGGGCGATCCTCAACAAGCTGGTCGAGGCCGAGGGGTTCGAGAAGTTCCTGGACGTCAAATACACCGGCACCAAGCGCTTTGGCCTGGATGGCGGCGAGGCGCTGCTGCCGGCGCTGGAGCAGATCATCAAGCGCGGTGGCGCGCTCGGTGTGAAGGAAATCGTGCTGGGCATGGCCCACCGTGGCCGGCTCAACGTGCTGGCCCAGGTGATGGGCAAGCCGCTGCGGGCCATCTTCCACGAGTTCAAGGGCGGCTCCTTCACCCCCGATGACGTGGAAGGCTCCGGCGATGTGAAGTACCACCTCGGTGCATCCTCCGACCGCTCCTTCGACGACAACAACGTCCACCTGTCGCTGACCGCCAACCCCTCGCACCTTGAGATCGTCGATCCGGTGGTGTTGGGCAAGGCGCGGGCCAAGCAGGATCAGTTGTCGGCGGTTGACGGAAAATGGGTCGAGACCACCGACGTGGACCGCTCCAAGGTGCTGCCGCTGTTGCTGCACGGCGATGCGGCCTTCGCCGGCCAGGGCGTGGTTGCCGAGTGCTTCGGCCTGTCGGCGCTGCGCGGCCACCGCACCGGTGGTTCGATCCATGTGATCATCAACAACCAGATCGGCTTCACCACCAATCCGCGTTTCTCGCGCTCCTCGCCGTATCCGTCGGATGTGGCGAAGATGATCGAGGCGCCGATCTTCCACTGCAACGGCGACGATCCCGAATCGGTGGTCTACGCGGCGAAGATCGCCACCGAGTTCCGGCAGATGTTCGGCAAGCCGGTGGTCATCGACATGATCTGTTACCGGCGGTTCGGCCACAACGAATCCGACGAGCCGGCGTTCACCCAGCCGATCATGTACCGGCAGATCCGCAAGCATCCGACCACGCTGCAGATCTACGCCGAGCGGCTGGTCAAGGACGGCGTCTTGAGCGCCGAGGAAGTCGAGGCCATGCGTGCGGAAGTGCGTGCGCAGCTGGACTCCGAGTTCGAGGCCGGCAACGGCTACAAGCCGAACAAGGCCGACTGGCTCGATGGCAAGTGGGCCGGCATGAAGCAGGCCAAGGATCTCGACGATCCGCGCCGTGGTCAGACCGGCATTTCCGATGATTTCGTCAAGACCATCGGAACGGCTCTGACCCAGGTGCCGGAGGGGTTCAACGCCCACCGCACGATCCGCCGCTTCCTCGACAACCGCAAGAAGATGTTCGAAAGCGGTCAGGGGATCGATTGGGCGACGGCCGAGGCGATGGCCTTTGGCGGCTTGCTGCTTGACGGTCACGCCGTGCGCCTGTCCGGTCAGGACTGTGAACGCGGCACCTTCTCGCAGCGCCATTCGGTGCTCTACGACCAGGAAGATGAGAACCGGTTCATTCCGCTCAATCACCTGCGCGAGGGGCAGGCCCGCTACGAGGTCATCAACTCGATGCTCTCCGAGGAGGCCGTGCTTGGGTTCGAATACGGCTATACGCTGACCGAGCCCAATGCGCTGACCCTCTGGGAAGCCCAGTTCGGCGATTTCGCCAACGGCGCCCAGGTGGTGTTCGACCAGTTCATCTCCTCCGGCGAGCGCAAGTGGCTGCGCATGTCCGGCCTCGTCTGCCTGCTGCCGCATGGCTACGAGGGGCAGGGGCCGGAGCATTCCTCCGCCCGCCTGGAGCGCTTCCTGCAGATCTGCGCGGAAGACAACATGCAGGTGGCGAACTGCACGACGCCGGCCAACTACTTCCACATCCTGCGGCGGCAGATGAAGCGGGACTTCCGCAAGCCGCTGATCCTGATGACGCCGAAGTCGTTGCTGCGCCACAAGCGCGCGGTCAGCAAGCTCGACGAGTTCACCAACGGATCGACTTTCCATCGCCTGCTCTGGGACGATGCGCAGATGGATCCGGAGGCCGGCATCCGGCTGGTGGAGGACGCGAAGATCCGTCGGGTGGTCCTGTGTTCGGGCAAGGTCTACTACGACCTGCTGGAAGAGCGGGAAAAGCGCGGCATCACCGACGTCTACCTGCTGCGCGTGGAACAGCTCTACCCGTTCCCGACCAAGGCGCTGGTCACCGAGCTGGCCCGCTTCAAGGATGCGGATATCGTCTGGTGCCAGGAAGAGCCGAAGAACATGGGGGCCTGGTTCTTCATCCAGTCCTATGTGGAGTGGGTGCTGGCGCAGATCGATGCCAAGCATCAGCGGCCGCGCTATGTCGGCCGCGCCGCCTCGGCGGCCACGGCGACCGGGCTCATGTCCAAGCATCTCGCCCAGCTTCAGGCGTTCCTCGACGAGGCCTTCGCCGAGTAGGCGGAGCGGTTCACAGATTAGCGCGGCCGGGCTCGTCCCGTGCCGCCGTCCGATGAAAGAGAAATGATCATGGCGACCGAAATTCGAGTTCCCACTCTTGGCGAATCCGTTACCGAGGCGACCATCGCCCAGTGGTTCAAGAAGCCCGGTGACGCGGTCAACGCGGATGAGCCGATTGTGGAGCTGGAAACCGACAAGGTGACCGTGGAAGTTCCCGCTCCGGCCTCCGGCACCCTCTCCGACATCCTCGTCAAGGAAGGGGATACAGTCGAGGTTGGCGCCCTTCTGGGGCAGATCGCCGAAGGTACGGGCGCCGCGGCACCGGCCAAGGCAGCGGCTCCGGCGGCTGCAAAGCCGGCGGCGAAGAGCGCGGCTGCGGCGACCGAGACCATCGACGTTCTGGTACCTTCCGCTGGTGAGAGCGTCACCGAGGCCGAGGTCGGCGAATGGTTCGTCAAGGTCGGCGACAGCGTCAAGGTCGATGAGACCCTGGTGGAGCTGGAGACCGACAAGGCAGCCCAGGAAATTCCGGCTCCGCAGGCCGGCACCGTGGTGGAAATCAGCGCCAGCACCGGTGACACGGTGACCCCGGGCCAGCTGCTGGCCCGCATCGCCGTTGGCGCGGGCGCTGCTGCCGCCGCTTCGGCTGCTGCCGTGGCTGCGCCGGCTCCGGCCGCTGCTGCCTCGTCCATGCCGCCGGCCCCCTCCGCTGCCAAGATGATGGCGGAAAAGGGCCTGTCGGCCGATCAGGTTGCCGGCTCCGGCAAGCGTGGCCAGGTGCTGAAGGGCGACGTGATCGCCGCGGTTGCCGCCGGCATGACGGCGCCGGCACAGGCCGCGGCACCGGTTGCCGCCCGCCCGGCCTCGCTGCCCGAGGACGAGGTCCGCGAAGAGCGGGTGCGGATGACCAAGCTGCGCCAGACCATCGCCCGCCGGCTCAAGGACGCCCAGAACACGGCGGCCATGCTGACCACCTACAACGAGGTGGACATGGGCCCGGTGATGGAGCTGCGGAAGACCTACAAGGACCTGTTCGAGAAGAAGCACGGCGTCAAGCTCGGCTTCATGGGCTTCTTCACCAAGGCGGTCTGCCATGCGCTGAAGGAAATCCCGGCGGTGAACGCCGAGATCGACGGCACCGATATCATCTACAAGAACTACTGCCACGTCGGCGTGGCGGTGGGCACCGACAAGGGCCTGGTGGTTCCGGTGGTGCGCGATGCGGATCAGATGTCGATCGCCCAGATCGAGCAGGAGATCGGCAACCTCGGCCGCAAGGCGCGCGACGGCAAGCTCGGCATGGCCGACATGACCGGCGGCACCTTCACCATCTCCAACGGTGGTGTCTATGGCTCGCTGATGTCCTCGCCGATCCTCAACGCCCCTCAGTCGGGCATCCTCGGCATGCACAAGATCCAGGAGCGTCCGATGGTGGTCAACGGCCAGATCGTGGCCCGGCCGATGATGTATCTGGCGCTCAGCTACGATCACCGCATCGTCGACGGCAAGGAGGCGGTGACCTTCCTGGTGCGGGTCAAGGAGAGCCTGGAAGACGTGCAGCGGCTGGTGCTGGATCTCTAAAGCATGTTCCCGAAAAGTGTTTACGGTTTTCGGGAAAGAACATGCGCAAGAGGCTAAGGACGGGGCTCCTCAGCGGCCTTTCTTTCGCTGAAGGAGCCCCGACACCTGCCGGCGACGGAGGGGACGATGGGGCTGGAATTCCTGATCACCGCGCTGGTCGTGGTTCTCATACCGGGCACCGGCGTCCTCTACACGCTCGCCACCGGCCTTGCCTTCGGGCGGCGCCACGGGGTCGCGGCGGCCTTCGGCTGCACGCTGGGAATTCTGCCCGCGATCCTCGCTTCCATGCTTGGTCTGGCGGCGCTGCTGCACACCAGCGCACTGCTGTTCCAGGCGCTGAAATACGCCGGGGCGGCCTATCTTTTGTATCTGGCCTGGCAGACCTTGCGCGACTCCGGACCGCTGCGCCTTGGCGCTGCGGCCGGTGATGCCCCGGGCCTCGCGGCGGTGGTGCGCACCGGCGCTCTGATCAATGTTCTCAATCCGAAACTGTCGGTGTTCTTCCTGGCGTTCCTGCCGCAATTCGTGGACGCGGGGCGCCCCGGGACGAGCCTTGAGATGCTGCGGCTCGGCGGCGTCTTCATGGCGCTGACCTTCGTGGTCTTCGCCGGCTACGGCATCTTCGCCGCAGCCGTCGGCGCGCGGCTTCTGCGTTCTGCCCGGTTCCTGGCCTTCATGCGCCGCACGGTTGCCGTTGCCTTCGCCGGCTTCGGCCTGCGGCTGGCCCTGGCCGACCGCTGAGCGCTCGACCTCCGCCCGGCGCCCCGGGCGCCGACAGCAAGCTTGAATGAAAAGGCGAACGAAATGTCACAGTTTGATCTTGTCGTCATCGGCACCGGCCCTGGCGGATACGTTTGCGCCATCAAGGCGGCCCAGCTCGGCCTGAAGGTGGCCGTGGTGGAAAAGCGCACCGTGCGCGACGGCGACAGCGCCGCTCATGGCGGCACCTGCCTCAATGTTGGCTGCATTCCCTCCAAGGCGCTGCTGCATACTTCGGAGATGTTCGAGGAAGCCGGCCATCACTTCGAGGGCTTCGGCATCAAGGTCGGCAAGCCGAAGCTCGACCTGAAGGCGATGATGGCGCACAAGGACAAGACCATCGACGCCAACGTGTCCGGCATCGATTTCCTGTTCAAGAAGAACAAGGTCACCGTCTATCAGGGCACCGGTCGCATTCTCGCCGCCGGTCAGGTGGAGGTGACCGCCGCCGACGGCTCGACCCAGACCGTTGAAAGCCGTTCCATCGTCATCGCCACCGGCTCGGACGTGGTGTCGCTGCCGGGGATCGAGATCGACGAGAAGCGGGTGGTGTCCTCCACCGGCGCGCTGGAGCTGGAGAAGGTACCGGGCAAGCTGGTGGTGATCGGCGCCGGTGTCATCGGTCTGGAGCTGGGCTCGGTCTGGCGCCGCCTGGGCGCCGAGGTCACCGTGGTGGAGTTCATGGACAAGATCCTCGGCCCGATGGACGCGGATGTGTCGAAGAACTTCCAGCGGATGTTGAAGAAGCAGGGCATGGAGTTCCACCTGTCGTCCAAGGTGACGGCGGTCGATACCTCAGGCAAGACGCTGAAGGTCACGGTGGAGCCCGCTGCCGGCGGTGAGGCGAAGACGCTCGACGCCGATGTGGTGCTGGTGGCGATCGGTCGCCGGCCCGTGACCGAGGGGCTTGGCCTCGACGCAGTCGGTGTCGCCCTCGACGAGCGCGGCCGGGTGCAGACCGACGGGCACTACCAGACCAATGTTCCGGGCATCTATGCCATCGGCGATGTCATTGCCGGTCCGATGCTGGCCCATAAGGCCGAAGACGAGGGCGTCGCGGTGGCCGAGATCCTGGCCGGTCAGGCCGGGCACGTGAACTACGGCGTGATCCCGGGCGTGGTCTACACCAGCCCGGAGGTGGCCGAGGTCGGCCGCTCCGAAGAGCAGCTCAAGGCGGATGGGATCGACTACAAGGTCGGCAAGTTCGCCTTCATCGCCAATGGCCGGGCCAAGGCGATGGGGCACTCGGACGGTTTCGTCAAGGTGCTGGCCGATGCTGCCACCGACCAGGTGCTCGGGGTGCATATCATCGGTCATGGCGCCGGCGAGATGATCCACGAGGCGGCCGTTCTGATGGAGTTCGGCGGCTCCTCGGAGGATCTGGCGCGCACCTGCCATGCCCATCCGACCATGAGCGAAGCGGTCAAGGAAGCGGCGATGGCCGCTTTCGCCAAGCCGATCCACGCTTGAGCCGGATCTGACATTCCCGGGCCGGCCGCCGGTCGGCCCGGGCCTTTGCCGCAAGGCGCCCGGTCACTCGCGGATCATGATCGCGCTGTGAAAGGCATTCGGCTCCTTGGGGTCATGCGGGTCGATGGTCACCAGCGCCTCGATGCGCTCGCCCATGCGGACGATGATGATCTCGCGGGCACTGAAAAAGCCTTCGAAACGTGCGAACAGTCGGCCATCGGCTTGGCGGAAGGCCTCGGTCCAGCCCCATTTGCAGTCGCGCGGGGCGCAGTGGGTAAAGGCACGCATCTGCGCCGTGACCTGGCCGTCGATACAGGCGCTGGTGATTTCGATCCGCCGGATCTGCCGGGTCTGCGCCGCCGGGTTGACCCAGCTTCCCGCCTCGGGAATGCGGCAAAACTCCTCATCCGCCAGAGATGGCGTCGTCAGCAGCAGCAGGCCGAGGAGAGGAAGAGCGGGAACGCGCATGTGCGATTCTGTTCTACTGTGGCGTGCTCAGTCAATCGTCATCTCGCCGGTTTGCCGGCGCCGGCGCGTGGATGCGCCCGGTCATAGACATCGAGCAACCGCGCCGCATCCACCTCGGTGTAGATCTGTGTGGTGGAAAGGCTCGCGTGGCCGAGCAGTTCCTGGATGGTCCGCAGATCGCCGCCGCCGGCCAGAAGATGGGTGGCGAAGGAATGGCGCAGGGCATGCGGGGTGGCGCTGTCGGGCAGTCCCAGGGCGCTTCTGAGCCGAGCCATGGCGTATTGGACGATGCGCGGGTTGAGCGGGCCGCCGCGCACGCCAAGAAACAGCGGCCCGTCCGGTGCGGGCGTGTACGGGCAGGCGGCGAGATAGGCCTCCACCGCCTCGCCGACGATCGGCAGCAGCGGCACGATCCGTTGGCGCCCGCCCTTGCCGGTGATCCGCAAGGAGCGGCTTTCCTTGCGCGGTGCGCTGGCGCCGGTCAGCGAAAGCGCCTCGCCCAGCCGCAGGCCGCAGCCGTAGAGCAGGGTGAAGACAGCGGCGTTGCGCGCCGCCACCCAAGGTTCGGTATCCAGACTGCAATCGGCATCGACAATGGTCAGGGCATCGCTGGCGGCAACCGGCTTGGGCAGCGAGCGCGGCTGGCGCGGAGGGCGCACGGCAGCGGCCGCCGCGGCGTTGACGTCGCCACGCCGCTCCAGAAATCCAAGGAAGGAGCGGATGCCGGCAAGGCCGCGGGCGAGGGTCCGGCTCTGGCTGCCACCCTGGCGGCGCCGGGCGAGAAAGGCGCGGAAATCCGCCGGGCGCAGCTCGGCAAGATGGGCGAGCGCGGGCGGTTCGCCCTGATGACCGGTGAGGAAGCGCAGGAATTGCCGCACATCCCGCTCGTAGGCGATGAGCGTCTTGTCGGCGAGCCGGCGCTCTGACCCGAGATGATCGAGCCAGTCATCGATTGCCGCATTCACATCGGCACGGGCACAGACAAGGAGCGAATCATCGTCGGTCATGCGGGGAAGGGTAGCATGGTACGGGACCGGTAGCGGTCGCCACCGGTCCACGCCACGCGGTAAGTCGGAGCTTAGAGGATGCTCTGGCCGGTCTTGGCCCAGTCAGCCAGGAACTGCTCCAGCCCCTTGTCGGTGAGCGGATGCTTGACGAGGCCCTTCAGCACCGCCGGCGGCACCGTGGCGACATCCGCGCCGACCAGCGCGCAGTCCTTGACGTGGTTGGCGGAGCGGATCGAGGCGGCGAGAATCTCGGTCTCGAAGCCGTAATTGTCATAGATCACCCGGATTTCGCGGATCAGATCCATGCCGTCGGTGTTGATGTCGTCGAGCCGGCCGATGAACGGCGAGATGAAGGTCGCGCCGGCCTTGGCGGCGAGCAGCGCCTGATTGGCGGAGAAGCACAGGGTGACATTGACCATCCGGCCTTCGTCCGTCAGCACGCGGCAGGCCTTCAGCCCGTCGAGGGTGAGCGGCAGCTTGATGGCGATGTTGTCGGCGATCTCGGCGAGCTTGCGGCCCTCGGCGATCATGGCCTCGGCGTCCGTCGCGGTGACCTCGGCGGAGACGGGGCCGTCAACCAGCGCGCAGATCTCGGCGATCACCTCGGGCATCGGCCGGCCGGCCTTGAGGATCAGCGAAGGATTGGTGGTCACGCCGTCGAGAAGCCCGGTCGCGGCCAGTTCCTTGATGTCCGCTGTATCCGCGGTGTCGACGAAGAATTTCATGGCGTGTCTGGCTCCTTGGCTGAACGGCCCGGGCTCTGGCGGCCGGACGCATCAGGGTCGCATCGGCGCGGGCGGCCGGTGTGATATGTCTGGGTGGCCGGCCATCCCCTTTTGGGCGCCGGCTTTTGCCTGCATATCGCAGGACGGTCAGCGGCGACAGCCCCGATTCGCTCGAAAAGGGCGAAACCGCCTCGTCCTTGCCCCGGATTTGCGACATTGTGGCCCGTCCCGATTCGCGGACGGGCCGAAGAGGTGCGTCCGCCGTGCCGCCAATGGACCCTTGCAAGCGACCCCGATGACGCAGACGCCTCTTCCGAAAGCTCCAGCCCGCACCGCCGTGCAGGACCTGTTTGGCGGGTCTGCCCGTCCGCTGGTGCGGGTGCTTTTGCCGGTCGCGGTCGCCGAGCCCTACACCTACCGGGTGCCGGAGGGGATGGCGCCCGGCCTCGGGTCGATCGTCCGCGTGCCGCTTGGGCCGCGTGAGGTGATCGGTGTCGTCTGGGCGGTGGATGCGGCCGCCCCGGTCTCACCCGGGCGGCTGAAGGATCTGTTGCATCACTACGACCAGGCCCCGCCGCTCGATGATGCCTTGCGGGCGCTGATCGACTGGGTCGCCAACTGGACGCTGGCCTCGCCGGGCATGGTGCTGCGCATGGTGCTGCGGTCGGAGGAGGCGCTGGAGCCGGAGGCGCCGGTTCCCGGCGTACGGCGGATCGAGGCGGCGCCGCCGCCCGAACGCCTGACCGCCGCCCGCAAACGGGTGCTCGACACCATGGAGGACGGCTTTGCCTGGTCGAAGAGCGGTCTTGCCCACGCCGCCGGCGTCAGCCCCTCGGTGATCGACGGGCTGATCGCCCATGAGGTGCTGGAGGTGGTGCAGATGCCGGCCGTCCCGCCAGTGCCGGCTCCGGATCCGGACTGGGCGCCGCCAAAACTGACGGCGGCACAGCAGGTCGCCGCCGACCGGCTTGTCACGGCTGCCCGCGGCGGGTTCCAGACCTTCCTGATCGATGGTGTGACCGGCTCGGGCAAGACCGAAGTCTATTTCGAGGCGGTCGCCGCCGCGCTGCGCGCCGGGCGGCAGGCGTTGATCCTGATTCCCGAGATCGCCCTGACCAGCGCGTTTCTGGAGCGATTCGAGCGCCGTTTCGCTGCAAGGCCCGCCGAATGGCACTCGGAAATCTCGCCGAAGCAGCGTGCTCGTGTCTGGCGCGGCGTTGCCACGGGCGATGTCCGGGTGGTGGTCGGCGCCCGCTCGGCCCTGTTCCTGCCGTTCCGCGAACTGGGCCTGATCGTTGTCGATGAGGAGCATGACGGCGCCTACAAGCAGGATGACCGAGTTCCCTACAACGCCCGAGACATGGCGGTGGTGCGGGGCCATCTCACCGGTTTTCCGGTGATTCTCGCCTCGGCCACCCCCTCGGTGGAAAGCCAGGTGAACGCGGAGGCGGGACGCTATCAGCGGCTGGAGCTGCCGGAGCGTGCCCTCGGCGCCAACATGCCGGAGATCGTGGCGATCGACATGCGCCAGGACGGACCGGAGCGCGGCCAGTGGCTGGCGCCCGCCCTGCGCCGGGCCATCGCCGAGGCGCTGGCCGACGGGGCCCAGTCGCTCTTGTTCCTGAACCGGCGAGGCTATGCACCGCTCACCCTGTGCCGCTCCTGCGGCCATCGCTTCCAATGCCCCAATTGCAGTACCTGGCTGATCGAACACAGGTTTCGCGGTCAGCTCGCTTGCCATCACTGCGGCCATGTGGAGCCGAGCCCGGATCACTGCCCCTCTTGCGGCGGCACGGACTCGCTGGTGCCCTGCGGGCCGGGGGTGGAGCGCATCGCCGAGGAGGCCGGTGATCTGTTCCCCGATGCCCGGGTGCTGGTGCTGTCCTCCGATCTGCCCGGCGGCGCCGAACGGATGAAGCGGGAGATGAAGGTGATCGAGGAGGGCGGCGCGGACATTGTTGTCGGCACCCAGTTGGTCGCCAAGGGGCACAATTTTCCGCTGATGCGGCTGGTGGGCGTGGTCGATGCGGATCTCGGCCTTGCCAATGGCGACCCGCGCGCCGCCGAACGGACCTTCCAGCTTCTGGCCCAGGTCACGGGCCGTGCGGGGCGGATCAGCGGCCAGGGCCACGGGATGCTGCAGACCTACGCGCCCGAGCATCCGGTGATCCGGGCGTTGGCGCGCGATGACCGCACCGCCTTCTACGGGGCGGAGATCGCCGCCCGCCGGGCGGCACATCTGCCACCCTTCGGCCGGATGGCGGCGCTGATCGTCTCCGGCCCGGACAAAGCCGTCGCCGCCACCCATGCGCGTGCGCTGGCGCTGTGCGCGCCGCATGATCCCGCCCTGACCGTGCTCGGTCCGGCGGAAGCGGCGCTGGCGCTGGTACGCGGGCGCCACAGGTTCAGGTTGCTGGCGATGACCCCCCGCGCGACCGACCTGCAAGGGCTGTTGCGGGAGTGGCTGAAACGGGCGCCGAAGCTGCGGGGCAGCGTGCGCCTCCAGGTTGATGTCGATCCGCAGAGCTTTCTTTAGCCATCGTTGAAAATGGCAAATGCCGTTGAGTCCGCTGCATTTGTGGGGCGCCCGGAGCCATTTCCGGGGGCACGAGCGCGAAATCAGCCATGCGGCTATGTTGCGCCGCTCGGAAGCCTGTGCTAATCGGAGCGCGGCTTTGCGGGGGCGAAAAGCCTTTGGCTGCTCCCCGATCCAAGAAAGTTTCAGTTTTCCAAGGCCTTGCAATCAGCATTGCTGAGAGCTTCGGCTGCAAACCTGCGTCAGAGAGCACGGACCCTGTGACCGACAACGTATCTCTCATTTCAGGCGTGGCTTCCCGTTACGCGGCGGCACTGCTCGATCTGTCAGAGGAGCAGGGCTCCGTGGCGGACGTCGAGAAGGCCCTGACCGCTTTCGAGAAGCTGCTCCAGGACAGCGACGACCTCAGCCGTCTTGTCACCAGCCCCGTTCTGACCGCCGATGCGCAGCTGAAGGCGTTGACGGCGGTTCTGGACAAGGCCGGCATTGGCGGGCTCGCCGCTAACTTCCTCAAGCTCGCGGCGCAGAACCGGCGGTTGTTCGCCGTGCCGTCGATGATCGCCGCGTTCCGCGCCGATCTGGCGCGGCGGCGTGGTGAGCTTTCGGCGGACGTGGTTTCGGCCAGCGAGCTGTCCGATGCGCATGTTGCGGCGCTGAAGGAGGCGCTCAACGCGGCGACCGGCAAGTCCGTGACGATCACGGCGAAGGTCGATCCCTCCCTGATTGGCGGCCTGGTCGTCAAGGTCGGGAGCCGGATGATCGATACTTCGCTCAAGACAAAACTCAATTCCCTCAAGTTCGCGATGAAAGAGGTCGGCTGATGGATATTCGGGCAGCGGAAATCTCCGCCATCCTCAAGGACCAGATCAAGAACTTCGGCCAGGATGCCGAAGTGACCGAAGTCGGTCAGGTGCTCTCCGTGGGTGACGGTATCGCCCGTGTTTACGGTCTGGACAACGTCCAGGCCGGTGAGATGGTCGAGTTCCCCGGCGGTATCAAGGGCATGGCCCTGAACCTCGAATCCGACAACGTCGGTGTCGTGCTGTTCGGGTCCGACCGTGAGATCAAGGAAGGCGACACGGTCAAGCGGACCGGCGCCATCGTCGAGGTTCCGGTCGGTAAAGGCCTTCTCGGCCGCGTCATCGATCCGCTCGGCAATCCGCTGGACGGCAAGGGCCCGATCGAGGGTTCCGAGATGCGCCGCGTCGACGTCAAGGCTCCGGGCATCCTGCCGCGCAAGTCGGTGCACGAGCCCATGTCCACCGGCCTCAAGGCCATCGATGCGCTGATCCCGATCGGCCGCGGCCAGCGTGAGCTGGTCATCGGTGACCGTCAGACCGGCAAGACCGCGATCATTCTCGACACGTTCCTCAATCAGAAGCCGCTGCATGCGGGTGACGACGAGGGCGCCAAGCTCTACTGCATCTACGTTGCCGTCGGCCAGAAGCGCTCGACCGTCGCGCAGTTCGTCAAGCAGCTCGAGGAATCCGGTGCGCTGGAATACTCGGTGATCGTCGCCGCGACCGCTTCGGACGCTGCCCCGCTGCAGTTCCTGGCGCCGTTCTCCGGCACCGCGATCGGCGAGTTCTTCCGCGACAACGGCATGCATGCGGTGATCGGCTATGACGATCTGTCCAAGCAGGCCGTGGCTTATCGTCAGATGTCCCTGCTGCTCCGTCGTCCGCCCGGACGTGAAGCTTTCCCGGGCGACGTCTTCTATCTGCACTCCCGCCTGCTCGAGCGTTCGGCCAAGCTGAACGAGGCCAATGGCTCCGGTTCGCTCACCGCGCTGCCGGTCATCGAGACCCAGGGCAACGACGTGTCGGCCTTCATTCCGACCAACGTGATTTCGATCACCGACGGTCAGATCTTCCTGGAGACCGATCTGTTCTTCCAGGGTGTCCGTCCGGCCGTGAACGTTGGTCTGTCCGTGTCCCGCGTGGGCTCCTCGGCGCAGATCAAGGCGATGAAGCAGGTCGCCGGCAAGATCAAGGGCGAGCTGGCTCAGTACCGCGAAATGGCGGCCTTTGCCCAGTTCGGTTCCGATCTCGATGCCACGACCCAGCGGCTGCTGAACCGCGGCGCGCGTCTGACCGAGCTTCTGAAGCAGGCGCAGTTCTCGCCGCTGAAGACGCAGGAACAGGTTGCGGTCATCTATGCGGGCGTCAACGGCTACCTCGACAAGATCGACGTCGGTCAGGTCAAGGCCTTCGAAGAAGGGCTGTTGCTCAACCTGCGTGGCGAACATGCCGATCTTCTGGATGCGATCTGGGAGAAGAAGGCGCTCGACGACGAACTCGAGGGACGCCTGAAGGCGGCTATCGAGGCGTTTGCCAAGAACTTCGCCTGACGCATCACTGACGGCACCTGGAACAAGGGGCGGCCATGCCGAGCCTGAAGGACTTAAGAAACCGGATCGCCTCCGTGAAGGCGACGCAGAAAATCACCAAGGCCATGCAGATGGTGGCCGCGGCGAAGCTGCGTCGCGCTCAGGAGGCGGCGGAGGCCGCACGGCCCTATGCGGAACGCATGGAAGCCGTGCTGGCAAATCTCGCCACCGCGTTCGAGGGACGCGAGGATGCGCCGGCCCTGCTCGCCGGAACGGGTCGTGACGACGTGCACATGCTGCTCGTCGCCACGGCGGAACGCGGCCTGTGCGGCGGCTTCAACTCCTCGATCGCCAAGCTGGCGCGCGACCGCGCACGCTCGCTGATCGCCGCTGGCAAGACGGTGAAGATCGTCTGCGTCGGCAAGAAGGGCTTTGACAGCCTGAAGCGCGATCTTGGCACCCATATCGTCAAGACCGTCGAGCTGCGCCACATCAAGCGCGTTGCCTTCCACGATGCCGACGAGATCGGCAGCATGGTCCGGCAGATGTTCGCCGATGGCGAGTTTGACGTCTGCACCGTGTTCTACTCCCGGTTCCAGTCGGTGATCAGCCAGATCCCGACGGCACAGCAGCTCATCCCGGCCACCTTCGAGGGGGCGGGTGAAGGCGGTGCGGACCGCGGTGTGGTGTACGAGTACGAGCCGGACGAGGGGGAAATCCTCGCCGAATTGCTGCCGCGCAACATCTCGGTGCAGATATTCCGCAGTCTTTTGGAAAACGCGGCCTCCGAGCAGGGCGCACGGATGAGCGCCATGGACAACGCCACGCGCAACGCGGGCGAAATGATCGACAAGCTGACGCTGAACTACAACCGCCAGCGTCAGGCTCAGATCACCAAGGAGCTGATCGAAATCATCTCGGGCGCCGAAGCGCTCTGACCGGATCGAGACGAGGATAACACTATGGCTGACACGAAAGTCGGACGAGTTACCCAGGTCATCGGCGCCGTTGTCGACGTCCAGTTCGACGACCACCTTCCGCCGATCCTGAACGCATTGGAAACCGAGAACAACGGCGCCCGCCTTGTGCTCGAGGTTGCCCAGCATCTGGGCGAGCGCACCGTGCGCACCATCGCCATGGACGCCACCGAGGGTCTGGTGCGTGGCCAGGAAGTCCGCGACACCGGCGAATCGATCTCGGTTCCGGTTGGCGACGGCACGCTCGGCCGCATCATGAACGTCATCGGCGAGCCGGTCGACGAAGCCGGCCCGATCCCGCATGACGCCAAGCGCGGCATTCACCAGGAGGCTCCGGCCTTCGTGGAACAGTCCACGGAAGCGGAAATCCTCGTCACCGGCATCAAGGTCGTCGACCTCCTGGCGCCTTACGCCAAGGGCGGCAAGATCGGCCTGTTCGGCGGCGCCGGCGTGGGCAAGACGGTTCTGATCATGGAACTGATCAACAACGTCGCCAAGGCGCACGGTGGTTACTCGGTGTTCGCCGGTGTTGGCGAGCGTACCCGTGAGGGTAACGATCTCTACTGGGAGATGATCGAGTCCGGCGTGAACAAGGAAGGCGGCGGTGAAGGCTCCAAGGCCGCGCTGGTCTACGGCCAGATGAACGAGCCCCCGGGAGCGCGTGCCCGTGTCGCACTGACCGGTCTGACCGTTGCCGAGGACTTCCGCGACAAGGGCCAGGACGTGCTGTTCTTCGTCGACAACATCTTCCGCTTCACCCAGGCGGGTTCGGAAGTGTCGGCGCTGCTCGGCCGTATTCCTTCGGCGGTGGGCTACCAGCCGACCCTGGGTACGGACATGGGCGCGATGCAGGAACGCATCACCACCACCACCAAGGGCTCGATCACCTCGGTGCAGGCCGTGTACGTGCCGGCCGATGACTTGACCGACCCGGCGCCGGCTTCGACCTTCGCCCACCTTGACGCCACGACGGTGCTCAACCGTTCGATCGCGGAAAAGGGCATCTACCCGGCCGTGGATCCGCTGGACTCCACCTCGCGCATGCTCGACCCGCGCATCATCGGCGACGAGCATTACGAGACCGCCCGTGCCGTGCAGGCGACCCTGCAGCGCTACAAGGCGCTCCAGGACATCATCGCCATTCTCGGCATGGACGAGCTCTCCGAAGAAGACAAGCTGGCAGTGGCCCGCGCCCGTAAGATCGAGCGCTTCCTGTCGCAGCCGTTCTTCGTCGCCGAGGTCTTCACCGGTTCGCCGGGCAAGCTGGTTTCGCTCGAAGACACCATCAAGGGCTTCAAGGGCCTGGTGGAAGGCGAGTACGACCACCTTCCGGAAGCCGCCTTCTACATGGTCGGTTCCATCGAGGAAGCGGTCGAGAGGGCTCAGAAGCTCGCAGCGGAAGCTGCGTAAGGCAACGAAGGATCGAGGCACGACATGGCGGGAGCATTCCAGTTCGAGCTCGTCTCCCCGGAGCGGCTTCTTCTCTCCGAAGAAGCCACCGAGGTTGTGGTGCCGGGCGCCGAGGGCGAGTTCGGCATCATGGCGGGACACGCTCCGGTGATGTCGACCATGCGCCCGGGCGTCCTTCGGGTCGTCCGTGCCGCCGGCGGCACCGAGCGCTACTTCATTCGCGGCGGTTTCGCCGAGGCCGGCCCGAAGGGGCTGACGGTTCTGGCCGAAATGGCCGTGCCGGTCGAGGATCTGAAGGCCGATGAGATCGCCTCGCAGATCCGCGATGCCGAGGAAGATGTGCGCGATGCGAAGGACGAGGCAAGCCGGGAGAGGGCAGCCACCGTGCTGCAGCAGCTCCGCGACGCCGAGACCGTCCTGAAGACGCTCTGAACGACGCGACAGCAACGTTTCAAGATTGATCAACGCCCGGTGCCATGCGCCGGGCGTTTTTCTTGGCTGGGTGCTCCGGGTATAGGATGGGCGCGCGGCTCCCGGCGCCCAGGGAGCGAAAGCAGGGAGGTTGGGCATGAACGCCAAGCCGCTACCGGAAGGATTTCGCCTGCTGCCCGGCTATTTCGACCGGGCCGGGCAGGAGGCGCTTCTTGCCGCCATCCGCAAGGTGGTGGCGGCCGCGCCGCTGTTTACCCCGGTGATGCCGCGCACGGGCCGCCCGTTCTCGGTGCGCATGTCGAATTGCGGACCGCTTGGCTGGGTGTCGGACCGGGAGGGCTACCGCTATCAGGCCCATCATCCGGAGACCGGCGAGCCCTGGCCGCCGATGCCCGGTCAGCTTGACGACTTGTGGGCGATGGTGGTGCCAAATCAGCCGCCGGCTCAGGCCTGCCTGATCAACTACTACGGGCCAGGGGCGCGCATGGGGCTGCACCAGGACCGGGATGAGCGGGACTTTTCCGCGCCGGTGGTGTCGGTCTCGCTGGGCGCGACCGCGATCTTTCGCCTCGGCGGCACGAGCCGCCAGGCGCCGACGCGCTCGTTCCGCTTGTCATCTGGCGATGTGCTGGTGCTGGGCGGAGAGGCAAGGCTCGCCTTTCACGGCATCGACCGGATCCTTCCCGGCACCTCGACGCTGCTAAAGGATGACGGGCGCATCAACCTCACGCTGCGCCGGGTCGGCTGAGGGCCCCGCCCCCGTCCCCCCTGCCGGTCCGGCGGACAGCCGCGCCTAGCCGAAGACGGCGATGGCCAGCAGCCCGGCGATGATCCAGAGGGCGATTCGGCCCGAACGGGTGTGCCGGGCTTCCGCCTTGCCGATGGCTTCGGCGGTTTCCGCGTCGAACCTCAGCCCTTTTTCCGTCATCCGCTCGATCTCGCCCGAGAGCCGTCCGGCCCGGTCGGCGAGCAGCGGCAGGTCGGCGGCAAGACGGCCGAGCGCGGCAAGGCCTCCGGCGGCATCCTGCAGACGGCCGGCCGGTCCGAGATTGCGCTCGATCCAGCCGCGCACCACCGGTTCGGCCGTGTGCCACATGTCGAGATGCGGGTTGAGCGTGCGCGCCACCCCCTCGACCACCACCATGGTCTTTTGCAGCATGATGAGCTGGGTCTGGGTGCGCATGTTGAACAGCTCGGTGACCTCCAGCAACTGGGTCAGAAGCCGGGCCATGGAAATCTCGGAGGCATCATGGCCGTGGATCGGCTCGCCGATGGCGCGAATCGCCTGGGCGAACACGTCCATGTCCTGATCGCGCGGCACGTAGCCGGCCTCGAAATGCACTTCCGCCACCCGTCGGTAGTCGCGGGTGATGAAGCCGAACAGGATTTCGGCGAGGAACCGCCGTTCCGCCGGGCTGAGCCGGCCGGTGATGCCGAAATCGACCGCCACCAGCGTGCCATCGGCCTCAACGAACAAATTGCCCTGATGCATGTCGGCATGAAAGAAGCCGTCGCGCACCGCATGGCGCAGGAAGGACTGGATTACGGTGGCGCCGACCGCCGGCAGGTCGTGGCCATCGGCCTCGATTCCAGCCACATCGGAAAGCTTGCGGCCCTCGATCCACTCCATGGTCAGGACCGATTTCGCCGTGCGCGGCCAGTTGACTTGCGGCACCCGGAACCCTGGGTCCTCCCGGGTGTTCTCGTTCATTTCCGAAAGCCCGGCGGCTTCGAGACGAAAATCCATTTCCAGTTCGACCGAGCGGGCCAGCGTGTCGACGACGGCCACCGGACGAAGGCGCCGTGAGGGGGGATGCAGCCGCTCCATGGTCTGTGCGACCAGATAGTAGCTCTTCAGATCCCGGCGGAACCGCTCGGCAACGCCTGGGCGCAGGATCTTGACCGCCACCTCGCGCAGCTCGCCGTCATGGTCGCGGATCTTGGCGCGATGAACCTGGGCGATCGAGGCGGCGGCCACCGCCTCGCCGAACTCCTCGAACAGCGCGTCCACCGGCTGGCCGAGCTGCTCCTCGACGACGCGCTGGGCCTCGGCCATCGGAAAGGCCGGCAACTGATCCTGCAGCGAGGTCAGGTCGGTGGCGATGTCCCGGCCGACCACATCCGGCCGGGTGGCGAGGAACTGGCCGAGCTTCACATAGGAGGGGCCGAGCCGGTTGAGCGCATCGGACAGGCGCTTGTCGGCGGTCTTCCGGCGCACCGAGCGGCGTTCCAGCAGGCGGATGGTGCGAAGCGCCATGCGTTGGGCCGGCGGCAGATCGGGCAGGTCGACGATGCCGAACACCCCTTCGCGGGCCATGACAAGGCCCGCGCGGGCCAGACGGAAGACTGCGATCAGCGGCATTGGTTTCTCAAATGGCCCAGGCGGAATGGAGGCAGGCGATGCCACCGGAGTAATTGCGATAGGTGACCCGGGAGAACCCGGCCTCGCGGATCATCTCGGCGAAACGCTCCTGATGGGGGAACTTGCGAATCGATTCCACCAGATAGCGATAGGGCTCGCCATCGCCGGTGATGACCCGGCCGATCGCCGGAATGGCGTTGAAGGAGAACTGGTCGTAGATCCGGTCAAGGCCAGCGACATCGACCTGAGAGAACTCCAGGCACAGGAACCGGCCGCCGCGCTTCAGCACCCGGCGTGCCTCGCGCAGCGCCTGGTCGATGCGCGGGACATTGCGGATGCCGAAGGCAATCGTATAGGCGTCGAAGCTGGCATCGGGAAAGGGCAGGTCCTCCGCATTGCCTTCGACGAAGCGAAGCCGATCGGCAAGGCCGGCCTTTTCCGCCCGGTCGCGGCCCACCGACAGCATCGAGCCGTTGATGTCGCAGACGACGGCGTGGGTGGCGGCGCCGCCCTGGTTGACGATCCGGGTGGCGATGTCGCCGGTGCCGCCGGCCACGTCGAGCACCTTGAACCGGCGCCCTTGCGCGCGCGGCGGGGCCAGGGCCGCGACCATGGCGTCCTTCCACAGCCGGTGCATACCGCCGGACATCAGGTCGTTCATCAGATCGTAGCGGTCCGCCACCTGGTGGAAGACGTCGTTGACGAGCGTCTGTTTCTGCTCGCGCGCCACGTTGCGAAAGCCGAAGCTTGTCGCCATTTCCGGCCCGCGCGTGCGCGACCGGTCGCCCTGCGTGCTGCCCGTCATGTTCGGTCTCCGCTGAGGTTGTCCGGCCGTATGCCAGACCGATTGTTTCCGGACGGGTGCCCTGGTCAGAGCCAAGCCTCGTCCCGTCCGCCGATGCCTTACAGCATTTTGCCCAAGAGGTCACGAAGCCACCTGCTTTCCCCTGGCGGCTGCGGCAATCCGCCAGCGGCCCGATGGTCCTTGAAGGGCAGTTTTCCCCGGGGCTTGCTTCCTGTATGCACGGTCCTGAGGTCGGCGACACAGCACAGGCGGCGGCGCCGCGTGGCTGGCGGAACAGGGGGAGGCCATCAATCATGCCCGAGTTGCCCGAGGTCGAAACGGTTCGCCGTGGTCTTGCGCCGGTGTTCGAGGGGGCCGAGATCGCCAGCGTCTCGCAAAACCGGCCCGATCTGCGCTTTCCCTTCCCCGAGGATTTCGCCGCGCGGCTGACCGGCCGGCAGGTGGTGTCGCTCGGGCGGCGGGCGAAATACCTGCTTGCAGATCTCGACGATGCGGCGGTGCTGGTGATGCATCTGGGCATGTCCGGCGCCTTCCGCATCGAAACCGGGGAACCCGGCGCGTCGCCGGCGGCGCCTGTCCCGGATCTCGGCGCCTTCCGGGTCTATCCCCCTGCCGAGGCGCGCGCCCATGATCATGTGGTGTTTCATCTGCTGTCGCCGACCGGCGCGGGCACGCGGGTTCCGATGCGCATCGTCTATAACGACCCCCGCCGCTTCGGCTTCATGACCCTGATCGAGCGCAGCGCGGTGGAAACGCACCCCTATTTTGCCAAGCTCGGGGTGGAGCCGACTGGCAACCAGCTCGATGCGGAGCTGTTGGCCGCGCGCCTTGCCGGCAAGGCGACCTCGCTCAAGGCGGCGCTGCTGGACCAGCGGGTGATCGCCGGGCTCGGCAATATATATGTGTGCGAGGCGCTCTATCGCTCCGGCTTGTCGCCGACCCGCGCCGCCGGCAGTCTCGTCACCGCCAGGGGGCGGCCGACAGCCGCCGCCGAACGGTTGGCGGTCGCCATCCGCGAGGTGATCGCCGAGGCGATTGCCGCCGGCGGCTCCACCTTGCGCGACCATCGCCAGGCCGATGGCTCGCTTGGCTACTTCCAGCACAGCTTTGCGGTCTATGGCCGGGAGGGGGAGCCCTGTCGCACCCCCGGCTGTACCGGAACCATTGCCCGCATGGTCCAGGGCGGGCGGTCGACCTTCTACTGTCCACGTTGTCAGAAGTAGCCAGAATCCGGAAGCGACCTCGATGAGGGGGGGGGGCGTCCCGGGGCCGGTGCGGGCCCTTGTGCGGACTGGCCGAAGGGCGCGGTTGCGACGGCTTCGCGCATCCGCTACCCCTAGTCGCTGTAGCAGGAGCGGCGTCGGTGCCGCGCAAGATCCGCCGGGAGGTCTCATGGGATACGAGAATATTCAGGTCGAGAAGCGAGGCCGCGTCGGCCTTGTTACGCTGCATCGGCCGAAGGCGCTGAATGCGCTGAATTCCGCCTTGATCGCGGAGCTGAACACGGCGCTTGCCCAGTTCGAAGGCGACGACAAGATCGGCTGCGTGGTGCTGACCGGCTCCGAAAAGGCCTTTGCCGCCGGTGCCGATGTCAAGGAGATGAGCACGCTCTCCTTCGTCGAGGCCTATACCAACGACTTCATCACCAGTTGGGATCAGGTCTCGCGCTTCCGCAAGCCGATCATTGCCGCGGTCGCCGGCTATGCGCTCGGCGGCGGCTGTGAGCTGGCGATGATGTGCGATTTCATCCTGGCGGCGGACAATGCGCGGTTCGGCCAGCCGGAGATCACCCTTGGCGTGATGCCCGGCGCGGGCGGCAGCCAGCGGCTGACCCGCTTCGTCGGCAAGTCCAAGGCGATGGAAATGTGCCTGACCGGGCGGATGATGGATGCTGCCGAAGCGGAACGTTCCGGGCTGGTCAGCCGGGTGCTGCCGGTGGACGAACTTGTCGACGAGGCGCTGCGGGTGGCGGAAAAGATCGCCGATTTCTCCATGCCCATCGTGATGATGACCAAGGAGAGCGTCAACCGCGCCTATGAGACGACCCTTGCCGAGGGCGTGCGGTTCGAACGGCGGATGTTCCACTCCATGTTCGCGACGGAAGACCAGCAGGAGGGCATGATGGCCTTCGTCGAAAAGCGGGCGCCGCAGTTCAAGAACCGCTAGGCGGCGGATTAGCTGGCCGTCGGGGCGGTTTTCGCATTGACGGCGGCCAGGTGTCCGACTATAAGCCTTGTCGACCGGTGGCGGCTCGTTTCGCCGCCGCTTTCGTTTGGCAGAGCTGGTTTCTCCAGGGTTCCTGTTGGGAGCCGCTTCGGCCAGACACAGTGTTCACGTAACGCATCAGGACAGATAATGGCCAACACCCCTTCGGCCAAGAAGGCGGCGCGGAAGATCGAGCGTCGCACGGCCATCAACAAGGCCCGCCGGACTCGGGTGCGCACGCACCTGCGCAAGGTCGAGGAAGCGATCGCTTCCGGTGACCAGTCGGCGGCGAATGACGCTCTCAAGACCGCGCAGCCCGAGCTGATGCGGGCCGTGACCAAGGGTGTCTTTCATCGGAACATGGCGGCCCGGAAGATCTCCCGGCTGAACGCCCGGATCAAGGCGCTCAGCGCCTGATATTTCCGACCCGCGCGAATTCAAGAACCCGGCCCTTCGGCCGGGTTTTTCTTTAGCCGGTACCTGCACGTCCTGCGCGTACCCGTCTAAATATTACCTTCGATTCGATGTGGCCGCGCGGATCCGCAATTGTCACGGAAAGATAAATAAAAACAATGAGATACATAGAGGTAGCTGCGGCGCTTCCGGCTCAATGCGCGTTTGCCGGGAGTCAAGATCGATCTGTTAATTTTTTTTTTGATGCACATGTTTGTTGTTGGTTTCCCGCGTGAAGGGCGCAAAACACGTTGAGTCCAAACGCCTTCCAAAAGCCCTTTCAAGCGGGGTGCGGTGAATCAACCTTGGCCGCATGGTGCTGGTTAATGCTTCGGTAACCATGTCCTGTTGCAGGCCGTCTGGGGCATGTGTATGTTCTTTTCATCGGGCGCCCGCCCGGGTAAATCGAACAAGAAAAAACGCGAGGGCCTCTGGAAGAGCAATGCTATATTTGTGCCGAAAATCAGATAGCGCAATGTATCATGTGTTCTCAGGGTCCCTGTATGGTGGATCCTGTGATTTGAGGCTGGAAAGTCTCATTTCTTCCGGCTAACTGGCGACATCCATTACATTCTGACGTTTTTCAGCTTGCTGAAGTCTTTCAGCAAGGGGTGGGTTATTTTGTCTGGTCAAGGTGAATATCACGCGTGGCCGGTATGTCCGATGAGGGGGCTGACCCTGAGCGGGGGAACCCGTAAAGGGGAGGCGGAATGTTCGGTCGACCAAACGTCGGGTCTTCCTAGCGGAATGACGGACGGGCCGGTCGATTGGCAGGAAGGTGCGACGATGAGGGGCTTGACGATGACAGCGCAATGGACTTTCTGTGCCGCTCCGGCGAGGTCGACCGCACTGCGGACCTTGCCATGACCTGAGCGCGAGGATTTTCCCCGGCGCACGCCGGCGCGGGATCCGCAGCCGATCACGACATAACTCCCGGGTCACATCGGCACCGGGCGAGACAGGGGCTAACGCCCTGATCGCCTGAGTATTTCCGGTGACAGGACCTGAAGGGAAACAAGGCAACGGGGCAGGGTTCTCCCGCCCCGACGGCCGATGTCGCGCTTGCGACAGACACCAGACACCGCATGCGCGGTGAACACACATGGGCCAAAACGGCGGCAACACGCGACGGGATCTGCGGCGGCGGACAAACCCGTTGGCATTGGAGGCGACACGATGAACTTGCAGGAACTGCCGGCACCCGAAATGACAGGGGCGGATCACTGGACCCGCGTGAAGAAGCGCCTTCGGGCCGAGCTGGGTGAGGATGTGTTCTCGAGCTGGTTTGCCCGGGTGGACCTGGAAGACCATGCGGATGGCACGGTGCGCCTGTCGGTGCCGACCCGGTTCCTCAAGCAGTGGATCCAGTCGCATTACCACGAGCGCCTGGTCGGCCTCTGGAAACATGAATGCGCGGATGTGCATCGCATCGAGCTGACCGTGCGCGGCGCGGTCCGGGCCCGGCCAGCGAACTCCGCGACCGCCGCCCGGTCCCTGTCGCCGGCAGCGCGCCCGGTTGCCGGCTCCGCCTCGATGACCGTGGTCGATGGCGGCCGCTCCCAGCCCCGGCCGGTGAGCGCGGCTCGCCCGAGCCCGGCGCAGGAGACCCGTGACGGTCTGGAAGGCGCCTCGCTCGACCCCAAATACACCTTCGCCTCCTTCGTGGAGGGCGAATCCAACGCGCTCGCGCTTGCCGCCGCGCGGCAGATCGCCACCGCCAGCGCCGTGACCTTCAATCCGCTCTACGTTCACGCCTCCGTCGGCCTCGGCAAGACCCATCTGATGCAGGCGGTCGCCGCCGAGGCAAAGGCCGCCGGTCGCCGGGTCCTGTACCTCACCGCCGAGCATTTCATGTATCGCTTCGTCGCCGCGCTGAAGGCGCAGTCGGCGCTGGCGTTCAAGGAGACCCTGCGGACCATCGATCTTCTCCTGATCGATGACATGCAGTTCCTGCACGGCAAGCAGGTGCAGCAGGAATTCTGCCATACCCTCAATGCGTTGATTGATGGCGCCCGCCAGGTTGTGGTCGCCGCCGATCGTCCGCCTTCAGATCTCGAAACCCTGGACGATCGGGTGCGTTCGCGCCTGGCCGGCGGCCTGGTGGTGTCGATCTCTGAGCCGGATTTCGGCCTGCGCCGGGCGATTCTCGGCAATCGGGTGGAGACGGTGCGCCGGGCCCATACCGGCTTTGCCATTCCCGAAAGCGTGCTCGATTACGTGGCGCGGCATGTGGGCAACTCCGGCCGCGACCTTGAGGGGGCTCTCAACCGCCTGATCGCCCATAACCAGCTCACCAGCCAGCCGGTGACCCAGGAGATGGCCGAGGCCACCTTGCGTGATCTGGTGCGCAACACCGAGCCGCGCCGGGTGAAGATCGAGGACATCCAGCGGGTGGTGTCGAAGCACTACAATGTGTCGAAGGCGGACCTCCTGTCGGCCCGGCGCACCCGCACCATCGTCCGCCCGCGTCAGATCGCCATGTTCCTGGCGAAGATGATGACGCCGCGCTCGCTGCCGGAAATCGGCCGGCGGTTCGGCAACCGCGATCACACCACCGTGCTGCATGCGGTGCGCAAGATCGAGGAAATGAGCCGGGCCGACGCCAATCTGGCACAGGAAATCGACCTGCTGCGGCGCATGCTCGACGCCTGACGCGCAAGAGGGATGACCGGCAGCCGGCGCGGGGCAGATGAGCCCGCGCCGATTCGCCCTTTGTGGTGGCTGTCATGGCGTTGCAACCGCTCTTGCTTTTCCCTCAGCTTGCGGGCAGTGTCGATGCCCGTTTCGCTGTCGCGAACTCCTCCCCACATACGCGGCTTGTGACCGCCGCCGCATCGGATGACGGACGATACAATGAAAGTGACTCTTGAGCGGACCGACCTCCTGAAGTCCCTGACCCATGTGCATCGTGTCGTCGAGCGCCGGAACACCATCCCGATCCTGTCGAATGTGCTGCTGCGCTGCGATGGCGGTCAGCTCGCTCTCAAGGCGACCGACCTCGATCTGGAGATTTCCGAGCAGATTCCGGCGCATGTGGAACAGCCGGGCGCGACCACCGTGCCCGCGCACATGATCTACGACATTGTGCGCAAGCTGCCCGAGGGCGCGCAGGTCTCGCTGGAGACCTCCGGCGACAATGCCACGCTGGAGCTGCGGGCCGGCCGCTCGCGCTTTGCCCTGCAGATGCTGCCGGAAGCCGATTTTCCGGACATCACCGCCGGGGAGTTCAGCCACGCCTTTACCCTGACCGGGCGGGATCTGCGGCTGATCATCGATTCGACCCAATTCGCGATTTCCACCGAGGAAACCCGCTACTACCTGAACGGCATCTACATGCACACGGTGACGACCGAGGCGGGCGAGCGGTTCCGCGGTGTCGCCACCGACGGTCATCGCCTTGCCCGTGCCGAGGTTCCCGCACCTGCCGGCGCCTCGGGCATGCCGGGGATCATCGTGCCGCGCAAGACCGTGGGCGAGATGCAGAAACTGCTGGAGGATCCGGAAGCCGAGGCGCGGGTCGAGATTTCCGAGGCGAAGATCCGCATCACCACCGGCAATGTGGTGTTGACCTCCAAGCTGATCGACGGAACCTTCCCCGACTACGGTCGGGTCATTCCGCAGAACAACGACAAGACGATGCTGGTCGATCGCGATGACTTCAAGGCCGCGGTCGATCGCGTGTCGACCATTTCGTCCGAGCGCGGCCGGGCCGTCAAGCTGGCCATTTCCGAGGGCCGGATGGTGCTGACCGTGATCAATCCCGATTCCGGTTCGGCGACCGAGGAAGTTGCGGTCGATTATGACTCCGATCCGCTGGAGATCGGCTTCAACTCCCGCTATCTGCTTGAAATCACGGGGCAGCTTCGTGGAGATACGGCCAGCTTCTCCTTCGCCGATGCGGGCGCGCCGACCCTGATTCAGGACCAGGGCGCCGAGGACACGCTCTATGTGCTCATGCCGATGCGGGTCTGACGGCCGCCTGACGTCGTGACGCGGCGGCTGACGGGGCGCGCGCCATGAGCGGGCCGGTCCATGTGGCGCTGCGCCGCCTCGCCCTGACGAATTTTCGCAACTACGAGACGTTTTCGCTGACGCTGGAGGCGCCGCTGGTGGCCTTCGTCGGCGAGAACGGTGCCGGCAAGACCAATCTGCTCGAAGCGGTGTCGCTGCTGACCGCCGGGCGGGGCTTGCGCCGGGCGCCGCTTGGCGAGATCGCCCGCAAGGGCTCCGCCGGCGACTGGACGGTCTCGGCGCTCGTTGATGGGCCGCAGGGTGAAACCCGCATCGGGGTCGGCCATCGGCCCGGCGAGACCGGTCGGCGCATTCGCATCGACGGGACGGACGCGCGCAATTCCGAGCAGCTTCTCGATTATCTGCGGGTTCTCTGGTTGTTGCCCTCGATGGATGGGCTGTTCACCGGGCCGGCCGGGGATCGGCGCCGGTTTCTCGACCGGTTCGTGCTGGCGGTCGATCCCGGGCATGGCCGGCGCGTCGCCGATCTGGAAAAGACCCTGCGGGCCCGCAATCGTCTGCTCGACGGCAATGGTGCGCCGGAGTTTCTCGATGCGGTCGAGGCGCAGCTTGCCCCGCTGGCGGTGGCCGTGTGCTTCGCCCGGCGCGAGACCGTGGCGCTGCTCGCCGAGCGGGTCGCCGCCCAGGCCGGGTTGGGGCTGCCCTTTCCGCAGGCGGGCATCAGCCTGGAGGGGCCCTTCGAGGAGGAGGCCGATGCCTGTGCCGCTGGTGATCTGGAAGACCGCTACCGCGCCCGGCTGGCCGAGACGCGCCGGCGCGATCGCGCCGCCGGCCGCACGCTCGATGGGCCGCACCGGTCGGATCTGAAGGTGCATCATCTGGCCAAGGACATGCCGGCCGGGCTGGCCTCCACCGGTGAGCAGAAGGCCCTCTTGATCGGTCTGGTACTCGCCCATGCGGAGGTAACCGCCGCCATGTCCGGAATGACGCCGCTGTTGCTGCTGGACGAGGTGGCGGCCCATCTCGACCCGAACCGCAGGGCAGCACTGTTTGCCCGGCTTGCCGAGCTGGGGCCGCAGGTGCTGATGACCGGCACGGATCCGCTGCTTTTTTCCGCCCTGCCGCACGAAAGCGCGGTATTTCAGGTCGCCAGCGGCAGCGTCACACCCTATAGTCCGGGCTGAAAAATCAAGGACTGTCTCAACCCCATGGATATCACCGCCCTGATCGTCTTCGCATCGGCGCTCTTCGTGGCTGCCGTCATTCCCGGTCCGGGCATCGCGGCGATTGTCGCGCGCGTTCTGTCCCGTGGCCGCGATGGCGCTCTGGCCTTCTGCTTCGGTGTTGCCCTCGGGGATGTGATCTGGCTCGGCCTGGCCGTTGCCGGGCTGGCGGTGGTGGCCAACACCTTCGCCACCGTTTTTCTCGCGATCAAGTACCTCGGCGCTGCCTATCTGGTGTATCTTGCGTGGAAGATGTGGCGGGCGCCGGCCGATGCGGGCCTGGCAAGCGTGGTCCGCCCGGCGAGTGAAAGCCGGCTCAATCTGGTGTTCGGCGGTCTGGCGGTCACACTCGGGAACCCCAAGGTGATCGTGTTCTATCTGGCCCTCTTGCCGAACATCATCGCCCTGGAGACGGTGACCGTGCTCGGCTATGTCGAACTCAGCGCGGTCACCTTCGCGGTGCTGGCGGTGGTGCTCGGTGGCTATTGCCTGCTGGCGGAGCGGGCACGCGGGCTGATGTCGAGCCCGCGGGCGGTCCGGCTGCTCAATCGTGTGGCCGGCTCGGTGATGGCCGGCGCGGCGGTGGCGATCGCCACCCGCTGACGTGGCGCAAAGGCTCATCCTGCCGCCTTGCAAAGCCCGCACGGCGCCTTTTGGGTGCGTATCGGAAATAGCGGCGATGGTGGGCCGTGCCCGGCGAAAGCCGGGGTTGGTTGAACAGGTGTGTGAAGCCCGTATAACGGTTCTTCAACAGTGATCCAGCGAGTAACTGATTCGAATGAGTGATACCCCGATGACCGGCGATCCCGCCTCGCAGCCCGCCCCCGACGCCGATGAATATGGCGCCGGCTCGATCAAGGTTCTGAAGGGCCTCGATGCGGTGCGCAAGCGGCCGGGCATGTATATCGGTGACACCGATGATGGCTCGGGCCTGCATCACATGGTCTATGAGGTGGTGGACAACGCCATCGACGAGGCGCTGGCCGGTCATGCCGACCGGGTGACGGTGACACTCAATGCCGATGGTTCGGTCACCGTGAGCGACAACGGCCGTGGCATTCCGACGGATCTGCATCCGGAGGAAGGGGTTTCGGCGGCCGAAGTGATCATGACCCAGCTCCACGCGGGCGGGAAGTTCGACCAGAATTCCTACAAGGTCTCCGGCGGTCTGCACGGCGTGGGCGTGTCGGTGGTCAATGCCCTGTCCTCCTGGCTGGAGCTCAGGATCTGGCGCAACGGGCGCACCCATACCATGCGCTTCGAGGATGGCGAGGCGGTGGCGCCGCTGGCCGACGCCGGGCCGGCGGAGGGCAGGAAGGGCACCGAGGTGACCTTTCTTCCATCGACGGAAACCTTCACCAGGACCGAGTTTGATATCGGCACCCTTGAACATCGCCTGCGGGAACTGGCGTTCCTCAACTCCGGCGTTCGCATCTTGTTGACCGACCGGCGCGGCGTCGAGGAGAGCGTGGTCGAACTCTATTACGATGGCGGTCTGGAAGCCTTCGTGCGCTATCTCGACCGGGCCAAGCACCCGCTGGTGGAAGACCCGGTGGTGATGCGGGCCGAACGCGATGGCATCACCGTGGAGGCGGCACTGTGGTGGAACGACAGCTACCACGAGCAGGTGCTGTGCTTCACCAACAACATTCCGCAGCGTGATGGCGGCACCCATCTGGCCGGTTTCCGCGCGGCCCTGACCCGGCAGATGACCGGCTATGCCGACCGCTCCGGCCTGCTGAAGAAGGAAAAGGTGTCGCTGACCGGCGACGACTGCCGCGAGGGGCTGACCTGCGTGTTGTCGGTCAAGGTGCCGGATCCGAAATTCTCCTCCCAGACCAAGGACAAGCTGGTTTCCTCCGAGGTCCGTCCGGTGGTCGAAAACGTCATCAATGCGACGCTCTCGACCTGGCTGGAGGAAAATCCCGCTCATGCCAAGGTCCTGGTTTCGAAGGTGGTCGAGGCGGCCAGCGCCCGCGAGGCGGCGCGCAAGGCGCGCGAGCTGACCCGACGCAAGGGTGCGCTCGATGTGGCCTCGCTGCCCGGCAAGCTTGCCGATTGTCAGGAGCGCGATCCGGCCAAGGCCGAATTGTTCCTGGTGGAGGGCGATTCCGCCGGTGGCTCCGCCAAGCAGGGCCGCAGCCGCGAGAATCAGGCGATTCTCCCCTTGCGCGGCAAGATCCTCAACGTGGAGCGGGCCCGGTTCGACAAGATGCTGTCGTCGAACGAGATCGGCACGCTGATCACCGCGCTGGGCACCGGCATCGGCGCCGAGGAATTCAACCTCGAAAAGCTGCGCTATCACAAGATCATCATCATGACCGACGCCGACGTCGACGGCGCGCATATCCGCACGCTGCTGTTGACGTTCTTCTTCCGGCAGATGCCGTCGCTGATCGAGAACGGGCATGTCTTCATTGCCCAGCCGCCGCTCTACAAGGTCAAGCGCGGCAATTCCGAGCAGTATCTGAAGGATCAGGAGGCGCTGGAAAACTACCTGATCGACGCGGGACTTGAAGATTGCGCGCTCACCCTTGCCAATGGCGAGGTGCGCATCGGTCAGGATCTGCGCGACGTGGTGGAGAAGGCGCGGGTCGTCTCCGGCATCCTCGACGGGCTGCACACCCGCTACGATCGCGGTGTTGTCGAGCAGGCGACCATTGCCGGCGCGCTCAATGCCCAGGTGCATCACGATCCGGAGAAGGCGCGGGAGGCGGCCGCCTATATCGCCCGGCGGCTCGATATCCTGGCCGATGAGTTCGAGCGCGGCTGGGTCGGGGAAGCGCGGGAGGATGGCGATCTTGTCTTCACCCGCACCGTGCGCGGTGTGGAAGAGGTGGCGACGATCGACGCGGCGCTGCTCGGCTCCGCCGATGCCCGCAAGCTCGATGCGCGTGCCGCTCAGTTGCAGGAGGTCTTCATCAAGGCGGCCACCTTGTCGCGCAAGGGGGTAAGCCTGCCCATTCGCGGGCCCCGGGCGCTCTTGGAGGCCGTCTTCGCCCAGGGACGCAAGGGCATCTCCCTGCAGCGCTACAAGGGCCTTGGCGAGATGAATGCCTCCCAGCTCTGGGAAACGACCCTCGATCCGAACGCCCGTTCCCTCCTGCAGGTCAAGGTGCGCGAGGCCGATGCCGCCGACGATATCTTCACCAAGCTGATGGGGGACGACGTGGATCCGCGCCGGACCTTCATTCAGGACAACGCGCTTTCGGTCGCGAATCTCGATGTCTGATCCTTTGCGGGCGAAGTTTTCGCCCGCAACGGCAAAGACCCTTTGACAAAGCCGGCCGCTGCCCCTATACGAAGCGGCCAAGACAGCAATCTCCTCAAAAACAAGCCGTATCGCACAATGCCGACAATCAATCAGTTGGTTCGCCAGAACCGCAAGCCTATCGTCAAGAAGTCCAAGACGCCCGCTCTGAACGGAAATCCGCAGAAGCGCGCCGTCTGCACTCGCGTCTACACCACGACGCCGCGTAAGCCGAACTCGGCTCTGCGTAAGGTCGCTCGTGTGCGCATGACCAATGGCAACGAAGTGACCGCCTACATTCCGGGCGAAGGTCATAATCTCCAGGAACACTCCGTCGTGCTCGTTCGCGGCGGCGGCCCGAACGACCTTCCGGGTGTGCGCTACCGCGTGATCCGCGGCGTGCTCGACACCCAGGGCGTCAAGGATCGTAAGAAGCGTCGTTCGCTCTACGGCTCCAAGCGGCCGAAGTAAGCACCAGCTTTTGTTTCTGGGTAGACCTGCTGCGACAATGCCCTCGGCTTCGGCCGGGGGTTTTTCGCGTCTGGCTCTTGCCTGCCACTCCCGTCGGATAGCCTCTGGGCCTCCCGCACGCGACGGTGCGCACGCCCGGCAGCGGCGAGGATGGCCGCCTCGACCGTAGACCTGTCTGGCCACTGCCGCCCGGGGCTGGCCGCGTTCATCAGGCGCTGGACATCAAAAAAGCCGCCCACGCGATCCGCGGGCGGCTTTTTTGATGGTCTCGGCCTCCGGCCGAGCGCCGGAACGTCTTGTCTTCAGGCGGCGATGCGCTTCTGCGCCCGGAAGGCGACCGGGGCGTTCTCGCGGTTGCGACGACGCTCTTCCGGCGAGATGTAGACAAGCGCGCGGTGCTCGTCGCAGTAGGAAACGCCCGGCTCGACGCGGTTGCTGCAGGGGAAGGAATAGTTGCCGCCGGTGCCTTCGGCCCATTTGCATTGCCCGGAGCGGGGCAGACGAAGATCGGTCATGAGTGCATCCCGTTGGTGTGGCCATCCGGCGGGCGTTGAAACCCGCGTCACGCCAACGGCGTGGGATGAGCGCTTGAACGACCGGCGAACCCGTATGGCGCCAGTTCAAAAAAACCAGAGACCTGTAATATAAGTGTCATGCTGCACTGCGGCAAGCTTGGCCTCGGTATAGGTGCCATGCTTGCACTGCAGTGCAACAATCCGGCGGCGATGGGAAACGCCGGCAATGATCGCGTGGAGCCTGGTCGGAGCTCTTTCGGCAATACGGAAAGAACTCAAGCCCTTCTTGTCAAATGCATGCTCCTGTCCAAGAACCCGCAGAGGCTATGCGGAGGACAGGCGTCAGTCCTTGTTCTCGCGCAGGTTTGTCACGGTACGCCGGTTTTGCGCCTGGCATTCCTGCTCGGGGCAATCGCGAACCTTGCGCTGGGTGCCATAGCCCTTGGCCCAAAGGCGGCGTGGATCGACGCCCTTGCCGATCAGATAGGCCATGGTGGCGTTTGCCCGGCGGGTCGACAGGGCCGTGTTATCGGCGGCGTTGCCCGGGTCGTCGGCGAAGCCCTGGATCTTGGCGTACCAGGCCGGGTTTTCCTGGAGCCAGGCGGCCTGCTTGTCGAGCGTCATGCGGGCGGTGTCGTCGATCTCCGCCGATCCGGCACTGAAATAGGTGCGCCGCCCGACATTCAGCATGAAGGCTTCTTCGCTGCCGGGGGCGATTCTGGCGAAGCCGATTGCCGGTGCGTTGGTCACATCCGGGGTGGCGACCTGCTCGGTGGTGTTGCAGCCCGCCAGAAGGGCAGCGCAAGCGGTCAGCATCAGGGCCTGTTTCACCCTGCTGGTGGCACGTGACGTCACGATGAAATGCTCCCTGAGATCGGTGGTCAGCCTTTACGGGATCCGGGGCCGGATCCGGCGCCAAGGTGTTCCAGCACCAGAACGCGGGTGCCCATCGGGCAGCGTTGGTACAGATCGACGATATCTTCCGGGAACATGCGAATGCAGCCGGAGGAGACGTCCGAGCCGATGCTCCAGGGCTCGAGCGTGCCGTGCAGACGGTAGCCGGTGTCGCCACCGCTGTCGTTGTAAAGGTACAGGGCGCGCGGTCCGAGCGGATTGTTCGGTGCCCCGCCCTGGACGAGGCGCGGCAGGTCCGGCTGACGCTTCAGCATGTCGGGTGGCGGCACCCAGCGCGGCCACAGCGCCTTGCGCTTGATCTGGGCGCGGCCGTACCACTTGAAGCCATCCCGGCCCACACCGACCCCGTAGCGCAGGGCGGTGTTGTTCTCCCAGATCCAGTAGAGATAGTGGTTGCGGGTGTCGATGACGACCGTGCCCGCCGGCTCTTCGGAATAGTATTTGACCATCTGCCGTTGCAGATGCGGCTTGATCACCTTGAAATTGGTGCGCCGGTAGGAAAAGCCGTTGTCGGCTGTGGCCCCGTCGAACCATTTGGACGACGCCAGTGCCGGCACCGGCAGGCTTGCCGCTGCCAGCAGGGCACCGGCGCCGGTAAGCACACAGCGTCGCGACGGATGGCTGCTCATGCCGTTCTCCCCCCTCGGTCAGTCTGACCGGTTCAACTCAAGCGGGTCAATCGTGACCGCAGTCGATCTCTGAGTCGGGGATATTACGGTTCATTCCGGCGCAAAGGTCAATCCTTGGCCGTCTCCTGTCCGTCGGTTTTGGCCCCGGCCGCAGCCAGTTCGGCAGCGGTATCAAGGTCGAGCCGCGCGGGCGGACCGATCTCCACCTCGGCGCGCTGGTCGTGATATCGCTCGATCAGGGCGCGGGCGCCGACGTCACCTTCCAGTTGCGTGAGCGCATCGAAGAAGGCGCGATCCCAGAGGACCGGATTGCCCCGCTTGCCCGCGGCCGTCGCGACCACGATGGGCTTGCCGGCCTCGGGCGCATAGGCGGCGATCATCCGGTCGATGGCCTCCGGCGTGATGCCCGGCATGTCGGCAAGCAGGATCAGCACCGCGTCGGCGTCCGGCGGCAGGGCGGCGATACCGGTGCGGATCGAGCTGGCCATGCCGTCGGCGTGATCCGGATTATGAGCAAGGACAAGGTCCAGGCCGGCCAGCGCCGCGCCCACAGCTTCGGCCATATGGCCGGTGACGACGGTCAGGGAGGAAACGCCGCTGGCGAGGGCCGCCTCGGCGGCGATGCGCACCAGCGGTTCGCCATCAAGCCGCGCCAGCAGCTTGTTGGTCTCGCCGGCACGGGTGGAACTGCCGGCCGCCAGCAGGATTGCGGCGACCTTGCGCGGCATCGGTGTGGGGTGAGCGAGGGCGCTGCCGCCGCCACCTGTCTCCGCTTTCGCTGCGGCCGCCGCCGCGCGCGGTTGCGGCCGCGTGCCGATCTCCATCAGCAACCCGCCAACGCCAAGGCCGGTGATGTCTTCCGGCCGAACCGGCAGATCGGCCATCAGCCGGTCGAGAACCCAGTCGAAGCCGTTTTCCCTGGGGCTGCGGGCACAGCCCGGGGCGCCAAGCACCGGCACGCCCGAGAGCTCACCGACAAGCAGCAGGTTGCCCGGGTCCACCGGCATGCCGAAATGCACCACCGTGCCGCCGGCGGCCTCGATCGCCGCCGGGATCACGTCCTTGCGGTCGACAATGGCCGAGGCGCCGAACACCAGCAGCATCTCCGCACCCTGAGCGGCAAGCGCCGTTAGTGCCGCGGCGACCGCCGCTGGATCATGGGCGACGCGCTCCTCGCCGATCATCGTCGATCCGGAAACGGCAAGCCGCGCCTCGGTGATGCGGCGGGTCTTGTCGAGAACGGAGGGCTTCAGATGCGGCAGCTGGGTGGCCACCAGCCCGACCTTGCGCGGGCGGAAGGGGGCGAGGCGTACGGCCCCACGCGCGGCCGCCTCGGCGCGGGCGACAAGCGGTTCGGCGACGGCAAAGGGAATGATCTTGGCGGTCGCCACCATCCGTCCCCGGGTGACCCGGGCGAAGGCGGGCAAGGTCGCAAGGGTGATCGCCGGGTCGATCCGGTTGGCCGCATTGACGGCTGGGGCATCGACCAGGAGCAGGCCGTCTTCCGCCGCAAAGAGGTTGACCCGGCCGGTAAAGGCGGGATCGAGACGCAGCCCGCCACCATCGACGGCCCGGGCAAGCCGCTCGGCGGCTGCATCCTCATGGCAATCGCCGGGCTCCAGCCGGGCAACGATGACCTCGGCAATGCCCGCCGCCGCGATCAAGGCGATGTCGGCCGCACTGAGGTGTTGTCCTTTGCGGAAGGTGGCGCCGTCAAGGCGCAGCGAATGGGCGAGCAGTGCCCCTTCGGCGTCGGCTGTGGCCACCGGACCGAATTTCACGACCGGGCCTCCGGTTCCTTGCGCAGCGCGGCAATGACATTCGCCAGCACCGCGACGGCGATCTCCGCCGGGGAGGCAGCGCCGATATCGGCACCAATCGGCGCATCGATCCGGGCAAGGTCGGCGGCGGTGACACCGACCTCCGCCAGCCGCTCCGCCCGCTTGCCATGGGTCTTGCGGCTGCCGAGCGCCCCCACATAGAAGCAGTCGGCGGCCAGCGCGGCCTGAAGCGGAAAGTCATCGATCTTCGGGTCGTGGGTGAGGGCCGCCAGCGCGGTGTAGGCATCGAGCGGTCGGCTTGCCAAAACGTCTTCCGGCCAGTCGGCGCAAAGCGCGGTCCCGGGGAACCGCTCCTCGGTGGCAAACGCCGTACGCGGATCGATCACGGTGACATCGAAGCCGGCCATGGTGGCCATCGGCACCAGCGCCTGACTGATGTGCACGGCGCCGATGATGACCAGCCGGGGCGGCGGCACGCTGACCGTCAGGAACAGGCGCTGGCCCTCGGCCGTCTCGATCAGCCCCGATTTTCCGGACCGGAACCGGCGGGCCAGCTCCGTTGCCAGCGGGTCGTCGGCGGGGGCTTCGCCGCGCCGGACCAGGCGCTGGGCGCCGCTGCCCAGATCGGTAACCAGAATGGCGGCGCGGCGGCCCTCGCGCGCCTCATTGAGCTGGGAGAGAAGGTGAAGATCCATGAATCAGATCCGCTCAGGCAGGTGTTGCGGGTCGGGCTGTGCTGGCAACGATCCGCCAGCGGCGGGAATGTTGGGGGAAGACCGGCGTGCGGTATCAGCGGTGGGGGGCGGCCTCGACCGGCTCCACATAGACGCGAATGCGTCCACCGCAGGACAGGCCGACCCGCCAGGCGGTCTCATCGGCGACGCCGAATTCGAGAATGGTCGGGGTGCCGCTGTCGATCACGTCGGCGGCCTCGGCGACCACCGCCCCTTCGACGCAACCGCCGGAGACGGAGCCTTCGAAATTGCCTTCGGAATCGATCACCAGATGAGCGCCGACCGGTCGCGGAGCCGAGCCCCATGTCTCGATCACCGTCGCCAGGGCGACCTTACGTCCAGCCCGGCTCCAGCCTTCGGCGAGCAGCAGCGGATCGTCAGGGGAAGTAATCTGGTCTGTCGGCATGATGGCATCCTCCACGCCAGCCAATATAGGCCGGCCCGCGCGCCGGGGACAGGGGAGAGATGCCGCAGGTTGTGAGGCGCCCATCCGCCGAAACCCGAGTGGGTCGGCGGATGGGCGGGGCCGATGTTACTCGGCGGCAGAGCGGATCGACGGCGCGGCGGCGAGGACGGCCTCGTCCACATGCGCCTCGAAGATCGCGAAGTTGCTGACGAACATGTCGACCAGCTTGGCCGCCTGTGCATCATAGGCGGCCGCATCGCTCCAGGTGGAACGCGGGTCGAGGATCGAGGTGTCGACCCCCGGGACGGCGACCGGAACGGCAAAGCCGAAGTTCGGGTCCGTGCGCAGCTCCACCTTGCGCAGCGATCCGTCGAGCGCGGCGGAGAGCAGCGCACGGGTCTCGCGAATCGGCATCCGGTGGCCGGTGCCATAGGCACCGCCGGTCCAGCCGGTGTTGACCAGCCAGCAGTCGACCCCATGGGCGGCGATCAGCTCACGCAGCAGGTTGCCGTACTCGGACGGGTGGCGCGGCATGAAGGGGGCGCCAAAGCAGGTGGAGAAGGTGGCCTGCGGCTCGGTGACGCCCTTTTCCGTGCCGGCGACCTTGGCGGTGTAGCCGGAGAGGAAATGGTACATCGCCTGGGCCGGGGTCAGCTTGGCGATCGGCGGCAACACGCCGAAGGCGTCCGCCGTCAGCATGATGATGTTCTTCGGCTGCGGTGCCCGGCCCGTGGCGCTGGCGTTGGGGATGTAGTTGATCGGATAGGCGCAGCGGGTGTTCTCGGTCTTCGAGCCGTCGTCGAAGTCGGGAACATGGGTCACGTCATCGAGCACCACGTTTTCCAGCACCGTGCCGAAGCGCTGGGCGGCGGCATGGATCTCCGGCTCGGCCTCGGCCGACAGCTTGATGGTCTTGGCGTAGCAGCCGCCTTCGAAGTTGAAGACACCGTCCTTGCCCCAGCCGTGCTCGTCGTCGCCGATCAGCGTGCGGGTCGGGTCGGCGGACAAGGTGGTCTTGCCGGTGCCGGACAGGCCGAAGAACACGGCGGTGTCGCCAGCGTCGCCCACGTTGGCCGAGCAGTGCATCGGCATCACGCCCGCAGCCGGCAGCAGGAAGTTGAGCATGGAGAAGACCGACTTCTTCATCTCGCCCGCGTAGGAGGTGCCGGCGATCAGCACGATCTTGCGGGTGAAGTCGCAGGCGATCACCGTTTCCGTGCGGCAGCCATGGCGCGCCGGATCCGCCTGGAAGCTCGGCAGGTCGATGATCGTCATCTCGGGGGCGAAATCGGCCAGCTCGCTCCGGTCGGGCCGGATCAAGAGATTGCGGATGAACAGCGAGTGCCAGGCATATTCGGTGAAGACGCGCACCTTGATGCGCTGCTCGGGATCGGCGCCGCCGTAAAGGTCCTGGGCAAACAGCTCCATGCCCTTGGCGTGGGCCTGCATGTCGGCCAGCAGCGTGTCGAAGGCTTCGCCGCTCATCCGGGCGCTATTGTCCCACCACACGGTGTCCCGGGTGGTGTCGTCCTCGACGACGAACTTGTCCTTGGGCGAGCGGCCGGTATGGACACCGGTCTCAACCACGAGCGCGCCCTGATCGGCGAGCACCGCCTCGCCGCGCCGGATGGCGTGCTCGTAGAGCGCGGGGGCGGTCAGATTGTGAAAAAGGCCCCCAAGCTCCTTCAGCCCGCACATGTCGTCGTGCCGCGAAGGAGACTCTACACCCTGTTCAGCCATGTTTCCGAAGTCCTTGTTTGCGTTTCACCGGCTTCGCCTCCGCTTGCGCGGCATGCCCGGCCGTGGCCCGGCGCGGCGTTACCCGCTCCCCGTCCATAGGTGGATAGCCGCAGCCGGTTGATCCGGCGCGGCACCAAGTTTCGTTTTGAGCAATTCGAACCTAGAGGATGGGCCCTGCCGCAACAAGGACTACGGCACCCCCACGCGGGAGGCTAAATCGATTAAATTTCGGGGATGGTGAAATTTAGGGAGTTTACCCGGCAAACCGCCGGTTTCTGAGCCGGCGAATCCCACTTCAAGGAGGTCACGGAGGTGTCGGGACACATCCGGGCGCCCCTGTCGGTATCGACCAGGCCTGAAGGGGGTTGTGGCGGTCCCTGCCTTGTGGATACTGGCAGGAACGCGGGTGAGTTGTGGGCCCGCGCTTCTTCCGTCACCCCGATCTCGTGGACGCTGCATGACAGCCTTTGCCGTTCCCGCGCCGGCTTCGCTCGGCCGCCATCTCTCGCGCACCGTCGAACTGGCGCTGCCGATCATCATGGCCCGCGCGGCGCTGATCGTCATGTTCACCGTCGATACGGTGATGGTCGGCCGGGCAGGATCGGAACAACTGGCGTTCTTCGGTCTGGGCGTTGCCCCGCAGCTCACATTGATGATGATCGCCGTCGGCGCGCTGCAGGCGACCGCCGTGCTGGTGGCCCAAGCCGCGGGCGCCGGTGCGCCGGAACGGGCCGGCGCGGTTCTGCGCACCGCCGTTCTGCATGCGCTGGCCCTGGGAGTGGCGGTGCTGCTGCTGTCGCAGTTTGCCCGGGCGCTGTTTCTGGCGATCGGTCATCCGCCGGAACTTGCCGCCGGGGCGGGCACGGTGTCGGTGATGTTCGGCCTTGGCCTGCCGGGAACCCTCTTGTTCATCGCCTGCAACCTGTTCATGGAGGCGACGGGGCGGCCGAAGACCGGCATGGCGATCATGCTGGTCGCCAACATGCTGAACATTCCGTTGAATGGCGTTCTTGGCCTTGGCTGGGGCGATCTGGTTGCGCCCATGGGCGCCGAAGGGGTGATGCTGGCCTCCTCGATCCTGCGCACGGCGGCCGGGATTTTCATCGCCGCCCTGCTGGTCCGGCAGGCCCGCCGGGCGGATGGCTTCCGCATCCTGTCAGGTGACGCCGGCCGCTCCATGCTGGCGGAGGCGCTGTCAGGGGAGCCGGCGCGTCGGCTGCGCCGCCTCGGCCTGCCGATGGGGCTGGCGCAGGGGACGGAAAGCGCGGCCTTCGCCACCGTGGTGATGATGGCCGGGCTGATCGGCACCGTGGAACTGGCCGCCTATCAGACGGTGATGACGCTGGTGACGCTGGCCTTCATGATGGCCATTGGCACCGGCGGGGCCACCGCGATCCGGGTCGGCCACGCGGTCGGCGAGGGCCACCGGGAAAACGCCCGGCGGGCAGGCTTCGCCGGTATCGCGCTCGGTGCCTTGTGGCCGGTGCCGGTGTCGGTTGCCTTCCTGCTGGTCCCCGACCGGGTCGCCGCGCTGATCACCGAGGATCCGGCGACCATTGCCGCGGCTGCCGCGGCGCTGCAGGTGGCCGCCTTCATGTTGTCGGCGGATGCGGCGATGGCGGTCACCATCGGCGCCCTGCGGGGTCTGGGAGATGTGTGGTGGCCAACGGCCTTGCAGATCTGCGCCTTCTGGCTGGTCGCCATCCCGATTGCCTGGGCGGGCGGGCTTTATCTGCAGCTTGGCGCGGGTGGGCTGATCGGCGGCCTGATGGCCGGTGTGTTCGTATCGCTCGCCGGCTTGCTTCCGCGTTTTTCCCGCCAGGTCGGCGCGCGTGCTCTTTCTCCCGGTGGGGCCGGCTGAGGCGGCGAGACGGGGATCGAACGGTCTCTTGCGAAGGGGCGTCATAATTTCCGCGCATTTTCACCGCCAAGGCTGGTAAACCAAGTCACGAATGGAACGAAGAGGATCAGGGCACCGATCATGGCGACGATCGCGCTTGTAGACGACGACCGCAATATTCTGACATCGGTCTCTATTGCTCTGGAGAGCGAAGGTTACCGGGTGCACTCCTATACGGACGGCGCTGCGGCCCTTGATCGGCTGATCAGCGAGCCGCCGGATCTGGCGATTTTCGATATCAAGATGCCGCGCATGGACGGCATGGAGCTGCTCAGGCGGCTGCGCCAGAAGTCCGATCTGCCGGTGATCTTCCTCACCTCCAAGGATGATGAGATCGACGAGCTGTTCGGCCTGAAGATGGGCGCCGACGACTTCATCCGCAAACCCTTCTCCCAACGCCTTCTGGTGGAGCGGGTCAAGGCGGTGCTGCGCCGGGTGCAGCCGCGCGATGCGACGGCGGCCAAGCCGGAGAGCGACAAGCTCTTGGAGCGCGGCGATCTGGTGATGGACCAGGAGCGGCACACATCGACCTGGAAGGGAATGCCGGTTACGCTGACGGTGACCGAGTTCCTGATCCTTTACGCGCTGGCGCATCGTCCGGGCGTGGTCAAGAGCCGCAACGCGCTGATGGATGCGGCCTATGACGATCAGGTCTATGTCGACGACCGGACCATCGACAGCCACATCAAGCGTTTGCGCAAGAAATTCAAGCTGGTCGATGACAGTTTCGATATGATCGAGACCCTTTACGGCGTCGGCTACCGGTTCCGGGAAGGCTGAGCAATCGCGTGTTTCCCCGTTTGGGGAAGGCGCGGGAGATCGTGAATGGCCATCGAGGCGCAGACAGGCGAAATGGACGGGACGCCCGGCCCTGACCTCAAGCGCGCGGATCAGCTTGACCGTGCTGCCGGGGGCAAGGCGGCGATGCCGGCTGCGGAGGAGGCCCGCGCGGACGAGCGGGCGGCCGAAGCGGGCGCTCGCGCGCCCGGTGAGCGGTCCGGGCGCTTCCGCACCCTGGGCAATCGCCGGATCCGCCGCCGTCTCCTGAAGCGGACCGGCGGGCTGCTCGGGCCGTACCTGACCTCCTCGCTGACCCGCCGCATCGTCGTGCTCAACCTTGCGGGTCTGTGCGCGCTACTGGTCGGTATCCTCTATCTCAACCAGTTCCGCGCCGGGTTGATCGATGCCAGGGTGCAGAGCCTCCTGACCCAGGGCGAGATTATCGCCGGCGCCATCGCCGCTTCCGCCACGGTGGAGACCGACGTGCTGATGGTCGATCCGGAGCAGCTCCTGCAGCTCCAGGCCGGAGAAAGCCTGTCGCCGGCCGATGGCGCGCGCCTGCTTGACTTCCCGATCAATCCGGAACGGGTGGCGCCGGTGCTGCGGCGGTTGATCTCGCCGACCAAGACCCGCGCCCGGATCTACGATCCGGAAGGCATCCTCATTCTCGATTCGCGCCATCTTTATGCGCGCGGCCAGATCCTGCGGTTCGATCTGCCGCCGCCGACGGCGGAGGAGCCGGGCCTGTGGGAGAAGGTCTGGGCCGATATCAAGCTGTGGTTCCGGCGCGGCGACCTGCCGCTTTATGAGGAAATCGGCGCCGGCAACGGGCGCGCCTATCCGGAGGTGGAGGCCGCGCTTGCCGGCTCGCCGGCCAGTGTGGTGCGGGTGTCGCCGCGCGGGGAACTGATCGTCTCCGTCGCCGTCCCCGTCCAGCGCTTCCGGGCCGTGCTTGGCTCGCTGCTCTTGTCGACCCAGGGCGGTGACATCGATGCCATCGTTCGCGCCGAGCGCATGGCGATCATGCGGGTGTTCCTCGTCGCTGCCGGCGTTACCGTGATGCTGTCGATCCTGCTGGCGGGCACCATCGCCGGGCCGGTCCGCCGTCTCGCCGCCGCCGCCGAGCGGGTGCGCCGGGGCATCAAGTCGCGCGAGGAAATCCCGCAGTTCTCCGACCGTCAGGACGAGATCGGCCATCTGGCGCGGGCGCTGCGGGAGATGACCAATGCGCTCTACAACCGGATGGACGCGATCGAGACCTTCGCCGCCGATGTGGCCCATGAGCTGAAGAACCCGTTGACCTCTCTGCGCAGCGCGGTGGAGACCCTGCCGCTGGCGCGCAATCCAAACTCCCAGGCCCGGCTGATGGAGGTGATCCAGCATGATGTGCGCCGTCTTGACCGGCTGATTACCGATATTTCCGATGCCTCGCGGCTCGATGCGGAACTGGCGCGCGCCGATGCAGGCCTCGTCGATATCGCCGTGTTGCTGCGCGGTGTCTGCGATCTGGCCAACGAGCGCGGCGGGCCGGAGGCGGTGCCGGTGGAGGTAAGCATCACCCCGTCGCGCCGTGATCACCCCTATCGCATCCTCGGGCATGACAGCCGGCTGGCGCAGGTCATCAACAATCTGATCGACAATGCCCGCTCCTTCTCGCCGGAAGGGGCGAGCGTGCGGATCACCGCCAGCCGGGCGGCGGATGCGGTGGTGATCAATGTCGACGACGACGGTCCGGGGGTGAAACCCGATCTTCAGGATCGGATCTTCGAGCGTTTCTACACCGACCGGCCCGATTATGAGGAGTTCGGCAACAATTCCGGCCTTGGCCTGTCGATCTCGCGCCAGATCGTGGAGGCCCATCGCGGCACCATCATGGTCCGTAACCGGGAAGAGGTGGATCCACGCACCGGAGAGCGGCGGGTGTGCGGCGCCCAGTTCGTTATCCGCCTGCCGGCGGAGGACAAGTCATGAGGCCGACGGTTCATGCGTCTTGCGTGCTGGTCGGGGCGGCCGGGGTGTTGCTGCGCGGCGCCTCGGGCGGCGGCAAGTCCCGGCTCGGCGATGAACTGGTGTCGCAGGCCGCCTTGTGGGGGCGATTCGCCCGTCATGTCGCCGATGACCGGGTGATCCTGATCTGCCACGCCGGGCGGCTTTGTGCCGAGGTGCCCCCGCCGATCGCCGGGCGGTGGGAGCGACGCGGCGAGGGTGTCGCCAGGGTGGTGCATGAGCCTCGGGCGGTGGTGCGGCTGATTGTCGATCTGCGCGCGGGCGCGGATATCGACCGCTTTCCGGAGGTGGCGGCCCGCACTGAGCGGCTGTGCGGTGTGTCGGTGCCGCGTCTGGAGCTTCCTCACGAGGATATTCCGCTGGCCGCCTCGCGCATTCTCGGTCACCTGCTGCGGGCCGGTGACGCTTCCTGGTCCGGATCGGCGGGGTGAGCGGCCCGTTCTTCGTCTCGATGGCGGATAAACCGGCATCAGGTGCCGATTTTCCTTGCACTGCGCGGCGGCCTTGCGGAAATTGGTCGCCCGGTGCACAACGGCCCGGATGGCAATGACGGTCCCGCGTGGGACCCCAAAACGGACAGGGCATGATCGGTCTCGTACTCGTCACGCACGGACGGTTGGCGGAAGAATTCAAGTCAGCGCTGGAACATGTGGTCGGCCCCCAGGAGCGGGTGGAAACGATCTGCATCGGTCCGGACGACGACATGGAGCAGCGCCGTCAGGATATTCTGGCTGCGGTTGAAGCGGTCAACGATGGCGCCGGGGTGGTGCTGCTCACGGACATGTTTGGCGGCACGCCGTCCAACCTCGCGATTTCCGTCATGGACGGGCTGAACATCGAGGTGATCGCCGGCGTCAATCTGCCGATGCTGATCAAGCTCGCCAGCGTGCGCGCCGATGTCGGGGTCGCCGAGGCGGTGGATGAAGCGCGCAAGGCCGGGCAGAAGTACATTTCCGTCGCAAGCCAGGTGCTCTCCGGACAGGGATGATCGCAACACCATGACCCAGGCGGATACCCAGCCCGGCCTCCATCGCGACCTCACCATCGTCAACCGCCGCGGTCTGCATGCCCGGGCCTCGGCCAAGCTCGTCAAGCTGGTCGAGGGGTTCAAGGCGGATGTGGTCGTCACCAAGGATGGTCAGTCGGTGGGTGGGACCTCGATCATGGGGCTGATGATGCTGGCGGCCTCGCCAGGCTGCAGCATCCATGTCTCCGCCACCGGCGCCGAAGCCGAGCCGGCGCTGGCGGCGATCGCCGAGCTGGTGGAAAGCGGTTTCGGCGAGGCCGACTGAGTCAGTTTGGCTCCTGTCGCTCATATAAAGAAATCTTTATATCATTATTGCTTTGTGCCGTCCTGGCGATTATAACCCGGCGACAGGGTGTGCTTGCGCGCGCCTGTTGCCGTTTCACCGCATGTCCGGCCCGCCTCGGGTTCGGCGTGGGCAGGCCGGTCGCGACAACGGCGCGACCCAATTTCGAACCGAACGAGCGGATAAGACCTCATGACCACCGCAACTGACTATCTCGTCAAGGATATCTCCCTGGCCGACTTCGGCCGCAAGGAGATCGAGATCGCCGAAACCGAAATGCCGGGCCTGATGGCTTGCCGCGAGGAGTTCGGCGAGACCAAGCCGCTCAAGGGCGCGCGCATTGCCGGCTCGCTGCACATGACCATCCAGACGGCGGTGCTGATCGAGACGCTGGTGCATCTGGGCGCCGAAGTGCGCTGGGCCTCCTGCAACATCTTCTCCACCCAGGATCATGCCGCCGCGGCGATCGCCGCCAGCGGCGTTCCGGTGTTCGCGGTCAAGGGCGAGACCCTTGAGGAATACTGGGACTACTGCGACCGTATCTTCTTCTTCCCGGAAGGCACGGCCAACATGATCCTCGATGATGGCGGCGACGCCAGCATGTACATCCTGCTTGGCGCGCGCGCCGAGGCGGGCGAGGACGTCCTGTCCAATCCGTCCTCCGAGGAAGAGACCGTCCTGTTCGCACAGATCCGCAAGCGGATGGCGGCGAGCCCGGGCTGGTTCACCCGTCAGCGCGAGGAGATCCGTGGCGTCTCGGAAGAGACCACCACCGGCGTCAACCGTCTGTATCAGCTCAAGGCCAAGGGCCTGCTGCCGTTCCCGGCGATCAACGTCAACGACAGCGTCACCAAGTCGAAGTTCGACAACAAGTACGGCTGCAAGGAAAGCCTCGTCGACGGCATTCGTCGCGGTACCGATGTGATGATGGCTGGCAAGACCGCCGTCGTCTGCGGCTATGGCGATGTGGGCAAGGGGTCTGCCGCTTCGCTGCGCGGTGCCGGTGCCCGGGTCAAGGTGACGGAAGTCGATCCGATCTGCGCCCTGCAGGCGGCCATGGACGGCTTCGAGGTCGTCACGCTGGAAACCGCCGCGCCGACTGCCGATATCGTCATCACCACCACCGGCAACAAGGATGTGATCACCCTCGATCACATGCGTGCGCTGAAGGATATGGCGATCATCGGCAACATCGGCCACTTCGACAACGAGATTCAGGTCGAGGCGCTGCGCAATTACAAGTGGACCAACATCAAGCCGCAGGTCGACATGATCGAGTTCCCGGATGGGCGCCGCATGATCCTGCTGTCGGAAGGCCGTCTGCTGAACCTTGGCAACGCCACCGGCCATCCGAGCTTTGTCATGTCTGCCAGCTTCACCAACCAGGTGCTGGCGCAGATCGAGCTGTGGACCCGTCCGGATGCCTATGAGAAGGACGTCTACGTTCTGCCGAAGCATCTCGACGAGCGGGTTGCCCGCCTGCATCTGGGCAAGCTCGGGGTCGAGCTGACCGAGCTGACCGACGAGCAGGCCGCCTATATCGGCGTTGAGACCACCGGCCCGTACAAGCCGGAGCATTACCGCTACTGATCGTTAACCGATCGCGGTGAACATGGGCGGGCGCTTCGGCGCCCGTCCGCATTTGATCCCCGATATCGGCGGATCGCAGCTCTCCGCTCAGCGGCCCGGGAGGGCTGTGGATGACGCGCGTTCCGTTTACTTTTCGTCAACAGACTCTTCTGCGCGATTCTCAACTGAGTTATGGTCTTTGCGAATCGGTCAGTTCGTGAGGCAGAACTGAACCGGCGGGCTCCCTCGGGCTCGATGCGGCGGTAGAGGATCGAACGGATGCCGGGGAACGGCTTGGAACATGGACGCGGCGGCGTCACATGGCGGGGCGCGAGTCTCAAGACCATGGCCCGCACCGGCGCAAGCTGTCTGGCACTTTTGTCCGCATCGGGAATGGGGCTGGCCGAGGAGGCCGGCGCGGCGCTGGCGCCCGTCCCCGCCGCTCATGTCGATCCGCTGATGGTTGTCTGGATTGCTGCTGTCGGCGGGACGGTCGCCTTCGCGGTCACCGCGGCCGTTGCCTCCATACGCGGCAATCGCGCCGCCAGCGGGGCCCTGGCCCGGGCGCGGGAAAAGGCCGCCGCCCTTACCGCTCGTCTTGATCGTCTCGAAAGCCTGATCGATTCCGATGATCAGCGGCTTGTCGTCTGGCATGGCGGCGAGGAGCAGCCGATGGTCACCGGCATGCTTGATGAAGCCTCTGGCGTGCCGCGCTCGCCGGTCAGGTTGCTGGCCTTCGGAACATGGCTGGACCCGGAACAGGCGAGTGCGCTGGAGCACGCGGTCGATGCGCTGCGCAGCAAGGGCGAGGCCTTTCATCTGACCTTGCCGACCCTTGGCGGCGGCCGGGTCGAGGCGCGCGGGCGCATTGCCGCCAGTGCCGCCGTTCTGCGGCTGCGCGATCTCACCGGCGAACGCCGCGCGCATGCGCTGCTGTCGGAGCGGCATGAAACACTCACCGCAGAGCTTGACGCCCTGCGCGGATTGCTCAACGCGGTGCCCGCTCCGGCCTGGCTGCGCGATGAGGCCGGAAAGCTGACCTGGACCAATGCGGCCTATGATGCGGCCGTGGAGGCCAATGGTGGCGGGGCGCCGAGCGAGACCGGTGCCGAATTCCTTGATGCCAAGGGGCGGCGGCTGATCGCGCGCGACGCGGAAAACCAGGGCGGGGTGGGGCAGATGCGCCTGCCGGCGGTCTCCGCAGGGGCGCGGCGGATCTTCGATGTCACTCAGGTATCGCTCCCGCAGGGCAGTGCCGGCATTGCCATCGACGTCAACGAGTTGGAAAACATTCGCCAGGAGCTGGGGCGGACCATCGACTTTCACGCCCGTACCCTCGATCAGCTGGCGACGGCTGTGGCGATCTTCGGCGCCGATCAGCGGCTGCAGTTCTACAACGCCGCCTTCCGTGGCTTGTGGGATCTCGACACGACTTTCCTCGAAAGCCAGCCCACCGATGGAGCGCTGCTCGATACACTGCGCGCCGCGCGCAAGCTGCCCGAGCAGGCGGACTATCGCGGCTGGCGCAACAAGCTGCTGGAAACCTACACCTCCCTCGATGCCCGCGAGTTCTGGTGGTATCTGCCGGACGGCCGGACCTTGCGGGTGATCGCCAACCCGCATCCGCAGGGCGGCGTGACCTACATCTACGAGAACGTGACCGAGCGGCTGGATCTGGAAAGCCGCTACAATTCGCTGATCCGGGTGCAGGGCGAAACCCTCGACAATCTGTCCGAGGCGGTCGCGGTGTTCGGCTCCAACGGCCGGTTGCGGCTGTGGAACACGGCGTTCGAGACCATGTGGTCGCTGTCCGGGGATCGGCTCGGCGACAGCCCGCACATCACCGATGTGGTCGACAACGAGGGGCTTGAGCCGGGCGAGCGGGCCACCTGGCGGCAACTGGTGACGGTGGTCACCAGCCTTGCCGACAACCGCGAGCCGGTGTCCGGCAGGCTTGAACGCGCCATCGGCGAGGCGATCGATTTCGCCACCGTGCCGCTGCCCGATGGCGGCACCCTGGTGACCTTCGTCAATGTCACCGATACGGTGAATGTGGAACGGGCGCTTCTGGACAAGAACGAGGCGCTGGAGCAGGCGGATCAGCTCAAGAACGCCTTCATCCAGCACGTCTCCTACGAGCTGCGCTCGCCGCTGACCAACATCATCGGCTTCGCCCAGTTGCTGTCCGATCCGAAATTCGGTCCGTTGACGGCCAAGCAGGGCGAGTATGTGGACTACATCCTGTCCTCTTCCTCCGCCTTGCTGGCGATCATCAACGACATTCTCGATCTGGCGACCATCGATGCCGGCATCATGGAGCTGGATATCTCGGCGGTCGATGTCGCCCGCACCGTGCAGGCGGCGGTCGAGGGGCTGAAGGACCGGCTTGCCGACAGCGGCGTTTCGCTCAAGCTCGACATGTCCGAGGACGTCGGCATGATCGAGGCGGACGAGCGCCGGCTGCGCCAGGTGCTGTTCAACCTGATTTCCAATGCCTTGCGCTTCTCCGATGTGGGCGGGGTGATCGACGTCTCCTGCCAGCGAACCCGCGACTCGATCGAATTCCATGTGCGCGATCACGGCTGCGGTATCCCGCAGGACATGCTCGACCAGGTGTTTGCCCGCTTCGTCGGCCGCGATGCCGGTGTGCGCCGGCGCGGGGCCGGCCTCGGCCTGTCGATCGTCAAGAGCTTCGTCGAGTTGCACGGCGGCACGGTGTCCATCGAATCCGAGGAGGGGGTCGGCACGCATGTCGTCTGCCGATTTCCCTTCTCGCCCGATGCCATCAAGCACGCTGCCGAGTAGTGTCGCCTCATGACCCGCACGCCGACTTCCGGGGCGCCGGCCGGCACCACGCCTGAGCTGCTTCTCGATCTGGCCCTGAAGGACGAGGCCGCGACCCGGCGTCTGGCCGAAGATATCGCCATGATCCTGCATCCGGGCGATTGCGTGCTGTTGTCCGGCGATCTCGGGGCCGGCAAGTCGGCCTTCGCCCGCGCGGTGCTGCGCGCCCTCGCCGACGATCCGGAGTTTGAGGTGCCGAGCCCGACCTTCACCCTTGTTCAGACCTATGAGCTTGCGCGCTTTCCCGTCTCGCACCTCGACCTTTACCGCTTGGAGGACGAGGAGGAACTGGCCGAGCTCGCGCTTGACGATCTGCTGGAGGATGGCGCGGCGCTGATCGAGTGGCCGGAACGGGCCGGCGGTTTGCTGCCGGCCAACTGGCTGGGCCTGACCATCGAGCCAGGTGCCAACCCGGACGCCCGGCGGGTTCGGGTCTCCGCCAAGGGGGGCGATTGGTCCGAACGGCTCGCCCGCACCCGGATGGTTCGGGCGTTTCTGGAGCAGCATGGCAAGGGAACGGCGGCCCGGCGCTACCTGCAGGGCGATGCCTCGCCGCGCGGCTTCGAAACGATCCGCGACGCTGACGGCTGCCTGATCCTGATGAACGTGCCACCGGTGCCCGGCGGGCCGGTGATCCGCGATGGCCTGAGCTATCGCGAAATCGTCCATCTGGCCGATGGGGTCCGGGCGGTGGTGGCCATCGGCGAGGAGCTGCGCCGGCGCGGCTTCCATGCGCCCGCCTTGCACGCGGTCGATCTGGAGGCCGGGCTGGTGCTGCAGGAGGATCTCGGCGCCGATCCGGTGGTGCGTGACGCTGCGCCGATTGCCGAGCGCTACCGGGCCGCCGTCGACTTGCTGGCCGATCTGCACAGCACCCCGCCACCGCGCAGTTTTGCTCTTCCCGATGGCACGACCTACGACCTTCCGCCCTATGATCCGCGAGCGCTGCTGGTGGAGGCGGAGCTGTTTCCCGACTGGTTCCTGCCGCGTGTCGGGGCGCCGGTTGACGATGAAGGCCGAGCCTCGTTCACCCGGGAGTTGACCCGCCTGTTCGAGCTTGCCTGGCAACAGCCGCCGACCTGGGTGCTGCGCGATTTTCATTCGCCCAACCTGATCTGGCGCGAGGGCGCCAGCGGACATGAGCGCATCGGTCTGATCGACTATCAGGATGCCATGTATGGCCCTGCCGGCTATGACCTTGCGTCGCTGGCCATGGATGCCCGGGTGTCCGTTCTGCCCGCGCTGGAAGCGGAGCTGGTGGCGCGCTACATCGCTCGCCGTACCATGCACGATGCTGGCTTCGACGAGGCGGTGTTCCGGCGCGATTATACGATTCTCGCCGCGCAGCGGGCCACCAAGATCCTCGGGATCTTCACCCGGCTGGCGATACGTGATGGCAAGCCGGACTATCTGGCGCATCTGCCGCGCGTCCATGCCTATCTGCACCGTACGTTGGCCCATCCGGTTCTCGCCGGCATGAAACAGTGGTTCGAGACCTATGGCGCGCTCGAAGAAGGAATCGGCGGTGCGCGTGATGTCGCCTGGCCCGATGAAACCGCCTGAACGTCGTGTGATGAGATAAGGCCCGGGAAACGGGTATGAGGACATGAACAAGGCAATGATGAACGGCAACGGCAACACGCCCCGCAACGCGATGATCCTGGCCGCCGGCATGGGCAAGCGGATGCGGCCGGTCACGGCAACGACGCCCAAGCCCTTGATCCATGTGGGCGGCAAGGCGCTGATCGACCGGGCGATGGACAAGCTGGAAGCGGTGGGCGTGGAGAGCTGCGTCGTCAACGTGCACTATCTGGCCGATCTGGTGGAGGTGCATGTCTCGCGCCGTGCCCGGCCGCCGGTGAAGATTTCCGATGAGCGCGATCAGTTGCTCGAAACCGGCGGCGGCATTGCCCGGGCTCTGCCGTTGCTGGGCGAAGAGCCGTTCTTTCTCTTGAATTCCGACAGCACCTGGATTGAGGGCGTCACCCCCAATCTGGAGCTGATGGCGCGCAGCTGGGATCCGGAGCGGATGGATGCGCTGCTGCTGATTTCCGAATATGTCGACAGTGTCGGCTATGACGGGCGCGGCGATTTCCGGATGGATGTCGATGGCCGGCTGGAGCGGCGGGCCGAACGCACCGTCGCCCCCTTCGCCTATGCGGGCGCGGCGATCCTGCATCCACGCTTGTTCGAGGCAGCGCCTGAGGGGGCGTTTTCCCTGAACGTGCTGTTCGACGTGGCGATCGAACGGGGCAGCCTTTACGGCGTGCGGATGGAGGGGCTTTGGCTCCATGTCGGAACGCCTCCCGCGATCGAGGCGGCGGAAAAGGCGATTCGCGACAGCGTCGATTAAGCCCCAGCCGCAAGCGAATCGCTGGCGCCGGGCGACGCATCCATGAAATGCTGCTCCGATCAGGGGGCCAGGAAGGGGCAGGTATGAGCGAACGCCGCCGCAAGGCCGTCTACACGATCCCGCCGGCAACGCCGTTTCTGCCGGCGTTGGTCGATGCGTTGATCAGCGGCGATCTGATTGCCGATCACGACCTGTCCGCCGATCCGCTGGCCCTTGCCGGCGTCACCCTCTACCTGCCGACCCGCCGCGCCGCCCGGGTGCTGCCGGCGCTGTTTCAGGCTCGGCTCGGCACGCGCGCCAGCCTGTTGCCGGTGATCCGTCCGCTCGGCGATGTGGACGAGGATGAGCATCTGCTCAATGCGAGCGCACCGGTGGACGGTTTGCCGCCCGCCTTGCCGGACATGCAGCGGCGCATGGCGATGACCCGGCTGGTGCATTTGTGGGAAGGGGCGCTGCGGCGCGAGGTGCTGGAGCTGGCGCCCGATGCGCCGCTGCACGCGCCGGCCTCCGCCGCCGATGCCGCCTGGCTTGCCGGCGATCTGATCGCCCTGATGGACGAGATCGAAACCGAGGAGGTCGGCTGGGCCGGCCTTGCCGATCTGGTGCCGGAGGATCACGCCCGCTACTGGCAGATCACCCTCGATTTCCTGAAGATCGCCATGGCGCAATGGCCGGCCTATCTGGCCGAGGTTGGCGCGGTCGACCCGAAGGCGCGCCGCTCGGCGCTGATCCGCCGCGAGGCGGCGCGACTGCGCGCGAACCCGCCCAAGGGGCCGGTGATCGTCGCCGGTGCCACCGGCTCCGTGCCCGCCACCGCCGACCTGCTGGCCGCCGTTGCCGATCTGCCGCGCGGCTGCATCGTGCTCCCCGGCTTCGACGGCAGCCTCGATCAGCGCAGCTGGCAGGCCCTGATCGGCGCCGGGGAAGGGCACAGGGAGGGGCACAGGGAGGGGCAGGGCGCTCCCAGCCACCCGCAGTATGGCATGGCCCGGTTGGTCCGGTATCTGGGGCTGGAGCGCGGTGAGGTGCGCCAGCTTGCCCCCGCCGCCGATCCGGCGCGGAGTTTGCGCGACCGGCTGGTCGGCGAGGCTCTGCGACCGGCGGAGACCACAGATGCCTGGCCTCGGACCATGGCCGGCGTTCCGGTGCCCGAGCGGCAGGCGGCGTTTGCCGACGTCGATCTGCTCACCGCCCGCAATGAGGCGGAAGAGGCGCTGGCCGTGGCGCTGGTGCTGCGCCGGGCGGTGGCGGAAGGGCGGAGCGCGGCGCTGATTTCGCCGGATCGGACGCTGGGGCGGCGGGTCGCCGTGGAGCTGACCCGTTGGGGGCTGCAGGTCGATGACAGTGCCGGCCGGCCGCTCGATCAGACCCCGCCGGGGGTGCTGGCGCGGCTCGCCGCCGGGCTTGCCCTTGGCGGGCTGGAGCCGGTCGCGCTGCTGGCGCTTCTCAAGCATCCGCTGGTGCGTCTGGGGCTGCCGGCGCGCGAGATCCGCGCCGCCGCGCGCGCCCTTGAACGCGGCCTGCTGCGCGGTCCGCGCCCCCGTGCCGGCAGCGCCGGGCTGTTGGCGGCGATAACAGTGGCCCGCGCTCTGGCCGAGGAGCCCGGCGCCACCCGGCGCATGCCGCGCTGGAAAAAGCTGCATCCGGCCGACTGGGATGCGATGGAGGATCTGGCGCGGCGGCTCGCCGAGGCGCTGGCCCCGCTGGAACGGCTTGTCACCGCTGAGGGCGAGGGCGAAGAGGCGTGCGATGCCGCCGATCTCGTTGCCGCCCATGAGGCGGTGCTGGTGGCGCTGGTGCGCGACGAGACCGGCGCGAGCGATGAGCTTTACGCCGGTGAGGCGGGCGAGGGGCTGGCGGCAACCTTCGCCGATATGCTGGCGGCGCGCTCGGTCGGGCTGGAGGTGGCTGCACGCGACTGGCCCGACGTCTTCGCCGCGCTGATTTCCGGCATCAACGTCCGCCGGCGCCTGCCGGGCGATCCGCGCATCGCCATCTTCGGCCCGATGGAGGCCCGGCTGCAGCATTTCGACGTGGTGGTGCTCGGCGCTCTCAACGAGGGCACCTGGCCGCAGCGCACCCGCAACGACCCCTGGCTCAACCGGCCGATGAAACAGGGCATCGGCCTCGACCCGCCCGAACGGCGGATCGGCGCGGCCGCCCATGATTTCGTGCAAGGGCTTGGCGCTGCGAAGGTGGTGCTGTCGCGCTCGGAGCGGTCGGGCGGCGCGCCGGCCGTTGCCTCGCGCTGGCTGTTGCGGCTGGTAACCTTGCTCGGCAAGGAGACCTCCGAGGCGATGCGCGCGCGCGGGCAGGAGATCCTGGCGATTGCCGCGCGCATGGACCAGACCGACGGGTCGCCCCGGCCCGCGCCGCGACCGGAGCCGGCTCCGCCGGTCGCCGCCCGGCCCGACCGCCTGTCGGTGACCGCCGTCGAAACCCTGATCCGCGATCCTTACGCCATCTACGCGCAGAAGATCCTCGGCCTCGATCCGGTCGAGCCGATCGGTGGCGACCCGGGGGCGGCGGAAAAGGGCACGCTCATCCACGATTGCCTGGCGGTGTTTCTGGAAAGCTGGGCCGGCGATTTCGGCCCGGCGGCACTGGAGCGCCTGCTGGAAATCGGCCGCGAGCGGTTTGCGCCGCTCGATGCGTTCCCAGCGGTCCGCGCGCTGTGGTGGCTGCGGTTTGAGCGCATCGCCGAGGCTTTCATCGGCTATGAGGCGACCCGGGCGCCGGATGTCGACCGCCGCTTCCTGGAGGTGGATGGCCGGCTGGAGCTCGACCTTGTTCCCGGACGCAAGGTGGCCTTGACCGCCCGCGCCGACCGGCTCGACCTTGGCCGCGACGGAACGCTGGCGATCATCGACTACAAGACCGGCCAGGCTCCGAGCGCCAAGGAAGTGGCCGCGTTGCTGGCGCCGCAATTGCCGCTGGAGGCGGCGTTGGTCGCCGCTGGCGGCTTTGCCGATGTCGATCCGGGCGCCGTGGTGACCGATCTGCTCTACCTGCGTCTGTCCGGCGGCCGCACGGCTCTGGAGGTGCTGCCCCGCGCGCCTAAGGACCGGGAAGTTGCGGATCTTGCCGAGGAGGCCTTGCAGCGCACGAAGGCGCTGTTTGCCGGCTATGAAAATCCTGCGAAAGGCTATCTGTCGCGGGCTCGGGTGATGAAGGAACGGGCGCGCGGCGGGCCTTACGACCATCTGGCCCGGGTGCCGGAATGGTCGCTGGGCGGGGATGAGGACACATGACCGCATTGCAGATACCCGCCGCCACCCGTGAGCGCCAGGCGCTCGCCGCCGATCCGCTGCGCTCCGCCTGGGTCAGTGCCAATGCCGGTTCGGGCAAGACCTTCGTTCTCGCCCGGCGGGTGATCCGCCTGTTGCTGGCCGGAACGCCGCCCTCGCGCATCCTTTGCCTGACCTTTACCAAGGCGGCGGCCTCGGAGATGGCGACCCGGGTGTTCGAGACGCTGGGCACCTGGACCGCGCTCGATGACGCGGCGCTGGCGGCGGAATTGCAGGAGGTCGAGGGGCGTCCTTCTACGGCGGAGGGCCTGTCCCGCGCCCGGCACCTCTTCGCCACCGCGCTGGAAACCCCCGGCGGGCTGAAGATCCAGACGATCCACGCCTTCTGCGAGGCGCTGCTGCACCAGTTCCCGCTGGAAGCGAATGTAGCCGGGCATTTCTCCGTGCTCGATGACCGCCAGACCGCCGATCTTCTCGCTTCCGCGCGCGCCCTTGTGCTGCGCCGGGCGGAACGGGATCCGGACAGTCCCATGGGACGGGCGCTGGCCTTCCTGATCCGCGAGATGCCGGACAAGAGCGTCGAGGATGCGCTGGCCGAACTGGTGTCGAAGCGGGAGGCCTTGCGGGCCTGGATCGTCGATGCCGGCTCGCTCGATGCGGCGCTGGCGGAGCTGCGGGCGAGCTTCGATCTGACCGGGGAGGATCGGCCGGACCGGCTCGATGCACGGCTTTCCGACGAAACCCTGATCGATGCGGCGCGGGCGCTGGCCATCGCCGAGGCGCTCGACACCGGATCGAAGACCGACAAGGACAGGGCCGCGCTGCTGCGGGCCGCCGCCGCCGAGCAAAATCCGGCCGCCTGGCGCGAACTGTGGTTCCGGGTGTTCCTGACCAAACAACTGGAACCGGCGAAGCGGCTCGCCACCAAGGGCGTCGCCGAGGCCTATCCGCAGGTGGTGGAGCGGCTGTTCGATGAACAGGCACGTCTCATGGAGCTGCTGGAGCGCCGGCGCGCGGCGCATACGCTGGAGGGGACGGAAGCCGCGCTCCGCCTCGCAGACGCGATGCTGGGCGCCTATGAGCGGGACAAGACACGGCGCGGGTTCCTCGATTTCGAGGATTTGATCGTGCGCGCCTCCAACCTCCTGGCCCGTTCCGATGCGGCGCTGTGGGTACAGTACAAGCTCGACCAGGGGCTCGATCACATTCTCGTCGATGAGGCGCAGGACACCAGCCCGCATCAATGGCGGGTGGTCAAGGCGCTGGCGGAGGAGTTCTTTACCGGCGCCTCCGCCAACCCGCGCACCCGCACCCTGTTCGCCGTTGGTGATGAGAAACAGTCGATTTATTCGTTTCAGGGTGCCGTTCCGGCCTATTTCGCCGAGATGCGTCGGCATTTCGAAGAGCGTGCCCATGATGCCGGCAACGCCTTCTCCCGGGTCGATCTCACCCTGTCGTTCCGCTCCACCCCGGATGTGCTGTCAGCGGTCGACACGGTGTTTGCCGATCCGGCCGCCTATCGCGGGCTGTCGCAGGCGCAGGAGCCGCCGGTGCATGAGGCGGTGCGGCGCAACGATCCGGGCCGGGTGGAAATCTGGCCGCTGGAAGAGGTGGCCGAGGTCGAGGCGCCGGAGGACTGGACCGCGCCGATCGACCGCATGTCCGCCGACAGCCCGATGCTGCGGCTGGCCCGCAAGATCGCGGCGGAGGTCCGTGCCTGGTGGCGTTCCGGCACTGCCGATCCGGAGGATGTCCTCGTTCTGGTGCGCAAGCGCGGCGCCTTTGTCGAGGCGCTGACCCGGGCGCTGAAACAGGCCGGGGTGCCGGTTGCCGGCAGCGACCGGCTGGTGCTCAACGATCACATCGCCATTGCCGATCTGATCGCCCTCGGGCGGTTTCTCTTGCTGCCGGAGGATGATCTGTCCCTGGCCTGTGTGCTGAAAAGCCCGCTGTTTGCGCTCACCGATGCGGACCTTTACCAGCTTGCGCGCGAGGACGACGACCGGCTGCGGGCGGGCACCCTGTGGCAGGCGCTCACCAGGGCGGCGGACCGGGATGAGGCCTGGGACGCGGTGCGCCGGCGCATCGAGACCTGGCGCGCCCGGGCCGACTTCATGCCGCCATTCGAGTTCTTTTCGCGGCTGCTCTCCGCCGATGGCGGACGTCAGCAGTTCCGCGCCCGGCTCGGCAGCGAGGTGGATGACATCCTCGATGAGTTCCTGGCGCTCACCCTGACCTTCGAGCAGACCGGAACACCGGGGATGGAAGGGTTCCTGGCCTGGTTTGCGGCGGCGCCGACCGAGATCAAGCGCGAGCTCAATGCCGCGCGCGGGGTGGTCCGGATCATGACGGTGCATGGGGCCAAGGGGCTGGAGGCGCCGTTGGTGATTCTGGTCGACACCGGCGCCGCGCCGGTGTCCGCGCATCATGATCCCGGCTTCGTCAAACGGCCGCGCGGTCAGGATGAGGGCACGCCGCCGGCGCTGGTCTGGCTGCCGGTGAAGGCCTCCCGCACCGGCTGGCATGGTGAGGCGCTGGAGGAGCTGCGCGCAGGCGCGGCCGAGGAATACCGCCGCCTGCTTTATGTGGCGATGACCCGCGCCAAGGACCGGCTGGTGGTCTGCGGCTGGGCGCCGTCGCGCGGCGCCGATCCGGAGTGCTGGTATTCTCTCGTTTCCCGGGCGCTCGATCCGGATGCCCGGGATGAGGAGGCAGCCGGCGGGGATGTCCACCGGGTGTGGCAACGCCCCGGCATCGTCTCGCCGCCGCCGGCGCTTGGTGGGCGCGCCGTCGTCGCCGCCGGTCCGCAGGAAGAGGCGGAGCCACGCCCCGACTGGCTCGACAAGCCGGCGCCGGGGGTGAGGCGTACCCCGCGCTTGCAGCCCTCGGCCGCCTTTGAGGAAATGGAAGGCAAGGAGGGCATCGCCGATGTGCCGGCGCGCGACCGGTTGGCCGATGCCAGGGCCGCGCCGAGCTATCCCCGTGAGCGGGGGCGGCACCTGCACCGGCTGTTGCAGGTCCTGCCGGATCTGCCACCGGCCGGACGGCGCGCGGCGGCGGGCCGCTATCTGGCGGCGAACCTGCCGCAAGGCTTTGCCGATAGGGCCGATCAACTGGCGCAGGAAGCCTGCGCGGTGCTGGAGGATGCCCGCTTCGCGGCGGTGTTTTCCGAGCGGGCGCGGGCGGAGGTGCCGGTGGTCGGCCGGATTTCGCTGGCCGATGGCACCGAGGCGGAGGTGAACGGTCAGATCGACCGCCTGTGCGTCACCGATGACGATGTGTTGATTGTCGACTTCAAGACCAACCGCGAGGTGCCGGATGATTCGAGCGCCGCACCGCTGGCCTATCTGACGCAGCTCGCGGTCTACCGGGCGCTGTTGCGGGAGATCTATCCGGACAAGACGGTGCGGGCGGCGCTGTTGTGGACCGCCGGGCCTTGTCTGATGGAGGTGCCATCGCCGCAGCTCGACGGAATTCTCGCCAATCTTCGCAAGGGCGGAGATCATGCGATTGCTTGACGTGGGGCGGCCGGGTTCCTACCTTCCGTGCGACGTGAGAACGCAAGGCGTTCCTGAACCGGAAAGGACATGAGATGGCGACCGCTGTCGTGACTGACGAAACATTCGAAGCCGAGGTTCTGAAGGCTTCGGGCCCTGTCGTCGTTGATTTCTGGGCGGAATGGTGCGGTCCGTGCAAGATGATCGCGCCGGCGCTGGAGGAAATCTCCGAAGAGATGGATGGCGCCGTGACCATCGCCAAGCTCAACATCGATCAGAATCAGAACGTCGCCATCAAGTACGGCGTGCGCTCGATCCCGACCCTGATCATGTTCAAGGATGGCGAGCCGGTGGCGACCCAGGTCGGCGCCGCGCCGAAGAACAAGCTGGCGGACTGGATCAAGACCGCGTCTTGAGCCTGGTCTTCCAGGATCGCTGGTGATTGCCCCGTAGCCCCTCCCACCAATTCCGGGACGGGCGGCGGGGCAGTCGCCGCTTCACCGCTTTTTCGTTCACCTGCCGGGCGAGACCGGCGTGATGACGCAACCCAAGAAGTTCCCAGACAGACTATGAGCGATAGCAACGACACTCCGCGTAACACTCCCGAGACCGCGGCGCCCGAGGCGGCGAACGAGAATCCGGAGATCGAGGGCGCCGAGGAGGCAGCGGCGATTGATCCGGTCGAGGCGCTCAAGGCCGAGAATACGGAACTGAAGGACCGTGTCCTGCGGGTCATGGCGGACATGGAAAACCTGCGCCGCCGGACCGAAAAGGAAGTCCGCGACAGCCGTCAGTACTCGGTGGCGAATTTCGCCCGCGACATGCTGGCGGTCAGCGACAACCTGCGCCGGGCGCTTGAGGCGATCTCCGAGGAGGCCCGCGCCGAGGCCGGCGAGGCCATGCGCGGCCTGATCGAGGGCGTCGAGATGACCGAGCGGGAGATGCTGAACCAGCTCGAAAAGCATGGCGTCAAGAAGCTCGACCCCGCCGGAGAGAAGTTCGACCCGAACTTCCATCAGGCGATGTTCGAAGTGCCCAATCCGGACGTGCCGAACAACACCGTCGTGCAGGTGGTTCAGGCCGGCTATGTGATCGGCGAACGGGTGCTGCGCCCGGCCATGGTCGGCGTGTCGAAGGGCGGACCGAAGGACGCAAAGCCCGCTGGCACGGCTGCCGAGCCCGGGGCGAGCGTCGACAAGACCGCCTAGGAGCTTTCCGCTCTCTTTGGGAAACGGGAAGCCTTTCAGCCTCTTGGTATTGCCTGCCAGCGAAGGTGGATGACAGACGGCGCGCCTGATGGCGCGCCGCGTGCGGTAACAAAGCCCCGTAAGGGGCGTCCTCCCGGACGACGCGCAAGCGGAGATCCGGGATCGGCGAGGCACGGCCTGCCGATTTCGGCCTTTTGAAAACGCGCGTCTTCTGGCTCCCCGATCCCGGGTCGCGCCAAGGCTTGCCCGGGATGACGCAGGAGGCGTTGTTGCCCTTTGTCAGCCGTTTGGCGGCGCGCCCGATGGCGCGCCGTATTTGCGTTTGTCGCGCCGAAAACGGCGCCGCCGGATGACAGCCCGACGGTCGCGATTCTCGCCCGAACGCGCAAAAAGCTGATGGCCCGCCCAGTCTCCGCGCCCCTTTGGCGCAAGAATGCACTAGCATGGGATCATGCAGTCGATGCTCCAGATCCTCGATTTCCTCGGCGTGGCGGTGTTTTGCGTCTCCGGTGCGCTGGTCGCCTCGCGTCTGCGGCTGGATATCGTCGCCTTCCTGTTCTTCGGCGTCTTCACCGGCATCGGCGGCGGCACCTTGCGTGACCTGCTGCTCGATGCGCCGGTCTTCTGGGTGGTCGATCAGGCCTATCTGGTGGTGTGTATCGTCATCTCGTTGCTGATGTGGTTCCTGGCCGGACAGGTCGAGCGGCTCGGAAGCCCGTTGCGCTGGGCCGATGCCGTGGGCGTTGCCGCCTATTCGGTGATGGGCGCGGCCAAGACCCTGTCACTTGCCGATGCGCCGGTCGTGGCGGTGATGATGGGGGTGGCGACGGCAACCTTTGGCGGTATTATTCGCGATACGGTTGCCGGGCAACCGAACGCACTGGTCAAGCCGGAGATCTATCTGACCTCTGCCTTTGCCGGCGCCGGTGTTTATGTGACGCTGGCGGTATTCGGGGTTCCGGCCTGGCCGGCGGCGATTGCCGGGGGCTGCGCCGCGCTGCTCTTGCGCGGCGGGGCGATCCAGTGGGGCTGGTCCTTGCCAGCCTATCGCCCGCCGTCGGAACGCACCGACCGCAAGCCGTGAGGTGGTGCGCTAAAGGCGGGCGCGATGCTGCGACAGGGAGGAATGGCGATGAGCGAGCACGGGCATTTCTACTGGAATGAACTGATGACCCGGGATGTGGAGGCGGCGAAGGCCTTCTACGGATCGGCGCTCGACTGGACCTTTTCCGGAATGGACATGCCGGGGGGCACATATTGGCTGGCGATGCAGGGAGAAAAGCCCGTCGGCGGTATCTTCCAGATGGCGGGACCGGAGTTCGACGGCGTGCAGGACCACTGGATGTCCTATCTGGCGGTCGATGACATCGATGCGCGACTGGACAAGGCGGTCGTCGCCGGGGCGACCCTGATGCGTCCGGCCTTCGATGTGGAAGGGGTCGGCCGGATCGGTATTCTCAAGGACCCGGGCGGGGCGGTGATGGGCTGGATGACGCCCGCACCGATGGACCCGCCCGTCTAGCGGCGATATCCTATGCAAGGCCCTGCCGGGGCCTTGCTGCGGCGCCTTGGCATCGGAAGGGGCAGAGGCCGCGCTCAGGCCGCGTTTCTGGATGAGGGGGCGGTCAGCGCCGTTGTCTGCGGCTCCTGGACGGCCTTCAGACGGTCAGCCTCCTGATGCCAGCGATCGGCCTCCCGTCGCTTGACCCGGGCTTCGCGGCGCCATTTGCCCTGCGCCGCCCAGGACGCGACGCCGCCGATGAACACGCCGAAGGCGACGGCCGCAAACAGGATCCAGAACAGCGGCGCCGTCACCGTCAGGGCCGGGTCGGAACGGGAGAACGGATCCAGCGACAGGGTGACATCGTGGCGATTGGCCACGGCGAGCGCGATCAGCACGATGGCGATCGGCAGCAGGACGAGGTTTTTCAAAAGCCGTGTCACGCGGGGTACTCCATCTTGTCCCGGATGTCTTGTTCGCGAAACGCTGAAGGTTCCACGAACCGGTGCGCCGGATCATCATAGCCGCCCGGAGGGCATCACGCCACGCCGGCCGCCGATTGGCTGTGTACGGCCGGAAGGCGCTGCGAACGCCAGGGGCACGCCTGTCCGCGCCCGAAAGGCGGCTCCCGGCTGGTCTGCCGGGTCCGGGGAAAATGGCGCAGGGCGATGCGCCCTGGCACGGATCAGTCTTCCGACCCGTCGCCGTCGTTCAGCCGTTCGCGCATTTCCTTGCCGGTCTTGAAGAAGGGTACGAATTTCTCGTCCACCTCGACCTTCTGCCCGGTGCGGGGATTGCGGCCGGTGCGTGCCGGACGGTTCTTGACGGAAAAGGCGCCGAAACCACGCAGCTCGACCCGGTTGCCGTGCCTCAGGGCGTCCGTGACCTCATCGAGGATGGCATTGACGATGTTCTCGACATCACGCTGGTAGAGGTGCGGATTCTGCTCCGCGATCCGTTGTACCAATTCAGATTTTATCATTATTGCCCCCCAGGACCGTCGGTTGGCTCCGCCGCTTGGCGAGCGTGCCAAACAGATACGAGACCGTCAAGCGTCACGCCATCGGGAAGAAGTGTCGCCGCGTCATTGAGCGAGGTGCCGAGCCCCTTGGCAAGCCCGCTGCCGAAGGCCGAGGCGATGCGGGCGGAGAAGGGAAGGCCGTCGATCTCGCTGCGGGCCGCCCAGGTGATGACCGGCAGTTTCTCCGGCAGTCCGCGTTCCTTTTCCAGCCAGCTGACCGCCTGCTTCTCGCCGCCGAGCGCATCCACCAGCCCGAGCGACCTTGCACTCTCGCCGGAGTAGATGCCGCCGGTCGCGACCTTGCGCACCTCCGCGTCCGTCATGTTCCGCCGTTCGGCAACCCGCGCGACGAACCAGTCGTAGCTGTCATTGATGACCGCCTGCAGATTGTCGCGCACCGCCTGCGGCGTTTCGGAGAAGAAGTTGGGCTCGGCCTTCAGCGGACCGGAGCGCACCACGTCGAACTGGACGCCGAGGGTATCGAGCAGCCCCTTGAAATTGCCGTACTGGATATAGACGCCGATCGAGCCGGTCAGCGAGGTGTGGCGGGCAATCACGTGATCGGCGGCAATCGCCGCCATGTAGCCCGCCGAGGCGCCGAGGGTGCCGATATGGGCGACCACCGGCTTCTTCTCGGCGATCTCGCGTAGCGCCTGGTACAGGCTTTCGCCGCCCACCGTCGAGCCTCCGGGGGAGTTGATGTCGAGGATCACCGCCTTGACCGCGTCGCTTTCAGCGAGCCTGTGCAGCATTTCCAGCCGCTTGCGGTCGTTGAGGATCACACCGTTGATTTCCACCCGGGCGATATGCGCCGCCCCCTTGCCGAGCGGGGGGACGCCGGCAAGCCAGGCCAGCAGGAGGAGCAGCGCCGCGCCGGTGACGAGAAACGCCGCCACGCGCCAGAAGGTAACCTTCCGCCGCAATCGCCGACGGTCGACAATCGCATCCGCATCAAGGGACATGAACAACGGGCCTTTCGCAAATGTCGTTGAGTATCCTATCGCTACATGCCAGCGGCCCGATTGAAAAGCCCCGAGATGGACTTGGACGCATTTCACGCGCATCGCGGCGCTACAAATCCGGCGCGGAACGCGGTATCCATCTGTGCCTGTGATATCGGGCCGTGCAACAACCTTTTCGAGCAACGGGACAAGAGACAGCCATGCCGCAGATCAGCCTTGCCACCCTTGATGGCCTGAAGGCCAAGGGAAAGCGCTTTGCCATGCTGACCGCCTATGATGCGGGCTTCGCCGGGCTGATGGGGGAGGTCGGGATCGCCTCGGTGCTGGTTGGCGACAGCCTCGGCATGGTGGTCCAGGGCGCCGGATCGACGGCCGGGGTGACCATGGAGGACATGGTCTATCACACCGGCTGTGTCGCCCGGGGCGTGGCTGCGGGCGAGGGCAATGTGCCGTTGATCGTCGCCGACATGCCGCTCGGCAGCTACTACACGCCCGAGGACGCGGCCCGCAATGCCGCGCGATTGCTCGGTGCCGGAGCGAATGTGGTCAAGCTGGAGGGGGGCGCCTGGCTGGCGGACACCGTCCGTTTCCTCACCGAGCGCGGCCTGCCGGTCTGCGCGCATCTCGGCCTGACGCCGCAGACCGCCGATATGCTCGGCGGCTACAAGGTGCAGGGGCGGGACGCGGCGGCGGCCAAGCGGATCCTTGATGACAGCCTTGCGCTCGATGCGGCCGGGGCCCGGCTGTTGCTGCTGGAATGCGTTCCGGATGCGCTGGGGGCAGCGGTGCGCGATGGCGCCCGCGCGCCGGTGATCGGCATTGGCGCCGGCCCGGGGACCGATGGCCAGGTGCTGGTGCTGCATGACATGCTGAATGTCACGCGCGGGCGCAAGGCCCGGTTCGTCAAGAACTACATGGCCGGGCGCGACAGCGTTGCGGCGGCCTTCCGCGCCTATGCCGAGGAGGTCGAAAGCGGCGCCTATCCGGCACCGGAGCACTGTTACGGCTGAGACCTGGTGGGCGGGGGCGGCGCGCGCCCTCTGCCTTGCCCACGGCTTCCGGTGAGGCCCTGGGGCGATGCCGGCATGATCCGAAATGCAAAGAGCCCCGCCGTTGCCGGCGGGGCTCTTCTTCGTCATGGGATCGAAGGATCCGGAGATCCAGATCAATCGTCGGTTTCGCGAGCCTTCAGAGCCGCACCGAGAATGTCGCCGAGCGAAGCGCCGGAGTCCGACGAACCGTACTGAGCCACGGCTTCCTTCTCTTCGGCGATTTCCAGCGCCTTGATGGAGGCCGAAACCCGACGGGTCTTCTTGTCGAACTGGGTGATGCGGGCGTCGAACTTCTCGCCAACCGAGAAACGCTCCGGACGCTGGTCCGCACGGTCACGGGCGAGATCGGCACGACGCACGAAGGTCGTCAGGTCGGAATCGGTGATCTTGGCTTCAAGACCGCCGTCCTTCACTTCCAGCACTTCGCAGGTCACGATGGCGCCCTTGCGCAGCTCGCCAGCGGCAGCCGTGTCGAACGGATCACCGCCGAGCTGCTTGATGCCGAGCGAGATCCGCTCCTTGTCCATGTCGACGTCGAGCACGACGGCGCGAACCATGTCGCCCTTCTTGTACTCTTCGATGACCTGCTCGCCCGGACGGTTCCAGTCGAGATCGGACAGGTGAACCATGCCGTCCACGTCGCCGTCGAGACCGATGAACAGACCGAACTCGGTCTTGTTCTTGACCTCGCCCTCGACCTCGGTGCCGGTCGGGAACTTGTCGGCGAAGGCTTCCCACGGGTTCTGAAGCGTCTGCTTCAGGCCGAGCGAGATGCGGCGCTTCACCGGGTCGACCTCGAGGATCATCACTTCCACTTCCTGCGAGGTGGAAACGATCTTGCCCGGATGGACGTTCTTCTTGGTCCAGGACATCTCCGACACGTGGATCAGGCCTTCGATGCCCGGCTCCAGTTCGACGAATGCGCCGTAGTCGGTGATGTTGGTCACGCGGCCGGTGAACTTGGCGTCGACCGGGTACTTGGCCTCGATGCCATCCCACGGATCGGCCTCGAGCTGCTTCATGCCCAGGGAGATGCGGTGCGTCTCCTGGTTGACGCGGATGATCTGCACCTTCACGGTCTGGCCGATGGCCAGCACTTCGCTCGGGTGGTTGATCCGGCGCCATGCAATGTCGGTGACATGCAGCAGGCCGTCGATGCCGCCGAGGTCGACGAACGCACCGTAATCGGTGATGTTCTTGACCACGCCTTCCATGACCTGGCCTTCCTCGAGGCTCTGCACCAGCTCCGAACGCTGTTCGGCGCGGGTTTCCTCAAGAACGACACGGCGCGAGACGACGATGTTGCCGCGGCGCTTGTCCATCTTCAGGATCTGGAACGGCTGCGGGGTGTGCATCAGCGGCGCGACGTCGCGCACCGGACGGATGTCCACCTGGCTGCGCGGCAGGAAGGCCACGGCGCCGTCGAGGTCGACGGTGAAGCCACCCTTGACCTGGTTGAAGATCTGGCCGGTGACCTTCTCGTTCGCCTCGAAGGCGACTTCGAGACGGATCCAGCTCTCTTCGCGGCGGGCCTTGTCGCGCGACAGGACGGCCTCGCCGAGGGCGTTTTCCACGCGCTCCAGATAGACCTCGACCTTGTCGCCGATGGACACGCCGGCATCTTCGCCGTCACGTCCCTTGACGCCGAATTCCTTCAGCGCGATGCGGCCTTCGACCTTCAGGCCGACGTCGATCACCGCGAGATCTTTCTCGATAGCAATGACCGTGCCGGTGACCACGGAGCCTTCGGACTGCTCCTGCTCTTCGAAGCTCTGCTCCAGAAGGGCGGCAAATTCATCGCGTGTCGGGTTCAAACTGCTCATTGAAACTCCTGGCAGCCAGTACTCTGGCTTGTCGCCGGCGGGTTCGTGTTGTGGTCGGTTTCCTGGCGCGTCCGGCGGTTCGCTCCATTGGCGAACTGCTTCCAGGTCATCGGTGACGATGACGGGGCCGGCGAGGCGAACGGCGAAAAAACCAGCTATTTCAGTTCCGTGCCGCTGGCTTGAAACCGCTGGCGGCACATATTCAAGGCACCGGCCCGAAGGACGGCGCGTTCATCGCGGTACGCGAAACACGCCGGCACCGTGCCCGCTTCACGCAGCGCGCACGCTGTCGACGATATCCACAGCCGCTTTGAACGCCGTTTCTATATCCATTTCTGACGTGTCGAGCAAGTGCGCATCTTCCGCCGGCTTCAACGGGGCGACGCTGCGTGAGCTGTCGCGCGCATCGCGCCGCTGCAGATCGGCGAGCACCGTCTCCAGATCGGCCTCCTTGCCCTTGGACAGCAATTCGGCGGTCCGGCGCTTGGCGCGCTCGGTCGGCGAGGCGGTCGCGTAAAGTTTCACCGCCGCATCGGGGCAGACCACCGTGCCGATGTCGCGCCCATCGAGCACCGCGCCCGGCGGCTCGCTGGCGAAGGCCCGTTGCAGCCGTACCAGTTCCTCGCGCAGCCCCGGCAGAACGGCGATGCGCGACGCGGCTTCGCCGATCTCGTGGGAGGACAACAGCTCGCGGTCGAGATGGCCAAGGTCGAGATTGCGGGCAGCGGCGATCGCCACCGCTTCGTCGCCAAGGGGCATGCCGCGGGCCAGGAGCGCTGCCGCGACGGCGCGGTAGGTCAGCCCGGTGTCGAGGTGGCGCAGGCCGTAATGGGCGGCGATGCGCCGGGCGAGGGTGCCCTTGCCCGAGGCGGCCGGTCCGTCAATTGCAATGATCATGCGGCTTGTTCTCCGCTTGCGTCGATCACGCCGCCAAGATCGCGGATGATGTGCTGAAAGGTGGGAAAGCTGGTGGCGATCACCGAGCCGTCGTCCACGGTCACCGGCCGGTCGCTGGCAAGGCCGAGGACGAGGAAGGCCATGGCGATCCGGTGATCGAGATGGGTGGTGACCGTTCCGCCGCCGATCGGCCCGCTTCGGCCTTCCACGACAAGCGTGTCCTCACCGGCTTCATGGGTGATGCCATTGGCGGCAAGGCCGGCGGCCACCGCCGCGAGCCGGTCGGATTCCTTGACCCGCAATTCCTCCAGCCCCTGCATCACCGTGCGCCCGCTGGCGAAGGCGGCGGCGATCGCCAAAACGGGATACTCGTCGATCATCGACGGGGCCCGGTCCGCCGGCACGGTCACGCCCTTCAGCGCCGAATGACGCACGTGGATGTCGCCGAGCCGCTCGCCGCCGGTCTCGCGGATGTTGTCGATGGTCAGATCCGCGCCCATTTCCTGCAAGGTCAGGAACAGCCCGGTGCGGTGCTCGTTGAGCAGCACATCCGCCACGGTGATCTCGGAGCCGGGGACGATCAGGGCGGCGACGATCGGGAAGGCGGCGGAAGAGGGATCGCCGGGCACCTGCACCGTTTGGGCGCTGAGCTCCCGTTGTCCGGTCAGCCGGATGATGCGGGCGCCGGCGTCATCGACCTCGACGGAAAGTTCGGCGCCGAAGCCCGACAGCATGCGTTCGGTGTGGTCGCGGGTGGCGATGGGCTCGATCACCGTGGTCACGCCCGGGGTGTTCAGCCCGGCAAGCAGCACCGCCGACTTGACCTGGGCGGAGGGCACCGGAACCCGGTAGGTGATCGGCGCGGGCGTTGCCGCGCCGCGGATCGTCAGCGGCAGCCGGTCTCCTGCGCGGGCGACCACCTCGGCGCCCATCAGGCGGAGCGGCTCCAGCACCCGGCCCATCGGTCGGCGGGACAGGGAGGCGTCGCCCGTGAAGGTCGTGGCGATCGGGTGGGTGCCGGCCAGGCCCAGGGCAAGGCGCACGCCGGTGCCGGCATTGCCGTAGTCGATGGCCTCTTCCGGCTCCAGCAGGCTGCCGAGGCCGGCGCCATCTACGGTCCAGCCGCCGTCTTCGGTGCGGGCGATGCGGGCGCCATAAGCGCGCATGGCCTTGGCGGTGTTGAGCACGTCTTCGGATTCCAGCAGGCCGGTCACATGACTGCGGCCGATGGCGAGGCTGCCAAGCATCAGGGCCCGGTGCGAGATCGACTTGTCGCCCGGGACCGCAACCCGGCCCTTGAGGGCCGCGCCCGCCCGGGAAGTGAGGGGGACCGGGTGAGACGTGTGTGACATCGCGGGATCCAGTGTTTCCTTTAGAGACGAAGACCGCATCTCCTATCATGCCGAAAGCCATTCGTCACCGGCTCAGCGGCAATGGTTTCCGGCGCGATTCGCGGCGCCTTGGCCCTTCGCGCAAAAAGGGTTTGACGACGCAGGGGGCATTAGGCTTTGACAGGAGGCCGGGTACCATTTATGCGAACGCCCGATTGTCAGAAAAACAAGGGTTATCACCGTGGCAAAACCCGAATTAGGCACCAAACGGCTGTGCGGCGGTTGCGGCGCAAAATACTATGATCTGAACCGCAACCCGATTACCTGTCCGAAGTGCGGCGCGGTGTTCCAGCTCGCGCAGTCCGTGCGTCCGGCGAAGGCTTCCAAGGCCGCGGCGGCGGAGGAGGACGAGGATCTGGAGACCGAGGAGGATGGCGCCGAGCTGGTCAGCCTCGAGGAAGCGGATGCCGAGGCGGAAGGCGATTCGGCCGTCACCCTCGATGGCGACGATGACGACGAGATTGCCGATGATGCGGCCGATGACGACGTCTTCATCGACGATGAGGACGACGACGACGAGGACGTCCCGGGAATCGTGGTCGAGCGCGACGACGAGGATACGGACCGCTAGGAAACAACACGCTCGCCGGCGTTCCGGGATCGGGATGCCGGCGGGTGGTCTCGCCCGGTTGTCCACAGGGCTTGTGGGGTAAATCCGGCGAAGCGAAACAAGATGGATTATTCCTCTTGACTTGCCCGGCGGAAGACGTATTTTCCGCCTCCATCGACAGGGCGAACCCAAACGCCGCTGCCGAATGACAAGCCCCCCGGCATCCCAATAGGGACATCTGGCGGCTTGCATGAACGACTGGTTTTTAAGGGGCTATAGCTCAGTTGGGAGAGCGCTTGAATGGCATTCAAGAGGTCAGCGGTTCGATTCCGCTTAGCTCCACCAGTCCTCCCTCACCTTTCGGGTGAGGTCTCCTCCCGAGTTTGAAAATTGACACGCCCGCATCGCGGGATGGGATGGGCGAACCGGCGCCGTTGGTATGGCTTGCGACGCGCGGGGCCATGATCGCGCGCCGCCTTCTGTCGGGGCTCGGCGCCCTCGCTGAGTGCTCTGGCACTCAGCTCTTCTCGTCGGTGAGCAGGATGCGCGCCATCGTGCTGACGTGGAACGTCGTCCAGCAGAAGATGCCGATGAACTTGGCGCCGTCTTCCAGATAGACCAGATGCGCATCCAGGCTGTGAAAAATGGTGTCGACGGCCATGCTGGTGGCAAGGGCCGCGCCCGCAGTAAGAAACAGCAGCGGATCGGAGGCCAGAACCCGGCGCCGGGCGACCAGCGCATAGCCAGCAGCCAGGAGGGCGATGGTGGCCAGCACCGCATTTTGCGGCACGCCGAACTCCGGCAAGATCACCTCATGCAGCAGGAAGGCGTCATCGAGGGCCAGCCAGCCAGTGAACAGGCCGGCAAACAGCGCGAACAGGAAGGTTCCCCGGCGGGCGCCGGTGCACACCAGGATCAGCGCAGTGAACAGGCAGACGGCGGCGGTGGTCACCCACAGCATGATCCCCAGCATCGACACGAAGCCGAAATAGGGGCGGCAGCAGGCAGGGGCGAATTCGGCCGCCGCCAGCGCATCGAGGAACATCAGCTTCGGGTCGGCATAGGGTTGCAGCAGCACCGCGGCGATGAGCGCGCTGGGCAGCAGCAGGCTGGCGATGCGGACGCTCCAGACCGGCCAGGCATCCGCTGTGATGGCGGCGTGACGGGGCGGGGAGACGGAGGAGGGCGCTTGGGACATGATTTGCCTATGTGGTGGTCGGCCCGCGGACGCTCGGGCTGTGCCGCCGGATGAATTGGCTGCGGGTGAGGGCGGCATCGGATGCAATACGGGGCTGTTTTATCCGCTGTTCCTGAAGAATGGATTGAACCGGGGGCGGGCAGAGCCTGCCGTTGCGGCGGCCTTTTCTTGAATCCGAGCCGGCAAGTCGCCATATAAGAATGCAACAGGGCATGATGCCCTCTCCCGGATGCCATGATGGGTCCGGGTCGTTGGGAAGCGTGCGATCGCGGTTTGGCCAGGCTGGCGAAAGCGTGAGAGGGGCGCCTCCCGGTTGAAAGGCCGCTTTTGAAAAGGGCTTTGACATATGACGCGAATGTCGGCGTTCTCCAGTCCGCTTCTCCTTGGCTTTGAGGATATCGAGCGGGTTCTGGACCGGGTCAGCAAGGCAGCCAATGACGGCTATCCGCCGTACAACATCGAGCGCATGCCGAAGACCGAGACCCATGGCGATATCATCCGGATCACCCTGGCGGTGGCCGGGTTCACCCGCGATCAGCTCGACGTCAGCGTCGAGGAAAGCCAGTTGGTGATTCGTGGGCGTCAGGAAGACGACAAGACGCGCCAGTTCCTGCATCGTGGGATCGCCGCCCGCCAGTTCCAGCGGGCCTTCGTTCTGGCCGAGGGGATCGAGATCCTCGGGGCGGAATTGAAGGACGGCCTCCTGTCGATCGACCTGGTCCGCCCCGAACCGGAGCGCGTGGTGCGCCGGATCGAAATCGAGGCAAGGGACTAGATAGTCCGCGCAGGGCACGGAATGGACGCATCGCGCAGGGCGCGAGGGACCGTTCCGCCTTTTCAAACGCTGTTCAACACATCTGCCAGCCGTTCGCCGGAAAGGGGGCGGCGATCCCTGTCGGCTGCGTATCGGCCGGAAGGGGGCGCGTGGTAAGGAGTACTGCGATGACGATGCGCGACGCACAGCCCATGGTGATGGAAAACGAGGCCTTGCAGGCGCTCGGCTCCGGACAGATCGCCTATGTCCGGTCCATGACTTCCGATGATCTCCTGACGCTGTTTCCCGAGGTGCCGAAGCTGGAAAGCGGTTTGCATCTGTGGGTCCTGCTCAATGCCGATGGCACGCCGATCATGCTCGCCGACAGCCGCGAGGCGGTGCTGGCCAATGCGGCGGAGCAGCATTTGCAGACCGTCTGGCTGCATTGAGTGCTGACAAGGGTAGGCTTAGAGCGAAAAAGGGCCATAGACAGCCTGACGGCCGTCCATGGCCCTTTTGCATGGGCATCGCGCCGCCGGGAGCCTGTCCGGCGTTTACCTGTCTGATCGGCGTTGTTGCGGAATCAGGCGGCGTTGGTCGCGGCGGTCTGGGTGAGAATGGTGTAGAGCGCGTCGGAATCCGCCGTGGCGCGCAGCTTGGCGGCGGTTCCGGGGTCGCGCATGCGCCGGGCGATCCGCGCCAGCGCCTTCAAGTGGTCCGCTCCGGCACCTTCCGGCGCCAGCAGGACGAACATCAGGTCGACCGGCTGATCGTCGAGCGCGTCGAAATCGATCGGCTTTTCGAGCCGGGCGAAGAGGCCGACGAGCTTGCCCAGGGTGTTGAGCTTGCCGTGGGGAATGGCAATGCCATTGCCCACGCCCGTGGAGCCCAGGCGTTCGCGCTGCAACAGCGTATCGAAGATATCGCGCTCCGGCAGGCCGGTCACCGCCGCCGCCTTGAGCGCCAGTTCCTGCAAGGCCTGCTTCTTGCTGTTCGCTTTCAGGCTCGGAACGATCGCCTTCGACGTGATGAGATCGTTGAGATCCATGATGCGGCCTGTGTCTGGAGTTTGAAGAGCAATATAGGGCTTCCCGCCCGAAAAGGGCGGGAAGCTCAAGGATTATTGAGCGGCGTGCTCGGGGTCGATCCAGCCGAAGTTCCCGTCGGCGCGCCGGTACACCACATTCACCGAACCGCTGCCGGCATTGCGGAACACGACCAGCGGGGCCTCGGCCAGGTCGAGCTGCATCACCGCCATGCCGACGGTCATGGTCTTCACCTTGGCGGCGGTTTCGGCAACGATGATCGGGGTGAAGTCGGCGGGGACCTCTTCCTCTTCCTCGACGGCGGCCAGCACGTAGGACGCCGCATCAAGCGCCTCGCGGCCATTGATGCCGTGATTGTGATGGTCCTTGAGCTTGCGCTTGTAGCGCCGCAGGCGCTTGTCGATGCGCTCGGCTGCGGCATCGAAGCACTGGCGCGGATCGGCGTTGTCGGCCGAAACCTGCAGGTCGATTCCCGTGTCGAGATGCAGCAGGCATTCCGACCGGAAACCGGAGCCTTCGCGGCCGATGGTGACATGCCCGGTGTAGCCGCCATCGAAGTACTTCGAAACGATTTCCTCGATCCGGTCTTCGATATGCGTCCTCAGGGCATCGCCCACATCGACGTTCTTCCCGGATACCCGCAGAGTCATGGGAACCTCTTCTTTTTCTGGATGGCCGATCGGCACAGCCGCGGTACATCGGCGGCTTGCGGACCGGAGGGGCGCTTTCGCCTCACGCCCGGTCTTTGCCAATGCCGAGCGTCCGCGATCACGCGGCCGCGCCCGACATGCTTCGAGGGCGGTGCTATAAGCGCCCGCCATCGTGAAGTCAAATGAACTCGCCCTTCCGTCTCCGGCGGCATTTGGCCACGGAGCGCAAGCGTCTGGGTAATCGCAAGAAACGTCATTGATCACCTGTAGCCCTTGCCCCCGGGGGCGTTCCCGGTCCGGATCCTTGCTGCCTCGGGCTGAGGCCTTTGGGGAGTGCATCATCGCCAGCTTAGCCCATTCGTGCCCGCTTTTCCCGTCGTCTTTGTACGGATGACGCAATCCGCAAGGATTCCCTATATTTAGCGACTGTCCGCCGGGCAATGTCGATGCCCTCATCGTTCAGAAGCTTGACAATTGTATCATCGGAAAGGATCGCCTCGGGTTTTTCCGCATCGATCAACTGACGGATCCGGTGACGCACCGCCTCGGCGGAATGGGCATCACCGCCGCCGGACGCTGGGATGGCCGCCGAAAAGAAGAATTTCAGCTCGAAGATGCCGCGCGGTGTCGCCATGTATTTGTTGGACGTCACCCGGCTGACCGTGGATTCGTGCATGGAAATCGCATCGGCGATGGTGCGCAGGTTGAGCGGCCGCAGGTACTGAACGCCCTGGCTGAGGAAGGCGTCCTGCTGGCGCACGATTTCCGTCGCCACCTTGAGAATGGTGCGCGCCCGCTGGTCGAGGCTCTTGGCCAGCCAGTTGGCGGTTTGCAGGCAATCGGTGAGAAACGCCTTCTCGGTGTCGTTGCGTGCCGATTTGGCGACCGTCGCGTAATAGGTCTGGTTGACCAGCACCTTGGGGAGGGTGTCGCTGTTCAGCTCCACCTGCCAGCCACCGTCGCGCGCCGGCCGGACGATCACATCCGGCACCACCGGCTGGATCAGCGTGTCGCCGAAGGAACTGCCGGGTTTCGGATCGAGCGCCTTCAACTCGCCGATCATCTCGGCCAGATCCTCGTCATCGACGCCGCAGGCGGCCTTCAGCGCCGGGAAGTCATGGCGCGCCAGCAGTTCGATGTTGTCGATCAGCCGTGCCATGGCCGGATCGTAGCGGTTCTTCTCCGCAAGTTGCAGCGCCAGGCATTCGCCAAGGGATGTGGCGAACACGCCGGTCGGCTCCAGGGTCTTGAGCACGCCATGCACCCGGTCGAGCCGGATCCGGTCGATGCCCATCCGCTCCGCCGCCTCATCGAGGTCGATGCGCAGATACCCCGCTTCATCCAGGCTGTCGATCAGCTGCTGGGCGATCATCCGATCCACCGGATCGGCCAGCGCCAGCACCATCTGGTCGCCGAGATGGCTGGCAAGTGTGGTGTCGGAGGCAACGAACGCCTCCAGATTGTAGTCTTCGCCGCTGCCGGACCCTGTGCCTGCGCCGCGCCCGGAAAGGCCTGTCTGCCAGGGGTCGGGCTGGCGCGGATCGGACGCGGTGGCGGCGGATCTCGTCCCCGGATCGTCCGGGAAGACATTGCCGAGATCGGTGTCGAGCCGCGCGGCGATCTCCTCCGCGCCGGTGTTCAGCTCGGTGTGCAGCCATTCGCCGTCGCCATCCGCAGCGCCCGCGCCGCCGTCCGCGCCACCATCTCCCGGGTCGGCGTCGCGATGATCGGCGCTGCCCGAGGCGGTGAATGCCTCCTCCGAGGGGCGCTCGTCGATGGTGGGGCCGTCCGTCTCGACCGCTTCCAGCAGCGGGTTGCGCTCCAGTTCCGCGTCCACATAGCTGGTGAGGTCAAGGCTCGACATCTGCAGCAGCTTGATGGCTTGCATCAGCTGCGGCGTCATAACCAGGGATTGTCCCTGGCGGATCTCAAGCTTTGGCGATAGGGCCATGAGGCTCCCGGAAAGGCTCGGCTGAAGAATGCGGCGGATCGTCGGTCGGTTCCGTTTGGTCCGCTTCTTGCATTCTACCTCAACGCCAAGCCTGCTTCAAAGCGTAAACTGTTCGCCAAGGTAAAGACGGCGCACGTCAGGGTTGGCGACGATATCGTAAGGGGAGCCTTCGGTGAGCACCTCGCCCGCGGCGATGATATAGGCCCGGTCGATCAGTCCCAGCGTCTCGCGCACGTTGTGATCGGTAATCAGGACACCGATGCCGCGCTTGGTGAGGTGGCGCACCAGATGCTGGATGTCGCCGACGGCGATCGGGTCGATGCCGGCAAACGGTTCGTCAAGCAGCATGAAGGCCGGCCGGCTGGCCAGCGCACGGGCGATTTCCACCCGTCGGCGTTCACCGCCGGACAGGGCGATGGCCGGCGATTTGCGCAGATGGCTGACGCCGAACTCTTCCAGCAGGGATTCCAGATCCTGCGTCCGTTGCCGCTTGTCCGGCTCCACCACCTCAAGAACGGCGCGGATGTTGTCTTCCACCGACAGGCCACGGAAGATCGAGGCCTCCTGCGGCAGATAGCCGATGCCAAGCCGCGCGCGCCGGTACATGGGCAGGCGCGTGATGTCGAAGCCATCGAGGCGAATGGTGCCATGATCCGGCTGGATCAGCCCGGTGATCATGTAAAAACAGGTGGTCTTGCCCGCGCCGTTCGGCCCGAGCAGGCCGACCGCCTCGCCCCGGCGCACATGCAGGCCCACGTGGCGCACCACCTGACGGCGCTTGTAGCTCTTGCCGATGCCATCGACGACCAGAAGGCCGGCTTCCGCTTCCGGGGCCGCCGCTGCCCCGTTCGGTGCGGGTGAGCCGGCCTCGCCATTGGTCCTTGATCCATGCAGAAAGGAAAACAGTTTCACGGGTCGGTCCAGCGGTCTCGGGGCCAAAGGGGTCAGTCGGGCTTGCCGGCCAGATTTAGGTGCCGCCGGCCGCCCTGTCGAGGGGTCAGTTCCGTGGCGCGCCCTCGTTGAGGCTTTTCGGCTGGATCAGCACCTTGACCCGGCCGCTCTTCGGCGCCTCCAGATCGGCCTGCCCGGTCTTGAGATTGACCGTCAGCCGATTGCCGACCACCACGTTGGGGCCCTGGGACAGCACCACTTCCTTGCCGGTCATCACCATCAGCTGGCGGTTCATGTCGAAGGTGGCGTTCTCGCCGGTCGCCGTCTGGTCCTTGGAGGCGATGTAGACCCGTCCGCTGGCTTCCAGCCGGGAAATGCGCTGATTGACCCCGCCCGCAGCCGATCCGTCGTAATGAACGATCAGCTTCTGCGTCTTCAGCGTGGCCTCGCCCTGGGTTACCACCACATCGCCGGAGAACACCGCGCTCTGGCTCTTGTCCTGCACCTTCAGTTCCTTGGCCTCGATCTGGATCGGTTCCCGGTCGTTGGAGCCGAAGCCGGCGAAGGCGTCGGAAAAGGTCTGGGCACTCGCGGCCGGGGCGACGGCAATAAGGCCGATCACGCCAAGGGCACGGAGGGCGGCCCGCATGCGCTGGATGGGGATCATCGTTTGCTCTCCTGATTGGGCGGAATGACGGTCATGGAGATGCCATCCGAAAAGGTCAGTGTACCCGTCTCCTGATTGAAGCGCATCCGCGCCGCACGCAGCGAGCCGAAAGAGGAGGTGAAGGTCGCGGCGTCATCGGTGTCGATGCGGCCGCTGTCCAGAAAGATACGCAACGAACCGAACCGGGCCTTCTCTCCGGTGTTGGTCTCCACATCGATACCGTCGGCAAGATCGAGCGTTTCCGCGCCGCTGTTGTAGGTGCCACGCGCCGCGCGCAAGGCGACCTGTTGTTCGGCGGACAGGCGCAGGTCGGCGACGATCCGTTCAAGGTCGATCATTCGCGGGTCGCTGATGCGCTGGATCGCCCGATCGGCGGACACCCGATAGGAGCGGTCGCCATCGTGACCGGACAATTCCGGATTGTCCATGACGAGACCGTCGGCTGTCAGGCTGATGGGGCCGAAGCCCAGGCTGGAAAGGTAGCTGTTGACGGCAACCGCGCCGACGATGGCGAGAAGCAACAGGAAACCGAGCCCTGGAATGACGAGCCGCAACAGCCGCACCCGCCGGCTGTGGCGCCGCGCCGCCCGCTGGGCGCTGGCCATCTCGCCGGCCCGGCGGGGATCCGCATCGGGAGCCGGATCGCAGTTCGGCGCGTGGAGCGGTGAGGCGTGCTGGTCCATGGTCGTCAAGGCTGGTGTGGGCGCGCCCCCATGGCGCGGCCCCATGTCTGTATACCCCGGACGGCAGGTCTTGTCTGCGTGGCGCGGGGGGCGGAGCGGTCGACCCGCGCCGGACGTGCCGATCAGGCCCGATCAGGAATGCGCGAAGATGTCCGTGTCGTCCCAGGCGGCGAGATCGAGCCGGGCGCGGGTCGGCAGGAAGTCATAGCAGGCGGCGGCCAGCTCCGTGCGTTCTTCGCGCGCCAGCCGTTCTTCCAGCCGCGCCTTCAAGCGGTGCAGGTAAAGCACGTCCGAGGCGGCATAGGCGAGCTGCGCCTCGGTCAGGGTCTCCGCGGCCCAGTCCGAGCTTTGCTGCTGCTTGGACAGGTCGACGCCGAGCAGCTCGCGGGTCAGGTCCTTCAGCCCATGCCGGTCGGTGTAGGTGCGCACCAGCTTGGAGGCGATCTTGGTGCACCAGACCGGGGTGCACATCACGCCAAGGTACTGCTGCAGCACGGCCAGGTCGAATCGGGCGAAGTGGAAGATCTTGGTTTTCGACGTATCGGACAGCAGCCGGACGAGGTTCGGCGCCTCGGTCTGGCCGCGCTCGATCTGCACCACATCCGCCGTGCCGTCGCCGGGGGAAAGCTGCACCACGCACAGCCGGTCGCGATGCGGCCTCAGGCCCAGCGTTTCCGTATCGATGGCAACGGCATCGACACCCTCATAGGCGCTGAGATCGGCAAGGTCCTTGCGGTGCAGGCGAATGGTCATGGGGCATCCTTTCTTCGGCCGGCCCCTAGATAGTGCCCTTTGCCGGATGCGTCCATCACTTGCGGAAGGAGGTGGTGCTTGCAGATCGGCGCCAGGCCGGGCGGAGCGGGGCGGCGGAAAACCGCCCCGGACCCCGGAAACGAAAAAAGGCCCGGCAGAGCCGGACCTTTTTGTCGAATTTCAGGCCGAATTGGAAAACCTGAAATCGGAATTTGGTGCCCAGGAGAGGACTCGAACCTCCACGCCCTTTCGAGCACTAGCACCTGAAGCTAGCGCGTCTACCAATTCCGCCACCTGGGCCGTTGAAAGCGCTTCTAAGGGTCGTTCGCGGGCTTGTCAACGGCCCTTTTGCGATCAAATGCAGTTCATACACAACTGCCCTTCACAGACGCCGGCGCAAGGGCTATGAGACCTGCAGAAACCCGGGCGATAATGCGTGCGGAAAAAAATTCACTGCGGCAGGGGAGCGACAGGCATGACCGCGCTCAATGGCAAACTGGTTACCGTTTTTGGCGGGTCGGGCTTTCTTGGACGCCATGTGGTGCGCGCGCTCGCGCGCCGGGGCTATCGGGTGCGCGTCGCCGTACGCCGGCCCGATCTGGCCGAGCATGTGCAGCCGCTTGGCGCCGTCGGGCAGATCATGCCCGTCCAGGCCAACCTGCGCCACCGCTGGTCCATCGACCGGGCCGTCGCCGGCGCGGATGCGGTGGTCAATCTGGTGGGCATCCTGCATGAGGCTGGGTCCCAGTCCTTCGATGCGGTGCAGGCCTTCGGTCCGCGCGCCATCGCCGAGGCGGCCCGTGCCGAAGGTATCGACCGGGTGGTGCATATCTCGGCGATCGGCGCCGACCCGGAAAGCCCCTCTGCCTATGGCCGCTCCAAGGCGGCCGGCGAAGTCGGGATGTTCGAGGTTCAGCCGCAGGCGGTGATCCTGCGCCCCTCCATTCTTTTTGGCCCCGAGGATGGTTTCTTCAACCGATTCGCGGCAATGGCGCGGCTCTCGCCGGTGCTGCCGCTGATCGGTGCTGAGACAAAGTTCCAGCCGGTGTTTGTCGGTGATGTGGCCGAGGCCGTGGCCCGCGCGGTCGAGGGCGAGGCAAAGCCCGGCGCGATCTATGAGCTCGGCGGACCGGAAGTGAAGAGCTTCCGCGCCTGCATGGAGCTGATGCTGCAGGTGATTCGCCGCAAGCGGCTGCTCTTGCCGATTCCCTTCGGTGTGGCGCGGCTGCAGGCCTATTTGCTCCAGCTTCTGCCGGGGGCGCCGCTCACCGTCGATCAGGTCGAGCTTCTGAAGATCGACAACGTGGTCGATGAGGTGGCGGCGGAGGACGGCCGGACGCTGCAGGGGCTCGGTATCGAACCGCGCACGCTGGCGGCGATCCTGCCGACCTATCTGGAGCGCTTCCGCGAACACGGCCAATACGACGCCCATCGCGCGGAACCCTGACCCCGTCCTTCCTTCTCTGAAGGCAAAAACATTCTCGGCCGGCCGCGCTTGATTGCGCGGCCGGCCGATTTTTATTGGAAGGGGGCGAATCAGCGCCCGTCCCGGGGCCAGAGGCCGTAGGCATGCCCCAGCGCCCGCAGCAGCGCGGGGTCGTGATCCGGTCGGCTGCGCAGCGTGTCATAGCCTGCCGGATGGCGACAAAGGCCGATGTCCTGCAAGGCGCGCTCATCGAGCCCGTCGAGAAGGCGCGTTGTCTTGCGTAGCCTGCGTTGCAGGCGCAGCCATGCGACAAGGGCTTGGATCAGCCGTGTGGGTGTGGATCGGCGGCGGCGCTGTGAAGCGGTGGCGGTTTGTGCGCAGGACATGTTCCCGGTCTCCGGATGTGGACAAGTGGCGTCATTCACATGCTCGCGGATCAAACCTGACAGCAGGGAGTCAGGTTTGATCATGGTATGTTCGCTTTTCCGACAAGGGGGCCGGACCGGTGCCTGACTTGACTGGCGCGGTGACAGCGCCATGGGCCGCCGGTGGGCGAGGAGGAGCGGACGATGAATCCGATCGAGCGGGCGCTTGGCATCCTGATGCTTTTGACCGGCGGGCGCCTGCGGACAGCGAGCGAGCTGGCCGAGCGATTCGGTGTGTCGCTAAGGACGATCTATCGCGATGTCGACCGGCTGCTGGCGTTGGGCATTCCGGTGGAGGCGGCGCGCGGCGCCGAGGGCGGCTACCGCTTGGCGCAGGACTATATTCAGCCGCCGATCGCTCTCAGTCGGGGGGAAACCGCTGCGCTGCTGGTGGCGCTGGCACTGGTGCGCGGCCTGAAGGCGACGCCGCTGCTTCGGGAGCTGGATGCGGCGGAGGGCAAACTGTTGGCCTCGTTACCGCGCGCCGCGCGGGAGCTTTTCGCGCAAGGCGAGCGCATTGTCGGCATCGAATGCCCGCCGCCGGATATCTTTCATCCCGAACCGGACATGTTCGGGTCCGGCGATATGCAAGGCGCGGTCGACGGCTTCATGCAAGGGCTGTTGGCCGGGCGCAGGGTGCGGCTTGTTCACGAGAACCCCTATCGTGACCGGCGGCGGGCCTATGATCTGGAGCCGCGCGGCATCCTGTTCGACCGCGACCGCTGGTACCTGATCGGCTGGGACGTGGATCTGGTCGCCGAACGGTTCCTGCGGGCCGACCGGGTGCGGGAGATCGAGGTCAGCGGCATGGCCGCCCGCATCGATCCGGAGTTTTCCGTCACCCATCACACCGGCCGCAAATGGCTGTCGCGGGCCATGCGCCGCTGGGAGCAGGAGGGCGAGATATCGACGATCAGCATCACCGGTGCGCAGGCAAACCTGTTGATGCGGGACTGGTATCATCGCCACGCCGCCTTCACGCCGGAAAGGGGCGGACGGGTGACCGTCCGCCTGCCGAGCATCGACCCTGAGATGGTGCTGCCGCTGGTGCGTTGGCTCGGGCCGGGCGCCGAACTGCAGGCCCCGGAAGCGTTGCGCCGGCAGCTTGCTCGTGATCTGGCGGCGATGGCCCAGGGGGCGGGGTGAGCGCTGGGCTGAGCGCCGGACACCGCGAGGGCCGCTATCCGACGAGATAAAGGCCTGCGAAGCCGGCAAGGCCGACCAGAATGCGCCACCAGGCGAAGGGCGCGAACCCATGCTTGCTGACGAAATCGAGCAGCCCGCGCACCACGAACACCGCCGTCACGAAGGCGGCGATGAAGCCGACCGTGATCACCGTCGCATCGTCCATCGACAGCACGTCGCGATTCTTGAACAGGTCATAGGCGAAGGCGCCGGCCATGGTCGGCATGGCCAGGAAGAAGGAAAATTCCGCCGCCGAGCGCTTGTCGGTTCCCAAAAGCAGCGCGCCGGCAATGGTTGCGCCCGAGCGGGAGACGCCGGGAACCATCGCCAGCGTCTGGCAGAAGCCGATGGCAAGGCACAGCCACAGCGGATAGTCCATGGCATCGTGATAGCGCGGTTTCAGCGGCATCCGGTCGATCGCCAGAAGGACGATGCCGCCGACCAGCAGCGTGGTGCAGATCAGGGCGGGTGAATAGAACAGCACCGTCTTGATGTAACCGTGGGCGAGCACGCCGATCACGGCGGCCGGCAGGAAGGCGAGCAGGATACCGATAACGAAGCGCCGCGCCGCCGGGCTGGTCGGCAGGTCGGCGGCGATGGTCAAAAGGCGGCTGGCATAGACCGTCAGGATCGCCAGGATCGCACCGAGCTGGATCAGAACCTCGAAGGTCTTGCCGGTGCTGTTGAAACCGATGAAATGACCGAGCAGCAGGATATGCCCTGTCGAGGAAACCGGAATGAACTCCGTCAGCCCTTCGACCAGACCGAGGATCAGGGCTCCGACGAGCGTCTCCGTTTGCATGGGCATTTCTCTCTGGTTTCAGGATCCGGCCGGGGAAGGACACGGACGGGATGCGACATACGTTGTGCATTGCCGCGCGCCGGCCTATATGGGCGCGTGCCGGCTGTTCATACAGGCCGCAAACCGGCGCGTCATGCATCGTTTGATTAACCGCAACCGGTTACGATCCTCTTATGCTCACCCTGTATCATCACCCCTTCTCCCCTGCATCCCGCTTCATCCGCCTTGTGCTGGCTGAATACGGCGCCAAGGTGGAGCTGGTCGCGGAGCGACCCTGGGAGCGGCGACGCGGCTTCCTGATGCTGAACGCCGCCGGCACCGTACCGGTTCTTCAGGAATACGAGGGGCCGCCGATCTGCGGGGCCTATGCGATCATGGAGTATCTGGACGAGACCCGCGGTTATGCGGTCGGCGACCGCCGGTTGATGCCGGACCATCCGGAAGCGCGGGCGGAAACCCGGCGGCTGGTCGACTGGGCCCTGAACAAGCTGGATGGCGAGGTGGTCGGTCCGTTCGTGCGCGAGCGGATCTACAAGCAGGAAATGCCCGCCTCCATGGGCGGTGGCTCGCCTGATTCGGCAAGCCTCCGGGCGGCGCGGGCGAATATCGGCCATCACCTGCGCTATTTCGGCTATCTTGCAGCGGCGCGGAACTGGCTTGCCGGCGAGAAGCTGACCTTTGCCGACCTTGCGGTGGCGGCCGAATTGTCCTGCGCCGACTATCTGGGTGAGGTGACATGGGCGGAGGAGGAAAACGTGAAGGCCTGGTACGCGCGGGTCAAATCGCGTCCGTCCTTCCGTCCTCTTCTGTCGGAAAAGATGCTGGGCATGCCGCCGGCGCCGAGCTACGCGGATCTGGATTTCTAGGCACGGTGCGCGGCGAGAAACTGAAACGGGCGCTGGTGGAAAAGGCCCACGCCCTCGGGTTCGACGACTGCCGGGTGACCACGGCCGATGCCCTTGAGGGGATCGGTACCGGTGATCGGCTTGCCCGCTTCCTGAGCGATGGCCATCACGGCTCCATGGCGTGGATGGACGAGACGGCCGAACGCCGGGCCGATCCGCGCGGCCTCTGGCCCGAGGTGCGCAGCGTCATTTCGCTCGGGCTGTCCTATGGACCCGAGGTCGATCCGCGGGTGACCCTCGACCAGCCCGACCGGGCGACGATCTCGGTCTATGCCCGCAACCGCGACTATCACGACATCATGAAAGGGCGGCTGAAGGAGCTGGCGCAGCATCTGCTCGCCCGGGCGCGGCGGATGGAGGTGGAAGGCGAGGTCAAGGTGTTCGTCGACACCGCGCCGGTGATGGAAAAGCCGCTGGCAGAGGCCGCCGGCATCGGCTGGCAGGGCAAGCATACCAATCTGGTCTCGCGCCGGCTGGGCTCCTGGCTGTTCCTGGCTGAGATCTTCACCACGCTGGACCTGCCGCCGGATGCGCGCGAGAGCGATCATTGCGGCTCCTGCCGCGCCTGTCTCGATGCCTGTCCGACGAAGGCGTTTCCCGCGCCCTACCGGCTCGATGCGCGCCGCTGCATTTCCTATCTGACCATCGAGAACAAGGGGCCGATCCCGCACGATTTCCGCGCTGCCATCGGCAACCGCATCTATGGCTGCGACGATTGTCTCGCCGCTTGCCCCTGGAACAAGTTCGCCAGCGTCGCGCGGGAGGCGAAGCTGCGGGCGCGGGAGGACCTTCTGGCGCCGCGCCTGGCGGAGCTCCTGACGCTGGACGACGGCGCGTTCCGGCAGATGTTTTCCGGCTCGCCGGTCAAGCGCATCGGCCGCGACCGGTTCCTGCGCAACTGTCTGGTGGCTGCTGGCAATTCCGGCGATCCGGCGCTGGTGGCGGCGGTGGTGCGGCTGCTCGACGATCCGGCGCCAGTGGTGCGCGGCATGGCGATCTGGGCCGCGGCGCGCTTGCTGTCGGACGCGGAGTTCAGGCGCCTGATGCAAGATCGGGCCGCCGGCGAGGACGATGCCTCCGTGCGCGAGGAGTGGAACGCGGCCCGCCGTTTCAGACGGTGAAAGGCGCGAAAGCCTGGACGATCTGTTCGTAGACCTTGCGCTTGAACGGTATCACCAGCTCCGGCAACTCCGCCGCCCGGCTCCAGCGCCAGTTGCAGAACTCTGCCTTGTGGTCGTCCGGCGGCGCCAGGATGTTGATCTCGTCTTCCGCGCCATCGAAGCGAAAGGCGAACCATTTCTGCGTCTGGCCGCGATACCGGCCGCGACGGCTCGCCTGGATGATCTCAGGCGAATAATCATAGGCATACCAGCCGGGGGCCTCGGCGATCAGGCTGACAGACCGGATGGAGGTTTCCTCGTAGAGCTCCCGCCTGGCGGCAGCCAGCGGGGTTTCGCCGGTGTCGATCCCCCCTTGCGGCATCTGCCAGGCATGGGCCTTGTCGGCCCCGCCGGACGGATCGCGCTTGCCGATCCAGACAAGGCCGGCCGGATTGATCAGCATGACGCCGACGCAGGGACGGTAGGGCAGGGCGGTGTCTGGCATTGCGGTATCAGGCATTCCGGGGGGCTCCGGCGTGGATGGGCAGACGGTCGAAGGCAAGGGTGCGGGGGAGACGCGCCTACCGGGAAGTTCGGTCGATGGAGGCGCTGATCGGAACCAGTTGCAGGCCACGCTCCTCCAGGTCCTTCGACCAGGCCGACAGCTGTTCGATGGTAACCGGCAGGGCGCTGGCGACGCCGACCGCGACCCCTTGTGCGCGGGCGGTGCCTTCTAGCTGCAACAGCCGGGCGGTGATCTCCGCCGGCCGCGGCACATCGTCGATCACCAGATCGGCCTGGGAAAAGGGGGTGCGCAGGCCCTTGGCGATGGCCTCCGCCTTGCTGCGCGAGGAGGAGCCGTCGTCTGTGTACATCAGGCCTCGCTCGGTGATGCCTTCAAGCAGCATCGCCAGCGAGGTGTCTGTGGCGCTGAATCTTGCGCCCATGTAGTTCATCACGCCGACGTAATTGGTCATGCGGCTGAGCAGCCAGGACAGCCGCTCGTTGAGCTGTTTGGTGTTATGGCTGACCAGCAGGGTGTGTGGGCCGGGATCGTTGTCGGGATAGTCGAATGGCTCCATCGGCAATTGCAGCAGGATCTCGTGGCCGTCGCGGCGGGCATGCTGCATCCAACGGTCGAGACTGGCGCCATAGGGAGCGAAACCAAGGGTCACGTCGGCCGGGAGCCGCTCGATGGCCGCCTGGGTGCTGGTCTGCGATAGGCCGAGGCCACCGACGATGATCGCGATCTTGGGAACGGCGGTGTAGGTCTGGCTTGCCGGGCGGGCGTAGATGTCGAGTGGCCGGAGCCCGCCATCGGAGACCTTGGGCATCGGGCCATGCGGGCCGGGCTCGATCAGCCGGGCGTCGGGGCGGAACGACAACCCGCCGACGCCGGAGACCGCGACCTTGGCCGGATGCGGACCGTTCTCGGTCTCGGTGGGTGGTTTGGGCTCGAAGCGGGGGCCGAGCGGTTCGTTCGTCTCGCCTGGGCTTCCGGTGCCGTTCTGGCCCTTGTTTTCGAGCGATGGCCGAATCTCGACAACGCCGAAATCGCGGGAAGACAGGCCGTCCACCGACCGTTCCAGCGGAACGGTGGCCATCGGCTCACCGCCAAGCGGGTCTTCCACCACGCCGATCCACACAAGCGCGGTGGTCACGAGAACCGTGGCCAGCCCCGCGCCGATCAGGCCAAGAGGGAGATTGAGGTATCTACGTTTGCCGAGCCCCAGCGGTGCCGACAGGTCATTGCCCGCCATGATCCCTCTTTGTCGCGTTTCACGGGAGGCTGGTCCGGCCGCTCCCTATCGGCCGGTTTCCCGGATGTCCTGGGCTGTCATGTCCAAGGCCGCGCCCCGGCGGGTGCGGCCTTGGAGGATATCAGTTGGGAACGCCGGCTTTCTTGTCGCCGACCGGCGGGAAGGCGCTGTTCGCCTGAACCCCGTTCAGAAGGTCGAGCGCCAGCTTGAGCTGCGAATCGTCCTTGGGGTCCGGCGGCACGTAGGCCTGGCTGCCCGAGCCCTGTTCGTCCTCTTCCTCACCCTTGAGATGGCCGCGCAGGCCCGCTTCGCCTTTGGTGTCCACCTTGCCGCGCAGCTCTTCGGGAAGAACCTGCAGAGCCTCGATGTCCGGGTTGATGCCCTTGGCCTGGATCGAGACACCCGAGGGGGTGAAATAGCGCGCCGTGGTCAGCCGGATGGCACCATTGGCCCCGAGCGGCACGATGGTCTGCACCGATCCCTTGCCGAAGGAGCGGGTGCCGAGGATGGTCGCCCGGCGGTGATCCTGCAGCGCGCCGGCGACGATCTCGGAGGCCGAGGCCGAGCCGCCGTTGATCAGCACGATCACCGGGTAATCGCCGATGAGGTCGCCGGAGCGGGCGTTGTAGCGCTGGGTCTCGTCGCTGTTGCGGCCCCGGGTGGAAACGATCTCGCCGCGGTCGAGGAAGGCATCGGACACGGCGATGGCCTGGTCCAGAAGCCCGCCCGGGTTGTTGCGCAGGTCGAGGATGAAGCCCTTCAGCTTGTCCTTGCCGATCTCCGTCGTCAGCGTGTCGATGCTGTCCTTCAGCCCGTCGAAGGTCTGTTCGTTGAACTGGGTGATGCGGATATAGCCCACATCGCCCTCGACCCGGTTACGCACCGAGCGGATGCGGATGATGTCGCGGGTGATCTTGATGGTGATCGGCTCGGCTGCGCCTTCGCGGCGCACGACGATCTCGATATCGGTGTTGACCGGGCCGCGCATCTTTTCCACCGCCTCGGACAGCGTCAGGCCCTGCACCTGCTCGCCATCGAGATGGGTGATCAGGTCGCCGGCCATCACGCCCGCCTTGAAGGCCGGGGTGTCGTCGATCGGCGTCACCACCTTGACCAGCCCGTCCTCCATGGTCACCTCGATGCCGAGGCCGCCGAATTCGCCGCGCGTCTGCACTTGCATGTCGCGGAAATGCTTCGGCGACATGTAGCTGGAATGCGGGTCGAGCGAGCTGAGCATGCCGTTGATGGCCGATTCGACCAGCGCCGCATCGTCGGGAACCTCGACATAGTCCGAGCGGATCCGCTCGAAGACGTCGCCGAAGAGATTCAGCTGGCGATAGGTGTCAGAGGCGGCCGCGTTGGCGACGCCGCTGACACGGACCGGCATCTGCGACAGGGCTATGACGGATGCGCCGCCAATCAGCGCGCCGCACAGCAACAGGGAAGCTTTCCGAATCATCCGCGAACCTTTTCGTCTTCGGGTCGGCTCCACCAGGGGGAAGAGTCGATCGAAATGCCGTCTTTCCTAAATTCTACATAGAGCACCGGCTGCGGTGCAGAAAGGTCGATCGTCGCGGCACTGGCGATCCGTGTATCGCCCATCGCCGCCACTGGCTCGCCGGCCAGCACGAATTGCCCCTGCTGCACCCGGATCCGGTCCATCCCGGCAAGGAGGATATGATATCCATCCCCGGCGTTGAGGATCAAGACCTCGCCATAGGAGCGGAAGGGGCCGGCATAGACCACCCAACCATCCGCCGGTGACACCACCTGGGCCCGGGCCCGGGTGGCGATCGAACGGCCCTGGCTGCGTCCGCCGAAGCCGTCATCGGCACCGAAATCGCGCAGCAGCGTGCCCGATACCGGTGCGGTGAGCCGTCCCTTGGCCGAAGCAAAGGCCATGGCCGGGGCAAGCCGCCCCGGATCCTTGAACGGATCCTGATCGCGGGTCTTGCCGCTCGCCCGGGCGAGAGCCGCCTTGCGGGCCGCCTCTGCCGCCTCGCGCGCGCTGACGATCTCGTTTTCCAGGCTGGAGATCAGGTCTTCCAGGGATTTCGCCTTTTGGGCCAGTTCTTCCGAGCGCGCCTGCTCCTGCTCGAGTTCGGCCTGGCTGCGTTCCTGCTCGCGCCGCTTCGAGGCGACCAGAAGCTCGACCCGGTGCCGCTCTTCGTTGAGCCGGCCCGTATCGGCCACCAGCCGGTCCCGCTCGGCGGCGCTCGACAGTTTCAGTTTACGCAGCTCGGCCAGGTCGCTGGCAAGCGCCTGCGCCTCGATATGCAGATCCGGCATCACCGCATTGAGCAACAGCGCACTGCGCACCGCGCCAAGCGCATCCTTGGGGCGTACCGCGAGCGCCGGCGGCGGCCGCTGCCCGATCCGCTGCAGGGCGGAGAGCACTTCGGCGAGCACATCCTGTCGGTCAGCCAAAGAAGCGCGCACGGCGTCCTCGTTTTCCCCCAGTCGGCGCAACCGGCTTTCGGTCGCCGCCAACTGCTCTTCCAGCTGCGTCACCCGTTGGGCGGTTCGCAGCAGATCCGTATTCAAAGCCTGTCTGTCCCGGTCGATCGCGCGGATCTCCCGGGCGATCGCTGCCTGCCGGTCGGCCGACAACGACAGGTCGCGCGTCAGCGCGGACAGCTCTTCTTCCCGTTGGGCTTTTCGATCCGCGAGTGGATCCTTGCCCCCCTTCATCTCTTGCGCGGCGCTTGCCTTCCCGCTTGTTGCGGCGTCTTTCGCCGCTCTGGCGGAAGTGCCATCCGCATCGGTCCGGGCCGGTTCCTGCTCCACCGCCTGGGCGGGCATGGGCCCGTTTGCGGGCCCGAACACGGACGTAAGACAAACGGCTGCCAGCGCGAACCATGTTCGCTTCACTCTTGGCAATCCCCTGCGACTTGCCGCTCGGTCTCTCCGGCAGGACATCTTTAGGAAAGGTCCGGCGGAGGCGGGCTTGTTTCATGGACAAAAGTCTGCCCGATGGACGTTAACGAAACGTCAACCCTAACGAGTGGTTAAGCCTCCCCCCTGCTGCCTCAGCGTCAAGCGCTACCTGAGAAATTGGGCGGAAAACGGGCAATCCGCCTTGCCTCATCGTTTTCCCCAGACGCGAGCGCCGTGCGGAGGAGCTTGCGCGGTTCCCTAGGGTCTGGACTCATAAATGAGGCTGATATGGCATGGGAAATGGCAAGAGACTGCGAGGAAGGGCGTGCGGAGCGGGCTTGTTGTCCGGTCAAACGCGCTGACGACGCAAGGTGAAGCCATTTCCATGTCCTGAAGGATTTGACCGGATTGCGCCTGCTCATGCGTCGCGAAAGGCTTGAAAATGAACCACATTTCCTGCGCTTCCGCTCCTCGATCAGGAGCAATCCGTCTCAAACCATTTCGACCTCATTTATGAGTCCAGACCCTAGGTGCGGTGGTACGGGTGGCCGCTGAGAATGGTGATGGCCCGGTAGACCTGTTCGCAGATCAGCACCCGGGCGATCTGATGTGGCCAGGTCATCGGGCCAAGCGCAAGGGACATGCGTGAGGCCTGCAATAGCGCCTCGCCATGGCCGTCCGGTCCGCCGATGACAAGGGCGAGATCGGAGGAGCCGGTGTCCTTGTGCTGTTCCAGCATCTGCGCGAACCGCTCGCTGGTCATGGTCTTGCCGCCCTCGTCGAGGGCGACGATCACGGCGCCGGCGGGCAGGGCGGCGAGCAGTGCCTCGGCCTCGGCGGCCTTGCGGTCCTCGGCGCGCGGGGCCCGCGCCTCCGGCAATTCGATCACCGGCGACAGGGTAAGCCCGAGCGCCCGGCCGGCCTTGCGCGCGCGATCGGCGTAGCGGTCGAACAGGTCGCGTTCAGGGCCGGATTTCAGGCGGCCGATGCAGGCAAGATGAACGCGCATGTCTTGGGCAACCGGTTGGTGTCTGGAAGGAAATGGGCCATCCGCAACGCCGCGCATGGACGCGGGCCATGGGCGGAGGCATCAAGGCGGGCGCCTGTCGGCGACCCTTGCCCGAAAGGGGGAAGGGAGCGCGCCCATCCCCTTCGCCGGCCCGGATTGGCCGGCGCTATGCGCCGCGTGGCAGGTTCAGGCCTCGGCCTGCGTCAGTGCCCCGGTGCGGAGACGTCGACCGACCACATCTTCTCGATGTTGTAGAAGTCGCGCACCTCTGGCCGGAAGATGTGGATGATCACATCGCCCGCGTCGATCAGCACCCAGTCACACTGCGGTACCCCCTCGACCCGCGCAGTCCCGTGGCCAGCCTCCTTGATGTCGCGCAGCAGGTGGTCGGCAATGGCACCCACGTGCCGGTGCGACCGCCCGGAGGCAACGACAACCTGGTCGGCCATCGAGGATTTTCCGGTGATGTCGATGGAAACGATGTCCTCGGCCTTCGAATCGGCGAGCGAGGCGAGAACGGTGTCGTGCAACCCCACACGCTTCTGCGTGCCGGCTGCGACGGGATGAGGAGCGGTCATGGCCGTCCCCTCGGTCTCAAAGGTCATGCTCAGACGGATTGCCTTTCGTCCAGTTTGCATTGATGGGCTGTGACGCCATCCGGAATTCTGTCCAGATAGCCATGCCCGACCCGGCACATCCGGGAAGGCGACTGCGGTTATCCTCCCAGAGCGCTGCCGTAGGGTGTAGACCCATAAATGAGGTGATATGGCATGGGAAATGGCGAACCTTCCGCGAGAAAGTGTGCGCAGAGCGGGCTTTTTGCCCGGTCAAGCGCGCTGACGACGCGGGGTGAAGCCATTTCCATGTCCTTCGGATTTGACCGGATTGCACCTGCTCTCACGTCGCGAAAGACTTGAAAATGAACCACATTTCCTGTGCTTTCGCTCCTTGATCAGAAGCAGTCCGCCTCAAACCATTTCGACCTCATTTATGGGTCTACACCCTAGGATACGCTGGGGATAGGGGCCTTTTCAAGGCATGGTCGCGGATCGGCGCGGGTTCTCCCGGCCCGGACGGTCACGCAAGGCCGTGGAAGAGGTGGAATCGAGCGGCGTGTGCAGGAATGTCCAGGCGGGCGGCGGGCGCGAGGCAAGCGACGCGGCGCAGGCCTCATCCACCCGTGCGGCGGCGAAGGCATGCGCCGCTGGCGCCGACAGCGGCGACAAGGTGGCGCCGGGCCGGTCGACGATTGCCACCGGCAGGCGTTGCATGATGTCGCGCCAATCCTGCCAGCGGTGGAAGCCCGCCAGGTTGTCCGCGCCCATGATCCAGACGAAGCTGAGACGCGGACGCAGGCGGATCAGCCGATCGATGGTGCGGGCGCTGTAGCTGGTGGGGAACCGCGCCTCCAGCGCCGTGACGCGCATGGCCGGATGATCGGCAAAACGGGCAACGTGATCGAGCCGTTCGGAAAGCGGCGCCAGGTTCGCGTGATCCTTCAAGGGGTTGCCTGGCGTCACCATCCACCAGACCTGGTTCAGCCCGAGCCGTTTCAGGGCCACCTCCGCCACCAGCCGATGGCCGGAATGCGGCGGGTTGAACGAGCCGCCGAACAGACCGATCCGATTGCCGGGCTCCGCATGGGGAATGCGCAGCCTCGGATCGGACCAGGGAAGGTCGAGCGAACCCGTCATGCGGTCCGCAAGGCGGGCGGGCAGGGGCGGGGCAGAGCGGCCATCGTCAGGGACGGACCTGTCCCGTGCCGCGCACCCGGTACTTGAAGCTGGTGAGCTGTTCCACGCCAACCGGCCCGCGCGCATGCATCCGCCCGGTGGCGATGCCGATTTCCGCGCCCATGCCGAATTCCCCGCCATCGGCGAACTGAGTCGAGGCATTGTGGGTCAGAATCGCCGAATCGACCGCGTTGAAGAACGCCTCCGCCGCCGCCGGATCATCGGTGATGATGCCGTCGGTGTGATGGGAGCTATAGGTTTCGATGTGCTCGATGGCGGCATTAAGGTCGTCGACGATGCGGATCGACAGCACCGCGTCGAGATACTCGGTCCGCCAGTCCTGCTCCACGGCGGGCTTTGCTTCGGGGATGGCGGCGCAAACCTCGGCATCGCCCCGAAGCTCGCAGCCCTTGGCGATGAGCGCTTCACAGATCGGCGCCAGATGGGTCGCGGCGACCGCCCGGTCCACCAGCAGGGTTTCCAGCGCGCCGCAGATGCCGGTGCGCCGCATCTTGGCATTGGTGACGACGCTGACGGCCATGTCCAGATCGGCGCTGCGGTCGACGATCAGATGACACAGGCCCTCCAGATGAGCAAAGACCGGCACCCGGGCTTCGCTCTGCACCCGGGCGACCAGGCTCTTGCCGCCGCGCGGCACGATCACATCGATCTTTCCGTCGAGCCCCTTGAGCATCTCGCCGACAGCGGCACGGTCGGTCACCGGCACCACCTGAATGGCGTCGGCGGGCAGACCCGCTGCCTCCAGCCCCCGGGTCAGCGCCCGGTGCAGGGCGAGGTTGGAGCGGATCGTATCCGAGCCGCCGCGCAGGATCACCGCATTGCCGGCTTTCAGGCACAGGGCGCCGGCATCGACCGTGACATTCGGACGGCTTTCGTAGATCACGCCGATCACGCCGAGCGGCGTGCGCACCCGTTCGATCCTGAGGCCATTGGGCCGGTCCCAGGCACTGATGACGGCGCCGACAGGATCCTCCAGCGCGGCGATGGCCTCAAGCCCGGCGGCAATGGCCTCGATCCGCTCGCCCGTCAGCGTGCCCCGATCGAGATAGGCGGCGGTCTGGCCGCCCTCGGTCATCGCCTTGATGTCCTCGGCATTGGCCGCAAGGATTTCGGCCTGTCCGGCGCGGACTTCCGCTGCCATGGCATGCAGGGCTGCGTTCTTGCGTTCCGCCGGCGCCATGGCGATCTGCCGTGCTGCCGCGCGTGCCCGCGCGCCCATGTCCCGCATCAGATCGGCGATGTCAGTCTTGCCCGTGGTTGCCAGCTCAAGCATGGTCCGTCTTCCTCTTGGCAGGGAAAGCCTGCGTCTCGCTCAAAGTTGGTTGGCGCTGCCCGTCTGGCCAGTGGCCTCCGGCAGCGCCTGGGCCGTCGGTTCGCCCGTATGCCCGCTCAGGACGAGATCGTCCCTGTGTACCATTTCCGCGCGTCCCGCATAACCGAGAATCGCGGAGATCTCGCGGCTGTTCCGCCCGATGATCCGCTGCGCGTCCGGGTGGTCATAGGCCACGAGGCCACGGCCGATGTCGCGGCCATCGGGGCCAAGCAGACGCACCGCGTCGCCCCGGCTGAATGCGCCGGTCACCGCCCGCACGCCCGCCGGCAGCAGGCTCTTGCCGGCGATCACCGCCCGGATCGCCCCGGCATCGAGCTGCAACGTGCCGCGCGGTTCCAGATGCCCGCCGATCCAGGCCTTGCGGGCGCTGGCGGGGGTGGAGCGGGCCTCGAACCAGGTGGCCCGTCCGCCCGCCTCGATGGCCGCCAGCGGGTTGAGCCGCGTGCCGCTGGCGATCGCCATGACGGTGCCGGCCGCAGTGGCGATCTTCGCCGCGTCGATCTTGGTGCGCATGCCGCCGCGTGACAGCTCCGAGCCGGCGGCGCCGGCCATGGCCTCGATTTCCGCCGTGATGCGCGGTACGCGCGGCAGGAACTCGGCCGTCGGGTCGGAGGCCGGCGGCGCGGTGTAGAGCCCGTCCACATCGGACAGGAGCACCAGACAATCGGCGCTGGCCATGGTCGCGACCCGGGCGGCAAGCCGGTCATTGTCGCCGTAGCGGATTTCCGAGGTGGCCACCGTGTCGTTTTCGTTGACGATCGGCACCGCCCCCAGCCGCAACAGGGTTTCCAGCGTGGCGCGGGCGTTGAGATAGCGCCGGCGCTCTTCCGTGTCGCCGAGCGTCAGCAGGATCTGGCCGGCGGTCAGGCCGCGTCCGCCAAGGGCTTCGGCATAGGCGTGGCCGAGGGCCACCTGACCGACCGAAGCGGCGGCCTGCGCCTGCTCCAGCTTCAGGGCGCCGCGCGGCAGGCCGAGCACGCCGCGCCCGAGCGCGATCGCCCCGGAGGAGACGACGATCACCTCCGCGCCCCGTTCGGAGAGCGCCGCAAGGTCGGCGCACAGGGCGTCCAGCCAGGCACGTTTCAACGCGCCGCGCTCCACCAGCAGGGCGGAGCCGATCTTGACGACAATGCGTTTGTAGCGGGAAAGCGGCCCGCCATCCTGTTCGCGCGTTTCGCTCATGTCACCGGTCTCACGGATGCCAGGGCTCGTCCGGCACCTGGGGCACCTGGCTTGCCTCGACTTCGCGGTCCTTGTCGATGGCGCGGATCAGCATGCGCAGCGTCCGGTCGACATTCTCGCCGCTGGTCGAGGACAGCTGCAACGGCGGCTGGCCGCAGGCCGCTTCCAGCTCGGCTGCCTTCTCGGCGCGGATCTCGTCGCTGAGCGCGTCGACCTTGGTCAGCGCCACCACCTCCGGCTTTTCGGCAAGGCCATGGCCATAGGCTTCCAGCTCGCCGCGCACCACCCGATAGGCCTCCCCGGGGTCCTCCTGGGTGCCATCGACCAGATGCAGCAGGGTGCGGGTGCGCTCCACATGTCCCAGGAACCGGTCGCCGAGGCCGATCCCGTCATGGGCGCCTTCGATCAGGCCGGGGATGTCCGCAAGCACGAAGCCGCGCCCGTCGATCTCCACCACGCCGAGGTTGGGGTGTAGCGTGGTGAAGGGATAGTCGGCGATCTTCGGCCGCGCGGCGGAGACCGCCGCGAGCAGGGTCGACTTGCCCGCGTTCGGCATGCCGACGAGCCCCACATCGGCAATCAGCTTCAGCCGCAGCCAGATCCACTTTTCCTCGCCCTGAAGGCCCGGATTGGCATGGCGCGGCGCCTGGTTGGTGGAGGATTTGAAATGGGCGTTGCCGAACCCGCCATTGCCGCCTTTGAGGAGCAGCAGGCGCTGGCCGGGCTCGGTGAGATCGGCGATGACCGTCTCATTGTCCTCTTCCAGGATCTCGGTGCCGACCGGGACCTTGAGCACCACATCGTCGCCCTTGCCGCCGGAGCGGTTGCGTCCCATGCCGTGCATTCCGGTCTTGGCCTTGAAATGCTGGTGGAAACGGTAGTCGATCAGCGTGTTCAGCCCCTCGACGCATTCCACGAAGACATCGCCGCCGCGTCCGCCGTCGCCGCCGTCCGGACCGCCATACTCGATGTATTTTTCGCGCCGGAAGGAGACCGAGCCGGCGCCGCCGTCGCCCGAGCGCACGTAGATCTTCGCCTGATCGAGAAATTTCATGAACTGGTCTGCTTTCTGTCTGCGCGTTCAGGCCGATGTAACAGGTGGAAACATCATGTGGTCAAGGCAAGGGCCGGAGGCGGCGCCGCGCCGGTGATCGGGAGCGCGGGCCGCGAAGCCTCAGCCAATACCCGATCCCCGGCGTTCCCGGCAAGGTTTGAAACCGGACGCCGCCTGATTTGACGGCGCGAACGGTCATGCCGCCCGGCTCGTTTCCCGCCTCAGGACACCTTGCCCCACCGCTTCAGGGCAAGCCAGGTGCTCCGGTCGAGGCCGAACCTGTCGACAGCGACCGGGCCGCCGGCGCCGCGCGAATGGATCATGCCCTGGTCGAGCAGGTGGAAGCCGCATTTCATCAGCACCCGGCGCGAGGCCGGATTGGTCACCCGTGCCGCGCCGGTCAGGCGGGTTGCGCCGGTGCTGCAGAAGATGAAATCGACCACCGACTGGGCCGCCTCGGTCGCCAGCCCCTGGCCCCAGAACGGTTCGCCGAGCCAGTAGCCCAGATGGATCGACCCGTCCTCTTCCGACCGCTGGAAGCTGGCGGCGCCGATGAACCGGCCGGTCGACTTCATGCGGATCGCGAACTTGGCGCGATCGCGGGTGGCTGCCGCTGCCCGGGCAACCAGCGCCCGGCCGTCGTCGAGGGTGAAGGGTGAGGGCATGGTCGCCACCATGGTGGCAACCTTGCGGTTGTTGGCAAGGGTAACAATGTCGGCAAGGTCATCGCTGCGCGGCAGGTCGAGCCGGAGCCTTGCGGTCTCCTGCGGCGCGCCGGCAGCGCAGAAACTTTCCTCGTCGAGACTTTCTTCCAGATCGGCAACCATGATGTCCTCCGGCAATTCGGCAAAGAAAAAGGGGAGATGGTGCCCCATCTCCCCTGATCCTTCGCGATCGTGCCGGTTTTCCTCAAACCGCCGGGTCGATGAGACGCCGGCGAGTCAGTAGGGACACGTCGGCTTTACTCTGCTGCGTCTACGAGTGGCGTTACGGTGATAAACGTGCGCTTGTTGGCCTTGTTCTCGAAGGTCACGGTGCCCTCGATGGTGGCGAAGATCGTGTGATCCTTGCCCATGCCAACACCCGTGCCCGGATGCCACTTGGTGCCGCGCTGACGCGCGATGATATTGCCCGGCACGACGATCTCGCCGCCGTACTTCTTGATACCGAGACGGCGACCCGCGGAATCGCGACCGTTACGGGACGAACCACCTGCTTTTTTATGTGCCATGACGAAACTCCTCGTCCGTAATCTTCAATCGGCGTCGACGGGGTGGCGAATTACTTCGCCGCCAGCTCCGTCGCCTGCTCAACCCAGTTGTCGCGCTCGATGCGGCCCTTGAAGGACAGGGCGTCGTCGACGCGGGCGATGTCGTCAGCGCTGAAGGCAGCGACCTGCGCATAGGTGGTGATACCCAGCGCGTTCAGCTTCTTCTCCAGCACGGGGCCGACGCCGGAGATCTTCTTCAGATCGTCGGCCGGGCCTTCCGGCGCGGTGAACAGCACCGGCAGCGCGTCGGAGGCTTCCGCCGCCTTTGCGGTGTCTTCGCTCTTCGCGGCCTTCTTCTTGGCGGCCGGCTTGGCGCCACCGGTCAGGATATCGGTGATCTTGACCAGGGTGAAGCTCTGACGGTGGCCGTTGCGGCGGCGCGAATTCTGGCGGCGACGCTTCTTGAAGATGATGATCTTGCGGGTACGGGCCTGCTCGACCACCTCACCGACGACGCTGGCGCCGTCGACCGTCGGCGCGCCGATCATGGTCTCGGTCTCGCCGCCGACCATCAGCACGTCTGCGAAGGTCACGGTCTCGCCGGCATCCGCGGGGAGCTTCTCGATCTTCACCAAATCGTCCTGGGCGACGCGGTACTGCTTGCCGCCCGTCTTGATCACTGCGAACATGTCTCGCACGTCCTTCTTTTCATTTTTGCAATCGGCGCGCCCCGTCTTGGGTCGGCCGGCTTGTCACGCACCCTTTGGCGTTCCTGCGAGGCGCTGTCCGTAAAAGGAAAAGCACCGGCCGGAAACTTTGCGAAAGACGCAGCCGATGCCGGGAGATCCGGTGTCGGAAACGCGCCCTGCCGTCGCCGGAGGCCATGGCGAAGTGCCATTGAGCTGACTGGCATGTGACGGCGAAAAGCCTGGGGCAACGAAAAAGGGGACACGAAGGTCCCACTCGAAGCACGCGGACTATACGTATCGGCAGGGCAAAGTCAATGCTTGTGCACGGAAGATCCATGGGCGGAAAAGTCCGTCCGTGCGCGCTCATGTGCAAAGGCGGTGAATTTCCAAAATCGGCCCTTGTGCCCCGCGTCGCACTTCGCTATGTAGCGATCCACCGCGAGGCCACGAGCCGCGCGGTCGCGGAGAGGTGCCGGAGTGGTTGAACGGGGCGGTCTCGAAAACCGTTGAGCGCGCAAGCGTTCCGAGGGTTCGAATCCCTCTCTCTCCGCCATAATCCCCCGATTGCTCCTCCCACTATTGCCATAGTGCGATATTGCCGCCGATCCCCACACGCCACCAGTTGGCGTGACGAGCTGCCAATCCCGCGCTTTAGCCTGATACTCCTGAAAACTGGAGATGGCCACGTTCGGCCCATAGCAGCCTTTCACACCTCTAGTGGATGCTGCTGCACAGTCTCCCGAGCCCGGTCATTCGCGGAGTGGGCAACATGCGTATACTTTTGCGCCGGCAGCCCCTATATGCGTCTCTGACCGCAGATATGTCGAGGGCGGGGCCGGTACCCCGCCCAATACAAAGCCCTATTGAAATCGCGAGTTCAACGCGACTACATCCTTTGGGGTGGATACGCGAGTATTATTGGAACCATCACGACGATAGAGTTCATCGCCAAGGTAAGTAAGATCTTTCTGAGGAGGGATTGAGATTACCAACACCCCCAAATCAAAATAGCTATTGAAATCAATATGAGCCAGCGCCGCGCCTTTCGTGTGCTCGGAAATGTTTGAACTCTTAATGTGGTTGACTACAATTTGAACGTAGTCCTCCATCGACTTGCCGAGCCTCTTGGCCTCCCTGCAGACTCCTACAACAGTTCTCTTCCCAATAACCTTTCCTGCAACCCCGTCTATTTCTGAGGCTCTCTTGATGTCGGCTTCTTTGTCTGCCACGCCAATCAAAATCTTTCCCGCCGAATTCGGGCCATTGTTAGCGATTGCGCAGATGGTCCGCAGAATCTTGTCGAGCATCGCGGCAGGGTCCTTCGCCCCTGCCTCAAGTGGAAGAAGTCCCTGCTTTAATTCGTAGTGAGCAAGCTCTATTTCCGAACGCCGGATGTCTCCATCAATATCAACGATCTTATGGTTGCTAAAAATCAGTTTCGCGAGATCGGGGTCATCAACGAAAAATTTAGAAATTACGCCCTTTACCACGTCAATATTCGTCCGACGCTCTGCTCGGTTAGAGCCCTTTTGGCCAACTGGGATTCGCTTGTTAATGCCTTTTAGGGAAGCCTTCAGCCCAGAATAGTCGGAAATCTTCTTTCCTTGGCTGACGCCGCACTCGAAGATCGCTAAGAAGATCGCGGTGAAGACAGACGGGAAGGCGTTAGTCGTCTTCGGTTCAAACAATAGGTCGCGTAGCTTGGTTGCGCCACCTTCCGCGCAAATCTTCGTGATCTCCCCCAAGACGAATTTGAACTCTTCCGAAATCTTTTCGGAACCGTAAAGGTCCAGCGCTGTTTCAATTCTGGTGTATTCAGCGCTTGAAGCATCGTACACGGCATCGAGTGCTGCTTTAGAGCGATCAATCAAGTCCTGCCCGATTATGCAGGCAACAGTGTCAGCGATACACTGTTCATCCTCGCTGTCTCGAAGGTCTGTTGATCTAAGAACACCCTGTGCAACCCAAAACACCTCGTCGGCTCGGACTTCATATCCATGCCTTGTCTTTGGGAGATCAATGCTGATGGAGGGCATTTCATAAAGAAAAAGGCGATCGGACGAAGCATCCCCCCTCACGCTGCAAGCTAAACTCCGAACAAGCTCGGCAAACTTGCTCTGAACTCCTGCTTGGCGGCGCTCTTGGTCGCTCAAGCGATGGCCATAAGTGTTAATTCTGTCAAAAACCTCATTGACCTCTGTGTTGGAAGCCTTCCGCAGAATTGATAACGATACTTGGTAGTTTAGAAGGGTTGAACAAGCGCCTGTGTCGAGAACATTTCCCTCGCTCTTATCCGAAAACACTCCATGTTCCGAAATGTCTTTGGCGGTCGGGAAGTAATTCAAGTCAAAATAGCGTCCATCTGAGATTGGGTATGAGGTTTCAATGAATGACAGGATTGCATGCATTCTTTGAAGGCCGTCGATAATCTCGAAGTTTTCTTTTGGACCTTCGATCTCGGAGAGCAAGATGGCGGGTATCGGGTATTTTGATAGTATGGAGTCAAGGAGTTTTTGTTTTTCTTCGAGAGTCCACACCAGCTTTCGCTGATACCGTCGATTCACGATCAACTTATTGTCACGGAACCATGTGTAGAGTGTTTGAACAGGCACCGCCTGAGAATGGAGTTCCGCCATTGGTATCCTCTTGTCAAATTACGCGGCACTAATCTTGAAAATATTTGCGCTAAGAGCAAGCTATAATCGGCTGAAGAACAGCAATCTCTTCCTTCGGAGAGGCCGCAATCCGGCCCTGGTCACCTCAAGCAGTAGGTTTGCGATCAGCCGCAGAGCTGCCGCTTGTTTTGGCGAGTCGGGGGGCTACCTTGTACGCACACCGGACCTCGGTGCAGATTGCAACGAACGTCTGCTCCCCGCCCATAGCTACTCGCTCTCGCCTCAAGTTCAGAGGCCTATAGCGTATGTCGGGCCCCGTTTCGCCGTCTTCGGTCCGCCATGATCGCTATAGCGAAAACGAGACAAGGCTCCCGTTGGGGGCCTTTTTCTTTTTGCGTCATAGGCGCCGGGCCGGATTCCCGTCCCTGAATGAGCCTCCCTTTGCACGATCCTCCCTGTGGCATCCCTTGGCCTGCGCGGGCAGCGGGTGACGGCAGCGGAACGCGGGCCATCATGCCGGTACCTGTTCAAACGAATGGGGCGGCGTCATGCACGCCCCGGTAGCTTGCGGCTCTCGACTGACGGAGACGCGGGTATGTGGGATTTCAGCATTGGCGGCGCACTGGGGATGATGGTGCGGACCACGCCGTTCATCATCTTCCGAATGGCGGTCTATTTCGGTATCGCCCTTGGGTACATTCTGGTCACCGGGACCGGAGTGGGCATCGGCTACGGCATCGGCGGGTTTGGCGACGAGGAGTTTCGCGCAACCTCGACCTTCTGGGGTGGTGCCGTCGGCTTTGGCCTGTTCGGCGCGGTCATGTACTGGGTCCGCGAGTATATCCTTTATGTCGTCAAGGCCGGGCACGTGGCGGTGCTGGTCCAGCTTATCGACGGCAAGCCGATGCCCGGGGGACGAGGGCAGATCACCCACGCGGCGGCGGTTGTGAAGGAGCGCTTTGCCCAGACCAACGTGCTCTTCGCTCTCGACCAGTTGGTCAAGGGGGTGATCGGTGCGATCACCGGCCTTGTTCGGGGCATCCTGACGATCCTGCCCATCCCCGGCGCCCAGCAGCTGGCGGGGATCCTCCATGCCTTCCTGCGCATCGCGGTCGGCTTCATCGATGAAGTGATCCTCGCCCATGCCATCCGCACCCAGTCCACCAATGCGTGGGGGTCGGCGAAGGACGCGCTCGTCCTTTACGGGCAGAACTACAAGGTGATGCTGAAGAATGCGGCCTGGCTGGCGATCATCGTCTATGGCCTCGGCTTCATCGTTTTCCTTGTCATGTTGGCTCCCGCCGCGCTGGTCGTCTACCTCATGCCGGGCGCCTGGGCGGCAGGCGGGATCGTGTTCGCGCTGCTCTTCGCCTGGGCGGTCAAGGCGGCGCTGCTGGAGCCCTTCGCCATCGCCTGCCTGATGCAGGTCTATTTCAAGACGATCGAGGGTCAGGAGCCCGATCCCGAATGGGATGCGCGCCTTGAGCAGATGTCGGCCAAATTTCGAAAACTGAAGGCGCGTGCCTTGGGCGGTGACCGCCAGCAGGGCGCGGACACGGGTGATCTGCGCCCGGCCTGAGCGCGGCGTGACCGGAAGGAAGAGACGATGCAGCTTTTCAAACCCGCCGTGCTGGCGATTGCCACCCTCGGCGCCACCGCCGCTCTCACGGCCGCTGACACCACCGCCGCGCGCGCGACGGAGGACGTGATGGTCGTCTACGACGCCTCCGGCTCGATGTGGGGGCAGATCGATGGTGTCTCCAAGATCGAGATTGCCCGGGAGGTGTTGGGCGACCTCATCGCGACCTGGCCTGAAAAGGCCAATGTGGGGCTGATGGCCTACGGGCACCGCCGCGAAGCGGATTGCACCGATATCGAGACGCTGATCGCGCCCGTCCCGCTGGACCGGTCCGCTTTTGTCGCGGCAATCGGCGGGATCAAGCCGCGCGGGCGCACGCCGCTCACGGACGCCATCCGGCAGGCGGCCGAGCAGCTCTCCTATCGCGACACGCGGGCCACCGTGATCCTCATTTCCGATGGGTTGGAGACCTGCCAGGCCGACCCTTGCGCTTTGTCGGCGGAACTGGCGCGGCAGGGGGTGAAATTTACCGCCCATGTGGTCGGCTTCGACCTGACCGAGGAAGAACATGCCGGTCTTGCCTGCATCGCGGAAAACACCGGCGGGGTGTTCGTGCCCGCGAAGGATGCCGCCGGGCTCAAGAAGGCCCTGTCGCATGTGCAGGATGTCATGGACCTGAAGCCGGTGGCGCAGGAAGAGGCAAAGGCCGAGCCTGAGCTGCCCCATCTTGACGATCCCGATATCGCGCTTGAGGCGCCGGCGCAGGTGACGGCCGGTGCCCGCTTCGACGTTGCCTGGTCTTCTTCCATTTCCCCGCAGGACTATCTGGCCATCGTTGTCCCCGACGCGAAAGAGGGCGCCTACATCAACTATCTGATTGTGGAAGATCAGAAGAAGGGCGGGCTGATGGCCCCGGCGAAGCCTGGGCTTTACGAAGTGCGCTATGTGCTGAACGACGGCAATCGCACGCTGAACGCGGTCCCGGTGGAGGTCGTGGCGGCCGAAATCGGCATCACCGCGCCGGCGCAGGTGACAGCAGGCGCCCGCTTCAACGTGTCGTGGTCTTCGGTCGTGCATCCGCGGGACTATCTGGCCATCGCCCCCGCCGGGGCGAAAGAGGGCACCTACATCAACTACCTGACCGTGGACGGCGCCACCGAAGGCGGTCTGGTCGCGCCCGCCGAGCCGGGGCTTTACGAGGTGCGTTATGTGCTGCAGGAGGACAATCACACGGTGACCTCGGTTCCGGTGGAGGTCGTGGAGGCCGAAATGGGCATCTCGGCACCGGCGCAGGTGACCGCCGGTGCCCGCTTCAACGTCTCGTGGTCTTCCGTCGTGCACCCGCAGGACTACGTGGCCATCGCCTCCGCCGGGGCGGAAGAGGGGGCGTACGTCAACTACCTGACCGTGGACGGCGCCACCGAAGGCGGTCTGGTGGCGCCTGCCGAGCCGGGGCTGTACGAGGTGCGCTATGTGCTGCAGGAGGACAATCACACGCTGACGTCGACCCCGCTGGAGGTCGTAGACGCGAAGGTCAGTCTGACCGGACCGGATGTCGCCTCAGCGAAGGCCCCGGTGCGGATCAGCTGGTCCGTGTCCATCCACCCGCAGGACTATATCACCATCGTGCCGGCCGGGGCGGATGAGGGAGCGTATCAGGATTACTTCCGGGTCGAGGACAACCGTCAGGACGAACTGGCGGCTCCGGCCGAGCCCGGTCTCTATGAGATCAGGTATGTCCTGCAGCAGGGCAACCGCACGGTTGCCAGACAGGCGTTGAAGGTTGTGGACGCGGCTGCGCCGGTGATGGAGTGACATTCGAACTGACCATGCCGGACGAGCCCGGCCGCCGCGAGGTCCGGTATCTCGATGTCGGCGGACGGGCTGTTCTTGGCCGCGCCATCGTGGAGGTTCGCTGACCATGCCCGGGACCTGATGGCCTCTTCGGCTCGCGGCTGCGATGCAGACCGGAGCGGGGACGTTTGTGGCATTGCGGTCATGGCGAGTGGCGACATCCTTTCGGATCATCGTCACTCGTCGGGAGCTGTGTCCTTCAGGCGCTCTTTTGCGGGGTGTTTAACCCTGGAGTTTTCTGGTGATGCTTGGGCGTACACATCCCCAAGCGCTCAAGCGGGACGGCGCCCTGCCCGGCTGTCCCTCCTGCCGGAAGGTGCTCCACGGGCCGCCATCGTCTCAAAAGGGCGATGGCACCACCTTCCCGGGCCATGGGTTGACGCCGTCGCGC
>NZ_JAIVMG010000011.1 GCF_020177335.1 Stappia indica | reverse complement strand
CGTCAAACGGGTTCATCGACATCTTAACATTCGCAAGATCAACGCCAGAACCGTCAGACTTCACGCGAACCTTCACGTTGTAGTCAATAACCCGCTTTACGGGCACAAGGATCTTCATCGGTTTTTCAACCTCCCGCTCGATCAACCCGCGCTCGCTCGACCGCCATCGCGTTGATCTCTTCCAAAACGCCCGGCCGGACGTCCGTTCCCCCTGTCGGGTGACCGCTCGCCCTGCCGCAAGGACACCTGTCACTGACGGTCGCCGCCCGCAGGTTTCAGCCATCGGGCGGCGACCGTAATGATGCTGTGTTGCGGTGTCAACGGCGCGCTCGGTCGCGCTCAAGAGGACCGGGCGCGGCCCGTTTCAGCCCGCCCGGTCGAACAGCGGCACTCCCCGGCGGCGCATCACCACCACCAGCGCCGCCCCGGCCGCCGCTCCGGCCACATGCGCCCACCAGGCGACCCCTTCCTCGCCATAGCCGAGCGCCATCACCAGCTGAAAACCGATCCAGGCGAGCAGCACCCAGCTCGCCGGCAACCGCAAGGGCACGCGCCCGAGCGCCAGCACCCAGACCCGCACATGTGGATGCAGCACCAGATAGGCGCCGATCACCCCGGCAACGGCGCCGGAGGCGCCAATCAGCGGGATCGTCGAAGCCGGATCGAGCAGCGCATGAGCAAACCCGGCCGCCGCCGCGCACAGGAGGTAGAACACCAGGAACCGGAAATGACCCATGGCGTCCTCGACATTGTCGCCGAAGACCCAGAGAAACAGCATGTTCCCGCCCAGATGCATCCAGCTCCCGTGGACGAAGGCATAACTTACCAGCGAGGCCTTTTCCGGAAACACCACCAGATTCGGTGCAAGATCGCGCAGGTCGAACAGTACCGCCGGTATCAGCCCGTAGGAGAGGCTTGAGGCCTGCATCGCCGGCTCCGACAACCCGCCTTTCTGGACGAACAGGAACACCAGCACGTTGAGCGCGATCAGGCCCCAGGTGACATATTGTCGCCGGACATATTCAAGCCCGTTGTGGTCATGCAAGGGGATGAACATACGCCCCGCCTCATCCTTTGGCCGGCCTTGCCGACCTTGTCACCGGTTCTTGCCGGGCACCCACAGCACATCGCCCGCGCCGCTACCCGCATGATTGACCCAGCGCGCGGCCACGAAGAAGAAATCGGACAGCCGGTTCATGTAGATCACCGCCTGCGGATTGATCGCTTCCCGTTCCGCCAGCGCCGTCATCAGCCGTTCGGCCCGCCGCGCCACGGTACGCGCATGATGCAGATGCGCCGCCGCCGGTGTACCACCCGGCAACACGAAGGAGCGCAGCGGCAACAGCTCGGAATTCAACCGGTCGATCTCCGCCTCCAGCGCTTTCACCTGCCCTGCGGTGATGCGCAGGGGCTCGTAGCCCAGATCCTCGCCGGTGTCCGGCGTCGCCAGATCGGCCCCCAGATCGAACAGATCGTTCTGGATCCGCGCCAGCACCGCATCCAGATCGGGAAACGCTGCCGCTGTCACCAGACGCGCGAGCCCGAGGATCGCGTTGGTCTCGTCCACCGTGCCATAGGCGTCGATGCGCGGATCGTGCTTCACCCGGCGCTCGCCGGAGCCGAGCGCCGTGGTGCCCGCATCGCCGGTCTTGGTATAAATCTTGTTGAGTACGACCATCACCGCCTCCCTGCCGGTTCCCGCCTCACGGCCGGACTCCGGACACATAGAGCAACGCCATCACCAGAACGATGGCCAGGAACTGCAGCCCGACCCGCCAGCGCATCAGGGTCTGCGACCGGGAGGACGAGCCGCCCCGCACCATGTTCCACAAGCCCAGCAGCAGCACCACCGCCACCGCCCCGACAGCGAACGGCACGAGCGTCCGCAATACCTCTCCCATCCTTACGTCCTCTCCTGGAAACAAACCATAAGTGCTCAGCCCCGCCGGCTATTCTTCGGTGCGCGCGGCACGGCGCAACACATGATCGAAGGCGCGGGTGGGCAACAGCCGCTTCACCGTCGCCATCACCTTGGTCGGCAGGGTCACCCGGTAGCGCGGGCGCGGGCGCGGCGCCTCCAGCGCATGAACGAGCTGTTTGACGACCGCACTGGCCGGCAGCTTGAACGGCGAGGGCTCGCCCGCACGCATCCGCGCCAGCCGCCGCTCATAGATGGCGCCAAACCGGGAGCTGGCGATGCCTTCCGGGCCAATCACCCGCTCGAAATTGGCCAGCGCGTTTTCGGTGAAGCGCGTCGCGATCGGCCCGGGCTCGATCAGCGAGACATGAACGCCGGTGCCGGCAAGCTCCAGCCGCAGGGTGTCGCTGTAGCCTTCAAGGGCGAATTTCGAGGCATTGTAGGCACCGCGATAGGGCATGCCGATGAAGCCGAGGATCGAGGAGCATTGCACGATCCGCCCCTGCCCCTCCGCCAGCATCGCCGGCAAGATCGCCCGGGTCAGCGTGTGCCAGCCGATGAAATTCGCCTCGAACAACCCACGCAGGGCCGCGGTCGGCAGGTCCTCCAGCGCCCCGGGAATGGCATAGGCACCATTGTTGAACAGCGCGTCGAGCCGGCCGCCGGTGCGCTCCAACACCGCGCTCGCCGCCGCCGTGATGCTGTCCTCATCCTCATAATCGAGACGGAAGCTCTCAAACCCCTTGTCGCGCAGGATCTCTACATCGGCTTGCGCCCGCGCCGTGGCGATCACGCGCCAGTCCCGGCCGCGCAGCGCATGGGCCGCCGCCCGGCCGATCCCGGAGGAGCAGCCGGTGATCAGAATGATCCGCTGCGGCTGGTCGCTTACGGCCGTCTCTGACCCGGGCATCACTCCGATCTTCCCCTCCCGTTCTGAAGTCAGAGTCCCGTCTCCGGAATTCCTCCAAGGTCAATCGCTCACAGCCAAAGGCCTTTCCCGAGAAAGACCCTTCGTCAGATCGGCTGCCCCGTCAACAGGCGGGGTGCTTCCCCCTGAAGCCCTGCTGCCTGGCGGATGAAGAATTTCTTCAGCGACGGCATCCGGTCGACCAGACCGAGCCCCACATCCCGCACGGCGCGAACACCATCCATATCGTTGGAAAACAGGCGGTTCAAGACATCGGTGACGACACCCATCTGGAAGGTGTCGAACCGCCGCCAGCGCTCATAGCGCTCCAGCACGTCGAGCGCGCCGACATCCTGACCAAGCCGGCGGGCCTCCACCAGCACCTCGGCCAGCGCCGCCACATCCTTGAACCCCAGGTTCAGCCCCTGACCGGCGATCGGGTGAATGCCATGCGCCGCGTCGCCGGCGAGCGCGAAACGCGGCCGCACGAAACTGCGCGCCAGGGTCAGGCCGAGCGGAAATGCATGGCGCGGTCCCTCCAGCGTGATCTTGCCCAGGTGATGACCGAACCGACGCTCCAGCTCCAGTTCGAAGGTGAAATCGTCGCCCTTGACCAGCCGCTCTGCCTCGATCCGCTTTTCCGACCACACCAGCGACGAGCGGTTGCCGGTCAGCGGCAGGATGGCAAAGGGGCCGGAGGGCAGGAAATGCTCCTCGGCCCGACCATGATGCGGGCGCTCGTGTCGCACGGTGGTGACGATGCCCGACTGATCGTATTCCCAGCGCACGGTCTGGATGCCGGCGAGATCACGCAGCCGCGAGCGCACCCCGTCGGCAGCCACCAGCAGCCGTGCCCGGCGCCGGGCGCCCGAGGCCAGTTCCACCTCCACCATGCCGGTGCCCACGGCGAAGTCCCGCACCCCGTCCGGCGCGATCAACTCCACCCCGAGCGCTTCGGCCCGCCGCGACAGCGCCGCCACCATCTGGCCGTTCGGCACCATATGGGCGAAAGGTTCGCCTTCCTCGACCTCGCCGTCGAAGGTCAGGAACACCGGTCGCACCGCATCGCGCAGCTTCGAGTCGGTGACGATCATTTCGGTCATCGGCTGGGCGTGCGGGGCGATCTCGTCCCAGACGCCGAGCTGGTCGAGCATCCGGCTGGCGGCGGCAGCCACCGCCGAGGCGCGCGGATCGGTTTCCAGCGCCGCGCGCGGCCGCTGGTCGACCACCGCCACCGAGATCGCCGGATCCGCCTGTTTCAGCGCCACCCCCAGCGACAGGCCGACATATCCGCCTCCGCCCACCAGCACGTCGAGGGGCGCCGCCGGATCGCCTTGCCTGTCGCCCGCCATCTGGTCGCTTGCCATCTGGATGTCCTTTTCATTCCGGCGACGCGCGCCGCGCCGCCATCTCCTGTCATGTATCCGCGCCGCCGCGCGATTCGCCCGTCCCGCCCGATGATGACGCGTGACCATACGTCAGTCTTGACTTTTCGTCGCGGGCAACCGCACGGTCCCGGGCGCTCCGTCCCGTTACCTCAAAAAAACAGAGGCATTTCCCGATGCGTTCAGCCGTCGACGATCTCCTTTCGATACTCGATTTGGAACCGTTGGAACACAATCTATTCCGCGGCATGAGCCCGCAGGCGGGATGGCAGCGGGTGTTCGGCGGCCAGGTGATCGGTCAGGCGCTGGTGGCCGCCTCCCGCACCGTCCCCGAAGACCGGCCCGTGCATTCCCTGCATGGCTATTTCATGCGGCCGGGCGATCCGGCGGTGCCGATCATCTACGAGGTCGACCGCATCCGCGACGGCGGCAGCTTCACCACCCGCCGGGTGGTGGCGATCCAGCATGGTCACGCGATCTTTTCCATGTCCGCCTCGTTCCAAGTGGTCGAGGGGGGGCTGGAGCACCAGGTCGACATGCCGGACGTGCCGATGCCCGAGGACCTTCCGAGCGAAGCGGAGCTTAAGGAAAAGTTCCTGGCCGTCGCGCCGGAGAGCGTGCGCAAATACTGGGAGCGGGACCGGCCGATCGAGCTGCGCCCGGTCGATCTGACCCATTATTTCAGCCGCAACAAACTGACCCCGGCCCAGAATGTCTGGGTGCGGGCGAGCGCGCCCTTGCCCGATGACAGCCGCATCCATTCCTGCGTGCTCGCCTATGCCTCGGACATGACCCTGCTCGACACCTCGCTGTTCGCCCATGGCACCAGCGTCTTCGATCCGAAGCTGCAGGTTGCCAGCCTCGACCACGCCATGTGGTTCCATCGCCCGTTCCGCGCCGACGAGTGGCTGCTCTATGTGGAAGACAGCCCGTCGGCCTCCGGCGCGCGCGGCTTCACCCGCGGCGCGCTCTACGACCGCGCCGGGCGGCTTGTCGCCTCGGTGGCACAGGAAGGGCTGATCCGCGTGCGTTCGAACAAATGAGGCCGGCGGGACGTGTCGAAGCGCTGTCCCGCCCCCAGCGTCAGGATCCTAGCCGAAGCGGCCGGAAAACCCGGTGATCGCCAGCGGGTTTTCCGCCAGCGCCTGCCGGTCCGGGGTATCGCTGGCGACGCCGCCGGTGAAAGCGGTGAACAGCCTGCGAATGAACTCCTCCGGCAAATCGCGGGTGATGAACACCAGCCGGGTGCGCCGGTCCGCGTCGGGCCAGGCGTCGAGCCGCACCGGCGGATGGAACACATGCTGCACCCCGTGCAGCACCAGCGGCCGCTCCGGATCCTCCACCGTGTGAACGATGCCCTTCATCCGCAGCAGCTTCGGCCCATGGGCCGAGCGTAACAGATCCAGGAACATATCGAGCGCGGCCACCGGCACCGGCGCCTCGCTGGTCAGGGAAAAGGCGCGGATATCCGCGCCGTGCCGGTTGACGTCGTGGGCGTGGCCCCCGTGACCATGACCGTGCGCCTCGCCGTGATGGTGGTGATGCCCGCGATGGTGGGCGTGATCATGATCATGCGCGTGATCGTGTCTGCCCTGCTCTCCCGCATAGGCTTCCGCATTGAGCCAGCGCCGCACATCGGCGGTCTTCGTCTCCGGATCGTAAAGGCCGGTGCCGATCAGGGTCCCGGCCCCGGCCTCGCCCAGCGCCGCGTCGACGACCCGCGCGCCCGGATTGAGCGCGGCGATCCGCCGGCGCAGCGGGCTGGCGGGATCGCGCGCCTGCGCGCCCGCCGCAAGATCGGTCTTGGTCAGCACGATCCGGTCGGCGACCGCCACCTGCTTGACCGCTTCCTCCTGGGCATCGAGGGTTGCCAGCCCATTGACCGCATCGACCAAGGTCACCACCCCGTCGAGACGGTAGCGCATCACCAGATAGGGATGCTGCATCACCGTGTGCAGCACCGGCGCCGGATCGGCGAGGCCGGTGGTCTCGATCACCACCCGGGCGAGCCGCTCGGTCCGGCCATTGTCGACCCGGCGCAAGAGATCTTCCAGCGTCGTCACCAGATCGCCGCGAATGGTGCAGCACAGGCAGCCGGAGGAGAGCTCGATGATGCCCTCGCCGCTGCCTTCCACGAAAAGGTGATCGAGCCCGACCTCCCCGAACTCGTTGATGATCACCGCCGTATCGGCCAGCGCCGGATCGCGCAGCAGGGCGTTCAGCAGGGTCGTCTTGCCGGCGCCGAGAAAGCCGGTGATCACGGTCAGCGGGATCGGCGGCTTGGGACCGCGCGCGGGTGCGCCGCCGGTGGCAGGTTCGGTCACGTCAGGCTCCTTGTATCGGATCGGGGTCGCACCGCGCTCAAGGGCGCGGGCTGGGCACCGGCACCAGCAACAGCGGCTGGCCGTTGAAGATCGCCCCAGGCGCCGGACCGGCGGCCGCTTTGCCGGCCTTCTCCGCGCCCATCGGCACGAGCGAGGCCGCGGCCGGTCCCAGCGGCTTCACCTTGGGCGTCGGCACATCCACCACCTTGAGGGTCGAGCCGGCCCCGGCCGGAGCCGAAGGCAGGGCACTGCCACCTGATGTGCCGATGCCGACGGGGATCACCTGCAGCGCTTGCCGGCGCGGGCCGATCGCCTGGTCCATCACCTTGGCCCAGTCGGTCTTGCCATCGGCCTTGAGCGGCACGCCCTCGGCAGCCGGCGCCGCCATGGCCGGCATCACGCCGCGCCGGATGCGCCCGCCTTCGATATCCTCGCTGAACAGCGCCATCAGCGGCGAGCGCTTGGTGCTCTTCTTGCCGAAGCGGGCGAGCAATTCCTCCGCCGTCGGGCGGGGGTTGCGCTTGCAGTATTTGTCGGCCGGCGGCCCGCCGGACACGCCGGTGAGCTGCTCGATCGACCGGCCACGGCGGCTATCGAACCCCTTGTCGATCAACTCGCGCGCAAACGCCACCCGCTCCACGCCCGAGGCCGCGCCCAGAATGACGGCGATCACCGTCCGGTTGCCCCGGGTTGCCGACACCGCGACATTGAGGCCCGAGTTACAGATGTACCCGGTCTTCATTCCGTTCGCGCCCGGCACCCGGAGCAGGAACTCGCGATTGGCCGACTTCAGCGTGCGCTTGCCGACGCGAATGCCGCCATGGCTGAAGTAGCTCCGGTATTGCGGATATTCTCGCCAGATCACGCGCGCGAGCAGCGCCAGATCGCGAGCGGAACTCACCTGCCGGTTGTCGGGCAACCCGTGCGGATTGACGAAATGGGTCGCGCTCATGCCAAGCCGGCGCGCCTCCGCATTCATCATCGCGATAAAGGCCGGTTCCGAACCGCCGATCGCCTCGGCCACCGCCACGGCAATATCATTCGCGGACTTCACCAGCAGCATCTTCAGCGCATTGTCGAGGGTCAGCTGGGTGCCCGGTTTGAAGCCCATCTTGCTGGGCGGTTCCGCGTGGGCGTTGGCGGAGACCACGACAGCGGAATTCATGCTGGCGCGGCCAGCGCCAATGGCCCGAAAGGTCACATAGGCGGTCATCAGCTTGGTGATTGAGGCCGGATACCATTGCCGCCGCGCTTGCTTCTGCTCAAGCACCGCGCCGCTCTCTGCATCGATGACGATCCAGGCGGCAACCTCCGCCCGCGCCGGGGCGGCACTGAACACAGCCGCCAGGCCCAACCCGGCGCAAATCACCAGCGCGCCGGCAGCGCGACGCGCACCCTGAAGTCGTTCCAGACCTGCCTTCACACTTTCCAGCACGGTGGTTCCGTCCTTCACGCTGTTGCGTTTTCGCCCTGCCCGCTTTCCCTCCTTCTTACCCGATCTTGCCGATAAAATCCAAGAATCCGCTGAAACCGCTGTACCGAAACGCCGGACGTCCTTGGCAGATCGCACGACGCATCGTCCTTGGATCGGCGGCAGACGGGTTCGCGTGACAGCTTTCGCCCAGAAAAAATGCAACTGCCGAAATTTCAGGCACTCTGACGGCTGACCGCCAGAGCCACTCCCGCCGTCTGCCCAGCGTGCGGGCAGACGTATCCCCGCCGCGCACCTTGCGCCGCAAACTGGCCCCGCTCTTGCTACGTGCCTTCAAAGCACCGCCGCCCCATGCACGCACCGGATCAGGAACGCCGATGACCGCCCGTCCCACCCCGCGCCCGCAGATCTCACCAAGGGAGGTTCCGGCCTCGCCGCAGCTGCAACGGGTCGAGGGACGCGCGCGGGTGACCTTTTGCCGCCACGGCGACCACACCCGCCTCGACCGTCTCGAACAAGGCGGCTCGGCCCGGGTCCGCCTGCCGAAAACTCACACCGAGGTTCCGGTCGCCGTGCTCCTCAACACCGCCGGCGGCCTCACCGGCGGAGACCGGCTGACCTATGACGCAGCGGTGGGGGACGGAGCCCATGCCATCGTCACCACCCAGGCGGCGGAACGGATCTACCGGCGCCTGTCCGGCACGGCCCGGGTCGACAACCGGGTAACGGTCGGCGCCGGCGCACTACTGGAATGGCTGCCGCAGGAAACCATTCTGTTCGACCGGGCCGGTCTTGCCCGCAGCTTTTCCGCCGATCTCGCCCCGGAGGGACGCATGCTGGCGGTGGAAAGCCTGCTGCTCGGCCGTGCCGCCATGGGTGAGAGCGTGCGCCAGCTCACCTTCCGCGACCGGTGGCGCATCCGCCGTGACGGACGGCTTTTCTTCGCCGAGGACAGCCGCATCGAGGGCAATGCCACCGACATCATGTCCGGCCCGGCGACCGCCGCCGGCGGGCGGGCCTTTGCCACCCTGATCGACTGCCGGCCGGATGCGGAGGCACAGCTCCGCGCCGCCCGCGACCTGGCCCTCAGCCTTGAAGACGGCGATCTCGGCATCGGCGCCAGCGCGCTGCCCGGGGTGCTGATCCTGCGCTTCATCGCCATGACCGGGCAGGCGCTGCGCGAGGGGTTGATCCGGTTTCTGGAAAGCTGGCGCGCCGCGCCGCTGCCGCGCACCTGGCATTGCTGACAAGGCGGGAGACACCATGCGACTGACACCGAGGGAAAAAGACAAGCTGCTGCTGGCGATGGCCGCCGAGGTCGCGCGCAAACGGCTGGCGCGCGGGGTCAAGCTGAACCACCCCGAAGCGGTGGCCCTGATTTCCGAATTCGTCGTCGAGGGCGCCCGCGACGGGCGCTCGGTCGCCGATCTGATGGCCGCCGGCGGCCGCGTCTTGACCCGCGATCAGGTGATGGAAGGCATCGCCGAGATGATCGACGACGTTCAGGTCGAGGCGACCTTTCCCGACGGCACCAAGCTCGTCACCGTCCATCACCCGATCCGCTAGGAGGAAACCGCCATGATCCCCGGAGAGCTGTTTCCCGCCGCAGGCGAGATCGAACTCAACAAGGGACGCAGCCCAACCGAACTGGAGGTCGCCAACACCGGGGACCGGCCGGTGCAGGTCGGCTCCCACTACCATTTCGCCGAGACCAATCCGGCGCTGTCCTTCGACAGGAGCGCGGCGCGGGGCATGCGTCTCGACATTCCCGCCGGCACCGCGATCCGCTTCGAACCCGGCCAGACCCGAAAAATCGCGTTGATCCCTTATGTTGGGGATCGCACAATCCATGGTTTCAATGGCAAGGTGATGGGCGCACTCTAGGCGAACGCCCCCTGCCACGAAAGGAACCTTCCGTGATCCGCAAGCTGCCTCTCGTCATCGCCCTTGCCGCCCCGCTGGCCACCCTGGCCGGCGCTTCCGCGAATGCCCAGCCCAAGGTCGATTGCGCCGCCCCGGTCACCCAGATGGAAATGACCTATTGCGCCGAGCTGGACTGGCAGGCCGCCGACAAGGAGCTGAACGCCGCCTACGCCACCGCCATGGCCGCCATGCGCCAGACCGACAGCTATCTCGACGGGTCGATGAAGGGCGCCGCCGATGCGCTCAAGGCCGCCCAGCGCGCCTGGATCCCGTTCCGCGACAATGCCTGTGCCTCCTATGGCTTTCTCGCCCGGGGCGGCACCATGGAACCGATGCTGATCTACCAGTGCCGCGCCGACCTGACGCGGCAGCGGACGGCGGATCTGAAGGAGCTGGCCACCGGCCTCGGCAACTGACCGGTCGCGGTCCGTTTCGGACCGCCCCGCCCATCCTGGAGACCCTGATGCCCCATATGATGTCCCGCGCCGCCTATGCGGACATGTTCGGTCCCACCACCGGCGACCGGATCCGCCTTGCCGACACGGAGTTGATCATCGAGGTGGAGAAGGATTTCACCATCCATGGCGAGGAGGTGAAATTCGGCGGCGGCAAGGTGATCCGCGACGGCATGGGCCAGTCCCAGCGCAGCCGGGCGGAGGGCGCGGTCGACACGGTGATCACCAATGCGCTGATCATCGACCACACCGGCATCTACAAGGCCGATATCGGCCTGACCGACGGGCGCATCTCCGGCATCGGCAAGGCCGGCAACCCGGACATCCAGCCCGGGGTCGATATCGTCATCGGCCCCGGCACCGAAGCGATTGCCGCCGAAGGCAAGATCGTCACCGCCGGCGCGCTCGACGTGCATATCCACTTCATCTGCCCGCAGCAGATCGAGGAAGCGCTGATGTCCGGCGTGACCACCATGGTCGGAGGCGGCACCGGCCCGGCGACCGGCACCAACGCCACCACCTGCACCCCCGGCGCCTGGCACATCGGCCGCATGCTGCAGGCGGCGGATGGCTATCCCATGAACCTGGCCTTTGCCGGCAAGGGCAACGCCTCGCTTCCCGCAGCTCTTGAGGAGCAGGTGCTGGGCGGCGCCGCCGCGCTGAAGCTGCACGAGGACTGGGGCACGACACCGGCGGCCATCGACTGCTGCCTGGCGGTGGCCGATGCCCATGACATCCAGGTAATGATCCACACCGACACGCTGAACGAGTCCGGCTTCGTGGAAAACACCACCGCCGCCTTCAAGGGCCGCACCATCCATGCCTTCCACACGGAAGGGGCCGGCGGCGGCCATGCGCCGGACATCATCCGCCTGTGCGGCGAGCCGAATGTCATTCCCTCCTCCACCAACCCGACCCGTCCCTATACGGCGAACACCATCGACGAGCATCTCGACATGTTGATGGTCTGCCACCACCTCGACGGATCGATTCCGGAGGATGTCGCCTTCGCCGAAAGCCGGATCCGCCGCGAGACCATCGCCGCGGAGGACATTCTTCACGACATGGGGGCGTTCTCGATCATCGCGTCGGACAGCCAGGCCATGGGCCGGGTCGGCGAGGTGCTCATCCGCACCTTCCAGACTGCCCACAAGATGAAGCAGCAGCGCGGCCGGCTGGCCGGGGAGACCGGCGAGAACGACAATCTCCGGGTCCGGCGCTACATCGCCAAGGTCACCATCAACCCGGCCATCGCCCATGGACTTTCCGCCCATGTGGGGTCGGTCGAAACCGGCAAGCTCGCCGATCTGGTGATCTGGGATCCCGCCTTCTTCGGCGTCAAACCGGATCTGGTGCTCAAGCTCGGCAGCATCGCCGCCGCGCCGATGGGCGATCCCAATGCCTCGATCCCGACGCCGCAGCCGGTGCACTACCGTCCGATGTTCGCCGGCCTCGGACCAGCGGCGGCCCAGTCTGCCGTGACCTTCGTCTCCCAGGCCGCCCTGGACGATGGCATCAAGGAACGTCTCGGGCTGGAAAAGGCGGTGCTGCCGGTCACCAACACGCGGGGCGGGCTTTCCAAGAGGTCGATGATCCTCAACGATGCCCTGCCGACCATCGAGGTCGACCCGGAAACCTACGAGGTGCGTGCCGATGGTGCATTGCTGACCTGCGAACCGGCCACTGTGCTGCCGATGGCACAGCGGTATTTTATGTTCTAACCAACTAGGGTTTCGGCGCCGGGCGCGACATGTTCTGCCCGTCCCGATCCATTCGCAATGAAAGGACCTTCATGTACACGGTCATCGGATATCCCCGCACGCGGGCCATGCGCGTCATCTGGATGCTGGAGGAGCTCGGCGAGCCCTATGAGCTGATCCCGGCCATGCCCCAGAGCAACGAGGTGCGGGCGCTGAACCCGTCCGGCAAGGTGCCGGTGCTGAAGGATGGCGCCTTCGCCATCACCGATTCCGTGGCGATCTGCCAGTATCTCGCCGACAAGCACGGCAAGCTCACCTTTTCCGCCGGAACGCCGCAACGCGCCCGGCAGGACAGCATCACCCAGTTCGTCGTCGATGAGATCGAGGGCGCGCTCTGGACCGCCGCCAAGAACACCTTCATTCATCCCGAAGAGATGCGCGTGCCCGAGATCAAGCGCGTCTGCCGCATGGAATTCGACACAGCGATGCGGCGGCTGGAGGAAAAGCTCGGTAGCAACAGCTATGTCATGGGCGAGAACCTCACCGTCCCCGATATCCTGATCGGCCATGCGGTCGGCTGGGCCCGGGTCGCCAAGTTCGATGTGCCGGACACGGGACCGCTGGCCAGCTATTTCGAACGGCTGCTTTCCCGCCCCGCCTTCCTCCGGGCGATGGCGCGCGGCGAAGAGGCGGTGGCGTGAACCGGGTCGCGGCGATCCTGCCGGCCGGAAGCTGGGAGGGCGCACCAGTGGACAGCATTCTGCTCGATCGGGAAGACCGGCACCGTCGCCGCGCCGTCCTCGACTGCGCCGGCGGCACCCGGGTGCTGCTCGACCTGCCCCAGGCGCGGCACCTGCACCACGGCGACGGTCTGCAATTGGAGGACGGGCGCATCGTCGCCATCCTCGCCGCCGCCGAGGATCTGGTGGAGATCGAGGCGGCGAGCGCGGATGCGCTGGTCCGCATCGCCTGGCATCTGGGCAATCGCCACCTTCCGGTGCAACTGCTGCCCGGCGCCCTGCGCATTCGCCGCGATCATGTGATCGAGGACCTGGTCGCCCGGCTCGGCGGGCGGATGACTGCGCTGGCCGCTCCGTTCGATCCGGAAAGCGGCGCCTATGGCGGGGCGGGCGCGCACGGCCACGATAGCCATTCCCACGGCGGCCCCCATCACCCGCCGCATGCCCCCCCGGACACCCATGACCATCAGCCGGACCGGTGAGGCCACCGGCCCGGCCGGATATCTCTACCCGCTGCTGGCCTGGATGTCGCCGGCCTTCCCGATCGGCGCCTACACCTACAGCCACGGGCTGGAATGGGCGGTCGAGGAGGGAACCGTGCGCGATGCCGGGACACTGGAGGCCTGGCTCCGCGACGTGCTGCATCACGGCGCCGGCCGCACCGACGCCATCCTGCTGGCCCGCGGACAGGCGGCGGCGCACGCTGGCGATACGGCCACCTTTCGCGATCTGCTCGACCTGTCGCTGGCGCTGCAGCCCAGCTCCGAACGGCGGCTGGAAACCACGGCCCAGGGCGACGCCTTCATCGCCGCCGTTGCCGCCGCCTGGCCACCGGCTGGCGACGGACCACCACAACGCCTGTTCGCCGACCTCACTGCCGGACCGCAAGCGATCCCGCGTGGAGACTGGAGCTACCCGTTGGCGCTGGCCCTTGCCGCCGCCGCCTGGCAGATGCCGCCCGGTCCGGTCGTCACCGCCTGTCTTCAGGCCTTCACCGCCAACCTCATTTCCGCTGCCGTGCGCGCCGTGCCGCTCGGCCAGACCGCCGGCCAGACCGTGCAGCAGCGGCTTGCCCCGGCGGTCGCCGCGCTTGCCGATCTGGCGCTGACGGCACCGGTGGAGGAGATCGGCGGCTGCGCCTTTGCCGCCGATATCGCCTCCATGCGCCATGAGACCCAATACACGCGGCTGTTCCGTTCATGAGCCGCCGCACCCCTTCCATCGCCACCGCTCTCGCGCTTCCCCGGCCCCGCGCCGCAACCGACACTCCCAGATCAGCTTTCGGAGGTTTCAGATGATCCATCCAAACGGCCCCTTGCGCGTCGGCATCGGCGGTCCCGTCGGGTCCGGCAAGACCGCTCTCATGGACGCCTTGTGCAAGGCCCTGCGCGACCGGTTCCAGCTCGCCGCGATCACCAACGATATCTACACCCGCGAGGACGCGGAGTTTCTGACCCGCTCCGGCGCCCTGCCAGCCGAGCGCATTCGCGGGGTGGAAACCGGCGGCTGTCCGCATACGGCGATCCGCGAGGACGCCTCCATCAACCTGGCCGCCATTGCCGATCTTGACGCCGCCTTTCCCGATCTCGATCTGGTGCTGATCGAATCCGGCGGCGACAATCTCGCCGCCACCTTCTCGCCGGAGCTTGCCGATCTCACCATCTATGTCATCGACGTGTCCGCCGGCGACAAGATCCCGCGCAAAGGCGGGCCGGGCATCACCCGGTCGGACCTTCTGGTGATCAACAAGACCGATCTGGCGCCCCTGGTCGGCGCCTCGCTGGAGGTGATGGACCGGGATGCCGCCATGATGCGCAAGGGCCGCCCCTTCGTCTTCACCAATGTCCGCGACGGCACCGGGGTGGAAAGCGTCACCCGCTTCGTCACCGAACGCGGCGGATTGCGGCCCAGGAGCTGATGCAGGGCGCAAGGGCCGCCCCTCTTGACCGACCGGACCCGACCGGCGCGCGCTGCCTCATCCCCCATGTCCTTGAAACCGGACGTTTTCCAAATCCGGTGCAAAACCCGAGCACAATCTGACGCAGGGTTTTCCGCGCCCGCCCTCACCCTTCCCTTGGGTAGGATCCCGAACCTACGAAAGAACGAGCGGGTCGCGGTGGACGTGCTATGCCGCGATCCTCATAATGCGCTCGACCATCAGGGCCGGACCGCGAGGCAGCCGGCTGCTATACAATTTGGGAGGGTCCGTATGTCCGAAACACTTTATCCGGTTCCGGCGGACATTGCCGCCGCCGCCTACATCGACGACGCCAAGTATCAGGAAATGTACAAGGCATCGATCACCGACCCGGACGGGTTCTGGGGCGAGCATGGCAAGCGCATCGACTGGATCAAGCCGTTCACGAAGGTGAAGAACACCTCATACGACCCGCACAACGTGTCGATCAAATGGTTCGAGGACGGCACCTTGAACGTCTCGGCCAACTGCGTCGACCGGCATCTGGAGACCCGGGGCGACAAACCGGCGATCATCTGGGAGGGAGACGATCCGTCGGAGCACAAGGTCATCACCTACCGCGAGCTCCATGCGGAGGTGAACAAATTCGCCAACGTGCTGCACGCCATGGGCGTGAAGAAGGGCGATCGGGTCACGCTCTACCTGCCGATGATCCCCGAGGCCGCCTATGCGATGCTCGCCTGTGCCCGGCTCGGCGCGATCCATTCCATCGTCTTCGGCGGCTTTTCCCCCGACAGCCTGGCGCAGCGGATTTCGGGCTGCGATTCCAAGGTGGTCGTCACCGCCGACGAGGGCCTGCGCGGCGGCCGCAAGGTGCCGCTGAAGGCCAATGTCGACAAGGCCCTGGAAACGCTCGATGTCGACAAGGTGGTCGTGGTCCGGCGCACCGGCGGCGACGTGTCGATGACCGAAGGGCGCGACGTCTGGTACCATGACGAGGCGGAGCGGGTCTCCGATCATTGCGAGCCGGTGGAAGTGAACGCGGAGGATCCGCTGTTCATTCTTTACACCTCCGGCTCGACCGGCCAGCCCAAGGGTGTGCTGCACACCAGCGGCGGCTACCTGGTCTACGCCTCGATGACCCATCAATACGTCTTCGACTGCAAGGACGACGACATCTACTGGTGCACGGCCGATGTGGGCTGGGTCACCGGCCATTCCTACATCGTCTATGGCCCGCTCGCCAACGGTGCCACCACCTTGATGTTCGAGGGCATCCCCTCCTACCCCAGCCCGTCCCGCTTCTGGGATGTGGTCGACAAGCACAAGGTGTCGATCTTCTACACCGCGCCGACAGCGATCCGCGCCCTGATGGGCGCCGGCGTCGAGCATGTGGAGAAGACCGACCGCTCGTCGCTGCGGATTCTCGGATCGGTCGGCGAGCCGATCAATCCGGAAGCCTGGCAGTGGTACTACGATCATGTCGGCAACAAGCGCTGCCCGATCGTCGACACCTGGTGGCAGACCGAGACCGGCGGCATCCTGATCACGCCGCTGCCCGGCGCCACCGCCCTGAAACCGGGCTCGGCGACCCGCCCGTTCTTCGGCGTCCAGCCGGCGCTGGTCGACGCGGAAGGCCAGATCCTCGAAGGCGCGACCGAAGGCAATCTGGTGCTGCTCGACAGCTGGCCGGGGCAGATGCGCACGGTCTATGGCGACCACGAGCGCTTCGTGCAGACCTATTTCTCCACCTATCAGGGGATGTATTTCTCCGGAGACGGCTGCCGCCGCGATGAGGACGGCTATTACTGGATCACCGGCCGGGTCGACGATGTCATCAACGTCTCCGGCCACCGCATGGGCACGGCGGAAGTGGAATCGGCGCTGGTCGCCCATCCCAAGGTGTCCGAGGCCGCCGTCGTCGGCTATCCGCATGACCTCAAGGGCCAGGGCATCTATGTCTACGTCACCCTGATGGATGGCGAGGAGCCGAGCGAGGAGCTCGCCAAGGAGCTGCGCGGCTGGGTGCGGCAGGAAATCGGCCCGATCGCCTCGCCGGACCTGATCCAGTTCGCCCCCGGACTGCCGAAGACCCGCTCGGGCAAGATCATGCGGCGGATCCTGCGCAAGATCGCCGAGGACAGCTTCGACAATCTCGGCGACACCTCGACCCTGGCCGATCCGGCGGTGGTCGAGGACCTGATCGAGAACCGGCAGAACCGGGCCTGATACGGAGGGTCGCCGCCGGGGCCATCCCGGCGGCGGTGCCCGACCATCACCAGGTCCTGCGAACGACAAAACCGGCGGGCCGTACGGCCCGCCGGTTTTTGTTGCGCCCCCGCATTGCCTCCCCGCCTTCAGCGGATCAGGAAGGTGGATTTGATCTGATTGGCGATCTTGGCGAATTCGGCGATCAGCGCCGCATTGCTGTCGGCCTTGTAGTAATCGGCGGCGGAAGAGGCGCAGGCGCGCATCAGCTTGTCGGCGCTCGACCCGCTGGCAATCTGAAAGCCGACGGTGATGACCTTGATGCCCGAGGCCTTGATTGCCGTGCACAGCGCCTGCGCCCGGTCATCGGAGGCATTGCTGCTTTGGGCGATCCAGTCGTAATTGGTCCAGTTCACCTTCCGCGGGCCGAACACGGTGTTGAAATTTCCATCGGTCATGATGACGAGATATTTCAGCACACGCTGATCCGAATAACTCGCCGGCTTGGAGCCGGTTGGCCACAGCGAGGCCCAGTTGGCCGACAGGGCATACCAGCCCCAGGCGATCCCGGTCTGGCCGGCGGTGTTGCCGCGCGCCTGCAGATTGGCGATCTCATAAAGCAGGGTCCCCGACCGGGATGCGCTCCCCGGATCGCGCGTCAGGGGCACCAGCGCCGAATTCGGGCAGATGTAGCTGCTCGAATAGATCAGGTTGCCATCCCACCTGACGAAGCGCCCGCGCTTGTAGCTGTATTGGTTGGTACCCGGACCGACCGGCGCCGTGGTGTAGCTGGCATCCGTCGCCGCCTCAATCCCCGTCCGTTCCGACACGCAGTAAGGATAGCTCGAGCGGCTGGCGTTTGCGCCGGCCGTCGCCAGGCTTGCGCGGGTGTTGCCGATATTCACCCCGGTGGCGTAGGGCACGAGCGCGATCCGCATCTTCTCGTTGCTGCCGACCGTCTCCGGCGGGATCAGGGTGTTGACGAAGCCGGCCGCCGCATCCTGTAGCGCTTCAATCTTGCTGCCGCCCATCGAGCCGGTCACATCGACCACCAGCGCCGCTTCGATGCTCTTGGGGTAAATCGCCTGCGCCGAAACCGCCACCTCCAGCTTGTCGGGCCCAAGCCCGGCCAGGCCGATGAAATAAGTCGGCACGCTGGAGCTGGCGGACACCTGCACACGCCGCGCGAGCGAATCGACCACCGGCTCATCGACCACCACCTCGACGCCGGGAATGAGGGAGCCGGCCGCATTCGCACCGAAATAGGCCGCGTAGTTGGAATCGAGATAGGCCTTGATTTCCGCCGCGCTCATGTTGCGCACCGACAGTTCCCGGGCCACCGCCAGCATCGCCGCATCAAGGCTCTGGGAAATGCCCTGCTTCTGATTGATCGCCCGGGCGAAATCGAGCCCCGCGCCAGCAACCACGATCAGAAAGACCAGTACGATCGCCACCAGCGGCAACACCGCGCCGCGCCGGTCGCCGCCAAAACGGCGAACCAGGCGCCGACCGCACCTGGACACGGGTTTGTCGCTCACACCGCTTTTCCTCTTCACCTCGTCACGCCCGGCCCTGTTCTTCCGGCGCCTGCCGCCGCCGGTACACTGCCACACCGGCGCTGCCGCAGCGTTAAGATCCCGAACCGGGAACAGATCAACTTCGCGAAGAGGTTAGCAAACGGCTAACGGGTTCACCCGCTGTGGGCCTAAGGCCACGGTCCACCCGATCACGGCTCCAGTTCGGTGTCCCAGTAGAGGAAGTCGAGCCAGCTGTCGTGCAGGTAGTTGGGCGGGAAGAGGCGGCCATTCCGGTGCAGGTCCTGAACCGTCGGCGGGAACGGCATCTGCATCGGCCACATGCCGATTTCGGCACAGGATTTGTTGGCTTTTCTGAGATTGCAGGGAGAGCAGGCGGTGATCACATTGGCCCAGGTGGTCTGTCCACCCTTCGAGCGGGGCACGAGATGATCGAAGGTCAGTTCGTCGCGGGCGCCGCAATATTGGCACTGAAATCTGTCGCGAAGGAAAACGTTGAAACGGGTAAAGGCGGGAAAACGACTTGGCTTGATGTAACTCTTGAGACTGACGACGCTGGGAAGCCGGAACTCGCTACTCGGACTTCGGACAACATGGTCATATTCCGAGACGATGTTGACCCGATCGAGGAAAACGGCCTTGACCGCATCCTGCCATGCCCACAGGGACAGCGGATAATAGGCGAGTGGACGATAGTCCGCGTTAAGCACCAGGGCCGGATGAGCACCTGGAGAGACGGCGACGTTCACACCTTCGCTCCTCATGCATAAGTCCGCCGACATCACGCAACGACGTTGCGTCTCCCGACGTCCCCCATAGTGTAGAGCGACAGTGACAGTCTTGTGAAGCCCGCAAAAAAGACAAGCGGGCAGCGGTTTTTTCACCGCTGCCCGCTCCGTTTCTCATGAAAGTCTTATCTGGCTCAGATCGAAGCCTTTGAAAAACAAATAGCTCTTCGAGCTGAACCGGTGCCACCGCGTCAAGTCGACGCGGAAACGGCTCAGGCGGTCGGCCAATCGCGAATATCGACGAAATGACCGGCGATCGCCGCCGCCGCCGCCATTGCCGGCGACACCAGATGGGTGCGGCCCTTGAAGCCCTGCCGACCCTCGAAGTTGCGGTTCGAGGTGGAGGCACAGCGCTCGCCCGGCTCCAGCTTGTCGGCGTTCATCGCCAGACACATGGAACAGCCCGGCTCGCGCCATTCGAAGCCGGCTTCGCGGAAGATCTTGTCGAGGCCTTCGGCTTCCGCCTGCGCCTTGACCAGACCGGAGCCCGGAACGACCATGGCGCTGACGCCGTCCTTGACCTTGTGTCCGCCAATCACCTTGGCGGCGGCGCGCAGATCCTCGATCCGGCCGTTGGTGCAGGAGCCGATGAACACCCGATCGATGGCGATGTCGGTGATCGGCGTACCCGCCTCAAGGCCCATGTACTGCAGCGCCCGGCGCTTGGAGGCGCGGCGGTTCTCGTCCGCGATCTCTTCCGGATCCGGCACACACCCAGTCACCGAAATGACGTCCTCGGGGCTGGAGCCCCAGGTGACGATCGGCGGCAGGTTGGCGGCATCGAGCCGGATCTCCCTGTCGAAGGTCGCGCCCTCGTCGGTGAACAGCGTCTTCCAATAAGCCACGGCCTGGTCCCAGGCAGCGCCCTTCGGCGCCTTCGGCCGGCCCTGAATATATTCGAAGGTCTTCTCGTCCGGCGCAATCAGGCCGGCGCGGGCACCAGCCTCGATCGACATGTTGCAGACGGTCATCCGCCCTTCCATGCTGAGCGCGCGGATCGCTTCGCCGGCGTATTCGATCACATGGCCGGTGCCGCCGGCGGTGCCGATCTCGCCGATGATGGCCAGGATGATGTCCTTCGCGGTGACGCCGTCGGGCAATTCGCCGTCGACGGTCACCCGCATGTTCTTGGCCTTCTTCTGGATCAGCGTCTGGGTGGCGAGCACATGCTCCACCTCCGAGGTGCCGATGCCGTGGGCCAGCGCGCCGAAGGCGCCATGGGTCGAGGTGTGGCTGTCGCCGCAAACGATGGTCATGCCCGGCAGGGTAAAGCCCTGTTCCGGACCGACGATATGAACAACGCCCTGACGCTGGTCGGTCTCGCTGTAATACTCGATGCCGAATTCGCCGGCGTTCTTCGCCAGCGTGTCGACCTGCAGGGCCGATTCCGGATCGTCGATGCCATGGCTGCGGTCGGTCGTCGGCACGTTGTGGTCGACCACCGCCAGCGTCTTGGCCGGCTGGCGCACGGCGCGCCCGGTCATGCGCAGACCTTCGAAGGCCTGCGGGCTGGTCACTTCGTGCACCAGGTGGCGGTCGATGTAGAGCAGGGCCGTGCCATCGTCCTGCGTGTCGACGACATGGTCGTCCCAGATCTTGTCGTAGAGGGTTCTCGACGTGCTCATCGGTGTCTCCTTGGGAACAGGGGGAATGCGGGCCGGATGCGCCGGCCGGGGCTCGCGGGCGGATCAGCCGGCGAGCCGCGTCCCGTACGCCGCGCTCAGCCTGGCGTGGAAGCGCGAGGGCAGACGTCGCCGGTCCTGCATCACGACGCGCGATGCAAGGCGCGTGGCCAGGAAGGCCCGCCTGTCGCGTGTTGATATGCCCGTGATCCGCATCCGCTCCAAACCTTTGGGTGGATCTATCGCACCCACGCCCTTCAATGGCGCAGAAACGCGATCCGGGTCAAGATTGGAGTTGTCGCAAATGCGCCCCCAGGCGGTCAAACCAGCCTCCCCGACCCGACAATTTATCGCGATTGCCGCCAGAACCGGCGCTCCCGCCCCGCAAGGCCTTGGCGCTAGCGCATCAGATCCGGCAGGAAGAGCACCAGCGTCGGCACCGCCGCCAGCAGCGCCAGCCGCACCACATCGGCGACGACGAACGGCAGGATGCCGCGGAAGATCGTCGACAGCGGCACGTCCGGCAGCACCGTTTTCAGCACGAAGACGTTGAGACCGACCGGCGGGGTGATCAGACTGATCTCGGTGACCACCACGACGATGATGCCGAACCACACCAGATCGTAGCCGAGCCCGGCCATGACGGGCGCAAAGATCGGCACGGTCAGGAGCACCATCGACAGGCTTTCCAGCACCATGCCGAGGCAGAGATAGACCATCAGCACCGCCGCCAGGATCGCCCAGGCCGGCAGATCGGAGGCCCGCGCCATAGAGGACAGAAAGTCGGGCAACCCGGCGATGTTGACGAAATTGGAAAAGATCAGCGCCCCGATCAGCACCATGAACATCATGGTGGTCGTCGCCGCCGTGTCGGCCAGCGTTTCCAGGAGATTGCGCAAGGTCAGCCGCCGCCGGGCCAGCGCGATAACGAAGGCGCCGGTGGCGCCGATGCCCGCCGCCTCGGTGGCGGTGAAGATGCCGGCATAAATGCCCCCGATCACCAAGACGAACAGGCCGAGGATCCCGGCAACCCCGCCGAGCGCGGCGAACCGGTCGCGATAGCCCATCCGCTCGGCGCGCGGGCCCGCCTCCGGACGACGCCAGCACACCACCTGCACCGCCGCCATATAACCGAGAACGCCGAGTAGGCCGGGCACGATGCCGGCGATGAACAGCCGGGCGATGTCCTGCTGGGCGGTCACGCCATAGAGCACCAGAATGACACTCGGCGGAATGAGGATGCCCAGCGTGCCGCCGGCGGCGATCACCCCGCTGGCGAGCCCGTCGTCATAGCGGTAGCGGCGCATCTGCGGCAGCGCCACCTTGCCCATGGTCGCCGCCGTTGCCAGCGAGGAGCCGCACACCGCCGAGAAGCCGCCGCAAGCGACCGCCGTGGCCATCGCAAGACCGCCGCGCCGGTGCCCCAGCCAGGCATGACAGGCAGCGTAGAGCTCGTCCGACAGCCCGGCCCGCGTCACCAGATTGCCCATCAGCACGAACAGCGGCACCACCGAAAGCGGATAGGACAGGCCGGTATCGAAGGTGGTCTGGCCGACGATGGTCATCGCCGGCTGGAAGCCGAGGATCACCGCAAGGCCGAGACCGCCGACGGCGGCCATCGCCATGGCGATGGGCACGCCGGCGAACATCACGATCAGGAGGATGACAAGGCCGGGAAGCCAGGTTTCCATGGCAGAAAGGTCCAGGTTTCAGCGCCGAAACAGCACGAGAAGGGCGGCAAGCGCGGACAGGGCGGCCAGCACCGCCATCACGGCGGCCACGGGGCCGAGCGGGATCTTCAGGTTGACGGTGGTGTCGCCATACTCGGTGAAGTCGATGGCCAGCAGCCCCAGCCGCCAGGCCAGCACCGCCAGCACCAGGAGCACCACCACCCCGGCCAGAACGGCAAGGCCCCGACGGAGCACGGCGGGCAACCGGCTGGTCACCAGATCGACGGTGACATGTTCGCGGCGAAAGGTGACGATCGGCAGGCCGATGAACACCACCAGCGCCAGCAGCACCTCGGTCAGTTCATAGGCGCCGGCAAGCGGCGCGTTGAAGACATAGCGCCCGACCACATCGACAAAGGTGACGATCATCATCACCAGCAGCAGCAGAGACGCGGCGAGCCGCAAGCCCCAGGCGAGCACTCCGGCAACGCCCCCGGGATCGCCCGACCCCGGGGTTCTGGTGGGAGAGGCGCTCATTCGGCCGCGTTGACTTCCGCCCGCAGCATTTCCAGCGCCGCCTTGCCGTCGATGCCCCGTTCCTGCGCGGCGGCAAGGAAGCCGTCCTCGATGCCGGCCAGCGCCTCGGCCAGTTCCGCCGTCATGGCTTCGTCGGCCTCGGTCAGGGTCACACCCTTCGCGGTCATCACGGCAAGCCCGGCCTCATCCGCCGCATCCCATGCGGCGCCCGCCAGCCGCGCCATCGCCTCGCCGGAGACGCTGTCGATCGCCGCCTTGTCCTCATCGGACAGCCGGTTCCAGGTCTTGGCGTTCATGACCACGAAGAAGGAGGTGTTGTAGAGCCCGCCGGGCACCGACACCCCGTGCCGGATAACCTCCTCGATGCGGAAGAACGGAACGGATTCGGCGGGAAACAGGATGCCATCGGCCACGCCGTTGGCGAGAATTTCATAGACCTGCGGCGAGGGCGCCGGAACACCGACCATGCCGAGCCGCTCGGCCACTTCGGCAACGATACCGCCACCGATCCGCATCTTCAGGCCAGCTGCATCTGCCAGCTTCGCCACCGGCTTGGCGGTGGTGTAGATCATGCCCGGACCATGGGTGAAGACGGTCAGAACCTTGACACCCTTGTGCTCCTCCGCCTTGGCGAGCATCGCCTCATGCACCTTCCAGTAGGCGACGGACAGCGCCTCGGCGCTGTCGGACAGGAACGGGCCCTCGACCAGCGGCGTCAGCTTGAAACGGCCCGGCGTGTAACCATGCACGCCATAGCCGATATCGGCAGCGCCGGAACGGATCAGGTCGAACTGTGCCGGCGGCTTGCCGATCGGCGAGGACATGATCTCCACCTTGACCCGGCCGTCCGTTGCCGTCTCCACCTGCTTGCCCCAGGGGGCGAGGATGTCCTTGACGATCGGATGCGACGGCGGAAGCCAGTTCGAAACCCGCAAGGTGGTGTCGGCAAAAGCCGCCGGTGCCAGACCGAGCGTGACCGCCGTCGCCAGCGCTGCAATGACTTTCCGCATGAAGTTCCCTCTCCTTGGTATCGTTCCGCGACCGGCGCAAATCAGGCTTCTTTTGTCTCCGTCCCGGATGCAAGCGCATCCTCCGCCATATTTCTTACCCGATCCAGCCTCACTTTGCCGAGGGCATTTCTCGGCAACTCCTCAACGAAAACAACCGACTTGGGATGCTTGTAGCGGGCAAGACGGCCGTTGAACCCCTCCAGCACCGCCTGCGCGTCCCGTTCCTGCGGTGCGCGGGCGACCACCACCGCCACGGGACATTCGCCCCATTGCGGGTCCTTGACCCCAACCACCGCCGCCTCGGCCACCTGGGAAAGCTCGCCCAGCACCCGTTCCAGTTCGGCGGGGTAGATGTTCTCGCCGCCGGAAATGATCACGTTCTTCAGCCGGTCGCGAAACCAGAACACACCCCGCGCGTCGATGCTCCCGAGATCGCCGGTGCGAAACCACCCGCCGGCGCGAAAACTCTCCGTCCGTGCCTCCGGCCGGTTCCAGTAGCCTTGGGTGATATTGGTGCCGCGCAGCTCGATCTCGCCGATCTCGCCGACCCCCAGCGGCTCCCCGTCCCGGGTGATCCGCGCCTCGGTGTGCAGACCCGGTCGGCCAATGGCGCCGAATTCCTCCGCCGCATCCTGCACCCGTTGGTAGATCGCCACCGGACCGGTCTCGGTCGAGCCGTAGATCTGGATCACCGGCACGCCGCGTTCGCAAAAGGCCTGCATCAGATGCCGGGGCACATCGGAGGAGCCGGTGGCGATTGCCCGCAAGGACGACAGATCCGCATCACTCCAGCGCGGATGAGCAATCAGCGCCGAGAGGGTCGCCGGTACCAGCACGGTGAGGTCGGGCCGCTCGCCGGCGATCGCCTCCAGACAGCTCTCGGGATGAAAGCGTTCGTGCAGCAGCACCGTCGCCCCGGCATAGAGCGCCGGCGTGGTCTGGATGTTGAGCCCGCCCACATGAAACATCGGCAGCACGGTCAGAACCAGATCGCGGCTGGTCATGTCGTGCATGTGCAGGGCGTTCAGCGCATTGGCGGTCAACGCCCGCTGGGTCAGCACCGCCCCCTTCGGCCGGCCGGTGGTGCCGGAGGTGTAGACGATCAGCAGCGGATCCTCCGCCCCGCCTTCGCCCTCACCCGCCGACAGCGCGGCGGTGCCGGCCAAGAATGCGGCAAGCCCGCCGGAGCGCGCATCGCTCATCTGGACCCGAGGCGCCGCGCCGAGCACCGCCATCTCCGCCACCGTTGCGGCAAACGCCGGCTGATGCACCAAGAGCGCCGCGCCGCTGTCGCGAACCGCGTGAGCCAGTTCCGGCGGGGCCAGGCGCCAGTTGAGCGGCACCAGGATCGCACCGAGGCGCGCGGCAGCGAACAGAAGCACCAGCATGTCCGGCGCGTTGGTGCCGAGAAACGCCACCCGGTCGCCCCGGCCGATGCCATGGGCGCGGGCCAGCCAGTGCGCGGCCCCGCCGATGGCCGCGGCGAATTGCGCATAGGTCAGATCGCCAGCCTCGAACCGGATCGCCGCCTTGTCCGGCGTGAACCGCGCATGGGCCTCGATCCAGCTGTCGATCGACGTCACGTGTCGTCTTCCCCCGGCAGGTAGAGGCTTTCCCGGCCGATCCGGTCGAGACAGATCTCCGCCGTCCAGGGCAGCATCAGCGCGCCGCAGCGGCTGTCGCGGTAAAGCCGTTCCAGCGGCAAGGTCTTCAGCATCGACTGGCCGCCGCAGGTGCGAATGGCAAGCTGGCAGATCTCGTTGGCGTTCTCCATCACCGTGTAATGGGCGGCCCAGGCACGCAGCATCTGTTCGCGGGAGGGATCGGGCCCGGCCTCGGTGATCGCCTGAAACCACAGCGCCTTGGTCTGCTCCAGCATCAGATGCATCTGGGCAACGCCCATCTGCTTGGTCGGGAACATCCGCCGCTTGACCGGCGGCAGGCCCGGCCATTCACCGCGCAGATACTTGACGGTGAAATCGAACGCCGCCTGGGCAATGCCCATATAGGTCGGCGACAGGGTCATGAACATGTGCGGCCAGCGGCTCGCCGCCTGGTAATAGACGCCGCGCGGCATCAATTGCTCATCCTCGGAGACGAACACGTCCTTGAAAAGCAGCGTGCGCGAGACCGTGCCGCGCATGCCCAGCGGGTCCCAGTCGCCGACGACCTCCACCCCCTCGGCCCGGGCCGGCACGGCGATATACATGGTGTCCCGACGCGAGGGGCGCTCCCCCTCCTTCATCTCACCGCAGAGGACACCATAATAGTCGGCGTGTCCGGAGAGCGAGGCGAAGATCTTCTTGCCGTTGATCAGCCAGCCGCCATCAACCTTCCGGGCGCTGGTGGAAAACGGCACCGCGCCGGCCGCCGCCGCGCCGCCCTCGGAAAACGGCTGGGAGTAGATCGCCCCGTCCTTCAGAATGCGCGCGTAGTGAACCGCCCGCCGCTCCATATGCTTGGCGCGCTGCTCCGCTGTCATGTCGAGATCGTCGGTGAGGGCGCCGGTCCACAGGCAGGAACACACATGCATGTTCCAGGTCAGGGCGGTGGAGCCGCAGTAGCGGCCGATTTCCGCCGCCGTCATCATGTAGGTGCGAAACGGCGCCCCATGCCCGCCGTTTTCCTTCGGCACGCAGGCGCCGAGCAGACCGGCCTCATGCATGTCCCGGTAGTTCTCGGTGGGAAAACGGGCATCGCGGTCGAACTCGGCCGCGCGCGGGGCGAACCGGGCCTTGCCGGTGCGCCGGGCCAGCGCCGTCAACTCTCGCTCCTGATCGGTCAGGCGAAACGCATCCGGATCGAAAATCGGGGCGTCCAGGTCGAACGTGTCTGGGTCGGCGGCGTTCATGATCGGCTCTCCTCCTCCGGCAGGGACGCTAGAAACCCCCGCAAATGATCGGTAAAGACCTCCGGGCATTCCAGCGAGGCGAGATGACCGATGCCGGGCAGCACCACAAGGCGCGCGCCGGCGATCCGTTCGGCCATCTTGCGCATGGTCGGCTCCGGCGCGTTGCGATCCTCCTCCCCGGCGATCAGCAACGTGGGAACGCAGATCCGGGGGAGATCCGCCCGCCGGTCGAATGTGGCAAGGCAGCGGATCGCCGCGCGGAAGGTGTCGTCCGGCACCCGGCTCATGGCGGCGATGGCCGCCGGAACCGCATCCGGGTGCGCCGCCGACCCGACAAGGCCCGGAACGAACTGCCCGGCGAGCTCCGCCATGGTCCGGCCCGCATCGAGCGGCGCCAGCCGGTCGGCAACGAATTTCTTCTGAAACGCCCCGTCGCGGCTGCCGAAGGCGGAGGTGGTGGCCGACAGCACCAGCGCCCGCACCCGCTGCGGATGGCGGGCGGTGAACTCCTGCGCCACCATTCCGCCGATGGAATGGCCGACGATCACCGCCCGGTCCAGCCCAAGCTCATCGAAAAGCGCCAGCAGCCCGTCCGACAGGCTCTCGAAGCTCATCGGCCCGGCGAGCCTGGTGCCGCCGTAGCCCGGCAGGTTCCAGCCGATCACGTCGTGACCGGAGGCAAGACCGGCGAGCTGCGGCGCGAACATCTCCGCGCCCGCACCGATGCCATGCAACAGGACGACCGGCGCGCCGCAGTGCCCGGGCCGCACGACCCCGGCCACCCTCACCGCAAATCCTCCACCAGGCTGCCCTCCTCGACCACCGGCACCCCGTCGAGCGCGATGGTGCAGCCGCGCACCGGAATGTCGAAATGGCCCTTGGTGTAGCGGCCGGCGAATTCATTGGCGCCGGTGGAAAACAGGAAATTACCGGCAAACGCCCGCACCTCGGTGCCGTTGGTCTCGCGCTGGTCGTACATGGCAAGCGCCTCGTAGCGGGCGCCCTCGTTCATGCCGAAGCCCACATGCGACACCGCATAGGCGTCCTTGTCCTTCCAGGCGGCGAAATAGCGCCGGGTCAACTCCGCATCCGTGCCTTCGCCATCAATCGCGGTGACATAGTCATCAACGATGGTGAGCGTCACCGGCCGCTCCAGATAGCGCTTGAAGGTGAGATTGACGTCGCCCGCATCGAGCACCAGCGTGCCATTGACCTTGCCGGCGGCGGGGAAACTGACCACCAGCCCGGCCGGCCAATGGGCGACACTGCCCGGCCGGTCGCACCAGCCCCAGACACCGACGGTGCTGGCGCCGTCCATGTCGATTGTCAGATCGGTACCGGCGGGAGAGCTGACCCGCATCCGCGCCGCGCCCTTGCACAGGCCAATCGCCTTTTTCACCCGCTCCTTGTCGCGCACGGCCGGCACCAGCCGCTCCAGCGCCTCCGGATGCTCGTTGGAGATCATCAAGAGCCGCGCGCCCTGGGCGATGACCCGGGGCAATTCCGGTGCGTGCAGCAACCCGTCGACGGTCAGGTCGACCACCATGGCGCAGGCCGCCAGCCCGGCAATCGCCGCATCCTGTCCGGTGAGCGCCGACGAGGCGCCGGTGGAGCGCACCGGCACCGGCGCGTCCTGGCGCGGGGTCGGCACCACCACGTGAAACACCTTCGCTCCGAGCCGCTGCAACGCCAGTTCGGCGAGATGCACATTGAGATGCCGCGACTGGGTTTCCGACAGGATCGCCACCGTTTCGGTCTCGGTGACCTTGCACAGGCGAAACACCGCCGCGAAGGCATCGATCCACTTGCCCTCAATCCGGTCTGCCAGCATCCACCCCTCCCAATGTTACGCAGAACCCCCATTCCACGCAGGATGCAAAAAGAATTTTGCGGATCGTAGCAATATCATTATTATATGAAAAGGAATATTTTGAACTCTGAACGAACTCGAGGATCCGGATGGCGATGTCGACCGACCACCGCAGCCTGCGCAACGCATTGGGCCGTTTCGTCACCGGGGTGACGATCGTCACCACTGTCGACGCTTCTGGTCGGCCGGTGGGGTTGACCGCCAATTCCTTCAACTCGGTCTCGCTCGATCCGCCGATGGTGCTGTGGAGCCTTGCCCGCACCTCACGCAATATGGCCACCTTCGAAGGGGCCGGCCACTACGCGATCAACATTCTCGCCTCCGACCAGACCGGCCTGTCGAACCGCTTCGCCCGTCCGGAGCAGGACCGCTTCGAAAGGGTCGACTGGCAGATGGGCGCCTGCGGCGTGCCGGTGCTGGCCGGCGTCACCGCCGTGTTCGAATGCCGCAACAGCACCCGGGTGGACGGAGGCGACCACGTGGTGTTTCTCGGGCAGGTCGAGGCCTTCGACCACGCCGATCGCGAACCGCTGATCTATCATGGCGGCCGCTATGCAACACCGCATTACGGTATTTCCAGTTCATGAGCACCCAGCACCGGTTCGTCGACGGCTATCTGCTCTACCTGCTGGCCCGCGCTTCCAGCGTTGCCAGTGCCGAGTTTCACGACCAGGTCCGCGCCAGCGGGGTCTCCGTCGCCGTCTGGCGGGTGCTCGCCTCCCTGAAGGGAACCGACGGGCTGACCATCGGCGAGCTTGCCAGCCGTTGCCTTGCCAACCAGCCGGCGATCAGCAAGACCGTCGACAAGCTGGTCGGCCAACAGCTCCTCACCCGCACCACCGACCCGGACGACCGGCGCCGGGCCTGGGTTGCGCTCACTCCGCAAGGAGAAGCCCGGGTGGATGAGCTGATTGCGCGCGCCCAGGAACACCAGGACCGGTTGATCGCGGCCATCGGCATCGAGGAAATCGACACCCTGCGCACGGCCCTGACCCGGCTGATCGACCGCGCCCCGGCCAAGAAGTAGTTTTTCGTGACTATTCAATTGCCTGAACGGATTTCTCTCCGCTCGCCCCTCCGCGACTCTTGGTCCTCTTGCCACCACCGTATTACCCGAATGTCGCGGTTCGCCCGCCCCTGACTTGCCTGTATTGTCGAGATCATGGTGATGACCTTGCGGCATTTGCACGGTCCATTGCCGGCCGGTCGAGCGGAGCGGATCCATCAATCGGCACGTGTGGAAAAGGGCGGTGACGCATGGCGAGAGGAGCGCCGATTGCGTCGGGCGGATCGGGACCTGCGGAAGGCGGCGGCAGCGCTCCCTCCGGCCCAGTCGCCGCAAACCATGCAGATGCCCTTTCCCCCGCGCGAACGGAAAGAACAAAGTGGAGGAAATTGCATGAGCAGCGAAAGTGACTCCGGCCAAGCCTATTGGAAGGCCAATGTACGCCTGATCCGGAACTGCCTGATCGTCTGGGCGTTTGTCTCGTTTGGCCTGGGCATCCTGTTCCGGCCCCTCCTGACCTCGATCAAGATTGGCGGCAGCGATCTCGGATTCTGGTTTGCCCAGCAGGGATCGATCTACGTCTTCCTGTTCCTGATCTTCTTCTATGCCTGGCGCATGAACGCCATGGACAAGAAGTACGGCGTCGAAGAGTAGACCGGGAGGAAATTCGATGGATCTCAAGACACTTACATATATCGTCGTCGGCGCGTCCTTCGCGCTGTACATCGGCATCGCCATCTGGGCACGTGCCGGATCGACGAGCGAATTCTATGCCGCCGGCCGCGGCGTTCACCCGGTCACCAACGGCATGGCCACCGCGGCGGACTGGATGTCGGCCGCCTCCTTCATCTCCATGGCCGGCATCATCGCCTTCAACGGCTATGGCGCCTCGCTCTACCTGATGGGCTGGACCGGCGGCTATGTGCTGCTGGCGATGCTGCTTGCGCCCTATCTGCGCAAGTTCGGCAAATACACCGTGCCGGAATTCATCGGCGACCGCTTCTACTCGCAGACCGCCCGTATCGTCGCGGTGATCTGCCTGATCGTCGCCTCGATCACCTATGTGATCGGCCAGATGAAGGGCGTCGGCGTTGCCTTCTCGCGCTTCCTTGAGGTGGATGCCTCCACCGGTCTCCTGATCGGCACCGGCATCGTCTTCATCTACGCCGTGCTTGGCGGCATGAAGGGCATCACCTACACCCAGGTGGCGCAGTATTGCGTGCTGATCCTCGCCTACACCGTTCCGGCGATCTTCATCTCGCTGGCCCTGACCGGCAATGCCCTGCCGCAGATCGGCCTGTTCTCCGATCACGTGGGCAGCGGCCAGCCGCTTCTCGCCACGCTTGACCAGGTGGTGACCGATCTGGGGTTCAATGAGTACACAGCCCAAAGCGGCGATCCACTCAGTGTCCTCAACATGACCCTCTTCACCCTGTCGCTGATGATCGGCACCGCCGGGCTGCCGCATGTGATCATCCGCTTCTTCACGGTGCCGAAGGTAGCCGATGCACGCTGGTCGGCCGGCTGGGCGCTCGTTTTCATCGCCCTGCTCTACACCACCGCTCCGGGCGTCGGTGCGATGGCGCGGCTCAACCTGATGAACACCATCCAGACCGGCGAGATCGGCGCTCCGGATGGCAACCTTGCCTATGACGAGCGCCCGCGCTGGTTCAAGAGCTGGGAGACCACCGGTCTTCTCAAGTTCGAGGACAAGAACGGCGACGGCCGGATTCAGTACTACAACGACAAGAACGAGGCCTTTAACGCCAAGGCGGCCGAGTTCGGCTGGAAGGGCAACGAAATGGTGACCGTCGACCGGGACATCATGGTGCTTGCCAATCCGGAAATCGCCAACCTGCCCAACTGGGTGATCGCCCTGGTGGCGGCCGGCGGCCTTGCCGCGGCGCTGTCCACTGCGGCCGGCCTGCTGATGGCCATTTCCTCGGCCGTGTCGCACGATCTGATCAAGAGCATCTACAATCCGAACATTTCGGAAAAGGGAGAGCTTCTGGCAGCCCGTCTGTCCATGGCCGTGGCGATCGTGATTGCCGCCTATCTCGGGCTCAACCCGCCGGGCTTCGCGGCACAGGTGGTGGCACTGGCCTTCGGTATCGCCGCCGCGTCCCTGTTCCCGGTGCTGATGCTGGGCATCTTCTCCAAGCGGATGAACTCCAGGGGGGCGATCGCCGGCATGCTGTCGGGCCTGATCATCACCGTGGTCTACATCTTCATCTACAAGGGCTGGTTCTTCATTCCGGGAACCAATATGCTGCCCAACAATGCATCCAACTGGCTGCTCGGCATCTCGCCGGAGGCCTTCGGTGCGGTTGGCGCGATCATCAACTTCGCCGTTGCCTATTTCGTCTCCAATGCGTCGGAAGCCCCGCCGCGGGAGATCCAGGAACTGGTGGAGAGCATTCGCGTGCCCTCCGGAGCCGGGGCCGCCGTCGACCATTAAGGCCGTCGGTCACCGTGACAAGCCTGAACCCCGCCCATGGGCGGGGTTCGCCCCTCCCGGACCGGCCCGCCCGATCCGCTTTCCGGCGAAAGGCGCATTCATGACCGCAGACCCGGCCGCGCTGCACAGCTTCATTTCCCGCCATCACCCATTCGACCTTCTGCCCGCCTCAGCGCTGGACACCCTCTCCGGCCTGCTCGATCCGCAGAGCTATCCGGCGGACGCCGAGATCCTCGGCATCGACGCTCCGCTGGACGCGCTGCACATCGTTCTTGACGGTGTGGTCGACCTTTATTCTCCCGAAGGGCGATTGATTTCCCGCTCCATGCCCGGCGAGATCTTCGCCGCCCGCAGCCTCTTGCGCAACGGCCGGTCCGCCCATCGGGCGGTTGCGGAAAGCGACACCACCATCCTGCGCCTTCCGGTCACCGTGTTTCGCCAGTTGCTGGAGCGACACCCCTCCTTCGGAGCCTATTTCGACCGGCTGCGCAACACGCCCCAGCGCCAGCCCGCCGCGAACCCCGACAACGGCGCCGCCCTGGGGCTCGCCGAGATCCGCGATGTGATGACCCCCGCGCCGGTGATCCTGCCGGCAAGCACCAGCGCCAGGGCCGCGGCGGAAGTGATGCGCGACCGGGGCATCTCCTGTGTGCTGGTCGGTACCAAGAACCACCTCGACGGCATCCTGACCACCAGCGACCTCACAACCCGAGTGCTTGCCGAGGGCCGCGATCCGCAGCTACCGATCGGCGAAGTGATCACCCCCAACGCCCTGTCCCTGGCCCCGGGGGCCTTGCTGTTCGAAGCGCTGCTGGCGATGAGCTCGCACGGCATCGGCCATCTGCCGGTCGTCGATGACGGCCGGCCCGTCGGCATCCTGACCCGCACCAACCTCATCCAGCGTCAGTCCCTGTCGGCGGTGGCGATCATTTCCGACATCGGCGGTCTGACCGAGATCGCCGACCTTGCCGCCGTCGTTGGCACGGTCCCGCGCCTGCTTGCCAAGCTCGTCGGCCTCGGCGTCGAGGCGCATCGGATCGGCCAGCTGATCACCAGTGTCACCGATGCGCTGACCCGCCGGCTGATCCAGCTGGCCGAGGCCGATCTCGGCCCGCCGCCGGTGCCCTATCTCTGGCTTGCCTGCGGCTCGCAGGGACGCAGCGAGCAGACCGGCGTATCCGATCAGGACAATTGCCTGATCCTCGACGACGCCTTCGTTCCCGAAGAGCATGACGCATGGTTTGCCGGTTTTGCCCGCTCCGTCAGCGACGGGCTCGACGCCTGCGGCTACTATTATTGCCCCGGCGACATGATGGCGACCAATCCGCGCTGGCGGCAGCCGGTGTCGGTCTGGAAGGGCTATTTCGACGGCTGGATCGCCCGCCCCGATCCCATGGCGCAGATGCTGGCCAGCGTCATGTTCGATCTGCGGCCGATCCATGGCGAGGAAAGCCTTTTTGCCGGCATGCACCGCGCCACCCTGGACAAGGCCCGGCGCAACTCGATCTTTCGCGCCCACATGACCGCCAATTCCCTGAAGCACACCCCGCCGCTCAGTCTGTTCCGGGGTTTTGCCCTGATCCGCTCGGGCGAGCACAAGCACACCGTCGATCTGAAACACTCCGGCGTCGTGCCGATCGTCGACCTTGCCCGGCTTTATGCGTTGCAGGCGGGTCTGGAACCGGTCAACACCCGCGACCGGCTGATCGCGGCGCGCGACACCCCCGTGCTCAGCCCCTCCGGCGGCAGCGATCTTCTCGACGCCTATGACCTGATCTGCAACATCCGCCTTGCCCATCAGGCGCGGCAAGTGCGCGCCGGCCAGAAACCGGATAACTTCATGGCTCCGAACAGCCTGTCGGAGCTGGAGCGCAACCATCTCCGGGATGCATTCGGCGTGATCAAGACCATGCAGTCGGCCATCAGCTACGGTCACGCCGCGCTGAGCTGACCGCACGGCCCCCAAGCCCCGCACTGCATCCCGACACCGGCGAACAACCACGAAAGACGGCACACAGCATGATTTTTACCCTGATCGGCACCTTTGTCCTCGGTATCGCCGTTGCCGGCACATTCATCATCATCAATCGCACCACCGGCCGGCGGATGCCGGGCTGGATCGCCCCCTTCGCCGCCGCCATCGCCATGATCACCTTCACCATCTGGTCGGAATACACCTGGTTCAGCCGCACCGCGCAGGAGCTGCCCGACAGCTTCACGGTGACCCAGACCTACGAGACCTCGAACCTGCTGCAGCCCTGGACCTATCTGGTGCCGCGCATCAACCGCTTCGCCGCTGTCGATCTCGGCAGCGTCCAGACCAATGCCAAGGCCGCCCGCTATCGCCAGGTAAACCTGCATCTGTTCACCCGGCTGATGCCCCCGCGCGAGCTGCGACAGGTTTACGATTGCGAGGGTCAGCGGCGCATCGACCTGATGCCGAATGAGACCGTCGACCCGGTCAGCCTGCCCGAGAACGCCTGGGAGCCGGTGGCCGGCGATCCGGCCACCGCCGCCGTCTGTGGGGGTGCCTGAGCACCAGCGGGCGAAACACCGCTCTTTTCTGAGGCGCCCTACGCCGCATGGACATCGGGCCGGGCGATTGCCGCCAGAAACTGGAAACAAGCGAGAACGGCCGCTCACCGGGACGATCTCTCGCCCTCAATGACGCCGAGACGGCGGCATGAGCCGCCGGTGAGACGCCCATGGGTAGGTCTGACGGTAACGGGCTGTTCTGAAAGGATTTTCAGGGGAAGTGGTGCCGGTGAACGGACTCGAACCGCCGACCCCATCATTACGAATGACGTGCTCTACCAACTGAGCTACACCGGCGCACCAAACCGGGGCATCAAGGCCCCGTATGTTTCCCTCATCATTCAAAATCATCGCCCGCAAACCAGATTGGTCCCGCACGCGAAGAACGACCGAGGTGGCCGCTTGATAGCGGACCGGGCGGCCCGGCGCAAGAGGGTTTTGCGCCAGACCTCACCGGTTTTCACCCGCCGCCGAAAAGGCACCCGGGCCCCGGGCCGCCCGTCAGTTGAAGAAGCGGAACCCCGGCTTGCGCGGCGCCTCGTCATCCTCGTCCCCCTCGGGCCCGGGATCGTCCGGCATGTGCTTCAGCGGAAACTCGATTGGCCGCGAGGCGTCGCCGCCGGCAATCACATCGGCGACCGAGCCCGGCCCCTTCGCCGGCGCTGCCTTGCCCGTCCCGGACTCCGGCGCGGGCTTCGCCGCGTCCCCTACCCTCGCCGCGCCATCGCCGGTCGCCGCCTTCTTCTCCGGCGCGGGCTCCATGCGCTGCGGCGCCTCGGTCTTCGCAGGCGAAGCATCGCCCGCCGTGGGCTTGGCCTCGGCGGGTTTCGCCGCCTCCGCCTCAGGCTTTTCTGCCTTTGCAGCGGCGCGCTCGGGCTGCGGTGCGGACGTCACGGCAGGCACTTCCGCATCACCGGAGGTCGCGTCTTCCGCCTCCGTTGGCGTCGACGGCAGGATCACCAGCGCATCATCTTCTGCCCCACGGACCGGCTCGGGCAGTGCTTCCAGGAGCGCGTCGTCAATCGCCTCCAGCGCGTCACCGTGATGGTCGAGCGTTGCCGGCGGCGTGGTCCATTCGAACGCATCGAGCCGCCCATCCACCGGCGACACCGGCGCCCAGGTCTCGCTCACGGCGCCCTCCGTGACCCACATGGGATCCGCCGGCGCCCGCACCGCCCGGGCCAGCCATTCGCGCACCCGGCCGCGATCGCCGTGTTCCTTTTCCTCCAGGTCGGCCATCATCAGGAAGGCCCGCTGGGTCGGCGCATTGCGCAGCGCGCCCTTGAGCTGGGTCCGGGCCAGGGCGAAATCGCCCGCCTCGATTGCCGCCCGGGCCAGCGCCAACGTCCCTTCCGTGCTATGCGCCCGCAGCGCCGCCAGCGCCTTGACCCGCTTCAGCCGGTCCTGCGCCGAATCGCCGGTGCGCGCATGGGCATAGGCCTCGGCCAGCTCCGGATGCGGCGTCACCTTCCAGGCCGCCTCGACCACCTTCAGCGCCTTGCGGATATCGCCGCGCCGGGTGGCCAGCCGCGCCGCCAGAACGGCCGCCGGAACCAGCCCCGGAGCGAGGCCCGCCGCCTCGTTGGCCAGCGCCCGCGCGCCATCCGGATCCCGGTCTTCCTGCTCCAGCGCATGGGCAGTGAGCAGCACCGCCTTGTGCCGGCGGAAGGTCTTCTTGTCGATCAGCTTGGCCGCGTAGTTCTTTTCCAGCGTCTTGATCGCATCGGCCCAGTCGCCGGCCACCGCCTGGTAGCCAAGCACCGCGCGCCCGGCCCAGTCGAGACCGGGCACCAGCGCTGCCGCCTCTTCCGCGTAGTGCCGCGCCGCCACCGGCTCGTCGAGCCGCTCCGCCTCCACGTAAAGCCCGTGCAGGCCGACCGGACGCAGTGCCGGATCCTCCAGCATCTTCTCGAACCGAGCCCGCGCCTCGTCATGACGACCGGCGAGCTGTGCGGTCTGCGCCAGCAGCAAGGCGCTGGCCGGATCGCCCTTCAAGAGCTTGGCCGCTTCGCCGCCATGGCGAGTCGCGGCCGCCGCATCACCAACACCCAGCGCCAGCATGCCCTTCGACAAGGCGGCATAGCCGCGGTCCTTGCGCCGGCGGCGCCAGAACCGACCGAGAAGATCGGGCGAGCGCAGGATGACCAGCACCACGTTCCAGGCGATGATCGCCAGCGCCACGAACGCCACCAGCGCCACCGCCGCGGTCATCAGACCGGTTTCGATCCGGTAGCCCTGCCAGTCCAGGGTCAACATGCCGGGGCGGTCCGCCACCCAGGCGAGACCAAGCGCCGCGGCAAACACCAGGGCAATGAAAATCAGTACACGTATCATGGCCTTGTTCTCCCCCTGAGGTCACCGACCGCCCGGCACGCGCCGTGTCCCGGGTGATCCGGCGCACACCGGACATATCTTGGGCACGGCAGCAACGCCTGCCTTTCGCATTCCCTTAGCCTCCGGATCCAGACAGGGAGGACAGCACCTCCCCGGTCACCTGATCCACCAGCCGGTCGGCGGCAAGCCGCGCCCGCGCCGCCGCAGCCCAGTCGGCACCAGCCGCCCGAACGTTTTCCGGCAGGCTGTCATAGGCTTCCAGCGCCCCGGTCAGATCGCCCCGGGCGACCCGCGCCTCCATGCGGCCCAGCGCGCCCTGCGGCGTTGCCGCATCGCTCTCGCCCGGCTGCCGGATGGACACCAGCGAGCGGGCGTTGGACAGGAAGCTGTCGACGAAATCGCCCTCCGCCGGCTGGTCGAGCCGCGCCGTCATCGCCCGCGCCACCGCCGGGAACTCGCTAAGCAGCGCCTGCCGGGTCGCAACACCGGTTTTGGCCACCGCGCGCAGGGCGCCGAGGTCGGTGTCCTTCGGCAGGGCCGAGGCGACGGCGGCAAGCTCGGTCTCGAAGGGCTTGCCCTGATCGAGGGTCGCCTTCAGCGTCGACACGGCGATGGCGCGGGCGGCGGTTTCCCGCGCGCCGATGCCGCCAAGCTGCTCTTCCAGCGGCGTGAACCGGCCCTCCAACGTGGCAAGCCGTTCGCTGATCGCCTCACGCGCCGCGCCCGCCTGATCACCCAAAGTGGTGACACGGGCGACAAGACTGGCCATCTCGCCGGCCCGTTCTTCCAGCTTGGTGCCGAGCGTGGCGGTCTTCTCGCCAAGTTCCGTCACCGTCTGCGTCAGTCCGGCGAGCGCGCCGCCGGTCTGGTCGAGGCGCGCGCTCAGCGGCTCGACGCTGGTTGCCAGCGCCCCGATCCGCTCGCCCTGTTCGCCAAGGCTCTTGCTCACCGCGCCAAGGGTCTTGTCCATTGCCGCCTGGCTTTCCTGCAGGCTGGCCAGCGCGGCGGTCTCGCCGGCGCCGCCGGAGGAGACGAAGCGGCGCAATTCGCCAAGGCCCGCCTCGACGTCGGCCACCCGCGCGGCAACCTCCTGCGCACCGGCGCCTTCCGCCGCCTTCAGCGCGGTTTCAAGCGCGGCAACCCGGCTCGTCAGCGCGGTCAGCGCCGCGCCGGTGTCCCCGCCCTTGGCCAGCTCCGCAAGCCGATCCTCAAGCCCGGCAACACGGCTTTGCGTGGCCGCGACCTCCGCCTGCATCTCCTGTCCGGCCGGGCCGGATGGCAGCGGCAGATATCCGCCCCGCTGCAGCCCGTAGGCACCGCCAAGCGCCACCGCGCCGCCGGCAAGCGCGGCAATCAGAAGCCCGCCGATCCCACTGCCGAATTGCCGTGCCGCCGGCTCTGCCGTGACCGGCTCCTTTGCCGGCGCAGCACCTGAGGATGCCGGTTTTGCGGCGGCGGATGCGCTCTTGTCGTCCTTCGGCGTTTCGGTTCGCGCCGTACCCGCATCCCCTGGGGGCGAGGAGGTCGTGCCGGAGGCAGCGGCGCCAGAAGCGGAAGGACCAGAGGCCGGTTTCGCAGTAGCACCGCTGGCACTGGCCGCCGAAGCGGTCGCGGCGGATTGCCCGGCGGTCGCAGCCGGTTTCGCCGAAGCGGCCTGTGCCGAGGCCTGAGCGCCCGTCGGTTTTGCCGCTGCCGGCTTGTCGCTCGCCGGCTTTTCCGAAGCGGCTTTGCCGGAGGTCGTCTGACTGGCTGCCGCCTGACTGGGGGCCTTTGGACTGGGGGCCTCGGACGCAGGCTTGCCCTGATCCGGCGTTTTGCTTTGGGCGGAAACCGATCCGCCGCGCGCGGCACCGGCAGCCGTCGCGGAGCCGGAAGCGGTCTTGGGCGTCGCGCCACCCTTCACTTCCCTCGCCTCCAGGTCGATCGTGACAGGTTTGCGGCCCGAAGCCGAGGCAGCCCCGGGCTTTTCCTTGCCGCTCGCGCCCTTGGAATCCGGCTTCTTGCTGTCAGCAGCCATCGACTGTCTCTCCCTTCCCGGGCGCTCAGCGCCCGCTGTCCATCCTCGCCCGCCCCGGCCCTGCCTTCAGGATCGCCGGTTTCGCAGCGCAAAACAAACCCTGCTTAACATGCAGCGTCAAAAAGCGCGATCAACGCCGCCTCGCTCGGGTTTTCGGCAACCGCCAATGTGCCGAATGGCCGCAGCGGGTCCCCCGCATTCTCCGACAACGCGTAGACCCGCAAGGGCGGAGGCGGCCGGTCGAGGCGCCCCAGCACATCCGCCAGCGCCTGCCCGCCCCGCCGCGAATACACCAGCAGATGCCGCAGCGCACCCGATGTGAGCGCCGCCCGCACCATGGCAGGCGGGTCGCCGGCCCGTTCCATGGCATAGACCTCACGCATGCCGCAGCCGATACCCGACTGCGCCAACGCGCCGCACAGATCGCCCGAGCGATGCCGCCCGGCAAGATAGAGCACCGGCCGTGCCGGTCGCCCCTCGACAATCGTTTCGGCCAGCGTGTCCATGGTACCACCGGCAACCGTTACCCGCGAACAGCCGGCGGCACGGGCCGCCGCGCCGCAGGCCGGACCGACCGCGAACACTGGCAAGGCAGCCAGCCGTGGCCAGATGGGATGCGCCTCCATGGCGGTGATCGCCCGCGCACTGGTCACCGCCAGCGCCCCGAGCCCCTCAGGCTCCGGCCAGTCGTCCACATCCAGATCGACCGGCTTGAACAGCGGCGCGACGACAGGCTCGTGGCCATGACGGCGCAACAACTCCGCCGTCCGCGAGGCGGCAGGTTCCGGACGGGTGACGAGCACGCGCGTCACCGGGTCAGACCTTGAAGAAATTCGGTCCGCCGCGCCGTTTCAGCTCCGCGCCCGCATCCTGGCCAAGGGCCGCCGCCTGCGCCGCCGGCCCCTCGCGCTCGGTCTCATGCGCCTCGCGCCCGTCCGGCGACAGGATCAGCCCGCGAAACGACAGGGTGTCGCCCTCAAGCCGCGCCAGCCCGCCGATCGGCGTGCGGCAGGAGCCATCCAGCTCGAACAGGAACGCCCGCTCGGCGGCAAGGCAGATTTCCGTCTCCCGGTGATGGATCGGCGCCAGAAACGCCCGCACTGCCTGATCGTCGCCCCGCGCCTCGATGCAGATCGCCCCCTGTCCGACCGCCGGCAGGAACTCCGAGGTCTCGATCACCGAGGTGATCACGTGGGCCATGCCAAGCCGGCGCAATCCGGCATTGGCCAGCAGGGTGGCATCAACCACGCCCTCGGCCAGCTTTTCCAGCCGCCGCTGCACGTTGCCGCGATACATTACCACTTCGATATCCGGCCTGAGGCGCTTGATCATCGCCTGACGGCGCAGGCTCGACGAACCGACCACCGCCCCTTGCGGCAGATCCTGCAGCCGCGCCGCCTTGGGCGAGATGAAGGCGTCGCGCACATCCTCACGCGGCAGGAAGGCGACCAGCTCCAGCCCATCGGGCAGCACCGTGGGCATGTCCTTGGAGGAATGGACGGCGATGTCGATCTCGCCCGCCAGCATGGCGTTTTCCAGCTCCTTGGTGAACAGCCCCTTGCCGCCGGCCTCCGACAGCGGCCGGTCGAGAATGCGGTCGCCGGAGGTCTTGATGACGACGATCTCGAACGCCTCTTCGCTCAAGCCATGGGCGGCCATCAGCCGGGCGCGGGTTTCATGCGCCTGAGCCAGCGCCAGCGCGCTGCCGCGCGTGCCGATTCGAAGGATGCGGCCGGCGGGCCAGGCCTGGTCGCCTGCGTCCGGCTGCCCGGATTGTTGCGTGTGCCCGGATTGTTTTGTTTGCAAGGAGATCGTTCCTGGTGTTAGGCGGTGATGTCCGGTAGGCGGAGTGGAATGATAAGCCCTGACCTGTCGTCGGCCGATGCGGCCGGCATGATATCCCGATCGAGCGCCCCGGCGCCACTGACCGTGCTCGGCATCGAGACGAGCTGCGATGAAACCGCGGCCGCCGTGGTGCGTCTTGACGCCGACGGCCGCGCCCATGTGTTGTCCAACATCATACGCTCGCAGGCAAGTGAACATGCGGCATTTGGTGGCGTCGTGCCGGAAATCGCCGCCCGCGCCCATATCAGCCTGCTGGACCGGATCGTCCAGAGCGCCATGAGCGAGGCCGGCACCGGCTGGGACGACCTCGACGCCATCGCCGCCACCGCCGGCCCCGGGCTGATCGGCGGCGTGATCGTCGGCCTGATGACCGCCAAGGCGGTGGCCATGGCCGCCGGCAAGCCGCTGGTGGCGGTGAACCATCTGGAGGGCCATGCCCTCACCGCCCGGCTGACCGAGGATCTGGCGTTCCCCTATCTGTTGCTGCTGGTTTCCGGCGGGCACACCCAGTTTCTGCTGGTGGAAGGGGTCGGCACCTACCGCCGCCTCGGCTCGACCATCGATGATGCGGTGGGCGAGGCCTTCGACAAGACCGCCAAGCTGCTGGGCCTTGCCTATCCGGGCGGACCGGCGGTGGAACAGGCCGCCGGCAACTCGGCCGATCCGACCCGCTTTGCCCTGCCCCGGCCGATGCTCGACCGGCCCGGGATCGACATGTCCTTTGCCGGCTTGAAAACCGCCGTGCGCACCGCCGCTCATGCGGCCGCGCCGCTGTCCCCGGCCGATGTCGCCGACCTGTGCGCCGCCTTCCAGAGCGCGGTTGCCGATGTCATCGGCGAGAAGAGCCGACGGGCGCTGGCGCTGTTTTCCGAGGCGTACCCCGGCACCCCGCCCGTGCTGGTGGTCGCCGGCGGCGTTGCCGCCAATGGTGCGATCCGCCAGCGCCTGTCGCAGATGGTCGGTGAGGCCGGCGCCCGGCTTGCCGCCCCGCCGGCGCGGCTGTGCACCGACAACGCGGCGATGATCGCCTGGGCCGGGATCGAACGGCTGCGCGACGCTGCCGCCCGGGGCGAGAGCATCGACGACCGCGCCGTGCCGCCACGCCCGCGCTGGCCGCTCGACGCCAATGCCGCCGCCCTCCTGGGCTCCGGCCGCAAGGGAGCGAAAGCCTGATGGATGCCCGCTTCCTTGAAGGTGTCGTCGTCACCGCCATGCCGGAGCGGATCGACCGGATCAAGCACAAGGCCTATGTCTACCTGACCGTGGGCCGGGATCTTCTGGTCTTCCGCCAGCCGGACCAGCCCTATGTCGGGCTCCAGGTCCCCGGCGGCACCGTCGATCCGGGCGAAAGCCACCTGCAGGCGGCCTTGCGCGAGTTTTCCGAGGAAACCGGCCTTGGTCTGCCGCACGCGCTGGAGCCCATCGCCGAGCAGACCGTGCTGTTTGACAACGACCAGGGGCGGGATGTGCATCTACGCCGGCTCTATCATGCCCGCGCGCCGCAAAAGCCGCATCACTCCTGGGAGCATTTCGAGATGAGCCCCTCCGCCGGCGGCGACCCGATCCGCTTCGAACTGTTCTGGCTGGACATCGCCGAGGCCGCCGCCTCGCTCCCCACCCGGTTCTTCACCGGCTTTCATGCCCCGTTGCCGACGCTGTGGGACCGGCTCGGAGCCGGCGCATGAGCGAGATCCGGCGGATTGCCGTTCTGGGCGGCGGCGCCTGGGGAACGGCGCTTGCCCTCGTCGCCGCCCGCGCCGGCCGCGACACCGTGCTGTGGGCACGCGATCCGGCCACCGTTGCCGCGCTCAACGCGCGCGGCGAGAACCCGGCCTATCTGCCCGGCCTGACCTTGACCCCGCGCCTTCCCGCCACCTCCGATCTTGCCGAAGCCGTCAGCGGCGCCGATGCGGTGCTCTTGGTCACCCCGGCGCAGACCACCCGGACGATGGCCGCGGCTCTTTCCCCGCTGCTCGCCCCGGCAACCCCGGTGGTGCTCTGCGCCAAGGGCATCGAACGCGACAGCGGCCTCCTGCTGACCGACGTGCTTGCCGAAACGCTCAAAGCGGCCCGCCCGGCGATCCTCTCCGGGCCGAGTTTTGCCACCGACGTTGCCGCCGGCCTACCGACTGCGGTTACCGTCGCCGCCGCCGATGGCGCCCTCGCCGACGCCCTGTCCCAGGCCCTCGCCAGCCCGCAGTTCCGCCCCTACGCGGCCACCGACATTGTCGGGGTGCAGATCGGCGGGGCGCTGAAGAATGTCCTGGCCATCGCCTGCGGCGCCGTCGCCGGCAAGAAATGGGGGGCGAGCGCCCTTGCCGCGCTGACCGCGCGCGGCTTTGCCGAGCTGACCCGCCTCGGCCTTGCCCTTGGCGCCCGGCCCGAGACGCTGACCGGCCTTTCCGGCCTCGGCGATCTGGTGCTGACCTGCGCCTCGCCGCAATCGCGCAATTTCGCCTTCGGCATTGCGCTCGGCGAAGGGGCGACGGTCGCCTCGCTGACCGAGAAGGGGCAGAAGCTGGCCGAAGGGGTCTTTTCCGCCCCCGTCGCCGTGGCGCTTGGCCGCAAGACAAGCGTCGACCTGCCGATCTGCGAGGCGGTGGCGTCGGTGCTGGCGGGCGAGCTCGACCTTGACGATGCGCTGACCCGGCTGATGACCCGGCCGCTCCGGCGCGAGACCTGATCGGCCCGTTTCCCCATCTTGAAGACCGCGCCGTTCCGTCTATCCTTCCCGCCAGCGGCGATCGCCGATCCGGCGTCCCAGACAAACCGGCGCCCCAGACAGACCGGCGTCCACGACAGACAAGGACCCTTCCATGCTCTACGCCTTGATTTGCACCGACAAACCCGGTGCGCAGCAAATTCGCCTCGACACCCGCGCCGACCATCTCGCCTTCCTCACCGCCATGGGCGATCGGCTGAAGGCCGCCGGCCCGTTCCTCAACGACGATGGCGGCATGACCGGCAGCCTGGTGGTGATCGAGGCCGAAAGCCGCGACGAGGCGCTCGCCGTCTCCCAGGAAGACCCCTATGCGCGGGCTGGACTGTTCGAAACCGTCGAGATCCGGCCCTGGAACTGGGCCCTCAAGAATCCGGAGGCCTGAGGTGCGCTACTGGCTGTTCAAATCCGAACCCGACAAATGGTCGTGGGAGATGCAAAAGGCCAAGGGCGACGCCGGCGAGGAATGGGACGGCATCCGCAACTATCAGGCGCGCAACAACATGCGCGAGATGAAGATCGGCGACCGTGGCTTCTTCTACCATTCCAACATCGGCAAGGAGGTGGTCGGCATTGTCGAGATCTGCCGCGAGATCCATCCGGACAGCACCACCGATGATCCGCGCTGGGAATGCGTCGACGTGAAGGCCGTGCGCGACATGCCCAAACCCGTCACCCTCGCCGCCGTCAAGGCCGAGCCGCGCCTTTCGGAGATGTCGCTGGTCACCTCCATGCGCCTGTCGGTCCAGCCGGTGACGGCGGAGGAATGGGCCATCGTCTGCGAGATGGGCGGTCTCGACCCGGAATGAGCGCCATCACCGATCCGGTGCGTTTCATTCGCGAGAACACCCGGGTGCACCCGGTCCCGCACGCACCGGAACTCCGCCTCCATCTGGCGGACGAGGCCGTCGCCCTCTGGCAGAAGACCGAGGACGATCTGGGTGAACTCGGCCTGCCGCCACCGTTCTGGGCCTTCGCCTGGGCCGGCGGTCAGGCGCTGGCCCGGTTCGTCCTCGACACGCCGGAGTTGGTCGCAGGCCGCCAGGTGTTCGATTTCGCCACCGGCTCCGGTCTCGTCGCCATCGCCGCCGCCCGGGCCGGCGCGGCCAGCATCACCGCCTGCGACATCGACCGCTTCGCCCGTGTCGCCACTGCGCTCAATGCCGAGCTCAATGACGTCCGGATCGAGTTCGCCGAGGGCGATCGCCTGAAGGAACCGCCGCCGCAAGCCGATGTTCTGTTCTGCGGCGACGTCTTTTACGAAAAGCCGATGGCCGATCAGGTGCTTGCCTGGCTCGACCGGGTGCTCGCCGCCGGCAGCGAGGTCTATATCGGCGATCCGGGCCGTACCTACCTGCCGACCGACCGGCTGCGCGCCGTCGCCACCTATGAAGTTCCGGTCAACCGCTCGCTGGAGGATCTTTCGATCAAACGCAGCAGCGTCTACCGGCTGCTGGCCTGACCCCCTCCCGATTTGATCGGCCCTGCCCCCTTCGCGAACGGGCGAATTCTGCCGGGCAGACGCCGGCGGGGCTTGCGTCGGGACGATTGTCCGCGTCAGATATACACCTCTCGCCACGCGCCATTCGGCGCTTGGCGCCAGCCGTCTATCGACTTCACCGGGGACCCCCATGCCGACAATCAACCGCTTTGCCGACCTTGCCGAGGAAATCACCGAATGGCGCCGGGATATCCATGCCCATCCGGAGCTGCTTTACGACACCCATCGCACGGCGGAGCTGGTTGCCGACAAGCTGAAGGCCTTCGGCGTCGACGAGATCGCCACCGGCATTGGCCGCACCGGTGTGGTCGGCGTGATCAGGGGCCGCGCCAACGGCTCCGGCAAGGTGATCGGCCTGCGCGCCGACATGGACGCGCTGCCGCTGGAGGAAATCACCGGCAAGCCTTATGCCTCCACCATTCCCGGCAAGATGCACGCCTGCGGTCATGACGGCCACACGGCCATGCTGCTTGGCGCGGCGAAATACCTCTCCGAAACCCGCAATTTCGACGGCACGGTCATCGTCATCTTCCAGCCGGCGGAAGAGGGCGGCGCCGGCGCCAAGGCCATGATCGACGATGGGCTGATGGACCGCTTCGGCATCCAGGAAGTCTATGGCATGCACAACCTGCCCGGCGCGCCGGTCGGCACCTTCCATATTCGTCCCGGCTCGATCATGGCCGCCGCCGACCGGCTGCAGATCGACATCGAAGGCAAGGGCTGCCATGCCGCCAAGCCGCATGAGGGCATCGACACCATCCTGGTCGGCAGCCACATCGTCCAGGCGGTGCAGTCGATCGCCAGCCGCAACGCCGATCCGCTGAAGTCGGTGGTCGTGTCGATCACCACCTTCAATGCCGGCTTCACCGACAATGTGATCCCGCAGACCGCCACCCTGCGCGGCACGGTGCGCACCCTCGATCCGGACATCCGCGATCTGGCCGAAGCACGGCTGAAGGCGCTCGTCCCGACCATCGCCGAAGCCTATGGCGCCAAGGCCACCGTCACCTATCGGCGCGACTACCCGATCACCGCCAATCACGCCGACCAGACCGACTTCGCGGTTTCCGTCGCCCGCGAGATCGTTGGCAAGGACAACGTCAACACCGACATCGCGCCGACCATGGGCGGCGAGGATTTCTCCTTCATGCTGGAGGAACGGCCCGGCGCCTTCATCTTCGCCGGCAATGGCGACAGCGCCGGCCTTCACCACCCGGCCTATGACTTCAACGACGAGCTGATCCCGGTCGGCTGCTCTTATTGGGTCAAGCTGGTGGAGACCGCCATGCCGGCCGCCTGAGGCCAGAACCGAAGCGGATCGGGGAAACGGGAACACCCTCTCCCCGGTCCGATGCCTTGACACGGACGGGCAGGCGGTTTCCATTGCCCACCCATCATCCAAGAGCGGTTCATGGCTCTCCTAAGTTCACGCCTGTCTCTTCTCGTCGTCTACGTGCTTGCCGGCGCGCTGATCGGCATCGTTCTGCTGCATCCGGCGGTGCTGACCATCGTCTGGCTGGAATACCGGGCGATCCAGCCGAATGTCCCCTCTCTGGGGGACTTTCTCACTGACCGGCTGCTGTTGCTGGTGGTCCCCCGGCACCTGCACATGGTGCTCGCCTTCGCCGCGGTCGGCGGGCTCGTCGGCCTCGGCTTTGGCCTCTTCACCCGTTCCTACCTCGAAACCTCGCGCCGTCTGCGCTTTCTCAGCGCCGCCCATGGCGAACAGATTCCCGAGTTCATCAGCGGCGGCGAAACCGCCGAGGTGGAATTCAAGTCGACCATGCGCTGGGACCTGAAGGAACGGAACATCAACAAGGGGCTGGAGACGGTCATTGCCAAGACCATCGCCGGCTTCTTCAATGCCCATGGCGGCCGGCTGCTGATCGGCGTGGCCGACGATGGCACGGTGCTCGGGCTTGAGGCCGACTACGCCACCTTGCGCCATCCCAACCGGGACGGTTTCGAACGCACCGTCAACGACATTGTCACCCGCTTTCTCGGCGGCGACCTCTGCCCGGCGATCCAGACCACCTTCACCGTCATCGACGGCAAGGATGTGTGCATGGTGCTGGTCCAGCCGGCGCCGCGCGCGGTCTATCTGAGCGAGGGCGGCAAACTGCATTTCTATGTCCGCAGCGGCAACTCCACCCGCAAGCTCGATCTGCGCGAGGCCATGGACTACGCCCGGACCCGCTGGACATGAGCCTGGCCGCCTGGCTGCCGCCGGACATGGCGCCGGCCGTTGCCCTCTTGCTGATCGCCATCAGCCTGCTGACCTCGGCGCTGTCCGCCGCTCTCGGCCTTGGTGGCGGCATCACCCTGATCGCGGTGATGGCGCAGGTGCTGCCGGTACCCGCGCTGGTGCCGGTCCATGGGGTGGTGCAGCTGGGTTCCAACGCCGGCCGGGCGCTTGTCCTGCGCCGTCATGTCAACTGGCCCGCCGCCCTGTGGTTCGCGCTGGGCGGGCTGGCCGGCGCCCTGCTCGGCGGCTCGATCGCCATCACCCTGCCGGCGCCGGTGCTGCGGATCGGTCTCGGGCTGTTCCTTCTGTGGATGGTCTGGGGTCATGGTCCGCGCCTCGGCCACATGCCGAAACGGGCAATGGCCGCAGCCGGCTTCGTCGCCACCACTCTCAGCATGTTCTTCGGCGCCGCCGGCCCCATCGGTGGCGCGGTCCTCTCCGCGCTCGGTCTGACCCGCCACGGCTTCGTCGCGACCCAGGCGATGACCGCGCTGATGATGCACGTCCTGAAGATCGTCGTCTTCGGCCTGCTCGGCTTCGCCTTCGCCCCCTGGGCCGGGCTGATCGTTCTGATGATCGCCGCCGGGTTCATCGGCACCTTGCTCGGAACCCGGCTGCTCGGACGCATGCCGGAACACGGCTTCCGCATCGGCTTTCGCCTTCTCATGACGGGACTGGCCGGAAGTCTGGTCTGGCGCGGCGCGATGGCGCTCGCGGCCGGCGGATGATATCGCGCTGATGGCGCAACAGGAGAACGAACCGGACATGACAGTGGATCGGCAGGATATCGAAGCGGCCTGGCAACGGGTGCGCGAGCGGATCCGGCAAACGCCGGTGATGGAGAGCGGCGCCGGCAGTTTCGGGCTACCCTATTCGGTCTCCCTCAAGCTCGAACTGTTCCAGCATTCCGGCTCCTTCAAGGTGCGCGGCGCGTTCAACACGCTGCTGTCGCAGGAGATCCCGGCGGCGGGCGTTGCTGCCGCCTCCGGCGGCAACCATGGCGCCGCCGTCGCCTATGCCGCCCGGGCGCTCGGTGTGCCGGCCGATATCTTCGTGCCCGAAACCTCCTCGCCAGCGAAGATCGCCCGGATCCGCTCCTATGGCGCCCGGCTGCATGTGGGCGGCGCCCGCTATGCCGATGCGGCCGAGGCCTGCGCCCGTCACCGGGCCGAAACCGGCGCTCGCGACATCCACGCCTATGACGCCGCCCCGACCATCGCCGGCCAGGGCACCACCGCCGCCGAATGGGAAGAACAGACGCCTGATCTCGACACCGTGCTGATCGCCGTCGGCGGCGGCGGTCTCATCTCCGGCATGGCCACCTGGCTGCAGGGACGGATAAAGGTGGTGGGCGTCGAACCCAGCGGTTCCGCCGCGCTCAATGCCGCGCTCGCCGCCGGCGGGCCGGTCGACGTGCCGGTGGAGAGCATCGCCGCCGACAGTCTCGGCGCCCGGCGCTGCGGCGATCTGGTCTACCGGATCTGCGCGGACCGGCTCGATCACAGCGTGCTGGTCGAGGATGACGCGATCCTTGCGGCCCAGGCCCGGCTCTGGACCGAGACGCAGATCGCCGCCGAACCGGGCGCGGCGACCGCGCTTGCCGCGCTGCTGAGCGGCGCCTACCGGCCCGCGCCCGGCGAACGGGTCGGCGTTCTCGTCTGCGGCGGCAATGTCGCGCTGGAAAGCCTCGCCGCAACCGTTGGAACCGGCGAAGCGTGGTGATGACACCGCACCGGCCCGGGACCCTTCGCACCCGTCCGGCGCTTGCCAAGGCCGGCGCAACGTTCTAGAGCAACCTTCGTCCCATCAGACGCCAGGTTGCTCCGGCCGCCCCGGGCGAGCGGCCCTTTTTCGGAGCGCAACGCTCCGCTTCCCGCCTCGGCTCTCCCGATCCGGCAGAGCGACCCATCGTCAGACGTTCAAGAGGAAACGCATCATATGTCCACCCACAAGCTCCTCCTCCTGCCGGGCGACGGCATCGGCACGGAAATCATGCAGGAAGTGAAGAAGGTCCTCGCCTGGTTCAACGCGCGCGGCACCGCGCAGTTCGAGACCGAAGAGGATCTGGTGGGTGGTGCGGCCTATGACGCACACGGCGCGGCGATTTCCGACGCGGCGATGGACCTGGCTCAGGCCTCCGACGCGGTGATCTTCGGCGCGGTTGGCGGCCCGAAGTGGGACGGCGTTCCCTATGACGTGCGCCCCGAGGCCGGCCTCTTGCGCCTGCGCAAGGATCTGCAGCTCTTCGCCAACCTGCGCCCGGCGATCTGCTACCCGGCGCTGGCCGGCGCCTCCTCGCTGAAGCGTGACGTGGTCGAAGGCCTCGACATCCTGATCGTGCGCGAGCTGACCGGCGGTGTCTATTTCGGCGAGCCGAAGGAGATCACCGATCTCGGCAACGGCCAGAAGCGGGCCGTCGACACCCAGGTTTACGAGACCTACGAAATCGACCGCATCGCCCGCGTCGCCTTCGATCTGGCGCGCACCCGGCGCGGCAAGGTCACCTCGATGGAAAAGCGCAACGTCATGAAGTCCGGCGTGCTCTGGAACGAGGTCGTGACCCAGGCCCATGCCGACTATGCCGATGTTGAGCTGGAGCACATGCTGGCCGATGCTGGCGGCATGCAGCTTGTGCGCTGGCCGAAGCAGTTCGACGTGATCGTCACCGACAACCTGTTCGGCGACATGCTGTCGGACGTGGCGGCGATGCTGACCGGCTCGCTCGGCATGCTGCCTTCCGCCTCGCTCGGCGCGCCCGATCCGGCGACCGGCAAGCGCAAGGCGATGTATGAGCCGGTGCACGGGTCCGCTCCGGACATCGCCGGTCAGGGCAAGGCCAACCCGATCGCCATGATCGCCAGCTTCGCCATGGCGCTGCGCTATTCCTGCGACCTGATCACGGAGGCCGATCTGCTGGAGAAGGCGATTGCGGCCACCCTCGACAAGGGCCTGCGCACCGCCGACATCGCCGAAGCCGGCGACGCGACGATCTCCACCGCCCAGATGGGCGATGCGATCATCGCCGAGCTGAACGCGCTCAGCGCCTGATACCGGCCTTAAGCCCGAGAAAAACCGCCGCCGGCCCCGCTTCAGGTGGCCGGCGGCCCATCCTCGTCCAGCACCCGCGCCTCGTCCGGCAGCATGATCGGAATGCCGTCGCGGATCGGATAGGCGAGCTTCGCCGCACGGGAGATCAGCTCCTGCGCGTCGGCGTCATATTCCAGCGTGGTCTTGGTCACGGGACAGACCAGAAGCTCCAGAAGCTTGCGGTCCAGCTCATGCCTGGCGTCAGCGGCCATGATGTATCTCCGATTGTCGCACGATCCTTGAGGCGGCGCCGAAGCGCCGTCCCATCAGCAAGGGCAGGCCGGCCTCATTGCAGGGTCACACCATCGTCGCCGCCGCCCTGCCGGGCAAGTTCCACCTCGGTCAGCGCCACCAGCGTGTCGGCGCGGGTGCGCAGATCCGGCGCCTCCAGCAGTGCCTGCTTTTCCGCCGGACCGTATGGGCTCATCATCGCCAGCGCGTTGACCAGCACCTCGGTCGAGGCCCGCTCGATGCTGTCCCAGTCGGCCTCCAGGCTGTTGGCCTCCAGATAGTCCTTCAGGGTCTTGATCAAGCCCTCACGGTCGACGGTTTCCTCGCCGAAACCGGCGCGAAAATCATCGGCGAAATCCTCCGCCGAGATCACACCGATGCGGAACGGCGTCACGCTGTCCAGCTCCTCCACGAGGGTGAAGCGGGCAATGCCGTTGAGGGTGACGAGATAGCGCCCGTCGCCGGTTTCCTGATAGGCGATGATCCGACCGACGCAGCCGACCCGCATCAAGGGCGGCACCTCCGCCTGTTCGGCGCCCGGCACCGTGTGGTCGGGCTGGATGATGCCGATCAGCCGGTCGCCCTGCAGCGCCGCATCGATCATCGCCACATAGCGCGGCTCGAAAATGTTCAGCGGCATCTGCGTCTGCGGCAGCAGCAAGGCCCCGGATAACGGGAACAGCGGCACGGACCGTGGCAGATCGGCCGGCTCGGAGTAGATGGCATTTCCCGCGTGCATTCCGGTGTCCCCTGATGCGTTGCGTGTTCCGGATCGGCCTTCCGGGCTGCTCAAGGCAGCCCGGAGACCCCGTCCTGGAAGATCATACGCTCACGAGAACAGAACGGACGACAACCGGCGCCGGCCGTGCTTGGTCGCCGCGTCCTTCGCGCCCCAGGCCTCGAAGAACTGCAGCAGCTGCTTGCGCGCGCCATCCTCGTTCCATTCCCGGTCACGACGAACGATCTCGATCAGATGATCGACGGCAGCGACCTTGTCCGCGCCCGATCCCAGCGCCACCGCCAGGTCGAAGCGGGCCTGATGGTCCGCCGGATCCACATCGATCCGCGCCTGAAGCTCGGCAAGATCGCCCAGCGCGCCGGCCTGTTCGGCCAGGTCAAGCGCCGCGCGGGCCGCCGCCACCGCCGGGTCCCCGGCCGCAGCTTCCGGCACCATGTCGAGAACGGCGCGGGCCTTCTCCAGATCCTCCAGCGCCACATGGCACTGAGCCAATCCGCTGAGCGCCTGCGCGTTTTCCGGCTCCAGCGACAGAGCGCCGCCATAAAGCTGGGCGGCACGGGCGAGATCGCCGGCCTCGCGCGCGGCATCGGCCTCGGTGAGGATCTGCTCCAGATCGCTCGGCCCGACCGGACCGGCGACCCGCTCGATGAACGCCTTGATCTGGCTTTCCGGCTGCGCACCCATGAAGCCATCGACCGGCTGACCGTCCTTGAAGGCAATCACCGCCGGGATCGACTGGATGCCGAGCTGGCCGGCCACCTCGGGATGGTCGTCGATGTTCATCTTGGCCAGCCGCACGGCGCCACGGGCGTCGTTCACCGCCTTTTCAATGATCGGCGTCAACTGCTTGCACGGACCGCACCACGGCGCCCAGAAGTCCACCAGCACCGGCTGGCTGCGCGAAGCTTCAATCACCTCCGCCATGAAGGTCTGGGTGGTGACATCGCTGATCAGCGCCGTCGGGGGTGTCGCGCTGTTGCCCCCCATCGCCCCACCATTGGCCGGGGCGCCCATGCCGCCGCCGAACGCGCCGCCAAAGCTGCCACCGACCGAAAACCCGTCATTGCTCATCGCACCATCCCCAAGTAACGCGCGCAGGCCTCGGCCACTGGCGCGATCCAATTCCAATTGGCCCTAACATGGGCACCTCGCCGGCAAATATCAAACCACCTGTCGCCCTGCGGCTCAGGCCTCTTGCCGTGCGTTCTCCTCGCTGACCGCGATCACCTTCGGCTCATGACCGCACCCTTGCACGAAACGCAGCAGGTCGTCCCGCCCGACGGTGGTGGTCGCGGTGTTTTCCAGAGGATGAAAATTCAGCGGATCGACCTGCATCATCGCCGCATCGAGGATCGGCGTCACCCGTTGCGCTTCCCGGTCGTTGATCAGGGCGAAGGGTGTCACCGATCCGGGCTGAACGCCAAGCACCTCTTCGAGAAGATCGCCCTTGCCGAAGGACACGCGCCCCTGGGCGCCGATCTTCTGGTGGATCGTCTTCAGGTCGATCACCGCGTCATGCAGCGCCACGACCAGGAACAGACGTCCCTTCTTGTCCTTCAGGAACAGGTTTTTCGTATGCCCCCCGGGGATCCGATCGTGCACTCCGACCGACTCCGAAACGGTGAAGACCGCCGGATGGTCCTCGGTGGTCACCTCGATCCCCAGATCCTTGAGGAAGGTGAAAAGATCCGCCCGCGTCGCTGCCATCTGAAAGCTCTCCCCTTGCGCTTTCGCACCCATTTCCCTGCCGGCCGCGACAGGTGCTCCGGCGCTTCGACCGGCGCTTCAAAATGGGAAAAATCCGCCATTTGCCGGTGTATCCGATGCCACCCACCCGGCACAAGCCGGCACCCGGAAGGACGTCGAAAATCCTTGAATTCCGGCCACTTCCAACCTCGTAATCCACTGCTCATCCACAGTTTGCGGCTCAGTGTCATCAGATGAAAAAACACTGTTGCAATCCCAATCGGCTTGGTTCATATACACATCACCTCAGGCGCCGGCCTCGACCGGCGGCCAACATGGATGCGGGCGTAGCTCAGGGGTAGAGCACAACCTTGCCAAGGTTGGGGTCGTGAGTTCGAATCTCATCGCCCGCTCCAATCACTTCGAAGTCCAGCCGATCAGACGGCGATGAACGAACCGAAGTGCTTCTGACTGACCTCTCCGAAAATCAGGAAAGTTTCCCCGAATGGGGCCACCTCGTGCGCCGTTTCGGGATGCCATCGGCTATCGCCGATGCAAACGACGATTGGGCAGCGCCTTGGGCGACGCTCATGCGCCGCGCTTGCCTGCTGTAATTTCTGCGCGCGATTCGCACACCCGCGCCCCACGCCCCGATTGCGGGACGCGGGACCCGATGGGCTGCGGTCTATTGCGGACCGAGGACCATGTCCGGCAGCCAGGTGACGAGCTGCGGCACGAACATCAGCAACAGCAGCACCGCCGCCAGCGGCAGCAGGAAGGGAACCGAGGCGCGGGCAAGCGTTTCCAGCCGGATGCCCGACACGCCGGAGACCACGAACAGCCCCACCCCCATCGGCGGCGTCATCAGCCCGATCATCAGGTTGAAGATGAAGACGACACCGAAATGCACCGGGTCGATGCCCGCCGCCAACAGGGTCGGCGCCAGCGCCGGCACCACCAGGATCATGATCGCCAGCCCCTCGATGAAAAAGCCGGCGATCAGGATCGCGGCGTTGATGACAAGCAGCAGCACCAGCGGATCCTTCGACAGGGTCAGCAGCCAGCCGGCAAGCCGCATCGGCGCCTGATTGGCGGCGAGGATCCAGGCAAACACGCTGGCGGTGGCAACGATCAGACAGACCATCGCCGTCATCCGCACCGTCTCCAGCACCACCCGTTGCAGGTCCCGCCAGGTCATTTCCCGATAAACGCCCATCGACAGCACCAGCGCGTAGAGCGAGGCGACCACCGCCGCCTCGGTCGGCGAGAAGAAGCCGAAGGCGATACCGGCGATGATGATCCCCGGGGTGATGATCGGCAACAGCGCCCGCTTGAAGGCCCGCCCGACCTCCCCGAGCGTCGGCACCGGATCGCGCGGATAGTCGCGCTTCTTCGAGATGAAGGCGATCATCGCCATCAGCGCGCCTGCCGTCAGCAGACCCGGCACCACACCGCCGAGAAACAGCCGGCCGATCGACACATCGGCGAGCACCCCGTAGAGCACCATCGGGATCGAGGGTGGGATCATCGGTCCGATCACACAGGAGGCGACGGTGACCGCGCCGGAAAAGCCCGCGTCATAGCCGGCCGAGCGCATCGCCTTGATTTCCATGTTGCCGAGGCCGCCCGCATCGGCCAGCGCCGAGCCGGACATGCCGGAAAAGATCACCGAGGCGAGCACATTGACGTGGCCGAGACCGCCGCGAAAATGCCCGACCAGCACCCGGGCGAAGGTGAAGATCCGCTCGGTCACCCCGCCACTGTTCATCAGGTTGCCGGCGAAGATGAAGAAGGGCACCGCCAGCAGCGGGAAGGAATCGGAAATCGACTTCGTCATCCGCTGGGCCATCACCACCATCGGCGTGCCATCGGCCCAAAGCTGCACCATCGAGGCGACACCGAGCGTCAGCGCCACGCTCATGCCCAGGAGCAGCAGCAGCATCCAGAGACCAAACATCAAACCCATGGGGAGGCGCTCCTACATCAAGGTCGCGGCGCCGTCGCGCGGCAGGCCATGGCGATAGACCTGCCAGGCCGCCCACAGCGAGCGCACGCACATCAGGGCGCAGGCGGCGGGAACCGCCGCATATTCAAAACTGGAGGAGATCCCCATGGCGATGGTCGGCAGCTTGGCGACCTTGATCGCCAGGAACAGGCCCGTCCAGGCAACGACGGCGAGAAACAGCGCGCCGAAAAGATGCATGAGGATGGCGACCGCGTCGCGCAGCCGGTCCGGCAACAGATCGGCCAGCATGGTCACCGCGACCAGCCCTCCGCGCCGCATGGCATTGGCCGCGCCGAAGAACACCAGCCAGAGAAACAGGAACCGCGCCAGCTCCTCGGTCCAGGGAAACTGGTAGGGCAGGAAGTAGCGGCTGGCCAACTGGGCGGTGAGCGCCCCCAGCGCGGCCAGGAAGAGCCCGAGGAGAAACGCGTCCTCGGCCCGGTGCAGCCATTTCATGGTTGAAGTCCCCCGATGGCGTCCTGCCTGTTGTGGCGGTGTGCGGGGGGACGGGCGCGGCAGGCGCGCCCATCCCGAAGCGGATCAGTCGATTTCCGCGAGCGCCGCGTAGGTGTCGGGGCCCCAGAGTTCGGCGAACTGGCCGAAGATCGGTTGTACCGCCTTGGCAAAGGCCTCCCGGTCCGGCCGGGTCACCGCCATGCCCTTTTCCTCAAGGGCCGCGACGAGCTCCTTCTCCAGCTCGATCACGCTGGCGTTGTAATCGTCGCCAACGGTCTGCAGCACCTCCATCACCACCGCGCGGTCGCCTTCCGAGGCCGCGTTCCAGGCATCCTCGGCCACCAGCGGCGCAACGAACTGCACCAAATGCCCGGTCAGCGCCAGATTCTTCTGCACCTCGTAGAATTTTGCCGCGTTGATGGTCGGCAACGGGTTCTCCTGCCCATCGACCACCCCGGTCTGCAGCCCAAGATAAAGCTCGGGAAAGGCCATCGGCGTCGGCCGGCCGCCCAGCGCCTTGACGAATTCCAGGCTGAGCGCCACCTCCGGCACCCGCAGCTTCAGCCCCTCCACATCCGCCGGTGTCTCGATCGGCCGGGCGTTGTTGGTCATGTGGCGGGTGCCGTAGTACCAGACATCGAGCAGGCGCAAACCGTGTTCGGTGCGCAAGGTCTCGACCAGCTCATGCCCCTTCTTGCTGTCGATCAGCCGTTCCAGATGGCGGAAATCCTTGGCAAGATACGGCGCTTCCAGCACCCCCAGCTCGCTCGACCACTGGCTCAGGATCCCCGCCCCGTCGAAGGCCATCTGATGGGTGCCGATGGTCATGCCGGTCAGGATTTCCTTGGCACCTCCGATCTGCCCGGCGGGAAACACCTTGATCTCGATCCGGTTATCGGTGCGCTCGGCGATCTCCTCCGCCGCCCGTTCCAGCGCCCGGTTGCCCGGATGATCAGGCGGCAGGATATGGCCAAGCCGCCATTCCACGGCCGCGGCGCCGGTTGCCATCAGCGCCAGCGCGGCACCGGCGAGAAGAACGGACTTGCAGCTTGTCTTGATGCTCATGGGATTTCCTCCGGTTTCTTGTTGTGCCCACCGACCTGTGCCTTGCCGGCGGCAGCGGCGCGGCCGAACTCCTCCCGGTCGCGCCGCCTTGTCGGTCGAGCGGGTCAGGCGTCCGCCACCACCTCCTGGCGCTGGCTGCCAAGCCCCTCGATGCCCAGTTCGACCACGTCGCCAGCCTTGAGATACTGCGGCGGCGTCTGGCCCATGCCGACGCCCGGCGGCGTGCCGGTGGAGATCACGTCTCCCGGCTGCAGGGTCATGAACTGGCTGAGGTAGCTGATGAGATGGGCAACGCCGTAGACCATGGTGGCGGATGATCCGTCCTGCTTGGTCTCGCCATTGACCTTGAGCCACATTTTCAGGTCCTGCGGATCGCCTGCCTCGTCCGGGGTCACCAGCCACGGGCCGATCTGGCCGTAGTTGTCGCAGGACTTGCCCTTGGTCCACTGGCCTTCGCGCTCGATCTGGAAGGCCCGCTCGGACACGTCATTGGTGATGGCGTAGCCGGCCACATGCGACAGCGCCTCGGCTTCCGAGACGTATTTCGCCGGCTTGCCGATGATCACCGCCAGCTCCACCTCCCAGTCCGTCTTCTCCGATCCGCGCGGGATGACGATCGGATCGTTCGGACCGCAAATCGCCGAGGTCGCCTTCATGAAGATCACCGGCTCGGACGGCACCGCGAGGCCGGATTCGGCCGCGTGATCGGCGTAGTTGAGACCGATGCAGATGAACTTGCCCGTGCCGGCGACCGGCGGCCCGAGGCGCGGGGTGCCAGCGACCTTCGGCAGCGCCGCGACATTCATGCCGGTCAGCGCATCGAGGTTTTCCAGCACCGCACCGGCGAGATCGCCGATCAGCCCGGACAGATCGCGAATGCCGCCCTCGGCATCGAGAACGCCCGGCTTTTCCGCCCCGCGCGGCCCAAAACGTACGAATTTCATGAATGTCTTCCCTTTTCTTGTCGGCCTGGGTCTAGACGGCCCAGCCGCCATCGATCACATGAGTTTGCCCGGTTGTGAAGGCGGCCTCATCCGAGGCGAGATAAAGCGCCAGCGCGGCGATTTCCTCCGGTCGGCCGATGCGCCCCATCGGCTGGCGGGCGATGAAGTCGCGCATCGCCTGCTCATAGTCACCGGTGGCGCGCAGCCGCTCGTGCAGCGAGGGACTTTCCACCGTGCCCGGACAGATGGCATTGCAGCGAATGCCCCGGGTCACATAATCGGCGGCAACCGATTTGGTCAGCCCGACCACCGCCGCCTTGGAGGCGCAATAGGCAAAACGGTTCGGCACGCCCTTCACCGAGGAGGCAACCGAGGACATGTTGATGATCGAGCCGCCGCCCTTTTCCAGCATCCCCGGCAGATAGGCGCGGATCATCCGGTACATCGCCTTGGCGTTCAGCTCAAAGGCGAAATCCCAGTCCTCTTCCGGGCAGTCGAGCAACGCCCCGGCGTGGACGACGCCGGCGCAGTTGAACAGGACATCCACGGGGCCGGTCTCGGCCAGAAGCGCTGAAATCGCCTCGGCGCTGGTGACATCGAGCGCCCGCCCCTGCGCCCCATCAATCGAGGCCACCGCCGCGCCGTTGATATCCGTCGCCCAGACCGTCGCGCCGGCGGCGATGAAAGCCTCCGCCGTCGCCCGGCCGATCCCCTGGCCGGCGGCCGTGATCAGACAGGTCTTTCCGCTCAATCGTCCCATGGTGTTCTCCTCAGCTGGGCAGGCAGGCCGGCCCGATGGGCTCGAAGCTCTTGTAGGTCAGGATGAATTCGGCATGGCCGAGCTGTTCGGATGCGGTCTGGCGGCCACCGGCGACGGCCAGCGTCAGGTCGAAGATCTCGTCGCCCACCTCGACAAGGCTGGTGCCGGACAGGATCCGCCCGGCATTCACATCCATGTCCTCGCTGAGCCGCGCGAAGGTTTCCGGATTGGCGCAGATCTTGATCACCGGTGCGATGGCCGAGCCGACCACGGAGCCGCGCGCGGTGACGAACAGGGTCAGATGCGCGCCCGAGGCCATCATCTCGGCGATTTCGGCGTTGTCGCTGATGTTGGGAAAGCCGAACCGCACCTCGCCATCGGGCACCACATCCATCAGGTAGAGCCCGCCCTTCGGCGGCAGGTCGCCGGGCTTGATCAGACCGTCGATCCGCGCGGACCCGGATTTGGCATAGGCCCCCATCGACTTTTCCTCGATGGTGGAGAGCCCGCCTTCGGCGTTGCCGGCGGCAAAGCTGCCATAGCCGAGGGTGGCATAGTAGCGGGCCGCCTTTTCCACCGAGCGGGTCAGCTCGCGGCCGAGCTCGGGCGTCGCCGCCCGGGCGGCCATCACCTCCTCGCAACCGATCAGTTCGCCGGTTTCCTCGAAAATGCAGGTGGCGCCCTCACCAACCAGCCGGTCGAAGGCAAGCCCCACCGCCGGATTGCCGGTGATGCCGCTGGTGCCGTCGGAGCCGCCGCAGACCGTGCCGACCACCAACTCGCTCAGGGCCATCGGCACCCGTTTGGCCCGGGCCAGCTCCTCGATCCGCGCCGCGACCCAGGCCCGGCCCTCGGCCACCGAGGCGCGGGTGCCGCCGGTCTTCTGAATGACGATGGTCTCCACCGGCCGGCCGCTTTTGGCAATCGCCTCGGCAAGCTGGAACCGGTTGAAGCTCTCGCAACCGAGCGAGACCAGAAGCACCGCCCCGACATTCGGGTGGGTGCACAGCCGCTCCATCATCTTCTGGGCGTAGTCGTTGGGAAAGCAGCCCGGAAAGCCGATCACCTGCGCCCCCGCCTCGCGGTAGGGCAGCACGATCTCGCTGGCCACATGCCGGGCGCATTCCACCAGATAGGCAACCGCCACATGGTTGCGGATGCCCTTGCGCCCGTCCTGTCTCGGGAACCCTTCAATCACCGGCGCCTCCCTTCGATGTCTCGTCCAGCACATAGGTCGGCGTGTAATCGCTCTTCATGTTGTGAGTATGCACATGGCAGCCGCTGGCGATCGCCGCCGTCGCCGAGCCGATCGGCACGCCGTATTTGACGATCTTCTCTCCCGCCGCGATGTCGCGGGCAGCCACCTTGTGGCCGAGCGTCACCGGCCGGCCGACCGTAAGCGTGCCGCCGCCGGTGATCCGGGCCAGCCCCGCCGGAACGGCGCCGAGGGCAACCAGAACATTGTCGCTGGCCGCAAGCCGCAAAAGCTGCGGCGCTTCGCTGGTGTCGGACATCGGCGACCTCAGAACTTGCCATACTGCAGGTAGGCCTGCTGCGGGTCTGTGCCGGCAAGGATCGCCGTGCGCACCTTGTTTTCCGTCTGCATCGCCTCGACGGATTTTTCCGTCACCTCGGCGGCGAGCGCACGCGGCACCCGCACCATGCCGTCCCGGTCGCCGAGCAGATAATCGCCCGGCTGGATCAGCACATCGCCAATGTGGACCGGCACGTCGAAACCGGTCGGCCGCCAACGACCGACCACATCGCGCGGGGTGTGGAACCGCCGCCAGGTCTGGAAGCCCAGATCCATCAGGAAATGAGTGTCGCGCGCGCCGCCATCGAGCACGCAGCCGAGCACCCCCTTGCGCTGCAGAGTTTCGGCGGAAAGCTCGCCCATCTGGGCGATGGTGTCGTCATGCGGCTGGCTCACCCAGATGTGCCCCGGTTTTGCCTTGGACAGCAAGCCGGTCCAGTCCAGGAGGGTCTGGTGCGGATCGGCGGTCTCGTCGCTGCATCCCTCGATGGTGAAGACCGGGCCGCACAGGGTCTTTTCCGGCATCAGCGGCGTGATCTCGCGCGGCAGGATGAAATTCGCCAGCCCCATGGCGCGCATCACGTCATGCACCACGCCGCTGTAGCAGGTGGACAGGCGTTCGGTGATCGGGTCCAGCCCCGGGGTCGTGTCAGTCATGGTGAAAAACCTCCTCCATCATCGCCCACCATTCGCCCTTTGCCCGGGTTTCCAGCGGCTGCTGGCACGGGTCGGTCAGGGCCCACCAGTCCCGGGTGACCGGGTCGGCGGCAATGGCGGCGGCATCGGCGGAAAAATCCGCGCCGTGGTACTCCCAGTAGCCGAACAACAGGTTCTCCGGCTCCTTCAGGAAAATCGTGTAATTGCGGATGTTGCTGCGGCTGATCCGCTCCAGCACCTCGGGCCAGACGGCCGCGTGCAGCCGCTTGTACTCCGCCAGCTTCTCAGCCTTCAGGCCGATCACCATGCCCATGCGCTGCATCGCCTTCTCCCCCATCGCTCAAGCGGCAAGCGCGATCGGCGTCATCACACCGCGCGCCAGGATCTCGTCCCAGTCCCAGGCAATGCCCAGCCCCGGCGCGTCGGACGGCAAAGCCTGCCCGTTCTCGATCCGCATTCCTTCCGGGGCGATCAGATCGAGCTGCGGGATGTATTCCAGCCAGGGAGCGTTCTCGACCGCGCAGACGAGGCTGACATGCAGCTCCATCAGGAAATGCGGGCAGATCGCCACGTTATGGGCCTCCGCCAGATGGGCGATCTTCAGCCAGGGGGTGATGCCGCCGACCCGGGCGACATCGGCCTGAACCACCGAGCAGGCGCCGGCCTGCAGGTACTCCTTGAACTGGCTCAGGGAATAAAGGCTCTCGCCAACGGCGACGGGCACGGACGTGCCGGCGGCAAGATGCCGATGGGCATCGACATCATCGGCCGGCAGCGGCTCCTCGAACCAGGCCACGCCCGCCTCCTCCAGCACCTGTGCCCGACGCCGCGCCTCGGCGAGGGTGAAGGCCTGATTGGCGTCGGTCATGATCTCGTAGCCGGGTCCAAGCGCCTCGCGCATCGCCAGCAGCCGCGCCCGGTCCTCGGCCAGATGCGGCTTGCCGATCTTCACCTTGGAGCCGCGAAAGCCATTTGCCTGCGCCGCCAGCGCGTCTTCCACCAGCTCTGCCGTCTCGATATGCAGCCAGCCGCCCTCGGTGGTGTAGAGCGGCACGGAGCGACGCGCCCCGCCGGCCATCTTCCACAGAGGCAGCGTCGCCCGGCGGCAACGCAGATCCCACAGGGCGGTGTCCACCGCCGCCATCGCCAGCGAGGTGATCGCGCCGACAGCGGTGGCATGGGTGCGAAACAGCATCGCATGCCAGATTTCCTGAATGCGGTCCGCATCGCGGCCGATCAGCAGCGGCACCAGCGTCCGCTCCAGCAGCGCGATCACCGACGGACCGCCGGTGCCGATGGTGTAGCTGTAGCCGGTGCCGGTGGCGCCATCCGCGTCGGTGATGCGAACAATCGGCGTCTCCTGGCTTTCGAAGCTCTGGATCGCGTCGGTGCGCCGTACCTTCGGCTTCAGGTCGACCATGAAGATCTCGACCTTTTCAATGCGGGCCATGGTCTAGGTCCTGAGGCTGGCGCCGGTCTCGGCGTCGAACAGATGGGCGTGGTCAAGGGCGAGCAGGCAGGAAAGCCGCTCGCCGGCGGCGACGGCACGGGGGTTGTACATCTTGCCCTGGATCTCCACCCCGGCGAGCTCCGACAGGAGGATGGTTTCCGCGCCGAGCGGTTCGGCCAGGGCGATGGTCAGGTCGATGTCCGCCGTCTCGCCGATCCCGGTCATGGCATGGCCGGCCGGCATCAGGTTGTCGGCGCGAAAGCCGTAGGTGACCCGCTGGCCCTCCTGCACCCGGCCGCGAAAGGCGGGCGGCACCGGCAGGCTGGCATCGCCGGCAAAGCGCACCTCCCCGCCCGCGACCACCCCATCGACCAGGTTCATCGGCGGCGAGCCGATGAAGGTGGCGACGAAGGTGTTGGCCGGCCGTTCGAACACCTCCAGCGGCGTGCCGGTCTGGACGATATGGCCGTCCTTCATGATGACGATCCGGTCGGCCAGGGTCATCGCCTCCACCTGATCGTGGGTGACGTAGACGATGGTGGTCTTCACCTTCTGATGCAGCTTCTTGATCTCGACCCGCATCTGCGTGCGCAGCTTGGCATCAAGGTTCGACAGCGGTTCGTCGAACAGGAACACATCCGGATGGCGGACGATGGCCCGGCCCATCGCCACCCGCTGGCGCTGACCGCCGGACAACTCGCCCGGCGTGCGGTCCATGTAGTCGGCAAGCCCGAGGATCGCCGCCGCCTCGTCGGTGGCTTTTTCGATCTCCGCCGGCGGCCGGCCGGCGATCTTCAGGCTGAAACCAAGATTCTCGCGCACCGTCATATGCGGGTAGAGCGCGTAGTTCTGGAACACCATGGAGATGTTGCGGGCGCGCGGCGGCAGGGTGTTGACCACCCGTCCGCCGATGGCGATCTCGCCGCCGGAGACCTCCTCCAGCCCGGCGATCATCCGCAAGGTGGTGGACTTGCCGCAGCCGGACGGGCCGACCAGGACGACGAATTCATTGTGGGCGATGTCGAGGTCGATGCCATGCACCACCTCCAGCGCGCCGTAGTTCTTGACGATTTTCCTGAGGGTGACCTCGGCCATGTCCTATCCCTTCACGCCCCCAAATGTCAGCCCGGCGATCAGGTGCTTCTGCACCAGGAAGGTGAGGATCAGCGCGGGAATGATGATGATGACGGCCATGGCGCACATGCCGGCCCAGTCGATGGTGAACTGCGCGGTGAAATCCATCAGCCCGACCGGCAGGGTCTTGCTGTCGGTCGACCGGGTGAGCTGGCTGGCCAGCGCGTATTCGTTCCATGAGGTGAGGAAGGCGAAGATACCGGCGGAGGCGATGCCGGAGCGCGCCAGCGGGAACTCCACCTTCCAGAACGCCTGCCACGGGGTGCAGCCGTCGATCTGCGCCGCCTCGCTCAGATCGCGCGGCACCTGGCGGAAGAAGCCTTCGGTCAGCCAGACGGTGAAGGGCACGTTGATCGCGGTATAGACGACGATCACGCCCAGCTTGGTGTCGATCAGGCCGATCCAGCTCCACAGGATGAACAGCGGCAGCGACAGGGCGATGCCCGGCACCGTGCGCGACAGCATCAGCCAGAGAAAGGCGCCGCTCTTGCCGGGAAAGCGATGGCGGGCGAAGGCGTAGCCGCCCGACATGCCGATCATCACCGCCAGCACCGTGGAGGTGACCGAGATCACCAGCGAGTTGAGGAAATAGGAACCGACCGGGATCGCCAGCACGTTCTCGCCAAGCCCGAAGATGGCGCGAAAGTTGTCAAGGGTCAGGTTCTGCGGGATCCACACCGCCGGCTTGGTCAGGATTTCGCCATTGGTGCGGAAGGCCGACAGCACCACCCACAGCCCCGGCAGGCAGATGATCAGCATGACCAGAAAGGTCACCGCCCAGATCAGCCGGTCCTTCATCGCCCGCGACATCAGAACGCCCCCAGATGGCGCCGGGCGGCCATCAGCTTGCGGAAGAAGAACCAGGTGAAGAAGATCGACAGCAGGATCGAGAAATAGGCCATGGCGTTTGCCCGCCCCATGCGCGCATCGTCATAGGCGGTGCGCGCGATCAGGGTCCACAGAAGCTCGGTTCGCCCTGCCGGTCCGCCGCCAGTCATCACGTCGACGATGTCATAGGCACGAGCCACATCGAGCGAGCGGATGGTCATGGCGATGTAGATGAAGGGCATCAGGAACGGCAGGGTGATGTGACGGAACACCTGCCAGTTGGAACAGCCATCGACCCGCGCCGCCTCGATCGGATCCTTCGGCATGGCAAACAGGCCGGCCAGGATCAGGATGGCGAAGATCGAGGTGCTCATCCAGATTTCGGCGAAAGCGATGGCGGCGAAGGCCAGCCAGCGGTCGACCAGAAACGGGATCGGCTCGCTGGCCAGCCCGAGCGACTGCAGCGCGTTGTTGACCAGGCCGATGGTGTCGTTGAACAGGTACTTGAACTGGAAGCCGACCAGGATCGGCGAGAACATCATCGGGAACATCATGATGGTGCGCATGGTGCGCTGGCCCCAGGTGATGCGGTTGACCATCAGCGCCAGCCCGAGCCCCAGCAGCATTTCCAGATTGAGCGCCACCGTCAGGAACAGCACGGTGCGGCCGAAGGCGGACCAGAAATCGCCATCGCCCAGCACCCTGAGATAATTGCGAAAGCCGACCCAGTCCCAGAGCGAATCCGGCCGGATCAGCCGGTAGTTGGAAAAGCTGGTGTAGAAGGAAAACAGCAGCGGCAGCAGCACCACCAGCAGGATCACCAGCACGGCCGGCGACAGCAGCGCCAGCGGTACCGCATGATCCCTGGCATATCGGCGAAGTCTGGTCATCGGCGCGGCAAGCTCCTGACGGGTGGCATCGGTTCGGCCCGGTCTGGCGAGAGCAAAGGCAGGGTGAGGTGAGGCAAAGAGGAGCCTCCCGCCGAACACAGCGGCGGGAGGAAGACCGGTCGGCGGTCAGAGGTAGCCCGCGTCTTCCATGACTTCGCGCACCTCGTCGGCAGCCTCATCGAGCGCGGCCTGCGAACTCATGTCGCCGAGGATCGCCGCCTGCAGCTTCGGCCACAGCGCATTGGCGATCTCGCCCCATTCGGGAATGAGCGGCGGGGTGAAGGCGTGCTCGGCCATGGACTGGCCCCAGACGTCGAACACCTCGACCATGAAGCTGTCGCCCTTGGCCGTGAATTCCGCCCGCGCATCGTCCCAGACCTTGACCCGGGTCGGCAGCAGGCCGGTGCGGGCCTCCAGCATCTGTGCGTCATGGCCGGTCAGGAAGGTGATGAAGCTGGCGGCGGCCGGTTTGTTGTCGCATTGCTTGGTGATGGAGAAGCTGTGCGAGCCGGACCAGCCGGTGCGCTTGCCGCTCGATCCCTTCGGCGCCAGCGCCACGCCGACATTGCCGCCGATCTTGGAATCCGCCCCGTTGAAGAACGCGGCCCAACCGGCCCAGTCGAGGTCGAAGGCGACATTGCCGGTGGCGAAGCCGAGGCCGAGATCGTCCCAGACATAGTTGGTGGTGCCGGCGGGAACGGCCTTCTTGCTGTAGAGATCGACGAACCAGTTGAGCGCCCGGACCCCGGCCTCGCTGTTGAAGGTCGGGTTCCAGTCGTCGTCGAACAGCGCCCCGCCCTCGGCGACCAGCATCTCGTAGAACCGGCCGGCGATGCCCTCGTCCTTGCCGGCGAAATGGGTGCCGTAGCGGTTCGGCGGGGCGGTGAAGAACACCGCCTGATCGCTCGCCTGGGCCCAGGTTTCCGGCGGCGCCAGGTCATAGCCGTATTCGGCCTTGAAGCGCGCCTTGTTGTCCGCGTCCTCGTAGAGCGACTTGACATAGAACAGGTTGGACACGTCCGAATGGCGCGGCAGCGACATCAGTTCGCCATTGACGGTGGCGTGGGAAATCACCAGCGGCGCGAATTCGGCGATGGTGTCCGCGGCGATCAGATCGTCGAGCGGCTGGTTCATCACCGCGTATTGCGGCGCGAAATTGGTGTGACTGGAGAAGGCGCAATAGTCGATGTTGCCCGAGGCGATGTCCTGCTTCATCTCCCGGTCGAGCTCGAAATGGCTCTTGCGCGAGATCACCTCGACCTTCGCCCCCATCGCCTTCTCCCACTGCGGGATGAGCGTGTAGAGCGGCTCGTACTGGGCGCCGCCGATCAGCTTCACCCGCAATGTGTAGCCGTCGAACCTCTCCCCATCCGCTGCCGCAGCCGGAAGCGTCAGGGCGCAGCTCGCCACGGCGGCGAACAGAGCAATCTTCAACTGTCTCATCGGCTCCTCCCAAAGCGCATATTCATTCTTATATGAATGATCCATTCATTGACGAATAATTTGATTGTGTCAACCGATATGCTGTGTAACCGTGTCGGTCGAAACAACAGGGGCGACGCGATGGCAGAAGGCAGCGCGGACAAATACCGGGCACCGGCACTCGACAAGGGGCTGGACATATTGGAACTCCTGGCCGCGTCGCCGGTCGGCCTGACCCAGGCGGACATCGCCAAGGGGCTTGGACGCGGCGCGAACGAGATCTACCGGATGCTCGATACGCTGGTGCGGCGCAGCTACGTGGTGCGTGCGGAGGATGACAAGTACATGCTCAGCCTGCGCCTTCTGGTGCTGGCCAACATGCACCCGCCGCGCCGGCGACTGCTCGACATTGCCGATCCGCCCATGCGCCATGCGGCCCAGGAGGCGGAACAGTCGGTCCATCTCGCCCTGTGGGAGGATGGCGATATCGTCATCGCCTCGTCCTTCTCCGCGCCGGGCAACTGGCGGCTGTCGCTGCGCCCCGGATCGCAGATCGGCCTTTACAACACCGGCTCGGGACTGGTGCTCGCCGCCTTCCAGGACGAGAACATGCGCGCGCGGATGCTGCGCGAGCACACCCTTGTCGGCGGCGAGGAGTTGATGCCGGAGCCAGCGTTCCTCAAGATCCTGCAGGAGACCCGGGAGCAGGGCCATGCCTGCGAGCCGAGCCGTCACACGGTCGGCGTCGTCAACATCTCCTTCCCGATCCTCGACCCGTTCGGCCATGCGGTCGCCGCGCTCACCTGCCCCTATCTGGAGCGCATCGACGCCTATGCCGCCCCGCCGCTGGAAACGGTGACCGGGATCATGGGCGAGACCGCCGCGCGCATCAGCCAGCAGCTCAACGGAACCTTGCCGGAGGCGCCCGAATGATCGCGAAGACCCCGGTCGGCCGCACCGGCCTGGAGCTCACCGAGCTTGGCCTGGGCGCCGCGTCCCTCGCCGGCATCTTCTCCCCCGTTCCGGAGACCGATGCCCGGGCCACCCTCAAGGCCGCCCGCGATGCCGGCATCGCCTATGTGGACACCGCCCCCTTCTACGGTCACGGGCTGTCGGAACGGCTCGTCGGCGATGCCCTGCGCGGCGATCCGGACTATGTCTTGTCGACCAAGGTCGGTCGCCTGCTGCGTCCGGGCGCGGCCGCCGATCCGGGCGCCTGGGTGACGGCGCTGCCCTTCACCCCGGTCTATGACTATTCCTACGATGGGGTAATGCGCAGCTTCGAGGCGTCCTTGCAGCGGCTCGGGCTCGACCGCATCGACATCCTCTACATGCATGACATCGGCAACCTGACCCATGGACCGGAGGCCGGCCCGGTGCTGTTCCGCACCGCCATGGAGGGCGGCTACCGGGCGCTCGACGAGCTGCGCCGCAGCGGCGCGATCCGCGCCATCGGCCTCGGGGTCAACGAGTGCGAGGTCTGCCGCGCCGCGCTCGATCATGGCGACTGGGACCTGTTCCTGCTGGCCGGCCGCTACACCCTTCTGGAACAGGCCCCGCTCGACGATCTGTTTCCCGCCTGCGCCGCCGCCGGCACCGAGATCGTCGTCGGCGGCCCGTTCAATTCCGGCGTGCTGGTCGGCGGCGACACCTTCGACTATGGCGCCGTGCCGCAGGAGATCGCCGCGAAGGTCCGCACGATGACGGAGGTCTGCCGGGCGCATGATGTGCCGCTGCCCGCCGCGGCGCTGCAATTCTGCCGCGCCCATCCGCTGGTGCGCAGCACCATTCCCGGCCCGCGCAGCCCCAGCGAGCTCGCCGATATCCTCACCTGGTGGCACACCCCCGTTCCGCCGGCGCTCTGGCGCGATCTGAAGGCCGCAAAGGTGCTGCGCGCCGATGCACCGGTCCCAGAGGAAGAGAGCGTGTCATGAAGATCGACAGTCACCACCATCTCTGGTCCCTTGCCCGTGGCGACTATGGCTGGATGAGCCCGGCGCTCGGCCCGATCTACCGCGACTTCGCCCCCGCCGATCTGGCGCCGCATCTCACGACCGCCGGCATTGAGCGGACCGTGGTCGTCCAGGCCGCCGACACGGTGGCGGAGACCGAATACCTGCTCGACCTCGCCAAGGCGACCGACTGGATCGCCGGTGTCGTCGGCTGGGTCGACATGGAAGCGCCCGATGCGGTGGCAACCCTGACCCGCCTTGCCGCCCGGCCCCTCTTCAAGGGCATCCGGCCGATGATCCAGGACCTTGCCGACGACGACTGGATCCTGCGTGCCGCGCTCGACCCGGTGTTCGACGCGCTGATCGATCTTGGCCTGAGTTTCGATGCGCTGGTGCTGCCCCGGCACCTGCCGCAGCTCTTGGCCCGTCTCTCCCGGCATCCGCAGCTTGCCTGCGTCATCGACCATGCGGCGAAACCGGCACTTGCCAGCGGCGATCTTTCCCAGTGGCGCGCGGACATGACCCGGCTGGCGCGCGAGACCCGGTGCTCTTGCAAGCTCTCCGGCCTGCTGACCGAGGCCGGCGACCGCCCGGAGCTGGCCACCGTCCAGCCGGCGGCGGAGCATGTGCTGTACACCTTTGGACCGGACCGGGTGATGTTCGGCAGCGACTGGCCGGTTCTGAACCTGGCCGGCGACTATGCGGGCTGGACGGCGATGGTCGACACCTTGCTGGCGCCGCTGTCGCCGGAAGACCGCGCCCGGGTCTGGGGCGACACCGCCCGCGAGGTCTACCGGCTCTGATCGCTCGCCTTCTCGCCGGCCCGCGTTGTCCTAAAAACTACGGGCCAGCCAGGTGGTCGAACCGGGCACCACGACGATGAAGGCCAGCACCAGCAGCATGATCGCCACATAGGGCAAGGCGCCGAGGAAGATGGTCTCGACCTTGATGCTGTCATCATCGAGCGAGGATTTCACCGTGAAGGCGGAGATGCCGAACGGCGGCGTCAGCAGGCCGATCTCCACCGCGATCACCGAAATTACGCCGAAATGGATCAGATCGAGCCCCATGGACTTGGCGATCGGCGCGGCGATCGGCACGACAATCAGGAGGATCGAAGTGCTGTCGAGGATCATGCCGAGCAGCAGCACCAACAAGATATAGACCGCCAGGAAGCCGTAGACGCCAAGCCCCAGATGGGCGATCAGATTGCCCACCTCCATCGGAATGCCGGCCATGGTCAGCATCCGCGAATACATGCCGGCGGCGATCAGCAGGAACAGGATGCCGACCGAGATATAGCCGGTCTCGCGCATCACCTGGCGGCTGTTCTCGCCGGTGAGCCGGCGGCGCAGCACGGTCACCACCAGCGCACCGGCCGCGCCCACCGCCCCGGCTTCCGTCGGGGTGAAATAGCCGCTGTAAAGCCCACCCAGCACCAGAACCACCAGCGCCACCAGCGGCATGAGCTTGACCGTCGCCGAGCCCAGCGTCTCGTGATGGTCGACCCGTACCTGGTGTCCGGGCACGATCACCGTGTCCGGCGCCACACGGGCGGCGATCAGGATCATCGCCATGAAGGCGGCGGCCATCAGCAGGCCGGGAATGACGCCGGCGACGAACATGCGGCCAATGGATTCCTCCGCCAGCACCCCGTAGATGATCAGCAGCAGGCTGGGCGGGATCAGCATTCCGAGGATCGAGCTGCCGGCCACCGTGCCGACGGCGAATTTCGGCTGGTAGCCATGGCGGATCATCTCCGGCACGGCGACCCGGGTGAACACCGCCGCCGAGGCGATGGAAATGCCGGTCACGGCGGCGAACACGGTGTTCGACAGCACCGTCGCCACGCCGAGCCCGCCCTTGATCTTGCGCAGCGCCCATTCGGCGACATCGAAGGTGTCCTTGCCCACATTGGAAATGCTGATCAGGAGCCCCATCAGCACGAACATGGGAATGGTGGCGAAGATGTAGTCGGAAATGCCGCCATAGACGGTCAGCGACACCAGCTTGGTCGCCAGCTCGAAATTGCCGCGCATCATCCAGACGCCGACGAAGGACAACAGCATCAGGGCGATGCCGATATGCAGGCCGATCAGGATCAGCGGCAGAAGCAATCCGATCAGGACGAGGCCGATTTCCAGTGCGCTCACCGCGAAGGTCTCCTTATCAGTCAGGCTGGCGCGGCGCGATCAGGCGCGCACGCCCGTGCGGCAGGCACGAAGATGAACGAGAACGCGCACCAGAAAGGCGACGATCGACGCTCCGGTGCCGATCACCAGGATCAGCCGCACCGGCCAGGTCGGGAAGGTGAACACCCCTTGCACGCCGTAGAACTCGGAGGAGGCAAGGCTCTTCTGCAGGAAGCCGAGGCTGCCGTAGAAGATCACGGCAAACACCAGAAGCCCGGCAAGGGCGAACAGCCCCTCCAGCAGCTCGGCGCCCCGGGGCAGCCACTTGCCGAACGGTTCGATCAGGAGATCGGTGCGCGTCAGCCGGTTGTGCAGCACTGTTTCGGGAAGCTGCAGGCTGACGATGCCGATCACCGAAAAGGCGGCGATCTCAGCAACGCCGGTGATCGGCGCATTGAAGAAGGATCGGCCGATCACATCGCAGCAGATGAGCAGCATCAGCCCGACAAGCCAGAGCCCGCCGAGCCAGGCGAGCCCGGTCAGGGCCAGTTCCAGGAGCCGATAGGGCAGGCCCGGCCCCGCCAGCGGGCGGGCGCGTCCCGTTTCCCGTGCCCCAACTTCCCGTGCCCCGACTTCCCCGGCCTCAACGGTCATCCGACCCTCCCTTCGCTTCAAAGGCGCTTCGGTCCTCCGCCACGAGGGGAACGCCCCCACCCGGCGAAGGACCGCAGACGATCAGTTGGACAGACCCGCCGACCAGTCGCGGGCCGGCTCCTGACCGGCGGCGCGCAGGCGCGTCATGTATTCCTTCATCACCAGACCGGCCGGAAGCCCGGCGGCCTCGTTGGTCTCCACCCATTTGGCGGCGATGTCCGGCAGGCCCTCGACCCACTTGCGGCGCTCGGCCTCGGGAAGGGTGCTGATCTTCGCGCCTTCCTTTTCCATCTGCGCCATGGCCGCCGCGCTGTTCTCGGTGATCTCCTTGGCCAGCGCATCGCGGTAGAGCTTGCCGGCGGCAAGGATCGCCTCCTGCACCTCGGCGGGCATGCTGTCGAACCGGTCCTTGTTCATGCCGACCGCGCCGAGATACATCGCGCCGATGTTGACCCGGGTAATGTAGGGGGCGACCTCATGCACCTTGGTCGGCAGGATGCCGGTGGCAAACGACAGGGTGCCTTCCGAAACGCCGGTCTGGATGTCGGTGTAGTAGGTGGTCAGGCCGCCATCGACCGGGATCGCCCCGGTGCCTTCCAGCCAGGTTGCCGACACGCCCGGCGCGGAGATCTTGCGCCCCTCAAGATCGGCAACGGAATTGACCGGGAACGTGGTCAGAAGGTCGTAGCTGTCCGTACCCGCACCGCCGAGGAACACAACGTCATTGTTTTCCCAGGTCGCCTTGATCTCCGGGAACTCCTCCTGGATGCTGTCGACCACCGACAGCACCGTGCCGAGATCGTCGGTGGCGAAGGGCGCGAAATAGGTGACGTTCTGCAGCGGCAGGGCCGAGCTTTCCCACAAGGTGCCGATCCAGCCGATGTCGGTGATGTTGTTGGCAACCGCGCTCAGGGTCTCTCGGTACTTGTAGAGCGACCCGCCATAGGCCTCGGTCCAGGCGACGCGATAATCCGAGCCCTTTTCCTCCAGAAGCCGGTTCACCGCCGGCTTGAACACCCGGTCCATCACCCCGACCCAGTGGATCGTCTGCGGATGACTCGAGGCAATGGTCAGGTTGATGGTTTCCGTCGCCGAGGCCCCGGCCACCGGCAGCGCCAGCCAGGCGGCCGCCGCGACAATCAGGCTTCTTCCGTTCATGGCATTTCCTCCGTTCGCGTCCGTTTCATGTTCGGGGTCTTTGGCGCCCCGTCTTATCTGCAAGACCGCCGTGTTGCGGGTCCCTCGTTACACCTTGCCCAGCGCCGTCAGGATCCGTTCCGGGGTGAAGGGCATCTGCGTGACCTCCGCCGAAAACGGCGACAGCGCATCGTTGATCGCGTTCATCACCGCCGCCGGCGCGGCGGCGGTTCCGGCCTCGCCAACCCCCTTCGCCCCGAGCGGTGAGGTCAGCGTCGGCGTTTCCACATGCGCCATGTGGATGTCCGGCATTTCCCCGGCCATCGGCGTCAGGTAATCGGCCATGGTGCCGCACAGGAGCTGGCCTTCCGGGCTGTAGAGACATTCCTCGAACAGCGCCCCGCCAAGCCCCTGCACCACGCCGCCGCGGATTTGCTCTTCCACCAGCAGCGGGTTGATCACCTTTCCGCAATCCTCCACCACCCAGTGATCGAGCAGCCGGACGAGCCCGGTCTCCACATCCACTTCCAGATGCGAGGCCTGGATGCCGTTGGTGAAGGCGAAGGGATAGCCCTGCGGCACGTAGTGGCGCGCGGCGGTCATCTCGGGATGGAAATCGGCGGGCAACGTGTCCGGCCGGAAATAGGCGATCCGCCCCAGTTCGGCGAGCTCCATCCGCTGGGTGCCATCCTTGCGATTGACCACCGCACCGCCGCGAATGTCGAGATCGCCGGCCTCCGCCTGCAGGATCACCGCCGCCGTTTCCAGGAGATTGGCCTTCAGCGCCAGCGCCGTCTTCATCACCGCCGGACCGCCGATGCCGGCGCCGCGCGAGGCCCAGGTGGCCCCGCCATAGGGGGAGGTCTGGGTATCGCCGGTATAGACCGACACCCGCTCCAGCGGCACGCCGAGATGGGTGGCCGCGACCTGCGCCATGATCGTTTCGGTGCCCTGCCCCTGCTCGGTGACGCTGACCATCACCCGGATGTCGCCGGAGGGCTCCATCTTCATCACGCAGCCATCCTGCGCGGAAATCCGCGCCCCGCCGACGCCGTAGAACGCCGGGCCGGGGTTGGTGATCTCGATGAAGGTGGCAAGGCCGATGCCGCGATAGACACCGCGCTGCCGCGCCTCGGCCTGCTCCCGCCGCAGCCGCTCGTAGTCCATCAGGCTGGCGAGACTGGCAATGCATTCCTCGTGGGACAAGCGCTCGAACACATAGCCCGTGGGCGAGGTGTGCGGATACATGTCGGCGGTGACCACATTGCGCTGGCGCACCGCCAGCGGGTCGAGCTTCAACGCCCGCGCGCCCTTGTCCAGAAGCCCCTCGGTCACCGCGCAGGCAATCGGATGCCCGACCGCCCGGTACTGGCACATCGGCGTCTTGTTCTGGAAGACGATGTTCAGCTCGCCGCGATAGTTCGGCATCCGGTAGGGGCCGCCCATCAGGCGAATGGCCTGGTTGCCCTCCACCGCGCTGGTGCGCGGATAGACCGAATAGGGGCCGATCCCGGTCAGGTCATCGACCTCCATGGCCAGAATCTCGCCGTCCCGCGACAGCGCCATGCGCGCCTTCACAAGGTGGTCGCGAGCATGAATGTCGGTCTGGAACGCCTCCAGCCGATCGGCGATGAACTTCACCGGACGGCCGAGGCGGATCGACAGGGCGCAGGCCGCCATTTCCTCGCCATAGACATGCAGCTTCAGCCCGAAGGAACCGCCGACATCCGGGGCGATCACCCGCACATTGCCCTCCTCAAGGCCGAAATGCCGGGCCAGCACATCCTGCATCTGGAACGGCGTCTGGGTCGAGTGATGCACCGTCATCTGGCGCAGCGAGGGATCGAAATCGGCAACGATGGACCGGGGCTCCAGCGTCAGGCCGGTGTGCCGGCCGAAGCGGAATTCCTCCTCGGCGATTACCGCCGCCTCGGCGAAGGCGCTGGCGGTATCGCCCTGCCCGACCTCCAGCCGGAACGCCCGGTTGTCGCCCAGCTCCGGATGGATCGCCGGCACGTCGCCGGCAAGCGCGGCCTCGGCGTCGACCACCGCCGGCAGCTCTTCCCACTCCACCTCGATGAGATCGGCGCCATCCTCGGCCAGCGCCCGACTTTCGCCGACGACCGCCACCACCGGCTCACCATGCCAGCGGGCCACATCGACGGCGAGCGGATATTGCTCGGCCGATTTCAGCCCCGGAAAATGCGCCAGCACCCCGACCCAGGGGGTGCAGAGTCCCTTCATCTCCTCTCCCGTGACCACATCGACCACGCCCGGCAGCGCCTGCGCCGCCGAGGTATCGATCGACAGGATCCGCGCATGGGCATGGGGGCTGCGGACAAAGGCGACATGGGCGAGATTGCGAAAGGCGATGTCATCGACATAGCGGCCCCGCCCTTGCGACAGGCGGCGGGCGTTCTCGCGCGGCACCGGCTGGCCGACATAGGCACCATCGCGCTGCTTGGCAGGATCGGGCTTCAGCATGCGGGCTCGGCCTCCGGTGCCACAGTGGCGGCGTTCAGCTCCGCCGCCGCATCGAGGGTCGCATCGACAATCGCGTGATAGCCGGTGCAGCGGCAGAAATTGCCCGAAAGGCTCTCGCGCACCTCCTCGCGGCTGGGATCGGGCGAGCCCTCCAGAAGCTGATGGGCGGTGGCCAGCATGCCGCTGGTGCAGAAGCCGCATTGCAGCGCGTTGCGCTCGTGGAAATGCCGTTGCAGCACCTCCATCCGCCGGTCGCCGGCAAAGCCTTCCAGCGTGCGAATGTCCCTCCCCTCCGCCTGGATGGCGAACATCAGGCAGGCCCGGGCGATCCGCCCGTCGACGAACACGGTGCAGGCGCCGCACACCCCGTGTTCACAGCCGACATGGGTGGCGGTCAGCCCGACCGTCTGGCGCAGGAAATCGGCCAGCGTGGTGCGCTGGGAAACCTCATGGGTCGCGATGACGCCGTTCAGGGTCAGCGTGACCGGAAACAGACTATCCATGCGTGCTTTTCTCCCCGCTCAGCAGGCGCTGCAAAAGGCGGCCGGCCAGCACCTTCATCAGGTGGCGCTTGGTCTCGGCCCGGTTGTGCAGATCGGCGACCGGGGCAATCTCCTGCGCCAGCGCCGCCAGCACCGGCGCCGGATCGATTTCCCCGAGCCGCTGGCCGCACAGGGCGGCGGCGGCCTTGTGCGCCAGCACCGCCCGGTCGCAAACGGCAAAGAACGCCAACCGGGCGCCCGTGACCGTCTCCCCCTCCAGATCGATGGCAAAGGCCGCGCCGACGGCGGCGTAGTCGCCGGAACGGCGCACCACCTCGTCGATGGCGACCCGGCGGCCGGCGAGCGCGACCGGCAGGGTGATGGCGGTGATGATCTCGCCCGCCCGCAAGGCGGTCTCATAGGTGCCGATGAAGAACTCCGCCGCCGGGATCCGCCGCGCGCCAGTACTGCCGGCGACGGTGATCACCGCGCCAAGCGCCAGCATCACCGCCGGCATTTCCGAGGCCGGATCCGCATGGGCGAGATTGCCGCCAAGGGTGCCGCGCGAGCGGATTGCCTCATGGGCGATCAGCGGCACGGCGGTGCTGACGAGCGGCGCGTGGGTAGCCACCAGCGGCGAGCCGGCCAGTTCGAAATAGCGAACCATCGCTCCGATTTCGAGGCCGTCCGGGGTCAGGCGGATATCGGCGAGGCCGGGCAGATCGCACAGGTCGAGAAGCAGTTTCGGACGCGCCATGCGCATGGCCATCGCCGGAACGAGGCTCTGCCCGCCGGCGATCACCTGGGCGTCGTCGCCATAGGCAGCGGCAAGCTCGCCCAGTTCATCGAGGCTGGAGACGCGCACATAATCGAATGGCGCAGCCTTCATCGCTTCCTCCCCGCGGTTTATTTGTTTATCGTTTGATAAATACCATCACCGCCGCGACGGAATGTCAATCCGGTTTTTCGCCGCGCTTGCTGCCGGGAAGGCCAGCCGATAGGAACGGGGAAGACGCAGATGGGACGTGATCAGGCGATGAGCGAAAAGAAGCGGCTGTCCCCGCAGGAGCGGGAACGGCAGATCGTCGACGAGGCCATTCGGTTTTTCGCCGAACAGGGTTTCGGCGGCCAGACCCGCGAGCTTGCGAAACGGCTGGGGATCACCCAGCCGCTGCTTTATCGCTATTTCTCCAGCAAGGAAGCGCTGATCGAGCGGGTCTATCAGGATGTGTTCGTCGGCCGCTGGAAGGAAAACTGGCAAAGCCTGATCACCGACCGGTCGCAGCCGATCCGGCAGCGGCTGCTGCGCCTTTACGGCGAATATGCCGAGGTGATCGACAACCGGGAATGGGTGCGCATCCTGATCCTCGCCGGCATGAAGGGAGAAAGCCTCAACCGCCGCTACCTCGACCAGGTCCGCGAGAAGATCATCGAACCGCTGTGCCGGGAAATGCGCTTCGAGGCCGGCCTGCCCGATCCCGACACCTTGCCCCTCGACGAGGCGGAGCGCGACCTGGTCTGGTCCTTCCACGGCACCTTCATCTATCGCGGCATCCGCAAGTGGGTCTATGGCATCCCGGTGATGGAGGACAGCGACACCATCGTCGAGACCGCCGTGACCGCCTTCCTGGAGGGCGCACCGGCGGCGCTGTCAGCGATCCTCGCCGACCGGCTCGACTGAACCGCGCGAGCCCCGTGCGCCCCCCCGCCTGAATGCGATGACATCGCCTCACGCGCCGCGTCCTCCCGGACGCAGCGCCAGCGGAGATCCGGGACCGGAGAGGCACGGCGTATCGGCTCCAATCCCTTAAAAACCTGCATCTTTCGGCTCGCCGATCCCGGCTCGGGGGCCAGGATGGCGCCGAGGCGCGGGGCATCGACGTCCATTCGGATGGATCAACCGTATCGGTTCGGGCTCAGAACCCCGACGACCAGAGACCGAGCGCCGGCCCCAGCAGCAGCGCGGCGATCAGCGCCAGCAATCCGGTCTGGAGACGCCCCTGGCGCAGCAGCGCCGCCAGCATGGGTTCGCTTGCCGCTGAGACAGGCGCACGGGCAGTGATGGCACGAGAGACCGCCGGAGCCGCGCCGGGAGCCTCCGACGCGCCGTCGCAGGCGGTGGCGACTTCCCGGGCCAGCCCCTGCATCATCAGCTCGATATTGCGCGCCGAAACCGCTTCCACCAGGCGCCCACCAAGCGCGGCGAGCTTGCCGCCGATATTGGTTTCGGCCTCATAGGCGATGCGGGTGCGCGCCCCGTCATCGAGCGGATGCAGGACGATCCGCGCCGTGCCCTTGGCATGGCCGGAGGCGCCGCCATCGCCCTCGCCCGCCAACTGGAAGGACACAGGCTGGACCAGATCGGTCAGCGCCACCTTGCCCCGGAACCGGGCGCGGATCGGCCCAACCTTGACCGAAACCACGGCGGCGAACCGGTTCTCGCCGGTCTCTTCCAGATGATCGCAGCCCGGCAGGATCCGCGACAGGCTGTCCGCACGCGTCAGCGCCTCCCAGACAACCGCGGCCGGCGCATCTACTTCATAGGTCCCGTCGAGCTTCATCGCATCCTCCCAAGTTTCGCCTTTATTTATCAAACGATAAATAAAAGATCAAGCGCAAGAGGATGCCAGACCACGCTCGCGTTCCTGCGTCATTTTCCTGATGAAACTCAAGCTCCTACCCGGGACCCGGCACCACCGCCGCCGCATAGACGTGATCGCCGGCAAGCGCCCAGCGCCCGGCAACCCTGTCGGCAAAGCCGCTCGCCCGCAAACCCGGCTCCCGCGCGATCACCCGGAAGCTGCCCGTCTCGCCTCCGGGCGCGGCAAAGAAGCGGATCGCCACCGCATCATGGTCGAGAAACCGGCGATGGAGCGGATAGAACGCCTTGTAGAACGCCTCCTTGGCGGAGAACACCAGAAGCGGCCCGATCCCGGCCAGCCGGCCTCTTCCGCCAGCGAGGAAGCGGCGGTCCTCCTCGGTGCACACGGCGGCGATGATCTCCGGCTCCAGCCGGGCCACCACCTCCGCATCGACCCCGAGCGCCGAAATCTCCCGCTCCCGCGCCACGGCGGCCAGCACCAGCGCCGGACTGTGCGAAATGCTGCCCACCACGCCCCCCGGCCAGCAGGGGGCCCGGTCGGCGGCCACCGGGATCGGACAGGGGGCAATGTCGAGCCCGGCCAGCGCCCGGCGCGCCGCCGTTCGGCCGGCGATGAACTCGCGCCGGCGCAGCGGAACCGCCCGCACGATCGCCGCCTCCTCCTCCGCAAAGAGCGGCTCGGCCAGTCGGAAGCCGCGATCCTCGACCACGTGGACCTGCCCGGCCCAGTCGGCGAACAGGCGCTGCCCCACACCAGAGCCGGCCACGCCGCGCACCGGGCCGCCCCCGCTCATTCCGCCCCCGCCGCCGCAACCGGCAACCCGGACCGTCCGGAGACCGCCCGATAGTAGGACCAGAACAGCCGGGCGGCGATGCCGCGCACCGGCGCCCAGCGCTCCGCCAGCCCGTCGACCACCTTTGGCACCGGGCGTTCGGGCATCTCGAAGGCCTGCCGCACCGCCTCGCGCAAGGCCAGATCGCCGGAGGGAAAGATGTCCGGATGCCCGGCGCAGAACAACAGGAAGATATCCGCCGTCCAGGGGCCGATGCCCCGGATCTCGCATAGCCGGCGATGCGCGTCTTGCGCCGGACAGCCGGCGAGCCCGGCAAGATCGAGCCCTTCGTCCAGTGCCGCGACCACCGCGCGCAAGGTCCGGATCTTTGGCCGCGACAGGCCGGCGGCGCCCAGCTCCGCATCCTCAAGGCGCGCCAGCGTGTCCCGCTCGAACGGATCGATCAGCAGCGTCAGACGCTGAAAGATCGCCGCCGCACTTGCGACTGAGACCTGCTGCGCGGTGACGATCTGCACCAGCCCGGCAAGATCCGCGGGTTGCCGGCGCAAGGGCAGCGGACCGGCAACCCGCGCGACCGGGTGAAGGCGCGGATCGAGCGCCAGCAGCCGCTCAAGCCCCTCCACCAGATCCGCTTGCGTGGCGATCACCTGCATCGCCGATCCTTTCCCATGTCCCCGCCAAGCCGTGCCGCCCACCGCAAGGCGTCGCGGCCATTGACCCGCTCATCGTTTTACCGGAAAGACCATGACCATGACCACGCCCGTCTTTCGCTTCGCCCCCTCCCCCAACGGCCAGTTGCATCTCGGCCATGCCCTGTCGGCGATCCTCAATTTCGAGGCGGCGCGGGCAACTGGCGGCCGCTTCCTCTTGCGCATCGAGGATATCGACCGGACCCGCTGCACGCCGGAGCTGGAAGCGGGCATCTTCACCGACCTTGCCTGGCTTGGCCTTCACTGGGAAACCCCCGTCCGCCGCCAGAGCGACCATTTCTCCGACTATCGCACCGCGCTCGACAGGCTGACCACCCTTGGGCTGGTCTACCCGGCCTATCTCACCCGGGCGGAAATCGCCGGTGCGGTTGCCCAGGCAGAGGCAGCGGGCAGGCTCTGGCCGCGCGATCCCGATGGCGCGCCGCTTTATCCCGGCGATGCCGCCGTGCTTGGCCCCGAGGCGCTGCACCAGCGGATCGCGGCCGGCACCGGTCACGCCCTTCGGCTCGACATGAAAAAAGCGCTGCGGCTGGCGGGCGGGCCGCTCTTCTGGGAGGAGACCGGCGCCGGTCCGGACGGGGAGCGCGGGCGCATTGCCGCCGATCCGGCCCGCTGGGGCGATGTGGTGCTGGCGCGCAAGGATACGCCCACCAGCTATCACCTTTCCGTGGTGATCGACGATGCCGCGCAAGGGGTGACCCATGTGATGCGCGGCCAGGACCTCTTCCAGGCCACCGCCGTCCACCGGCTGTTGCAACAGCTTCTGGACCTGCCGCAGCCGGTCTATCATCACCACCGTCTGGTGCTGGACGAGACGGGACGGAAACTGTCGAAATCGCGCGGCGACACCGCCCTCGGCGCCTTGCGCGAAAGCGGGGCCAGCCCCGATGACATTCGCCGGAGGGTCGGCCTATAGGCCGAGGAAGGCCATCCAGCCGCCGGTGACCACCACGGCGGCAGCGGTGGTGAAGGTGATCGAATTGGCCGACATGGCATGGCCGGTGCCGTAGCGGGCGGCGAACAGGAAGGCGTTGACCCCGGTCGGGCAGGCGGCAATCAGGGTTGCCACCGACACCCAGAGCGGCGACATGCCGACCACATGGGCGGCCATCACGTAAACCACCGCCGGCATCGCCACCAGCTTCAGGGCGCTCAGCAGCACCGCCGGCCCGATGTTGCCGCGCACCCCATAGGCCACCATGCTCATGCCCAGTGAGAACAGCGCCACCGGCACCGCCGCCCCGGCGATGCGGCCAAGCACATCGGCAAGAATGCCCTCGACCGGCCAGCCGAGGATCCGCCAGGCGCCGCCGGCGAGGATGCCGATCACGATCGGGTTGGTCGCCAGGCTGGCGCCGATCTCGCGCAGCACGCCGCCCAGCGGCTTCGGCGCCTGGGTGCCATCGAGCACCGCCGCCCGCTCCATCAGCACCGCACAGGCAATGGTCATCACCGGCAGATGCACCGAGATCAGGAGAAACAGCGGCACCAGCCCCTCTTCGCCGTGAATGGCGGTGATCAGCGGAATGCCCACCAGAACCGTGTTGGCGAAGCCGGCGGAGATGCCGGCAATCACCCCGGCGCGGGCGTCGCGGCCGAACGCCAGCCGGACGAGCAGCGTGCCCGCCGTCCAGATCACCGCGACACCGGTGAAATAGGAGATCCACAGCCCCCAGGGCGACGCCCCATCGAGCGAGCTGGTGGCCAGCGTGCGGAAGATCAGCACCGGAATGGCGATGACGAACACGAACTGACCGAGCGCGTCGCCAATCGACGGATCGAGCAGCCGACTGCGGGCGGCAAGATAACCAAGGCCGATCAGGGCGAAGACCGGCAGCACGATGGCAAGGATTTGCTGAACCATCCCCGCTCTTTCGCATGGGGCGGGGCGGACGGCAAGCAGCCGCGCGCCGAGCGCGCCCTCCGGTGCCGGCGCCTTCAAACCTGGCCGCGCAGGACGCAAGGGCCGAACCACTGAGGGCCGGATGAGCGATGGAATGTCTTGATTCCGCTGCCCGCAGCGGCAAAAGTCCCCCTGGGGCACAGCCCTGTGCGGATGCCCCGTTGCAAGGGGCCAGAGACCGGATGAAAGCGGAATGAACAAGCAGGACAAAGGCCCGATGTCGGCGGGTAGCGGCCCGGGCAGCGTCACCGAGCGCGAGGCGGCGCTGGTTCATGACCTGCGCACCCCGCTTGCCGCCATGCGCACGGCGGCCGAGATGATCGGCTGCGAACCGACCACCCGCCGCCAATCCGCCGCACTGGAAACCCTGATTGCCGCCATCGACGCCATGCTGCAGATGACCGGCGATCTGATCGGCGCGCCGCCGCCCGGACCGCAGGCCGCCGGCCCGCTGATCGCCGGCGTGGCGGAGCTTTTCGCCGGCCATGCCCGCGCCCGGGGGCTCACCCTGGGCGTGGACATCGCCCCGGCCCTTCAGGCGGATCGGATCCCGGAGCCGCTGGCTCTGCGGCAAATCCTCTCCGCCCTCATCGACAATGCGGTGAAATACACCCCCGAAGGCGGGCTCAGGCTCGACGCCCGGCGGCAGGACGACCGGTTGATCGTGGAGATCGCCGATACCGGCATCGGTATTCCGCCTCAGGAAACCGCCTGGATCTTCGAACCGCGCGCCCGCGCGGGCAATGCCGACGGCACCGCGCCCGGGACCGGTCTGGGCCTGTGGAGCGCGGCCCGGGCCGCGGCGCTGGCCGGCGGACGGCTCGATCTGGTGGAAAGCACCGCCGCCGGTAGCCGCTTTCGCCTGACCCTGCCGCTGGCCAGCGTCACCAAGGCGCCGCCGGAGGAGAACACCGGAGACATTGCTGAACCTCAGGCCAGGATGGAAACCGACGCGGCCCCGCTGACCGGACGGCGCTATCTGGTGGTGGATGACAATTCCGCCGGTCGCGAGGTGATCGCCACCGTGCTGCGGTCCTTTGGCGGCGACGCGATGCTGGCGGCAAGCGGCCGTGAGGCATTGGACCGGCTCGCCGCCGGCACCTTCGATCTCGTCCTGATGGATATTCACATGCCGGAGATGGACGGCTACGCCACCCTGTCCCGGATCCGCAGCCGCTCGGCACAGCCGAACCTGCCGGTGGTCGCCGTCACCGCCGATCCTGCCTGCGAGGAACTGGAAGCGGCCGGATTCGACGCGGTGCTTGCCAAGCCGGTCGCCCCCCGCCAGGTGCTGGAGCTGCTGCGCCGCTTTTCCCCGGCCAGGCCGGCGGAGGCGCTGGCCGGCTGACCGCGGCGCGGCCATGCGCGGCGCGTGGGCTCAGACGACGACGATGCCCGCGTGCTTGGCCTTGTGTTCCGGCTCCACATGGATCGTCGTCCGCGCTCCGGGCACATCCCGCGAGATCGCCTCCTCGATCCGGTCGCAGATGTCATGGGCGGTTTCCACGGTCATGGTGCCCGGCACCACCAGATGGAAGTCGACGAACACCACGTGGCCAGCCGAGCGGGTCCTGAGGTCATGGGCTTCCAGCGCGCCTTCGCCCGCCGTGGAGATCATCTCGCGGATCCGCTCCTGCAGCGCCGGCGCCACCGCCTCATCCATCAGCCCGCCGACGGATTCCTTCATCAAACCCCAGCCGGACCAGAGAATGTTGAGGGCGACGATGCCCGCCAGCAGGGAATCCAGCGCCTGAATGCCGGTCAGGAGTACCAGCACCACACCGAACAGCACCCCGACCGAGGACACCACATCGGTGACCAGATGCTTGCCATCGGCCACCAGCGCCAGCGAGCGATGCGCCCGGCCGACCCGGATCAGCACGAAGGCCCAGGCGCCGTTGATCAGGCTTGCCGCACCGTTGATCAGCAAGCCCTCGGCGGAGAAGATCACCGGCTGCGGCGCCACATAGGCAAGCCAGGCCTCGCGCACGATCGACAGGGCAGCGAGCACGATCATCACGCCGACCAGAACGGCGGCGAAATACTCCGCCTTGTCATGCCCGTAAGGGTGATTGCTGTCCGCCGGCTTGGAGGCAAACCAGACAGCGACGAAGGCCGCCACCGCCGAAGCCACGTTGACGACCGACTCCAGCGCATCGGAATAAAGCGCCACCGATCCGGTCCACCAGTAGGCGACGAATTTCAAGCCGAGCACAAGGAGCCCGATGGCGATGCTCCCAAGGGCGATGCGCAGTCTGAAAGTCATGGAAAGCGGCCCTCGTTCGCCACGGATGCCCGGGACCGGAACGTTCGAACCGCACATCCCGCGTCCGGTGTTCCGCCAGCGGCAAAGGCCTAGCATCTTCACCGGCGAACACAAAGCCGCCGGCGGAAAAAACGAAAGCGACGGGGGAAAACGGGCACAACCGCCCGTCTCAGAGGAACCCGGCGCCGAGGATCGGACCCGGCCGCCCCCGGATCTCCACCTGTACCAGCGCCGCGCAGTTGGACGCGCCGCTCTTGCGCACCTCGCTCACCGGCAGGCGAAAGACCGCGCGGCCGCCCTCCCACATGCCGACCGCGCGGATATCGCGCACCACATTGGAATAGGCGATCCTGCGCCCGGTATTTTCGCCCCGGCCGATTGCCACCTCGACCCGCCTGCCGATACCGAGAAAATACACCGTCGCCATCCGCACCGCCGGAGGCAACTCGCCGGTCACATGGATCTCGATCAGATCGCCCTGGCGCTTCAGCTCCACTCGCGCCGGCAGCGCATCTGCCTCGGCCAGCCCGCGCGTCAGCGCCCGCCGGTCACTGCCGACCAGATGCCGGGCACCGTTGACCACCATTTGCGGCGTATAGACCGCCCGGTCGCCGCGCGCCTCCGCATAGCCCCGCTGGCGGGCGCTGTTGGCCGGCGTGGCGAGCGTATCCTTCCAGCCGAGATAGTCCCAGTAGTCGACCGAATAGGACAGCGCCACCAGATCCGTGCGGCCGACAAGTTCGGAGAACAGCCGATCCGCCGGCGGGCAGGAGGAGCACCCCTGGCTGGTGAACAACTCCACCACCGCCCGCGGCCGCTCGGTAGCCGCCGCCGGCACTGTGGCGGCAAACGCGGCAAGCGCAGCGCAAAGGGTGAAGACAAGAGCCTGTCGCATGAGACGGATCATCGGTTCGCGGGCGGGAAGGCCGGATCCGGTCCGGCTTTCTTCGCCCCGACCATACGCAGCCCACCGTTCAATGGCGAGTCACGAGCGCTTGAGGCCGCCCCGGGATCAGGGGCCCAGATCCCAGTCAGAGATCAGGGGCGCGGGTCGGCCAGCACCTTTTCCAACTCCGGCAGGAACACGGCGCTGTAGCTTTCTTCCGAGAGCGGGCCGATGAACTTGTAGCGGATCGTCCCGCTCGCATCGACGATGAAGGTCTCCGGCACGCCATACACCCCCCAGAGGATGCCGGCACGGCCGTTGTCGTCGGCGCCGACCCGGTCATAGGGGTTGCCGAGCGTGCCGAGGAACCGCCGGGCGTTCTCCGGCTTGTCCTTGTAGTTGAGGCCGATCATCTGCGCCCGCCCGTCCCGGGCGAGCTTCTCCAGCAGCGGATGCTCCTGCCGGCAGGGCACGCACCAGGAGGCGAAGACGTTGACGACACTCACCTTGCCCAGAAGATCGGCGCGGGACACACCGGGCAGCGGTACGCCGTCATCGACCAGTCCTTCCACCGGCGGCAGGGAAAACTCCGGTGCCGGCTTGTTGATCAACGCCGATGGCACCTGCGAGGTATCGCGCCCGCTGAGGATCTGCATCAGGAACAGCACCGCCAGCAGTCCGAAGACGATCAGCGGCAACAGCGCCACCAGCGGGATCCGGCGCCGCTTCGGGGCCGGGCCGCCGCTCGCCCCGTCCATGCCCGCGCTCATGACGGCGTTCCCGAAGGCCGGGCGCCGGAGCGGCGGCGCACCCCTTGCCGTTCCAGCTCCGCCAGCTTGCCCTTCAGCGCCGCATGATCGGCCAGGATCCAGCCGAACAGCGCGGCGATGACGACGGTGGTGATGCCGAAGCTGGCGAGGATGAACCCCGCATGCGGGCCGAGATCGAGCAACTGGGTCATTCCGCGGCCTGTGGTGTGGCGACGCCGTGCCGGGCACTGGCGGCGTGCAGTTGCAGGGTTCGCACCCGGCGGCGCAGGATCTCGTTGCGCATCGCCATCAGGTGCATGACGAGGAACAGGAGGGTGAAGGCCAAGGCCATCACCGACAGCGGCCACAGGATCGAGGCATGGATGGTCGGACCGTCCATGCGGATCACGCTGGCCGGCTGATGCAGCGTGTTCCACCAGTCGACGGAAAACTTGATGATCGGCAGGTTGATCGCGCCGACCAGGGTGAGCACGGCGGCGGCCTTGCCGGCGCGGATCGGATCCTCGATCGTCCGCCACAGGGCGATCAGCCCCAGATACATGATGAACAGCACCAGCACCGAGGTCAGCCGCGCGTCCCACACCCAGTAGGTGCCCCACATCGGCTTGCCCCAGAGCGATCCGGTGATCAGCGAGACGAAGGTGAAGGCCGCCCCGATCGGCGCCGCCGCCTTGGCCGAGACATCGGCCAGCGGGTGCTTCCAGATCAAGGTGCCCAGCGCCGACAGCGCCATGGTCGAATAGCACAGCATCGACAGCCAGGCCGCCGGCACATGCAGATACATGATCTTCACCGTCGCGCCCTGCTGGTAGTCGTCCGGCGCGACGAAGAAGGTGAGATAGAGCCCCGCCACGAAGGCGGCCACGCAAGCGACCGAAACCCAGGGCAGCAGTCGCTGCGCCAGGCTCAGGAACCGGGTCGGGTTGGCGAGGTCAAGGATAGCCATGTCACCGTTCTAGTGTTGGATGCCCGCGCTTTCAATGCACCGATGGGCGGCATAATGCCTTGACGAGCGTCAATCGCTGGAAAACCGCAGCGCCAGCGCCGAGGCGACCGGCCCGACCACCAATGCGATCAGGCTGAGCGCGCACAGAAACAGGAAGGGGGTCAGGAACGGCGCCGGCTCCCGCGTCACCGCCCCGGCGGCACTGACGCCGAAGATCAGCACCGGAATGCTGAACGGAATGACCAGCACGGCCAGCAGCAGCCCGCCGCGCCGCAGCGACACGGTCAACGCCGCGCCGATCGCCCCGATCAGCGTCAGCGCCGGCGTGCCGGCCAGAAGGGTCAGCGTCACCGCACCCACCGCCAGCGGCTCAAGATTGAGGAAGATCGACAGCACCGGCGCGGCAATCACCAGCGGCAGGCCGGTGCCGAGCCAATGGGCGGCGCATTTGACCAGCACCAGCAGCTCCAGCGGCCGGCCGGCCATCAGCATCAGATCGAGCGACCCGTCGTCGCGGTCGGCCTGGAACAGGCGGTCGAGCCCGAGCAGGGTGGCCAGCAGCGCGCCGATCCACAGGACCGCCGGGCCGATCAGCGCCAGAAGATTGAGATCCGGGCCAACGCCGAAGGGAATGACGGTGATCACGGCCAGGAAGAACAGAACGCCGATCAGCGCACCGCCGCCGACCCTGACCGACAAGCGCAACTCTCGCAGGAAAAGAGCCCAGACCCAGCCGCTCATGCCGCCCGCTCCAGCCGCAGGCTCGCCACATCCGGCAGGTCCAGATCCTGGTGGGTCGCGGCAAGGATCATGCCGCCGGCGGCAAGATGGTCGCGCATCAAGCCGGTCAAGGTTTCCTCCGAAGCGCTGTCGAGCGCCGAGGTCGGCTCGTCCAGCAGCCAGATCGGCCGCAAGGTCACCATCAACCGCGCCAGCGACAAGCGGCGGCGCTGGCCGGCGGACAGATAGGCGGCAGGAAGGTGAGCGGTATGCAGGATGCCCAGATGCTCCAGCGCCGCCTCCGGCGCGACCGGACCCCGATCCCCCGGCAGCGGCGCCGGCTGCACGAAGCGGGTCCAGAAGGTGAGATTTTCCAACACCGACATGGCCGGCTTCAACGCATCCTGATGGCCGAAATAGTGGCAGTGTTCCCCGACACTGTGCTCCGGCAACCCGTCCTCGACCGCAAGCTGGCCGGCCGCGGGCTGCACCAACCCGGCAATCACCCGCAACAGGCTGGACTTGCCGACCCCGTTCGGCCCACGCACCACCAGGGCACGGCCGGAAGCGAGGCTTAGCGACAGATCGGAGAACACGCGGCGGCCGCCACGATCGCAGGCTAGGGTGTCGGCAACGAGGCGCATGGCGATCCGGAACGGTTTCGGGAAACGAACAAGGCGACCCGCAACGCGGGCCTTCTCCGCATCGCATGCCCGGCGGACTTCGATCAAGAGGCAATCCATCGCACCCGTCCTCCGCCGGGCTGCCGCAGGGGCGCCCGCCAGCGGGGCGGCCTATCCTATTTGCCGACACCACACAGGCGCGTATCCGCTGGCACCGCGCGACAAAATTCGCTATACGGGCGCCAACTCGCGTGCTGATCGCACTCCGGTGCGGCAGCGCGGCATAATCGCACGCCGCCGGCACGCCGCCGGACTTCGCCAGAAGTCGACAGGGGCGGTGACCGGATCGCGCATCGAGGGTACGCCCGGCCGCCGGCCGGGCCGCACCGAGTTCAGGAAGGGGATCGCCAGTCGTGACCAAATCTCTCGACAGTTTCAACGCCAAGCAGACCCTCAAGGTCGGCGACAAGACCTACACCTACTTCTCCATTCCCGAGGCGGAGAAGAACGGACTTGAAGGTGTTTCCAAGTTGCCGTTCTCGCTGAAGGTGGTTCTGGAGAACCTGCTGCGGTTCGAGGACGGACGCACGGTCACCAAGCAGGACATCCTCGCCTGCGCCGAATGGCTGAAGACGCGCAAGTCCAGCCACGAGATTTCCTACCGTCCGGCCCGCGTGCTGATGCAGGACTTCACCGGCGTTCCGGCCGTGGTCGATCTTGCGGCCATGCGCGATGCCGCGGTCAAGCTTGGCGGCGACCCGAAGAAGGTGAACCCGCAGGTGCCCGTCGATCTGGTGATCGACCACTCGGTGATGGTCGACTATTTCGGCACCGGCGATGCCTTCAAGCAGAACGTGGAGCTGGAATACGAGCGCAACGGCGAGCGTTACGAGTTCCTGCGCTGGGGCCAGTCCGCCTTTGACAACTTCCGCGCGGTTCCCCCGGGCACCGGCATCTGTCACCAGGTCAACCTGGAGTATCTCGCCCAGACCGTCTGGACCAAGGACGAGGACGGCGAGACGGTGGCCTATCCGGACACGCTGGTCGGCACGGACAGCCACACCACCATGGTCAACGGCATGGCCGTTCTCGGCTGGGGCGTCGGCGGCATCGAGGCGGAAGCGGCCATGCTCGGCCAGCCGATCTCCATGCTGATCCCCGAGGTCGTCGGCTTCAAGCTGACCGGCAAGCTCAACGAGGGTATCACCGCCACCGACCTGGTGCTGCGCGTCGTCGAGATGCTGCGCCAGAAGGGCGTGGTCGGCAAGTTCGTCGAATTCTACGGCCCGGGCCTCGACAACCTGTCGCTCGAAGACGCCGCGACGATCGCCAACATGGCACCGGAATACGGCGCGACCTGCGGCTTCTTCCCGGTCGATGGCGACACCATGCAGTACCTGCGCTCCACCGGCCGCGACAGCGACCGCATCGCGCTGGTCGAAGCCTATGCCAAGGCACAGGGCATGTACCGCGAAGGGACCGAAGAGCCGGTCTTCACCGACACGCTGGAACTCGACATCTCCACCGTCGTTCCCTCGATCGCCGGCCCGAAGCGCCCGCAGGACCGCGTTGCCCTGACCGAAGCAGCGGCGAAATTCGCCGACGCCCTGACCGAGATCAAGGGCGGCGCCAAGGACACCTCCGCACTTCCCACCTCCAATGGCGAATCCCGCTACATCAACGAAGGCGCGACCGGCGTCCTCGACGCACCGCATCAGCGCTATGACGTCAATGGCAAGGAGCATGGTCTGGCCGATGGCGACGTGGTGATCGCGGCCATCACCTCCTGCACCAACACCTCGAACCCGAGCGTGCTGATCGGCGCCGGCCTCGTCGCCCGCAACGCACTGAAGAAGGGCCTCAAGGTCAAGCCGTGGGTGAAGACCTCGCTCGCGCCGGGCTCGCAGGTGGTCACCGACTATCTGGAAAAGGCTGGCGTTCAGGCCGATCTCGACGCGCTCGGCTTCAACCTGACCGGCTATGGCTGCACCACCTGTATCGGCAACTCCGGTCCGCTCGATCCGGAGATTTCCAAGACGATCAACGACAACGATCTGGTCGCCTGTTCGGTGCTTTCGGGCAACCGCAACTTCGAAGGCCGCGTCAATCCGGACGTGCGGGCGAACTACCTCGCCTCGCCGCCGCTGGTCGTCGCCTACGCCATCGCCGGCTCCATGCACGTCAACGTCGCCACCGACCCGCTCGGTGAGGACCAGGACGGCAACCCGGTCTATCTCAAGGACATCTGGCCGACCAACGAGGAGATCACCGATCTCATCCGTTCGTCGATCACCGAGGAAATGTTCCGCGAGCGCTATTCCGACGTCTTCAAGGGCGACAAGCACTGGCAGGCGATCAAGGTCGAAGGCGGCATGACCTACGGCTGGCCGGCCGGCTCGACCTACGTCCAGAACCCGCCCTACTTCGAGGGCATGACCATGGAGCCGAAGCCGCTCGAGGATATCGAGAGCGCGGCGGTGCTGGGGCTGTTCCTCGACAGCATCACCACCGACCACATCTCGCCCGCCGGCTCGATCAAGGCCGACGCCCCGGCAGGCACCTACCTGCAGGAGCATCAGGTCGCGAAGAAGGACTTCAACTCCTACGGTTCGCGCCGCGGCAACCATGAAGTCATGATGCGCGGCACCTTCGCCAACATCCGCATCAAGAACCAGATGGTTCCGGGCGTCGAGGGCGGCGTGACCCTCAAGGACGGCGAGCAGAAGTGGATCTACGACGCGGCCATGGACTACAAGGCCGACGGCACCCCGCTCGTCATCTTCGCCGGCAAGGAATACGGCACCGGCTCGTCCCGCGACTGGGCGGCGAAGGGCACCCGGCTTCTCGGCGTACGCGCCGTGATCGCCCAGTCCTTCGAGCGTATCCACCGCTCCAACCTGGTCGGCATGGGCGTTCTGCCGTTCACCTTCAAGGACGGCGAGAGCTGGCAGAGCCACGGCATCACCGGCACCGAGAAGGTGACCATCAAGGGTGTCACCGAGTTGAAGCCGCGCCAGATGGTCGATGTGGAAGTGACCTATGCCGATGGCACCACCAAGGTGATCGAGGTGCTGTGCCGCATCGACACCGAGGACGAGCTGGAATACGTCCGCTCCGGCGGCATCCTGCACTACGTGCTGCGCAACCTCGTCTCCAACTGATCCGGACCCGGCGGGATCTCCTCCCGCCGGCGCCCATCGAAACAGGAAAAGGCCGGCGGATCACTCCGCCGGCCTTTTTCATTGAAATCATTGAGAAAAATCCCGGCCGTTCGGCCAAGAGCTCACGTCGCGCTCACCCGGCGAGGATCGCCTGCAGCAGCCGGGCATAGATCCGCTCCACGGTTTCCGCCGCCGCGCCGCCAAGCCGATGCGCATAGGAGAGGCCCGGCGCCGCATTCACCTCCAGCACCACCGCTGACGATCCCTCCACCAGGAGATCGACGCCGGCAAAGCGCAGGCCCAGTGCCGCGGCTGCCCGCACCGCCGTCTCGGCAATCCCCGGCGCCAGCGCTTCCGTCACCTCCACCGCGCCGCCGCCGGTGGACAGATTGGCATTGGGCAGAAGCGCGATCCGCTCTCCGGCGCCCGGCACCATGTCGAGTTGAAGGTTGTTTGCTGCAAGATGGGCGGAAATCCGGGGATCCTCGGGTGCAATCCGCGCCCCATGACCGCCCTCGGCAAAGCCTGTCACCGCCGCGCCCGCCAGCGCCCGCAGCGAGCGGATGCCATCGCCTGTGACGGTGAAGGGGGTGCGATGGAACGCGGCCAGAACCTCACCATCGAGCACCACAAGGCGGAAATCCTCGCCCGCCACCGCCTTTTGCACCAGCACCCGGTCATGGATCTGGAAGAGATCGTCGAGCGCGGCACAAAGCGCACGCTCCTCGCCGACCTTCACCACCCCGTCGCCTTCCGAGCCTTCGTTCGGCTTGACGAACAGCGGATAACCGCTGGCCGCCGCGAAGGCGCAAGCCTGCGGCACGCCGGCCAGCCTCGCCGCCACCTGCGGGTTCTTCAGACGAAGCGCGGCGGCCCGGCGCGGGGCATGAACCAAGAGCCCGCGCGGCACGGCAAGACCAGCCGCCGCCAGAAAGCGGGCGGCATAATCCTTGTCCTTGGCAAGAGCGGCCGCGCCGGCGCCGTTGATGTCGAAACTGGTGCCCTTGAACATGCGCCGCCGGCCATCGGCGCCGGTGATAGAGCCGGCATAGCCATAGTCCGGCTCGACGGTCAGCACCGCGCCATGGGCCGTGCACAGCCGCTCCAGAATGGCCACCCAAAGCGGCGGGCGCAAGCCCCGGGGGGAGGGCGCCGGCGCGGTCAGGTCGCTGACAATTTCGGCGGAATCGACGACAATTTCACGCATTTCTGTCGCGTTCGCGTCGTTATTTGCCGCGCCGCTGCATCAGGTTGGCGTTATAGTCGATCTTGAACAGCTTCGGATTGGTCGGGCCGTTGACCTTGGTGTTGTAGATCGCCACCGAGGTGTCATAGCCTTGCGCGTCGGTCACCGTCCATTGCTTCAGGGCGATGGTCTCCGCATCGAAGATCAGCGTCAGCTTGCCCGAGCCGAAGGTGCTGTCATCGGCCAGCACCACGGTGACCAGATCCGGTTCCACCGAGACGCCGGAGACCTGCGCGTCCTTCTCCAGGTTGATCTTGTCCGCCAGGAGGAAGCGCAAGGGGGTTTCCGACAGCGGCCAGATATCCTGGGTCGCCATCTTCCGGTCCTTCACCGACACCGACTTGCCATCGGCGACGATATCCACCTTCGACGGCGGATTGTAATAGAAGCGGATCCGCCCCGGCCGGGCCATGTAGAACTTGCCTTCCGCCCGTTCGCCATTCGGGCCGAACTGGATGAAGTCGCCATGCATGGTCTTCAGCGAGTTGAAATAGGCGTTGACCTCGGCAAGCGAGCGCTTCTGCTCCGACGACAGCGACGCGGCCATGGCCGGAGCCAGACCAGCAACCGCCAGGAGTGCGGCACCTGCCGCCAGAACGGCGGCCTTGCGAAGAAACGAACGGCGGGCGAGTGTCATGCGGAAAACTCCGTCGATAGGGCGCGGCCCAATGAGAATGCCAGTTTCGGAAACGGCGCGCCAGTTGCAAGCCTGATCCGGGAAACCGGCGGAGAGATGGCACGGGACTGCGGCGAAAGCCCGTCCTGTCAGTGCCGAACCGGCTGACCGGTGATCCGGCGGGCGGGCGGGGAGGGCCGCGGCTCCATGCCCCGCACCAGCTTCAGGCTACGGACCTCTAGCAAGAGCCTGTGGCGAAGTTGCGGCCAGGCTGACATCAAAAGTCGTCCTCGACCCCGTTCTTGACCAGGATTTCCCGCTTGCCGGCGTGATTGGCCGCACTCACGAGCCCTTCCTGCTCCATCCGCTCGATGATCGAGGCGGCGCGGTTATAGCCGATCGACAGCCGGCGCTGGACATAGGAGGTCGAGGCCTTCTTGTCGCGCAGGACGATCGCCACCGCCTTGTCGTAGAGGTCGTTGCCGTCATCGCCGCCACCGCCGCCGGACTGGTCATAGGGGCTGTCGGAGACCTCGTCCTCCTCGGTCACCGCCTCCAGATACTGCGGCGTGCCCTGCCGCTTCAGATGGGTGACGATCTGCTCGACCTCGTCGTCGGAGACGAACGGGCCGTGCACGCGCTGGATCCGGCCACCGCCGGCCATATAGAGCATGTCGCCCTGGCCCAGCAGCTGCTCCGCGCCCTGTTCGCCGAGGATCGTGCGGCTGTCGATCTTCGAGGTCACCTGGAAGGAAATCCGGGTCGGGAAGTTCGCCTTGATCGTGCCGGTGATGACATCGACGGACGGGCGCTGGGTCGCCATGATGATGTGGATGCCGGCGGCGCGGGCCATCTGCGCCAGCCGCTGGATCGCCCCTTCGATGTCCTTGCCGGCGACCATCATCAGGTCGGCCATCTCGTCGACGATAACGACGATATAGGGCATCTTTTCCAGTGGCAGTTCCTCATCCTCGAAGATCGGCTCGCCGGTCTCCCGGTCGAAACCGGTCTGCACCGTGCGGGTGAACACCTCGCCCTTTTCCAACGCCTGGGTGACCCGGGTGTTGTAGCCGTCGATGTTGCGAACGCCCATCTTCGACATCTTCTTGTAGCGCTCTTCCATCTCGCGGACGGTCCATTTGAGCGCCACCACCGCCTTTTTCGGGTCGGTGACGACCGGTGTCAGCAGGTGGGGAATGCCATCGTAAATCGACAGTTCCAGCATCTTCGGGTCGATCATGATCAGCTTGCACTGTTCCGGCTCCAGCCGGTAGAGCAGCGACATGATCATGGTGTTGATCGCCACCGACTTGCCCGAACCGGTGGTGCCGGCAACGAGCAGATGCGGCATCCGGGCCAGATCGGCGATCACCGGCTCACCGCCGATGGTCTTGCCGAGGGTCAGCGCCAGCTTGGCCTTCGACTTCTCGTAGTCGCTCGCCGCCAGCAATTCGCGCAAGTACACCGTCTCGCGCCGCTGGTTCGGCAGCTCGATGCCGATGGCGTTCTTGCCCGGGATCACCGCCACACGGGCGGAAATCGCGCTCATGGAGCGGGCGATGTCATCGGCCAGACCAATCACCCGGCTCGACTTGATGCCCGGCGCAGGTTCCAGCTCGTAAAGGGTGACGACCGGACCGGGCCGCACCTCGATGATTTCACCGCGCACGCCGAAATCCTCCAGCACCCCTTCCAGGATCCGGGCGTTCTGTTCCAGCGCATCGGTGTTGATCGCGGTCTGCCGGCCACCGCCCTTGGGCTCCGCCAGAAGCCGCAGCGGCGGCAGTTCATAGCTTTCCGCCGGCCGCAGGAACGAGGGCTGCGCCTCGACCGCCACCCGCTTGCCCGGCTTGGGCCGGGCCGCCGGCGGCACCACCCGGTTCGGCGTCTCCGCCCGGCTCGCAGGCCCGGCAATGCTTCTGGGCAGCGATGTGCCGAAGTCGGCCAGCGGCCCCTCATCGTCAAGATCGGGCAGATCATCGATGGTTCCGCCCGAGGTGACCACACGCGGCCCACGCCGCTCCCCGGGCTCATCCCGCTCGTCGTCGGGATAATAGTCATCGAGACCATCATCCTCCTTCGGCATCAGCCGTTCGGCTAGCCGTCGCCGCAAGGTGCCGAACCGGACCCGGCCGCCGCTCCGATGCTCTTCCTCCGGCGCGTCATGGTCTTCCTCGGCGCCCCCCGGATAGTCATCCTCGGCGAACTCCCGCTCCATGCGCGGGTCGTAGTCTTCCGCCGGATCCGAAGTGTCCGGATAATCGTCGTCCTCATAAACCGGCTCCGCCGCGCGGGCCGGCCGGCGCAGACGCCGGCGCAGGGTCGCCCGCGCCAGCAAGCCCCAATGGGCCAAGGCCCCGGCGGCGGCGGCCCAGCGGCTGTCGCGCTCGTCCTCGTCCTCGTCATCACCATAGTCAGGCACCGCACCGACGGAACGGGCATGGCGCGAGGGTTCGGGCAGGGGTTCGAACACCGGCTCCGGATCGGCCCCAAGCCAGCCGGCGGCACGCAAAAGCAGGATCACCGCCGGCACGCCCAACCCGAGCCCGCCAACGATCATCGCCATGCCTTCGGTCAGCTCACCGGTGACCATTTCCGGCAGCTTGTAGACGAAATCGCCGAGAAAGCCACCAAGGCCGGTCGGCAACGGCCAGGAGGAGGGCACCGGCAGGGCGGCCAGCGCCCCGGCGCCAAGCAGCGTCCCGGCGATCCAGGCCACCAGCCGGCGCAGCGCGATCCGCGTCGCCTTGGCCGACAGGAGCCGCCAGCCCCACAGCACCACCGGCACCAGGAACACCGCGACCGACAGGCCGATCGCCTGCATCAGGATATCGGCGACCACCGCCCCCGGCAGGCCCAGCGCGTTGCGCACCGGCGCCGAGGTGGCATGGCTGAAGCTCGGGTCGGTCGCCGACCAGGTGGCCAGCGCCGCCGCCAGCGCCGCGCACAGGGCGATCAGGCCCAGCCCGCTGGCGCCGATCAGATTGCGCTTCAGGAACCGCTTGAACGGCGCTTCCGTATCATCGAGCCCCAGGGCCGCGGCCCGTCCGCTGCGCATGGTGGTGGCGCGTCGCATGGCTTAGTCTCCCAACACCGCGAGAACACAGGCAAGGCCCGCCTCGACCGTCGCCGCGTCATCGACCAGCGCCAGCCGGATATAGGCCTCACCCGGATTGCCGCCGGGCCGGTCCATCGACAGGAAGGCGCCGGGCAGCACCTTCACCCCGGCCTCGGCCCACAGGCGCCGGCTGACCGCGACGCCGCCGCCCCAGCGGGACACATCGAGCCACAGGAAGAACCCGCCGGCCGGGGTCACCGGGCCGAACAGCGGCGCCAGCTCGCGCTCGGCAATGGCAAATTTCTCGTTGTAGAGCCGGCGGTTTTCCTCAACATGCGCCTCATCCCGATAGGCGGCGGCGGCCACCGCCTGCAACGGCATCGACACCTGCGGCGCGCACAGACCCCGGAACCGGGTCCAGGCGGCCAGGAACGCCGGATCGCCGGCGGCGATGCCACAGCGCAGCCCGGCAAGGTTCGAGCGCTTCGACAGCGAATTGATGGACAGCACATTGGCAAAGCCCTCGCCCAGGGCAAGGGCCGCTTCCAGCACACCGGGCGGCGGCGTGTCGCGGTAGATCTCCGAGTAGCATTCATCGGCGATCAGCAGGAACCGGTGCCTGCGGGCCAGCTCGATCAGCTTGCACCACATCTCAAGATCCACCGCCGCCCCTTGCGGGTTGGCGGGGGAGGCGAGGAAGAACGCAACGGTGCGGTCCAGCAGAGCCGGATCGAGCTGGTCGAGATCGGGCAGGAAGCCGGTCTGCGGGCCCGCATCCAGATAGACCGCCTCCGCGCCGGCCACATGCGCCGCCGCCGCATAGGTCTGGTAGAACGGGTTCGGCATCAGCACCGCCTGCCGTTCGTCGGTCTTGGCGAAATAGTCGCGCGCGCCCAGCGCGGCGAAGGTCAGCCCCTCGCGCGAGCCGTTGAGCGCCACCACCCCCATTGACGCGGGCAGCGCGCCGCCGAGCCGGTAGCGGGCATCGAGCCAGGCGCCGGCCGCGGCCCGGAAATCCTCGGTTCCGGTGATCGCCGGATAGCGGCTGAATTCGGCCAGATGCGCCTGCAGCACCTCACCGGTGAAGCCGGGGATCGGATGGCGCGGCTCGCCGATCGTCATCACGATCGGATCGGCGCCGGGGGCGATGCCCTCCAGCACTGCAGCCAGCCGCTGGAACGGGTTGTCCGAGGGCAGAGCGGAGGCAGGGGAACGCGGGGCGATGGTGGCGGTATCGGACATGCGAACCAAAATTCTCCCTAGATCCGAAGGCCTTGGCCCGGATCGTCCAGAATATCTGTCGCAAGCCTATCGCCGGTTGGTAAATCCCTCATTAACCATCGGACATTTGCCAGGATCGCGACCGGTGTCGCCCCCGTCGCCCACCGCAGTCCCTCCTAGAAATCGCAGGCGATGCCCTTGATTTCCCAGTCATCGTAGCGGGCCGGATCGAGCCCGCCGCGCCCGTCGATTTCCCGGGCCATCGCCTGTTGCCTTGCATCGATCTCCGCCCGCCGGGCCTCGGCCTCCGCCAGCGCCCGCTGCGCCGCCGGCGGCAGATCCTCCAGCCGGCGTACCGTGGGGGTTGCCTGATCCTCGCTCAGAGGGGAAATGTCCGTGTCGCTCGTCACTGCCGCTCTCCATTTGCCGCGCGTCGCACCGCTTCCATCTTGCATAGCGGGCACATCCCGCCAACATATAAGACCAACGCCCGCGCTGGCGAAGCCCCCTGACCGGATGCCGGGGACCAAATGCCGCGGGGCAAACGTGTGGGGGCGGCGCTTGCGCGCGCCGCGCCATACCAGGATCGAACCGGACAGGATCGCGACCGACATGAGCTATTTCCGCACCGCGTTGCTTCTCGCGGCCATGACCGCACTCTTCATGGGGATCGGCTTCCTGATCGGCGGCCAGAGCGGCATGGTGATCGCCTTCCTGATCGCCGCCGCGATGAATGTCTTCAGCTACTGGAACTCCGACAAGATGGTGCTGCGCATGCACCATGCCATCGAGGCGCACGAGCATCAGGCGCCGGAGCTGTTCCACATGGTGCGCCAGCTCGCCGCCAATGCCGGCCTGCCGATGCCCAAGGTCTATCTGATCGACAATCCGCAACCGAATGCGTTTGCCACGGGCCGCAATCCGCAAAACGCCGCCGTCGCGGCGACCACCGGCCTGCTCGACACCCTCAGCGCCGAGGAGGTGGCCGCCGTGATGGCCCATGAGCTGGCCCATGTAAAGAACCACGACACCCTGATCATGACGATCACCGCGACCCTCGCCGGTGCGATCTCCATGCTGGCCAATTTCGCCTTCTTCTTCGGCGGCAACCGCGACAACAACAATCCGCTCGGCTTCATCGGCGTGCTGCTGGCGATGATCGTCGCGCCGCTCGCCGCCATGCTGGTGCAAATGGCGATCAGCCGCACCCGGGAGTACGCCGCCGACCGCATGGGCGCGGAAATCTGCGGCAATCCCATGTGGCTCGCCTCCGCGCTCGCCAAGATCGCCGGCGGCGCGGCGCAAATCCCCAACGAGGATGCCGAGCGCAACCCGGCGACCGCGCATATGTTCATCATCAACCCGCTGTCGGGCCAGCGCATGGACAACCTGTTCTCCACCCACCCGAACACCGAAAACCGCATCGCTGCCCTGCGCGAGCTGGCCGGCTCCATGGCGCCGGCTACCGCTGGCGGGTTCGCCGGTACGGGCCTGCATGAGGACCGGGCGCCGCGCACCGACCCGCCCGGCCCCTGGGGCCGGCGCGAGCGCTCCGACCGTCATCCGCCATCGCGCGGCCCCTCCAAACGTGGACCATGGGGCTAAGAACGCCGGAGAAGGATAGCCCGCCAACGCAAGGGCGATGGCATTTTCGCTTGTCCTGCAGGACGCTGAGGGGCATATCCGGTCCCTCGCACCGTCGCAGAACAAGGATATAACGACCGTGGCCCGCTCGCCCCATCCGCCGAAACGCCCCCCGAAGAAAGACGCGCGCCCGGACCGTCCGCGGGCCAGGGTCGAGCCGCTCGCAGGGCTGGCCGCGCGCAAGGCTGCCGTCGACATTCTCGGCCGGGTGCTGCGCGCCCAGCGCCCGCTCGACGAGGAGCTGGATGCCGAGCACGGCCATCCGGGGGTGCGCGATCTCGACGCCCAGGATCGAAGCCTGCTGCGCGCGCTGCTCGGCACCGCCTTGCGCCATCGCGGCCAGATCGGCGCCATCCTCGACCATCTGCTCGACCGGCCGATCCCGGACAAGAGCGGCGCGGCGATGGATATCCTGCATATCGCCGCCGCGCAGATCCTGTTCATGGAGGTGGCCGATCACGCCGCCGTCTCCCTCGCCGTGACGCTGGCGGATCAAGACCGCAAGGCGCGGACCTACAAGGGGCTCGTGAATGCGGTGCTGCGCCGGATGGCGCGCGACGCCGAGGACCTGCGCACACGCTTCAACGAGCCCTGGCGCAACACACCGGTCTGGCTCTTTGCCGCCTGGCAGAAGGCCTATGGCGCAGAGCGGGCGCTGCAGACCGCCGCCATGCATCTCCACACCCCCAATCTCGACCTGACCGTGAAGAGCGACCCGGACGGCTGGGCGACACGGCTCGGCGGCCGGCGGATTGCCGGCAACAGCATCCGCCTTGCCGATCATGCGGGCCGGGTCGACCGGCTTGACGGGTTCGAGGAGGGGGCCTGGTGGGTGCAGGACGCCGCCGCCGCGCTGCCCGCCCGGCTGCTGGGCGAGGTCGCCGGCAAGCGGGTTGCCGACCTGTGTGCGGCCCCCGGCGGCAAGACCGCCCAGCTCGCCGCCGCCGGGGCCACTGTCACCGCCGTCGATATCTCCTCCCGCCGGCTCGCGCGGCTGCGCGCCAATCTCGACCGGCTGTCCCTTGTCGCCGAAGTCCGGGTCGGCGATCTGCGCAACTTCGAGCCGGAGACCCCGTTCGACGCGATCCTGCTCGACGCGCCCTGTTCGGCCACCGGCACCATTCGCCGCCATCCGGATGTCGCCTGGAGCAAGCGCCCGGAGGATATTGCCGTCCTGGTGCAGATCCAGGCGGAGCTGCTCCAGCGGGTGAGCGGCTGGCTGGTGCCGGGCGGCACCCTCGTCTATTGCACCTGCTCCGTGCAGCCGGAAGAAGGGGAGGCGCAGATCGCCGCGTTTCTTGCCGCCAATCCCGGCTTTGCCCGCCTGCCGGTCACCGAAGACGAGATCGGCATTCCCGGCGCCATCACCGAGGCCGGGGACCTGCGCACGCTGCCCTGCCTGCTGCCATGCTCAATTCCGGGCGAACCTGAGCGGCTTGGGGGCCTCGACGGCTTCTTCGCCGCCCGTCTGAAGCGCCTGTAACCGGCGTTTTCGGTGGACGGACAGGCATCTCCGGGCAGATCCGCCCGCCAATCGTAACGAAACGCTAACGTTAATCCCCGAAAGTCGACCCAGGACACAACGCGGATCGCGGTGGGGTGCCGGCACGGATTCAAGCTATCGGAGGGTAATTGGCGGCGATGACGCTTGGCTCGGTGACCGAGCGGGCTCGGGTATGGCATCTTCTTGCGCATACAGCCTGGCAATCGGTACTGCGATGGGTCCATGGGGGGCCGCTGTTTCGCTGGAGCCCCTTCACGGGCGCGCCCGCGCGCCTGCTCATCGCCCCGCAGGACCTGCGCACCGCCGATGGCACCAATGCCGCCGATATCTATGCCGGACGCTTCCTGTTCGCCGGACAGCTCGTCGAGGCCAACGGCCAGTCGCCCTTCGAGGTGATCCCGCCGTCCGCCGACTGGGAACGGGCGCTGCACGGCTTCGGCTGGCTGCGCCACCTCAAGGCCGCCGACACCATCGTCGCCCGCCAGAACGCCCGCGCACTGGTCGAGGACTGGATCCGCTATTGCGGCTACTGGCATGAAACCGGCTGGGAAGAGCAGGTGGTGTCGCGCCGGGTGATGGCCTGGCTGTCGCAATCGCCGCTGATCCTGGAAGGCTGCGACCACGATTTCTACCGCCGCTTCCTGCGCTCGCTCGCCCGGCAGGTGCGCTATCTGCGCCGCACGCTGAACGAGGTTCCGGACGGGCTGCCCCGTCTCAGCGCGGCGATCGCGGTGGCCGCCGCCACCGTGTCCCTGTCCGGGCAGGGGCGCTACGTGCGCCAGAGCCTGCGCCGGCTCGACCAGGAGCTGGCGCGGCAGATCCTGGCGGATGGCGGCCACATCACCCGCAACCCGGCGGCGCTGCTCGATATTCTTGTCGACCTCCTGCCGATCCGCCAGGCGCTGACCATGCAGGGCATGCCGTCCTCGCAAGCGGTGATGCAGGCCATCGACCGGATGATGCCGATGGTGCGGTTCTTCCGCCATGGCGACGGCACCTTCGCCCATTTCAACGGCATGGGCTCGACGCCGGCCGATCTGGTCGCCACCATCCTCGCCTATGACGATGCCCGCGGCGCCCCGCCGGGCAATGCGCCCCATTCCGGCTACCAGCGGCTCGCCCACAACGACACGGTGGTGCTGATCGACGTCGGCCCGCCGCCGCCGGCGGCCCTCAGCCAGAACGCCCATGCCGGCTGTCTGTCGTTCGAGCTGTCGTCCCGGCGCAACCGCATCATCGTCAACTGCGGCGTCACCCACAGCGACCGCGGCGTCTGGCGCGCGGTCTCCCGCTCCACCGCCGCCCATTCGACCGCCGTCATCGACGACACCTCCTCGGCCCATTTCATCGCCGAGGAGCGCTATCGCGGCTGGCTCGGCGCGCCGATCGTCGCCGGACCGACCCAGGTGCCGGTCGAGCGGGAAGAGGACACCGCCGGCACCCGGGTCGTCGCCAGCCACAACGGCTATCAGGACAGCCACCGCATCATTCACGAACGCGACCTGACGCTGGCCTCCGACGGGACCGTGCTCGACGGCATCGACCGGTTCCGCAAGACCGGCAAGCTCGGCCCCCGCGACCGCTACGCCATCCGCTTTCACCTGCACCCATCGGTCAAGGCCAGCTCGATCCGCGCCGGCACCGCCGTTCTCCTGGTCGCCGCCGACGGCGAGGCCTGGGAGTTCGTGGCCCCGGGCTGTGAAATGACGGTCGAGGAATCGATCTATCTGTCCGACACCTACGGCCATCGCCGCACTGCCCAGATCGTGCTGCATGGCCGGGTTTCGCTGCGCGACGAGGTGAGCTGGCAGCTCCGCCGCACCGTCAACGCCAAGACCAGCCGCAAACGGGTCAGCAGCCCGAACGCGGAGGAACTCGATCTCTGACGACGCCTGACGGCGTGAGGCCATCACATGCGGCCCGCAAGCCTCGTCACGGGGCGCGGTCCGCAGCCGCCAGCGCCGATTTCCGCCGCTGCCGCCTTCCGGTACGCCGCCATTCGTGCTAGGGCGCGGGCGAACTCCCGTTCCTCACCAGCTCGAAGGATATTGCGATGGCCGTGGCGTCAAAACGCATTCCCGTTCCCGATCTTGTCCCCGTCAAGCGCGCGCTCCTGTCGGTTTCCGACAAGACCGGCCTTGTCGCCTTCGCCGCCGCGCTGGCCGCCCGTGGCGTGGCGCTGATCTCGACCGGAGGAACCCGGGCGGCGCTGGCCGAGGCGGGCCTTGAGGTCACCGACATTTCTGACGTGACCGGCTTTCCCGAAATCATGGATGGCCGGGTCAAGACGCTGCACCCCAATGTGCATGGCGGGCTTCTGGCGATCCGCGACGATGCGGACCACCGCGCGGCCATGGAGACCCATGGCATCGAGGGCATCGACCTCGTCTGCGTCAATCTCTACCCGTTCGAGGAAACCGTGGCCGGCGGCGCCGACTATGCCACCGGCATCGAGAACATCGACATCGGCGGGCCGGCGATGACCCGCGCCGCCGCCAAGAACCACGCCTATGTGACCATGGTCAGCGATCCGGCCGACTATGATGCGGTGATTGCCGCGCTTGGCGAAAATGACGGCCAGGTGCCGCTGTCCCTGCGCAAGCAGCTGGCACAGAAGGCCTTTGCCCGCACCGCCGCCTATGACGCCGCCGTGTCCAACTGGTTTGCCGGCGAAATCGGCGAGACCGCACCGGCGCACCGGGCCATCGGCGGCACCCTGGCCGAGGTGATGCGCTACGGCGAGAACCCGCACCAGCAGGCGGCCTTCTACAAGACCGGCGAGCACCGCTTCGGCGTCGCCACCGCCCGGCAGATCCAGGGCAAGGCGCTGTCCTACAACAACATCAACGACACCGATGCCGCCTTCGAGCTGGTCAGCGAGTTCGATCCCGCCCGCACCCGCGCGGTGGCGATCATCAAGCACGCCAACCCGTGCGGCGTTGCCGAAGGGGAGACGTTGAAGGCCGCCTATGAAAAGGCGCTGGCCTGCGATCCGGTGTCCGCCTTCGGTGGCATCGTCGCCCTCAACGCTCCGCTGGACGCGGAAGCGGCGGAAGAGATCGTCAAGATCTTCACCGAGGTGATCATCGCTCCCGACGCCAGCCAGGACGCGATCGACATCGTCGCCCGCAAGAAGAACCTGCGGCTGCTGCTGACCGGCGGTCTCGCCGATCCGCGCGCGCCGGGCCTGGCGGTCAAGACCGTGGCCGGCGGCCTCCTGGTGCAGGGACGCGATTCCGGTGTCGTCGACGATCTGGATCTGAAGGTGGTGACCAAGCGAGCGCCGAGCGCGCAGGAACTGGCCGATCTGAAATTTGCCTTCCGCGTTGCCAAGCACGTCAAGTCGAACGCCATCGTCTACGTCAAGGACGGCACCACGGTGGGCGTCGGCGCCGGCCAGATGAGCCGGGTCGACAGCGCCCGCATCGCCGCGCGCAAGGCCGAGGATGCCGCTGAGGCGGCCGGCGCGACCACACCGCTCACCCGCGGCTCGGTGGTTGCCTCCGATGCCTTCTTCCCCTTCGCCGATGGCCTGATGGCCGCCGTCGAGGCGGGCGCCACGGCGGTGATCCAGCCGGGCGGCTCCATGCGTGACGATGAGGTGATCAAGGCCGCCGACGAGGCCGGCCTTGCCATGGTCTTCACCGGCATGCGCCACTTCCGGCACTGATCGCGATCAACCCCGAAACACCTTCCGGCGCGAGCTTCGGCTGGCGCCGGGAGGGCTCTCTTCCCCTGAAAGCTTTGAAATCGGCACGGCACCGCCCCACATGAAGGGCAGCAGCCGGCGCCAGATTTGGGCGCCAGAGCAGGCTTACGCAAAGGGGGGAGGAGGCTTCCGCATGACATCCCGCTTCGACGATCTCGGCTTCGATGCCGAATTCCTCGGCCCCGAGGAAGAGCAGAAGGCCCGCGTTTCCGAGCGGATCTTCACCGTTGCCCGCAAGGCCATGCGGCAGATCCCGTTCATGGAAGACGTGCTGGCGGCCTATTACTGCGCCCTCGATCCGGCCACCCCGTCACGGGTGCGCGGGGCGATCTTCGCCGCTCTTGCCTATTTCGTCATGCCGTTTGATGCGGTGCCCGACATGCTGGTCGGCATCGGCTTCGGCGACGATGCCAGCATCCTGCTCGGCGTGCTGGCGCTGGTGCGCGCCCATGTGCGCGACGAACATCTCGCCGCCGCCCGCAAGGCGCTGCATCCGGAGACGGACAGCGCCGCACCGTAATCTGAAAAAATCGGAAAACCGGGTCAGCTCTGGCCGGGATCGCCATCTGAACCAGGTTCGCGGGACAGATTGCCCACCAGCCGCCAGCGGCCGGCACAGCGCCCGGCGATCAGCCAGTACACGAAGCCGGCAAGGAACCCCGCGGAAGCGGCCACCGTCGAGCCGGGCGGCAAGCCGCCCATGGCAGCCCGTGCCGGATCCGCCGGCGCTGCATCCCCCAGCATCCACAGACCGAAGCCGATCGCCCCGCCGGCGGCCAGATGGAAGATCACGCCGCGCAGCCGCAGCGCCTCCGACAGCAAGATGGCGAGACATGCGGGCAGGAAGGCAAAGCCGCCAATGACGCTGGCACCGATGAGACCGGAGCCGAACGCCGCGCCAGCGGCCACCGGATCGCCCTCAAGATCCACCGCCTGCACGAAGCCGAAGGCCAGGAACAGGCCGGCCGCCAGCATGGCACAGATGAAGCCGACGACGATGCGGATCACCTGAAGGACGAAGCCGCCGCCATCAATCATGAAGCGGCCGGCGTCACAGCTTCGAGCGCGGCCCGTTCCTTGGCGCGCATGCGTTCGGATTCCGACTTGAGCTGACCGCAGGCGGCGAAGATGTCGCGGCCGCGCGGGGTGCGGATCGGCGAGGCATAGCCCGCCCGATTGACCACATCGGCGAAGGTTTCGATCTGCTCCCAGTCGGAGCATTCATAGGCCGAGCCGGGCCAGGGGTTGAACGGGATCAGGTTGATCTTCGCCGGGATGCCCTTCAACAGGCGCACCAACTCGCGCGCATCGGCGAGGCTGTCGTTCACCCCCTTCAGCATCACGTATTCGAAGGTGATGCGGCGGGCGTTGTTCAGCCCCGGATAGTTGCGGCAGGCCTCGAGCAGTTCCGCGATGTTCCACTTCTTGTTGATCGGCACCAGTTCATCGCGCAGCTCGTCACGCACCGCATGCAGCGAGATCGCCAGCATGCAGCCGATTTCAGCGCCGGTGCGCTCGATCATCGGCACCACGCCGGAGGTCGACAGGGTGATCCGCCGCTTCGACAGGGACAGCCCGTCGCCATCGGAGGCGATCAACAGCGCCTTCTTCACATTGTCGAAATTGTAGAGCGGCTCGCCCATGCCCATCATCACGATATTGGTGACGAGCCGGCCCTCGGACGGCACGGCGGCATTGGCCGGCGTCTCGCCCTTCGGAAAATCGCCGAGCCGATCCCGGGCGATCAGCACCTGGGAGAGGATTTCCTCCGCCGTCAGGTTGCGCACCAGGCGCTGGGTGCCGGTGTGGCAGAAGGTACAGGTGAGGGTGCAGCCGACCTGGGAGGAGACGCAGAGGGTGCCGCGTCCTTCCTCCGGAATGTAGACGGTTTCGATTTCCACCGGCCGGCCGGCACCGCGCGGGGGAAAGCGGAACAGCCACTTGCGGGTGCCGTCGTTGGAGATCTGTTCAGAGACGATTTCCGGCCGGGCAATGGTGTAATGCTCGGCAAGCAGCGCCCGAAGATCCTTCGACACATTGGTCATATCGGCGAAATCGGACACGCCGCGCACGTAGAACCAGTGCCAGAGCTGGGCCACCCGCATCCGGATCTGCCGGTCGGGCACGCCGATGGCGACAAGTGCTTCGGCAAGCTCCTCCCGGTCCAGGCCGATCAGCGACGGCTTTTCTGCCGCCACAGGGGCCTCGGACGGGCGGGCGGACCCGGGAGCGGGGGCCGTCTGTGTGTCACTGTCGCGCATGCTCATGGTCTTCGTCGTCTTCATCAATGGCCGAAGCGGGCCGGATCGGTTTATGGCTCAGGTTCGGGACCATCCCGGAGGCTGTCCGGCGCCAAAGCGCGGCAGTGCCTGTTCCTGTTCAAATATCGGCAATCAGTGCCAACGCGAAAAGGCGGTGACTGTTGCCACCGCCCTTTGGCGCGTTGCGCAAAAGCCACCTCTGCGCCCTCCGGACATCGGGAGGCGCGGAGGAAGCTCCTGGCCGTGATCGAGACACGCAACCGCACACCCGGTCCGGTGCGCCGGTCGCCCGCGCGCAGGGCAGTATACCCACCGGCGCCGGCTTTGTGAGCCCCTTGTATCGGCCGCACAGGATATAGCGCAGCTGCAAAATCGAAAAAAGCCCGACAAAGCGGGCTTTTCCGAGGCAATGCCACCGGTATTCGACATGCGGGGGGGAGGCCCGCCGGATCGGCGATCAGCGACAGGCCTTGTCCGCGGCGGTGATCGACGCGGTCACCCCCGACAGCGAGAAGTCATATATCGTCTGGGTGCCGCGCTGGGAAACGCCGGTCACCTGCATCTTGCTGCCGGCCTTCATGGCGGCGATCAGCTGACGCTCCTCGGCCGGGTTCGACATCCACGCGCCGTCGTTCTTGGTGAACAGCGTGAATTTCCTGCCGTCCACATCGACCGAGACGGAGGAATTGTCCTTGAACGGATACCCGACGATGACGCTGGGCTCATTCGTAACATTCTCACCCGGGCGGTTGGACACGAAGAAGAACACATCTCCGTGGTTCCGGTCGCTCGGCGCCATTTTCGTGGGCTGCGACAAGGCGTAGCACACCTTTCCCTTGGCACCGCCATAGGAAAACGCGCGCCACTGATTGAACTCGCCAATCGGGGTCGGCGTCTGGGCCGAAGCCGCCACGCTCGACAAAACGACTGCGATGAGGGCTGGAATTAGCGTTCGTGCCTGCATGATCTCCTGACCGCTACTGCTCGCGCTTCGACATCTGATCAAATCTGCAGCAGATTTGTCACCTTGTTTTAAGGTTACTGCATTGCAAGTTACGAAAGGGTTGATAGATCCACTCGCACGTGGTGCCCCTTCGAAAACCGGCTATGATCAATCGGAGGGTGCACGCTGCGGGCACAAATCGGGCAACAGTGTGACATCTTCCATGTGACCGTCGCCGATCCGGGCCGGGATCGGCGTCACGTCGCGCAAGCGGACCAAGGCCTGTGGATCCGGGTGGAAGATCGGGGGATGGGGATCGCAATGCAATGCAGGCGACAGCAGCGGCCGAACCCGGCAGGCACGGAGGATCCACGGCCGTGACCGATCCGCAGCATCACGCCGGTCTGATCGCCCGGGTCGCCGAAGCGCGCGACAAGACCGCCTTCGCCGAGCTGTTCGATCATTTCGCACCCCGGATCAAGGCCTATCTGATCCGGCTCGGCGCCGAGCCGGGCGCGGCCGAGGACATCGTTCAGGACGCGATGGTCACGCTCTGGCGCAAGGCGCATATGTTCGACGCCCGCCGTGCCTCCGCTGCCACCTGGCTGTTCCGCATCGCCCGCAACCGGCGCATCGACACCCTGCGCCGCGCCCGGTCCGACCGGCTCGATCCGGAAGAACCGATGCTGCGGCCGCCCGCGCCGGAGGCCCAGGACGATAGTCTGGATGCCCGCATCCGCGACGACCGGGTGCGCCACGCGCTGAAGGATCTGCCGCCGGATCAGGTCGAACTGATCCGCCAGGCGTTTTATTCCGGCCTGTCGCACAGCCAGATCGCCGAGGAGAGCGGCCTCCCGCTCGGCACGGTCAAGTCCCGCATCCGGCTCGCCTTCACCAAACTGCGCAAGACCCTGGAAGCCGACAGCACCGTCGACCGGCCCTGACCCGGCCGCGATCCGCGCCGCGCCCGGAGCGCCATACCCACCTTCGTTGCCATTTTCCTCTGCCATCTCCTGCGGCCTGCCCCCAATGGACACGGCGGTCGCGGGTTGACCGAAGAACAAACCGACTGGTAGGTATGTTTTATGAGCGCCGCCCATCATCGCCGCAAGGATCCGGAAAAGGTCCGCCACGCCCTGCTCGCCGCCGCCCGCCTGATGGCCAGCGACAAGGGGCTCGCCGCGCTCAGCCTCCAGGCGGTCGCGGCCGCCGCCGGCGTCACCAAGGGCGCGTTGTTTCACCATTTCGCCAGCAAGCAGGCGCTGGTCGACGCGGTGTTCGCCGATCTGCTGGAAAGCCTCGACCAGGACATCGATGCGCGGATCGCCGCCGACGGTGAGCCGCAGGGCTGTTTCACCCGCGCCTATGCGGATGTGGTCTGCCGGCTTGGCGCGGCCGACCCCGCCGATCCCCATGCGGCGCTCTGGATCTCGGCGATTGCCGAGCCCAGGTTGCGCGAACGGTGGGCCGACTGGGTGACGCAGCGCCTCGACCGGCACCGCCGCACCGACAATGCGCCGCCGCTCGCCATCGTCCGCCACGCCGCCGATGGCGTCTGGCTTGCCGATCTGGCCGGCATCGACATTCCCGATCGGGCTGCCTTGCGCGACCGCCTGATCGCCGCGACCCGCCCCATACCCACCTTTGAGCCGAAAGCGCCCTGAGCCATGCAGACCTACCTGTTCCTCGGCATTGCCATCCTCGGCGAGGTGATCGCCACCTCCGCGCTGAAAGCCTCTGCCGGCTTCACCCAGCTGGTGCCCTCGGTGATCGTCGCGCTCGGCTATCTGGTCGCCTTCTATTTCCTGTCGCTGACCCTCAAGGTGATGCCGATCGGCATTGCCTATGGCGTCTGGTCCGGCGCCGGCATCATCCTCGTTTCCGGCATCGGCTGGGCGCTGTTCGGTCAGCGGCTCGATGCCTGGGGCGCCATCGGCATCGGCTTCATCCTCCTCGGCGTGCTGATCGTCAATCTCCTGTCCAAGACGACGGTGCACTGACGGGCGCCACGACGGCTTCAAGTACGCCGATAAAAAACAAAGCCGGCGCAGTTTCCCGCACCGGCCAAATGTTGTGAAATATCGTGGGCGTCCTCCCGGACGCAGCGATAGCCGCGGTCCGGGATCGGCGAGGCTCGGCCTCGCAGGTTCAGCCGATTGAAAACGTGAGTCTTTCGGCTCCCCGATCCCGGGTCGCGCTTGAGGCTTGCCCGGGATGACGCCGAGCGGCGGCTTTGCCTCTTGTCGGCAGCATGCGTCGGCCTGTGTTCGTCCGGCAGGATTGGGCCGCACCGTCACTCAGTCGGAGATTCCGAGCAGGCGGCAGATCTCGTCGAGCTGTTCAACCGAGGCGTATTTGATCTTCAGCTCGCCGGAGCCACGCTCCTTCTTGTGGGCAATGGCAATCTTCAGGCCAAGGCTGTCGGCAAGACGCTTTTCCAGCGCCCGCGTGTCCGCGTCCTTCTCCGCCTTGCGGGCGGGGCTCGCGCCCTTGCGCGTCAGCGCCTCGGGATCCTGCGCCAGCTTTTCCGCCTCGCGCACATTGAGGCCCTTTTCCACGATCAGCTCGGCCAGCGCCGCCGGATCGGCGGCGGTGATCAGCGCCCGTGCATGGCCCGCGGTCAAGAGCCCCTCGGCGAGATAATCCTTCACCGAGTTCGGCAGTTTCAGAAGGCGCAGCGTATTGGCCACATGGCTGCGGCTCTTGCCGATGACCTTGGCCAGTTCGCTCTGGCTGTAAGAGAATTCCTGCACCAGCTGGTCGTAGCCGAGCCCTTCCTCGATCGGATTGAGATCGGCCCGCTGCACGTTCTCGATGATCGCCAGTTCCAGCGCTTCCTGGTCGGTGACATCGCGCACGACAATCGGCACCATGTGCAAGCCGGCCCGCTGCGCCGCCCGCCAGCGCCGCTCACCGGCGATGATCTCATAAGCGTTGTCGCGGCTTGCCACCGGGCGCACCAGAAGCGGCTGCACAATCCCCTTTTCGCGCACGGACTCGGTCAGGTCCTCAAGGTCCCGCTCGCCGAAATTCTTGCGCGGGTTGCGCGGATTGGCGGTCAGGAACTCGATCGGCACCCGCCGGGTGTCGCGCGGCGGCCGGGGATCGGCGGGCGGCTCGGTTCCAACCTCACCGATCAGCGCCGCGAGCCCGCGCCCCAACCGCTTCTTCTTGCTGCCGTCCTCATCCGCCATGTCGTTCTTACCCGTTGCTCGCGCCATTCAGGCTGTCTGTTCTTTGCCATGAGGCCCCTCCCCGCTTCCAATCATGCGAAAAGCAAGGCGGAAACCCCCGGGCCCCGTTGCACATTCATCCGGCGCCGGCCGTGCCTCGGCCGGCCGGCCATTCGGTCAAACCAGGTTGTTGCGCATCCGAATCGGAGCGTTGCCGAATCGAAAGTCGCGTCTCACGCGGCAACGCCGCGCAAGGTCCGCTCGCGCTGAATGATTTCCGACGCCAGGCGCAAATAGGCCTGGCTGCCGGAACACTTGAGATCGTAAAGCAGCGCCGGCTTGCCATAGGACGGCGCCTCGGACACACGCACATTGCGCGGGATCACCGTCTCATACACCGCATCGCCCATGGTCTCGCGCACATCGGCCACCACCTGGTTCGACAGGTTGTTGCGGCTGTCGAACATGGTCAGCACAATGCCATGAATCGACAGCTCCGGATTGAGCGCCGCCTTGACCTGCTCGACCGTGCTCAAAAGCTGGCTAAGCCCCTCCAGCGCGAAGAACTCGCATTGCAGCGGCACCAGGATCGAATGAGAGGCGGACAGTGCATTGATCGTGAGAAGATTGAGCGAGGGCGGACAATCGATCAGCACATAGGAGAAATCCGGGAGTGCCTCCTCCCGGCTCTGCGCCATGGCGGAAATCGCGTTGCGCAGCCGATGCGCCCGATCCGGACGGGCGGCAATCTCCAGCTCGACCCCGAGCAGATCCATGGTCGATGGCGCCACCCACAGACGCGGCACATCGGTGTCCAGGATGGTTTCGGCAAGTGAACACTCGCCGGTCATCACGTCATAGGTCGACAGATCGCGGTCGCGGCGGTCGATCCCCAGCCCGGTCGAGGCATTGCCCTGCGGGTCAAGATCGATGACCAGAACCCGTTCCCCGATCGCCGCCAGGGCGGTTCCCAGATTGATCGCGGTGGTGGTCTTTCCGACCCCGCCTTTCTGGTTGGCCAGGGCCAACACGCGGGGAGACTGCGGCAGAATGCTCATCCGGATCTAGCCTTTCCCTGATGAACGACGTGGCCGGATGTGCCTGATCATCAGGAGCCGGCTGTCAGGATCAATCAGACTGTCTGTTTGTACCAGATCCAGATCCCAAGCGTGAGACGCTTGCGTGATCTCCTCGCGGAAATTCTTTCCTTTGTGGAAAATCGCCGTGGCACCCCGGGCGACAAACGGTTCCGCATAGCCGCACAGCACCGTCAGATCCGCCAGTGCCCGGGCCGAAACCGCTTCCACCGGCGCATCGAACCCTTCCGCCAGATCCTCGATCCGCACGGCATGGACCTCCGCCGGGCAGCCGGTTTCCCGGATCACCGCGCGCAGGAACCCCGCCTTGCGCTGGTTGCTCTCCACCAGATGCACCCGACCCGGCGCCTCCTCTTCCATCAACAGGATTGCCGTGACCAGGCCGGGGAACCCGGCGCCGCTGCCGAGATCGACCCAATGCCGCGCCTCCGGCAACAGCCGCGCAACCTGAATGCTGTCGCCCACATGCCGGCGCCAGACCTCACGAAGGGTCGAGGGCGCGACCAGGTTCTGCGCCCTCTGCCAGCGCAACAGCAAGGCCACATAGATGGCTAGGCGCTCTTGTGTTTCACGTGAAACGGCGAGAGGTCCGTGAAGCATCTCCGGCCCATCGACCGCCGCTGGCGGTATCGGTCGGCTCATGCCGCCCCCCTGTCGTTGCCTTGGCCCCTGCCCTCGCCGCGACGCACATGGGCGAGCAGCAGGGTCAGCGCGGCCGGCGTCACCCCGTCGATCCGCGCCGCCTGGCCAAGGGTTTCCGGTCGCACCGCTTCCAGCTTCTGCCGCGCCTCATTGGAAAGCCCTCGCAGGGCGCCATAGTCGAGATCCACCGGCAGAGCCAACGCCTCATCGCGCCGCAGCGCCTCGATATCCGCCGACTGCCGCTTGAGGTAAACCGCATAAAGCGCGTCGATCGCCACCTGTCCGGCGATCTTCGGATCGAGCCCGCCGAGCGCCTCCGGCCAGACAGCGCGCAGCCGCACAAGGTCGATGTCCGGATAGGACAGCAGCTCGAAGGCCGAGCGCCGCACCCCATCCTGGTTGATCGGCAGACCGGCGCGCCGCCCTTCCTCCGGCGTCAGTGTCAATGCCTTGAGCTGTGCGGTCGCCGCCTCCAGCTCCCGGCATTTCGTTTCGAAAGCGACTCGACGGTCCGAGCCGATGCAGCCGACCTCAAGACCAATAGGCGTCAACCGCTGGTCCGCATTGTCCGCCCGCAGCGACAGCCGGTACTCGGCGCGGGAGGTGAACATCCGATAGGGCTCGGACACACCGCAGGTCACCAGATCGTCGATCATCACGCCGATGTAGCCATCCGCCCGGCCGAACACCAGCGGCGCGCGGCCACCGACCTTGAGCGCGGCATTGAGCCCGGCGACCAGCCCCTGTGCCGCCGCCTCCTCATATCCGGTGGTGCCGTTGATCTGGCCGGCAAGATAGAGCCCCGGCAGCTTCTGCGTCTCCAGGGTCCGGTTCAGCTCGCGCGGGTCGATGTGATCGTATTCGATGGCGTATCCCGGCCGGAACACCGCCACCTGCTCCAATCCGGGAATGGTGCGCAAGAAGGCGTGCTGCACATCTTCCGGCAGCGAGGTCGAAATGCCGTTCGGATAGACCGTGGGATCGTCGAGCCCTTCCGGCTCCAGGAAGATCTGATGACCATCCCGCTCGCCGAACCGAACCACCTTGTCCTCGATCGACGGGCAGTAGCGCGGCCCCTGCCCGGTGATCCCGCCGGAGTACATCGCCGAGCGATGCAGATTGTCGCGAATGATCTCGTGGGTCTTCGCGGTGGTGCGGGTGATGTGGCAGGAGATCTGCGGCGTCTCGATCGCCGTCGTCAGGGTCGAAAATGGTTCCGGATCCGAATCCCCTGGCTGTTCGGCCAACCGCGCCCAATCGATGGTGCGCCCATCCAGCCGTGCCGGCGTTCCGGTCTTCAGCCGTCCGAGCGAGAACCCGACGGCGAGCAGCGACTCCGCCAGCCGCACCGCCGGCGCCTCATCCGCGCGCCCGGCGGGGATCTGCTGGTCGCCCAGATGAATGACACCGCGCAGGAAGGTGCCGGTGGTCAGGACCACCGCGCCAGCGGTAAGCGTCGTGCCATCCACCAGCCCGATGCCGGAGACACGGCCACCGTCGACCAGAAGCTCACCGGCCTCCCCCTCGATCACCGTGAGATTGTCGGTCTCGCGGATCGCCGCCTGCATGGCGGCGCGGTAAAGCGCGCGGTCGGCTTGGGCGCGCGGGCCGCGCACCGCCGGTCCCTTGCGCCGGTTCAGAAGTCGAAACTGAATGCCGGCGCGATCCGCCACCCTACCCATCAGCCCGTCGAGCGCGTCCACCTCGCGCACCAGATGCCCCTTGCCGAGACCGCCGATGGCCGGATTGCAGGACATCACGCCGATGGTGTCGAAGCGATGGGTCACCAGCGCGGTGGCCGCGCCGAGCCGGGCGCTCGCCGCCGCCGCCTCGCAGCCCGCATGGCCGCCGCCGATGACGATCACGTCATATGCGCGATTGAAGCCGGACACCCTCTACTCCTTCATTGCTCATCCCTGAGCCGGCCCAGGTTTTGCCGGCGGGATGGCCGGACCGCGCTCCGGTCCAACTCACCTGATCCCGCGCAATCACCCGACCGAAGGCCAGCCGACACCAACGCAGGGCAACCACCTCCCCTGCCGGGGTGGGCCGAAAACGCCGGGTCCTGTGCGCGAAAAGCCTTTTCTGATTATCCAATCCCCGGCGAAGGGTCAAAGCCATTCCTGCACTGCCCGGCGCGAAAATGGCGGACGCAATGCGTGGCGATCCCTTGATCGCGGCGGTGGCGGAGCGCCCAGCAGGCGGCAAGGGCACCGGATCTGGCCCCACTTTGACGATCATTTCGCAGGAGTCTTCATTCCGGGAGGGAATCGACCGAGGATTCCCCCTGTTTCACGTGAAACAGTTTGTTTACTTTCCGATACAAAATTCCCGGAAAATCACGTCGAGCAGATCCTCGACGCCGACCCGTCCGGCAATGCGGCCGAGCGCATCGGCGGCACGGCGCAGGTCCTCCGCCCGGATTTCCAGCGGACGATTGTCGTCGAGCGACAGGCTCAAAGCCTGCCGGCAAGCGTCGAGATGCGCGCGGTGCCTCTCGCGCGTCGCCAGCGGGTCGGCCAGGTTGCCCGCACTCGCCTCGGCAAAATCGCCAAGCGCGTCGATCAACCCGTCGAGCCCACCGGGCGCGACCACCGACACATGATGTCGCGCGGCCAGCGTCAGCTCCTGCGGCGCCCCACTGCCCTCCGGGGCGGTGCCACCCAGGTCGGCCTTGGTGGCCACCTGCCAGATCGGCGCGGTCAGCTCGGTCAGCTCCAAAGGCAAGGCGCTCCCCGGCGCCGCATCCCCTGGCGCGCACAACAGCAGCACCAGATCGGCGGCCGCCGCGCGGGCGAGCCCGCGGCGAATGCCCTCCGCCTCGACCAGACCGTCGGTTTCGCGCAGGCCCGCCGTGTCGATCAGCGTCACCGCAAAGCCGCGCAGGTCGAGATGCACTTCCAACAGATCGCGGGTGGTTCCCGCCTCCGGGGTAACGATGGCCACATCGCGCCGCGCCAGCGCATTAAGCAGACTGGACTTGCCCGCATTGGGCCGGCCGAGCAGCACCACCTGCAAGCCGCCGCGCACCCGCTCCGCTCCGCGCGACCGGTCGAGATGCCGGTCCAGCGTGGCAAGCAGATCCGCGACCTCCGGCCAGATCGTGGCCGACACGCCCTCGGGCACATCCTCCTCATCGGCGAAATCGAAATCCGCTTCGATCAACGCGCGAATGCGTACGATCCGCCGCCGCCATTCCTCATAGAGCCGGCCGAGTTCGCCGCTCATCTGCCGCATGGCCAGCTTGCGCTGTGCCTCGGTCTCCGCCGCGATCAGATCGGCGAGCCCTTCCACCTCGGTGAGATCCAGCCGGTTGTTGTCGAACGCGCGGCGGGTAAAGGCTCCTGCCTCCGCCGGCTGCAGACCCGGCAACCGCGCCAGCGCCGCGAGCACGGCGGCCACCACCGCGCGCCCGCCATGGCAGTGAAACTCGACCACATCCTCGCCCGTGAAGCTGGCCGGACCGGGGAACCATAGCACCAGAACCTGGTCGATCACCTCGCCATCCAGCCCGTCGCGAAAGGCGCGCAAGGCCGCACGGCGCGGGGCAGGCAAGGCCCCGGTCAAGGTTTCGCAGGCGAATCGAGCCTTCGGCCCGGACACCCGGATCACCGCGACGCCGGCCGGCACCGGGCCGCTGGAAAGGGCAAAAATCGTCTCGTCGGTCAAGCGGCTCACTCACATCATACCGGCAGCGCACGGGTCTTTGCCCCGGATCGTCATCAGGCCTTGCTGTGCCGCCATCATGCCTTAGGTTCGGGACATATCCCGCTTTTCCTCCTGATACCCGGGAAGCCCATGTCCGACAACCGCCTTGCCGACGCCACCAGCCCCTACCTGCTCCAGCACAAGGACAACCCGGTCGCCTGGCGTCCCTGGGGCCGGGAGGCACTGGAAGAGGCGCGCGCCGCCAACAAGCCGATCCTTCTGTCCATCGGCTACGCCTCCTGCCACTGGTGCCATGTGATGGCCCATGAAAGCTTCGAGGATGAAGCGGTGGCGGAGGTGATGAACCGGCATTTCATCAACATCAAGGTCGACCGGGAGGAGCGGCCCGACGTCGACCAGATCTACATGAGCGCGCTGCATGCGCTCGGCGAACAAGGCGGCTGGCCACTGACCATGTTCCTGACCTCCGAGGCAGAGCCCTTCTGGGGCGGCACCTACTTTCCGCGCGATGCCCGCTGGGGTCGTCCCGGTTTCGTCGAGGTGCTGGAGGCGGTTGCTCGCGCCTACCGAACGGACCGGACGCGAATCGACGGCAATCGGACCGCCCTGATGACCGAGCTGACCCGAACGGCGGAGCGAGCCGGGGCCCCTGCCCTGCCGCGGGGCCTGGTGGCGCAGGCCAGTGAGCGACTAGCCGCCATGATCGACCCGCAGCACGGCGGCATTCGCGGTGCGCCGAAATTTCCGCAAAGCGCGGTGATGGAACTGATCTGGCGCGGTGCCCTGCGGCGGGCCAGTGCCCGGCAGAAAACACTGTGTCTCACCAGTCTCCGGCAAATGAGCCAGGGCGGCATCTACGATCACATCGGTGGCGGTCTGGCGCGCTATTCGGTGGATGAGCGTTGGCTGGTGCCGCATTTCGAGAAGATGCTTTACGACAACGCCCAGTATCTCAGCGATCTGGCCCGGGCGCACAATGCCACCGGCGAGGAATTGTTCCGAAGGCGAATCGAGGAGACCATCGGCTGGCTGCAGCGGGAAATGGCGGTGGAGGGCGGTTTCGCCGCCAGCCTCGACGCGGACAGCGAGGGTGAGGAAGGCAAATACTACGTCTGGACACCGACCGAGATCGCCGACCTGCTTGGAGAAAAAGCGGTGATTGCGTTCAGCCGGGTCTATGACATCACACCGGCCGGCAACTTCGAGGGCCGCAACATCCCCAACCGGCTCGACCCCGATCAAGCCCCCTCGCCGCCGATCGATGAGGACACCCTCGCCAACTGGCGCCAGACCCTTCTGACCGCGCGCGAGATGCGGATCGCCCCGGCTCGGGACGACAAGATCCTCACCGACTGGAACGGCCTGACCATCGCCGGTCTTGCCGAGGCGGCAAACAGTGTTTCACGTGAATCCTGGCGCGATCTCGCAATGTCTGCCTATCGCTTCATCATGACCACCATGGCCGACCGGCAAGGCCGCCTTGCCCACGCCCACCGGGACGGTCGCCAGACCCGCCCGGGCTTTGCCAGCGATCACGCCGCCATGATGAAGGCGGCGATTGCGCTCGCCGAGACCGCCACCGACGACGCTGAGGCCGAGGCCCTGATCGATGATGCGGCCGGCCTCGCCGACCGTCTGCAGCAGGACTACGCCCATGCCCAGGGCGGATACTATCTGACCGCCGCCGCGGCCGACGATCTGATCCTTCGGCCCTATACGGCCAATGATGAGGCGACACCGAATGCCAATGCGGTGGCCGCCGAGGCGCTGATCCGGCTCTGGCACCTGACCGGCGACGACATCTACAGGGCCCGCGCCGACGCGATCTTCACCGCCTTCGCCAGCGGCATCACCCGCAACGTCTTTGCCACTGCGGCCCTGCTCAACGCCCTCGACACGCGCGAAAACGGGATGCTGGCGGTGATCGTTGCGGCCGAAGGGGCAACCGAGGACGTCTTGCAATCACCCCTCCACGCCGCCATGAGGGCATTGGCGGACCCTTCCATAATCCGCCGGCAGGTCACCGGCACCATCGCCTTCCCGTTCTCTCACCCGCTGCACGGCAAGACCGCAATCGAGGGACGGGAAACCCTCTATCTTTGCCGCGAAGGGCTGTGCTCCCCGCCGCTGACCGACCCGGCCCGGATCCCGGAAACGGTCAGCGCCCTGCGTCGGGGCTGAGCACGCCGCGCCGCCAGGTGGCCCGCGACAGCCGGTAAAGCACATGCGATGCCAGCGGGTGATCGGCCGTGAGCATCGGATGCAGGAAATCCTCCGCCGGATCCCGGGTCATTCCCAGGCGTTCCATCACCTTGCGCGACCTGTCGTTGCCAATGAAGGTGAAGGAGACGATCTCCTCAAGGCCCAGCGTTTCGAAGCCGAATCGGAGCCAGGCGCGCGCCGCCTCGCTGGCATAGCCCTTTCCCCAGGCGCCGCGCGACAGGCGCCAGCCGATCTCAACGCACGGATCGAATGGCAAAGGCACCGGATAGGCCGGCCGGTTCAGGCCGACAAAGCCGAGAAAGCGCCCGCTGGCCTTTTCCTCAATCGGCTGAAAGCAGACACCAGCTTCCGCCGTCCGCTGCCGCGCCTTCGCGATCATCGCGTCGCTTTCAGCCGTGGTCAGCGGAGCGGGAAAATAGCGCATCACCTCCGCATCCGCGTTCAGCCGGGCAAAGGGTTCGCTGTCTTGCTCGCGCCACGGCCGCAGCCGCAAACGCTCGGTTATCAGCTCCATTGTGTGGTCCTCACTTCCTTCCGGATCCGAATCCAGTTGATTCACGTGAAACAGTGCACACAAAAACACCCGCACCGGAGGACCCGGCGCGGGTGAGCATGATGACGAAGCCCCGTAAGGGGCGTCCTCCCGGACGACGCGCATGCGGAGATCCGGGATCGGCGAGGCACGACCTCGGTTCCAGTCTCGTTGAGACGCCTGTCTTTTGGCTCCCCGATCCCGGGTCGTGCTGACGCTTGCCCGGGATGACGCAGAGGGTACCTAGCCTTTATCCGCAGTCCGACCCGCGCCAAGTCCTGGCGCGGGTGTTTCACGTGAATCTTCAAACACTCTGACATCGAGCCGGCCGCGTCCTCCTCCCTCCAGGGGCAATCAGACGCGGCGGCCGATGCCTCAGGTGTTCATGCTGTCGAAGAAATCCTCGTTCGACTTGGTCTGGCGCAGCTTATCGAGCAGGAACTCGATGGCATCCACCGTTCCCATCGGATTGAGGATCCGGCGCAGCACATACATCTTCTTGAGCTGCTGCGGCTCGACCAGCAGCTCCTCCTTGCGAGTGCCGGAACGCTGAATGTCGATCGCCGGGAAGACGCGCTTGTCGGAGATCTTGCGGTCGAGGATGATCTCGGAGTTGCCGGTTCCCTTGAACTCCTCGAAAATCACTTCGTCCATCCGGCTGCCGGTGTCGATCAGCGCGGTGGCGATGATGGTGAGCGAACCGCCCTCCTCGATGTTCCGCGCCGCACCGAAGAAGCGCTTCGGCCGCTGCAGGGCGTTGGCGTCGACACCACCGGTCAGCACCTTGCCCGAGGAGGGAACAACCGTGTTGTAGGCACGGCCCAGACGGGTGATGGAATCCAAGAGGATCACCACGTCGCGGCCATGTTCCACCAGCCGCTTGGCCTTTTCGATCACCATCTCGGCGACCTGGACGTGACGCACCGCCGGTTCGTCGAAGGTCGAGGAAACGACCTCGCCGTTCACCGTGCGCTGCATGTCGGTGACCTCTTCGGGCCGCTCGTCGATCAACAGCACGATGAGATAGCATTCGGGATGATTGGTGGTGATCGCCTTGGCGATGTTCTGCAGAAAGACCGTCTTACCGGTCCGCGGCGGCGCCGTGATCAGCCCGCGCTGCCCCTTGCCGAGCGGGGCGACCAGGTCGATGACCCTGGCCGAGAAATCCTTGCCGTTCGGGCTTTCGACTTCCATTTTCAGCCGCTCATCCGGGTAGAGCGGGGTCAGATTGTCGAAATGCACCTTGTGGCGCGCTTTGTCCGGATCCTCGAAATTGATCTTGTTGACCTTGAGCAGCGCGAAGTAGCGCTCGCCATCCTTCGGGCTGCGGATCTCCCCCTCGACCGTATCACCCGTGCGCAACGAAAAGCGCCGGATCTGGGAGGGAGAAATATAGATATCGTCCGGCCCGGGAAGATAGTTGGCATCCGGGGAGCGGAGGAAGCCAAATCCGTCCTGAAGAACCTCGACCACCCCTTCGCCGATAATATCGACATCCTGGGCTGCAAGCTGTTTCAGGATCGCAAACATCAGCTCCTGCTTGCGCATGGTGCTTGCGTTCTCGACTTCATGCTCCTCGGCAAAGCTGAGCAGCTCGGTCGGTGTTTTGATCTTCAGATCAGAGAGTTTCATTTCCCGCATGGGCAAGGGATGGTCTTCTGTTGGAGGGATGCTTGATCGCCGGGCCCAACGCCGCACTGCGGGTCGGGTTCATGGAATAGGGATCGGAAGTATCTGCGGATTTTCAGCCGACGCCAAATCGGGTCAACCTGACTTCCGTAACGTCCTTTGACAGGAGCAGGAAACCATTTCCGCAGGATGTGAGGATGCTGGAATTTACAGTTATTCAGAATGAAGCGCAAGCGGCATTTGCAGCGCTTATAGATATGAATGCGATTTCACGACAGATATCATCGGGGAAAACCGTTAATTTTCCCCACCAGGATCAAAAAGGCTTCAAGACCACCAGTATCACCACACCGATCATCAGCACAGTCGGCACTTCGTTGATGATCCGGTAATGGCGGTCGGCGCGCTGATTCGCGTCCGCAGCGAACACGCCGACGCATTTAGCCAGATAAGTATGATAAAGGGTCATCAGGACAACGAGGGTCAGCTTGGCGTGAAACCAGCCATCGCTGAGGAACCCGCCCTCATAGGCGACCCACAGGCCGAAGATCCAGCTCGCCATCATCGCCGGCCGCATGATCGCCTTGAGAAGGCGCCGTTCCATCACCTTGAACAATTCGCTCTGCGGCGAGCCCACCGCGACCTGTGCGTGATAGACGAACAGGCGCGGCAGATAGAACAGCGCCGCCATCCAGGCGATCACCGACATGATGTGAAAGGCTTTCAGCCAGAGATACAGCATCGTCCGCTCACATGGGATCCGGCGCGGCTCGCACCTGGTCGATCATCCGCGCGACATTGTCCGGATCCGCATCCGGTGTCACCCCGTGACCGAGATTGAAGACGAGCGGCCCCTTGCCCAGGTTGGCAAGCACCTGATCGACGCCTTCGCGCAAGGCCTCGCCGCCGGCCACCAGCCGCATCGGATCGAGATTTCCCTGCACCGGAACCTTGCTCTGGACCTGGCGCGCCAGATCCGCCGGCACCGTCCAGTCGAGACCGACCGCATCCACACCGGTCCCAGTGATGAATGTCTCGAGCCGGGCGGCCGACGCTTTGGGAAAGCCGATGATGCGCGCATCGGGAATTTCCTTGCGCACGCCTTCGACGATCCGCCGGGTCGGTTCGATCGACCAGCGCTTGAACCCGGCATCGTCGAGAACGCCCGCCCAGGTGTCGAAGATCTGCACCGCATCAGCACCGGCCTTCAACTGGCGCACCAGATACCGGATCGAGGCCGGAACCAGCGCGTCGATGAAGGACTGCATCAAGGCCGGGTCGCGATAGGCGCCGACCCGAGCCGCGGTCTGGTCGGCGGTGGTGTGGCCGGCGACCGAATAACAGGCCACCGTCCAGGGCGCGCCGCAGAAACCGAGCAGGGTCGTCTCCTCGGGCAATTCGCTGCGCAGCCGCCGAACGGTTTCGATAACCGGATCGAGATGGCCCACTGCCCGCTCCTGGTCGAGCCGCGAAACAAGCTCGGAGGACAGCGGCTCCAGAACCGGACCGCGCCCTTCCTCAAAGCGCACCGGATACCCAAGCGCATCTGGAACGACGAAAATGTCGGAAAACAGAATGGCGGCATCGAAGCCATAGCGCCGGATCGGCTGCAATGTGACCTCGGTGGCGAGATCCGTGTCGTAGCAGAACTCGAGGAAATTGCTCTTGTTCGCGCGGGTCGCGCGATACTCGGGGAGGTATCTGCCCGCCTGTCGCATCATCCAGACCGGAGGCGGCCAGAGCCTTTCTCCAGCCAGAACCCGCATCACTCTCCGCGATCTGGAGTCAGTCACAGATAACTCCCTTTTAAAAAGAAAGAATCCTTGAAAAGGATTCTGTTTATTCTGTTTGTCACTGGACAACCGGGATTACCGATTATCGACACTGGTCCACATGACTCATTCAGGTCGGGACTGTCGAGCATTTTTCGGGACGGCGTTTCGTCGCAATCCGGTGATATCGTCATAATCGCAATAAAATCAGCCCTTTGAAACTCCGTTAACCATCTGTTAACGATTTGTCGTCTGTTGATGAGCTGGGGAGCGGCGCGGAACAATCGCGTCATCCACACAAATGAAAATCGTTTCGGCGAAGCGGCGCCCGCGCCTGTGCGCTGTTGATTGTTTTCGCGCTTCGGGCATCCTGATCAGGTGACCTGGGCAAAAATGGGGAGTTATCGACTCCTGGACGGCGAAAGGCTGACGACGCGGGGATAATATCTTGGGTAAGAGTCGTAACTTCTTCCATTTGCACCTGGTTTCGGACTCCACCGGTGAAACCCTGATGACGGTCGCGCGGGCGGCGACGGCGCAATACGAAGACGTCGAAGCGATCGAGCATGTCTATCCGCTGGTCCGCTCGGCCCGGCAACTGGAGCAGGTGATCGGTGAGATCGAGGCCTCCCCCGGGATTGTGCTCTACACGCTGGTCGACACCGAGCTGGCGGAGCGGCTGGAACAGGCCGGACGTGGCAGCGCCTCGCCATGCGTCAACATCCTGTCGCCGGTGTTTTCCGTGTTCCAGTCCTATCTGAATGTGCGACTGACCGGGCGAGTCGGCGGCCAGCACGCGCTGGATGCGGATTATTTCCACCGCATCGATGCGCTGAATTTCACCATGCTGCATGACGATGGCCAGATCCCGGGAAATCTGGACGAGGCGGATGTGGTGTTGCTTGGCATCAGCCGAACGTCCAAGACGCCGACCTGCATCTATCTCGCCAATCGCGGTCTCAAGGCGGCGAACATTCCGATTGTGCCCGATATTCCGCTGCCGCCGCAGCTGTTCAGCGTGCGCCGGGCGATGGTGGTGGCCGTCATCGCCTCGGTGGAACGGATCCAGCAGGTGCGCCAGAACCGGATCCTGTCCCTGAACGCGGGCAGTTTCGCCAATGAAACCTATCTCGACCGCCGCCAGATCGCCCGGGAGATCGCCACCACCCGCAAGCTCTGCGCCGAACGCGGCTGGCCGGTGATCGACGTCACCCGCCGGTCGATCGAGGAGACGGCCGCGGAGATCATGAGCCTTTACCGGGCGCATAAATCGGCTCTGGTCGATCAGCTCACCTCTTGAGACATGCGAGGGGAAGGCGTTGCCAGCACCCTCCCCTCATTCTGCACATCACCTTCGTGAAAACCGGGGTTTTCTCATGACAGAACTCGTTCTTGCCAGCGGCAGCCGCATCCGCGCCGAGCTATTGCGAAATGCCGGTCTGAGTTTTGACATCGATCCGGCTCGGGTCGATGAGCGGGCGATTGAAGCGCCCTTGCTGGAAAGCGATTTCTCGCCGGAGGATATCGCCCAGGTGCTGGCCGAGGCAAAAGCGCAGGAGGTGAGCGAACGCCGGCCCGGCGCGTTGGTCATTGGTGCGGATCAAGTGCTTGATTTCGAAGGGGAACGACTGACGAAACCGGCGGATATGGAGGCCGCCCGGCGTCAGCTTCTGGCGATGTCTGGCAAGACCCATGCGCTGCATTCGGCCGCAGCGATCGCCCGCGATGGCCAGACCTTGTGGCGCAATATCGGCACGGTGCGGCTGACCATGCGACCATTCGGTCCGGAGTTCGTCGGCCGCTATCTCGCCGGGGTAGGCGAGATAGCGCTGACCAGCGTCGGCGCCTATCAGCTCGAAGGGCCGGGCATTCAGCTCTTCAGCGCCATCGACGGCGATTATTTCACCGTCCTCGGCCTGCCGCTGCTGCCGCTTTTAGGCGAATTGCGGGTGCTTGGAGCGATCGACGGATGACCCGGCGGGCTGCGATCACCGGCTATCCGGTCACCCACTCCCGCTCGCCGCTGGTGCATGGCTACTGGCTGAAGCTGCATGGCATCGACGGAAGTTACGAGCGTGTGGGCGTGCCGCCGGAAAGCGCGGAGGCGTTTTACCGCGATTTCGCAGCCTCCGGCCTCGTCGGCTGCAATGTGACGGTGCCGAACAAGGAGGTTGCCGCGCGGGCTTGCGATGATCTCGATGATGCGGCAAAGGCCATGGGCGCGGCCAATACGCTTTGGCTCGACGGAGCGGGCCGGCTGTGTGGTGCCAACACCGACGGCATCGGCTTTCTCGGCAATCTCGATCAGATGGCGCCGGGATGGGGTGAAAACCCCGGCGCGGCATTGGTGCTCGGCGCCGGCGGGGCGGCGCGCGCGATCGTGTGGGCATTGTTATCCCGGGGCATCGCACCTGTGTATATCGCCAACCGAACCGAGCAAAAGGCAAGGGATCTCGCCGCTCGTTTCGAGGGCGACTCGAAGGCGCTTTCCTGGGATAACATCGGGACAGTGCTGGAAAACGTTTCGCTCCTGGTCAACACCACCTCGCTGGGGATGGAAGGCCAGCCGCCGCTTGAGATCGATCTCGGCCCTCTGCCGACCGATGCGCTTGTCACCGACATCGTCTATGCGCCGCTGGAAACCCCCTTGCTGGCGGCGGCACGGGCGCGGGGCAACAAGGTGGTCGATGGGCTGGGCATGTTGCTGCATCAGGCCGTGCCCGGCTTTGAACGCTGGTTCGGCGTCAAGCCGCAGGTGACCGACGAGCTGCGCCGGCTGGTGCTGGCCGATCTGGGGATCGCACCATGATCGTGCTTGGCCTCACCGGCTCCATCGGCATGGGCAAATCGACCACGGCGACGATGTTCGCCGAGGCGGGCGCCGCCGTCTATGACGCCGATGCGGCGGTTCACGCGCTTTATCGTGGTGCTGCCGTGCCCTTGATCGAGGCGGCGTTTCCCGGCACCACCCGGGACGGGACCGTGGATCGCCAGGCGCTGTCGGCCAAGGTGATGGGCGATGGGGCGGCGATGACCCGGCTGGAGGGGATCGTTCATCCGCTGGTGCGCGGAAGTGAAACCGCGTTTCTCGACAAGGCCCGGGCGGCCGGCGCGCGGGTGGCCGTGCTCGACATTCCGCTGTTGTTCGAGACCGGGGGCGAGGCGCGGGTCGATGCCAGCGTGGTGGTCACCGCCGCGCCTGAGGTGCAGCGCCAACGGGTGCTGGCGCGCCCGAACATGACGCCGGAGAGCTTTGCCGCGATCCTGTCGCGGCAGATGGCGGATGCGGACAAACGCCGGCGCGCGCATTTCCTGGTGGATACCGGGCGCGGCGTGGCGCCCGCCCGCCGCGCAGTACAAGGGATCCTGCGGGCGCTGTCCGCGTGTGAATAACCAGGTGCCTCTTGTGGGCAAGCTGGGGATAAGGCCGGGCGCGCGGCCTGCCGGCTTGTCTTCACCGGTGTGAGGGCCAAAAGTCGGCGCACGCCCTGCCACCCGCCATCAGCCGAAAGATCCCGGATGACCCGCGAAATCTCCTTCGATACGGAAACCACCGGCCTGAATCCCAGGGGTGGCGATCGGCTTGTCGAAATCGGCGGCGTGGAGCTGATCAACCATGTGCCGACCGGCCGCTCCTATCATGTCTATCTGAACCCCGAACGGGACATGCCGATCGAGGCGTTCAACGTGCATGGCCTGTCGGAGGAGTTTCTGGCCGACAAGCCGCTGTTTGCCGATGTGGCCGAGGAGTTTCTCGAATTTGTCGGCGACGGCTTGTTGGTGATCCACAACGCCTCCTTCGACATGGGCTTCATCAACATGGAGCTGGAGCGGGTCGGCCGGCCGCCGATCGCGAACGAGCAGGTGCTCGATACGCTGGCGCTGGCCCGGCGCAAGCATCCCGGCTCGCCGGCCTCGCTCGATGCCCTGTGTTCGCGCTACGGCATCGACAACTCGCGCCGGACCAAGCACGGCGCCTTGCTTGATGCGGAAATCCTCGCCGAGGTCTATCTTGAGCTGATCGGCGGCAAGCAGGCCGGTCTGGCGCTGATGGCGGAGGATGATGGCGCTGTCGGTGGCGACGGGACCCAGGACCGGGCGGCCGGGCCGGCGCTGCAGCGGCCGCAGCCGCTCCCCGCGCGCCTCACCGAAGCAGCCTTGGAGCAGCACAAGGCGTTCATCGCCGGCATGGGCGAGAAGGCGCTCTGGCGCGGCTACGACGCGGAGTAGCCGGCGTGGAAAAGAACCGGTGGCGACTCGAACCGGAGCCGAATCCATTCGGTGGGGCGCGCAAAACTTTTTGAAATCAGTACGATAACAAAAACCCGCGCGGACCGTCGGTCGGCGCGGGTTTTTGCGATCACAGCATGGAGGGCAGCACCCGGTCCGGCGGTCGGTGACCGTCCATGAAGGTCTTGATGTTGATGATGACCTTCTCGCCCATGTCGATGCGGCCTTCGATGGTGGCCGAGCCCATATGCGGCAACAGGACCACATTGTCGGAGTTGAGCAGCTTGGGATTGACGGCGGGCTCATGTTCGAACACGTCGAGGCCAGCACCGGCAAGCGCGCCGCTTTCAAGCTGCCGAATGAGGGCGTTTTCGTCGATCACCTCGCCGCGGGCGGTGTTGACGATATAGGCGCCCGGCTTCATCAGCTTGAGCCGGCGGCCGGAAAGAAGGTGATAGGTCGCCGGCGTGTGCGGGCAATGCACCGACACCACATCCATGCGCGCCAGCATCTGGTCGAGGCTGTCCCAATAGGTTGCCTCCAGCCGCTCTTCCACCTGCTCGGGCAGGCGCCGCCGGTTGTGATAGTGGATCGACATGCCGAAGGCCTTGGCGCGGCGGGCGACGGCCTGGCCGATGCGGCCCATGCCGATGATACCCAGGCGCTTGCCCCAGATCCGGTGGCCGAGCATCCAGGTCGGCGACCAGCCGCCCCATTCGCCCTGCTCCATCACCTTGATGCCTTCGGCAAGACGGCGCGGAACACTGAGGATCAGCGCCATGGTCATGTCGGCGGTGTCCTCGGTCAGGACGCCGGGGGTGTTGGTGACGGCGATGCCACGGTTGTTGGCGGTCACGACATCGATGTTGTCGACGCCATTGCCGAAATTGGCGATCAGCTTGAGATTGGGTCCAGCCTGGGACAGGATCGCGGCATCGATACGGTCGGTAACCGTCGGTACGATGACATCGGCGGTTTTCACCGCCTCGACCATATCGGCCTGGCTGAAGGGCCGGTCGACCTCGTTGAGGCGCGTTTCGAACAGTTCACGCATCCGTGTCTCGACGACATCCGGCAGTTTGCGTGTCACGACGACCAGCGGCTTTTTCTTGGGCATACTCCTCGCCTTCCGCGCTGTATTGAGGGCTCCTTAACCCTGTCTGTCCCACAATGGCATCGCCTCCGGACGGTTGGACCGATGCGTTTGTTCTCCTTAGCAGATGGTCCGCTCAAAACAAGGGAGACCGGCCGATTGATTTCCGTTGACGGGGGGCAAGTTCCGCATTTTTCGCCATCAAAAGGAACGAGTTGGGGCACAGACCAGCAGCACTGCCGCAGCGGAAACCACCCTGTTTCAGCGGAATTGACGCCAGACTTTGACGACGGCGTCCGAGAGACGTATTCCGGGCGCCAGGGGCTTGCTGGCGGGGTCTGATGGCCGGACCCGGCCGGCGTGAACACGAAACCGTCTCCAGCATCGCCGCGCCGATGCTGAGGGACATTCCGGAAAAAGAGGAAGCGCACAATGGCGGGATACCGGATGGGCAAGGCATTTTGGGGTCTTCTGACCATCATGCTGGTCGCCCTTGCCCAGGGATCCGCACCGGCCCTTTCCCAGAGCTCGACCACCGGTCAAAGCGGATTTCCGGTGCCGCGCTTCGTCAGCCTGAAATCCGACCGGGTCAATGTGCGGGTTGGACCGAGCCGGGACCACCGCGTCGATTGGATCTTCGTGCGCGCCGGACTGCCGGTCGAGATCGTGCAGGAATTCGACAACTGGCGCCGGATCCGCGACTGGGAAGGCGCCGAGGGCTGGGTGTTCCATTCGCTGCTGACCGGCCGCCGCACGGGCCTGGTGACCCCGTGGGAAGCCGCAGGGACCACACCGCTGCGCGCCGATGCACGCTCCGACGCGGCGATCCGCGCCGAACTTGAGCCCAATGTGCTGGTGGACGTGGACAGCTGCGAGGGCGGCTGGTGTTCCGTGTCGGCGCAAGGGTATTCGGGCTGGATCGATCAGACCCGGCTGTTCGGGGTCTATCCGGACGAAACCTTCGATTGAGGCGCCGTCCGGCGCCCTCCCCCCAAAACCCTACGCATACGAAAAACGGCCGCGCAATGGCGGCCGTGCGTATGATGGCAATGCCTCTGGGCTCGTCATCCCGGCCCCCGAGCCGGGATCGGGGAGCCAAAAGACGAGCATTTTCAAGAGATGAAAAGCGAAAGACCGTGCCTCGCCGGTCCCGGGTCGCGCTGACGCTTGCCCGGGAGGACGCGGTGTGTGGGCGCTGTCGTTTGGCCGCGATCTGGGCGGCTACACATATGAAAAACGGCCGCGCGGAGGCGGCCGTTTTGCGGAGGTTCAATTCAGCGCTTTGAAGCGAAAAGCGGTCAGTCCGCTTCCCGAGCCTGACGTGCCTGCGCTTCCTGCGCCTTCAGGGCGTCGAGCCGGGGCATCGACACCGTGTTGTAGCCGGAATCGACGAAGTGGATTTCGCCGGTGACGCCATTCGACAGACCCGACAGCAGGTAGAGAGCCGAGCCACCCACCTCATCAATGGTAACCGTCCGTCCGAGCGGCGAATGCTGCTTCTGGTAGTTGAACATCACCCGGGCATCGGACACGCCGGAGCCGGCGAGCGTGCGCACCGGTCCGGCGGAAATCGCGTTGACCCGGATGTTGTCGCTGCCGAAATCCATCGCCAGATAACGCACCGAGGATTCCAGCGCTGCCTTGGCCACGCCCATGACGTTGTAATTCGGCATGACCTTGGTCGACCCGCCATAGGTCAGCGTGATCATCGACCCGCCATCGGTCATCAGATCGGCCGCGCGCTTGGCGATTTCCGTGAAGGAGAAACAGGAAATCATCATGGTGCGCGCGAAGTTCTCGCGGGTGGTGTCCGCATAGCGCCCGCGCAGCTCCGACTTGTCGGAAAAGGCGATTGCGTGCACCAGGAAGTCGATCGAGCCCCACTTTTCCTTCAGTGTGTCGAACACCGCATCGACCGTGGCGATATCTTCCACGTCGCAGGGAAGCAGCAGATCGGCGCCAACGCTTTCGGCAAGCGGGCGAACCCGGCGGCCAAAGGCTTCGCCCTGATAGGTAAAGGCCAGCTCGGCGCCCTGATCGGCCAGCGCCTTGGCGATGCCCCAGGCGATCGAGTGATCGTTGGCGACGCCCATGACAAGACCGCGCTTGCCCTTCATAAGTCCAGACATTCTGGGCCCCTTAGCCGTGATAGCGCGAGAGCGCGAGGGAGGCATTGGTGCCCCCGAAACCGAAACTGTTGGACAGCACCGTGTCGAGCCCTGCGTTGTCGATCCGCTTCATTGCGATCTCGTCGGGGCTGAGCGCCGGATCGAGTTCGGTGATGTTGGCGGAGGCGGTGATGAAATCGTTCTGCATCATCAACAGGCAGTAGATCGCCTCATGCACGCCGGTGGCGCCAAGGCTGTGCCCCGTCAGCGACTTGGTGGAGGAAGCCACCGGCTGATCATCGCCGAACACCCGGCGGATCGCCTCGATCTCGCCAATGTCACCAACCGGCGTCGAGGTGCCATGGGTGTTGACGTAGTTGACCTTCCGGTCGCCGAGGGTCTCGGTGGCAAGACGCATGCAGCGCTCGCCGCCCTCGCCCGAGGGGGCAACCATGTCGTAACCGTCGGAATTGGCCGCATAGCCGGTGATCTCGGCATAGATCTTGGCGCCGCGCGCCTTGGCGTGCTCAAGCTCTTCCAGCACCACCACACCGCCGCCGCCGGCGATGACGAAGCCGTCGCGGGTGGCGTCATAGGGGCGCGAGGCAGTGGTCGGCGTGTCGTTGTACTTCGACGACATGGCGCCCATGGCGTCGAACAGGCAGGACAGGGTCCAGTCCAGTTCCTCGCCGCCGCCGGCAAACACGATGTCCTGCTTGCCCCACTGGATCTGCTCCGCGGCATTGCCGATGCAATGGGCCGAGGTCGAGCAGGCAGAGGTGATCGAGTAGTTGATGCCCTTGATCTTGAACGGCGTGGCGAGACAGGCCGAATTGGTCGAGCTCATGCCGCGGGTGACCATGAAGGGGCCCATGCGCTTGGGGGCGCCCTTCTCGATCACGATCTTGTGCGCCTGGAACAGGTTCTTGGTGGACGGACCGCCGGAGCCCATGATGAGGCCGGTGCGCGGGTGGGAGATCTCGCTCTCCTCAAGACCGCTGTCGGCGATTGCCTGCTGCATGGCCAGATAGTTGTAGGCCGCGCCATCGCCCATGAAGCGCAACTGGCGCTTGTCGATCTCGGCCGCCAGATCGATGTTCGGCATGCCATGCACCTGGCTGCGGAAGCCGTGTTCCACATAGTCCGGTGCGGCGCAGATGCCGGATTTGCCCTCGCGCAGGCTTTCCGTCACTTCCTGTGCCGAATTGCCGATCGAGGAAATGATCCCCAGTCCGGTTACAACCACCCGCCTCATCGCGGTCTCCCGTCTGTTTCGGACCGGGGCCACGATAGGGCACGACCCGGTCTCGTCTTCCTTGCCGGACCGATCCGCGCCGCGAAAGGCTGCGGGAACCGCCCCGGTGTTGTTGCTTCGCGCGGCCAAGCGACCGTCGTCCGCACACCGCAAGGGCACACCAACGGACCGGCGCACCTCCCCCAGATAGGAGGATGGGGGCGCGCGATCAATCGCGCTGGCCAATCATGGCGATCCGGGCGCGGCCGAAGGGGCGCGGTTACTCGGCGCGGAACAGTCCGACCCGCAGGTCCTTCGCCTGATAGATCGTCTCGCCATCGGCCTTCAGCCAGCCATCGGCAATGCCGAGCACCAGGCGGCCGCGCCGCAGCTTCTTGATGTCGATCCCGTATTCCACCAGCTTCACGTCCGGTGTCACCATCTTGGAGAACTTGATCTCGCCGGTCGAGATGGCGCGTCCCCGTCCCGGCTCGCCGAGCCAGCCGAGGAAGAAGCCGGTCATCTGCCACATGGCGTCGAGACCGAGGCAGCCCGGCATCACCGGATCGCCCTGAAAGTGGCAGGGGAAGAACCACAGGTCGGACTTGATATCGAGCTCGGCGCGCACGCAGCCCTTGCCATGCTCGCCGCCGTCTTCCGAAATTTCGGTGATCCGGTCGAACATCAGCATCGGCGGCAGCGGCAGCTGCGCGTTGCCAGGGCCAAACAGCTCGCCGCGTCCACAGGCAAGCAGGTCTTCGTAGGAGTAGCTCGATTGCCGCACTTTGGTTCCAATCCCGCAGTTCAAGGTTCGCTTCGCCTCCCGTTCCCGCAGGGCGGGACGGGGGAAAGTCTGTTTCTGCCCGCTTACTATCATAGGCCCTGACGCTCCGAAAGCCCGTGTGACCGCTGACTTGGCCACGCTTGCCGGTCGCATCGGCAATGCCGGATGGCGTTCGGCCGCCGGTTACCGGCAGAACACGGCAGGAGGCGGCCGATCCGCCTTGCGTTTGTCATCAGGACTTCCCAGATCGGAAACGTTTGCTATACTGGTGTTGCGAATGGTTCTCAACAAGCGGGGACCATACGTTTTGGGAGCTTGCAATTCGTGCCCCGGATGTGGCAGAAAACAGCCATTACGCAGGGTTTTCTGACGTTCCCGGCCCTCTCATGCTCTTGCCAGCGAGGTCGGGCCGCCACAAATCTCGGAGGGAACGGATTTGTTGGCATCATTGGCCGCTCGGCAGATCTTTATTGTGCAGTTTCGTAAGGAAGACACGTGACACAGACCCAGCTTCCGCATGACGTTCTGGAAATGCTTCGCGTCGCCGGCCTGCGGCCGACGCGGCAGCGTGTCGCATTGGCCGAATTGCTCTATTCCAAGGGTAACCGGCACATTTCCGCCGAACGCCTGCACGAGGAAGCCGAGGCCGCCGACGTTCCGGTGTCGTTGGCCACGGTCTACAACACCCTGCATCAGTTCACCGAGGCCGGCCTTTTGCGCGAGGTCGCGGTCGAAGGCACCAAGACCTATTTCGACACCAACACCGACGACCATCACCATTTCTTCATCGAGGGCGAGAACCGGGTGATCGACATTCCCGGATCGGGCGTTGCCATGACGGCGCTGCCGGCGGCGCCGGAGGGCATGGAGATCGTGCGGGTCGATGTGGTGGTGCGTCTGCGCCGCAAGGACGAGGACGGCGACCTGAGCGCCTGAGGCGCTGGTGAACCGCGTGGCCCCGCGCGGATCAGTCCGTTTTCTTCGCCTGTTTTCCCGCGTTCCGGGTCGTGTTCTCCGGGCTCTTGCACAGATCGGCGATCAGGCAGCGCTCGCACAACGGTTTGCGCGCCTTGCAGATGTAGCGCCCATGCAGGATCAGCCAGTGATGGGCGTGCAGCAGGAACTCCGGCGGCACCACCTTTTCCAGCGTGGTCTCCACCTCCAGGGGCGTCTTGCCCGGGGCGATGCCGATGCGGTTGGCCAGTCGGAACAGATGGGTATCGACGGCGATGGTCGGCTCGCCGAAGGCAATGTTCAGCACCACATTCGCGGTCTTGCGGCCAACGCCGGGTAGCTCTTCCAGCGCCGCCCGGTCGCGCGGCACCTCGCCGCCATGGCGCTCGATCAGCATCTGCGACAGCGCGATCACGTTCTTCGCCTTGTTGCGGTAAAGACCGATGGTCTTGATCGCATCGCGCAAGGCCTCCTCGCCGAGCGCGACCATCTTCTCCGGCGTGTCGACCTTGGCGAACAGCGGACGGGTCGCCTTGTTGACCCCCACATCGGTGGCCTGGGCGGAGAGCGCCACCGCAACCAGCAGGGTGTAGGGGTTGACGTAGTAGAGCTCGCCCTGCGGTTCCGGATTTGCGGCGTGGAAGCGGGCGAAGATCGCGTGAAGTTCCGCGCGGGTGTAGCGGGACCTGCTGCGCGCGCGCGGCTTTTTCCGGCTCGCGGGCTTTGCTGCTCCTGGTGCCTTGGTTGGCGTCTTTGCCGGCGCGTTGGCCGTGCTCTTGCCGGGGCTTGCAGCCGCTGCCGGCGGCGGCGTTTCGGAAAATTTCTGGTTCTCGCTCATGCCTTCTCTATACTTTCCCGTCATGAGCAACGGCAATCCGAAAACAGAGCGGGACATGTCGGGGACCGGGCCGGAGGATGCCGCCGATGCTCCGTTTTTCGCCGCCCTGCTGACCCCCTACCGCTCGCTCGGCACCACCGGCTTCAGCGTGCTGATGGCGGTGACCGGCGGTGTCTGCCTGATCGCCGGGCTGGGGTTTCTCGCGCTCGGCGCCTGGCCGGTGTTCGGCTTTCTCGGGCTGGATATCCTGCTCATCTATCTGGCGTTTCGCTGGAACTACAAGGCCGCCAACGCCTATGAGGAGGTGCAGGTCTCGCGCACCGAAATTCTGGTGCGCAAGGTCAATCCCCGGGGCGGGCACCGGGAATATCGCTTCAATCCGTTCTGGGCACGGCTTCATGTGCGCAAGGAAGAAGATGAAGGGGTGGTGCGGATCACCCTGGCCATGCGCGGTCAGAAGGTGGATATCGGCGGGTTCCTCAATCCGGAGGATCGCACCAGCTTCGCCGGGGCCTTGCAGGCGGCGCTCGCCGCCGCCCGCTCGGGCGGTCCCCTGCCCCCATCGCTGCCGCCGCCCCTGCCAACTGGCGCCGCCGGATAACCGGCGACGCGCGGTGGTCATCAGCGCAGACGATCAGAACACGCGGCAATATTGCGGCGGTGCGCCCGGGCGCTGCCAGACCGCCCGGTTGCCTTCGCCCGACAGCGCATACCCGCGGCCTGCGTAGTAGAAACCGGGTCCGGAGCCGCGTTCGGCCAGGGTCACCGGCGAGCGGCCGGCTTCATGCACCGTCGCCAGCCGGCGGTCGTTGTCGATGGTCACCGTCAGATAGGCACCGCTGTCGCAGTCATAACCGATGTCGAGCAGATCCGGCCCCGGTGCGATATTGGCCGGCGGCAACAGCGGCTCGGGTGCGCGATAGATCGGGTCCGGCACTGGGGCGATCCGGCCCGGCCGCAGGGTGACGGTGCGGCTGCGGTCGCCGGCGAGATAGATGCCGATGCAGCGCCCGTCGGTGGTGGACACCAGCCAGGGATGACCGGCAAGGGTCCGCTGCACCATCTCCCCGCCCGGCGGGATCCGCGCCTGGGTCTCCCGGTTTCCATCGAAGTTGATCCAGTGCACGACCACCGGCCGCCGCCGGGTGTTGGCGAACACCAGCGTCGAAGGCCGGTCGCTGGGAATGGAGGTGATGAAGCCTTCATCGGCGCAGCTGGGGCCGGCTGCCCTGCCCACCGGCCTGTCATCGCCGACCGGCGGCGGGCTCGCCACCACCGGCGCGGGTCGGGCGCAAGCGCTCTGGAACTGGCGCACATGCCGGGCGCTGCCCTTCAGCGAAAGGCCGAAGCGCCAGGTTCCGTCAACGGCCACGTTCAGCGTCTGTCCGCGGATCAACCCGGACCAGATCGGATCTTCGGCGGACAGGTTGACCAGCGGATAGGACAGGCCGGTTTCCGCTCGCTGCGATCCCTTTCCGGTGTAGCTGCGGGTAATGTCGTTGGCCGAAAGCGTGACGTCGACCGGCGCGCCCTCGGTCAGCTCCGACCGGGTTTCCGCCGAGCGGAAGGTCATTTCCCCGGCGCCGGGCTGGCAACTGGCCACCAGCGTGCGGTCATGGGTCGTCGCCAGCCCGTAGTAGAGCCGCAGCTCGCCGCCTTCGCGCGCGACGTTCCAGCTTCGTCCCTCGATCACGGGTCCGAAATCCGTCGGCGCCGCGTTGCCTGATACCGTTCCGTCCTCATCACGAGGCGTCGCGGTGCTCTCGGGCGCCGGTGCCGTGCTGGTCGTTGTGTTCTTGTCCGCCGCTGCTGGCGTCTGCCTCGCCGGCGTCGTATCGGCGCTGCCGCGCAGGGCGTCCTTGCCGCCCGAGCCGGTTTCCGGACGGCGGATGCCGCCGGCAAGCGGCGGTGCGGAGGGGCTTGCGGTGGACGGAACCGCCGGACGAACCGTGCGGGCGGCGTCCCCTGCCTGATTGGCGCTGCGCACCGTGGCGCTGGCCTTGACCGTGACCTTCCAGTCGCCGCAGATGTCGACCGGTTCTTCCAGAATGCGCCCATCGGCGAGCACCAGCCGCACCCGGCGCCGGCAGCGGATCTGACCGTCGTTGTCCGGATCGCCGGCCACCTCGACGAACACCCGGGCCTTGGAGCGCCGCCGCACCTCCATCGCCGTGCCGTCGATCAGCACCTCGCGGATCGGCGCATCGTCATCGGTGGTGATCATCACCAGCTTGCGTTCGGGGGGTGTTTCCGCCTGCGCCGGTGCGCCGGCCAGCAGCACCAGTCCGGCAACGACAGCGGCGCCGATCCGCCTGGAATGTGTCGGCTGTTCGGTCCGTGAGGGCCTTGAAAGGGTCATCAATCCATCCAGGTTTCACAATCAAATCAAAATCGCCGCCAGAGTGGCGCGGGTTTTTGGCCGAAGCAAGACAGGTAGAGCAACATGCAAATGCTTTGGTGGGCGTCCTCCCGGACGAAGCGCAGCGGAGATCCGGGAGCGGCGAGGCACGACCTCTCGGCTCGTGTCTAGCGGAATACGGTCGTCCTTCGGCTCTCCGGTTCCGGGTCGCGCTGGCGCTTGCCCGGAATGACACAGGAACTGCCCTGTCCTGTTCCGGCAGATCCGTACCGGTGTCGCAAGCCCCGCGCCATGGGGAGCGGCCCGGCCTCGGGAAACGGGTGGCGGCGGTGCGGGGCAATGACTAGCATTCGGCCAAACCGGAGGCCCGTTCCATGACACTTTCCTCATCCCCCGCTCAGATCGCAGCACGTGCGGCGATCCCTTGCGCCACCGGCGAGGAGGCGGCGCGCGATTATCAGGTGGTCCGCCAGACCCTTGAGGCGATCACCGGCGACTGGCGCAGCCAGCCGTCTCTGGAGGAGCTTGCGGCCCGAGTCGGCCTGCAGCCGATCCAGTTGCAGCGGGTGTTCTCGCGCTGGGCGGGCATCACGCCGAAGCAGTTCCTGCAGGCGATCACCCTGGATTATGCAAGGGCGCTCCTGAAGGACGCCGCCACGGTGCTGGACACCAGCTATGAGCTCGGCCTGTCCGGTCCGGCCCGGCTGCATGACCTGTTTGTCGCCCATGAGGCGATGACCCCGGGCGCCTACCGGGCGCGCGGCGCCGGGGTGACCATCACCTATGGCTTTCACCCCTCGCCTTTCGGCCGGGCGCTGGTGATGACCACGGAGCATGGCCTGGCCGGGCTCGCCTTCGCCGATCCGGGCGAGGAGGCGGCGGCGCTGGAGGACATGATGGGCCGTTGGCCGCGCGCGGCCTATCGCGAAGATGCGGCGAAGACCGCCGCGACCGCGCGGCGCATCTTCGACCCCGCCGCCTGGTCGGCGGAGCAGCCGCTGAAGATCGTCTTCATTGGCACCGATTTCGAGATCCGCGTCTGGGAGACCCTGTTGCATATCCCCTTTGGCCGGGCCTCGACCTATTCGGAGATCGCCAGCCATCTGGGCAAGCCGCGTGCCGCCCGCGCCGTCGGCAGCGCGGTTGGCCGCAACCCGATGTCCTTCGTGGTGCCCTGCCATCGGGTGCTGGGCAGCAGTGGATCCTTATGCGGCTATCATTGGGGTCTGACGCGAAAACGCGCCATTCTCGGCTGGGAGGCGGGCCTTTCCGGTCCGGTGCTGGAGACGGTGTGACCGGCCCGCCGGCACAACGCGCCGGTCTGTTTATTAGCCGGCTTCCTAGCCTGCCCGTGCCCGTTTCAGAGCGTAGAGCGCCTCCAGCGCCTCGCGCGGGGTGAGGTCGTCCGGGTCGAGCCCATCCAGGGTCTCAAGAACCGGGTCCGGTGCCGCCGGTGCAGTCGCCGGGGCCGGGCTCGGCGACATGGCCGCGAACAGCGGCAGATCGTCGATCAACGCTTCGGCTGGCGCCCGGCGGTCCTGCTCTTCCAGTTGCGACAGCACCTGCCGTGCCCGTTCGACCACCGCCGCCGGCAGACCGGCGAGCTTGGCCACCTGAATGCCATAGGACCGGTCGGCGGCGCCGGGCGCGATCTCATGCAGGAACACCACGTCGCCCTGCCATTCCTTGACCCGCACGGTGGCATTGGCCAGGCGCGGCAGGCGGCCGGAAAGCGCGGTGAGTTCATGGTAGTGGGTGGCAAACAGCGCCCGCGACCGGTTGACCTCATGCAGGTTCTCGATCGCAGCCCAGGCGATCGACAGCCCGTCGAAGGTCGAGGTGCCACGGCCGATCTCATCGAGGATGACCAGCGAACGCGGCCCCGCCTGATTGAGAATGGCGGCGGTTTCCACCATTTCCACCATGAAGGTGGAGCGCCCGCGCGCCAGATCGTCGGCAGCGCCCACTCGCGAGAACAGCCGGTCGACAATGCCGATCCGGGCCCGGCGCGCCGGCACGAAGGCGCCCATCTGCGCCAGGATGGCGATCAGCGCGTTCTGCCGCAGGAAGGTGGATTTACCGGCCATGTTCGGGCCGGTGATCAGCCAGATATGGCCGCTTTCCTCGCCCTCGCCGGGGCCGAGATTGGCGTCGTTGGCGACGAAGGTCTCGCCGCCGCTGCGCTTCAGGGCCTGCTCAACCACCGGATGCCGGCCGCCTTCGATCTCGAAGGCGAGGCTGTCGTCGACCAGCGGGCAGACATGGTCCTCCGCCTCCGCCAGCACCGCCAGCGCGCTGGCGACATCGAGAACGGCAAGCGCCGCCGCCACCGTCTTGATCGGCGCGCCAACAGTGACCACCTCGGCGGTGAGCCGGTCGAATGTCTCAAGTTCCAGCGCGAGCGCCCGGCCGGCCGCATTGGCGATCCGGCTTTCCAGATCGGCCAGATCCGGCGTGGTGAAGCGCATGGCGCCGGCCATGGTTTGCCGGTGAATGAACCGGGCGGGATCGCTTGTCAGCTTGTCCGCATGGGCCGCCGGCACCTCGATGAACCAGCCGAGCACATTGTTGTGCTTGATCTTCAGGGCGCGAACGGCGAGCTCCTCGCACAGGTCCCCTTGCATCTTGGCGATCACCTTGCGGCTGTCGTCGCGCAGCCGGCGGAGCTCGTCCAGCTCGTCCAGATAGCCGGCGGCAATGAAGCCGCCATCGCGTTTCAGGAGCGGCGCGTTGTCGTCGATGGCCCGGGCCAGCTCGCCGGCCAGCGTCATCGGCGCGGCCCTGAGGTCGGCCAGCGCGGCGGCGAGTTCCGCCGGCAGCTCCGTGCCCTCGGCAAACAGCGCGGCGATCTCGCCCGCCGCCGCCAGCCCTTCGGCCAGCGCCTGAAGGTCGCGCGGACCGCCGCGCTGCAGCGCCAGCCGCGACAGTGCCCGGGCGATGTCCGGCACCGATTTCAGCGCCCCGCGCAGTCGTTCGCGCAGATAGGTGTCCTGATGGAGATAGGCGATCGCCGCCTGGCGGGCATGGATCGCCGCAAGGTCGGTCAGCGGGCTGGCCAGTCGGCTTGCCAGAAGCCGCGAACCGGCGCCGGAGACCGTGCGGTCGATCACCGACAGGAGCGAGCCGCCGCGTTCGCCGGACAGGGTGCGCATCAGCTCCAGATTGGCCCGGGTGGCCGGATCGATCAGCATCCGCTGGCCATCGCCCTCGCGCGAGGGCGGATCGAGCGGCGGCCGCTCGCCGAACTGGGTGCGCTCCACATAGCCGAGCGCGCCGGCAGCCGCCGTCAGCTCTGCCCGGGAGAACTGGCCGAAACTGTCGAGGGTCGCGACACCGAAATAGCGGGCGAGCCGGTCGGCGGCGGTGGCGCCGTCGAACAGGCTGCGCGGCACCGGTGACAGCGCCGCCCGGCTGTCGGCGATCCGGCCCTTCAGCCCCTCGTCCTCCAGCAGAGTGTCGGCGATGACCACCTCGCGCGGGTCGATCCGGGCAAGATCGGCGGCAAGCCGCGCCTCGTCGCTGCTGGCGACACGAAAGACGCCGGTGGAAATGTCGATCCAGGCGAGGCCATACACGGTGTCGCCATCGAGCGAGCCGCCGCGCGCCCGGTGCAACGCCAGGAGATAGTTGTTGCGGGCGGCGTCGAGCAGCCGGTCCTCGGTCAGCGTGCCGGGGGTGACGAGACGCACCACGTCGCGCCGGACCACCGATTTGGCGCCGCGCTTCTTGGCTTCGGCCGGATTTTCGGTCTGTTCGCAAACGGCGACGCGAAAGCCCAGGGCTATCAGCTTCTGCAGATAGTCATCGGCGGAGACCACCGGCACGCCGCACATGGGAATGTCTTCGCCCAGATGCTTGCCGCGCTTGGTCAGGGTGATGCCGAGCGCCCGCGAGGCGGCTTCCGCGTCTTCAAAGAACAGCTCATAGAAATCGCCCATCCGGTAGAACAGCAGGCAATCCGGATTGGCCGTCTTGATCTCGATATACTGCGCCATCATCGGGGTCAGGCGCGGTGCGGCTTTTTGCTCCGGCGCGTCGCTGTCCCGAGGGCGGGTTTCCGCTGGTTTCGTCGACATGCGGGCGACCCTAGCAAAAGGGATCGGTGGTTTCAGCCCGCCCGATCCGCATGGCGGGTTGAGTGCTGTATTTTCAGGGGATAATGTCTGCGTCCGCCAGCGGAGGCGGAGCGCAACTGGAGGGCTACATGCCGACGACGGACAAATCTGGCAAGAGCAACGTGAGCTTCACCGATCAGGAGGCGTTGCAATTCCATCAGCAGGGGCGTCCGGGCAAGCTGGAGATCACCCCGACCAAGCCGATGGCGACCCAGCGCGACCTGTCGCTGGCCTATTCGCCGGGCGTCGCCGTGCCGGTGCGTGCCATCGCCGAGGATCCCACCCGCGCCTTCGACTACACCACGCGCGGCAACCTCGTTGCGGTGATCACCAACGGCACCGCCATTCTCGGCCTCGGCAATCTCGGCGCGCTCGCCTCCAAGCCGGTGATGGAAGGCAAGGCGGTGCTGTTCAAGCGCTTCGCCGATGTGGACAGCATCGATCTGGAGATCGACACCCAGGACGTCGATGCCTTCGTCAACTCCGTGCGCTACCTCGGCCCGTCCTTCGGCGGCATCAACCTGGAAGACATCAAGGCGCCGGACTGTTTCATCATCGAGCAGCGTTTGCGCGAGCTGATGGACATTCCGGTGTTTCACGACGACCAGCATGGCACGGCGATCATCGCCGCCGCCGGCCTGATCAACGCGGTGCATCTCACCGGCCGGTCGATGTCCGAGGTCAAGGTGGTGTGCAACGGCGCCGGTGCGGCCGGCATCGCCTGCATCGAACTGGTCAAGGCCATGGGCGTTCCGCATGAGAACGTGGTTTTGTGCGACACCAAGGGGGTGATCTACAAGGGCCGCGCCGAGGGCATGAACCAGTGGAAGTCGGCCCATGCGGTGGAGACCGAGGCCCGCAGCCTCTATGACGCGCTGAAGGGTGCCGATGTGTTCCTCGGCGTGTCCGCCAAGGGCGCGCTGACCGAGGACATGCTGAAGGCGATGGCGCCGAACCCGATCATCTTCGCGATGGCCAACCCGGATCCGGAAATCACTCCGGAGGAAGCGCATCAGGTGCGCGAGGACGCCATCGTCGCCACGGGCCGCTCGGATTATCCCAATCAGGTCAACAACGTCCTCGGCTTCCCCTATATCTTCCGCGGCGCGCTCGACGTGCAGGCCACCACCATCAACGATGCGATGAAGGTTGCCTGCGCCGAGGCACTGGCCCAGCTCGCCCGTGAGGAGGTGCCGGACGAGGTGGCCGCCGCCTATCGCGGCAAGCGGCCGAAATTCGGCCCCGAATACATCATTCCCGTGCCCTTCGATCCGCGTCTGATTTCGGTCATCCCGCCGGCGGTCGCCCAGGCGGCGATGGACAGCGGTGTGGCCCGCCGGCCGATCGTCGACATGGACGCCTACCGCCACCAGCTCTCCGCCCGGCGCGATCCGGTCGCCGGGACGCTGCAGCGGATCTTCTCCAAGGTGCGGCAGCAGCCCAAGCGAGTGGTGTTTGCGGAAGGCGAGGAAGAGCCGGTCATTCGCGCCGCTGCCAGCTTCGTGGCGCAAGGGCTTGGCGAGGCGATCCTGATCGGCCGCGAGGACGAGGTGCGCGCCACTGCCGCCGCCGCCGGCATCGACATCGACCGGTCCGGGATTTCCGTGCACAACGCTCGCCTGTCGACCCGCAACGCCGACTATGCCGACTTCCTCTATGGCCGGATGCAGCGGCGCGGCTATCTGCAGCGCGATTGCCAGCGGCTGGTCAACAACGACCGCAACTACTGGGGCGCGATCATGGTGGCGCGCGGCGATGCCGATGCCATGGTGACCGGCCTCACCCGGAACTATTCGGTGGCGCTGGACACCGTGCGCAACTGCATCGACACCAAGCCCGGACATCGGGTGATCGGCGTGTCACTGGCCCTGTGCCGGGGCCGTACGGTGCTGGTCGCCGATACGGCGGTGATCGACATGCCGACCTCCGAGGAACTGGCCGATATTGCCGAGGAAGCGGCGCATGTGGCCCGCCGGCTCGGCTATGAGCCGCGCGTCGCGCTCCTGGCCTATTCCACCTTCGGCCATCCGCGCAGCGAGCGGTCGGAGAAGGTGATTGAGGCGGTGAAGATCCTAGACCGACGCCGGGTGGACTTCGAGTATGACGGCGAGATGGGGGCCGACGTGGCGCTCAACCCGGACAAGATGGCGGCCTATCCGTTCTGCCGCCTGACCGGTCCGGCCAATGTGCTGGTGATGCCGGCGTTCCACTCCGCCTCGATCGCCACCAAGATGCTGCAGGAGCTGGGCGGTTCGACGGTGATCGGCCCGCTGCTGGTCGGCCTCGACAAGCCGGTGCAGATCCTGCCGATCGGCGCCAAGGACAGCGATATCGTCAACATGGCGGCCATCGCGGCCTATAATGTAACGTGACCCTTCCGGCCTGCGGGCCGGATGACACCCTCGCCGGACGGGCTGCGGTGCATGATCTTCATGCGCGGCGGCGGTCCGCCCGCCGGGGCGCACGGATTTCACGGGAAAGGAACGACGATGCCCCGCCGGCAAATCGTCAAGATCTGCGGTCTGTCGACCGAAGCGACGCTGGATGCCGCGCTGGATGCGGGCGCGCAGATGATCGGTCTGGTCTTCTTCGAAAAGAGCCCGCGCCATGTCTCGCTGGAGACCGCCGCCGCGCTCGCCGCGCGGGCGCGTGGCCGCGCGCAGATCGTCGCCCTCACCGTCAATGCCGATGATGCGCTGATCAAGGAGATCGTGCGTAAGGTCCGGCCCGACTGGCTGCAATTGCACGGCGCGGAAAGCCCCGAGCGCTGCGCTGCGCTGCGCGTCGCCCATGGCATCCGCGTCATGAAGGCGCTGGGCGTGTCGGGGCCGGAGGACATCGAGGCGGCCCGCGCCTATGTCGGCCATGTGGACCGGCTGCTGTTTGACGCCAAGCCGCCGAAGGGGGCGGAGCTTCCCGGCGGCAACGGCCTTGCCTTCGACTGGACGCTTCTCAAGGGCCTTGACCTTGGCCCGCCGCTCATGCTTTCCGGTGGCCTTGCCGTCGGCACCGTTGCGGATGCGATCCGCATCAGCGGCATTTCGGCCGTCGACGTCTCCTCCGGCGTGGAGCGCGCCCGCGGGGAAAAGGATCCGGACTTGATCGAAAAATTCGTGGCGGCGGCACGCTCCGCCGCAAAAGAGGAATTGGGCGCATGACGATGCAGCAGAACACCTATCGCTCCGGTCCGGACGAGCGGGGACATTTCGGGATCTTCGGCGGTCGCTATGTGGCCGAAACCCTGATGCCGCTGATCCTGGAGCTGGAAAAGGCCTATGCGGATGCCAAGGCCGATCCGGCGTTCCAGGGCGAGATCGACACGCTCAACACCCATTACACAGGCCGGCCCTCGCCGCTCTATTTCGCCGAGCGGATGACGGAGGAACTGGGCGGCGCCAGGATCTATTTCAAGCGCGACGAGCTGAACCACACCGGCAGCCACAAGATCAACAACTGCCTCGGCCAGATCCTGTTGGCCAAGCGCATGGGCAAGACCCGGATCATCGCCGAGACCGGCGCCGGTCAGCATGGTGTGGCGACGGCAACCGTCTGCGCCCGGTTTGGCCTCCCTTGCGTTGTTTACATGGGCGCCACCGATGTGGAGCGGCAAAAGCCCAACGTCTTCCGCATGAAGCTCCTGGGCGCGGAAATCGTGCCGGTGACCGCCGGTGCGGGCACCCTGAAGGACGCCATGAACGAGGCCCTGCGCGACTGGGTGACCAATGTGGCGGACACCTATTACCTGATCGGCACCGCCGCCGGGCCGCACCCGTATCCGGAGATGGTGCGCGACTTCCAGTCGGTGATCGGCACGGAAGCCCGCGCGCAGATCATGGAGGCCGAGGGCCGGCTGCCCGATGCGCTGGTGGCGGCCGTGGGCGGCGGCTCCAACGCCATTGGCCTGTTCCACCCCTTCCTCGATGACAACGGCGTGGCGATCTACGGCGTTGAGGCCGGTGGCAAGGGGCTGGAGGGCGAGGAGCACTGCGCCTCGCTGAATGCCGGCAAGCCCGGCGTGCTGCATGGCAACCGCACCTACCTCCTGCAGGACGACGACGGTCAGATCCTGGAGGGGCATTCGGTGTCCGCCGGGCTCGATTATCCGGGCATCGGTCCGGAGCATTCCTGGCTGAAGGATATCGGCCGGGCGAATTACGTGCCGGTCACCGACACGGAGGCGCTGGAGGCGTTCCAGCTGCTGACCCGGGTGGAAGGCATCATCCCGGCGCTGGAGCCGGCCCATGCCTTTGCCCAGGTGATGAAGCTGGCACCGACCATGGACAAGGATCAGATCATCGTCATGAACCTGTGCGGGCGCGGCGACAAGGACGTGTTCACCGTCGGCAACCTGCTCGGCTTCGATCTCTGACGCCCGGCCTGGTGCCGCACCCGACAGTGGGTGGCACCGGGTTTTCCCACCTGTGGCGGAAGCTGTTGGCGACGCGCCGGTCTTTGCATAAAAACCGTTGCGTCGCCGGATTGGATCGGCTATCCCTGCCGCGTTATCCGGCGCCCGTCGCCGCGAAGCACCCGTAGCTCAGCTGGATAGAGCGCTGCCCTCCGAAGGCAGAGGTCAGAGGTTCGAATCCTCTCGGGTGCGCCAATGTTTTCAATGGCTTAGCGAAATTTCTACGGTGAAAATTTGTTCCTTTCATAGGTTTGGGACAAATTTGGGACAAATCCTATTTCAAGGAACCAAAGTCCCGTGCCGACCAAGAAACTCAACAACCATCCTCACGTATATGAGCGCATTTCCTCGGACGGACGCCTGACCGGCTATCAGGTCAAGATCCGCAAGAAAGGCTTCCCCGACTACACGAAAACGTTCGACCGGCTGGCGGATGCCGATGCCGCCGTCGTCCAGGTCCTCAATGTCCGCAACCATGGCAGCCGTCGCGACCACCGGGCTCCGGAGCGGATCACCCTCGGTGAAGTGCTGGAGAATGCCATTAGGGAAGTCCAGAAAAGCGAGAAAAGGGCAAAGACGGCGAAGCCGCACGTCTCTCCACTTTCATCAAACGCTATCCCCCATTCTGTCAGATGAGCATGGCGAATATTACCCGCCAAGATTGGGTTGAGTGGAAGGCACTGCGGCTGGAAGAGGTGAAATCCAGCACCGTCCGCCGGGAAATGAATTTGCTGATGCCGGTCATGAGACAGGCAGCGATTGATCTTGAGATGCTTGGCTCTCCGTTGGACCAGGTCAGCCGCCCCCAGGTACGGGACGAGCGCATTATCCGGCTCGAACCGGATGAGGAGGACCGGCTCTTCCACGAGTTCGCCTGTGCACGAAACAAACTTCTTCTACCGGCCGCCCGGTTCGCACTGGAGACCGGGTGCAGGCGGTCCGAACTGCTGCGCCTTCGCTGGAGTGATTACAGCCACAACGGCGGAACGATTTATCTGCACGACGCCAAGAACGGGCGCGGAAGGGATATTCTGCTTACCTACGCCGCGCAGGTCGTCGTCGAAGAGCTTCCCGGCCGCGAGAAAAGGGAAGGACATATCTTCCCGATTTCCGCTGAGGCACTGAAGAACGCGTTCGAGCGGGCACGTCTACGTGCTGGTGTCGCCCATTGGCGTTGGCACGATTTCAGGCATGAGGCGATTTCGCGTTGTTTTGATCATGGCTGGACCGCTGAGCAGGTGATGGACTTTTCCGGCCACGTCGATATCAAGTCGCTGCTGCGCTATCGACACCCGCGGGTGAGCGATGCAGTGGCGCGCCTACGCAAAATGGAGAGCGAGCGTCAAGCAGCCGGTAGCCTGCGCATTGCGGTATGAGCATCCTGGCTCCGGCAGCAACCCCTCATTGATGATCGGGATTGTTTCGGAGCCAGTAATTGGCTGACGGCACCAAGCTCTTGCGCCGCCTCCCGCGCTTCTTGCCTTTTTGCGCCCCCACCTTTTTAGGCTCTTCCTGGATGGGCTCCCGTCGAGTGGTTTCCGCCTTTGGCCCGGGAGCTTGTTGCAGCGTGACAGGTTTCTCCTCGATGAACTTGCGTGATCTCAGCATCGGGCGCGACCGCGCAATGACAGGATGTGCCTCGATCCACTCCTCCACGTCCCCGGCAAGGTAAAGGGCGCGGTTCTGAGGCATGAAATACCGTGGCCCCTCGCCCCTCATCGCGAGTTGCGCAAGGGAGCTTTCCGAGATCGGATAGATTTCCGCAACCTCCCGCCGTGTCAAATATCTCTTCATCGGCGGCCCGACGGTTGCGGCGTGCTGGTTTGATCCTCCAAGTATTGGTCGGCATTCTGGACAGTGAGGGCCGCATATCCGGCCGGCGCATCCTGAGCCAGGCCTCCAGCATCGGTCTGGGCACGCCCTCGCCGAGTGCAACCACCACAGCGGCGAAGTCGATTTCCGATTCAGAAGCAGCTTCCCGAGGCCGACTGCCACGTTTGGCTTCGGCCCGAATGCGCTCCTCTTGCGCTTGGCGGATCCTGTCGAGCGCATCGAAATCCTCCATGGCGCGAGGACGGCTAGACACCGCCGCCACCGGCGGCGTTTCAGAGGCAGCGCCTTGGGCGCGGCCGCGCTGTGCCGGGAGGTTTGCCTTTATCTCGTCAACCAAGTTTGGTCCGGCGGACGCGATACAGCCACTGGCATCCACCAGACGGACAAACGGGAAATGTCCGTCTGCCTGGCGGTGTTTTGGCTTGCGATTGGTGAAGCCTGGCAATCGGCCCGGTTGCATTGGACTGACGGCTCTAGGGTCACCGCCATAAAGTTGCGACAGGTGTTTGACCGCATAGCGAACAACGAGGTACGGCAGTTCGCCGGCGGCCATGAGCCTGATCCAAATTTGAAAATTCCCCGGTGACGTCTCAACGGTCAAAGCTGGCTGAAAGCCGTCAAGCGCAATGCGCGTTGCAGCTTCAGCATTCAGATCATCAAGCATAACGGTTCCGGGATGCCCGTCCCGGGCCGATGGCCCGAGACGCATAAATATGGCGGCACCCTGGGCGTTTGCGGCTGCCGCCCGAGGAAGCAGTTCCCCGACATCTGCTGGCATCAAGTTGCGACCTGTCCAAATGCCTCGTCCCCGCTCCTCGGTAGCCCGAGGAGGAAAGACAAAACCGATGTCGACTGATGCCCCCACTGCCATTGCGGCGTTCAAAGCAGCCCGCCTTGTTGCTGGATGGACCATCTCTCCCCCCCTATCGAAGTGATATGGGGCCAATGATGGATTGGACGGTTTGATCCAGAATATATTCATATAGTCAATACACTAAGCGGTCATTTTGTGTACCAAGTACCAAATTTTTCGCGGATGCCTTTTTTGAAGATCGCGGCGACGACATGTTAGGGCTAGTCCAAGTTTGGCCTGCTGCACCTTCAAGGCCACCGCGGCGTTGTCGCGGAACGATGGCTTGAGGAGTGACGGCCCCTTTACCGGTCTTTGTCAGGCGATGCAGACGATCCCGGCGGTGCCGACGGCCGAGAAGCGGTTCATCAGTGCAACGCGCATCTTGATCTCGGCGGATTAGCGGCCGGGGTTTCTAGCGGCAAAGCGTTTTTCGAAGGAGTTCAGGCAACGCATCTTTGCCTCGATACGCCTCCGTCCAGTCCAGGTCCGCCATCTTCAACGGGCTGGCCACTATCTCAGTCGCTTGCACTCAGTCGCTTGCAGTAGCGGCAGCTTGAGCAGGACCTTGGTGGTCAAACGAACTGGATCGCCGCATCCGAGGGCAATGCAGGGCGACCGGGGCTACCATCATGCGGCGGGAGGGCAGTCTGGGGTTGATGTGTAGCTTCGGTGGCGCTGGTGCCAGTCAACGCGCGAGATGAATGCGTTATCCCCAATACCACCCACTCCCTCTGTGATCATCTCCGTGGTGGCGAGCTCAGATGAGGGGGCGGTGAAGTGCCTCAAGTGCTTGGGGCATGACCGCTGTCACCTCATTGGGCAGTGGACGGTGGCCGGAAAACTGTTCAGGCTCTGCTTTAATGATTGAAATGGTGTTCGTGTAAAATAGTGTGACTGAAGGGGGAGGGGCGATAGTGTCTTCATTACTCAAGTTTTTCCGAATTTCATTCTTTCTTTTTGTCTACTTCATCTTTTGCATGATCGTGGTGGTCACAGTCCTCCAGGGGTGGCCGGTGGGTGGCCAAATGTTGTTCGCATTCGGTGCTCCTATCATTTTGGTCTGGTGGCAAGAAAAGCGGAGATCGCGGAAAGTCGCTGCAAAAGCGCCAGCCGGGGGAAGTTCCGAAACTCGAACATCGCGACCTGAGTCGGTGCCGCGCCCAAGTGCCTACGACAAGCGTATCGAGCGTGAGCGCGAACGAACTCGCGAAGCCATTGCGTCCAAAGCGCCGGCTGCCGTTCAAGCCTATTCCCCACCAAAGCAGGACTACGGTGAAATCGTTCGGGTTGGAAAGGCTGCGGCGCCGGCACTTGCGGCGGTCGCAGAACGAAACCAGCCCTCACGAGTGGCGTCGAGCGCATCGACCCGATCAACGAAAAGCGGGTGGGTTCCGTCAAGCGAAGCTGCTAGCGTGGCCGGCCGCAACATCGGTGGGATGGTCTATGTCGGCACGCCTCCCTTGTTGAACACCTACGGGTATCGTGACAAATGCCGAGCCCATATCGATCCGTCCCTGTCGGTCGCACGCTCTGGAGCCGACAAAGATGGTGAAGGTATGCCCTACTGGCCGGGGTACTCGGATATCTCACCTCAGTGCCGGGCGACCTACCTTAATTGGTTGGCCAGCGGGCGAAACGATGCCTCATATAACCCCGGGTACATGTTCATGTACTTTTATGGGCTGGAGCGACGCTTCTTCGTCGATCAGTCCAACGAAGATGCCAAGGATATCGTCCAGGAAGTCCGGCGGCTGCAGTCACTTTACCCTGACAACCACTCCGTCAGGCGCTATTTGGGCGAGTTCCTCGACATTGCGATGCTTGCCGAAACCGACCTCGACGCTATCGAGCCGATTTTAGAGAGGGAGGGCTGGGAACTTCCGTTCTCACTCAAATACGCAATCGGAGCTCGGATTGACAAAGGCGAGAACCTGACAGCTGACTGGTTGCTGAGTTGGTTCATCTGCCATCCGGAAACAAACCTGAGAACTCCCGCGACGCGGTGTCGCGACGAGTTCGTTGCTCTTTTCCGTATGCGGTTTGATCGGCGTTTTCCTGATGGGCTCAAAGTTACAAAACCCCGGAAATCACTCACGGCATCCTATCGGGCCGCCTCCAGCGAGTTTCAGGGGGCCGCCAACCCAACCGTCGACGGCAAGCCGGTTCCCGATATTTCCGGCCTGCGCAAACCGGTTGAGATTGCCCAAGAGTTGGCTGACGAGGTGATGACCGACCTCGACAAGCTCAGTCGCTTCCTGGGCCGAAACCCTGATGGTCGCGGAAGCGTGGAAGCGCATGCCTTGCTACCCTCTGAACTGTGGGATGCCTTCCCATCAGAGGAAATGGACCGCTTGAAATCTTGGGCAAGCACTATCGTCGATCGGGGGGGATTGGTGCCGCTTGAGGAGGTGATCGGACGTCTGGAGGGAGAAACGAGCGAGAAGATCGGGAAACGGCAGATGACAGGAGCGGCCGATGCGCTCGCCCGCCTCGGTTTCGGTCTGGCGCCCGACCCTCGGTTTGCGCTCCGGTCGCCCAAGGCGGAGGAGCCTGTTGTCCTGTTCAGCCTGGGCGAACCCATCGAAAGACTGGAGGAAGTTTCCGACAGCTATCGAAGCGCTCTGATTGAATTGGCACTTGGGTCGTTCGTTGCTCATGCGGATGGTCGCATCGCGGATCCTGAACGCAGGGCACTGGAAGATCAGGTTTCTGCCGCGTCCCTCAGCGATCAGGAACGCCGCAGGCTGCGTGCAAACCTTGAATGGTTTCTGGCCGTGCCACCGGACATGACGCTTCTGCGGCGCAAACTGAAGGAGGTGGGCCAAGACAGCCTGGCCGCTATGCGGGCAGCGCTGGTTGGTGCAGCACATGCCGATGGCATTATTCACTCCGACGAAGTTGCAAGCATCGAGAAAATCTACAAGGCTTTGGGTCTAGATCCTGCGCTTGCCTACTCAGACCTGCATGCTGGCGAAGTTGCGGATGGTCCTCGCACTGTTCGTGCCTCGAAACCGGGTCGTCCGGGCGAAGCGATACCCGATCTTGAGAAAGCCAGCGGACCCAAGCTCGACGCTTCGCGGATCGCAGCAATCCGTTCGGACACCGAGCGTGTTTCGTCCGTCCTCGGTCAGATTTTCGATGTCGAAGAGGAAGAAAGCGGTGCCTCCACGCCTGACTACCAAAGCCAGGTGGCAGGGCTTGACCCGAAACACGGCGCACTTGTCCTCGAAGTACTTACCCGGGAGCATTGGTCTGAGACCGAGTTCGAGAAGATCTGCGCCTCGCATGGTTTGATGGTATCCGGGGCTTTGGAAGTCGTGAATGAATGGGCTTTTGAGACCTACGATGAAGCGCTGCTCGACGAGTATGATGGATATGACGTGTCTCCGGAGATTGCGGAGGCGGTAAAAGAAAAGATGAGTGCGGAGGGCAGGGATGTCGAAGTTGAAACCACGTGAACGCGATGCAATCGTACAGGCGCTTCGGGCCGGGGTCGTGCCCAAGCTCGGCCTGCGTCACATCCAGGTCGGCCGCGTCCGCGAGATTGAAGAGCTCGTCAAGGACATGGACCGGATATCCGACGGCGGATCGGCGATCCGGTTCATCATTGGAGAATACGGATCGGGAAAGACGTTCTTCATGAATCTGATCCGTCTTGTCGCGCTTGAAAAGGGTCTGGTGGTGATGTTCGCGGACCTGGCGCCCGACCGGCGCATTCACGCGACCGGCGGTCAAGCTCGAGGCCTCTATGCAGAGATGGCCCGAAACCTGTCGACACGGACAAAGCCAGATGGCGGGGCCTTGGCCAGCGTGGTGGAGCGTTTCGTTAGCCAGGCACACCGCGATGCTGAGGAACGCGATGCGCCCACGGGGTCTGTCATTCGTGAACGCCTTGGTCACTTCGAAGAGCTCACCGGGGGTTTTGAATTCGCAGAGGTGATCCGGCGATATTGGGAAGGCCATGAGACCGGCGACGACGAGTTGAAATCCGCTGCCTTGAGATGGCTGCGTGGTGAATTCGCCACACGCACCGACGCGCGCAAGGCGCTTGGAGTGCGAACGATCATCGACGATACCAGTGTCTATGACCATCTGAAGCTGATGTCGGCATTCGTGTGTGAAGCCGGTTACAAAGGCTTGCTCGTCGGCCTCGACGAGATGGTGAACCTCTACAAGCTGACCTCGTCGCAAGCTCGCAATGCAAACTACGAACAGATCCTCCGGATCCTGAATGATGTACTGCAGGGCAGTGCCGAGAACCTCGGATTTCTCATGGGCGGCACACCGGAATTCCTGATGAACACCCGTCGAGGGCTTTACAGCTACGAGGCCCTCCAGTCGCGTTTGGCCGAGAACACCTTCGCGCGAGACAGATTGGTCGACCTTTCAGGGCCCGTTGTCCGGCTGGCCAGCCTGACCCCCGAAGACCTCTTCGTTCTTTTGGCCAACATTCGGCGGATCATGCAGGACGACGCCGGTGCTTTGCCGGACACCGCGCTCGAGGCCTTCATGGCACATTGTTCGGATCGGATCGGCGAGGCGTATTTCCGGACACCGCGCAATACGGTGACGGCCTTCGTGAACCTGCTTTCCGTGCTCGAGCAAAACCCCGGTGTCGAATGGAGCGATCTGATCGAAAAGATCGAGGTAACCGAAGACCGCGGCGAAGACATGACCGAGGTCGACGAGTCCACTGGTGCCGAAACCGCGGGTGACGATGATCTGATCAGCTTCAAGCTCTGACGCCGATGAGCAGTGCTTTCGACAAGCTGGCGAGGCCTGTGCAGAAATGGATATGCCAGCAAGGATGGCGCGAGCTTCGCGACATCCAGGCGCGATCCATCCGGACGATCTGCGAGACCGATGCCGATTTGATCGTTGCGGCTTCCACGGCGGGCGGAAAGACCGAGGCGGCGTTCCTGCCGTTGATTTCACAGGTGCTTGACGAACCGTTCGGCGGCATCGGCTTCGACCTGCTTTATATCGGTCCGCTGAAAGCCTTGATCACGGACCAGGCCATGCGGCTGGAGGGCATCTGCCAGGAAGCAGAGCTGCCGGTTGTTCCATGGCACGGGGATGTTTCTCAATCGATCAAGACGCGCGCGCTGAAATCTCCAAAAGGGATCCTGCTGATAACTCCAGAGTCCCTTGAGGCACTGTTCATTCGTCGCGGTTTGGAAATTAGCCGCCTGTTTGGGGCCACGCGCGCGGTTGTTATCGATGAGTTGCACACGGTTCTAGATAGCGAACGCGGTGTCCAGCTCCGTTCGTTGCTCACAAGGCTCGAGCTCACGATAAAGCGCCCAATCCGTCGGATAGGTCTGTCTGCTACGCTGGGCGACATGGACCTCGCCAAGGCCTATCTTCGCCCTGACGCTGCAAACGCTGTCCAGCTCATAGAAGCAGATGGCGGCGAGGCTGAATTGAGGCTCCAGCTTCGCGGCTACGTATCAGGCGATGAGGACGAAAACAGCCCATCCGCAACGGATGCCATCGCAGCCCATCTGTTCAAGCACCTTCGAGGCAGCGACAACCTCGTCTTCGCTGGGGCGAGGCAACGAGTCGAGATCTATGCAGATCGGCTGCGGGAACTCTGCGAGAGGGAACATCTGCCGCAGGAATTCTATCCTCACCACGCTAGCCTCTCCCGCGAACACCGAGACTTCGTGGAACGCCGCTTAAAGGACGCCGCAAAGCCGACAACTGCCGTCTGCACGTCGACGCTCGAGCTTGGAATCGACATCGGTGATGTGACCTGCGTGGCCCAAATCGGCGCGCCATTCAGCGTCGCCGCGTTGCGACAACGTCTCGGCCGGTCCGGCCGACGCGAGGGACAGCCAGCCGTCTTGCGGCAGTATGCCGTCGAGACTCAGTTGACGCCAGAAAGCAGCTTCGTTGATCGACTTCGCCTTGGATTGATCCGGTCTATCGCGATGATAGACCTGTTGCTTGAGGGCTGGTGCGAACCGGCAAGACCGCAGGCGCTTCATCTTTCGACGCTCGTCCATCAGATACTGTCGGTCATAGCACAACGCGGCGGTGCTTCTGCCAGTGTGGTCTACAGTATCCTGTGTCGCGAGGGCCCCTTTCGCAAGGTCACAACCGAAGTGTTCGCAGATGTGTTGCGTTCGATCGGTCATACCGAAACCGGTTTGATCGAACAGTCCGGAAGCGGACTGCTACTCTTGGGACCTGCAGGCGAACAGCTGGTCGAACACTACAGCTTCTACGCAGTGTTTCAGACGCCTGAGGAATTCCGCTTGGTAGCAGAAGGGAGGGATCTTGGGACCCTGCCGATCGACAATGTTCTTGCCCCAGGGATGCTTCTGATTTTCTCTGGGCGGCGGTGGGTGGTTCAGGAAATCCATGACCGCGAGAAGGTGATCATGGTCAAGCCCGCGAAAGCGGGCGTGCCTCCCGTCTTTGGCGGTGATCCAGGTGATATTCATGACAAGGTGATTGATCGAATGTTCGCAGTGCTCGAAGGAGGCACCCAACCGGCATACATGGACGCGGCTTCTCTAAAGATGCTGGCCGAAGCGCGTGCACATTATGACCAACTTGGGTTTCGAGCCACGAATATCCAGGCTCTCGGCGAGCGTACATCGATCATCGCAACGCGAGTGGGGACGGTTAAGACGTCAACCCTGGCGCTCGCACTTAGAAGTGAGGGATTTTCAGTAGAGCAGCATGACGGGTTTCTGCTGGTGGAGGTCGGCGATGAAACGCCTGATCTTCGAGCACTCCTGGCCGATATTCGATCCGGCGAACCTGTCGACTTGTTCGCGGGAGCAGGAAACCTGATGCCGGAGAAGTTTCATCCATATCTGTCTAGCGCGCTTCTGGTTCTGGACGCGGAATCCTCAAGGTTGTCGGTGCAGGCGCTTCCGGATGTGGTCGCAGCTATTGTTCGAAAAGGATCCTTAAATTGAACGCTACGTCTGTCCCACAGTTGTTGTCAGCAGAAGCATGGCCGTTGCAGCGTGACGTCTTTGCCGCGAAGTGTAGGAAGCGGACTTTCGCTGTTCAGTCGAGATAGTTATGCAACAGCGCTGGAAACTGACGTGCACGCGGTTTCAGAACCGAGCGCTCTGCAACCCGAAATCGAGCTGCAACCACCTTTTGCACGTTGGAGTGTCTCGTGATATCAAGTGGGTAAATATCGGCCCCAGAAAGTGGCCGAAAATTAAGGCGTATTCCCGACATGCATATTGAGCAGATCAAAATTGAAAATTTCCGGCTTCTGCAAAATTGCTGCCTCGATATGCGGGAAAAGACAACGCTTCTTGTCGGCAAGAATAATACCGGAAAGACATCCTTTGCCGTTTTGCTGGAGAGGTTTCTGGAGCGACCCGACCACTTTTCCTATACGGACTTTCCGATCCCGATAAGGCAGAAAATTCTCAGCATCGACGATGATACGAATGTCCAGGAACTCGCGATCAGGCTGGTGCTGCGCATAGCTTATGACGAAAATGATAACCTGGCGATACTCTCCGAGTTCATGCTGGACCTTGATCCGGCACGGCGACATACCAACATTCTTTTCGAATGCTGCATTGATAAGAAGAAACTACTTACCGTGTTGCCAACCGACTCAAAAGAGCGAAAGAAGTTCATTGAAAACAACCTCAGCGGCAAGTTTCTGGATGTCAGAATTTATGCGTTTGATGATTTCGGGCACGCCGAAGAAGCGCCATACTACCTGACGCACCGCGATCAACTGGAAGAAAAAGAACGATCCGAAGTACGGGCGCTTTTGAATTTTCAGGTCATTCATGCGCGCAGAAATGTTGCGAGTTCCGAAGATTTCGGACGTGGTGCGAAACCCCTGTCCACGATATCTACCAGGTTCTTTCGAAAACGTGACATCGAGGCCGAGAACGATGACGAGACTACCGGGGCAGAGGCTGAAAGTATTGAAAAGCTCAGATCAATGCTTGCCAGCATCGATGATCAGCTCGGAGAGCAGTATGCGCAGGTTTTCGGGGGCTTTCTAAAAAGCTCACGCGACTTTCTGGGGCTGGGCGATTTGAAGGTCGTCTCAAACATCCAATCACAATCGCTGATCGAAACCTCATCGCAAGTCATATACGGAGAAACCGACAACTTTCTTCCTGAGCACCATAGCGGACTCGGATATTTGAACATCCTTTATCTGCTGTTACAGATCGAGTTGTGCCGTGACGACTTTGCCAGACGAAACGCCCCTCTTAACCTCCTGCTTATCGAAGAACCCGAAGCGCACACGCATCCGCAGATGCAGTATGTCTTTGCGGACAAAATCCATGGATTGATCTCGCAAATTCCTAACTTGCAGGCCTTGCTGACAACCCATTCGTCCCACATCGTTTCTAAATCGAACTTTGAGGACATCAGGTATCTTTCACGACCGTCCCTGGCGGAACCTGTTACGATCAAGAATTTCCACACTGATCTGAGCGCCAGGTACGAAGAGCTTGGAGCGGACGGAGCAGCGCTTTTTCAGTTTCTCAAGCAGTACCTTACAATCAACTCTGCTGAGCTGTTCTTTGCAAGTAAAGCGATCTTCATCGAGGGAACCACGGAACGCATCCTGCTTCCTCTATTCATCGAGATGCATGACAAGGAAAACGTCGATGAAACGACGGAGAGCGGGCTGTCTTCGCAGAACATATCCGTTCTTGAAGTCGGCGCTAATGCGCGTGCGTTTGCTCCGTTCCTTGAATTCATTGGCGTTCGCACATTGGTCATCACCGATATCGACACAACCAAATCGATTGTCAGTGAGAAGACGGGAAAGACCAGCTATCCCGCCTGTCCTGTTGCGGAGTCGAGCCACACCTCAAATGAAACCCTGAAGCACTTCCTCTCAGCCCCTGATCCTAAGGAAGAGAAGGACTTCTCGGACTGGCATAAGCGGCTGGTAGATGGAGCTGCCTCTTCGGGCGAAGGGCAGATTGAGCTTGCCTACCAGCTAGCGGAGGACGGTTACCACGCAAGAAGTTTTGAAGACGCTTTCATTTCGATCAACTTGGATAAAGTCAAGGCCCGCAAGGATACGTTGGCTGGTTTGAAAAATAGGGATACGCTGGAGGAATTCAGCGGTAATGACTATTATTCTCTCACAGCTCAGATACTTGGAAAGAAATCCGATTTTGCCGGATCGGTTTTATACTTGGCGCTTGTAGAGGGCGAAAGCTGGCGTGTGCCGAAATATATAATGGATGGTTTGAAATGGATTCACAAAAACTGAATCCGGTAGATCGGATCGCAGAGCTCGTTTCCGGCAGCGAGAACTTCGTTCTTCAAGGCGGGGCCGGAAGTGGAAAGACGGAGAGTCTGAAGAGAGTCGTTCAAAAGGTTCTGAAGGCCAATCCAAGCCTTCGTATTGCGTGCATCACTCATACGAACAAAGCAGCAGACGAAATTGCTGATCGTGTATCCAGCGATATCAAGGTTTCAACAATTCACTCGTTCCTGGGCGAGATTATTTCGCCGTTCAAGAAGAACATCCAGCAGGTTTTTCCGAAGCTCTTCGAATTACCCGAGTTTGTTGCCCTTGGAGATAACCACTATAACGGCGACGAAAAGGTGAGGAAGAAGGAGGAGCACGACCGATTCAAGAAGGCGCACGGCCAGCTCGAAAACCGCCGCAGAACGGTATTCGGTGAAGATACAGCGAAGGTCACCGGAAAGCGGGAATACGACAAGGAACCCGACACATACATTGCGCAGCTAAATGGGTTGATCGGCGAGGTCAACGAGGCAATCCGCGACAAGCTGGCGGCGAGACACCCGAACGAGTTTTTCTACAATGATACTGCCTTTGACAACTTCAACGATCCTTCATTCGGCCATGATGGCTTGATCGCGTTGGCCTGCCACATATTTGAGAGCTTCCCGCTGCTGGGCAGGATCGTATCAGATCGGCACGACTGCATCTTTATCGATGAGTATCAGGACACAAGTGCAGATGTCGTTCGCGTCCTTCTGCGCTGTTTGCCTGAAGACGCGAAGACCATCATAGGCCTGTTCGGCGACTCCGAACAGGCCATCTATTCGGATGGTATAGGAAGCGCTCAGTCACATATCGATGCCAAAGAGCTTATTCTTGTCGAGAAGGAAGATAATTATCGGTGCTCCCCCCAGGTCATTGATTTTAGCAATAAATTTCGGACGGACGGTCTAAAGCAGGATGTAGCACTGAAATCGCTTGATGATGGAGCCCTTGAAACCCTTGAGAGCCGCCAGGGTAGCGTGAAGCTGGTGTACGACTTGGCTCCTGCGGAGATTGATACTGGCGACAAGGCGGAAGACCGGAGGACAAATACCGTCTTGTTCAGAAGTGCACTTGATGCGTTGGTTGACAGGTCCGCCTCTGAGTATCCGGGCTACGTTCAGTTGAAACTGACGAATAAATCTATTGCGAACGATGTCGGATTTGGAAGGCTATATCAGATTTTTGATGATCGATACACCGAACCACGGGATCGCATGCGCAAGATGCTTGACAGGTTACAGTTTGGCGAGCTGATTGACCTGGTTGCTCTATACAGAAGTTTGCCGGGCGACAGGCGCTCATATAACCGCTTGATCGCGAAACTACGGAAGCGCGGATTTTCTATTACGTCAGTGGCGGATAAGGCCAAGCTCGATGAAATGCTTCACTCGTTCGGGTCGAAGGATCGCGCCGCCTATGAGGCCATAGAGTATGCCGCCGAATGTGGCTTGATAAAAGTTTCAGACAGCCACAAGGATTTTATAGATCGGCGCAATGAGCTTTTGGCAAAGCTTGCAGGTGATCCTGTTTTTTCCGAGTTTGAAGAACTACACCGGAACGGCCACCGTACCAAACTCCAAATGTCAAAAGAGGTGGCTGCCACGAGTGCAAAGCATATCAGCGTCGAGATGCTGGAGCAGGAATACGACGAAAGGTTAAATGATCTGAAGCAAAAGGAGTTTCTAGATTCTTTGTTTTCCATCGATCTCCCGCTGAGGGAGATATTGGCGTTCTACGAGTATGAGGACAATGAAAGCGAGTTTTCCACGATGCACAAAACGAAAGGCACAGGCATCGAAAACGTGCTTCTCGTTATCGACGAGTATGGTTGGACGACGGAGTATGATTTCGTGAGCTGCTTTTCAAAGGACGTACCTGTTTCAAAACGGGAAATTTCATCAAGGAAACTTTTTTATGTTGCCTGTTCGCGAGCAAAGAAAAGTCTCGTATGTGTTCGTTTGATGAAAAGTCAGGAAGAGGCTGACCAGATTGCATCCTTCTTTCCTGAAGTTGTTAAACTTTAGTTGTGGGCGAGGACTCGCTAAAGCTTATCGAACACTGAGCCCATCCTGGGCTCGAACAGCCTTTCATAGGTCTTAAGAAGATAGGTATCTGTCATGCCGGCCACGAAATCGCTGATGTACCGGAGGTCGCCACCTGCTGCTTCGAACTTCGCATGCGCATCGCGCGGCAGCAAACGCTCTGGATCTGATTGCATGGCTTCAAAGACCGAGACAACCATGGATTGCCCCTTGAATTCGAGATGTTGCACGCCCGGACTGCGAATAACCACCTGCATTACGAGCTCTTTTAGGGCCTTGAGGAAGCGGGCGTGACCTTCTGGAATCTCGACGCGCCAGCGGAGCAAGCGTTCTTGGAATTCGGGACGTTCGATGAAACGGACGGGTGTAATCAGATGATTGACCCACCGGCTGACCCAGCGCTTGCGCGTATTGCTGTCGCCAAACAGCCCGTCGACCATGGCCTCGTATGGGGCGTTGCTCTCGGTGGGGCCTTTCAGCCGCCGTTCTTCGACAAAGCTCTTGCAGGATTCCTCGGGAACGAGGTCTCGGAACTGGCGCTCTGTGACGAGCCGAAGGGCAATGGCATCCTCCAAATCATGGACCCCATAGGCGATATCGTCCGCGAGATCCATGATGCTGCAATCGAGAGACTTGTGGAGAGTGCGGGCATGCTTGCCTTCGCGCTTTTCGATAGAAGTAAAGGCATCTCGATCAGCATCGCAGAGCGGTTCGAGGATCCAGTCGACGACGTCGGTTTCGCTGTCGAGATATCCCTTCGGCGGGGTCGGGGCTTTCAAGTCGATGGTTCGCAAAACCGAAGGGCCCTCCTGCAACCGGGGGTACAGTTCGGGGTTCCGCAGCCCTGAGAGTGCAACAGGGTATTTCAAGACGCCAAGCATGGAACGGCGTGACAGGTTGGCCCCTGCGGCGGCAGAGAAGTTTTCGAGCCGTGCCAGCAGACGCAGGGTCTGGCCGTTGCCCTCGAACCCTTCCGCATCGCGCATGCAGTAGTTCAGGGCGACTTCACCGCCATGGCCGAAAGGCGGGTGGCCAAGGTCGTGCGAACAGGCGATCGCATGGATTTGGCTGCGATCCGGCAGAGTCGCAGTTGCCGGGTGATCGGCGAAACTGCGCGTAAGCTGGACTGCGAGCCCTCCCGCGATCTGAGCCACTTCCAGGGAATGCGTCAGGCGCGTGCGATAGAAGTCACTGTCGCCGAGATTCAGGATCTGGGTCTTGCCCTGCAATCTTCTGAATGATGCCGAATGGATCACCCGGCCATAGTCGACATCCCCGATGTTCCGGGCGTCTTCCTGCTGCTGGGTCCAGGCCTCTCGGCGAGCATTCCAGGTATTCAAATCAACTCTCCTCGGCGCGATGTCTTAAAGGTCATGAATGACCGGAGGCGTTGCGCAAACGCTCTTTGCGATCTCGACCACGTGGCGGTGGTGGGTCAGGTAGATCGCTTGGCCGCGCGCGCCGATGGCTTCCATGACGCGGCAGGCGGCGCTGGTGCGCGCCTCGTCGAAGGTTTCGAAGATGTCATCGCAAAAGAACGGGAGCCTCGTGCCCTGCGCGACAAGTTGTTCGTGGGCCGCTGCCCGCAGCGCCAAGTATAGCTGGAAGCGCGTGCCCTTCGACATTTCGGCCGCACGCTTGCTGACCCCATTGCCATCGACGGCGAGCAAAATCTCGGACTCCTTGTCGATCTGGGTACTCAGCGTCGGATAGGCGCCCTGCGTGAGACTGGCGAAGCAGCTTTCCGTCGCGGTCAACATGCCGCTGCGATGGCTGTCGCGATAGCGCCGGATGGCGTCGGAGGCGAGGTGATGGCCCAGGGAAAGTTCGAGATGCTCCAAGGCAGCCTCTTCGAGCTGCAGTTCCAGCGTCGCTTTCTGTTCGACCAATTCCGCAATCGTGTCGTCTCCCTTCACCTCGGCAAGGGCATATTCGGCGGCTGTGCGGTTCTGAGTGGCCAGGGTAAGCTCGTCCTCGGCATGGGCAAGAATCGGATCGGTTGCTGTCGAGTTCGCCCTCCAATGCGGCAACCGAGGTCTCTGCAAGCTGGGCGCGGGCTGTCTCGATGTCGGTCGTGCCCAGTTCGGCCAGGACCTGGCGGGTGATTTTCGCCAGCGCGGCGCGGTTGTCGATTGCTTTCTGCGTGCGGATTGCGGCCTCGCGCAGGGCGCCGATATCGCCCGGGGTGGTCGTATCGGGGAAAAGCATGGCGATGGTCGCGACCTCTTGGTCGATGGCGTTTTGCCGATCCTTGTGTTCGACAAGCTCGGCCTCGGCCGTCTCTATCGCGGTGTCGAGTTTTCGGCCCGTCTCAGTGGCCGAGCGCGCTTGTTCCGCCAGGGTTTTGAGGGCGGCGAATGTCTTTGCCGCCGTTGCATGAGGCTCCTGCTCATGGGCGCGTGCCAGGCTGTCGATCTCCTGGGCGAACTGCTTTTGGTCCGCCTGCATGGTTGCGATCCGGCGCCCGGCCGCGGCGCGTGCGTTTTCGTGTTCGCGCAAAGCGCGCAGGGGCTCCAGCGATGCCTCCAGCCGTTCGGGGGGCAATGCCGCTCCGAGGAGGTCGTGGACCAGTGCGCGCCAGGTCTTCTTCGCATCCTCCCTTGCCTTAAACGCTTTTGCGTAACGCTCTTCGCGCCGGGCAAGATCCCGTCGCGCCTGTCGCAGGGTTGTCTCGGCCGTTGCATGGGCATCGGTTTCTTTGCGGTCGTCCTCGGCCTGACGCCGGGCCGCCGCCAGGGCGCCGGTCAGGTCTGCCGGGGGAAAGGGCAGGGTCCGGGTCAGCTCGGCCAGTAGGGCGTCGGCGCGTTGGAGGGTGGATTGATTGGCCTCTTCCGTGTCGCGCAGGGCCTGGACATCTTCGCTGGCCGCGTCGTGACTTAGGCTCCAGTCCAACCATTCGGCGGGTGTGATGCTGTCTGGAAGGCCGACCTGAGCTGCCGCTGCGCTGACAGCGGCCTCGATAGTGCTGCGGTCTTCGCGAAGGGTTTGCAGCCGTTTGTCGGCCTGAGCCGCACGGGTGCGCGCCTGGGCTTCGGCCTGGCCGATTTCGCGGAGCTGTGCCAGTTCGCGCGACTGCGCCAATCGCGCTTGGGCAGCGATATCATGCGCTTGCATCGCCTCGTGGAAAACGGCGGCGGTCTGTCTGTCCAAGGCGGCAAGATGCTCTGCCCAGCGTGCATCGCGCCGCGCGCGCAGATCCTCGGCATCGGCATCGGAGATGAGCTTTGCGTCCCGGGCCAGCGATTTGGCCTGAGCGCCGCGGGCCTCCGCGTCCTCCAGATGCTCGTCGCGCTTTGCCGTTGTCGTGCGCAGGTCGTGAAGCAAGTCCTGATGGCGCTCGGCCCAGTTGGTTGCCTGGTGACGGGAGGTCGAGCAGGCGGGCAGGTGATCGAAAGTGACGCCTGCGAATGAGAGCGCAGCGAGGGATCGCCGCGCCTTGATCTTCATATCCGCGATCGCCTGCTGCGCTGCGGCATAGGCAGGGGCGAGGGTCTCGGCATCGAAGCGCAGCAGAATATCTGCGACCCGTGGGCGTTCCTCATCCTGGGGCGCGACATCCTGCATGGCTGCGGTCGCGGCGATCACCCGCTCTTTCAATTCGGCGGTTTCGCGCGCCTCGATCTTTTCTTGGGAAATCGCCTCGCGCAGCGTTTCCCTGGCGCTCTCCAGAGACGCAATATCGGCGCCCGACAGGACCAGCCCTTGCAGATCGACCTCCGGCGAGGTGAGCCCAAGATCCCATGCGGCCTGCTGCATCGATGTTTGCGCGTCCCGCCGTTCCTGCTCGCGCCTATCGAGGTCGAGCTGTGCGGTGCGATCCCGTGCGGCGAGGTCCTCCAGCGCCACCAGCGCGGTCGATAGCTCAAGACGTTTCGGATCCAAGGCGAGGGCGTCGCGATCTGCCCGGAGGCGCGCGATCTGCTCGGTCAGGCCTGCGATATTCTGTGTGGCCAGTCCGCGATCGCTGTGCAGATCGATCAGCCGCTCCGGCTCGAAATCAAGGTGATCGGGATAGGTCGCGAAAGGGGCAATCGCCTGTTCCAGTTCCTGTATCTCGCCCATCAGGGGCAGGGCACGCCTCTGCGCCTCCATCCGCGCCTTCGTCAGATTCAGCACATCCCGCGTCTTGCGCGCCTCGCGCTCGGCCTCTTGTGCCTTGCCCAAGCCTTTCTTGAGGGCCTTCCAGGCGCTGGCGGTCACGTCGCGGTCCTTGATTTCCTTTTCCACATCGGCCAAGGCGCGTTTCAACTCGGCCATGCGGGTGGTGCGTCCGCGTTTCTTCCAGAGCGCGTCGGCCCGCTCGCGGACGTGATCCAGAACGGTGCTCAGGTCGGCCACGCCCGCTGCAGCGGAAAAGAGCAGGCGCCCGATATCTCCTTCGGCATTTGCGATCTCTTCGCCGCCGCGTTCGATCGTCTCGTCGTCAAGGCAGAGCAGGCGGCGGTAATCCTCTTCGGACAATCCCGCGAGATGGGCGGAGAGGGCAGCCTCGGGCAGCGCGGTGCCGGTCGCGTCGACCAGCGATCCGCTGCGCGTCGGCAGCCGCGTGAAATCACGCAAGACACCGTCGATATCCAGCCTGGCCGAGACTTGCAGGTTATTGCGCGGATGCTTGAGCGCATAGCCCTCGCGCAGCGGGAAGCCGTAGAATAGCCGTAGGACGGCTTCCATCGTGGTGGTCTTGCCGGCTTCGTTCGGGCCATAGATGATGTGGAAATCATGGCCATCGGAGGCCGAGCCAAAGTCGAAGTGCCGGTCGGTGAAATGGCCGAAACGATCAAGGGAGAGGCGCTGGAGCCGCATCAGTGTCCGGCCCCCTTCATCTGGGCCAGGAGGAGGTCGGCGCCGGCCTTGGTCAATTTATCCACCATCGCATCGCGCACGGCCTCATCCGGCAGCAAACGGTCGCGCAGGGCTACGGGCAGTTCCTGCAGGACGGTCTCGACCTCGTCGCGGGCGAGGGCGGCAAAGCCGGGCTCGCCGCGGATCGTTGCCATGATCGTCGCCAGTTCGTCGGCGGCGCCGCTTGCGCCTTCGGTTGCGTCCAGCGGCGGCAGGTCGAACAGGAGTTTGTCGATCCAGAGATCCCCGGTGGCCTGAGCAAGCTCGTTCACCTGTTCGATCCAGACATCGCGATCCCGTAGGATTTGCCAGTGGCGCTTTGGCGTTCCGGTCAAGATCAGTCGGATCACGCCGATCGGCGCCGCGATCTGGTTGCGCAGCGCATTCAGGTGGGACTTCAGCAGCGCGCGCAGGGCCTCGTCGCTCTCGGTTTCTGTCACATCCAGTTCGCTTTGGGCGAATTCCACGACGGAACTGGGCACTTCGCTAATGTCGATCCGGCCCTGATCGATGGTCAGCAGCGTTGCGGATTTTGGGCCGGACTCGCCTATATCGCGCCCCTGCGGGGTGCCGGGCATGACAATCCAGGGTGCGGCCGAATGGACCTGCCGTTTGTGGATATGGCCGAGCGCCCAATAATCGAACCCCATGCCGGCCAGATCGGCGAGGCTGCAGGGGGCATAGATATCATGGCCCACCGCACCGCCCAGCGAGCTGTGCAGCATGGCGATATTCACCGCGCCCGGAACCGGCGGTTTGAACCGCGGCAGAAGGCTGTCGGGCGCGTGACGGTCCGCGAAGCTGACACCGTGGATCACGATGTCGTCTGTCAGCGGCTCCATGCCGCCGCGTGCATCGAAAGCGTGAACGTGGGCAGGCAGATCGAGCGTTCCGGTGATCGGGTTCTCGGCATCATGATTGCCCTTGATGTAGAAAACTCTGATCCCCGCATCGCCAAGGCGGTCGAGCTCGGCCATCAGGAAGGCGCCCGTTCTTGCGCTGCGCTCTTTGCCATCGAACAGATCGCCGGAAATCAGGACTGCAGTGAGCTACCCCCCGAAATTCGGACACTGACATAAGCTACGATTTGCAGTCTGCTGATCTTCGACGAGAAGGAGATCAGAGATGTCGAAACGCAAGCAGCACGCGCCTGAGTTCAAGGCGAAGGTCGCGCTGGAAGCCCTGAAGGGTGAAGAGACGGCGGCCGAGCTGGCGAGCCGGTTCGGGGTGCATCCAACGATGATCCATCAATGGAA
>NZ_JAIVMG010000010.1 GCF_020177335.1 Stappia indica | reverse complement strand
GGAAGATGAGGACGACAGCTCAAGGCGCCGGCCAAACCCCGGCGCCGCCGTCGTTGTGGGAGCTATATACCCACCGCCCCCGCAAACCGTCAAGCCCGACACCCAGAAAAAAACGCAAGCCCCCAAAAAACACACCAATCACACCCAACCCCTTGTGAACAACACCCCCCGACAAACACAAAAACACAAACAATATCAACACCATACAACTATCAACAGCCACGGGAGCGCGCGAAGCTCGACGCCGCAAAGCCCCGCAACGAACCCTGCCAGGTCGACGCCCAAGCACCAAAACCAAGCCCAAGCCGTCAAACAAACGTCATCGGCAAATGAAACAGTATTCGTTTCCCCTTTTAGCGCTCACAGGCGGAAGAAAGCGCTCGTGCAATGCCAGGTGCCTCCGCAGGGGAACTGCCGAACGCTTGAAACATTGTCGCTGCATGACCACATCTTGTTCTGCTGACACAAGCTGCGAGGATTGAAGATGACCTGCACGTCGACGCTGAAACCTGGCTGGTCTCCCATGACCATCGGCCTGATGGTTCTCGGCTTCATTGTCTTCTGGCCGCTGGGACTGGCAATGCTTGCCTATATCCTTTGGGGCGACCGCTTCCACACCATTGCCGGCAACGCCCGCGCGCAGTGGCAGACCAGTCCCTTGCGCGACAGCTTCCAAGCCACGGCGCCGCGCACCGGAAACAGCGCCTTCGATGCCTATCGGGAGCGGGAACTGAAACGGCTGGAGGAGGAGCGGCAGCGGATCGAGGCGATGCGCGCCGAGTTCGACAGCTTCCTGCAGGAGCTGCGCCGGGCGAAGGACCAGGAGGAATTCGACCGGTTCATGGCCAGTCGCGGCCGCGGCCCCGCCGGACCGGCGCCCCTCTGAAGACACATCGCCGGCATCCGCCCCCGGCATCCGCCCAAAGAAAAAGCCGCAAGGGATACCCCTTGCGGCTTTTCTTGTTCTCTGAGCACTCTCGTCCCCGAAGGACAAACCGATCAGTTCGGGCGGGCTTCGCCCTGCGGCGCCTGCTCCAGGTTCTGCCGGTAGAGCGCGGCGAAATCGATCGGATCGATCATCAGCGGCGGGAAACCGCCGTTGCGCGAGGCATCGGCCAGAATGTTACGGGCGAAGGGGAAGAGCATCCGCGGGCATTCGATCAAAACGAACGGATGGATATGCTCCTGCGGCACGCCAACCACCTTGAACAGGCCGCCGTAGACCAGTTCGATCGCGAAAACGGTCATGGCGCTGGTCTTGGCGCTTGCGGTCAGAGTCAGGACCACCTCGAACTGATCCTCGCCCATCGGCTGCGCCGACACATTGACATTGATGTCGAGCTTGGGCTGCTCCTGCGGCTGCAGCGAGCCGGGGGCATTCGGATTCTCGAAGGACAGATCCTTGATATACTGGGCAAGGATGCTCATGCCGGGGGCGGCGCCCGTCTCGTTGGCCTGACCACCGACCGCGTCGTTCGTGTCGCTCATTTCTGGCTTCCTGTTTCGGCTTGCTGACGACCGGGCAGCGTGCGCCGGCCGCGTCGGATGCCGCCCCGTCAAGGGGGGCTGAAAACGCTGTTTCCCGAGCCGGTGGCTAGCATGGCCGCCCCCCGCAACACAAGGTTTGATTGACGAATGGGCCCGGCAGCGCCAAAACCCAACCCACATGTTCCCAAGTTCCGACCGGCGCGCGTCATGTCCGATATCCACCCCCGCGACCTTGCCACCTCACATCGGCGGCTGAAGCTCGACACCCTGGTGCGGTTGCGCTGGCTGGCGATTGCCGGACAGACCTCGGCGCTGCTGGTGGTGCATTTCATTCTGGAATACCCCCTGCAACTGTCGTTCTGCTTTGCCCTGGTCGCAGCCTCGGCGTGGATCAACATCTTTCTCAAGATCCGCCAACCGCAGTTGCACCGGTTGTCGGAGCGCTCGGCAACCCTGCAGCTTGCCTATGACCTCACCCAGCTTGGCGGGTTGCTGGCGCTGACCGGCGGGCTCGGCAACCCGTTCGCCTTCCTGTTGCTGGCCCCGGTGATGGTGTCCGCGGCAGGATTGTCTGCGCACAAGACGGTGCTGCTTGGCATTCTCGCGACGGCCATAGCGACCTTTCTCGCCTGGGTACATCTGCCGCTCCCATGGCCCGGGGCAGAGGACTTTGCCCTGCCCCCGCTTTATCTGACCGGCGTCTGGGTCGCGCTGGTCCTATCCCTGTGTTTCATGGGGGCCTATGCGTTCCGGGTAGCGGAGGAGGCCCGGCAACTTTCCGATGCGCTGACCGCCAGTGAGCTGGTGCTGGCGCGGGAACACCATCTCCATGCCCTCGACGGGCTGGCCGCAGCGGCGGCCCATGAGCTGGGCACCCCGCTGGCGACGATCTACCTCACCGCCAAGGAGCTGAGCGGCGACCTGCAAGGCGTGGAGAACCAACCGATCACCGCCGGGCACCGGGACGATATCGCGCTGATTCTTTCCCAGGCGGAACGCTGCCGCGAGATCCTGTCGAAACTCTCCTCGCTGTCCGACGACCGAGACCAGAACTTCCAGGGCCTGCCGCTCTCCCATCTGATCGAGGAGGTTGTCGAGCCCTGCCGCGCCTTCGGCGTCGCCATCGACATCGACATTCGCGGCGACGGACCGGAGCCGATCGGTCTGCGCAACCCGGCGATTCCCTATGGTCTCGGCAATCTGCTGGAGAACGCCATCGATTTCGCTGACAGCACCGTGAAGATCACGGCCCGCTGGGACGCGCAGGAGGTGCGGATTGAAATTGCCGATGATGGCACTGGTTTTGCGCCCGATGTGATCACCCGGCTGGGCGAGCCTTACGTCACCGCGCGTGGCGGCGGCCGCGACGCCCGCCCCGGACAGGGAAAAAGCGGCGGCGGCCTCGGGCTCGGCTTCTTCATCGCCAAGACCCTGCTGGAGCGCACCGGCGCCGATCTCAGGCTGCGCAACCGGCCGCCGCCGGCAAAAGGTGCGGTGGTGCGCATCTCCTGGCCTCGGATGGCAATGGATGGCCGACCGGGCGGGCCGCAGACGTGGCAAGAGATCACGGGCGCAATTGCCGCAGGCTCGGCGCCGGACCGGACTTTGCCGAACGGCTCCAGCTCTTTATAACGGTTCCAGAAACGCAAACAGGACTTGAGAAACCCGATATGGACGAACGGCCAAATGGCGACGCTGCAGACGATGCGCCCATGAACCTGTTGATCGTCGACGATGATCGCCCGTTTCAGCAACGCCTGGCGCGTGCCATGGAAAAACGCGGCTTCCAGACGGAAACGGCCGATGGCGTACGCGAGGCGCTCGACAAGGTGCGCATCCAGCCGCCCGACTATGCCGTGGTCGACATGCGCCTTGGCGATGGCAGCGGGCTCGACGTGGTCGAAGCGATCCGTGGGAGCCGCCCCGACGCCCGGATCGTGATCCTGACCGGATATGGCAACATCGCCACTGCGGTCACCGCCGTGAAACTCGGCGCCATCGACTATCTGGCCAAGCCCGCCGACGCGGACGATATTCTTGCCGCCCTCACCCGCACGGGCGAGGAAAAAGCCGCGCCGCCGGAAAATCCGATGTCCGCCGACCGGGTGCGCTGGGAACATATTCAGCGTGTCTACGAGCTCTGCGACCGTAATGTCTCGGAGACCGCCCGGCGGCTCAACATGCACCGGCGCACCCTGCAGCGGATTCTGGCCAAGCGCGCCCCGCGTTAACCCGCCGCAGTCTGCCTTGCGGCAACCCGGCTAGATCCGGTCCCCGCGCGCCTGCGGGTCGAGCGCATCATGCAGCCGGTTGGCCGCGGCTTGCGCGAAGCGCAGGGTCACCGCCTTGCGGGTTGCCGCCGCCATCCGGTGCTCCGGAGCTGAGCGCAGGATCTCGGCGGAAAATCCGTCCGACAGGATCAGGCCGGCCTCCTGGGGAAACACATCCAGCGGCACCTCGGCATGGGTGGCAAAATACAGCCGGTCGCAGTGCATCCGGTAGTCCGGCCACTTGGCATCGGCGCGAAAATCGGCCAGCGAGGATTTCACCTCGACGATCCAGACGTCCCCTTTCGGCCCGAGCGCGGCGAGGTCCGCGCGCCGCCCCGAAGCCAGCGTCAACTCACCGACGCAGGCAAAGCCATGCTGCCTGAGAAGCCGCGCCGCCCCGCGCCAGACACGGGTGGCCGCCTCCGATTGCCGGCCATCGGCCAGCGGATCGTCCAGACGCACCCTGTTGGAGACTGCCCCGCCCGGTATCATGGCACCTCTCCCGCCGCTTCACTCGTTCTCTCTTTGTTCGAAAGCTCCACTATACAGAACGGGCGCCGGCGCGCAATGCGCACCGACGCCCCGACATCTGTTACTATCCGGCGCTCTCCGCCGGCGCCTTCAAGGCCGCACCAAGGGCCGGCTCAGCGGCACTCGAGGAAGCCACAGATGCGGCGCACGTCCTTCAGCACCGGCTCGGCGATCGCCGCCGCACGCTCGGCGCCATCGCGCAGAACCGCATCGATATGCCCCGGATCGGCCACCAGCCGGTTCATCTCGCCGGTGATCGGCGCGAGCTTCTCCACCGCCAGATCGGCCAGCGCCGGCTTGAACACCGAGAAGGGCTGACCGGCGAAATCGGCCAGCACCTGATCCCGGGACAGGCCGGACAGGGCGGCGAAGATGCCGACCAGGTTTTCCGCTTCCGGCCGGTCCTTCAGCCCTTCCATCTCGCTCGGCAGCGGCTCCGGATCGGTCTTGGCCTTGCGGATTTTCTTGGCGATGTCCTCGGCCGTGTCCTTGAGGTTGATGCGCGACAGGTCCGAAGGGTCGGATTTCGACATCTTCTTGGTGCCGTCGCGCAAGGACATGATCCGCGTCGCCGGGCCGGCGATGATCGGCTCGGTCAGCGGGAAGTAGAGCTGATCGGGCAGCTCCGGATTCGGGTTCGGATTGTCGACCCCCAGCCCCAGCGCCACGATCCGCTCGGCAAAGTCGTTGTTGAACTTCTGGGCCACGTCGCGGGTCAGCTCCAGATGCTGCTTCTGGTCATCGCCCACCGGTACGTGGGTCGCCCGGTAGGCGAGAATGTCGGCGGCCATCAGCGTCGGATAGGCGAACAGGCCGACGGAAGCGTTTTCCCGGTTCTTGCCCGCCTTCTCCTTGAACTGGGTCATGCGGTTCAGCCAGCCCATCCGCGCGACGCAGTTGAAGATCCAGGCCAGTTCGGCGTGCTCCTTGACCTGGCTCTGGTTGAAGATGATCGCCTTGGCAGGATCGATCCCGGCGGCGAGATAGGCCGCCGTCACTTCACGGGTCACCCCGGCGAGGCCGTCGGCATCGTGCTTGGCGGTGATCGCATGAAGATCGACAACGCAGTAGATCGCCGGCATCTCGTCCTGAAGCGGGACGAAATTGGCGATCGCGCCGAGATAATTGCCGAGATGGAGGTTGCCCGTCGGCTGAACGCCGGAAAACACGCGCGGCTGAAAAGAGGTCAAGAAACTGTCTCCCAATCTGGACCTGGGACGGCACGGGTCCGGGCGAGGCTGACGTTCGGCACCCGTGCTTCTTCGGGTCTTATGACGAAGCTGGCGGGACGACGCAAGGCGCTTGCGTTTTGTCAAGGCAGACAGCCCGCGCTCGGGTTAGCCTGCGTCGAATCGACCCTTCAGGCGGAAACACTTTCGCCTCGAGGCAATTGACGGTTTATAGAGGTAGGTGAAACAACAGGGTGCGCCTGATAAGGTGCACGCAAGACGGCTTGTGCCGTCAAGGTGGAAGCGAGAAGGTCCCGGAGGCCAGGATGAACTACGAAAGCTTCTTTCGGAGCGAGATCGAAGGATTGCACGCGGAAGGCCGGTACCGGGTTTTTGCTGAACTTGAACGCCAGGCGGGCCAGTTCCCCCGTGCCACCCGCTACACCGGGGACGACAGCCACGATGTCGCCGTCTGGTGCTCGAACGACTATCTCGGCATGGGACAGCACGAGGTCGTGACCAGCGCCATGCACGAGGCGATCGATCGCTGCGGCGCCGGCGCCGGCGGCACGCGCAACATCTCCGGCACCAACCACTATCACGTGCTGCTCGAACGGGAGCTGGCCGACCTGCATGGCAAGGAAGCGGGGCTGCTGTTCACCTCCGGCTATGTGTCCAACTGGGCCGCGCTTGGCACCCTCGCCGCCCGGCTGCCCAATTGCGTCGTCCTGTCCGATGCGCTGAATCACGCCTCGATGATCGAGGGCATTCGCTATTCGCGCGCCGAACGGCGGATCTTCAAGCACAATGATGTGGAGGATCTGGAGCGCCAACTGGCCGAGATCGAACCGGGCCGACCCAAGCTTGTCGCCTTCGAAAGCGTCTATTCGATGGATGGCGACATCGCGCCGATCAAGGAGATTTGCGACGTTGCCGACAAATACGGCGCAATGACCTATCTCGATGAGGTCCACGCGGTCGGGATCTACGGCCCGCGCGGCGGCGGCATCGCCGAACGCGAAGGGCTGATGGACCGGCTGACGGTGATCGAAGGCACGCTTGGCAAGTCCTTCGGCGTGATGGGCGGCTACATCACCGCTTCCGCCGCGCTGTGCGACTTCGTGCGCTCCTTCGCCTCGGGCTTCATCTTCACCACCGCCCTGCCGCCGGCGCTGGCCGCCGGGGCCTGTGCCAGCATCCGCTACCTGAAGTCGGCGGAAGGCGAAAAGCTGCGGCTGCGCCATCGCAACCGGGTGGAAACGCTGCGCCGTCGCCTCGATGCCGCCGGCATCCCGCATCTGCCGAACCCCAGCCACATCGTTCCGGTGATGGTCAAGGATCCGGTCAAGTGCAAGATGCTGTCCGACATCCTGCTCGACAATTACGGGATCTACATCCAGCCGATCAACTATCCGACGGTTCCCCGGGGCACCGAGCGGCTGCGCATCACGCCGTCGCCGCTGCACTCCGATGACGATATCGGCGGTCTGGTGCGGGCGCTGGAAGACCTCTGGTCGCAGTGTGCGCTGAGCCGCGCCGTCGCCTGACGTAGACATCGCTTTCCAGCACGCGGCGATCCGTATTCCGGGTCGCCGCGTTGCTTTCCGGCTCTTTCTCCTTCGACAATCCGCGCTATTCGGCCGCCGCCTTGCCAGAGGCGGGCGTGTTCTCGCGCATTTCCGCAGCCATGCCCTGGGGCAGTTTTCGCCCGAGCAGCGCACCGGCAACCTGATTGCGCAGCATCTGCGCGGTACCGCCACCTATGGTGAACATGCGCGCGTCGCGCAGCATCCTTTCCAGCGGCAGATTGCGCGAATAGCCGGCGGCGCCGTGGATCTGCAGCGCCTCATTGGTCACCTTCACCGCCGTTTCTGAAGCCAGAATCTTGGCCTGCGCCGCCTCGCGGGCATCGGGAAAGCCGCTGCCGGCCCGGATCGCCGCCTTGTGCACCAACGCCCGCGCCGCGCTCAGGCCCGTGTCCATGTCCGCCAGCATCCATTGCAGGCCCTGGAACTCGGCAATCGGCCGGCCGAACTGGCGCCGCTGCTGTGCATAGGCCAGCGCTCGCTCAAAGGCCCCGGCGGCAATGCCCAGCGCCACGGCGGCCGCACCAACCCGCTGGGCGTTGTAGGCGCGCATCAAGGCGGCAAAGCCGTGACGCAAGCCGCCCTCTGGCCGCAGCAGCCGCTCCTCCCCGAGCTCCAGATCCTGAAACAGCACCTCGGTTTCCGGCAGGCCGCGCAGGCCCATCGCCGGCTCGCGGGCGCCGGTCACCAGTCCCTGATCCTCGCCGCGATAGGCAATGAACCCGCCAATGCCCCGGTCCGCGCCATCCTCCACCACCCGGGCGAAGATCAGATGCAAACGGGAGATGCCGCCGCCGGTGATCCAGTGCTTGCGGCCATTGAGGAGATAGCGGTTGCCGGTCCGAACCGCCGTCGTGGTCATGGCCGTCGCCGCGCTTCCAGCCTCCGGCTCGGTGATGCAGATCGCCGGCTTGTCGCCGGCCAGCACCGCCGCCGCCGCCCGGCGCTTCTCGTCTTCCGTGCCATAGGCCAGGATCGCGCCGAGCGCCCCCATGTTGGCCTCGACGACAATCCGGGCGGTGACGCCGCATTGCCGGGCGATCTCCTCGATCACCAGCACCGCGTCGAACAGCGAGCGGCCCGGCCCGCCATAGGCGGGCGGAATGGTCATGCCCATGAACCCGGCGTCGCGCAGGGCCTCCACATTGTCATGCGGGTAGGCTTCGCTGCGGTCGATTTCCGCAGCGCGGTCGGCGAACTGGTCCTCCGCCAGCGCGCGGGCCTCCGCCTTGAGCTGCGCCTGGCTTTCCGACAACGGCCCGAACATCCCCCGCCTCCCTCTTTCGCTGCGGCCGCCTCCACGCCGGCAAGAGAACAAGCTTAGGGCGCGAGCGGGTCCGGCGACACCCCCTTGCTTCCCAGCAGCAGCTACACCCAGCGGAAGACGCAGACGGCGTAGACCAGCGCCAGGGCCAGCGGCGCCCAAAGCGGCGTGCCCATCAACCCCAGCCAGGCGAGGAAGATGAAGGCGCTGCCGAGCAGCGAGATGAACAACCGGTCGCCGCGTGTGGTGTCGAGGCCGAGAATGCCGTGACGCGGGCCCCCACCCGGATCGGCATATTCCCACACCGACATGGCGACGAAGCACAGGCCGATGAAGATGAAGAAGGCGGCGGTCGGCCAGGTCCAGGCCATCCAGCTCAATCCCATGACGTCTCTCCCTTTTCAGGCGGCCTCACACCCGGCCCAGCGCGAAGCCCTTGGCGATGTAGTTGCGAACGAAATAGATGACGAAAGCGCCGGGAATGATGGTCAGCGTGCCGGCGGCGGCCAAAAGGCCGAGTTCATAGCCGGAGGTACTGGCCGTGCGGGTCATCACCGCGGCGATCGGCTTGGCGGCAACCGAGGTCAGGGTCTTGGCCAACAGCAGCTCCACCCAGGAGAACATGAAGCAGAAGAAGGCGGCAACGCCGATACCGGCGGCGATGGTCGGCACGAAGATCTTCAGGAAGAACGACCAGAAGGAGTGCCCGTCCACATAGGCGGTCTCATCGAGTTCCTTCGGCACGCCGGACATGAAGCCTTCCAGGATCCACACCGCCAGCGGAATGTTGAACAAGGTATGGGCCAGCGCCACGGCGATCGGCGTATCGAACAGACCCACCGCCGAATAAAGCTGGAAGAACGGCAGGGCGAACACCGCCGGCGGCGCCATCCGGTTGGTCAGGAGCCAGAAGAACAGATGCTTGTCGCCAAGGAAGCGGTAGCGCGAGAAGGCATAGGCCGCCGGCAAGGCCACTAGCACCGAGATCACCGTGTTGATCAGCACATAGGTCAGCGAATTGACATAGCCCATGTACCAGGTCGGGTCGGTGAAGATGGTGATGTAGTTCTCCAGCGTGATCTCGCGCGGGAACAGGGTGAAGGAGCCGAGAATCTCGTTGGTCGTCTTGAACGACATGTTGACGAGCCAGTAGATCGGCAACAGCAGGAACAGGATATACAGAACCGGGACGTAGCGGCTTGGTCGGGTCATCATGGTCGCTCCGTCACTGTTGTTCGTTGCGCATCATCAGGGTGTAGAACACCCAGCTCAGCGCCAGAATGATCAGGAAGTAGATCAGCGACATGGCCGCCGCCGGTCCGAGGTCGAACTGGCCGAGCGCGATCTTGACGAGGTCGATCGACAGCAGTGTCGTCGAATTGCCCGGCCCGCCGCCGGTCAGCACCGACAGCTCGGTGTAGATCATGAAGCTGTCCATGAAGCGCAGCAGCACGGCGATGGTCAGCACCCGCTTCATCTTCGGCAACTGGATGTAGCGGAAGATGGCGAAGGGTCGCGCCCCGTCGATCTTCGCCGCCTGGTAATAGGCGTCGGGGATCGAGACGAGCCCGGCATAGGCCAGCAGCACCACCAGCGAGGTCCAGTGCCAGACATCCATCAGGATCAGGGTGAACCAGGCATCGCCCGGCTGGCGGGTGAAGTTGTAGTCGAAGCCGAGGGCATTGAGGCTGCGGCCGAGCAGGCCGATATCCGGCAGGGCGAAGATATTCCACATGGCCCCGACCACGTTCCACGGGATCAGCAGCGGCAGAGCCATCAGCACCAGGCACACCGGCACCCAGGGCCCCTTGCGCGGCATGGTCAGGGCGATGGCAACCCCCAGCGGCACCTCGATCGCGAGGATGGAGAAGGTGAAGAACATCTGCCGCAGCAGCGCATCGTGAAAGCGCTCCGATTGCAGCACCTGTTCGAACCACGTCACCCCGGCCCAGAAGAAGACGTTGTCGCCAAAGGTTTCCTGAACCGAATAATTGACCACCGTCATCAGCGGGATCACGGCGTTGAACGCCACCAGCGCGACCACCGGAAGGACGAACAGCCAGGCCTTGTTGTCGTGTGTCTTGTTCATCTCATGCTCTCCGGCTCAGGCCACGATCCAGCCATCGCGATAGATCTGCGTATGCGCAGGGTCGAACGCGAGCCGGGCCTCCTCCGAGGGGATCTCCATGCCTTCCGGCACCAGCAGCTTCAGCGGCAGATCGCCGGCCCGCACCTCGACCACCTGGAAACGTCCGGCGTCGCTCACCTTGACCACCCGCGCCGGCACGCCCTCTTCGGCGAAGCGGATGAATTCCGGCCGCACGCCGACGCGCACCTCGCCCGTCAGCGCGCCAATCTCGCCGGTGGTCGCGGTATCCACCGCGGTTCCGGCCACATGCGCCCGCCCCTCGCGGATCTCGCAGGGCAGGACGTTCATTCCGGGCGAGCCGATGAAATGGCCGACGAAAGTGTGCTGCGGCCGCTCGAACAGCTCCACCGGCGTGCCGATCTGCACCACCTGGCCCTCATTCATCACCACCACCTTGTCGGCGAAGGTCAGCGCCTCGGTCTGGTCGTGGGTGACGTAGATCATGGTGGTGCGCACCCGCTGGTGCAGCTCCTTCAGCTTGGAGCGCAACTGCCATTTCAGATGCGGGTCGATCACCGTCAGCGGCTCATCGAACATGATGGCATTGACGTCGGAGCGCACCAGGCCCCGGCCGAGGGAAATCTTCTGCTTGCCGTCGGCGGTCAGGCCGGCGGCGCGGCGCTCCAGCATGTGGGTCAGGTCGATCATCTCGGCGATCTCACGCACACGGGCGTCCACATGCGCCTCGTCGACCCCGCGATTGCGCAAGGGAAAGGCGAGATTGTCGTAGACCGTCATGGTGTCGTAGACGACCGGGAACTGGAACACCTGGGCGATGTGCCGCCGGTCCGGCGGCAGGTCGGTGACATCTGCGCCGTCGAACAGCACCCGGCCATGGGTCGGACGCAGCAGCCCGGAAATGATCGACAGCAGTGTGGTCTTGCCGCAGCCGGAAGGGCCGAGCAGGGCATAGGCGCCGCCATCGTCCCATTGCAGGTCGAGCTGCTTCAGCGCCCAGTCGCTGTCCTGCACCGGGTTGGGCATGTAGGAATGCCGCAGCGTATCGAGAACAATTTTCGCCATCGGTCGGTCCTTGCCTTACGCCGTGATCCGCCGGCCGGCGGCGTCGAAGAAGAGCGCTTGCGACATGTCGGCGTAGAGCCGCTGCTCCGATCCCACCGGGAAGGGATGAATGCCATGGGATTGCGAGACCCAGGTCTCGCCGCGCATGGTGAAGTGAATGACGCTTTCCGAGCCGGAGAGTTCCGTCACCAGCACCTTGCCATCGACCGGCACCGGCTGGCCGCCGGTCTCCTCCGGCGACACGTGATGGGGCCGCACGCCGACCGTGTAGGTGCCATCCGGCAACCCGGCGAGCGGGCCTTCCGTATGCCAGCCGACCATCTGGCCGAGCCGGAATTCCGCCCCCGTCTTGGTCACGGTGGCCACATTGATCGGCGGATCGGAGAAGACCTGCGCGCTGACCAGATCGACCGGCGCCCGGTAGGTCTCGCCGGTGGGGCCGAACTGGGTCACCCGGCCCTCGTGCAAGCAGGCGGTGAACCCGCCGAACAGCAGCGCCTCGACCGGTTCGGTGGTCGCATAGACGACAATGCACTCCCGGTCGGCGAACAGGCGTGGCAACTCGTCCCGCAACTCCTCACGCAGCTTGAAATCGAGATTGGCGAGCGGCTCGTCCAGCAGCACCAGGTCGGCATCCTTGACCAGCGCGCGGGCCAGCGCCGTGCGCTGCTGCTGCCCTCCGGAGAGTTCCGCCGGGCGCCGCTCCAGCATCGGCGTCAGCTTCAGCAGGTCGGCCATGGTGCCGACCCGCCGCTTGATCTCCGCCTCCGCCATGCGCGCCACCCGCAAGGGCGAGGCGATGTTTTCAAAGACGGTCATGTTCGGGTAGTTGATGAACTGCTGGTAGACCATCGACACATTGCGCCGGCGCACCGACACGCCGGTGACGTTCTGGCCGCCGAACCAGACCTCGCCGGAAGTCGGCTTCTCCAGCCCGGCCATCAGCTTCATCAGGGTCGTCTTGCCGGCCAGCGTCGTGCCGAGCAGGATGTTGAAGCTGCCCGGCTCGCAGACAAGATCGGTCGGATGAATGTGCGTGTCCGCACCGACGCGCAGCGCGGCGGCTCTCAATTCAAGGGACATGTGTCGCTCGCCCTCGCAAGACTGTCGATTTCTAGGTTGCCATCGGCGCGCCGCCAAAAGGCGCAAGGCGCGGCCTGCCGTAACATCGGCTCCGGCCCTTCGCCGGGCGCATCATCCGAGGGCACAGCGCCCCCGGATGGTGCTTTCATCGGCCGATCAGTTGGCTTCCGACCATTGCTTGACGAGTTCGTCATAGTTGACGGTCTCGCCCTGCGGCTTCTCGTTGTCGAGCTTGGCCTTGGCGCCGCCCTTGCCGAGCCATTCGGACGGATCCTTCGGCTCGTTGAGGCGCGGACCGCAGCCGCCATAGGTGTTGTTGGCCTCGTCGGCACGCTGCATCCGGGCCATGATGGTGTCCATCTCGCCGGCGAGACGATCCATCGCCTGCTGCGGCGTGAAGGCGCCGGAGTTCACATCGCCGATGTTCTGCCACCAGAGCTGCGCCAGCTTCGGATAGTCCGGCACGTTGATGCCGGTCGGCGACCAGCGCACCCGGTCCGGAGAGCGGTAGAACTCGACCACACCGCCAAGCTTCGGCGCCCGCTCGGTGAAGCTCTCGTGCCGCACGGAACTGTCGCGGGTGAAGGTGAGCCCGACGTGGCTCTTCTTCGTGTCGACGGTCTTGGAGGTCACGAACTGGGCATAAAGCCAGGCCGCCTTGGCCCGGTCGGTCGGCGTCGACTTCAGGATCGTCCAGGAGCCCACGTCCTGGTAGCCGACCTTCTGGCCTTCCTTCCAGTAGGGGCCATGCGGGCTCGGCGCGGCGCGCCACAGCGGCGTGCCCTCGTCGTCCACCGTGTTGTTGCCTTCCGACTTCGGCTTGACCATGTCGGCGAGGAACGCGGTGTACCAGAAGATCTGCTGGGCGACGTTGCCCTGGCTGAGCGCCGGCAGCGACTGATAGAAGTCATAGTCGGCCGCCCCCGGGGGCGCGTAGTTGCGCAGCCACTCATCCCATTTGCGGATGGCATAGACCGCCGCCGGGCCGTTGGTGGCACCGCCGCGCGAGACGGACGCGCCGGAGGGGTTGCACGAGCCCTCGTCCATGCGGATGCCCCATTCGTCGATCGGCCGGCCATTGGGCTCGCCCGCCGATCCGGTCCCGGCCATGGACAACCAGGCATCGGTCATGCGCCAGCCGAGATCCGGTGCGCGCTTGCCGTAATCCATGTGACCGAAGACCCGGACGCCGTCGACCTCCTTCACGTCATTGGTGAAGAACTCGGCAATGTCCTCATAGGCGGACCAGTTGATTGGCACGCCGAGCTCATAGCCGTATTTCGCCTTGAACCGCTCCTTCAGGTCCGGGCGGTCGAACCAGTCCTTGCGGAACCAGTAGAGGTTGGCGAACTGCTGGTCGGGCAACTGGTAAAGGTCGCCGTCGGGCCCGGTGGTGAAGCTGATGCCCATGAAATCGTCGAGATCGAGGGTCGGCGAGGTGACGTCCTTGCCCTCGCCCGCCATCCACTTCGACAGATTGACCGCGAGCTGAAGCCGCGAATGGGTGCCGATCAGATCGGAATCGTTGACATAGGCATCATAAAGGTTGCGGTTGGTCTGCATCTGCGTTTGAACCGCCTGCACCACCTCGCCCTCACCGAGAATCTGGTGATTGACCTTGATGCCGGTAATCTCCTCGAATGCCTTGGTCAGCACCTTGGATTCATACTCATGCGTCGGAATACCCTCCGACAGCACGTTGATCTCCATCCCCTTGAACGGCTCGGCGGCCTTGATGAACCAATCCATCTCCGCCATCTGCTCGTCCTTGGAAAGGACGGATGGCTGGAATTCGCTGTCGATCCACTTCTTTGCCTCTTCCGGTCCCGCAAATGCGTTTCCGGCAACAGCAAACAGCGCCGCGGCTGCAACTGCCGCAAGCATTTTCTGTCGCATCGGTCTTCCTCCCATATGAAACCGCAAGAGGACTATCAAACGAAAAAAAATGAAGGTCAACCCGGAAAGAATATTGCCATACGACCGGAAAATGCGCAGGATTTAGGGAGGATGGCGTTAGATCTCCATCCATACGAATGAAAACGAAAGGAATACGAATGGATCCGGTGCCACCGCGGCAGGCCGATATCCTGGCGTTGGCCCGCACAGCGGGGCGGGTGGATGTGGACGGGCTGGCGAGCGAATTCAACGTGACGCCGCAGACGATCCGCAAGGACCTGAACGAGCTGTGCGAACGGGGAATGCTGCAGCGGGTCCATGGCGGCGCGGTGCTGCCCTCCGGGATCGCCAACTACGCCTATGACGCCCGCCGCCAGCTTGCCTCGGAGGAGAAGCGCCGGATCGGCCAGCGCGCGGCCGCGCTGATCCCGGACAACGCCTCGATCATGCTCAACATCGGCACCACCACCGAACAGGTCGCGCGGGCGCTGTTGCAGCATGACGGCATCATGGCCATCACCAACAACATCAATGTCGCCAATATCCTGCGCGCGGCTCCCTCGATCGAGGTGATCATCGCCGGCGGCCAGGTGCGCGCCTCCGATGGCGGCATCGTCGGCGAGGCCACCGTCGACTTCATTCGCCAGTTCAAGGTCGACTACGCGGTGATCGGTGCTTCGGCCATCGACGAGGACGGCACGATCTTCGACTTCGACTTTCGCGAGGTGCGGGTTGCCCGCGAGATCATGACCCATGCGCGCCAGACCCTGCTTGTGGCCGATGCCATGAAGTTCCAGCGCAGCGCGCCGGTGCGCATCGCCCACCTTTCCGAAATCGACATATTCGTCACCGACACCGCCCCGCCGGACCGGGTCCTGGAGACCTGCCGCGAGAATGGCGTGAAGGTGGAAATCGCCTCAGACAGAACGGAGCGCCCCAGTTGATGTCCCCGCAACCGCAAACACCCCCGTATGATCTCCTGATCGTCGGTGGCGGTATCAATGGCTGCGGCATCGCCCGCGATGCGGCAGGGCGCGGCTATTCCGTCTGCCTTGCGGAAATGAACGATCTGGCCAGCGGCACCTCCTCCTGGTCGACCAAGCTGATCCACGGCGGCCTGCGCTACCTGGAGTATTACGAGTTCCGCCTGGTGCGCGAGGCGTTGAGCGAACGCGAGCTTCTGTGGTCGAACGCGCCGCATATCATCCGCCCCTTGCGCTTCGTGCTGCCGCATCAAAAGGGCCTTCGCCCGCGCTGGCTGCTGCGCCTCGGGCTGTTCCTCTATGACCACCTCGGCGGGCGCAAGCTGTTGCCGGCGACCAAAACGCTGGATCTCAGGCGCGATGCCGCCGGCCAGCCGCTCAAGCCCGGCTTCACCACCGCGTTCGAATATTCCGACTGCTGGGTAGACGACGCCCGCCTCGTTGTGCTCAACGCCCGCGACGCCGCCGATCGGGGCGCAGAAATCAACACCCGCACCCGGGTAATCTCCGCCCGGCGCGAGGGCGGCCTCTGGCATGCGGTGCTGCGCGACGAGGAGACCGGCGACACCCGCGAGGTTTCGGCCCGGCTGATGGTCAATGCCGCCGGGCCCTGGGTCGATCATCTGCTGGAAAGCGCGCTGGAGCGCAAGGCGCCGCACAATGTGCGGCTGGTGCAGGGCAGTCATATCGTCGTCAACAAGCTGTTCGATCACGACCGCGCCTATATTTTCCAGAACGCCGACGGGCGGATCGTCTTCGCCATCCCCTATGAGCGGGATTACACCCTGATCGGCACCACCGACCGGGATTTCACCGGCGATCCGGCCAAGGTCGCGGCCAGTGAGGAGGAGATCCTCTATCTCGCCGAGGCGGCGAGCGAGTATTTCCGCCAGCCGATCACCCGCGAGGATGTGGTCTGGACCTATTCGGGCGTACGCCCGCTGTTCGACGATGGCGCCTCCAAGGCGCAGGAAGCCACCCGTGATTATGTGCTGAAGCTGGAAGGCGGCCCGGACGGCGACAAGGACGCGCCGCTGATCAACATCTTCGGCGGCAAGATCACCACCTATCGCCGGCTGGCCCAGTCGGCGCTTGAAGAGGTGGAGACCGTGCTTGGTGCCGCCGGCCCCGCCTGGACCCGTGACGCGGTGCTGCCCGGCGGCGATTTTCCCACCACCGGCTTTGATGCGCTGGTCGAGGAGTTCCGCCGTGACTGGCCGCAGCTCGACCCGGCGCTGCTCACCCGGCTCGCCCGCCTCTACGGCACCGCCACGCGGCTCATGCTCGACGGCGTTGTCACGACGGATGATCTTGGGCCGATGTTCGGCGCCGATCTCAGCGCCCGCGAGGTCGGCTACCTGATGGATCGGGAATGGGCGCGAACCGCCGGGGACGTGCTGTGGCGCCGCTCCAAACTCGGGCTCCGCGTCACGGAGGAAGAAGCCGCCGCCCTTGACCAGTGGATGCAGGCCCGCACGCGCGGCAGCCTTCAGTCACCTGGCGCACAGGGCGGCTAGGTCACGCCCCGGAGGCCGCAGCGGCTGGCCGGTCGGCCAGCGGGAAGCGCAGACACACACGCAATCCTCGGCCGTCGCCGCCCTCCGGGACGTCTCGCCCGTCCTGCAACGCCATCCGGGCGCCCATCAGCCTGGCGATTTCATCGACGATGGCAAGGCCGAGGCCCGCGCCTTGCGGTCCCTCCGCCGACAGGCGCTCGAAGCGCATGAGCGCCCGGGCGCGGGCCGCCGCGTCGATGCCCGGGCCGTTGTCCTCCACCTCCAGCAGCGCGGCCTTGCCCTCCACCCCGACCCGCACGGTGGCGCGGCAGCCGGCGCCGGCATAGGCGATGGTGTTCTCGATCAGGTTGCGCAGAAGCTCGCGCAGCAGCATGGCGTTGCCGCGCACCGGCACCCGCTCCCCCTCCGGCGCCTCGAAGCCAAGATCGAGCCCGGCCCGCGCCGCGCCCGGCTCCAACTCGCCGGTGACCTGCCGCGCCAGCGCCGCCAGATCGAGCGGCGCCGTATCCATCCGGTCGGCGGATGCCTCATCGACCCGGGCCAGCACCAGAAGCTGCGCCAGCGTACGTTCGCTCTGGGCCACTGCCTGATCGGCCACATCGAGTGCGGCGAGCGCGGTCTGCCGGTCCTCGGCGCGACGGGCCAGTTCGATCTGGGTGCGGATCACCGTCAGCGGCGTGCGGATCTGGTGCGAGGCATTGCCCGTGAACCGGCGCAGAGCGGCCAGCGCCTCACTCAGCCGCAGCATGAAGCCGTTGATCGCGCCGACCAGCCGCCCCACCTCGCGCGGCACCTGATGGCGGATCGGCCGGAGATCGTCCGGGCTGCGCCGGTCGATCGCCTCCTCCAGCCGCGCCAGCGGGCGCAGGGCCCGGCGAATGCCGAGGAACACCGCCGTCGCGGCAATGACAATCAGCAGCACCTGCCGCAGGGCCGTACGCAGGAGGATGTCGCGAGCCAGCGCGCGCCGCGCGGTGGTGGTTTCCGCCACCGAGACGCGGAAGGAAATCGACCGGTCGCGCGAGGCGGCGGCACCGCTCAGAATGGCGATGCGCACCGGCGCACCGCGAAACACCGCATCGGCGAACCGCACGTCATGAGCCATCCGCGCCGTGGGCGCCGTCTCGGGAACCGGAAGCTGGCGATAGCCCGTCACGAAGGTGCCCGGCGGCCCCTCGACCTTGTAAAACACCCTGTCCTCGGCGGCGCTGGTGAGCATTTCCAGCGCCACATAGGGAACGTCCACTTCCAGCTCGCCCTCGGAATTGACCGCGACTCGTTCGGCGATTGCCAGCGCCGATCCGGTCAGCACCCGGTCCAGCACCGCGTTGGCGGTTGCCCGCGCCTCGCGGTAGGCATCCACCAGCCCGAGGCCGGCAAGCAGGCTAAGCGGCACCAGAAGCCACAACAGCAGCCGCGTCGACAGCGAGCGGGGAGCCTGGGGCCGCAACCATGCCATGCGCTAGCCCGCTTCCAGCCGGTAGCCGAGACCGCGCGCGGTGCGAATGCGCAGGCCATGCGGTTCGAGCCGCTTGCGCAGGCGCGACACATATTGCTCCACCGCATTGTCCGACAGATCGTCGCCGAATTCGGTCAGCCGCTCGGCGATCTGCTGCTTGGACACCACCCGGTCCGGATGGCTCATCAGGATCTGCAACACATTCAGCTCGCGCGCCGTCAGATCGAGCGGCACCTCACCCAGATAGGCCTGTCGGTGGGTCAGGTCGAAGCGCAGCGGCCCATGATCGAGAACCCCGCTGCGCGCGCCCACGTGACGGCGCAGCAGCGCCCGGATCCGCGCCACCAGTTCCTCCACCTCGAACGGCTTGGTCATGTAATCGTCGGCACCGCAATCGAGACCGCGAATGCGATCGTCGAGCGCGCCCCGCGCCGTCAGCACCAGGACGGCTGTCTGGGTCCCCCGCGCCCGCAAGCCACGCAGCAGGCTGAGCCCGTCCATATCCGGCAGGGAAAGGTCCAGAACGATCAGGTCGAAACTGCCAGTGTCGAGGGCCGCTTCGGCGGTCTCCCCGTCATGCACCGCATCGACCACATAACCGGCGGCGCGCAGCATCTGCGACAATCCCGCCGCCAGCGCCCTGTTGTCCTCCACAACGAGAAGCCGCACCCGCTTGTCCCACCTTTTGTTGTCCGGCCGTTGCCGTCGCCGCGGCAGCTTTTGATGAAATTTAGACGACACCCGCCTCTTCCTGGCAAGCCTTGCCCTTCGCCGAAAGCCTGCCACCCGCAAACCACCGCTTGAAAGCGCCGACCGTTCATCGCCATACTTCGCCGCATGACCGAGCCCCGCCGCCATGCCTCCCGACCGAGCCAGACCCGTCCGCTGCGTCTTGTCCTGACATTTCTGCTCGCCGCGTTCGTCCTTGCCGCCGGTCCGGCAGCGCCAGCCCGGGCGGCCGGTGACGACACGCCGACGCGGCAGCTGCCGCCCGCCGGCGATCAGCAGTCGGCGCGGAGCGTGACCATCTATTCCTCGCTCGACGCCGCCCTGGCGCAACCGCTGCTGACCGGGTTCCAGCGGCTCTACCCGGGGGTGGGCCTGCGCTATTTCGAACTTCAGACCCAGGACATCCACACCCGTATCATCGAGGAGACCGACCGGGACGCGCCCACGGCGGATCTCGCCTTTTCCTCGGCGATGGACCTTCAGGTGAAGCTCGCGAACGATGGCTATGCCCAGGCGGTGACCTTGCGCGAAGCCGCAAGTCTCCCGTACTGGGCGCATTGGCGCGACACGGTCTATGGCGTCACCTTCGAGCCGGCGGTGATCCTCTATCACAAGCCCGCCTTCGCCGGGCACGAACCGCCCCGGACCCGGGCCGCGCTGACCCGCTATCTGAAGGCCAACGAAGCCAACCTCTATGGCCGGGTCGGCACCTATGACGTGGAGCGAGCCGGGCTCGGCCTGTTCTTCCTCGCCCGGGACCGGGAGCACAACAAGGAGATCTGGGAGCTGTTCGGCGCCCTTGGCGCGGCCGGGGTCAAGCTCTACTCCAACTCCTCGGCCATCGTCGAACGGGTCGCCGACGGGCGGTTCCTCCTCGGCTACAACATTCTGGGCTCCTACGCGGCCGCCTGGGCCCGCTCCGCTCCGGATCTGGGCATCATCCTGCCGGAGGATTACACGGTGGTGATGTCGCGCACCGGCCTGGTGCCGCGCAACGCCGCCGCCCCCGACCTCGGCGCCGCCTTTCTCGACTTCATGCTGTCGCGCGAAGGCCAGCAAATCCTGGCAGAAACCGGCAGCCTTGCCGCTCTCCGCCAGGATCTGGACGGGCCGAACACCGCCAGTTCGCTGCGCGCGGAGTTCGGTGGCCGGCTGCGGCCGGTGCCGGTCGGTCCGGCGCTTGTGGTCTATCTCGATCAGGTCAAGCGGCAACGGCTGATCGACCGTTGGAACCGGGCCCTGCGCATCCAGTAAACGTGCCGCCTCCCCCCGTTTTGCATTGCCACATCGTTTCTGCGGCGCAGCGACAGCTTCGCGTCAGACTGGCATGTCATGGTTGTCCATCGGCGGCGCCTCGCGCGCCACCGCAACAGATGTCGCGGTCCGGGAGGGACCGTGCCAGGGAGGAAAACCATGAAGACCATTTCACGACGCGGCCTTGTCGCCGTCGCCACGGCCCTTGGCCTGTCACTTGGCGCCAGCGCCCATGCGGCCGATATCGACAGCATCCATTTCCTCATTCCCGGCGGCGCCGGTGGCGGCTGGGACGGCACTGCACGCGGCACCGGCGAGGCGCTGACCAAGGCCGGCATCGTCGGCCAGGCCTCCTATGAAAACATGTCCGGCGGCGGCGGCGGCAAGGCCATCGCCCATCTGATCGAAATCGCCGACACGGCCGATGACACGCTGATGGTGAATTCCACGCCGATCGTCATCCGCTCGCTGCAGAAGGTGTTTCCCCAGTCCTTCCGCGACCTGACGCCGGTCGCCGGAACCATCGGCGACTATGCCGCACTCGTCGTTGGCAAGGACAGCCAGGTCCAGGACTTCGCCGCCCTTGCAGAGGCCTTCAAGAGCGATCCGACCAAGGTCTCGATCGGCGGCGGCTCGGTCGCCGGCAGCATGGACCACATCGTCGCCGCCCTGATCATGAAGAGCGCCGGCGGCAAGCCGACCGATGTCAAATACGTGCCGTATGACGCGGGCGGCAAGGCCATGGCCGGATTGCTGTCGGGCGAGATCATGGCCCTGTCGACCGGCTTCGGCGAGGCCATCGATCTGGCGAAACAGGATCAGGTGCGCATCCTCTGCGTCACCGCGCCGAAGCGTCTCGACATCGCCGCCGACGTGCCGACCTGCGGCGAGGCTGGCGCGGAAGGCGCCGAGTTCGTCAACTGGCGCGGCTTCTTCGGCCCTCCGGGCCTCAGCGCGGAAAAGCGCCAGGCCTACCAGGCGGCCTTCGCCAAGATGTACGACACCCCGGAATGGGAAGCGGTGCGCACGCGCAACGGCTGGGTCGACATCTACAACCCGGGCGATGACTTCACTGCCTTTCTTGAAAAGCAGGAACAGGAAATCGGCGGGCTGATGAAGGAACTGGGCTTCCTCTGACGCCTCCTTCCTGCACAAACGGGCGCGGCGGACCGATCGCCGCGCCCGGGATGCCATCGCCCGCAGCCCTCTCCGACCGTCGAGCAATGCCATGTTGACCCGCGACCGCCTTGGCGCCTTTCTCATGCTGGTGTTTTCCATCGGCTATGGCGTGATGATCTTCGACATTCCGCTGCTGCCGTTCCAGGCCAACCAGGCCTTCACCGCACGAACGATGCCGCAGGCGCTCAGCCTGCTCGGCATCGCCCTGTCGCTCGTCTTGCTGCTGCGCCCGGCCAGCACCGGCGCGGATGAGGAGGCGACCTGGCGACGGGCCATGCGCCAATTGCTGCGTCCCGCGCCGGCGGGCGAGGACGGACGACGCCCCCATCCGCTTCTCCGGGTCGGCCTTTTGTGCCTGCTGATGGTCGTCTATGGCCTGACCGTGCGCCTGTTCGGCTTTCTCCTGTCGACCACGTTCTTTCTGGCCGGGGGCATGTTCGTTCTCGGAGAGCGGCGGCTGTGGATCCTGCTCGGCGTGTCCATCGCCATCGTCGTCTTCTTCTGGGTGCTGATGACCCAGTTCCTCGGCGTCTACATCGCGCCACTGCCTCAGTTCCTGGGACGGTAACAGCCATGCTCGACGGTATCCTGGTCGGTCTTTCGACCGCCGCCTCCCCGCTCAACATCCTGATGGTCGCCGTCGGCTGCTTTGCCGGCACCTTCATCGGCATGTTGCCCGGTCTCGGGCCGATTTCCGCCATCGCCCTGATGATCCCGATCACCTACGGCTTCGATCCGGCAACAGGCCTGATCCTGATGGCCGGGGTCTATTACGGCGCGATCTTCGGCGGCTCGACCTCCTCGATCCTGATCAACGCGCCGGGCGTCGCCGGAACCGTGGCCACCGCCTTCGACGGCTATCCGCTGGCCAAGCAGGGCCATGCGGGCAAGGCGCTGGCGATTGCCGCCTATTCCTCGTTTTCCGGCGGCACCATCGCCGCGATCTTCCTGCTCATCGCGGCCCCGTCGCTGGCGGTGGTGTCCCTCGCCTTCCAGTCGACCGATTATTTCGCGCTGATGGTGCTCGGATTGACCGCCGTTGCCGCCTTCGCCGGGCGTGGCAAGGTGCTGAAGGCACTGTTGATGACCGTGCTCGGCCTGATGCTGTCCACCATCGGCACCGACGAGACGCAAGGGATGCAGCGCTTCACCTTCGGCATGCTCGACCTGATCGACGGCATTTCCTTCCTGCTGCTGGCGATGGCCACATTCGCCCTTTCCGAGGCACTGATGTCGGTGCTGAAACCGAAGACGGCGGCGGATATCCAGCGGGAAAAGGAGGCCAATGCCAATCTCGGGTCGATGAAGCTGTCCCGCGCCGAGGTCAGGGACATTGCTCCGGTGGTCGGCCGGTCGTCGATCCTGGGGTTCTTCGTTGGCGTCCTGCCCGGCGCCGGGGCAACGATTGCCTCGTTTCTTGCCTATGGCATGGAGCAGCGCCTCGCCGGACCGGAGAAGGGCAAGGAATTCGGCAAGGGCTCGATCCGCGGACTGGCGGCACCGGAAACCGCCAACAACGCCGCCTGCTCCGGCTCCTTCGTGCCGCTTCTGACCCTCGGCATTCCCGGATCCGGCACCACGGCGATCATGCTCGGCGCGCTGATCTCCTACGGTATCCAGCCCGGCCCCCGCCTGTTCGTGGAAAACCCGGAGGTGTTCTGGTCGGTGATCATTTCCATGTATCTGGGCAATGTGATCCTCCTGGTGCTGAACCTGCCGCTCATCCCCTACATCGCCCGGGTGCTGGCTCTGCCGCACACGGTGCTGGTGCCGATGATCCTGTTCTTCTCACTGATCGGCGTCTATTTCGTCTCCTTCAACACCTTCGACATCCAGCTGATGGTGATCTTCGCCGTCGCCGCCGTGGTGCTGCGCCTGCTCGACATGCCGATGGCGCCGATGCTGCTCGGCTTCATTCTTGGCGGTATGATGGAAGAGAACCTGAGGCGGGCGCTGATCATCAACAACGACAGTTGGGCCTTCCTGTGGGAACGCCCGCTCACCCTGTCGATCCTGGTGATCGCGGCACTGGTGCTGGTGGCGCCGATGGTCTCGCCGCTGATCGGCCGCAGCCTGGCCGGCCGGCGCGAGGACGCCGGCGAAGGCGGATGAAAGCAAAAACGCGCTGCCGGCGGAACCGGCAGCGCGCATGACGCCCCATCCTCAGGCTTCGTCATCAACTCATCGCAGCGAATTCGTCTCTGATGCGCGCTTTGTGGATGAGGATTCTCCTCCGCATGGCGGCACTCGGTGCCCCGCGCCTCAGCGTCATCCTGGCCCCCGAGCCGGGATCGGAGAGCCAGAAGAGAAGCGTTTTCAATCGACTGGAGCCGAAACACTGTGGCTCCCCGATCCCGGATCTCAGCTTCGATTCGTCCGGGAGGACGCCCCCCTAGGGGCGTTTGCCCTTTGCCGGCAGCCTGGCGCCGCCGGGCTGCCGGCGGCGCGTCGGTGTTTTTTGGGGGCCTCGTGCGTCCGGCCGCCCGTCAGCTTGCGGCGCGGATGCCGGAAAGGAAGGCTTCCACGTTGCCGCGCAGGCGCTCTTCCTCGCTCCGCAGGGTCTCCGCATCCTGGCGGATGCGCTGCGCCACCGATCCGGTCAGTTGTGCCGCCTTCGACACACCGGCGATGTTGCGCGAGACATCCTGGGTGCCGGCGGTCGCCTCCTGAACGTTCATGGCGATCTCATTGGTCGCCATGCCCTGCTGTTCGACGCTGGCGGCAATATCGCCGGAGATCTTGTTGATCTCCTCGATCGTCCGCGAAATGTCGCGGATCGCGCCGACCGCGCCATCGGTCTCGGTCTGCACCTGGCTGATCTGGCTGACGATCTCGTCCGTCGCCTTGGAGGTCTGGGTCGCCAGTTCCTTCACTTCCGCCGCGACGACGGCAAAGCCGCGTCCGGCCTCGCCGGCCCGTGCCGCCTCGATGGTGGCGTTCAGGGCCAGAAGGTTGGTCTGCTCGGCAATGTCGTTGATCAGCTTGACCACCTCGCCGATACGGCTCGCCGCCGTCGACAGGCCCTCGATCTTGGCATTGGTCTGATGCGCCTGGGACACCGCATTGGCGGCGATTTCCGCCGAGTTGCGCACCTGCCGGGCGATTTCCGACACCGAGGCGGACAGCTCCTCCGCGGCGGCGGCCACCGTGCCGACGTTGGAGGAGGCTTCCTCCGAGGCCGCCGCGACCGCCGTGCTCTGGGCGCTGGTTTCCTCCGCCGCGCCGGTCAGTTCGCCCACCGCCCGATTGAGGCTGGTGACGGAGGCCGCGACCGATTCCAGCAACTGCGCAGCCGAGGCATCAAATTCGCTGGTAAGGGCGCCGACAGTCTCCGCCCGGGCGATCCGTTCACGCTGGTCGCGCTCCTGCTCGCTGGCCAGCGCTTCCGCCCGGGCCGACTTGTCCCGGAACACCTCCAGCGCCCGGCCGATCTTGCCGATTTCATCGTGGCGCTTGGTCGTGTCAATTTCCACACCGTAGTTGCCATCGACCAACGCCTGGATATGACCGAGCGTATGCTCGACCGGACGGCGGATCACCCGCTGGCCGACCAGATAAAGCGCGGCGGCCACGGCCAGCACCAGGGCCAGACCGATGCCCACCACCCACATCACGATGGTGTTCGAGGCGACCGCCAGGCTTGCGGTCGGAACGCTGACCACCACCGACCAGGTCTGGCGGGTGTCGCCGATCCGCACCGGGATGAGCATCCGGTACATATCCTCGCCGCGCGCCTTGGAATACCCGTCATAGCTCATGGCCCGGCCATCGCCGATCGCCGCAAGAGCCGTCACCGCCGCAGCCTGCTCCTCCCCGGCAAAGGCGGAGGCAAACGGCTTGCCGATGAGACCGGCATCCGGGTGGGCGACAAAGATGCCCTTCTGCGACACCAGCGCAACGTGGCCGGAGCCGAGCGGCTTGATCTTTGCAAGCTGTTCGGAAAAGCCGCTGGCGAAAACGTCGATCCCGGCAACGCCGAGGATCCGGCCCTCGGCACGGATCGGCGCGGCCATGGAAATGCCGATCTCCATCTTGCCACCCACATCCCAGGTGTAGGGTTCGGTGGCGAAATTCTCACCGGTGCGGTAGCTGTGATTGAACCAGGCATTGTCCGGCTCGTCGGTAATCTCGCCGGTCGGGCGATGGCCGATGCTGCCGTCCGCCTTGCGGTAGACATACGGGCGCCACTGGCCGGTGGCATCGTACCAGCTGTTCTTGTTGACGAACTCGGCGTTGCGGCCGTCGAGATCGTCGGTGATGACGCCGCCCCAGACACCGGAGAGCGCCCCGTTGTCGCGCAGCGCGCGGTCGAGCACCGCGGTCCACACATCGCGGTCGACCATCCCCGCCGCCTTCAGCGCGGTAAAGGTCGCCGCCAGATCCCGGGTGGTGGCCAGCCCGACCTCAAGCTGACGACGAATCGCCTGGGCTTCCCGTTCGCCAATCGCCCGCGCCTCGCTGATCGCGATCTCCCGGGCGATGCGGGACGACTGCCAGGCGATCAGCGAGATACCGACAAGGAGCGTGGCAACGAGGACCGCCGTGCTGGTGATCACCAGCTTCGTCGTGATTGACGCCTTCTTCAACATCATGACCATCCGATTCAGAGGGAAGCCGCAAAACTTGCGAAACCTGCGATCGGATGCTTGGCCCGAATTGGTATAAAAAAGCGTAAATGGCGCTTATTCAGAACTACTCCCGGAAAATTCTTATCCAGCGAATAATCAAGAAGTATTAGCACAAGCAAATTCAACCTGAAATACATGAAGACGCCGAATGCACGGCGCCTTCATGTCGTTCCCTCAGAGCTTGTCCGTCACCACGGTGGAGGTCGCCCCTTCCGGCACCTTGGTGATCACCGGCGTAGAGCCGCCGGACAGCAGCGTCTTCACCGTCTGCTCATAGTCGAGCAGGTTCAGCGTGCCATCGGTGCCTTCGGTCAGCTTGTTGATCTCGCGCACCATGCGACGCTGATGCTTTTCCGTCTGGGCGCCGGTGGCATCGTTCTCCAGCACGATATCGGCCGCCTCGTCCGGGTTCTCACGGGCGTATTCCCAGCCCTTCATCGAGGCGCGGACGAAGCGGACCATCTGGTCGACGAAGGCCGGATCCTTCAGCTTGTCTTCCAGAACGTAAAGCCCGTCCTCAAGTGTCGCGACGCCCTCGTCGGTGTAGTTAAAGACGACGAGTTCGCTTTCCGGAATGCCGGCGTCGATGATCTGCCAGTACTCGTTATAGGTCATCGCCGTGATGCAATCGGCCTGCTTCTGCAGCAGCGGATCGACGTTGAAGCCGATCTTCTGAATGGTCACGCCCTCCGCCGAACCGTCGCGCGGCAGGCCAAGCTTGGCCAGCCAGCTGTAGAGCGGATACTCATTGCCGAAGAACCAGGTGCCGAGGGTCTTGCCCTTGAAATCCTCCGGCTTCTCGATGCCGGTTTCCTTGCGGCAGACCATATTGAGGCCGGAGCGGGCGAAGGGCTGGGCGATGTTGACCACCGGCACGCCCTTTTCCCGCGCGGCCAGCGCGGAGGGCATCCAGTCGACCATAACATCGGCGGCACCACCGGCCAGCACCTGCACCGGGGCCACGTCCGGACCGCCCGGCTTGATGGTGACGTTGAGCCCTTCTTCCTCGTAAAACCCCTTGTCGGCGGCAACGTAGTAGCCGGCGAACTGTCCTTGCGTCACCCATTTCAACTGCAAGGTCACATCGTCGGCCGCCCGGGCCGGGCCGAAGGCCAGGGCCAGCATGGCGCCTGCGAGCAATATCTTCCTCATGTCCTACTCCCTCTGGTTTCGACTCCCGCCGCCCGTTATCCTCGGACTGACGGATGCCAGAAGGTGACCACCCGTTCGATGAGCGTCACCAAGCCGTAGAAAAGCGATCCGGCGAGCGCCGCCACGGCAATCGACGCCCAGACCATGTCGACATTCATCCGCCCGACCTCGGTGGAAATGCGGAAGCCCATGCCGACGATGGGCGTGCCGAAGAATTCCGCAACAATGGCCCCGATGAGCGCAAGCGTCGAGTTGATTTTCAGGGCATTGAAGATGAACGGCATGGCCATCGGCAGCCGCATCTTCAGCAGGGTCTGGCGGTAGTTTGCCGCATATGTATGCATCAGGTCATGCTGGATGCGGTCGGCGGCGGCAAGCCCGGTGACCGTGTTCACCAGCATCGGGAAGAAGGTCATGATCACGACCACCGCCGCCTTGGACGGCCAGTCGAAACCGAACCACATCACCATGATCGGCGCCACGCCGATGATCGGCAGGGCTGAGACGAGATTGCCGATCGGCAGCAGGCCCCGGCGCAGGAACGGCACCCGGTCGACCAGGATCGCCACCAGAAAGCCGCTGCCACAGCCAAGGGCGTAGCCGATCAGCACCGCCTTCAGGAAGGTCTGCCGGAAATCCTCCCAAAGGATCTGCGGCGAGGAAAGGAGACGCAGCCAGATTTCAGACGGCGCCGGCAGCAGCACCCGGGGCACGCCGAAGCCGACCACCGCGAGCTGCCACAGGATCAGCAGCCAGACGCCGAAGGAAAGCGGGATGGCCAGTGCCACCAGCCGCTGGCCCAGGGGGCTCTGCGGCATCAAGCCCGACAGCTCCTCCACCGACAGCCAGGCCATCGCCCAGGCGACCAGCACATAGGCCCAGAACCCGTGCGAGGCCGCACCCGGATAGGTGCTCACCGTTCCCAGGAGCGCGACCGCCATCAGCAGCGACACGCCGGTCAGCGCCGCACAGGCCCGGGCGCCGGACAAAAGGCCGGTGCGGTAGGGCGCCAGCACCAGAATGGAGAGGAGGACTCCGACCAGCAGCACCGGCAGGGCGAACAGCCCCAGCGTCATGATCGGCGTTTCAATGACGGTCAACATGCTGCCCATGAGGGCGACGACCAGCGCCAGGGTCGACAGGATCCGCGTTACCGGGCTCATCGCGCCATCCCCATGCGTTGCAGCACCACCCGTTCGGTCAGGCCGATCAGGCTGACGAGGCCGGCGGCAAGCACCGCCGCGACGATCAGCGCCGACCAGATCTGCACGGTCTGGCCATAGTAGGAGCCGGCGAGCAGGCGGGCGCCGAGCCCGGCCACCGCGCCGGTCGGCAATTCGCCGACGATGGCCCCGACCAGACTGGCCGCCACCCCCACCTTCATCGAGGCGAAGAGATAGGGCATGGCCGAGGGCAGGCGCAGCTTCCACAGGGTCTGGGCGGTGGAGGACGAATAGGTCTTCATCAGATCGAGCTGGATCGCCTCGGGCGCGCGCAACCCCTTCACCATGCCCACCGTCACCGGGAAAAACGACAGGTAGGTGGAGATCATTGCCTTGGGCAGCAATCCGGTAATGCCGATGGCGTTGAGCACGACGATGATCATCGGCGCGATCGCCAGGATCGGGATGGTCTGGGAGGAAATGATCCAGGGCATCAGGCTCTTGTCGAGCACCCGGCTGTGCACCACGCCGATGGCGAGCGCGATGCCCAGCCCCGTGCCGATGATGAAGCCGAGCAGGGTCGAGGAGAGGGTGACGCCGCTGTGGTAGACGAGGCTGCGCTTCGAGGTGATGGATTTTTCCGCCGTGGTCTTCCAGATCTCCTCGGCGACCTGATGCGGCGCCGGCAGTACCGGGCGCGGCTGCGACAGGGTGTCGGCGACGAGCTGGGCCAGCGGCGGGTTTTCGATACCGCCGCGCTGATAGATGTCACGCTGGAACGGCGTGTTGAGCAGCACGGCGGCCAGATACCAGATGGCGATGATCGCCGCGACGACGACGATCACCGGCCCGGCGGTGCCGGACATCAGCCCGGCAAAGGGCGAGCGGGATGGGGTTTGGAACGTGCCGGCCTCAGTCATCGTAGCTGTGCCCCGCCCGCAAGCCCTCACGCACCCGATGCGCGACCTTCAGGAACTCGGCGGTCTCGCGGATGTCGAGACCGCGATCGCGCGGCAGCGGATTGTCGATGATGTCGTAGATCCGGCCGGGGCGTGGACACAGCACCACGATCTTGGTCGACAGGAACACCGCCTCCGGGATCGAGTGGGTAACGAACACGACCGTCTTGTCGGTCTTGGCCCAGAGCTTCAGGAGCTGCTCGTTGAGATGATCGCGCACGATCTCGTCCAGCGCGCCGAACGGCTCGTCCATCAACAGAAGGTCGGGATCGAAGGACAGGGCACGGGCGATGGAGGCCCGCTGCTGCATGCCCCCCGACAATTGCCAGGGATACTTGCGCTCGAAGCCGTCGAGATCGACCAGCTCCATGTTGCGGCGAACCCGCTCTTCCCGGTCCTCGCGGGAATGGCCCATGATCTCCAGCGGCAGGGCGATGTTCTCGGCAATCGTCCGCCAGGGATAGAGCGCGGCGGCCTGGAAGACATAGCCATAGGCGCGGGCCAGCCGGGCCTCATGCGGGCTCATGCCATTGACGGAAATGGTGCCGCCGGTCGGTGCCTCCAGATCGGCGATCACCCGCAGGAGCGTGGTCTTGCCGCATCCGCTCGGGCCGATGAAGGAGACGAATTCGCCCGCGCCGATGTTGAGATCGATGTCGGAGAGGGCATGGACCGGGCCGTCGCCGGTCTCGAAGGTCAGGGAAAGCTTGGCGATATCAATGACGGATCTTGCCGCACTGTCCGCTGGCTGTGGCTGCATGGCTCGCGTACCCCATTGCCCGGCTCCGGATGGCCGGGCTTTTTCTTGTTGTAATGCCGGCCCACGCCACCGGCGCGCGCCAGCTCTTGCGACGGTGACGGCCTAGACGCCGCTTTGCGGGATGCCGCTGCGTTCCACCTTGCGCGGTGCCGTCAGCTCCTTCCAGGTGGACAGCGCCCGGCCCACCGCCTGATAGGGCTCGCGGGCGACGAACTGGCCATGGCCCTCGCGGGTCTTCACCGTGCCATCGTCGATCGCCACTTCGCCGCGCGTCAGGGTGAAGCGCGGCAGGCCGGTCACATGCTTGCCCTCGAACACGTTGTAATCGATGGACGACTGCTGGCTGGCGGCGGAGATGGTCTTCTCCTTCGCCGGATCCCAGACGACGATATCCGCATCGGCGCCGACTAGGATCGCCCCTTTTCGCGGATAGATGTTGAGGATCTTGGCGATGTTGGTGGAGGTGACGGCGACGAACTCGTTCATCGTCAGCCGGCCGGTGGCAACGCCATTGCTCCACAGCATCGGCATCCGGTCTTCCAGACCGCCGGTGCCGTTGGGGATCTTGGTGAAGTCGCCGACGCCGGTGCGCTTCTGCTCGGTGGTGAAGGCGCAGTGATCGGTGGCCACCACCTGCAGCGAGCCGGAGGCCAGCCCCGCCCAAAGCGAATCCTGATGCTGCTTGTTGCGGAACGGCGGCGACATCACCCGGCGGGCGGCATGGTCCCAGTCCTTGTTGAAATACTCGCTGTCATCGAGGGTCAGATGCTGGATCAGCGGCTCGCCATAGACCCGCTTGCCCTGCTGCCGCGCCCGGCGGATCGCCTCGTGGCTCTCCTCGCAGGAGGTGTGCACCACATAGAGCGGCACGCCGGCCATGTCGGCGATCATGATCGCCCGGTTGGTCGCCTCGCCCTCCACCTGCGGCGGACGTGAGTAGGCATGGGCCTCCGGCCCGTTGTTGCCCTCCGCCAGAAGCCGCGCCGAGAGGTCGGCGACCACATCGCCGTTTTCCGCGTGCACCAGCGGCATGGCGCCGAGCTCGGCGCAGCGCTGGAACGAGGCGTACATCTCGTCGTCCTGCACCATCAAGGCGCCCTTGTAGGCCATGAAATGCTTGAAGGTGTTGATGCCCTTGTCGCGAACCACCGTCTCCATCTCGTTGAAGACCTGTTCGCCCCACCAGGTGATGGCCATGTGGAAGGAATAGTCGCAATTGGCGCGGGTCGACTTGTTGTCCCACATGGTCAGCGCCTCAAGCAGCGACTGGCCGGGCGCCGGCAGACAGAAATCGACCACCATGGTGGTGCCGCCGGCCAGGCCGGCGCGGGTGCCGCTTTCGAAATCGTCGGTGGAATAGGTGCCCATGAAGGGCATTTCCAGATGCACATGCGGGTCGATGCCGCCCGGCATCACGTAGCAGCCGCTGGCGTCCAGAACCGTATCGCCGGAAAGGTCCGGCCCGATCTCGACGATCCTCCCGTCCTCGACCTTCACATCGGCCTTGTAGGTGAGATCGGCGGTGACCACCGTCCCGCCCTTGATGACTTTGCTGGCCATCGCTGGTCCTCCGAAGTTTGTTATGTGACACACACTTTCAGGTCTTCAGTGCGGCTTGAAGGGGCGCAAGCGCAGGTAATACGTACTGCCCTCATCGATCACCTCCAGCCTGTCAATATTGACTGCTCCGATCTCGGAAATTCCATGAATCGTCGGGCATTCTCGGTTGGTAAAAAAGAACCGGAGCAGCGGAGCGGCTTCATCAACTGTCGTCACATCCTTTCCCGCAACGATCAACGCAGAGAAGCTGGCGCCTCGCTTTACAATCTTGGCATACACATTTCCGTCTTCGAGAATTTCCGAGACAAAAGAACTATTCTCGATAAAATGATCGTCTCCAACGCTACAGAAGCCCGTGGCAAGTGCGGGAAGATACTCTCCCTCGGCCAGCCCCCGAAGCCGATCCTCAATCTCATCACGTTTCGGTTCTCGCCCCAAGGTAGCCGCCGGGCTCGCCTGGACCGAGAGCGCCGCGACGGCGAGCAGGACGGAAACAGACAGCCCCGTACGCGGCAGCATTCGTGCTTTACCCCCCATACGTCCTCCCATTCCGCTCGGCGACACCCGTCTCCAGATCTCACCTCACTCCACGATCTCCGCGCTTTCCAGCACCGCGTGCAGCAGCACATCGGCGCCGGCGGTGGCCCACTCCCTGGAAATATCCTCCGCCTCGTTGTGCGACAGCCCGTCGACGCAGGGGCACATGATCATCGCCGTCGGCGCCACCCGGTTGACCCAGCAGGCGTCGTGGCCGGCGCCGGATATGATATCCATGTGCGAGTAGCCGAGCTTCTCGGCCGCGCCGCGCACCGCCTTGACGCAGGTCTCATCGAAGGTGACCGGGTCGAAATGGCCGACCGCCTCGATGTCCAGCCCCAGCCCCAGCTCCTCGGCAATGGCCGGAGCGCGGCGCTCGAACTCGGCCTTCATGCCATCCAGGGTGTCCCGGTCCGGCGAACGGAAATCGACGGTGAAGACCACCTTCCCGGGAATGACGTTGCGCGAGTTGGGATGAACATCGCAATGGCCGATGGCGCCAACCGCGCGCGGCTGGTGGCTCATGGCGATCTCATGCACCAACTCGGTCAGCCGCGCCATGCCGAGGCCGGCGTTGCGGCGCATCGGCATCGGCGTGGAGCCGGTATGGCTGTCCTTGCCGGTCACCGTCACCTGCAGCCACCACAGGCCCTGGCCATGGGTGACGACGCCGATGTCCTTGTGCTCCGCCTCCAGGATCGGCCCCTGCTCGATGTGCAATTCGAACATGGCGTGCATCTTGCGCGCGCCGACCTCTTCCTCACCGACCCAGCCGATGCGCTTCAGCTCGTCGCCGACGGTCTTTCCCTCCGCATCCTCGCGGGCATAGGCCCAGTCGAGCTCATGCACCCCGGCAAAGACCCCCGATGCCAGCATGGCGGGGGCAAAGCGGGTGCCTTCCTCATTGGTCCAGTTGGTGACGACGATCGGCCGCCGGGTCTTGATGTTGAGATCGTTGAGGGTGCGGACCAGTTCCAGCCCGCCGAGCACCCCGAGCACGCCGTCATACTTGCCGCCGGTCGGCTGGGTGTCGAGATGGGAACCGACATAGACGGGCAGCGCCTCCGGGTCGGTGCCCGGCCGGGTCATGAACATGTTGCCCATGGTGTCGACCCCCATGGACAGGCCGGCAGCCTCGCACCAGCACTGGAACAGCTTGCGGCCTTCCGCATCGGCGTCGGTGAGGGTCTGACGGTTGTTGCCGCCGGCGACACCCGGTCCGATCTTCGCCATCTCCATCAGGCTCTCCCAGAGCCGGTCGCCGTCGATGCGAACATTTGCTGCGAAAACACTCATATTCTACCTCCGCTTTCCAAGTGTCGGCAAACCTCCACTCACCGTCCACACCGAACCTTTTCTTTTATATCTTTTCTTTTTGCCTTTCGACTCCGACAGCAACCTCTCCGCCTGAACCTTCTTTCTCAAAATTTTACTTTCTTTATTTTGAATATAGATCTCCCGTTTTATTTCCGATATTTTCTTCAGGAGATCGGAAACATACCCCCTCGCCGGACCTCCACGATTTTTCACTCGCGCTAACTCGAACTGAAGAATTTCGAGTTCTCGCTCCAAGGGGGAGCGGCTCCTTAGCCTGAGGCGTTTCATTGCAATGAGGGGAAGGTGTAGACCGCGCCATCCTTGATGCCGGCGGGCCAGCGCGTGGTCACGGTCTTCAGCCGGGTGTTGAACCGCACCCCTTCCGCGCCGTAGATCGAATGATCGCCGAACAGCGAGCGCTTCCAGCCGCCGAAGGAGAAATAGGCGACCGGCACCGGGATCGGCACGTTGATGCCGACCATGCCGACCTCGATGCCATCGGCGAAGGCCCGGGCGGCGTCGCCGTCGCGGGTGAAGATCGCCGTGCCGTTGCCGTATTCATGCTCGTTGATCAGCGACAGCGCTTCATCATAGCCCTTGGCCCGCACCACCGAGAGCACCGGCCCGAAGATCTCTTCCCGGTAGATGGTCATGTCGCGGGTGACCCGGTCGAACAGGGTACCGCCGACGAAATAGCCGTTCTCGTAGCCCTGCAGCGAGAACCCGCGCCCGTCGACCAGCAGTTCCGCGCCTTCCTTCTCGCCCTGGTCGATGTAGCCCAGCACCTTGCGCATATGCGCTTGCGTTACCAGCGGGCCCATTTCCGCGTCCTTGTCGGTGGCCGGGCCGATCTTCAGCGCCTGCACCCGGGGAATGAGCTTTTCCACCAGCCGGTCGGCGGTTTCCTCGCCGATCGGCACGGCGACGGAGATCGCCATGCAGCGCTCGCCGGCCGAACCGTAGCCGGCGCCCATCAGCGCATCGGCGGCCTGGTCCATGTCCGCATCGGGCATGACGATCATGTGGTTCTTGGCGCCGCCCAGCGCCTGCACCCGCTTGCCGTGCGCGGTGCCGGTGGCATAGACGTATTCGGCGATCGGCGTTGAGCCGACGAAGGAAATCGCCTTCACATCCGGGTGGGTCAGCAGCGCATCCACCGCTTCCTTGTCGCCATGCACCACGTTCAGCACCCCATCGGGGAAGCCGGCCTCGCGGAAGAGATCATAGACCACCATCACGGCGCCAGGATCGCGCTCCGACGGCTTGAGAATGAAGGTGTTGCCGCAAGCGACCGCCAGCGGATACATCCACAAGGGCACCATCGCCGGGAAATTGAACGGGGTGATGCCGGCGACGACGCCCAGCGGCTGCCGGTCGGAATAGCTGTCGATGGCAGGCCCCACATTGCGGGCGAATTCCCCCTTCAGGAGATGCGGGATGCCGCAAGCGAACTCCACCACCTCGATGCCGCGCGCCACCTCGCCCAGGGCATCGTCGTGGGTCTTGCCATGCTCGGCGGAAATCGCCCGGGCGATGGCATCGGCATTGGCCGACAAGAGTTCCTTGAAGCGGAACATCATCCGCGCCCGTTTCAGGGGCGGGGTGTCGCGCCAGGCGGGAAAGGCCGCCTTGGCATTGGCGATGGCCTCGCCGACTTCAGCGGCGGAGGAGAGCCCCAGCGTGCCGGTCTGTTCGCCGGTGGCGGGATTGTAGACGGCCGCGGTGCGGCCGGAACGGGACGCAACGCGCGCCCCGCCGATGGCGTTTTCAATCAGGGTCATGATGCCTCAGTCCAGGCTTTCCAGCACGGTCTTGATGGTGTCGACCAGCTGGTCGATCTGTGCCGTCTCGATGATCAGCGGCGGCGACAGGGCGATGATGTCGCCGGTGGTGCGGATCAGAACGCCGGCCTCATAGGCCTTGAGGAAGGCGTCGAAGGCCCGCTTGGTCGGCTCGCCGGCAATCGGCTCCAGCTCGATGGCGCCGATCAGCCCGATGTTGCGGATGTCGATGACATGGCGGGTGCCGCGCAGCGAATGCAGCGCATCGGCCCAGTAGCCGTCGAGCTCCGCCGCCCGGCTGAGAAGCCCCTCCTCCTCATAGGTGTCGAGGGTGCCGAGCGCGGCGGCGCAGGCCACCGGATGGCCGGAGTAGGTGTAGCCGTGGAAGAACTCGATCAGATGCTCCGGCCCGGTCATGAAGGCTTCATGCACATCGCGCGAGCAGAACACCGCCCCCATGGGAATGACACCGTTGGTGATGCCCTTGGCGGTGGTGACCAGATCCGGGGTGACGTCGAAATGTTCCACCGCGAAGGGCGAGCCGAGACGGCCGAACCCAGTGATCACCTCATCGAAGATCAGCAGGATGCCATGCTGGTCGCAGATCTCGCGCAGGCGCTTGAGGTAGCCCTTGGGCGGGATCAGCACCCCGGTCGATCCGGCCACCGGCTCGACGATCACCGCGGCGATGGTCGAGGCATCATGCAGCTGGACCAGCCGGATGAGCTCCTCGGCATATTCGGCGCCGCTTTCCGGCTGGCCGCGGGAATAGGCGTTGCGCGACAGGTCATGGGTGTGCGGCAGGTGGTCGACGCCGCCGAGCAAGGTGCCGAACATCTTGCGATTGGAGACGATGCCGCCAACCGAGATGCCGCCGAAATTGACACCGTGATAGCCGCGCTCACGGCCGATCAGCCGGGTCCGGGCGCCGTCGCCGCGCACCCGGTGATAGGCGATGGCCATCTTCAGCGCGGTTTCGACCGATTCCGATCCGGAGTTGGTGAAGAACACATGGTCGAGCGGCGAGGGCATCAGGGCCGACAGGCGCGCGGCCAGCTCGAAGGCATGCGGATGGCCCATCTGGAAGGCCGGTGCATAGTCCAGTTCGGCGATCTGCCGCTGCACCGCCTCGGTGATGCGCGGGCGGGCATGGCCGGCGTTGCAGCACCACAGGCCGGCGGTGCCATCCAGCACGTCCCGTCCGTCCGCGGTCTTGTAGAACATTCCTTCCGCGCCCACGAACAGGCGCGGATTTTTCTTGAACTGGCGATTGGCCGTGAACGGCATCCAGAAGGCATCGAGATTGTTGCTGGTAAGCGCCGGCTGCGACATAGATCCTCCGATCGCCCGCGATCCCACGCGGGCGTCCATTGCAAGCTGATGCGATCGGCTCCACCCGTCCCGCCGGCAAAAATCCGGCGATTGCGGAGACGCGGTGCGCCGGCAAAAAGCCTAGCACCGCCGATCGGTTCCCGTCTCCCGGCGAATGACACCTCGCACACACCCAAAATACTGGTGTGCGGTGCCCGTTCACCGGTAGGTCCTCGCACGTTACGCGCGAAAACCGCTATCTGGAAGGTCCTGGCCGTCGCTTGTCGACATCTTGCCGCCGACGGTCCGTTATTCGTTTGCCATTGCTTCAGGCAAGAAAACCTGACCAAATGGTCAAATCGAGCCTAGGAAGGCTTGACCAGATGGTCAAGATCATTTTTTGGGCCGACCGGTGAAACCGCGATCAAGGCTCATGGCGGCGAAGCAACAGGCAAGGCAAACCCAGAAAAGCGCCGTGCGCGCGGAAAACGAGCGGGCCATCCTGGCGGCCGCCGAGGAGGTGTTTGCCGAAAGCGGGTTTCGCGGCGCCACCACCGGCATGATCGCCGAACGCGCCGGTCTGCCCAAGGCCAACCTGCACTATTATTTCCCGACCAAGGAAGCGCTCTACCGCAAGGTGGTCGAGCATATCTTCAACATCTGGCTCGATGCGGCCAATTCCTTCGACGAAAACGACGATCCGGTCGAGGCGCTCACCGCCTATATCTCCAAGAAGATGGACATCTCCCGCGCCCATCCGATGGGCTCCAAGGTCTGGGCCAACGAGATCCTGCACAAGGCGCCGGTGATCCAGGACTATCTGGAAACCACCTTGCGAAGCTGGACCTCCAGCCGGGTCGCCGTGATCGACCGCTGGGTGGCAGAGGGACGGATCGCCCCGGTCAACGGCGAATACCTGCTCTACCTGATCTGGGCCACCACCCAGCATTACGCGGATTTCAATCACCAGATCGACACGCTGAACGGCGACGCGCCGCTCAGCGATGCCCAGTTCGAAGAGGCCAAGCAAACGGTCGTGCGCATCGTCCTGGCGGGCATTGGCGCGGTGCCCGCCACCGCTGGCGGGGAGGGCCGCGAGGCATGATGATGGACGGGAGCGCAACGGCACCGGGCGGCACACGTACCCGCATTCAGGAGCGCAACCGGGCGCGGATCCTCGATGCGGCGCTGGTTGCTTTCGCCCGGTTCGGCTATCGCGGGGCACGGGTCGAGCAGATCGCCGAGGCCGCCGGCATGTCGAAATCGAACCTGCTCTATTACTTCCGCTCCAAGACGGAGATGTACAAGGCGGTGCTGGCCGCGCTGCTGGAGCGCTGGCTCGCCCCCTTGCGCACGCTTGATCCGGAGGGCGATCCGCGGGCGGAACTGACTGCCTATATCGAACAGAAATTGCGGTTTTCAGCGGAAGAGCCGGAAGCCTCCCGCCTCTTTGCCAATGAGGTGATGCAGGGCGCGCCGATGATCCGCGACGTGCTGGAAGGGCCACTCAAGGAGCTTGTCGATGAAAAGACCGGCGTGCTGCGGCGCTGGGCGGCGGAGGGCCGGATCCGCGATGTCGATCCGCATCAGCTGATCTTCCTGATCTGGGCGACGACCCAGCATTATGCGGATTTCGCCCCGCAGATCGCCGCGCTGACCGGACGGGAGGTCGCCGATCCGGCCTACCGCGCCGAGGTGCTGAAGACCCTGACCGCCCTGATCTTCGACGGATTGCTGCCGCCCGCTTGATCTTGGGAGGGCGCGAGGTATCCTTTCAGGGGTGACGTTGCGTTTTCACGTTCCAGGCCGCGCAAGTCCAGTCGGGGCAGCCCCGGCCCGATCCGAAGTCTCTTGGGAGGTTCCATGCGCAAAGCTCTTCTGGTTGCCGGTTTTCTGTGCCTTGCCGCCGGCACCGCCAGCGCCGCCTCCTGCGGCAACACGGCGAAAGGCTTTCCCGCGTGGCTGGAGAGCTTCAAGCGGCAGGCGGTCGCCTCGGGCATCTCGCGGCGAACCGTCAACGCGGCGCTGGGCAACGCCCGCTACAACACCAAGGTGATCAGCCGCGACCGCAACCAGCGCTCGTTCAAGCTGAGCTTCGAGAAGTTCCTCGCCCGGCGGGCACCACCCAGCACGATTGCCATCGGCAAGCGGCGGATGCGCCAGCACATCACCGTCCTAGATCGGGTGGAGCGCCGGTTCGGCGTGCCCAAGGAGGTGATCGTCGCCATCTGGGGGCTGGAATCCGGCTTCGGCAGCTATATGGGCAATATCTCCATCTTCAGCTCCCTGCCGACACTCGCCTATGACTGCCGCCGCTCCCGCTTCTTCACCAACGAGCTCATGAGCGCATTGCGGATCGCCGATCGCGGCGACATGCGGATTTCCGATATGAAGGGCGCCTGGGCCGGCGAGATCGGCCAGACCCAGTTTCTCGCCTCCAGCTACGAGCGCTTCGCGGTAGATTTTGACGGCAACGGGCGGCCGAACCTGATCAGAAGCAAGCCGGACGTCTTTGCCTCCACCGCCAATTTCCTACGCCAGCATGGCTGGCGGAAGGGCGGCGATTGGTCGCCGGGAACCGCCAATTACGGGGTTCTGAAACAGTGGAACCGGGCGGAGGTCTATCGCAAGACCATCGCCTATATGGCGACAGCGCTCAAGCAGTAAGCCGGCAAGGTATCAAGCCGGCGCATCACCGCAGATCACGCTGCAGCAGCAGCGTTGCCACGGCGCTTGTGAGCACGCCGAAGAACGCAGGAACGCCCGGGAAGGGTGCGCCGAGGAGCTGGGTTTCCACCAGCACGAAGGACGGCAGAAGATAGGTGTAGGCCATCACCGGTCCGGACGGCAGGCGCAGGCTGGCATAGCTCGCCAGAAAGAAACTGGCCGCCGTCGGGAACACCGCCAGATAGACGATGCCGAGATAGACCGGGGCGGGAACCGCGCGCCAGTCGGTCGCCAGCATCTGCGGCGCCGCATAGGCGCACAGCAGCATGGCCGCCGTCACCAGGATCCAGAAATTGAAGGATTCCAGCGGCTCGCCACGGTTGAACCGCCGCATCAGCGGGGCATAGAAGGCATAGGCGGCAACGCCGATCAGGAAGATCCGTTCGCCGTCGCCGAGCGACAGACTGGCAAGCTGCGACAGATCGTTGCCGAACAGGACCAGCAGCGCGCCGACCGCGCCGACCAGCAGGCAGAGCCCCTGGAACCGGCTGATGGTCTGGCGCAGAAGCAGATAGCCGGCAAGGCAGGTGAAGGCCGGCAGCAGGGTGAAGATCGCTCCGGCATTCAGCGCACTGGTCAGGCGCAGCGCCTCGAACATGGTGACGAAGAAGACATCGAGCGCCGCGGCAATCAGGAGATAGACCGGCAGCCGCGACAGGCGCGGCCAATGCCAGGTGCCTTTCGCGGTCGCCACCCCGGCGAACAGCGCTGCGGCCAGGATGAAGCGCAGGGCGTTCAGTGCCGCCGGGTCGAGCGCGGCGGTGATGGCGTGCCCCACCGGGAACGAGGTGGAGACCAGAAACACGAAGCCGAGCATGGCAAGATGCGCCATGCCCGGCCCGCTGGCCGCCGATGTGCCTGTCCCGCTCACGCGGCGCCGCTTACCGGTACGTCGCTCATTCGGCGGCGTCCATCACCCGGTTGGGGTTGTTCGGATGGGTGGTCCAGTTAGCATAGGCCGGGTCGATCAGCTTGCCGGTGCGCGGATCCACCCCTTCGGTCATCTGCTCCATGGTGATGCAGTCTTCCACCGGGCAGACCGAGACGCACAGGTTACAGCCGACGCATTCGGCGTCGATCACCTCGAAATGCCGCTCCCCGTCCTTCATCGCCGTGATCGCCTGATGCGAGGTGTCTTCACAGGCAATGTGACAGCGGCCGCATTTGATGCAGGCGTCCTGATCGATCTTCGCCTTGACCACATAATTGAGATTGAGCTGCTGCCAGTCGGTGACATTGGGCACGGCCCGGCCGATGAACTGATCGGTCGAGGTGTAGCCCTTCTCGTCCATCCAGTCGCTCAGCCCGTCGATCATCTCCTCGACGATCTTGAACCCGTAGGTCATCGCAGCGGTGCAGACCTGCACCGTGCCGGCGCCCAGCGCCATGAATTCGGCGGCATCGCGCCAGGTGGTGACCCCCCCAATGCCGGAGATCGGCAGCCCGTGGGTCGCCGCGTCGCGGGCGATTTCCGCCACCATGTTGAGGGCGATCGGCTTGACCGCCGGGCCGCAATAGCCGCCATGAGCGCCGCGCCCGTCGATGGTCGGGTTCGGCGCCATCGCATCGAGATCGACCGAAACGATGGAATTGATGGTGTTGATCAGCGACACCGCATCGGCGCCGCCGGCCTTGGCCGCCCGGGCCGGATTGCGGATGTCGGTGATGTTCGGCGTCAGCTTGACGATCACCGGCATGCGGGTGTGCTGCTTGCACCAGCGGGTGACCATCTCGATGTATTCCGGCACCTGCCCGACCGCCGAGCCCATGCCGCGTTCCGACATGCCATGGGGGCAGCCGAAGTTGAGCTCGATGCCGTCGGCCTCGGTCTCCTCGACACGCTTGAGGATGTCGATCCAGTTCTGCTCCTCGCACGGGACCATCAGCGAGACCACCATCGCCCGGTCGGGCCAGTCACGCTTGACCCGCTTGATCTCGCGCAGATTGACCTCCAGCGGACGGTCGGTGATCAGCTCGATGTTGTTGAAGCCAATGAGGTTCCGGTCGCGCCCATGGATCGCGCCGTAGCGCGGTCCGTTGACATTGACCACCTCCGGATCCTCGCCAAGGGTCTTCCAGACGACGCCGCCCCAGCCTGCCTTGAAGGCGCGCACGACGTTGTATTCCTTGTCGGTCGGCGGCGCTGAGGCCAGCCAGAACGGGTTCGGCGACTTGATGCCGATAAAATTGCTGCTGAGATTAGCCATGTTCGGTCTCCCCAGATCGGGTTGGGGTGAATTCCTGGCGCGCGGGACAGTGCCCGCGTCGCGGCCCTGTCAGGCGCTGAGCGCGGCGTGGATGGCGGCGGCGGCGACCTTGCCGTCCTCGACCGCGGCAACGGTCAGGTCCTCACCGCCGGCAACGCAATCGCCGCCCGCCCAGACATCGGCCAGCGAGGTCCGGCGGTCGCCATCGACGCGGATGCGTCCGCCTTCCAGCGCCGGGACGTCGCCCGCGCCGAGCGGATCGGCGACGAAGCTCTGGCCGATGGCCTTGAACACCTGATCCGCCTGAAGCGTCACCGTCTCGCCGGTGCCGGCAAGGCGGCCGCCGGCGTCTTCGGCCGTGCGCTCCAGCTCGATGCCCGTCACGTGGCCGGCCTCGCCGAGAAGCCGCTTCGGCTGCAGCCATTCGCGGATGACGACGCCATCGGTCAGGGCGATTTCCTGCTCATAGGCGCTGGCCTTCATCGCCTCGCGGTCACGGCGATAGGCGATGGTCACCTCTTCGGCACCGAGGCGCTTGATCTGCGTGGCGATGTCGATGGCGGTCATGCCGCCGCCGATCACCACCACCTTGCGGCCGACCGGCAGGGTGGACAGGTCCTCCGCCTGGCGCAGCTCGGCGATATAGGCGACCGCGTCGATCACCCCGGCGAGCTCCTCTCCCTCCGCGCGGAGGGCGTTGACGCCGGCGAGCCCCATGCCGAGGAACACCGCATCGAAGTCCCGGCGCAGATCGGCGAGGGTGATGTCGCGGCCCAGCGCTTTGCCACATTCGACGACAATTCCGCCAATCGACAGCACAAACTCGGTCTCAAATTGCGCAAAATCGTCAGTCGATTTGTACGCGGCAATGCCAAATTCGTTCAGACCGCCGATCTTGTCGCGGGCGTCGAAAATGGTCACCGCGTGGCCGCGCCGGGCGAGCGCATGGGCACAGGCGAGCCCGGCCGGCCCGCCGCCGACCACCGCCACCTTGCGGCCTGTCTCCGGTGCCCGCTCGAACGGATGCCGGTCCGGCTCGCTCAGATAGATGTCGGTGGCATGGCGCTGCAACAGGCCGATCTGCACCGGCTTATCCTCGGCGAGGTTGCGCACGCAGGCTTCCTCGCACAGGGTCTCGGTCGGACAGACCCGGGCGCACATGCCGCCGAGGATATTTTCCGCGAAGATCGTCTTGGCGGACCCGATCGGATTGCCCGTCGAGATCTGGCGGATGAATTTGGGAATGTCGATGGAGGTGGGACAGGCGATCGTGCAGGGCGCATCGTAGCAAAAGTAGCAGCGGTCCGCCTCCACCGAGGCCTCATGGGCGCCAAGCGGCGGATGCAGATCGTCGAAATTCTCCAGATAGTCCTCAGGCGTCAGACGCCCCGACCGAATGTCGGGCGCCGAGAGTGCGTCAGCCATGGCTGAACCTCCGCGAAGGCCGGCCGCGAACGCGCGGGATCCCGCGTGCCCTCCGGCATATGTTCTCCTCAACAGCCGCAAGGCCCCATAAAACAAGGGCCCCTCGTGCGGCTCTGGCGATTGCTTGCGCCGCGGATCTCATTTACCGGACCCGCATCCACCCCAGCATTGGGCTGAATTTTGACCAATTAGTCAAATTTATTTTGCGAAGGTCGCCAGCGCCTGGCCCGAGCTGGCGGGGCTTGGCGAAACGCCCGGCGCCATGCAATACGCGGGTGTCGGTGCTTCGCCGCCGCCTCCCCCGGCCCTTACCCCCCGGGGGCCCAACACCCGAACGCCAGACCCGCGCAGGAGATCTTTCGCAATGACCCGACCCGTCCTTTACGATTACTGGCGCTCCTCGGCGAGCTACCGGGTTCGGATCGCCCTCAATCTGGCCGGGATCGAACACGACACCGTCGCCGTCGACCTGCTCGCCGGTACGCACCGGTCAGCGGAGCATCTTGCCCGCAACCCGCAAGGGCTGGTGCCGGCGCTGGAGATCGACGGGCAGATGCTGACCCAGTCGCTGGCGATCATCGAATATCTCAACGACACCCGGCCGGAGGGCGGCCTGTTGCCGGCCGATGCCCTGGGACGCCAGCGGGTGCGCGCCATCTCCCATGCCATCGCCATGGAAATCCACCCGGTCTGCAATCTGCGGGTGGTGAAGCATATCGTTGAGCTGACCGGCGGCGGCGACGAGACCCGCAATGCATGGATGCAGCAGTATATTTCCTCCGGTCTGGCGGCGGTGGAGACCCTGCTGGACGCCCCGGGCACCGGCCAGTTCTGCCATGGCGACACGCCGACCATGGCCGATATCTGCCTGGTCCCGCAGCTCTACAACGCCCGCCGCTGGGGCGCCAATCTCGATGCCTGCCCGAGGGTGCTGGAGATCGGCGAGCGCTGCGAGGCGCTGACCGCTTTCGCCGCCGCCCATCCGGACCGGATCGGCCCGCCGGCGACCTGACCCGCCCCCCAGCTTGCCGTTTCGATCCGGCGGCAAGGCCCGGTTGCGGAAAACCGGTTCCCCCACCAGCCGGAACTGATCTAGTCTCCCCGCATGACCGGTTTTCATGCTCAGGATCCTGCCGATGCCGGCAGGATCGCCCTTCCCCTCTTGCTGCTGGCGCAATTCCTGATTGCCGCCGCCGGGCTCGTCGTCGAGATCGTCGCCGGCCGCATGCTTGCCCCTTACGTGGGCATGTCGCTCTACACCTGGACCGCGGTCATCGCCGTCGTGCTGGCCGGCTTTTCCGCCGGCCACTGGCTCGGCGGGCTTTATGCCGACCGGCCGCCCCGGACCGCGCTGCTTGCCCTGACCTTCGCCGGCGCTTTCGGCGCGATCACCACCGTTGCCGCCCTGCCACTGGTGCGGCTGCTGTCAGCCCCCGTGCTCGGCACCATCACCGATCCGGTCGGCGGGATCGTCATCCTCACGGGCCTGTTGTTCTTCCTGCCCTCGCTCGCAGCCGGCATTCCCTCGCCCATCCTGGCCCGGCTGGCGATCATCGACACCGCCCGCAGCGGCCGGGCGCTTGGCGCCCTGCACGCGGTCAGCGCCATCGGCGCCATCGCCGGTACCCTGGCCGCCGGCTATCTGTTCATCGCCTGGCTGGGCACGAGTTGGACCCTGATCACCGTCGCCGCGATCTACGCCGGCTTCGCCGTTGTCTGCCTGCTGGCGGCCCTGCGGCGGCCGGGGGAGGCACGGGCGCGCGCCGCGACGCTGACCTGCCTTGCCGGGCTGCTGGCGCTCGGCGCCGCCCCTTTCCTCACCGGGTCCGCCTGCACGGTGGAAAGCCGCTACTACTGCATCCGCTCGCTCGACATCTCCGGCGAGATCGGCGCCCCGGCGCGGCTGATGGTGATCGACCACCTCGGCCATGGCATCAATGTTCTGGGCGCGCCGAAGCGACTGGAAATGCCCTATACGGCGGTGATCGACGCGCTGGCGCGTGAACGCTTCGGCGGCCCGCCGGACAGCGCCTACTTCATCGGCGGCGGCGCCCTGACCCTGCCGCGCGCCTGGAGCGCGGACGCGCCCCGGCCCGGTCTCATCGTCGCCGAGATCGACCCGGAGGTGACCCGCATCGCCGCCCGGGATTTCGATGTGGACCCGAGCCGCTTCACCCTGCGCCATGCCGATGCCCGCGCCGCGCTGCGAGACACGGGGCAGGTCGAGGCGGTGATCGGCGATGCCTTCACCGATATCGCCGTTCCGGCCCATCTGGTGACGCGCGAGTTCTACGCCGAGATCGCGGCAAGGCTGACGCCGGATGGGGTCTACCTGATGAACCTGATCGACCACATGGACAGGCTGCACGCATTGGCCGCAACGGTGCGCACCCTCAAGACGGTGTTTCCGGTGGTCGAGGTCTGGATCGAGGCGGAGGATTTCGCCAGCGGCGGGCGCACCACCTTTGTCCTGTCCGCCGGCAGCACCCCCTCGCCCCAGAGCCGCATCCTGTTGCCACCGACAGACGCCGACGGCACGCCGCGCATACTCGGGCGCATTCCGCAGGCGCGGATCGACGCGCTGGTGACGCGGCTCGACCCGCCGGTGCTCACCGACGATTATGCGCCGATCGCCCGGCTGATCGGTCCGGCCGGATGACCGGCACCCGCCTGCATGTCTTGAAACCGCCGGTCGCGAACGCCACCTGACGGGCTCCAGATTGCAACCCGAAGGAGCCGGCATGCTGGTCACCACCACAAACACCCTGCAGGGCCAGGAGATCGCCGAATACAAGGGTATCGTCACCGGCGAGGCGATCCTCGGCGCCAACCTGTTCAAGGACCTGTTCGCCGGCATCCGCGACATCGTCGGCGGCCGGTCCGGCGCCTATGAACAAGAGCTGATGAAGGCCCGCAAGATCGCGCTGGAGGAAATGCAGCAGAATGCGAGGGCGCTTGGCGCAAACGCCGTGGTCGGCGTCGATCTCGACTACGAGACCCTCGGCCAGGGCGGTTCCATGCTGATGGTCAGCGCCACCGGCACCGCCGTCGTCCTGCGCTGACAAGGACGCAAGAGGCAAACAAGTCCGGCGCGGAAGCTCTCTTCCGCGCCGGATCCGTTCAGGTCATCTTGTTCGCAGCGTGCGCCGCGCCTACTCCAGCCCGTCGAACAGGGCGGTGGAGAGGTAGCGTTCGGCAAAGGACGGGATGATCACGACGATCCGCTTGCCGGCCATGTCCGGCCGCGCCCCGACCTTCAGCGCCGCGACCAGCGCCGCACCGGAGGAAATGCCCACCGGCAAGCCTTCCAGCACCGCCACCTTGCGTGCCATCTCGAAGGCCTCGTTGTTGGAGACCTGCAGCACCTCGTCATAGGCCTTGGTGTTGAGCACACCGGGAACGAAGCCCGCGCCAATGCCCTGGATCTTGTGCGGGCCGGGCGCGCCGCCGGACAGCACCGGGCTGTCGGTCGGCTCCACCGCCACCACATGCAGATCCGGATTGCGGGTCTTCAACACCTCAGCAACGCCGGTGATGGTGCCGCCAGTGCCAATGCCGGACACGAAGGCGTCGACCCGACCGTCGGTGTCGTTCCAGATTTCCTCCGCCGTGGTGCGGCGATGGACCTCCGGATTGGCCGGGTTCTCGAACTGCTGCGGGATGACCGCACCATCGATCTCGGCCAGCAGTTCCTCGGCGCGGGCAATCGCGCCCTTCATGCCCTTCGGCCCTTCGGTCAGCTCCAGCTCCGCGCCAAGCAGCTTCAGCATCTTGCGCCGTTCCACCGACATGGTTTCCGGCATCACCAGGATCAGCCGGTAGCCCTTGGCGGCGGCAACGAAGGCAAGGGCGATGCCGGTGTTGCCCGATGTCGGCTCGATCAGGGTGGTCTTGCCCGGGGCGATCTTGCCAGCCGCTTCCATCGCCTCGATCATCGCCAGACCGATGCGGTCCTTGACGCTGGCAAGCGGGTTGAAAAACTCCAGCTTGCCAAGGATCTCCGCCTTAACGCCGGCATCCTTCGCCAGCTTGTCGAGACGCACGAGCGGCGTGTCGCCGATGGTCTCGACAATGGAGGAATAGATCCGGCCCCGGCCGGGGGTTTGATCGCTCATCACAGGCTCTCCTGAAAAGCGGCGCGAGAAGGGCCGCGTGTCTTGCCGCCCAATGTAGAAGCGAGCGGTACAGGAAGCGAGGGGGACACCTTACCCCAAATGGCGAAATGTAAAATCTCGTCCTACAAATTACCGGCCAGGTAGAACGATTTTCCAGGAAATGCGGAATGACGCCCGCGCGCGCTTGCAGGTTCTGTCAGTGCCGCCCGGTGGAGCCAAAGCCGTTGTCGCCGCGCAGGGTCTCGTCCAGCGCATCGACCTCGATCAGGTCCGCCCGGGCCACCGGGGCGATGATCATCTGGGCAATGCGGCTGCCGCGTTCCACGGTGAAGGGCGCCTCGCCGAGGTTGATCAGGATCACCTTGATCTCGCCGCGATAGTCCGGGTCGATGGTGCCGGGCGTGTTCAGCACCGTCACCCCATGCTTGACGGCAAGGCCGGAGCGGGGCCGCACCTGCGCCTCGGTGTTGGGCGGCAGGGCAATGGCAATGCCGGTCGGCACCAGCGCCCGCGCGCCCGGCGCAAGCACCAGCGGCTCGTCCACCGCCGCCAGAAGGTCCATGCCGGCGGCCTCGTCGCTCTGATAGGCGGGAAGCGGCAGGTCGAGGCCATGCGGCAGGCGCCGCACGCGAAGGGGAAGGGTCATGGCTTGGGTCCGTTGGTAAGTGGGGCAACCTAGCTTGGTCTGGCTGACATCAAACGCCTAATAGCCTTAATATCAGCGCTTTGCGCGGCAGGCGCTTAGCTGGGCTGCCTAGCTTGTGTACCGAGATCGCTGGTTTTGTGGGCCGAATTAAAAAGTCGGTCAAGTAGGTTGCGGAGAATCATCCTTCAATTACCTTCAATTCGATACGGCTAGCCGTGGCATCCGTAGCGTGTTCGGAAAGGAGCCGCTTGATGGATTTGTTCAGAGGCATCATTTTCTTGATTTCTTGGATTTTGATTGTGAACGCGGCGTGGGTAGTTGTACTCGCCGCGTATCATCCAGATCGTTTCTCCATTTTATATAGAGATACTAGAGACTTTTCACCGGACAGAAAATACTCGCCTCTTCGTTCTAAATCACATCTTTTGGGTGCGGGGTTGGCATTTTTTATAGCTGGTCTAGTCATTTTCGATCTAGCGTTTTCATTTATTCCGAATAGCTGGGGGAGCGTGGATGAATACGGGGATTTTTACCCGTTAAGCCAAAGCCTCGCGGGGTTCATCTCCCTACCGCTAGCAATTGTATTGTTCCGCCTTATGGAGCATACAGGGCTTCGTGAGGAAAGTTTGGAGACTGCACAGCTCGAATCTCAGGCGAGAATTGAAGAGCTTGAATTTAACCTCAATGAAGTTACTGAACGCCTAAACAAATCCAATGACTATTACTACGAAACCTCTCATCAAATGGACCTTCAACGAATAATAAATGAAGAAATATTGAATAAGGAGATAATCGAAAACAGCAAATTAAAAAGTGAGCTTCTTGAAATCAGAAAATTAGTACCAGAAAAAACCCTGAAAGATTACGATGAGATGAAGGCTCAGAGAGCCATTGCTAAGACTCGAACCTATTATAGTTGAGCTCACAAAGGCTGATTTTGGCAAAGATCTGAGCCTTCAAAAACCGCCGGTCACGCCGGTCCGACGGTTGCGGCGAGACGGCGGGCGACTTCCGCCACCAGCCGTTCCGCCACTTCCGTCTTGCTCAGGGTCGGCCAGTTGGCAACGCCCTCGCCGCTGACCAGATGGATCGTGTTGCGCTCGCCGCCCATCACCCCGTGTTCCGGCGACACGTCATTGGCAAGGATCATGTCCGCGCCCTTGCGCGCCAGCTTGCCCCGGGCATTGTCGACCACATTCGAGGTTTCGGCGGCGAAGCCGACGACAAGGCGCGGGCGCAAGGTGGCATGCCGGCCGACGGTGGCGAGGATATCCGGGTTTTCGACAAGGGCCAGCGCCGGAACCGTGCCGCTGCCGTCCTTCTTGATCTTGCCGTTCTGCGCCTCGGCCATGCGCCAGTCGGCGACCGCAGCCGCCATCACCGCCACATCGGCCGGCAAGGCCGCATCGACAGCGGCCAGCATCTCGCGCGCGCTTTCCACATGCACCACCTCCACACCGGCCGGATCGGGGATCGTCACCGGTCCGCAGACCAGCGTCACCCGGGCGCCCGCCCGGGCAAAGGCGGCGGCGATGGCATGACCCTGACGGCCGGAGGAGCGGTTGGCGATGTAGCGCACCGGGTCGATCGGCTCATGGGTCGGGCCGGAGGTGATCAGCACATGCCGCCCGGCGAGCCCCGACAGAGGCGGCGCCAGCGTCTCCGCCACCGCCTGCAGGATTTCCATCGGCTCGGCCATCCGGCCAAGGCCGGCCTCGTTGCTTTCGGCCATCTCGCCGCTGTTGGGACCGACGAACCGCAGGCCGTCGGCCACAAGCTGCGCCTGATTGCGGCGGGTCGCCGGATGGGCCCACATGGCCGGGTTCATGGCCGGGGCGACCAACACCGGCCGGTCGCAGGCAAGCAGGACCGCCGTTGCCAGATCGCCGGCAAGGCCGTTGGCCATCTTCGCCATCAGATCCGCCGTCGCCGGGGCGACGATGACCGCATCCGCCTCGCGCGCCAGCCGGATGTGGCCGACATCCTGCTCCTCATCCCGGTCGAACAGGTTGAGAAACACCCGCTCCCCGGTCAGCGCCCCGACCGAGACCGGGGTGATGAACTGACAGGCGCCCTCGGTCATCACCGCCCGCACCCGGGCGCCGCGCTCACGCAGGCGGCGAATGAGATCGAGGCTCTTGTAGGCGGCGATGCCCCCGCCGATGATCAACAGGATACGCTTGTCGGTCAGGCTCACCGGCCATCCTCCCCCATAACGATTGCGCGCGCCGTTGCGGCGACCGGTCAGCTTCCGGAGCCGAAGGAGCGCGGCGCCGGCGCGATCACGCGCGAGCCCGAACCGGTCACCTCGTAGATCGCCAGACCGCGCTGGTTCAGGCCATCGCGGTTGAAGCGGAACACCCCGTCGATGCCGAGAAATCCGTCGCGGTTGGTCAGCACCCGCTCGGAGAAGCGGCTTGCCCCGGCGGAGCGCACCAGCCCGGCGGCCAGGATCGTCGCGTCATAGGCGAGCGAGGCGTTGCGCGGCGGCGCCGAGCCATGCACGGCGCGGTAGCGTTCCGCGAAGGCCTTGAAACCCGCGCCATCCGGCCCCGGATACCAGGCGCCCGACAAGGGCGGCGCGTTCAGCACCTGCGTGGCTTCCCACTGGCCGCTGCCCAGCATCTTGGTGGTCGCCAGGTTGACGCCGCTGGTCGTCAGGGTCTGCGCCACGAAGGGCGCGACATTGCCCGCCGGCACGAACACCGCATCGATCTGGCTGGCGTTGGCGGCGATGCGCCGGGCCTTTTCGGCAATGTCGGTGGTGTCGCCGCCCTGCACCTTGTAGCGCTCGATGGTAACGATCCGCGCGCCGGCCCGGCCGACCTCCTGGCGGAAGGCCGCCTCGACCACCGCCCCATAGGTATCGTCGGGCAACAGCGCGGCGAAGGAGCGTTTGCGCTGCGACGCCGCGTAGGTGACGATCCGCTGGACATCGCCGCGCGGCAGGAAGCTGAGGAGGTAGATGCCGCGCGAGGCGACCGCTTCATCGCTGGAAAAGGCGACGATCGGCACGCCCGAGGCGCGCGCGACCGAGCCGGCACCGCCCACTGCCGGCGCGAACACCGGCCCGAGCAGCAATTCCGCCCCTTCCGAAATCGCCGCCTGGGCGGCCGCCTTGCCGCCCGCCGCCGTGCCGGCGGTGTCCTTGACGAGGATCTGGATATCGGCGCCCTGGAAATCGCTCAACGCCAGTTCCGCGGTGTTGCGGAACACGGTGGCGATCGATGAGGCGCTGCCGCCCCCCGACATCGGCAGCAGCAGGCCGACCCGCACCGTTCCGGTCCCCAGTGTTTCGCCCGTTGTCGCCGGCTGGCCATCGGGTGTCGACGGATAGCCGGGATATTCGCCAAGGCTCGAGCCCATGCAGCCGGTCAGGGCGACCGCACCGGCGAGCATCGCTCCAAGGGACCCCAGGCGCGCCTTCGCGGCGGCGCCACGCATAACGTCGAAAATTCCAAGCACGGCGTCAGTTCTCCCAGAACCCGCGGACCGGCCCGCGTGCAGGACGAACATGCGCCTTCGCGCTGCGTCCGCCTGCCAGATTATCCTGATGAGATGCTTATCAGCCCGGCCCATTGCATGTAAATCTTGGTATCCTCGCCTTTTCCTGTCAAAAAGCGGGCCGGATGTGGAATTTCGATGCCCAAGCCATGCCGGAACCGGCCTTCCATGAGGCCACCACCCGCGCGAAACGCCCGCACACCGCCATTGCCCCCGCCCACGCCGCCCCTCCCGTGCCGCGAAAGACCCTGATGAGCATGTCCTCCCCTGACCCTGACGCTTCCCCAGACACGGGCCCAGCCAGCGTACCTGCCAGCGCACCCGCCTCTGGCGGACGGTCAGCGGACACAGGCTTCATCATCGGCGCCCACCGGTTCGAGGCGCCAAGGCTGGAGCCGGGGCTCTATATCGTCTCCACGCCGATCGGCAATCTGGGCGACATGACCGTGCGCGGACTGGAAACGCTGGCCTCAGCCAGCCTGATCGCCTGCGAGGACACGCGCATCACCGCCAAGCTGGTGCAGCGCTTCGGCCTCAGGACACCGCTCATCGCCTACCACGAGCACAATGCGAACCGGATGCGCCCGCGCCTGCTCGCGGCGCTGGAAAACGGCGAGGCGGTGGCGCTCGTTTCCGATGCCGGCACGCCGCTCGTTTCCGACCCGGGCTACCGGCTGGTGCGCGACGTGGTGGCGGCCGGCCATCGGGTGATTCCGGTGCCGGGTGCGAACGCCCCGTTCGCGGCGCTGGTCGGCGCCGGTCTCGCCTCGGACACGGTTTGCTTTGCCGGCTTCCTGCCACAGAAAAGCGGCGCCCGCTCCGCCCGCCTTGCCGAATTGCGGACGCTGCCGACAACGCTGATCCTGTTCGAAAGCCCGCACCGGCTGGCGCGCTCGCTGGCCGATATGGTCACGGTGCTGGGGCCCGACCGGGAGGCCACGGTCGCCCGCGAACTGACCAAGCGCTTCGAGACCTTCGAGCGCGGCACCCTCGGCTCGCTCGCCGAGCTGTTCGCCGACCAGACGGTCAAGGGCGAGATCGTCGTCGTCATCGGCCCACCGCAGGCGGAGGCCGAGGCGGATGCGGAAGATGCGGACGCGCTGTTGATCGCCGCGCTTGCCGGCAACAAGGCGGCGACGGCGGCCAAGCTGGTGGCGCAGAAGACCGGGCTCGACCGGAAGACCCTCTATGCCCGGGCGCTGGAGTTGAAGGCCGGCCCCGAGGCGGCGGACGAAGACGAAAGCGACGGGGAGCCGCAGACATGACCAAGATCATCATGCTGTTCTTCGCCGCCGTCGCGGCGATCCAGATCATCAAGCCTCTCGGCTGGCCCGGCCTCAAACACCGCCGCGACGCCTGGAAGCTGGCGCTTGGCGGTTTTCTCGCCACCGTGTTCGCGCTGGCCCTCACAACACTGTTCAAGTTTCCCGCCTAGGGAAAAGATCACACGAGACACGGTGGGACATGGAGCGGCAAGGGCGCAGCGGGAGTTCGGCGGAGCGACGCCAGGCCGCCTATCGGCTGGGCCTGCGGGCGGAGGCGCGGGCCGCGCTGTTCCTGCGCCTCAAGGGCTGGCGCATCCTCGCCCGGCGCTACCGGGCGAGCGGCGGGGAGATCGACATCATCGCCCGGCGGGGGCGTGTCGTCGCCTTTGTCGAGGTCAAGGCACGGGCAACGCCACAGGCGGCGCTGGAGGCAATTACCCCGGCAGGCCAGCGACGGATCGCGGCGGCGGCGCGCATGTGGCAGAGCGGGCGCACCGATCTTCACCGGTTGACCCTGCGCTTCGATGCGGTGCTGCTGTGTCCGCGGCACCTGCCCCGGCATATCGCCAACGCCTTTGTCCCCAACGAGTGATAACCCCGTCCCGTGACCATTGGCGCGGCGGCGCATCTGGACAAACCCGGCGGCGGCCCGCATATCTTGGGCAACACCCCTCAAGGCCGCCGGCTCCGATCCGGATCCCGGCCCCTCCCCCTTCGCCATACGGCAGCGGAGACGCCCATGTCGCTCAAGGTCGCGGTCCAGATGGACCACATCTCCTCCATCAACATTGCCGGCGACAGCGCCTTCGCGCTGATGCTCGAAGCCCAGACGCGCGGTCACGCGCTCTACCACTACACGCCCGACCGGCTGGCCATGACCGGCGATACGATCACCGCCGGCCTGGAGCCGGTCGAGGTGCGCGACGCAAAGGGCGAACACTTCGTTCTTGGCGAGCGGAAGATGGTCGATCTGTCGGAAATGGACGTGATCCTGATGCGCCAGGATCCGCCGTTCGACATGGCCTATGTGGCCGCCACCCACATGCTGGAAAAGATCCACCCGAAGACCCTGGTGGTGAACGATCCGGCCTCGGTGCGCAATGCGCCGGAAAAGCTGTTCGTCACCGAATTCGCCGACCTGATGCCGGAAACGCTGATCACCCGTGACCGGGAGACCATCGACGCCTTCCGCGCCGAGCATGGCGACATCGTCATGAAGCCGCTGTTCGGCCATGGCGGCGCCGCCGTGTTCCGGATCACCAACGACGATCTCAACTATGGTTCGCTCTACGATTTCTTCGCAGCGAGTTTCCGCGAACCCTGGGTGATCCAGAAGTTCCTGCCCAATGTCTCCGAAGGGGACAAGCGCATCCTCCTGGTCGACGGCCAGTTCGCCGGTGCGGTCAACCGGGTGCCGCAGGCCGGCGACCTGCGCTCCAACATGGTGCGCGGCGGCGCGGCGCGCGAAGCCGACCTGACCCCGCGCGAGCGCGAGATCTGCGCAAGGCTCGGCCCGGCCCTGCGCGAACGCGGACTGATCCTGGTCGGCATCGACGTGATCGACGGCCATCTGACGGAAATCAACGTCACCGCCCCCACCGGCATCCGCGCCGTCGCCCGGCTCGGCGGACCGGACATCGCCGCCCTGTTCTGGGACACGGTCGAGGCCAAGCGCGCCGGCTGACCCGGCGCACGCCCGTTCCTCATATGTTCTTGCTCTCCCGCATGGGTTGCGCTAGGTTGCCCCGCGTGACCATGCGGGGGGACGAGAATGGTGTCGCGGGTAACCACCGTTGCCTTTCAGGGCATCGAGGCCAAGCCGGTCGATGTGCAGGTGCAGATCGGCCCCGGCCAGGTCGCCTTCACCATCGTCGGCCTGCCGGACAAGGCCGTGGGGGAAAGCCGCGAGCGGGTGCGCTCGGCGCTGATTGCCTCCGGCCTTGCCCTGCCGGCCAAGCGGGTGACGATCAATCTCGCCCCCGCCGACCTTCCGAAGGAAGGCTCCCATTACGATCTGCCAATCGCGCTGGCGCTGATGGCGGCGATGGGCGCCGTGCCGGCGGATGCGCTTGAGCGCTATGTCATCCTTGGCGAACTCGCTCTCGATGGCGGCATCACGCCGGTGACCGGGGTGCTGCCGGCGGCCATCGGCGCCAATGTGCTCGACAAGGGGCTGATCTGCCCCGCCGCCTGCGGCTCGGAAGCGGCCTGGGCCGACCGGGACATGGATATTCTCGCGCCGAAGTCGCTGATCCAGCTCGCCAATCATTTCAAGGGAACCCAGATGCTGTCGCGGCCGGTGCCCCGGCTCAACACCAGCGCCGCCCCCTTGCCGGATCTTGCCGAGGTGCGCGGCCAGGAAACCGCGAAACGGGCGCTGGAGATCGCCGCCGCCGGCGGCCACAACCTCCTGATGGTCGGACCGCCCGGCGCCGGTAAGTCGATGCTCGCCGCCCGGCTGCCGTCGATCCTGCCGGCCCTGTCGCCGAAGGAATTGCTGGAGGTGTCGATGATCGCCTCCATCGCCGGCGAGCTGGCCGACGGGCGGCTGACCGAGCGGCGGCCGTTCCGCGCCCCGCATCATTCGGCCTCCATGGCGGCGCTTGTCGGCGGCGGCATCCGCGCCCGGCCGGGCGAGGTGTCGCTGGCTCACAATGGCGTCCTGTTCCTGGACGAGTTGCCGGAATTCCAGCCGCAGGTGCTGGATGGGCTGCGCCAGCCGCTGGAAAGCGGCGAGACGGTGATCGTGCGCGCCAATTACCGCACCTCCTATCCCTCGCGGGTGCAGCTCATCGCCGCGATGAACCCCTGTCGCTGCGGCCATGCCGGGGAGCCAGGCCATGTGTGCCGGCGCGGCGAACGCTGTGCCGCCGACTATCAGGCGCGCCTGTCCGGACCGCTGCTCGACCGGCTCGACCTGCGCATCGAGGTGCCGGCGGTCACCGCCAGCGACCTGATCCGCCCCGCCGACGCGGAAAACTCGGCAACCGTCGCCGCCCGTGTCGCGGCGGCCCGAACGATCCAGTCCGACCGCTTCGCCGCGCTCGGCGTTCCCGCCCGCACCAATGCCCAGGCGGGCGCCCGGCTGATCGAGCAGATCGCCGCGCCGGACGCGGCCGGCCTTGATCTGCTGCAACGGGCGGCGGACACGCTGCATCTGTCGGCGCGCGGCTATCACCGCATCCTCAAGGTGGCCCGAACCCTGGCCGACCTCGACGGCGAGGAGAAGGTGGGGCGGGTGCATCTGGCCGAGGCCCTCAGCTATCGCGGTGCCGACCCGGACCGGCGCGCCGCCTGAGCGGGTGGGCCAGCCTGAGCCGCTTCCGGCGCTGGCCCGCCCATGCGGGAGCGTCCTCGCAGGACATCGGCGCAACGGTTTTTCAACTCCTTTCCGGTCAAGCTGGCGGCGTCGGTCCCTGGCTGCCCACGGCGCCGTGAGGAGGGCCGCGTCCCCTGATGCCGGGCTGTCCGGTCACACCCTCTGAAGGAGACCGCCATGACCGGTCGTGACGATCATGGTTCCCCTCCCCCGGCCGCTCGCCGCACCGCCGCATCCACCGCGCCCCCGAGCAGGCACAAGAGCACGGCGGCCGCCGCGCGCGCGCCATCGCTGACCGCCCTCGCCGGCTTGCCACGATTTGCCGGCCTCCTGATTCTGGTGATCGCCGCCCTTCTGGCCGGGGCCGTGTCGCTGGTGCTGCTGGCCCCGTCCTCCGGCCCGGTACCGCTGGTCGGTCTTGCCCTCGCCTTCTTGAGCGGTGCGCTCGCCTCCCTCTGGCTGACGCGCGCGGGGAGTGCCCGGCCGGATGATGCCCCCCATGCCGCCAGGGTCGAGGCGCTGACGCTGGAGCGCGAGGCCCTGCTCGACGACATCTGGCGGCTCAAGGATTGCGAAGCGCGCCACCGCGACGTGCTCGATACGCTCGGCGACGTGGTGACCCGCTGGCGCGAGGGCGGCGCCCTGACCTACGCCAATGACGCGGCCATGCGCCTGTTTCCCGATGGCAGCATGAGCGTACTGCACGCGAGCGAGGGCCGCGAGACCGGCGACGGTTTCGCCGATATCCGCATCGACACGACCGAGGGACCACGCTGGTTCTCCCGGGTCGACGTGCCGGTGCGCGATCTGACCGACGGAACCCCGCTGGTCCAGACCATCCTGCGCGATGTCACCGAGCGGCGCCGGGTCGAGGAGGAACTGGTTGCCGCCCGCAACCAGGCGGAGACGGCAAGCGCCTCGAAAAGCCGGTTTCTCGCCACCGTGAGCCATGAGATCCGCACCCCGCTCAACGGCATTCTCGGCATGGCCGGCCTGCTCAGGGACACCCGGCTGACGGCGGAGCAGCACAGCTATGTGGATGCGGTGCACAGTTCCGGCGAAATCCTGCTGCTGCTGATCGATGAGGTGCTCGATCTGTCGAAGATCGAGGCCGGGAGACTGGAGCTCTCCCCCGCCCGGCTGGAACTGACCCCGCTGGTGGAAGGCGTGGTGGAGCTCCTCAGCCCGCGCGCCCAGGCCAAGGGGCTGGAAATCGGGTGCCACATCGGCCCCGAGGTCCCGACCCATCTGGTCGGCGACGGCACGCGGCTGCGGCAAATCCTGTTCAATCTTGCCGGCAATGGCTTGAAATTCACCGAGACCGGCGGCGTGACCATCGACGTCGATCACATCCATGACCCCGATCAGACGCCACCCGCCCGGCTGCTGGTGACCGTGCGCGACACCGGCATCGGCTTTACCGCGGAAGATGCCGACCGGCTGTTCCAGGAGTTCGAACAGATCGATCACGGCCCGGCGCGCCGCTTCGACGGCGCCGGCCTTGGCCTCGCCATCTCCCAACGCCTCGTCCAGATGATGGGCGGCACCATCACCGCCAGGGCCTCCTCCGGTGCCGGCGCGGAGTTCCTGGTCAACCTGCCCCTCGTCGGCGCGGACGGATCCCGGACCCAGCCCGAGCTCGCCGGCCAGCGCATCTCTCTGATCACGCAAAGCCAGGTCGAGGGACCGCTGATCGCCCGGCAACTGGGCGAGGCCGGGGCGCGCGTCACCCTGCTGGCGCCGGGCAACGAGGCCATCGACGAGGCCCTGGCCGACGCCGATCTGATCCTGCTCGACCAACTCTCTGTGACCGAGGCCGGGGGCTGGCTTGCCGGAGCGCGGGCGATCGGCATCGAAGCCCCCGCGATCGTCCTCGTCACCCCTGCCGAGCGGGATCGGCTGCCGCGCCTGCGGGCCGCCGGCTTTGGCGCCTACCTGATCCGCCCGGTGCGCTCTTCCTCGCTGCTGCAGGTGACTAAATCCATGCTGGAGAGCGGGGCGCCACTGGCCTCCTGGGACCTGCAGCAGGATGAACGGTCGCATCTTGCCACCGTGCGGCAACGGCAGGCCTCGCGCCGACCCTTGCGGCTTCTGGTCGCAGAGGACAACGACATCAACCGGATGCTGACGGAGGCGTTGCTGCGCAAGCTCGGACATGAATCCGTTGTCGTCGGCGATGGCGCGGAGGCGTTGAAGGCGATTTGCGAGGGCAACTTCGATGCGGTGCTGATGGATCTGCACATGCCGGGGATTGACGGAATCACGGCCATTCGCCGCCTGCGCGAGCGGGAGCGGGAGCAGGCCCTGCCCCGTGTCGCCGTGTTCGCGGTCACCGCCGATGTCACGGCGGAGGCGCGCGATGCGGCGCTGGAAGTGGGCGCCGACGCGGTGCTGGCCAAGCCGCTGGACCCGGACCTGTTGCGCGATCGCCTCAGTGCGCCGCAGGATGGCGGCAAAGCCGCCGGCTAACGACGATTGTCATGCAAGTGTCGGGAAAGTATGATTTATGACACGGCCAAGGTGGATAGCCATCCGGCCCGATGTTCCTGGTGCATGACGTCATTCTCACGACTGACGGGTGCGGGACAGCAAGGGTTCGACCGCAGCGCCAAATGGCCGGATCGGTCCGGGGGCACAACAGGGAAGGGCGTGATGGTCATGCCACGATCGGGACTCTTGTCACCCCGCAACTTCGTGCGGAAGTTCGTGCCGGCCGTCGCCTCTGGCGCCCATCGTCCGTTCTGGCTTCCCGGCACCGGCGCATCGCGGGTCCGACGCGACAGCCCCAGTCTCGGCCGCATCGGCTCGCTGGAGGTTCGCCTGGCGCGCAGCGCCAAGGAGATCCGCAAGGCGCAACAACTGCGGTATCACGTCTTCTACGAGGAGATGTCGGCCATCGCCAATGCCGAGGCCCTGGCCAGCCGACGCGATGTCGATGCCTATGACGCGATCTGCGACCACCTGCTGGTGCTCGACCATGAAGCGGTGGAACGCAACGCGCCGTTCGGGCGCAAGAAACCCCGGATCGTCGGCACCTACCGGCTGCTGCGTCAGGAGGTTGCCGAACGCAACGGCGGCTTTTACACCGCCGGCGAATACGACATCCAACCGCTGGTCGAGGCTCATCCGGGGCAGCGTTTCCTGGAGCTCGGGCGGTCCTGCGTGCTCAAGCCCTACCGCACCAAACGCACGGTGGAGCTGCTCTGGCATGGAATCTGGTCCTACGTGCTGATGCACCGGATCGACGTGATGGTCGGCTGCGCCTCCATCGCCGGCACCGATCCGGACCGGCTCGGCTCGCAGCTCTCGTTCCTGCATCATCACGCCCGCGCACCGGAAGAATGGCGCGTGCGGGCGGTCGACACGCGCTATGTCGAGATGAACCGGATGGACAAGGCCGAGATCAACGAGCGGCAGGCGCTGCGCGAGCTGCCGCCGCTGATCAAGGGCTATCTGCGCCTCGGTGCCTATATCGGTGACGGCGCGGTGGTCGACCACCAGTTCGGCACCACCGATGTGCTGATCATCATGCCGGTTTCGGCGCTCAACAGCCGCTATGTGAACCACTACGGCGCCGACGCGGGCCGCTACGGCAGCTAGGCGGACCGCCGCGGCGACAGGGCGCCCGGCTCAGGGCTGGGCGCCGTCATAGCCTTCGATGATCACCAGATCCGAAACCCCGGCATGGGCGCGCAGGGCCCGGGCCCGGGTGTAGGCGTCGCTGTGGTAGCAGGCCAGCGCCTGCTCGTAGCTGTCGAACTCGATCACCACATTGCGCTGACGCGCCGCCCCTTCGACGCATTCCGGCGGTGCGCCGCGCACCAGGAACAGGGCGCCATAGGTGCGAAACGCCTCCGCATTCGCCGCGACATAGGCTGTGTAGGCCTCCGGATCCGTCACATCGACCCGGCCGATCCAATACCCTTTGGCCATCTGCTGCCCTCCCCTCTTTCTCGAAACTCAAGGCCGCCGCATCCGTTCAAGAGGCCGCGTCTCCCCAGCCGTAGGCGAGACCGGCACGGCTGTAAAGGCGGTGCACGTGGGAACGGTACCCGCCACGCCCCGGCGGATTTAAGACCCCCTTAAATCGCCGCAATTAAACTGCACAGCCAAAGCGCCTTGCATGGCGGCGACCTGCCGTCGCGAGGCGCAACGAGGCAGAATTTAGTGGGGTTTGGCCCCCTCAACCGAACCGGGCATCATGGCACAAGGATCGTCACGCGGCGGACGCAAGGAACCGCGCCTGGGCGCAGGCGGCGGCGTTCTGGACATGCGCCTGACGCCCGCCGACCGACCTGCCGGCGGCGCCGTGAAGCGGTCCGGTGCCACGACCGCGAAATCCCGGCCCCGGACGGCGAGCGGCGGCAAGCCGGCGACACCCAAACGGCCCGCCGGCACATCCTCCCCCAAGGGACCGCGGGGACCGCGCGGCGGCGCGAGCCGGCGCCGCAAGCCTGTACGCAAGGGGCGCAAGACCCGGCGGATCGGTTTCGGCCGCCTCCTCAAGCGCGGCGCCTATTGGAGCGCCGTTCTCGGCATCTGGGCGTTGATCGCCGTGGTCGGCGTGCTGGGCTATTACGCCGCGCATCTGCCGCCGACCTCCGAATGGCAGGTGCCGCAACGCCCGCCGAATGTGCGCATTGTCTCCGCCGATGGAATCCTGATGGCCAACCGGGGCGACACCGGCGGCGAAGCGGTGCGGCTCGAACAATTGCCGCCCTATCTGCCGCAGGCGGTGATCGCCATTGAGGACCGGCGGTTTCGCTCCCATCCCGGTCTCGATCCGATCGGCCTTGCCCGGGCGATGGTCACCAACCTGACCTCCGGCCGGCTGGTCCAGGGCGGCTCGACCCTGACCCAGCAGCTTGCCAAGAACCTGTTCCTTCAGCCCGACCGGACGCTGAAGCGCAAGGTGCAGGAAGCGATTCTGGCGGTCTGGCTGGAAGCCAGCTACTCCAAGGACGAGATCCTGGAGATGTATCTCAACCGGGTCTATTTCGGCGCCGGCGCCTACGGTGTCGATGCCGCCGCACGGCGCTATTTCGGCAAATCCGCGCGCATGATCAACCTGGCCGAGGCGGCAACCATCGCCGGGCTGCTCAAAGCGCCTTCGCGCTACGCGCCGACCCGCAATCCGGATCTGGCCGACGAGCGGGCCGGCACGGTGCTGATGGCCATGGCCGAGGAAGGCTATATCACCGCCGCCGAAGCGCGCGATGCCATTGCCGCGCCGACCCGCGTCGTCACCCACCACACCTCGGCAAGCGAGAACTACGTCGCCGACTGGGTGATGGACCTTCTGCCCGGCTATGTCGGTGCCATCGACCAGGACATCACCGTCAGCACGACCATCGACCTCGGCCAGCAGATCGTCGCCGAGGACGCCCTGCGCCGGGCGCTGGCCGAGGACGGCGCCAAGCGCGGCGTCAAACAGGGGGCGGTGGTCACCCTCGACGGCTCCGGCGCGGTCAAGGCGCTGGTGGGCGGGCGGGACTATGCCGCCAGCCAGTTCAACCGCGCCGTCAACGCCCGCCGGCAACCGGGGTCGGCGTTCAAGCCCTTCGTCTATCTGGCGGCGCTGGAAAGCGGGCTGACGCCGGACACCGTGCGGGTTGACGAGCCGATCCGCTTCGGCAAATGGACACCGCGCAACTACTCCAAGTCCTATCAGGGGCCGGTCACCCTGGCCCGGGCGCTGGCCCTGTCGATCAACACGGTGGCCGCGCGGCTGGCGCAGGAGGTCGGCCCCCGGCATGTGATCCGCACCGCCCGCCGGCTGGGCATCACCTCACCGCTTGCCGCCAACCTGTCGCTGTCGCTGGGCACCTCGGAGGTAACGCCGCTGGAAATCGCCGCCGCCTATGTTCCGTTTTCCAACGGCGGTTACGGCGTCGTGCCACATGTGATCCACAGCATTCGCGGCAGCGATGGCACCCTTCTCTACAGCCGCACCGGCGGCGGTCCCGGACGGGTGATCGAGCCCGGCCTTTTGGCCAGCATGAATGGCATGATGGCCGACACCCTGACGATCGGCACCGGACGCAAGGCCCAGCTCGCGGACCGGCCCGCCGGCGGCAAGACCGGCACAAGCCAGGATTTCCGCGACGGCTGGTTCATCGGCTACACCGGCACGCTCACCACTGCCGTCTGGCTCGGCAATGACGACAATTCGCCCACCAAACGGGCAACCGGCGGATCGCTGCCGGCGAAGATCTGGAAAGAGGTGATGTCGGCGGCGCATCAGGGCCTGCCGGTGGCCGGACTTCCCGGCGTAGGCACCCAGCCGGTGCAAGTCGCCAAACCGACCGCCGGCGTCCCCGTTCCGGCCCGGCGCGACCGTGCGGAAGGAGACCCGGAGCGCCGTCTGGCGCCGATGGAGGGCGGCTCGCGCAGCCTGCTGGACCGGATCTTCGGCGGCTGAGCCGCCGCCCGCACGCGACCTCGGTCAGACCACCGCGCGCGCCCCGCGCGTCATCAGAAAGACAAGAAACGCCGCCACCCCATGCCCGGCGATGATCAGCGCCAGAGCCAGCCCGGTGCCGCCGAGCGTGGCGCTGACACCGATGCCGACGAGGGCCGCCGTTCCCATCTGGCCGATGCCGAGCAGGGAGGAGGCGGTGCCCGCCCGGTCGGGAAAGGGCAGCAGGGCCGCCGCCTGGGACAGGGGCATCGCCAGCCCGACCCCGGCCATATAGAGCATCATCGGCAGCACCACCGTCAGCACATGCGGCTGGGCGAGGAGCGCCAGCACCATCGCCAGACCGCCCAGCGCCAACATGCCGGTGCCCAGAGCGATGGCCGCCTCGCCGCCGAGACGCGGCGCCACCCGTTGCCCGATCAGCGTGCCGACGACATAGGCGCCGGCACAGACGCCAAAGGCGATGCCATAGGCGACGGGCGACAGGCCGTAGATATCCTGAAGAACGAAGGACGAGCCGGAGATGAAGGCAAACAGGCCGGCAAAGGTCAGGGTGACGATCGCCAGATAGGCGCGAAAGCCTTGATGCCGCAGCAGGCCGGCAAAGCCGCGCAGCATCCCGCCGAGGGAAAACCTTGAGGTCTCGCGTGCCGGCAGGGTTTCCGGCAGCCGCCGCAACACGGACACCAGCAGAACCCCGGCGAAGGCGAGCGAGACAAGAAACACCATCCGCCACCCGCCCGCGGCGGCAATCAGCCCGCCGAAGAACGGCGCCACCGACGGCGCCAGCCCCATGATCGACCCCATGCGCGCCAGTTCCTGCCCCGCGCGGGGACCGTCATAAAGATCGCGCACCATCGCCCGTGCCAGCACCACGGGTCCGGCGGCCCCGAAGGCCTGAAGGAACCGGGCACCGACCAACACCTCGATGGAGGGGGCGAAGGTGCAGGCAAAGCTGGCGACCGCGTAGATGCCGAGCCCGGCCAGCAGAACGGGCCTGCGCCCAAGCCGGTCGGCGAGCGGGCCATAGAAGACCTGCCCGGAGGCAAAGCCCGCCAGAAACAGCGACAAGGTGAGCTGGACCGCCTCCTTCGAGGTGGCCATATCGCGCACGATGTCCGGCAGAGCCGGGAGGTACATGTCCGTTGACAGGGGACCGAGGGCGGTCAGCGCCGCCAGAAGGAACGTCAGGGACCAGGTGTTTGGCTTTAAAATATCGTTTCAACCGCAACCAATAAGGAGCGCGCACCATAGATCAGCGCGCGGCGAAGGGAAATCCTTTTCGCACAGCAGCGGACGGCCCCGTACTGGCTTATCCGTAAAGGTGCAGCCCTGCCCCCTCGCGCCGCAGCCAGAGCCTGGCCTCATCGGTCTGCGGCGCCAGAGCGCGGCACAGCTCCCAGAAGCGGGGGCCGTGGTTCATCTCCGCCAGATGGGCGACCTCATGGGCGGCGACGTAGTCGAGAATATCGGGCGGCGCCAGAACCAGCCGCCAGGAAAACGACAGCCGGCCAGCGGCGGTGCAGGATCCCCAGCGGCTGCGGGTGTCCTTCAGCGACAGGCCCGCATGGGAGAGCCCGAGACGGGCGGTATGAACGGCCACCGCCTGTTCCAGATCGCGGCGCGCTTCGCGCTTCAGCCAGTCGGTGAGCTTGCGGGCAAGGTGACGCGGATCGCCGGGCACCTCGATCTCCGGCAGCCCCTCGCCCGGGCGCAGGGTCACCAGCCCCCGCAGACGGGCACCTGCGACCACGCGATGCAGCGCGCCGCGCAAGGGAATGGCCGCTCCATCGGCGAAGGGAATGCCTTCGGGACGGCGTGTCAGCCTGTCCGCCAGCCAGCCCCGATGATCTTCGGCAAAGCGCCGGGCAGTCTCCAGCGTGCCACGGGCCGGCACCGTGAGCACCGGATCGCCGCCAGCGGGCAGGCGCAGGATATAGCGCTTGGCGCGGTCGTTGCGCTTCAGGCGAATGGCCTGCCGCACACCGCCCACGGTCAGCCACAGCTCGTCCGGCAGGGGCTCGGGCGCCAGTCGGGCCAGAAGCCGCCTCACGCGCCCGCCAGTTCCGGATAGGTCAGCGTCGTGTCACCGGTCAGCGGGTTCTTGCGCGACCAGCGGTAGCGGATCGTCTCGAACCGCATGGCCCGGGCATCGTAGAGCAGCAGGCGCCCGACCAGCCCTTCACCAAAACCGGTGATTTCCTTGATCGCTTCCATCGCCTGCAGGGCACCGATGACACCGGTGAGGGCGCCAAGCACCCCGGCTTCGGCACAAGTGGGCAGGGCGCCATCGGGCAGGCGCTCGGGAAAGAGACAGCGATAGGTCGGATTGGGCTGTCCGTCCGCGTCGCTCTCATAGGGTTTCAGCAGGGTCAACGAGCCGTCCATCCGCCCGACCGCCCCGGCCAACAGCGGCCGCCTGGCAAAGAAACAGGCATCGGAAACCAGATACTTGGTGGAGAAATTGTCCGACCCGTCGATCACCAGATCGTAGCGCGAAATCAGCGCCAGCGCGTTTTCCGGACGAAGGCGCACCGGATGCGGTTCCACCTTCACATGCGGATTGAGCCGGGCGATGGCTTCCGCCGCGCTCGCCACTTTCGGCTCGCCAATCTGGTCCGTGTCATGGATCACCTGCCGTTGCAGGTTGGACAGCGACACGGTGTCGTCATCGACGATCCCGAGGGTGCCGACACCGGCGGCGGCCAGATAAAGCAGCACCGGCGCGCCGAGCCCCCCGGCACCGATGACCAGCACCCGGGCGGCCTTCAGCTTCTGCTGGCCGGGACCTCCGACATCCTGCAGGACGATATGGCGGGCGTAACGTTCCAGTTCGGCGGCGCTGAGGCTCATGGGGTCTACTTGGGTATCCGGTTCAAGGGAAGGCGGCGCGGCATCAACAGCGGCGCGGGGTTCACAAACTAGCCGAGCAGCCGGCCGACCAGCCGCGCGGTGTAGTCGACCATCGGGATGATGCGGGCATAGTTGAGGCGGGTCGGGCCGATCACCCCGAGCACGCCGATGATCCGTTCATCCTGATCGCGGAACGGCGAGACGACAATCGACGAGCCGGACAGGGAAAACAGCTTGTTCTCCGAGCCGATGAAGATCCGCACCCCGTCGCCGCGCTCGGCCAGCGCCAGAAGCTGGATCAGGTCGCTCTTGTTCTCCAGATCGTCGAACAACAGGCGGATGCGCTCCAGATCGCCGGCCGCGTCCATGTCCGACAGGAGATTGGAGCGACCGCGCACGATCAGCGATCCCACATCGTCGCTGGCGCCGGTGCGGGTGGCGATGCCGGCTTCCACCACCTTCGCCGTCAGCCGGTCGAGTTCCGCCTGGCGGCTGTCGCGCTGGCGCTCCAGATCGCGCCGCGCTTCGGCCAGCGTCCGGCCCCGGATCAGGCTGGTCAGAAAGTTCGAGGCTTCCACCAGCGCCGAGGGCGGCAGGCCGGCCGGCAGCGAGATAATGCGGTTTTCCACAGACCCGTCGTCGCCGACCAGAACCACCAGCGCCTTTTGCGGCTCGATACGCACGAACTCCACGTGGCGCAGGCGCACATCCGCCTTGTGGGTGAACACCACGCCAGCCCCGCGCGAGAGGCCGGAGAGCATCTGGCTGGCCTCGGTCAGAAGCTGCTCGCTGGTGCGCTCGCTGCGCGCCGCCTTGACCTGCACCTCGATCTGGGCGCGTTCGTCGCTGGTCAGGTCGCCGACTTCCAGCAGCGCATCGACGAAAAAGCGCAAGCCCCCTTCCGTCGGCATCCGGCCGGCGGAGGTGTGCGGCGAGTAGAGCAGCCCGGCATGTTCCAGATCCGCCATGATGTTGCGGATCGAGGCCGGCGAGAGCTGGATCGACGGCAGACGCGACAGATTGCGCGAGCCCACCGGCTCGCCGGTGTCGAGATAGCTTTCCACGATCGCCCGGAAAATCTCGCGCGAGCGTTGATCCAGATCGCTCAGGCTGACGGACGGAACGCCCAATGTCACTTCACCATTCCCCTGCAATGGCCCGCTACGCCCGGCGCCCTCATGCTCGGGCACGGGGCACGGCACCGCGTGCCGTTGATGGTCCGGACCTTGATATAGGACGTATTTGAGCGAAAATCCCGTCCCAACTGTCAAGTCGAATCATGATCGTGCGCTGCCCCGCGCTGTAGCAAGGCGGAGAGCGGGACCGGAGAGACGCACGCAAACGTTTCCTCCCGGCCCATCTTGCTCTAGAAGGGCGCCAGAAACCGCCCGGCGACAGACGCCGGTCGCCGGACAGCTTTGCCAGGAAGGGAACCTTACATGCGGCCATCCAAACGCGCGGCGGATGAAATGCGCGCCGTCACGCTGGAACGGAACGTCTCCAAGCACGCGGAAGGCTCCTGCCTCGTGAAGTTCGGCGACACCCACGTCCTGTGCACCGCAAGCCTGGAAGAGCGCATTCCGCCCTGGCTGCGCGGGCAGAACCGGGGCTGGGTCACCGCCGAATACGGCATGCTGCCGCGCGCGACCGGCGACCGCATGCGCCGCGAGGCCTCGGCCGGCAAGCAGTCGGGCCGCACCCTTGAGATCCAGCGCCTGATCGGCCGTTCGCTGCGGGCGGTGGTCGATCTGCAGGCGCTCGGCGAGCGGCAGATCTCGGTGGATTGCGACGTGCTGCAGGCCGATGGCGGCACCCGCACCGCGGCGATCACCGGCGCCTGGGTCGCCCTCAGCGACTGCATCACCTGGATGAAGACCCGCGACATGCTGACCCGGCCGGTGCTGAAGGACCATATCGCCGCCGTCTCCTGCGGCATCTACAATGGCACCCCCGTGCTCGACCTCGACTACGATGAGGACTCGACCGCCGAAACCGACGCCAATTTCGTCATCACCGGCTCCGGCGGCATCGTCGAGATCCAGGGCACCGCGGAAGGCGCGCCGTTCAGCGAAGAGGAATTCGCCCAGCTCCTGTCCCTGGCCAAGGGCGGCATCAGTCGGCTGGTCGAGCTGCAGAAGATGGCGATCCTCTAGAGAATGGCCCGGAAGACGAAAAGGTCCCTCGCATGAGCCAGTACAAGCTTGAACCCGGCCGGGTCGTGGTCGCCAGCCACAACGCGGGCAAGATCCGCGAATTTCGGGAGCTGATGGCCCCTTACGGGTTCGACGTGGTGTCGGCGGGCGAACTCGACCTGCCGGAGCCGGAGGAAACCGGGCTGACCTTCGAGGCCAACGCGGAGCTGAAGGCGAAAGCGGCCGCTGCCGCCTCCGGCCTGCCGGCGCTAGCCGATGACAGCGGCTTTTGCGTCTTTGCCCTGAATGGCGATCCGGGGATCTACTCCGCCCGCTGGGCCGGACCGGAGAAGGACTTCGCCATGGCCATGCGCACGGTGGAGGAGAAGCTGCATCAGGCCGGCGCGATCAGCCCGGAAGACCGGCGCGGCTCCTTCGTCGCCGTCCTGTGCCTCGCCTGGTCGGACGGGCGCAGCACCCTGTTCCGGGGGGAGATCGAAGGCCAGATCGTCTGGCCGCCGCGCGGCACAGAAGGGTTCGGCTACGATCCGATGTTCCAGCCGGACGGCGAAAGTCTTACCTTCGGCGAGATGACTTCGGAGCAAAAACATGGCCGCCCGGAAGCGGGCGAGGCGCTGTCGCACCGCGCCAGGGCCTTCGCCGCCTTTTCCAGGGCCTGTCTGGAGGGAAAATGACCCTGCCTGCGTCCGGCGGTTTCGGCATCTATGTGCATTGGCCCTTTTGTCAGGCCAAGTGCCCCTATTGCGACTTCAACAGCCATGTGCGTCACACGGCGGTCGATCAGGCGCGCTTTGCCGCCGCCTTCGAGCGGGAACTTGCCTATTTCGCCGAACGCACCCCGGGGCGGACCGTCAACTCGATCTTCCTCGGCGGCGGCACGCCATCGCTGATGGAGCCGGCCACGGTCGGGCGCATCCTCGATGCGATCTCCGGCCTGTGGTCGGTGGATCCGGCGGTGGAAGTGTCCATGGAGGCCAATCCCTCCAGCGTCGAGGCCGGACGGTTTCGCGGCTACCGGACGGCGGGCGTCAACCGCCTGTCGCTTGGCGTCCAGGCGCTCAACGACACCGATCTGAAACGGCTCGGCCGGCTGCATGACACGGCCCAGGCGAAAACGGCGATCGACATCGCGCGGAGCACCTTCGAGCGCATTTCCTTCGATCTGATCTATGCCCGGCCCGGGCAGGATGCCGACAGCTGGCGCGCGGAACTGTCGGCGGCCATCGACCTGGCCGCCGATCACCTGTCGCTCTACCAGCTGACCATCGAGCAGGGCACACCGTTCTTCGACCTCTACCGCGCGGGCAAGCTCGTCCCCCCGGACGGGGACCTTGCGGCCGGTCTTTACGAAATCACGCAAGAGCTCTGCGCCCTGCGCGGGCTGCCGGCCTACGAGGTCTCCAACCACGCCGCGCCCGACGCCCAGTGCCAGCACAACCTCGTCTACTGGCGCTATGGCGACTATGTGGGCACCGGCCCCGGCGCCCATGGCCGGCTGACCAGCGCGACCGGCAAGAGCGCAACGGCGGTAGAGCGGCACCCGGAAACCTGGCTGGAGGCGGTGGAGCGGCAGGGGCACGGGCTTGTCGAGGACCTGGGCCTGACCGAGGAACAGCAAGGCGATGAATTCCTGCTGATGGGCCTGCGGCTGGTGGAGGGCGTCGATCTGGCGCGCTACCGGTCCATCGCCGGCCGCGAGATCGATCCGCGCCGCATCGCCCAACTGATCGAGCATGGCATGATCGAGCGACTCGGCCCGGACTGGGTGCGGGTCACGCCGACCGGTTTTCTCGTGCTCGATGCGGTGGTCGCCGACCTCGCCGCCTGAAATCCGGCATCCAAGCGACGAACGTCCCCCGTCGGCGGCCAGCCCACAATCGTATGCCGCAGCGCACAACCATCTACGCGAAGCACTTTGTTTTGAAATGGAATTGTCGTCCCGCCGCGAAATCGGCCGTTAGGGGGCAGTTTTCCAGGATGTTGAAAGTATGCAACAAGTCGCGAACAATTGACACTTCCGACAAGAGTCTTAGTTGCTAGCTATCCTGCGCTTGTCATATTATTTTGCAATGCAAAAGAAGATGCCGGTGATCATTCTCCCGTCGCCGCGAATTTGCGAGGACCGATCACGTGTCGTTTTACCACCTTTATGAGCTCAATCATGCGGCCATGAGCCCGATCCGGGCCACCGCGGATCTGACGCGCCTCTATTTCAAGAACGCGATGAACCCGCTGTCGCACACGCCCTTCGGCCGATCCGTCGCCGCCGGATGCGAGCTGGTGGAGCGGCTGACACGGCGCTACGGCAAGCCGGAATTCGGCCTGACCGAGACGACGGTCGGCGGGGTGAAGGTGCCGGTTCGCGAGGAAATCGTCTGGCAGAAGCCGTTTTGCAATCTCCTGCATTTCGACCGCAAGACGGGGCCGCGCAAGCACAGCGACCCGAAGATCCTCTTGATCGCGCCCATGTCGGGCCACTACGCGACCTTGCTGCGCGGCACGGTGGAAACGCTGCTGCCAAGCGCGGAGATCTACATCACCGACTGGATCGACGCCCGCATGGTGCCGCTGGCCGAGGGCCGCTTCGATCTCGACGACTACATCGACTACATCATCGAGATGCTGCACTTCCTGGGGCCGGACACCCATGTGATGGCGGTCTGTCAGCCCTCCGTGCCGGCTCTTGCGGCCGTGGCGGTGATGGAACAGCGCGGCGACCCGCTGGCGCCGACGACCGCCACGTTGATGGGCGGACCGATTGACACCCGTATCAACCCGACCGCCGTCAACGACCTGGCCGAAAACAAGGGAATCGGCTGGTTCGAACGCCATGTGATCATGACCGTTCCCTTCCCCCAGCCCGGATTCCTGCGCGCGGTCTACCCCGGCTTCCTGCAGCTTTCCGGCTTCATGGGGATGAACCTCGACCGGCATGTGACCGCCCATCGCGACTTTTTCCAGCATCTGGTCCAAGGCGATGGCGACAGCGCGGAAAAGCACCGGGAGTTCTACGACGAGTATCTGGCGGTGATGGACCTGACCGCCGAGTTCTATCTGCAGACGGTCGACACCGTGTTCATCAAGCACGCCCTGCCGAAGGGCGAATTCCGCCATCGCGGGGAGCTGGTGGACTGCGGCGCCATCCGCAACACCGCCCTGTTGACGGTCGAGGGCGAGAAGGACGACATCACCGGGCGCGGCCAGACCAAGGCCGCCCACGACCTGTGCACCAGCCTCACCGACGACAAGCGCGCCCATTACATGCAGCCGAATGTCGGCCACTATGGCGTGTTCAACGGATCGCGCTTCCGGGCCGAGATCGCCCCGCGCATTCTCGACTTCATCCGCACCCATTCCCAGCGCCGGGACCGCCCCGCCGTCACCAAGGCACCGGCAAGCGCAGGCGCTCCGAAAACCGCCAACTCCACGCCCGTGACGGCCTCGGCGGACCCGCTCGCGGCGATCCTGCTGGCCGAGCCCAAGGGCGCAGCCGATGATCTGAAGGCGATTTCCGGGGTCGGACCCAAGCTGGAAACGGCACTCAACGGCGCCGGCATTTTCCACTACTGGCAGATTGCCGCCCTGACCGACGCGCAGATCGAAGCGCTCGACACCCGGCTCGACTTCCGTGGCCGGATCGAGCGGGATGGATGGCTCGATCAGGCCCGCAAGCTCGCCGGGCAGACGGTTTCCGGCTGACGCCCGATGGCGGGGCCGATGGCCCCGCCCGCGACCTCTCCGCCTTCAGCCCCTGCCTCAGAAAAGCGTGCGGCCATCCGCATCGAAACGGTAGAGCTGCCCCTCCAGCGGCGTGACATAGAGCGTGTCGCCGGCGGTGAAGGCGTGTTCGCCGAACAGCCTTGCGGTCAGCGCGCCCACCTCCTTGCTGTCGAGATAGAGAATGGTGTCGGCGCCCAGATGCTCCACATGCACCGCCTCGCCGCTCCAGCGCCCGCCATCGCGTGAAACGGAAAAATGCTCCGGCCGCACGCCGACCGACGCACAGCCCGGCTCACCCGTCCGCTCCGCATCCAGAAAATTCATTTGCGGCGAGCCGATGAAGCCGGCGACGAACCGGTTCGCCGGCTTGTTGTAGAGCTCCATCGGCGAACCGACCTGTTCCACGATCCCGCCATTCAGCACGACAATCCGGTCGGCCAGGGTCATCGCCTCGACCTGATCATGAGTGACATAGACCATGGTGGAGCGGATCTGCCGGTGCAACCGGGCGATCTCCAGACGGGTGTTGACGCGCAGCGCCGCATCGAGATTGGACAAGGGTTCATCGAACAGGAACAGCTCAGGGTCGCGCACGATCGCCCGGCCGATCGCCACCCGCTGGCGCTGACCGCCGGACAGCTCGGCCGGCCGGCGCTGCAGATAATCCTCCAGCGACAGCATCGCCGAGGCCATCTCGATCTGGCTGGCAATCGTTTCCTTCGCCGCGCCGGCCTGTTTCAACCCGAGTGCCATGTTGTCGCGCACGGTGAGATGGGGGTAGAGCGCATAGGTCTGGAACACCATGGCGATGCCGCGCTTGGCCGGCGGCACGGCGCTGACGTCGCGCCCGTCGATCTCCACCCGCCCGTCGCTGGCATCCTCCAGCCCGGCGATAATGCGCAGCAAGGTCGACTTGCCGCAGCCAGACGGGCCGACGAAAATCACGAATTCTCCGTCGGCGACGTCCAGATCGATCCCCTTCAGCACATCGACGGCGCCGAAGGACTTGCGAATGCCGGTCAGTTTCAGGGAGCCCAAGGATCTGTTTCCATCTGGTTGGAGGGACGTGGCATGGCGGGGAGGCAGGTCAGGAACGCAAAGAAACGGGGCGGCCGCTGCGCACGCTTTCGTCGGCGGCGAGGCAAATATGAAGCGACCGCACCGCATCGAGCATGTGCCGCTCAAGGTCGATGTCCTCGCGGATCGCCGCCAGCATGAAGGCCTGCTCGCGGGCGCAAAGCTCCAGATGCCCCGGTTCATCGGCCATGTCGAGGTCGCGATCCGGTCGGGCGAAGCGGCCATCGGCGCCGCGTTCGGCCCGGTGCACCCGGATCCGCGCGGTACGGGTATGCCCGTCGATGTCATCGGAGCGTGCGCCTTCGCCCCCTCCCTCATCCATGACGATCGACACGGCGCCCTTCGGTGAAATCACGTCCTTCACGAAATAGGCGGTCTCCGACATCATCGGACCCCAGCCCGCCTCGTACCAGCCGACCGAGCCGTCATCGAACAGCACCTGAAAATGACCATAGTTGTACATGTCGGCGGCGATATCGTCGGCCAGCCGCAGCCCCATGCCGCGCACCTCCACCGGCGCCGCATCGGTGATCTGACACATCACATCCACGTAATGCACGCCGCAATCGACAATCGGCGGTGTCGTCGACATCAGCCGGCGATGGGTTTCCCAGGTCGGCCCGCTCGACTGCTGATTGAGGTTCATGCGAAACACGTAAGGCCCGCCCAGCTCCCGCGCCTCGGCGATCAGCGTCTGCCAGGAAGGATGGTGGCGCAGGATATAGCCGACCACCAGCTTGCGATTGTTGGCCCTGGCGCAATCGACCACCCGGCGCGCATCGGCAACGCTCGTCGCCAGCGGCTTTTCCACGAACACATGCGCCCCCGCCTCCAGCGCCTTGATCGCGTAGTCCGCATGGCTGTCGGAATAGGTGGCGATGGCGCAGAGCTCCGGCTTCAGCTCCTCCAGGCTCTCCTCGAAGGAGCGATGCTGCGGATGCGCCGCCAGTTCCTCCGGCAGGGTCACCTCCGAGCGGTTGACCAGCCCGGCGATGGCAAAGCCCGGGTTTCGCTCATAGGCCAGCGCATGGCTGAGCCCCATGTTGCCGAGACCGACGACAAGGACGCTGACGGGCGGGGTGCGCGCGTTCATTTGACCGCTCCTGCGGTGATGCCGCGGATCAACTGCCGCGAAAAGATGAGATAGAGGATCAGCACCGGGACGATCGCCAGCGCCATCGCCGCGAGAATGGCGTTCCAGTTGCTGACGAACTGGCCGACGAACACCTGGGCACCGAGGGTGAGGGTCTTGGTTTCCTCCGCCGGGGCGAGGATCAGCGGGAACCACAGGTCGTTCCAGATCGGGATCATGGTGAAGACCGCCACCGTCGCCATGGCCGGACGCACCAGGGGCAGCACCAGCCGGAAGAAGATCGCGTATTCGGACAGGCCGTCGATCCGCCCGGCCGCCTTCAGGTCCTTCGACACCACCGCCATGAACTCCGACAGGATGAAGATCGACAAGGGCAGGCCTTGCGCGGTGTAGACGAGGATCAGCGCCCAGTGGGTGTTCACCAGACCGGTCGCCACCATCAGATTGAGAATGCCGACGGTACCGAGGCGGATCGGCACCATGATCCCCAGCGCCATGTAGAGCGCGACGAAGCGGTTGAAGGGAAAGCGGTATTCACTCAAGGCGAAGGCCGCCATCGCCCCGAGAAGCAGGACGAGGAACAGGCTGCCGAGGGTGACGAACAGGGAGTTCCAGAAATAGAGCGGGAAGTTGCCTTGCGCCAGCACCGTCGCGTAGCCGATCAGATCGAAGGTTTCGGCATCGGGCGGGGCCAGCGGCGCGCGGAAGATCGCCTTCTTGGTCTTCAGGGAATTGATCAGAACCAGCAGCACCGGAAACAGGGCGATCACGGTGAAGGTCAAGAGGATCGCATGGGCGCCGAGTTCCGCGATCAGATTGCGCCGGGCACGGGAGAAAGCCATCCTCGCCTCACATCTCGTAGCGCGTGAGTTTGCGCTGGATGACGAACAGGTAGACCGCGACGCCGGCGAGGATGATGAAGAACATCACCGTGGCGATTGCCGCGCCCATGTTGGGATCCCCGGGCTGGGTCTGCTGGCCATAGAAGGTGCGGTAGAGGATCGTGCCGAGCAGATCGGTGGAGAAATTCGGCCCGGCCAACGGCCCTTGGGTGGTGTAGATCAGGTCGAAAGCATTGAAATTGCCGACGAAGGTCAGGATCGAGATGATGCCGACGGTCGGCAGGATCAGGGGCAGCTTGATCTTGAAGAACTGCGACAGGCCGGTGACCCCGTCGCATTCGGCCGCCTCGATCACCTCGTCGGGGATCGACAGCAATGCTGCGTAGATCAGCATCATCGGAATGCCGACGAACTGCCAGACGGAAATCAGCGACAGGGTGGTCAGCGCCGTTTCCTCCTTGCCGAGAAACGGCATGAACAGATGGCCGAGCCCGACCGAGGACATCATGTCCTTGCTCACCCCCCACAGCGGCGACAGCATCAGCTTCCAGACAAAGCCCACCACGACGAAGGAGAGGAGCGTCGGCAGGAAGATCGCCGTGCGGTAGAATTTCTTGCCCGGCAGATGGGTCATCGACAAAAGCGCGGCGATCAGGATGCCGATCGGGTTCTGCACCAGCATGTGAATGACAAAGAAATAGAGATTGTTGCCCAGCGCATTGAAGAACGGGCCGACCCAGAACGGATCGAAGAACAGCCGCGCGTAGTTGGCAAAGCCCACGTAGAAACTCGCCTGGGACACCGGATCGCGCTGAAAGAACGACAGGCGCAGCGTCTCCGCCAGTGGCAGGATCATCACCAGCGTGTAGATCAGCACCGCCGGCGCCAGAAACACCGGAATATGCCAGGGAAAAGGCTTCTTCTGCGGTTTGCCGCCCATTGCCGCCACTGTCCTTGCCCACTGTCCGACCCGCTCCTCCGCGCCCGGGGACGGGCACGGAGGCGTTGACACGGGGTGCTCAGTTCTTCTGCGGCTCGTACCAGGCGGCAAGGCCGGCCTGCATCTCGGCGGCGGCATCGGCCGGCGACTGGGTGCCGTTCACCACATTGGCGGCAACGCCCCACATCTGGCTCCACAGGTTCGGCGTGCCGCGCGACAGGATCTGCGCCGCCGAACGAATGGTGGAATCGCAGCTCTTGCGCCAGGACACGAACTCGTTCGCCAACGGATCGTCGAGGGTGATCTCATGGCTGGAGAGCGAGAAGAACCCCGGCAGGCTGTTGGAATAAAGCTCCGCGAATTCCTTGGTGCCCATCCATTCCAGGAAGGTCCGGGCGGCGTCCGCATTGGGCGAGGCAGCGTTCAGGCCGATGGCGATATCGTTGTGATCGGAGATGTAGCATTTGTCCCCGGCTGCGGGCAGCGGCGGCGGGAAGGCGCCGAGCTCGAAGTCCGCATCGCGCTTGAAGCCGGAGATTTCCCAGGACCCGGCCGGGAAGATCGCCGCGCGGCCAAGGGTGAACAGGTTCTGGCTGTCCGCATAGGCCTGTGCCTCGAAGCCATCGCCGAGATAGGGCTTCCAGCCGGCGATCACCTCAAGCGGCTTGACCCATTCCGGGTCGGTCATCTTCGCGGTGCCGGCGATGAGCGCCTTGCGCCCCTCCTCGCCCTTCCAGTACATCGGTCCGATGTTCTGGTAAGCCATCGTCGCCGCTTCCCACTGGTCGAGCGTACCCATGGCCATCGGCACATAGGAGCCCTCGTCCTTCAGCTTGGCCAGCACATCCATGAACTCCGCCTGAGTGGTCGGCACCTCAACGCCAACCTCCGCGAAGGCGTCCTTGTTGTAGATGAAGCCATGGATCACCGCCGCCATCGGCACACAGAAGGTGGCGCTGCCATCGTCCGTGGTCCAGGCGCTGCGGGCGACCTCGGAGAAGTTTTCCAATGCGGGGAGATCGTTGAGTTTGGCCAGATACCCCTTGGCATACAGATCCAGAGAGCCGTCGAACGGACGGCAGGTGATCAGATCGCCGGCGGTCCCGCCTTCCAGCTTGGCGTTGAGCGCGGCGTTGTACTGGGTCGGCGCCACCGGGGCGAAGACCAGTTTGATACCTGGGTGCTTCGCCTCGAAGGCAGGGATGATCGTCTCCTGCCAGATCGACAGATCGTCGTTGCGCCAGCTCTCGATGGTCAGCGTCACATCCTCGGCGACGGCCGGGCCGCAGGCGGCCAGCACGGTGGCGGCCAGCAGTGCGCCCCTCAATGCGGTCTTCATGTCTGATCTCCTCCCACAAGCGCCTTTTCGGCACGATTGGCCACACGGTGGCAAACCATCCTTCCGGACGGTCATCGCACAGTGGCGCCATCGACACACAAGTTCAATACCTTTCCGACCAATTGCCAAGCCACTTTGCCGGAAAAACACGCCAGCGCCCGCCGCTCCTCTGCGTCGTCCATGCGCGAAAACCAGCAGAAAGGGCACCATGCGCGGTGAAAACCTCACGACAACCGCTCAGAAAAGCATCAAGCTTCCGAAGGGCTTCCCGCTTCTCCGCCAAAGCGTCTGCAGCGAGTGCCATCGGTCTCGCATGGGCCTGGCACCTTGGCCGAGAACGCAAGATCCAGCCCGGCGACTGTCCGCGACAAACATTCACTGGAACTGAGTGGTATTTTTTTGGTACCATAGCCGCAAGGAGCGCAAGATGCTGGATCTGATGGTGGCCATCGATGGCGGGGGAAGCACGTGCCGCGCGGCAATCGCGGACCCGTGCGGCCGCATTCTCGGGCGGGCGACGACCGGTCCGGCGAACATCGTCTCCGCCCCGCACGAGGCCCGTGCCAACATCGTCGCGGCGACGCAGGCCGCGCTTGCGGAGGCCGGCATGGCGGACTGTTCCCTGTCCCGGTTTCCCGCGCTGCTTGGCCTCGCCGGCGTCAATACCAGCACCCCGGACACCCTGGCCGAGCCACCGCTGCCGTTTGCTCGAACCGTCTTCGTCGATGATGTGGAGATCGCCTTCGAGGGCGCCATCGGCGAGGGCGACGGGCTGATCGCCATTTTCGGAACCGGATCGGTGTTCATGTCCCGGCGGGGCGGCCAGGTGACCAAAGCCGGCGGCTGGGGCTTTGTCAGCGGCGACCAGGCAAGCGGCGCCCGTCTCGGGCAGGCGCTGATCGAGCAGACCTTGCTCGCCCATGACGGCCTGCGCCCGCCCTCCGATCTGTCCCGCGCCCTGCTTGACGAATACGGCAATGACCCGGGCCGGCTGGTCGCGTTTGCAACCGCTGCCGCGCCGGTCGATTTCGCCCGCCTCGCCCCGCGCCTGTTCAAAGCCGCCGACGAGGGCGATGGGCTGGCGCTGGCGATCCTTACCGAGGCCTGCGGGTTCATCGACCGGGCGCTTGATCACTTCGGCTGGGCGGACTGCCCGCGCCTGTGCCTGATGGGTGGGCTGGCGCCGCTTTATCGCCTCCGGCTCGCCGCGCGCCATCGCGACCGGCTGTCGGAGCCGCGCGCCGATGCGCTCACCGGCGCCGTTGCCAGGGCCCGGCGCCACTTTCACCCCGCCGCCGAAACACCGCACCGTTAGGGTCTGGATTCATAAATGAGGCTGACATGGCATGGGAAATGGCAAAGCCTCGCGAGGAAGGGCGTGCGGAGCGGGCTTGCTGCCCGGTCAAATGCGCTGACGATGCAGGGCGAAGCCATTTCCATGTCCTTGAGGATTTGACCGGATTGCGCCTGCTCTGCGTCCCGAAAGGCTTGAAAATGAACCACATTTCCTGCGCTTCCGCTCCTCGATCAGAAGCAATCCGCCTCAAACCATTTCGACCTCATTTATGAATCCAGACCCTAGGAGCCTGCCAGCGATGCCGACCCATATGCGCCGTGAGATCGATGAGATCCCCGAAGCGGTCTTCCGCCTGCTGTCCGGGTCGGGCGACGCCCTTGCCGAAGCAGGCGCGGCCTTGCGGGCGCGCGCGCCGACGGTGCTGGCGACCATTGCCCGTGGCTCCTCCGACCATGCCGCGCATTTCCTGAAATACGCGGTGGAGCTGACCCTTGGCATCCCGGTCGCCTCGCTCGGCCCCTCGCTCGCCTCGGTCTATGGGGTGACGCCGCGCCTTGGCTCCGGCGCGGCGCTCACCATTTCCCAATCGGGCCGCAGCCCGGATATCGTTGCCATGATGCAGGCCGCGCGGGATGGCGGCGCGCTGACGCTCTGTCTCGCCAACACCCTGCCCTCCCCCCTGTCGCGCACCAGCGATCACGCCATCGACATTTGCGCCGGCCCGGAGCAAAGCGTGGCCGCGACCAAGAGCTTCGTCTGTTCACTGGTCGCAGGCCTGGCGCTTTTGGCCGAATGGGGCGAGGACGCAGAATTGCGCGCCGCGCTGCACCGGCTGCCGGAGCATCTTGCGGCGGCGACCCGGCTCGACTGGCCCGGCCTTGCCGAGGCGCTGGAGCCGGCGCGCTCGCTTTATGTGCTCGGCCGGGGGCCGACCGCCGCCATCGCCCATGAGGCGGCGCTGAAGTTCAAGGAAACCTGCGGTCTTCATGCCGAGGCCTATTCGACCGCAGAGGTCCTGCATGGCCCGGTGGAGATTGTCGGCCCCGGCGTTCCAGTGCTTGCCTTTGCCGTGGCGGATGCGGCCGAAAGCGGCATCGCCGCCACCGTCGACGGCCTCGGCCAGAAGGGCACCGACGCCTTCCTCACCGGCCCCTCCTCCGGCAGCGCGGCCCGGCTGCCGCGGATCGATACCGGCCACCCGCTCCTTGATGCCGCTGCCGCCATCGTTCCCTTCTATGCCTTCGTCGAAGCCTTCGCCCGCCAGCGCGGGCGCAATCCGGATGCTCCCCAGAGCCTGAGAAAGGTGACCGAGACCCGATGAGTACCGTTACCGCCATCACCTGTGCCCGCCTGTTTGACGGCGCGAACTGGCATGACAACACCGCCCTTCTGATCGACGGCGACCGGATCGCCGGTCTCGCAGCGCCCGGGGATTTGCCCGAAGGGTGCCGGATCGAGCGGGCCGACGGTCAGTGGCTGGTGCCCGGCTTTGTCGACCTTCAGGTCAATGGCGGCGGCGGCCTGCTGCTCAACGACGCGCCGACCGCCGAGACCATCGCCACCATCTGCGCCGCCCATCGCCCGTTCGGCACCACCGCCTTGATGCCGACGCTGATCACCGATACCGCCGAGACCACTCAAGCGGCGATCGACGCCGCCGAAGAGGCCGCACGCGCGAACATTCCCGGGTTTCTCGGCCTTCATCTGGAAGGGCCCCATCTGGCGCCGGCGCGCAAGGGCGCTCATGACGCGGCGCTGATCCGGCCGATGGAAGACACGGATCTTGATCGGCTGACCGCCGCCGCCCGTGCTCTGCCGGTGCTGATCGTCACCCTTGCCCCGGAAAACGCCAGCCCGGCGCAAGTGACCGCGCTTGCCGAGGCGGGCGCGGTGGTGAGCCTTGGCCACAGCAACACCGACTGCGCCACCGCCCGGGCCTATGCGGCGGCCGGCGCCCGGCTCGTCACGCACCTCTTCAATGCCATGAGCCCGCTCGCCCACCGGGAGCCGGGCCTCGTCGGTGCCGCGCTCGATACCGGCACCCTGTCGGCCGGGCTGATCGCCGATGGCTTCCATGTCGCCCCGGCGGCAATGGCCATTGCCCTCAGGGCCAAGGCCGGGCCGGGGCGGATCTTCCTCGTCACCGATGCCATGGCGCCACTTGGCACCGACATGACCCAGTTCACCCTGAACGGGCGGACCATCTACCGCTCCGGCGGCCGCCTCACCCTTGACGACGGCACCCTGGCCGGGGCGGATATCGACATGATTTCCTCCATCCGCCTGCTGCACCGGGAGGTCGGCATCCCGCTCGATGAGGCGCTGAGGATGGCGAGCCTTTACCCGGCCGAAGCGGTGGGCGTCGGCGCCCGCAAGGGACGACTTGCCGCCGGGTATGACGCGGATGTGGTCGCACTCTCGCCCGAGCTTGCCGTCCGGACGGTCTGGACCGGTGGAGAGCGGCAGGACATCGCCAACGCCGACACCTGAAGGGCTGCCGAGGGACGCCCGGGCTCAGATCCGGCCGGCGGCGGAGAGCCGGTCGATCTCCTCATCGGCCATGCCCAGCCATTCGCGCAGGACCTCGCCGGTATGCGCACCCAGCGCCGGCGGCCCGCGAAACACATCCGCCGGCGTATCGGAAAGGCGCATGGCCGGGGCCGGCACCGGCACCTCGCCGCCTTCCGGGTGGTCGACCTCCACGATCTGCCGGCGATGGCGCACCTGCGGATTGTCGATCACATCGGCGATGGCCGCCACCGGCTCGCACGGCACCCCCGCCGCATGCAAGGTGGCAAGGATCTCTTCCGCATCGGTCCGGGCGCCCCAGTCGTCGATCAGCGCCTCCAGTTCCGGCACATGCTGGTTGCGGGCAACAAAGGAGGAAAACCTCGGATCTTCCGCCAGCTCCGGCCGGCCCATCGCCTCGATGAAGCGGATGAAATGATAGTCGTTGCCGGCAACGATGTAGATCCATTTGTCATCGCGGCTGCGGAAGCAGTGGGAGGGCGCGAGGTAACGATCCCGATTGCCCAGCCGGGTCTGCTCGCGGCCGAGAAGCTGCCGCTCGGCAATGGCGGTGGTCAGCATCGACATGGCGCTGTCCATCAAGGTGGCCTCGACCACCTGGCCGCGCCCGGTGGTCGCCCGCGCCTGAAGCGCGGCAAGCGCGCCGATCGCCCCATAGAGCGCGGTGGAATAGTCGGCGACGAACACGCCGGCCATGGTCGGCGGCCCGTCCGCCGGCCCGGTCAGGGTCATCAGCCCGCTATGGGCCTGGGCCGCCCCGTCGAAACAGGGATGGGAGGCCATCGGCCCCTCCTGACCGAAGCCGGAGACGCGGACCAGGATCAGGCCTGGATTGATGGCGGCAAGCTCCGCGTAGCCGCACCCCATCTTTTCCATGGTTCCGGGCCGGAAATTCTCGATGACGATATCCGCCTCCCCGATCAGCCGGCGCAGCAGCGCCTGCGCATCGGGATCGCGGAAATCAAGTGTCAGGCTGCGCTTGTTGCGGTTGGCGCCCATGAAGAACAGGCTTTCGCCCTTGAGCATTTCGCCGATGCGCCGCCCTTCTTCTCCACCTTGAACCCGCTCGATCTTGACGACATCCGCACCGAGGTCGCCGAGAACCTGCCCACAAAAGGGTCCCGCAATATATCGCGAAAGATCAAGAACCCTTATTCCTTTCAAAGACTTCATTTCACCATCCTTGACCTTTGAATTACTCTTATTATACATTAATTCTCAACCGGAGCGAGAAGGAGAAACTGTCATGAAGATCCGTTTCTATTCCTGGCTGAAGACCAGGACCGGCTGCGAGGAGGAGACGATCACCCTGCCCGAGACGGTCACCACCATCGAGGGGCTGACCGGGCTGTTGGCGGAGAGACACCAGGACGCGGCGGAGCTTTTCCGGATGCCCCAGGCCCTTCGCTATGTCGTCGACCGGCGCTATGTGGAACCCTCCCATGGGATTTCCTCTGCCGATGAGATCGAGATCTACCCGCCGGTGACCGGCGGATAGGCTGTCTCCGCCGTGCCGGCACCCCCTGCCGCCCCGGCGCAATGGGGACAGCCCGGCCGGCGATCGAGGCGCATGCGGCGCAGGTCCGCCTGCCAGCCGTCATAGACGAGAATGGTGCCGGAGAGACTGCCGGCGCCGCCAATGATCTCCTTCAGAACCTCCATCGCCTGCAGCCCGCCGATGACCGCGAGCACGGGGCCGGCCACGCCGATTTCGGAGCAGGGCGGGGTCAGGGCCGGCGTCAGGACATCCGGATAGAGGCAGCGAAAGCATGGGTTGCCATCGCCCGGACGGAAGGCGGCGAAGGTGGTGACCGTACCGTCGGCGATCTGCGCCGCACCGCTGACGAGCACCTTGCGCTGTGCCAGACAGGCCGCGTGCAGGGCATCGCGGGTGGCGAAATTGTCGGTGCAATCGGCGACAAGGTCGTAGCCGGCGATGAGGCCGGCGGCGTTTTCTTCGTTCACCGGCGAAAAATGCTCAACCACCTCGATATGCGGGTTGGCGGCGCGCAGGGCCGCCGCCGCGCTCGCGGTCTTCGGGCTGTCGAGATCGGCAAGCCGGTGGATCACTTGACGGTGCAGGTTCGAGACCTCGACGAAATCATAATCGGCGATGCCGATGGTGCCGACGCCGGCGGCGCCGAGATACTGCAGCACCGGGGACCCGAGACCGCCGGCCCCGACCACCAGCACCCGCGCGGCCTTGAGCCGTTCCTGCCCGGTCCGGCCCCAGTCCGGCATCACCATCTGCCTCTGGTAGTGCACCTCTTCTTCGGCCGTCAGCGCTGCGCTCATCCGTTTGCCTCCTGTCGTTCGCACGCCTCGGCGAAGTGCCGGATATGCTCCAGAATGCGCCGGAAACCATTGGCCCGGCTCGGCGCCAGAAAACCGCCGATCCCCAGTTCCTCAAGGCGGGAGGGCGGCAGCGCGACGATCTCGGCAGGGGTTCGCCGATGATAGAGGCGGGTGGCGACCGCCAGCAGACCGCGCATCATCCGGGCATCGGACATCGCCCGCACGCTGATGCGGCCATCCGCCGGATCGCGCGCCAGCTCCAGCCAGACCTGGGACTGGCAGCCGTGAAACCGGGTCTCGTCGCAGCAGCGCTCCGGCGGCAAGGCGACAAGCCCCGCCTCCAGGTCGAGCAGCGCCCGGACCGCTTCGCCCCAGTCACCCTCGGCGGCGAGCGCGCCGCGCAGCTCCGCCAGCACCGCGTCGACCGGCGGCGGCGGCGCCTGCGCTCCCGTCTGGTTCTGCGGGTCCCTCTTTGCATGCGGCATCCCTGGTCTCCGACCAAGAGGTTCGCCCCCGGATGCCGCCCATTCGCGAGGGCACCCGGGGGCACGGTATCAGGCGGCCTTGCGCGCTGGCGCCAGCACCCCGCCGGTGATGGGCGTGGCAACGCCGGTGGTCAGCGGGTAGCTGATCGGCAGACCGCGCATCGAGCGGACGGCGAGATAGGCGAAACACTCCGCCTCGATCGCATCGCCGCGCAGGCCCACCGCCTCCGCCGGCACTGGTTCGGCGCCGGTACGCCGGGCCAGCTCGCGCATGATCACCGGGTTCTTGCGGCCGCCGCCGCAGACGATGATCCTGTCCGGACGGCGCGGCAGCATGTCCAGCGCCTTGCCGACCGTGCCGGCGGTGAAGGCGGTCAGCGTCGCCGCGCCATCGGCCAGATCGAGCCCATCGGCCATCGAGGCGGGGAAATCGTAGCGGTCGAGCGACTTCGGGAAGTCCGCCGTCAGGAACGGATGGGTCAGAAGCTCGGCAAGCCGCGCCTCATCCACGGTTCCCGATGCGGCAATGGCGCCATCCACATCCATCTCTCCCTTGCCATGGCGGCCGATCCAGTCGTTGATCGGACCATTGGCCGGACCGGTATCGAAGGCAATCATCTCCTCGCCATCGCACCAGGTCAGGTTGGCGACGCCGCCAAGATTGAGGATCGCCGTCTCGGCTCCCGCGCCGATCTTGCGCAACAGCGCCTGGTGATAGATCGCCGAGAGCGGCGCGCCATGGCCGCCCGCGTCCATGTCGGCGCTGCGGAAATCATAGACCACATTGGTGCCGACCATCTGTGCCATGCGGGCGCCATCGCCGAGCTGGCGCGTATAGCCGCGTGCGCCGTTCTCCGGCGCGATATGCAGCACCGTCTGGCCGTGGAAGCCGACCGCCTCCACATCCTGCGGCCGGAAGTCATTGGCCTTGAGGAACCGGTTGACCGCCTCCGACTGGGCCTCGGTCAGGGCCAGTTCGGCCTCGCGGAAGATCGCCGGATCCGCCCCCTCGAACCGCCACTCCAGCGCCGCATCGACGGTGCGGCCCAACAGCCCGCGCAGATCCACCGGATAGGGGGCGAGATCCCAGGGGCCGAAGGTTTCCACCGTCTCGCCGTCGGTCTTGATCATGGCCACGTCGATCATCCCGTCGAGGACGGTTCCGGTCATCAGGCCAATTGCCCAAACAGGTGTCATCTGGTGTCTCCTCGTCACGTGTCATTCGGCCATTGCTCAGGCAATGGCGCTTTGTTCCTGGGAAAGATGTTGCGGCAGGATCCGGCCCGCCGGTTTGCGGCACGAGCTGCAATGGCCGACCGCGCTGCGTCCGTGGTCGGCCAGACCGCAGCGAAAGGCGAGCGCACCGGCCAGCACCCGGTCGGCGCCATCCGTCAGCAGATTGCCGACAATGCCCTGACGCCCGTGGCTGATGACGCAGACCGCCACGTCGCCATTGGGATTGACGCAGAACACATGCCCGGCCCAGAAGCAGGGGCGCTCGGGCACCGGCAGATGCGGCAGGACCTCCTCCGACAGCATCCGGTCGAGGGTCTCTTCGCTCTCCAGCACCTCCGGACGGCCGATCGCCTGTTCCGCCCCGCCCGGCAGCAGGGGCTTGACCTTCACATGCTGATCGACCCGCCGCAAAAGCTGCAGGAACCGCGGGTCATACTCCGTCAGCGGCTCGCCAAGGTCGATCTGGTAAACGCCAATGGTCAGGTCCTCGCGCCCGGCCGCATGGTCGAGCAGGGTTTCCAGCCCGCGCAAGGTCTTGTCGAAATTGCCCTCACCCCGGTTGAGGTCATGGGACAGGCGGTTGCCGCCATCGAGCGAGACGAAGATCTTGTGCGGGAAACGCACCGACAGGATCTCGCGCACCCGCTTTTGCGTCAGCATGGTGCCGTTGGTGTGCCACTGCAGCTTCACCTCGGGCATCACCTCGGCGACCGTCGCCAGCAGCTCGGCGAAGCGCGGGTTCATCAAGGGCTCGCCGCGCCAGTTGAGGTGGATGCTCTGGACCGCCACGGAGGGGTTGTCGCGCAGGTCGATCAGCATGCGGCGCAGATCCTCCGGCGCCATGTCCTCCCGGCCGTGGCTCTGCTTGGTGTAGCAAAGCCGGCACGCCAGATTGCAACGGGATGTCGGATCGAGCCACAGCCATACCGGGGACGCCGTGACCCGCGCGCTGAGGTCAAGTGTCGGTGCGACGCTCATGATGAACAATCCTCGCTGTCTGGACCACCTTCCCGGGCCGGCGATCCGCCGGCACCGGGCCTCCCGGTCTTCTTCAGTGTCGTTCGTTCGTCTTCATTCCCCGGCGCGGGTGTCCCGCGCGCCATCTCCCAATGGCGCTGTTTGCCGGCTTATTTTCGTGTATCGCCAGCCCTCCCCGCCCCTTCCGCCGGATAGTAGAGCGGCACGCACCAGTGGTTCTTCGCCACCCAGTCGGTGTTGGGCAGGTCGCAATCCGCCTTCAGAAGGCGATGACACGGCTGCTCGTAGACCTTGCCGGTCGAGCGCTCGATCGGGTCGAAGACGATGTATTTGTACAAGCCGCTGATCATGCCTTCGGGCAGCCGCACCCGGTTGGGATGCTGCGGATCGAGAACATCGCGGGCGTAGCGGTTCTTCCAGGCGACGATGTCCGCCAGCCGGCGGGTCTGCACCACCCCGAGCGCGGCGGTGAACTCATCGATCCGGTGGTTCATGCTGGCGATGCGGTAGCCGGAGCCGCGCCCATAGTCGCGAAAGGAGCGCAGGTGCCGGGCCATCTCCGGATCGCGGGTCACCACCATGCCGCCCTCGCCGGTAGAGATCGTCTTGGTCGGATAAAAGGAGTAGACGCCGGCCTCGCCGAAAGCGCCGGCGCGGCGCCCGTTCCAATGCGCACCATGGGCATGGGCGCAATCCTCGATCAGGCGGATACCGGTCTCCCGGCAATAGGCGGCGATCCGCTCCACGTCGAAGGCGATGTGACCGCCGACGTGGACGATCCACGCGGCCTTCGGCCGGTGCCGTTCCGCCTTGGCGACGAAATCGTCGAAGGCACCGCAAAGGTCGGCGCGATTGCAATCGTAGAAGATCACCTCGGCGCCCGATTGCATCGCCGAGCGAGGCGTGGCCAGAAAGGTGTTGGAGGGCGACAGAACTCGCTCTCCCGCCACGCCGATGTAGTCGAGCACCGCCAGCGCGCCGCCGGCCCAGTTGTTGAAGGCCACCGCCTCAAGCCCGGTCATTTCCGACCAGAGCGCCTCGAATTCGCGGGTGTGATCGCCATCGCTCCAGCGCTGCGACCGCAGGATCGACCGCCATTTCCCCAGCACCAGCTCTTCGTCGCGCGGATCGAAGGCCACGGCAAACGGCAGCGGCGGCGCGGCGACGAGCGGCGGACGCTCCCTCTCGACCTCTGCGATCAGCGAACCGGTCATAGCAGCACATCCTCCCCGGGCTGGCCGAACAGGGCGGCGCCCAGTGCCCGGCCGTGCAATTCGAACTGGTTCGCCGCATGTTGCCGGGCGGCGAGCAGGTCCTGGTACATCCGGCCGATGGGCGAGCCGCGATAGAGCGCCGCCGCCCCGGCCGCGCGATAAAGCCCTGAGGCCAGCGCCAGACAGCGCTCCGGCACCCTGGTGGCGGACAGCCGATAGATCCGCCGCTCCTCCAGCGGCGGCTCGCCGCCGGCGGCAACCGCTTCTTCCATGGCGGCAAAGCTCTGTTCCATCGCCGCCAGCATCTCGCTCGCCGTTGCCGCAGTCTCGGCGCACAGACCGCGCACATGCGGATCCTCGGCGATCTTCTGCGCCATCATCGAGGTGCGGTCCGCGTTCTGCGCAAGGAAGGTCGCCAGCATCCCCTTGAGCCCGCCGATGGAGGAGGTGGACACGGCGCGAAACTGAAGCTGCGGCAGCGGCAGGCGGTAGAGCGCGCTCCGATTGACCGTCAGTCCCGGACTGGTGCCAGCGAACCGGTCCGCATGGCGATGGGTGCGATGGGCCGGCACGAACGCCTCGCCAATCCGCAGCGCATGGCTGCCGGTGCCGCGCAGGCCGGTGACGTCCCAGTCGCGGACAATCTCCACCGCGTCGCGCGGTACCAGAAACGCGCGCGGCTCGAGCCCCCCGTCCTCAAGCTCGCTCCCGGCCTGGCACAGCCCGCCGAGGATCAGCCAGTCGGCGTGATCGACACCGCTGGAAAACCGCCAGAACCCGGAGAGACGATAGCCGCCCGGCACAGGCTCCGCCCGTCCGCCGGGCATGTTGCTGGAGGCAAGGATCGCGCCTGGGTCGGCGCCCCAGACATCCTCCTGCGCGCGCGGATCGAACAAGGCCAGATGAAACGCCAGAATGCCCATGTTGGCGAGCACCCAACTCGCCGACATATCCGCCTCCGCCAGCAGCGCCTGCAACCGGAACAATAGCCGGGGCGAGGCCTCATGGCCGCCAAGCGCCGCCGGTTGCAACAGGCGAAAGAAGCCGGCCTGACGAAAGGTCGCGACGGTTTCAGGGGAAAGCCGCTGGGCGTCACTCCCCGCTTCGGCGCGGGCCGCAAGATCGGGCAGCATCTGCCGGGCCGCGCGCTCCAGGGACCCAAGCCCGGACGGCATGCCGCCCCCGCCCGTTTCGTCCATGATCGCCGTCGCACCACCCTGCACAGCACCCTCCCATGGCATCAAACCGCAGCTTCGAAACCATAGATTTATATTGGTAATACAAAGGTATCCTAACACCAAAAATTCCAGTCGTACAACCGGTGAATGTTCGCGAATTTTCTCCCCTCATCCCGTGTATGAGATAAGAGGTCCGTTTGCCGTCAGGAGCTCTGGAATGCTGGAAAGCTGGCCGCTTTTGAGGCGCGCGACCAGATCGCCTTCGCGACACCCCGCCACATCCACATGACAAGAAAGAACTATTTTAAGAAAATCGATATTTGACAGCGCTTCAAAGCTTGCGCAGGATGCGTGAACACCCGCCAAGCGGAGGGACCAGTCTGCAATGACAGGTGGCCGGAAGTATCTTTTCGCCTTGAAGGCCGCAGCGCTCGACAGCGGTCAACTGTATGACCGCGCCGCGTTTTTGGCTTCAATTGGTCTTCCCATCACCCTCGAACTGCACACCTTCGGCGACCGCGACCTGACGGCATCGGACGGGCGACAAACCTGCCTCGATAATCTCGCCCGCCTCAGGGACGCCCATGGTCCGCTCGATCTGACCGTGCATGTGCCGCTGCAGAAGATCGATCTCGTCACCCGGGCCGATTTCGACGCGGACCAGGTTGCCGACGCCCTTGGCTTTGCCGCCGAGGCCGGGGCCGGGCGGGTCGTCCTGCACCGCTACTGGGGACTGGTCCATGGCCAGTGCCCGGCCCGGGCGCAGCGCGACGAGGCGACCATGGCCTTCAATGATGTCATTCGCTCGCTGGCACTTGGCGCGCCGGAGCTGATGCTGCTGGTGGAGAACGTCGGCCACTATTCGCTGCTGCCGCGCGATGGCACCAGCTTCGTCGCCGGGCCGCTCGATCACTTCTTCCCCTGGGAAATCGCCGAATTCCGCGCCTTCACCACCGGCGCCGGGCTTTCGAATGTGGAAGCCTTCGTCGATGTGGCCCATGCGACGCTGTCGGCCAACCTGTTCAACTGGCGCCGCCGGTTCTACCGGGAAACCCAAGGGGACGCCCGCTTCAGCGCCATCACCGATGCGGATCTCGACCGCGCCGACCGGCTGCATCCGTTCGATTTTGTCGATGCGCGCATGCCCTACCTGCATCTCAGCGACAGCCTGATGGTCGATCCGGCCGGTGCGACCGGTCCCGACATCCCGCTTTCGGCGCTAGTTTCCGAAGGACTGGAGCTTGGCACCGGCAATCTGCCCTGGGCGGAGCTGCCCGACCGGCTGGCCGCCGACACGGCCGATGCGCCCCTTCCTGCCGTCACCCGGCTGGTGCTGGAGGTCGAGCCGGGACCTGAGGACAGTCACATCCGCAACGGCGCGCAGCACAGATCCTTGCGCCTCGTGCAACAGGTGATGGCAGGCGCGGCACTCCCCCCCTCCAGCCGCCGCGCCGGCGGTCATGTCTCCAGCCGCCGCGCCGGCGGCCAGTGATCCGGCGGCGTGAACGGCGCCGCTTCCGCGCCCTGATCGGCCATCCCGCGCAGCGCCCGGCATTGGCACGCCGGGTCATGCGCCTGCCGCCGGTTGGTCACGTCGAGGCATTCGGCGATCAGGTTCATCTGCATGCGTTCGAAGGGCGGATCGAACCGGCCCGTCAGCCAACCGATCGCATAGCCGGCGGCCAGCGTGCCGCTGACGGTGGTGATGTAGCCGACCGTATCGATCTGCGGGATGTCCGCCGCTTCCGGCGGCGGCGCCGAGCCCGCCGTCGCCCGCAAGGCCGTCCGTTCCGCCTCCGACATCAACTCCTGACGCACCCGCAGCGGGTCGATCATCTTGCGGCAATGGGGACAGGGGTCGCCAGGCCTGAACCGGACAAGCTGCACGATCTGGCCGGTGACCCGGCCATTGGCCCCCTCGATCAAGCCGCCGCAATCGATCGCCGGCACCAGGTAGCGCCGTGCCACATCGGCCAGCGCCAGCCGGCTGCTTTGCTGGTCGGTGCAGCCGAGCACCACATCGGCGGTCGCCACCGCCTCGACAATGGCCCGCTGCGGCAACCGACCGACCCAGGCCTCCACCGCGATCTCCGGATCGATCCGCGCCACATGATCGCAGGCAAGCTCCGCCTTCAGGGTCCGCGCCGCCACATGCTCGGGAAAACTGGCGTGCATCCGCTCCAGATTGGACGGGCTGACATGATCGGAATCGACAATGATCAACCGGCCGACGCCGGCCCGGGCGAGGGTCGGAATGGCAATCGAGCCGGTGCCGCCAGCGCCGATCACCGCCACCGTCGACCGGCGCAGACGCTGATAGGCCTCGATGCCGAAGGCGCTGGTAAACCGCGCCACCCGGTCCGGCGGCGGCGCTGCCAGCCCCGGCGCCGCGCCACCGACAAAAAGCTCCGCATCCGGCTCGCCCTCCAGTGCGATGGCGGCAAGATCGTGCCATTTCCCGGCCAGCCAGACCCGGGCGGCGATCCGGCGCGGGGCGTCCTTGCCGCGACCCGCCGTCACGCTGACGAAGACCGGGCAGCCTGCCGCCCGCGCATCCTCCTCCTGCTGCTCGGCCGGGGAAAAGACCGGCGCCTCACCGGCGGCGGCCAGCCGCAGATGGCCCGCGATCAAGCCCGGCGGATCCCCGGCGTCCGGCCCGCCGATCCGCGCCAGAGTGAAAACGATGACGGTATCGCTCCGGCACCAGCCCAGGGTCAGATCCAGCGGCGCGGTGACGGTGGCCGCCGATGCCAGCTCGTCGAGACGATCAAGCTCCTGCCGCCCGATGCGCAGCAGCAGCCGCGCGGGGGCTCCCTTGCCTGAGTGCGGCATGCTCATCCGCCCATCACGAATTCGCGAGTAACGAGGAAATGCATACCGGCCTGGACCTCGATGTCGCCAGAACAGGGCACGGCGGCATAGCGCTCGCGCGCCGTCTCCCGCTCCACCACCGCATTGCGTGCCGGCACGCCGACCAGTGCGGCGATCTCGGCGGCGGACATGCGCGCGCGCACGCCATCCGAGGCATCGAAGCGGCGGCGATTGACGGTGATTTCCAGATCCTGTGACACGATGGCTCCTCCCGGTTGATGGGCCAGATCTTCGCGTAGCGCCTGCCTGCCGCCTTTCGCCCCGGTGCCGTGTGGAGCGCCTCAGCTGGCCTTGCGCAGGCGCGGGTCGAGATCGTCCCGCAGGGCATCGCCAAACAGGTTGAGCGCGAAGGCGACCACCAGAATGGCAAGCCCGGAAAACAGCGCCGCCCAGGGCGCCAGAAACAGGAAATTGCGCCCTTCCGACAGCATCATGCCGAGCGAGGGCGTCGGCGGCTGGGTGCCCAGCCCGAGAAACGACAGCGAGGCCTCGACCAGGATCGCCGAGGACAGGAGCAGGCTGAGCTGCACCAGAATGACGCTCGCCAGATTGGGCAAAATATGGATGAAGATGATCCGGATATCCGAGGCGCCGATGGATTTCGCGCTCATCACATAATCGCTCTCGGCGATGATCAGCGCCGGCCCGCGCAACAGCCGCGCGAAGATCGGCGTGTAGACGACGGCAATCGCGGCGGCGGTGGGAAAGCCACCCGGCCCCAGCACCGCGATCACGCCGATGGCCAGAAGCATCACCGGAAAGGCAAACAGCACATCCATGCCGCGCATGATGATCCGCTCGATCCAGCCGCGATAAAAGGCCGCCAGCAGGCCAAGGATGCCGCCGAAAACCAGCGCGGTGAAGACGGCGGCGAAGGAAATCGCCAGGGACGCCCGCAGACCGTAGATCACCCGCGACAGCACATCGCGGCCGAACTGGTCGGTGCCGAACCAATGGGCGGCGCTCGGGCCGCTCATGCGATGCAGGATATCCTGAAACAGCGGATCGTAGGGTGCCACCAGCGGCGCCGCCACCGCCAGAAACGCCTGCAGGACGATCAGCGCCAGCGCGACGACAAAGAGCCCGGACCTGCGACGCAAGAGCCCCGCCCGGATCCTGCCGCCGCGCGGCGGCACTGCGATTTCGCCGCCGCTCATCAGGAAATCCTCGGATCGATCAGGGCATAGAGCAGGTCGACCAGAAAGTTCACCAGCACGAAGGCGGTGGTCACCAGCAGGATGGTCGCCTGCAACAGCGGATAGTTGCGCTCGGCAATGGCCCCGAGCAACAGCCGGCCAAGACCGGGAATGGCGAACACCTGCTCGATGACGATGGCCCCGCTGAGGAGATACCCGGCCATGATGCCGACACTGGTCACGAACGGGATCAGCGCGTTGCGCAGGGCATGGCGGTAGAGCACGGCCCGCGCCGGCACCCCCTTGGCGCGGGCGGTGCGGATGTAATCCTGCTGCATCGCCTCCAGCAGGGTGGAGCGCAACAGCCGGGCGAGATTGGCGGTGATCGGCAGGCTGAGGGCCACCGCCGGCAGGAGCAGGCGGCTGACATTGCCCAGCGGGTCCTCGCTGAAGGGCACATAACCGAGAAGCTGCAGGCTCGGCGCGAAGGTCGCCAGCGCCAGGATCATCAGGATGCCGAGCCAGAACGGGGGAACGGTCAGCCCGACCACGGATCCGGCCTGCACGATCGCCTCGCCGCGCCGGCCGCGCAGCCGCGCCATCAGTATGCCCAGGGGCACGGCCAGCACCACGGCGGCGGCCAGCGCCAGAACAGTGAGTTGCAGGGTCGGCCAGATATGCGCGGCAATCTCATCGATCACCGGCTTCCCGGTCCAGATCGACACGCCGAAATCACCGCGCAGCACGCCGGACAGCCAAGTGACATACTGCTCGTGGATGGGCAGATCGAGCCCCAGCCGGGTGCGCATCGCGGCGATCCGCTCGGGCGTCACCTCCGCATTGGCGCCGAGCATGATCGCCACCGCATCGCCGGGGATCAGACGAATGAAGGCGAAGGCCAGAACCGACACCCCGGCCAGCACCACGCCGAGATCGACCAGTCGCCCGCGCAACAGCCTCAACATGGCCGGGACACTCCCACGATCATCGTCTCTCGGAGCTCCACCGCCGCGATTGCGGCGGCGGAGGTCGTCTCCCCGGTCGGCGCCGCAGCGCCCTGCATTGGGCGGCAGGCTTCCATCATAAGCCGGCTTACTTTCCGAGTGTCACGGATTTCAGCGCGCCAAGCGAGCGGTTCGGATAGATGGTGAAGCCATCGACCCCGTCGCGCATGGCCGTGTAAAGCTGGCCGTAGGTCAGGAACACCGCCGGCCCGTCGCAGGCCAGCATGCCCTGCACCTTGCCGTAGATCTCGCGGCGGCCGGCCGGGTCGGTCTCCTCGCGTCCCTGATCGAGCAGCGCATCGAGCTCGGCGTTGGCGTATTTGAACACATTGGTCGAACCGCCACTGCGGAAGGTGCGGTAGAAATAATCGTCCGGCTCGATCGTGCCCGAATTGAGCGAAACGAACATGTCGAAGTCCGAATTGCGCCAATCCTGGACGAATTTGCCGATTTCCGGAATGTCGAGGGTGACGGCAATACCAATTGCCGCCAACTGCTGCTGGATCACCTGGGCCAGCGCCTTGGTGTCGTCGCGCGGCAGCACCAGCAGCTTCAGCTCCACCGGGGTATCGACCCCGGCTTCCTCCATCAGCGCCTTGGCCTTGTCCACGCTGGGGGTGAAGCAGGCAAAGTCGCTGGTCGGGGTGGCGAACTGCTCCAGCGCCGGCGACAACGGACCGCCGGGCACGCCGGCACCGAACAGCGCCGCCTGGACGAGATCGCTGCGGTTGATGGCGTAGTTGATCGCCTCGCGCACCTTCGGGTTGTCGAGCGGCGCCCGGGTGACGTTGAGCCCGACCAGCGAATAGGCCAGCTCCAGGGTCTCCGCCAGCTTGATGCCCGGCTGAGCCTTCACCTGCAGCGCCGTCACCGCGTCGATGTTCGGCAGCATCTGGTACTGGCCGCTGGTCAGGCCGACCTGCCGCGTCGCCGCCTCCGGCACGATGTTGTAGGTCACGCCCTCCAGCTTCGGCAGGCCGGTCTGCCAGTAGCCCTCATGGGCGGTCAGGCGGATCGCCACATTCGGCTGCCAGTCGACGAAGCGGAAGGCGCCGGTGCCATCGGGCTGGCGCTGCAGGCTCTCGGTATCGCCGAGGTATTTCGCCGGCACGATGGCGATGGAGGTGAGCGAGGAGAGCAGCGGTGCGGACGGCGCCTTGAGGCGGATGACCACCGTCGAGGGATCCGGCGTCTCAACGCTCTCCACCGCCGCCAGGCGGCTGGCCAGCGGCGAGCCGGTCTTTTCATCCATCACCCGCTGCAGCGAGGCGGCCACGTCCTTCGACGTCATCACGCCGCCGGAATGGAAAGTCACGCCCTCGCGCAAGGAAAAGGTGTAGGTCTTCTTGTCCTCGGAGATCTCCCAGGCGGCGGCAAGGCCGGGGACGATGGCCAGGTTCTCGTCGAGCGCGGTCAAGCCTTCATAGACGGTGCCGTCAATGACCTGAAACGAGGAAAAGGCGGTGACGATATGCGGATCGAGACCAGAGGGCGAACTGGCGACGGCCAGTTCAAGCGGCGCCGCCTGAACCGAAAAAGCACCCAGAAGCGCGGACGCGGCAACACCCTGCGCCAGGACAAACTTGCGAAAACGGCTCATCGCTCTTCACTCCCCCCAAGGAAACCCGGCCCCTGTCATTCCTGTATTGCCGAGCCTGTTCAATGTTTGCTAGGCTAGTCCACATGAATACCAATTTCAAGCGACAACCACGAGGGTCATCCGAGGCGGGCGCGCAACCCGTGCCGCTCCGCCGATATGGCCACAACCGGCGTGCATCCGTCCATGACTTTCAAGCGATCCGCGCATGAGTGACGCGCCCCTGCTGGACATTCGCGACCTCGGCCTGAAGGCTGTGGCCGGCCCTCTGGTCGAAGGTTTCAACCTGACGGTCGAGAGGGGCGAGATGGTGGGTCTCGTCGGCGAATCCGGCTGCGGCAAGACGGTCACGGCCCTGTCGATCCTCGGCCTGCTGCCGCATCCCGCCGTTCAGGTGAGCGCGGGGCGGATCCTGTTTCGCGGCACCGACCTGACCACGCTGGATGAGCCGGCCATGAACGGGCTGCGCGGCAACCGGATCGCCATGATCTTTCAGGAGCCGATGACCTCGCTCAACCCGATCATGACCATCGGCGACCAGATCGGCGAGGTTCTGGCCCTTCACCGACGGCTTGACGGCGCGGCCTGCGCCCGGGAGACGGCGCGGCTGCTCGACATGGTCGGCCTGCCCGGCACCAGTGCGCAGCAGGGCCGCTACCCATTCCAGCTCTCCGGCGGCCAGCGCCAGCGGGTGATGATCGCCATGGCACTTGCCTGCGAACCCGACCTGCTGATCGCCGACGAGCCGACCACCGCGCTGGATGTGACGGTTCAGGCGCAGATCCTGGAACTGATCAAGGAGATGCAGGAGCGGCTTGGCATGGGCTGCATCCTCGTCACCCACGACCTTGGCGTGGTCGCCGATATCTGCGACCGGGCGGTGGTCATGTATGCCGGGCGGATTATCGAGAGCGGCAAGATCAACGCCCTGTTCGGCGCGCCGATGCACCGCTACACCCGCGCCCTGCTCGACACCATCCCGGGCGCGAACCCGCCGGGACAGGACCTGCCGGCCATTCCCGGCTCGGTACCGCCACCCGGTGAGCGCCCCTCCGGCTGCGCCTTCACCGGGCGCTGTTCCGCCGCGCTTGACCGCTGCGGGACAGATCTGCCGCCGGCGATCAACCGCGCCGATCATCACGTCTTTTGCTGGAACCCCGCCTCATGAGCGCCCTTCTTTCGGTGCGGAACCTGGTGAAACACTACCGCGACCGCGACGGCCAGCCAGTGCGCGCGCTGAACGATGTGTCCTTCGATCTGATGCCGGGGGAGATCCTCGGCATCGTCGGCGAATCCGGCTGCGGAAAGAGCACCCTCGGGCGCACGGTGATGCGGCTGGAAACACCGACCAGCGGCAGCATCCGGCTTGGCGATCTCGACCTGTCGCGGGCACGCGGCGGCAAGCTGAAGGCCGCCCGCGCCGATATCCAGATGGTGTTCCAGGACCCGTTCGGCGCCCTCAACCCGCGCCACAGCGTGGAGACGATCATCGGCGAGCCGCTCATCGTGCATGGCCGCCCGGACCGGGCGGCGCGGGTGCGGCAGTTGCTGGATCTCGTCGGCCTGCCGCAAGCGGCGGCCCGGCGGCTGCCGCATGAATTTTCCGGCGGACAGCGGCAGCGCATCGCCATCGCCCGGGCACTGGCGCTGTCGCCCAAGGTGATCGTCGCCGATGAGGCGGTATCGGCGCTGGACGTTTCGATCCAGTCGCAGATCCTCAATCTCTTGCTCGAACTCCGGCGCGAATTCGGGCTGTCGATGATTTTCATCAGCCACGACCTGTCGGTGGTGCGCCATGTCAGCGACCGGATCGCGGTGATGTATTTCGGCGCCTTCGTCGAATACGCCGGCGCCGGAGCGCTGTTCGATGCGCCGCTGCACCCCTACACCCGGGCGCTGCTGTCGGCGATCCCGTCGGTTCCGGGCAAGGCGCGGCCGCGGCATCTGGGGCGGATCGTCCTCAAGGGCGATGTGCCCGACCCGGCGAACCGGCCGGAGGGCTGCCCGTTTCATCCACGCTGCTTCGCCGTGCGCGACCAATGCCGCACCACGCCACCGGCGCTGGCCGTACAGACCGGCGGCACACAGCCGGAACGGCTGTGCGCCTGCCACTTTCCCGGCGCGGCCGGCCCGGCCTGATCCGCCCTTAAAGGTCGGTCCGGGGCGGGCGGCCGGCGAGCAGCGCCGCGCCGTCCAGCGCATCGCCCAGCGGGGCATGAATGCGCCGGCGCAGGTCCGGCGCCAGCCAGGCCTCCATCACGCTGCCGAGCCCACCGATCAGCGACAGACGCGGGGCACCGCGCTCCAGCAGCGCGCGGCAGATGCCTTCGATCGCCGTCGCCGCGTCCTGCATGATCGCCCGCGCATGGGCATCGCCCTCTTCCGCGTGGCGCACCACCAGCGGGGCCAGCGCCGCGTAATCCGTCGCGGTGGCGCCATCCATCCAGGCAACCACCTGCAGCGGATCATGGCCGAAGCGCCGGAGCACCTCCTCCAGGAGCGCGCTGGACGGCACGCGGCCATCATGGGCGCGCAAGGCCAATTGGATGGCACGCAGGCCGAGACTGGCGCCGCTCCCCTCATCGGACACCGGAAAACCATAGCCGCCGACCTTGCTGGCGACGCCGCCGATCCGCACGAAACCGCAACTGCCCGTACCGACGATGACGATGCCGCCATCACCGCCATTATGTGCCCCAAGACAGGCGATGATGCCGTCGCTTTCGAAGGTCAGCGAAGCAAATGGATGGGCGCGGGCGGCCAGCGCCTCGGGCATTCCGGCGCGGGAATAGCCGGCAACTCCGGCGGCTGCAAAGATCCCGCCGGCATCGCCGAGCGTCAGCCCGGCCTCGGCCAGCGCCCCGGTCCAGGCGGTCTCGATCGCCGCCCAGGTCGTGTCGATGCCAAGCCGGGTCGCCGCCGGTCCGGCCAGCCCCTGGCCAAGCACGCGGCCATCGGCGGCCTGCAACCGCGCCCGGCACCCGGTGCCGCCGCCATCGATGCCGAGAAACAGCGCAGCCGCGCCGCTGTCCGATACAGCTCCGCTCATGCGCCCGTCCGACGCTCGATCCGGGCGCCGCAGCGACGCAGCTTGCCCTCCACATCCTCATAGCCCCGGTCGATGTGGTAGACCCGGTTGACGGTCGTCCAGCCACGCGCCACCAGCCCGGCAAGCACGAGGCACATGGAAGCGCGCAGGTCAGTCGCCATCACGCTGGCGCCATCAAGCGGGGAGCGGCCGCGCACCCGCGCGACCGAGCCGCGATGCTCGATGTTCGCCCCGAGCCGTTGCAACTCCGGCACATGCATGAACCGGTTCTCGAACACCGTTTCGCGGATGGTCGACACGCCCTCCGCCTGGGTCATCAACGTCATGAACTGGGCCTGAAGGTCGGTGGGAAAGGCGGGAAACGGCCCGGTGGTCATATCGACGGAGCGCAAGGGGCCGTGCCGCTCGGCGATCAGCCCGCGATCGCTGGGAAAGACGGTCACGCCGGCCGCGTCCAGCACCTCGCAGACACCGCCCAGATGCTCCAGCCGCCCGCCGGTCACCTCGACCTGGCCACCGGTCAGCGCCGCCGCGATCAGATAAGTGCCGGCCTCGATCCGGTCCGGCAGGATCATGTGCTCGGCAGGCTGCCAGAGGGTCAGCCCCTCGACCCGGATCCGGTGTGTGCCGGCCCCTTCGATGCGCGCACCCATGCGCGCCAGACAGGTGGCGACATCGACGATTTCCGGCTCGCGCGCGCAATTGACGATCTCGGTTTCGCCGCGCGCCGCCGTCGCCGCCATCATCGCCGTGTGGGTTGCCCCGACAGAGGGGAAGGCAAGGTTGATCCGCCCACCTTGCAGGCCGCCGGCCCTCGGCGCGGTGACATCGATCACCCCGCCGGCGGTCTCCACCGAAGCGCCGAGCGCCGCCAGAGCCTCCAGATGCAGATCGACCGGGCGCGTGCCGATGCTGCAACCGCCCGGCCGGGAAATCCGCGCATGGCCGAACCGGGCTACCAGCGGCGCCAGCACCAGGAAGGAGGCCCGCATCCGCCGGACGATGTCCCAGGTCGCCTCGGTGTTGACGATCCCGGTGGCGTGCAGCACCAGCCGCCCCTGCCGGGGACCATCAATCCGGACGCCGAATTCGCGCAGCAACTCCAGCATGGCCGTGACATCGGTCACCGCCGGCAGATTGCCCAGCACAAGATCCCGATCGCTCAGCAGGCTGGCGGCAAGGATCGGCAGGGCAGCGTTCTTCGCGCCGGCCACCTGCACGGAGCCGTCCAACCTGTGACCACCTTCGATTTGCAGTCTGTCCATGCACCCACGCCGCTGCCAGCCGGCGGGCCGCCGCCGGACGCACCGAGTATCCGTCAGTTGGCCTGTGCCGACAAGGCCGGACGAACCATCTTTCCCCTGCGCGGCCCTCGACAAAATTCCCGGCAAAGAGGGCTGGGTTTCCGGCCGCCGGGCTGCTATAACCTCATTTGGTAGTACTTTGGTCTTATTGAAAGTAGTGCGACAGGACAGCCATGCTCAACGCCGCCCGGACAGAAACCGTCAGTGCCCGCTATCGCGCCCTGGAGGAAATGGGCACGGCCCGTGTCCTCGACGCCTTGCTTGAGGGACAGACCGCCGCCACCGAGGCCGTGCGCCGGGCGCTGCCGGCGCTCGATGCGGCGATTGGCGCCAGTGTGCCGCTGCTGCGCGCGCCCGAGGCCCGGCTGATCTATTGCGGCGCCGGTACCTCCGGGCGGATCGCCATGATGGACGCGGTCGAGCTCAATCCGACGTTCAGCTGGCCGCAGTCGCGCATCAAGGTCCTGCTCGCCGGCGGGCTGGAGAGTTTCGAGGAAGCGCGCGAGGGCGCGGAGGACGATGCGGAGGCCGCCCGGGCGGAACTCTCCGCGCTGAAGCCTGGACCCGGCGATATCGTCATCGGCATCGCCGCCAGCGGTACCACCCCCTACACGCTGGCCGCCATCACCCTCGCCCGGTCTTGCGGCGCGCTGACCATCACCCTTGCCAACAACCCGGACACGCCGCTGCTGCAGGCGGCGGAGCATCCGGTGCTGCTCGACACAGGGCCGGAAGTGCTCGCCGGCTCGACGCGCCTCGCCGCCGGAACCAGCCAGAAGATGGCCCTCAACCTGTTTTCCACGGCGGTGATGGTCGCGCTCGGCAAGGTCTATCGCGGCCAGATGGTCGACATGCGGGCCACCAACGCCAAGCTCGTCAAACGGGCCATTGCCATCGTCACCGACATCGCCGGCAATTCCGAGGAGGCGGCGCGGGCGGCGCTGGAGGCGACCGACTTTCGGCTGAAGGACGCAATCCTCGTCAGCCATGGCGCCACCCCGGACCAGGCAAGCGCCCTGCTGGAGGCCGCCGATGGCAACCTTGCCGAGGCCATGCGCCAGCTTCAGGGATAGGCGTCAGCGCTTCCCCTTGCCCTTGGGGGTCGCCGTGCCACGATAGGCGGTCATGTCTGCCGGGCTGACGTCGGTCTCGTCGTAGGCACCGATCAGCACCCCGGTGTTGCCGCCGCCCGAACGGCGCGCCAGGATCGCCGCGTCGGAGACGGTGGTGCGCTGGCTTTCGCGCCGCGCCCAGCGCGCCAGCCGCTCGCGCATCATCGCAACAATGTCCGCATGATCCGGGCTCGCGCCGAGATCGGTGAACTCCTGCGGATCGGTTTGCAGATCGAACAGCATTGGCCGGAACCCGCCTTCCGCCTCGATCAGCTTCCAGCGCCGGGCGGCGACCATGAACAGGCGGGCGTCCTTCGGCGCAACGCCAAGCTCGCCGGCCATGGGCGTGCAGGAATAATCGTATTCGCTGACGGCAAAGTCGCGCCAATCGGCGGGCGGCGCCCCATGCAGGAACGGGCGCAGGGAGCGCCCTTCCAGGATATGGCCGGGGAACGCGCCGCCGGCCATGTCGACAAAGGTGGCGGCCAGATCGATCGCCTCGACCAGCGCATCGCAGGTGGTGCCACGGGTCGCATCCGCTTGCCGCGAGGGATCGCAGACAATCAGCGGCACCTTGACGGAGGGCTCGTGGAACAGGTCCTTCTCGCCGAGCCAGTGATCGCCGAGATAGTCGCCATGGTCCGAGGTGAGCACGATCAGCGTATCGTCGAGCTGGCCGGTTTCACGCAGATAGGCCATCAGCCGGCCGATCTGGTCATCGCATTGCTTGACCAGCCCCATATAGGCCGGGATCACCTTCTCCCGCACCTCGTCGCGGGAGAAATTGCGAGCCACCAGCGTCCGCTGGAAGGCAGCAAAGACCGGGTGTGGATCCTCGCGCTCGCGCGGATCGCGGATCGCCGGTTGTACATCCTCAGGCCCATAGCGCGCATGATAGGGCGCGGGAACGATGTAGGGCCAATGCGGCTTGATATAGGACAGATGGCAGAGCCAGGGGATCTTGCGGCGCGCCGTTCGCCGCTCCTCCAGAAAATCGATGGCCCGATCCGTCAGCCAGGGCGTTTCCGAATCCGTCTCCCTGACATTGGCCGGCTCGCCGGCGTGGTGCATCAGCCAGCCGCTGGCAATCTCGCCCGCTTCCGAAAGGGCCGAATTGGCATGATCGTGCCAAGGGTTGCGCCCTGAATATCCGCGCGCGCGCAGGAAGGCGTTGTAGGGCGAGGGCTTGGCGTCATAGGGCCCGTCCGGCCCTTCGGCCCACAGACCATCGTCGCGCACATAGGCATCGAAGCCGCATTCGCTGACCCGGGTGCCGATGATCCCGTCCCGGGCGATGCCGAGCCGCTCCAGCCCGGCATCGTCGGCCTTCATATGGGTCTTGCCGATCAGCACCGCATCCATGTCGCGCGCCCGCAAATGATCGCCAAGGGTCACCTCGCCGACCTTGAGCGGAAAATTGTTCCAGGCGGCACCATGGGAGTGCACATAGCGGCCGGTGTAAAAGCTCATGCGCGAGGGGCCGCAGATCGGCGACTGCACATAGGTCCGGGTGAAACGCACACCGCGAGCGGCCAGCGCATCCATATGCGGGGTTTCCAGCGCGCGGTGCCCGGCGCAGGACAAATAGTCGAACCGCAACTGGTCGAACATGATGAAAAGGATGTTGCGCGCGCGGCGTGTCACGGGCAGGCTCCCCAGTGGAGGACAGGCAAGGATCTGGCGCCCATGTGACGCCAGCCACCCCGCGCTTGCAAGCCTAACCCCACGCCGCTTGCCCCCGCATCCAATGCGGCAAGGTTATGCAAACAGGCGATTTTCTTATTTTACATTACCTTCCAATTCGGACACCCTGCCTGTCCAGCGCGGTTCGGGCATCGCTCCGGCCGCGACACCTCCAGAAAGGTGCGCAGGGCCGCCGGCCCGCGCCCGACAAGAACAAACGGAAGCGCCGCTTCAAGGCGTTCAACAAGGGCCGTGACGGTGCGCCACAAGATCGAACCTTTGCTGGAAAAAGCGGCGCAGACGCTCGCCATCGCCGGCGGCCTCGTCATGCTGGCCCTGACGGCGACCACGGTGATCAGCATCACCGGCCGGGCGCTGGGGGTGGGACCGATCCCCGGCGACTACGAGCTGGTGGAAGCGGGCACCGCCTTTGCCATCTTCACCTTCCTGCCCTGGTGCCATCTGAAGCGCGGCCATGTGACGGTCGATCTGTTCATGAGCCAGTTCGGACCGCGGGTGAATGCCGGCATCGACATCGTCGCCAATCTGCTGATGTCCCTTGCCGCCGGCCTGATCGCCTGGCGGCTGTGGCTGGGGATGCTCGACAAACAGGCCTACCACGAGACCAGCTTCGTTCTGCAGTTCCCGCTGTGGTGGGCCTATGCGGCCTCGTTGATCGGCGCGGTGCTGTTCGTCGTCATCTGTCTTTTTTCCGTCTGGCGCAGCCTCGACGAATTCCTCGTCAGGCCGCCGCACAGCGCCGTGCGCGAGGAGTAGCTTGGTGAGTTCCCTCGAATACGGTCTCTGGTCGATCCCGCTGCTGCTTGTCCTGATCTTCCTGCGCATCCCCATCGGGTTGGCCATGTTCGGTGTCGGCCTTGTCGGCACCAGCCTGGTGACCGGCACCACGGTGCCGGCGCTCGCCCAGCTCAAGTCGCTGGTCTACAGCACCTTTTCCAACTACTCGCTGTCGATCGTGCCGCTGTTCCTGCTGATGGGCCAGTTTGCCACCCGGGGCGGCATGTCGCGGGCGCTGTTTCGCGCGGCGGAAACGCTGGTCGGCCATCGGCGCGGCGGCGTCGCCATGGCGGCGGTGGCGGCCTGCGGCGGCTTTGGCGCAATCTGTGGCTCGTCGCTGGCGACCGCCGCGACCATGGGACAGGTGGCGCTGCCGGAAATGCGCCGCTGCGGCTATTCCGGCGCGCTGTCGACCGCGTGCCTGGCCGCCGGCGGCACCCTTGGCATCCTGATCCCGCCCTCGGTGGTGCTGGTGATCTATGCCATTCTCACCGAACAGAACATCGCCAAACTGTTCATGGCCGCCTTCGTGCCGGGCATCCTCGCCGCCGCCGGCTACATGCTGACGGTCTCGCTCTATGTGCGCTTTCGCCCGGACAGCGCCGGCAGCCAGCCGCGCGCCAGCGGCAAGGAGCGGCTTCAGGCGCTGATCGCCGTCTGGCCGGTGCTGACCATCTTCATCGTCGTCATCGGCGGCATCTACGCCGGTCTCTTCACCCCGACCGAGGGCGCCGCGGTCGGCGCCGCCGGCACCGGGCTGGTGGCCTGGGCCAACCGGGATCTTGGCTGGAACGGCCTCAAGGACGCCATTCTATCCACCGCCGCCTCGACCGGCATGATCTTCTTCATCGTCCTCGGCGCCACCGTGTTCAACAGCTTCCTGGCCTTCTCGCAATTGCCGCAACAGGCGGCGGGCTTCGTGGTCGAGCTCGGGCTCAACCCCTGGGCCGTGCTGGTACTGATCCTGATCTGCTATCTGGTGTTCGGCTGCATCATGGACTCCCTGTCCATGATCCTGCTGACGATCCCGATCTTCTTCCCGATCGTCTCGGCGCTGGATTTCGGCCTGCCGCCGGAAGAATTCGCCCTGTGGTTCGGCATTCTGGTGCTGATCGTCGTCGAGGTCGGGCTGATCACCCCTCCGGTGGGGATGAACCTCTTCGTCATCAATTCCATGGCCCCCGACGTGCCGCTCGGGCGCACCTATCGCGGCGTGGTGCCGTTCATCGCCAGCGACATCATCCGCGTGGCGATCCTGGTGCTGTTCCCCGGGCTGACGCTCTTCCTGGTGCGCCTGCTCTATTGAGCCGGCCTTTTCCGGGCCGCGTCCGGGTTGGCAACAAAATCCGGCAACCGGACCTCCGATAGCATCCACCACTGGCCCAGATGGGCGCGCACGATGGGATCGAAAAACCGGTCGATCTCGCCCAGCGCCTTCTTCATCGCCTCTCCGGTCGGGGCTTCCCGGTCAAGCGGCAGCGGCGGATGCAGGCGGACCCGAAACCCGCCCTTGCCGTCCCGCAGCATGTAGATCGGGATCAGCGGCGCACCGGAGCGCAGCGCCAGCTTGACCGCGTTCACGGCGTTGCCCCTGTCGGGCAGCGGCCGGCCGAACAGCGGCAGGTGGATCTGCCGGTCCCGCACCTCGTCGACGTAGCAAAGAACGTCACATCCCCCCTGCACCACCAGCCGGTGGATGTGTCGTGCAGACCGCTGCCCCGGCGGGAAGATATACATGCCGTAGCGGGCACGCAGCCGCGACAACAGCCGGTTCTTGTAGCGGTTCGCTTCCGGCTCCCAGATCCCGATCGACCGTCGTTCCAGACCGTTGCTGATCACATCACAAAGAAGCTCGAACGAAGCAAGATGCACGCTGACGTAGATGAACTGGCCGTCGGCAAGCCCCATGTCCCGCAAGGCATCAAGGCCCTCGACGGTCACGCGACCGGCGTTGCGGTAGCGCTCGACACAAGCATACTCCGCCACGGTCCGACCGGCATTCTGCCACCAGTTGGCGACGGCCGTTTGCAAGGCGCGTCCTTCGCGCGGCCCCTCCGGGGCGAGCACGGACAGGTTGTGCGCGATCCGCCGCGCATAGACCCGGCGCCGCTCCAGATGGCGCACGGCACTTGCAACCCTTTCGGCGAACGCCGGCGCTACATCCACCGGCAAGCGGCGGAACAGGGCATCCAGCACGACAAGACGGGCGCCGGAAATCCGATCGAAGATGTGGTAGCGCCGGGCCTGCCGCCCGGCGTCCCCGCGCGACAGCAGACGGTGCAGCGGCGGGGCTTGCGGCTCCGGCGCCATCGTCTCGGAAAACGCAACATCCTCCAGGCGCATGACCGTCCTTCAGCGCGCCCGCAGGCGCATCGGCAGGGCATCGCCGGGGCGCAGGGTCAGCCGGCAGACCGGCTGGATATCGGCGCCCTCCTGCAACTGCGGATCGAAGGCCTGCGCCAGAATGGCGAGCGACAGGATGGATTCGGTCAGCCCGAAGGACAGCCCGGCACAGATGCGCGGGCCGATGGCGAAGGGCACGTAGCCGAATTTCGACTGCCCGCCGCGTGCACCGCCCAGAAACCGCTCCGGCTCGAAGTGGTCCGCCCGCTCCCACAGGGTCGGGTTGCGGTGCAGCAGCCACGGGGCGACCAGCACCAGCGATCCCTTCGGCACCTCCCAGCCGCCGATCCGGTCATCGGCCAGCGCCTCGCGCGCCAGGATCGGTACCGGCGGATAGAGCCGCAAGGTCTCTTCGATCACCGCCCGGGTGTAGGGCAGGCGGGCGATATCATCGAATTCCGGCGTCCGTCCGGCCAGCACCGTATCCAGCTCCGCATGGAGACGAGCGCGGGCCTTGGGCGCCTGGGACAGCAGGAACCAGGCCCAGGCCAGGGTATTGGCGGTGGTCTCGTGCCCGGCCATGAAGATCACCGAGGCCTCGTTGCGGATCGCCTCGCGGGTCAGGGGGGTGCCGTCCTCGTCGCGCGCTTCCAGCAAGCCGCCGATCACCGAGGTCTCGCCATCGCGCTTGCGCGCCTCGTAGCTGGTGATGATCTCATCGAGCACCGCATCGATCCGGCGCACCGAGCGACGGATCGCCCGCCCGCGAAACCGGGGAAACCAGTCCGGAAGGCCCAGCAGCGACTGAACATCGATCTGGTCGATATGGCGCTGGTATGCGGTAAAGCTCTCCACCACCTCGCCGGCATAATCGCGGCCGAGCTGCCGGCCGAAGATCGTGCGGCAGATGATCTCGGCGGTCAGATGAGCCATCTCCCGCAAGACATCGACGGGCGCGTCTGCACCAAGCCGCCGCCACGCCTCGCGCCGTTCCAGCACCGTCTCCGCCATCGCCGGAAAGAAATCGGGGACCTTCGAGGCATGGATGATCGGCGCGACGATCCGGCGGCGAACCCGCCAGGTTTCCTTGTCGCTGATGAACAGACCATCGCCGATCAACGGTTCGAGCGCATGACGCATCTGCGCGCTCTTTCGCTGGTAGATCTCATGCTTGCGCACGAAGGCTTCCTGCACCGTATCCGGGCTGTTGCAGATGAAGATCTGCTTCTTCAGCACGGCAATGCGCAGCAGGGGCCGGGAAAACGCCATCGCCGGCCAGACCGACAGGAAGCTCTTGCGGGCAAGGCCGATCAGCTTGATGACCGAGGGCTGCTCCGGATGGCGATAGGGATAGGGCGGAACATAGCCATCGCCATCCGCCGGCACTGAAGCCCCGTCATCCTCTCGCATCCGGTCCATGCTCGCGCGCGCCTCCGCCAAATCCCCCGCGTGGGGTATCACAAAAACCCCCGCCCGGCTCCTGGAACAATCGGTCCGGATCCGTATCAGCCCGAGGCGCGCGGCGCATAACCCGCCGGATCGACCTGGCCCGGCCGGCCGTCGAGCTTCAGACGGGTCTCGGCCGGCGCGCTGGTGGCGATGACCCGGCCGCGACGCACCACCGCCAGCCGGGTGGCGCGCAGACGGATTGCCTCGATGGTGTCGGCCGCCTGCAGCAGCACGAAATCGGCGTTGCAGCCCTTGCCCAGCCCATAGCCCTCAAGCCCGAGGATCTTCGCCGGATTGCGCGTGACGCAATCGAAGGCATAGCGCATGTCGTCCCGGCTCATCATCTGCGCCACGTGCAGGCCCATGGAGGCGACCTCCAGCATGTCGCCCGAGCCCATCGAGTACCAGGGGTCCATCACGCAGTCGTGGCCGAAGGCGACATTGATGCCCATCGCCCGCATCTCCGGCACCCGGGTCTGGCCGCGGCGCTTGGGGTAGGTGTCGTGCCGCCCCTGAAGGGTGATGTTGATCAAGGGATTGGCGATGGCATGAACGCCCGCCTCGGCGATCAGCGGCAGCAGCTTGGAGACATAATAATTGTCCATGGAATGCATGGAGGTCAGGTGCGACCCGGTCACCCGCCCTTCCAGCCCGAGCCGGCGCGCCTCATAGGCCAGCGTCTCGATATGCCGCGACAGAGGATCGTCGGATTCGTCGCAGTGCAGATCGACCCGCAAGCCCCGTTCGGCGGCGATTTCGCACAAGGCCCGGACCGAACGGGCGCCATCGTCCATGGTGCGTTCGAAATGCGGGATGCCGCCAACCACGTCGACGCCCATGTCGAGCGCCCGCAACAGGTTGCGCTCCGCGTTCGGCGAGCGGTAGAGCCCGTCCTGCGGGAAGGCGACAAGCTGCAGGTCGAGATAGGGCGCGACCTGCAGCTTGACCTCCAGCAGCGCCTCGACACCGGTCAGCCGGTCATCGCAGACATCCACATGGCTGCGGATCGCCAGCAAGCCGCGCGACACGGCGAGATCGCAATAGCGCAAAGCCCTTTCCACCACCGCCTCGACGGTCAAGAGCGGCTTCAACTCCCCCCAGAGCGCGATGCCCTCCAGCAGGGTGCCGCTTTCGTTCATGCGCGGCAGGCCGAGCGACAAGGTCGCATCCATATGGAAGTGGCAATCGACGAAGGGCGGCGACACCAATCGCCCGCCCGCATCGAGCACCTCTTTCGCCTCTGCCGAGATGCCCGCCTCGACCGCAGCGATCCGGCCATCCGCGCAGGCAATATCCAGACCGGTGCGGCCATCGGGAAGGGCGGCGTTCTTGACGAGAAGATCAAAGGACATGGAGCGCTTTCACAAAAAAGCGCGCGGGGGGCGCGCGCATAAGCCGAACACGAAAAACCAAGCATCGGCAGTGTCGGCAAAAACGCGCGCCCGCTCAAGCCCCTTGCGCTGCCGCACGCGGCGTCAGTAGGGCAGGCCGACGTAGTTTTCCGCCAGCGAAGCCTGCGCGGCGGGCGAGGACAGCAGATACTCCAGCTCCGCCTGTTGCATCCGCGCCGCGAAGCCGCCCTTTTCCGGAAAGCTGTGCAGGACCGAGGTCATCCACCAGGAAAACCGCTCCGCCTTCCAGACCCGAGCCAGCGCCCGCTCCGAGTAACGCTCCAGCCCCTCGTCGTCTCCACTGCGGTAGTGGTCGATCAGTGCTGTGGACAGGTAGTGGATATCCGAGGCGGCCAGATTCAGCCCCTTGGCCCCGGTCGGCGGCACGATATGCGCCGCGTCCCCGGCCAGGAACAGCCGACCGTGGCGCAGCGGCTCGGCGACGAAGGAGCGCAGCGGCGCGATGCTCTTCTCGATCGAGGGCCCCCGCGTTACCCGGGCCGCCAGTTCCGCAGGCAACCGGGCGCAAAGCACGTCCCAGAACCGATCGTCGTCCCAATCGGCGACCTTTTCATCGAGAGGGCATTGCAGATAGTAGCGGCTGCGGGTGGGCGAGCGCATCGAACATAAGGAAAAGCCATCGGGATGGCTGGCATAGACCAGCTCATCCGCCGCCGGAGGGACATCGGCGAGCAGCCCCAGCCAGCCGAAGGGATAGACCAGCTCGAACAGCGACAGCCGGTCGGCGGGAATGGAGCGGCGAGAGACCCCGTGAAACCCGTCGCAACCGATGATGAAATCGGCGCGGATCGTCTGCCGGGTGCCATCCTTCAGGAACGAGGCGGAGGGCGCATCGGTTTCCAGCCCGTGCAGGGCGACCCCTTCGGCCTCATCGATGACGACCCCGTCCATGGCGTCGCGGGCGGCATAAAGATCGGCCGTCACCTCTGTCTGGCCATAGACCATCACGGTCTTGCCGCCGGTCAGCGCCGCAAGATCGAGGCGATGCAGCCGGTCGCCGACGGCGATCTCGATCCCCTCATGCACCAGCCCGTCCCGGTCCATGCGCGCGCCGACGCCGGCCGCGCGCAACAGATCCGCCGCGCCCTGTTCCAGAACCCCGGCCCGGATGCGCGACAGCACATGATCGCGGCTGCGCCGCTCCAACACCACGCTGGCGATCCCCTGGCGATGCAAAAGCTGCGACAGCAACAACCCGGAGGGGCCGCCGCCAATGATGAGAACCGAGGTGCTGGCGAGCGCGGCCATCACGCGCTACCCTCCATGGCAGATGGCCTCAATCCCGACGAAACAAACCACGCGCCCATGAGACCCTCCCCGTCCACCTGGCATCTATTCGGCATAATCTTGAGGGGTTTGCGGCAAGAAAGGAATGGAGCTTTCGTTCCAAGACCTGGATGAATCGAACATTTCCTTCGGCTCCGGAGTATGGCCTTTACGGCGAACCGGAGCAGCCGGACTTTCCCGATGTGCTGCATGTGGAACGGCTTGCCGTGCGCAGCGGCCCCCGCCACTGGCAGATCGCCGCCCACCGGCATCCCTCGCTGCATCAGATCTTCTGGATCGGCCAGGGCGGCGGAACGGCGCGGCTCGACGGCACGGAACACCGGCTGGACGATCACAGCCTGATCAATGTGCCGGCCGGCACGGTGCACGGGTTCCGGTTTCGCGCCGAAACGGAAGGAACGGTGGTGACCCTGCCATCGCGCCTTGCCGACCCGATCCGCACCGAGATCGATACGGCCCGGCTGCTCGATCGAGCGGCGGTCTGCGCCGCCGGCCCGCTGCCGCCCTACATGCTTCTCCCGCTCAACGAGGCCCATGGCCAACGCCGGGCGAATCGGCCCGCCGAACTGACGGCACTGGCAACGCTCCTTCTGATCTGGAGCCTTGGACGCCTCAGCGACGCCCGATCGACGACGCCGGCCACGGAGACCGCGGCCGCGCAGCTCTTCACCCGGTTCCAGGCCCTGCTGGAAACCCATTTCGACCGGTTGCATCCGGTCAGCGCCTATGCGGAGCGGCTGGCAGTGTCCGCACCGCATCTGTCGCGGGTCTGCCGGGCGGAAAGCGGGCGCCCGGCGTCAAGCCTCATTCGCGCCCGGCAGATGCTGGAAGCCCGGCGCCTGCTCGCCTACACACAGATGAGTGTGGGCGAGATCGCCTACCGGCTCGGCTTTGCCGACCCAGCCTATTTCTCGCGGGTGTTCGCGGCGGAGGTTGGCCATCCGCCACGACAGTTTCGCAAGCGGTTCACCGACAGCGGCGTCTGATCCGCGCGCCCCTCACATCGTGCGCTTCAAGGCGTCGCACAGGGTCCGCAGCACGGTGACGCGGGCATGACGCTTGTCCTCGGCGGCCACCACATTCCACGGCGCCCGGGGTGTCGAGGTGCGGGCGATCATCTCCTCGGCCGCCTCCGCATAGGCGTCCCATTTCAGCCGGTTGCGCCAGTCGTCCTCGGTGATCTTGAACTGCTTGTAGGGAATCTGTTCCCGCGCCTCGAAGCGGGCCAGTTGCTCCTGTTTGCTGATCGCCAGCCAGAATTTCACCACCAGGGTATCCGCCTCGCCGAGTTCCGCCTCGAACTCGTTGATCTCGCCATAGGCGCGGCGCCAGTCGGCCTCGCTACAGTATCCCTCCACCCGTTCCACCAGAACGCGCCCGTACCAGGACCGGTCGAAGATCGCCGTATGCCCCAGACGCGGCGCCCGCCGCCAGAAACGCCAGAGATAGGGGCGGGCCAGTTCTTCTTCGGCCGGCGCGGCGATCCGGTGGACCCGGTAGCGGCGCGGATCGAGCGGCCGGGTGACCCGGCGGATGGCGCCACCCTTGCCGGCCGCGTCATTGCCCTCGAAGGCAAGAACCAGCGACATGTCGCGAAAGGCCTTCTTGTCGGTCAGATGCGCCAGCTCGGCCTGCCAATGCTCCAGCTCCTCCTGATACAGATCCTTGTCCAGACTGCGGGTCAGATCCACCGAGGCCAGTGCATTGGAGGGGCCGCAGGGAGCAAGCCTCGGCGCGGTCGCGGGCGCCGCTTCGTCCGCCTCTGCCGGCGGCGTAGTCGCCAGACGCTTTGTCAGGGCCATCTCGACGCAGCGGCCCAGCGCCAGATCCCGGGCCTGCGGATCCTGCGAGGGGATCACCATCCACGGCGCGGCGGCGGTCGAGGTGGTCAGCGCCGCATGTTCGAAAATCCGCTGCGCCTTGGCCGAGCGGCGCACATCGGTCCATTCCGCCAGAATGCGGCGGCCGCGCGCCTTCTTCTTCAGGGGTTTCAGCCGCTCCTTCTGCACATCGGGCGGCAGCGAGAACCAGAACTTGAGGACCAGAACGCCCTCATCGACCAGCAATTGCTCGAACCGGTTGATGGCCGTCAGTCGCCGGTTCAGCTCCGCCTCGTCAATCTCCCCCAGCACCCGATCGCGCAAAGGCGCGTTGTACCAGGAAGACACGACGATGGAGGTCTGCCCCTTGGCCGGCAGATCGCGCCAGTAGCGCCACAACGGCGGGCGGTGACGCTCATCCTCGCTCGGCACATCATAGGCGTTGCAGATGACGTGGCGCACATCCATCCACTCCTGCAACCGGGCAATCGCCTCGTTCTTGCCCGCACCATCGACACCGGCGATGACGATGACCACCGAGAACGGTTTTTCCTCGATCAACTGGATCTGCGCCCCGAGCAGATCGGTCCGCAAGGCAGGCTCCAGCGCATCGTATTCATCCTTCGACAGGCTTGCCGGTGTTGCAACAGCTTGAAACACACCCAATCTCCCTTGCGGATACACTCGGCCATGCTAGCGCGAAGCGACGGCGGATCGAACGGGCTTTGACGATGGGACGCAAAAAGACATGGAAAAACGATCTGCAATCGGATGTTACAAGGATTGGCGGATTGCCGCTGAGCGCGTACATCTGACCCAGTTCCCTTCCCCGCCCGGACGTTGCCCCCGTCCCCGCGCGACCTGATTCGAGCAACGCCCCGTGACCGATCTCCTCAACCAGCTTGTCTCCTTCATCGGCGAAAACCCACTGCTGGCCAATGCGGTGGTGTTCCTGATCGCCATGGGCGAGGCCCTGTTCATCATCGGCCTGTTCGTTCCCTCCACCGTGGTTCTGGTGGGGGCGGGCACCCTGGTCGGACTTGGCAAGCTGGATCCCTGGCCGATCTTCCTGTGGACCACCCTCGGCGCCATCGTCGGCGACGCGGTGTCCTACTGGATCGGCCATGTCTACAAGGACCGGATCAAGCTGGTCTGGCCCTTCAGCCGCTATCGAACCCTGGTGGAACGGGGCGAGGACTATTTCCGGCGCCACGGCGGCAAGAGCGTCTTCATCGGCCGTTTCGTGCCTGGCGTGAAGGCGATCGTGCCCGGCATCGCCGGCATGGTCGGTATGAACGCCACAAGGTTCACGATCATCAACGTGACCTCCGCCATCGCCTGGGCGATCAGCCATCTCGGTCCCGGCTTCATCGCCGGCACGGCCTTCAGCGCCCTTGGCGAGATCAGCGGCCGGCTCGCCACCATGCTCGGCGTCTTCCTCGTACTGCTGTTCGTCGCGGTGATGATCGCCCGCTGGGTGATCCTGATCATCCTGCCGCTCTATGCCGGCAGCCGCGAGCGCATCGTCGGCTGGTTCGCCCGTCGTCCGGACCGGGTTTCGCTCTGGCTGGCGCGGATGTTCGACCCGAAACACCCGCGTTCGGCCGGCATGCTGGCGTCATCGCTGCTGCTGCTGACCAGCGTGCCGGTGTTCGTGGCCCTGGCGGCGGCGATCTCGCCCGACAACGGGTTGCAGCGGGCCGACACGGCGATCCGCAACCTGTTTCTCGGGCTGCGAACGCCGGTCGGCGACGACATCATGACCTTCCTGACCATGCTCGGCGACGGCTTGGTCACCAGCATCACCGCGCTGGTCGTGGTGATCTATCTGTTCGCCCGGCGCGCCTGGCGGCGCGGCACCGGCTTTCTGATCGCGATTGCCGGCACCGCCGTCTTCGTGCCGCTGTTCAAGCTGCTCGTGCACCGCAGCCGGCCGATCGACATCTACACCGGCGCCGATGCCTTCTCCTTCCCCAGCGGTCACGCCACGCTCAACACCGTGCTTTACGGATTGATCGCCGTGCTGGTTGCCCATGACCGCTCGCCGCTGGTCAAGGCCGGCGTCTTTTCCGTGACGGTGGTTCTGGTCGGTGCCATCGCCTTCTCCCGCGTCTATCTGGGCGCGCACTGGACGTCGGATGTGATCGGCGGCCTGACCTTCGGCACGGCGATGGTCGCGACCTTCGCCTTCGTCTTCGGCTCGATCCACAACGAGAAGATCGGCCGCTGGGCGCTGGCCGGGCTTGTGGCCCTGACCGTCACCGCCGCCGGCGGCACCCATGTGATGCGCAATTTCGACCGGGCGCGGGCAATGTATCAGCCTCAGGTGCCGGTGATCACCCTGGCGGCGGACGACTGGGTCAAGACGGGTTGGCAGGAGCTGCCGGCCCAGCGGATCGAACTGAACGGCGAACGCGGGGAACCGTTGATCGTGCAATGGGCCGGCGATCCGCAGGCCCTCGCCCGCGCGCTCGAACCGGCAGGCTACGTGCGCGCGCCGGGCTGGTCGCTGACCACCTTCACCGGTTTCCTCACCGGCCAGACCGCGCCGGAGGACCTTCCCGCCCTGCCACGTATCCAGAACGGCCACGGCGCCGAACTCGTGCTGATCAAACAGGATGCCGAGGAGATCGAGAGCGAGCGGGCGGGCCGCTGGGTGCTACGCCTGTGGCCCAGCGCCTACCGCATCGAAAAGGAAGGGCATGAGGAGCCGGTGTTCCTCGGATCGCTCATCCATGAGCGGATCCTGCGTCCGCTCAACGAGCTGTCGACCCCGCGCACCGACCAGACCCTGCCCGACCATGGCGACAATCCGCTGTTGGCCTTGCCGGGCGTTCTTATCCGCGAGCGGGAGGACGGCGCGCCGGTGGTGCTGGGCGGGAAGCTGCCGCAGTAGCCCTTGCCGGCCGGAGACCCGATACCAGCCAGCAGACGCTAAGCGGGGGCCGGCTCATCGCGCCCGGAGGCCGCCGACGTCTTGTCCTCCGGGGCACAGTACAGCCCGTGCAGGGTCTCCAGAACCGCCATCACCTCACGGCTGGCCAGCCGGTAATACATGGTTTGCCCCTCACGCCGTGGCGTGACGAGACCGAGCGCGCGCATCTTCGCCAGATGCTGTGACAGGGCCGACTGGCTGAGCCCCACCTGTTCGGCCAGCGCGCCAACGGATTGCTCGCCCTCGACCAGATGGCACAGCATCATCAACCGCCGCGCATTGGCCATCGACGACAGGAGCGCGGCGGCGCGATCCGAATTATGTTCCATTTCTTGTATATTCATACTTGCTAAATTAGCACATTCTCATATATTGGGAACCAGAAAATTCATCCCGGCCGCAGACCCCGCGGAGCCGAAGGGCAGAACCGCGGCGGCTGGGTATCGGCATTCAGATGTGAGGACCCATGACCGAATTCACTCCCCTAACCTCTGCGTTCGGCGGAATGCTGATCGGCCTGGCCGTGGTGCTGCTGATGGGCTCTCTGGGCCGTATCGCCGGCATCAGCGGCATTGTCGGAACGCTGTTTTCCTCCGCTCCCGCCTCGGAGAAGAGCTGGCGCGCCGCCTTTCTCGTCGGCATGATCGTCGCACCGACGGTTCTTTTCCTGATCACCGGCACCATGCCGGTCATTGAGGTGCCGCCGACGACGGCCATGCTCGTGATTGGCGGCGTGCTCGTCGGTATCGGCGTGTCCTTCGGCAACGGCTGCACCTCCGGACATGGGGTGTGCGGCATGGCGCGCCTGTCGGGTCGGTCCATCGCCGCGACGCTGACCTTCATGGCCACCACTGCGGCAACCGTCTACCTTCTGCGCCATGTGATCGGAGGCTGATCCCCATGACCAAGATCCTCGTTTCCTTCCTCATCGGCCTGCTGTTCGGCACCGGCATCGTGATTTCCGGCATGGCGAATCCGGCCAAGATCCTCAACTTCTTCGATATCGCCGGCACCTGGGACCCGAGCCTCGCCTTCGTCATGGGCGGCGCGCTGGTGGTCACCGCGATCGGCTATCGCCTGGTGCTCGCCCGCAAGCATCCGCTGCTTGCCGAAGGCTTCAGCCTGCCGACGCGGCGCGATCTCGACGCCCGTCTGCTCGGCGGCGCGGCGGTGTTCGGCATCGGCTGGGGCATTGCCGGCTTCTGCCCCGGTGGCGGCATTCCCGCCCTTGGGCTCGGCCGCAGCGAACCGATCATCTTTTTCGTTGCCATGCTGGCCGGCATGCTGGCCGTCAAGCTGCTCGAGACCATGCGCAGCCGCACGGCCAGCGCAACCTGACCCGCAATCAACACCATCCATTTCCTGACAAGAGGAGCGTGTCATGACCGCCTCGAATCTTCCCGTCGATACCTCGGTCAAGCCGGAGGTGACGGCCTTCTTCGATCCGCAGACCAACACCATCTCCTATGTGGTCAAGGATCCGGCTTCCAAGGCCTGCGCCATCGTCGACAGCGTGATGGACATCGACTACGCCTCCGGGCGCCTGTCGCACGCCTCCGCCGACCGGATCATCGAGCATGTGACCCGGGAGGGGCTCAGCACCGAGTGGCTGATCGAGACCCATGTGCATGCCGACCACCTGTCCGCCGCCCCGTATCTTCAGGAGAAGCTCGGCGGCAAGCTGGGCATCGGCGAGAACATCACCATCGTTCAGGACACCTTCGGCAAGGTCTTCAATGAAGGCACCGAGTTCCAGCGCGACGGTTCGCAGTTCGACAAGCTGTTCAAGGATGGCGACACCTACACCGTCGGCGGCATGACCTGCTTTGCCATCCACACCCCGGGCCACACGCCGGCCTGCATGACCCATGTCATGGGCGACGCGGCCTTTGTCGGCGACACGCTGTTCATGCCCGATGGCGGCACGGCGCGCGCCGACTTCCCCGGCGGCGATGCGGCGGAACTCTATCGTTCGATCCAGAAGGTGCTGGCCCTGCCGCGCGACATGCGCCTGTTCATGTGCCACGACTATGGACCGAACGGCCGCGACATCCGCTGGGAGACCACCGTCGGCGACGAGCGCGAACACAACATCCATGTGCGCGACGGCGTGACCGAGGCCGAGTTCGTGGCCATGCGCACCGGGCGCGATGCGACACTCGACATGCCGAAATTGATCATCCCGTCGATACAGGTCAACATGCGCGCCGGCCAGCTCCCGCCCAAGGATGAGAGCGGCAAGACCTTCCTGAAGGTCCCGATCAACGAACTCTGAGGAACCACCTACATGCAAAGTGCCAAGGTCGACGACACCATCACCGTGTCGCACCAGATCCAGCCGGATGACGTCCGGCGCATCCGCGAGGCCGGCTTCGTGGCGATCATCAACAACCGGCCGGATGGCGAGGCTGCCGACCAGCCCGCCGCCGCCGAGATCGCCCGGGCCGCCGCCGAGGAAGGGCTCGCCTATGCGGAGATCCCGGTGGGGCGCGACGGCATCGGTCCGGATCAGATCGCCGGCTTCGCCCGGGTCCTTGGCGAGGCGTCCGGTCCGGTGTTCGCCTTCTGCCGCACCGGCACCCGCTCGATCAATCTCTGGGCGCTGACCCAGGCTGGCGAGCGGGATCCGGACACCATTCTCCAATTGGCCTCCGGCGCCGGCTATGACCTGTCGCCGATGCGGCCCGTGCTGGAGCGCCTGACCGAGGGCGCCGGCCAGTAGCGCCAGACGAGCGATCCTATTCCCATGAAGCAGCTCAAAGCCTACCTGCCGATCCTTGACTGGGGTCGGCAGTACACCCGCGATGCCGCCACCAACGACCTGATCGCGGCCATCATCGTCACGATCATGCTGATCCCGCAATCGCTGGCCTATGCCCTGTTGGCCGGCCTGCCGCCGGAAATCGGGCTCTACGCCTCGATCCTGCCGCTGGTTGCCTATGCGGTGTTCGGCACCAGCCGGGCGCTGGCGGTCGGGCCGGTGGCGGTGGTCTCGCTGATGACCGCCTCGGCGGTCGGCGAACTGGCGGCCCAGGGCACGGCGGAATATCTCGGCGCGGCCATCGCGCTGGCCTTCCTGTCCGGGCTGATGCTGCTGGCCATGGGCTTCTTTCGTCTCGGCTTTCTCGCCAGCCTGCTCAGCCATCCGGTGATTTCCGGCTTCATCACCGCCAGCGGCCTGTTGATCGCCGCCAGCCAGTTGAAGCATCTGCTCGGCATTTCCGCCAGCGGGCACACCTTGCTGGAAATCGGCGGGGCGCTCGTTGCCAACCTCACCGCCATCAACCCCTACACCCTGGCCATCGGCATTCCCGCCACCGCCTTCCTATTCTGGGTGCGCAGCGGCCTGAAGCCGGCGCTGATCCGGCGCGGGATGGGGCCGCGCATGGCCGATGTCTTCGCCAAGGCCGGTCCGGTGGCAGCGGTTGCCGTCACCACCATCGCCGCGATTGTGTTCGATCTCGGCGCGAAAGGCGTTCGGCTGGTCGGCGATATTCCCACCGGCCTGCCGATGCCGACGCTGCCCCCCTTCAGCCTCGACCTGTGGGCCCAGCTCGCGGTTCCGGCCCTGCTGATCTCGGTGATCGGCTTCGTCGAATCCGTGTCGGTCGCCCAGACGCTGGCGGCCAAGAAGCGCCAGCGCATCGCGCCGGATCAGGAGCTGATCGGTCTCGGCGCCGCCAATATCGCCTCCGCCGTCTCCGGCGGCTATCCGGTGACCGGCGGCTTCGCCCGATCCGTGGTGAATTTCGATGCCGGTGCGGAGACCCCCGCCGCCGGCGCCTACACGGCGGTCGGCATCGCCCTGGCCACCTTGTTCCTGACCCCGCTGCTGGCCAGCCTGCCGCAGGCGACGCTGGCGGCGACCATCATCGTCGCGGTCTTGTCGCTGGTCGACCTTGGCGCCCTGAAACGGGTCTTCGCCTATTCACGCAGCGACTTCACCGCCATGGCCGGGACGATCCTCGTCACCCTTGGCTTCGGCGTGGAAATCGGCGTCATGACCGGTGTCGCGGTGTCGCTGGCGCTCTATCTCTACCGCAACTCGCGCCCGCACATGGCCATCGTCGGCATCGTCCCGGGCACCGAGCATTTCCGCAACATCAAGCGGCACAAGGTGATCACCGGCGAGACCGTGCTGTCGGTGCGCGTCGATGAAAGCCTGTTCTTCGCCAACAGCCGCTTCCTGGAAGACCGCCTGCTGGAACTGGTGGCCGAGCGGCCGCGCCTCGCCCATGTGGTGCTGATGTGCACGGCGGTCAACGAGATTGACGCCTCGGCGCTGGAAAGCCTTGAGGAAATCAACCGCCGGCTGAGCGATTCCGGCGTCTCCTTCCACCTCTCGGAGGTCAAGGGACCGGTGATGGATCGGCTGGAGCGCACCGATTTCCTTGACCACCTGAGCGGCCGGGTGTTTCTGACCCAGTATGAAGCCTTTGCCGCCCTCGATCCGACCACCGCGCATATCGCCGAAGCACGCAGCCCGCGCCGGGCAACCGAGCCGAATTTCTGGATCGGCCCGCAGATCTGACCGTTCAGAGCCGGCATGACCGCCATGGAACCGGAGCGGGCAACGGTCCACCGGGACCCGGCGACCGGTCTGACCTGGCGGTTCCGACCGGGACGGGGGTCGAGCGTGCTCGCCGTGGTGTTTTCCCAGGCCCGGGTGCCGGAAGAGCGTTTCGGGCTGGAGCGGCTGTTCGCCCGCACCCGGCACGACTGCCTGTTTCTCAATTGCCCGGACGCGCTCTGGTTCCTGGATTGCGACGACCAGATCGACGCCGCGATCGAGGCGGCCATCGCCGCCTCGTCCCCTTGCCGGGTCGTCTATCACGGAGCCTCGAAGGGGGCGCATGGCGCGCTCGTGGCCGGGCTGCGGCGCGGGGATGGTGCGATCCACGCCTTCTGCCCGGAGTTGCGTCTCGGCGCGCCGGGCTCGCAGAGCGCGCTCTACCGGCCGCAGAGCGCCGGGCCAGGCCCCGATCTTGCCGCCCTTCTGACCGCCGCGCCGACACCCAACCCGGTGCAGGTGGCGTTCGGCCTGCTCGATCCGATCGACGCGGCCGGCGCCACGGCCCTGGCGGGGCGAGAGGACGCGAATCCGAGGCTGCACGTGTTACGGCTGCGGTCCTCGCACGCGGCGCATGACCACCTTTACAGCCTCAACATCATTCGCAAGTTGATCACCCGCTATGATCGCGACCTGGAAGCGATGTGCGCCGAGCGCGGCCTGATCGCGGAAGACGCGCCGACCGATGTCGCGCGCTTCGCCGAGGTTGCGAGCCGGCTCATACGCGGCGAGGCGGACGCGCTCGGCGAGGCCCTGAAGGACCCTTATGCCCGCCACAACCCCGGCTATGCCCTGTGTCTCGGAACCGCGCTGATCGCCGCCGGGCGCTGTGAGGAGGCCGAAGCCCGACTGGCCGAGGCTCAGGCACTCATCGATGCCGACCCGGTGCTGTCCGGTCTTCCCAAGCGCTGGCGCAAGGCCGTCTGGCAGACGCGCATCGACGGGCGCCTTCATGCGGGCGCCACGGCCGACGCGGACCACCTCCGGCGGATGATGGCGCGGCAGTTTCCCGACAGCACGGCGGATTGAGGCCAGCCTTCCGGCTGAGACCGCTCCCCCGGAGCCGTCAGGCGTCCGGCCAAGGCTCCGGCTTGCCAATGTAGCCCCCTTGGGCGAGGCGCACACCAAGCGCGCCGAGCGGGGTGAAACTCGCCTCATCGGCCACATATTCGGCGATGGTCGGCAGATGCAAGGCTTCGGCAAGGCCGACGATGCCGGAAATGGCCGCCCGCTTGACCGGATCGGTGGCGACATCGGCGGTCAGCCCCCGGTCGATCTTGATGATGTCGAAGCTGTTCTCCCGCAGCAGACTGAAGGAGGAGAACCCCTTGCCGAACTCATCGAGCGCCACCCGGCATCCCAGCTGTCGCAAGCCTGCCAACGTACCCCACGCGCCCTCTGTCAGCCGCGCAACGGTGGTTTCGGAAACCTCGACGACGAGACGACGGGCCAGATGCCGCGCCCCATCGAGACGATCGAGCAAATGGCGGGAGAATTCGGGATGGCCGAGGGACTCCGCCGACAGATTGAGCGCCACCGGCAATTCGCCAGGATGGTCCTCCAGCCGGATCAGAACCCGTTCGACCGTCCAGCCGTCGATCCGCCGCATCAGCCCGTGCCGTTCGGCGGTTGCCAGCAGCAGGGAAGACCCTTGCAAACGTCCGTCCGGCGAACGCAACCGAATCAGAACTTCCTGCATTTCATTCGCGGATGTGTGCACGTCGCGGATAATCATCCGGTGCAGGCACAGCGCGTTCGCGGCCAATGCCTGTTCGATCTCGGCCAGATGGCGCACTTCCTCGCGCCGCCGCGCGGCGATCCGGTCAAAGGCGCGGTGTTCCGAAACCTGCCTGCCGCCGCCGGCCTTGGCCGTCATGCAGGCATGATCGGCCCATTGCAGCACATGGCTGACATCGGGAACGGCCTCGCGCACCAGGTCCGGATCGACTCGCGCCAGCCCCACGCTGGCCCCCGCCCGAAACCGCATGCCCTCCCATGTGAAATGAAAGCCGTCAAACGCCCGCACCACCTTGTCGCAGATGGACCGCGCCTCCAACCGGTCGGCACCGTCGATGACGAGGCCGAACTCATCCCCACCAATCCGAGCGGCGTGCACCCGGTCGTTTTCAAGTCCGCGCAACCGGCTGGCGATCTCGCACAGGAAGCGGTCGCCGGCTCCGTGCCCCACCGTATCGTTGATGATCTTGAAGTCATCGAGATCGATGAACACGATGGCAAAGCCCTGCCTCCGCACCAGAGCAAGGTCCTGCCTGCGCCCGGCCAGCGCCTCCAGCCGCGCCGCCACCCAGTTCTCGAAGGCCCGCCGGTTCGCCGCACCCGTCAGGTCATCCTCCAGCGCCAGGCGTTCCAGCCGGCTTTCCATCCGGCGGGTTTCGGTCACATCGCGCAAAATGACCACCGCGCCGTCGATGTCGCCTTGCTGATTGCGAAACGGCTCCAGCCGGGTGCTGACAATGGCCATGGTTCCGTCCGGACGCTTCTCCTTCTTGTCGTATTCGATGCGTTCGCCAAGAAAACACCGTTCGAAGCGTTGCTTGACCTCGGCGTGAAAGCGCGGCTCGCCGATCACATCGGCCAGATGCCGACCGACGAAACAGCTGGTGCTGGTGCGATGATGCAGGGCGTTGCTCTCATTCGTCATCCGGTAGCGAAAGTCCCGGCCGATGATGGATATCCGGTCCGACATTTGCGACACGACGCTCCGGTGCATGCGCAAGGCATCCCCCGCCTGTTGCAGGTCGGTGATATCGCGCCCGAAGGCGACGACACCAACCACCGCGCCAGAACCATCGCGCACCGGTTGATATCTCACATCGAAAAAGCGTCGCCCCAGGACCGAATGGTTTACCCAGTCCTGAAGTGTCGCCGGATGGCCGGCCAGGGCACTATCGAGAAACGGCTTGCGCCGCGAAAACGTTGCCGTACCGATCAGGTCGGGCAGCCGGATGCCAAGTGTCTCCTCCCGCGTCAACCCGCAGACCACCGCATAGGGCTCATTCGCCTCGGCCACGATGAAATCCGGGGTGCAGACGTAAATCGGGTCCGCCGCAGCCGCGAAGACCGCGCTGTGGAGCTCCAATAGACCGCTGGCTACTGCCTTGTTATCGTTATCGGTCATAGTCGTCTGTCATCGACGTTCACCCGACGGGGCTGCACTTTTCACGGCGACACGCCAGCCGCGCATCTCGGGGGAAGCCGACATCCCATTGCCAAAATCCGCAAATAAACGAAAAATAGAGAAAGAGCCGCGCCATACAAACGCCACCAAGTATGATAATCGCTCAAACGAGCCGATCGACCTACGTATAAATGAGCTTCATCCGACCGCAAGGTAAACGAACGGATACATGGATATTGGACATATCGAAATGATTCGCAAAGCTTGCATCTGCGTCTTGCTCGCAGGTCTTCTGGCGTCCGCGCCGGCCCAGGCCCATGAAGAATGCGGCAAGGCCTCCTGGTACGAGCTGCGCGGGCGAACCGCAAGCGGCGCCATGGCGGACCCGGAAGCCTACACCGCCGCCCATCGCACCCTGCCCTTCGGCACCAAGGTGATCGTGGAGAACCTGGCCAATGGCCGAAAGGTGACCCTGACCATTGTCGATCGCGGCCCCTTCGTCCGCGGACGGGTCGTCGATGTGTCGCGCCGCGCGGCGCGGGAGCTGGGATTCAAGTCCAAGGGCGTGACCCGCGTGCGCGTCACCCTGGTCTCGGCGGCGGCGGCCGCAGCGGACAAGACCGGGGCGAAATCGCAAGGATGCCGCTAGGGAACGATCCCCGGCAGATCGGGATCGCTGCCGAAACCGGATGGCCCGCGTTGTCCGCCGGACCGGAGAAGTGGTCCTGACCGAGGGGAGGGAGGGGGGAACCCCAAGGTCAGGACCGCCGCATCTCCCAACTAGAGACAAAGCAATTGCAACAGGATTCGCCTATTCTGGAAACTGGCAGTTTTACCAGAGCATCAAGCCTTAAAAGTCGCCAATACGGATGTTATTTACGCGCGACAGGCGAAATACCGCGAAGAACCTAGCGCAATGCGTCCGAACAATACGGCGGGTCCCGCGACACCTCGCCGATCAACCAGTCGCGAAACGCCGAAACCACCGGCCTGAGCGTCCGGTCCTCCGGATAGACCAGATGGTAGGCCGAGGGCAGGCGCAACACCGTATCGAACAACTGCACCAGCCGACCGTCGGCCAGTTCCTCGCCGACGAAAAACCGTGGCACCAGCGCGGCACCGAGATCATGGGCGGCGGCCTGGGCCATCATCACGAACTGTTCGAACCGCGGCCCCTGAAACGCCATGTCGGTTTCCACCCCGGCCACCTCGAACCATTGCCGCCAGGCGAGCGGCCGGGTCGACTGGTGCAGCCGCATCAGCGGCGCCAGGTCGGCGGGTTTGTCGATCCGGTAGCGGTCGCGGAACCCGGGCGAGGCCACAGCGATCACGTCCTCGTGGAACAGACGCTCGGCGATCGCGCCGGCCCAGACCGGTTCGCCGTAGTGGATCGCCGCATCGAACGGTTCCTTCGCAAAATCGAACGGGCGCAGCCGCACCGCCAGATTGAAGCTTGCCGTCGGGTACCCGGCGACAAAGCGCGACAGCCGGGGCGCCAGCCAGCGGGTGCCGAAACTCGGCAGGGTCGCCAGGTTGAGAACATCCGCATTGCCGGCAAAAGACATCACCTGACGGGTCGCCGAGGTCAGGTGTTCCAGGGCCGAACGCACGTCGTGCAAGTAGAGCCGCCCCGCGTCGGTGAGCACGATGCGCTGACGCACCCGCTTGAACAGATCGACGCCAAGGCGGGTCTCGAGATGGCGCACCTGCTTGGAAATCGCACCTTGCGTCAGATGCAACTCCTCCGCCGCGCGGGTGAAGCTGCCGTGCCGCGCGGCGCATTCGAAGGCGATCAGACTGTCGGCGTGGGGGACGAAACCGCGTTTCAAAGCCTATTCCATTTGCTCATGAACTCGGGACAACATATCACTTTGCGAAGACATGAACAGACCGGACACTCCGGCCGACCACATTCAGCGATGCCCCCCGCGCGCACTCGGCGTGCCCGGTGCGGACGGCGGCGCGCGGCAGTAGGAGACGACGATATGACGGCAGCCCAGACGGCTCAGGGAAAATCCGCCCCCGCAGGCGGCGGACAGTTTGCATGGGACGATCCGTTCCTGCTGCGCGATCAGCTCAGCGAGGACGAGATCCTGATCATGGAAACCGCCCGCGCCTATGCCCAGGACAAGCTGATGCCGCGCGTCCTCGACGCCTATGCGAACGAGCGCACGGATCGTGAGATCTTCAACGAGATGGGCGAGCTCGGCCTGATCGGCGTGACCCTGCCGGAAGACTACGGCTGCGCCGGCACCTCCTATGTGGCCTACGGGCTGGTCGCACGGGAAATCGAGCGGGTCGACAGTGGCTACCGGTCGATGAACTCGGTGCAGTCCTCGCTGGTGATGTATCCGATCTACGCCTATGGCGACGAGGCGCAGCGTAAGAAGTACCTGCCGAAGCTCGCCTCGGGCGAATGGGTCGGCTGCTTCGGCCTGACCGAGCCGGACGCGGGCTCCGATCCGGCCGGCATGCGCACCCGGGCGGAAAAGATCGACGGCGGCTACCGGCTCAAGGGATCCAAGATGTGGATCTCCAACTCGCCGATCGCCGATGTCTTCGTCGTCTGGGCCAAGTCCGACGCCCATGACGGGGCCATTCGCGGCTTCGTTCTGGAAAAGGGCATGAAGGGCCTTTCCGCGCCGAAGATCGGCGGCAAGCTGAGCCTGCGCGCCTCGATCACCGGCGAGATCGTCATGGACAATGTCGAGGTCGGCGAAGACGCGCTGCTGCCGAATGTCTCCGGCCTGAAGGGGCCGTTCGGCTGCCTCAACCGCGCCCGCTACGGCATTTCCTGGGGCGCGCTCGGCGCCGCCGAGGATTGCTGGCACCGGGCCCGCAACTACGGGCTGGAGCGCAAGCAGTTCAACAAGCCGCTGGCCCAGACCCAGCTCTTCCAGAAGAAGCTGGCGGACATGCAGACGGAAATCGCCCTTGGCCTGCAGGCCAGCCTGCGCGTCGGCCGGCTGTTCGACGAAGGCCGCGTGGCGCCGGAGATGATTTCCATCGTCAAGCGCAACAACTGCGGCAAGGCGCTGGATATCGCCCGTCAGGCCCGCGACATGCACGGCGGCAATGGCATTCAGGAAGAATACCATGTGATGCGCCACGCGCAGAACCTGGAGACGGTCAACACCTACGAGGGCACCCATGACGTTCATGCACTGATCCTCGGTCGGGCGCAGACCGGCCTGCAGGCGTTCTTCTGATCCGAAAAAACCTTCCGGCGGCGGGTGCACCGCGCCGCCGGGCCCCTTCCGCCGTTCAAGGGTTTCTTCCTGCATGGCTGACCGCAGCGTAGACGTCGCCATCGTCGGCGGCGCGGCAATGGGCTCCTCGATCGCCTGCCATCTTGCGATGGACCCGGCGTTTTCCGGCTCCGTTCTGGTGCTGGAAAAGGACCCGACCTACCAGTATTGCGCCTCGGCGCTTTCCGCCGCCTCGGTACGGCAGCAGTTTTCCAGCGCCATCAACATCGAAATCTCGCTTTATGGCGTCGCCTTCCTGCGCGAGATCGGCACCCACCTCGCCACGGCGGACACCCGGCCGACGGTGGACCTGCACGAGGGCGGCTATCTGTTTCTCGCCACCGCCGACAAGCGGGAGATCCTGGAGCGCAACCATGCGCTTCAGACCCGGCTCGGCGCCGACATCGCCTTCCTCGAACCGGATGCGCTCACCCGGCAGTTTCCCTGGCTCAATGTGGAGGACATCGCCGCCGGATGCTGGGGACGCAGCGGCGAGGGCTGGTTCGACGGCTACGGGCTGATGCAGGCGTTTCGCGGCAAGGCGCGTGCGCTTGGCGTTCCCTATCACGGCTCCGGTGTCGCCAAGGCGGAACGGGACGGCTCAGGCTTCCGGCTGACGCTGGAGGATGGCTCCACCGTGTCCTGCGGCACGCTGGTCAACGCCGCCGGCGCCAGCGGCGCGACGCGGCTTGCCGCTGATCTGAGCATCGACATTCCGGTGCATTGCCGCAAGCGGATGATCTTCACCTTCGACTGCCGCGAACAGGTTCCGGGCTGCCCGCTGCTGATCGACCCGAACGGCACCTATGTGCGGCCCGAGGGCACCGGCTTTCTCTGCGGCTCGGCGCCGCCGGAAGCCGAGGACCCGGATTGCACCGATTTCGAGGTGGATCACGGCTTCTTCGAAGAACATCTGTGGCCGACGCTCGCCACCCGCATTCCCGCCTTCGAGGCAATCAAGCCGGGGGCTGCCTGGGCCGGGCACTACGACATGAACCTGTTCGACCACAACGCCATTCTCGGCCCGGTCGATGCCCTGCCCGGCTTCTATCTGTGCACCGGTTTTTCCGGGCATGGGCTGCAACAGGCCCCCGCCGTCGGCCGGGGTCTTGCCGAGCATATCGCCCATGGTGGCTACCGCAGCCTCGACCTCTCCGAGCTGGCCTTCGAGCGGATCGCCGCCAACCGCCCGGTGCAGGAAATCAACGTGGTCTGAGCGGGCGGACCGGAGACACCCGGCCCTCCCGCTTCATCGCCTCAGATGGCAGCTTCGATATCCGCGACAATCGCCTCGGCGGCGGCCCGCCGGTCAGGCGCAGTCAGGATCGGCCGGGCCACCACCAGATAATCGGCCCCGGCACGGATCGCATCCGCCGGGGTCATGATGCGCTTCTGGTCGCCCGCTTCACTGCCGGCCGGGCGGATGCCCGGGGTGACGGTCACCAGATCCGACCCCAGAACAGTGCGCAGGCTGCCCACCTCCTGCGGCGAGCAGACGATGCCGCCCATATGGGCCGCGCGGGCATCCGCCGCCCGGGTGCGCACCAGATCGACAACGCCGCCGGCGTAACCGGCCGCCGCAAGGTCCGGCTGGTCCATCGAGGTCAGCACCGTCACCCCAAGCAGGCACAGATCGCCCCCGGCTTCCTCCAACGCGCCAACGGCTGCACGCATGGCCTTCGGATAGGCGTGGATGGTGACGAAGCGAACACCCATCTTCGCGATATTGGCAACCGCCTTGGCCACCGTGTTGTCGATGTCGAGCAGTTTCACGTCAAGGAAGACACTGTGCCCGGCCTCGGCCAGTTCCTGCGCGAAGGCGAGCCCGCCGGCGAACTGCAACTGCATGCCGATCTTGTAGGTGCCGACCGCACCTTCGGTCTGGCGCACGATCTCACGTGCTTCCTCGACGGTGGGCACGTCGAGACCGAGGATCAGACGGGAGCGCGCGCTGGTCGGCGCGAAACGGCGGGCGGGCGGTGTGGCCTGCGGCTGCATGGGCGGTCTCCTTGGGGCAGAGGTCGGTCGGGAATGCCCCCTCATACGCCCGTCATCGCCCGCTGACCAGAGGCCGCTCATGCGATTGGCCGCGCAGGCGGGTATTTCCTTGTTCCCGGCAGCCTGATACAAGGCAGGGCCGTTCCGCCGCAACGGCCACCACAAGAAGGAATTCTGCGTCATGCGGACCGCGACCACGACGCGCGCCACCAAGGAAACCGACATCAGCGTGACCATCGAGCTGGACGGCACCGGGCGGTTCGATATCGCCACCGGGGTCGGCTTTCTCGACCACATGCTGGAGCAGCTGTCGCGCCATTCGCTGATCGACATGACGATCCGCGCCAAGGGCGACACCCATATCGACTTTCACCACACCGCCGAGGATGTCGGCATTGCCCTTGGTCAGAGCCTGCGCAGCGCGCTCGGCGACATGACCGGCATTGCCCGTTACGCCGATTGCCATCTGGCGATGGACGAGGCGCTGACCCGCTGCGCCCTCGACGTTTCCGGCCGGCCGTTCCTTGTCTGGGACGTGGAGTTTCCGCGTGACAAGGTCGGCGACTTCGACACGGAGTTGTTCGAGGAGTTCTTCCGGGCCTTTGCGATGAATGCGGGCATCACCCTGCATATTGCCAACCTGACCGGCAGCAACTGCCACCACATCGCCGAGACCTGCTTCAAGGCGGTGGCCCGCTGCCTGCGCAAGGCGGTCGAGCCCGACCCGCGCCAGAGCGGGCGCGTTCCCTCCACCAAGGGGCAGCTTGGCGGCTGAGGCAAAGGGGAAACCGATGGCGATCTATTCCGTCTTGCTGCCACCGGGCAGCCACAGCGAGGCGCCGATTGAGGCGGACCTCGAACGGGCGGTTTTCGTCAAGGAAGGCTTTTGCTGGCCGGCCCTGTTCTTCAGCGTCATCTGGAGCCTATGGCACCGGTTGTGGCTGGTGCTGATCGGCTACCTCGTCATCGTCCTGGTGCTGGAGGCCACCTCGCGCCTTGTCGGCGGCATCGCGCCGGGCGTCACCGGGCTGCTGTTCGCCCTCCTGTTTGCGCTGGAGGCCAATGGCCTGCGCCGCTGGACGCTGGAACGGCGCGGCTGGCAACCGGTTGCCATGGTCGAGGGTTCCAGCCGCGAGGCGGCGGAGGTCCGCTTCTTCGCCGGGCTGGCCGGCAGGATCGCGGCCAGGCCTCCCGTATCGCCCTCGCCCGTGCCGCCATCGCCGGCACGCCCGGCCCCGGCGAGCGCCCCCCGGATCGGCGGCGAACAGGTCGTCGGCCTCAGTTTCGGCCCGCATCGACGCTGACCGCTCCCTTTCACCCAGACACGCCCTTGCCGACCGGGCCCGCAAGACGGATCGAACACCCATGCTGATCGCTATCATCGACTATGGATCGGGCAACCTGCGCTCCGCCGAAAAGGCGTTCGAACGGGCCGCGCGCGGCCATCGGGTGGCGGCGAAGGTGCGGGTCACCGCCGATCCGGCGGTGGTCGCCTCCGCCGACCGGATCGTTCTGCCGGGGGTCGGCGCCTTCGCCGATTGCCAGCGCGGTCTCAAGGCGGTCGATGGCATGGAAGAGGCGCTGGTCGAGGCGGTCACCGAAAAGGGGCGTCCGTTCTTCGGCATCTGCGTCGGCATGCAGCTGATGGCCAGCCGTGGCCTGGAATTCGAGACCACCGAGGGATTCGGCTGGATCCCCGGCGACGTCACCGCAATCACCCCGAGCGACCCGGCCCTGAAGATCCCGCACATGGGCTGGAACACGCTGGACGTGACCAACGATCATCCGCTGCTCACGGGCATCGACACCGGACCTGACGGGCTGCACGCCTATTTCGTCCATTCCTACCAGCTCAAGGCCAGCGATCCGTCGCAGGTGATCGCCACCAGCGACTACGGCGGACCGCTGACCGCCATTGTCGCCCGCGACACCATGGTCGGCACCCAGTTCCACCCGGAAAAGAGCCAGGCACTGGGCCTCGCCGTCATCGCCAATTTCCTCAACTGGGCGCCCTGAAGCGCGCCGCCGTCCAACCGGAACACCATCATGCCGATCCTCTTTCCCGCCATCGACCTGAAGGGTGGCCAGTGCGTGCGCCTGAAACTCGGCGACATGGACCAGGCGACCGTCTTCAACGACGATCCCGCCGCCCAGGCCCGCAGCTTCCAGGACCAGGGCTTCCACTGGCTGCATGTGGTCGATCTCGACGGCGCCTTCGCGGGAGAAAGCCGCAATGGCGCGGCGGTGGATGCGATCCTGTCGGCGACCACCAATCCGGTGCAGCTCGGCGGCGGCATCCGCACTCTCGACCAGATCGCCGCCTGGCTGGACAAGGGCATTGCCCGGGTGATCCTCGGCACGGTGGCCGTGCGTGATCCGGAGCTGGTCAAGACGGCCTGCGCCCGTTTCCCGGGCAAGATCGCCGTCGGCATCGACGCGCGCGGCGGCAAGGTCGCGGTGGAAGGCTGGGCGGAAACGGCCGAGCTGACCGCCATCGACCTCGCCCGCCGCTTCGAGGACGCGGGCGTTGCCGCGATCATCTACACCGATATCGACCGGGACGGCATTCTCAAGGGCATCAACTGGGAGGCAACGCTGGAGCTGGCCGCAGCAACGGCGATCCCGGTGATCGCCTCCGGCGGCCTTGCCTCGATCGCCGATGTGGAGCGGCTTGCGACCGACGACTGCGCCGTGCTGGAAGGCGCGATCACCGGACGGGCGCTCTATGACGGGCGTCTGGACCCGGCGGCGGCGCTGCGCCTGCTCGGCGCCCCCCAAGGCAACGCCTGACATCGACGCCCCGCCGGGAAGGGCCGCACGCATTTTCATCCTTTCCCGGCTTTGCACCTGCCCCACTGGGCGTTATGCTGCACCCGCGAAAAATACCGAAGGCCTCGCCGAGATGCTGAAAGCCCGTGTCATCCCCTGCCTCGACGTCAAGGACGGCCGCGTCGTCAAGGGCGTGAACTTCGTCAATCTGGTCGATGCCGGCGATCCGGTGGAGGCGGCCAAGGCCTATGACGCGGCCGGCGCCGACGAATTGTGCTTCCTCGACATCACGGCCAGCCATGAGGGCCGCGACACGATCTTCGACGTGGTGCGGCGCACCGCCGAAGCCTGCTTCATGCCGCTGACCGTCGGCGGCGGCGTGCGCAGCGTGGAGGATATCCGCAAGCTCCTGATCGCCGGCGCGGACAAGGTGTCGATCAACACCGCCGCCGTGAAGAATCCGCAGTTCATCCGCGAGGCGGCGGAGAAATTCGGCTCCCAGTGCATCGTCGTCTCGATCGACGCCAAGCAGGTCAACGCCCCCGGCGAGCCGGAGCGGTTCGAGATCTTCACCCATGGCGGGCGCACGGCCACCGGCATCGACGCCATCGCCTTTGCCCGGCAGGCGGTCGAGCTCGGTGCCGGCGAGCTGCTGGTCACCTCGATGGATCGGGACGGCACCAAGCTGGGCTTCAACATCGCCCTGACCCGCGCCATTGCCGATGCGGTCTCCGTACCGGTGATCGCCTCGGGCGGCGTCGGCACCCTCGATCACATGGTCGAAGGCATCCGCGACGGCCATGCCACCGCCGTTCTGGCCGCCTCGATCTTCCATTTCGGCACCCATACCATCGGCGAGACCAAGACACATATGGCGCGCGCGGGCATTCCCATGCGTCTCGACGCCTAGCGGGCATGCAGACTCTTACCGACAGCGGCGGACCATCAGACCAATGACCGGCTTCACACTTTCCGATCTCGACCGCATTATCGCGGCGCGCGCGGCCAGCGACGACGCTGGCTCCTATACGCGCAAGCTCATGCAAAAGGGCGTGGGCAAGATCGCGCAGAAGGTCGGCGAGGAAGCGGTGGAGGCCGCGATCGCCGCCGTCGAGAACGACCGCGAAGGGCTGACCGGCGAAGTGGCGGACCTGCTGTATCATCTGCTGGTCCTGATGCGCGCGCGCGGCGTGTCGCTGGACGAGGTGATGGCGGAGCTTGACCGGCGCACCGCCCAGAGCGGACTGGCGGAAAAGGCCGCCCGTCCGCCCGAATAATCCGGCCCGGGTCACCGGGCCAAACGCAACGCGCATCGGGGCGCCGCTTTCGACATGGAACACAGTCTGATCAAGGTGAGCGAGGAAGAGCTGTCACCTTACCGCGTCTTCAGCGAAAGCGAATGGGCCCGGCTCCGCGCCGATACGCCGATGACGCTGACCAGCAAGGAAGTGCGTCAGCTCCAGAGCCTCAACGACCCGGTGTCCATCGCCCAGGTGGAATCGATCCTTTTGCCGCTGTCGCGGCTGCTCGCCTTCTATGTGGAGGCGACCCAGCAACTGCACCGGGCAACCAACCGGTTCCTGGGCAGCAACGACGGCAAGAACCCGTTCATCATCGGCATCGCCGGCTCGGTTGCCGTGGGAAAGTCGACCACCGCCCGCCTCTTGCAGGCGCTGCTCGCCCGCTGGCCGGCCAGCCCCAAGGTCGACCTCGTCACCACCGACGGGTTCCTCTATCCCAATTCGGTGCTGGAAGCCGAAGGCCTGATGCGCCGCAAGGGCTTTCCCGAAAGCTACGACCGGCCGGCGCTGCTGAAGTTCCTGTCGGACCTGAAGGCGGGCAGGCGCAACGTCCAGGCGCCAGTCTACTCCCACTTCTACTACGATGTGATGCCGGGCCAGCACGTGATCGTCGACCGGCCGGACATCCTGATCCTTGAAGGGCTCAATGTCCTTCAGACCTCGAACCTGCCGCGCGACGGCAAGGCCGTGCCCTTCGTCTCCGATTTCTTCGACTTCTCGATCTATATCGACGCCGAAGAGGAGGTGCTGCACGAGTGGTACATCTCCCGCTTCATGCGCCTGCGCGAGACGGCGTTCCGCGATCCCGGCTCCTATTTCAACAAATACGCAATGGCCAGCGACGAGGACGCGCTGGCCATCGCCGAGGCGCTCTGGGCTGAAATCAACCTCGTCAACCTGAACGAAAACATCCTGCCGACCCGTCCGCGCGCCGACCTGATCCTCAGCAAGATCGAGACCCACGCGATCAACGAAGTGCGGCTGCGCAAGCTCTGACGCCCGGCGCCAGCAGCGTACCGCGTCAAACCGGCCGCATGCCGTTCAGCGCCAGCACCTCGCCCACCAGATAGAGCGAGCCGCAGATCAGCACCCGTGGCGGCTCCGGATCGTCGTGCGACGCGATGACGATGCTGCCCAGCGCCGCCTCCAGACCGGCAAAGGGCGTGGCGTCGAGCCCGGCCGCGCGCGCCGCCTGCACCAGCTCCTCCGGCTCGCGGAAAACGGCGCTGCTGACCAGCGGCACGGTCGCCACATGCCGGGCAAGACCGGCGTAAGGGGCAAAAAAGCCCACCGGGTCCTTGGTCTTCAGCATGCCGGTGACAAGATAGAGCGGGCGCGCATCACGTTCTTCCTGCTCGCCGATGAAGGCGGCAATGGCCGTGCTGGCGCCCGGGTTGTGACCGCCATCGAGCCAGACTTCCGCACCATCCGGGCACAGATCGACCACCGGCCCGCGCGTCAGCGGCTGCAGGCGGCCCGGCCAGTCGACCGAGGAAAGCCCCTGCTCGATGGCCGCGACCTCCGGCAGGCAGCCGGCGCAGCGCAGCGCGGCAATCGCCATGCCGGCATTGATGATCTGGTGCCGGCCGGCGAGCCGGGGACGGGGCAGGTCGAGAAGGCCAGCCTCATCCTGATAGGTGAAGCGGCCGTTTTCCTCATAGGCGGTGAAATCCTGACCGAACAGGGTCAGGTCGGCGCCGCGATCCGCCGCGACCTCGGCAATGACCGCGGCAGCTTCCTCCGGCTGCGGCGCGATCACCGCCGGAGCGCCGGGCTTCAGGATCCCGGCCTTTTCGAAGGCGATATCGGTCAGGGCCGCGCCGAGATAGCGTTCATGGTCCATCGACAGCGGCGTGATCACGCTGGCGAGCGGCGCCTTGATGACATTGGTGGCATCGAGCCTCCCGCCGAGCCCGACCTCCAACAGCAGGATATCCGCCGGCTCTTCGGAAAACAGCAGCATCGCCGCGGCGGTGGTGACCTCGAAAAAGGTGATCTCGGCGCCGGCATTGGCCTGCTCGCACCGGTCCAGCGCGTCGATCAGCCGTTCATCGCTGACCAGCTCTCCCGCCAGCCGGATCCGTTCGTTGAAGGAGACGAGATGGGGCGAGGTGTAGACATGGACCTTGCGCCCGGCCGCCTCCAGGATCGCCCGCATGATCGCGGTGGTCGAGCCCTTGCCGTTGGTTCCGGTGATATGGATCACCGGCGGCACGCGCTGCTCCGGATTGCCGAGCGCGCGCAGGAGCCGCTCCAGCCGGCCGAGCGAAAGGTCGATTTCGCGCGGATGCAAGGCCAGCAGCCGGTCGAGGATCGCGGTGACTTGGTCCATGTGACAGTGCTCGATGCCGCGCGATGAGGATGAGGGAAAAGGCCGTCCGCCCGGTTTCCGGTGGACTTCAATAGCGAACCCCGGCCGGGTCGGGCAAGGGCCGATCCGGCCATGTCGCGATCCCGACAGCCCATGTCGGCCAAATCCGGCCTTTCAGCCCGTGGCCGGCCCGCCTCAGGCGGCGGAGGACGCCTTGCCGCCCTCGGCCGCGCCTTCGGTCGGCGACGTCGCCGCCTCGGCCTCGGTCTCCGGCGCAGCGGTCTCCGTGTCGTCCAGCTCCGCCGGCTCCGGCGCGGTGACCGGGGTCTTCATCAGCAGCGCACAGACCCGGGCAACCGTTTCCGGCAGGTCATGGCGATGGACCACCATGTCGACCATCCCGTGATCATGCAGGTATTCGGAGCGCTGGAACCCCTCGGGCAGCTTCTCGCGGATCGTCTGCTCGATGACACGCGGGCCGGCAAAGCCGATCAGCGCGCCCGGCTCGGCCATATGCACATCGCCCAGCATCGCATAGGAGGCGGTGACGCCGCCGGTGGTCGGGTTGGTCAAAACGACGATATAGGGCAGCCCCGCCTCGCGCAGCATCTGCACGCCGACGGTGGTGCGCGGCATCTGCATCAGGGACAGAATGCCTTCCTGCATCCGCGCGCCGCCGGATGCGGCGAACATGACGAAGGGAGTCTTGCGCGCGACCGCCGCTTCCATGCCGGCCAGCACCGCCTCGCCGGCGGCCATGCCGAGGGAGCCGCCCATGAAGGCGAAATCCTGCACCGCCGCGGTCATCGGCATGCCCTTGAGCGCACCGGTGGCGACCAGCACCGCATCTTCCTGGCCGGTCTTGGCGCGGGCATCGCGCAGCCGGTCGGTGTAGCGCTTCTCATCGCGGAACTTCAGCGGATCCTGGGTGACCTCGGGGGTCTTCACCAGCTCGAACGCGCCATCGTCGAAGAACAGTTCCAGCCGCTTGCGCCCGGGAATGCGCATATGCACCCCGGATTTGGGCACCACCCACTGGTTGGCCTCCAGGTCGCGGTGGAACACCATCTCCCCGGTCTCCGGGCACTTGATCCAGAGATTTTCCGGAACATCCCGCTTTTGCAGGAGGTTGCGGATTTTCGGGCGCACCAGGTTGTTGATCCAGTTCAAGGCAGCTTCCGTCCGTTTCTTGACCAGGGAGCGCGCCTTATGTCACGGCGCGTCATGCCCTTCAATCCCGCAAGTATCCCGGCGCCCGCAGCAGGAGGCGTGCCGGTCACCGATCCGTTTCGTCAGCCCTTCCGGGCCCGGGCCACGCCCGATGCCAGCTCACGCACCAGCCGGGCAACAGCCTCCACCGTGTTATCGGTCGCCTTTCCGGCATCATCAAGGCTGGTCCGCACCGCGTCGACCAGAACCGAACCAACCACGACGCCATCCGCATCCCGGCCGATCACCGCCGCGTCCTCGGCGGTCTTGACACCGAAGCCGACGGCAACCGGCAGCGAGGTGTGACCCTTGATCCGCTTCACCGCGTCGGTAACCCGCGCATGGCTGGAAATCGTCGCCCCGGTGATGCCGGTCACCGATACGTAATAAACGAAACCGGAGGTATTGGCGAGCACGGTGGGCAGCCGCACATCATCGGTGGTCGGCGTGGTCAGGCGGATGAAGTTGAGGCCCGCGTCCAGTGCCGGCAGGCACAGCTCGTCATCGGCCTCCGGCGGGATGTCGACGATGATCACCCCGTCGACGCCCGCCTCGACCGCCGTTTTAACGAACACCTTGGGATCGCGCACATAGATCGGATTGTAATAACCCATCAGCACGATCGGCGTGTCATTGTCGTGCTTGCGGAAGGCCCGCACCATGTCGAGCGTCCGCTCCATGGTCTGACCGCCGGCCAGGGCCCGCTGGTTGGCAAGCTGGATCGGCACGCCCTCGGCCATCGGATCGGAAAAAGGCATGCCCAGCTCGATGACATCGGCGCCGGCGGCCGGCAGGGCATTAAGGATCGCCTGGGCAGTGGCCAGATCCGGATCGCCGGCGGTCACGAAGGTCACCAGTGCCGGCCGGTTCGCTGCCTTGCATGCCGCGAAGCGGCGGTCGATCCGCGTGTCACTCATTTGGCCCTGTCCCGCTGAATATCCGTGAAGGCGCGCCAGACGCGCGCCGTCAGGATGTAGGGGGGGAAGCGACCCTCTGTCAATCGACCCGGCGGGACGGAAGCCCGATTTCGCTCTAAAAACCGCGCCATTGCGCCCCGCCGAGGCAAACGGTGCCGCCCTAGAGGCGCCCCTCCTGCGCCCGGTCGAAGATCTCCCGTGCCCCGTCCAGGGTCAGTTCAAGCGGATTGCCGCCGGCGGTCGGATCGACGATCGCCATTTCCGCAATGCGCTCGCGCTGGCCCCCATCGACATTCAGCCCGGCCAGCGTATGGGGAACATCGAGCTCCGCCCGAAGGTCGAGAATGGTCTTCAGCACACCGTCGAACCCGCCGGAGATGCCGAGATAACCGGCCAGCCGGTCGATCTTCGTCTCGATTGCCGGACGGTTGAACACCATCACATAGGGCATGAACACCGCGTTGGTCATGCCGTGGTGGGTGTCGTAGAGCGCGCCCACCGGATGGGACAACGCATGGATCGCGCCGAGCCCTTTCTGGAAGGCGACCGCGCCCATCGCCGCCGCCGACATCATGTGGCCCCGGGCGACGATATCGCCCGGCACCTCGGTCACGCGCTTCAGGTTCTCAAGGACGAGACGCATGCCCTCAACGGCGATGCCGTCGCCCATCGGGTGATAAAAGGTGGAGGAATAGGCTTCCAGGCAGTGGGCAAGCGCATCCATGCCGGTGCCGACCGTGAAGTAGCGCGGCATGCCGGTGGTCAGCACCGGATCGCAGATGACCACCGCCGGCAGCATCTTCGGATGGAAGATGACCTTCTTGGTGTGGGTGGTCTCGTTGGTGATGACGCCGGCACGGCCCACTTCCGAACCGGTGCCCGCCGTGGTCGGCACGGCGATGATCGGCGCGATGCCGGCCGGATCGGCGCGGGTCCACCAGTCGCCGATATCCTCGAAATCCCACATCGGCCGGGTCTGGCCGGACATGAAGGCGATCACCTTGCCCGCGTCGAGGCCGGAGCCGCCGCCGAAGGCGATGACGCCGTCATGGCCACCGGCGCGGTAGGCGACGACGCCGGCCTCCACATTGCCGCCGGTGGGGTTGGGCTTGATGTCGCTGAACACCGCCGGCTCAAGGCCGGCCGCGCGCAGGATGTCCAGCGCCTCGGCGACCATCGGCAGCCTGGCAAGGCCCGGGTCGGTGACCAGCAGCGGGCGCTTCATGCCAAGCTCGGCGGCACAGCCGCCCAGCTCCTGAATGCGGCCGGCGCCGAAGCGGATGGCGGTGGGGAAGGACCAGTTGACGGAAGGAGGCGTGCTCATTGGCAAAAACCATCTAGAGGGGGAGAGAAACGACGCGCCGGGACGGCCCCGTCCCGGCGCGATGGAAAGCTGTCAGGTCGCAACCCGCAGGTGGTAGGACTTCGGCCGGGTCAGCGACAGGAAGCCCTGCTCCGACAGGGCCGCGCCCTTGCCCGTGTCCTTGACGCCGGTCCAGACCAGCGCCGGATCGAGATAGTCGCAGCGGTTCATGAAGACGGTGCCGGTTTCCAGCTGGTCGCCGATGGCAATCGCCGCCTCCTCGTCCGCCGTCCAGACGGAGGCGGTGAGGCCATAGGGGCTGTCGTTCATCAGCGCCACGGCCTCTTCGTCATTGCGCACCTTCATGATGCCGACCACCGGACCGAAGCTTTCCTCGCGCATCACCGACATCTGGTGATCGACATCGATCAGCACCTGCGGCGCGATATAGGGAGTGCCGGCCTTGTCGGCGGCAAACGCGCTGCTGTCGACCAACGCCGTCGCGCCCTTGCGCAGCGCTTCGGCGGTCTGCTCGCGCACCCAGGCGGCGAAGCGTTCCTGCGCCATCGGCCCCAGCGTGGTCGCCTCGTCAAGCGGATTGCCGAGCACATAGGAGCGGGCCACCGAGACGATCCCCTCCACCACCGCGTCATATTTCGATTCATGCACATAGACGCGCTCGATGCCGCAGCAGCACTGGCCGGCGTTGTAGAAGGCGCCGTCGGCAAGGTTCTCCACCGCGAAGTCGACATTGGCATCGGCGCGCACATAGGCCGGATCCTTGCCGCCAAGTTCCAGCCCGAGGGTGGCGAAGGTGCCCGCCGCCGCCCGCTCGATCGCCCGTCCGCCGGCCACCGATCCGGTGAAGTTGATGTGGTCGATCCGGCCGGAGGCCAGCAGCGCCTCGGTCTGGGCATGGCCGAGGACGATGTTCTGGAACACCCCCTTCGGCAGGCCGGCGGCCTTGAACGCCTGGTCGAGCCGCTCGCCGACCAGAAGGGTCTGCGCGGCGTGTTTCAGGATCACCGTGTTGCCGGCGATCAGCGCCGGAGCGACGGTGTTGATCGCCGTCATGAAGGGATAGTTCCACGGCGCGATCACCATGACGATCCCGACCGGAACCGGCCGGACGTAGCGGGTGAAGCCGGGCCGGTCGGTGTAGCGGCGCGGCTGCAACGCCTCTTCGGCGATCTCCGCCATGTAGCCGGCGCGTTCGCGGGTACCGCTCATTTCGCCGCCATAGCGAACCGGCCGGCCCATCTGCCAGGCCAGCTCGGGAACGATCTCGTCGTTCATCGTCTCCAGCGCGGCCACCGCCGCCATCACCGCCGCGCTGCGCTCGGCGATCGGCCGCGCCGCCCAGTCGGCCTGGGCCTCGCGCGCGGCGGCGACCGCCGCGTCGATCTCGGCACCGGTTGCCACCGGGCGCTCCGCATAGAGCGACCCGTCAACCGGAGAAATCAGTCTGATCGTGTCCGACATGTCATAACCTCGAAAACAGCCCTCACTGCGGAACGGCTGGTGGCAGTAAAACCCGGTGCGGCCGGCCCTTGAGGGGCCGGCGTGACGTCAGCAGCGTTCGAACCCGCGGGCGATCTCGTAGTCGGTGACCACCCGGTCGAACTCCTCCTGTTCCCACTCGGCCGCGCGGACATAATGCGCGACCACCTCTTCGCCAAGCGCTTCGCGCAACATTTGCGATGCCCGCAAGGTCTCGGTCGCATCGCGCAGGGTCTGCGGGATCTCCAGCGCCCGTTGCGCCTCATAGAGATCGCCGGTCGCCGGCGGATCGAGCGGCAGTTTCTCCTCGATCCCCTTGATCCCCGCCGCCAGCTGCGCGGCCAGGGCAAGGTAGGGGTTCATGTCCGACCCGCCAATGCGGCATTCGACCCGGACCGCGTTCGTCCCCTCGCCGCACAGCCGGAAGCCGGCGGTGCGGTTGTCGACCGACCAGACGGTCTTGGTCGGGGCGAAGGTGCCCTTCTGGAAGCGCTTGTAGCTGTTGATGTAAGGGGCCAGGAAATAGGTGTAGTCGGGGGCGAATTTGATCAGCCCGGCCATGTAGTGGCGCATGGTCTCCGACATGCCATAGGCGCCGGACGGATCGCGGAAGGCGCTCTCGCCATCCGCCGTCCAGAGCGACTGGTGCACATGGGAGGAGGAGCCGACACGCTGATGGTGCCATTTCGGCAGGAAGGAGGCGGCCCGGCCGTGCTGCCAGGCGATCTCCTTGGTCGCGTGCTTGGCGATGGTGTGAAAATCGGCACAGTCGAGCGGGGCCGAATAGCGGATGTTGAGCTCCTCCTGACCGCTTTCCGCCTCGCCCTTGGAATTCTCGATCGGGATACCGGCGGCGTAGAGATGGTTGCGCAGCGGACGCATCACCTCCTCTTCCTTGGTCGTCTGGAAGATATGATAATCCTCGTTGTAGCCGGAGATCGGCGTCAGATCGCGAAAGCCGGACCGGCGGATTTCATCAAAGCTCTTCTCGAACAGGAAGAACTCCAGCTCGGTCGCCATCATTGCCGAAAAGCCCATGGCCTCAAGCCGGGCGATCTGCGCCTGCAGCACCGCGCGCGGCGAATGCGGCACCGGGGCATGGGTGTGATGATCGAGCACGTCGCACAGAACCATCGCCGTCCCCTCGAGCCACGGCACGTGGCGCAAGGTGGACAGATCCGGGCGCATCGCATAATCGCCATAGCCGCCGGACCAGCTGGTCGCGGCATAGCCCTCGACCGTGTACATCTCCAGGTCGGTGGCCAGAAGATAATTGCAGCAATGGGTCTCTTGGTGGGAATGGTCGATGAAGTTCCGCGCATGGAACCGCTTTCCCAAAAGCCGGCCCTGCATGTCGACCAGACAGACCAGCACGGTATCGATCTCGCCCTCGGAGACCGCTTGCTTCAGGGCATCGAACGTCAGATTTCCAGCCATCGGGATTTACTTGCCTGCTAAACGGAGACGGAAGGCCCGGGCGCGGCGGCCCGGACCCGCAGAGGACGGGGGAAGCGCGCGCCGCTCCCCCCGGCAGATCCTTCAGGTGTAGCGATAGGGCCGGCCGGCCTTCTGCATGTCCGAATTGTACTTCTTGAAGATCTCGACCACCTTGGCCTTGACCTCCGATTCCGCGGCGATCTCGTCCCAGAACTTGACCGCGGCCTCTTCCACCGTCGCCCATTCGGCATCGGGGATCGAGGTCAGCTCCATCTTGGTGCCGTTGACGCGCAAGGACGCTTCGCCGCCCCAGTACCACCACTGCCGGTAGTAGTGAGACGAGTCCATCGCCAGCTGCAGCATCACCTTGAGATGATCCGGCAGCTCGTTCCAACGCTCCATGTTGGCGAAGAACGACCCGGCCCAGGCACCGGAGATGTTGTTGGTCAGGAAGTAGTTGGTCACATCCGCCCAGCCGACGGTGTAATCCTCGGTGATGCCCGACCAGGCAACGCCGTCGAGCTCACCGGTCTGCACCGCGACCTCAATGTCCTCCCAGGGCAGGGTCACCGGCACGACGCCGAACTGGCTGAGGAACCGGCCGGCGGTCGGGAAGGTGAAGACCCGCTTGCCCTTCAGATCCGCCAGGCTGCGGATCGGATCCTTGGTGGCGAAGTGACACGGATCCCAGGCGCCGGCGGAGATGTGCTTGACGCCGACCTTGGCGTATTCCTCTTCCCAGATTTCCTTCAGCCCGTACTGGTTGAACAGCACCGGCACGTCCAGCGAATAGCGGCTGGCGAAGGGGAAATAGCCGCCGAACACGGTGACTTCCGTCGGCGAAGCCATGGAATCGTCATCCGACTGCACCGCGTCGATGGTGCCCTTCTGCATGGCCCGGAACAGCTCTCCGGTCGGCACGAGCTGATCGGCGTAGAAAAGCTCGATCTCCATCTCGCCGTTGGCCGCCTTGTTGAAGGCATCGATGGCCGGCTTGATCACATGCTCGGCCAGAGCCGTTCCGGCATAGGTCTGCATGCGCCACTTGATCGGCGCCTGACCGAGGACGGCGGGCGCGGCAAGCGTCGAGGCACCGGCGGCGGCAACAGTGCCAAGGCCGGCTTTCTTCAGAAAATCGCGTCTGTTCGTCATTTTTCATAACTCCCCTGTGGAAGGTGTTTGAAGATCGCACCCCTTGGCGGGGTGTCTTTTTGGTGGTCAGGCGGGAGGCAGGGTCGACGGCGGACCCGGCCGGTTATTTTCCATAGACATAGTCCGGCAGCCAAAGGGCGATGTCGGGAAAGGCCATGAGCAGCGCCAGCGCCAGGAGCATCACCATGACGAACGGCGCGATCGAGCCATAGATGTCGCGCAAGGTGATTTCCGGAGGCGCCATCGCCCGCATCAAGAACAGATTGTAGCCAAAGGGCGGGGTCATGTAGGCGATCTGGGTGGTGACGGTGTAGAGGATGCCATACCAGACCAGGTCGAAGCCCAGCGCCTGCACCAGCGGCACATAGAGCGGCGCGACGATCACCAGCATTGCCGTATCGTCGAGGAAGGTGCCCATGACGAGAAACGACAGCTGCATCAGGATCAGGATGACCCAGGGGTTGAGGCCGAGTTGTTCGGTGAAGAGGTTCTCAATCGCCTTGACCGCGCCAAGCCCGTCGAACACCGCGCCGAAGCCGAGGGCGGCGAGGATGATCCACATGAACATGCAGGAGATCGCCAGCGTCTGACGGACGCAGGTCTCGAACACGCCCCGGGTCATGCGCCCCTTGAGCACCGCCGCCGCGAAGGCGGTCATGGCGCCGATCGCCGAGCTTTCGACCAGCGAGGTCCAGCCATTGACGAAGGGCACCATCATCGCCGCGAAAATGCCGATCGGCAGCACGCCGGCCGACAGCAGCCGCAGCTTCTCCGTCATCGGCACCGTGCGTTCGTCCTTGCTCAGCACCGGCCCCAGCTCCGGCTGCAGCCGGCAGCGGATATAGATGTAGAGAATGAACATGCCGGCCATCATCAGACCCGGCACGACACCGGCGAGCCAGAGCTGCCCCACCGGCTGGCGGGCGATCATCGCGTAAAGCACCAGCACCACCGACGGCGGCACGAGGATGCCGAGCGAGGAACCGGCCTGGATCACCCCGGTGACCATGCGCTTGTCATAGCCCCGGCGCAAAAGCTCCGGCAGGGCGATGGTGGCGCCGATGGCCATGCCGGCGACCGACAGGCCGTTCATCGCCGAGACCAGCACCATCAGCCCGATGGTGCCGATGGCCAGCCCGCCGCTGACCGGTCCCATCCACACATGGAACATCTTGTAGAGATCGTCGGCGATCTTCGATTCCGACAGGACGTAGCCCATGAAGATGAACATCGGCAGCGTCAGCAGCGGATACCACTTCATCAGCTTCATCGCCGCCGAGAAGGGAATGTCCGAGCCGCCGGTGCCCCAAAGGCTGAGCGCGGCGATGGCCGCGACACCGCCAATCGCGCCGAACACCCGCTGCCCCGTCATCAGCATCAGCATCATCAAGGCGAACATGAAGATGGCGATCATCTCATAGGACATCAGAATTCCTCTCCCCGGATCCGGGCGATGTCCTTGAAAAGCTCGGAAAGCGCTTGCAGCAGCATCAGCAGGAAACCCGAAATCATGATCAGCTTGACCGGCCACAGATACGGGCGCCAGGCGGTCGGGCTGCGCTCGATATAGCCAAGCTTCTCCGAGGCGGCGTCCGGCCCGCCGGTCAGGAAGGCGACGACGATATCCTTGAGGAAGGTGAACGGCTCATCGCCGAAATGCCCCAGCGAATAGGCGGTCGACCCGACGCCGCCATAGAGCAGCACGCCAAGGAAGAACATGAGCAGCAGCACGGTGAAGGCATCGACCCAGGCGCGCTTCTTCAGCGACCAACTGGCGTAGAACAGATCCATGCGCACATTCGAACCAAGCTGGATCGAATAGGGTCCACCAAGAATGTAATAGGCGACCATCGCGAACTGGGCGACTTCCAGCGTCCAGATCGAGGGCAGGAAGAAGGTCTTGGAGATCGAGGACCACAGCAGGATGCCCGCCATCACGAAGATGCCGTACATGATCAGCCGGCCGAGCCTGCGGTTGAACGCATCCACCCAGCGGACGTAAACCCGCATGACCTCAAGCATGACCGCCCTCCGGCTGGCCTGATGCCGCCAGGTCCTCCAGCGCGAAGGCCAGCGCGTCGCCGAGACGTTCCGCCCAGAGGGCCTCGGCCTCGGGGCTGGCAACCTCGTCGTTGCGGATCTCGATCATCACACAGGGAAGACCGCGCCCTTCGCCGTGGCGGCCGACCGTGTAATAGACCCCGTCGGCGGGCGAATAGGGCACATTGTCGCCGGGCATCGTCGCCGAATCGGCGGCAAGCGCGGTCAGGATCGGCTCGGCAAGACGCCGGTCGGTATCGGACAGGATGCCGATCGGCCAGGGCCGGGAGACCCCCTTGTAGACGGGCGTGAAACTGTGGATCGACACCACCGCGGTCGGCAGTCCGGCCTCGGCGCGGACATCGAGAAGCTCGGAAACGGTCCGGTGAAACGGGGTGTGCACCAGATCAATGCGCGCCTGCCGGTCCGCCGGCGACAGGCCGCGATTGCCGGGCACCTCGGTGGTCTCGCTCACCTCCGGAATCAGGTCGGCGGCGGCGGGATCGCGGTTGCAGTCCAGAACCAGCCGCGACAGATCCGGGTAGACCAGCGGCGCATCGAACAGAGCGCTGAGGTGACGCGACACGCCCAGCGCGCCCGGGTCCCAGGCGATATGCGCGCGGCGCGCAGCCTCGTCGAGGCCGAGCCCGCCGAATTCCGCCGGCAGCGCCTTGGAGGCATGGTCGCACAGAAACACGAACGGCCCCAGGCCTTCCGCGTTTTCCGTGACGACGACCGACGGCACGCCCCCCCGCGTTTCAGCTTGCTGCTGCATCCATCTCCCCCCGAAGCGTCCGGTCGATGGCGTCTGTTTATTTTGTTACAGAATTGCACCATCACCGTTCTTCTGTAATATCTGATACACAGATTGCCGGGATGTCAAATGGATTCCGGAAGCAGGAGCGAACCGGGCGATGCCTCAGTCCCTGGCGGAGGAAATCCGCAACCGACTGTCCGAATTCACCACCACCGAGCGGCGGGCGGCGCTGGCGTTGCTTGCCAATTATCCTATCCTGGGACTTGGCACGGTGGCCCAATTCGCCCGGGCGGCGGGGGTCAGTTCCCCCACCATCCTGCGCTTCGCCGCGCGCATCGGCTTTGCCAGCTACCCGGCCTTGCAAGCGCGCCTGCGCAGCGAACTGGAAGACCAGATCAACTCGCCGCTGGCACGGGTCAAGGGCGGCCCGAAAGCGGGTGACGCCGGCATTTCCACCATCGCCGAGGCCTGTCTTACCAACATTCGCGAGACCTTTCGCCACCTGCCGGCCTCCGAACTGGAGGCGGTGGCGGCGCTGCTGGCGGACGAGCGGCGCGGGCTTTATCTGCTCGGCGGGCGCTTCACCGATGCCCTGGCCCGCTACATGGGCGCACATCTGCGCATTCTGCGCGGCGGTGTCACGCATATCGCCGGACAGGAAGGCAACTGGCGCGATTTCCTGATCGACATGGGCCGGCGCGACGTTCTGGTGGTGTTCGACATCCGGCGCTATCAGGCGGACCTTGCCCGGCTTGCGACCGCCGCTGCGGATCGCGGCGTCACCATCATCCTGATCACCGACAGCTGGCTGTCGCCGATTGCCAGCGTGGCGACCCATGTGCTGCCGGCGCGAGTCTCGGTACCCTCGCCCTGGGATTCCACCGCCGCGCTGATGACAATCGCCGAGGCGCTGGTGGCCGGCGTCACCGGCGCCGATCCGGAGCGGGCGGAGCGGCGCATGGCCATGCTCGAAGCCTATCGCGACGACAGCGACCCCGCCCGGCCGCAGCAGCCGGCCGCAGGCGAGGACAGGCCGGAGCCCCTCAAGTCGCCGGATCCACAAGCAGATCGCCCCGGGCACTCCTGACCGCCGCACGCAACGCGCTCACGAAACGCAACAGGTCCGGCGATCCCGCGTCTTCCGCCCGGGTCGACAGACCGACCGGGCCAAGGGTGATGCGGGTGTCCACCAAGAGCTCGGCAAGCGTGCCCTCGGCCAGGTCGTTGGCCACCACACCTTGCGAGATGATCCAGACCGCGTCGGAGGACCGGACGAAGGCACGGCCGAAGGCATTGGAGACCGTCTCCACCCGGCGGGGCAGGCGGCCAATGCCATTGGCCACCACCAGCCGTTCCACCAGCGGCCGGATCGCCGCCGCCGCGCTGGGATACAGCACGATGTAGTCCGGCAGGCGGGCGAGATCGGGCTGGGCCAGCAGCGGATGGCCGGGCCGGACCACCAGCGACACCTGTTCGGAGTAGAGCTGGACGAAACTCAGCCCCTGCATCGCCTCCGGATGGCCGAGCCGACCAATCACCGCCTCCAGCGCGCCGGTGCGGAGCTGATCGAGCAGGTGCCCGTTCGGTCCGGTGACGATATCGAGGGTCGCCCCCGGACCGCCTTCCAGATAGAGCGCCACGGCGCGCGGGATCACGCTGGCGGCCACACTCGGCAAGGCACCGATGCGGATCAGCGTCTCTCCGGCCATCGCCGCCTGTTCAAGCCCGTCAATGCCCTGGCGCAGCGCCGCAACCGACAGGCTGGCGTAGTGGCGGAAGATCTCCCCTTCCGTCGTCAGCGCCACCCCGGCCCGGCCCCGCTCCATCAAGGTCACGCCGAGGCGGTCTTCCAGTTCCTTCAACGTCCTGGAAATCGCCGGCTGGGTCACGGACAGCGCCGCCGCCGCCTCGGTCAGGCTGAGGCGCCGGGCGATTTCCAGAAAGGCGGTCAGGTGCCGCAGCTTGATCCCGGCGTCGACCTGCATGAACGCTCCTTTGGTTATGAAACTGCCGATATTTCTCATTTTACATTACCATTTCAAATGAGCATGGTGACCCTGAGGTCGTACTTGGCAAGGGGAAAACGGTGAGAGCGATACGGCACGACAACCGGGTGCTGCACGCAATGTTGCGTCCGGGCAGCGGCGACCAACCTGGCCCCGCCGTGGCCTTTTCCAATTCCCTCGGCACGGACCTGCGGATCTGGGACCGGGTGATCTCTGCCCTCCCCTCCGACTGGCACCTCCTGCGCTACGACACCGCCGGCCACGGCCTGTCCTGCGGTGGCGGCGGTATGTCAATCAAGGATCATGGTGCTGATCTGGTGGCCCTGATGGATGCCTTTGACCTCGACCGGGCGGTGATCGTCGGCCTGTCGGTCGGCGGGCTGATCGCCCAGTCCGTGGCGCTCACCCGGCCGGAGCGGGTCGGCGGCCTTGTCCTCAGCAACACCGCCGCGCGGATCGGCACCCCCGATCTGTGGACCCAGCGCATCGCGGCGATTGCCGAAGGCGGCATGGCGGCGATTGCCGATGCGACCATGGAGCGCTGGTTCTCCGCCCGGTTTCGCCGCGAGTGCCCCGACGATCTCGCCCTGTGGCGCGCCATGTTGGCGCACACCCCGGCGGACGGGTACACGGCGCTGGCAGTGGCGATCCGTGACGCGGATTTTCGCCCCCACGCCAGTCGGATCACCGCTCCCACCTTATGCATCGGCGCCAGCGATGATGCCGCCACGCCGCCCGATGCGGTGCGCGCGCTTGCCGGGCTGATCCCCGGCGCGGTGTATCAGGAGCTTTCCGGCCCCGGCCATCTGCCCTGCATCGAGGCGCCGGAGGCCATGGCCGGGCTGATCCGCGCCTTCATCGACAGCAAGGTGTCCGCATGACCATGACCCGAAAAGACATCGGCCTTGCCACCCGGCGCGCCGTCCTGGGCGAGGCGCATGTGGCGCGGGCGCAAGCTGCAACGACGGCCTTCGATGCCCCGTTTCAGGATCTCATCACAGAGGGCGCCTGGGGCCGGGTCTGGACCAGCGAGGCGATCAGCCGGCGGGAGCGGTCGATGCTGACCATTGCGCTGCTGGCCGCGCTCGGCCATGACGAGGAACTGGCCATGCATTGCCGGGCAACGGCACGCACCGGCGCCAGCGCGGAGGATGTGCGCGAGGCGCTGATGCATGTGGCAATCTATGCCGGGGTGCCGGCGGCCAACCGGGCGCTGAAGATCGCCAAGGCGGTCTTTGCCGAGATGGCAACGGAGACGGACAACGCAAAGGGTGGGGACCATGACAAGGGCTGATTTTTACCGGCGCGACCGGAGGCAGCATCCGGTGCCGCTCTCGCCCGGCTACAAGAGCACGGTGCTGCGCGCGCCGCTCAGGCCGCTGCACGCGGTGGAGCAATCGGCGCTGGAACGCAGCGGCCCGGCGCTTGGCAATACGGCGCTCGGTCCGCTCGACCATGACCTGATCCGCAATGCCGCCCAAGGCGGCGACGCCCTCGGCGAGCGCATCTACGTGTTCGGCCAGGTGCTGGACGAGAACGCCCGACCGGTTCCGAACGCGCTGATCGAGATCTGGCAGGCCAATGCCGCCGGGCGCTATGCCCATGTGAAGGATGGCTATCTGGCACCGCTCGATCCGAACTTCTCCGGCTGCGGGCGCTGCGTCAGCGACGGCGAGGGCCGCTACCTGTTCCGCACCATCAAACCCGGCCCCTACCCCTGGCCGAACAACGGCTCCGACTGGCGCCCAGCGCATATCCATCTGTCGATCTTCGGCGAGGCCTTTGCCCAGCGGCTGGTGACCCAGCTTTACTTCGAGGGCGATCCGCTGATCCCGCTCTGCCCAATCGTCAACACCATCCCCGATCCGGCGGCCATCGACCGGCTGGTGGCGCGGCTCGACATGCGCAATCAGGAGCCGTTCGACTGCCTCGCCTATCGCTTCGACATCGTCTTGCGCGGCCGGCGCCAGACCCATTTCGAAACCCGGCCGGAGGGCGCATGATGATTGGCAAGCTACAGGAAACGCCGTCCCAGACCGCCGGGCCCTATGTGCATATCGGCACGGCGCCGCAGAGCATCGGCCGGCCGCCGCTGACCGGACAGCCGGGACCGCGCGCGGAGGCGGAGGGCGAGCGGATCATCATTGAGGGAACCGTCTTCGATGGTGCCGGCGCGCCGCTGCGCGATGCCATGCTGGAGATCTGGCAGGCGGACAGTGCCGGAAGGGTCGGCGCAGAGGGGCTGTTCGCCCGCTGCCTGGCCGATTTCGACACCGGGCGCTATCGCTTCGAGACCGTGCGCCCCGGCCCGCACCGGGAGGGACAGCCCGCCCATGTGGCCCTGCTGATCTTCGCGCGCGGCATCAATTTGCATCTGCACACCCGTATCCACTTCCCCGAGGAGCGGGAGCGCGTCGCCGCAGATCCGGACCTGCGCCGGCTGGAGCCTGAGGCGCGCGAGACGTTGATCGCCACCCAGGAAGCGGCGGGGCACTACCGGTTCGACGTCCATCTTCAGGGCGCGAACGAGACCGTCTTCTTCGATATCTGACCGGGAAGCCCGCAACCGGGCAGGAGCCACCACCATGTCCTCCTTCACCTCGCCGCTCTACCGCGACCTCTTCGGCGACCCGGAGACGGCGACGCTTCTGGACCCGGCGGCGGAGCTCTCCGCCATGATCGAGGTGGAACGGGCACTGGCCCGGGTTCAGGCCCGCTGCGGGATGATCCCGGAAGCTGCCGGCGCGGCGATTGACAGCCAGCTCAAGACCTGTCTTCCCAACCCGGCGGACCTTGCCGCCGGCACCGCCTCCGCCGGCGTCGCGGTGCCGGCCCTTGTCGCTGCCCTGCGCGACCGTCTGGGAGAACCGGGCGCCGATTACCTGCATTTCGGCGCCACCTCGCAGGATATTGTCGACAGCGCCCTGATGCTGCGCTGCGCCCGGTTGCTCGCCCTTTACGAAACCCGGCTGGAAACGCTGATCGCCGCGCTCTGCGGGCTGGCGTGCGATCACGCCGGCACGGGGATGGCCGGGCGCACCCGCGCCCAGGCGGCAACGCCGATCAGCTTCGGCCTGCGCGCTGCAAACTGGGCCCGGCCGCTGGCGATATTGCTCGCCCGGCTGCGCACGCTGCGGCGCGGCGGCCTGCCGGTGCAGCTGGGCGGTGCCTCCGGCGACCGCTCGATCCTCGGCGGCGATGGGCGCCGGGTCGCCGACGCCCTGGCCATGGAGCTCGGCCTTGCCCCTTCCGTACCCTGGATGACCGACCGACGCCCCATCGGCGACATTGCCCATCTGCTTTCGTCCCTTTGCACGGCACTCGGCAAGATCGGCGCGGATGTCCTGATCGCCAGCCGGTCCGAGATTGGCGAGATCCGGCTTGAGGGCGCCGGTGGCTCCTCAACCATGCCGCAGAAACAGAACCCGGTGGCGGCGGAAGCGGTGATCGCGCTGGCGCGCACAGCCTGCGGGCTGGCGAGCCTGATCGGCACAAACGGCATTCACGCGGAAGAACGCGATGGCGCGGGCTGGATGGAAGAGTGGCTGGTGCTGCCGCAGCTTTTCGCCGCCAGCGGCGCCGCGCTTTTGCGGGCCGGTGAGCTGGTCGCCGCGCTGCGCCCCGCCCCGGAGGCCATGGCGGCGACGCTGGAGGCAAGCGGCGGGCTGCTATTGGCCGAGCGGCTGTGCTTCGCCCTGCTGCCGCATCTGGGGCGCGCGGGCGCGCAGGCGCTGGTCAAACGGGCGGCGGTGACCGCCCGGGCCGAAGGAACACCGCTGGTCGCAGTGGTCCAAGCCCTGAGCGATGCTCCGCTCGACTGGGCGGCGCTCGCCGATGACGCGGCGGGGCTTCAAGCCGCCGCCGCCATGACCGAGGAGATCCTGGCGGAGATCGACGCCGTTCTGGCGAAACAAGCTTAGCAGAGGTCGCGGCGGCGGGATTGCCCGCCGCGCACCGCTTACCTCTGGCCGCGGAAATACGGCTTCAGCATTGCCCTTGGATAATCCGCCTTGCGGGCGACCACCACCAGCGCGGCAATCGACAGAAGATAGGGCATCATCAGGAACACCTGCCCCGGCACTACACCCCCCACCTCTGTCTGCAAACGCACCTGAAAAGCATCGAAGGCGCCGAAGAGCAGCGCTCCGATCAGCGCCTTGCCCGGCCGCCAGGAGGCGAAGACCGTGAGCGCAATGCAGATCCAGCCACGGCCGTTGACCATGTTGAAGAAGAACGCATCGAAGGCGGACATGGTCAGAAACGCCCCGCCCAGCGCCATCAACGCCGAACCGGCGACCACCGTTCCCATGCGCAGCAGCGTCACCGACAGACCCTGCGCCTCGATCGCCGAGGGATTGTCGCCCACGGCGCGGATGGCAAGGCCGAGCGGCGTGCGGTAGAGCACGAAAGCGACCACGACGACGAATGCCAGCGCCAGGAAGGTCAGCGGGGTTTGCTGAAACAGCGCCGGGCCAAGGAAGGGCAGGTCCGACAGATAGGGAATATCGGCCGGCTGGAACGCCTCGATGCGCGGCGGCGAGGACACATCCGGCAGGGCGGTGCGGTAGGTGTAGTAGCTGAGACTGGTGGCGAACAGCGTCACGCCAATGCCCGAAACATGCTGCGACAGGCCGAGCGGCACGGTCAGGATGGCATGGACGAGCCCGAAGGCCGCACCGGCGAGCGCGGCCACCAGCACCCCGCCCCAGAGGCCGGCGCCCAGCCAGACCGCCATCCAGCCGGCCATCGCCCCGGCGGTGAAGATGCCCTCGATGCCCAGGTTGAGAACGCCGGCCCGCTCGCACAGAAGCGCACCGAGCACGCCAAAGATCAGCGGCGTGGCGATGCGCAGGGCCGCCGCCCAGAAATTCGCCGTCAGCAGGATCTCGAGAATGTCGCTCATGCATCCGCCTTTCGCGCTTTCGGGGTGACAAGGCGGATTCGGAAGCGAACGAACAAGCCGGAGACCAGCACGCAGATCAGCGATGTGGCCACCACCAGATCCGCGAGGTAGTTGGAAACGCCAATCGCCCGGCTCATGGAATCGGCGCCGACGAAGATGCCGGCGATGAACAGCGCGGCGAAGACGACCCCGAGCGGCGACAGGCCGGCCAGCATGGCGACGACAATGCCCGTATAGCCGAAGCCGGGCGACAGGTCCGCCGTCAAATAGCCTTTCAGCCCAGCCACTTCGCTGACACCGGCGAGACCGGCAAGCGCGCCGCTGAGCAGGCCGACGCGCACGAAGGTGGCAGTCACCGGGATGCCCGCGTGCCGGGCAGCCTCCGGGTTTTCGCCCACCGCGCGGATCTCGAAGCCCCAGACCGTGCGCTTCAGGAAGACATGCACCGCTATCGCCATTACCAGGGCCAGGATCAGGCCCGAATGCACCCGCATCCGCTCCAGCAGCTTGGGCAGCATCGCCTCATCGAGCATCGGCTCCGACTGCGGCCAGCCCATGCCCATCGGATCCTTCATCGGCCCTTCGAGCATCATCTGCACGGCGAGGATCACCACGAAATTGAGGAGCAGGGTGGTGACCACCTCATCGGCGCCGAGCCGCACCTTCAAGAGGGTCGGCAACAGCATCATCATGCCGCCGGCAAAGGCCCCGGCGAGCACCACCAACGGGATCAGCAGGGCGGGCGGCGCGGAGATCGCGCCGGTGCCTACGGCAACCGCCGCCAGCGCCCCGGCATAAAGCTGGCCCTCGCCGCCGATGTTCCACAGCCGGGCGCGGAACGCCACGGCGGCGGCCAGTCCGGTCAGGATCAGCGGCGTTGCCCGGGCCAGCAGTTCGGAAAAGGCAAAGACCGACCCGAAGGCGCCCCTGGCCATCAGAAGATAGGCCTCAAGCACCGGTGCGCCGGCGGCGGCAATCGGCAGGCTGGCGAGCAGAAGGGCCACCAGCGCGGCAGCCACCGGCGCGCCGATCCGGCGGGCGGGGGAGACGTTTTCGCGCGGCTCGAAGCGGATCATGCGGCCTCGCTTTCGGTATGGTGCCCGGCCATCATCAGCCCGACGCTTGCCCGATCGAGCTCTTCGCTCGGGCGCGGCGCGCTGAGGTGGCCGCGATGGATGACGGCGATACGGTCGGACAAGGCGAAGAGCTCGTCGAGATCCTCGGAGATCAGAATGACGCCGGCGCCGCGCGCCCGCGCCGCCAACAGACGGCGATGCACATCGCCGGTGGCGCCGATATCGAGCCCGCGCGAGGGCTGGGCGGCGAGCACCACCACCGGGCCGGCATCGAGGGTGCGGGCGAGCACGATCTTCTGGATGTTGCCGCCGGACAAGAGCCGAGCGACCGCACCGCCACCCGGACAGCGAATGTCGTAGGCGGCGATCGCCTCGCGCGCCCTTGCGGCGATGGCGGCAAAATCGAGAAAGCCGAAGCGCTGATAGCGGCGCCCACGGATTTCCTCGATGACGAGGTTTTCCGCAACCGTCATGGCGCCGACGACGCCATCGCGATGGCGATCCTCGGGAATACGGGCAATGCCGCTGCGGATCATATCTCCCGCATCATGGGCATGGACCGGCTTGTCGCGCAGGAAAAGATTGCCGCGTTCGGCCGGAAGCAGACCGGACAACAGCCGGGCAAGGGTCGCCTGACCGTTGCCGGAGACCCCGGCGATGCCGAGGATCTCGCCCTCATGCAGGGTAAAACCGACATCGCGGATGCTGTCGCGCCCCTCACCGGCGGTGACCCCATCAAGGGTGAGCAGCGCTGCACCGGGCGCCTTCGGCTCGCGCCGGCTCGGCGTCACCGCATGGCCGACCATCAGTTCGGCGAGCTTCTGCCGGTCGCACTCGGCGGTTGGCAAATCCGCCACCTTGCGCCCCAAACGCAGCACGGCCACCCGGTCGGAGGCAGCCAGCACCTCGGCCAGCTTGTGGGAGATGAAGACAATGGCGATCCCTTGCGCGGCAAGGGATTTCAGCGTCGCGAAAAGCGTGTCCGATTCCTGCGGGGTCAGCACGGCGGTCGGCTCATCGAGGACGAGCACCCGGGCATCGCGGTAAAGCGCCTTGAGGATTTCCACCCGCTGCTGCTCGCCCACGGACAGGCGCGAGACCCGGATGTCGAGGTCAACCTCCAGCCCCGAGCGGCGCATCAGCTCAGCCAGTCGTGCCCGGGCGTTGCGCCCGGCAAGGCCGGGGCGGATCAACGGCACGGTGCCAAGCACGATGTTCTCGAAGGCGGTGAGGTTTTCCGCCAGGGTGAAATGCTGATGCACCATGCCGATGCCGGAGCGCAGCGCGGCGCCCGGCGACCCGGGTTCCATCGGCTGGAGCCGACCATCGGCGCCCGCCACCGAAACGGTGCCCTCGTCGGCGACGTAATGGCCGAACAGGATGTTCATCAAGGTGGTCTTGCCGGCACCGTTCTCGCCCAGCAGCGCGACGATCTCGCCGCGTCGCAGCTCCAGATCAACGCCCTCGTTGGCCATCAGCGCGCCAAAGCGCTTGGTGATGCCGGACAGTGCCAGCACCACCGGTTGTTCGCCCGGACCCGTGGTCATAGCCTCTCCCTCACTACCTGCCGCGCCTTGCGCCCCAGTCCGGCGCCGGTGCCCCGCGCCGGCTGGCAGGCTCGCTTCTTCTTGTCATGACTTTTCTTCGGGGCGGGAGGCCTCCGCCGGCAGGCGGAGGCACGTGCCTGGCTGCGGCCCCGTGGCCGCAGCGCCGGTTACATGGTCGACTTGGGTTCGCCGTCGTTGACGTTGACCCGGAACAGACCGTCGCGGATTTCCTGTTCCTTGGCACGCGCGGCGGCCACCGCGTCGGCATCGGCAAGGCTCTCGTCAACGACGAAGCTGCCACCGCCATGGCCCATGTAGCTGTACTGGCCATAGTCGATCGGCTCGAAGGCATCGCCGGAAACCACCTCGACCACCCGGTCGATGGTCGGCTCCATGTGCCACAGGGCACTCGACAGGATCGTGCCGGGATAATCGGCGGCGGTGTCGATGACATTGCCGATGGCCAGAATGCCCTTTTCCTTGGCCGCGTCGGAGACGCCGAAGCGCTCGGCGTAAAGGATATCCGCGCCCTTCTCGATCATCGCAAAGGCGGATTCCTTGGCTTTGGGCGGATCGTACCAGGAGTTGATGAAGGTCACGAGGAACTTGACGTCCGGATTGACCGCCTTGGCGCCATCCATGAAGGCGTTCATCAGCCGGTTGACCTCGGGGATGGCATAGCCGCCGATCATGCCGATGACATTCGACTTGGTGGCCTTGCCGGCGATCATGCCGGTGAGATAGCTCGGCTCGTGGATCCAGTTGTCGAACACGGCGAAATTCGGCTTGGCCGGACCGAAGGACGACCCCATCAGGAAGGCGGTGTCCGGATATTCGGCCGCGACCTTGCGCGCCGCCCGCTCCACGGCGAAGGCCTCGCCGATGACCAGATCCATTCCTGCTTCCGCATATTCGCGCATCACGCGCTCATAGTCGGTGTTGGCGACGTTCTCGGAGTAGGCGTAGGTGACGTCGCCGCGTTCCTCGGCGGCCTTCAGCGCCGTGTGGATCCGTCCGACCCACTGCTGCTCGACCGGAACCGTGTAGATCGCGGCAACCTTCAACGGCTTGTCCTTGGCGATCGCGGGTGCCCCGGTGACCGCGATCGCGGCCGCCGCGGCCAGACCGAGAGCGGCCCGCCGCGTAACGGCAAAACGGGAAAGAAATGCCATGTGTTTCCCCCTGGCGCTTGGATGATGCGGCTGGATTTGACCATAGAACAGGCGCGCTCACAATGGAGGCAGACCTGCCGCCAAGCTGTTTTTTGAACGAATGGACAAAATTTGATCGTTTGGGCAAATTTTCAGCGCCAGCCGGCAAGATTTCCCGCATCGCACACCCTGTTCATGCCGCATCGCACCTTGGCCAGCGGTGCCAAAGACCCAGGCGGAACGGCTTTGGACGCAACGTCAACTTGGGCACCCCAGCCTTCCCGCTCCTGGCCCTCAGCTTTTACCGGTACGGCGCCGCGCGCGGCTCAGGAAGCTCTTCAGGTCGACCACGCCGGTCAGCTGCGTGAACAGCGCGAACATGATCATCCCGCTTGCCACCAGCGCCGCCAATGCGGCAAAGCGGATCACCAGGAGCGGCGAGGCCAGTGCGCCGGCCAGCATCATCCCGCCGGCATAGACCCCAACGCCCATCAACACGCTGGCCAGCGCCAGCAGCGGCAGGCGCCGCCGCGCACTCGGGTCGAGACGGAAATGCCCGCGCCGCCACAGCGCGCCGGCGAGCAATCCGGTGTTCACCCATCCGGCCAGAGTGGTGGCAAGGGCAATGCCCACATGACCGAGAAACGGCGACAGGGCCAAGGCGCCAATCACATTGACCGCCATGCCGACGCCGGCGAACCACATCGGCGTCACCGTGTCTTCGCGGGCGAAGAACCCGGGCGAGAACACCTTGTTGAGCACGAAGGCCGGCAGCCCGGCGGCATAGGCGACAAGCGCCGCCGTGGTGGCGGTTGTCGCCGCCGCATCGAAGGCGCCGCGCTGATAGAGCACGGAGACGATGGCCTGCGGCACGACGATCAGCGCCACCGTCGCCGGCAGGGTCAGCGCCAGCGCGAATTCCAGCGCGCGGTTCAGCGTCCGGTTGGCCCCCTGGTCCTCGCCGGAGCGCAAGCTGCGCGACAGGTCCGGCAGCAGCACCACGCCAATGGCGATGCCAACGACGCCCAGCGGCAACTGGTAGATTCGGTCCGCATAGTAGAGATAGGAAACCGCACCGGCCTGGGCCGAGGCGATGATGGTGCCGACGGCGATGTTGATCTGTGTGATGCCGCCGGCGACGACACCGGGAATGCCCAGCGCCCAGAGCCGCTTGACCGCCGGTGTCAGGCGCGGGCGGCGCAGGGGCACGGAAAATCCCATGTGCCGGACCGCGCCATAAACCAGTGCAAGCTGGGCAAGCCCGGCCACGGTCACGCCCACTGCAAGGGTCGCGCCGAGCCCGGTGCCCGGCTCCAGTCCGCTGGCCCAGATCCCGCTGAGGACGATGATCATCACGATGTTCAGCACCACCGGCGCCAGCGCGGCGGCAGCGAACCGCCGATAGGTGTTGAGAATGCCGGACAGGAAGGCGACCAGCGACATGCACAGCAGATACGGGAAGGTGATGCGCGACAGCAGCACCGCCAGATCGAACTTTTCCGGATCGCTGGCAAAGCCCGGTGCCAGCACCCAGACCAGCGCCGGCATCGCCACCTCGGCCAGTGCGGTCAAAGCCAGCAGGGTCCACAACAGCGCGGCGAGGATCTCGGCGGCGAACCCACGCGCCCCCTCGTCGCCGTTCTCCTCCACCGACCGGGCGAACAATGGCACGAAGGCGGAGTTGAACGCCCCTTCGGCGAACAGCCGGCGAAACAGGTTCGGCAGGCGAAAGGCGACGAAGAAGGCATCGGCGACCGGCCCGGCGCCGACGAAGGCGGCGATCATCACATCGCGGAAGAAGCCGAGCACACGACTTGTCATCGTCGCGCCGCCGACGGTCGCGAAATTGCGGAGCAAGCTCATGGAACCTCGCTATACGGCGCTGGTGCGGCGCGGTCGCCGGCGCCCGGGCTCCTCGCCCTCTTCGCCGTCGACGGCCTCGCACAACCGCGTGCGAATGGCTTCCTGCCGGCCGATATTGCCAATTTTCTGACCGGTCAGATCGGTCACATAAAAGACATCCACCACCCGCTCGCCGAACGTGGCGATATGGGCGGAATTGATGTTGAGATTGAGCCCCGAGATCGCCCGGGTCAGATCGAACAACAGACCCGGACGGTCCAGCCCGGACACTTCCAGCACTGTGTGCCGGTTCGACCAGGAATTGTTCACGAGCACCTCCGCCTCGATGCGGAAGGCCTTCATGCGTCCACGCGCTGCCGCCTTGCGGGCGACGCTGTCCGGCAGACGCTCCTGGCCGCGCAGGGCTTTCTCGATCAGGGTACAGATCCGCTCGCCGCGGCGCAGCTCATCGTCATCTCGCGGCAGTTCCCGGGAAATGAAGATGGTATCAAGCGCATAGCCGTCGGTGGTGGTGTCGATCTGCGCATCGACGATATTGGCGCCGGCGACGAAACAGGCGCCGGCGATGGTCGAGAGCAGCTTGGGATGGTCCGCCGCCAGAACGGTGATTTCGGTAACCTCCTCAAAGGCATGCGCCACCACGCGCGAGGCGAACCCGGTCGCCGCCGCATCCGCCTCGCGGATCATCTGCGCGTCCGCCAGCTTGCGCTCCAGCGGCACGCGCAGCCAGTAGGCCGGGTAGTGCCGCTCCAGATAGGCCTCCCGCGCCTCCGGCTCCCAGGAGGCCAGCGCCTCGGCCAGTTCGGCCTTGGCCGCCGCCACCCGCTGGTTGTGCGGCGCCTGACTGTGGCCGCCGCTCAACAGCGGCTCCGTCTCATAATAAAGCGTGCGCAGCAACTGCCCCTTCCAGCCGTTGAACACATTCGGCCCGACGGCGCGGATATCGGCAACGGTGAGGATCAGCAAGAGCTTCAGCCGCTCAAGGCTCTGCACCACGCGGGCGAAATCCTCGATGGTCTTGCGGTCCGACAGATCGCGGGACTGGGCAATGGTGCTCATGTCGAGGTGATGCTCGACCAGCCAGGCGACCGTGTCGGTCTCCGAGGCGCTGAGACCGAGGCGCCGGCACAGGCGCCGGGCGATGCGCGCACCGGCGATCGAATGATCCTCAGGCCGCCCCTTGGCGATATCATGCAAGAGCATGGCGACGAACAGCACCTTGCGGTTCTGGATCGTCCGGATCAGATCGGTGGCCAGCGGATGATCGTCGCCGGCCTCGCCGCGCTCGATCTCGCCCAAAACGCCGATCGAGCGGATCAGATGCTCATCGACGGTGTAGTGATGATACATGCTGAACTGCATCATCGCCACGACCTTGCCGAAATCCGGCAGAAACCGGCCCAGAACGCCGGTCTCGTTCATCTTGCGCAGCAGGGTTTCCGGATCGCTGCGCGAGGTCAGAACCTGAAGGAACAGCCGGTTCGCCTCCGGGTCCTCACGCAGCTGCGGACCAATCAGCTTGAGCGAGCGGCGCACCCGTTTCAGCATTTCCGGATGCAGCATCGCCGCCTGCCGTTCGGCAAGGGCGAACAGCCGAATGAGATTGACCGGATCCTTCTCGAAGGCGCTTTCCGAAGCCAGGTTGAGCCGGCCATTCTCGATGACGAATTCGGGAAACCCCTTGACCGCGCGGCGCCGGCGGTTGCGGCCGGTGAGCTGGCCGATCAGCCGCGACAGCGGCTGCGGCGCCTTGGCGTGCTGTTCCTCCAGCGCGGCACAGAAGATCCGGGTCAGATCGCCCACATCCTTGGCCACGAGGAAGTAATGCTTCATGAAGCGCTCGACGTCCTTCATGCCCGGGTGCTGGGTATAGCCCAGCCGCACGGCAATCTCGCGCTGTACGTCGAAGGACAGCCGCTCCTCGGCCCGCTTGGTGAGAAAATGCAAGTGGCAGCGCACCGCCCAGAGAAAGTCCTCACCCTTCTTGAACCGCTGATAATCGGCACGGGAGAACACCCCGGCCTTGATCAGGCCGGCGCCGGAGCGGACCCGGTAGAAATATTTCGAGATCCAGAACAGGGTGTTGAGGTCGCGCAAGCCCCCCTTGCCCTCCTTGACGTTGGGCTCGACCAGATAGCGCGAGGTGCCCTGCCGCCGGTGGCGCTCGTCCCGCTCGGCCAGCTTGGCGGCGATGAACTCCGGCCCGGAGCCGGCGACCACCTCCGTGTCGAAGCGGCGGACCATGTCGGCGAACAGCGCCTTGTCGCCCCAGATGAAGCGCGCCTCCAGAACCGCCGTGCGGATCGTCATGTCGGAGCGGGACAGGCGCAGGCATTCCTCCACGTTGCGGGTGGCATGGCCGACCTTCAGCCCCAGATCCCACAACATGTAGAGAATGTATTCGACCACCTGCTCGCCCCAGGGCGTCTGCTTGTAGGGCAGCAGGAACAAGAGATCGACATCCGACCCCGGCGCCAGGGTGCCCCGGCCATAGCCACCGACGGCCACCACCGCCATGCGCTCGGCGGCGGACGGGTTCTTCACCCGGTAGACGTGATGCAGCGCATAATCGTAGATGACGCGGATCACTTCATCCTGCACATGGGACAGGCGCCGGGCGCACAGGGTACCGCCACCATCCTCGAACAATCGCTCCTCGGTCACCTCTCGCGCCTGACGCATGGCCGCCTTCAGCAAGGAAAGGACTTCACCGCGCACACGCATGTCCGACCCGTCGCCATCATAGGGCGCGGTGAGGGCCGTCAGCTGGTGGCGCAGCTCCTGCGAATCGATCAGTCCGGCAAGCGGATCCGCTGTCTTGCTCATGGGTTCAGGTCCGCGTTCTTCCTGTGTTTTGGCCGCGCCGGTCTATCCGGTTTTCGTGCAAGCGGAGCGGGAGGGTACGCGCCCGGCCGCATCCGGTCGAGTCCGGCGTGCAACATGCCCGCCTCACACGCCATCGCGCGCGGCCGCCGCCTTCACCTGGTAGAGCAGCTGTTCCAGGCTCTGCTTCGACAGACCGTCGATCTTCTGCGCCAGCAGATTGGCAAGTTCGGTCGCTGCCGGATCAAGCCCGCCGGTATCGATGGTGACCTTCGGGTCGGACATTTCGGCAAGCCGCTGCAGCTCCTCCGCCTCGTCCCAGATGACATTGAAGAAGGCAATGATCCGCTGCACCATGAACCAGGTCGGCCGGCCACGCCGGCCATGTTCCAGCGCCGACAGATAGGCGGACGAGACCGCCAGCGCCGCCGCCATGTCGGCCTGGGTAATGCCGCGCTTCTTGCGCAACTCCCGCACCTTGGCGCCAAAAGGGGTCACAGGCGCCCTCCACGTCCCGCCTTGCGCAGGCGCACATAAAGAGCACCGCCACCGCCATGAGTGGCGTGCGCTTCCTCAAACCCGACCACCAACGACCTCATTTCGGGAAAGGCGAGCCATTGCGGCACCACCCGGCGCAGAATGCCGCGCCCTTCCGCCGCCATGCTGCCCGCGCCCTTGCCGGTGATCACCAGCACCAGGGTGAACCCGCGCGCCTGCGCCTGAGACAAAAACCCACGCAGCCGCACATGGGCCTCGGCCTGGGTCAGGCCATGCAGGTCGATCCGGGCATCGATCGACCGGGTGCCCCGGGCCAGCTTGCGGCGCTGACGCGGCTCGATCGGCGCCAGCGGCGGGGGGGCAGGGCGCGCCGGCGGGCGAAGCGCCGTCTGGGTCTTGGACGAGGTTGGTCGGCCTGCCTTTTCCGCTGGCGCCTCTCCGGCTTCCGGCGTCTCCGGTTCCACCGGCTCGGGCCGCACCGAGCGTCCGGGCAGCGGCGTGACATGGGCGGTGATCTGGGCCCACAGCTTGCGCTCATCGGGAGACGGCAGGCGTCCGCCCTTGCGTCCCCGGCTCACGAGGCGCCTCGCGGCAGCAGCACCGTCATCGCCGCCTCATGCTGGATCGGGCCGGCCTTCTCACCCGCCGCCGCACCGGAGCCGAAGAACACATCGCCCCGGGCAGCTCCAGTGATTGCCGAGCCGGTGTCCTCGGCCAGCATCAGCCGGTGGAACGAACGCATCCCGCCGCCCGCCGCCAGCGGCAGTTCCGCCGAGACGAACACCGGCGCGCCGTAGGTGTGAAAGCCTGCATCCACCGCCAGGCTGCGGCCGGTCATCAAAGGCAGGCCCGCAGCTCCGACGGGCCCCTCCTCAGGCGAGACCTCGGTGACCTCGCGAAAGAAGATGTAGGAGCGGTTGCGCCGCAAGACCGTGTCGATTTCCTCGGGATTTTCCGCCAGCCAACCGCGCAGCACCGACATGGTCACCGTGCCGGGCTCGGCCAGCCCCCGTTCGATCATCACCCGGCCGATCGGCGCATAGGGATGCCCGGTCTTGCCGGCATAGCCGACCCGCATGACACCGCCCTCGTCCAACCGGATGCGGGCGGACCCTTGCACGTGAATGTAAAACGCATCGACCGGATCGGCGAGCCAGACCAGCTCCAGCCCGCGCCCGGAGAGCGCCCCGTCCATGATGGCGCCACGATCCGGCGGGCGTCGGAGGGTGCCGTCACGGCCACGAAGCCCGAACGGCCAATCCTTGTCGGCCCAGGCCGGGCGGTTCGCCTCGGTGAGCGCCACCAGCTCGGGCGGGCGCCGCAGGAGTGGATAGGGATAGGCGGCGCTCTTCGTCCGGGCGCCTCGATATTCCGGTTCGAAATAGCCGGTCAGGAACCCTTTGGCGGCGATCCGGTGCGGCGTGAAGCCATCCTCGAAGAAACGGCGTGCGGCCGAAGCGTCCGCTGCCGCCCAGGCCGCCCGGGCGCTGGGGCACAGCGCAGAAAGCGCCTCGGGGTCGATGCCGAAGCTGCCCTTCTTACCGGCAAAGCCCGTGTCGCAATGGCGCAGGAAAGCCGCGAGCGCGGCCCGGTGGTCATCCTCCTCCCACCCGGGCACGTCGGTAAATGTTATGGGGTGCAGAAGAGGCATTGCCTGTCCGGGCTTGTCGGATGCGGCTGGCGCCGGCGAGGCTCCGGCCAAGACCATCCCGGCCATCAGCAGCAGAACGCCAAGAGGGGCGGATGGTGACCGCCCCTCGATGGATCCCGGCCGGGCCACGGCCCTTACTCGACCGATTCGGTCGCGACCAGCTTCCAGTTGGGATCACGCGATCCGGTGTCCCGCGCGAAGGTCCAGATGTCGGTGACGTCGCTCACCGTGTTGGGGTCGCCATCGACGATGGCGCCATCCCGGTCCCGCGTCGCGGTGATCAGTTCGCTGCGGAACTTCACCGTCACCTGCGCGGTGCTGCCCTTCATCGCCGCCTCGACGATATCGGCCTTGTCGATGCCGACGAAGGTGGACTCGATGGTCTCGCCACGGGACTCCCGGTCGGAAATCGCGGCGACGAACCCTTCGTAGACATCCTTCGACAAAAGCCCCTTCAGGGTCTTGCGGTCACCGGCGGCGAAGGCCGACACGATCATCTCATACGCCGCACGCGCGCCCTGCAAGAAGCCCTGCGGCTCGAACGAGCTGTCCGCCGACAGGATCTTGCGCAACGCCTCGTTGAGGGCAGAGCCTTGCGGCGCCACCGTTTCCAGCGTCGCCGTCTGCGCGGCCGGCGTCGACGACCCGCCCTGTCCCGGCAGCGGGATGACGTTGTCTTCCACCGGCGCGGGACGCGCCGAGGCGTCCTTCTCCCGATCCGGAGCCGAATAGGGGTCGAAAGGCGGCCGCTCGTGACCTGTCCGCTTGCCCAGAACGCTGCGCAGCCTCAGGAAGATCACGACGGCCAGAACCAGGAAAATGATCGTGGTGACGTCGAACATTTCGCTCATTTCATTTCCGGTCGGTTGACATCAAGGGGAGCGCTTGCCGCCTGGCGACGCCCGGGCCGGTCGCGGGTCCACGCCACGCTCCCTGAATTTTCTTATGTAAGGCTCCTTGAACCAACATCCAACCTCAAGCACAAGCCCCCCGTTCGATTTCACGTGACGCCAAGCGCATTTTACTCGCAATCCGGCCAATTGTTTCCTACCTAAAGGGGCGTAAATCACGCCCGCGCGCCCTACCCCTTGCGCGCGTCATTCCACCGGCCCGCCCGCAGAGGCCGGCCAACCAGCGCAACGGTGCCCATGCCCATCGGTCTGATCCTGCTCCTTGTCCTGATCGGTCTGCCGCTGATCGAAATCGCCGTCTTCGTCGAGGTCGGCTCGGAAATCGGTGCGGTCTGGACCATTCTCCTGACCATCGCCACGGCCGTCGCCGGGTCGGTGATGCTGCGGCTGCAAGGGGTATCGCTGCTGACGCGGATGCGCGCCGAAATGGACGCCGGGCGTGTGCCCGGCGAGGATCTGGTCCAGGGGGCGATGATGGTCGTTGCCAGCATCCTGTTGCTGATCCCCGGCTTCGTCACCGATGCCATCGGCCTGCTTTTGTTCGTGCCGCCGCTGCGCGCGGCACTGGCCCGCGTTGTCGTGCGCAACGCACCGGTCACCGTGGTCCATGCCGATGTGCGGCGGCAGCGCGGTGAAGGGGTCGTCGATCTCGACGCCAGCGACTGGTCCTCGGTCGATCCGAACGACGGCCAACGCCCGACCAATGGCCAATCCGGCTCGCCCTGGATCACCGATGAACGCCCGCATGGCGACGACAACCGGCGCGGGCATTGACACACTCCTGATCGATTAACGGGATTTACACTCCACCTTCGCTAATCTTCGTGCGCGGCCTTGCGGGCTGCGGGGGCGAAGCGAGGATAGAGCGAACATGACGTCTGCGGCGAACGGGCGGATCGACTGGGTCGATACGGCAAAAGGCTTCTGCATCATCTTCGTGGTGATGATGCATTCCACCATCGGCGTGGAGATCGCCGCCGGAGAGCCCGGCTGGATGGGTGCGATCGTCGCCTTTGCCAAACCCTTCCGCATGCCGGATTTCTTCATGATTTCCGGTCTGTTCCTCGGGCTGGTGATCGATCGTCCCTGGCGCAGCTACCTTGATCGCAAGGTGGTGCATTTCGCCTATTTCTACGTGCTGTGGCTCACCATCCAGTTCGCGGTCAAGGCGCCGGTGATGGCCGGCGAAATCGGCTGGGCGGGCGTCGCCGGTCAGTATCTGCTGGCCTATGTGCAGCCGTTCGGCACGCTCTGGTTCATCTACATGCTGCCGGTGATGTTCGTGATCACCAAGGCGCTGCATCGTTCTGGCCTGCCCTGGTATCTGGTGCTCGGCGCCGCCGCCCTGTTGCAGATCGCCCCCATTCACACTGGCTCGGTGCTGATCGACGAATTCGCCTCGCGCTACGTCTTCTTCTATTGCGGCTATATCTTCGCCGCCCGCGCCTTCGCCCTGGCGGACTGGGCCCGGCACCACCTGCCACTGGCCTTCGCCGGGCTGCTCGCCTGGGGCCTCGTCAACGGCGGCCTCGTCTTCACCGGACACAGCGAATGGCCGGTGATCAGCCTGGCGCTTGGCGGCGCCGGCGCGCTCGCCGTCATCGTCGTTTCGGCGCTGCTGACCCAGCTTGGCGTCTCCGCGCCGCTGCGCCATTGCGGCGAGAACTCGATCGTCGTCTATCTGGCCTTCTTCTTCCCCATGGCGGCAACCCGCATCATCCTGTTGAAGACCGGGATCATCCCGGATGTCGGCTGGATTTCCCTGATCGTCACCGCCGCCGGAGTGATCGCCCCGCTGGTGCTGTGGTGGCTGATCCAGAGAACCGGTCTGGGCACCTTCCTGTTCGTGCGCCCCGCCTGGGCGCGCCTGTCCGGCACGGGCGCCGGCCGGACCCAGCCGCAGGCGGCGGAATAAGCGGAGAAAGCGACAAGCGGGGTTTTCTCAGGCCGTCAACGCAGGCATGATCCGCGCCATGTCGACACAAGATCCCGCCTCCGCCCTTTCGCCCGACGACCATCTCATTCTGGTCGACGGTTCCACCTTCATCTTCCGCGCCTATCACGCGCTGCCGCCGCTGACGCGCAAGTCGGACGGCCTGCCGGTGGGCGCCGTCGCCGGCTTCTGCAACATGCTGTGGAAGCTGTTGCAAGAGGGGCTGACACCGGAAGAGGGCGACGAGCCGACCCACATGGCGGTGATCTTCGATCATTCCTCGAAGACCTTCCGCAGCGAGATCTACCCGGAATACAAGGCACAGCGGCCGGAACCGCCGGAGGATCTGATCCCGCAGTTCGGGCTGATCCGCGAGGCGACGCGGGCCTTCTGCGTGCACAGCATCGAACAGGAAGGTTTCGAGGCGGACGACCTGATCGCCACCTATGCGCGCGCGGCGGCAGCCCAGGGCGCGCGCGTCACCATCGTGTCCGGCGACAAGGATCTTATGCAGTTGATCGGGCCGCGTGTCGGCATGATCGACACCATGAAGAACAAGATCTTCGGCGAGCCGGAGGTGTTCGAGAAATTCGGCGTCGGCCCCGACAAGGTGATCGAGGTGCAGGCGCTGGCGGGCGACAGTGTCGACAACGTGCCCGGCGTGCCCGGCATCGGCCTGAAGACCGCCGCCCTGCTCGTCAACGAGTTCGGCGATCTGGATACGCTGTTGGCGAAAGCCGACACGATCAAGCAGAAGAAGCGGCGCGAAAACCTGATCGAATTCGCCGAACAGGCTCGCATCTCCAAGAAACTCGTCACCCTCAAGGATGACGTACCGGTCGCACTTCCGGCCAGCGCGCTGGCGGTTACCGATCTGGACGGCACTCGTGCGGTCGCCTTCCTCAAGGCGCTTGAGTTCACCACCCTGACCCGGCGCGTCGGCGAAACCACCGGCGCCGATATCGCCGAGATCGAGCCGGCCGAGCTTGTCATCAAGGGCTGGCACGAGCCGGATGGCAAAGGGCGCCAGATGGACAATGGCCGCACGCCGGCGGGCACGGCGGGCGGCGGCGACAACACCACCACCGCAGCCGACCCTGACGGGGGATCCGCCGGCTGGCAGCCGCAGACGGTCGCCGATGCGGCTGCCGAAGCGGCGAAGGCCGCTCCGGTGGATGCCAGCGCCTACGAGACGGTGACGGACACCGCCCGGCTGTCCGCCTGGATCGCCGAGGCGGCGGAGACCGGATATGTGGCCGTCGACACGGAAACCACCTCGCTCGATGCCATGCAGGCCGATCTCGTCGGCGTCTCGCTGGCCACCGCGCCGGGCCGCGCCTGCTACATTCCGCTCGGCCATGTGGACGGGGACGGCGATCTTCTCGGTGGCGGTGACCTGATCGCCGGGCAGATCCCGCTGAGCGAGGCGCTGGCGCTGCTGAAGCCGATGCTGGAAGATCCGGGCATTCTGAAGATCGCCCAGAACCTCAAATACGACTGGCTGGTGCTGCAGCGCTACGGTATCGAGGTCGGACCGCATGACGACACCATGCTCTTGTCCTACGCGCTCGACGCAGGGATCGGCGGCAATGGCATGGACGCCCTGTCCGAACGCTGGCTCGGGCACACGCCAATCCCCTTCAAGGAGGTCGCCGGCTCGGGCAAGTCGATGATCACCTTCGACAAGGTGCCGATCGAGACCGCCGCCGCCTATGCGGCCGAGGATGCCGATGTCACCTTGCGGCTGTGGCAGGTCTTGAAGCCGAGGCTCGCCGCCGAGCGCATGACCACGGTCTATGAACGGCTGGAGCGGCCGATGGTGCCGGTGCTGGCGAAGATGGAAGCCCGTGGCATCGCCATCGACCGGCAGATGCTGTCACGGCTGTCGGGCGATTTCGCGCAAGGCATGGCGCGGCTTGAAGCGGAGATCCACGAGCTGGCCGGCGAGCCGTTCAATGTCGGCAGTCCGAAACAGCTCGGCGACATCCTGTTCGGCAAGATGGGCCTGCCGGGCGGCAAGAAGACCAAGACCGGCGCCTGGTCGACCTCCGCCTCGGTGCTCGACGACCTGGCCGCCGAGGGGCACGAGCTGCCGGCGCGGATCGTCGAATGGCGGCAGCTTTCCAAGCTGAAATCGACCTATTCGGACGCGCTCCCCGGCTTCGTCAATCCTGAGACCAGGCGGGTGCACACCTCCTATTCGCTGGCGGCGACCACCACCGGGCGGCTCTCCTCCTCCGAGCCCAATCTGCAGAACATCCCGGTGCGCACCGAGGCGGGACGGAAGATCCGCAAGGCGTTCATCGCCGAGAAGGGCAACAAGCTTCTCTCCGCCGACTACAGCCAGATCGAATTGCGCGTCCTGGCGCATATGGCGGATATTGAACAGCTCAAACAGGCCTTCGCCGATGGGCTCGACATTCACGCCATGACCGCCAGCGAGATGTTCGGCGTGCCGATCGAGGGCATGGACCCGATGGTCCGCCGCCGCGCCAAGGCGATCAATTTCGGCATCATCTACGGCATTTCCGCCTTTGGCCTGGCGGCCCAGCTTGGCATCTCGCGCGGTGAGGCATCGGATTACATCAAGACTTATTTCGAACGCTTCCCGGGCATCCGCGACTACATGGAAGCGACCAAGGCCTTCGTCCATGCCAACGGCTATGTCGAGACGATCTTCGGCCGCCGCGCGCATTATCCGGAGGTCAACACCAAGAACCCGAACATGCGCGCCTTCTATGAGCGGGCGGCGATCAACGCACCGATCCAGGGATCGGCGGCGGATATCCTGCGCCGGGCAATGGTCCGCATGGACGACCGCCTCGCGGCTTCGAAGCTGACCGCACGGATGCTGCTGCAGGTCCATGACGAGCTGATCTTCGAGGTGCCGGAAGCGGAAGTCGAGCCAACCATTTCGCTTGTCCGCGACGTGATGGAAAGCGCCGCCGAACCGGCGGTGCGTCTGTCGGTGCCGCTGCAGGTGGATGCCCGCGCCGCCGACAACTGGGACGAAGCGCACTAGGGTCCAGACCCATCGTCGCCCGCCAGCCCGGCCCTAGCGCCGGCGGGCGGGCGGCATACGCTCCACGGCGGAGAGCCCCTGATCGAGGGCTGCCGCCGCATCGGCCCCCATCTCCCGCACCAGATCCTCTTGGAAGCTACGCGCCAGCTGCACCAGCTCCCGATAGGCCTGCCGTCCCTTCGTCGTCAGCTCAAGATGCTCCAGCCGCCGGTCGTCGCTGTCGGCGCGGCGGGTCAGCCAGCCGCGCCCCTCCAGCGCCGCCACCGCCCGGCTGACCTTGGTCTTGTGCATGGTCGAGCGGCGGCCGATCTCCGTTGCCGTCGCCTCCCCCACTTCCCCCAGGATGGCGATGCTGCGCCATTCCGGCCGGGTCAGGCCGAAGCGCATCTTGTAGGCCGCCGCGAACCGCTGGCTGACCGCGTTCGACGCGCGCACCAGGCGGTAGGGCAGGAAAGCCTCAAGCGGCAGGATATCGGGCATGGCACTCCCTCCGGCGGATGACGCAAGACGCGCGTTGATAGTTACAAACTAAACGGTTACAAATGCAACTATCAACTGTCTGGGTTCAGGAGGGATCAGACGTGACGCTCCAGTACATGCCGGGCTTCGGCAATGACTTCGAGACCGAAGCGCTGCCCGGCGCCCTGCCGCAAGGCCAGAATTCGCCGCAGCGCGCGCCCTATGGGCTTTATGCCGAACAGCTGTCCGGCTCGCCCTTCACCGCGCCACGCGGCACCAACGAGCGCTCCTGGCTGTATCGCATCCGCCCTTCGGTGAAACACTCCGGCCGGTTCGCGGCCCATGACCTGCCCGAGTGGAAGACCGCGCCGAATGTCGGCGACCACGCGCTGGCGCTGGGGCAATTGCGCTGGGATCCGGTGCCGATGCCCGAAGCCCCGACCGACTTCCTTTCCGGCATCCGCACCATCACCACCGCCGGTGATGTGCACACCCAAGTCGGCATGGCCACCCATGTCTATGCGGCAAACGCCGACATGAGCGACGACTATTTCTTCAACGCCGATGCCGAATTGCTGATCGTGCCGCAGGTGGGCGCCTTGCGCGTCGTCACCGAGCTGGGGGCGATGGAGGTGGCGCCGAAGGAAATCTGCGTCATTCCGCGCGGCATGGTGTTCCAGGTGGCGCTGTCTGACGGTCCCGCGCGCGGCTATATCTGCGAGAATTACGGCGCCAAGTTCACCCTGCCGGACCGCGGGCCGATCGGCGCCAACTGCCTGGCCAATCCGCGCGACTTCAAGACCCCGGTCGCCTGGTACGAGGACAAGGAGACCCCGTGCCGGCTGATCGTCAAATGGTGCGGCACCTTCCACGCCACGGAACTCGATCACTCGCCGCTCGATGTGGTCGCCTGGCACGGCAACTACGCGCCCTACAAATACGACCTCACCACCTTTTCCCCGGTCGGGGCGATCCTGTTCGATCATCCGGATCCGTCGATCTTCACCGTGCTCACGGCCCCGTCGGGCGAAGCGGGCACCGCCAACATCGACTTCGTGATCTTCCCCGAGCGCTGGATGGTGGCGGAGCATTCCTTCCGCCCGCCCTGGTACCACCGAAACATCATGTCGGAGTTCATGGGGCTGATCTATGGTCGCTACGATGCCAAGGAAGAAGGGTTCGTGCCGGGCGGCATGAGCCTGCACAACATGATGCTGCCGCACGGGCCGGACGCGGCCGGCTTCGACAAGGCCAGCCGGGCCGACCTCAAGCCGGAAAAGCTCACCGGCACCATGGCCTTCATGTTCGAAACCCGCTTTCCCCAGCATCTCACCCGCTTTGCGGCGGAGCTCGACACGCTGCAGGACAATTATCTCACGTGCTGGACCGACCTGAAGAAACGGTTCGACGGCACAATCGAAGGCAATTGGGATTAATCATATGAAACTTGCCACACTTCGCGACGGCAGCCGGGATGGCCGGCTGGTTCTGGTCAACAAGGCGCTGACCCGCTGCACCGAGGCCGCGCATATCGCGCCGACGCTGCAGGCCGCGCTCGACACTTGGGACGAGGTGGCGCCGAAGCTCGCCACCCTCGCCGAGAGCCTTGAGCATGATGCCGTGCCGTCCATGCGCTTTCACGAGCATGACGCGCTGTCGCCGCTGCCGCGCGCCTACCAGTGGGCGGACGGCTCGGCCTATGTCAATCACGTGGAACTGGTGCGCAAGGCGCGCGGCGCGGAAATGCCGCCGAGCTTCTGGACCGACCCGCTGATGTATCAGGGCGGCTCCGACAGCTTCCTCGCCCCGCGCGACCCGATCCGCATGGCCGACGAAGCCTGGGGCATCGACATGGAAGGCGAGATCGCCGTCATCACCGGCGACGTGCCGATGGGCGCCAGCCGCGAGGAGGCGGCTGCGGCAATCCGGCTCGTCATGCTGGTCAATGACGTGTCCTTGCGCGGGCTGATCCCGGCGGAGCTGGGCAAGGGCTTCGGCTTCTTCCAGGCCAAGCCCTCCTCGGCCTTCTCGCCGGTGGCGGTCACGCCGGACGAACTGGGCGAGGCCTGGGACGGCGCCAAGCTGTCGCTGCCGCTTGCCGTCGACCTCAATGGCGAGGCCTTCGGCCGGGCCGAGGCCGGCATCGACATGACCTTCGACTTCCCCACCCTGATCGCCCATGCGGCCAGGACCCGGCCGCTCGGCGCCGGCACCATCATCGGCTCCGGCACCGTTTCCAACAAGCTGGACGGCGGGCCGGGCAAGCCGGTCGCCGAAGGCGGTGTCGGCTATTCCTGCATCGCCGAGATCCGCATGATCGAGACCATCGAGACCGGCGCGCCGAAGACCCCGTTCATGCGCTTCGGCGACACGGTCCGCATCGAGATGCCGGACCGCGACGGCCATTCGATCTTCGGTGCCATCGAACAGACGGTGGAAAAACATGACTAGGCTCCTTGTCGCAGCGCTGGCGCTTTCGGGTACGTTGCTCTCGGCCACGGCCCGCGCCGACGATCCGCTCGCGCCGGTGGCCGAGGTGATGCGGATCACCGCCGGCAACTGGGCCGATGACGGGTCGGAACCGCAGGAGCTGTTCACCGAGGAACGGCTCGACCGCCTGTTCAGCCGGGACTTCGTTGCCCGCTACCGGGCCGCCGCCGCCTTTCCGGCGATGGAGGCCGGCACCTCGCCGTTCGACTACGACGTGATCGTCAATGCCCAGGACGGATGTCCACTGACCGACCTGTCGATCGCCCGGGCCGAGGACGCCAAGACCGATGAGGCGGCCGGATCGAGAGCGCCCGCCATGGTCATCGCCCGCTTCAACGCCACCGCCTGTTTCGAAGAGGCGCCCGAGGCGCAGGCGCTGAGCGAGGTGCGCTTCACCATCGTCAACGAGGACGGGCGCAGCGTCATCGACGACATCCGGACCGACGCAGGCGATGAGGAATTCGGCTCGCTCAAGGCCGAACTCGACGCCATCGCCCGGCAATAGCGCAACATCCACGACAGCTGCCGGCAAACGGACGGCAAGGCGCAAGACAAGACGATCAGGAGACCAGCATGGCCAAGGCATTCGCCTCCCAGGGCGACATGAGCGAAAAGAACATCTCCTTCACCGAAATCGGCAGGGACCTTTGGGCCTTTACCGCCGAAGGCGACCCGAACACCGGGGTCATCATCGGTGACGACAGCGTCATGATCATCGAGGCGCAGGCCACCCCGCGCCTTGCCAACAAGGTGATCGAGAAGGTGCGCGAGGTGACCGACAAGCCGATCACCCATCTGGCGCTCACCCACTATCACGCGGTGCGGGTGCTCGGCGCCGCTGCCTACAACGCCCCGAACATCATCATGAGCGAGAAGGCCCGCTCCATGGTGGTGGAACGCGGTGCGGAGGATCGCGAATCCGAGTTCATGCGCTTCCCGCGCCTGTTCCAGGGCTATGACACGGTGGACCAGATCCCGCCGCTCAACTGGCCGACCACCACCTTCAACGACCGCATGTCGGTCTATCTCGGCAACCGGCGGGTCGACCTGATGTTCCTCGGCCGCGCGCATACCGCCGGCGACATCGTCATCTATGTGCCGGACGAGAACGTGATGTTCACCGGCGATATCGTCGAGTACCACTCGGCCTGCTACTGCGGCGACGGCCATTTCCACGACTGGCCGGGCACGCTGGAGGAGATCCGCGCCTGGGACGTGGATGCCATCGCGCCCGGACGCGGCGACGCGCTGGTCGGCAAGGAGATGGTCAATGCCGCCCTCGACGCTACCAGCGATTTCGTCACCTCCACCTATCGCCCGGTGGCCCAGGTGGCGATGCGCGGCGGCTCGCTGAAGGAAGCCTGGGACGCGGCCCGCGCCGAGTGCGATCCGAAATTCTCCGACTACGCGATCTACGAGCATTGCCTGCCGTTCAATGTCGCCCGTGCCTATGACGAGGCGCGCGACATCGACACGCCGCGCATCTGGACCGCCCAGCGCGACAAGGAAATGTGGGAGGCCCTGCAGGGCTGACAGAGAGAAGGCATCCGGCGGTGGAGGTCGCCGGATGCCTGGCCGGCTTCAGGTTCTCTCGGGAGGAGACATGACCAAGATTTTCGAAACGCCGCTCTACCCCTATCGGCGCGTCGCCGATCAGGATGCGGCGACGCCCGCCCGCCATCCGGTGGTGGTGCTCGGCGCCGGTCCGGTCGGCCTTGCCGCCGCCATCGACCTTGCCCAGGCCGGCGTTCCGGTGGTCGTACTCGACGAGAACGACAAGGTGAGTTGGGGCTCGCGGGCGATCTGTTTCGCCAAGCGGCCGCTGGAAATCCTCGACCGGCTCGGCTGCGGCGATGCCATGGTCGACAAGGGCGTTCTCTGGAACGTGGGCAAGGTGTTCTTCGGCGACCGCAAGGTCTACGACTTCAACCTCCTGCCGGAGCGCGGGCACAAGCGGCCGGCCTTCATCAACCTGCAGCAGTATTATCTGGAAGAATATCTGGTCGATCGGGTCCGGGAGCTTGAGGCCGAGGGCAAACCGATCGAGCTGCGCGGCGGCAACAAGGTCATCGCCATCGACCAACAGCCGGCGGGCGTGCGCCTTGCCGTGGAGACGCCCGAGGGGCCCTACAGCCTTGATGCGGACTGGCTGATCGCCTGCGATGGGGCCGGCTCGCCGACCCGGGCCATGCTCGGCCTCGATTTCCTTGGCCGGGTATTCGAGGACAATTTCCTGATCGCCGATGTGGTGATGAAGGCGGATTTCCCGACCGAACGCTGGTTCTGGTTCGATCCGCCCTTCAACAAGGGACAATCGGCACTTCTGCACAAGCAGCCGGACGATGTCTGGCGCATCGACCTGCAACTGGGCTGGGACATCGACCGGGAGGCGGAAAAGGACCCGGCGCGGATCGCCCCGAAGCTGAAGGCGATGCTTGGCGAGGACACGGCCTACGAGCTGGAATGGGTGTCGATCTACACCTTCCAGTGCCGGCGGATGGAGCGGTTCCGCCATGGCCGGGTGATCTTCGCCGGCGACGCGGCGCATCAGGTCTCGCCATTCGGCGCGCGCGGCGCCAATTCCGGCTTTCAGGACACCGACAATCTGATCTGGAAACTGAAGCTCGTCCTCGACGGGCTGGCGCCGGACAGCCTGCTCGACAGCTATGACACGGAGCGGGTGTTCGCCGCCGACGAGAATATCCTCAATTCCTCGCGCTCCACCGATTTCATCACCCCGAAGAGCCATGCCAGCCGGGTGTTCCGCGATGCGGTGCTCGATCTGGCAGAGCATCACGCCTTCGCCCGGCCGCTGGTCAATTCCGGCCGCCTGTCGCTGCCGGCGATCTATGACGGCTCGCCGCTGAACGGCCCTGACGCCGCCGAGTTGCCGACCCGCACGCGCCCCGGCGCGCCGGCCAGCGATGCACCGGTGGGCGACGGCTGGCTTCTCGACCGGCTGGGCGGCAGTTTCCAGCTTCTCACCCTCGATGCAGAGGCCCCGGACAGGCTGGACATCGACGGCATTGCCGTCACCCGGCTGGCCCTTTCCGCCGGTGACGACCCGAGCGGAGCGCTGGCTGCGCGCTATCTAGGCGAGGCGAAAAGCGCTGTCTACCTGATGCGGCCCGACCAGCATGTGGCCGCGCGCTGGACCACCTTCGATGCCGATGCCGTGGCGCAGGCGGTCCGAACCGCAACCGGACAGGCGTGAGGAGCGCATCATGACAGCAACGACGCCCAAAACGCTCACCCTTGAACCGAACCTTACGGACCCGGACGGGTTCTACGCCGAGCTGCTCGCCTTGCACGAGGGGCTGAGCCGCGAGGACAGCGAGGCGCTCAATGCCCGGCTGGTGTTGGTCCTGGCCAACCACATCGGCAACCGCGACCTGCTGCGGGCCGCCTTTGCTGCGGTGAAGCCCAGCTAGCACGCACATCTTGCCCAAGGCCCGGAGGAGGGCCTTCCCGCGAGTGTCAGACAAGCGCGGACGGGGTGTTCCCGAACACATGACGGAGGAACGACAGATGAAAATCGAGCAGATCCACCATGTCGCCTATCGCTGCAAGGACGCGAAGGAGACGGTCAACTGGTATGTCGACAACCTGAACATGGATTTCGTGCTGGCGATCGCCGAGGACAAGGTGCCCTCCACCCATGAGCCGGACCCTTACATGCATGTGTTCCTCGATGCCGGGAACGGCAATGTGCTCGCCTTCTTCGAACTGCCGACCAAGCCGGAGATGGGCCGCGACCCGAACACGCCGGAATGGGTGCAGCACATCGCCTTCAAGGTGAAGGACCGGGACACGCTGCTGGCGTTCAAGGAGAAGCTGGAGAAGAACGGCATCGACGTGCTCGGCGTCACCGACCATTCGATCTTCCACTCGATCTATTTCTTCGACCCCAACGGCCACCGGGTTGAACTGGCCTGCCCGGATCCGGCGGAAGAGGCCATGCTGAAGAAGCTCGACGCGGTGAAATGGGACATGCTGGAGGAATGGTCGAAGACCAAGCGCGCGCCTCACCACGCCGACTGGCTGCACGCCAAGGAACTGGGCAAGGACGCCACCGGCCCGGCCTGACCCATACGCCCCCTCACCCGGCAGCTTTCGCAAGGCGCCGGGTGAGGCATTCGATCGCTCGAAAACTCCGCCTAGGCTTGCCCGCCGAGGACAGCAGTGACGAAGACAAGCTCCGCATCGCCGGTGTTGGTGAGATCATGGACAAAAGCGGCTTTCGACGACAAATCCGGGAAATACCGGGTGTCGCCGGCCTGGTAGACCACATCCAGCACCTCGCCATTGCCATAGCGCGAGCGGGCCTTGCCATCGGTCAGCACCGTCCAGAAATAGGGGCGATCGTGGCGATGGGCCGGCAAGGTCTCCCCCGGTGCGAGGCGAATATGCCAGATCTGAAGACCGTTTTCCGCCAGCACCAGATCGGTGCCGATCCGGTCACCGGCCTCCATCGGGACAGGATCCACGGCAGGGCGCCGGGCGTTCACGCCACCTCCTCAAGCGCCGGATAGGTGGAATAGCCGGCGGCACCGCCGCCAAACAAGGTGGCGCCGTCATACGCCGCCAGCGGCAGATCCTCGCGAAAACGCCGCACCAGATCCGGATTGGCGATGAACGGCCGGCCATAGGCCACGAGATCGGCGAGCCCGTCACTGACGATCCGCTCGCCCCGGTCGCGGGTGTATTTGCCGGCAACGATGATCCGCCCGGAATAACCCGCGCGCAGCGCATGACGGAAGTCCTGCGGGATTTGCGGCGCATCCTCCCAATCCGCCTCGGACAGGTGAAGATAGGCAAGCCCGATACGGTCCAGCTCCCGCGCGGCCTTCAGCATGGTCGGAATGATCTCGTCATCGGCCATGTTGCGCTGGGTGATGAAGGGCGACAGGCGGAGCCCCGTGCGGTCCGGCCCCGCTTCCGCCGCCACCGCCTCGGCCACTTCGATCAGGAAACGGATGCGGTTTGCCTGATCGCCGCCATAGCGGTCCGTGCGGTGATTGGCGGACCGGCGCAGGAACTGGTCGATCAGGTAGCCGTTGGCCCCATGGATCTCGACCCCGTCGAAGCCGGCGGCCATGGCATTGGCCGCGCCTTTGCGAAAATCCTCCACGATCCCGGCAATCTCGCCGGTCTTGAGCGCCCGTGGCACCGGGCAATCGACCATGCCGCCCTGTCCGGTCTGCGGATCGACCACCCAGACCTGGGCCTCCGGCGACAGCGCCGAAGGGGCCACCGGCCGGCCATCGGCGTGGAAACTGCCGTGGCTCATCCGGCCCACATGCCAGAGCTGGAGAAAGACCCGACCGCCGGCGGCATGCACTGCATCGGTCACCCTCCTCCAGCCGGCGACCTGCGCGGGCGTGTGAATGCCCGGGGTGAAGGAGTAACCCTGCCCCTGGGGCGAGATCTGCGTTGCCTCGGTGACGATCAGCCCTGCGCTGGCCCGCTGGGCGTAATACTGCGCCATCATCCCATTGGGCACATTGCCCGGCTGATCCGTGCGCGCCCGGGTCATCGGCGCCATGACGATACGGTTCGGCAGGGTCAGCGACCCGAGCGACAGCGGTGTGAACAGATTTGCCTTCATGCGACGTCTCCATCAAGCGCATCAGGGAGCGCGAGCAAACCGGTTGGGGCGGGGTGCCTCGCGCCGGCGGAGGGCTATGGCATCGCGTTGCAATACCCCTCCCTTTCCCGGGAAAGGGTAGGCCTTGCCGTTAAGTCAGATAATTGCCTATTCTATGAAATCATAATTCGGAAAAATCGAATGGTCAGTCTTGAACATCTGCGCCTCTTCCTGCGCATTGTCGAGAAGCAGGGTCTGGCCGCCGCAGGGCGCGAGACCGGTCTGTCTCCCGCCTCGGTCTCGGAAAAGCTTGCGGCGCTGGAGCGGCACTACGGGGCGACGCTGCTCACCCGCACGACCCGCGCAATCAGCCTGACCGACGAGGGACGCCTGCTGGTTCAGGGCGCGCGGCGGCTGCTGGCGGAGGCCGAAGAGCTCGATGCCCGCATTCGCCTCGGCACGGAGCGGCTGTCCGGTCCTGTCCGTCTCAGCGCGCCGGAGGATCTCGGCCGCCGCTGCATCGTCCCGGTGATCGACGCCTATCTGGCGGAAAACCCGGAGGTGACTGTCGATCTCAACCTGACAGACGGCTACGTGGACCTGGTGGCGCAGGGGCTGGATTTCGCCGTCCGGCACGGAACGCTGGCCGACAGCAGCTTGCGGGCACGCCCGCTTGGCACCAACCGGCGGGTCGTCTGTGCCGCTCCCGCTTACCTCGCAGCCCATGGCAGGCCGGAGACCCCGGCGGATCTGGCGGAGCACCAGTGCATTCTCATGCGGTTCGGCCAGCATATCGACCGGGAGTGGCCGTTCCGGATCGATGGCAAGGTGACGAAGGTGCTGGTGCGCGGCCAGCGGATCGCCAATGATGGCGGCCTGGTGCGGCACTGGTGCCGCGACGGCCATGGCATCGCCTTCAAATCGCTGTGGGACGTGGAGGCCGATCTGGCCTCCGGCGCGCTGGTGGAACTGCTTTCCGAGTATTCCGCCGGCGAAACCGCCCTGCAGATCGTCTATCCCCAGTCGGAGGTTCAGCCGCGCCGGGTGCGCGCACTGATCGACAAGATCAGCGAGAGCCTTGCCCTCTGCATGAGGCCCGGGCAGGTCTGACCCCGGGGAGCCCCCCGTCCCACTACGGCGCGTCCTTCCAGCGCTTCAGCGTCCCGCTGTCGATATCGAACTGGTCGAGCACCCGCCCGACCGTATGCTCGACGATGTCATCAATGCTCGCCGGCCGCGCGTAGAAGGCCGGCACCGGCGGCATGACCACCGCGCCCATTTCGGTCACCGCCACCATGTTACGGCAATGGCCGAGATGCAGCGGGGTTTCGCGCACCATCAGCACCAGCCGGCGCCGCTCCTTCAGCACCACATCCGCAGCCCGGGTCACCAGGCTCCCCCCGGTACCGGAGGCGATTTCCCCCAGCGTCTTGACCGAACAGGGGGCGACGATCATGCCCTGGGTGCGGAACGACCCGCTGGCAATCGCCGCCCCAATATCCTCATTGGCATGGACGAAATCGGCCTTGGCCTGCACCTCGGGTACCTTCAGGTCCGATTCATGGGCCAGCGTCACCATCGCCGCCCGGGACATGACGAGATGGGTCTCCACCTCCAGCGCCCGCAGGATCTCCAGCAGGCGAATGGCGTAGACATGGCCGGAGGCCCCTGTGATGGCGACGATGATTCGCTTTTTCGACACGCTTTCACCTGAGAAGAATTCTACTTCCGGCTTGGGTCATACACCATGGATTGCCCGCACACGACCGCCGATGCGAGGCCCCTTAAGCCGGACCGTCCCGTCAGAACCCGGAATGATGTTCCAGAAAGGCCGCCTCGGCCTCGGTGTTGCGGCGACCAAGCGCCTTGTTGCGATGGGGAAAGCGGCCGAACCTGTCGATGATGTCGCGGTGCTCGATGGCAAAGCCCAGCGCATGTTCGTCGCCCAGATCGCGATAGAGCGCGACGCACCGGGTCTGATCGTCAAGATCCTCGCTGTGCATCAAGGGCAGGTAGAAGAACTGCCGCTGCCTGTCGCCGACCGCCTGATCATACCCTTGCGCCAGCCCATGCTTGGCCGAGGCCAGTGCCAGCGAATCGCTTTCGAAGGCACGGGCCGAACCGCGAAACAGATTGCGCGGGAACTGATCGAGAGAAATGGTCAGGGCCAGGGCGCTGTCCGCCGCTCCCTTCCAGCCATCGAGCGCGCCCGCACGCGCCGCCTCATAGGTGGCGGCAAACCGCTCCGCGATCTCCCGGTCGACCGCCTCGCTGCGGGAGAACCACGCTTGTTCAACGGCATCGGAGAACCAGAAGTCGAGGATTTCCGGGGCACTCCTGACGGTCATGGGCAAAACCTCCTCACGGGAAACAACGACCAGGGACAGATCACCGGTGGAAATAGCCGGCAAAGGCCCTGAATTCGTCCCTTTTCATCGGCATGGATCATCCATCAGGCATGAATGGCCCGAAACCCCCATCACCGCAAGGGATCCAAACATGCGACATCCGATCACCGGACTTCTGTCAGCGGCCCTCACCGCCAGTCTGCTGTTTTCCGCCCTCCCGGCTGCGGCCACCGAGGTGACCGTGACCGGTGCCCTCACCTATCGCCAGCGGGTGGCGTTGCCGCCTGACAGCATGGTCAAGGTGGAGCTGCGCGAGATTTCCATCGCCGATCAGGCAGCGCCTCTGCTGGCCGAATACCAGTACCAGGCGGACGGACGCCAGGTGCCGCTGCCGTTCGAGTTCACTATCGACGACAGCGCCTTTCAACCCGGACACCGCTACGCGGTACAAGGCCGCATCACCCAGCCGGATGGCCAGCTGCTCTGGACCACGGACGAGGTCCATTCGGTCGACCCGGACAAGCGCGAGAACGACCTGGGCATGTTGATGCTGGTGCGGGTGGAAGATGAGGCCGCCTTGCCGGCCTTCACCGCGACCGGTAACGAGCCGGGGTGGTCGCTGAAGATGGCGGAGGACCGGTTCCAGCTGAGCCTCGACTATGGCTCGAACACCACATCCGCACCGCTCGGGAAACTTGAAGCAGACGACACGACAAAGACCTACCGCACGAGAACCGAGGATGATCGCGACCTCGCCGTGACGATCACCGACGCGCTTTGCCATGACGACATGAGCGGCATGCCCTATCCGATGCGCGTGACCCTTGAGATCGGCGACCGGTCGCTGAACGGCTGCGGTGGTCACCCGGCCGATCTCCTCACCGGCGCGGCGTGGACGGTGGAGGACATCGGTTCCGCCGGGATCATCGACTTCTCCAGCACCACGCTGGAGTTCACCGCCGATGGACGCCTCTACGGCCGGTCCGGCTGCAACCGCTACAACGCCGGCTACCAATTGACCGGCGAAAGCCTGACCATTGGAGCGGCTGGGGTTACCAACATGGCCTGCGCCCCCGCCCTGATGACCCAGGAAGCGGCCTTCCTGGAAATCCTGAGCGAGGTGCAACGCTTCGACATCACCCAGGACGGGGCGCTTCGGCTGATCGCCGGCGATGGCCGGACCATCCTTGCCCGCCGCTAGGATCGTTCGCTGATGACCGCCAATGCACGCGCTGTCAGCACCTTGACAAGATGAGCCCGATAATCGGCCGCCGCGTGGAGGTCTCCCAGCATGTCCTCCACCGGCACAGCCAGCCCGGCCAGCGCCGATGCGGTGAACTCGCGGCCGAGCGCCGCTTCCGCCTCGCTCCAGCGAAACACGCCATCCGTTCCGGCGCCGGTCACGGCGATGCGCACGCCATCTGCATGGCGGGCGAGGAAGACACCGGCCAGGGCGAAACGTGAGGCGGGGTTGCGGAACTTCAGATAGGCCGCCTCGCGGCAGCGCGGAAAGGCAACGCTGACGATCAACTCCCCCGGTTCCAGCGCGGTCTCGAACATGCCGAGGAAGAAGTCATCGGCGGCAATGTCCCGGCGGTCTGTGCGGATCACCGCATTCAGCCCCAGACAGGCCGCCGGATAGTCCGCCGCCGGATCGTTGTTGGCGATCGAGCCGCCGATGGTGCCGCGATTGCGCACCTGCGCATCGCCGATCATGCCGGCGAGTTCCGCCAGCGCCGGGCAGGCCGCCCGAACCCCAGGGGCGGCGGCAACCGCCGCATGAGGACACATGGCGCCGACCTCCACATGGGTCGGCGTCACCCTCAAGCCCGCCAGCTCGGCGAGACCGCCCAGATCAATCAGGGTCTCCGGAGCGGCCAGCCCCTGTTTCATGGTCGGCACCAGGGTCTGCCCGCCGGCCAAAGGGCTGGCCTCATCCCCCTCCCGCAAAAACGCCAGCGCCTCGGCCAGATCGCCCGGTCTCAGATACGCAAAGCCGTTCATGCGGTCATCACCTTCGCTCCGACAAGGATCGCCTTGACGATGTTCTCATAGCCGGTGCACCGGCAGATGTTGCCCTCAAGGTCGTGACGCACGGTGGCTTCATCGAGAGCGGGGCCATGACGCTCGACCATGTCGATGGCGGACATGATCATGCCGGGGGTGCAGAAGCCGCATTGCAGGCCGTGGTTGTCGTGAAAGGCCTGTTGCATCGGGTGCAACACCCCATCCTGCGCCAGCCCCTCCACGGTGGTCACCTTGCGGCCGGCGCATTGCAGCGCCAGCATGTTGCAGGATTTGACCGAGACGCCATCCACATGCACGACACAGGCACCGCACTGGCTGGTGTCGCAGCCCACATGGGTTCCCGTCTGCCCCTGCCGGGCACGCAGGAAGTCGACGAGCAGGGTCCGGTCCTCGACATCGTCGGTGACCATCCGGCCATTGAGTTCTAGGGTCAGTCGGGTCATCTGTGTCTCATCCCGTCCGGATCAGCCGGCCGCGCTCAGCGCCGGCTCCAGTGCCGTATCCGCGTCTTCGCCCTCGGCGAATTCCGCCTCCAGCCGATTGAAGAACTCGGCGGCCAACTTCTGGGTGGTGGAATCGATCAGCCGCGCGCCAAGCTGGGCGATGCGGCCGCCGATCTGCGCCTGCATCCGATAGCTCAGCACCGTTGCTCCCTCCTCTTCCGCAAGCTCCACATCGGCGGAGCCCTTGGCATGGCCGGCGATGCCGCCGGTGCCTTCGCCGACCAGGGTCAGGCTGACCGGAGCCGCAACATTTTCGAACTGCACCTTGCCCTTGAACGTCGCCTTCACCGGGCCGACCTTGAGCACCACCACCGCCGTCATTTCCGTATCGGACAGCTTTTCCACGCCCTTGCATCCGGGGATGCATTTTTCCAGCATCGCCGGATCCTGGATCGCGGCCCAGACCGTTTCACGTGAAGCATCGATGCGCCGGGTGTTCGCCATTTCCATGGGGTCGGCATCCTTTCAGGCTTGGTTGAGGGCAGGCTTGGTTGGGGGGCAGGCTTGGTTTTGAGGGAGACATCAGCCGCTCAGGCGACCAGCGGCGCGGTCCGGTTCTCGATCAGCCGCAGCAGGCTGAGCGCCGTCATCTGCGAGGATTTCGGATTGTCCGGCAGCGGCTCGTTTTCAAGCCGTACGTCGAGCCGTCCGAAGGCGCCATGAGCCTTGACCGCGTGGCTGTTCAGGCGCGCGGCGGGATCGGCGACCAGCTCGATCCGGGTGCGTTCCAGGCCAAGGCCGGCCAGCGCCGAAATCACCGCCACATTGGCGTTTTGCGGGAAGCGGTTGGCTGCCTCGCGCGCGGTGCCGGAGAAGAAAACCATGCGCTCCGACAGGGTTTTCGGATCGAAGCAGGCCTCCGCCGGCGTTCCGGCCCAGGCGTGCGGCGGTTTGGTGATGGTGTGGGTCACTGCCTCAAGCTCAAGAGCGGAGGCGGCGGCCAGCGCATCCATGCCGCCAAGCGCGCCGGGCGGCACGATCAGCTGCCCCCCGGTCTCGCGCGCCGTCGCCAAAAGCTGAGAAAACAGCGCATCGTCGCAAAAGGCGCTGGTAGAGGAGACCGCGAAGGCACCGGCATGGCGCAGCGCCGCCTCGCCCCAGATCGCCACCGCCGGCCGGCCCGCCGCCTCGATCACCAAATCGAGGTCGAGCCCGGCCAGATCCTCCGGCCCGTGCAGCAACCGGGCGCCCACCGGGAGCCCGGCGCGGGCCACCTCGGGATCGCGCACCGCCACGGCGACGATCTCGACACCGGGAAGGTTTCTCGCTGCGAGCAGCTCACCGACCCGGGCGGCAATCGCCCCCCAGCCGATGAAGCCCAGCCGCAACCGGCGGACGGTGGGTGCCGGGCTAGAGACCGACATAGCCCTGCACCAGTTCGGCGTTGCGGGTCAGGTCGTCGCTCGATCCGGACCAGACCGTCCGCCCCTTTTCCAGGATGTAGTGCCGGTCGGCGATGCGCTTCAGAACGCCCAGGTTCTTGTCGATCAGCAGGATCGACTGTCCCTCGGCCTTGAGCGCCTCGATACAGGCCCAGATTTCCGCGCGGATCACCGGCGCCAGCCCCTCGGTGGCCTCATCGAGGATCAGGAGCTTCGGGTTGGTCATCAGCGCCCGGCCGACCACCAGCATCTGTTGCTCGCCGCCGGACAGGGTGCCGGCTGTCTGCCTGGCCCGTTCGCGCAGACGGGGAAACAGGTCATAGACCCGGTCGAGGGTCCAGGGACGCGGCCGACCGAGCCGATTGGCGGCGGTGGCGACCAGGTTCTCGCGCACGGTCAAGGTGGCAAAGGTCTGCCGCCCCTCCGGCACCAGGCCAACGCCAAGCCGGGCAATGGATTCCGGGGTGGCGCCCGCCACCTCCCGCCCACCGAAGCGGATGCCGCCCTCCAGCGGCTTCAACAGCCCCATGATCGAGCGGACGGTCGTGGTCTTGCCCATGCCGTTGCGGCCGAGCAGGGTGACCACCTCGCCGTCGCCGACCTCAAGCTCGACATCGAACAGGACCTGGCTGCGGCCATAGGCCGATTGCAGACGGGAAACGCTCAGCATAGGTCCTCTCCCTCGCCCAGATAGGCGGTGCGCACCTCGGCGTTCTCACGGATCTCCTCGACGGTGCCGGTGGCGATGATCCGCCCGTAGACCAGCACCGACACCCGATCGGCCAGCGCGAACACCGCGTCCATGTCATGCTCGACCAGGATCATGCTGACGCGCTGCTTGCAGCCGCGCAGCATGGCGATCATCTGTTCGCTCTCCACATGGCCGAGCCCGGCCATCGGCTCGTCCAGCAACAGAACCCGCGGCTCCGTCGCCAGCGCCACGGCCAGCTCAAGCTGCTTCTGCTCGCCGTGGGAGAGGTTTGCGGTCACCACTTCCGCCCTGTCCTCAAGCCCGGCATCGCGCAGGAAACCGCGCGCCTTCTCCCGCAAGGCGCTGTCCTTGCGGACATTGCCCCAGAAGCGGAAGCTGTGGCCCTGGCGCAGCTGGATGGCGATGGCGACGTTGTCGAGCACCGTGTAGTCCGGCAGCAGGCAAGTGACCTGAAAGGTCCGGGCCAGCCCCAGATGGACCCGCCGGGCGGTCGACAGCTTGCCGATCTCGCGGCCCTCCAGTTCGATGCGGCCCGCATCATGGGGCAACTCGCCGAGCAACTGGCTGATCAAGGTGGTCTTGCCGGCGCCATTCGGTCCGATCAGGGCGTGAATTTCGCCCGGGCGGACGTCTATGCTGACATTGTCGGTGGCCACCAGCCCGCCAAAGCGCTTGGCAAGGTCGGTGACATTGAGGATCGGCCGGGTCATGCGTCCCTCCGGAACAGGCGGGAGAACAGGGCCTGGAGCCCGCCATTGGTGTAAAGCACCAGCAGCAACAGGATGAAGCCGAGGCCGAGCTGCCAGTTTTCGGTCCAGGCGGCGAGCAGCGATTCCAGCATGATGAAGGCACCGGCGCCGATGAACGGCCCGAACAGGGTGCCGACACCGCCGAGGATCACCATCACCATCAGCTCGCCGGACTTGGTCCAGTGCATCATGTCCGGGCTGACGTAGCGCAGGAAATTGGCCATCAACGCCCCGGCGAGACCGCAGCCCATGCCGGAGATGACGAAGGCCGCCAGCTTGTAGCGATAGGCGGACAGGCCGAGGGCAGCCATGCGCCGTTCGCTTTGCCTCAGGCCGATCAACACATTGCCAAACCGGGAATTGACGATCCGCCACAGGAGGAAGAGGAACGAGACGGCAATCGTCAGACAGAGGTAATACATGGTCTGGCGGTCGCGCAGGTTCAGATCGCCCAGCTCGTTTGCCCGGCGGATGATCAGACCATCATCGCCGCCATAGGTCTTCAGCGACACGAACAGGAAGAACAGCATCTGCGCGAAGGCCAGGGTGATCATGATGAACTGCACACCGCCGGTGCGCAGGGACAGGGCGCCGATCAGGGCGGCCATCGCGCCGCTCACCAGCACCGCCAGCGGCACCGTGACCAGCAACTGGTTGGAGCCGGGAAAGACCCCGAACAGCGGCTCGCCCAGCGAATAATGCTGGTACAGAATGCCGACGACATAGCCGCCGATGCCGAAGAACGCCGCATGGCCGAAGCTGACCATTCCGCCGAAGCCAAGCACGAAGTTGAGGCTGGCGGCGGCGATGCCATAGATCAGCACGCGCGTCGCCACCGAAGTGAAGGCCGGATAGTTCGCCAGATCCGCCAGCGTCGGCAACGCGACGAGCAGGACCAGCAGCACCGCCAGCGAAAGATATGTGGTGATGGGGGTTCTCATGTTCTTGACCAGTGCCGCGAGTTGGAACGGTTCGCCGTTTCGAAGAGGCGCATCAGGTGCTTCCCGCAAAAAGCCCCTTGGGCCGGATCAGCAGGACGATCGCCATCAGCAGGTAGATCCCCATGGAGGAGATGCCCGCGCCGAGCGCATCGGCTTCCGGACCGACCATCACCTGGCGCAGAAGGCCCGGCAGATAGGCCCGCAGTGCCGTGTCGGTGACCCCGAGCAGGAGGCTGGCGTAGAAGGCGCCCTTGACCGAGCCGACGCCGCCGATGACGACCACCACGAAGGTGGTGATCAGGATCTGCTCGCCCATGCCGACCTGCACCGCGAGGATCGGACCGGCCATGTAGCCGGCGAGCCCGGCGAGCAGGGCGCCGAGGGCGAAAACGGCGGTGTAGAGCAGGCGGATATCGACACCGAGCGCCCGCACCATCTCCCGGTTGGTGGAGCCGGCCCGCACCAGCATGCCGACCCGGGTGCGGTTGATCAGCAGGTAGAGGCCGACGGCCACCAGAAGCCCGACGGCGATGATCGCCAGCCGGTAGAGCGGGTAGAACAATCCCGGCAACAGCTCGACCGAGCCGCTGAGCGCCTCCGGCAGGCCCACGAACAGGGGCTGCCGGCCGAAGATCATGGTGATCGCCTGATTGAAGATCAGGATCAGGCCGAAGGTCGCCAACACCTGATCGAGGTGATCCCGGTCATAGAGCTGGCGCACCACCAGAAACTCCACCGCGATACCGGTAAGGGCGGCGGCGGCAAGGCCTGCGGGAATGCCGAGCAGGAACGAGCCGGTGGTCGCCGCCACGTAGGTGCCGGCATAGGCGCCGATCATGTAGATCGACCCATGGGCGAGGTTGATGACGCCCATGATGCCAAAGATCAGCGTCAGCCCGGCGGCGAGCAGGAACAGCGTCACGCCGAGCTGCATTCCGTTCAGCAATTGTTCGAGAAAAAGCGTCATCGCCGATGGGTCCCGAAAGCGGTGTCAGAAAATGAGGCGGCGCGTACGCCGCCCCCAGATGGGTCGAATGGGGCCGTTTTCCGGCTTACATCTTGCACTCGGCGGCGTAGGTATCGCCGCGATCCTCGAACACCTGACCGACGGTCTTCAGCACCGGCTTGCCATCGGCGCCCTTTTCGACCTTGAGCGCGTACCAGTTCTGTACCGGGTGCTGGTTGGGGCCGAAGGCGAACTTGCCGCGCACGGAGGCGAAATCGGCCTTGCGCAGCGCCTCGCGGAACGCCGCCGGATCGTCGAGGCTGCCACCGGTCGCCTTCAGCGCCGAGGCCATCGCCAGCGCGGTGTCGTAACCCTGGCTGGCATAGTAGGTCGCCGGGCGGTCATAGGCGGCGGTCCAGGCTTTCATGAATGCCGCATTGGCCGGATTGTCGAAATCCGAGTTCCAGTGGCTGGAGACATTCAGCCCGAGCGCCGCATCGCCGACGGCGGCCAGCGTCACCCCATCCATCGACGGCGCGGCCACCACCATCGGCACCGTTTCGGCAAGACCGGCCTGCTGATACTGGCGCAGGAAGGCGATGCCGAGCCCGCCGGGGTGGAACTGGAACACCGCTTCCGGCTTGGCGGCGCGGATCTGCGCCATTTCGGCGGCAAAGTCGGTCTGGTCGAGGCTGGTGTAGATCTCGCCGACGATATCGCCCTTGAAATAGCGCTTGAAGCCGGCGATCGCGTCCTTGCCCGCCTGATAGTTCGGCGCCAGCACGAAAGCGGATTTGTAGCCAAGGTTGGTGGCGTTCTGGCCCGCGCTCTCATGCAGGGAGTCGTTCTGCCAGGAGACGACGAAGTAGTTCTCGTGGCAGCCCTTGCCGGCCAGGTTCGAGGGGCCTGCGTTCGGGCTCAGATAAAACGCGCCGGAGTCGACGATGTCCGGCACGGTGGCGCCGGCCACATTGGAGAAGACGATGCCGGTGAACAGCTTGACGCCCTCGTTGGTGATCAGGCGTTCGGCGATCTGGCGGCCGTTGCCGGGCTTCAGCCCGTCATCCTCGACGATCAGTTCGGCCGGCACCCCACCAAGGGTGCCCCCCTCCATCTCCATCGCCAGCTTGAAGCCGTCGCGAATGTCCTGGCCGAGATACCCGGCGGGACCGGACAAGGTGGTGATCATGCCGATCTTCACAGGTTCGGCGGAAGCCGGCAGCGCCACCAGCGCCGTGGCCGCGAGTGCCAGCAGAGACCCTTTGAAACTCATGTGTCCTCTCCTCCAATGCAATGCAGCGGCTTGCCACCGGGTGTGGGTCGGTCGCCGCAGGCTCATCCCTTCTAAAAGACCGGTCCGCCGGAAGCTCCCGATGGGGAAGCCGGACGGAGGATCCGGTTGGCGCCGTTTCGCGGCGTCCGTTTTATGTGCCGGCTATTCTTCTTGCGCGATTTCCAGTGGTTCGAACCGGAAACCGGCCGCATCCGCCTTCAGCCGACCGAAAACAGGCGCGGGAAAATGGTAAGGCGCGAGAATGGTGTCGCCGCTGGCAGCCTCGGCAAGCAGGGCACGCCGGGTCTTGCGGGCGAGATCCGGATCCTCGCAAAAGTTGCTGACGACGCGCTCATCGGCCAGTTGCAACGGGTGGTGCACCGCGTCGGCGAGGAACAGGATGTCGCCCGCACCGGTGTCGAGCGCGACCACGACCATGCCCGGGCAATGCCCGGGCGCGGGGCGCAGACGCAGGCCTGGCGCGACGTCCGCGTCCGGCGCGACCTCCTCGAACCCGACGGTTTCGACGATCGGCAGCACGCTGTCGGCAAACGCCCCGTGCAGGGTGTCGCCGTCCGGCGTTTGCGCGTGAACGGCTGTCCAGTGCGCCAGTTCACGCGCCGCGACCACATAGCGGGCATTGGGAAAGGTGGGACGCCAGACCTCGCCATCGCGCACCGTGTTCCAGCCGACATGATCGGCATGAAGATGCGTGTTGACGACGATGTCGACGTCTTCCGGCTCGATGCCGATTGCGGCCAGCGCCTGCAAGAAGGGCGTATCGCGCATGTGCCAGGCCGGCCGGTCGGGCCGGTTCTTGCCATTGCCGATCCCGCCGTCGATCAGGGCGGTGAACGCGGGGGTCTCGACCACATAGCAGTTGAAGCTGAGCCGGACGGTGCCGGCGGCGGCATCCACCGTACCCGCCGGAGACACCGCTTCGGCCGCCACCAGATCCGCCTGCGTCATGCCGCCGAAGATCGCCGCCGCCGGCCAGGCGATATCCGCCAGATCCGGCAGGCAGGTCACCCGCACCTTGCCCACCTCCAGCCGGTCCAGATCCATGCCGCAGTCCGCGATATGCCGCCGGATGACCTTCATCGCCGCAAGGTCCTCACAGGTCGCAATCGGCGGCGAACGGGTCGCCATGGGCGGCCATGAGCTGCTTGCGCGTCTTCAGCGCCAGCTTGCCGGCATCGTCGCGCACCACCTGCATGGCGTACCAGTCCTGCACCGGATGCTGGTTCTTGCCGAAGCTGAAGCTGCCGCGGGTGGTGTCGAAGCCGGTTGCCAGCATGGCCGCGCGGAAGGCCTCCGTGTCGTCCACGTCGCCGCCGGTCTCTTTCAGGGCCGAGGCAATGGCCAGCGCGGTGTCGTAGCCTTGCGCCGCATACATGGTCGGCGCCCGCCCATAGGCTTCCTCGAAGCTGGCCACGAAGGCGCGGTTGGTGTCGTTGTCGAGGTCGACATTCCAGGCACCGGACACATTGAGCCCCTCGGCCGCGTCGCCCACCGCCTTCAGGATCGCGTGGTCCATGGACGGTTCGGCGATCACCATCGGGATGCTGCCGAGAAGACCGGCCTGCTGGTACTGGCGCAGGAAGGCAATGCCAAGCCCGCCGGGCTGGAACTGGAACACCACATCCGGATTGGCAGCCTTGATCTGCGCCATTTCGGCGGCGAAATCGGTCTGATCGAGGCGGGTGTAGATCTCGCCGGCGATCTCACCGTCGAAGTAGCGCTTGAAACCGGTGATGGCGTCCTTGCCGGCCTGATAGTTCGGCGCCAGCACGAAGGCGTTCTTGTACCCGAGGTCGCTGGCATTGCGGCCGGCGCTGCCCTGCATGGTGTCGGTCAGCCAGGACAGGACGAAGTAGTTCTTGTGACAGCCCTTGCCGGCGAATTCCGACGGACCGGCATTGGGGCTGACGAAGATCGCGCCGGCATCGAGGATTTCCGGAACGGTGGCACCGGCCACGTTGGAAAAGACGATGCCGGTGAACAGCTTGACGCCTTCGTCGTTGAGGAACCGGTCGGCGATCTGCCGGCCGCTGCCCGGCTTCAGCGCATCATCCTCCACCAGTACCTCGACCGGCACGTCGCCGAGCTTGCCCCCTTCCAGGTCGATCGCCAGCTGGAAGCCGTCGCGAATGTCCTGACCGAGATAGCCGGCGGGGCCCGACAAGGTGGTGATCATGCCGATCTTGACCGGATCGGCGGCCAGGGCGGCGGAGGTGCACAGGGTCGCCGCGACGGCGGACGACAGAAGGCTCTTCAACATTGTTTTTCTTTCTCTCCCGAACAGGAATCGGCGCCAGGCGCCCGGTTCATGCGTGATGGACCTCCGGCGCGTCAGAGCGCGACCCAGCCCTCCGGCGGCAGCTTGCCCGGATGGATGGCACCGCAACCGGGACAGGTGCGCGCGGCCTCGTCGGCATAGAAGGCCTGATAGATCGGCGGCAGGTCACGGACGATGCTCTGCAGGGAGACCTCGACCCGCTTCACCAGGGTGCTGCACTCGAAGCAGTACCATTCGAACGCATCCTTCTGATCGGCTGCGCGTTTCGGCTCGACGACCAGACCGACCGAACCCTCCTGCGGGCGCTGCGGCGAATGGCGCACATGCGGCGGCAGCAGGAAGATCTCGCCTTCGCGGATCGGTACGTCGTAGAAATCGCCGTTGTCGATCACCTTCAAGAGCATGTCGCCCTTGAGCTGGTAGAAGAACTCCTCGACCGGATCGTCATGGTAGTCGGTGCGCTGGTTCGGACCGCCGACCACCGTCACCATCATGTCCGCGTCTTCCCAGATCTGCTGATTGCCGACCGGCGGCTTCAACAGGTGCTGGTGCTCATCGATCCACTTGGAAAAGCTGAATGCCGAAAGGCGCCGCTTGCTGCTCATTGTCTTCCTCCCTGGGGCGCCCGGTCCGGTCCTCTCCGGCCCGGGCGATGTGTCAGCTCATTTTCAATCCGCAGGCCTCGAAGGCGGCGCGGGTCACCCGCTTCTCCTCCTCCGTCAGCGGCAGCATCGGCGGGCGTACCGCGCCGCCGACCTGGCCGAGCAGGTCCTGCCAGTATTTCTGATGGGCATGGGGCTTTTCCGCCGGACGGGTGCCCTTGAGCGCCGCCCGCACCGGATCGAGACTGTCGCGCAGGGCCCGCGCCTTGTCCGCCTCACCCCGGAACGCCAAATCCGTGTACTCGCGCATCCTGAGATCATGCTTGCTCTGGATCAGGTAGGGCGGCGAGGAGCAGAGGTAGAGCTGCCAGCCCAGCTCCAGGATGTTGTCCAGCCATTCCTCTTCCGACGCGGTGCTGACCAGGATGCGGTCGCCCGCAAGCCGGTTCAGTTCCGTGTACATCGGCCGGGGAACGCTATACTTGATCGCCACCACATTCTCGATATCGGCCAGACGGTTACACAGCTCGGGGCTCATCAGATAGCCGCTGTCCGGGTGGCTCCACAAGGCGATACCGATATCGACCTTGTCGGCGATGGTGCGGTAGTAGTTGTAGAGGGTTTCGTCCTGCTCCTTGAAGAAGTGCAGGATCGGCGCGTGGACGACGATGTAGTCGGCGCCGGCCTTCTGGGCGTGCCGGGCAAGGTCGATCACCACATCCATATTCTGATCCGAACAGGACATGATGGTCTGGGCGCGGCCGGCACAGGCCTCCACCGCCAGATCGAAGCTGCGCTTGCGCTCCTCCAGCGACATGGAGAAGAACTCGCCCTGCTTGCCGGCGACGAAAAAGCCGTCGATCTTCAGATCCTCGATCCAGTGATCGAAGTTGCGGCGAACGCCCTCCTCGTCGATGGCGAGCGTCTCGGTGAAGGGCGTCAGCGCGGCGGCCCAGATCCCCTTCATAGTCTGCCGCGAATAGGCCTTGGCGTCTTTCTTCGTGTATTTCATCACTGATCCACGTTGCTGCGGCGGCCGGCTGCGTCTTGCATGGCACGCCAGATTCGTTCGCTGGTGAGCGGCATTTGCAGGCCGCGCACCCCGAAGGGAGAAAGGGCATCGCCGACCGCGTTGACGATGGCCGCCGGGATGCCGATGCATCCCGCCTCGCCAACGCCCTTGGCGCCGAGCGGATTGGTTGGGGAAGGTGTTTCGATCTTCTCGATCCGGACCGGGGGAATGTCGGCAGCGCGCGGCACCGCGTAATCCATCAACGAGCCGGTCAGCATCTGGCCGTCCTCGTCATAGACGATGCGCTCCATCAGCGCTTCGCCGAGGCCCTGCGCCATGCCGCCGACAAGCTGCCCACGCACCAGCATCGGGTTCAGCACCACGCCGGCGTCATCGACCCAGACCACCTCCTCGATGGTGGGCGTGCCGGTGTCTTCATCGATAATGACGGTGGCAATGCAGCAGCCGCTGGCCCAGGCCTCGCCATCGGCATGGAAGACGACGGAGGAACACAGCGCCGCCTCCTTGGGATCGCCCGTTTCCGGTCCGAGCAGGTGTCCGGCCAGCGTCTCCCAGGAGGCCATGCGCCCGGTATCGCTGGCGACGGAGACGCCAGCCTCACCCGGCACGATCTCGTCTTCGCGACACTGCAAGAGCTCCGCCCCGGCGCGGCGGACCTGCTCCAGCAGCCCCTCGCAGGCCCGGACCATGGCGCCGCCGCCGATCGCGGTGCTGCGGCTGGCGAGCGCGCCGATGCCGGTCGGGCTTTCTTTCGTGTCGCCATGGCGCACCGTCACCTGCTCCGGAGCAACCTGCAACAGATCGGCGACGATCTGCGAAAACGCGGTTTCCCGGCCCTGACCCTGGGCGCTCGATCCGGTCGCGGCGATGATCGTGCCGTCGCGACAGAGCGAGGCAGTGGCGCTCTCCCAGCCCTGGCCGCAGGGCTCGATGTAAAGACTGACGCCGATGCCGAAGATCTTGCCATCGCGGCGCAGCTCCGCCTGGCGGGCACGCAGGGCGTCGTACCCAGCATGATGCCGCGCCATGTCGACCAGGGCCTGATAGTTGCCGGAATCGAGCGTTTCGCCGGTTGGGGTCGCATACGGGAAGGCGTCGGCGGCGATCAGATTGCGCTGGCGGAACTCCAGCGGATCGAGCGACAGGACGCGGGCGGCCTCGTCCATCAGCCGCTCCATCAGCATGGTCGCCTCGGGCCGGCCGGCGCCGCGATAGATGCCAACGGCCGCGCGGTTGGCGAAATACCCTTTCGCGCCGATGTCGATGCCCTCGACCCGATAGGGCCCCGGCAGGATCCGCCCGGCGTTGCGGGCCGGGATCACCGCGCTGAACGGCATCCAGGATCCGAGCTGGAAGGCAAGCTTCGCCCGCAGGCCGAGGACCGTGCCATCGGCGGCCACGGCAAGCTCGCCGGAGGTGGTGGCGCCGCGCCCGTGGGTCGCCGCCAGAAGGTCGTCGCTGCGGGTGGCGCACCACTTGACCGGCGCGCCGAGCCGGCGCGCGGCAAAGGCCACCATCACATCCTCGGGATAAATCGACGCCTTGCCGCCGAAAGCCCCACCCACATCCGGCGCGATCACCCGGACCTGCGCCAGCGGCAGGGCCAGCATGCGGGCAAGATCGTCCCGCGCCCGGTGCGGCGTCTGGGTCGAGAGCCAGGCGGTCAACCGCCCCTCCCGCCAGTCGGCCAGCGCGGCGCGCGGCTCCAGCGCCATCGGCGCCAACAGGGAATGTTCGACCGTGATGCCGACCACATGATCGGCGGCGGCAAAGGCCGCCTCCGCATCGCCGGATCGCCAGTCATGGGTCAGAAGCTCGCGGCGCTCGTCACCGGCAGCGACGGGCAAGGCGTCGATGTCCAGCCCGGCGAGCTGCGCCGCATCGCGGGCAATCGCCCGTGAGGTCGCGACGATGGCCGCGACCGGCTGGCCGACCGCCTCGACCCGCTCCGCCGCCAGAACGCGCATCGGCTGAGGTTGCACATCCGGAATCAGCAGGTTGATCGCCGCCGCACCGAGATCGGCGATATCGGCCGCGGTGAAGACCGCCACCACCCCATCAAGGGCGCGGGCCTCGTCCAGATCCAGCTCGACAATGTCGCCATGGGCGAACTGGCTGCGGACGAATTCCAGATGCAGGCAGCCTTCCGGAGTCAGATCGTCGACATAGCGCCCCTGGCCGGTGACAAGCCGCTGGTCCTCGCGACGGCGCACAGTCTGCCCCATCCAGCTTTTTCCGGCCCTGTCGATCTGTCCGTTCGCGTCCAAGAGAGGTTCTCCGCCCGCCGCGCCCGCCGGGCGCCGCCTTTCCTAAACTTCCCTCAGGAAATCACGGGCGGCATCTATACGGCAATCCTGTTTCATCTTATTAATTGATAAGCAAAAACGATAAATAAGGTCCTGCACGATGAAGGTCACCCTCCGACAGATCGAGTGCTTTCTGGCGGTTGCCGAGTTCGGCAATTTCTCCAGAGCCTCCCGGCGCATGAACCTGGCGCAACCGGCTCTGTCGCAGGCGATCCGCGACCTTGAGGCGGAACTGGCCACCCGGCTTTTCGACCGCACCACCCGGCGCGTCGAGCTGACCGAGGCGGGTCGGGAGTTTCGCGCCTCAGCGCAGAAGATCTATGAGGATCTGGAACTTGCGGTGCAAAGCGTGCACGAGCTTGCCGAGCGGAAACGCGGGCGCATCCGCATCGCCGCCCCACCGTTGCTGGCGGCGGTGGTGCTGCCGCAGGCGATTGCCGATTTCCACCGCCGGCACCCGGGCATCTCCGTGGAGCTGGCCGATGTCGGCACCGAGCAGATCCTCGACAGCGTCCGCAGCGGCCGGGCCGATTGCGGCCTGGGCACGTTTTCTCCGGCGGAGGACGGGATCGAGCGGGTGCCGCTCAGCCGCGACAGCCTGATGCTGTTCTGCGACCAGAAAAGCGCCTTCAACGGCGCCGCATCGGTGAACTGGCGCGATCTTGCCGGTCAGCCGTTGATCACCCTGACCCGGGACAGCGGCATCCGGCTACTGGTCGAGGTTGGCTTCGAGACCGCGGAAGTGCCCCTGAAGCCGGCTTACGAAGTGTCGCAGATCACCACCGCCATCGCTCTGGTGGAAGCCGGCCTCGGCATTGCCGTGCTGCCGACCTATGCGCTGGCGGCGGCGCAATATCGCAAGGTCTCGGGCAAGTTGCTGACCGGCCCGAGCATTTCCCGCGAGGTGGTGATGATCCATGCCACCGGCCGGTCGGTCTCACCGGCGGTTTCCGCCTTCGCGGCGGTGCTGCGGCGCTACGCGCAGCAGCTCACCCCGCGCGAGACCAGTTGAGGCGTCAAGCGCCTGCCGGTGTCTGGCCCGTGCCGATCAGCGCCAGCAGAGCCCGCGTCAGCTCCGTGTCCTCCCGGGCAAGATCCAGCACCACATCGAAATGATTGCGTTCGGCCACCTTCAGCAAGGTGGAGGGGAAACCCGCTTGCTGCCAGAGCCGGTGATAACCGACCGACTGACGCTCGAACCCGGCCGGCTCGCCCTCCGCATAGGCGGTGACGATCGGGCAGCCGCTGGCCGGCAGGTTGAGCGCCGGGCTCAGGCTGGCAACATCACCGTCTTCGAGCGGCAGCCACTCGCGCACGAAGGAGTGCGCAATCGGGCCGAGGTGAAACAGGCCGCTGATCGGCAGCGCGCCCTTGATCAGGGTCTCCGGCACGTCGAACTCGCGATGCCAGCCACCGGACAAGAGCGCGCCGGTGAGATGGCCGCCGGCGGAACTTCCGCCCACAAAGATCCGCTCCGGATCAAGGCCATAGTCGGCCCCGTGGTGCCAGAGGAAGGCCGCGGCCGCGCGCACCTCGCGCACGATCTCGTGCAGATCGACCTCCGGCGCCAACCGGTAGTCGACCACCGCCGTCGCAATGCCATGGGCGGCCAGGGTGCGGGCCATGAAGGCGGAGTCGCGTTTCGACAGAGCCCGCCAATAACCGCCGTGGATGAACAGGAACACCGGGCGCGGCGTGTCGCCGAGGCCATAGATATCGAGGGTCTGGCCGCTTTGCCGGTCATAGACCACATCGAGATGGCCGGGACAGGCGACACGCGCCACATCCGAGCCGGCGCGGTAATCGCGCATGGCCGCCTCGAAGGTCTCCACCGGCACCGAAGCGCGCGCGTTGTAATCCCGGTCGATCTCCGCGCGCGGCAGCGTCGCTTCCGTGTCGAGCCCCGCTCCCTTATCGAGCATGGTCATTGGCGTGGTCTCCTCCCCTTGCCGCTCCCGGTTGCCAATCACGGCATCCGGGACGGTCCCTGATACAGGACCGACCCGAAAGCGTCCATCCAGCGGCGGATCAGGTCACGGCGCGGCGCGCGGCAAAGCGCGGATCGCGCCAGCTTTCGCTTTCCAGCACCTCCACCAGCGCCATCGCGGCGGAATGGATGTCGCGGTAGCTGAGATAGGCAGGGGCCATGCCGAAGCGCATCAGATTGGGTGCCCGGAAGTCGCCGACGATGTCCCGGGCGATCAGCGCCTGAATGATGGCATAGCCATCCGGATGGGTGATCGACACCTGGCTGCCCCGCTCCATTGCAGCCTGCGGCGTCACGATTTCCGCGCCATGCGCCGCGCAAGGTTCGCGCACCAGATCCATGAACAGATCCGTCAACGCCAGGCTTTTCGCCCGGAGCTCGGCCATGTCCACATCCTCAATGGCGGCAAGCCCGGCGTTGAGCGCCCGCATCGACAGGATCGGCTGGGTGCCGCACAAGAGGCGCCGGGCGCCGGCATCGGGCCGGTAGCCCAGTTCGAAGGCGAAGGGTGCCGCATGGCCCCACCAGCCGGACAGCGGCTGGCGCAGGGTTTCATGGTGCCGGCGGGCGGCATAGATGAAGGCCGGCCCCCCGGGGCCGCAGTTCAGATATTTGTAGGTGCAGCCCACCGCCAGATCGGCGTTGGACGCATCGAGCGCCACCGGCAGGATGCCGGCCGAGTGGCATAGGTCCCAGACCACCACCGCGCCCGCTTCGTGGACGCGCCGGGTCAGCTCCGCCATGTCGCGCAGGGCGCCGGTGCGATAGTCGACGTGATTGACCAGCACCACCGCCGTGCGCTCGTCGATCAGCTCTTCCAGGGTGGCGCCATCCACCCCCTCCAGCAGAAGGGTCACATCCGGGCGGCCGGCGACCACCCCTTCAGCGACGTAGAGATCGGTGGGAAAACTGCCGCTTTCGGCGACGATCGTCGTGCGACCCGGGCGCAGCGACAGCCCCGCGTGCAGCGCCTTGTAGACGTTGACCGAGGTGGTGTCGCAGGCAACCGTCTGCCCCGCCGCTGCGCCGATCAGCGCACCGATGCGGTCGCCGAGCCGATCGGCCAGGGCGAACCAGCCGGCATTGTTCCAGCTGCCGACCAGGCCATCGGCCCATTCCCGCCGCAGCGCCGTCTCCATGTCGTCGAACACCGCGACCGGCGCCGGTCCCAGCGAATTGCCGGCCAGATAGATCAACCCCTCGGGCACATGAAAGCGGTCCCGCAGATGGGCCAGCGGATCGGCGGCGTCCCGCGCCTCGATCTCCGCCCGCGTGGGCGCGCCAGTGGAATGATCGCCAACCAGGGTCATTTTCGTCCTCACATGCCTGTCGCCGGAAGCAGTCTCCGGACCATCCGTGCTTCGAAGACAGATCATTCTCTCATTATCGAAAATGTCAATTAATATATATAATATCGACTATCAGGCTGTGATATATATAGTTTCAAGCTCACACCCGTGGACATCGATGGCCAAGACCGAAGCCCCCACCAAGACCGAAGCCGCCTACCAGCGCCTGCGCCAGGAGATCCTGGAAACGCGGCTGCGGCCAGGCGCACCGCTCAAGCTCGGCGCCCTGCGCGAGGCCTATGGGATCGGCTGGACGCCCTTGCGCGAGGCCCTGTCGCGGCTTGAGGCGGAGCATCTGGTCGTCTCCAGCAGCAACAAGGGCTTCAGCGTCGCGCCGGTTTCGGTGGAGGAGCTCAACGACCTGACCCGGGCGCGGCATCTGGTGGAATTGCCGCTCCTGGCCGAGTCCATCGCCTGCGGCGACGATGCCTGGGAAACCGCGCTGGTCGCCGCCCATTACCGGCTGTCGCGCTGCAAGCCGCCGGTGGAAGATCCGCGCGAACTGGTGATCAGCGACTGGGAACAACGCCATGAGGAATTCCATCATGCGCTGCTGGCCGCCAGCCGCTCCCCCTGGCTGATGCGGTTCTATCTGCAGATCACCGACCAGACCCGCCGGCATCACCGGGTGCTGGCGATCACCCCCGGACTTTCCGCCGGCGCCGGAGACGGCTGGCGCGACAGCCCGGCCTTTCACGCCTTGCAGGGCGCGCTGGCGCTGGAGCCGCATACGGCGCTGATGAAAGCGGCACTCGACCGCAACACGGACACCGCGCTTGCCCTCATGGCCGAGCACATCCAGTTGATGAAGGGGGTGTTTGCCGCAGCCGATCTCGACGGATCATCCCCGCTGATCGGCACCTGACCGGCATCTCCGGCAAGGGCCGTCAGCTGGCTGCGGCCGTTTCCGCCCCCACCTGCCCCGCTCGCACCGACCGGCGCCAGCGCATGGTGGCGGTCAGATCCACCCGGCAGGGCACATCCCCATTCTCTCCGCGCGCGATCCAGTCGACGGCGGCGGCGGCGGTTTCCTCGATCGGCTGGGTGAAGGTGGTCAGCTGATAGGCCTCCCATCCGGCCTGGGGAATATCGTCGAAACCGATCACGCTGAGATCGGCCGGGATCGACAGGCCGAACCGCTGACGGGCGGCGTCCATCACCCCGCAGGCGATCAGGTCGGTGGTGCAGAACACCGCATCCGGCCGCTCCGGCCGCACCAACAGGCGCTCGCCAAGGGCAAGGCCGCTCGCATAGCCGGTCGCGCCGAACCGCTCGCACTGCACATCGAGGCCCAACGTGCGGGCCTCTTCCAGAAAGCTGCGCTCGCGGGCGAGCAGGCTCGGCGTGTCATCGCAGGAGGTGGCCACCGCAAGCCGCCGGCAGCCGGCCCGCAGAAACGCCAACAGCGCCATGCGCGCGGCCTGCGCATCGTTGACGCGCAGCTGGATCGAACCGGGGAGGCTGTCGTCCCGATTGATCAGCACCAGCCGCTGACCGTTGCGGTGGCACAGATCGGCGATCGACCGGTCCGGCATGCCGGACAGGATGACCGCCGCATCGGCGCGGTAGCGCAGGGCCTGGCGCAGCGCAAGCTCCACGGTGGCTTCTTCCTGATCGGTGTTGATGATCATCGCGACCTTGCCGGCCGCCTGCAGCTTGCCGGTCAGCGCCTGCACCATGGCGGAGCGGTAGGGCGTCGCCAGTTGCGCCACGATCAGCGCGACAATCCCGGTCTGCTGCCGGGTAAGCCCCCGCGCCAGATGATTGACCTGATAGCCCAGCGCATCCGCCGCCTCCAGCACCTTACGCCGGGTTTCGGCGGAAACGCTGGCGCCGGGGGTGAAGGTGCGCGACACCGCCGCGCGGGAGACCCCGGCCAGCGCCGCCACGTCCTTGGCGCTCACCGATTTCGCGCCACCCTGCCCGGTACCTTCGGCCCGAGCGCCCCCGGAGATCTTCCGCGCTGTCACCTTGCCCTCGCCGCCTCCCGTCCAATTGCGCCGCGAAATTACTCCCGCTTGCACGGCTGTGCAAACTTTCAATCTTCTTCAAGCATGATTTTTTATGACGAATTGATGACAACAAGGATTGACTTGTTTCCGCCCCTTGTCAAACATTGCACACGTGTACAAACACATGGCGGCGGGAACCGCCTGGAGGGAGGATCTTCTGATGAAAAAGAGCTTGATGGCCGCGACCATGATCGCCACGGGAACGCTCTTCGGCGCGGCGGGGACGGCGAATGCCGCCGAACTCAACCTGATCTGCTCCGCCGATGTGGTGATCTGCGAATTGCTGGTGGAGACCTTCGAGGCCAGTCACGACATCGACGTGTCGATGGTGCGGCTGTCGTCCGGCGAGACCTATGCCAAGCTGCGCGCCGAGGCGCGCAATCCGAAGACCGACATCTGGTGGGGCGGCACCGGCGATCCGCATCTGCAGGCGGCGACCGACGGGCTGACCATGGAGTACAAGTCGCCGATGCTGGCCGAGTTGCACCCCTGGGCCGTCAAGCAGGCGGAAAGCTCCGGCTACAAGACGGTTGGCGTTTATTCCGGCGCTCTTGGCTGGGGCTACAACACCGACATCCTGAAGCAAAAGGGCGCTGAAGCGCCGAAATGCTGGGCGGATCTGCTCGATCCGGCCCTGAAGGGCGAGATCCAGGTCGCCAATCCCAATTCCTCCGGCACCGCCTACACCGCACTGGCGACGCTGGTGCAGCTGATGGGCGAGGACGAAGCCTTCGCCTATCTGAAGAAGCTCAACGACAACGTGGCGCAATACACCAAGTCCGGCTCCGCACCGGTCAAGGCGGCGGCGCGCGGCGAAACCGGTGTCGGCATCGTCTTCATGCATGACGCGGTATCCCAGGCGGTCGAGGGCTTCCCCATCACGGTGGTCGCGCCGTGCGAGGGCACCGGCTACGAGATCGGCTCCATGTCGATCGTCAACCGGGCGCGCAATGCCGACGAGGCCAAGGTCTGGTACGATTGGGCCCTGAAGCCGGAGACCCAGTCGCTCCTGAAGGACGCGAAATCCTTCCAGCTGCCGTCCAACAAGAACGCGGCGGTGCCGAAGGAGGCGCCGAACCTCGATGAGGTCAAGCTGATCGACTACGATTTCGCCACCTATGGCAGCACCGAGCGCCGCCGCGCGCTGCTGGAGCGCTGGGACCGTGAGATCGGCGCCATCGCCAACTGATCGCGCCCTTCCCAAGAGCGGACCTCCGGCCACGGCGCCGGAGGTCCGTCCATCTGACCTGCCACAGGATCGCGCCATGACCCGCGAAAACCGCCGGCTCGACATCATGTTCGGGCTCGGCCTGCTCTCCGTTTGCCTGTTGCCCTGGTACCGGGTGGAGGGCGGCTTCTTCTCCTTCGGCTGGCTGGCCGAGATGGCCGAAAAGCCCGAGCTCTATCCCGGCATCCTGCAGCCGTTCCTCGGCCGCGGGTGGCTTGCCGTGGCCCTGGCGCTGTTCGCCGCCGCCATCGGCGTTCGGGCACTCGGTCAACCGGGGCGGCGCGGCGGCACGCTTGCCGCTATCGGCACAGCCGGGCTGATCTTCATGGTGCTGCAGGGCCTTGCCATCACCCTGTGGGGCTGGTCCTGGAGCCTCGGCGACACGGTGTTCGGCCCGCTCGACCCCGGACAGCCGGCCTTCGGCGCCGGCGCCGTCATGCTGTTCCTGTGCTTCCTCGCGCTCCTCGCCTTCGGGCTGGCGGAACGCGGGGTCATGAAGGGCGATGCCTTCACCATTGGCGCCATCGCCCTGCTCATCGCCCTGGTCGCCACCTTCGTCTTCTACCCGATCGTCAGCATGTTCGCCGGCTCGTTCCAGGATTTCGACGGGTCGTTCAACCCGGACGGTTTCCTGCGCAACATCCAGGATCCGGCGATCTGGAGCCTTGATTGCGTGATCGGCGGCAACCGCTGCGGCGTTGCCTGGCGCACCCTGTTCCTGGCGCTGATGACCGCGACCGGCTCCACCCTGCTCGGCCTTGCCTTCGCGCTGGTCGCCACCCGCACCCGCTTTCCGGCAAAGAAGGGCCTGCGGCTGCTGACGGTGCTGCCGATCATCACCCCGCCCTTCGTCATCGGCCTGGCGCTGACGATGATGCTCGGTCGCGCCGGCGTCGTCACCCACTGGATTGAGGCGGCCTTCGATGTCGAACTGGGCCGCTGGCTCTACGGCCTCACCGGCATCTGGATCGCCCAGGTGCTGTCCTTCACGCCGATCTCCTTTCTCGTGCTGATCGGCGTGGTGGAAGGGGTCAGCCCGTCGATGGAGGAAGCCTCGCAGACCCTTCGCGCCGGGCGCTGGCGCACCTTCCGCATGGTCTCCCTGCCGTTGATGGCGCCGGGTCTTGCCAATGCCTTCCTGATCGCCTTCATCGAAAGCATGGCCGATTTCGGCAATCCGCTGGTGCTCGGCGGTAGCCACGGCGTGCTGTCGACGGAGATCTTCTTCGCCGTGGTCGGCGCCCAGACCGATCCGTCCCGCGCCGCAGTGCTGGCCATCGTGCTGCTGACCTTCACGCTCTCGGCGTTTCTGGTGCAGCGTTTGTGGCTGTCGGGCCGCAACTTCGCCACCGTCACCGGCAAGGGCGATTCCGGCAAGCATGTCGCCCTGCCGGCTCCGCTCGCCGCCCTGCTCTACGCCATCGTCGTTCCCTGGATCGTCTTCACCCTGGCGATCTACGGCATGATCCTGTTCGGCGGGCTGGTGACCACCTGGGGTCTCGATCACACCCTGACCTTCGAACACTATCTGCGCGGCTTTTCCGTCGAATGGCGCGATGGCGGGCTTGCCTGGACCGGGGTCGCCTGGGACAGCTTCTGGACGACCATGGAGATCGCGCTTCTCGCCGCGCCGCTGACCGCCGCGGTCGGCCTCCTGACCGCCTATCTCATCGTCCGGCAGAAATTCGTCGGCCGCAATGCCTTCGAGTTCGCCTTGATGCTGAGCTTTGCCATTCCCGGCACGGTGATCGGCATCAGCTACATCATGGCGTTCAACCTGCCGCCGCTGGAGATGACCGGCACGGCGCTGATCCTCATCGCCTGCTTCGTCTTCCGCAACATGCCCGTGGGCGTGCGCGGCGGCGTCGCCGCCATGAGCCAGCTCGACAAGAGCCTGGATGAAGCCTCGATCACCCTTGGCGCCAGCAGCCCGCGCACCATCCGCAAGGTGATCCTGCCCCTGCTGCGGCCGGCGATCATGGCGGCGCTGGTCTATTCCTTCGTGCGGGCGATCACCTCGATCAGCGCGGTGATCTTCCTCGTCAGCGCCAAGTACAACATGGCCACCGCCTATATCGTCGGCCTGGTGGAGAACGGCGAATACGGCATCGCCATCGCCTATTCCTCGGTGCTGATCTTCGTGATGATCACCGTGATCGCCGGTTTCCAGCTGCTGGTCGGCGAACGCCGGCTGCGGCGCGAGACCAGCGTTGCCCACAAGCCGAAAGCGGCCCGCCCATCCCTTGCCCAGGAGGCAGAAGCATGACCCAACCAGCGCGCGGATCCGTCCGTTTTCGCAATGTTCGCAAGTGTTTCGGCACCTTCACCGCGATCCATGACCTTGATCTGGACATCGAGCCGGGAACCCTTGTGACCCTGCTCGGGCCGTCCGGCTGCGGCAAGACCACCACCTTGCGCATGCTTGCCGGGCTGGAAACACCGACCTCGGGCAGCATCGAGATCGGCGGGCGCGACGTGACGCGGCTGCCGGCCAACGAGCGCGACGTCGCCATGGTGTTCCAGTCCTATGCCCTGTTTCCGCATATGTCGGTGCTCGACAATGTCGCCTACGGGCTGCAGGCCGGCGGCCAGTCCAAGGCCGAGGCGCGGGAAAACGCCGATGCCGGCCTGACGCTGGTCGGGCTTGGCGGCTATGGCGGCCGACTGCCGGCGGAACTGTCCGGCGGGCAGCAGCAGCGGGTCGCGGTGGCGCGCGCCCTGGTGCTGGAGCCGCAGGTGCTCTTGCTCGACGAGCCCCTGTCCAATCTCGACGCACGGCTGCGCCGGCGGGTGCGCACGGAAATCCGCGAGCTGCAGCAGCGCCTCGGCTTCACCGCCGTCTATGTCACCCACGACCAAGAGGAGGCGCTCGCCGTCTCCGACCGGATCGTGGTGATGGACAGCGGCCGGATCGCGCAGCAGGGTCCGCCGCGCGAGCTCTATGAGGCCCCGGTGTCCGAGTTCATCGCCGATTTCATGGGCGAGGCCAACGTGCTGCCCTGCCAGATCGTCGATGCCAGCGACGGCCGGGCCACCATCGAGATCGGCGGTTTTCGCCACAGCCTGGCCGCCCGAGCCGCCACTCCGGGGCCGGCCAAACTGGCGGTGCGGGCCAATGCCATCACACTGACACCTGAAACCGGGACAATTGGAACTGGAACGCCGGGAACCGGAAACCGGTTGCCGGGCCGCATCCAGAGTTCGGCCTATCTCGGCGATCATGTCGAATACGAGGTGGAACTGGAAAACAGCACCATTTTCGTCATCGACACCGGCACCGCCGATCCGCTGCCGCCCGGGGCCGATGTGTCCGTCGGCTTTCGTGATCGCGGCATCGCGCTGATCGCCGGTTAGCCGGCTCGCTTACTTTTCAGGAGACTGCCTTGACCCTTGATGACCCCGCCCCGGCCGAGACCGGGATTGCCGACCGTTTCGCCTTCGCCAAGGAGCTGGCCGAGGCCGCCGGCGCGCTGGCGCTCGACTTTTTTCAGCGCCGCGATGCCCTTGCCGTGGAAACCAAGCGCCACGCCCAGGATCTGGTGTCGGAGGCCGACCGCTCGGTCGAAACCCTGATCCGCGAGCGCATCGCCAAGGCCTTCCCCAAGGACGGCATTCTCGGTGAGGAGTTCGGTCTTGAGCCCGGCAGCAGCGGCCTGACCTGGGTGATCGACCCGATCGACGGCACCAGCCCGTTCCTCAACGGCATGCCGAACTGGTGCGTATCGGTCGGCGTCAGCCTCAGCGGCGAACCGGTGATCGGCGTGATCGCCGCCCCCTGCCACCGGGAGCTCTACGCCGCCATGCGCGGCGGCGGCGCCACCCTGAACGGCACGCCGATCCGGGTCACCGACACGCTGGATCTGCGCAGCGGCGTGGTCGGGCTCGGCTCCAACGACCGGGTGCCCCCTTCGGCTGTCGCCGGCATGATCGCCAACATCCTGGAGATCGGCGGTGGGTTCATCCGCAACGGCTCCGGCGCGCTGATGCTGGCCTATGTCGCCGCAGGACGGCTGGTGGGCTATGCCGAGCCGAGCATGAACGCCTGGGACTGCATGGCCGGCCATTGCCTGATCCTGGAAGCCGGCGGCAAGGTGCTGCCATTTCCCGGCGATGCACTGACCATACCGGCGCGTATTCTTGCCGCCGCGCCGGACAGCTTCGACGAGTTGGACCGGCTTTCGGCGGTCAGCGTCCCGCTGCGATAGGCCGGAACAAACGCGCGCCGGCCACGACGGACCGGCGCGCGTTTTTTTCAGATAGCAGGTCAGACCGCTCGGGTCAGACCGCTCGGGTCAGGCCGGGCGGGTCAGGCCGGGTGGGTCAGACCGCCAAGGCATCCGTATTTGAGTTCGGTGAACTCATGGATGCCATGGTGCGAGCCCTCGCGGGAATTGCCGCTTTCCTTGATGCCGCCAAACGGCGCCAGCTCGGTGGAAATCGCCCCGGTGTTGATGCCGACCATGCCGTATTCCAGCGCTTCCAGCACCCGGAAGATCCGGCCCGCGTCCCGGGCATAGAAATAACCGGCGAGACCGAATTCGGTATCGTTGGCGGCAGCGACCACCTCTTCTTCGGTGGAGAAGCGGAACACCGGTGCCAGCGGGCCGAAGGTTTCCTGCGAGGCCACCAGCATGTCGGCGGTGGCACCGGTCAGCACCGTCGGCTCGAAGAAAGTGCGGCCGCGCTCGTGACGCTTGCCGCCGGTGACAAGCTGAGCGCCCTTGGCCAGGGCGTCGGCGATGTGGCTTTCCACCTTCTCCACCGCCCGGTCGTTGATCAGCGGCCCCTGCACCACGCCATCCTCGAAGCCGTCGCCGACCTTGAGCGCGGCGACCCGTTCCGCCAGCCGCTCGACGAAGGCGTCATGCACCCCGTCCTGCACGTAGATGCGGTTGGTGCAGACGCAGGTCTGGCCCATGTTGCGGTACTTGGAGACAATGGCACCATCGACCGCCGCGTCGATATCCGCATCGTCGAAGACGATGAACGGCGCATTGCCGCCCAGCTCCAGCGCCACTTTCTTCACGGTGGTGGCCGCCTGGGCCATCAGCATCTTGCCCACTGCGGTGGAGCCGGTGAAGCCCAGGAGCCGCACCTTCGGATGGCTGGAAAGCACACCGCCGATGGCGACCGCATCACCGGTCAGCACATTGACGGTGCCCTCCGGGAATCCGGCGCGCCGGGCCAGTTCCGCCAGTGCCAGCGCGGTCAGCGGCGTTTCCGGCGCCGGCTTGACCACCACCGTGCAACCGGCAGCGAGCGCCGGGGCGATCTTGCGGGTGATCATCGCCGCCGGGAAATTCCACGGGGTGATGGCGGCGACGACGCCAATCGGCTGACGCAGGACCAGAAGCCGGGCATCGGCGGTGTGGGAGGGCAGGATCTCGCCCATCACCCGCTTGGCTTCCTCGGCATAGAACTCCACGTAGGACGCGGCGTAGTCGATCTCGCCCAAGGCTTCGGCAAAAGGCTTGCCCTGCTCGCTGGTCAGGATCGTCGCCAGGTCCTCGCGGCTCTCCCGGATCAGATCGAACCAGGTCCTGAGGATGGCGCTGCGCTGCTTGGCGGTCTGCGCCGCCCAGGGGTGGAAGGCAGCGGCGGCGGCCTCAACGGCGCGGGTCGCCTCTTCCGCCCCCATGTCCGGCACCTTTGCGAGGGTCTCGCCGGTCGCCGGATTGGTGACGGGCACGCGGCCCTCCCCTTCAAAGGCGCCGCCAATGAAGCTCTGGGTCTTCAGCAGAGCGGGATCGGTCAGGGTTCGCATGGTCATCCCCTTTCCTCTCAGGCCCGGGCCGCGACGAGCGCGCGGGTGAGCTTTTCCAGCCCCTCGTCGAGCAGCGCGTCGGACACCGTCAGCGGGTTAAGAATGCGGATGGTGTTGCCGTAGACGCCGCAGGACAGGATGATCAGCCCCTCGGCCAGCGCGGCGGCCACCACCCGGCGGGTCGCTTCCGCATCCGGCGTTCCCTCGCCATCGGCGCTGACGATATCGAAGGCGACCATCGCCCCGGGACCACGGATCGCCGCGACCGGAACCGCATCGTTGCGCGCGGCGGCCTTGTCCAGCGCCGCCTTGATCCGGGCGCCGACCGCGTTGGCACGCTCGATCAGCCCCTCTTCCTCGATCACGTCGAGAACGGCCAGCGCCGCCGCACAGGCAATCGGGCTGCCCGCATAGGTGCCGCCAAGGCCGCCCGGGCCGGCCGCATCCATGATCTCGGCGCGGCCGATCACGCCAGACAGCGGGAAACCGCCGGCGAGCGACTTGGCCACGGTGACAAGATCCGGCTCGACGCCGGAATGCTCGATGCCGAACATCTTGCCGGTGCGGGCAAAGCCCGTCTGGATTTCGTCAGCGATCAGGACGATGCCATGGGCATCGGCGATCTTGCGCAGCTCGGCGATCAGCTCGGCCGGCGCCGGCAGGAACCCACCCTCGCCCTGCACCGGCTCGATGATGATGGCGGCGACATCGCTCGGATCGATATCGGCGCGGAACAGCAGATCGAGGCTGCGCAGCGCATCGTCGACGCTGACGCCATGCTCCTCGGCCGGGAACGGCACGTGGTAGACGCCGGCCGGCGCAATGCCGAAGGACTTCTTGTAGGGTGCGACCTTGCCGGTCAGCGCCATGGTCAGGCTGGTGCGGCCGTGGAAGCCGCCGGTGAAGGCGATGACACCGGCACGGCGGGTATGCGCCCGGGCGATCTTGATGGCGTTTTCGACCGCTTCCGCGCCGGTCGACAAGAGGATCGTCTTGGCCGGACCGGAGAACGGCGCCAGCGCATTGAGCCGCTCGCACACCGCCACATAGGGCTCATAGGGAATGATCTGGAACGCGGTGTGGGTGTAGGCCTCAAGCTGCCGCGATACCGCCTCGATCACCTTGGGGTGGCGGTGGCCGGTGTTGAGCACGGCGATGCCGCCGGCGAAATCCACATAACGGTTGCCGTCGACGTCCCACAGCTCGCCATTCTCGGCGCGGGCGGCATAGACCGGAAAGGCCGTGGCGATGCCGCGGGGGATGGCGGTCTCGCGCCGCTGCTGCAAATCGGTGTTGGTCATGATCGAGGGACTCTCCATGGACTGTTTGCCGGGGAGAATACGGGGGAACGGGCGGGCCCCGGTACGTGATTGATTTACACGCTGTGGTGCATCATAGTTTCCACTGACCGGGCATGAGGCGCCGGGCAGGGATCACCGGATGACCGCCGCATGACCAACAGGGACGACACGGGCGAGGACGCGGCACCGGCGGCGCAGATGCCACCGCTGATCATGCTGCGCGCCTTCGAGGCGACCGGGCGGACCGGCAGCATGCGCAAGGCCGCCGACAACATCGGTGTCAGCCACACGGTCGTCAGCCGGCATGTGCGCAATCTGGAAGCCTGGATGGGCTGCAAGCTGGTGCAGTCGGGACCGCGCGGCGCGGTGCTGACGGATGAGGGGGCGAGCCTGTTCGCCTCCGTCACCCAGGCCTTTCAACTGATCGCCAACGCGGCCAGCGACCTGCGTCCGCGCCACCGCAACCGGGGCATCCGCATCTGGTGCGTGCCCGGGCTGGCCTCGCGCTGGCTGGCGCCTCGGATCTCGCGGCTGGAGGAGCTGTTTCCCGGCGCGAATGTGATGGTCCGCTCGACGACGGAGCTGCCGGATTTCAGCCGCTCCCAGGCGGATCTGGCCATCGGCTTCGGCGATTTCGACGATCTGCCCGCCGCCGCCGTGCCCCTCTTGCGCCCGCGCATGTTTCCCGTGGCCTCGGCCAACTGGATCGCCGATCGCGGCGTGCCGGACGGACCGGACGGGCTGCCGCGCCTGCCGCTGATCCATGAAGAAAGCCACCGGCAGTGGCGCAACTGGTTCGAGGCCGCCGGCATTGCCGCCGGCACGCTCGGCGGGCCGCGCCTTGGCGATGCGAACCTTGGCCTCGACGCGGCAATGTCGGGCCAGGGCATCGCTCTTGCCAGCCGCATCCTGACCCGGCGCGAGTTGGAGGCGGCCAACCTGACCGAGCTGTTCGACACCGATATCCGTCTTGGCGGCTACTACATCGTCGTCGCTCCGACACGGCGGACCGACCCGGCGACTGTCCGCCTGCGCGACTGGATCCAGGCCGAGCTGGCCCTGTCGGAAGCCTCCGGCGCTTGACGCCGCCGCCGGACCGCCGCACGCCCTCCCTTTGCCCGAGATGATGCAGGACATCGCCACGCTTGCAGCAACGGCCCGGAACAACCACTCACCAGTTTGTCTAAGGAAATGATTTTATATTGCGCAGGAAAATGAGCGCGGATATGGTCTGGCTCGGGAGGAGTGATCGAGGCGATGGGGAGCGGGATTCCGGCTAGAAGCCACGAAAATCCGCCAATTTCCCGCCTGAATTTCAGTACGCATCAGGACGTCGAGGCCACCACCGCGTGGCGCCTCGCACAGGATAATACGTAAAATCACGTCGTATTGTCACGAATCTTGAGCGCGGAAATTGCACCCCTGTTTGCGTTCGCCTTCACCGATCCATGCGGGATCACCCGCGACCGGGCATCTGAATCTAGGGAGAAACACCATATGGCCAGCACATTCCTCAAAGCTCTCGCCCTTGGCGTGACCATGTCGATCGCGCTGGGAAGCGCGGCCTCGGCCGAGACGGTCCGCCTGCGCTTCCACACCTTCTACGGCACGGAAATGGACGCCTTTGCCAAGAAGATGCGCAACACGGTGAAGGAAGCCAGCGGCGGCTCGCTGCGCATCCAGTATTTCCGCGGCGGCGAGCTGGTGGCCAGCGACCAGTTCGTCGACGCGGTGTCCAAGGGCACCATCGACATTGCCTATGGCGTGGGCAGCTACTGGTCCGGACAGGTCGACATCGGCAACATCGAGGCGGGCCTGCCCGGCGCCTGGACCAGCGCCGAGGAAGCCCGCGCCCTGTTCGAGGACCAGGGACTCAACACCCTGATCGCCGAGGCCTATGCGGAAAAAGGCGTCACCCTGGTCGGCCGCGGCTATGGCAGCAACTACGACATCCTGACCAAGACGCCGATCACCGGCCTCGACGACCTCAAGACGATGAAGATCCGCGCCACCGGGCAGATGGCCAAGGTGCTGAAGGCCTTTGACATTCCCACCGTCTACCTGCCGGCGCAGGAGCTCTACATCGGCCTGTCCACCGGCGTGATCGACGGCGCCATCTACGGCGGCCCGGTGGAATACGAGCAGCTCAAGCTGCATGAGACCGCCACCCATTACACCTTCCTCAACATGCTCAATCCGGGCTGGATCGAAACGGTGATCGCCAACCCGAAGGTTTGGGACGGCCTGTCCGAGGAGCACCGCGAGATCCTGACCAAGGCGATCGACCAGTATGCGGCCGACATTCACGCCTGGCTGGAAGAGGGCAACCAGAAGATCGTCGATGCCGGTGAGATCTTCGAGTTCTCGACCATTCCGGCCGAGGATTCCGCCCGGCTGACCGCCGCCGCGCAGACCGTCTGGCAGGAGGAAGCCGCCAAGTCGGAGCGCAACGCCAAGGCGATCGAGATCCTGGTGGAGAACGCCAAGGCCAAGGGACGCCTGAAGTGAAACGCTTCACGCGATACCTGGTTCTCCAGGATGGCCTGTCCGAGTTCGTCGGGCAGGTCATTTCCTGGATCACGCTGGGGCTGATCGGGGTGCTGCTGATCGAGATCGTTGCGCGTTACTTCCTGAACGCGCCGACGATCTGGGCCCATGAGCTGTCGACCATGCTGTTCGGCGCCTTCTGCATTCTCGCCGGCAGCTACGCGCTGCGCCACCACGACCATGTGCGCAGCGAGGTCATCTACGCCTTGATGCCACCGCGCGTGCAGGGCTTCTTCGACACCATCGTCTTCGGCCTCGGCCTGGTGGTGCTTGCGGTCTTCTTCCGGCTGTCGGTGGACTTCGCCGCTGCCTCCTGGGCGATGAACGAATTTTCCGCCCGCAGCGTCTGGCAACCACCGCTCTACCCGATCAAGACCGTGATCCCGATCGCCGTCGGCCTGCTGCTCCTGCAGAACATCGCCGAATTCCTGCGGGCGTTGCTGCGCTGTCTCGGCGTCGCGTTCGAGGATCCGCGCAGCGAGGAAGACGAGCACGTGGCGGAAACCCACGCCCCGGAAACCCTGCATTGACGCTGCCCGGGCACCACGACCCGTCCCGGCCGGACGGAGCGAGCGCAGGGCGGACACGGGATGCGGGCATCGCCCGCTGAGCAGGCCGCGCGCGGCTCTGCCGAAAGGAATGGAAATGGCCGAACTCGACCCGATGACGATCACCGCCATCATGTTTGTCTCGATGCTGGGCCTGATGGCCATCGGCGCGCCGCTGGCGTGGGCGCTGATGATCTCGGGCATGGGCAGCGCCTATCTGATGTTCGGCGCCGGCGGGCTCGACCTGCTGCTCGCCTCCGCCTACGAGACCATGGACAATTTCCTGCTGGTGGCGCTACCCCTGTTCATCTTCATGGGGCTGGTGCTGGAGCGCTCCGGCATCACCGACGACCTGTTCGAGATGATCCACAAGCTGGTGGGCGGGCTGCCCGGCGGACTGGGCGTCGGCACGGTGCTGATCTGCGCGATCATTGCCGCCATGGCGGGGGTGTCCGGCGCGGCCACCGTGAGCCTTGGCATCATCGCCCTGCCGGCGATGCTGAAGCGCTCCTATGACAAGCGCCTGGTGACCGGCACCATCATGGCTGGCGGCGCGCTCGGCTTCCTGATCCCGCCCAGCGTGCTGATGATCATCTACGCCTTCCTGTCGCGGGATTCGGTCGGCAAGCTGTTCGCCGCCGGGCTGATGCCCGGGCTGATGCTGGCCGGCATCTATATCGCCTATATCCTGATCCGCTGCCGGCTCAACCCCGAGCTCGGGCCGCCGACGCCCAAGGCGGAGCGTGCCAACGGGATCGAAAAGCTGAAGTCGCTGCGCCACCTGATCGGCCCGGGGCTGCTCGTCGGCGTGGTGCTTGGCGGCATCGTTGGCGGCGTCACCTCCCCGTCCGAGGCCTCGGCAATCGGTGCGGCCGGCGCGCTTCTCATCGCCGCCCTGCGGCGGCAGGTCGATCTGGCGATGCTGAGCTCGGTGCTGCAGACCACCGCCAAGCTGATGGGCATGCTGATCTGGATCGCCATCGCAGCGGTGTTCTTCAGCAAGATCTACGTCGGCCTCGGCGCCGGCATGATGGTTCAGGACCTGATCGACGATTACAGCCTGTCGCCGCATGCGGTGATCATCGCCATGCTGGTCAGCTACTTCCTGCTCGGCATGTTCCTCGATGATTTCGCCATCATCTTCATCACCGTGCCGCTCTACGTTCCGGTGGTGCGGGAGCTCGGGTTCGACACGGTGTGGTTCGCCGTCCTGTTCATCCTCAGCATGCAGTCGGCCTATCTGACGCCGCCGTTCGGCTACAACCTCTTCTACATGCGCTCGGTCGCGCCGAAGGAGGTGACCATCGTCGACATCTACATGTCGGCCCTGCCCTTCGTCGCGCTGCAGATCCTCGGCCTGGCGCTGGTGGTGATCTTCCCCGGCATCGCCCTGTGGCTGCCCAGCCTTCTGTTCTGACGGCCAGAAACGCCAGCACGCCCGGGCGGGAAGCCGTCCGGGCCTCACCATCGCGGGATTCTCGGAAGAAGAAACAGGACAAGGGGCCGGCGCGACCGCCAGCGAAGGCAGACGTTAGAGATACGGCGGAACGCAGGCGGAAATCATGGTGGCCGGACGGTCGCTCACATTGCGAAACCGATGCGGATCCTGGGAATTGAACAGATAGGAATCGCCCGCCTTCAGGATCATGGTGTTCTCGCCGACGGTCACCTCGATTTCCCCGGCGACCACCACCCCGCCCTCATGGCCGACATGTTCGAGCATGGTCTCGCCGGTATCGGCGCCCGGCTCATAGGTCTCATAGAGGATCTGCAAACCATGGCTGCGCGCATCGCCGACCTGCTTCAGGCTCATCTTGCCCTCCGCCCCCTTCACCTCGGAGTACACCCGCGAGGTCAGGTCGCGCAGTTCCGACGGGGTGAAGAACACTTTCGACGCATCAAGGGCCTCGGGTTCAAAAAACTCGACCATTCCAACCCCGAGACCGCCCAGAATCTTGCGCAAAGATGCAATGGAAGGACTGCTCTTGTTGGTTTCGATCATCGACACCTGGCCATGCGGCACCCCCGCCGCCTCGGCGAGCTGACGCTGGGACATGTTATGCGCCCGGCGCAATTGCCGAAGCCTTGCACCTACATCGAAATCTGCCATCCGCACCTCCGTTCCTGATGGCGCCACGTTAGTGGCAGCCGAACGGCGCATCAATAGCACAAAAAGCGATTGCTCATTATTCTGAGCATATGATATGAAATTCTGAGATTAGGAGGATCATCATGACTGCAACCGTCGATTTGAAATCCCGCCGCGAAACCGCCGTCGCCCAGGGTGTGGCCACCCGTGGCATCTATGCCGTCAAGGCGGAGAATGCCGAGCTGTGGGACGTGGAAGGCAAGCGCTACATCGACTTCGCCGCCGGCATCGCCGTCAACAACACCGGCCACCGTCACCCGAAGGTGATGGCTGCGGTGGCCGAGCAGGCCGAGGCCTTCACCCACACCTGCTTTCATGTCGCCCCCTATGAGGGCTACATCCGGCTCGCCGAACGGCTGAACGCCGCAGCCCCAGGCGATTTCACCAAAAAAACCATGCTGGTAACCACCGGCGCGGAAGCGGTCGAGAACGCGGTGAAGATGGCCCGGGCCTACACCGGACGGTCCGGTGTAATCGCCTTTGCCGGCGCCTTCCATGGCCGGACGCTGATGGGCATGGCCCTGTGCGGCAAGGTCGCGCCCTACAAGAAGAGCTTTGGCGCCATGCCGCCGGAGGTGTTCCACGCCCCCTTCCCCAACGCCTATCACGGGGTCACGGCCGAGGCGAGCCTGGCGGCGCTGAACCAGCTGTTCAAGTCGACCATCGACCCGGAGCGGGTTGCAGCCTTCATCATCGAGCCGGTGCAGGGCGAGGGCGGCTTCAACGTCGCCGATGCGGATTTCCTGCGCGAGCTGCGCAAGATTGCCGACCAACACGGTATCCTGCTGATCGCCGATGAGGTTCAGGCCGGCATGGCCCGCACCGGCAAGCTGTTCGCCATGGAACACGCCGGCGTCGCCGCCGATCTGGTGACCATGGCCAAGGGGCTGGCCGGCGGCTTTCCGCTGTCCGCCGTCACCGGCCGGGCCGAAGTGATCGACGCAGCGCCGGTCGGCGGCATCGGCGGCACCTATGCCGGCAATCCGCTGGCGGTGGCCGCCGCCAATGCGGTGCTCGACGTGATCGCCGAGGAGGAGCTTTGCGCCCGCGCCAACCAGATCGGCGCTGAGCTGACCGCCCGGCTGACCGCTCTCTCCCAGCGCCAGGGCATGGAGCCGATCGGCAATGTGCGCGGCCTCGGTGCCATGGTCGCCTTCGAGCTCGTCACCAGCCGCGACAGCCGCGCGCCGGATACGGCGCTGACCCAGCGGATCGTCGCCGAGGCCGAAGCGCGCGGGCTGATCATCCTGCCCTGCGGCACCTATGGCAACGTCATCCGCCTGCTGCCGCCGCTGACGACGCCGATGGACCAGGTCGAGGAAGCACTCAACATCATCGAAGCGGCAATCGAGGCAGCAATCGGTGCAGGCGCGGCCGCGGCCTGATATGAAGCGACGGACCCCGTCGCCGCCGATGCGGCGACGGGGCCGACGGCATTGCCGCAGGGAAGGCACTGCCAGACAACGAACAACCGGTGCGGACGGGTGCCTGGTGCAGCAGACAAAGCGCCAGGCACAGGTGGGAGACGATCATGGACCTTCGGAAGAACCTCATTGCCGGCGAATGGCTGGCGGGCGTGGATGCGGTGGAAAACCGCTCCCCCTCGGATGTCACCGATCTGGTGGGGCTTTACGCCCGCGCCGATGCGGATCAGGTGAACCGGGCGGTGATGGCGGCGCGCGCCGCTCTGCCGGCCTGGGCCGGAGCCAGCCCGCAAGTGCGCGCCGACCTGCTCGACCGGGTGGGGCTGCGCCTGGCGGAGCGCAAGGAGGAACTTGGCCGGGTGCTTGCCCGGGAGGAAGGCAAGACCCTGGCCGAGGCCATCGGCGAGGTCGGCCGTGCCGCCCAGGTGTTCCGCTTTTTCGCCGGCGAGGCGATCCGGGTCGCCGGCGATGCGGTGGCCTCCGTGCGGGCCGATGTGGATGTGGATGTGACCCGCGAGCCGGTCGGCGTGGTCGGCCTGATCACCCCCTGGAACTTCCCCATCGCCATTCCCGCCTGGAAGATCGCACCAGCGCTTTGCTACGGCAACACGGTGGTCTGCAAGCCCGCCGACCTGACCCCGGCCTCCGCTCATCTTCTGGCGGAAATCCTGCATGAGGCCGGTGCGCCGGCCGGCGTCTTCAACCTGGTGATGGGCACCGGCGCCATCGTCGGCAACGCGCTGGTCGAGCACCCGGAAGTCGATGCCATCTCCTTCACCGGATCGGTGGGCGTCGGCCGGGCGCTGGCGGTACGGGCCGCGTCCGGGCTGAAAAAGGTTCAGCTCGAAATGGGCGGCAAGAACCCGATGGTGGTGATGGAAGACGCCGATCTCGATGTCGCCGTCGCCGCCTGCCTCAACGGCGCGTTCTTCTCCACCGGGCAGCGCTGCACCGCCTCCTCGCGGCTGATCGTCTGTGATCCGATCTATGACGAGTTTGCCGAGCGGCTTGCGGCAGCGGCGGCGGCGTCCAAGGTCGGCGATGCGCTCGATCCGGCCACCGCGATCGGGCCGGTGGTCTCGGCCAAGCAGCTGAACAGCAATCTGGAATATGTGGCGCTGGCCGCCAGCGAAGGCGCCGAGGTGATCGGCGGCGAACGGCTCAACGAGGAGCGCGAGGGCTACTACCAGCGCCCGGCGCTGTTCCTCAACGCCACCAACGACATGCGCACCAGCCGCGAGGAGATCTTCGGTCCCTGCGCCAGCCTGATCCGCGCCCGGGATTTCGACGAGGCGCTGGCCCTGGCCAATGACACCGAGTTCGGCCTGTCGGCTGGCATCTGCACCTCCAGCCTGGCCTATGCCCGCAATTTCAAGCGCCACGCCCAGGCCGGCATGGTGATGGTCAACCTGCCCACCGCCGGCGTCGATTATCACGTGCCCTTCGGCGGCCGCAAAGGCTCCTCCTACGGCTCGCGCGAACAGGGCCGCTACGCCGCCGAATTCTACACCACCGTGAAGACCGCCTACAGCTTTGCCGGCTAACTCGACCGAAGGACAGACAAAGATGAAGATCCTTGTGCCCGTAAAGCGGGTTATTGACTACAACGTGAAGGTTCGCGTGAAGTCTGACGGTTCTGGCGTTGATCTTGCGAATGTTAAGATGTCGATGAACCCGTTTGACG
>NZ_JAIVMG010000009.1 GCF_020177335.1 Stappia indica | reverse complement strand
AGCCCGGTAGCTCGTCAGGCTCATAACCTGAAGGTCGCAGGTTCAAATCCTGCCCCCGCAACCAAAATCACAAAAAACCTCCGCAGGCCTCGCCGCGGAGGTTTTTGCGTTCAGGCGCCCCATTCCCTAGAAATCAGGCCGTGCGCCGGGATGAGCCACGGCGGCCAAAAAGCCCGCGGCAGGTCATGCGCCCGCGAGGTCTTGCGCTGTGGTGGCCAGTTTGAGCAATCTATCGGTGCAGAGGCTTATCGCTACCGTGGGGGGCTTGATGACAGGCTGCGACGATCGCAACTCCTTCAATATCCTGGCCTACCGTCGCGAGGGCGGAGAGGGCTGGCACATCGAAGAAACCTGGGCCGATCTGGATACCTTCAAGGCAAATCGAGGGAATATCGGAATGCCGTGCGCGGAGGTGCGTTTTGTCGGGACGGTTTGGCGGCTTGGCTAAGGTGGATCGGGTTGGATTTTACGCCGCCAATTGCTCCTTCATCTGCGCGATATCATAAATCTCGTCGTGTGTGCTGCCGCCGAAGGTCGAGTGCGGACGTCGCCGGTTGTAATAGTCTATCCAGGAGCCGATGCCATGGCGGGCTTCTCTTCCGGTCTCGAAGGCGTTGTGGAAGACGCATTCGTATTTGAGGCTGCGCCACAGCCGCTCAATGAAGACATTGTCCATCCAGCGGCCGCGCCCGTCCATGGAGATGCGGATCCCGGTCCCCATCGTGTTCCACAGCCGCCAGGTAGAGGAAGCCGCGCCGCATCGGGAGGTAGGTCACGTCGGCACACCAGACCTGATCCGGCGGCTCGATCGCCAGATGTCGCAGCAGGTAGGGATAGATGCGGTGCTGCGGATGCGGCTCGCTGGTCTTCGGCGCCTGGTAGATCGGTGACAGGCCGATCTTGCGTATCAGCCGTCGGAGACGCTTGCGGCCGACGCACCAGCCCTGGCGTCGCAGATGCCGCACCGTCTGGCGCGACCCATGCCAGAGCGTTTCCATGAAGGTCTCGTCGAGGACGCGCATCGGTGCGAGGTTCTCAGGGCTCTCGCCGGCGGGCTCTCGATAGAACGAGGCCCGCGAGATCGAGACCAGTTCGCACTAGCGGCGGATCGCGAGCCGCGGGTGATCGGGATCAATCATCATTCTCCTGCGATCCAGGCTCAGCGATCGAAGGCTTGGCCAGAAAATCCCGCTCGACGATGAGACGACCGATCTTGGCATGCAGCTTTGTCACTTCGGCTTCCCGGCTGACCTGCGCATCGCAAGTCTTGTCGTCGAACGCCTTGGCCAGATTCTCGATGGCCTGACGTTTCCACTGCGTGATCTGTTTGGGATGAAGCTGGTGCTTCGTGGCCAACTCCGAAATCGTCCGCTCGCCGCGGATGGCCTGAAGCGCGACCTCGGCTTTGAACGCGGCGGTGAACCGGCTGTGTGTCTTCATGCTGGATCGTTCTTTCCATCGGAAGGATCCAGCCTTAGCCAAGCCGCCAAACTGTCTCACAAGGTGGGACCCCTCAGATGGCCGATGGCAGGTCAGGCGCTGCGCCCACCAAACAAGGTTTCGCGGGCGGCAACGCTGACGTCGCGGGTCTCCACCACATACAGGCAGGCGATGACCGCTGCGTCGCAAAGTCGATGTGTCCGGCCGCGGCGAGCTTCCTCGCGTCGGAGGTGACCAAAGAGCCCGGGCAAAGGACGACCGGTGGCCGGCCGTTGCCCAAGGCGAGGTAGGGCACGTCAGGCGAATGTCAGAAGAACCCTGCGGCGGACGGATATGGCGTTGGCCACGCAGTTCACGCGCAGGCGGCCTGTTGGTGCCTGATCAGGGACGGAGCTCCTTTGCGCCGTGATCGGTCAACATTTTGGCGATCTCGTCGTTGCCATTGGCCTTGGCTCGGACGAGCGGTGAATAGCCTTCCGCATCCCGTGCGTTGACGTCGGCGCCATTGTCGAGAAGGAACTTGGCGACCTCGGTATTGCCGACCATGCTGGCCAGATGCAGGGGCGTGTAGCCGTCGACCTTGGCCGTGATCAGCGTGGGATCGTTCTGCATTGCCTGAATGGCCTGGTCGTTCTTGCCGGACCAGATCAGGTCGTTCAGGGCGCTGTCTGCAGCTAGAGCAGGACCGGAAAGGCCGAGGATGACCAGGACTGCCGCGATAAGTCTCATTGTCGTCTCCAGTGTAAGTGAGCGGCGCATCCTATTGCCCTTCGACGTCTGGTGGAAATGCAACAAGCTGCTTTCCACCGGTTGATTGGTCCCGGGGCGGCGCGGCGATGCTTCAGGCCAAGCAGGCTGAGGATGCGCGCGGTGCATTGCCACTGTCGGGCGCGCGCGACGATTGAATCCCTTGACGATTGAACGCTGGACGACCAAACAGTATTTTTCTTGTGTGCAAAAGGAACGGATATGTCCGACATCGCCACGCGCAAACCCAAGGAGCGCAAGCGCGGCTCCGGCGTGCAGTTCGTCTATAATGTGCTGCGTGACGAGATCCTGGATCTGGCGCTGGCGCCGGGAAGCCCGATCGACGAGATCCAGCTGGCCGAGCGGCTGTCGATGTCGCGCACACCCATTCGCGAGGCCCTTGTGCGGCTGGCGGCAGAGGGGCTGGTCACCACCTTGCCCAATCGCTCCACCGTGGTGGCGAATATCGACTTTCTGAACTTGCACACGTTTTTCGATGCGATCACCTTGATGTACCGCGTCACCACCCGGCTGGCGGCGCTGCATCACCAGCCGGGCGATCTTGTGGTGATCCGGGCGCGCCAGGCGGAATTCGCCAAGGCGGTCGAGGATCAGGACGCGCTGGCGATGATCGCCACCAACCGCGAGTTCCATGCAGCCATCGCCGCCGCGGCGCGCAATCCTTATTACGAGGGTCTGTTCCTGCGTCTTCTCGATGAGGGGCGCCGGCTGCTGCGCCTCTATTATTCGGCGTTCAACGACCGGCTGCCGCAGCAATATGTCATCGAGCATGAAGACATGATCACCGCGATCGCCGAGCGCGATGTCGAGAAGGCGGACAAGCTCGCCAGCGAACATGCCGATCAGATTGTCTCGCAGATCCGCAACATGATCGCCCGCGACAACCGGCAGAAAATCGCGCTCTAACAGGGCTCCGGCCTGACGCATCCTCCCGGTCCGGGCGCCTGTTTGGGTGCCGGACGGGGCGGGAACATGGCTGCACGGAATTTATGTCGACAAAAAAAATACAAATGATATTTTATTGGTGACCCGTTCGGAATGAAGGTGCGGACGAACGGTGCGCGCCGCACGAAATTACGCATGCCAAGGAGACCAGCATGAGCAATGATATTTTCACGGGCTGTATTCCTGCCCTGATGACCCCCTGCAAGGCCGACCGGAGCCCGGATTTCGATGCGCTGGTGCGCAAGGGCAAGGAGTTGATCGCGGCCGGCATGAGCGCGGTCGTCTACTGCGGGTCGATGGGCGACTGGCCACTGTTGACCGACGAGCAGCGCATGGAAGGCGTCGCACGGCTGGTGCAGGCCGGTGTTCCGGTGATTGTCGGAACCGGCGCGGTGAACACGGCCAAGGCGGTGGCCCATGCCGCCCATGCGGCCGAGGTTGGTGCGCATGGCCTGATGGTGATCCCGCGGGTTCTGTCGCGCGGCACCTCGGTCGCCGCCCAGCGCAATCATTTCAAGGCAATCCTTGCAGCGGCGCCCGATCTGCCGGCGGTGATCTACAACAGCCCCTACTATGGCTTTGCCACCCGGGCCGACCTGTTCTTCTCCTTGCGTGCGGAACACCCCAATCTGGTGGGCTTCAAGGAGTTCGGCGGGGCCGACGATCTGCGCTATGCGGCGGAAACCATCACCAGCGGCGATGAAGCGATCAAGCTGATGATCGGGGTGGACACCACGGTCTATCACGGGTTCGTCAACTGCGGCGCCACCGGTGCCATCACCGGCATTGGCAACGTGATCCCGAAGGAGGTGCTGCACCTTGTTGCCTTGAGCAAGGCGGCGGCCGCAGGCGATGCCGATGCACGTCAGCGCGCTGCTGAGCTCGATGCGGCGCTGCATGTGCTGTCGTCCTTCGACGAGGGCGCCGACCTTGTGCTTTACTACAAGTACATGATGGTTCTGAACGGCGACGAGGAATACCGCCTGCATTTCAATGAGACCGACGCGCTGTCCGACAGCCAGCGCGGCTATGTGGAGGCGCAGTATCGTCTGTTCCGCACCTGGTATGCGGACTGGAGCAAGTTGCCCGGCGCGGTGGCGAAATACGCCGCCTGAGGTTTCAGGTAGAGCCCTCCCGGTTCTCCGGGAGGGCTTTTTTCTTTTCGAAAGGGGCGGTTCAGACCGCCTCCAGTCTCAGGTCGCGCAGCCGGTGAAGCAGCGCCATTTCCTCGGCGCTGAGCCGGATGCCCTCGCTGCGTGCCCGGGCGCGAGCGGAGAAACGGCGCTGGGAGGGAAGGCGCGCGCCCTGGCCAAGCAATGCCTCGAACAGCGTTTCGGCGCGGGCCATCGGATCGCCCGCGCGTCCTTGCGAAAAACGGGCAGGGTCGAAGGCGAGGATCAGCTCGCCATGAGCCGGCACCAGCGTGGTGGTGCCCAGCGCCTCAAGCGCTTCGGGACTGGTCAGGTCGCCGATCATCACCCCGGCCAGCAGTTCAATCATCATCGAGATTGCCGATCCCTTGTGCCCGCCGAAGGGCAGCATCGCGCCGGCGAGAGCGGCCTCCGGGTCGGTGGTCGGCGCGCCGCTGCCGTCGATGGCCCAGCCTTCGGGCAGTCTGGTGCCGGCGCGGCGGTGCAACTCGATCTCGCCGCGTGCTGCGACGCTGGTGGCGAAGTCGAACACATAGGGCTCGGCGTTGCGGCGTGGCCAGCCAAAGGCGAAGGGATTGGTGCCCAGCAGGGGCGCGCTGCCGCCCGCCGGGGCGACGCTTGCGTAGCTCGGGCACATGGCCATGGCCGCAAGCCCCTGGTCCGTCAGGACCTCGATCTCGGGCCAGAGGGCGGAAAAATGGGTGCAGTCATTGATGACAAGCGCGGCCAGACCCAGCGCGCGGGCCTTTTCCGCCAGCACCGGAGCGGCCAGCTCGAACGCGGCGCAGGAAAAGCCACCCTTTGCGTCGACACGCAGGATCGCGCTGTCGTCGCGCGTCAGCTTCGGCTGTGCATCGGCGACGACCTTGCCGGCCTTGAGCGTGCGCAGGCACCCCTCGATCCGGTAGATGCCATGGGATTTGCAGGCATCGCGCTCGCCGGCGACGATCACCCGCGTCAGTGCATCGGCATGCAGGGGGGCGAGGCCCGCCTTGCGCAGGATTTCCCCGACGAGCCGCTCGAGCTCATCGAGGGTTAGCGTGGTCTCGCTCATGAAACGTCCTTTCGGTGTGCAAATGGGTTGCATTCTTGCATACATAATGTATGCAGTTAACGATGGATGCAAGCGGCGGAATGGCAACGTCCCGTGCCGTGCGACTGCGCCGCCAATGGCCTGGAACCCACAGCAAGAAGGAGGGGATACATGCCCTTCACTCCCCATGGAAACCACCTGATCGCGGGCGAATGGATCGCCAGCGGCGAGACCTTCGAATCCGCTCCGGCCAGTGGCCCCGCGCACCGCTTCAGCGTCGGCACGGTGGAGCTTGTGGATCGCGCGGTGCGGGCGGCCGAGGCAGCCTTCGAGACCTATGCGAACTCTTCGCGGGAAGACCGCGCCGCCTTTCTCGAAACCATTGCCGATGAGATTGAGGCTCGCGGTGCCCAGATCACCGAGATCGGCACCCAGGAAAGCGGTCTCCCTGCCGCGCGCCTGGAAGGAGAGCGTGGCCGCACCGCCGGTCAGCTTCGCCTGTTCGCCGCGCATATCCGCAAGGGCGAGTATCTCGACCGGCGGCATGACGTGGCGCTGCCGGACCGTCAGCCGCTGCCGCGCCCCGATCTGGTGATGGTGCAGCGGCCGATCGGGCCGGTTGCTGTCTTCGGCGCGTCGAACTTTCCGCTGGCCTTTTCCACCGCCGGCGGCGATACGGCGGCGGCGCTGGCAGCGGGCTGCCCGGTGGTGGTCAAGGGGCATTCGGCCCATCCCGGCACGGGCGAGATCGTTGCTGAGGCAATCAAGGCGGCGGCCGTGAAATGCGGCATGCCGGCCGGTGTCTTTTCGCTCATTCAGGGCGGCGATCGCAGCGTCGGACAGGCGCTGGTGCAGCATCCGCTGATCAAGGCTGTGGGCTTTACCGGAAGTCTGGCCGGCGGCCGGGCGCTGTTCGATCTGTGCGCCGCCCGGCCGGAGCCGATCCCCTTCTTCGGCGAGCTGGGCTCGGTCAACCCGATGTTCCTGATGCCGCAGGCGGCAGGGGCACGGGGGGCGGAGATCGGTCGTGGCTGGGCCGGGTCCCTGACCATGGGCGCGGGGCAATTCTGCACCAATCCGGGCATTGCCGTTGTCATCGACGGCAAGGAGGCTGATGCGTTCGTTGCTGCCGCTGCCGAGGCTCTGGCGCAGGTCGAGGCTCAGGTGATGCTGACCGACGGGATCGCCGGCGCGTTCTGCGACGGGCGCGAGCGGATCGCGCAAAGCGGCGCGGTGCGTCCGGTGACCGTTGCCAGTGCAGAAGGCCGTGCCGCCGCGCCGGCCCTTTTCGAGACCTCGGCTGCCGAGTTCGGCGAAAATCCGCTCCTGCATCAGGAGGTCTTCGGGCCGCTGGGGCTGGTCGTGCGGGTAAAATCGGCGGAAGAGGTCATGGACATCGCCCGGGGGCTGGAGGGGCAGCTCACGGTGACGCTGCACATGGATGACGAGGATACCGAAGCGACGAAGGTGCTGCTGCCGGTTCTGGAACGCAAGGCCGGCCGGCTGCTGGTCAACGGCTTTCCCACCGGGGTCGAGGTTGCCGATGCGATGGTGCATGGCGGCCCCTATCCGGCCAGCACGAATTTTGGCGCGACCAGTGTCGGCACCTTGTCGATCCGGCGGTTCCTTCGCCCGGTCTGCTACCAGAACATGCCCGCAGTGCTGCTTCCCGAGGACGCGCGCGGCTGACATCGGCGATCGCGGTTTGCCCCGGTCTGATCGCGGCGCGCAGGATCCTGCGCGCCGCGTTTTCGTTTGGCGATGCTGAGGCGCCTGCCGCAGGGCAAGGGGAGGGTGTGTGAAGTGTTGTCGAGATTTGAATATTTTTTTTGTCGACACAGAGAATAGAGTTTGTATAAATCTTGAGCGCAAAAATGGGCGACGCTCAGGCGGTGCCTTCAGGAACATCAGAGGAGGAGTTGATATGTTTCTTGGTCTCAAGCGGCTGGCGCTGGCCGGCGCGGTGGCACTTGTCGCCACGGGTGCGCAGGCCCAGGACGTGACCTGGCGGGTGCCGACCTCGGTGCCGGAAGGCTCGCCCTTTTACGTGAATTTTCTTGAGCGGTTTGCCAGCAATGTGGATCTTCTGACCGATGGGGCCGTCGAGATCCAGCCGTTCGGCGCGGGTATTCTGGTGCCGGCGCTGCAGGTCTATGACGGGGTCAAGGACGGCATTGTCGAGGCGGGCCATTCCACGCCGAGCTACCTGGTCAACCAGGATCCGGTGAACGCAATTTTCGCCGGCTTTCCCGGCGGCATGGGGCCAGAGGCCTATTCGACCTGGATCTTCCAGGGGGGCGGCAAGGAGAAGCTGGCCGAACTTCGCGCCGAGGAAGGGCTGAAGTCGCTGGTCGTCGGCATCGGATCGTCCGAGATCATGGCTCATGCCAACAAGCCGATCACCAAGGCTGAGGATCTCAAGGGGCTGAAATACCGCACCTCCGGTCCCTGGGCGGAAGTGATGCGCGATTACTTCGGCGCGGTTCCGACCGTCGTGCCGCCGGGAGAAATCTACACGCTGCTGGAGCGCAAGGGCGTCGACGCGATCGAGTGGGGCCCGCCCTCGGGCAACCTGCCGGAAGGCTTCCACGAGGCCGCGCCTTACATCGTCGTGCCGGGCGTGCACCAGCCGACCTTCCTGTGGGAAGTGGTCGTCAAGCAGGAGACCTGGGACGCGCTGGATGAGGCGGTCCGGGCCAAGATCGAGGCCGCGGCCGAGCTCACCACCCTGCAATCGCTGGCCCATTTCTACGACCAGGACATGAAGGCGATGGCGACCTTGCGCGCCAGCAAGGCCGAGGTGATCGAGCTTGAGCCGGCGTTCCAGAAGCAACTGACCGATGCCGGCCGGGACTGGATCCAGAAGACCGCCGAAACGCAGAAGGCCGAGGGCAAGCCGCGGATGGCCGAAATCCTCGACGAGTATCTTGCCTATGAGGATCGCTGGGCGGAGCAAAGTGGCTATCTGATCCGCAACTCCAAGTAAGAGGCTGGAGGCGATCATGAAAAGCATTCTCCTTACCGTCGCGGATCGTATCTCCTCGGGGTTGAATGCCATCGCGCAGGCGATGGTGCTGATCCTGATCGCCTCCATGCTCTACGAAGTGGTGGCGCGCTATGTGTTTGGCGCGCCAACCCTCTGGGCGTTCGATGTCGCCTATATGAGCACGGGTGTTCTGTTCGTCCTGGGCGCGGCGCAGGCGCTGCGCGAGGACGCCCATGTGCGGATCGACTTCCTGTCCGCGTTGCTGCCGGCGCGGGTGCGCGGCGCGATCGACGGCCTGGCCTTTCTCGCGGTGCTCTGTCCCATCTTCACCTGGCTGGCGGTGATTGCCGGCCAGCGCGCCTGGCGCGCCTTTCTGACCGGCGAGGTCGAGCATGTCAGTCCCTGGGCGCCGTTGATGTGGCCCTTCTACAGCGCCCTGGCGATCGGGCTCGCGGCGCTGGCGCTGCAGATCCTGGCCGAGGGCTTGCGCGCCCTGGCGGCTCCGCGCAACGACGACAGCTTCAAGATCGAGGCCTGACATGCTGATCGCAGGATTGATGTTTCCCGCGCTGTTCGTGTTGATCCTGCTGGGATTGCCGATCGCGTTTTCGCTGGTGATCGTGGCGGTGGGGGCCGGGCTCGGCGCCTTTGGTCCCGTTGCCTTCAACCAGCTCTACGGCTCCTTCTACTCCGCCTCGACCAATTTCATCCTGTCGGCGATCCCGATGTTCATCCTGATGGGCGCGCTGCTGGAGCGCTCGGGCATCGCCGAGCGCCTGTTTCGCGTCATGAACCTGTGGCTGTCGCGGCTGCCCGGCGGGCTGGCGCTGGCCACCATCGCCATGGGGGCGATCTTCGCCGCCGCCGCCGGTGTGGTCGGCGCGGTCGAGGTGATGATCGGCATGATGGCGATCCCGGCGATGCAGAGGGCGCGCTACGGCAACCCGCTGATTGCTGGCACCATCTGCGCCGGCGGATCGTTGGGAACGATGATCCCGCCTTCGGTGATCGCGGTGATGTATGCCTCGCTGGCGCAGATGTCGGTGGGCAAGCTCTTGGCCGGCATGATGCTGCCCGGCCTGCTGATGGTGGGGTTGTTCCTTGCCTATATCTTCATTCACGGGCTCCTGTATCCGGCCCGGCCCGAGCCTGGCGAGGAGGCCGAGGCGTCTGTGGGTCTGGGCGAAAAGCTGTGGCTGACCGCGACGGTGATGCTGCCGGTGGTGCTCCTGATCGTCGCCGTGCTGGGGTCGATCCTCGCCGGCGTGGCCTCGCCGACCGAGGCGGCGGCAGTGGGGGCGGCGGGCGCGCTGGCGCTGTGCATCCTCAACGGACGGTTCTCGGTGGAGATGCTGCGCTCGTCGCTGGCGATCACCGTGCGGATCTCGGCGATGATCCTGTTGATCGTTGCTGCCGGGACCATGTTCATGGGCGCGTTCGCGGCCAATGGCGGTGCGCGGCTCATCCGCGATGTGATCGATGGGGCGGGGCTCGGCACCACCGGCATGATCGTCTTCTTCCTGGCGGTGGTGTTCATCCTCGGCTTCGTGCTGGACTGGACGGCCAACGTGTTGATCTGCGTGCCGCTTTTCACTCCGTTCATCCGCTCGGCCGGGGTCGATCCGGTGTGGTTCGCCACCCTGGTGATCATCGTGATCCAGACCGGCTATCTGACGCCGCCGATGGCCTCCTCGATCTTCTATCTGAAATCGATCGCGCCGCCGGGAATGACCTATGGACAGATGTGTCGCGGCGTGTTGCCCTTTATCGTGTTGCAGGTGGTGACCCTGGCCCTGGTGGCGAGCTTTCCGGCGCTGTCCACCTGGCTGCCCGAGAGGATCGTCGGGTTCTGACGCCGGCTATGTGAATTTTTTGCGTCGGCGATAAGTATACAAATTGTATTTTGAATGAGTTTGTGATTGCCTGAACTGGTTTCCGGCGCACCGCGCTGCCGTGTGCCGGAAACCTTGGAACCTGGGAGAGAGACATGAACTTCAAGACCGTTGCAGGTGGCCTGATCGCTGCCACCCTCGTTGCCGGTACGGCGCAGGCCGACAAGCTGGACGACATCATCGCCTCGGGCACGCTGCGCTGCGCGGTGGTGCTCGATTTCCCGCCGATGGGATCGCGCGATGAGAACAACGAGCCGATCGGCTTCGATGTCGATTACTGCAGGGATCTGGCGAAGGTTCTCGGAGTGGAGGCCGAGATCGTCGAAACGCCGTTCCCCGATCGTATTCCCGCGCTGGTCTCGGGCCGTGCGGACGTCGGTGTGGCGTCCACCTCGGACACGCTGGAGCGGGCCAAGACGGCCGGCTTCACCATTCCCTACTTCGCGTTCACCAATGTGGTGCTGACCAAGGAAGGCACGGGGGCCGACAGCTACGAATCGCTGAAAGGGCGCACGGTGGGCTCGGTTGCCGGCACCTATGAGGCGATTGCCCTGGAGAAGGACATCAAGGCGTGGGGCGAGGGCGGCAGCTTCCGTCCCTACCAGTCGCAGGCCGATGTGTTCCTCGCCCTGTCCCAGGGGCAGATCGACGCCACCGTCGTCACCTCGACCGTTGCCTCGTCCATTGTCGACAGCGGTCGCTACGAGGGGCTGACCATCGGCGGCGACGCGCCCTATCTGCCTGACTATGTGTCGCTGATCGCCCTGCGCAGCGAGTACGGCCTGCTGAACTATCTCGACCTGTTCATCAATCAGCAGGTCCGCACCGGCCGCTACCAGGAGCTCTACGAGAAGTGGGTCGGCGGCGCCGCACCGGATCTGACCGTCAACAAGGTCTACCGCTGATCCGGGAAAAGGGGGGGCAGCTGCCCCCCCGCCCAACGCGAGCCGATAGCGGGGCGCAGGATGTTTGAATACACCTTTCAATGGCGGCAGGCCTTTCGTGCGCTGCCGCAGATGCTGGACGGCGCGCTGGTCACGATGCAGATCGCCGTTCTGTCGATGGTGATCGGCGTAACCATCGCCGTGTTGCTGGCGGTGGCACGAAATGCCCATTCGCCCTGGCTGCGATGGCCGGCGACGGCCTGGGTCGAGGTGGCGCGCAACACCCCGGCGCTGTTCCAGATCTACATGGCGCATTTCGGTCTGGGATCCTTCGGGATCTACCTCAGCCCCTATGTGGCGCTCCTGGCCGGGATCACCTTCAACAACGCCGGGTACCTATGCGAGACCTTTCGCGGGGCCTTGCGGGCGATCCCCGCGACCCAGGTGCGCGCCGGCCGCTCGCTGGGCATGGGGCAGGTGATGGCGTTTCGCCTGATCGTCCTGCCGCAGATGTTCCGCATCGCCTTCCTGCCGACCACCAACCAGATGGTCTGGGCAATCCTGATGACCTCGCTCGGCGTCACCGTGGGCATGAGCACGGATCTGACCGGGGTGACGCAGGACCTCAATGCGCGCACCTTCCGGACCTTCGAGCTCTTCGCTCTGGCGGGCGCGCTCTACTACTGCATCGCCAAGGCGGTGATGTTTGCCGCGCGGCTCGCCGCCTGGCGTTTGTTCCGGTACTGAGGGGGAGAGGCGATGTTTGATACCGCTTTGAGTTTCAACGACCTTCTGTTCCTCCTCAAGGGGGCCGGAGTGACGCTGTCGGTCACCGCCTTCGCGGTGGTGGGCGGCACGGTGCTGGGCCTTTTGTTCGGCGTCCTGCGCAGCCATGTCAGCCCCTGGGCGGTGCTGCCGCTCACCTTCGTGCTGGATGTGTTCCGGTCGGTGCCGCTGCTGATCCAGCTGATCCTGGCCAACGCCTCTCAGGCGATTGCCGGCTTGCAGTTCTCCCCCTTTGTCACCTCCTGCATCGTGCTGGCGCTCTACACCTCGGCCTATTGCACGGAGATCGTGCGCGGCGCCATCGAGGCGGTGCCGCCGGTGACGCGCCGGGCGGCGCGGTCGCTGGGGCTGACCTGGGGGCAGGACATGACGCAGATCGTCTTTCCGATGGCACTGCGCGTCGGCCTGCCGAGCTGGATCGGCCTGACCCTTGGGGTAATGAAGGACAGCGCGCTGGTCCTGTGGCTGGGCATCATCGAGCTGCTGCGTGCCAGCCAGATCCTCGTGACGCGCCTGCAGGAGCCGATGTTCATCCTGCTGATTGCCGGCGCGATCTATTTCGCCCTGAGTTTTCCCATCGCACGGCTTGGCGGTCGGCTGGAGAAAAGGTGGCAAGAGAATGATTGAGATCGAAAACGTGCACAAATCCTTCGGAGCTCTGGAAGTTCTGAAGGGCATCAACCTGACCGTCGACAAGGGCGAGGTGGTGTCGGTGATCGGTGGCTCGGGCTCGGGCAAGTCGACCCTCCTGACCTGCATCAACGGGCTGGAGCCGATCAACAGCGGCCGCATCCTCGTCGATGGCATCGAGGTCCATGCCAAGACCACCGATCTGAACAAGCTGCGTCGCAAGATCGGCATCGTGTTCCAGCAGTTCAATGCCTTTCCGCATCTGACCGTTCTTGAGAACGTGACGCTGGCACCGCGCAAGGTGAAGGGCTTGTCGCGGCAAGAGGCGGAAGAGATCGCCGTCAAGCATCTCACCCATGTGGGGCTTGCCGAAAAGCTGAATGTCTATCCCGGCCGGCTGTCGGGCGGTCAGCAGCAGCGCATGGCGATTGCCCGCGCCCTTGCCATGTCGCCCGACTACATGCTGTTCGACGAGGTGACCTCCGCGCTCGATCCGCAGCTTGTGGGCGAGGTTCTGGACACGCTGAAGATGCTGGCCGACGAAGGCATGACCATGATCTGCGTCACCCATGAGATGAGCTTTGCCCGGGACGTGTCGAACCGGGTCGCGTTCTTCCACAAGGGGGTGATGGCCGAGATCGGTCCCCCTGAGCAGATCTTCGGCAATGCGCAGCATGAAGAGACGCGGAAATTCCTGTCGAGTGTCCGGTGATGGCACCGCGGGAGGTGATTGTCGTCGGTGCCGGGGTTGTCGGTCTGTCCGCGGCGCTGGAGGCGCAGGCGCGAGGTCTGTCCGTGCGGGTGATCGACCGGGAGGGGCCGGCGGCCGGCGCTTCGGCGGGAAACGCGGGGGCCTTCGCCTTTTCCGACATCCTGCCGCTGGCCTCGCCGCGGATCATCCGGCAGGCGCCGAAATGGCTGCTCGACCCGCTTGGGCCGCTCAGCATCCGTCCGGCCTACGCCTTGCGCATCCTGCCCTGGATGTGGCGCTTCTGGCGGGCGAGCTGGCCGGCGCAGGTGCGCGCCTCGACGGCGGCGCAGACCGAAATGATGCGCGTCTCGCAGGCATCGCTCGAACCGTTCCTCGATCGGGCCGGGCTTGCCGACATGCTGCGCCGCGACGGCCAGCTGCAAGTCTATGAGGGCGAGCGGGAGTTCCGTGCCTCGCTGCCCGGCTGGCAGGCGCGTGAGGAAGAAGGCATCGCCTTCCGCCACCTGAAGGGGGAGGAGATCGCCGCTTATCAGCCGGGTCTGTCGCCGCGCTTTACCCATGCCACCTTCACTCCCGGCTGGCAGTCGATTGCCGATCCCAAGGACTATACGCTGGCGCTGGCCGAAAGGTTCCGTGCCGGGGGCGGCGAGATCGAGATCGCCGAGGTCGAGGCTCTGGTGCCGGGCGGGGTGAAGACGAGCGCCGGCGAGAGAGCCGGTCAGGTCGTTCTGGCGGCGGGCGCCTATTCGCATCGTCTGGCGCGCACCGCCGGGGTGCGCATCCCGCTTGAGACCGAACGAGGCTACAACACCACCTTGCCCGCTGGCGCCTTCGATCTGCGCATGCAGGTGACTTTTGGCGGTCATGGGTTCGTCATTTCGCGGCTGAGCTCGGGGCTGCGGGTGGGCGGCGCGGTGGAACTGGGCGGACTGGAGCTGCCGCCGAACTATGCCCGCGCCGACGCCATGCTGAAGAAGGCAGCCGAGTTCCTGCCCGGGCTCGACATTTCCGGCGGGACGCAGTGGATGGGGTTCCGCCCCTCGCTGCCGGACACGTTGCCGGCCATCGGCCCCTTGCCCGGTCGGCCGGATGTGATCTGCGCCTTCGGTCATGGCCATCTGGGCCTGACCCAATCGACCGGCACGGCGGCCCTCGTTGCCGATCTGTTGACCGGGCAGGCACCCGCCATTGACCTGGCGCCGTTTTCTCCGGGGCGGTTTTCCTGAGGCCCGGATTCCCCAAGGCGTTGTTCTGAGGTGAAAATGACCCAATACACCTTTCCCTGCATCGATGGGCATACCTGCGGCAATCCGGTGCGACTTGTCACCGGCGGCGCGCCGATGCTGCGCGGTGCGACCATGCTGGAAAAGCGTGCGCATTTTCTGGCCGAATACGACTGGATCCGCACCGGCCTGATGTTCGAGCCGCGCGGCCATGACCAGATGTCGGGGGCAATCCTCTACCCGCCGACCCGCGAGGATTGCGACATCGCGGTGCTGTTCATCGAGACCTCGGGCTGTCTGCCCATGTGCGGGCATGGCACCATCGGCACCGTGACCATCGCTCTGGAAAACGGTCTGATCCGCCCGCAAACCCCGGGCACGCTCAGGCTGGAGACGCCGGCCGGTCGGGTCGATGTGCGCTACACCCAGGAAGGCCGGTTCGTCGAGGAAGTGCGGCTGACGAATGTGCCGGGCTTCCTTCATGCCGAAGGCCTGACCGCCGAGGTCGAGGGTTTGGGCGAGATTGCCGTCGATGTGGCCTATGGCGGCAATTTCTACGCCATTGTCGAGCCGCAGAAGAACTTCCGCGACATGGCGGATTTCTCCGCTTCCGAGTTGATCGGGCTGAGCCCGAGACTGCGCGCGGCGCTGAATGCGAAATACGAATTCGTTCACCCCGAGCATCCGGCAATCAACGGTCTCAGCCACATTCTGTGGACCGGCACGCCGCGCGACCCTGAGGCCCATGCGCGCAATGCGGTCTTTTATGGCGACAAGGCCATCGACCGCTCGCCCTGCGGCACCGGCACCTCGGCGCGGATGGCGCAGCTCGCCGCCAAGGGCAAGCTGAAGCCGGGGGACGATTTCGTCCATGAAAGCATCATCGGTTCGCTGTTTCGCGGCCGGGTCGAGGCGACGACGGAGGTGGCGGGCCGTCCGGCCATCGTGCCGTCGATCGCCGGCTGGGCGCGGGTAACCGGCTTCAACACCATCTTCATCGACGAGCGCGACCCCTTCGCGCATGGCTTTGTCGTCACCTGAAAGGCCGATACCGATGGGCTCTCTTTTCGTTCCCGCCGAGGCCGAAGGGCCGGTGCTGGCCTTTTCCGAAGGCTTGAGCTTCTGGGGCGGTGTCGATCCGGCGACGGGCCGGGTGATCGACGCGCATCACCCGCTGTGCGGCCAGTCGCTGGCCGGCAAGGTGGTGATGATGCCGACCAGCCGGGGCTCCTGCACCGGCAGCGGCGTCTTGCTGGAGCTGGCGCTGAACGGCCACGCGCCGGCGGCGCTGGTGTTTCGCGAGGCCGAGGACATCCTCACGCTTGGTGCGCTGATTGCCGGGCGCATGTTCGGCAAGCCGCTGGCGGTGGTGCGGCTGGCGCCGGAAGACTACGACGCGCTTGCCGCCGCCCCCAGCGCACGGATTCTTCCCGACCGGATCGAGGCCGGGGCGCTGTCCGTGCCGCTCGTTCCGCTCGATCCCACCAAACTGGCGCTGAGCGAGACCGACCGCGCCATGCTGGCCGGGGAGGAAGGGCAGGCCGTGCAGCTTGCCATGGAGATCATCTGCACCATGGCCGCCGGGCAGGGAGCGGACCGGCTCGCCGATGTCACCCGCGGCCATATCGACGGTTGCATCTACGCAAGCCCCGCCAATCTGCGCTTTGCCGAGGCGATGGTCGAATTGGGCGCGCGGGTGCGGATCCCCACCACCATGAACGCCATTTCCGTGGATTTCGCCAACTGGTGCGCGCAAGGCGTGGCGCCGGACTTCGGCCAGCCGGCGGCACGGCTGGCGCAGGCCTATGTGGACATGGGCGCCCGGCCCAGCTTCACCTGCGCGCCCTATTTGCTGCCCGAAGCCCCCTCGCGGGGCGAGGCGATTGCCTGGGCGGAATCCAACGCGGTGATCTATGCCAACAGCGTGCTTGGCGCGCGCAGCGTCAAGCACCCGGATTTTCTCGACCTGTGCATCGCCCTGACCGGGCGGGCGCCGCTGTCCGGGGTTTACTTGCAGGAAAACCGCGCCGCGCGGCGGGTGATCCATGTGGAGCTGCCGGAGGGGTATGACGATGCGCTCTGGCCGATGCTGGGCTGGCTGGCCGGACAGCTTTCGCCCGACCGGATCCCGCTGCTGACGGGGCTGGAAGAAGCCGCACCGTCGGAAGACGATCTGAAAGGGCTTTGCGCCGCCTTCGGCACCACATCGGCGGCGCCAATGCTGCATGTGGCCGGCGTGACCCCGGAAGCCGGCGAGGCGGTGGCCGCCGATGCCGATAGCACCCGCATCACCCGCGCCGATCTCGCCAGGGTCTGGCAGACCTTCAACCAGGGCGACGACACGGTCGATCTGGTGGCCTTCGGCAGCCCGCATTTCTCGCTGGCCGAGTGCCGGGCACTGGCGCAGTCCCTGGGCGGGCGGGTTCGAAATCCCGACACGGCGGTCATCGTCACCCTGGGGCAGGACGTGCTGACCAAGGTACGCGAGGAGGGTCTCCTTGCCCGGCTCGAAGCCTCGGGCGTGCAGGTGGTGGCCGACCTTTGCTGGTGCTCGATCTCCGAGCCGGTGTTCCCGCCGGAGGCCCGGGTGCTGATGACCAATTCCGGAAAATACGCCCATTACGCCCCGGGCCTGTGCGGCCGCGCGGTCCGGTTCGGCAGCCTGCGCGACTGTGCCGAGGCGGCGGTCAGCGGCCATGCGACCGCCGCGCTGCCGGCCTGGCTCGCCTGACAGACCACGACTGAGAGACGCCAAGATGCGAAGCAGCAAGACCGTACATGTGATTTCCGCCCATGCCGAAGGCGAGGTCGGCGACGTGATCGTCGGCGGTGTCGCGCCGCCGCCGGGCGACACGCTCTGGGAACAGAGCCGCTGGATCGCCAGGGACGAGACCTTGCGCAATTTCGTGCTCAACGAGCCGCGCGGCGGGGTGTTCCGCCATGTCAACCTGTTGGTGCCGCCGAAGGATCCGCGCGCCGATGCCGCCTTCATCATCATGGAGCCGGAAGACACCCCGCCGATGTCGGGATCGAACTCGATCTGCGTCTCGACGGTGCTGCTCGATGGCGGCATCCTGCCGATGAGCGAGCCGGTGACGGAGCTGGTGCTGGAAGCGCCGGGCGGGCTGGTCAAGGTGCGGGCCGAATGCGCGGACGGCAAGGCGCAGCGGATTTTCGTTGAGAACCTGCCGAGTTTCGCCGCCGAGCTTGATGCCTCGCTGGAGGTCGAGGGGCTTGGCACCCTGACCGTCGACACCGCCTATGGCGGCGACAGCTTCGTCTTCGTGGATGCGCAGGCGCTCGGTTTCGCGCTGACGCCGGACGAGGCGCATGACATGGCGCGGCTGGGGGTGAAGATCACCGCCGCGGCGAATGAAGCGCTGGGCTTTCACCACCCGGAAAACCCCGACTGGAAGCACATTTCCTTCTGTCTGTTCGCCGGTCCGGTCACCCGCGATGCCGAGGGCTTGCGCGCTGGCGCGGCGGTGGCGATCCGCCCGGGCAAGATCGACCGCTCGCCGACCGGCACGGCGCTGAGCGCGCGCATGGCGGTGCTGGCGGCGCGCGGGCAGATGGGCCCTGAAGACCAACTGACGGCGGTCTCACTGATCGGCTCGACCTTTACCGGGCGTATTCTCGGGGAAACCCGGGTGGGCGAACTACCGGCGATCCGGCCGCAGATTTCCGGACGCGGCTGGGTCACCGGCATTCACCAGCACATGCTCGACCCAAGCGATCCCTGGCCGGAGGGCTATCGCCTGTCGGACACCTGGGGCGCGCGCTAGCGGCGGCGCCATAACCTTGTCCGCTTCGGTCCGGCCAGAGAACGGTTGTCTTGGGAGCAACCGCCCTGGCCGGGCAGGAGACCCTATTGACGGTGAGCTTCGATCAGTTGGATCGCCGCTGCCTTGGCATCTTGCGCCGGGTTCGCCGTATGGCCCAGATGGGCCGTGACCATCGCCCCTTCCTTCAGAAGAAGCAATTGCCGGGCGAGCGCGTCGGCATCCCGTAACCCCGCCTTCCGGGCGAGGTCGGTGATGTGGATTTCAAGCATCCGCTTGTGCTCGGCGGACTGCTTGTGAATGGGGTGGTTGGCGTCCTGATATTCAGAGGATGCCTTGATGAACATGCACCCCCTGTAGCCGGGCTCGGCGAACCATTCTTCCAGCGCGTCGAACATGGCAATCAGTTGCTGTCGCGGCGTCTCGGCCAATTCCTCCATCCGGCGATAGAGCCAGTTTCGAAAATGCTCGTCGCGCAGGCGTAGCACCGCGAGGATCAGATCCTCCTTGGTGCGAAAGTGCTTGTACATCGACGTTTTCGATATGCCGGTTTCGGCAGCCAGCATGTCCATGCCGGTCGCCTGAAAGCCGTTGCGATAGAACGCTTGCAGCGCCTGTTGAACCAGCTCGTCGCGTTTGGTTGGTCTCACGATACACCTGCCTTTGAAACTGATCGGTACATATTGGTAAGCCGATCATGGCGCAAGGTGTAAAATTTTTCTCTGAAAAATCAGAATGATGATCGGCTGCGTCTCGTTTTTCAGCGAGTTCAGCCGACTATTTCGCTTGACTAAGTGAACTGATCGGTTCAGTTACTGAGATGCAAAGTGTACCGATCGGTAAACATAGAGCCTTCCGGTCACGGCGCTCCGGCATCCAACCGTCTGGCGTTTCACTTCCGGCCAGATGGCCGCAAGCGGGTCCAAAACGAACATGAAACAGGAGAAGATCATGAGCCGTCCCCCCCTTCCGCCCTTCACCAGGGAATCCGCAATCCAGAAGGTGCGTGCCGCCGAGGATGGCTGGAATTCGCGCAATCCTGCGAAAGTGGCGCAGGCCTACACGCCCGACAGCCTGTGGCGGAACCGGTCCGAGTTCCTCCAGGGCCGCGAGGCAATCGAAGCGTTTCTGACGCGGAAATGGGAAGGCGAGAGAGAGTATCGCCTTATCAAGGAGCTCTGGGCCTTCACCGACAACCGTATTGCCGTGCGGTTTGCCTACGAGTGGTGCGACCTTGAGGGAAACTGGTTCCGCTCCTATGGCAACGAGAACTGGGAGTTTGATGAAGACGGCCTGATGCGGTGGCGCCTTGCATCGATCAATGATCTGCCGATCAAGGAAGAGGACCGGGTGATGCGCTGGCCGATGGGAACGCGGCCCGACGATCATCCGGGCCTGTCCGACCTGGGGCTCTGAGGCCCCCTTGCCAATGGGGCCGGCGCGCGAGCGCCGGTTCCTTCTTTCGCAAGGAGCGGGGGGCCTTGCCTCACTCCTCCTGGCCGGCCAGCGGTGTCATGCCCAGCACCGCCGCGCTGCTCAGCATCAGGCGCATCAGTTCGGTCTGGCGGCTGATGCCGCTTTTGGAAAAGATCGAGCGCAAATGGGTGCGCGCGGTGTTACGGCTGATGTTCAGCGACTGGGCTGTTTCGTCGAGCGAAAGGCCCGAGGTCAGGCTGCAGGCGACCTCGGCTTCAGCGGCGGTCATGGCGAAGAGATTGCGCAGGATGGCGCGCTCCGGCTCGCCGCTGCGGTCCGGATCGCGGATCATGACGACAGTGGCAAAGCCGCCGGGCGCCTCCGGCGCGCAGCGCAGGCTGTGAACGATGAGGCCCAGCTCGCGCCCGCCCGAGGGGCGAGAGACCACCAGCGTTTGCGGCTGTTGCCGGGGAGAGCCTGCGGCTTGGTCCAGCTTGCCGCGAATGGCGGTCTGCAGCAGCCGGTTGTCGGCCGCATCGGCCGCCGCCAGACCGCCGCGCAGGAGCTGCAACCCGTCGCGGCTGTCGATCAACTCCCGGGCGACCCGGGTCGCGTGGATCACCTTGCCTTGCGCATCGAGGAAGATGGCGCCGACGGCCAGTCGGTCGAGGGTGCTCGAATAGACGCTGCGCTCCTGTTCCGAGCGGTCGATCTGGGCGGCCAGCCGGTGGGCGCGGCGGATGTGCCGCAACAGGTCCTGGGTAAGGTCCTGAAGAGAGGCCGGAAAGGGCGCGCCATCATGGCTCGGGGTCAGATGCAAGCGGTAGTGGTCGTCATGCGGATCGCCGCATTCTGCGGTGACCCAGGCGCTGGTCGCGGCGAGCAGGGCGCCGCGCGTGTCCGTCCCCATCGCCGTGTTGTCGGAGCCCCCTGCCGCGTTTGAGGAAAGGCAGCGATGGCGAACGCTCGCCCCGCGCGTCTCGATCTCCAGCGTGACCTCCATCGCCCCGGTGGCGCCGCGTACCAGGTCCAGGCATTGGCGCAGCGTGCCGCCCCCGGTGAGCGTGTCGTAGATGCGTTCAATGATATCCGCTGTTTCGGCGTTGCGCCGGACCGTGTCGAGCATGTCGGTTCCTCCCGCGATGCAATGTCTGGCCGTCGGTCCCTCCCGATCCGTACCAACATTTTCACCATCATGACGATTAATCGACTATGTGTCAATTAATCGGCTATGCGTTGAATTTTAGTCGTTTATTTTGCCCTGACGCTGCTCGTCCCCTCGGACGATGCGCGCTGTGCCGGTTCGAAGGAAAAAGGTCGGGAATCCTTTGGCCGTGCGCTCCGGCGCGGCCGGCAAGCAGGGAGCTGTCATGCGGGAAGCAGTGATTGTCTCGGTGGCGAGAACGCCCATCGGCAAAGCCTACAGGGGCGCCTTCAACGATACGGAGGCACCGGCTCTGTCCGGACATGTCGCGCGCGAGGCGCTGGCCCGCGCCGGGGTCGCCGGCGGGGAGGTCGACGATGTGGTCATGGGGTGTTCGGCGCAGCAGGGAACCCAGGGCTACAACATCGGGCGGCTGACCGCCGCCGCCGCCGGCCTGCCGGAGACCGTGCCGGGCATGACCGTCGACCGGATGTGTTCGTCCGGGCTGATGGCTCTGGCCATCGGCGGCCGGCAGATCGCGCTCGACGGTATGGAGACGGTGATCGCCGGCGGGGTCGAATCGATCAGCCTCACCCAGAACGGCCACAAGAACACCTACCGCAACCAGTCGCAGGCGGTGACGGCGCGGTGGCCGCATATGTACATGCCGATGATCGAAACAGCGGAGATCGTCGCCGAGCGCCATGGCATCGACCGTGCGGCGCAGGATGTGTTTTCGCTGCAAAGTCAGCAGCGCACCGCCGCTGCCCAGGCCGCCGGCCGGTTCGATGCGGAACTGGCACCGATGACCACCCGCAAGCTGGTGAAGGACCGGGAAACCGGTGAGACACGCCATGAAGAAGTGTGTCTTGCGCAGGACGAGGGCGTGCGGGCGGAGACGACGCTGGAGCGCTTGCGCGGGTTGGCTCCGGTCTTTGCCGATGGGGCGGTGGTGGAGACGGGGCGGCATGTGACGGCGGGCAATTCCTCCCAGCTTTCCGATGGCGCGGCGGCGCTGGTGCTGATGGAGGCGCGGCGGGCCGAGCGACGTGGTCTGTCGCCGCTCGGTGCCTTGCGCGGCATGGCCGTTGCCGGCTGTGCGCCGGAGGAAATGGGGATCGGTCCGGTCCTTGCCGTGCCGAAGCTCCTGGAGCGCCATGGGCTCGCGGTCGACGACATCGATCTGTGGGAACTCAATGAGGCCTTTGCCAGCCAGGCGGTCTATTGCCGCGACCGGCTTGGCATCGACCCGGACAAGCTCAATGTGAATGGCGGGGCGATTGCCGTCGGTCATCCGTTCGGCATGACCGGCGCCCGGCTGTCCGGCCATCTGCTGATCGAGGGGCGCCGGCGGGGCGCGCGTCATGGCGTGGTGACAATGTGCATCGGCGGCGGCATGGGCGCGGCCGGTCTGTTCGAGATCTTTTCGTGAGTTGGCGGGGGCGCGGCGGACAGCCCGGTTCCGCTTCGGTCCCTGCCGGTGCTAGGGTCAGCATGTTTCGAGGCGATGGATCGCCGGGGAGGTTCGGAAATGGCGAACAGGGGCGAAGGCGACGGTGAACGGGACGCTGATCGGGACAAGCCGCGCGCGCAGAAGGCGGAGCGGCGCGAGACCAATCCGCGCAAGGAGCTGGTACGCGAACAGCTTCTCGATATTGCCGCGCGGATGTTCGACGAGAAGGGCTACGACCGGTGCAGCATGGCGGCCATCGCCAGCGAGGTCGGGCTCGGGCGGTCGGCGATCTACCATTATTTCGGGTCGAAGGACGAGATCCTGGCGGCACTGATCGATACGGAGGCGTTCGAGCCGTCGAAACGCCTGCGCGATCTGGCCAGCGACAGGACGCATAGCCCGGCCGAGCGGTTGCGGGTCGCCATCGTCGACGGCGTGGTGCGACGGCTGTCCAGCGGGGCGCGCTTCGTGCGGCTCGCGCGTCTTGAGGCGCAGATCCCCGACCATCTTCTGGCCGACTACAACACCTCGCGCCGGGCGATCTACGACTATTACGTCGATTGCATCGAACAGGGCATCACCGCCGGCGAGTTCCGCGAAGTGGACGCTCAAATCGCCGCCTTCGCGGTGATCGGCATGGCCAACTGGACCTCGCGCTGGTACCAGCCCGGCGGCCGCCTCAGCGCCGAGGAAATCGGCGAGGCGATGGCGGATCTGGCCCTCGCCGGCCTGCTTTCCAATGATCAGAACCAGCGCCGCCTGGAAGAGGCGCGCAGCCGCATGCGGGCGCTGAGCGACGATGTCGCGGCCCTGACCCAGCTTCTCGGCTAGCATCGGGGCTTGCCGCCCCGGGGCGCAAGATATCCCTGGCCATGCGGATGGCTGCTGCGTCGTCCGATTGCATGATGCAGCCACTGCACTTTCACGGCACACTCTGACGACAAACGGTTATCGCCAACCGGAGCCGGCCTCAGCCGGCATGACAGCGTTCGGCCCCGGGGAGGGGGCCTGCGTCATCTGACCCGGGAAAACAGGCAGGACCGTCGCGCGACGTGGCCTGAAGGCGTTCACGTGCGGGACGGGGTGTGGGGGGAGGAACATGCTCAACGAAATCGCCATCATCGTCATACGGGGAGTGGCCATCGGCGCGCTGTTCTCCATCATCGCGATGAGCTTCAACATTGTGCACAATGCCACGCGCATCCTGAATTTTGCGCAAGGCAACATCTTCATTCTGGGGGGCTTTGCCGCCTATTTCCTGGCGGATAACGCGGGGCTGCCGAGCTGGCTCGCGATGCTGCTGCTGGCCAGCCTGGTCATCGCCGTTCTCGTCGCCGCGCAAGGCTGGCTGACCCTCTTGCCGCTACGGGACAACACCACCGAGCAGGACAGCTGGATGATCTCCACCGTCTCGGTCTCCGTCATCATCGCGGCGATCCTGATGCTGCTTTACGGACCGTTCGCCTATTCGGTCAGCGGGCCGGTGCCGGCATTCCGGATCTTCGGGGTCAAGACACCCGGCGCCTTCATCCTGGCGATCGCCGCCATGCTGGGCTGGTATCTTCTTTTATCCTGGTTTTTGCGCCGGACGTTCACCGGGCTGGCGATCAGTGCGTTGTCGCAGGATTTCGATGCGGCCCGTGCTGCTGGCCTCAGCGTTCGCCGGCTGCAGCTTCTCGCCTTCGGTATCAGCGGCATGATTGCCGGCTCCGCCGGGTTCATGGTGGCGCCGATCATCTCCGTCAGCCCCGACGCGGGATTGCGCTACGTGCTCAACGGTTTCATCGCCGCTGTGGTCGGCGGGATCGGCAACAACACCGGCGCGCTGATCGGCGGACCGCTGGTCGGGGTGATGGCGATGCTGATGGCCTACAAGGTCGGTGGCGCCTATCAGGATCTGGCCTCGCTGATCGTCCTCGTGGTGATCCTGATGTTCTGGCCGCAGGGCCTGTTCGGACGCGCAACGGCGCGGAGGGTGTGACGCGATGGCCAGCCAACACAACAGTCTTGCCGAGGCAGCCGGGCCCGAAGTGTCCCTTCCCGCCGGGAAAGGGCATTTCAAGTCCGACGGGCTGCAGCTTCGCCTTGGCATCCTGCTGATCTTGCTGACCGGGATCGGGCCGAGCCTCTTGGGCAACTCCTACTGGGAGCACACCTTTCAGCTGGTGAACATCTACATCGCGGTCGCGGTCCTGCAGAATTTCCTGTTTGTCGACGCGGGCCAGAAAAGCTTCGGACAGGGCGCCATCCTCGGTCTTGGTGCCTATGGGCTGGCCATTGCCAGCGGCATTCACGGGTTACCGCTGACGGTTGGTGTGCTGGCGGCGGTGGGAGCCGCCATGCTTGGTGGCCTGTTGTTCGCCCTGCCGGCCCTCAGGGTCCAGGGGTTCCATCTCGGCTTCGCCACTCTGAGCGCGGCCATCGTCTTTCCGCAGCTTCTGATCCAGTTCGATGACGTGACCCGGGGCATCAACGGCATCAGCCTTTATCTGCCGGCGCTGAAGACCCCCCTGGTTCTGGGGCTGAGCGGGTTGACGCTGCTGGTGACGGCGGTGCCGATTGCCGCGCTTCTCCTGCATTACGGCATCCGCAATGCCCGGTTGGGCCGGCGCATGCGCGTTGCGGCGGAAAGCGCGGAGGCGGCCCGCTCGCTCGGCGTGCGTCCGGGGCTGATGCGGGCGCTGGCCTTCATGATTGTCTCCGCCGGCACCGGCATTTGCGGTGCGCTCTATGTTCCCACGGTCGGCTTCATCAGCCCGCAAGGGTTTTTGGTGGAACTCTCCTTCACCCTGTTCTTCGTGGTGGTCGTCGGTGGGCGCGGTCAGCTTCTGGGGCCGATCGTCGGCATCTGGGTGATCTACATCGTGCCGAATGTCCTTCTGGTGCAGCTCGTCGAATACCGCCTGTTGATCTACGGCTTCCTGACGCTGGCGGTGGTGATCGTCTTTCCCGACGGGCTGGTCGGCACCATCGAGGCGCGGCGGCGCAAGCGTTTCCAGCGCGGCGGCGGCGAACAGGGCTTCCGCCTCGCCCCCTTTACCGAGATGCTGGAGAAGATCCCGCCGCGCCAAGTACCGGCTGAGGCCGCGCCCATTCTGGAGGTGCGCGGCGCGGTCAAGCGCTTCGGCCAGGTGGTGGCGCTGGACGGCGTCGATCTCAAGGTGCGCCCCGGCGAGGTGCATGGCCTGATCGGCGCCAATGGTTCGGGCAAGACCAGCCTTTTGAACGTGATCTCCGGTTTCAGCCGGATGGATGGCGGCAGCTACAGCTTCCGGGGGCGCGATGTGACCCGGCAAAGCGCCTCGAGCATCGCCCGGATGGGGCTCGGGCGCACCTTCCAGACACCGCGGATCTTCACCGACCTGTCGGTCTGGGACAACATCCAGCTCGGTCTCGATGCCCGCCCGACGCCGCTGGCGCCGGAGATGGCCGCGCTCGCCGAGCGCTTCAAGGAGGCCTATGGCGAGGACAACCCGGGCCTTCTCGCCCATGGCCAGCGCCGCTTGCTTGAGGTCATTCGCGTGGTCTTCGCCGATCCGGGGCTGGTGCTGTTCGACGAGCCGGCGGCGGGACTTTCCCCGGTCGAGCGGGCCGAATTTTCCAGGCTGCTGCGCCTGCTCAGCAAGCGGCTCGGCATGGCGGTGATCCTGGTGGAACACGATCTCGATCTGGTCTGGGATATTGCCGACCGCATCACCGTGCTGGAGACCGGCTCCGTGGTGGCCTCCGGACCGCCGCAGGAACTCGCCCGGGATCCGGCCGTGCAGCATCTTTTCGTCGGAGGCGCACATGCTTGAAGTTCGCGGCCTGATGGCCGGATACGGGGATATCCCGGTGCTGCGCGGCATTTCCCTGCATGCCAAACCCGGCGAGATCCTGCTGATTGGCGGGGAGAACGGGGCCGGGAAATCGACCTTGATGCGGGCGATTGCCGGCTTCATCAAACCCTCGCAGGGCAGCGTTCTGCTGGATGGTCAGCCGCTCACCGGCCTGCCACCGGAAAAGGTGGCGCAGTCGGGGCTGCGGCTGGTGCTTGATGGGCACCGGGTTTTTCCCGAGCTCACCGTCACCGACAACCTGCGCATGGGGGTGGCCGCCCGGCGCGGCGACCGGGCGGGGCTCGCACGGTCGCTGGAAGAGATCTATGCGGTCTTCCCCATCCTGAAGGAAAAGGCCAAGGCGCGGGCACATGATCTGTCCGGCGGCCAGCAGCAGATCCTGGCTCTCGGTCAGGCCTTTGTCGCCCAGCCGCGCGTCCTTTTGTGCGACGAACCTTCGCTCGGGGTGGCGCAGGCGCTGTTGCCGCCGATCCTGTCGTTCCTGCGGCGCTGGGCGGAAGGCGGCACCGCCGTCGTCATCGTCGATCAGCATGTGAAGATCAGCCTGCCCTATGCGGATCGGGCGATGATCGTCCAGCGCGGCGAGGTGGTGCTGGACTGTCCCGCCGGCGAGCTCGACCAGCGGCTTTCGGACATGCACGAGGCGCGCCAGAGCGCTTACGCGGAAAGCTGATCGCGGAGGCGGCCCCTCCGCCTCGTCGGCCTGTCGGACATGGCGCCTTGTCGTCCTATCGGACGATGAAGCGGGTGGGCCAGCGGGCTATCCCTTGAGGCATGAGACAGCGAACCCGTGAGGAGCTTGTCATGCCGGACAGTGGAAGCCCGCCCCCCAGCTACGAAACCGACCAGCCCGTTCTTTACCGGGTCGAGGCGTCGGTTGCCTGGATCACCATGAACAGGCCCACCTACAACAATGCCCAGAACTCGCAGATGACCTATGCGCTCGACGATGCCTTCAAGCGGGCGGTCGATGACGATGCGGTGCGGGTGATCGTGCTGGGCGGCGCGGGCAAGCACTTCTCCGCCGGGCACGACATCGGCACCCCGGGGCGGGATGTGGATCGCAGCTTCGAGCGTCGGTTGCTCTTTCCCGATCATGTGGGCCGTGCCGGCGCCGAGTTCCTCTACACCCGCGAACACGAGGTCTACCTGGGCATGTGCCGGCGCTGGCGCGATTGCCCCAAGCCGACCATCGCCATGGTGCAAGGGGCCTGCGTCGCCGGTGGCCTGATGCTGGCCTGGGTCTGCGATCTGATCATCGCTTCGCAGGATGCGTTCTTTCAGGATCCGGTGGCGCGGATGGGCATTCCGGGCGTGGAGTATTTCGCCCATGCGTTCGAACTGCCGCCGCGCGTTGCCAAGGAGTTCCTGCTTCTGGGCGAGCGGATGAGCGCGGTGCGGGCCGAAGGCTTCGGCATGGTCAACCAGGTGGTGCTGCGGGAGGAACTGCGCGACACGGTGGGCGAGATCGCCGGCCGGCTGGCGGAACGGCCGCCGCTCGGTACCTGGCTGGTCAAGCAGGCGGTGAACCATGTGGAGGACCTGCGCGGCAAGCGCACCGGCATGGATGCGGTCTATCACATGCATCACTTCGCTCATGCCCAGAACGAATTGGCGACCGGGCACCGGCTGGCCGGGCTCGACGGTGCCGCCATGTCGGCAGCGAACAAGGCGGAAAACGGAGGCTGACGGTGGATCTGCGCTACACGGATGAACAACAGGCCTTTCGCGCCGAGGTGCGCGACTGGATGGCGGCCAATGTGCCGGCCGACCCGCTTCCCTCCTTCGATGGCGGACGAGCAGGGTTCGAGGCCCATCGCGACTGGGAGGCCCGGCTCAATGCGGGCCGCTGGGGCATGGTCACCTGGCCGGAGGCCTATGGCGGGCGCGGGCTCGATCTGATCCGCTGGCTGATCTTCGAGGAGGAGTATTACGCCGCCGGCGCGCCCTTGCGGGTCAACCAGAACGGCATTTTCCTGCTCGGTCCGACCCTGATGGAATACGGTTCGCAGGAGCAGAAGGCGCGGTTCCTTCCGCCGATGGCCACCGGCGAGGAGATCTGGGCGCAGGCCTGGTCGGAGCCGCAGGCGGGATCCGACCTGGCGGCGGTGCGGGCGAAGGCGGTGCGCGACGGAGACAGCTATCTCCTGTCGGGGCACAAGATCTGGTCCTCACGGGCGGTGATGGCAGACTGGGCCTTCGGCCTGTTCCGCACCGATCCGGCCTCCGAGCGCCACAAGGGCCTGTCGCTGATCCTGTTCCCGCTCGATGCGGAGGGGGTGCGCCGGCAGGCGATTGCCCAGATCAACGGCGAGACCGGCTTTGCCGAACTGTTCCTGGACGAGGTGCGGGTGCCGGCCGGCAACCGGGTGGGAGCGGAAGGCGAGGGCTGGCGGATCTGCATGGCCACTGCCGGCTTTGAGCGCGGATTGATGCTGCGCAGCCCGGCCCGGTTCCAGATGACCGCGCGGCGTCTCGTGGAGCTCTACGAGGCCAACCGCGAGACCTGCACCCCGGCGCAACGGGATGCGGTGGCGGAGGCCTGGATGGCCGCCGAGGCCTATGCGCTGTCGATCTACGCCACCGCTTCGCGGCTGATCGCCGGCGGCAGCATCGGCGCGGAGGCCAGTCTCAACAAGATCTTCTGGTCGGAGATGGACATAAAGATGCACGAAACCGCGCTGGCGATCCTCGGAGCGCGGGCGGAACTCTTGCCGACCGCCTCCGCCGCCGGCGATGTCGGGCGCTGGCTCGATGGCTATCTCTTCTCGCTGGCCGGGCCGATCTATGCCGGCACCAACGAGATCCAGCGCAACATCATCGCCGAGCGGCTGCTTGGCCTGCCGCGCGGCTAGAAAGGATACGTCATGAATTTCGCCTTTAGCGAAGAGCAGACGATGATGGCGGACGTGGTCCGCGAGTTGCTGGCCCGCGAATGCGGATCGGCGGCTCTGCGCGGGCAGATGTCTGCCGCCTGCAGCTTCGACCGGGAGCGGTGGCGCAAGCTGCTGGAGTTGGGGCTGGCCGGAGTTCTGGTTCCCGAAGACGCCGGCGGTCTCGGGCTTGGCGGTGCGGATTTCGTGCAGATTGCCGAGGCCTGTGGTTATGCCTGCCTTCCCGAACCGCTGGTGGATCATGCCGGGGTGGTGCTGCCGCTTCTGGCCGACAGCGAGGGCGAGACGGCTCGGGCGGCGCTGACGCAGGGCCTTGAAACCGGCACGGTGATCGCGCTGACTCATCCGCAGACGCCGTGGATCGTTGCCGCCAATGCGGCCTCCGCCTTCGTGTTGCCAGGCCCGGACGGGTTGCGGTTGGTGCGAAGCGAGGAGGTCCGGCGCGTCCAGCAAGCGGGCATCGACCCGTTACGTCAGCTTTTCACGGTAAGCGCGGAGCCGGCAGCGGGAGCGCTGATCGCCGCGCCAGGGGCAATGGCGGCGCTGCTGGCGCGAGCCGCTGAACGCGGCGCGGTGTTCACGGCGGCGGAGCTGGTGGGCCTTGCCCAGGCCTGTGTCGATCTTGCCGTTGCCTATGCGGGCGAGCGCCGGCAGTTCGGCCGGCCGATCGGCGCCAATCAGGCGATCAAGCATCATCTGGCAAGCGCGCAGGTAAAAATCGAATTCGCCCGCCCGGTGGTGCATGCGGCGGCAGCGCTCGTTCCCGCTCTTTCCGAGGGCGTGCCGCAGAGCCTGGAGAGCCGCGCGCGGGTGTCCCATGCGCTGTTGGCGGCGGGGGAGGCGGCGACGCTGGCGGCGCGGACCGCGCTTCAGGTGCATGGCGCCATGGGCTACTCCTGGGAGGTGGATGTGCATCTTTATCTGAAGCGGGCGCTCTCGCTCACCCAGCGCTGGGGCGGTCAGGAACATCACCGCCAGCGCATCGCGGAGCGGATCCTCACCGCGCCGCTCGGGCCTGACCGGTTGTTTCCGCAAGTCGCGGAGGAGACAGGGACGACGCCAATGAAAAGGACGGCATGATGGGAGTTTGCAAGGATCGGGTGGTGATCGTCACTGGCGCGGGGCGGGGGCTCGGCCGGGCCTATGCGCTCGAACTGGCGTGCCAGGGGGCGGCGGTCGTGGTCAATGATCTCGGTGTCGGCAACCACGGCGAGGCAGGCGAGACCAGCCAGAGCCCGGCCGAGCAGGTGGTGGCGGAAATCACCGCCGCCGGCGGGCGGGCCGTGGCCAATGGCGAGGATGTCGCCGATTGGGAGGCGGGCAAGCGCATCGTCGACACCGCGCTTGAAAGTTTCGGCGCGCTGCATGCGGTGGTCAACAACGCGGGCTTTGTGCGCGACCGGATGTTCGTCTCGGCAACGCCAGAGGAATGGGACGCGATGATGCGGGTGCATCTGCGCGGCCATTTCTGCACCTCGCGCCATGCGGTCGATCATTGGCGGGCCGAGGCCAAGGCCGGGCGCGATGTCGATGCACGCATCGTCAACACCACCTCGGGCGCGGGCCTTCAGGGCTCCATCGGCCAGAGCGCCTATTCGGCCGCCAAGGCGGGGATCGCCAGCCTGACGCTGGTGCAGGCCGCGGAACTGGCGCGTTACGGCATCACCGCCAATGCGATCGCGCCGCAGGCCCGCACCCGCATGACCGAGGAGGCGTTCGGCGCGGCAATGTCGCGCAAGGATGGCGATTTCGATCTGTTCGCGCCGGAAAACACCGCGCCGCTGATCGCCTGGCTGTGTTCGGCCCGGTCCGGCAAGGTGACCGGCGAGGTGTTCGAACTGCTGGGCGGACGGCTTTCGGTGGCGCTGGGCTGGAACGACGGCCCGAGCCGGGATCGGGGTGCTCAATGGCCGGCGGAGGATGTCGGCGAGGCGGTCGCAAGCCTGCTGGCCGACCGCCCTGCGGCAAGGCCGGTCTACGGCCAGTGAGATCGTGATGTGAAGGGGGGATGAGGGCGCGCATGGCCGCGCCCTCTTTTCGTGGTCGGGGCGCGCGGCTCAGTCCGCGCCCAGCCGCTCGACCTGATCGAGGAACAGCGGCTTTTCCCCGCCGCCATGAATCTCCAGCGTCGCCCCGGAAATGTAGCGGGCCATCGGACTGCAAAGAAACAGCACGCCCTTGGCGATGTCCTCCGGCCGGCCCATGCGCCGCGCCGGCAGGGATGCGGCAATGGCGCTACGTGCCGCCTCGGTGCCATAGGGCTGGGCCTCGCCGCCGGTTTCCACCAACCCGACGACGATGGCATTGACGCGGATGTCCGGCCCCCATTCGGCGGCAAGGCTGCGGGTCAGGCCGAGAAGTCCCGCCTTGGCGGCGCCATAGACGGCGGTGCCTGGCGAGGGCCGCGTCGCCGAGACGCTGGCGATGTTGACGATGGAGCCGGCCTCCGCGCCTTTGCGCATCCAGGGCGCCACCGCCTGGGACAGGTGAATGGGCGCGGTCAGGTTGAGCGCGAGAATGGCCTCGTGAAAGCGCGGGGAGACGGTGGCCGCATCCACCGCCGGCGAGCCGCCGGCGTTGTTGACGAGAATGTCGATACGGCCGAACTCCCGCCCGACCGTCTCGACGAAACCGGCCACCTCTTCATGTTTGCGCACGTCGCAGGGCCAGAATCGGGCGGCACGCCCGCCGGCTTCCGGCAAGGCATCGGGGGCGCTGCGGCCGCAGATGGCGACCTCGGCGCCGGCGGCAAGAAGCTCGCGGGCGATGTCCGCGCCGATGCCACGGGTGCCGCCGGTGACGATGGCCACGCATCCATCGAGCCTGATGTCGGCATCTGGCAGGCCGGTTTCGGTCATGGGGTCGGGCTCCTCTGGTGAAACAGGCGGATGAGGGGCATCGACTAAAGCCGCTCGATGATGGTCACGTTGGACTGGCCGCCGCCCTCGCACATGGTCTGCAGGGCGAAGCGGCCCTTGCGGCGTTCGAGCTCATGCAGCATCGAGGTCATCAGCCGCGCGCCGGTGGCGCCAAGCGGATGGCCAAGGGCGATGGCACCGCCATTGACGTTGACCCGCTCATGGGGAATGTCGAGATCCTTCATCCAGGCCAAGGGGATCGAGGCGAAGGCCTCGTTGCACTCGAAAAGGTCGAAATCGGCGATCTTCATGCCGGTCTTTTCCAGCGCGTATCGGGTCGCCGGGATGGGGGCGGTCAGCATCCAGACCGGATCGGCGCCGCGCACGGAAAGATGATGAATGCGCGCGCGTGGCGTCAGGCCATGGTCCTTGACTGCCTGTTCGGAGGCGATCAGCAGCGCGGCGGAGGCATCGCTGTTCTGGCTGGCGACGCCGGCATGGACGCGCCCGCCCTCGATCAGCGGTTCGAGCCCCGCCATCTTCTCCAGCGAGGTGTCGCGGCGCGGCGGTTCATCCACGGCGAAGCCGTCGATCGGGGCGATCTCGTCGCGGAACAGGCCGCCGTCGATGGCGGCGATGGCGCGCTGGTGGCTTTCGAGCGCAAAGGCTTCCATCTCCTCGCGGGAGGAGTTCCACTTCTCGGCGATCATCTCGGCGGCGCGGAACTGGCTGACTTCCTGATCGCCATAGCGGGCAAGCCAGCCCGGCGAGGTGCGAAAAGGATCGGGGTAGCCGAATTGCGCGCCCACCGTCATGGCCGCGCCGATCGGGATGGTGTTGAGGCTCTGAACGCCGCCGGCAACGACCAAGTCCTGGGTGCCGCTCATCACTCCTTGCGCGGCGAAATGGATCGCCTGTTGCGACGAGCCGCATTGCCGGTCGACGGTGACGCCGGGCACATGATCGGGCAGGCCCGCGACCAGCCAGCAGGTGCGGGCGATATCCCCGGCCTGCGAGCCGATGGTTTCCGTGCAGCCATAGATCACATCGTCGACGGCGGCCGGGTCGATGCCGGTCCGCGCCATCAGCGCCTTGATCGGGTGCGCGCCGAGATCGGCGGAATGCAGCGTAGCGAGCGCCCCCTTCTTGCGGCCGATAGGGGTGCGCACGGCGTCGACGATATAGGCTTCGGGCATTGTTCGAACCTCTCCAGAAAAACACCAGTTGCCGAAATCCTAAGCACGCACCGGGCACCGACAATCACCCGAAGAGACGAGTTGGCGAAGAGACGAGCCGGCAACAAGACGAGCCGCCTGCGCTCACCCGAACAGACGATGCGGCCGGCGGCGGAAGGACCAATCCTGACGTGCATCTTGCGAAAAGGGAGGGGTTCATGTCGCGCTGCCTTGCATTTCTTTCCGTGTTTTTCCTGTCCATGTCCTTGGGCCTGGTGCCGGCGGCCGCATCCGAATGGCGCATTCTGGCGCAATTCGACGATGCGCCGGAAGGGCTTGTCGCCGATGGCAAGGGTGGGTTCTACGTCAGCCTGTTTCACTCCGGTCATGTCATGCAGGTCGCCAAGGACGGGACTGTCAGAAAGGTCGCCGATCTGCGGACGGTGATCGGCCCGGCCAAGGGCAGCACCGTCGGCATCGATTGGGATGGTGCGGATAAACTTTATGTCGCGTTTTCCGAGTATTCCAAGCGCTTTCCCTGGCCGGCCAAGGCGAACCTTTCCGTCGAGGCCTGCGGCGATGCGACCGTGACGAGATCGGGCCTTTACGCGGTGACCCTGTCGACCGGCACCGTCGAGCCGGTGGTGACCCGCGCGGATGGCTATCCGTTCTGCTTTCCCGACGATCCGGTGATCGCCTCCGATGGCAGCATCTACCTGTCCGACCTCAGCCTGCAGGCGATCTGGAAGATCGACCCGAAGAAAAAGTCCGCCGTTCTGTGGTCGAAGGACCCGCTGTTCAGTCCCGGGGACAAGAGCCTGAGCGGCTATCCGGTGGGGGTCAACGGTATCGCCCTGGCCGCCGATGAAAGCGCGCTGTTCGGGGTGACGGGCGGGATTCCGATGCTGGTCAAGGTGCCGATCAACGCCGATGGCAGCGCCGGCAAGGCCGAGATGCTGACCTTCGGCTATGACAACATGGATGGGCTGGAGGTCGATGCGGAGGGGAATTTCTACCTGACGGAGACCCTGCGCAGCGAAATCTGGAAGGTGAGCCCGGATGCGCGCAAGCGCGAGCAACTCGGCAATCCGCTGCAGGCACCGCTCGGCGCGCCGGCCAGCCTTGCTTTTGGCGCGGAGGATATCTGCGTCACCAATCTCAACTTCTTCAAGCACCTGCCGGAGGAGAAGGCGAATTCGATCGCCTGCCGGAAGCTTGGCGCGCCGCTCTGGTAGCGCCTCGCTCGGCGTCCGCCCCCGCCCGGGGGCGGGCGGTCAAGATTTGAGGTTCACCCAAACAGACGATGCAGCTTTTGACGCCGGGAATAGAGTTCATTGCGTAGGTTCGGGAAAGAACAGTCAAAAATATAAGAAAATTGAATTCAGGTCCGCTTTCTCAATCTGCGCTTTTCAGAGGAATTCACGCAGGAGATCGTGATGAAGCAGTATGAAACGGATGTTCTTGTCATTGGCGGCGGTCCGGCCGGATCGACGGTGGCGACCATTCTGGCAAAGAACGGCATCAAGACCAACGTTCTGGAGCGCGATATCTTCCCCAGGTATCACATCGGCGAGTCCCTGCTCGCCTCATTGATGCCGATGATCGACATCATCGGTGCGGGGGAAAAGCTGAAGACGCATGGCTTTGTCGAAAAGCCCGGCGGCTACTTCAACTGGGGCAACGAGAAGTGGTCGTTCCGGTTCGATGAGGTGGAAGGCGCGCCGACCCATTCCTACCAGGTGAAGCGGGCGGAGTTCGATGAGATCCTGCTCAACCATGCCGCCGAGACCGGCGCCAGCGTGCATCAGAATGTGAAGGTCACGAAGATCAACTTCGAGAACGGGCGCGCGGTCAGTGCCGATTTCCATGACCGGACCAAGGACAGCAAGGGCACCATCGGCTTCAAGTATCTGGTCGACTGCTCCGGGCGCAGTGGCGTGCTCGCCAATGAACACACCAAGAGCCGGCATTTCCACGAGGCGTTCAAGAATGTGGCGATTTGGTCCTACTGGACCGGCAGCCATCTGACCTACGACGACCTGCCGGAGGGCTCCACCCGGATCATCTCCATCGAGGCCGGCTGGATCTGGTTCATTCCGCTGCATGACGGAACCGTCAGCGTCGGCATTGTCCTGACCCATGATCAGTTGCGAAAAGAGCGGGCCGCCGGGCGCAGCAACGAAGAGATCTACGACCGCACGCTACAGGCAAATCCCGAGGCGAAGATCATCCTGGCGAAGGCCGAGCGCCGCGAGGTGCGGATGGAAACGGATTATTCCTACACCTCGGACCGGTTCTCCGGTCCCGGCTATTTCATGTGCGGCGATGCGGCCTGTTTCCTCGATCCGCTGCTGTCGAGCGGCGTCCATCTGGCGATGGTCTCCAGCCTGATTGCCGGTGCCTGCATCGCCAGTGTGCTGAAGGGCGAAGTGGCCGAGGACCGGGCCGTCAACTTCTTCGAGACCAGCTATCGGCAGGCCTATTTGCGCTTCCTGATGCTGGTGTCTTCCTTCTACGATCTGGGCCGGGGGCAGGACGGGTATTTCTGGGAAGCCCAGCGTCTCACATCGAAGGATTACGCCGACGGCGAGATGAAGAAGGCGTTTGTCAGCATCGTGTCCGGCGGCGCGGATTTCGAGGAGGTGCGCGACGGGCAATACGGCGAGGTGGTTGCGAAGAAAGTGGCCGAAAAGCTGCGCCAGGGGGTCGACATGCGCCGCGGTGCCGGAGAATTCGGCGATGAGACGCGGGAGCAGAACATGCAGTTCATGGACGCGCTCAACGGCTTGAGTTTCCTGCAGAAGAATGCCGCCATCGATGGTCTTTACGTGGCGACGGCGCCAAGGGTCGTCCTGGCGGAGACCGCCTGAGGCGTCCTCGTAATTTGTTTTACGCAATTCCAAGGCCGGCGGTGCTGAAGCCGCCGGCCCCGAACAGGTAGCCAGATGATTACTGAAGACGACAACTGGAGCTTTTCCACGATCCCGGCCCTGTGCGCGCGGGCCGCCGAGGTCTATGGCGATCGGCGGGCGGTCGAGGATGGGGACCTCTGCCTTTCCTTCATCGAGCTCGATGCCATGCGCCGGCGGATGGCCAAGGCGATGATCGCGGCGGGGGTGGAAAAGGGCGACCGGGTGATGATCTGGGCGCCGAACGGCTGGCGCTGGTTCGTAACCGCGCTCGGTCTTGTCAGCGCCGGTGCCGTGCTGGTGCCGGCCAGCACCCGCTTCAAAGGCGGGGAAATCGCCGATCTGGTAACCCGTAGCGGCACATCCCTGCTGTTTTCGGTGGGCACGTTTCTCGAGCGCTACTATCCCGATCAGTTGCAACAGGAAACCCGGGCGCAATTGCGCCAGGTCGTCGTCCTCGAAGGGCCGCGCGGAGCGGATCGCGACTGGGCGGATTTCCTTGCCGCAGGCGACGGCATCAGCGATGCGGAGCTGGCCGCGCGCGAGGCTGAGGTCGGCCCGGACGACCTGTGTGACATGCTGTTCACCTCAGGCACCACGGGCTATCCCAAGGGGGTGATGTACGCCCATCGCCAGTGCCTGCGCGGCATCGATGGCTGGGCGACCCGGGTCGGGGTGCGCGAACACGACCGGGTGCTGGTCATTCCGCCGTTCTTCCATGCCTTCGGCTACCGCTGCGGTGCCATCGTGTCGATGATGCGCGGCGCTGTGCTGATCCCGCATCTGACCTATGACGCGGGCGAGATCCTGCAGCGGGTGCAGGACAGCGGCATTACCGTCATTCCCGGGCCGCCGGCGATCTTTCACGGCATGTTGCAGCATCCGCAGCGGGCGGAGTTCGATACGCGCAGCCTGCGCCTTGGCGTGACCGGCGGGGCTGTGGTGCCGGAAGTGCTCGTCCGGCGCATGCGTGAGGATCTCGGCTTCGAAGCGGTGGTCAGCGGCTATGGCCTGACCGAATGCGGCGGCTTTGGCACCATGTGCTCCTTCACCGATCCGGATGCGGTGATTGCCAGCACCGCCGGCAAGGCGATGCCCGACACCGAGGTCCGCATCATGGGCGCGGATGGGGTGCTTTTGGCCGCGGGCCAGCCGGGCGAGGTGGTGATCCGCGGCTACATGGTGATGAAGGGCTATTTTCAGGACCCGGCGGCCACTGCCGAGACCATCGACAAGGATGGCTGGCTGCATACTGGCGATATCGGCACCTTCGATGCGCAAGGAAACCTGCGGATCGAGGACCGGCTGAAGGACATGTACATCACCGGCGGGTTCAACTGCTATCCGGCGGAAATCGAACGGATTCTCAGCGGCCATCCGGCCATTGGCGTGGTTTCGGTGATCGGCGTGCCCGATGAGCGCCTCGGCGAGGTAGGGCGGGCGTTTGTCATTCTGCGTCCGGGCAAGACCGCCAGCGAGGAGGAGATCATCGCCTGGGCGAGGGACAACATGGCCAACTTCAAGTGTCCGCGCGCGGTGGAGATCCGGACCTCCTTGCCGATGAGCGCGCAGGGAAAGGTGCAAAAGACACTCCTGCGAGAAGAGATCGCGGCGCGAAAAATGGCGGAAGCCTGAGACCCGGGAGGGGGGCGAGCCGCGAGACGAGGATCGGGACAGGAAAACACAAACAACAAGACCAGAGGTCAGAAGGAGGAGGACAGTGATGGATCGGAACGGAAAGTGGCTGGGACTGTGCGCGGCGATGGCGCTCGGCCTGGCATCGACCCAGGCCGGGGCGCAAGAGCCGCTGAAGCTCGGCGGGATGGTCTCGCTGACCGGCAACGGTGCCTCGATCGGCAAGGTGGCGGAAATCGGCTGGCGTATGGCGGTTGAGGACATCAACGCCCAAGGGGGGATTGCCGGCCGGCCGGTGGAGTTCATTCTGGCCGATACCCTGACGGATCCGACCCATGCGCTGGGCGAAGCGCGGCGCCTGATCGAGAATGAAGGGATCGAGGCGATGGTCGGTCCGGTGACCAGCCAGGAGGTGATCCCCGTCACCGCCGTGACGACGGCGGCGAACCTGCCGCAGATCACCGCCGCCTCCTCGGCAACGCTCACGCCTGAGGCCGCGCCCTATCATTTCTCCAACTCGCCGACCGGTCTGGCTCAGATGATCCCCAACATCGACTATGCGATTGATGTGCTGGGGCTGACCAGGCTGGCGATCATCTCCGACAATGGCGGCATGTCGAAGGATGCGGTCGCGGAGATGATCCGCTACCTGAAGTCCCGCGAGCTGGAGCCGGTCGAGGTGCAGGAATTCGCCTTCCGCACCGAAGACATGACCCCGCAGCTCTTCTCGCTGCGCTCCAGCGGCGCGGAGGCTGTGCTGATCATCAATTCGCTTGGCGACGACGCCCGCAAGTTCCTGCAGAACCGGGATGAGATCGGCTGGGACGTGCCGGTGTTCGGCAGTCTGACCATGACCAACTTCTCGGTCGGTAATGCCAAGATCCTAGGGCAGGAGGCGTTTGATGGGGTCAACAGCGTGCAATTCGTCGGCATGACCTATTGCGAAGGGGATCCGGTCGGGGCCTCCGCCTATGCCCGGTTCGACAAGCGCGCCAAGGAGACGGTGAGTGATCTGGAGCGGCTCGGCGGCAGTTCCTCCATCATCCCCTATTACATCGAACCCTTCATCGTGAAGGCGGCGATCGAAGGGGCCGGCTCGACCGACGGCGACAAGGTCGCCGCCTGGATTGAGGCGAATGCGGCATCGATGGACAACATGCTGGGGACCTTTTCTGCCAGCAGCGAAACCCATTTCCTGCCCTCGTCGAAAACGCTGGTGGTGGTCAAGAACGCCTTTGCCCCGCGCGAGGATGGGCTGACCGAACGGGCGAAGTGCGATTGACGCCTTCACCCTTGTGACATCGAGACCAAGGGCCGCCTCCGGGCGGCCCTTTTGCGTTCGAAAGGCGCGGCGGCTGCGCGCAAGGATTGTCGCGCCGGTGGATTGCGCGCCGGGTATCGAGCCTCCATCCTGCATATGGACGATGCGGCACCGCGCTCGGCGTGGCTGATGGAAGGCAGAACAGGACAGATCCGGGACGACCGATGGACGCGCTACCCACCGACGAACACTCGATGATCCGCGATGCGCTGGCGCGCTTTCTGGAGCGTGCCGGCGGGCTGGAGCCGGCCTTCCGGGTGTCGGATGGCGGCAAGGCTTGCGAGCTGTGGCGGGGGATTGCCGAGGAGTTGCAGTTCACCGCCATCGGATTGCCGGAGGCGTGCGGCGGTCTGGGGGCGGATATGCGGGCGCTGGTCGCGGTCGGGCGTGAGCTGGGGAGGGTGCTGGCACCGGTCCCCTTTGTCTCCACGGTGGCGCTGGCCGGGCAGGTGCTGGCGGCGGCGGCGCCGGGTCCTTTGCGCGATGCCTGGCTGTCGCGGCTTGCGGGCGGAACGGTGCGGGCCGTGCTCGCCCATGGTGGCCATGGCGTCGGGGACTGTTGGGACACGCCCGTGTTCTGGGCCGAACAGGGAGGGGATGGCTATGTTCTGCAAGGGCAAAGCGGTCCGATCCCGGATCTGATGGGCGCGGATCTGGTGCTGGTGCCGGCGCTCTGTGCCGGGGAACGGCTGTTGATCGCGCTGGAAGGTGAGGCGTTGTCGGGGCACCGGCGGGCTTGCGTGCCCATGGATGCGACCCAGCCGGTGGGTGTTCTGGCGCTGAAGGATCTGCGCCTTCCCGCAGGTGCGGTGCTCGACTGCGGCTCCGCGTTTGCCGGGCGCTGCCGCGCAGCCATCGACCGGGCGCGGCTGGTGCTGGCCGCCGAGATGGCCGGTGCGGCGCGGGGCGCCTTCACCCTGACCCTTGAGTATATCGCCGAACGTCGCCAGTTCGGCCGTACCATCGCCTCCTATCAGGCGATCAAGCACCGGATGGCCGATCTTTACGTTCGGCTGAACCGGCTCGATGCGCTGATCGACGGGGCGGCGGTGCGGTTCGACCAGGCCGCGCATGCGCTGAAAACCGATGATGTGGCGGAGACCGAGGCCCGTGCCGCCCAGGCGCTGGCCTGCGAGGAGCTGTTCGCCGTCAGCGCCGAGGCGATCCAGCTTCATGGCGGTGTCGGCATGACCTTTGAATACGCGCCGCATCTGTTCTTCAAACGCGCCACCGCCATGCGGGCGCTGTCCGGCGGCCCTGTTGCGGCCTTTCGGCAGATCGGTCTCGATCTGATCGACGGGCGGCTTTCCGCGCTCCCCGCCGGCAGGGCTGCAAGTGAGGCGGAGACGACGCTCCGCCGAGCCGTGGCCGGGTGGATGGCGGAAAACCTCACCGGCGCGTTCGAGCCGCTGCGCGGGCGCGGCGGGGCGGGGGATGGCGATGCCCTGCCGGAGCTGCGAAAGGCCTGGGAGCGGCGCCTGGCCGCAGGCGGCTGGGTCGGGCTGGGGTTGCCGGAGGCGCTCGGCGGGCGCGGCATGTCGGTCGGCGATCAGGTGATCTTCAACGAGGAATATGCTCGGGCGGGCGGGCCGGGACGGATGGGTCACATCGGCGAGGGGCTGCTGGCGCCAACACTCGCCGCCTTCGGGACCGAGGACCAGAAGGCGCGCTTTCTGCCGGGGATCCTGCAAGGTACGACCTTCTGGGCGCAAGGATATTCGGAACCGGGGGCGGGATCGGATCTGGCGGCGCTGCGCACCCGGGCGCGCCGCGATCCGGCAAGCGGCAACTGGATCGTCCACGGGCAGAAGACCTGGACCTCGCTAGCGCATCTGTCCGACTGGATCTTCGTGCTCGCCCGGGCGGAGGAAGGCGCGACCGGCCGCGAGGGGTTGATCCTCCTGTTGATGCCGCTCGACCAGCCGGGCATCGACATCCGTCCGATCCGCCAGATCAACGGCGCCTGCGAGTTCAACGAGGTCTTCTTCGACGGGGCGATGGCCAGGGCGGAGGATGCGGTCGGGAAACCGGGCGAGGGCTGGGCCATTGCCATGGCGCTGCTTGGCTTTGAACGCGGCATCTCGACCCTCGGCCAGCAGATGGGGTTTGCCCGGGAGCTGGAGGCGGTGGTTGCGCTGGCGCGTCAGGCGCGCGAACCGATGGATCATGCCGAAGCACTGGGGCGGGCCTGGGCCGGCTTGCGGGCGATGCGTCATGGGGCCTTGCGGGTGCTGGGCGCGGTCGAGCGCGGCGAGGCAGGGCCCGAGGCGCTTGGCTACAAATACGAGTGGTCCAACTGGCATCGGACACTGGGCGAATTGGCCATGGAGGTGCTGGGGCCGGAGGCCGCCGTTCATGCGCCCGAGCCGGAGATTGTCCGCTTGCAGCAGATGTACCTGTTCAGCCGGGCGGAGACGATCTACGGCGGCACTAACGAGATCCAGTTGAATATCATTTCGGAACAAGGGCTTGGTATGCCGCGCGAGCCGCGCGGGCAGAGCTCGGGCGGTACGCGCTAGCGGTTTTTCATTGTGCGGGGGATGGCGAGCGTCAGGGCCTTGCGTCCCGGCCCGCAGGCGTCGCCGCACCAGTGATCACAGGAAAGGGAGTGACATGACGGGGGATTTCACGGGCAAGGTGGTCGCGGTGACCGGTGCCGCGCATGGCATCGGCCGGTCGATCGTTCTTGGCTTCGCGGCGGAGGGGGCCGATCTGGCGATCCTCGACCGCGACGGCGAGGCGTTGGCGGCAACGGCGGAGGAGGCGCGGGCACGGGGCGGGCGCGTTCTGGCGATCGAGGGCGATCTGCTCGACCGGGCGCATGTGACCGCCAGCTTTGCCCGGATCGAGGCGGAGTTCGGACCGGTGCATACGCTGGTCAACAATCTCGGCCAGACGGCGCGGGAGAAATACTCCGAGTTTTATCTGGCAGAAGGTGAGACGCTGGATTTCGTCATCGGCATCTCCCTTGGCGCGACTTTGCATTGCTCGCGTCAGGTGGTGCCGGGAATGCGGGCGCGCAAACAGGGGCGGATCGTGTCGATCTCCTCCGACTCGGCCCTCAATGGCGACATCGGCACGGTCGATTACGCGGCGGCCAAGTCCGGCGTTCTGGGTTTTACCCGGGCGCTCGCCCGGGAACTTGGCCCGCACAAGGTGACCGTCAATGCGATCTGCCCCGGTCCGACCAACACCCGGGCGATGCAGCGCATCCCGAAGGATGCCTATGAGAGGGCCCGGGATGCGATCCCGCTCGGCGAACTCTGCGAGCCGGAAGATATCGCCAATGCCGCCGTGTTCCTGGCCAGCGACAAGGCCCGCTGCATCACCGGTCAGACGCTGGTGGTCAATGGCGGGCGGGTCTTCAACTAGGCCGAACAGGGCGCGGCGGTGAACAACGCTTGGGGGGAACGAGACGTGAGGCGGTGGAGATGACAGGCAACGGGTTTGAAACGCCCCTGACACGGGCGCTCGGATGTCGCTATCCGGTGGTGCAGACGGCGATGGGCTGGGTCGCCGACCCGAAGCTTGTCGCGGCGACGACCAATGCCGGCGGGTTCGGCTTTCTTGCCGCCGCATCGATCCCGCCGGGCGGCATCGATGCGGCCATCGCGGCGGTCAAGGCGGCAACGGATGGTCCGTTCGGCGTCAACTTCCACATGTTTCAGCCCAATGCAGAAGAGGTGATCGAGGCGGTCCTTTTACACCGGGTCCGGGCGGTGAGCTATGGGCGCGGCCCGGATGCGGCGACCATCGGCCGGTTTCGCGATGCCGGGATCGAGTGCATGCCGACGGTCGGGGCGGTGAAACATGCCGTGCGGGCGGTGGAACTCGGCGCCAGCATCATCACGGTTCAGGGCGGGGAAGGGGGCGGGCACACCGGATCGGTGCCGACCTCGCTGCTTTTGCCGCAGGTGCTCGACGCGGTCGATGTGCCGGTGGTGGCCGCTGGCGGGTTTTACGACGGGCGCGGGCTCGCCGCCGCTCTGGCCTGGGGCGCGGATGGCATCGCCATGGGCACCCGCTTCCTCCTGACCTCCGACAGTCCGGTGCATCCGGCGACGCTGGACCGCTACCTGAAGAGCGGCGATCCGGCGGCGATCCGGGTGTCGCAGGCGGTTGATGGCCTGCCGCAGCGGTTCATCGACAATGAGGAACTGCGCCGCATGGAAGGGATGAGCGGACCGGCGCGGTTCCTTGCCAGCCTGCGGCACAGCCTGTCCTGGGGGCGGGCGCAAGGCATGAGCTATGCCGGCATGGTGCGGCTGGCCCTGCGCGCGCTGAAGGCCGATGAGGCGGGGTTTGCCGCCACCGTGATGGCCCCGAACCTGCCGCGTCTGGTCGAACAGGGGCTGGTGAGTGGTGATACCCGGGGCGGGCTGTTGCCGTCCGGTCAGGTGGCGGCGCTGATCGGCGAGCTGGAGAGTTGCGACGCACTGATCACGCGCATCGTGCGGGAGGCGGAAGAGCGTCTTGCCGCCCTGCGGCATTTGCCGGGCAGCGACCGCGAAACGGTGAAACAGGGAGCACGGGCATGAGCGCGCCATTTTCCGCCGATGTCAGCGATCATATTGGCGAAATCGTCCTGAACCGACCGCCGGTCAACGCCTTCGACAGCGCCGGCTGGGCCGCGCTGGCGCGGGCCGTGGACGACATGAACGCGGACCGGCAGGTGCGGGTGCTGATCATCCGCGCCGAGGGGCGCGGCTTTTGCGCCGGGGTCGACATCAAGGAACTGCAGCGGCATCCGGAACGGATCATCGAGGTCAACCGGGGCAACTACGACACCTTCCGCGCCATTCATCGCGGCCGGGTGCCGGTGATCGCCGCCGCCCATGGCTTCGTGCTCGGCGGCGGGATCGGCATCTGTGGCGGCGCGGATATCGTGCTCGCCTCGGACTGCGCCAGTTTCGGCGTGCCGGAGGTGGATCGCGGCGCGCTGGGTGGCGGCGCGCATCTTCAGCGCCTGTTTCCGCTGCAAAAGGTGCGGCAGATGTATTTCACCGGCGATCCGGTAAGCGCGGCGGAGGCCTTTCGCTTCGGCGGCATCGAGGCGGTGCTGCCCCGGGAGGAACTCGCCGAGGCGGCACGAGAGCTTGCGGCGAAAATCGCCGCCAAGAGCCCGGCGATGATCGCGCTGGCCAAGGAGGCGCTCAACGGGGTGGAGGCGGCCGATCTTGAGGCGCAGTACCGCTGGGAGCAGGGCTTCACCGCACAGGCCTATCTGATGGCGGATTCCCAGGCGGCCCGCGATGCCTTTGTCGCCGATGGCCGCACCGCCGATTTCTCGAACAAGGCAAGGATGAGCCGAAATGGACGCTGACACATTCTCCGCACGCCCCTCCTCGCAATGTCCGTCCTACGTGCCCGGCCATGGGCTTCTGAAAGGGCGCTCGGTGCTGATCACCGCCGCCGCCGGGCAGGGAATCGGTTTTGCCGCCGCCCGCCGCGCGGTGGAGGAAGGGGCGCGGGCGCTGATGATCTCGGATATTCATCCGCGCCGGCTCGATGAGGCGGTTGCCGCGCTGAAGGAGATCGCGCCCGAGACCTCGGTGACCGGGCATCTTGCCGATGTCACCAGTGAGGATCAGGTGCAGGCGCTGGTCGGCGCGGCAGAGGCGGCGATGGAGGGCATTGACGTTCTGGTCAACAATGCAGGGCTGGGCGGTGTCAAGCCGATCGTCGAGATGACCGACGAGGACTGGCACCGGGTGCTCGACGTGACGCTGAACGGGACCTTCCGCATGACCCGGGCGGCGCTGCGGGCGATGATCCCCCGCCGGCGCGGCACCATTGTCAACAACGCCTCGGTACTCGGCTGGCGGGCGCAGAAGGGGCAGGCGCATTACGCCGCCGCCAAGGCGGGGGTGATGGCGCTGACCCGGTGCAGCGCCCTTGAGGCGGCGGAGCATGGCATTCGCGTCAACGCGGTCTCCCCGTCCATCGCCATGCATGACTTCCTGAAGCGCTCCGCACCGGAAGAGGTGCTGAAGCAACTGGCCGAGCGGGAAGCCTTCGGCCGAGCCGCCGAGGTCTGGGAGGTGGCCAATGTCATCATGTTCCTGGCCAGCGACTACGCCTCCTACATGGTCGGCGAGGTGCTTTCTGTCTCCAGTCAACATGCGTGAGGGAGGAGTACCCGCATGACATTTCGCTTCCGTTCCGCCGATGAGGTGATCAGTGCAATCGGCCGCAAGCTCGGTCCCAGCGACTGGCTGACCATCGATCAGGAGCGCATCAACCAGTTCGCGCAGGCAACCGGGGATTTCCAGTGGCTGCATGTGGATCCGCAGCGCGCCGCAACGGGGCCGTTCGGCAAGACCATCGCCCATGGGTTCCTGTCCCTGTCGCTGACGAACCTGTTCCTTCCGGATCTGTTCATGCCGGACAATCTCGACTGGGGGGTGAACTACGGTCTCGACCGGGTGCGGTTTCCCGCGCCGGTGCCGGTGGGCGCACGCATACGCGCCAGCGGTGAGTTGGTCGATGCCAAACCCATCGGCGAGAACGGGGTCCAGACCATGGTGCGCATGGTGATCGAGGTCGAGGGCGGCGACAAGCCGGGGTGCGTTGCCGACACACTCCAGCGCTATGCGTTTCTTTAGGAAATTTGCCGCCCGGTGTCGTCCTGTCGGACGATGAGGGCGGCCGGCTGTCGCTCTAGGCTCATGGCGAGTGGGCGGAAATCCTTTCTGCCGAACGGCAACAGCGATTACGGGTTCATCACATGGACAAACAGAAAAGTCTTCGCGAGGCCGTCCGCAGTCTGCATGACGGGATGGTGATCGGCGTCGGCGGCTGGGGCGCGCGGCGCAAGCCGATGGCCTTGGTGCGGGAGATCCTGCGCTCGGATCTGAAGGATCTGACGCTGGTCGCCTATGGCGGGCCGGAGGTTGGCATGCTCTGCGCTGCCGGCAAGGTGCGCAAGGTGATCTACGGCTTCGTTTCCCTCGACCGGATCCCGCTCGAACCCTATTTCCGCAAGGCGCGGGAGGCCGGGGCGGTCGAGGTGATGGAACTCGACGAGGGCATGTTCCTGCTTGGGCTCCGGGCGGCGGCTGAAGGGGTGCCCTTCGCACCGACCCGCATTGGCCTTGGCACCGATGTGCTGACGCACAATCCGGAGCTGCGCCTCGTTACCTCTCCCTATGATGCGGAGGATCTGCTGGTGGCGATGCCGGCGCTGAAGCCGGACATTTCGCTGATCCACGTCAGCCGCGCCGACCGGCGGGGCAATGTGCAGACCGACGGGCGCGATCCCTATTTCGACAATCTGATCGCCCGTGCCGCCGGCCGGGTGATCGTGTCGGCGGAAGAGGTTCACGACCGGCTCGACCTCACCCATTCCCACATGGCGCAAAAGAGCCTGTTCGACCGCTCCGTGGTGGACACCGTGGTGGCGGCGCCGTTCGGCGCTCATCCCACCACCGCCCATGACGCCTATGGCTGGGACATGGCGCATCTGAAGGCCTATTGCGATGGGGCGCGCCAGGAGGGGGGCTGGGACGCCTACATGCGGGATTACGTTGGCACGGACGAGCCGGGCTATCTGGACCGGGTGGGCGGCGCCGAGGCGATCCGCAACCTGTCGATCCCCAATCTGTGAGGTGCCGTCATGATCCACGCTGAGACTTTCACCCTTGCCGAACTGATGATCACCGCCGCCGCCCGGGCCTTTGCCGACGATGGCGAGGTGATGGCGAACGGCATCGGCACATTGCCCCGGCTCGCCGCGGGCCTCGCCAAACTCAACCTGAACGACCGGTTGCTGTTGACCGATGGCGAGGCCTTCGCCGTGGAGGAGCCGGTGCCGCTTGGCTGCGCGCCGGAGGACCGGCCCGGTCATTCCGGCTGGTTTCCCTATGGACGGGTGTTCGAATGCCTCTGGTCCGGCCGCCGGCACGCCATGGTGACGCCGGTGCAGATCGACCGGTTTGCCCAGGCCAACATTTCCTGTCTTGGCGACTTTCAAAAGCCCAAGGTGCAGATGCTCGGCGTGCGCGGCTTTCCCGGCAACAGCATCAACCACCGCAACTCCATGCTGGTGACGAGCCACGACCGGCGCACCTTCGTGCCGGGGGAGGTGGATGTGGTGTGCAGCGCTGGCTTCAACGACCGGCTCTGGCCGGAAGGGGCGCGGCGACCGGAAATCCGGATCGGCCTGGTCATCACGCCGCTCTGCGTGATGGATTTCGGCGGACCGGACCATGCGCCGCGCGTGCTCTCGCTGCATCCGGGCGTGAGTTTCGAGGAGGTGGACGCGAACACCGGTTTTGAGCTGTTGCGGGCGCCGGATCTGCATGAGACGGCGACGCCGACGGCGGAGGATCTGGCGGTGATCCGCCGGCTCGATCCGCATGATCTGCGGGCCGGCGCGGTGAAGGGCAATCCGGCGGGTATCCGGGAAAAGGCCGCCTGAGGCGGCGTGTCGGGGGCGGCGTCTCAGGCGGGCGTGGGGGCGCTGAAGGCCTCCGCCAGCGCCTCGAACGGCAACAGGATCGAGCTGTGCCGGGTCGGGAAGTCGCGGGCGGCCATGAACATCTCCAGCGCCTCCCAGGGGGGCGGGAAGCAGGCGTCCTCGCCGGCCAGCAGCGCACGCAGCCTCTGTCCGGCGGCAAGGGTCTCTTCCACCGGCCGCCCCGGGGCGGTGGCAACCACCACCGCCGCCGAGGCCATGCCCAGGGTGCAGGCGCGCACCCGGTAGCCCAGTTCCTGGATCGTCCGGCCTTGCGCCCTGACATCGAGGGTCAGGGCGCTGCCGCAGATCGGGCTTTTCTTCGTGACGGTGAGGTCCGCAAGCGAAAGTCGACGGTCGTTGCGTACCCTGGCGGCCCAGTGCCGCACCCTGTCCTGATAGAGTGCGGCAAGGTCCGCGTCGCCGGTCATGCTTCGCCGTCGTCCTTCATCCGGCTGCCGAGCACGGCGAGGAAGCGCAGCGCGAAATGCAGGCCGCGGCGCACGTCCTCGTCGCCGGCCGCGCGCAGCAGGCCGAACAGGGTCGGCACCGGCAAGGTGGCGGCCTCCGCCTGGGCAAAGCGGGCGGCATTGCTGAGCGACCAGGCCGCGCCGATGCCTTCCTCATAGGCCTTCATCAGCTTCTGGATCATGGCGTCATCGGCCATGTCGACCGCATCCGAGGCGAGCGACAGAAGGTCGATCACGTTGTGGAACCGGCCGGCCTGAAGCAGCGGGGCGACCTTTTCCAGAAGGTCCGCAAGACCCTTTTCGGTCGCTTCGTCCATCAGGGCGGAGGTTTGCGCGATGCGCTCCACCAGCGGTTCGGCGGCGGCGGCTTCGGGCATGTCAGTGGTGGATGTGCTCATTGGTGTTTCCTTCCCAGAGGTTGTCGGTGATCCGTGCCGAAATCAGATGATGCCGCGAGCGACGGACCAGTAGATTCCTCTATTGAATGCCTTGCGAAGCAGTCCCCCGACCTTGGTCGGCGGGGTCGGATGCACATCCTCGTCGTAGTCGTACCAGAGCGGCATACCCAGCTCGAGGCCCATCTGGGCGACCGCCTGGACGCGGCCGTCATAGGCATCGACCGTGCGGCCGAGGCGCAGATCGCCGGCGATGTTGTTGGCGATCACCGGGCACTGGTTGTGACAGGAGCCGCCGGCCTTGCTGATCGGCAGGTCGACCGTGTCGCCCATGATGTAGGCGTTGGGGTGGCCTTCGAGCTGCAGGGTCTGCCGGTCGGTGGGAAGCCAGCCTTCGTTGTTCGGCGCTTCGGAGATGCCGCTTTCGATCACTGCATCGACGGCGCGGATCGGCGGGGTGCACATGAGGATGTCGAATTCCTCTTCCTTGCCCTCTTCCGAGATGGCGATCTTCTTGCCCGGATCGACGGAGTCCAGGGTGAAGCCGCGCTGATACTTGATGCCCTTGCTCTCGAAGACCGGCGGCAGCACCTCGCAGACCTCCTGCTGCAGGAACAGGCAGTTGCGCAGGAGCTGGGAGACGGTCGGGTAGGTGTAGACGATCTCGACCTGATCGCGCACGCCCTTGCGGCGCAGATACTCGTCGACCATCAGCGTGGTTTCCATCGGCGCGATGCCGCACTGGTGCGGCACGTTCGGCGTCTTCGGGAAGTTCACGGTGATGAAGATCCGGCCCTTCTCGAAGTTGCGCAGCTTCTCCGCAAGCTGCCGTGCCGGGTCGTACTGGTAGAAGTAGTCACCCGCTTCCTTGAGGCCGGGAATGCGCTCGGGGGCGGGCAGGCAGCCGGTCGATACGACGATGTAGTCATAGCCGACGGTCTTGCCGCTGGCGGTCTTGACCCGCGAGCCGGCGAAGTCGAATTCCACCACCTTGTCGACGTTGAAATCGATCTCCGGGCGCAGCAACGTGCGTTGCTTGCGCCGCAGCTCGCCCTCGAAGAACATGTCGAAGGCCACATACATGAAGGCCGGCTTGTAGTAGTGCCAGGGGGAATCCGACAGCATGCTGACCTTGACCTCGCCCCGGGAAATCTCCGGGTAGAGCTTGGCAACGATGCTGTTCGCGGTCATCGTTCCGCCGATGCCGCCGCCAACTACAAGTATGTGTTTCGTCATGCTTTTCTCCTCCGCCTCGCGCCGTTCCCGGTGCCTTTGGCGTGCCTTTATCGTTGGCCATGGGACAGTGAGGTCATTCGCCGTGGAGCATTTCGCTCCATGTTTCCAATAGCATGCGACATAACGCCCTGAGCTTTGGATGTTCCCATTCTGGAAAGGAGCCGGTACCCTTGGGCAAAATGACAAGGTCTGCGCGAAGCGTGGGGGAGGGGAAAGACATGCAGCGGCTGCGCCAATGAATATCCGGCAAAAATTCCCGGAAGGGGTCGAGGAGGACCTTCGCCGCATCGTGCAAACGCAGATCATCGAGTGCCTGAACCGGTTCTATGCCATCGAGACCGGCATGTGGGGCGGGCCGCTCGATGCGCTGATCATCCGCACGGTGATCGTCGGAGAAAACCAGCGGCGGCTTTATGATCTCTCGGCGCTGGCCGGTGTGCTCGACCTGCCGCTGTCCACCGTCCACCGCAAGGTGCGGGAGCTGGAAAACGCGGGCTTCCTGACGAGCGAGCGAAAGGGGCGCTCGACCTATCTGCGGCCAACGGACAAGACGTGTGTGGAATTCGACAAGTCGTTCCAGGACATGATCGGCACCTTGCAGCGGCTCTACCGATCCCGTTCCGTGCCATGTGTCGAAGCGGCACCCGCTCCGCTGTGGGACAAGGCCGACTGACTAGCGCGAGGCGGGCGGTAGAGCCGGTCAACCCGGGTGAGCAGCCTTTTGATCCGGAGCAGCGGTGGCCTTCGTTCCCGCCTCTGGCCCTGACGTTGCGCCGTCTTCGGCCTCGCCAACGAGTTCGAACACCTCCAGCGGTTCGACCCGGCCCTTCACCTGGGTGCTGCCCAGAGGGCGGAAGCGGATCGCGCTGCCGCAGCGCTTCACCACCGCCGCGCTGGTAAGGGCTGAGGTGCCGAACACCTTGTTGGTTCCTTCCAGGCGCGAGGCGACGTTGATGGTGTCGCCCATCGCCGTGTATTGCAGGCGTTCGGTGGCGCCGACGCTGCCGACGACCGCCGGACCGGAGTGGATGCCGTAGCGGGTACGGAACTCCGGCAGCCCCTTGCGGCGCTGCTCGGCGTTGAACGCGACCAGCCGCTGCTCGATGTCGAGCACGCAGAGGCAGGCATGCAGCGCATGTTCCTCGTCGGCGAGCGGGGCGTTCCACATGGCATAGACGGAATCGCCGAGGAACTGGATGATGGTGCCGCCATGGGCGCTGACGGCGGCGTCGAACACGTCGAAATAGCCCGACAGCATTTCGACCACCTCTTCGGGGGAGTGGTTCTCGCTGATGGTGGTGAAGTCATAGATGTCGGAGAACATCGCCGTCACCTCCTGCCGGCGAGCCGAGCGCCCCTTGAAATAGCCGGCCTCGATGCCCTTGCGCACGAACTCCTTGGGCACATAAAGGGCGAAGGTGAAGATCGCGTCCTGCGCCCGGTTGATGGCGCCGCCCAGGGTGGAAATCTCGGTGACTCGCGAGGTGGCGTCGATCGGTTGGGAGAAGTCGAGGCTCTGCATCCGGTGTGCGCCGAGGGTGAGGATTTGCAGGGAGCGGGAGATCCAGCGCGCCAGCGCGAGGGCGAACAGGATGGCCGCGATCACCACCGCGATGGAGATCAGCACCCCGTGCAGAAGGTCGCGGTTGGCGCTGGCAAGCAGTTCATCGAGCGGGGCGGCGACGACAATGCGGTGATCTTTGAGCAGGACACTGGAGATTTCCGGTCCGACGGTGACGAGGAACGGTTCGTCCTCGACCCGGTAGATGCGGGCGGGGCGAACGCGCGGTGCGGCGTCTGTCGGTCCGGCAGCCTCGACCAGCGGCGCCAACACCTTGGCGGACCAGCCATTGGCCGTTTTGTCCGGCAGGGCGCTCGCCAGGCGCAAGGAGCCCGGGCCGGCGTGAATGGCGATCTCCAGACCGTCATCGAGGATGAAGGCGTTGGTGTGTTCGGTCAGGCGCCCGGCGGCGAGGAAGTTGGTGACGGTGCCAAGGATGATGTCCGCACCTATGACGATGCCATCCGCATTCTGGTGGGCGCGGGCGACGGTCATGCCATGGGCACGGGTGGTCGCCATCTGGTAGGGGCCGACCGAGATCGTGCGTCCTCCTTGCGCCCTGGCCTGTTGGTACCAGGGGCGCGCACGTGGGTCATAGGCGTCCGCGTCGAAGGGGCGGCGACCAATGATCGTGCCGTTGGCATCGAGGAAGGTGACATAGGCGAGCCGGCTGTCTTCCGGTCCGGCTTCGATGGTGCGGATTGCGAGCGCCGCCTTTTCCGGCGCGGCAAGCGCCTCCCGCCAGCCGGCGTCGCGCAGGCTGACCGCATGGACGAAGCTGCCATCGGGATAGCCGGCATAAAGGCCGTCGATCTGCGGCGAGCGTGCCATGGCAACCCGCAGGACAGCGATCTTGTCGCTCATGCGTCCGGGCGGGGGGACGAGGAAGGCGTTCTCGGTCTGGGCGATGAGCTCGATCGGTGCCACCGTGTCGGCGGAGAGGGCGCTGAGCCGATCGGCGAGCCTTTCGGAAAAGGCGCCCATCGCCTGCTCCGCGGCGATCAGCTCGGCCTTGCGGGTGCGGTGATAGTCGAGGGAAATCAGCACGCCGGAGAGAATAATGATCAGCGAGATCATCACAATGCCGAGCAGGGACCTCAGCGAACAGCTCCAGCTGGGTTTGCGAAATGCGGTTTTCTTGGCGGCTTCCATGGCCTTTTCACCAGCTCCGGTTGAGCATCCGGCGGAACTCGATCCATCGCGTCCCCATCCGCCCTGAGGGTGCCTTTCCAGGCAGGCGTCTGATTTTTCTAGCACATCCTTTCAAGGGAAGGGAACGGCGGTCGGTGTTCACAGCTATCGGTTGCCGGCCCCTGTTTGTTCGTCTGAAGCTTCATAATGATGAAAGCATTGGCGGCGCAGGATCGGTCCAGCGTGCCGAATCCGGGCGGCGGTTTTTGTGGTGCCTGTCTTCGGTGTGGGGTGCAGAAGTTAAGGAGACCATCTTGACGCGAATGTCCATTTCATGCCTTGCGGTGATTGCCGCCGGGCTCAGCGCATTCCCGGCGTTTGCTGCCGAGGAAATCGCCGACCGGATCTGGTCGGGCGGCCCGGTTCTGACCATGAATGACCAGGCGCCCAGAGCCGAGGCGGTGGCGGAAAAGGATGGCGTCATCCTGGCTGTCGGCACGGCCGAGGAGGTGATGAAGTTCAAGGGCAAGGGGACAACGCTGATCGACCTGAAGGGCAAGGCCATGTTGCCCGGCTTCGTCGATGCCCATGGTCATGCCTTCATGATTGGCATTCAGGCGGTGGCCGCCAACATTCAGCCGGCGCCCGATGGCAAGGTCAACGATATTCCCGCTCTGCAGGCGACGCTCAGCGAATGGGCCAAGACCTATCCGGACCGGGCCAAGCGGCTCGGCACCATCCTCGGCTTCGGCTACGACGATGCGCAGCTTGCCGAGCAGCGCCACCCGACCCGTGAGGATCTCGATAAGGTCTCGACCGAGGTTCCGGTCATGGTGATGCATCAGTCCGGGCATCTGGGCGTGATGAACTCCAAGGCGCTGGAACTGGCCGGGATCACCGCCGAGACCCCGAATCCGACCGGTGGCGTGATCCGCCGTGAGGAAGGCTCGAACGAGCCGAACGGGGTTCTGGAAGAGGCCGCGTTCTTCGGCGCAGCGCTCAAGCAGCTCAGCGATCTCGACAAGGAAGGCGCGCAGGAGCTGTTCGTTGCCGGTACCGAACTTCTGACGAGCTACGGCTACACCACTGGTCAGGAAGGGCGCTCGACGCCGGCCGTGGCCCGTCTGATGAAGGCGGCGGCCGATGCCGGTCGCATCAAGATCGACGTGGTGACCTATCCGGATGCGCTGGTCGACAAGGACTTCATCGCCAAGAATGTCTCCGCCTCCTACACCAACCGCTTCCGTGTGGGCGGTGCGAAGCTGACCATCGACGGTTCGCCGCAAGGGTTCACCGCGCTGCGCGATCGGCCCTACTACAATCCGCCCTCGACCTACCGGGCGGACTACGCGGGCTATGCGGCGGCCACCACCGACGAGGTGTTCGACGCGATCGACTGGGCCTTTGCCAACAACATCCAGATCCTCACCCATTCCAATGGCGAGGGGGCGTCGGACATGCTGCTGGCCGCGGTGAAGACCGCGACGGAGAAATACGGCCGCGCCGACCGGCGGCCGGTGCTGATCCATGGTCAGTTCCTGCGCAAGGATCAGGTCGCGGCGGTGGATGAACTCGACATGTTCCCGTCGCTGTTTCCGATGCACACCTTCTACTGGGGCGACTGGCACCGGGACCGGACCGTCGGTCCGGTCAATGCGGAAAACATCTCGCCGACCGGCTGGGTGCGCGAGCGCGGCATGATGTTCTCCTCGCATCATGACGCACCGGTGGCCTTCCCCGATTCCATGCGCATCCTCGATGCGACGGTGACCCGGCGGACCCGGTCGGGCGATATTCTCGGCCCGGATCAGCGGGTCGATGTGATGACGGCGCTGAAGGCGATGACCATCTGGCCGGCCTACCAGCATTTCGAAGAAGCTGGAAAGGGCTCGATCGAGGTTGGCAAGACCGCCGATCTGGTGGTGCTGTCCAAGGACCCGACGGCAGTGGATCCGGAAACCCTCGACAGTCTCAAGGTGGTGGAGACCATCAAGGAGGGGGAGACGATCTTCACCTACAAGCCGGAAGAGAAGCGGGGCTCCCTGCAGTTGCGGCCAGGCTCGTCCGGCAGTGATGCGTTCGGCAACTTCCTGCGCCACGCCTCCGCCGAGGTCGAAGAGGCTGGTGGCCACGCGCATGGGCCGGATGTCTACTACAGCGCCTTGTCGGAGGGGCTTGCCCGCAACGGAATGGCCGCGCGATAAGACTTGAAAAGACAGCCCTGTCCGGGTTTTGCGCGGATGGGGACATAGACGGCAAGCCGCCCGGGGCGACCGCCCCGGGCGGTTTTTTCATGGGCGCAAGGAAGACCGCTCACCTCAAATCTGCCGCTACGGTAGCTTTATATCCCATAGATTGCATTTTTCTCATAAGTATAGATCTTTAATTGTGATGATATTCCTCAATGTTAAGTGAGTTGAGATCGCCTTGATGGTGTGGGGTTGCAAGTTTTCGTAGGAACTTTCGCGCTTTGCACCTTTGATTAACATATCGCGTAGAAGGATGGGCTGCTCGAAATGGGGGAGCTTACGCGATGAAATTACCGGTCTTTATTCTACTGTGTGCGTCTTTGCTGACGATGGGCGGTGCCCAGGCGCAGCCGACGGTGCCAGATGCCAAGGCATTGATCACGCCGGAGGTCATCGCGGAAACCCGGGCCTGGCTGACCAACCCGATCGTGCCGCTGTCGGTGAACGCGCAGAACGAGCGGCGGGGCAATCTGACCCAAAGCGAGATCGACGCGCTCGACAAACAGTGGCGAGCGGAGCGGGAGGTGGCGGACAAGCCGCTGATCTCGGCGACGCTGTCGGCGCCCCTGTCGATTTACCTCTTGCGGGTGCAGGCCGGCAGCCTCGGGCTTTATACGGAATTGTTCGTCATGGATGCGAACGGGCTGAATGTCGGCCAGAGCGCGATCACCGGCGATTACTGGCAGGGCGACGAGGCCAAGTTCCAGAAGACCTTTCCCGAAGGCAGGGATGCGGTGTTCATCGATGAGCCCGAATGGGACGCGGACCGCCAGATCTGGCGCGCCCAGCTCAACATGACGCTGGCCGACCCGAAGGGGGCGGGGCCAATCGGCGCCGCGACCATTGAGATCAATCTCACTGAATTGCAGCGCCGCGCCATGCCGCAAGGCTGATTGGCCGCGCCATCCTGCCGACCGTTCGAGGAAGTTTCCATGTTTGCCAATATGTCTGTTTCGCGGAAAGGTCTGATCGCCTTTCTTGGCATTGCGCTGATTGGCGCGCTCACCGGACTGACCACCTATTACAAGACCGCGTCGACCAACGCGGCGGTGCGGGAGGCGGAAGTGATCGTCTCGCTGGCGCGGGAGATCGACGGGCTTCAGGCCGCCGTTCTCGATCAGGCGCTATCGGTCAAGACCTTCCTTCTGACCGGCGACCGGGAGTGGGTGCGCAAGACGGAAGCCAGCACCGCCGGGATCGACAAGGCGCTGAGCGGTCTGGAGCAGCGGCTCAAGGCGGCGGTGCCGGAGCAGGCCGCCGGGGTCGCGGATATCCGCGAGGCCTGGCAGGGCTGGCTCACCGGCTTTGCCAATGAGCAGATCCGTCTGATGCGGGACCCGAACACGGTCGATCTTGCCCGGGCGATGGAGCTGACCAGCACCGGCCAGAGCCTGCTCGACACGCTGTTTTCCCGGCAGGGCGCGTTACGCTCGCAGTTGCAGACCCGCGAACAGGCGCTGCTTGAGTTTGAACATGCCGCGCTCAGTTCCACCCAGATGATCGCCATTGGCGGTGGCTTGCTGCTGGTGGTGATGGCCATCGGCTTCGGGGTTCTCAACCATCGGCTGGTGTCGCAACCGCTGACACGGCTGGCCAGCGTCGTCCGCCAGTTGGCCGAGGGCAACACCGAGCGGGAGGTGGACCTTGGCGCTCGCCGTGATGAGATCGGCCAGATGGGCGAGGCGCTCAGCGTCTTCCGCGCCAACCTCATCCGCACCCGCGAGCTTGAGGAGGAGACCGCCCGTGACCGGGAAGAGACCGCCGCGCGGCGTCACCGGGACATGCAGGCCGTTGCCGATCAGTTCGAAAGTACCGTGCTGTCGATCAGCGAAGAGATGATGACGGGCCTGGATACGCTGAACATCTCCGCCGAGGATCTGGCCGAGATCGCAAGGGTGACCTCGGAGCGGGCGCTGGCGGTGTCGGCAGCCTCGGAGCAGACCACCGGCAATGTCAACACGGTGGCGAGCGCCTCGGAGGAGCTGTCGAACTCGATTGCCGAGATCGACACCCAGGTCAATGGCGCGGCCAAGGCCGCGACCGACGCGGCCGGCGAAGTCGAGCGCTCCAGCGAGGCGGTCAACCGGCTGCAGCAGGTGGTCTCCAAGATCGGCCAGGTGACCGGGCTGATCACCGATATCGCCGAGCAGACCAATCTTCTCGCCCTCAACGCGACCATCGAGGCGGCGCGGGCCGGAGAGGCGGGGCGCGGCTTCGCCGTGGTCGCCTCCGAGGTCAAGGCCCTGGCGGAGCAGACCGCTCGGGCGACCGAGGAAATCGACCAGCAGATCACCGAGATGAAGCGTGCGGCCTCCGATTCGATCGATGCCACCGCGTCGGTCGCGGAGATGGTGCGGATGATCGAAGAGCGCGCCTCTGCCATGACCGAGGCGACCGAACAGCAGAATGCGGCGACCAACGAGATCGCCCGCAGCATCGCCGAGGCGGCGAGCGGTACCCAGAGCGTGACCGGGTCGATTGGCGAGGTCAGTTCCTCGGCCATCAAGACCGGCGAATACAGCACGGACATGCGCTCCTCGATTGCCGATCTGCATGAGCGGTCGGACCGGATGCGCACGGCGATGAAGGAGTTCCTGGCAACCATTCGGGCCGCTTGAGTCCGCGCGGAAGTGCAGCGGGACCATTTGAACGCGTCGGCCCATCCTGGCCGGCGCGTTTTTTGTTGGGCCATCCGTCGCAGACCCCAGCGGGTAGCCCTCCGTGGAATCCTGTAAGATATATCATAGGGAAAAATGACAATTCACGCGATTTTTTAGTGGCTTGTTAAGCGATAAGGCTCCTTGATGATACATCGTGGGGTTGAGTAATAAGCGGGCTGGTGGGGACCAATGAACAAATTTCAAGTTAGTATTCTGAGCGTATGTGCTGCTCTTTCAAGTTCTCTTCTGTCAACATCGGCAATCGCCGGGTGCTCGATCTCCAACGGCTCGGAAACGTGTACCGGGTCCTTCGGTCCGATATTCCACAACGATGGGTCTGTCGTCGATCTCACTTTAACGGATTTGACGGCTGACTTTGGGGGGAGCGGCTCTGGAGTCAACGCTGTTCTGCTCGAGCATACGGGCGGCGAGGATGAGGTTGGAAAGGACCTTACGTTAACCGGCCATTTCGACAAGGGCTACGGCATCGTCAGCAGCAGCGGCGAAGGCGTTCATCTGGAATCCACTGGCGGGGGCGGCAAGAAGGGCTCGGAGCACAAGACATCCTTCACCACCGCCTATGGCGGCGATGGCAAGGATGGCGGTAGCGGCGGCGACCTAACCGCGACCTTCTCCAAGTCGCCCTCCGGCGGCACCGGCAACGTCAAACCGATCACATCGGGCATCGGCCACGGTCTGTTCTTGCGCACAACCGGCGGGGACGGCGGGACCGGCGGCGAAGGCTACATGGTCGGCTTCATCAAGGATGGCCATGGCGGTGACGGCGGTGACGGCGGCCAGGGCGGCACGGTCAATATCTCGTTGCTGGATGGCCATGCCATCAATCAGGTTGGCGCGGGCAGCGGCATTTCCGTCATGAGCAAGGGCGGCGCCGGGGGACACGGCGGCGAGGGCAAATCCGGCGCCAGTGGCTATGGCGGTACGGGTGGCGTCGGCGGCGATGGGGGCGACATCACCGTCAATGCCACCGGCGACAACAAGATCCACACCACGGCGGACGGCTATCATGGGGTGGTGCTGATCAGTGCCGCCGGTGATGGCGGCAAGGGCGGCGATGGCGTCGGCGGCGGCGCGCATGCGGGCAATGGCGGCCAGGGCGGAACCGGCGGTACGATCAAGGCGACGCTGAAGGCGGATATCACCACCGATGGCAAGCAGGCGGTGGGCATTCACATGCTCAGTCTGGGCGGGGCGGGCGGCTCGGCCGGTGCTGGCGACGGCACGTTCCACTCTCATGGCGGCGAATCCGAGGGCCCCGGGCCGGGCGGCAATGTGACGCTGACCCTGTCGGACAGCTCGGTGACGACGGCGGGCTCGGAATCCAACGGCATTCTGTTGCAGAGCGTCGGCGGTTTTTCCGGTGCCTCCGGATCCACCAGCGGTTTTGTCGCCTATGGTGCCAGTGGCCATAGCGGCGGCGATGCCGGGACGGTGACGGCGACGCTGTCCTCGGTGACGGTGACGACGACCGGGGACCATGCGGCGGCCTTCGAGGCCATCAGCGTTGGCGGCGGCGGCGGCAAGGGCAGCAGTACCGATGGCTTTGACGCCATGGGCGGCGATGGCGGAGCCGGCGGTGGTGGCGGAGCGGTGACGGTCGACCTGACCAAAAGCACGTTTTCGACCGAAGGGGTTAATGCCATCGGCGTGGGAGTTCTCAGTGTCGGTGGCGGTGGTGGCGCCAGTGGTGCCAATGGCGGTGTGCTGACGACTGGTGGTGCCGGTGGTCCAGGTGGCGATGGCGGTACCGCCGATCTCTCGGTGGATGGTGTCACGGTCACCACCAAGGGCGACAGCTCGATGGGCGTCTATGTTGCCAGCATCGGCGCTGGTGGCGGCAATGCCCATTCACCCAGCGGATTGATCGCGATTGGCGGCAGCGGCGGCGATGGCGGCGGCGGCAAGGATATCTCCCTGACCGGTTCGGGCGACGGGCTGTCGGTGACGACGGAAGGCAAGTTCGCCGATGGCGTGCTGTTGCAAAGCATTGGCGGCGGCGGCGGCAAGGGTGGCGGCACATTCAAGATCAACCTGGGAATCGGGACGACCGGGGTCGGCTCGGTCGGCGGCGACGGCGGGTCCGGTGGCAATATCAGCTTCACCGGCACCGACAAGGACATGATCCACACCAAGGGCGCACAGGCGCGCGGGTTCGTGGCCCAGTCGGTCGGTGGTGGCGGCGGCGCTGGCGGTACCGTCACCGACATCAATATTGGTCTCACCTTCGCGGGCCAGACCGGTGCCTCGAATGGCAGCCATCATCACGATGGCCGCGCGGTGAAGGGATCGCTCGGCGGGTCGATCACCACCGAAGGGGACAGCTCTACCGGCGTACTCCTGCAAAGCATCGGTGGCGGTGGCGGTTCGGCCGGCACCCACACCAATATCGGCGTCGCTGATGTCAGCTTCAATCACGACATGGGGGCTGATGGTGGCAACGGGGGCGATGGCGGCGAGGTGGATCTGACCTCCAGCGCGGCGATCACCACCAGCGGCCACGATGCCGATGGTATCCTCGCCCAGTCGATTGGCGGTGGCGGCGGCCATTCGAGCAACCTCTATTCCGCTGGCGTTGGCGATCTGGAGCTGAGCCAGCAGGCTGGCAACGTCGGAGCCCAGGGCGGTGCGGGCGGTGCCGGCGGCACTGTCGCGGTGACGTCGAAGGGCAAGATCGTCACGGCCGGCGATCACTCCAGCGGCATTTCGGCCCAGAGCCTCGGCGGCGGTGGCGGCAAGGCCGGCAGCACCATCTCCGGATTGATCGGCATTGACCTGGCCTCGCAGGTCCTGGGGCAGACGGGCGGTGACGGCGATGCGGCCGGCACAGTCGATGTCAGCAGCTTCGGGGAGATCGAAACCAAGGGGTCCTTCGCCTACGCGATCCTGGCCCAGTCGATTGGCGGCGGCGGCGGTAGCGGCGGCACCACGATCCACGGCGATATTTCCATTGCTTCGGCCAGCTACACCCATGGCGGCGATGGCGGCTCTGGCGGCTCGGGCAATACGGTCACGGTGACAAGCGAAGGCGATCTCACGACGACCGGCGATGCGGCGGTCGGCATTCTCGCCCAGAGCATGGGCGGCGGCGGCGGTGCTGGCGGCCTGACGGTCAATGGCGCGGCGTCGATGGCCTCGGTCAATGTCGCTGTCGGTTCGGACGGCGGCGATGGCGGCTTCGGCGGCACGGTCAATGTCACCAACAAGGGCGGCGTGTCCACCTCCGGCAATCTGGCTGCGGGTGTTCTCGCCATCAGCCAGGGCGGTAGCGGCGGCAAGGCCGGTGTGTTGGTCAATGGCTCGGCGAGCATGGGCGAGGTTTCCGGCGCGATCAATGTCACGCTCGGTGGTGACGGCGGCAAGGGCGGCAATGCTGAAAAGGTGACCGTGGCCAATTCGGGAACGGTCAGCACCACCGGGTTCGGCTCCGCCGGTCTTTCGGCCCTGAGCATCGGCGGTGATGGCGGCGCGGGCGGTGTCGTCTATGCCGGAACGCTCAACATCTCTGCCGAGGGAGGCGGCACGTTCGATCTGGCGATTGGCGGCGATGGCGGCGACAGCGGCGTCGGCGGCGCCGTGGAGATCAACAACGACGGCGCGATCACGACGAGCGGTCACTATGCCGATGCGATCTATGCCCAGTCGGTTGGCGGCAATGGCGGCAGCGGCGGCAGCAGCTATGCGGTGACCGCCTCGCTCAGCACCGGATCGAACCTGCAGAGCACCATCACCGTGGGCGGGGGCGGCGGCGGCGGTGCCGTTGGCGGCGATGTCAGTGTCACCAACACCAAGACGCTGACCACCACCGGCGGTTCGGCGGATGGCATCTACGCCCAGTCGATTGGCGGCAACGGTGGCGACGGCGGATCGGGCATCGCCTTCCTGGGCGACTTCGCCATCGACAAGGACAAGACCTTCAAGGTCAATGCCAATGTCCATGTGGGCGGCAGCGGCGGCCCGGGCAGCGATGCCGGCAAGGTGACGATCGACAACTCGGGCAATATCTCGACCAAATCCGGCTCATCGAATGGCATCTTCGCCCAGTCGGTCGGCGGTGGCGGCGGCGATGGCGGCAGTGCCGGGTCCTACTCCATCGGCGCCACCAAGAAGCCGGAGGATCTGGAAGGCTCGGGTTTCTCGCTGGCGGTCACCATGGGCGGCAGCGGCGGTGGCGGTGGCCATGGCGATGACGTCACAGTGTCCAACTCAGGCCAGATCCAGACCGCAGGCGATGTGTCCTATGGCATCTTCGCCCAGTCTGTCGGTGGCGGCGGCGGTACCGGCGGCAATGGCAGCCCGGGTCTTGAGGGCTGGGCGGCGGACATCTACGAGCTCTACGAGCAGATCAACCAGGCCTTGGAAGTCAAGGAACAGTATGAGGATTGGAAGAGCCTGTTCGAAGGCTTTTCCGTCGATATCGGCGGCTCGGCCGGCCAGGCGAGCGATGGCGGCGCGGTGCTGGTCACCAACGATGGCGGGATCATCACCACCGGCGCTGATGCAACGGCGATCTACGCCCAGTCGGTCGGTGGCGGCGGCGGTTCCGGCGGCGACGGCTCCCAGGGGCTTCTCAACTCCGCGACGGTGACCGGCTCGGGCAGCGATGGCGGCGACGGCGGCGACGTCACGGTCAAGAACAACAAGGGCATCAAGACCTCCGGCGATCGGGCGATGGGCATCTTTGCCCAGTCGGTCGGTGGTGGCGGCGGTGCCGCTGGCGATCTGGAATCGACCATCATCGCCAGCCTCGACAGCTTCGAGCAGACCCTGGGCGTGATGGCCATTGGCACGGCGGCGACCGGCGGCGGCGGCGATGGCGGGGATGTCTCGATTTCCTCGGACGGCAGCATCGTCACCAGTGGCGATACGGCACACGGCATCTTCGCCCAATCGGTCGGCGGCGGCGGCGGCGGTCGCGGGTCCTATTCCTCAGGCGTTGGCGGGACCGATCTCAAGTTCGAGGGTGAGGTCGGCAGCGAGGGCGCCAAGGGTGACAGTGGCGCGGTGTCGGTCGATGTGTCCGGCACGGTCTCCGTCAGCGGCGACAATGCGGCCGGCATCTTTGCCCAGAGCGCGGCCGGCGGCGACGATTCCATCTCTGGAGGGGTTTCCATCTCCGTCTCGGGCACGGTCACTGCGGGCGGCAAGCACGGCCGCGCGATCCTTGCCCAGACCGGCGAGAGCAGGACCGACGCGGCCGACTCGCAAACCCAGGGACAGGTGCATGTGACGATCGCCAAGGGCGCGACCGTTTCCACCACCAACGCGGATGCCTATGAGACCATCGCCATTCTTGGCGGCCGCAACGACAATGTGACCGGATCCGACAGCAACAACCCGGATATCAAGGGCAACTCGATCACCAACGTAGGTACCCTGACCAGCGCCAACTATTCGGCGGTGGTGATCGCCAATGACGATGCGGCGAGCCTGGCGATCTACAACGACGGTCTCATGTCCGGCTCGATCAAGCTCAACGACACCAAGGCGCATGTCTTGATCAACGACACGGCCGGTGTCCTTGCCATGGGCGACAGCATCGATCTCGGGTCGTCGACTTCGGTGAAGATGTACAATTACGGCACCATGTCAGCCCATGGGGTGGGCGAGATCGGCGCGACCACGCTGCGCACCAAGACCGGTTTCTCCCAGTCGTTCTACGGCACGCTGCTGGTCGACATGACCACCGACGGCGCCACGGTTGCGGCTCCCTCGGCGGATGTGCTGACGGTCGATTTCGCCGGCGGCACCGGCAAGGCCGATTTCGGCAGCGGTTCGATCACGCCCAACTGGATCGGCTCCAACACGCTGGTCAATGGCGACAAGGGCAGTGTGGCGATCCTGCACACCCAGAATGGCGGGTCCATCGATATCAGCAAGGTGGTGCTCGGCGGGAACGCGGCGGTCAAATACACGCTTGATCCGACCCAGGACAGCAACACCACGCTGCAACTGAGTTACGAGGTCGACTACTCCGGTCAGGCGACCGGTGCGACCCTTGGCAGCCGTTCGCTGCGTTTTGCCGAGTTCTTCGATGCGGCAATGACGGCGGTGCGCGATGCCTCGGCCCAGGACGACACCAGCAAGGCGCTGTCACAGGTCGGCAACCGCGTGCTCAATGCCGGTTCGGCGGCGGAACTGGAGAAGATCTACGGCGAGCATGTGCTGGATGAAAGTGCGGTGAGTGCCGCCGGGGCCATCTCCGCTTCGCGTGCCATGCACGGGTTGCTGCAAAGCTGTCCGGAACTGGACCCGAACGGAGCAATTCCGTTCTACCGGCAGCGTGAATGCATCTGGTCGCAGGCGCTCGGGTCGAAGCAGAACCAGGGAGCGACCAATGGCAATCCGGGCTTCGACGAGGTGATCACCGGCATCGCGCTCGGTGGCCAGCATGAGATCTTCGACGGAACCTTCGTCGAGCTCGCCGGACAGTACGAGAATGTGTCGGTCAAGGGCAGCAACTTCTCGCAGAACGGCTACCGGCTCAGCGCCGGCGTCGCCCTGAAACACGAGATCGACAACTACACCCTGTCGGGAACCGTCAGCGGTGGCACCTACAGCTACGATCACAAGCGCAACTATAATCTGGGTGGCAGCATCAACCAGGCGCTTGGCGATCTCGATGGCCGTTTCCTGTCGGCGGAGGCGCGGATCGCGGCGGTGTTCGAGCACAACTCCTTCTATGCCAAGCCAAGCGCGGCCATTTCGGCAACGCAGATCTGGCAGGATGCGATGACCGAAAACGGCGCCGGTGGCCTGAACTGGCAGGTGGATGCGCTGTCGCATACCTTCGTTGCCCTGCGGCCGTCGATCGAGGTCGGCAAGTCGTTCAAGTGGTCGGAGCAGTCTGCGGTGGTGTTCCTGCGGGCGGGGCTGACGGCTGCGCTCACCGATCCGGAGATCACCACCACCTCCCGGCTTGTCGGCAGTGGCAGCATGTTCAACGACCTGACGGTTGCCAGCACCAGCGATCGCCTGCTTGGAGAGTTTGAGGCAGGGCTCAATGCCGATCTCAGCGACCGGCTCTCCCTGTCGTTGCTCGGGCAGACGGCGTTTTCGGAGAATACCTCCCAGTTCGGCGGCTATGCCCGGATGAAGGTGCGGTTCTGAGCCGCGATAAGGCCGGGGCCACGGTGCTCCGGCCTTGTCCTCTCCTCCTTCGGAAACGAAAACAGCCTGCGTCCCGGTCGGAACGCAGGCTGTTTTCGTTCTTGCGTGTCTGCCCTTTGCCGCGTGAGGCGGTCAGTCCGTCTTGCGGGCGAACAGGGCGACGGCGATCAGGGAGACGCGGATCGCCGGCGGCCAGCTGACCGCCCCAGACGGCCACTTCGCCGTACCCTCAGTCAAGAGGCCATACCCGGAAATGAGGCTGGGCTTTAGTCAATTCGTGGCCTGTTGCGCCTCCACTCCTCCGGATTGAGCAGGATCGCCTTGGCGGCGGCGGCGGATTGTTCGTTTGGAAACAACTTGGGGATGAGGCCCGGGTTCGCGAGAACATCGCCGGCAATCAGATTCAACAGGGCCGTGCCTTTGTTCGCGCCTGTCTTGTCAGCGTCCTCCAAAGCGCCTGTCACATCATAGCCTGCTTCCTCCAAACGCTGGCGGAACTCCTCGGAAGATACCTCGGAATAAAAGGCCTTCACCCAATCCACGGCTTCGGTGGCGAGAAAGGCGTGTCCGCGAACGGTCTGAAGGTCGGCGATGATCTCCTCCAATCCGAGCACTCCGGTGTAGCCGCGTTTGCGCACGGCGGTTGGCAGGACATCGGGCAGATGTTCCATGAACTTCTTGGCGTAGAACTTTTTCCGGAAACCGCCTGCCAGGATCGTCTCGACGACGCGTGGAAGAGCTTGGGCATCGATGTTCAACGCCCTGGACACCATTTTAAGTGTCTCTGCCGTGTCCTCGAACGACGCACCGGAGAACCTGGAGGCTTTGATGGTCGGCCGCAGCCTCAGCCAGGCCTCGTCGTAATTTTTCACTCCGGCGTGCTGGATTGCGCGAAGTGCCTCAATGACGTGCTCTATGGTAATGCTTAACGCGTAGGCGATATCTGGGATTTTATCGCCGATTTCTTCTATTTCTCTGTCGGGCGCGTCGAGACGAATGCCTATCTTTCTAATCTACATGTTATAGTCTACATGTTTTTTTAAGCGATCATAGGCTTTTTCGCTGAGGAATATTATACCGCAACCAATGAGAAAGCCCACTAGGACGTTAGACGGCCACCCTGCGAGCTGAACGTCTTCTCTTCTCCGGAAGCGTTCCAGAATTCTGGTTTCGGGCGGCAACGACATCGCCCCCGGCATGTCGCCCTCGCCATCCTTGGCGAGCTGGACCAATTGGGCGGTCCGATGGGAGTCGCCCCAGGATGCCACAGTGACTTCCTGCGCCGTGCCAGCGGCGGTGAAGGCCAGCACCGTGCCGGCGGCGAGTTTGATGGGAAGGTGCATATGTCGGTTCTCCTCTCCCGACTTATGCACGTGGGTTGCAGCGGGCGGCAAGGGTATTTTCCCGCGTGCAATGGGCTCTTGCAAAACGTCGATGGGTTTGGGGGGCGACCTGCTGCGCCCATTGTAGCCGATAGCGGCGAACAACCCTTCCTCGGGTGCCGGCGATGCGTTCCGCTTCGAAGGCCCGTGCCCGCACCGCTTCGCCAACAACGGCACCACCGAGGCGCGTATCCTGTGGATGGTGACCGAGGCGTTCTCCTGAGCTTTGCCCCAGCCGCCGGGCGGGGCCGGTCGGGGATCTTGCTTGCGATCCGCTCCGCCTCGGCAAGGGCCGCCAGATCGACGCCGGTGGTGAAGCCAGGGGCGGTGATGCGCTCAAGTGCGCCGGCCTTGTCCTCTCTTCCTTTGGAGACGAAAACAGCCTGCGTCCCGGTCGGAACGCAGGCTGTTTTCGTTTCTGTGCGTCTGTCGTTTGCCGCGAGAGGCGGTCAGTCCGCCTTGCGGGCGAACAGGGCGACGGCGATCAGGGCAGCCAGGGTGATGACGATCAGCAGCGAGGAAATCGCGGCGATGGTCGGTTCGATCTGGTCGCGCAGCGACAGGAACATCCGCCGGGTCAGCACCGTGTTGTCGCCGCCGGCGACAAACAGGCCAATCACCACCTCGTCAAGTGAGGTGATGAAGGCGAAAAAGCCACCGGAGACCACCGACAGGCGGATCTGCGGCAGGGTCACCGTGAAGAAGGCCACCGGCCAGGAGGCGCCGAGGCTGCGGGCGACCTTTTCCTGCGTCATGTCGAAGCTTTGCAGGCCCGCCAGCACCGTGACGACGACGAAGGGGGTCGCCAGCAGGGTGTGGGCCAGGACAATGCCGAGCATCGAGTTCACCAGGCCGAGCTGGATGTAGACGTAGAACAGGCCGATGCCGATCAGGATCAACGGTACCATCTGCGGCAACAGCATCAACACATGCAGGGAGCGGACCCAGCGGCTTTGCGCCCGGTGGATGGCATAGGCGGCGGCGGTGCCCAGCGGGGTTGCGAACAGCACCGTCAAACTGGCGGCGATCAGGGAGACGCGGGTCGCTGCCATCCATTGCGGATCGTTGAAATAGGCGGCGTACCAGCGGAAGGAAAACCCGCGCGGCGGGAACTCCAGGAACTCCGAATCCGAGAAGGAGATCGGAATGACGATGAAGATCGGTGCGACCAGGAAGAACAGGACACCGGCGACAACCCCGTAGAGCCAGAGGCGGCGATAGGGGGCGATGGGAAGGGGGCCGACACTCATGGCTTACCTCGCGAAGATCCGGTCAAGGCCGGCCAGACGGTGAACAAGGTAGAAGATCGCAAAGACGATCAGCAGCAGGACGACGCCAAGGGCACTGCCGGCACCCCAGTCGAAATAGGTCTGCACGTTCTGCTGGATCTTCATGGAGACCATGATGACGCGGCCGCCGCCGAGGATCTGCGGCGTGACGTAAAAGCCCAGACACAGGATGAACACCAGCAGCGAGCCGGCGATCAGCCCGGGCATCGATAGGGGCAGGAACACATCGCGGAAGGCGCGGGCGGGCGAGGCGCCCATGTTGTTGGCCGCGCGCATCAGGTCGCCATCGATGTTGCGCACCGTGGCATAGAGCGGCAGCACCAGGAACGGCAGCATCACATGGGTCATGCCGATGATCGTGCCGGTCAGGTTGTGGGCAAGGCGCAAGGGCTCGTCGATCAGGCCGATGCCGATCAGCGCGTCGTTGACGATGCCCTGCCGCTGCAGGATCACCAGCCAGGCATAAGTGCGCACCAGGATGGACGTCCAGAACGGGACGATGACGAAGGCCAGGCCAATGGTCGCCAGCCGGGGCGGCAACTGGCCGAGCAGATAGGCGACCGGATAGCCCAGCACGATGCACAGCAGGGTGACGAACAGGCTGACGAGAATGGTGGTGGAGAAGATCGACAGATAGGCGCTGTACTCGACCATGCGGGCGTAGTTCGCCAGGCCGATCTCGCCGTTGGAAACGAAGGAGAGGGCGAACAGCCAGCCGACCGGGATCACCAGCAGGATGAGGATGATCGCCGCGGCGGGCAGGGAGAGGCCGAGAATCTGGCGCTTCTCGCGCCGCTCGTCCGCCGCCAGTTCCTGCCGGTTCAGCGTGTGGCCGCGTTGACAAGCTGTCATGTCATGCATGGGCGGCCTCATCGATCAGCACCGTGTCGTCCCGGTGCAGGCCCAGGCGGATCGGCTCGCCGACCTGCGGCATCTCGCTGAGGGCCTGCTGGCGGGTGCCTCGGCGCAGGGCAATGGTCTCGCCACCGGGGAGGGTGACGTAGATCAGCATGGTCTCGCCCTGGTAGACCAGCTCCTCCACCGTGCCGTCGATCGGATTGTGCTCGGGCGCGGGCGCGGCACTGAGAATGTCGAGCTTTTCCGGGCGCACCAGCAGCGCCTTGTTGCCGGAGCCGGCGGCCTGGCCTTCCGCAAGCTGCAGGGCGGTGCCGCCGAAGATGGCGGCGCCGTCGCGCATCTCCACGGGCAGGAAGTTGGATTCTCCAACGAAATCGGCGACGAACCGGTCACTGGGCCGCTCGTAGATCTGGCGGGGCGGGGCGACCTGCAGGATATGGCCGTGGTTCATCACCGCCACCCGGTCGGACATGGTCAGCGCCTCGCGCTGGTCATGGGTGACATAGACGGTGGTCATGCCGAGCCGGTCGTGCAGATGCTTCAGTTCGATCTGCATCTGTTCACGCAGCTTCTTGTCGAGCGCGGAGAGAGGTTCGTCCATCAACAGGATTTGCGGCTCGAAGACGATGGCCCGGGCAAGGGCGACACGCTGGCGCTGGCCGCCGGAAAGCTGGTTGATACGCCGGTCCATCAGGTGATCGAGCTGCACCAGCTTTAACGCCTCGCGCGCGCGCTCATACCGCTCGGCGGCGCCGACCTTGCGCAGCTTCAGCGGGTAGCCGACATTCTCGCCGACGGACATATGCGGAAACAGGGCGTAGTTCTGGAACACCATGCCGATGTTGCGCAGATGCGGCGGCTTGCGCAGGATCTCGTCGCCATCGACGGTGATGCTGCCGGCTTCGGGGCGAATGAGCCCGGCAAGGATCATCAGCAAGGTGGTCTTGCCCGATCCCGATGGACCGAGCAGGGTCAGGAACTCTCCCGGTGCGATGTCGAGGCTGACACTGTCCAGAGCCACGAACTGACCATAGGTCTTCCTGACATCGCGGATCGTGATGCTGCAGGCCATATATTTCTTTCCTGTGTTGCGGATCGGCGGCGGGGCCGGGCCGGCGGCCCGGTACGGGCGCGGCCGGGGCGCCTTGCGCCCGGACCCGGACGGAAGCCGGGCCGAAAAGGGGCCGACCGGCGGCGGTGAGATTGCCGCCGGTCGGGGAGCTTTCGCGTCAGCGCTGGATCATGCTGTCCCAGCGTTCGCGCATGCGGTTGCCGTTCTCGCCCCACCATTCGGCGTCAACGACGATCTGCTTTTCCAGATTGGCCGGGAAGGTGTTGATCTTGCTCTGGGCCTCTTCCGGGATCAGGCCGGTCTCGAAGGCGCGCACGTTCACCGGACCGTAGGAGATGTGCTGGGTGAGCATGGCCTGCTGCTCGGGCGACACGAACTTGGCGATGGCCTTCATGGCCAGTTCCTTGTTCGGCGCGCCCTTCGGCACCGCGAGGCAGTCGGCGTTCAGCAGACCCTCGTTGTAGGTGAAGTCGATGGCGGCCTTGTCGGCGATGGCGGCGGCAAGCCGTCCGTCCCAGGCGGCGATCATGTCGATCTCGCCATCCTTGGCAAGCTGGACCGACTGGGCGCCGGATTCCCACCAGGTGGCGATATTCGGCTTGAGTTCCTCGATCTTGGCGAAGGCGCGGTCGACGTCGAGCGGGTAAAGATCCTTCGGCGCGACGCCATCGGCGAGCAGCGCCATTTCGAGCATCACCTGCGGGCGGTTGCGCAAGGAGCGGTCGCCGGGGAAGTCCTTGACGTTCCAGAAATCGGCCCAGCTCTGCGGCCCGGCCTTGACCGTCTTGGTGTTCCAGGCCGGCACGGTCGAGTAATAGATGACGCCGATCCAGTGATCGTTGACCATCTTGTCATCGATGCCCTTGGCGTCGATCACCGAGTAATCGAGCTTTTCGAACAGCCCTTCGCGCGCGCCGATGGCGCAATCGGTGGCGCCGAGATCGACCACGTCCCATTCCACCGCACCGGAGCGCACCTGCAGGCGGATGTCGGCAAGGCCGCTCAAGGTCGCTTCCTTGACGGTGATGCCAAGCTCCTTGGCGGTCGGCTTGAACATCGCCTCGCTCTGGGCGGCCTGGTAGGACCCGCCCCAGGATGCCACGGTGACTTCCTGCGCCGTGGCGGCGGTGGTAAGGGCCAGCACCGCGCAGGCCGTGAGTTTGATGGGAAGGTGCATGTCGGTTCTCCTCTCCTGTCATATGCACGTGGGTCGCAAGGGCGGGCGGGAGTGTTTCCCGCACGCCATGGGCTCTTGCGAAAAGTCGATGGGTTCTTGGGGCGCTGCCTCAGGATCGGTCGACCTGGCGGGCCTCCCGGTCGTCGCGCCAGCGGTAGTAGCGGATCAGCGTTTCAAGAACTGGCCGATTGAAGCCATGGAAGCGCATGGGCTTGATGCCGGTGATCGGGAAGGCGGCGGCTTCTGCGGGGGCGCCGGCAGCCAGACGGGCCAGTTGCCGGCCCATCACCGTGCCGAGGGCAACGCCGCGCCCGTTGTAGCCGATGGCTGCGAACAGCCCTTCCTCCGGCACATGCAGATGCGGCAGGTGATCGGCGGTCATGCCCACCCGGCCGCTCCAGACGTAATCGATCTCGATGCCGGCAAGCTGCGGGTAGAGATCGGCGATGGCCGCTTCAAGCGGCGGAGCGTCGCCCATATCCGGCACTTCCTTGAAGGGGGCTCGCCCGCCCATCAACAGCCTGCCGGTGCTGTCGAAGCGGTAGTAGCGCAGCAGCCGGCGGGTGTCGGAGGCGACGTGGCCTTCCGGCAGGATCGAGGCGCGTTCTTCCGGCGTCAGCGGGCGGGTGGCGATCTGGTAGCTGTAGATCGGCACGATGGTCCGCTCCAGCCCCGGCACCAGCGTGCCGGTGGTGTAGGCATTGGTGGCCAGCACCACGGCACGGGCGGTGATGCGCCCGCGCGGGGTGTCGATGGTCCAGCGGCCATTGGCGCGCGACAGCCGGTCGGCGCGGGTGTTGTCGAACAACCGGACACCAAGGCCCGTCGCCGCATGGCCCAGGCCTCGGGCGTAGCTGAGCGGCTGCAGGCCGCCGCCGCGATGGTCGATCAGGCCGCCCATATAGGCGCGGGTTCCGGTCAGCCGCGCCACCTCGGCCGCGTCGATGGTATGGATGTTCGCCCCGCGCGCGGCCCATTGCCGGGCACGCCGGGTCACTGTCTCGACCGCCGAGGGGCAATGCGCCGGCTGGATCCAGCCGGTCCGGGTCGTCGGGCAATCCATCGCGTAGCGGTCGATCAGCGTAAAGGCCAGCTCCGGACCACCGCCGACCTCGCGGACAAGGCGCGGTCCGAGCTCGGGCCCCATCATCTCTTCCAGATCGTCCGGGTCGTATTTCAGGCCGGGAATAGCCTGACCGCCATTGCGGCCCGAGCCGCCATATCCCAGACTGCCCGCTTCGATGAGGACGGCGTCCACGCCGGTTTCACCTAGATGAACGGCGGCGGACAGCCCGGTGAAACCGCCACCGATAATGGCGACATCGGTGCTGATCTCCCCGGGCCATTCCGCCGAAAGCGGGGCAGGGGAGGCGGTTGCAGCCCAAAGCGACGCAGGGGGATACAATGTGGACATGGAAAAATGGGAGCCCATTTGCACTTCCATACTTGTGAAATTATATCTAAGGCAATTTCACGCTAATGAAATATGATGGACTGGTCAACCATGACGGATCAGAATGAAGGCGGCGGCGCCGCGACGGACGATACGGGCGGGAACTCCGACCGGGAGATGGGCGCGCGGCTGAGGGCCATGCGCAAGGCGCGCGGGCTCAGCCTGAAGGAGGTGTCGGAGGGCTCTGGCTCGTCGCTCGGCGCGCTCAGCCAGATCGAGCGCGGCGTCTCCTCCCCCTCGATCAAGGCGCTGCGGTCGATCTGCAATGTGCTGGATGTGCCGGTCAGTTCGCTGTTTTCCGGCGAGGAAGGGCCGGGCGAGGAGCATGGCATCATCGTGCGCAAGTGGGCGCGGCGGCGGCTCGACTTTAACCACAAGGGGATGGCCAAGGAGCTTCTGACCACCGGCGAGGACGGCGGCATCCAGTTGATGGAGGTCATTCTCGACGTGGGCGCCGGATCGGGCGATCAACCCTACAGCCATGCGGGCGAGGAGGCGGGCGTCGTGCTGGCCGGACAGATGAGCCTGTGGATCGATGGCCGGCGCTACGATCTGGGAACCGGCGATGCGTTCCGCTTCGAAAGCCCGCGCCCGCATCGCTTCGCCAACAACGGCACCACCGAGGCGCGCATCCTGTGGATGGTCACCGAGGCGTTCTACTGAGCTTTTGCCCAGGCGTAGGGCGGGCGGGATCCGGTCAGAGGATCTCGCTTGCGATCCGCTCCGCCTCGGCCAGCGCCGCCAGATCGACGCCAGTGTCAAAACCGAGGGCATGGATGCGCTCAAGTGCGGCGCGGGTGTCCACATTGCCGCTGGCACCGGGGGCATAGGGGCAGCCGCCAAGGCCGCCGACGGAGGCGTCGAACACCCGCAAGCCCCGGTGAAGCGCGGTTTCGATCATCGCCAGCGCGGTGCCGTGGGTGTCGTGGAAATGGCCGGCGAGCCGGTCCGCCGGCACATGGTCGAGCAGCACATCGAGCAGCGCCGCGAGGCGCGCCGGGTCGCCGGCGCCGATGGTGTCGCCGAGCGAGATTTCATAGCAGCCCATCTCCAGCATCCGCGCGGCGATGGTTGCGACCGTCGCCGGCGGTGTCGGTCCGTCGAACGGGCAGGCGATCACGGTGGAGAGATAGCCGCGCACCGGCAGGCCATCGGCGGCCGCCGCACGCATCAGCGGGGCGAAGCGGTCGAGGCTTTCCGCCACCGAGCAGTTCAGGTTGGCCCGGCTGAAGCCTTCCGAGGCGGAGGCGAAGACGGCCACCTCGTCGGCGCCCGCCGCCCGGGCCCGCTCCAGTCCGGTCAGGTTTGGCGTCAGCACCGCATAGCGCACGCCGGGCGCGCGGGTGATCCCGGCCATCACCTCGGCGGCATCGGCCAGTTGCGGCACCCATTTCGGGCTGACGAAGCTGGTGACCTCGATCTTGCCAAGGCCGGTGTTCGACAGGGCGTCGACCAGGGCGATCTTGGTCGCCGCCGGCACCTCGGTCTTGAGGCTTTGCAGGCCGTCGCGCGGACCGACCTCGAACAGGCTGACGCTATCGCCGGACATTGTGCGTTTCCTACTTCAGTTGGGCGGTTGCCATTTCCGGCAGCCAGGTGACGATGTCCGGGAAGACGGCGAACAGGACGAGCACGGCAAGCTGGATCAGGAAGAACGGGATCACACCGCGATAGACCTGGCCGATGCCGATCCCCTCGGGCAGAACCCCCTTCAGATAGAACAGGGTGTAGCCGAAGGGCGGGGTGATATAGGCCATCTGCGCGGTGATCATGAACAGGACGCCGAACCACAGCGGATCGAAGCCGAGGGTGTGGACGATCGGCAGGAACACCGGCACGCACAACAGGATGATGCCGATCTCATCGAGGAACAGGCCGAGCAGGATCAGCACCGCCAGCATGGCCAGCAGGACCACCCAGCGCGAGGCCTCCAGCCCCTCGACAAAGCCGAGCACGCTGTCGGCGCCGCCAGTGGCGATGAACACCGAGATGAAGGCACGCGCGCCGATGGTGATCCACAGGATCATGGCGGTGACGCGCAGGGTATCCGTCGCGGCGCTGGACAGGCTTTCAAACCTCAACCGGCCGGAGACGGCGGCCGACAGCAGGGCGCCGAGCACGCCGACGGCGGCCGCCTCGGTCGGGGTGGCCAGGCCGAGGTAGATCGTTCCAAGCACGCTGAAGATGACGAAGGCGGGCAGGATCAGTGTCTTCAGCGCGGCGAGCCGGACCGCCAACGGCACGGCGGCCAGGTTTTCCGGGCGGGGCGCCAGCTCCGGGTTCAGCCGGACGCGGATGAAGATATAGAGGCAATAGCCGGCGGCGAGGATGCCCCCCGGCACGATGCCGGCGATGAACATCTTGCCGATCGAGATCTGCGCGGTGATGGCATAGACGATGGTCACCACCGAGGGCGGGATGAGGATGCCGAGCGTGCCGCCGGCGCAGATCGCGCCAAGGGCGAGCGGCGCATTGTAGCGCCGGGCCAGCATCGACGGCAGGGCGAGAATGCCCATGGCCGCGACGGCGGCGCCGACCACGCCGGTCATCGCCGCCATGATGGTGCAGATGACGATGGTGCCGATCGCCAGCCCGCCATGAAGGCCCTGGAACCACTTTTCCATCGCGTCGTAGAGATCGTCGATGATCGCCGATTTCTGCAGGATCGAAGCCATCAGCACATAGAGCGGAATCGCCATCAGCGATTCGGAGGTCATGGTCTCGAAGGTGTTGAGGACGGCGACGATCAGCGCGCCCGGTCCCCACAGCACAACGGTGGCGAGAAAGGCGATGGCGCCAAGGACGAAGGCGAGGCCGGTGCCGGTGAGCATCAGCAGCACCAGCGCGGAGAACATGCCGACGAGGATGAGGGAGCTTTCCATCAGGCGGCATCCTTGGGGGAGAACACGAAGATCAGTTCGGCGAGTGCCTGCAGCATCAGGAGCAGGGCGGCAAGCGGCAGCACGGCCTTGGTCGGCCAGATCACCGGGTTCCAGGCCGAATAGCTGGTCTCGCCATATTCGAAGGACTGCATCGCCAGCGGCAGGGCGAACCAGAACAGGATGGCGCCGAACAGGAGCGCCATCAGTGCGGCCAGGGCGGCAAGGGCACGGGCGGTGCGGCCGGTGGCACGGGCAGACAGGATGTCGACGGCGACATGGCCGCCGGTGTGCAGCAGATACGGGCCGCCCAGCAGGAAGAACGGGCCGAACAGAAGCGTCGCCAGTTCCGGCCCCCAGGAGGTCGGGTTGGCGAGACTGTAACGGGAAACCACTTCGAACAGCATCAGCGCCGCGATCGCATAGACCAGCCATTTGGTCAGCGAAAACAGCGCCCGGTTCATGGCCGTGACCGCGCGTGCGAGTGCCTGCATCTCAATGCCTCTTGATGGAATGGGCCGCCCGGCGGCAGGCGCCGGGCGGCTGGTCGGAGTGCCCTTGGGTCAGAGCAACCGCAGCTCCTGCATCAACTGACGCTGGCTGTCCATCATTGCCTTGGCGAGCTCGTCGCCCTTGGTCGCCTTCTCCCAGGAGGCGACCGCCTTGGCGCGGGCCTCGGCGACATCCGCCGGATCGAGAGTGATGACCTCGACGCCGGCCTCCTCGAACTTGCCGATGTATTCGCCGTTGGAGACGATGATGTTCTGGCGCAGGGCGCCGGACACTTCGCGGGCGGCCACTTCCAGCGCGGCGCGCTGCTGGTCGTCGAGGCTCTGATAGGCCGCCGTGTTGGCCACATAGGAGGTGGCGGTGGACGGCTGGTGCACGCCCGGCAGGATCAGGTACTTGGAGACTTCCTGGATGCCTTCCTCATAGTTGGCCTTGATGTCGCCCCGGTCGGCGAAATCGATCAGCCCCTTGTCGAGGGCGGAATAGACCTCGGAGGTCGGTAGCGGCGAGACGGTGACGCCGAAGTCGGCCATGACGGCGGAGGCGAGGCCGACGAAGCGTCCCTTCAGCCCGTTCATGTCGGCGATCTTGCGGATTTCCACGTTGGAGTGGATCGGCTCCTCGCCATAGACCGTCGGCGCGATATAGGTCAGGCCGGCGGGGGCGTAGGACTTGCGGGAAAGCTCAAGGCCGCCGCGCTCGTAGAACCATGCCTCGTACTGGTCCGCCTCGGGAAAGCCGAAGGGAACGGTGGAGGAAAAGCCATGCGCCGGGATCTTGCCGGCGGTGTAGCCGTCGAAGGTCTTCATCAGCTGGAACGCGCCGCCGCGCACCGCGTCGAAGGACTGGGCGGAGGGGACGATCTGGCCGCCGGAGAACGGGGTGATCTCGAGGCTGCCGCCGGTCAGCTCCGCGACGCGCTTGCAGAAGCGCTCCTCGTAGAGCATCGGCGTGGTGCCGCCGCCCCAAAGCGCCTGCATGCGCCACTTGGTGGCCCCTTGGGCGCGCACCGACGTGGCGGCGACGATGGCCGGGGCGGCGAGCGTCACGGCACCGGCGGTGCGCAGGAAATCGCGTCTGCTTGATTTCGTCACTGGTGTTTCCTTCCCTTTTTTATGACGTTTTTTGTCCTGCCGGCTATTGGCTGCCAAGCAGTTCCTTCGCTTTGCCGACGCTGACATCGCCAGCCGCCGCAAGGGCCTTGGCGATCCGGTCGACCTCTTCGCCCTTCGCACCGGCCATGATGGCGATGTTGCGGGCATGAAGCGTCATGTGGCCCTTCTGGATGCCTTCGGTGGCCAGCGCCCTGAGCGCGGCCATGTTCTGGGCCAGACCGACGGCCACGGTGACCTCGGCCAGTTCCTGGGCGCTGGCGACGCCCAGCACCTTCAGCGCCGCCTGCGCCGCCGGATGGGTCCTGGTGGCGCCGCCGACGAGGCCGAGCGCCATCGGCATCTCGATGGTGCCGACCAGGTTGCCGTTGGCGGCGATCTCCCAGTTGGTCAGCGAGGTGTAGCGGCCATCGCGCGCCGCCCAGGCATGGGCACCGGCCTCGATCGCCCGCCAGTCGTTGCCGGTGGCGACCACCACCGGATCGATGCCGTTCATGATGCCCTTGTTGTGGGTCGCCGCCCGGTAGGGGTCGATCTTGGCAAGGGTGCAGGCCTCGACCATGCCGCGCGCCACGTCGGCGCCGGAAAGGCTCCTGGTGGTCAGCGCCTCGGGGGGGAGGGTGACGCTCGCCCGGGCCAGACGGCGGTCGGCGAGATTGGACAGGATCCGCAGGCGCACGTTGCCGCCGGTGATCTCGGCGACGCGCGGGGCGATCATCTCGGCCATGGTGTTGACCGTGTTGGCGCCCATGGCATCGCGCACGTCGACCAGAAGGTGCAGCACCACCATCGGCCCGACCGGCGAGGTCTCGAACACCTCGATCTCGATCTGCTTGCAGCCGCCACCAAGGCCGATCAGCACCGTGTCGCGGGAATTGGCCATGGCGATCAGGTCATCGGTCGCCGCCAACAGGCGCTGGCGCGCGCCGTGGGGATCGGTCAGACCAAGGGCCTGGATCTGTGCCCGCATGATCGGCTGATCGCTGGAGGTGGTGAACCCGCCGCAGCCACGGGCGATCTTGGCCATGTAGGAGGCGGCGGCGACGACGGAAGGCTCCTCGACCGCCATCGGCACCAGATAGTCGCGGCCATTGACGGTGAAATTGGCGGCAAGGCCGAGCGGCAGCTCGAAGGTGCCGATGACGTTCTCGATCATGCCGTTGGCGCGGTCGAGCGGCAGCGCGCCCTTGCCGGCGAGGGCGGCCCTGGCATCGGCGTCGAGCCCGGTGGTCTCCGCCAGAAGGTCGAGGCGGCCGGCCGGCTCCAGCGCGCGCAGGCCTTCCAGGCGCGAATTGATCTGGCGGGCGGGCGAAAGAGTGTCCGTCATGGAGGGGCTCCGGGTCGCGGCAGGGAGAACAGGATCCGGACGGATCCGATTTTGGGTTCCTCACCTAGGCGGAGGGACGGCTGGAGAAAAGGTACAGTTCATGGCATTCTGAGAAAATCATACTCGTACGAATATTGGTACAGTTTGTCGGGAGGGGGCGGCAATGACCAAAACCGAGCGGATCGTCGCGGATCTGCGGCGGCAGATCGAGGAGGGCGCCTTGCCGGTCGGGGCGCGGTTGCCGTCGATCCGCCGCGCGGCGGAGGAGTTCGGCGTGTCCAAGAACACTGCCGTGGAAGCTTATGACCGGCTGGTGTCGCTCGGTCTGGTGACCGCCCGCCAGGGGGCCGGGTTCACGGTGGCGGCGGCGGGGCGGGAGGCGCGCGGCGAGGCGGCGCCCCGGCATCTGGTGGACGCGGTGGATAGCGTGTCGCTGCTGCGTGCCCAGCTCGATCAGAACTACGAAATGCGGGTTGGCGACGGGCGTCCGCCGGCTTCGTGGATGCAAGGGGTGGTGCCCAAGCGCACTTTCGGCGCCTCCACCGAGGCGATCGCCGACAGTTCCGGCTATGGCTCGCCCAAGGGGTACAGTGGCCTGCGCGATATGATCGCCGCGCGCCACAGGGCGCAAGATATCGCGCTCGATCCGGAACAGATCGTCACCACCTTCGGGGCGAATCACGCGCTCGACCTGATCGTCCGGCGCTATCTGGCGCCCGGCGACACGGTGCTGGTGGATGACCCGGGCTACTATCCGCTGTTCGCCAAGCTGAAGGTCGCGCAGGTGCGCTATGTGGGGGTGCGGCGGCTGGCCAATGGGCCGGATCTGGAGGATCTGCGCGCCAAGGCCGCCAGCGAGCGGCCGGCGCTGTTCTTCACCCAGTCGCTGGCGCAGAATCCGACCGGCAGCTCGATGGATCTGGCCTGCGCCCATAGTGTGCTGCAGGCCGCCGAGACCTTCGGGTTTCGCGTGGTCGATGATGACCCGTTCGTCGACCTGCCGGGCGCGCGCGGGGTGCGGCTGGCCGCGCTCGACCAGTTTCGCAACGTGATCTTCGTTGGCACCTTCTCCAAGACACTGTCGGCGAGTTTTCGCTCCGGTTACATTGCGGCGGCGCCGGAGATCGTCGACAAGCTGGCCGAGCTGAAGATGATCACCGTGGTCAACAGTTCGCGTTTTTCCGAGCTGCTGATCGCCGACATGATCCACAACCGGCGCTACCAGAAGCACCTCAAGCGGGTGGCGGGGCGGATCGAGGACGCGGCGCGGCAGCTTGCCGCGGGCCTTGCCGGGCTGGGCCTCACCACCCTCGCTCCGCCGGGCCATGGCTATTACACCTATCTGCAATTGCCCGAGGGCTGGAGCGACCTGGAGTTCGCGCAAGCCGCCGCTCGTGACAGCATTTTCCTGGCGCCGGGCACGGTCTTTGCCGTCGATGAGGTGGGGCACCGGCCGGGCCTGCGGATCAACATCGCCCGGGCGGGCGATCCCCGGTTTCTGCGCTTTCTGCGCAAGACCTTGTCGGGTGTGGGGCGGTCAGGGTAGATGGGCGCGAATGGACGTCAGATCCGGTCCATGGCCGGGGTCCGCTCGCCGGCCCAGGTGAAACACCAGGTCGCGCCCTGGCGAATGTTCTGAACGAGATTGGGGCGGAAGGCGGCAAGGCACAGGCCCTGGTTGCCCCGTGCGGAGGGGTAGAGCACCCCGGCCGAACCGGTCTGGCGCAGGCCCTGGGCCAGCGTCTGGCCGGCGGGATAGGCGGTTTCCGGGTCGGGGTCGAGGAAGGGCGCGCCGGCAAACCCCCTGAGATCATGCATCCGGGTGGTGAAGCCGGCATGGAGCTCCCGGTAACAGGTGACATTGTCGTAGATCCCGGTCGCGTCGAGCTCCCGGGTCAGGTGCCAGGCCACCTCGGCCCGGGCGGTGGGCCCCGCGTTCGGGCCAAAGGTGGCGTACCAGGCGCCGCGCTCCGGGCCGTTGAAACGGTTGCCGGTGGTGCGGGTGTAGCAGAAGGCGGCGTTGATGTAGCTCCAGCCATAGCCATGCGCCTCGGTCAGAAGCTCCTCAGGCAGCAGGCCGGCGGGCAGCGGCATGGCCAGGGCACGGCGGCGCGAGGTCAGTCCTTCCAGTGCCTCCAGCACGGCCAGGTCCTCGGCCGTGTCGGCGAGCGGGGCCATGGCCGGTTCATCGATATGGGCGGTGGCGATCAGGCGGATGGTGTCGGGATCGGTGAAGTCGGTTTGAGGAATGTCCTGCCGGTCGGTCAATTGCCACCTCGCAGGGCATCGATATGCTGGCGAACCTGCATCATCGCCGGAATGCCGCCGCGCATCATGATCTCGGCCGGGCTGCGGCCGCCGAACAGCGGGCCGGCATTGTCGGTGCGCACCCAGCCGAAGGTCAGCGGCCCGTTGAAGAGCAGGCGCAGCCCCTTGTAGATGCCGATCAGCAGGCTCGCCCGGGTTACCTTGTCCTGATCGAGGCTGCCGTTGAAGCTCTCCGCCTTCATCCGGTTCCAGGTGGCGACGGGCACATCGAACAGTGCCGCGCCCTCCGCGTTGGTCAGACCCCATGCCTCGGTCGCGCGCACCACCGCCCTGACGATGGCGGCGACCTGGTCTCGGTCCCGGATCGGCGCCATGCGCTCCGGCTGTGGCAAAGGGGCGGATGCGGGCATCACAAGCCTCGTTCATGGATCATATGAGATATATTATATGATCATATGATTGAAATTCAAGGAGTGTGACTGCAGCGGCCGGCGCCGTGCGGAGCCGGTGGCTGGCGCCGCGTGAGGATGGTGAATGTAACCCAAGGATGTTTTGGTGAAAAAATACCTCTTGCGGTTTCAATTCTGGCTTGTAAGCTGAATAGGATAATTCCTCAAAATCATCACTCAATGAAATCATGTTTTCATTCGGGGGGCGATATGGAAATTCTGAGAGGCCAGCCTGTTCATGATCTTGTTGGCATCGGATTCGGCCCTTCAAATCTCGCAATTGCCGTAGCGGCGCGGGAAATGAATTCAGGGGAAGGGTACGAGAAAAGCGAGCCGTTCTTCCTCGAAAAACGCGAAGAGGTCGTCTGGCACCCAGAGATGCTTCTGCCGGATTCGAAGCTTCAGGTCAATTTCCTGAAGGATCTGGCGTTGATGCGAAATCCTCAGAGTAAATATACCTTCCTGAATTACCTGTATTGCCAGAACAGACTTCATGAATTCATAAATTTGCGGACGTTCTTCCCGTCGAGGCAGGAGTACAGTGACTATTATCTTTGGGTCGCGAAATTCTTCGAAGACCGGGTGGCCTATCGCTCCGAGGTGACCTCAATTCTGCCGGTTGAGAGCGAAGATGGCACCGTGCGCTGTTTGCGGATCGACGGGGTGGACCGGGGGGCCGGCCGGCCGTTCGTGCACTACGCCCGCAACCTGTCGCTGGCGGTTGGCGGTCAGCCGAAGTTCCCGGCCAATGTCCGGGCCAGTACCGGCGGGCACATCTGCCATTCGAACGACACCCGCAAGACCGTGGAGCGTATCTGTGCCGACCCCTTGGGCCGCCATGACATCCTGATCATCGGCGCGGGGCAGACGGCGGGGGATGTGTTCCAATACGCGATCAACGGCTTTCCGAATGCCAACATCACCGTCCTGCATCGCGGTTTTGCCTTCAAGCCGCAGGACGATACCCATTTCGTCAACGAGATCTTCTTTCCCGAGGCGGTGGAGATGTTCTACCAGGCGCCGGAGGAAATGCGGCGGGAGCTGTTGGCCCGCCATGGCGACGTGACCCATTCGGCGGTGGATTTCGACCTCCTGCCGGTGCTCTACGACGCGCTTTACCAGGACCGGGCGACCGGGCGGAACCGGTTGAAGATCCGCCGGTTTTCCGAAGTCACCGAGGCGCGCGAGGTTGGCGGGCGGGCCGAGGTGCGGGTGCGCGACCTGATGAGCGGCGAGGCCGATTGCCTGAGCGCCGATGTCGCGATCTTCGCCACCGGTTATGAATACCCCATGCCCGAGCCGCTGCTGCGGAACCTGGAAGCGTATCTCGTGAAGGATGAGGCGGGGCGCTACGTGTTCGAGCGGGCCTATCACATCCGCCGGGCGGAAAACTTCGCCCCGAAGATCTACGCGCAAGGTTATTGCGAGCACACCCATGGGCTCAGCGAAATTCTCCTGTCGCTGATGCCGATCCGCGCGGAGGAGATTCTCAAGGATATCGGTCCGCGCCAGGGCAATGGCCGTGCGGAGCCGGTGCTGCCGGGCGAGGCGGCGGGCGCAGAAACAGCGCGGATCCAGTCGGTTTCCTGATGCATTCCAGTGTCTTCTCAAAAAAACGGGGAGTTGGATATGGCTGAAGCACAGAAGAAGAAAGCGGCGGAGCCGGGCGGGCAGGAGGGTGCGGCGGTCGCCGCATCCGCACCCTTTGATTGCGCGCAGGTTCAGGTGGAGTTGCACCGAGCCAGTTCGGAGATGATGCGCGGGGCGCATGAGCTTTGCGCCAAGGCCAATGATGCGCTGGCGGCGGCTCATGCGCAGATGAACGCCGCCATTGCCGAGCGCTCCAACGCTTTGCAGCGCGAGATGCTCGAGGCGTTTCAGCGGGCGCAGGCCAGCCGGATGGCGGCGAGCCACAGCGGCGAGGCGATGCCGTCGCCGGAACTGGTGGCGGCGGAGGCGGCCTATTGGAAGCTGCAGACCACCTTGTGCAATCTGACCGTGCTCGATCCGGCCGCCAGCGAGGCCTATGCGGCGTATCTCGCCAGCGAAGCGGAGATCCGCGCCGGCTACAGCCGGGACATGGCCAGCCTGCAGGAGGGCCACGACGGGCGGATGCAGGAGATCTTCGATGCGGTGGAAGCGGCGGATCTGACTGCGCAGGACCGGGCGCAGGTGGCCGGCTTGCGAGCCTGGTACGCCAGCGGATCCATGGCGGGTCCCATGGGGGGCGGCATGGCTGGCGGGATGGCCGGCATGACTGGCGGCATGTGCTGAGCGCCGCCGATATCACCACCTGCGGGCAATCAGGATTGGAACGCCGATGAGCGAGGGCGCCGTCACCCAAGGGGAGGGGCCGGAGAGGCCAGAGCCGTCAGGGCAGGCAGCGGGAGCGCATCCCTCCGGAGGGAAAGGCCGCGCCGAAGGGAGCGGGCTGACGGACGGGGCGGCGGCGCGGGGGCTGCAGCCCCTGTCCTTCGCCCAGGAGCGGCTGTGGTTTCTCGACCGCTACAATCCGAACTCGCCGCTCTACAATCTTCCCGCCTATCTGCCGATCCCCGATGCGGCGCCGGAGGATCTGGTGCGCGCGGCCATCGAGATCATCGCCGGGCGGCACGAGACGATCCGCACCCGCTTCGTGGCGGTGAACGGCAAGCCCTATCAGGAGGTGGTCGCCGATGCGCCGATCGAGCTCGACACCCGAACCTTTGCCGAGACCCTGTCCGACGAGGCCTTCAACGGCGAATTGTTCCAGGCGCTGAAGGCCATCGGCGACCGGCCGTTCGATCTTTCCGAGGCGCCCCTGATGCGGGCGGCGCTGCTGCGGCGCGGGGGGCGAGACGCCTATCTCGTCTATTGCATTCACCACATCGTCTCCGACGGCTGGTCGATCGGCGTGTTCCAGCGCGAGTTCACGGCGGCCTATCAGGCGCTGAAGAGCGGGGCGAGGCCGGCCCTGCCGGATCTGCCGATCAGCTACGCGGCCTATGCGGCGCGGCAGCGGGCGGAATTGTCCGGCGAGCGGGTCCAGCAGCGGCTGGCGGTCTGGAAAGAGCGGCTGGCCGGGCTCGATCTGGTGTTGCCGCTGCCGGCGGATCGGCCGCGCCCGGCCCATCTCACCTTCGCCGGGGCGACCCAGAGCTTCGCGCTCGACCCGGAGGCCAGCGGGCGGCTGGCCGACCATGCCAGGCGGTGGGGCGTCACCCCCTTCATGCTGTTTCTCGCCGCCTTCAAGGTGCTGCTGTTCCGCTACACCCACAAGCGGGAGGTGATCGTCGGCTGTCCGACGGCGGCGCGCACCACCACCGACATCGAGCCGCTGATCGGTTTCTTCGTCAACAGCATGATTCTGAAGACGGATCTCGGCTCCGAAATGACATTCCGCGAGGCGGTGCAGGCGGTGCGCGAGACCACGTTGACCGCGCTCACCGACGAGGATCTGCCGTTCGAGAAGATCGTCGAGGTGGTGCAGCCGGTGCGCAGCGCCAACATCAACCCGATCTTCCAGGCGATGTTCGATTTCCAGGGCACGACCATCGCCAGGGATGCCCCGCGCTACGAGGCGCCGGCGCGGGCGGTCAACACCAGTATGTCGAAATTCGACCTGACCCTGCAGATGCAGACGCTTGGCGATCGGTTCGCCGGCACCTTCGAATACAGCACCGAGCTGTTCGAGCATGACACGATCACCCGGCTGTTCGAAGGGTTCTGCGCGATGCTTGAGGCCGCCGCCGAGGATCCTGATCGGCCCATCGGCCATCTGCCGGTGATGAGCGCGGCGGCGCTGGAGGAGGTGATCTGCGGCTTCAACCAGACACAGGCGCCGGCGCCGGTCAGCACGCTGCAGGCCCTGTTCGAGGAGGTGGCGGCGCGCTGGCCGGAGGCGGAGGCGGTGCGCTGCGGCGAGCGGCACCTGAGCTATCGCGAGCTGAACGCCCACGCCAACCGGTTCGCACGGGCCTTGCGGGCGCGCAATCTTCCTGAAGGCGCGATCATCGCCATCTGCATGGACGGATCGCTGGAGCTGCCGGTGGTGGTGTTCGGTATTCTCAAGGCCGGCTATGCCTATCTGGCGCTGGACCCGCGCTATCCGGACGGGCGGATCGCCTTCATGCTGGAGGATTGTTCGGCGGCGCTGGTGGTGACCCAGTCGGAGCTGGCCGCTCGGTTCACCGAGGGACCGCCGGTCCTGTGCGTCGATCCGGGGGAGGCGTTTGGCGGAGATCCAGAGGCGGCGGAGCAGCATGCGGAAAATCTCGCCCTTTCCCGGCATCCGCGCAGCCTGGCCTATGTGATCTACACCTCCGGCTCGACCGGCCGGCCCAAGGGGGTGATGATCGAGCATCAAAGCGTTGCCAATCTGATCACCCAGACCATTGGCATCTTCGGCCTCGGCCCCGGCGACCGGGTGCTGCAATTCTCCTCCTTCGGCTTCGATGTCTCGGTGCGGGAGATCTTCGAGGCGCTGTTGTCCGGCGCCGCGCTGGTGCTGGCGCCGCGCGCGCAGCTTCCGGCGGGCGAAGAGCTTCTCGATCTGTTCGAGAGGGAGCGGATCACCGCCGTCACCCTGCCGCCCTCGCTGTGGAGCAGCCTGCGCCACCGGCCCTTGCCGCATTTGCGCTGTGCCGTCTCCGGCGGGGCGGCGCTGCCGGAAAGCGTGGTGGAGAAGTGGGGTGCGGACCGGGTGTTCTACAATGCCTATGGCCCGACCGAGACCACCGTCGGCACCACCATGCATGTGTGCACGCCCGGCGCCGGGCGGCCGACCATTGGCCGGCCGCTGCCCAATTACCGGCACTATGTGGTGGATGCGAACGGGGAGCCCTGCCCGATCGGGGTGCTGGGCGAATTGCTGATCGGCGGCGCCGGCGTTGGGCGCGGCTACATGGGCCGGCCGGATCTGACGGCGGAGCGGTTCCTGCCCGATTTCCTCAGCGGCCACAGCGGGGCGCGGCTTTATCGCACCGGCGATCTGGCCCGGGTGCTGGCCAATGGCGAGGTGGATTATCTCGGCCGGGTGGACGATCAGATCGAGTTGCGCGGCTTCCGCATCGAGCCCTCGGAAGTGGAGGAGGTGATCAAGGAGGACAGCCGAATTCGCGATGCGGCGGTGCTGTGCATCACCGGACGCAATGGCGAGAAGCGCATCGTCTGCTACGCGGTTGCCGCCGAGCCGGTGGCGGAAGACAGCATCCTCACCCGTGCACGCCAGTTGCTGCCCGACTACATGATCCCGGCGCAACTGATCCTGATCCCGGACATGCCGCTGACGCCCGCCGGCAAGGTCGACCGCAAGCGCCTGCCCGATGCGGAGGAGATGCTGGAGGCGGCCATTGCCCGCTCGCGCAGCGTTCCGGCAGAAACCCGGCTGGAGGCGCTGACGCACTGGATCTGGAGCATGGTTCTGGGCACGGATACCTTCGGTGTCACCGATAATTTCTTCGAACTGGGCGGCCATTCGCTGCTTGTCACCCAGGTGACGTCCCGTATCAGCGAGCAGCTTGAGGCGGATGTGCCGATCCGGCTGATGTTCGATGCACCGACGATCCGCGCCTTCTGCCAGGCGCTGGAGGAGACGGTGGAGGGCGTGGACGAAAAGCTGGCAGCGCTGGGCGTCGAGCCCGGCGGCGGTCCGGCGTCCGAGATGAGACCGGATGCGCCGGCGGAGGGGATCGCAGCGCCGGACGCTTCGCCCGTCGCCGCGCCTGCGGCCGAGCGCCAGGCCAGCGCGTTCGAGCGGATCGGCAAGCGGCCCGCCGGCGTGCCGGTTCCCCTGTCATTTGCTCAGGAGCGGCTGTGGTTCCTCGACCGGTTTTCGCCCAGCAGCGATGCCTATAACGGGCTCGTGGGGCTGCCGGTGGCGGCGCCGGTCGATGTGCGCCTGCTGGAGCGTGCCGTCAACGGGGTGATTGCCCGGCATGAGATCCTGCGCACTGTATTTCGCCTTGAAGCCGGCGCGCCGGTGCAGAAGATCCGCGATCGGCTGCGCCTCACCCTCGATGTGTTTGAGCTGCCGGAGGCTCAGGCGGGGGCGTCTCCGCAGCAAGGGCCGGTGGCCGAGCTGATCGCGCGGGTGGCGAAACAGCCGTTCGATCTGGAGACGGGGCCGTTGATCCGCGCCGCGCTGGCGGTGTTCGCGGATGGTTCCGGCTTTCTCATCCTGCCGATCCATCATGCGATCTGCGATGCCTGGTCGACCGGCGTGCTGCAGCGGGAGGTTCATCATTCCTATCTGGCGCTGCTTGAACGGCGCAAACCGGACCTGCCGGCGCTCGATATCCAGTATGGCGATTTCGCCGTCTGGCAGCGTGAGCGCCTCAGCGGCGACCGGTTGTCGGCGCTGGTCGCCTTCTGGCGCGGCACGCTGGAGAGCGCCCCCAGCCTGATCGACCTGCCGCTCGACCGGCCGCGCTCGGCCCGGCGGGATGCGGAAGGCAAGGTGGTCGGGTTCCGGATCGATCCGGAGCTGCATGCGGGGCTGGCGGAGATCGGCACGGAGCTGGGAGCCACCACCTTCATGGTGTATCTCGCCGCCTTTGCCGCGCTCCTCAGCCGATTGGCCCATCAGGACAAGGTGGTGATCGGCACGCCGGTGTCCCATCGGGACCGGTCGGAGGTGGAGCCGTTGATCGGCCTTTTCACCAACACCTTGCCGTTGACCATCGATTGCGCCGGCGCACCGACCTTCCTGGAGCTGATCGAGCGGGTGAAGGGCACGGCGCTCGATGGCTTCCAGCACAAGGATCTGCCGTTCGAGAAGCTGGTGGAGGTGATCAACCCGCCGCGCCAGCTCAGTGCGCCGCCGATCTTTCAGGTGATGTTCTCGCATCAGAAGGGGTTGCAGGAGGTCACCGTCGATGAGGCAGGCGGGCCGAATGTGGCGGTGACCACGGCGAAATTCGACCTGACCCTGTTCATCAACGAAATGCCCGACGGGGCGACGGCGGTGTTCGAATACGCCTCGGACCTGTTCGACCGGGAGACGGTGTCGGGCTTTGCCGATCAGTTCCACACGCTGCTGGAGGAACTGGCCTTCGATCCGGAGGAGATTGCCGGCCGGGCGCGCCTGTCGAGCGATGCGGAGCTGGCTCGGCTGGCTTCGGCCGGGCGCGGGGAGGCGGCGGGCAAGGCCACCGTGCTGGCGTTGCTGGCACAGGCCGCGGCGCGCTTCCCCGACCAGTTGGCGCTGGTCGAGGGCGAGCGGGGCCTCAGCCAGTCCGCGTTTCAGGCGCTGACCGATGGCATGGCGCGGGCGCTGGTCGCGGCGGGCGTCATGCTTGGCGATGTGGTGGCGGTGCATCTGCCGCGCGGCTGGTCGCAGGCCCTGGCCTTCGCCGCCATCCTCAAGGCGGGCGGCACCTATCTGCACATCCTGCCGGACCTGCCGCAGGCCCGGCGCGCGTTTCTCATGGCCGACGCCCGGCCGAAGGTGATCATCGCGGAGACAGAGGAACTGGATCTAACGCCGGAGGGCGCGCGGGTGGTGTCCGCCGGCGTGTTGGAGGAAGCCGGGGAAAGCGGCGCCTCAGATGCTGCGCCGTTGCAGACGCCGCCAGCCGGGGCGCATGGCTATCTGGTCTACACCTCCGGCTCGACCGGCACGCCCAAGGGGGTATTGGTGCCGCGCCGGGTGCTTGATGGGTTGATCAGTTGGCAGATCGGCCAGGAGGGTTTTGCCCCGGGATTGCGCAGTCTTCAGTTTTCCGCGCCCGGCTTCGATGTCGCCTTGCAGGAGATGCTGAGCGTCTGGTGTTCCGGCGGAACGCTGGTCGTCGCGGCGCCGGGACAGCTTGAGAATATCGGCCTGTGGCACGATGTGCTTGCCGGCGAAGGCATCGAGCGTCTGTTCCTGCCCTACGTGGCGCTACAGCAGCTCGCCCGGGTCTCGGCGGAGCGGGGCCATGCGGGGCTGGCCCTGCGGGAGGTGGTGACCGCCGGCGAGCGGCTGGTGATAACGCCGGAGATCCGGGCGTTGTTCCAGACGCTGGGGCACGCGCGGCTGGTCAATCAATATGGGCCGTCGGAAACCCATGTGGTCACCGCCTTCGAGCTCACGGGCGATCCGCAGCTCTGGCCCGAGGTGCCGCCGATCGGCCGTCCGGTGGCGGGCGCGGAACTGCACGTTCTGGATGATCGTCTGGAGCGGGTGCCGGCGGGGTGTGACGGCGAATTGTTCGTGGGCGGCGACACGCTGGCGCTTGGCTATCTCAATGATCCGGAGCGCACGGCGGAGGTGTTCCTGCCCGATCCGTTCGGCGAGCGGCCGGGCGGACGGCTTTACGCCACCGGCGATACGGTGCGCCTGCGCCATGACGGGATGTTCCATTTCGTCGGGCGCCGCGACGGGCAATTGAAGATCCGGGGCTACCGGATCGAGCCCGGCGAGGTCGAGCAGGCATTGACGCAGCATCCGGCGGTGCTGCAGGCGGTCGTGGTGCCTCATGCCTTCAACGAGGGGATGCCCGAGCTTGCCGCCTATGTGCAGCCGGTGGCGGGAGCGGAGCCGCAGGCGCAGGACCTGGCCGCGCATCTGCGCGGGCTCCTGCCCGATTTCATGATCCCGCGTGCGTTCATTCCGATAGACGAAATCCCCCGCACGGCAACGGGCAAGATCGACCGGATGGGGCTGCCCGAACCGAGGCGGCAGGCGCTTGCGCCCCGGGATGTCACCTTGCCGCGCAGCGAGGCGGAACGGGAGGTCGCGGCGATCTGGCAGGAGGTATTGGACCTGGAAGGGCTTGGCGTTCACGACAACTTCTTCGAGCTTGGCGGGCAGTCGCTGCTCGCCGCCCAGGTCATCACCCGGCTGAACGACCGGCTTGGCGGCGGCATTGCGCTGCGACAGATCTTCGAGACGCCGACCATCGCCGGGCTCGCAGCCGCCCTGTCGGTGGATGCGCGTGAGGCCGAGCCGGCATCGACCTCGCCCGGGAGCGCGGCGGCGCGATGAACAAAGGGGCTGTGCATACGCTCGTCTGCCTGCCGCCGGCGGGGGCGAGCAGCGCCTATTTTCGAGGGTGGCAGGCGGCGGCGGGCGAGCGGCTGCGCATCATGACCCCGGAACTTCCCGGCCGGCAGGGGCGCTTTTCCGAGCCGCCGCTCCACTCAATCTCCGCGATGGCGGAGGAAGTGAGAGCGGCGCTGGCTGTCCTGCCTTCGGAGGCCGCGTTTTCGCTGTTCGGCCACAGCATGGGGGCGCTGGTTGCCTATGAGGTGACCCGGCTCCTGGAAGGAGCGGGCGGGCGCAGGCCGCGCGCCCTGCTTGTTTCCGCCCATCGTCCGCCGGGATGGCCGCGCCGGCCGCAGCCACGGTTCCGGCGGCCGGCGGATGTGGCGCGGTATTTCGCTTCCGTGAATGGCCGGCCGGCGCCGCCGGAGCTGATCGAGCTGATGCTGCCGACCATAAGGGCGGATCTGGAGGCCTGCGCCAATTACACCCATCGGCACCAGCGGCCGCTGAAGACGCCAATCACCGTTTATGGCGCCATGGGAGACATGGGCGTGCCGGCGATCATGCTGGGCGGTTGGCGGTCTGTCACGGCCGGCGGGTTTCGGCAGCGGCTGTTTCCCGGTGACCATGGCTATCTCGCCAGACACGCCGGGGCGGTGATCGACGATATCGTCGCTTGCGGGGAAGACAACAGGGGGGAGCAGACATGTTCGACGACGTGACCCAGTTCAAGGTGGTGCGCAATGACAGCGGTCAGTATTCGCTCTGGCCGGCAAACCGGGTCTGCCCACAAGGGTGGAGCGAAGAAGGGACGCGAGGACCGCGCGAGACCTGCCTTGCGGCCATCGGCAAGATCTGGACCGACATGCGGCCGGCCGAGGTGCGGGGGGAGACGGTCATCGCTGAGGCTTGATCAGGAGCAATCCGCGTCAAACCATTTCGATCTCATTTATGGGCCTGCCCCTACTGCGACTGATTGTGCTCGTGCCGGTCGATGGCGTCTTCCACATTCTCGAAGTAGCTCAACTCGCCCTTGTCCAAAAGGCAAGCGCTCTCGCAGAATTTGCGGATGGTCGGGATGCTGTGCGAGATCATGATGATGTTCGCTTTTTCCAGCTTGGTCTCGAACACCGCATCGCATTTTTTCTTGAAGCGGGTATCGCCGACGGCGGTGATCTCGTCGATCAGGTAGTAATCGAAGTCGATGGCCATGCTGACACCGAAGGCCAGACGCGCGCGCATACCGCTGGAGTAGGTGCGAATTGGCAGGCGCATGGACGGGCCAAGCTCGGAAAACTCCTCGACGAAGGCGACCACCGCTTCGGAATCCTCGCCGTACATGCGGGCGACGAAGCGGGCGTTTTCCAGTCCGGTCATGTCGCCGCCGAAGCCGCCGGTGAACCCCAGAGGCCATGACACCCGCGCCTTGCGATGGATCCGGCCCCGATCGGGCAGTTCCGCACCGGCGATCAGCCGCATGATGGTGGACTTGCCGGCGCCGTTGTGGCCGAGAATGGCGACATTCGTCTTTGCCGGGAACGCGAAGGACAAGTCGTTGAGAATGACCTTCTCAACGCCGCTGAGGCGGTAGGTCTTGCGTACGTTCTCGAATTCGATCATGGGCGACAGACAGTGTTTGGGCTGCACCAGCCGGGCGGTCTACTTCTGGTACTTGCGATAAACGCGCTCGCTGCCGAAGGCGATGAGCAGCAGCACCAGGGTGTACATCAACAGGTAGCCGATATCGAGGGTCGGGCTGTCATAGCTGTGATAGTAGCCGCTGCGGAACCAGTCGATGCAGTGCATCAGCGGGTTCCAGGACAGGATGTAGCGGATATTCGGCGGAAAGGCCGAGGGGATGAAAAACACCCCGGAGATGAAGAACAGCGGCCGGCTGATGATGCCGTGAAGATGTTTCCAGGTCGGCCAGAGCAGCATGATCACCGCATTGATCAGGCCGGCGCCAAGGCCGATGAGCGCGGTGGCCAGCAGCGCCAGCAAAACCTGGTCGAGACGGGCGGGATAGTCGGCAAGATCGAACATGATCAGCCCGCCGAAGAACACCACGAAAACGAACAGATAGGTGGCGACGATCAAAAGGAAGCGGGCGAAGACGACATCGAGTTCCTTGACCAGGGGATAGGCCATCAGCCCGCGGTTCGCCTCGAACACGGCCATCAGCGAGGTGCTCAGTCTCTGGTAGATCTGGAAGGTCAGGACGCCGGTGGCGAAGAACAGGGCGAAACTGGTGCCGAGCGGCGGGTGCCGCGTGACGATGGAAAAGATCGCCGTCAGCGCGGCGGTGCCGAGTACCGGTTCGAACACCGCCCACAGATAGCCCATCTGCGCCTTGCCGAAGGTGACGCGGGTTTCGCGAAGAATCAGCGCACCGATCACCCGAGCCTGCATCCGCAGCAGGTTGTCGGATTTTCGCGTGGAGGTTATCGACCACATGGGACCGTTCCTAACGCATGTGGTCGCGAACCGAATAGACGATCAGCGTGCCGATGCTCCACAGGAGCAGCGCGACGACGAAGATCAGCACCGTGTTGAGGATCCGCTCGGGGTAAAGCGAGTCTTGCGGCAGGCTGGGGGCGCGGAACACGGCGAGGAAGCGCTGCTGGCGGTCGGCCTCGGCCCGGGCGCGTTCAAGCGAGGCAAGGGTTGCGGCATAGGCTTGCTGCGCGAATTCCTGATCGACCTTGAGTTTCTCGTAATCGGCCAGCAGGGCGGACAGGTTCGGATTGGAGGTGTTGGCATCGGCGGGGGCGCCGCCGACTTCCTGCTGCTTGCGCTGCAGCTGGTTTTCCAGGGCCGCGATCTGCCGGCTGAGTTGCTGCACCGAGGGGGAGGTCTCATCGAGTGAGGTGCGCAAGCTGATCATCCGTGCCCTGAGCTCGATCAACTGGCGCTCGATGCCGGTAACCAACTCCACCTGGGCCGCGGCGGTGGCGGTCGGGTCGACCGCATGGGAGGAGGATCGGAAGCGCTGCATCTCGTCGCGCAGGATCTTCAACCGCAATTCGGCGGAGGCCACCTCACGCTTGGCGAACTGGACCGCGTCCTTGCGGGCCTGTTCCGACAGCTTGTTGATCAGGTTCTGGCTGTGCTTGACGATCAACGCGGCGATCTTCTGCGCGTCCTCCGGCGTGAAGGCCTGCACCTCGAAGGTCATGATCGAGGAGGCGTTGTCGTAGGAGGTGGTAATCATCCAGTCCCAGTAATCGACCAGGTCCTCGATCGGCAGGGTGGGATCCAGCCGGTACAGGAAATCGATCCTGTCGCTGCCATAGGCCGCCTGAAAATCGACATCCTTGCGCAGTGCTTCCAACAGCTCCCGGCTCTTCAGGTACTCCAGCAGGATGTAGGAATCGGTGGTTGTGGAACCGACACTGGACAGGCCGGTCAGCGCGCCGAGGACATCGCCGCCGACGGCGGAACTGTCCATGCTGCGAACGGAAAAGCCGGCGCTGGCCGCATAGCGATCGGAGGCGATGAAGGCGAAATAGATGCCGCCGAACAGGGTGGGCAGGATCACGCAAAGGACGAAAGACAGCTTCAGCAGCAGGCGCCGCACTTCACGCGGGCGAAGGCCCGTTTCCGTCGTCTTGACGAGAGCCGCAGCCGCACGCTCGATCCGCAGCGGAATGACAGGAGCCTTCTTGGGCTTCTGGGGCAGGCTCTCGGCGGTCGCATTGGCAACCGGGAGCGATGCGTCGGCTTTGTCAGACATGGTGGCCCGTTCTTGCGCGAGGAACCAATATACTCATCGTGGCAGCTTACCTGGTCACGGATAGCCATTGGTTAACAAACCGGCAAACCCGACGGTCAGCGTTCCCTGGCCTGTTTCCGCTGCAACCTCAAGCATAGCACGATCCTATACGTATCAGATGACATCGTGCATACAACCGCGTCTTTGCGGCGAAATAGGGCCCGAGGTCGCTGGCGGCGAGGGGCAAGGTTACAGCCCGCCGGGCATTCTGACAGAGAGTGTAACCCTGTCGGCGGAAAAGCGGCTGCGGCTGTACTGGACCGGCCCTCCGCCAACCTCGCCGTTGACCGAAAGGGTCAGCAGAACGACCGCGCCGGGTTGCAGGTCGAGGTCCTGCCGGTCGGCGGCGCTGGCCGGAGCCGCGGTGATGTCGGTGAACAGCCGCACGTAATCCTCGACCCCGCAGGCCGCCAGTGCCCGGGTGATCGAGCCAAACGCCCGGTAGTGGTCGGGCAGGTGCGCGAAGCGGGACGCCTCGAACCAGTGGGTTGCCCGGGAGAGCGGGGTGTCATCGGCCTCGCCGAGCATGTCCAGCCGCAGGACCGGGGCTTCCGGCGCAAGGTGGAGAGCCTCGGCAACCGGCGCGGATGCCGGTTCGATCCGGCTTTCCAGCGCCCGAGAGCGGGTGCGCGCGACCTGTCCCTCCAGCCCGGCGGAAAACCGGGTGCGCGGCCCGATGGGATAGCTCAGGCGCTTGCGGGCGACGACGAAGCTGCCGCGCCCTTGCGTCGTGTCGATCATGCCGTCACGGGCAAGGGCGGCAAGGGCGGCACGCACCGTGTGCCGGTTGACGCCGAACTGGGTGGCCAGGGCCGCTTCCGTCGGCAATTTCCCGGTGTCCTCATAGGCACCGTTGCCAATCGCCGCGCGAATGTCGTCGGCGATCTGGCGCCAGAGCGCGATGCCGGTGCGTCGTTCAAGGCTGCTCATGAAGGCTGCTCATGGATGGGTCTTCTCTCCACTGGCGATCAGATCGCCGATCGGCGACCGTCATGTCACGAAAGGTCATGACAGTGTCACATGGAGAGACTACATTATCGCAATGTTGGTTGTCTATAGAACTAGACAAATAAGAGGTGAGCGCAGCGCTGAAGGGGTTGGCTTCAAGGAGCGAAGCGCCATCGGTGCTGATCCGGATGATGGGGTGCGCGCGATGCGGGGATTTTCAAGATGACGGAGCGGATGGACGCGGCCGCGCCGGCGGATGCGCCGGGTGGTGACTTGAAACTGTTGATGGATGTGCTTGCCGCGGCGCCGCGCGCCGATATCGAGGCCTGTGTCGAGGTGCTCGGGGACTTGCCCGAGGCGGTGCCGGTGCGCGGGCCCGAGACAGGGCTTGTCATGGTGCGCGGGCGCATCGGCGGTGACGGTGCCCCCTTCAATCTTGGCGAGGCGGCGGTGACCCGCGCCAGCGTTCGGCTGGCGGACGGATCGGTCGGTCATGCCTATGCGCTCGGTCAGGACCGGGCGAAGGCCAGCCTGTCGGCGCGGCTGGCGGCGGCCTGGGTGCAAGGAGACTTGCGGTCCGAGATCGAGACGCTGGTGCGCGATCCGCTGATGGCGGCGCGGGCCGCCGAGGTGTCGCAGGTCAAGCGCGAGGCGGCCGCGACCAAGGTCGAGTTCTTCACGATGGTGCGGGGAGATGACTGATGACCCACGCTGCTCAATCCGCTGCAAGCATGTCCGCTGTCTGTGTCGAGGGCGGGTTCGCCGATCCGGTGATCGAGGCGCAGGTTGCGTTTCGTGCGCTGATGGATGCCATGGCGCGTCCCGGCAGCCTGTGCGATCTGCCCGGCTCGCTGGCTCCGCCTGCACCCTTGCCGGAGGGGCTTGCGGCGATCGCCCTGACCCTGTGCGATCCGGATACGCCGGTGTGGCTCGCGTCGGTCTATGACACGCCGGAGGTGCGCGGCTGGCTGGCGTTCCATTGCGCCTGTCCGCTGGTGGTGGAACCCGCGCAAAGCGCTTTTGCCTTTGCCCCGGCCGGCGCCGAGTGTCCGCCGCTGACGGCCTTCAATTCCGGCACCCAGGAATATCCAGACCGCTCCACCACGCTGCTGCTGGCGGTCGAGGCGCTGACGGGCGGCGCGCCGCTTCATCTTGAGGGGCCGGGCATCCGCTCCCGCGAAACGCTGGCGGCCGTCGGCCTGCCGGAGGGCTTTGTCGCCGAGCGGGCGGAAAACCGCGCGCTGTTCCCGCGCGGCGGCGATCTTCTGCTGGTGGCAGGCTTGAAGGTCTGCGCCCTGCCGCGCACCACCCGTGTCACCGCCGCATCGGCCGGCATGTCAACCGATGAGGGGGCTGAATAATGTATGTGGCAGTCAAGGGCGGCGAGGCCGCCATCGCCAATGCGCACAGGCTTCTGGGCGATCGCCGGCGCGGCAATCGCGACCTGCCGTCGATCACGCTGGATCAGTTGGTCGGGCAGTTGTCGCTGGCCGTCGACCGGGTGATGGCCGAAGCCTCGCTCTACGCGCCGCATCTGGCCGCGTTGGCGGTCAAGCAGGCGCGCGGCGACATGATCGAGGCGATCTTCCTGCTTCGCGCCTACCGCACCACGCTGCCGCGTTTCGGTGCCTCCCTGCCGGTGGAAACCGGTGAGATGGTGGCCGAGCGGCGGGTGTCGGCGACTTTCAAGGACCTGCCCGGCGGCCAGGTGCTCGGCCCGACCTTCGACTACACCCATCGGCTGCTCGATCCGGAGCTTGCCGGCGACGGTGAGGTTGATGCGGCGCTGGTCAGTGAGACCGACGGCGATCCCCTGATGCGGGTCACCGATATTCTCGCCCATGAGGACATCATCGAAAGCTCCCGGGGTGCGGCCGGGGACACGCCCCTGCCGGAAGAGCCGAGTGGCGATCTGACGCGCGAGCCGCTGGAGTTTCCGATGCAGCGGGATCAACGCCTGCAGGCGCTGGCGCGCGGCGACGAGGGCTTCCTGCTGTCGCTTGGCTATTCCACCCAGCGCGGCTATGGCCGCACTCATCCCTTCGTCGGCGAGATCCGCATGGGCGAGGTCGAGGTGGAGCTGGATGTGCCGGAGCTGGGCTTTGCCGTCTCGCTTGGCACCATCAAGGTGACCGAATGCCAGATGGTCACCCAGTTCGCCGGATCGGCCAAGGCGCCGCCGCAGTTCACCCGGGGCTACGGGCTTGTCTTCGGTCAGTCCGAGCGCAAGGCCATGTCGATGGCGCTGGTGGACCGCGCCCTGCGGGCGGATGAGTTCGGCGAGGACCGGTTGGCGCCGGCGCAGGACGAGGAGTTCGTCATCTCCCATTCGGACAATGTGCAGGCCACCGGCTTCGTGGAGCATCTGAAACTGCCGCATTACGTCGATTTCCAGGCGGAACTGGATCTGGTCCGGCGGATGCGCGGTGAGTTCGAGGCGCGCGAGGCGGCAGACCTTGAGACAGACAACGCAAGCCGGGAGGCGGCGGAATGACCGGACAGGCACAGGACATCGCCGGCGGCATGGCCGCCTACAACTTCGCCTATCTCGATGAGCAGACCAAGCGGATGATCCGCCGGGCGATCCTCAAGGGCATCGCCATTCCCGGCTATCAGGTGCCTTTCGCCAGCCGCGAGATGCCGATGCCCTATGGCTGGGGCACGGGCGGGGTGCAGGTGACCGCTTCGATCATCGGTCGTGACGACACGCTGAAGGTGATCGACCAGGGCGCCGACGACACCACCAACGCGGTGTCGATCCGCGCCTTCTTCCAGAAGGTCGCCGACGTGGCAGTGACGACGCGCACCCGTGAGGCGAGCGTGATCCAGACCCGCCATCGTATTCCCGAGGAGCCGCTGACCGCTTCCCAGGTGCTGGTCTATCAGGTGCCGATCCCCGAGCCCCTGCGCTTTCTGGAGCCGCGCGAGACCGAGACCCGCAAGATGCATGCGCTGGAGGAATACGGCCTCATGCATGTGAAGCTTTACGAGGATATCGCCCGGCACGGCCATATCGCCACCACCTATGCCTATCCGGTGCTGGTCGATGATCGCTATGTGATGGATCCCTCGCCGACGCCGAAATTCGACAATCCGAAGATGGATATGTGCGAGGCGTTGCAGCTCTTCGGTGCCGGTCGGGAAAAGCGGATCTACGCGATCCCGCCCTACACGCGGGTCGTCAGCCTCGATTTCGAGGATCATCCCTTCGAGGTGCAGCGGTTCGAGGAGCCTTGCGCGCTCTGTGCGGCGCGGGATGTCTATCTCGATGAGGTGATCCTCGATGACAAGGGCGGGCGCATGTTCGTCTGTTCCGACACCGATCACTGCGAAGAGCGGCGGGCCGCCGGTCACCGTGGCCACCTGGCCGCCGAGGAAGCCTATGCAACGACGGAGGCGGCGCAATGAGCGGACCGCGTGAGGATGATCAGCCGCTTCTGTCCGTGCGCGGGCTGGGCAAGCGCTATGGCGACCGGGTTGGTTGCCGCGATGTGAGTTTCGATGTGTGGCCGGGCGAGGTTCTGGCAATCGTCGGCGAATCCGGATCGGGCAAGACCACCTTGCTCAACTGCATCTCCACCCGGTTGGAGCCGACAACGGGCGCGGTGCGCTATCGTCTGCGCGACGGGCAGGAGCGCGATCTCTACGAGATGAGCGAGGCAGAACGGCGTCTGCTGATGCGCACCGACTGGGGCTTCGTGCATCAGAACCCGGCCGATGGCCTGCGCATGAGCGTTTCGGCCGGCGCCAATGTGGGCGAACGGTTGATGGCGGTCGGCCAGCGCCACTACGGCAACATTCGCGGTACGGCGGCGAATTGGCTGGAGCGGGTGGAAATCGCCGAGGACCGGATCGACGACCGGCCGCGCGATTTCTCCGGCGGCATGCGCCAGCGGCTGCAGATCGCCCGGAACCTCGTCACCGGTCCGCGCCTTGTCTTCATGGACGAGCCGACCGGCGGCCTCGATGTGTCGGTACAGGCGCGGCTGCTCGATCTCGTGCGCGGTCTCGTTGCCGATCTGGGGCTGGCGGCGATTGTCGTGACCCATGATCTGGCGGTGGCCCGGCTGTTGTCGCACCGGATGATCGTGATGAAGGACGGGGCCGTCATCGAGGCCGGGTTGACCGACCGGGTGCTCGACGATCCGCAGGCGCCCTACACCCAGCTTCTCGTTTCCTCGATCCTTCAGGTGTGATCATGACCGCACAGGCACAACAGGCGGCGCCCGTCGCCGTTTCCGTCGAGGCGCTGGCAAAGCGCTTCACCATGCATCTTCAGGGCGGGATCGAACTGCCGGTGGTGGAGAACGTCACCTTCAGCGTTGCCAAGGGCGAATGCGTCGTTCTCGGCGGACCGTCCGGCGCGGGCAAAAGCTCCGTGATGAAAATGCTTTACGGCAATTATGCCGCCGGCGGCGGGGCGATTTGGGTCCGCCATCATGGCGAGATGGTCGATCTCGTCAGCGCCGATCCGCGCCAGGTGATCGCCATGCGGCGGGACACCATCGGCTATGTCAGCCAGTTCCTGAGAACGGTGCCCCGGGTCAGTGCGCTCGATCTGGTGGCTGAGCCGTTGATCGCGCGCGGGACGGATTCGGAGGAAGCGCGGGAGCGGGCACGTGTGCTGATGGCGCGGCTCAATGTGCCGGAGCGGCTGTGGTCGTTGCCGCCGGCAACCTTTTCCGGTGGCGAGCAGCAGCGGATCAACATCGCGCGCGGGTTTATCACCGATCATCCGGTGTTGTTGCTCGATGAGCCGACCGCTTCGCTCGATGCCCTCAACCGGGAAATCGTCATGGCGATGATCGCGGAGAAGAAGGCCGCCGGCGTTGCCCAGATCGGCATTTTCCACGATGAGGATGTGCGCGATGCGGTCGCCGACCGGATCATCGACATGCGCCAGTTCGCCGCCGCTGCGGCCTAGGGACAGGGGGATATCGTGACGGGCATGACCACAGCCGCTCCGGCGACGACGCGCCTTTCCGCCGAGCCGCTGGTACATGAAACGGCCGAGGTCCGGGACAGCCGCCTTGGCCGCTACACCGAGATCGCCGAGCGCGCGCGCATCAGCGAGACCGAGTTCGGCGATTACTCCTACGCGATGTGGGACACCACCATCTGGTGCGCGACGATCGGCAAATTCGTCAATATCGCTGCAAGCGTGCGCATTAATGCACCAAATCACCCGCTGGAACGTGCAACCTTGCATCATTTCACCTATCGGGCGAATGACTACTGGCCGGGTGCGGATCAGGACGCGACGGTCTTCGCTTGGCGGCGGGAAAACCGGGTGGTGATCGGCAATGATGTGTGGATCGGTCACGGTGCCACCGTTCTGCCGGGCGTCACCATTGGCGATGGCGCGGCAATCGGCGCCGGCGCGGTCGTCAGCCGCGATGTCGCCCCCTACACCATCGTCGGCGGGGTGCCGGCCAAGGTGATCCGCGAGCGCTTTCCCGCCGAGATCGCCCGGCGGATGGCCCGGCTCGCCTGGTGGGACTGGGACCATGACCGGTTGGGCGCGGCGCTGGAGGATTTCCGCACATGCGACGCGGAAACCTTCCTTGCTCGCCATGAAGGCGCTGTGCCGGCCTGACGTCCGGCACAGCGGACGGGCTGTCGGAAAACGGTCATGAAACCGAATTCCGGCTGTCATGAAAGGGCTCTACGGTAGCGGGATCTTGCCCCGCCTCCGGTTTGCCTAGCGCCTTGAGCGAAACGGCCTGTTCCCCGCCGCCCTCGTGGTGGGTGGGGGCGGGAACGAGAAACGAACCGATACGGATAATCATGCGCTACGCCCTCTATTTCACCCCGCCCGCCGAGCATCCGCTGGTCCTGCGCGCCGAGGAGTGGCTCGGCCGCAGTGCCTTTGGCCGGAACGTGACGCCGCTGGAGATCGGTGGTCTGACGCCGGCGGCACGGACCGAGCGGGTGACTGAACCGGCGCGCTACGGATTTCACGGCACGCTGAAGGCGCCGTTCCGCCTGGCGGAGGGCACTAGCGAAGCGGACCTGATTGCCGCGCTCGACGATTTCGCGGCCAAGACGCCCCGGTTGCCGCTCTCCTTGCGGCTTTCCGCGCTCGATGGGTTTCTGGCGCTGACGCCGGCGGGCGATGCCGCCGCGCTCAATGGCTTCGCCGGCGCGGTGGTGCGCGGTTTCGACCGGTTCCGCGCAAGGATGACCCCGGCGGAGCGGGCGCGACGCCGGCCGGAGCGGCTGGATGCGGTGCAACTGCGCCACCTCGACGACTGGGGCTACCCTTATGTCTTCGAGGCCTTCCGCTTCCACATGACCTTGACCGGGCGGCTCGATGCGCCGGCGACCGAAGAAACCCTGGCTGCGCTCCGCATGCATTTTGCCCAGGCGCTCGCGGCCGATCTTGTCATCGATCATCTGGCGCTGTTTCGGGAGTCTGAGCCCGGTGCGCCCTTCACCTGTCTTCACCTTGCTCCCCTGACGGGCGCTGTTCGTCCGATACCTGCCTGAAAGACCGATTATGGAAACGATCTTCACCAATGCCCGCATTGTCCTTGGCGATCAGGTGATCGATGGATCGCTGCATCTCAAGGATGGCCGGATCGCCGGGATCGACACGGGAGCCTCGTCCTGCGCCTCGGCGCGGGACATGGAGGGCGACTACCTGATCCCCGGTCTGGTGGAGCTGCACACCGACCATCTGGAAACCCACTACACGCCGCGGCCGAAGGTGTTCTGGAACCCGATCGCCGCTGTCTGTGCCCATGATGCGCAGATCGCCACCAGCGGCATCACCACCGTGTTCGACGCGCTGAGGGTCGGGCTCGACGACGAGGCGGGGGTGACCAGCACCGACATGCGCCGTCTGGCCGATGCCATCGAAAACGGGGTGGAGCGTGGCCGGTTGCGGGCGGATCATTTCATTCACCTGCGCTGCGAGGTGTCCGCGCCCAATTGCATCGAGGGGTTCGAGGCCTTTGCCGGAGACCGCCGGGTGAAGCTGGCCTCGCTGATGGATCATTCCCCGGGACAGCGCCAGTTCGTCAGCCTGGAGGCCTATGCCATCTACTACAAGGGCAAGAACAAGATGTCCGACGCGGAGTTCAACGACTTCTGCGAGCGGCGCATGGCGCAGGCGGCGCGCTACTCCGAGGCCAACCGGATGGCGGTGGCCGAAAGCGCGCGGGCGCAAGGCATCATGCTGGCCAGCCACGACGATGCCACCATCGCGCATGTGGAGGAGGCGGCGGAGTTGGGAACCCGGGTGGCGGAGTTCCCGACCACGATGGAGGCGGCCCGCGCCTCGCACGAGAAGGGCATGGCGGTGCTGATGGGCGCGCCGAACGTGGTTCGCGGCGGGTCGCATTCGGGCAATATCTCGGCACGGGATCTGGCGAGCGCCGGCGTGCTCGACATTCTCTCCTCCGACTATATTCCCTTCAGCCTGATCCAGGCGGCGTTCTTTCTCGGCGATGTGGTGGAGGAAGTCAGCCTGCCGCAGGCGGTCGCCATGGTGACGCGCAACCCGGCCGCCGCTGCCGGTCTCGATGACCGGGGCGAGATCGCCATCGGCAAGAACGCCGATCTGGTGCGGGTGCGGGTGGAAGAGCACATTCCGATCGTGCGCCGGGTCTGGCGCCAGGGCGAGCGGGTGGCGTGAGCGGAGCGGGGCAGATGGTAACCCTTGACGCCCGCGCGCCGGGACCGCTGATCGTCGTCGTCGGTCCGAGCGGCGTCGGCAAGGACAGCCTGCTGGCAGCGGCCCGGGCGGCCTATGCCGGCCGGCCGGAGATGCTGTTCGTCCGCCGGGCGATCACCCGCCCGGCCTCGGGAGATGCGGAAGATCATCTGCCGATGAGCGCCGCCGAGTTCGAGGCAACACTGGCGGGCGGCGGCTTTTGTCTGGCCTGGCGGGCTCATGGGCTGGCCTATGGCCTGCCGGCCGCCTTGCGGGCGCATCTCGATGCCGGGCGGCCTGCGGTGGTCAATGGCTCGCGCCGGGCCCTGCCGGAGATGGCGGAGTGCTTTGAAAACCTGGCCATCCTGTCGGTGACGGCGACGCCGGAGGTGCTGGGCGCCCGGTTGGCCGGGCGAGGTCGGGAAAGCGCTGAGGAGATCGCCGCGCGGGTGGCCCGGGCAGCTCCGGTGCCGCCCGTCGCACCGATCCGCGAGATCGACAACAGCGGCAGCCTTGACGCTGCGGTGCCTCGTTTCTTGGGCGCAATTGCCGCGTTCTCCGGTCTGGAGCCTCTGCCGCGAACGGCGTAATTCGCCGGGGCACCGACGCAGGCCAAGGCGTCTTCCCGGAGGGAGCGAAGCGGAGATTCGGGGCCGGCGTGGCCCGAGGTCTCGAGTCCAATAGATTGGAAACGCTTGTCTTTCGGCTCTCCGATCCCGGCTCGGGGGCCGGGATGACGCCGAGAAATGGCGCAAGGGCTGCGCTGCTCCGGCCATCGCCCCACTCTCCGCGTCTTCCCGGGTGAGCGTGAGCGCGACCCGGGATCGGGAAGGCACGGCCTGTCGGTTTCGCTCCCATCGAAACGCGCGTTTCTTTTCGCGCCCCGACTGCACGCCAGGCGATAGGGGGCCGTTCGGAAAATGTTGTGATTGCATCTTGCGTGGCATGTTGGCTATCACCCATGGGCAGGGTGCGGCGTTCCCCGACCGGCCGGCGGGAGGCATCCTATGCATTCACGGGAGGTTCGGTCATGTCGCATGAGATGATCAAGCATGGCACTTGCGATCTCTACCTGAGCGTCGATCAGGTTGTCGCCAATGACCGGATCGTCTCGGAAATCGAGAAAGGTCGTTACGAGACCAGCGAGCTGAATGTGGCGACCCGGTTCGTCAAACCGACCGACAGGGTGCTGGAACTTGGCGCCGGTGTCGGCTTCATCTCCGCCGGCGTGATGCGGGCGGTGCGTCCGGCATTCTACGCGGCGGTGGAGGCCGATGCCCGGCTGATCCCGCATATTCGCCGGACCCATCAGCACAATGGGGTCGAGGGGGTCGAGGTCATCAACGGCGTCTGTGTCGCCAATCCGGCGGCCCTGAGCGAGGGCCGGGTGGAATTCGTGGTGCACCGGGAGTTCTGGCAGTCCGGGATCGACCGCCGCCGCCGCGCTGAGGATACCGTCGTGTCGGTGGAGACCCTCGACGCCTCACACTTCATTGAGGACAACGGGATCAATGTGCTGATTGCCGATATCGAGGGAGCGGAGCTCGATCTGCTGCGCCATCTGCGGTTTGGCGGGTTGCGCAAGATCGTGGTGGAGCTGCATCCGCAGACCATCGGCCAGGAGGGGGTACTGGAGATCTTCTCGATCCTCTGTGCCGAAGGATTTGCCTATAGCACGGCCTTGTCCGCCGCAACGGTGGTGTGTTTCGAGAAGGTGCGAAGCCGGTCCGATACCGGCGCCTGAAACCATCGCCAACCTTGCCATTGTGTTGCGGATGTGCCGATAGGGAAGTTTCCGCCGCGCGCGCCCGATTTTTTCGGCGGGCTGCGCAGAATCTTCAAGGTTTCTCGACATTCTTCGGTAAAACAGGGCCCATTGCACACTGGTATCGGAAGGGGGAGCTGTCGATGAGGCCAGGGGACCGGGCGAAAGCCGTGGCCGGAAATTGCTCGCGTGCACTTGCGGCGGTGGCGGTGTTGCTGTGTCTGGCAAGTGCGTCCGGTGTTGCCGCTGGACAAAGAGCCGACGGCGTGGTTCTGACCATCGACGGGAAGATCGCCGGAGAGGACCCCCGGCAGCTTACGCTGGATGATCTGGAAGCCATGGAGCGGGAGAGCTTCACCACCTGGACCCCGTGGCACGATGCGCCGGTCACCTTCGAGGGTGTACCGCTGGCGGTGCTGATGGAACACGTCGGCGCGCGCGGCCATTTGGTGAGCGCCAAGGCTCTCAACAATTACTATGTGGAATATCGAGACTTTGACTTTGCGCGTTATAAACCAATCGTCGCTTACAAGGCCGATGGCGCGTATATGGAGATCAGCGACAAGGGGCCGTTGTTTGTGATTTTCCCGTTCGATTCCGATCCGGAGCTGAGGAGCGCGACCTATTTCGCTCTCTCGATCTGGCAACTCAGATGGATGACCGTGCAATGAGCGCGTCGGTCCGCGCAGGTCTCCCATGTCGCGCACGGGCATGATCGACTGGTTCCGCCATATCGCGATCGGTGTCATCTGCCTGCTCGGCATCGCCATTGTCGTGCATTCGGACACGGTCTCGACGTCGAGCGAGACCGTTGATCGGTCCATGCGCTACGATATCGCCGTGACCGCCTTCACGGGCCGGATCGACGTGCTGCAGGCCCGGGAGCGGCTGGCGCGCTTCATCGTCACCCGTTCGCCCGCCGATGCGCAAGGGGCGACGCTCAGCTACCAGATCCTGCTCGGCCGGCTGGAGACCTGGACCTCCGGCGGGTTCGGCGAATTCGTCAATGAAGCCAAAGACCGGCGCGCCGTGCTGATCCGGCTGAAGGACGAAATCTACGAACTCGACGACGAATACGAGACCCTGTCCGATCCCGAGGCCGTGGCGGAAATCCAGGAAACGCTGGATGAGGCCGTGGCCATCATGGACCGGATCGGCGGTCAGGCGCATATGGCCAATCTCGCCGAGGCGGAAGAGATCCGCGAGACCCTGCGCGAAAAGCAGCACCTGCAGAACACGCTGGTCGAGGCGCTGATCGGCGTCGGCGCGGCGCTGCTGGTGTTCACGACGTTCCAGTCACGCTCGCTCCGCCGCGCCCATGAGGAGGCGCAGAACAACGCCCGCAAGTTCGAGTTCCTGGCTCAACACGATTCGCTGACCGGCTTGCCGAACCGGCTGGCCTTCACCCAGGCGCTTACCCGGACCGACTGCCAGCCGCAGGACGGGCGGCAGATCGCCGTGCTCGCCATCGATCTCGATGGCTTCAAGGCCGTCAACGACATGCTCGGCCATGCGGCCGGCGACGACCTTTTGGTGTCGGTGGCGCGGCGGCTGCAGCGGATCGTCGATGACTGGGGCGAGGGCAATCTGGTCTCGCGGGTGGGCGGCGACGAGTTCATCGCGCTGCTGACCGTCGAGGGCGGACAGGCCGAAGCAATGGAGAAGGCGCAGCATATGGTTACGGTGCTGCGCAGGCCGCATGAGGTCGTTGGCGGCAACGTCGTCGTGAATGCGACCATCGGTCTTGCGCTTGGCGAGGAATGTGGGCCGGATGCGCGCGAAGCGCTGCTGCGGGATGCGGATCTCGCTCTTGGACATGCCAAGGCCCGAGGCAAGGGCCGAGTGCACACCTACGATCCGTCCATGCGCGCGGCCATCATGCGCCGCAGGCAGATCGAGGCGGATTTTCCCGCCGCGCTCGCGCGTGGGGAGATCCGGCCCTACTACCAGCCGCAAATCGAGATGCAGACCGGCCGGACCACCGGCATCGAGGCGCTGGCGCGCTGGCATCATGCGGATCTGGGCTGGATCTCGCCGGCCGAGTTCATTCCCATCGCCGAGGCGTCTGGCCGGATCATCGAAGTGGGGCGGACCGTGCTGGAATCGGCCTGCCGCGACGCGGTGCGGCTCGGCGATGGCCTGGCGGTGTCCGTCAATCTGTCGGTCGCCCAGCTCGTGCGCGAGGATATGGTGGAGACCGTGCGCGCGGTTCTGTCCGAGACCGGCCTCGCCGCCACGCGGCTCAAGCTGGAAGTGACCGAAAGCGTCGTCATGAGCGACACGGAGCGGGCGGTTTCGGCGCTGCGCCGGCTGCGCGAGATCGGCGTCTCGATTGCCCTTGACGATTTCGGCACCGGCTATTCGGCCCTTTCCTACCTGCGCAAGTTCGAGTGGGACGAGCTGAAGATCGACCGCAGTTTCGTCAAGTCGCTCGACACCGACCTGCACAGCCTGTCGATCATCGAGGCGATCGTGTCGCTGGCGCGTCAGCTTCGGATTGCTGTGCTGGTGGAAGGGGTGGAAACCCAGGAACAGTTCACCCTGCTCAGCAAGGCCGGATGCCGCACCGCGCAAGGGTTCCTGTTCAGCCGGGCGGTGTCCGTGGAGGAGTTGCCCGAGCTGATGAAACGGTGCCTGGAGGACGCGCCCACCTGGCGGCGCGGCGAGGCGTTGCCGGCGGAAACGGTCTGATCCGGAGGCGCGCAAGCTGGACCGTGTGCGGTCGGGTTTGAGTTTTTCTGACGTTACGTTATTTGCGATTTCCTTCAGGTAACTGTCTGATATTGTGATGAATACCCCATTGCATGCAGACGTCGGAATTGCCGTGGCCAAGTGAAGCTGATAGAGATTTGGCGTGCATCGTGGGGAGGGGCCGTTGCCGATCAGGCGGCCGCTTCGCGCCTGCTGTCGTTTCGGGGCGTCTCGCCCTTGAGGGATCTTTGAAGAAAAGAGGCCGGCGGACATGTCCGAACCCTGTATCATCTGCGTTGCCATCACCGGATCCGTTCCGCAGAAATCCGACAATCCGGCGGTGCCGATCACCGTTTCCGAGCAGATCGAGAGCACCCAGGCGGCCTTCGAGGCCGGCGCCAGCATCGCCCATTGCCACGTGCGGGAGGAGGATGGCACGCCGACCTCCGATCCGGAGCGCTTCGCGCGGCTGGTGGAGGGGCTGAAGACCCATTGCCCCGGCATGATCATCCAGCTGTCCACCGGCGGGCGTTCGGGCGCGGGCAAGACGCGCGGCGGCATGCTGTCGCTGGCGCCGGACATGGCGTCCCTGTCGGTCGGGTCCAACAACTTCCCCACCCGCGTCTATGAGAATCCGCCTGATCTGGTCGACTGGCTGGCCGGCGAGATGCGGAGCTACGACGTCAAGCCCGAGATCGAGGCTTTCGATCTGTCGCATATCTTCCAGGCGGTGGCGCTGAACCGGGACGGACGCATTCCCGGCAAGCTCTACGTGCAGTTCGTGATGGGCGTGAAGAACGCGATGCCGGCGGACCGGGAGGTGTTCGATTTCTACATTCGCACCCTCAAGCGGCTGGCGCCGGAGGCGAGCTGGTGCGCGGCCGGTGTCGGGCGGCATCAGCTTGAGGTCAATGAATGGTGCATTGCCGCTGGCGGTCACACCCGCACCGGCCTTGAGGACAACGTGCGTCTCGACAAGAACACGCTGGCCCCGTCGAACGCGGCGCTGGTGCAGCGCGCGGTGGCGCTTTGCGAGAAGTACGAGCGGCCCGTCGCCACGCCGGCACAGGCACGTGAAATCCTCAACCTGCGACCGGCGGCGGCTTAAAGCCCCCGCCCTCGCGGCCCGTTCGTATCGGAAGTGCTGTCGGGGAGGTGCACCATCCGCACTGAGCATGCGGGCGCGCGCGCCGTGCCGCGCCCCAGTTTCATCACCCAGGCGTCGCGGCCCAGCCCCGGCCTCAGCCGCTATGAGGCATCCTGCGCGCTGTTTGGCGCGGGGCTTCTGGTGCTGGGGCGCAGCGAGCCGGTCCAAGGGCAGATCCAGCGGCTGATGCGCCTGCGGGACCATCTGGTCACGCGCGGCGCCGACGAGATCGTGCTGTTCACCGATGCCGCCAATGTGGTGTTGCTGCGCGATCCCGACGGGCTGACCGACTGTTTCGAACGGTTCGGCGCGCCGATCGTCTTTGCCTGCGAGCCGGGGTTCACCTATCGGTTGCCGGGCGGCTGGGGCGTTTCCCGGCGCTATCCGCCGGCCGGCGGCAAGAGCGGCATGTATCGGTTTCTCAATGCCGGGGCGATGATCGGCCGGGTTGGCGCGCTGCGCCGGATGCTGGGCGAACTCGACACGGACATTCCCGTCGATTGCGCCCATACCGTGCTGCACGCCTGGTTCCTGGCGCATCCGGGCCGGGCGGCGCTCGATTACGATCAGGAGATTTTCGCGACCTCCGCCTGTCAGGCGGGGCTGGAAACCCGGCTCTTTGCGGTCCGCGAGGGATTGCTTTGCCACCGCCGGACGGGCGCGGCGCCCTATTTCATGCATTTTCCCGCCGAGAACCGGATCTGCTCGAACCGGCTGCTCGACATGATGCCGTGGATGCGCAACCTGCCGCGCCTGCCGGTGCGCGGCCGCGACCGCAGCGGTTATCTGGTCAACTGCATCGAGAACGGCCTGTCCTGGCTGCTCGACCGGCCGGCCTATCCGCTGAACGACTGGGTCCGGGTGGTGCTGTTTTACCTGTTGCCGGGATTGGTCGCGGCGGGGCTTGCGTGGCTGTGTCTGCTGTAACCCGCCGGGCCACCGGGGGGCGGGGGCTTAAGCCGTCGCCCTGACGCTGCGGTCAGGCCTCACCCGGCGCAAGGCGGACGGGGTTTCTCCGAATTCGGCGGTGAAGGCACGGGTCATGGCGCTTGGGTCGGCATAGCCGCTGCGCAAGGCGATTTCAGCGATCGACAGCCGGGTGTCGGTGGCAAGGTTGCGGGCGGTGAGAAGGCGGATGCGCCGGTAGACCCGGGCTGGCGAGGTGCCCAGTTCCTCGTTGAACAGATCCTGAAGCCGGCGCCGGGTCAGGCCGACCCTTTCGGCGATCTCCTCCACCGATACCGGCGCTTCCAGTGCGCCGCGCATGATCTCCACCGCCTGGCGGACGGCCTCGCTGCGGCCGACGCTGCCGATGGTTTCATCGCGCAAGGGCACGGTTTCGTGCATCAACAGCCAGGCGACCTCCAGCCGCAAGGCCTCCCCGTGCTGGTCGCCGATCAGCCGGGCCATCAGGTCGAAGGCGGTCATCGCCCCGCCGCAGCTCAGCCGGTCGCCGTCCATCACATAGCGCCGACGGCGCACCCGCACCTCGGTGAAGCGCTCGGCAAAGCTCTGCAGCTCCTGCCAGTGGACCGTCGCACTGCGCCCTTCCAGGAGACCGGCCTCGGCCAGCAGCCAGCTTCCGGTGTCGAAGCCGGCAAGCTTGTCGAAGCGATGGGCGGCGGCGCGCAAGGCATCGCAGCAGGCGGGTGTGGCGTGGGTCTGATGATCGTAGCCGCAGATCACCATCAGAAGGTCGCCGCCGATGTCGTCGGAGAGCAGGCCAGAGGGCGAAACCGGCAACCCGCTGGAGGAGGTGGCGGGGGCGCCGTTAAGGGTCAGGAACCGCCATTCGTAAAGCGGCGTGCCGGCCAATCCGTTGGCCGCGCGCAAGGGTTCGACGGCGTTGGCAAGGCAATGGTTCGAGAAGCCGTCGAACAGCAGAACGCCGACGGAGCGAGGGCGCGAGCGGGGCTTCAGCCAATTCGGCATGAATGGGTTCCGAAACTGCAGGATCACGATTGCCCGCATGGGTATCATCCGGGCACCGTCACGAGCAACCTGGAGTACGCGATGCCGCTGAACATGAATCGGGAGGTCTTCATCACCTGTGCCGTGACCGGCTCGGGAAGCACGCAAGACCGCAGCCCGCATGTTCCGCGCAGCCCCCGGGAAATCGCCGACAGCGCCATTGTCGCGGCGCGGGCGGGCGCCGCCGTGGTGCATTGCCATGTGCGCGATCCTGAGACCGGCGCACCGTCGCGGAAACCTGAGCTTTACCGGGAGGTGACCGAGCGCATTCGCGCGTCGGAGACGGATGTTGTGCTCAATCTCACCGCCGGCATGGGCGGTGATCTGGTCTTCGGCACGCCCGAGGAGCCGCTGCCCCTGCGCGCGGGCACGGACATGATCGGTGCCAGCGCGCGCCTCGCCCATGTGGCGGACTGCCTGCCGGAGATCTGCACGCTCGATTGCGGCACGATGAATTTCGCCGAAGCCGATTACGTCATGACCAACACGCCCGGCATGTTGCGGGCGATGGGGCGGATGATCACCGAACTGGGGGTGCGCCCGGAAATCGAGGCCTTCGACACCGGCCATCTGTGGCTGGCACGCAAGCTGGTCGAGGAGGGCGTGCTGGAAAGCCCGGCGCTGGTGCAGCTGTGCATGGGCATTCCCTGGGGCGCGCCGGATGACCTCAACACCTTCATGGCGATGGTCAACAATGTTCCGCCCGACTGGCACTGGTCGGCGTTTTCCATCGGCCGTAATGAGATGCCCTTTGTGGCCGCCTCGGTACTCGCCGGCGGCAATGTGCGGGTCGGGCTGGAGGACAATCTCTGGCTTTCGCGCGGCGAGCTCGCCAGCAACGAGGCGCTGGTGGCGCGGGCGGTGACCATCGTCGAGGCGCTGGGCGCGCGGGTGATCGGGCCGCAGGAAGTGCGTGAGCGCCTGTCGCTGACCAAGCGGGCGCCGCGATGACCGGCACGGCGGCAATCATTGGCGGCGGCGTCATCGGCGGCGGCTGGGCTGCGCGCTTCCTGCTCCATGGCTGGGATGTCAATCTGGTCGATCCGGACCCGGAGGCCATGCGCAAGGTCGCCGATGTGCTGGCCAATGCCCGCCGCGCCTATCCGCGCCTGCATGAGGAGGCACTGCCTGACGAAGGGCGGCTGACCCATTGCGCGACCATCGCCGAAGCCGTGGCGGCGGCCGACTGGGTGCAGGAATCGGTGCCGGAGCGGATCGAGCTTAAACACCGGGTGATCGCCGAGATCCAGGCACATGCGCCGGCCTCAGCGATCCTCGGCTCCTCCACTTCCGGCTTCACGCCGACGGCGCTGCAGCAGGGCGCGCCGCGTCCGGAGGCGGTGCTGGTCGCCCATCCGTTCAACCCGGTGTACCTGCTGCCGCTGGTCGAAGTCGTCGCCTCGGAAAAGACCGGCGCGGATCTGCTCGACCGGGCCCATCGGATCTTGACCGGGCTCGGCATGTACCCGTTGCAGCTGCGCAAGGAAATCGACGCGCATATCGCGGACCGGCTGCTGGAGGCGGTCTGGCGCGAGGCGCTCTGGCTGGTGCGCGACGGGGTCGCCACCACCGGCGAGATCGATGACGCGATCCGCTACGGCTTCGGCCTGCGCTGGGCGCAGATGGGCCTGTTCGAAACCTACCGGATCGCCGGCGGCGAAGCGGGCATGCGTCATTTCCTCGCCCAGTTCGGGCCATGCCTCTCCTGGCCGTGGAGCCGGCTGACCGATGTGCCGGAGCTGACGGAGGAGCTGGTGGAAACGATCGCCAGCCAGTCGGATGCGCAGGCGGCGGGCGTTTCGATCCGTGAGCTGGAACGCAGCCGGGACGACAATCTGGTTGCCATGCTGCGGGCGCTGAAGGGGCGGGACGCGGCTGCCGGTGCCCTGCTCAACCGGCATGACCGGTTGCTCGCCCGGCGCCGGACCGGTGCGGAACCCTAGATTTGGCGCCACAGCCGGATGGCGCTAGGTTTGCAGGTACCCAACCAGGGCGTGAACCGGCTCGTGATCTGTGGGGGATCTCCCCCCACGTGATGCGGCCGAACGGCCGGTCGGCGCTTTTCCGCGCCGGCGAACAAACAGAACAACAAAAGGGGAAAGACATGACACAGACACCGACGACGAAGGATGGTTTCCTGCAGCTCTCGCGGCGCGGGATGCTGCAGGGGGCAGGGGCCCTTGGCGGCGCCGCCCTGATGGGATCGCTCGGCCTTGGCAGCGCCCGCGCGGCGCCGAAAAAGGGCGGAACCATGCGGCTCGCCATGGGCCATGGCAGCACCTCCGACAGCTATGATCCTGCCACCTGGGATCAGGCGTTCGTTCAGGTCTTCGCCACGGCGCGAAACGGATATCTCACGGAAATCGCCGCTGACGGCTCGCTGATCGGCGAGGTCGCGGAAAGCTGGGATGTGTCGCCCGACGCCAAGGTCTGGACGTTCAAGCTGCGCAAGGGGGTGACGTTCCACAGCGGCAAGTCGGTGATGGCGGAAGACGTGATCGCCTCGCTGAACCATCACCGCGGCGAGGACACCAAGTCGGCGGCCAAGCCGATTGTCGCGGCGATCAAGGAGATGCGTTCGGACGGCGACGACACGGTGGTGATCACCCTCGACGCCGGCAACTCGGACTTTCCCTTCATCCTGTCCGACTATCACCTGGCGATCCTGCCCTCGTCCGGCGGCAAGATCGACACCACGTCCGGCGACGGCTGCGGCGCCTATGCGGTGCAGTCCTACGAGCCGGGCGTGCGCGCCAGCATGACCCGCAATCCGAACTACTGGAAAAGCGACCGGGCGCATTTCGACGGGGTGGAGATGCTGACGGTGATCGACCCGGCGGCGCGGCAGAACGCGCTGGTCACCGGGGAGGTCGATGTGATCGACCGGGTCGACACCAACACCGCGCATCTGTTGAAGCGGGCACCGGGCATCAAGATCCTGGCGACCACCGGCACCCAGCATTACACCTTCGCGATGGACACCCGCGTTGCTCCGTTCAAGGACAACAACGTGCGCATGGCGCTGAAATACGCCATCGACCGGCAGGAACTGGTCGACAAGGTGCTGAACGGCTACGGCGAGATCGGCAACGATCACCCGATCAGCCGGTCCAACCGCTACCATGCGGCCGATCTGGAGCAGCATGTCTATGATCCGGACAAAGCGAAGCACTACCTGAACCAGGCCGGGCTCGACAGCCTGGAGGTCTCGCTTTCGGCGGCGGATGCGGCCTATTCCGGCGCGGTCGATGCAGCGGTGCTCTACGCGGAGCGGGCGGCGAAGGCCGGCATTACCATCAACGTGGTGCGCGAGCCGAACGACGGCTACTGGTCGAATGTCTGGATGAAGAAGCCCTGGAGCGCGGTCTACTGGGGTGGCCGGCCGACCGAGGACTGGATGTTCACCACCGCCTATGCCTCGGGCGTCGCCTGGAACGACACCTTCTGGGAGAACGAGCGCTTCAACAAGCTGCTGGTCGAGGCCCGTTCGGAGCTCGACGACACCAAGCGCCGGGCCATCTACGAGGAAATGCAGGGGCTGGTCTCCAACGATGGCGGCGCGGTGATCCCGATGTTCGCCAGCTACGTCATGGCGCACACCGACAAGATCATGACGCCGGAGACGGTGGGGCCCCAGTGGACGCTGGACGGCTTCCGCGCCATCGAACGCTGGTGGTTCGCCTGAGTTTCACCGGCCCCGGCATCCTGCCGGGGCCGGGCTTTCGCGATCCGTCATCCAGCGCCGGGAACAGCTCCGGTTTCCGGCGAAAACACAGAAGAACGGGGCTGGGGGACATATCTTGTCCGACATATGGAAAATGGTCGCCAGGCGTCTTGGCCTTGGCGTCCTGACCCTTTTTGTCATTTCGTTGCTGATCTTCGGGGCCGTGGAACTCTTGCCCGGCGATCTGGCCCAGGAAATCCTCGGTCAGTCGGCGACGGAAGAGACGGTCGCCGCGTTCCGCCGGGAACTCGGGCTCGATCTGCCGGCCTATCAGCGCTACCTCGCCTGGTTGGGCGGGGTGGTGCAGGGCGATTTCGGCACCTCGCTGGCCAATGGCCGGCCCATCGCCGATCTGATCGGTGTCCGGCTCGGCAACACCTTGTTCCTGGCGCTTTATGCTGCGGTGATCGCCGTGCCGCTGGCATTGATGCTCGGGATTCTGGCCGCGCTCTACCGCAATTCGCTGTTCGACCGGGCCATCAACGTGGTCACCCTGACGTCGATCTCCTTTCCGGAATTCTTCGTCGCCTATATCCTGATCGTCTATCTGTCCCAGACCGGTTTCTTTCCGTCGATTGCCCGCATCGACCCGGACGCCGGTCTCGGAGAGAAGCTCTATCGCACCTTCCTTCCGGCATTGACGCTGACCCTCGTGGTCACCGCGCACATGATGCGCATGACCCGCGCGGCGATCATCAACCTTCTGGCCTCGCCCTATATCGAAATGGCGCGGCTGAAGGGGCTCTCGCCCGCCCGGGTGATCCTGAAACACGCACTGCCCAACGCGCTGGCCCCGATCATCAACGTGGTGGCGCTCAATCTGGCCTATCTGATCACCGGCGTGGTCGTGGTGGAGGTGGTGTTCGTCTATCCGGGCCTCGGCCAGCTGATGGTCGATTCCGTGTCCAAGCGCGATATCACCGTGGTGCAGGCGGCGGCGCTGATCTTCGCCTGCGCCTATGTGCTGCTCAACCTTCTGGCGGACGTGCTTTCGACCCTGTCGAACCCGCGTCTCGTGCACAAGCGCTAGGGAGGGGCGATCATGAACGGACCGACCCCCTTCTGGCTTTCCGCAGTTTATGTCGCGCTGGTGTTCGCCTGTGCGGTGGGGCTTGCCGCCGGGTTCCGGGCGCTGCTGGCGCTGGCCGCGCCGGCGGGGCTTGCCCGGACCTTGCGCACCGCGCCGCTGACGGCAAGCTTCGGCCTGCTCGTCATCCTCGTCTATGTGATCGCCGCGCTGTTCGCGCCGCTGATCGCGCCGTTCGGCGAACGGGAGGTGGTGGGCGGCCAGTTCCTGCCCTGGGACAGCGTGCATCTGCTCGGCACCGACAATCTCGGCCGAGACATGTTCACCCGGCTTCTTTACGGCGCGCGCAACACGGTCGGCGTTGCCTTCATCACCACCGGCCTCGCCTTTTCCGCCGGGGCCGTTCTCGGTCTTCTGGCGGCGGTGGTCGGCGGCTGGCTCGACCAGCTGCTGAGCCGGACGGTCGATGTCTTGATGGCGATCCCGGCGCTGATCTTCGCCCTTCTGCTGCTGACCATTCTCGGCACCTCGGTGGTCAACATGATCCTGGTGATCGCGCTGATCGACTCCACCCGGGTGTTCCGGCTGGCCCGGGCGGTGGCGATGAACATCGTGGTGATGGACTACATCGAGGCGGCGCGGCTGCGCGGCGAGGGGCTCTATCACCTGATCCTGCGCGAGATCCTGCCCAATGCGGCCGCCCCGCTGGTGGCGGAATTCGGCCTGCGGTTCTGCTTCGTCTTCCTGTCGATCTCGGCGCTGTCCTTTCTCGGCCTTGGCATGCAGCCGCCGACGGCGGACTGGGGCTCGATGGTGCGGGAGAACGCAACGCTGATCACCTTCGGCGACGTGACCCCGTTGCTGCCGGCCGGGGCGATCGCGCTGTTGACGGTGGCGGTGAATTTCGTCGTCGACTGGATGCTGCACCGCGCCAGCGGACTGAAGGAGTAGGCCGATGACAACGGCAGAACAGACACCGCTCCTGGAAATCCGCGGGTTGCGGATCGAAGGCCGGTCGGAAGGCAGGTGGAGCGAGATCGTCAAGGGCATCGACCTGACACTGCACCGGGGCGAGGTGCTGGGGCTGATCGGCGAATCCGGCGCCGGCAAGTCCACCGTCGGTCTGGCGGCGATGGGCTTTACCCGGGATGGCTGCCGCATCAGCGGCGGCTCGATCCGCTTCGATGGCACGGATCTGCGTAGCGCTCCCATCCGCGAACGCCGGCGGCTGCGCGGCAACCGCATCGCTTATGTGGCGCAATCGGCGGCGGCCAGCTTCAACCCGGCGCACCGCTTGATCGATCAGTACTGCGAAGCGCCGGTACAGCATGGGGTGATGGGCCGGGCCGCGGCCATGGCCGATGCGGTCGATCTTTATCGGCGGATGCGCCTGCCGGACCCCGAAGACATCGGCTTTCGCTATCCGCATCAGGTCTCGGGCGGCCAGTTGCAGCGGGCGATGACGGCGATGGCCATGTCGAGCCGGCCGGATCTGATCATCTTCGACGAGCCGACCACCGCGCTCGACGTGACGACCCAGATCGAGGTGCTGGCCGCCATTCGCGACATTGTCGAACAGTTCGACACCGCCGCCATCTACATCACCCATGACCTCGCGGTCGTCGCGCAGATGGCGGACCGGATCAAGGTGCTGTTGCAGGGCGAGGAGGTGGAGGAGGCCGACACCGAGACCATGCTGGCGAGCCCGCGCCAGGCCTATACCAAATCGTTGTGGGCGGTGCGCAGTCATGCCCGCCCCGAACGCCCGCCGGCGGGGCCGGAGGAAACGCCGGTGGTGTCGGTGCGCGGTGTCACCGCCGGCTATGGCGAGATCCCGGTGCTGCATGACGTCAGCTTCGACATTCACGCCCGTCGGACCGTGGCGGTGGTCGGGGAATCGGGCAGCGGCAAGTCCACCACCGCCCGGGTCATCACCGGTCTTCTGCCGCCGAGCGCGGGGGAGGTGCTGTTCAACGGCACCGCCCTGCCGCCGAGCTACCGGTCCCGCGACAAGGATCAACTGCGCCAGGCGCAGATGATCTACCAGATGGCCGATACGGCGCTCAATCCGAAGCACCGGATCCGCGAGATCATCGGCCGGCCGGTGGCGTTCTATCTCGGCCTGTCGGGCAAGCGGCTGACGGAACGGGTGCGCGAACTGCTGAGCCTGATCGAGCTGGAGCCGGACGAGTTCATCGACCGGCTGCCGTCGGAGCTTTCCGGCGGGCAGAAGCAGCGCATCGGTATCGCCCGTGCCCTGGCCGCCGAACCGCAGTTCATCATCTGCGACGAGGTGACCTCGGCGCTCGACCAGCTCGTCGCCGAAGGGATACTGACCCTGCTCGACCGGCTGCAGGGCGAATTGGATCTGGCCTATATGTTCATCACCCATGATCTGGCCACCGTCCGGGCGATCGCCGACGAGGTGGTGGTGATGAAGGAAGGAAAGGTGGTTGAGCAGGGCGGCAAGACGGAGATGTTCCGGCCGCCGCACGATCCTTACACCGAATTGCTGCTATCCTCGGTGCCGGAGATGGATGCCCACTGGCTGGACCGCTTGCTGGCGGAGCGCGGTGAGGTGCCGGCAGGGGAATGACTGACAACAGCGGGGTGGCGACATCGGTCTGGTGACGGGGTAAGACGGAACGCGGGGCATTGACGTGCCGCGCGCCGTCGAGCGTCGCCGGGTGGGCGATCCCGTGAGCCGTGGGGGCTGGAATGAGCACCGGATTGTTGCTGTTGGCGCTGTTCGCCATGGTCTACACCGTGTTTGCCAAATGGCTGTCATCGACTGTACTGACGGCGCCGATGCTGTTCCTCGGTTTCGGCTATGCGCTGTCCGGCACCGGCCTGATGCCGGTCGGCGAAACCGAGGTTCTGCTGCATGTGGTGGCGGAACTGGCGCTGATCCTGCTTCTGTTCCTCGACGCGGCGCAAACGGATGTGACCGCCCTGCGCCGGCATCACGTCTGGCCCTCGCGGATGCTGGTGATCGGTCTGCCGCTGGCGGTGATCTTCGGCACGCTCGCCGCCTGGCCGGTTCTTCCCGGCCTGCCGCTGGCCGCCGTGGCGCTGGTGGCTGCTATCCTGGCGCCGACCGATGCGGCTCTCGGCCTCGCGGTGATCAGCAATCCGGTGGTGCCAAAGCGAGAACGGCGGGCCCTGACCGTGGAAAGCGGCCTGAACGACGGGCTCGCCCTGCCGCTGGTGCTGTTGTTCGCCAGCCTGTCGGCCGAGGCAATGGACGGGGCGGCGACCGACTGGGTCGCCTTCGGCTTGAAGCAGATCCTGCTCGGTCCGCTGGTCGGCGCGTCCGCCGGCTGGATCGGCGCCTGGGCTTTCCTCGCGGCGAAGGAGCGGGGCATGACCACCGAGACCATGGAGGGCATCGGTGCGATTTCGCTCGCCGGCGCGTCGTATCTGGCCGCCGGCGAGATCGGCGGCAACGGGTTCATCGCCGCCTTTGTCGCCGGGCTCGCCTTCGGCAATGTGGTGCGCACCCGCTGCCGCTTCATCTACGAGTTCACCGAGAACGAAGGCCAGATGCTGGCCTGGGGCGCATTCTTTCTGATCGGGCTGGCCCTGGTGCCGCAGGCACTGGCGCATCTGGAGCTCTGGATGCTGGCAATCATCCTGCCGAGCCTGTTCGTCGTGCGCCCGCTCGCCATCTGGCTGTCGCTGATCGGCACGGACGCCGCGCCACGCACACGACTGTTCTTCGGCTGGTTCGGGCCGCGCGGCCTCGCCACTGCCCTGTTCGCGCTTCTGGTGGTGCCGCAGATCGATCCGAAGTTGGGCGAGCCGCTGTTGATGCTGGCGGTCAATGCAGTGTGGATCTCGGCGCTGCTGCACGGGGTCAGCGCGGTGCCGGGCGCCCGCTGGTACGGGGCATGGAGGCACCACGGCAAGGCGAACAAGAGCGGCGGTGCGCCGGCGCGCGGCATCCGGGATTGATGCGCCCCGTCAGGGTGTGGTTCTTGTCGAGATCTCCACCTGTGCGTGCTTGATATGCAATAGAAAATTGCGAATGGTCCAAAGACTGCCGGGCGAAATGGGGCGAATCGGATCTGGGGGGATCGGATGAACACAGGCGGACAGACGGCGCGGGTGCCGCACAGTTGTTTCTCGCTGGAGGGGGTTCCACCGCAGCAGCGGTTTGCCCTCTGGCGCGAGAGCATCAGCTGCATCTTCTCGGTCGAGGCGCCCCGCGAGATCCGTGCCCATGATTTCCGGGCATCGATCGACGCGCATGTGGTGGGCGATACGGGAGTGGTGCGCACGCAGACGCAGGCGCAGGACTGGGCGCGCGGCGCTGGCCTGATTGCCCGGGATGGCATGGACCACATGATGATCCAGCTCTACGAAGCTGGACAAATGGAGGTGAGCCATCGCGGTGGAACCGAGTGTTTTGCCCAGGGTGGGTTGATCGTCTTCGATCTGGCTCAGGAAATGGCCTCCCGGACCACGGATCTGGTCAATCTGTCGCTGCTCCTGCCGCGGAATGTGCTGGAGCCGCATCTGAAGGAGGTGGGCGACCATCATATGCAGGTGTTGCCGGGCAACAATCCGATGACCCGCCTGCTGCAACAGCACATGCGTTCGCTCAAGGCGCTGGCCGGGGAGATGACCGTGAACCAGGCGACGGAGGCAAGCGCGGCGACGATTGCGTTGGTCGCCGCCTGTCTCAATGCGGTCGGCCCGTCCGGCCCCGGGGCGGAGCCTGGCATCGATTATGCTTTCCTGACCCGGGCGCGGCAGGTGATCGAGGATCGACTGGCGGAGCCGGGGCTGACACCGGCCCAGGTGGCCCGCTTGGCCGGCGTCTCGCGCACCCGGCTTTATGAGATGTTCGAACCCTTTGGCGGGGTGCGCAGCTACATCCGCGAACGGCGCCTGGGCCGGGCGTTGCGGATGCTGCTGGACCAGCGGTGCCGGCACCAGCCGATCAGCGCGATTGCCCTTGCTTGCGGCTTTCTCAACGACAGTGCCTTCAGCCGCGCCTTCAAGCAGCGTTACGGCATGGCGCCGCGGGAGACGCGCTCCGAAGGTTCGCGAGAGGGCGGCGGCGGTCTGCCGGTCCCTGCCGATACGGGGCACGGCCTGGTGGTCGACCGCCGCTACGAAACCTGGATCCGCATGCTGACGGCCTGACGATCGGCTCTCCGGGCGCAGTCAGCGCCAGGCGGTGATTCTCGTCCCTCCGGCGGTCGTGCCGTCCAGGCGGTTGTGAGCTGTGCGATGCAGCGTTGCCTGGCGCTTGTCGAAGGTGCCGGTCAGCACCACTTCATAGCCGCGCAGCGACCAGCCGGTGACCTGCCCCAGGTCCGAGCCGAAGCACCCGAAGGAGGAGGCGTAGCCTGTGGGGCGCCCCACGGGGCGGTTAAGCGTCAGTTTGCACTGCTTCCCGTCGATATCGAGCTGCCAGGAGCCGGCGAGATCGGATGAGCTCGGTGTTGGCCTGTATCCACCATCGCCGCTGCCGGCGGCGGCCGCGCCGATCATCGCGGCCATGGTGGCGCCAAGGGCGTCCGGGTTGACCGAGACGGAGGCGCTGGTGCTGAAACTCTTGGTGTGGCGGGTCCCATCCGCGCCGACCCAGGACTTTGTCTTGGAGCTGAGGGTAGCCTTGCGCGTCATGTTGTGGGTGCGCCAGGTGGTGGAATTGTAGGGCATCGAACTGGGCCGGTAATAGGTGCCGGTCGCATAAGGGCTCGGTCCCGGCCCGGTCGATTGGCAAGCGGTGACAAGAAGGCCGGAGACGAGGACGGCGAGCTTCTTCACGTTTCGGATGTCCCTGTTGCTGTGGCGAAGCCGCCTTGACGCGGGTCCCACCATTGCGGAGATGAGTATTCTTTTCTGGCTGTTCTGGGGGTGTTTCTACAAGGAGTTTTTATGTGATCTGGACATTTGGAAAAGAATTCCGGATGCCTTGCAAGGAATTCCTCCGCCTGGGAGATGGTTTCCCGGACTGAGATTTGTTATTAATATTATGTTAACCTTGAAGCGGGAGGAGCCTTTCCAGGAAGGTTTGGGCGATGTCGGTCGAGGCATCCTGACGTGGGTGCAATTCGTCGGTCCAGCGTCCGGCGACGATGCCTCTCAGGTCCATGACTTCCGCATTCGGGTGGTTCTTCGTGACCTTGTCGAGCAGGGCGTAGAAATGGTCGACCAGAAAGGCGATGATTTCGGCGATCAGGCGGGCGTCGGCCTCAAGGTCGTAGCCCTTGGCGGCAAAGGGCTGACCGAGCCAGGGTTCGCCGGCCAGCGGCACCGGGCGGTCGTAGCCATGGAGCAACAGCACCGTGCCGGGGGCGAGCGCGGCCACGTCGGCGGCCAGGGTGTTGTAGCCTTCGGCAAGTCGGCTGAGGGCAGCGTCGAGCCGTCCCCCGATCAGATATGCGCGCGGATCGCCGCTGCCGCCTCCGGCCTCCTTCGGTTTCAGCAAGGTGGCAAGGGCGCTGCCGCCGAGAATGTCGTTGCCGCCGCCGGAGAAGATGAAGAAGTCGTAGATGCCGGAGGCGAGTGGCTGGCGGTAGTCCCGCGCGGCGAGGATTTCGGCGAAGGTGTCGCCCGGCCAGGCGATGCCGCGGGTGTAGAGATCCGGCCGTTGCTCGATCACATCGAAGAAGGTCATGTCATAGCCGAGGGCGGCGGAGAACGGCCAGAGGATGTTGATCCAGGAATCCCCTTCGGCGCAGATCTTGAGCGTGCCGGGTGCTGCCGGGATGGTCTGGCGGACCGCATCCCGGCGGTAGGCGGAGCGCAATTCGCCAGACAGGTCGCGCCCGGTGGCATCGAGAAGCCGGTAGACCAGGGCGGTCTCGGCGTTTTTCTCGATCCGGTCAATGCGGTCGGCCCAATGCCCGGTCAGCTCATCCGTCATCGATTGCCCCTGCCTGCGGTCGCGGTGCCGGCATGAAATCGCGTTTGCCGGGTTTGCGCAAGATCGCCGCGCCGTCAACGGTTAGGGGCCCGGGACTATTTGATCCCGGCGCGCATGAAGCTCTGCACGAACTGGCGCTGGAACAGCAGGAAGGCGATCAGGAGCGGGGCGGTGGTCATCAGCGTCGCGGCGTTGATCACCGACCATTCGATGCCGGAATCGATGGCGGAAAAGATGCTGAGACCAACAGTGACCGGCCGGGTTTCTTCCGAGTTGGTGACAATCAACGGCCAGAGGAAGTTGTTCCAGTGATGGCTGACCGAAACCAGCCCGTAGGCAAGGTAGGTCGGCTTGGCGAGCGGAATGTAGACGCGCCAGAGGATGCCGAGCACGGAGGCGCCCTCGATGCGGGCGGCCTCGTCCAGCTCGCGCGGGATGGTCAGGAAGGTCTGGCGCAGAAGGAAGATGCCGAAGCCGGAGGCGATATAGGGCAGGGCGATCGCCGGGATCGTATCCACCAGATCGAGCAGCCGCATGGTCTTGTAGTTCTCGACGATCAGGATATCCGGCATCACCAGCAACTGCAGCAGCACCAGGGTGAAGAGGATCGAGCGTCCGGGAAAGGTGAACCGTGCGAAAGCATAGGCGGCCAGGGTGCACAAGAGGAACTGGCCGGCGAGGATCAGCGTCACCAAAAGGAAGGTGTTGAGGAAATAGCGGGCGAAGGGCGCCGCGTTCCAGGCGGCGATGAAGTTGTCGGCGGTGAGCGGCGCGGTCAGCACGAAGCGCGCCTCGTAGGCACCCGGGTGGATCGCCGTCCAGACCGCATAGACCAAGGGCAGGATCCACATCAGCGCGAGCAGCCAGGCGGCGAGGGTGTTCAGCGTCTGGTCGAGGGAGAAGGGGCGTCCGGTCATTTGTAATGCACCCGCCGGTCGAAGAGGAAGAACTGGCCGATGGCCATGAGCGAGAGCAGGAGCAGCAGCACCACCGTCAGCGTGGCGCCATAGCCGGTCTCCCAGAAGCGGAACGCGGTCTCGTAGATGTAGAACAGCAGCAGCGAGGAGGCGTTGTCCGGCCCGCCGTCGGTCAGGATGAAGATGTGATCGACCAGGCGGAAGGAGTTGATCACCGCGTTGATCGACACAAACAGGGTGGTCGGCATCATCAGCGGGAAGGTGATGCGCCAGAAGATGGTCCAGCGGCTCGCGCCCTCGATCCGCGCCGCCTCGGTCAGGGTCACCGGAATGGCCTGAAGCGCGGCAAGATAGAAGATCATGAAGAAGCCGGCTTCCTTCCACACGGTGACGACGATCACGGCGTTGAGGGCGGTGGCCGGATCGCCGAGCCAGTTGACGCTGCTCCAGCCGAACAGGGAGCTGGTGAGCTGGTCGATCAGGCCGAAACCGGGGGTGTAGAAGAACAGCCAGATATTGGCGACCGCGATCAGCGGCAGGACGGTGGGGGTGAAGAACGCCATGCGCAGGAAGCCGCGCCCCGCCATCTTGTCGTTGACCCAGAGCGCCATGACGATCGCCAGTGCCACCGACATGGGGATGGTGCCGAGCGCGAACCACAGATTGTTGCCCAGCACCTTCCAGAACACCGCGTCATCCAGCAGGCGCTCGTAATTCGTCAGCCCCAGGAACTTCGCCTCGCGCCGGCCGCGCGGGGTCGAATAGAAGCTGTTGATGATGGTGGTGATCGCCGGGATGTGGGTGAAGGCGAACAGAAACACCATGGCCGGCAGCAACAGCAGCCAGCCATGGATCCAGTCCCTGCGAAAACGGACGGAGCGATGTGACGTCATGGCGATGGGCGGGCCCTGCGCGCGGGAGAGGAAGGGAAAAGGGACCGGCGGGCGCGATGGCCCGCCGGTCCGGCGTGTCGGGTCTTGGCTTAGCGGTACTCGGCGAGGATCGCGTCGGCCTTGCTCTGGGCGTCCTTCAGCGCCGCTTCCGGATCCTTCTGACCGGTGATGGCGGCGGCCAGTGCGTCGTTGAAGATGCTGGTGACGCGCTGGTTCTGGTAGGTGGAGAGCTCGGCAACCGCGTGCTCAAGCTGGTCGCGGGCGACGAGGACCGGCGGGAAATCGGCGGCATAGGCCTTCATCGTGTCTGTCTCCCAGGTCTCGGCGCGCGGAGCGACGTAACCGGTGGCCATGGTCCACTTGGCCGACTGCTGCGGCGCGGTGATCCACTTGACGAAATCGACGGCCGCCTGGGCCTGCTCGTCCGTGGCGCCCTTCAGCAGGTAGAAGTTGCCGCCGCCGGTCGGCGCGCCGCGCCGCTTGTTGGCCGGCAGCATGGCCACGCCGAACTCGAACGGCGCGTTGGTGCGCACGTTGGTGAGGTTGCCGGTGGAGGTCCACATCATCGCGGTCTGGCCCTCGAAGAAGGCCTTGGGGGTTGCGCCCCATTCGATGATGCCCGGGGCCATCACGCCGTATTTGCCGCTGAGGTCGACCATGTACTGCAGCGCCTCGACCACCTTCGGATCGTCGAAGTTGGTCTTGTTGCCGTCGGCATTGGCCAGGATCACGTCATTTTCCGTGGTCAGGCCCTGGAACAGCCAGTAGGGGAAGCCGGAGGAGGGAATGCGCACGCCCCAGCGGGTGACGTTGCCGCTGGCGTCCTTCTTCACCAGCTTCTGGCCGTATTCGACCATCTCGTCCCAGGTGGCCGGCGGCGTTTCCGGATCGAGGCCGGCGTCCTTGAAGGCTTCCTTGTTCCAGTAAAGCACCGGCGTGGAGCGCTGGAACGGAATGCCGTAGGTCTTGCCGCCGGTCTGGCTGTTTTCCATGAAGGCCGGGTAGAAGCCGTCGAGCCAGGCCTTGCCTTCCTCACCGGGGAGGTAGTCGTCGAACGGCATGATCAGGTCTTCGTCGATCAGCGTGAACATGTCGACCGAAAGGATCACCGAGAGCTGCGGCGGGTTGCCGCCACGGGCGGCGGTGATCACCTTGGCGACCGTATCCTGATAGGAGCCGGTGTAGACCGCGTCGATGGTCACGTCCGGGTTGGCGGCGACATATTCGTCGGTGAGGCTCTGGATGGTCTCGGCCGCCGCGCCGCCGACGGCGACGGGGAAGTAGAATTGCAGGTCGACCGCATGGGCGGAGGCCCAGGTGCCGAAGGTCAGGGCCGTCGTGGCGACGGCTTTCAGCAAGGTGTGTTTCATCTCGTTCAACTTTCCCTTGTCAATGCCGTCCGCGGTGATCGGCGGCTGGTCGCCCCCGGGGAGCCGGGGGCAAGGCGTCAGGACCGCATCAGCGGCCCGAGTGTCTCTTTCAGATCGTCCCGGCGGGGCCCGGTCTCGCCTGCGAACACGTGCAGATCATCAATGGCGAAGGCGAGCCGGAGCTCCTGGCCAACCTCGATCTCGCGCTGGCCGTGAACGCGCACCACCAGCGGTGCGCCGTTCAGGCTGCAGTCGATCAGAAGGTCCGCGCCGAGGTACTCCACGCCGGTGACGGTGGTCGTCAGCGGCCCGTCCGCATCGGGCACGAGCGCTTCCGGGCGCAGGCCGAGCAGGCAACCGGGGCAGGCGGCCTCGACGGCTGGCAGGGCCGCGCCGGCGAAGACGTTCATGGGCGGGCCGCCGATGAAGCGGGCGACGAAGGGGGTGGCCGGGCGGGTGTAGAGCTCGCGCGGCGGGGCGGCCTGCTCTACCTTGCCGCCGTTCAGGAGCACCACCTGATCGGCCATGGTGATCGCCTCGACCTGATCGTGGGTCACGTAGATCATGGTGAAGCCGAGCTGGCGCTGCAGGGCGCGGATTTCCAGCCGCATTTCGTGGCGCAGCTTGGCGTCGAGATTGGACAGCGGCTCGTCCATCAGGCACACGGGCCGTTCGGCGATGATCGCGCGGCCGAGGGCGACGCGCTGCTGCTGGCCGCCGGAGAGCTGCGCGGGCTTGCGATGGAGCAGGGCGCTGAGGCCAAGCAGCTCGGCGACCTTCTCCAGCCGGTCCTGGCGCTCGGCCTGGGGGGTGCGCCGCACCTTGAGGCCGAAGATGATGTTTTCCGCGACGGTGAGATGGGGAAACAGCGCATAGGACTGGAACACCATCGCCAGATCGCGCTCGGCGCTGGGCAGGCGGGTGACGTCGCGGCCGCCGATCTCGATGCGCCCGCCATCGGCCTCTTCCAGCCCGGCGATCATGCGCAAGGTGGTCGACTTGCCGCAGCCGGACGGGCCGAGCAGCACGGTGAAGGAACCGGCCGGAACGCTGATCGACAGTTCATCGACGGCGGGTTTGCCATCCCAGACGCGCGAGATGCCGCGCAGCTCGATGGCCTTGCCGCTGATGTGCAGGGGGGCGGAGGTACTCATGACGGATTTTCCTCGCCGGAACAGAGTATGAAACGGCCACCGGCGGCGGCAACGCGCTCGGAAAGCGGGCCGGGAAGGGGCTGATCGCAGAAGATGTGGTCCACGTCGGCGATATGGCCGCCGCGTACATGGGCGCGCCGGCCGAACTTGCTGGCATCGAGCACGAGAAAGGCATTGCGGCAATTGGCGAGGATCGCCTGCCGCGCGGCGACCTCCTCCTCGTGGAAGTCGAGCAGGGTGCCATCCTCATCGACCCCGGCGACGCCAAAGACGCCGATATCCACCTTGTAGGCGGAAAAGAACGCCTGGGTGTCGGGGCCGAGAATGTCCCGGTCGCCATGGCGCAGCCGGCCCCCGGCGATGGACACCTCGAAATCATCGTTCTGGGAGGCGGTGAAGGCCACGTGCAGATTGTTGGTCAGGACGCGCAGGCCGTGGTGATGGGCGAGCGCCTGCATGACGATTTCCGGGGTGGTGCCGATGGAAAACGCCAGCGAGGCGCCATTGGGTACATGCCGGGCCACCTCGGCGGCAATGGCGTCCTTGGCCGGAAGGTTGAGGATGCGGCGACGGCTGTAGTGAAGGTTGCCGGTTTCCGCCGGCGGCTCGACGCCGCCATGGGTGCGGCGCAGAACGCCGAGGGAGCAGAGCCGGCCAAGGTCGCGGCGGATGGTCTGGGTGGTGACATCGAAGCGGGCGGACAGCGCCTCGACCGAGGCAAATCCGTGCGACTGCACCAGATCGGCAATTTCCCGCTGCCGGGCGGTGATGGCGAAATGTGCGTTCATGTGACCTGCTTCCGGCGCCATCGGCGCGTTTCGGATGCTCGATTAAATCGTTCATATGAACGGCATGCAACGTTCATATGAACATAAAATGACAGGAGGCGATGTGCGGAGGCGGTGAGCAAGAGGTGGGATGGACGCAGCGGCCATCGGGCCGCGCGGCAGGACGTCCCCACCAACGAAGCGCGCGGACGCGTGATGGGAAGTGTAATTGCGGAACGTTGCACCCTTAAATGCGAATAATTCGCAATTGCATTGACAGATGCAACTCGTTCTCATAATCATTCTGAACAGGTTGAATGCGAACCGGGGATACGGATAGGTCATGCAGATAACGAAACGTGGGGTTCTGTCGCTGATTGCCGGCGCGGCAATGATGATTGTCGGCGCTGGCGGGGCGCAGGTTCAGGCCCAGTCCCCAGCCCCTTTGACCGTGGTTGCGACCACCGGGATGATTGCCGACGCGGCGCGTCAGGTCGGCGGCGACCAGGTCACGGTGCAGGCGCTGATGGGACCGGGGGTGGACCCGCATGCCTATCGCCAGACCCGGACCGACATCGTGGCGATGATCGATGCCGATCTGGTTCTGTGGCATGGCCTGTTCCTGGAGGCGCAGATGCAGTCCTTCATGCATGAACTCGGCGAGCAGAAGCCGGTGGTGGCGGTCGCCGAGGCGATGCCGAAGGACCTGCTGATCGCCCATGACGACTATGCCGACAAGTACGATCCGCATGTGTGGATGGACCCGGAGCGCTGGACCCATGTGGTCGCGGCGGTGCGCGATGCGCTGATTGCGGCGCGCCCGGAGGCGCAGGCGGTGTTCACCGCCAATGCCGAAAAACACCTGGCGGATGTCAAGGCGCTGGCGGAATATGCCCGCAAGGCGACCGCCTCGGTTCCGCTGGAGGCGCGGGTGCTTCTGACCGCCCATGATGCGTTCAACTATTTCGGCCTGGCCCATGGGTTCGAGGTGCTGGGCATTCAGGGTATCTCCACGGAAAGCGAGGCTGGGCTCAACCGCGTGGCCGAACTGGTCGATTTGCTGGTGGAGCGCAAGATCGGCGCGGTGTTCGTGGAATCCTCCGTTTCCGACCGCAACATCCGTGCCCTGATCGAAGGGGCGGCAGCCAGGGGGCACAAGGTGGTGATCGGCGGCGAGCTGTTTTCCGACGCGATGGGCGCGGATGGCACCTATGAGGGCACCTATCTGGGCATGATCGACCACAATGTCACGGTGATTTCCGGCGCGTTGGGTGGCAAGGTTCCGCAGGGTGGAATGCGCGGCAAGCTGGCGGGAAGCTGACACTCATGAAGGACCAACAGGTGATCGAGCAGACGGTGGTGGAACTGGCGGCGGGCGGCGAAAGGCCGTCCGCCGCGGAGGCAGGCGGTGTGGCGGCGTTGCAGCTTGCCGAGATGACCGTGTCCTATGGCGAGAAGCCGGCGATCTTTTCGGTCGATGCCCGGATCCCGGCGCGCAGCATGGCGGCGATCATCGGGCCGAACGGGGCGGGCAAGTCGACCCTTTTGAAAGCGGCGCTCGGGATCGTCCCGCGTCTTTCGGGCAAGGTGACGGTGTTCGGCGAGCCGTTTCAACAGGCAAGGCACCGCATTGCGTATGTGCCGCAGCGGGCCTCCGTCGACTGGGACTTCCCGACCCGGGTGATCGATGTGGTTCTGATGGGGCTCTACCGGGAACTGGGGCTGTTGCGCCTGGTACGCCGGCGCCACCGGGAGATGGCGCTTGCCTGCTTGGACCGGGTCGGCATGGCCGATTTCGCCGAGCGGCAGATCGGTCAACTCTCCGGGGGGCAGCAGCAGCGGGTGTTCCTGGCCCGCGCGCTGGCGCAAGGGGCCGATCTCTACCTGCTGGACGAGCCTTTCGCCGGCGTCGATGCGGCGACGGAAAAGGCGATCATCGCCGTCTTGAAGTCGCTGAAGGAGGCGCAAAAGACGGTGCTCTGCGTTCATCACGATCTGGCGACGGTGATCGACTATTTTGATCACGTGCTGCTCGTCAATGTGCGCAAGATCGCCGAGGGACCGGCGGCGACCACCTTCACAGCCGACAATCTGCAGGCCACCTATGGCGGCCGGCTCGCCTCCGCGCATATCGACCAGCTCAAGCTGCCGGCATGACCATGTTGGACACGCTTCTCACAGCCTTGATGCTGCAGGCTGGTTACAACGCGGCGCTGGTCGCGCTCGGGGCCGGGCTGCTTGGCATCGCCGCCGGTGCCGGCGGCACCTTCCTGTTTCTGCGTAAGCGGGCGCTGGTCAGCGACGCGGTGGCCCATGCAACGCTTCCCGGTGTCGGGATCGCCTTCATCGTCATGGTTCTTCTGGGCGGTGACGGGCGCAGCCTGCCGGGCCTGTTGCTCGGCTCGGCGATTTCCGCAGCCATCGGCCTGTTGCTGGTGGAATGGATCGCCCGGCGCACAAGGCTGGCCGAAGATGCGGCGATTGGCGCCGTGCTGTCGGTGTTCTTCGGCATCGGCATCGTTCTGCTGACGGTGATTCAGACCATGTCCCGGGGCAAGCAGGCGGGGCTGGAAAGCTTCCTGCTCGGCTCGACGGCGGGCATGCTCTATCAGGACGCGGTGGTGATCGCCATCGGCGGCGGGCTCGCGCTCCTGGCGGTGCTGCTTTTGCGCCGGCCGATGACGCTGGTCGCCTTCGATCCCGAATATGCGGCGGCGCGCGGGCTGGAGGTTCGGCTCGTCGATCTGGCGATGATGGGGCTTGTGCTGGGCGTCACTGTGATCGGGTTGAAGATCGTCGGCCTGATCCTGATTGTCGCCATGCTGATCATCCCCGCCGTGACCGCGCGGTTCTGGACTGACCGGACCGAGCATGTGGTGCTGGTTGCCGGGGCGCTGGGCGGGGTATCCGGCTATCTCGGTGCGGCACTGTCCGCATCGGCGCCGGGCATTCCCACCGGGCCGATCATCGTGCTGGTCGCCTTCGGTCTGTTCTTCCTGTCGCTGCTTCTGGCCCCGAAGCGGGGCGTGCTTGCGGCGCTGCTGCGGCACCGCCGGTTCCAGTTGCGGGTGCATCGGCGGCAAGGGCTCCTGGCGCTGGCCCATGGCGAGCCGGTGCTCGACCCGCTGACGATCCGGGTGCTCAGGCGCGACGGAATGATCCGCGGTGACATGGTGCCGACCGACGCGGGGCGCGCGCGAGCGGCCAAGGCGCTGCGCGATGAGCGGCGCTGGGAGATCGCCCGGCAGATTCACCAGGATGAGGCGATCCACGGCCGCTATGACGGGCTGACGCCAATCGAGAACGTTTTGACGCGCGATGAGATCGCTGACATCGACCGCCGGATCGGCGGGCCGGTGGTCGCCGGTGGCGCGGCCTGAAGGGACACATGATGGGAAGCGCTTTCGTTCAACTGTCACTGACGCCGATCCTGATCGGCGTGTTGTCGGCCATTGCCTGTGCCTTGCCGGGCAACTTCCTGATCCTGCGCCGGCAGGCGCTGATCGGCGATGCGATCAGCCATGTGGTGCTGCCGGGCATCGTCGTTGCCTTTCTGATCACCGGTGCCACCGCCAGCATGGCGATGTTGCTCGGTGCCGCCGGGGCGGCGGTCGTGGCGGTGCTCCTGATCGAGGCGATCAAGCGGCTCGGGCGGATCGAGCCGGGGGCGGCGATGGGGGTCACCTTTACCTCCATGTTCGCTGGCGGCGTGCTGCTTCTGGAACAGAGCGACACCAGCACGGTGCATCTGGATGTCGAGCACGCGCTGATGGGCAATCTGGAGAGCCTGATCTGGTTCAGGGCGCGCGGCTGGGAGTCTCTTTTCGACCCGGTGGCGCTTGCCCACCTGCCGCCGGAGCTGCCGCGCATCGCCGTGGTCGCCCTGCTGATGGTGCTGTTGATGGTGGTGTTCTGGCGGCCGCTCAAACTGTCGACCTTCGATGAGGGGTTTGCCGGAACGGTCGGCGTGCCGACCGGGCTCATGGGCTTTGCCCTGGTCGTTGCCGCTGCGGTGGCGGCGGTGGCCGCCTTCGATGCGGTCGGCTCGATCATCGTCATCGCCATGTTCATCTGTCCGCCGGCGGCGGCCCGGCTGATGACCAACCGGCTGGAAATCCAGATCCTGTGGAGCGTGGTGTTCGCAACCCTGTCCGCAGTGCTTGGCTATGTGCTGGCCGGATACGGGCCGTTGTGGTTTGGCGCCGATCACGCGGTCAGCGCGGCCGGCATGATCGCCGCCGTGTCCGGGGCAATCCTGGCACTGGCCAGCGTGGCGGCGCCGCATCGCACCCGCCTCGGTGCGCCGAAAGACGCTGGATAGAATGCGTCCTCGTGCGCGCGCAGGGGAAGGTTCATCAAAATAAAAATACTTTATATTTTCTATTTAGAGATTCTGTTTCTGAATTGTAATTCCCTTAAGGCAGAGCCACTAAAAGAGGTGGGATATCTGTGCAATTCTGACAATTGTTGACGGGCTGACGTAGTGTCAGAATTCTCGCATTGGTTGCGTTTCGCGACCATTCTAGCATTACGCGATGCGAGGATCAGATGTTCGATATCACCACTGTGCGAGAGATCGACTACGGCTCCGACAAGGTCGTCTATGTCTATCAGGATCATGACGACCCGAAGCTCTGGTACATGGTGCCAGTCCCGACCTTGCGCAGGGTCAATGGGGCGCCGGCCTTTTCGCTGACCTCCTACACGAAGAACGGCGGCGGTATCGCCGGGTTGTGCACCTTCGAGATGGAGTTGATCCAGCCGGCGGAAGCGCGCCGCGCGGCGGAGGAGGTGCTCGGCGACGACATCAGCTGGGGCGGCTTCACCTGGGTCGGCGGCACGGCTTTTTTCCACTATGACATCGAGGGCGAGGCGGAGGTGCTGGCGGTCGAGCCGACGCTCTACGGCACCAATGTCGCCGCCTTCCAGATCCCGCTGAAAACGGCCGAAGCGGTGAACACCTTCAAGAATGCCTATTCGCAGGGCGGCGGTGCCTCGCCGTTCCGGGTCGAATACGACATGCAGGTGCTGACCATGCTGCTCGGTGCCAAGGCGACGGTCAAATACGTGGCCGAAGCGGCGATCGAGTATCAGAAAACCTACAAGACCGTGCGCGACACCTGGGGCAGGCAGAAACAGGTGCTGCAGGAGGTCAAGCAGGTGATGCAACAGTCCGGCGCCGGCGAGGTGAAGGTGACGCTGGGCGCGGGCAGCACTCCGGAGCTGGAGCAGCGGGTGCGCGACTGGGGCTGGACCACCCTGGAGAACCAGGTGGCAAGCACGATCACGGCGGCGGCGACCATGGCCACCGGGCCGGATCCGGTCTCCGCCACCACCTCGTTCGAGCAGACCTATGAGGAAGACACGGTGGTCGACTGGTCGACGCCGGTCAGCACCTTCATGCGCAAGTTCAGCGCCGAGGAATGGAACAATCTGTTCGTTGAGGTGGACAATCGCAAGCTGTCGGTGGTCTTCAACCTGATCGGCCAGTTGTCGCGCACCTCGGACGGGGTTGCGGTTGCCCAGTCGGTCACGGTTACCGTCGACTACCCGACGCGGACCACGGAGAATACCTTCACGCTGATCGTCACCGATGGCGATCAGTCTTCGCTGATCTACGAGGCGCCGGGGGATTTTTCGGGCGGTGCGTACAATCCTCAGTTCACCTATTCCTTCGTGATCCTGTTCGAGGACGGCACGACCTATAACAGCGAGCCGGTGACCACCAGCGATACGCTGGTCAACATCACGCCGAACAATTTCGGTGTACGTCAGGTGGCGTTCATCGGTCAGGGGGTTCCGTTCACCGCGGTGACCGGGGTCAAGAGCGTCGACATCGATTTCTTCTTCGCGCCGCCCGTCGGCAATCCGGCGCTGGTGCAAACCAAGACCATGACCGCCAATGGCGAGGCCAATGCGATCACCTTCGACAGCTTTTACAATCTGCCGATCGGCCAGGCCTATACCTATCGCTTGCGCTATGTGATGGCGGACGGGACGGTGATTGTCTCGCAGCCGCCCGCGGCCCTGAGCAGCGCGCCGGACAACACCAATTCCGGCAACGCGGACATCGTTTTCGTCCGCGACCCCAAGGGGTTGTTCACCCAGTTCACCGTGCGGGCGTTCAACTTCGCGGACCAGCCGGCCGATCTGCTGCTGGTCGATGTGACGGCACAGTACTTCGATCCGGCCAACAATGGCGACAGCGCGCTGTTCCAGAACACCTGGTCGAACTGGCAGCCCACCGGGCTCCTGAGCTTTGCCGAGCCGCGCTGGAACTTCCAGGCTGTCGACAACACGAATACCGCCTTTTTCAATATCAGTGGGACGATTTTCTATTCCGATGGAAAGAGTTTCATACTCGACAATTACAGGCAGTCGAGCGAATACAGGACGCTGACGATTTCAAACACCATCGAGAATTACAGCGTCAAGGTCGATACCGGCCAGATCGACTGGGACAAGGTGGCGAATGTCAACCTGACCATGTTCCAACTGTCGGGTGAGGCCCGCAAGCGATTCGGCAACACCCTGCCGCGCTTCCTGACCAAGCCGCGCGAGGAGATGACCCGCGAGGAGCGGATGGTGGCCGAAGGTGCCCAGGAGAATCTGATCCTGTTCAGTGTCATGGGGCCTGGTCAGGCCACGCCGGCCGAACAGCTGGAACGCTTCTACGGGATCCAGCGTGAGCGCAGCGAACCGACCGTCGAGTTCTTCTACACCGCGATCTATGTGATGAGGGATGGGAGCGCCCCGCGCGAACTGGTCGACCAGAAGGTCGAGGGGCGCCTGTCGGTGGAGCTCCCGGCGCTGCCACCGGAAGGTGTCGCCGGCGGGATCGTGCGACATGTGGTCGATCCGCAGGTCCTGACCGGTCGCCTGCGCGCCGCGGAGTGAGGGCATGTCCGTCCTGTCCGGGGGCGCCGGGCAGCCGATCCCGCAGATGGCCTGGAATCACATCCCGGCCGCCTCGCTGGATCGGCTCCGCTGTCCCGGCTCACGGGAGCTGCAGCTGTTGCGGCAGGTCGTGGGCGAATGCCTGGGGCGGGATGGGGGCGATGCTCCCAGCGATCTGACGCCGGCCGGCGCGCCGCTGGAAGTCGCTTTCGTCTGGCCGTCCGGAGAGCTGCGGGTCAGCGCCGACCCCTGTCCTGGCGCGGGGGCCCGGGCACGGCTTCTGTCGTGCCTGTCCGGGCTGACCGCAGCGCTGTCGCCGCACCAGGCACGCCATGTGGAACGGGTCGCCGCCTGGCAGAGGGAGCATGGTAGTCGGTTCGGTGGCTGGCTCGGCTATCGTGTCATCGGCGGGATCCTGCGCAGCAAGCTCTATCTCGATGTGCCGCGCGGCGCGCCCTGGCAAGCCTGGGAGGCGGAGGTCTGCGACGCGGCGCCGGTGCTGCCCTCGCGCAGCCTGCGGCTCGCCATGATCGGGCTGGATACCCGCAGCGGCGGGCTGGAACTCTACTACCGCTGCGACCGGTTGTTCCCGAAGGAGCTGGACACGCTGCTGAAACGGCTCCGTCTGCCGGAGCGCGGCGGCGAAGTGGTGGCGCTGGTGGCGGCGCTGACCCGGCGCAGCATCCGCTTCGAGCTGCCCTCCTACGACATGGGCTTCAGCTATGCCTTCGACGGGCAGGGGCGGCCGCAGGTCTTCACCTGGTACTCGGTTGCCGAGGCGCTGCTCGGACCGCCGGGCAAGGTGCGCGAGGCGATCCTGCGGGTTGGCCGGGCGGCCGGCTGGGATCTGGATGCCTATGCAAGGCTCACCGACGCGCGCGCGGTTCCCGGACATGGGCTGGTCGGCGCGGTGCTGGCCCCCGAACTGCCGATGCAGGTCACCGCAACGGTTGCCGCCAGCCGGCCACAAGGGGAGGCGGGCGATGCCGGACCGGTTGGGTGAGATGGCGCCGCATGGCGGCGCCTGGAAAGACCGGAGGCCGCATGGGGCGGGGGCGGATGGCGCGCTTTCCGCCCCCGTGGCCGCCTTGCTGGCGGAGCAGGCCGAGAGCGGGGCGTTCCCGTCCCATGTGGCGGCCGGGGATCGGATCATCTCCGATGAAACCTGTTTCGTGACCGCGCAGGTGGCGCTGCTTCTGACCGATCTGATCGACAACGGCGAGGGGCGAGGGCTGCTGACCGGGCCCGATTGCATGGCACTCAGGCAGGCACGGGCGCGGGCGCTCGATTTCATCGAGGCCTGTGCCGCGCCCGATCTTGCCGGGGCGTTCCATTTCTACCCGCCGGAGGACCTGAGCGGGGACGAAGGCAGGCGGGCGAGCGCGCGGTTGCCAATTCGGTTGGCCGCCGATGGCGATGACACGGCGCTGGCCTGGCTGGCGCTGATGGCCGGTGGCCGGCGCACGCGGCAAGCGGCGCGGGAGCGACTGCCGGCGCTTTTCGAGCGGTTGCGGGCGGGACCGCGCCGGCGCGGCGACCCGCCGTTCCTGCGGCCCGCGCTCTATCGCACCTGGTTCGTCGCCCCCGGCGAGGACAACCCGGTGGACCTGATCGTCAACGTCAATATCCTCGCCTGCCTCGTCGCCGCCGGCTGCAGCCCGGCAAAGAGCGATCCTGCGGCAAGGGCGGTGGTCGCCGCCTGCCGGGAGTGCGATCTGTCGCGCTCCGCACTGCGCGCCTTCGCGCCCTATTACGCCGACCCCTGCGAATTGGAAATCGCGCTGGCCCGGGCGCTGGACCTTGGCGCCGAGGCGCTCCGTCCGGCCCATGCGCGGGTGGCCGCGCATGGGGACGACGCACGCGACCGGAATGCCGGCCGGCCGCGGCAGCGCGCGCTCTACTGCAATGCGCATGGCCGGCCGATCTGGCGTGCCCCGGCCCTGCAGGCGGCCCGGCATTGCCGCGACCGGTTGCTGGCGCTGACCGAGATACCCGTTTTCCCATCCTCAAGTCCGGGAGGCTCCCATGACGATGATGCCAAGGTCTGTTCTCGCTGAAACCCCCACCGGCGAACGCCCGGCGGCGCGGGCCAGCACCAAGTACATGGAGACCTTCCAGCTGTTCCGTCCGGCCTTGGGCGGAACGGATATCAGCACCTTCGCCAACAAGGCGGGCAATCTCGACCTTTACACCATCGGCACCAACGATGAGGTGTTCCGCTTGCGCCGGGGGGAGGGGGCTGAGGCACCCTATCATGAGCTGGACCTGAACATCACCGGCCGGCAGCTTTATCTCTACACCTCGTCGAACGAGGGCAGCGACACGCCGAACATCCTGACCCTTGGTGGCAATGGCCGGTTGCGGCTGGCGGAGTACAAGCCGGGCACCGGCAGCTACTTCCAGCAGGAGACCTCGCCGGAGAAAGCGACGGAGGCGATCCGCCAGTTCAAGGGCGCGCGCGGGGCCACCGGCAATATCTACGTCAATGTGATGCTGGACGTGCCGGGAACGGACTATGGCCTCCTGGCCAACAACTTCTTCAAGCCCGGCAGCAATGATTGGGCCGGCCCGGTCTGGGCGCCGGTGATGGGGCCGGGCGGGACCCAGGCGGAGGTGAAGGCCATCGCCGTGGTGGAGAACAGCACGGTGCAATCGGCCATCTTCGCCATCGGCCGGGACAACGAGGTTCTGTTTTCCGAAACCAGCGACCGGACGTCGAGCCTCAGGGTGCTGGGGCCGAAGAAGGCGACCGCGCTTTCGGTGGTGGTCGATCAGGACGATCGGCTGGCGATCTTTGCCGTGGAGAAGGACAGCGGCAAGCTGCTCCTGAAGCGGGAGAAGAAATACCAGGCCGGGACGATCAAGCAGTTCGACGACTGGATCTATGTGGACCCGGGGCAGACGGTGGCGTTGACCAGCGTCTACGCCTCGCAGTGCTTCAACGACCTCTTGCAGGTGTTCGGCATCGGCACCGATGGGCGGCTTTGGCGGGCCGCCGAGGTGCCCGGCAGCGGCCGCCGCGCCGACCCGGTCTGGAACACGCTGTTTCCGCTCGGCAACGAGATCCCGACCGATCCGGGCTCCGAGGCGACGATCTTCACGCTCGGCCGCGATCTGGCCGGCTATGCCGAGGCCTATACGGTATCCGCCGGTGGCGACCTGACCCGCTTCTGGCAGTCGTCGACCACGCAGCAATGGTTCGAGGAAAGCATCGAGCTGTTTCGCGGCGACAACGAGATGGTCCCGGTGCAGACCCATGCGCTGGAACTGGTGGTGCTCGACGACGGGGGCATGCCGGCGAGCTTCGTGCCCGTGTCGATCCAGGCATCCAGCCTCGTCACTCTGTTCGTCGACGGACGGTCCTATCGGTGCAGCCAGCTCAACCGGGTGATGGTGGAGACCGGCCCGAACGGCAAGGTGGTGATCTATCAGAAGGCCAATGCGCTGGCCGCGGCAACGCTTTATGTGGAGACCCCCTCGACCCTGGCCGGGTCGCCGCTGGTGGTGGAGCCCAATCGGCAGCTGCAGGCCAAGCTGGGCGCGCTGACGGTGGACGAGATCAAGAATGCCAAGGACGCTTCCGGCGCCTATCTGCTGCCGGCGGAATACCGGTCAAGCGATGAATATGCGCAAAGCCTGCAGAAGATCACCGAGGCGTCGATGCAGATCGCCGCGCAGGATGAAGCCGGCGGCGGCGACAAGATCAGCTTCCTCTTCGTCTCGCGGCGCAATGCGGCGCGCGGCTTCAACCCCCGGCTCAATCTGGCGGCGCTGGAAGGCACCTCCTGGGCCATCGATTTTACCTCCGGCTTTCCCCAATACGTGCCGATGACCAGTGCAGAGGTCGCGGAGTGGAAATCCTCGCGGCTGAAGGCGATGGGGGCGGATGTCGGCGGTTTCCTTGGCATCGGCTGGGGCGATGTGTGGAACGGCATCAAGAATTTCGTCGGCGATGTGGTCGACAAGCTGACCCGCATCGTCGTGGAGGTGGTGGAAGGCATCGGCCGGGTGCTGTTCGAGATCGGTGGGAAGGTGTTCGAGGCGATCATCGAATTTGCCCAGCAGGCCTTCGACTTCGTGCAAGGGGTGTGGAACTGGCTGAAGGTGAAGCTGGAGCAGTTGTTCGAGTGGCTCGCCTTCCTGTTCAACATCGGCGATTTCGTCCGCACGGCGGAGGCGGTGCGCCACAGTGTGGATGTGCTGCTGGACTTTACCGTCGACGGGGTGGAAACGGTGAAACAGACCATCCTGTCGGGCATCGACACCATGAAGGACAATCTGCAGGCGACGGTGGATGACTTCCTGAAGGAGCTGAACAAGCAGGACAACCCGACCTTCGACCAGTTCTCCTCGCAGCAGCCGATGACCGAGGAGCAATCCTACCAGATGGAACACAACCTGTTCGCCAATGCCTATGAGCAAAACGGCGGGCAGGCGGGGGAGCGCGGGGCCACCACGGTCAGCCTGATGACCAGCTCCGCCCTGTCGAGTTCGCTCGAAGGGCTCCTGAAGATGCTTGAGGACCTGGCCAACGACTTTCAGTATGGCGAGGGCAAGGAGGCGTTCAACGAGGCGATCGAGTATTTCACCGCCATCGGCGACGATCCGAACAACGCGCTCAATCTCCTGATGAGCGGCATCGTCAAGGTGATGGAGAGCGTTGCGCTCTATGCGCTCGATGCGGCGAAAACGGTGATCGCCACCTTGATGGATCTGATCAAGGAGGTGGTGGAATCCTTCCGCGACCTGTTGTTCGCCGAATGGGAAATTCCGGTTCTCTCCCAGCTCTACAAGTTCTTCACCGGCAAGAGCCTGTCGATCCGGGTGATCGACATTGCCGCCTATCTGGTCGCCATTCCCGGCACCCTGATCTACAAGCTGGCGACCGGCAAGGCGCCGTTCCCCGATCAGGCGGCGCTCGATGCCTACAAGGACTATGTCACCGTCGACTGGATCAAGTCGAAATTCGGCATCCCGACCAGTCGCAAGGTGGTCTACAACAGCACGCTGGAGACGGTCGTCGCCTGCGTCTCGCTCGGGGTCTATTCGGGCGCGATGTTTGTGCGGATCTTCACCGACACGCTGACCGGCGTCTTCAGCGCCACGGCTCTGGTGAAGCCGGACACTCCGACGAAAATCCCTGACGGGATGAAGAATTACGTGGGCAAATGGACACCGGGTGGCAAGCTGCTCGCCGGTGGCGTCTCCGTTCTGATGCGCTACGTCACCACCATCTTCACCATGCCCTGGCTGATCCGTCCTGGTGCGCCGGCGCCGAGCTGTCCGGCGGGGGATCCGGGCTTTGCCGGAACCATCTGGATCTGCCAGGTGATCGCCGGACCGACCCGGGGGCTTCTGGTGTTGAAACTGCCGGCCGGGCGCGCGCGGGTCTACACCGGCGAATTGACCATCACCCTGTGGGGCTGGGCCAATTTCGGCATGGTGGTCTGGAACTACTGCGCCTCGCCGAAAAAGGACACGGTGGCGACACTCGGTCTGGCCCGGGCGCTGTGCAATATCATTCCCGGGCAGGGGACGCGGGCGCTGTTCGTGCCCGACATCCAGGAGGAGACGTATTTCGTGCCGGCGATCATCGGCGAGGTGCTGCTTGTCGTCGGCTATCTCGGGTCGATCGGCGTGGCCGTGGCCGAACTCGTCGAGATCGCCGAGGGCGGCTTACAGACCGCTGACGGCGGGAGTGGCCGGATCAGCATCGAGAAGGCGGCGCATCCGCTCTAGCATGTGCCGGGTATCCGGTTCCATCTCGTCCGGATCGCCGACGACATACTCGACCATGCCGAGCGCCTTTTGCCGGTCGGCACGGTCGGTCAGCAGCAGCGGCAGGGTGTTGAGGGCGCGTTCGGGCTCGAAATGGGCGATCAGCGTCTGCTCGTGGATCATCCGCGCCCGGGCGGCGGCCTCCATGGTGTCGAAGGGCGGGCGGGTCGACAGCACTTCGGCCGAGCGCTGCAGCCGGTCGCGCCGCACGTCGCCGCGGGTGTCGGCCATCAGCACCAGCATCCGCACCACCGCCTCGGACAGCTCGCCCGTACCGGCGCGGTCGAGGGCGGAGAGCACCTCCGGCAGCGCGCGCAGGTCCTGCATCGGGGTCTGCGCCCGAGAGGCGGCGCGGGGGGCGCCATACCAGAAGCCCAGCGGGCTGGCATAGGTGGCAAGGAAGGCGGTTTCGAACAGCATCGCCCGCGTATCGCGGAACACGTTCCAGCCGGTTTCCACCATATCCGCCCACAACCGTTCAGCGGCCAGGAACGGATTGTCCGGCGAGGCCTTCTTGCGCTCGGTCCGTGCCCGCTCGACGGCCGGGGCCAGGACCCCGGTGACCGGATTGTCGGAGGCGAAGATGCGCCGCTGCAGCCGCAAGGGGTGCAAGGACCGGCGGACGTCGGCGACCTCCTTGGTCACCGATGCCTGAACCAGCGGGCGCAGGGTGGTCTCATAGCCTTCCACCAGGGCTTCCGACATGCGGGCAACGGCGGCGAAGGCCGGCTCCTCGGCCCGGCCACTGTCGCTGTAGGCCTCGATGTCGGTGAGCTTGCGCTTGTGGAAGCTGACGGTGAAGCGTTTTTCATCGCCGACGCCGGCCACATCCTCGATCATCATTTCGTAAAGACCGGGGGGCAGCGCCTCGATGGTCTTCAGGGTCGAGGTCATCTGCGTGTGTTCGCGCCGGGCGATGGAGGAGGACACGAAGATGCCGAGATGGCCGACCTGCTCATGCACCATGTAGAGGATGCGCTGGCCGCGGATCTCGATCTCCCGTTCGTCGGCGTAGCTGTCGGGGATCCAGTTCAGCGCCTGTTGCGGCGGGGTGATGTTGTCGCCGCGCGAGGCGAAGACGATGATCGGCGCGCGAATGGCCTTGAGGTCGATCGGGCAGCCGGTTTCCAGTCGGGCCTCGTTGCGCGCCAGCCGGTTGCCGACGAACAGGTTCTCGACGATCCAGCGGATCTCCGGGCCGTTCATCAGGAAGAAGCCGCCCCACCACTTCTCGAAGTCGAGGAAGCGCTGGTCGCCATCGTCGATGCCGGAGAACAGGTCGTAATACTTGCGGAACCAGGTGCGGCCGGGATTGAGCAGTTCGAAGTTCATCACCAGATTGGCGCCGTCGAAGATGCCGCCGCCAAGGTCGGAGACGAGAATGGCCGGCAGCGCCCCGCCGACGATCCCGCCGGTGTAGCGCATCGGGTCCTGACCGAGCTGGCCGGACCAGTAGGACATGGGTGCGCCGTTCAGCACGATCGGGCCGGCCAGATCCGGGTTGGTGGCGGCGAGAATGGCGGCGGCCCAGCCGCCCTGGCAATTGCCGATGACGATGGGGCGCGGCGCATCCGGGTGCAGCCGGTGCACCTCGCGCAGGAACGCCGCTTCCGCCTGGGTGACGTCGGCGAGGGTCTGCCCCTCCTCCGGGGTGGGGCGGAAGGCGACGAAATAGACCGGGTGGCCATCCTTCAGGGCGACGCCCACCTGGCTGTCGGGCTTGAAGCCGCCAATGCCCGGGCCGTGGCCGGCGCGCGGATCGATGATCACGTAAGGCCGCTTCCAGTCGAACACCTCGATGCCGTCCGGCGGCAGGATCCGCAACAGCATGTAGTTGCAGGGGCGTGGCAGGTCGGCGCCGTCCAGCACGATGTCATAATCGTAGATCAGCACCGGTGGGGTGCCCGCCGCCTCATGGGTGGTGAAGATGTCGCCGCGCTTGCGCAAGCTGTCGAGCGTCAGCACCGTGCGCTGGCCGGCATCGACGAGATAGGCGGTCCAGGCGTCGATGAGGCTGGCCGGCGTGGGCTGCGCGGTGACCCGGTTGAAGATGTTCTGGGACTGGATGGTGACGGAGCCGCTGCGTTCGGTCAGCGTTTCCTGAAGACGGCGCATGTGCCGGTCGAAGGCGGTCTGAAACAGGCGATGTTGCAGGGCGGAGGCCTCGTCGAACCGTTCGGCGGTCCGGATCCTGTCTTCAAGCAGTTGGGTGTGCATCTGCGTGGATCCTTGCAAGGGAGGGGCGATCAGCCGATCACGTGATAGCCGCCGTCGATCGGGTGAATGACGCCGGTGACATTGGCGGCCTCGCTGGAGGCGAGGAAGGCGGCATAGGCGCCGATATCGTCAAGGCTGGCCAACCGGTGGGTCGGAGTACGGGCGGCATTGTCGGCCAGCAGCGCATCGAAATGGGCGATGCCGCTGGCCGCGCGGGTTGCCAGCGGACCGGGCGACAGGGCGTGCACGGAAATGCCCTTCGGCCCCAGCTCGGCGGCGGCATAGCGGGTGACGCCTTCCAGCGCCGCCTTGACCGGCCCCATGATGTTGTAGTGGTCGACCACCTTTTCCGAGCCATGGAAGGTGACGGTCATGCAGGTTCCGCCGCGCGGCATCAGCGGTTCCGCCCGCTGGATCAGCCGCAGGAAGGAATGGACGGAAATGTCCATCGCTTCAAGGAAGCCGGCGCGGGAGCAGTCGATCGCCCGGCCATGCAGATCGTCCTTCGGGCAAAAGGCGATGGAATGAAGCAGGACGTCGAGCCCGCCCCATTCAGCAGAGATCTGTGCGAACAGCGCGTCCATCTGGGTCTCGTCGCGCACGTCGAGCGGCGCGAAGATCGGCGCCTCCAGCCGCTCGGCGAGCGGGCGTACATGCGGTTCTGCCTTGGCGTTCAGATAGGTGACCGCCAGTTCCGCACCCTGCCGGCGCAGGGCATCGGCGCAGCCCCAGGCAATTGACTGTTCGTTGGCGATCCCGACCACAAGGGCCCGTTTTCCTGCAAGTGAGAACATGTCACCATCCTTGTTGCGACGCAGCATAAATGCAAGTGGTGTCTGAAACGTGACGGATATGCGCCAGTGCGGTCTCGCCGCCGCCTTATAGCGCAGGTCCCTGTCACGCTTGTGAAAATTTACATGTCCTGGGCGAAGAAATTGGCGTTATGCGCCTGTGGGCAGTGATCTGCTTGCAGAGTTGCGTATGTTGCGCTGCCAGAAAGTCACTGTTTTTCAGGGTGTCAGCGGCGCTTTACCGATTGTTCACCCTGGCTCTCGGAAGTGGCCGGCCGCCGGGGAGCGGTTTGGAGTGGGATGGCGGCGTTTACCACTCTCTTAACGGGAATCCGGCAGGTATGACTTAAGCGGGCTGACCCCGCCGTTTGTCGTCCGGTCCAGGGATGCCGTTTCCGGCCCGGAACTGCATGTGGGTGGAACCTTGAAGAAATCCAAGGGCGCGTACGCCGTTCTCCTTGGCAACTATCGCCCCACGGCGATCATTGCCCGGGACCTGAAAGCGCGCGGGTATCGTGTCGCGGTCGGCCTTGACGGGTTCGAGCGCGGGGCGGAGCTGTCGCGTCATGTGGACCGGCTCTGGTGTCATCCGCCGCTGGATGAGGATCGGCCGGCCTTCGCGCGTGCGCTTTCCGAGCTGTTGGCGCGGCGGGGCGACATTCGCCTGATCGTGCCGGTCGCGGAGAATTATGTCCGGTTTTTTGCCGAAGAAGACGTCGCCCTGCCGGCATCGGTGACCGCGCTGATGGTGGCGCCGGAGCTGGTGACCACCTGCCTCGACAAGCAGCGGATGATGAGCCTGGCCGAGGCCTCCGGCGTTCCGGTCGCCCCCTTCGCCGAGGTTCGCGACCAGCCGGAGTTGATTGGTGCGGCCGAACGGATCGGCTTTCCGCTCGTCATCCGCTCGGTCAGTTCGACCCACCGGCTGTTTGGCGAGAAGGCCATCACGGTGGCGGACCGCGCGGGGCTGGATCGGATCTTGCCTCACTGGCCGGAGGGGCATCCGGCCTTGCTGTTGCAGCGCCGGGCAGCGGGCCTGCGGCACAATCTTTATTTCGCGGCCCGCGCGGGACGGGTTGAGCGGGTGTTGCATGTGGAGATCGCCCGCACCGACCGGCTTGATGGGGCGGGCCTCGCGGTCGAAGGCGCCACGGTGGCGACCGACCCGGATCTTGACCGCTACACGGCGGCGCTGGTTGCCGCCCTTGGCTATTCGGGGATCGGCTGCGCGCAGTTTCTGGTCGATGCGGCCAGCGGCGAGACCTCCTTTCTGGAGATCAATCCCCGCTTTGCCGGCAATCATGCGATCCCCGCCGCCTGCGGGCTGGGTTTGACAGAGCGGTTGCTGGACCTGTGTCTCGACCCGGCCTCCGCTGCCGATGGCCCGCCGGCTCCTCTCAGGAGCTTGCGCTATTGCTGGCTCGCCGGCGATCTGCTCGGGGTCAAGGTCGCCTGGCGGCAAGGGCGGATTTCGGCCCTTGAGGCCGGTCGCTGGCTGGGGCGGATGGTACGTGCCCGCTGGCGCGCCAGACTGGATGTCGGCTTCGACTGGCGCGATCCGCTGCCGGGCCTTGCCAATATTCTCGATGTGCTTCCCGGCATCGGCAAACTCACCCGGATGCGGCTGTCCCGTCCGGGCCTCCTTCCCAAGAAACGTCTTTAGCAAGGGGCCGTTATGCAGGAGTTCCCAGATCGCTCTTCAGATGACCCGGAACAGGCTGTTGACTGGCGCGAGGTCGAGCAGGAGGCGGCTGCTCCGGCCGTGCCGGCCGGCGAGGGCGCCGCGAGCCATGTCCCCGTGACCGAGGTCCGGGTGGCGGATGTGGCGCCGGAGGAGTGGGACCGGATGGTCCTTGGCTTCGACGACGTGCTTCAGGAGCAGGTCCAGAGTTTCAACGAAGTGCGCCGGGCGCCCGACAAGCTGCGCCGTCTTGCGGTCTACGCCGATGGCGAGCTGACAGGCGCGGCGCTGGTGCGACTGGTCAAGGTGCCGATGCTCGGCTGTACCATCAGTTCTCTGCGCTGGGGACCGCTCTGGCGGCGCACCGGCCGGCCTGCCACTCCGGCAACGATGGACCTGGTGCTGCGCGCCCTGACCGACCAGTTGTGCCGCCGCGAGAAGGGGTTCTTGATGATCATGCCCCGTCCGGATCCGGATATGGAGGCGGTGCCGGGGGCGGTGCTGCAGCGTCTCGGCTTCCAGAGCATGCCGCCGCTGTCCAACCCCTTGCGCTATTTCGCGCGGGTGGACCATGGGCCCGAGGCGCTCAGGGCCAACTTCTCGCAAAAGTGGCGCTACAATCTGAAAAAGGCCGAGGCCGCCGGACTGGAAACCGAGCTGGTCGAGGGCGAAGCGGGGATGAACGAGATCCTCGGCCTTTATCACGAGATGCTCGCCCGCAAGAAATTCGTCGACTATTCGCCGATCGACACCTTGGCGCATCGGCTGGCCAATCCGCTTGAGATTCTGCGCCCGCGCATGTTCGTGACCCGCAAGGATGGGGTGCCCGTTGCCATGGCGGTGGTCGACTGCTGCGGCGATACCGCGTCGTTCCTCTATGGGGCGACGGCGGACGAGGCCTTGCCGCTCAGGGCCGGCTATGCGCTGCAATGGGCGGTGCTGTGCCATCTGTCGCGCCAACCGGCGATCCGCTGGTATGCGCTGGGCGGCGGCGGGTCGGCGACCTGCCCCTTGCACCAGTTCAAGCGTGGGCTTGTCGGCAAGGTCGGGGTCATCCTGCACGAGTTGCCGCCGCATTTCCTTGCCGAGGGCTCTTGCGCGAAAATCGTCGGTCGGCTGGCGATGTCCGGTCGGGCCTTGCGTGACCGGGTGCGCGAACCGCTCAGCCAGATGATCCCGGTGCGGCTGGGCCGCTAGGGGCAGATCCTAAACGTTCCGGAGCGCTGCCCGTCATGTTGGCCATTCTCACCAGGCTCTCGGTCCTGACCCTTGCCCGCATCGGCGGCGCGGGTGCGGTGCTCTTGGCGACGCTGGTGATCGCCCGTGGCTTCGGTGCCGATGCCACCGCCGCCTATGCGCTGGCGGTCTCCGCCTCCGGTGTGCTGGCAGTGCTGATGCTTGCCGGCTTTCAGGCCTTCGCCCAGATCCTGACGGCGGAATATGCGGCGCGCGGGCAAGACGGGCTGCTGCGGGGGCTGGTGCGGGCGGGCTTGCGCAATCTGCTGGTGGCTTGTGTGCCGGTGGGGGCGGGGGCCCTGCTGGTGCTCGGGATGCCGGACGCGGTGCCGGGTCTTTCCGCCGGGGCCTTGCGCACGCAGGTGGTTCTTGCCGTCTGTCTGATTGCCCCGGGTGTCGCCCTGACCCTGTTCAACGGCGCGGTGCTGACCGGTCTGCAACGGCCCGGCGAGGCGCAGATCGCCGACAGTCTCGGTCGGCCGGTTCTGATCCTCTCCTTCGTCGCGTTGCTGGCGCTGGCCGCGCCGGGCGCCTCCACCGGCTGGATCCTTGCCGGGCTGGCCGTTGCCGTGTGGAGCGCGGCGTTGGTGCAGGGGTTTTTCCTGTGCCGGGCGCTGCGGGCGCGGCCCGCACCGGCGGAGAGCGACAGCCGGCGTTGGTGGGCGATGGCGCCGCCCTGGCTGACCATCGCCCTGATCTGGGAATATGTGATCGAGCTGCATCTGTTGCTGGCCTCGCTGATCGCCGCGCCGGCGGAGATTGCCCTGCTGCATGTCTGCTTCCGCTTTCGCGTGCTCGCCGGCTTCGGGGTGCGCTCGATCTATTCGGTGTTCCAGCCGAAGATCCTTGCCGCGCAGGCCCGGGAGGACCGGGCGGTGGCACGCCATCTGATCGGCCTGACCAACGGGCTGTCGGTTGGCTATGCGCTGGCCGCTTTCGCCGGCTTGTGGCTGGTCGGCCCGTTCTTCCTGTCGCTGTTCGGCCCGGAGTTCGCCGGCGGCCTGCCGCTCTTGTTGGTGCTGTGCGGCACCTTCCTGCTGCGCGCGGTGTTCGGCCCGGCGCTGTCGGTCCTGAGCGGGGCCGGGCGGCAACGGGAGATCGTCGCCATCCTGGTTTTGTCGCTGCCGCTCTCCGCCGGATTGATGTTCACGCTTTATCCGGCCTTCGGGATCGTCGCGGCCGGAATCGCCTATACCGCGTCGACCGGTTTCGCCGCTGGCGCGATGTGGTGGACGGCGCGCCGGCGCCTGGGCATCGACTGTGCCGTGTGGGGCGCCTGGGCCGGGTAGGCGCCCCGCGGGGCGCGAGACCTCCTGCTGCGTTATCAACCTGTCATCAACGGTGCCTAACACCGTCATATGTAATTTTTGCGAGGAGAAGATTGTGACCAGGGTATTTCGACGGGGCGCCCTTGCTGGCGCGTTGATGGCATCGACGTTGATGGTGGTGCCGGGGGCGGCCCTGGCGGATCAGGTGTTCAACCGGATCGCCTCCTTTCCGGTGAACACCAACCTGCCGGAGGAGATCGACCAGGCGACCGAGACCTCGGCGGAGATCATCTCCGTGACGGAAGACGGCATGACGCTGGTCTATTCGGACAGCCCGCTGCAGGCGGTCGGCATGATCGACATTTCCGATCCGGCCAATCCGCGCGCCGGCGGCATCGTCCGTCTCAAGGGCGAACCGACGGCGGTCTCGGTGATCGGCGGGCGGGTGCTGGCCGGCGTCAACACCTCGCCGAGCTTCACAGAGCCCTCCGGTGAACTGGTGGTCATCGACCTTGCCGACAAGACGGTCAGCGCCCGCTGCGACCTTGGCGGCCAGCCGGATTCCATCGCCGTTTCACCCGCCGCCGACATCGTTGCCGTGGCCATCGAGAACGAGCGCGACGAAGATCTCAACGACGGCGCGCTGCCGCAGATGCCGGCCGGCACGGTGGCGATCCTGCGGCTGAGCGACGGCATGCCCGATTGCGCCAGCATGATCAATGTCGACCTGACCGGCCTTGCCGAAATCGGCCCGGAGGATCCGGAGCCGGAGTTCGTCGACATCAACGACGACAACGAAATCGCGGTGACGCTGCAGGAAAACAACCACATCGTCATCATCAACGGCAATGACGGCAGCATCCTCAGCCACTTCTCCGCCGGCAGCGTCGATCTGGACAATGTCGATGTGGACGAAGAGCGGGCGTTGACCTTCGACGGCACCCAGCCGGCGCGGCTGCGCGAGCCGGATGCGGTGCAGTGGCTCGACAACGACCGGCTCGTCATCGCCAACGAAGGGGACTATCAGGGCGGCTCGCGCGGCTTCACCATCTTCTCCAAGACCGGCGAGGTTCTGTACGAATCCGGTCTCGATTTCGAGTACCGCGCGGCGCTGGCCGGCCACTATCCGGAAAAGCGGTCGGGCAACAAGGGCATCGAGCCGGAAGGGCTGGAGGTGAAGACCTTCGGCGAGACCAACTACATCTTCGTGCTGTCGGAGCGCGGTTCGGTGGTTGGCGTCTATCGCGATACCGGGGCGGAACCGGAGTTCGTTCAACTGCTGCCGACCGCGCTCGGTCCGGAAGGGGCGATCGCCATTCCGCAGCGGGGGCTTCTGGCCGTGTCCAACGAGGTCGACCTGATCGAGGACAATGGCGTGCGCTCGCACGTGACGCTGTACCGGCTGGCCGAGGGCACGCCGGAGTATCCGATGATCGTGTCGGAGATGGATGAGGCGGGCCGCCCGATCGGCTTCGGCGCCTTGTCGGGCCTGGCGGCGGATCCGGAAAAGCCCGGTATCCTTTATGCGGTGAACGACAGCTTCTACGCCCTTCAGCCGACGATCTTCACCATCGACGCCACTGAGAAGCCGGCGCGGATCATCGAGGCGACGCGGGTGACGCGCGGCGGCGAGCCGGCGCAGTTGCTCGATCTGGAAGGCATCGTCAGCGACGGCAAGGGCGGTTTCTGGCTCGCCTCCGAAGGGCGCACCGACAAGATGGTGCCGCATGGGCTCTATCATGTGAACGGCGATGGCGAGATCACCCGGCAGGTGCCGTTCCCGGCCGAGCTTCTGGCGGTGGAAAAGCGCTTCGGCGCGGAGGGCGTGACGCTGATCGGCGACACCCTCTGGGTCGCGATCCAGCGGTCCTGGAAGGACGATCCGAAGGACACGGTCAAGCTGGTCGCCTACAACACCAGGACCAAGGAATGGGGCGCGGTGCGCTACCCGACCGAGCCGGCGGAAAAGGGTTGGGTCGGCCTGTCGGAAATCACCCTCCACGGCGACCATGTCTATATCGTCGAGCGCGACAACCAGATCGGCGCCAAGGCGAAGATCAAGAAGCTCTACAAGGTGGCGGTCGCCGATCTCGTTCCGGCCAAGCTGGGCGGCGAGTTGCCGCTGGTCACCAAGGAAGAGGTGCGGGACTTCATCCCCGATCTCAAGGCAACCGGCGGCTATGTGGTCGACAAGATCGAGGGCTTTGCCGTCGATGCGGCCGGCGTGGGCTATGCGGTCACCGACAATGACGGGGTGGACGATTCCAACGGCGAGACCCTGTTCTTCTCCATCGGCAAGCTCTGAGCGCCAGCAACGCCTCACGGCTTGAGACAAAAAAGCACCCGGCGCGAGCCCACTCGCGCCGGGTGTCGTTCATTCAGGAGCCTGACGGTTTCCCGGATCAGGGGCGGCGGAACACCATCATGGTGAACAACCCGAGCGGGCCGAGCCGCTCCTCATGCTCCAGCGTCATGGAGGTATGTTCCAGGATGCGCTCGCGGCGGAACAGCGGATCCCAGCCAAGGGTCTGGGAAAAGCGCGCGAGCAGGCGCTCGGCGAAGGCCAGCACGCCGCGCTCGCTGGCGAAGTGGTTGACGATGATCACCGTGCCGCCCGGCCGCACCACCCGTTCCAGCTCCGCCAGCACACTGGCCGGGTCCGGAACGACGGTCATCACATACATCACCGTGGCCAGGTCGAAGCTCGCCTCGCCATAAGTCAAGTCCGAGGCATCCATGGCCTGCAGCTCGGCGACATTGCCAAGATGTTCGCGGGCGACCCGCTGCCGGGCGCGCTCCAGCATCGGTTCGGACAGGTCGATGCCGGTCACCGTCAGCTTGCGGCTGTAGAGCGGCAGGGAAAGCCCGGTGCCGACCCCCACTTCCAACAGCGTGCCGCTGAGCCTGTTGGCCTCGCGCGCCGCCGCGCGTTGGCCATAGACCAGGGGCGCGGTGAACACCCAGTCGTAAATCGGCGCCCAGCGGGCATAGGCGCTCTCCACCGCGCTGCCGGATGCGCTGTCCGGCGTGAAGAGGGTGCGGAACTTGCGCTGGATACGGGCAGCGGTGCGGCGCAGCCACCCGGCGGGGATCAGGTCAACGGTCATCAGATCTGGGTCACCACCTTTTCTTGCTGGTCGCTATCGCTTGCCGGCAGTGGAACGAATGCGCTGGTGCGGTCGATCCAGCCACCGCCAAGCACCCGCGCCGTGTCGCCGTCGCTGTCGAAGAAGACGCAGGCCTGTCCGGGGGCGACACCGCTCTCGCCATCGACCAGATCGACCACGGCGGCGCCATCGCGCATGCGCAGGATCGCCGGCTTGGGCGGACGGGTGGAGCGCACCTTTGCGTGGATCTCAAGGCCGGTCTCGGGCAACTCGTCCAGCGTGCCGGGGCCGATCCAGTTGACATCGCGCAGGATGATCTCGCGGGTGCCGAGCGCCTCGCGCGGGCCGACGATCACGCGCCGGTTCTCCGCGTCGAGGCGGACCACATAGAGCGGCTCGCCGGTGGCGATGCCGATGCCCCGGCGCTGGCCGATGGTGTAGTGGATGATGCCCTGATGCTGCCCCAGAACCCGGCCGTCGAGATGGACGATATCGCCCGGCTCGGCCGCGTTCGGCTTCAGCCGCTCGATCACATCGGCGTATTTGCCCTGGGGCACGAAGCAGATGTCCTGGCTGTCCTGCTTGTCGGCGATGGCGAGACCGAATTCGCGGGCAAGCTCGCGGGTCTCCGCCTTGGTCATGCCGCCGAGCGGGAAACGCAGGAAATCGAGCTGATCGGGGGTGGTGGCGAACAGGAAGTAGCTCTGGTCGCGGTCGAGGTCGACCGGACGGTAGAGTGCGCGGTGATTGCCCTCGGTCTGGCTGCGGACATAATGTCCGGTCGCCAGCACGTCGGCGCCAAGGGTGCGCGCGGTCTCCAGCAGATCGGAGAACTTGACCGTCTGGTTGCAGGCGACGCAAGGGATGGGCGTCTCGCCGGCAATGTAGCTTTCGGCGAAACGCTCGATCACCGCCTCGCGGAAGCGGTCCTCGTAGTCGAGCACGTAATGGGGGATGCCGAGGCGTTCGGCGACGCGGCGCGCGTCCTGAATGTCCTGTCCGGCGCAGCAGGCACCGGCGCGGTGCACCGCCTCGCCGTGATCGTAAAGCTGAAGCGTGACGCCGATGACGTCATAGCCCTCGCGTTGCATCAGTCCGGCGACGACGGAGGAATCGACCCCGCCCGACATGGCCACCACGACCCTGGTGTCCTCCGGGCGCTTGGGGAGATCGAGACTGTTGAGCATACCCTTGACCCTTGCGGTGTCCGGCCCGCCGCTGCGGCGCGGGACACGTGTTTGCTTCGTTCCACTTGGTTGGTTCCACGGGCAAGGTGTGCCGCCTCGCGCGCCGTGGCCGGGACCGGATCCCGGAACGAAATTCTCCCCCGTTGACGATCACCTATAGCAAATGCGGCGGGTGAAGGCCAAGCGCCAGCACTGCACTGCCGTTTCTCACGCGCCCGGCTGCTTCCGGCAAGGCTTTCCCCTGCCCGGCAGTTCTTGCCGGGTATGTGAGGCCTGGACCGGCGCAAGGCAAGGGCGGAACGGCAAGAAAACGGCAAGAACGCAGGCTTTTCATCGGCTGGCCCGTCATTTGCTTCCGGTTTTTCGAGATGGTGTGTGCATGGGCCAGACCCGGATGTCGAGAAAGCGGAGCGCAGCGTGATCATCGCCAATGTCTTGCAGGCCACGGTATCGTCCGCCCCGGCGGCGGCGAGCGGGACATCCGTGCCCGCGTCCGGGGCGGTGGCTGGATCGGCGGGCGGCTTCGCGGCGCATCTTGCTCAAACAGGGCAGTCGGCAGGTGATGGTGCCGTGAGCGGGTTCGTCGGTCTTGTGCCGGCAGGGGGCACGGGTGCGGTGAAGACGATGTCCTCGGCCGCCTCAGCGCAGCTTCTCGGCAGCACGGCGCTCCCGCAGGCCGAGGGCGCCACCGGAGCCACAGAGGTTCCGGGGCTTTTTGCCGGACAGGTGGTGGCGGGCCGACCCGCAGCCAAGCTGCCAGGAGAGGGTTCGGGCGAGGGCATGGCCCTGTCTGCCGATCCGTCGGAGGACGAGAACGAGGCCGAGGCGCAGGCCGCGCCGGGATCGGCTGGACAGGGCGTGGTGCCCGCGCATGCGGATGTCCGGGCCGGTGGGTCCGTCGTCCATGGTCTGGGCGCGGGGAAGATCGCACTGGCGGAACCGGGATCGTCCGCCGAGCCGGCGCCCGGATCCACGCAGGCGCATAAGGGGCAGCCGCTTCAGGGCACGGCGCAGGGTAAGGGCGCCGTCGCCCCGCTGCCGGGCGGAACGGCGGGCATCAAGGGGGCCGCGGGTTTGCCCGAGGCCGTTGTCGCCGGGAGCGGCGGAGCTGCTGCTGGCGGTACGGGCGGCGGAGGCCCGGTGGTCGACAGCGACGGTGTTTCCCGAGCGGGTGCCGCAGAGACGGCAGGCGAACCAGAGGCGGGTGTAAGCCACCGTGTGCCGCCCGCAGCCGCGCCGGTCAAGGGCGGGCCTGAGGTTCAGACGCAGGCCCAAACCCAAACGAAACCAGTAATGTTTCCCGCGTTGAAGGACGGCATTCCCACAGGGGAGACGCGGCCTTCGGTACAGGTGTCGGGTGCGGCGGTCACTGGAGCAGGCTCCTCCAAAGCGGCGGTCCGACAGGTCACGGCAGAGGCCCAAGGGCACGTGCTGCCGGTTGGCAAGGCGTCGTCCTTGACCGCCGGCGGGGCAACCCCTGCCGCATCGGGGGCCAGCTTGAACGAAAACGCCGATGGGGCGCTGCCTGCGGCAGCTTCAGGTGCTGCAGGCGCCGGCGCTGATGCCAACCCGGAAAAGGCGGTAGCAAGACAGGCGCAGGCAGCCGGTGCCGGGGGAGACCCTGACAAGAACAGTCCGGTGGATGCGGGCGCGAAAGGCGGGGCGGGGCAATCCGCAGCACCGCGCTCCGTCGCCGGCCAGGCCTCGGCCGCCGCCCTGCGCGACGTTGAGACGGCTGAGGTGGACGTTCGCGCGACGATCGCCCTGACCGGGAATGAGGGCGCGAAGGCAGCCGCGACGGTGCCCGCCGATGCCACTGCTGCGACGGAAAAAACGCAAGCTTCGGCGCGGGTGGTCACCATGGTTCCGGGGCAAGGGGTGACGGGCCGCAGATCCGCTGAGGGCGCGGCCGGCGCCGCTGCTGCTGCCGCGCCGACCGATGCACAGGAGGGCGCACCGCTATCCGGCCGCGAGGGGCAAATTGCGGTCGAGCCGCTGCCTGGCGACGAAGCGGAGCAGAGTGCCGAGCGCAAGCCGATTGCCAATGGCAATGCCGCCGCCCGGGGCGAGCCTCCGACTGCGGCAGCCTCGCCATCGCAGCGTCCGGGCGTGAGCGCCGCGGCGCTGGCCTTCGCGGCTGCCATGAGTGAGCAGGGTGGTGCCACATCCGAAACGGATGCGGATGGGGTGTTGGAATTCGGCCGTGCCGAGCCGATGCCGGGAAGCTCCGCCTCCCATGCGATGGCGCGGGGAACGGCACCGCAGCCCTTGCCGCAACATGCGGCGGCGGCCAGCGTTCAGGTCGCGTCCGAGGTCGCCCGGCAGGCAAGCAAGGGCGTGAACCGCTTCCAGATCCGGCTTGATCCGGCCGAACTGGGGCGGATCGACGTGGATATGAAGATCGGTGCCGACGGGACGGTGCGGGCGCATCTGGCGGTCGAACGCAGTGAAACGCTCGACATGTTCCTGCGCGATCAGCGCGGCCTCGAACGGGCACTGGATGCGGCCGGGCTGAAACTGGACGGTGGTTCCTTGCAGTTTTCCCTGAAGGATCAGGGCGGCTTTGCCGGATTCGGCCGCGATGGCGCGGGGGAGCAGATGGCAGACACCGGTGCAACGGCGCATGAGGCGGCCGCCGCCGGGGAATTGGCGGATGCGCCGGTGCTTCCGGCAAGGGTTCACGTCGATGGGGCCAGCGGCGCTCTCGACATTCAGATCTGACCGGGCACGGCCGCGCTTGTCCAGACGGGACGCAGGCTTGCCTCGGGCATAGGGAGTAACGGCAATGACGACAGCAGCGGCGGCAACAGGCGGCGTTTCGGCCAGCGGAGCCTCGGCCAACAGTTCCTCGGCAAAGACCGCGCTCGACAACAACTACGAGCTGTTCCTGTCGATCCTGACCACGCAGATCCAGAACCAGGATCCGCTCAACCCGATGGATTCGTCAAAATACACCGAACAGCTTGTCCAGTATTCCTCCGTCGAGCAGCAGATCAAGACCAACGACCAGCTTGGCGGGATGCTGCAGATCATGGCCGCGTCGACCGCCTCCAGCTATGTCAGCTATCTGGGGACCAGCGTCGTTGCCTCGGGCGCGACGACGCAGCTCCAGTCGGGCGAGGCCAACTGGACCTACAACGCGGAGGAGGGCGGCGAGACGCTGGTGGAGATCCGCAACAGCATGGGCGCGGTGGTCTATCAGGGCAAGGAAACGCTCTCCGAAGGCAAGAACAGCTACACTTGGGATGGGCGCACCTCGGCGGGATCCACCGCGCCCGATGGCCAGTACTCGATCTCGTTGGTGCAACTCGATGACAAGGGCAATCCCGCCCGACGGGTGCCGACCGAGGTGAAGGGCGTCGTCGAGGGGGTGGAGTTCACCGGATCGGGGGCGCTGTTGACCGTTGGCGGCGCGAAGATTCCGGCCAGTGCGGTCATTTCTGTGAACAGCAACTGAGTCTTCTTGCAGGACACTGCCGTGTCACGCGATATGGCGCCGCACCTGCCAACGCGGCGTCGTTTTTTGTTTCACTCTGTTTTTTTCTCAAATTGCGATTCTTGAGAGCATACCGCGCAACTCAGGATTCCCGTGCGAAACATGGGAAAATGGGCCGGTTCCACTCGTTCCAATTCTTACCGAATTGTTGATTGTGGTTTAGGCAAATTTTAAAGCCGCTGACGTATTGTCTGCTCAACGTGGTCATGTTGAGTGTGAGTGTACAATGACCGACCGAGCAAGTGCGCGAGTCAAATATGTTATCGGCCCTGATGGGTCGCCGTTAACGATTGCCGATCTACCGCCTGTTACTACCCGGCGGTGGGTTATTCGCCGAAAGGCGGAAGTCGTCGCGGCAGTACGCGGGGGGCTCTTGTCTCTCGACGAAGCCTGCAAGCGATATACGCTGACGGTGGAGGAATTCCTCTCCTGGCAAAGCTCGATCGACCGGCATGGACTTGCCGGTTTGCGGGCGACGCGCGTGCAGCAATACCGGAACTGACGGGGCGGCGGGCGATCCGGTCTTTCGCCTCTTGTCCGCCATTCAATTCCGCCAAATTCCTTGCCTGATGGCCGGCCGCTGCGCCGGCCATTTTGCGTTTTCGCGGCCCGACTTGGGGGCTGAGCGGTCGTGGGCTGTGGTGCGGGTCAGCGCGCCTTGCGAAAATCGCCAGTGCTTCGCGGCTGCGCCGGCTGATCCGGATCGGCGGAAATCGCAGGTCGCGCGCCATCCCGATCTGCCCTCGGTCAATTTTACCGGGTAGAAATTGCAATCCGCGAGGGGAAACCCGCGGAAAATTCGGCGTTTTTACCAATTGCTAACGTTCGTTAACATCTTGTTTACCATCTGGCGGGCAAAAATTGCCTACCAGCCATCCAGGGGGCAAATCATCATCCCCTCATTACCCCGTTCCCCTGGATGGCATGGGTCGCAAGCCCTTTTCCCGCACGCATCGAACGGGTCATCTCGTGAACGGATTTGGTGAACTGGTAAAAACACTTGGGCCCACCCGGCTGGCGGCAATGGGGGCCGTTGCGGCCATCCTCGTCGGTGTTTTCGCATTCATCATGCTGCGCATCAGCACACCGCAGATGACCCCGCTCTACACCGACCTCACCTTTGAAGACTCCTCGGCCATCGTCTCCCAGTTGGAGAGCCTGGCGGTCCTGCATGAATTACGTAATGACGGCTCCACCATCCTGGTGCCGGAGGAAGAGGTTTTCCGCACGCGCATGCGGCTCGCCGAGCAGGGGCTGCCGCTCGGCGGGTCGGTCGGATACGAGATTTTTGACAAGGCCGATACGCTCGGCACCACCAGCTTCGTGCAGAACATCAACCACACCCGCGCGCTGGAGGGCGAGTTGGTCCGGACCATTCGGTCGATCGGCCGCATCAAGGCGGCGCGGGTGCATCTGGTGATTCCGGAGCGCAAGCTGTTCCAGCGAGATTTCCAGCCGCCCACCGCCTCGATCGTTCTCAACGTGCGCGGCTCGCTCGATCCGGGCCAGATCCGCGCGATCCAGCATATCGTTGCCACTGCGGTGGAGGGGCTGCAGCCCAATTTCGTGTCGATCGTCGATGAGACGGGCCGGCTTTTGGCCAGTGGCGCGGGCGAGGAGGGCGAAGGTTTCATCGCGTCCTCCCTGCAGGAGCGGGCCCAGTCGATGGAAGCGCGGCTGCGCTCGCAGGTGGAAGAGATCGTCAACAGCGTGGTGGGTGTCGGTCGCTCCCGGGTGCGGGTGGCGATGGAGCTCGATCACAATCGCATCACCGAAACCCAGGAAACCTTCGACCCGGACGGGCAGGTGGTGCGCTCCACCCAGACGCGGGAGGAGAACAGCTCCACGATTGGTCGCGCCGGCGCCGTGACCGCCGGCACCCAGTTGCCGGAGACCGGTCAGCAGACCGGGGAGGATGCCAACCGCAACATCAGCAACCAGGCCGAGGAAATCGTCAATTTCGAGATTTCCAAGTCGACCAAGACCGAGGTGGTCGAGGCTGGCGGCGTGCGCCGGGTGTCGGTGGCGGTGCTGGTGGACGGGGTCTATGCGCCGGACGCCAACGGGGATCTGGTCTATGAACCGCGCAGTGCGGAAGAGCTGGAACGGATCGCATTGCTGGTGCGCTCGGCGGTTGGCTTCGACAAGGGGCGCGGCGATACGGTCGAAGTGGTGAACCTGCGCTTCGCCCAGGCGCCGAACAGCGTTCTGGCCGAGGTCGAGCCGGGCCTGTTCGAATTCTCCCGGGCGGACATGATGCGCTTTGTCGAGCTTGGTGTCCTGTTCCTGATCGCGGTGCTGCTGACCCTGTTCGCAGTGCGGCCGCTGGTCAAGCGGATCCTGACGGCGGAAGAGGCGCCGACGCCGGCGCTGACGGGACCTGACGGGCAGGCCGTCGAGCAGGCGTTGCTCGCCGACGGGAGCGCCGCCGCCATGGGTGAGACGCCGGCGATCGAGACCGACGAGGCCGGCGATCCGCGCATCGCCTGGCTGGAGGAGGCGCAGGCGCAAGGGGCGGTTCAGGTGGCGACCATCGCCAAGGTCGGCGATCTGATCGAGGAGTATCCGCATGAGGCGGTCAGCATCATTCGCAGCTGGATGAACGAGGCCGCCTGACCATGACGACCGAGGTGAAACCGAACACGGGAAACCAGCTGACGATCAGCGCATCGGAGAAGGAGCGTGAGCTGCGCGGCCCGGAGCGGGTCGCGGTGCTGTTGCTGGCGCTCGGCGAGCGGCATGGTCGGCGTATCTGGGAGCAGCTCGACGAGATGGAAGTGCGGGAGGTCTCCGCCGCCATGTCGCGTCTCGGGCCCGTCACGCCGACGATGCTGGAGAACCTGTTCGTCGATTTCGTCAAGAAGATTTCCAGCAACGGCGCGCTGAACGGCAACGTGGATGTGACCGAGCGACTGTTGTCGAGCTTCCTGCCGCGGGACCGGGTCTCCATCATCATGGAGGAAATCCGCGGTCCGGCCGGGCGCAACATGTGGGAGAAGCTCTCCAATGTGCAGGAGAACGTGCTCGCCAACTACCTGAAGAACGAATACCCGCAGACGGTTGCGGTGGTGCTGTCGAAGATCGACCCGGATCACGCCGCCAAGGTGCTCGGCATCCTGCCGGAGGAGCTGGCGCTGGAGGTGATCTCGCGCATGCTGAAGATGGAGGCGATCCAGAAGGAGGTGCTGGAGAAGGTGGAGCAGACCCTCCGGGTCGAGTTCATGTCCAACCTGACCAACACCAGCCGGCGCGACAGCCATGAGATGATGGCGGAGATCTTCAACAATTTCGACCGGCAGACCGAGGCCCGCTTCCTGGCGGCGCTGGAGGAGGAGAACCGGGATTCGGCCGAGCGCATCAAGACGCTGATGTTCACCTTCGACGATCTGATGAAGCTGGACGCGGGCAGCTGCCAGACGCTGTTGCGCAGCGTGGAGAAGGACCGCCTTGCCATCGCTCTGAAGGGCGCGTCGGAATCGGTGCGGGAGTTCTTCTTCAGCAACATGTCCTCGCGCGCGGCCAAGATGCTGCAGGACGACATGGAGGCGCTCGGGCCGATCCGGCTGCGCGATGTCGACGAGGCCCAGTCGGGCATGGTCGCGGCCGCGAAGGATCTGGCGGCCAAGGGCGAATTGATGCTCTCGAAGAGCAAGGGCGACGACGAGATCATCTACTAGGTGTGCATGTCCATGATGACGCGACTTTCGGGTACCCAGATGAAAGCCAACCGGTTCCTGTTCGACAGAAACTTCGCGGCGATCGAACTCCCTTCGGACGAGCCGGAAGAGGTGGTGGCGGAGCCGGAGATCCCGATGATCCCCCTGGCCGAGCACGACGCCCGGCTCGCGGTGGCCGAACACGCGGCCTATGAGCGGGGGCGGGCGGAGGTGCTGGCGGCGCAGCAGCAGAGCGAGCAAGGCCGGCTCGCCGATGAGGCTCGCCATCTGGCGGACGAAATCGCCGGGCTCGCGGAGCGGCTCGACCGGGATCAGGCGCGTCAGGAAAAGGATGCGGTGGCGCTGGCGTTTCTCGTCGCGCGGCGGATCTGCGGTCACCTGATCGCCCGCGAACCGCTCGGCGAGATCGTCGCGTTGATTTCCGAGTGTCTCGGTCCTCTGCGCCGCGCGCCGCATCTGGTGATCCGGGTGCGTGAGGGTGACCTTGCCCAACTGAAGGCTGAGGTCGAACCGCTGGTGAACGAGAAGGGGTTCGAGGGACGGGTCGTCTTTCTCGGCGAGCCGGAGCTTGCGGCCGGCGATTGCCGCATCGAATGGGCGGATGGCGGGATCGTGCGCGACCGCCGTGCCATCGAGAAACAGGTCGATCAGGCGGCACGCCGCTATTTCGAGGGACGACGCGCCGGCAAGAGCCCGGCGCAGGCCGTCGACCATGGAGCCGCTGAGGAGGCGGAAGGCAAATGAGCGAGAGCGACAAGGCCGAGGGCGGAATTCCGCTCACCGAAATGGAAGCGCAGGATGTGGGCCGGGACGCGGATCGCGACCATTCTCTGGCGCGCAGCGCGGCCGATCTGGAAGCTGTGTTCGATGTGCCGGTGCAGATCTCCGCAGTGCTTGGCCATTCGCGGATGCATGTTTCCGAGCTCTTGAAGCTGGCACCGGGCACGGTCTTGAAACTCGACCGCAAGGTCGGCGAGGCGATCGACATCTATGTCAACGACCGGTTGGTGGCGCGCGGCGAGGTCGTGCTCGTGGAAGACAAGCTCGGCGTCACCATGACGGAAATCATCAAGTCCGACCGCTGATCGGAACAGGAGAAGACCCATGCGACTGTTGATCGTCGGCAGCCTCCAGGGACAGCTGATCACCGCGTCCAAGATGGCGATGGATCGCGGTGCCGCCGTCACCCACGCCGATTCCATCGACGGCATGCTGAAGGTGCTGCGTTCGGGGCGCGGTGCCGATCTGGTGATGGCCGATGTGGGCCTCGACATCGCCGAGCTGATGGAGCGGCTGCAGCGGGAGCGAATCCACCTGCCGGTGGTCGCTTGCGGCGTCAAGACGGACGCCAGCGCCGCCGTGAACGCCATCCGCGCCGGGGCCAAGGAATACATCCCGTTGCCGCCGGATCCGGAGCTGATCGCCGCCGTTCTGGCAGCGGTGGCGCGCGACCAGTCGAACCTGATCTATCGCGATGGGTCGATGGCGGCGGTGGTGAAGCTGGCCGAGCAGGTCGCCGCCTCCGATGCCTCCATTCTGGTGACCGGTGAATCCGGCTCCGGCAAGGAGGTGATTTCCCGTCACGTCCACAACCTCTCGAACCGCGCCGACAAGCCGTTCATCTCCATCAACTGCGCGGCGATCCCCGAGCATCTCTTGGAATCGGAGCTGTTCGGCCACGAGAAGGGCGCCTTTACCGGCGCGGTCGCCCGGCGGATCGGCAAGTTCGAGGAAGCCGACGGCGGCACCTTGCTGCTCGACGAGATCTCGGAAATGGATGTGCGGCTGCAGGCCAAGCTGCTCAGGGCGATCCAGGAACGGGTGATCGACCGGGTGGGCGGCAACAAGCCGGTCGCCGTCAACATCCGCATCATCGCCACCTCGAACCGGGACCTGACTGAGAGCGTGCGCGGCGGCACCTTCCGCGAGGATCTTCTCTACCGGCTCAACGTGGTCAACCTGAAGCTGCCGCCGCTGCGCGCGCGGCCCGGCGACATTCTGGAGCTGGCCGAGCATTTCGTCGACCGCTACGCCCGGGAAAACGGCGTGCCGAAGCGGCCGGTCTCGGAGGAGGCACGGCGGATGCTGGTGGCCAACCCCTGGCCGGGCAACGTGCGCGAGCTGGAAAACACCATGCACCGGGCGGTGCTGCTTGCCAGCGGCGAGGAAATCGGTCTTGACGCGATCCGCATGCCCGATGGCAGTCCGATCACCGGCGGCGGGGCGTCCGCCGATGCCCGGGTGGCCGCCAGTGCTGCGGCGACGGCCGAAGCGGTCAGCCGGGTGCTGGTCGGCCGCACGGTTGCCGATGTGGAACGCGACCTGATCCTCGACACGCTCGATCATTGCCTTGGCAATCGCACCCACGCGGCGAAGATCCTCGGCATTTCGATCCGCACCTTGCGCAATAAACTGAACCTTTACGCTGAGGACGGTGTCGAGGTGCCGGGGCCCGGCGAAGCCCGCATTGCAATGGCGTGAGCGGGCCGGTGGGGACGTTCAAGTGAGAACCGGACATGAGTGACCTGACGCCAGGCGAGGCAGGAGGCGGCGTTCCGGCGACGGCAACGCCGGAACGGTCCGGCGGTGTCCGGCTGCCGGCCGGTCTGCCGAGCATCGCCGGCATGTGGGACACCATCAAGCGCGGCGAGATCGCCCTGGCGCTTGGGGTGATGGTTATTCTGGTCGTCCTCATCCTGCCGATGCCGGCGATGATGCTGGACCTGTTCCTGGCCATCTCGATCATCTTTTCCGTGCTGATCCTGATGACAGGCCTGTTCATCCAGAAGCCGCTGGAATTCTCGTCCTTCCCCACGGTGCTCTTGATCGCCACCATGTTGCGGCTGGCGCTGAATCTGGCCTCCACCCGGCTGATCCTGGCGCATGGCCATGAGGGCACCGGGGCGGCCGGCCAGGTCATCCAGGCCTTTGGCCATTTCGTCATGGGCGGCAACTTCATCATCGGGATCATCGTCTTCTCGATCCTGGTGATCGTCAATTTCGTGGTGATCACCAAGGGTTCGGGCCGTATCGCCGAGGTGGCCGCGCGCTTCACCCTCGATGCCATGCCGGGCAAGCAGATGGCGGTGGATGCCGACCTCAGTGCTGGGCTGATCGATGAGGCGACCGCGCGTCAACGGCGGCGCGACCTTGAGGACGAAAGCAGCTTTTTCGGCGCCATGGACGGTGCCTCGAAATTCGTGCGCGGCGATGCCATTGCCGGACTTCTGATCACCTTCATCAACATCGTCGGCGGGATCATCATCGGCATCGCCCAGATGGACCTGTCGTTTTCGCAAGCGGCGACGACCTACACGCTGCTGACCATCGGCGACGGTCTCGTTTCGCAGATCCCGGCGCTGATCGTCTCCACCGCCGCTGGCCTGCTGGTCTCGAAGGCCGGCGTTTCCGGTTCGGCGGACAAGGCGCTGGCAAAGCAGCTTTCCGGCTATCCCAAGGCGCTTGGCATGTCCTCCTTCGTCATGGTGACGCTGGCGATGCTGCCGGGCATTCCAATGGTGCCGTTCCTGGCTCTTGCCGGTCTTGCCGGCTATCTGGCCTTCCGCTCCAGCCGCTCGCAGCAGGTGGCGGCCGCAGAGGTGGCGCAGGCGGAGGTGGCGGCGAGCGCCCCGCCGCCGCCGGCCGAACCGCCGATCACCGATGCGCTGAAGATGGACGAATTGCGCATCGAGCTGGGCTATGCCCTGTTGCCGCTGATCAACGGACAGGGCGGCGACGGCGACCAGCTCACCCAGCAGATCAAGGCCCTGCGGCGGCAGCTTGCGGCTGATCTCGGTGTGGTGATGCCGCCGGTGCGGATCCTCGACAACATCCAGCTCGGTGCCAATGACTACGTCATCAAGGTCAAGGAGGTGGCCGCCGGGCAGGGGCAATTGTTCCCGAACCATTTCATGGTGATGGACCCGCAGGGCGGCCAGGTGAAACTGCCGGGGCAGCAGACCATGGAACCGACCTTCGGGCTGCCGGCCACCTGGGTGGAGGGGCAGTACCGCGAAGACGCGGCCTTGCGCGGCTACACGGTGGTGGATCCGGCGACGGTGCTCGCCACCCATCTCACCGAGACGATCCGGGGCAATGTCTCCGAGTTGCTCACCTACGCCGATGTGCAGAAGCTCTTGCAGGAAATCACCGGCGAACAGGCCAAGCTGGTGGAGGATATCGTTCCCTCGCAGATCACCGTCTCCGGCATCCAGCGGGTTCTGCAGGCGCTGCTCGCCGAGCGGATTTCGGTGCGCGATCTGGGTACCATTCTGGAGGGCATCGCCGAGGCGACCGGCTTCACCCGCAATCCGGCGACGATCGCCGAGCATGTGCGCTCGCGCCTTGCCCGGCAGATCAGCGCCGCCAATCAGGCGCCCGGCGGCTACCTGCCGCTGATCGCCCTGTCGCCGCAATGGGAGCAAGCGTTCCTGGAGGCCATCGTCGGCGAGGGAGACGAACGCTCGCTCGCCATGGCGCCGTCAAAGCTGCAGGAATTCGTCCGGCTGGTGCGCGAGGCGTTCGAGCAGGCGGCTCAGGCTGGCGAGGTGCCGGTGCTCTTGACCTCGCCGCAGACGCGGCCGTTCGTGCGTTCGATCGTCGAGCGGTTCCGCGCACATACCACGGTGATGAGCCAGAACGAGGTGCATGCGCGGGCAAGGCTGAAGACGGTGGGATCGGTCTGACCGGGAGATGTGCGGGGTATGGGCGGTGCGGCGGCGTCAGACCTTGATGTCGAGGGACTCGATGGCCTTGTCGATGGCGCCGTTCTTCTCGTCGATCTTGGCCTGGGCCTCGTTCTGCACCCGTTGCGCCACCTGCTGGAACAGGAGCTGGGTCGCGCTCTGGGTGGCGTTGAGCCCCACGCCGAAGACATTGGCGGCGACAGCCTGCTGGTTGATGAACTTCTCTGAATGCTCGCGCTGCTTGGCACGCCAGGCCTTGTTCCGCTCATAGAATGAGAACTGCTGGGCTTTGCCGAAGGATTTGCCGATGAGAGGCATGGCGGGCGGTCTGGGTCCTGCGCGAGGGACTACATTCAGGAGCAGTGTGACGGGGATTGGGTTAACAGCCCGTTAACCTGTTGGGCGGGGCGCTGAGACTTGATCGCGGCGGCGGGCCGGCGTACCTGAGGCTGCCCACCCATGATCCACAGTCCAGCCTTTCAGGGTCTTGCCATGTCCACGCTGTCCGTCAGTCTTTCCGGCTACACCGACCTGCCTGCGGGCAAGATCGCCAGCATTGTCACCTATCTGGAGATGCACGAACGGCCGGAAGCGCGCTCTGCGGACCGGCCGGACCTGAGCCTGCAGCGGGTCACCGACCCCGAGCCGCATGCCTATCGGGCTCTGTTTCGCCGGATCGGCGCGGATTGGCTCTGGTTTGGGCGGCTCGAGATCAGCGATGAGGCCTTGACCGAGATCCTGCGCAAGCCCGGGAACGAAATCTATCAGGTGATCCGGGCGGGCGAGCCGGTCGGGCTGCTGGAGCTCGATTTCGCCGACCCGTCGGATGTGGAGCTTTCCTATTTCGGGCTGGTGCCGGAAATGCTCGGCGGCGGTGCCGGTCGCTGGCTGATGAACCAGGCGCTGGATCTGGTGTGGTCCCGTCCGCAAACCCTCCGGTTCTGGGTGCACACCTGCACCGCCGACAGCCAGAAGGCCGTCGGCTTCTATCGTTCCAGCGGGTTCAGCGCCTACAAGCGGGCGATCGAGATCGCCGATGATCCGCGCCTCTCTGGCCTGCTGCCGGAAGACGTTGCCCCGCATGTGCCGCTGATCGGCGGGTAGGTCCTGCCCCTGGCGCTCAGGCCTCGCCGGTCATCTTCAGCACCCGGGCGCCGGTCGCGTCTTTCAGGGCCTGCGGCGACACGGAAAAGACGCTGTTCGGCGTGCCGGCGGCGGCCCAGACCGAGCCAAAGCCCAACAGATCCTCGTCGATGTAGATGGCGACATCGGACGCATGGCCGAGCGGGGGAACGCCGCCGATGGCATAGCCGGTGCGCTCGCGCACGGTGCGCCCGTTCGGACGGGCGAGCGCCTCGCCGATGCGGCTTGCGACGGCGGCCTCATCCACCCGGTTGTCGCCGGACACCAGAAGCAGGATCACCGCGTCGCTGTCGGCGCCGAGGAACACCAGCGACTTGACGATTTCGGCGACGGTGCAGCCGCAGGCGTTCGCCGCATCCTGGGCGGTGCGAGTCGACTCCGGCATCTGAAGAATGGAAATCGGCAGGTTGGCGGTGCTGGCCGCCTGTGCGACCCGGTCGATACTGGAGACGGTTGCCATCGGAATGTCTTAATCCTTGTTAACCATGATTTGACCTTTGGTCGTGGACGACTGCGAGGGGCTTTGGCCGGCTGCTGCCGTGGTCCCGACTTTTGTGGTAATCACTTTCGTTAAGGGTTCATTTACCGGCTGGAATCACCCCGGCCGCCGAGACTGCCGGTTGAGGACAGGAAAACGCATGACCAGAACGCGCGACAATGTTGTGCCCCACGCCAAGGTGCGCAGTCTCCGGGATGCCATCCGCAAGGTCAAGTTCTCTGAAGTCGAACGCACTGATGTCGTTGTCGAATTACAGGAATCGGAACGCGCCCGGCTGGAGATGCTGGCCGACGAACTGCAGGACGTCTTCAAGGAAGTGCCGGAGGATGACGATCAGTTTTCCTTCCAGATCGTGCCGGGCAACCTGCCGCGCCTTTGGATCGACATCACCAGCCATGTCACCATGGGACGGGACAAGCGGGTCTACCGATTCGTGAAGGACACCCGGCTTGGCCGCACGGTCATTCTGGAAACGCCCGAACTCGACGACATGGCCGATTGCATCACCGAGTATATCGCCGAACGGGTGCTGGAGCGCGAGCGCGCGGTGGAAGGCGACTGGCTGTCCAAGCGCCTGCGTGAGCCGGCGCGCAACGAGCCGGCGGTGAACACCGTCACCGGCGCCACGCCGCCGGTCCCGAATGTGCATGGGCTGTGGGGGCCGTTCGCGGCCTTCGCCATCGGCTTGATGGTCGGTGTCATCGGCCTGATCGGCTTTGCCTGGTTCGCCAATCCGATCAACTGATCTGCCTGACCGCACGCTGGTCGTGCCCCTTCAGGACCCTGTCATCAGGGAATGACGAGCCGGTGCCGGCCCAGCAGGCGCACCTCGGCGGCAAGCTCCGCCGCCCTCGCGTCATAGCCGCGCTCTTCCATGTCGCAGCGCCAGGCGCCTACCTTGCCGGAAATCCGAAACAGGTTGTAGCGCGCGGGCGGGCGTTTGTGTCCCGGTGCGTTGGAGGCGGAAGGCACGCAGATCACCGGCACCGGTCCGTCCGGCCCGTCAATGGCGGTGCGGGTCGCCAGATGGGTGTGGCCATGCAGGATCAACTCGCAGCCGGCGCGCTTGACGGCGGCGCGGATGCGCGAGGCATCGGTCAGTCGCTTGTTCCAGGCGGTGGCCCGTTGCTGCGGCGGATGATGCAGCATGACGATGCGGAACAGACCTTCGTCCTTCAACGTTTCCAGAAGGTCACGCAGGTCCCGTGCCTGCCGGGCGCCGACCCGGCCGGTCGCCAGCCAGGGGCCACTGGCACGGGCGCTGGAGACGCCAACCAGCGCCACCGGGCCGCGCCGGCGCACATAGGGAAAGGCAGGGGCGGTTTCGCGGTCGCCGGTCATGTAGGGCGCCCAGGCGTGGACCGCCCGGCGCAGGGCGCCGGGAACATAGGCATCGTGGTTGCCGGGCACCAGCGACATTTCAGTCGGCGGCGCCAGCGTTTCCAGCCAGCGCCGTGCCGCCGAGATCTCCAGATCGAGGGCGATGTTCACCAGATCGCCGGTCAGGGCGACGTGGTCGAGCGGCTGGGCCTGCATGTCTTTGATGAGACCGTCGAGCCAGGTGGCGGTCATACTGCGGGCGCGGTTGCGGTGCCAGTTGACATAGCCCAGCACCCGCTTCGACATGAGTTCGCGAAGGCGGGTTTCGGGCAGGGGACCCAGATGCGGATCGGAGAGATGGGCAAGAACGAACATCGGCCCACATCAGGAAGATCGGGGCGGCCGGTCAAGCAAAAAGCGCCGCGAACGAGCCGTTCGGGCGCTTTCGAGCCAAGCCGTTCCGCGCCCCTCTTCGCGGCAAAGGCGCGGAAACAGGGGGCTGGCGGCCAAAATGTTCCGGACCGGGCCGCACATCTCGCGCGGCCTCATCCACAGGACATTGGATCAGTTGCTGCTGAAGGTCGTCAGAGCCGCCGCAATGCGGGGGTTGGTCAGATCGACAGCCGGCCGCCAGTGAAAGCGACGGCGATTGCGCTTTGCGAAGAACGCGGACAGCATCTCTATCTCCTTTGGGTGCCGCAACACCGAATTGGCGGGCGCGCGCATCGCGCGTCCTCACCTTGTCGGCTGCACCCGCAAGATGCGCGTTGACGTAGCGGCAAACAAGGGCGAAGACCGCAGGCCTCCCATGCACGGCGCGCATGGTGAGGTAAGTTCTTGTGTCTACGTGTCCTTTCGACCCGTCGGGCGAAAGGGGCGGCTGGTGGGCGAGGCGGCAAGGCTCTTTGGGCTGGCCGGGCGGACGGGGAGAGTGGCTTGCAAGGCCACCCCTTGCACCGGCTTCAATCCTCGCCGACCGCCTTGTCGACAGCGCTTGTCAGCATGTCGGTGATTTCCGCGAACGGGAGAAAATGAGCGCTGTTGGCGAGAAACACGATCACCAGATCCCTTCTGTCATCGCGATAGTAGTAGTTCGAGAAGCCCTGCCAGCGACCGTAGACATTGAGAGCGGGAAGACGATTGGTGTTCCAGGCAAGGCCAACCGAGGTGTTCTTGCCAAAAATCTCGTCGGCGACGACGGTGCCATCCTCCAGACGAACCGGTTCGGTCAGAAGGGCGTGAAACTGGCGATCGAGGGCGCGCCCATCGCGCAGGGCCTCATGCCAGGTGACCAGGTCGCGCGGTGAGGCGTAGATGTTGCCGTCGCCGGCGCCGCCGTCAAACCGGTTGAGGTCGTAAAGAACGAAGGCGCCGCGATAGAAGAACCTCTTGCGCATTCCGAGCGCCCGTTCGGCCGGCTCTCGCTCGATGCCCTTGTGGAAGACCTGAGTGTCTTTCATGCCGAGCGGTTCAAAGAATGTGTCCTGCATGTATTGGGCATAGGGCTTTCCGGAAACGCGGGCGACGAGCTGGGCCAGAACCAGGTAGCCGGTGTTGCTGTACTCATATCGGCTGCCAGGTGGGAAGCCGCCGGAGGGGGCGGACAGTGCCAGCCAGTTGAGCAGGAGTTCAGGCGTTACCATCTGGCCCCCCTTTGCCAGCGGTGGATCGGCTGACACGTAGTCGGGCAGGCCGGACGTGCCCGCCAGAAGGTGATAGATGGTGATGCCGGGATAGCGCTTGAGCTCCGGTAGATACCGCGTCACCGCATCGCCACGCTTCAACAGGCCTTCCTGTTCAAGGCGCAGGACCGCAGTGGCGGTGAATTGCTTGGTAACGGAGGCGAGGTTGAAGCTTGTACGCGCGGTGATCGGCCGGGCGCCGTCAGGGCCGATGGGGCCGAGGTGTTTTTCCAGAATGGGAATACCGCGGTGGCTGACGAGCACGCTGCCGGTGAAGTGGCCGTCCGTGTGCAACTGCTCCAGCCAGTCGGCGATTGTTTCAAGGCTGTTTGCGGGAGACCCGGTCTCGGGCAGGGCCGGGGCCGAGAAGGCGAAGGCCCGATACTCCAGGTAAACCACGGCTGCAATTGCCAGCACGACCGGCGCGAGGATCATCAGGATGATTTTGAGCATTGTCTCTTGCAAACCCCGCCGGCATGAAAAAACCTGCCTTTGAGATGGGGGGAGCGCGGGGAGAGTCAATCTTTTGGTTGCATCTGGCTGGGTATCTCGCGCCTCCGCAGGCGCTTCGACCCGTCATCCGAGGCCACTCGTCACGATCGAGACCGGAACGGCGGCCGGATTTCGTCAAGCCGGGCAATGAAGGTCCTCGCCGCCAAGTGTGGCGGCGAGAGCCAAGGGGGCGAGGTGCGTCAGGGGCAGAACAGGGAAACAGACGGAATGAGCAGGTCTCCATCGCTGGTCACGCGGCTGGTGCGTGCGGTTGTTCTCAGCGGGGCCAGATGGCGCCGGGCGATGACGCTTGGCGCGCGGGTCGCCGTGATCGACGCAGGGCGCGGCGGCAATGGCAGCGTCGGCGGTTCGGTGTTGCTGGTGCGGCACAGTTACCTTCCCGGCTGGTACCTGCCGGGTGGCGGGGTCGATCCGGGCGAAACGTTGGCTGCGGCCGCGTGCCGGGAGCTGGCGGAGGAAACCGGTGTTCTGTGCGAGGCCGCGCCGGAGCTGTTCGCGATCTATCACAATGCGCAAGGTCATCCGCGCGACCATGTGGCGCTTTACCGGGTGTCGCGCTTCACCGTGCCGGAGGGGGCGCTGGCCCCCAATGTGGAAATCCGCGAGGCGGGGTTCTTTCCGCTCGCCGATCTGCCCGAGGGCACTACCCCGGCCACCCGCCGCCGGCTGGCGGAGCTCGCCGGCGCGGCGCCGGTGTCCGAGGTGTGGTGAGCGCGCCGGGATGCGTCAGACCGCCGCCAGCAGCCGGTCTCGCCCATGCGGCGCGGCTAGGTCCATCTCCGGTCCGGCCGGCACGATGCCGGTCGGATTGATGGTCGCGTGCGAGCCGTAGTAGTGCAGCTTGGTGGCGGCCAGGTCGAAGGTCTCGGCGATGCCGGGGATCTGGTAGAGTTCGCGCAGATAGCCGGAGAGGTTCGGATAGTCGGCGATGCGGCGGATGTTGCACTTGAAATGGCCGACATAGACCGGATCGAAGCGCAACAGGGTGGTGAACAGGCGCCAGTCGGCCTCGGTGATCCGCGCGCCGGTCAGATAACGGCGGGTGGCGAGCCGCTGGTCCAGATCGTCCAGGGCGGAAAACAGCGCGGTGACCGCCTCGTCATAGGCCGCCTGGCTGGTGGCAAAGCCCGCCTTGTAGACCCCGTTGTTGACCCGATCGTAGATACGGGCGTTGAGCGCGTCGATCTCGCCGCGCAGATCTTCCGGGTAGAGGTCGAGCGCTGCGTCGACGCCGGCAAGCCCGTCGAAGGCGCTGTTGAACATGCGGATGATCTCCGCCGATTCGTTGGACACGATGGTGCGCTGTTTCCGGTCCCACAGGATCGGCACGGTCGCCCGGCCGGTGAACTGCGGGTCGGCCTTGACGTAGACCTGCCAGGCGGTCAGCGCGCCGGTTTCCGGCTCCGGGTCGGCGAAGGTCCAGCCATCGTCCAGCATCAGGGGCTCCACCCGCGACACGGTGACGATGTCCTGTAAGCCCTTGAGCGCGCGAACGATCAGCGTCCGGTGTGCCCAGGGGCAGGCCATTGCCACGATCAGGTGATAGCGCCCGGGCTCGGCGCGAAAGCCGCCGGTTCCCGAGGGCTCGGGCGCACCGTCGGCAGTGATCCAGTTGCGAAAGCTGGCATCCTGGCGAACGAACCGTCCGCCGGTCGACGCCGTGTCATACCATTCCGTGCTCCACACCCCATTCACCAGCCGTCCCATCGCGTCGCATCCTCTTGTTTGCTTGCTCGGACGGCAGATGGTTCCCCCTGGCTCCGGCGTCAACGGTCTGAATGGTGCGTTCACGTCAGGTGAACGATGCGGGGTGCAACAAGTCGCTTTACGCCCTATCGCCTCCATGCTATCGGCAGCGTCTCAAACGGGCCGGATGCATCGACCGATGGTGGATGCCTGAGCGGCCCCCGAGAAGACCAACCGGTATCGGCTGATATCGGTTTTCGGGCGGCAACGGACATGACGACGCGGATCGGACAGCAGCGACGACGAGGACAGCGACGAGGATCACCCTCGCGCCCCGTCTTGCGTGCCTCCTGATCTCCCACTGGTCCGAACCTCATGACCGGTGGCACGGGATCAGCGGGGACGCCTATGTCTTCCCCCGATCCCGAGACCAAATCCATGCTTGCTGTTTCCTGGCTTATCCGGACTGAAACCCCGGCCGACCTGCCCGCTGTCGAACATCTTCAGGAAGAGGCCTTCGGCCCGGGCCGCTTTGCGCGCACCGCGTTTCGCGTGCGCGAGGGCATCGCCCCGGATCCGGAGCTGTGCTTCGTCGGCATGAGCGGTGAGGAGATCGCCGGTTCGGTGTGGCTGACGCCGATCACCATCGGCGGGGCGCCGGCACAGCTTCTCGGGCCGCTGACGGTGGCGCCGGCGTTCAAGAATCGTGGGCTGGGGCGGCTTCTGGTCAAGCATGCGCTGGAGGCGGCCGCAGCAAGGGGCGAGACCCATGTGCTGCTCGTCGGCGATGGTCCCTACTACGGCCCGCTCGGCTTTGATCCGGTTCCCTTCGGCACCGTCACCTTTCCCGGACCGGTCGATCCGGGCCGGGTGCTGGTCGCCTGCCTCGGCGGGGCGGCCATGCCCTCCGGCATGGTGCGCGGCGGGCGCTGAGACCTCAGTCCTTCTCCATGAGCGTGTCGCCTAGCGGCCCTCGCGGTACCAGGTCAGCACCGCCGCGCCGAGCAACAGGGCGAGGCCGAGAAGGCCGCTGAACAGCGGGTAGCGGTCGATCCCCTTCAGCATACTGGCGTCGGTGGAGCGGAAGCCGATCCAGCCATCGCCGGCATAGTCGTTTGCCCGCCGCAGCGGCACCACGCGGGGCATGTCGATAGCGGTGGGCGATGCGCCTTCGCCGCGCAGCCGGACCGCCGCACCGCCGGTCGCCTCGGCCAGTGGGTCGAGCGTTTCCGTCGTCGACAGCACATCGGCGAACTCGCGCGGGTTCGGCGGCCCCACATGCACCAGGGCCTTGCGGGTGCCGTCATCCACCGTGTAGAGGCCGAGGTCGGGTGCCGGCGTGCTTGCCCGCCACAGGCCGGGCGAAACCTCCACCGGGGTGAGCCGCCGGGTCTCGCCGCCGGGCAGCGTCAGGGTGAACTCCTCCGCGCTGGTGCCGATGGTCTGGCGCTCGGCGATCACCTCCGGCCCGCGCGCTTCCAGCCGCAGGGCCTCTTCCTCAAGGTCGGGCTCCTTCATCAGCCAATGCGCCAGCCGCCGAAGCAGCGGTACATGCGGGCCGCCGCCCTCATAGCCGCGCGCCCAGAGCCAGACATGATCGGACAGGAGCACAGCCACCCGGCCCTCTTCCTCGCGGCTGAGCACCAAGAGCGGCTTGTCCTCGTCCCCGCCGGTCATCAGGGTTTCGCCGCCGGTGGTGACCACGGCGTCGATCAGCCGGAACCAGCGGCTCCAGGCCGGCGGGGTGGCATTGGCGCCGGGCAGGCCCCGGGTCACCGGATGGCGGGCGCCGGTCTCGGAAATTGCCGCCCGGAACGGCTCCTCGTGGACGACGCCGGTGGGCACGGCCGGCAGCACCGGCGACAGCGGCGTGCGGTAGATGCTCCGGTCATAGGCGTAGTCGGGACCGACCGCGACCAGCACCGCGCCGCCGCCGCGCACGAAGCGGGTGATGTTGTCGAAATAAAGCAGCGGCAGAACGCTGCGCAGCTCGTAGCGGTCGAAGATGATCAGGTCGAACTCGTCGATCTTCACCGAGAACAGCTCCCGGGTGGGGAAGGAGATCAGCGACAGCTCGTTGGTCGGCGTGCCGTCCTGCTTGGTCGGTGGCCGCAGGATCGTGAAATGCACCAGATCGACGGAGGCATCCGATTTCAGAAGGTTGCGCCAGGTGCGCTCGCCCGCGTGCGGGCTGCCGGACACGAGCAGCACGCGCAGGTTCTCGCGGATGCCCTCGATGGTCACCACCACCTGATTGTTCAGCCGGGTCAACTCGCCAGGCAGGGGATCGGCGGAGAACTCGAAGATGTTGTCGCCGCCATGGGCGATCTCGACCGGAATGTCGATGGTGCCGCCGGGGGTGATCTGCAGTCGGGTGACGATCTCTCCGTCCCGGCGCACGGTGAGGGGCACCCGGCCGGAGGGGGCGGCGGGGCCCTGATCCTTTAGTTGCAGGGTGACCACCTGCTGCGAATTGACCAGACCGAACCTGGGTGCCCGGGCGATGGCCAGCCGGCGGTCGATCTCATCGGCCGTGCCGGTCACCAGCGCATGCAGCGGCGCGGTGAAGCCGAGGTCCGAGGCCTTGCCGGGGATGTCGTGCACCTGACCGTCGGTCAGGAGAACGGCGCCGCCGATCCGCTCCGGCGGCACATCGGCAAGGCTGGAGGCGAGGGTGGAAAACAGCGCCGTTCCTTCGGTGGATGCGGCGGTGCCGCGTCCGGCGCGCACCACGCGCAGTTCATAGCCGGGCAGCGCCTCGAAGCGCTGTTCCAGCGCCGCCAGCGCCGCCGCCGTGGTGTCGGCCCGGCCGGCCAGCCGCTGGCTCTGGCTTTCATCGACGACGATGGCGACGACGCTTTGCAACGGCTCCCGGTCTTCCCGTTCGATGGCGGGACCGGCGAGGGCAAGGACAAGCAGACCCATCGCCAGCCAGCGCAGCGGCCAGGCCGGCAGGCGTAAAACGAAGGCGGCAATGGCCAGAAGAACGGCGATGCCGCCCGCGCCGGCGAGGAGCCAGAGCGGAACCAGCGGATCGAAGGAGAGGGACCAGATCACCGCATGCCTCCTACTGGCCGAGCCGTTCCAGGAGGGCCGGGATGTGCACCTGGTCCGCCTTGTAGTTGCCGGTCATGGCATACATGATGATGTTGACCCCGGCGCGATAGGCAAACTCCCGCTGGCGCGGGTTCTGCGGCACGGTGGGAAAGAGATAGCTGCCGGCCTCGTCAATCGCCCAGGCGGCGGCGAAATCATTGCCGGTGATCAACACCGGCGAGACGCCATCGCCGCCGCGCACCGGCCGGCCGGCCGGACCATCGGCGGATTGTTCCATCGCCTCCACCCAGAGCGGGCCGCCGGCATAGCGTCCGGGAAAGGCGTCGAGCAGGTAGAATGCCTTGGTCAGCACATGGTCGGGCGGCACCGGTTCGAGCGGCGGAATGTCGAGACCGTCGAGCAGGGCGCGCAGTTGCAGCCCCGCCGGCGAGGCTCCGCCGCCGGTCAGGCCGGCGGAAAGCTGGTCGGCGGTGTCGAACAGGATCGTGCCGCCGTTGCGCATATAGGTGTCGATCCGGGCCATCGCCTCGGGGGAGGGAAGGGCCATCTCCCCCGAAACCGGCCAGTAAAGCAGCGGGAAGAACGCCAGTTCGTCGCGGGCGATGTCGATGCCGATGGGCGCTTCGGGCTCCAGCGCGGTGCGGCTCGCCAGGTAGCGGGTCAGGCCGAACAACCCGCGCCGGCTGGCTTCGTCCCGGCTTGCGATGCCGGTGACCACATAGGCGAGGCGGGTTTCCAGGGTGGCGTCGAGGGCAAAGAGATCACTGGAACTTTCCTGCGCCAATGCCGGACGCGGCAGGGCGGGGGAAAGGGCAAGACCCGGGCCCAGCAGCAGGGCAAGGCCGAGACCGCCAGAGAGGCGCCGGCGGGCCTGACCGGTGTCGCCGCGCAAGACCATCATGGCGATGGCATCGGCAAAGAGCAACAGCAGCGCCAGCAGGAACAGCGGCGCGCGCAGGTCCTGCGGCCCTGTGGTGGGGTAGCTCTCGATGCGCAGGTTTGCGCCGAGCGGCGCGAGATCGAGCGGCGGAATCTCGGCGGTGTCGCTGAACAGGTTGATCGCCCGGAACGCGTCGGTGGCGCCGTAGATGCCCGGCGGGTGGCGCCGGCTGGCGGTGACGGTGCCGCGCGGTTCGAGCGGCAGGGCCGCCGCATCGGGCGCGCCGAACCGGCCGAAGCCATCGAGAACGCGCAAGGGTGGCAGCAATCCGCCTTCCCGGGCGCCATCGGCAGAGGTCGTTCCGGTGCCATCGGTGGCGGTGTCGCTGGCGGTGGCCGCCGCCGACAACCGCACCACCCGGCGCAGCATCTCCACGAAGGTGCCGGAGAGGGGCAGGTTCGACCAGGCGGTATCGGCGGTGACATGGAAGAGGACGATGCTGCCGCGTCCGAGCGGGGCAGCGGTCACCAACGGGGTGCCATCGGCGAGAAGTGCCCAAGTGCGCTCGCCAAGGTCCGGTCCCGGCTCGGCCAGCACTTGCCGCGCCACGCTGACATCGGTGGGAACCGGCATGGCGAAGAAGGGGGAACCTTCGGGGAAGGGGGCGAGGGCCTGCGGATCCTGCCAGGACAGGCTGCCGCCGAGCGAGCGGTCGCCCGCGCGCAGTCGCACCGGCACCAGTTGGTCAGTACCACCGGCCAGATGCGGCCCGGCGAAGCGCACCAGCGTGCCGCCTTGTTCGATCCAGCGGGTGACGGCCGGCAGCGCCTGATCGGGGATGCGGCCCACATCGGCGAGCAGCAGCACCGACACGCCCTGTCCGGTCAGCTCCGGCAGGGCCTCGGCGAGGTCCGCCTGACGGGGGCGGCGGATTTCGGAAAACGGTTGCAGCGCGCGGTCGAGATAATAGAGCGGGGAGAGCAGGGGCTGGGCCGCGCCGGCCGCCGTGCCGGACACGAGGCCGACCGTGCGCCGCTGCCAGCGGTCGTCGAGGAGTTGCACCCCGGCGGCGCTGGTCTCGCCGGTGATCTCCAGCCGGGCGACGTCGTTGCGCAGCTCCACCGGCAGGTCGAACCGTACGGTCTGCTCGTCGGCTGTGCTGCCAGCGGCCGCAGGCAATGTGCTCTCGCCCAAGACCAGCCCCTTGCTGTCGAGCGCGCGGACCGTGATGGGCGCGCTGTCACCGGCGGCCCTGGTGATTTGCGCGGTCAGGGCATCGACATCGTTGCGGGCGGCGAAGAGGACTGCGGGTGGGGCAAGACCGGTCAGCACGGTCAGCTCCGCCTCACCGGCAATGGCGCCAAGATCGGCGACGAAGCGGGCGCTGCCATCGCCACCGAGACCGTCCGACAGCCAGACGACGGCGGCGGGCGGAAGCTCGGCCGCCGCCTTGCGAAGGGATAGGGTGAGGGCGCCGCGCGCGGTCGGCCAGGAACGTGGCTCCAGCGCGCGCAAGCGGTCGAGCGCGACCGAGGCGGTGTCGGGCTGCAGGGGCTGGTCGGCACCTTCGGCGGTGGCGGCGAGAAGCACCGGCCGGCCATTGGTCTCGGCCTCCCGCAGCAGGCGTTCAGCGGCGGCGCGGCGCAACTCCCAGCTTCGCGCCGAGGCCCAGCCATTGTCGAACAGCACCCAGAGCGGCCCATCGCCGGCGGGAGGGGCGCTGACCGGTCGCCAGACCGGCCCGGCAAGCGCCAGGATCAGGCTTGCTGCCAGGAGCAGGCGCAACAGGGTCAGCCACCAGGGGCTCTTGTCCGGGGTCTCCTCCTGCCGGTCGATATCGGCCAGCAGCCGGGCCGGCGGGAAGGCGACCTGCTTCGGGCGCGGCGGAATCAGCCGCAGCAGCCACCAGATCACCGGGAGGGCCAGCAGCGCGGCAAGCATGAACGGCGCCGTGAAGCCAAGGGGCAGGAGGCCGCTCACCGGAAGACCCCGCCGGTTTCCTGCTCCATCCGGCCGCTGAGCCGGCTGTGCAGCACCAGAAGCGGCTCGGAGGCCGGCCGGTCGGTGTGATGCAGGATGAAGGTCCAGCCGGCCTTGCGCGCCTGGTCGCGGATCGCCTCGCGGTGCGCATCAAGCCGCAGGGTATAGGCCCGCTTCCACTCCTCCGCCTTGCCGCTGGTCAGCCGGAAGCCGGTCTCCGGGTCAAGGAACTCGGTGCGTCCGGTGAAGGGGAAGGTTTCCTCCGACGGGTCCAGCACCATGACCAGATGGGCGCGGGCGCCGGTGGCGGCGACACTGCGCATCCAGGCAAGGGTGTCCTCAATCGGGTCGAGCAGATCTCCGATCAGCACCACATCGCAGAAGCGGCGGAAGTCGTGACTGTCCGGCAGGGCAAGCGGCACCTTGGCATGGGTCAGGGATGCGGCGATCTTTTCCGCCGCGTGCCGGTCGGCGAGCGGCTTGCGCACGCCGGGAAGCCCGACCCGCTCGCCGGTCTCCGCCAGCAGGTCGGCGAGCGCCAGCAGCAGCACCAGCGCCCGGTCGCGCTTGGGAACCGGCGCGAGCGGCGAGCGATAGAGCATGGAGGGGGAGAGGTCGGCCCAGAGCCAGACCGTGTGCGCGGCTTCCCACTCGCGCTCGCGCACATAAAGATGGTCGTCGCGCGCGGAGCGGCGCCAGTCGATCCGCTTGATCGGTTCACCGGCCAGGAACGGGCGGAACTGCCAGAAGTTTTCGCCCGAGCCGGCACGGCGGCGGCCATGCCAGCCGGCGTTGATGGTGTTGGCGACCTGATTGGCCTCCACCAGAAGGTCGGGCAGCGCATCGGCGAGCGACCGGGCGGAAGCGATGGCGCGCGGCCAGTCCGTCGCCGTCTCTTCGCCTCTCAGGAAGCCGCGTTTTGCTCCGGTTCCAGCAAGCTTTGCCATTGCCGGCCCCTATCCGATCCGCGCCTTGACCTTGCCGATCAGCCCGCGAATGGTGTGCCCGTCGGCGCGGGCGGCGAAGGTCAATGCCATGCGGTGTTGCAGCACCGGTTCGGCGAGCGCGAGCACATCGTCGACCGAGGGCGCCAGCCGGCCATCGACCAGCGCGCGGGCGCGCACCGTCAGCATCAACGCCTGGCTGGCGCGCGGTCCTGGCCCCCAGGCGATCAGGTTGGAGATCTCGTCATTGGTCTCCCCCTCGCCCGGACGGGCGGAGCGCACCAGGTGAAGGATCGCCTCGACCACGCTTTCGCCCACGGGCATGCGGCGGACAAGCTGCTGGCTGGCGGTCAGGTCCTCGGCGCTCATGACGGTGCGGGCCTGGGCCTCCGCCGCGCCGGTGGTCTCCAGCAGGATGCGCCGTTCCGCCTCGCGGTCGGGATAGTGAACGTCGATCTGCATCAGGAACCGGTCGAGCTGGGCTTCGGGCAGCGGGTAGGTGCCTTCCTGCTCCAGCGGGTTCTGGGTGGCGAGCACGTGGAAGGGGCGCGGCAGGTCGTGGCGGTGGCCGGCGATGGTGACGTGATACTCCTGCATCGCCTGCAAGAGGGCCGATTGGGTGCGCGGGCTGGCGCGGTTGATCTCGTCGGCCATCAGCACCTGCGAGAACACCGGCCCCTGAATGAAGCGGAAGGAGCGGCTGCCATCGGGCGCCTGGTCCATCACCTCGGCGCCGAGAATGTCCGAGGGCATCAGGTCCGGGGTGAACTGGATGCGCCTTGCATCGAGGCCGAGCACCGTGCCGAGGGTTTCCACCAGCTTGGTCTTGGCAAGGCCGGGAACGCCGACAAGTAGCCCGTGCCCGCCGGACAGGAGGGTGATCAGAGCGCGCTCCACCACGCTTTCCTGACCGAAGATGACCCGGGCGATCTCATTGCGCGCCGCGGCGATTTTCTCTACGGCGGCTTCGGTTTCGCGCAGCACCTCGTTCGGATCAGCCTGAGGGGGCGTGAGCGAGCTCATGGTCGGCCTGTCCTTCTTCCTGCTGCCTTGCCCGCCTGCCCGGACATGCGTCCGCCAGCGGAAGGGCGCTGCGCGTGCGACCGGTTTGACAGCCTTGGCATCGAACCTTAAGCCGGTAGGGCCTGGTGCCCGCACATGTCGTGCGGCTGCCAGCGAAATTCCTGCTCGGCGGTCGTGGTTCGTGCGACACTGGTGTCGAACCGGATCGACTCATTGTCATGACAGGGTATGGGCCAAATCATGGCGGCGACAACGGATTTTAGCGAAAAAGACGGACAGGACCCGGCCGGGCGGAGCGGCGAGGCGATGCCGGCCGGACTGGCGGCGCTGATCGCCCGCGCCGGCAAGAGCCGCTCGGCGCCGCCGGTGGAGCGCTGGAACCCGCCGTTTTGCGGCGACATCGACATGCGCATCGCCGCCGACGGGCGCTGGTACTACCTTGGCAGCCCGATCGGGCGCGAGGCGCTGGTGCGGCTGTTTTCCTCCGTTCTGCGGCGTGAGGAAGACGGGCGTTTCCTGCTGGTCACGCCGGTGGAAAAACTCGGCATCACCGTTGAGGACGCTCCGTTTCTCGGTGTCGAGCTGCATGCGGACGAGACGGAGGCGCGTCAGGTGCTGACCCTGCGCACCAATGTGGGCGATGTGGTGCGGATCGGCGCCGAGCATCCGCTGCGGTTCGAGCAGGAGCTGGGAACCGATGGCCTGAAGCCCTATGTGTTGGTGAGAGGGCGGCTGGAGGCCCTGTTCTCCCGGCCGCTGCTCTATCAGCTCGTGGAGCTTTTCGAGGAACGGGACGTGGACGGCATCAGGATGCTTGGAGTGATGAGCGACGGCATGTTCTTTCCCGCGATGGCGGTGGATGCCGCCAGCGGCGGTGAGGTGTGAGCATGTCCCTGTGTCCCGATGACCTGAGAGGCGGCGGGGGCGCCAAGCCCGTGTCCCGGCTCGATGCCGGCCCGTTCATCGACCGGGCGCGGACCCGGCTGGCCGAGCCGATCGGGGGCGAGGCGGGCGATCATATTCTCAATCCTGAACTGGGGCCGTTCGCCTTTGCCGCGCGCGCGCCGCGCGATGCGGCGGTGCTGATCCCGGTGGTGGAGCGGGCCGGCGGCGCGCGAGTGATCCTGACCCTGCGCACCGATCATCTGCCCTCCCACGCGGGCCAGATCTCGCTGCCGGGCGGCAAGATCGACGCCGAGGACGCCGGACCGGTCGAAGCGGCGCTGCGCGAAGCGGATGAAGAGATCGGCCTGCGGCCGGATCTGGTGACGCCCATTGGGGTGCTGCCAAGCTATCTGACCGGCTCGGGCTACCGGGTCGCGCCGGTGCTGGGGTTGGTCGATTCGCGCGCCGGGATGACGCCAAACCCGGGCGAGGTCGCCGATGTGTTCGAGGTGCCGCTCGGGTTCCTGATGGATACCGCCAATCACCAGCGGCAAAGCCGGATCTTTGCCGGCAAGCCGCGATATTTCTATGCCATGCCCTATGGCGAGCGCTACATCTGGGGGGTGACGGCCGGCATCCTGCGGCTGCTTTATGAAACGGTCTGGCGTTGAGCCTCAGACGCGGAACGGACCTGCGACGCCCCAGGGGGCAGCCAAAGTTGATCGGATAGATTGCCCATGTTGCGTGTGATTTTAACCCAGCTCCTCCTGTTTCTGCTCCCCTTCCTCGGTTTTGCCATCTGGCTCGCCATCAACAAGAAAGCGCAGACCTCCAAGAACTGGCGGGAGGGGCCGATGGTCTGGCTGGTGATTGCCGGCATCGGGCTGGTGATTGCCGGACTGGTGGGGCTCGCCACCATCGAGGGGCTGCCGGAGGGGCAGGTCTACAAACCGGCGGAACTGCGCGACGGGGTGTTGATCCCGGGACATTATGAATAGGCTTTTCCCATCGGCGGAACGACAATGAGCGCGCGGATAACGGATGACTGGCTGGTCGCGCCGAGCCTGCAGGCGGTGTTTGCCGCGCTGGAGACGGACGACGACCGGGTGCGGGTGGTTGGCGGCGCGGTGCGCAACACCCTGCTCGGTGTGCCGGTGACCGACATCGACCTGTCGACCACCGCCGAGCCCTCGGTGGTGATGGCGCGGGCCAAGGCGCATGGGCTGAAGCCGGTGCCGACCGGCTTCGACCACGGCACGGTGACCATCGTCAGCGACGGGGTGCCCTATGAGGTGACCACCTTGCGCGAGGATGTGGAGACGCACGGGCGCTCGGCGACGGTGCGGTTCGGCCGCAACTGGCAGCATGACGCGGAACGGCGCGACTTCACCATGAACGCGCTTTACGCCGACCGGGACGGCACGGTGTTCGATCCGGTCGGCGGGTTGCCCGATCTCAAGGCGCGGCATGTGCGCTTCATCGGCGATGCCTCCCGGCGCATCGCCGAGGACTACCTGCGGATCCTGCGCTTCTTCCGCTTCCACGCCCAGTATGGGGTGGGGGAGTTGAATGCGGAGGGCTTGCGGGCGGTGACCGAGGCCCGGGCCGGCCTCAGCCATCTGTCGGCGGAGCGCATCGGCATGGAGCTGCGCAAGCTGGTCAGCGCGCCGGGGGCGGTCGATACGGTCGCGGTGATGCACGACGCCGGGATCTTGCAATATGTGCTGGCGACGCCAGCAGGCATCGGGCCCTTTCGCGCGCTCAGGGCGTTGGACGCGGTTGCCGCGGAGAGCCGGGACCCGGCGCTGTGCCTTGCCATCCTCAGCGATGGCGGCACCCGGGAATTGCAACAGCTCGCCGATCACCTGCGGCTGTCGAATGCCGAGCGCAAGCGGATGATCGCAAGCCTGGAAGCCGGGCGGGCGATCCGCGCGCGGCTGGAGGCCGGCGAACGGGGCGTGCTCGATGAGCTGGGGCTGGCTGAGTTGCTTTATCGCCATGGCCGGGTGCTGGCGATCGACGGTCTGCTTTATGCCTGGGCGGAGGTGGATGTCGGGCCGGAGGATCCGGGCTTCCGGCATGCGCTGGAACGGCTGCGGGTGATGCCGCTGCCGGTTCTGCCCGTGTCAGGCGCCGATCTGATTGCCGCCGGCGCGCGTCCGGGGCCGGATCTCGGCCGCCGTCTGAGGCAGGCGGAGAGCCTGTGGCTTGCCAGTGGCTTCCGCAAGGACCGGGCGGCGCTGATCGCCGAGAGCGGCGAGATCACCGGCGACTGATCCGCTTGGCCGATCCTCAATCCTCGACGAATTCTCCGGTGATCTTCAAGCCTTCGATGCCGGTGGCCCCGCCCGTCTTGTGAATGACGCGCGGGACCGCGCCGGCATGATGGGCGAGATGGCCGGCAAACGCCTGCGAGTGGGTGACGATCCAGATCTGTGCCCGCTCGCTGGCGCGTGCCACCACCCGGGCGAGCGGCTCCAGAAGGTCCGGGTGCAGGCTGGCCTCGGGCTCGTTGAGGGCGATGAAGGCCGGTAGGCGATAGGCCAGCAGCGCGCCGATCAGGCAGAGATAGTTCAGCGTTCCGTCGGACAGCTCATGGGCGGAAAACGGCCGCTGAAGATCGGGAAAGCGCATGGCGAAGGCGCATTGTGCCCCGTCGATGGAGACGTTCAGGTCGGAGCCGGGAAAGGCGTCGGCGACCGCGTTCCGGATGTCGGTCGGATCCTCGCGTACCTCCCACAGCGTTGCCAGCACCGCCGCCAGATCGGCGCCGTCGGCCGCAAGGGTCGGGGTGGTCAGCGCCAGGGCGGGGCGGCGCAAGGGTGAGGCGGCATCAAGGCGGAAGCCATGGTAGAAGCGCCAGTCCACAAGGGTGCGGCGGACGATGTCGAGTTCGGGAAAGCGCGCGCCATCGCGGAAGGCGAACAGCGCGGTTTCCGATCCCAGAAGCTCGTTGTCATAGGTCAACCGCTCGCCGCTGGCCGCCCGCAGCCAGGCGGTGGGGCCGGCCCGGTGCATCAGCGCCACCTCGCGCCGGCCGGCGGCAAGCGTCAGCTTCTCTTCCTTCACCAGCGGTTCCAGCGGCAGGGCGGCATCGCTGCCCTTGACCGGCAGGCCGATGGCGATTGCATAGGTGAGATCGCCGAGCCGGGCGGAAAGGCGAAGCTGGACCGGGCCGCGCTTGCGTTCACCGGCCCACAGCACGCTTTCCACCCCGCCCTCCTCGGCAATGGCGCGGGTGATGCGCCCATGCGCCGCCTGTTGCAGCAAGGACAGGGCGCGATAGAGGTTGGTCTTGCCAGTGCCGTTGCGGCCGACGAAGACGTTCAGCGCTCCGACCGGACAATGCAGCGCCCGCACCGAGCGGTAATTCTCGATGGAGATGAAGCTGAGCGGCGGCAGGGACATGGGGCGCCTCGCAACGTCAGGTCATCGGGGGCTGGTCATTTGCCGCAGGTCAGGGCCATTTGACCACTGGCGGCATGGAGGAGAGGATCGAGGCGACATTGCCGCCGGTCTTCAGCCCGAAGATGGTACCCCGGTCGTAGAGCAGGTTGTACTCCACGTAGCGGCCCCGGCGGATCAGCTGTTCCTCGCGCTCCGCATCGCTCCACGGCTTGCCGAAATTGCCGCGCACCAGCTTCGGGTAGATGTCGAGGAAGGCCAGACCGACATCGCGGGTGAAGGCGAAGTCCTTCTCCCAGTCACCGGAGTTCAGGTAGTCGTAGAAGATGCCACCGATGCCGCGCGCCTCGTTGCGGTGCTTGAGGAAGAAATACTCGTCGCACCAGGTCTTGTAGCGGTCGTAATCGGCGACCTCATGGCCCGCGCAGGCCGCCTTCATCGCCGCATGGAAGGCGATGGTGTCGGGGTCGTCCTGGCTGCGCCGGGCGTCCAGCACCGGGGTCAGGTCGGCGCCGCCGCCGAACCACTGGCGGGTGGTGACCACCATGCGGGTGTTCATGTGCACCGCCGGCACATGCGGATTGTGCAGATGGGCGATCAGCGAAATGCCGGAGGCCCAGAAGCGCGGGTCCTCGCTGGCGCCGGGGATCTGGCCGCGGAACTCCGGCGAGAACTCGCCATGCACCGTGGAGACATGAACGCCGACCTTCTCGAACACCCGGCCCTTCATCATCGACATGACGCCGCCGCCGCCCTTGGCACCGGTGGAATCGGTTCGCTCCCAGGGGGTGCGCTCAAAGCGCCCGGCGGGTACGTCGCGCAAGGCCGGCGGCAGCGCCGCATCGGTTGCCGCCTCGTCCTCGATGGCCTCGAAGGCCTCGCAGATCCGGTCGCGCAAACCCGCGAACCAGGTGGTCGCGGTCTGCTTCTTGTCCTCGATACCGTCGGGGATCGGGCCGCCCTTTGCCGGGGACTGCTTGGCCGTGGTGTCGTTCATGATCCGTCCCATGTTCATTCAGGTCGCGTTGTTCCTTGCCGCCTTCATGGCAGATGCGGGCGGGATGGAAAAGAGCCGGTCTGCCGCAGGGCCTCGCCCAGCACCATGGCCGCCGACACCGCGACGTTGAGCGAGCGCATGCCCTCGGCCATCGGGATGGTCAGCCGGGCATCGGCGCTCTCATGCACATCCGCCGGCACGCCGGCGGATTCGCGTCCGAGCATCAGGAGGTCGCCGGGCGCGAAGGCGAACTCCGCGTAGCTGCCGCTTGCGGCCGTCGTCAATAGCACCAGCCGGCGATCTTGCGCGCGGCGCCAATTCTCGAAAACCTCCCAGTTGAGGTGGCGGACAAGCGGCGCGCGCTCCAGATAATCCATGCCGGCGCGTTTCAGGGCGTGGTCGGACAGGGGAAAGCCGGCGGGCTCGATCAGATGCACGCAGACATCCATGCAGGCGGCGAGCCGCAGGATGGTGCCGGTGTTTTGCGGAATGTCGGGCTGGAAGAGAACGAGGTCGGGCATTGGCGGCGGGGCGATCCTGGCAATGGGTGGAGCGGGTGCTGCCATGGGTGGTAAATGGATGGCTGTTTCCTGTCATCCCGATTCGGTGCGAGGCCGCGTGCGGCGCCGGTCGGCGCTGCGGAAGGTCCGATGACCATGATCGAGCGCATCTTCACCTGGTTCGAGGGGCGGATCGATCCGCTGGCGCCGCTGCCGGACCGGCCGGTGCCGCGCGGCGCACTCGGATATCTCTGGTTCTTCGTCTCCCAGGCGCGCTGGGCGTTCCTCGCCATGCTGGTGCTTGGCGGGGTCACCGCCGTGATCGAGGCCTCGCTTTATGTCTTCGTCGGCGATCTGGTCGACCGGATGCAGGCGGGCGCGCGCGACAGTTTCCTGCGCGATCACGGGCTGATGCTCGCACTCATGGCTGGAACCATTCTGGTCCTGCGTCCGCTTGCCGCCTCGCTCACCGCGCTGGTGGAAGAACAGATCGTCGTCCCCGGTTTCTTCAATCTGGTGCGGTTTCAGGGGCATGAACAGGTGACGGCCAAGTCGCTTTCCTTCTTTCAGGATGAGTTCGCCGGCCGGATCTCGCAGAAGGTCTGGCAGTCGGGGCAATCCGCCGGCGACTTCATGGTCAGCCTGCTGGAGATCATCTGGTTCATCGTCGTCTTCGCGCTGTTCACCCTGTCGCTGGCCTCCAGCCTCGACGGCGCAGTTGGTGTCGCGGTGTTGATCTGGCTGGTGCTCTTTGGCGTAGCGGCGCGGGTGTTCGTGCCGCGCATCCGCAAGGGCGCCAAGGCAAGCGCCAATGCCGCTTCGGGCGTGACCGGCCGGCTGGTCGACAGCTATGGCAACATCCAGACGCTGAAGCTGTTTTCCGACGCGGCGCATGAAGACGCAGGCACCCGCGCGGCCTATCGCGATTTTCTCGCCTCGATCCGCCGGTTCACCCGCACGCTCACGGGCATGCGGATCGCGGTCAATCTGCTCTCCGGGGTGATGCTGACGGTGATTGCCTTTTTGATCGTCTCCGCCTGGCAGGCGGGCACGGTGACGACCGGAAGCGTTGCGCTGGTGCTCGCTCTGGTGCTGCGGCTTCAGGTGCTGCTCGGCCGGCTGATGGGGCAGCTCAACGGGCTGTTTCGCGCGCTGGGCTCCCTGCATGACAGCGCCGAGACCATTACCCGGCCGGTGACGGTGACCGACCGTCCGGACGCGCCGGCGCTCGCCGTGCACGAGGGCAGGATCGAATTCCGGAACATCAGTTTCCATTATGGCAAGGATGGCGGGGTGATCGAAGACCTGTCGGTGACGATCGCACCGGGCGAGCGGGTGGGCATTGTCGGCCGCTCGGGCGCGGGCAAGTCGACCCTGGTCAACCTGCTGCTCAGGTTCTTCGATCTGGAAACCGGCCGCATCCTGATCGACGGGCAGGATATTTCCGGCGTCACCCAGTCGAGCCTGCGCGCCGCCATCGGTCTGGTGACCCAGGATACCGCGCTGCTGCACCGGTCGATTGCCGACAACATCGCCCTTGGCCGCCCGGAGGCGGGGGAGGAGGCGGTGCGCCTTGCCGCCGCCCGCGCCCATGCGGACGGGTTCATCCGCGACCTCAGCGATGTACGCGGCCGGCACGGCTACGCCGCCCATGTGGGGGAACGCGGGGTCAAGCTCTCCGGCGGCCAGCGTCAGCGGATCGCCATTGCCCGGGTGCTGTTGAAGGATGCGCCGATCCTCATTCTGGACGAGGCGACCTCGGCGCTCGATTCCGAAATCGAGGCGGCGATCCAGGACAGCCTCAACAGCCTGATGGCGGGCAAGACGGTGATCGCCATTGCTCACCGCCTGTCGACCATCGCCGAGATGGATCGGCTCCTGGTGATGGACATGGGGCGGATTGTCGAGGACGGCACGCATGAGGCATTGCTCGCCCGGGGCGGGCTTTATGCGGAGCTGTGGCACCGTCAGTCCGGCGGCTTCCTGGACGGGGTGGCGGAGACGGGGGAGGGCGGAGTTGCGAGTATGTGATCGCGATTATTCGTAAAAGTTGTTCATCTTAAGGGTTTGTTAAGCGTGTCCGTCGAAAGCTGGCACAGCCTATGAGTGTTTGAGTGTTGTGCTCGCGGCAGCCCCTCCTGCAAGTCAGGCAAGAAAACGTGGGCTGGAGCAGACACGCAGCCGAGCGGAGAACGCCGCAATGTCCATGATGTCGATGCTTCAGACCGTCTCCGGGTTTGCAGGCCTTACCGGGCGTTTCGGGTTCGATCCGCGCGCCGGCGCGCAGGGCGGGGCTGCCAGCCTGCCGTTCTACCGGACCAGCACCATGATGGATAAATTGTCCGGTAGCGGGCTGGTGTTGAGCGAGGAGTCGGTCGAGGAAATCAAGGATAGCTTCGAAATTGGCCAAAGCCTTCAGCGGGCGGCGGAGCGGATGGACGACGGCTCCCGGTCCCAGAAAATTCAGGAAATCAAACAGAAAATCGAACTCCTCAAGCAAAGATTGCAGTTTGCCAGCCCGGATCAGGCTAGGGAGCTTCAAAGGGAACTCAAGCAACTCGCCAAGGATTTCAAGCAGGCTGCGTCGGATCTGAGCTCCAGCGGCGCCGGGCTTGCCCCGACCGGAATAACGCCGGCCAGTATCCAGGCGGGCGAGGGGGCTGAGGGCGCCGCGGTTGGTGTGGTCGCCGAAGCTGGTGTGATCGCTGCGACCACAGTGCCGTCAGAGGCCAGCGCAGGCGGCGAGAGCGGACAGGGCGGAGACGAGCGGACGTCCGTGGCTGTGCCGGGTGGCACGTCCGATGCCGATGGGGCTGCGGATGGAGCCGGGGATCCGTCTCAGGAGGAGCACAAGGCGGCGCTGAGAGCCTATGTCGGCGATCAGATGCTAGAGGAAGCAGGGGTCACGCGCGCGCGGGCGCAAGCGATGAAGGAAGAGGGCGAAATCCTCAAGGAGGTTGCCGAGGAGCTCAAGCGGCTCGGCAAGCGCATCGACACGCTTGCGCGCCGCGATCAGCAGGATGACGAAGAGCGTCGTTCGCAGGCCAGCGCCATCAACCGGACCATCGCGGACGGACTTGCCGAACTCCGGGATCCCCGCTTTGTCCAGGGTCTGAATACCGCCCTTTCCGGTGGCGCGCTGCCGGAGGGCGTGGCCCCCGCTCCCACGGGGCCGGCGTCTCCAGCGGACGCGGCGCAGGCAAGTGTGGCCTATACCGGAGGGCCGGTTGCGTCGCTCGGCCTTGGGGCAAGCGTTCCGTTTGCCGCCTCCATCGTCGTCTAGAACAAATCCGGCAGGAGGAGTTTCGGGGGGCGGCACGGCTATGGCGCCCCATGTGGGCGAGCGCTGGGGGAAGCTCTCCGGCGGCCAGCGCCAGCGGATCGCCATTGCCCACCGCCTGTCGACCATCGCGGAGATGGGCCGGCGTCTGGTGATGGACAAGGGGCGGATCGTCGAGGACGGCGTGCACGAGGCATTGCTCGCCCGGGGCGGGTTGTACGCGGAGCTGTGGCAGCGTCAGTCCGGCGGTTTCCTGGCGGCGGAGGAGTTGGCCTGAACTGGCCTGAACCGGCGGCCGCCGTGCGGGCGGGACACAGGTTTGTTGCAGATGTGCAACAGTGCGCGGCAAGGTTGGCCGCTGCGTCAAATCTCGCTGTTCTTTCGCGAAAGCTTGGGTATTCTCCTCCTCGTCAACGCCCGTTGACGTTTGGGTGGTTCCGCTGTCCCCTGCTTTTTTCAGGGCCGCCGCGGATGCCTTCATCAATCCAGTTGCCGGTGTCTTGCCATCGGCCCACGCCAGGAAAGGGAGATCGCATGATCAATGTCTGTGCATTTCAGATCCGCATCGCTGTTCTCCCGGCATTCGCAGGGGACACCCCCCGCGCTGGCCACCGAGGATTGATGCCGCGCGTCGCATGATGCGCCCCACCGGAATTCTTCCCTTCGACTGATCTCAGTGCGCTCGTCGCGAGCGCCTAACATCATTGCCACGCGATAAATCCGCGACCCTCGCGGATGCAGGTGCATTGTCGCCTGTGCGATCCGTCCGGCACCCCCGTTCCGCAGGTTTTCTGCAGGAGTGACCGCTATGACTTCCCGTTTTCCGCTCGATCCGTTCGCGCGGCCCAAGCCGCCGTTTTCGGCGGCGTTTACCGACGATATTCGTGTGCCGCCGCCGGGCCGCTGGCGTCTTCGTGACGTTCTGCTGGTTGCCGCTGCCGGCCTGGTCCTTACCTTCCTTCTGGCTGTCGTCCTGTTTCTGCCCGTGCTGGCGCATGAACTGGATACGCTTGATGCCGTGGTCGTTGCCGGGGTGCCGGAAACGGCGCCCGCGTTCTTCCGCCGCCTGACCGATCTGTTCCTCGGTCTGGTTGTGCTGGCGGCGGCGGTATCGAGCTTCGTGCTGTCGCTGCTGCTCACCTCGCCTCCCGCCCGGCCGCTGTTGCCGGCGCGCCGGCGCTGGTCCGTGGGCGAGGCGTTGCGGCAGGCTGGCATCCAAACCGCAGAGGTGCGCAATGTTCGCCCGCTTTGAAAAGATCATCGACCCCTTCCGCTCCAGCGAAGTGAAGGCGCCGCCGGCGACGCTGTTCGGCTTCTGCTGGTATTACACCAAGCCGGTCTGGCCGGTGCTGGCGGCGGTGTCCTTCCTGGGCGCCGTCGTCGCGATCTTCGAGGTGATGATCTTCTCGTTCCTCGGCGATCTGGTGAACTGGCTCTCCACCGCCGAGCGGGAGACCTTCTTTGCCGACAACGGCTGGTCGCTCGTGTGGATGGGGGTGGTGATCCTCGTCATCATGCCGCTCCTGTCGGTCCTGTGGGAGCTGGCCTTCCATCAGGGGCTGATGGGCAATTACCCGATGGTGATCCGCTGGCAGGTGCACCGCTACCTGCTGCGCCAGAGCATCGGCTTTTATCAGGACGATTTCGCCGGGCGGATCGCCACCAAGGTGATGCAGACCTCCCTCGCGGTGCGCGAGGTGGTGACACGGATCCTTGATGCCCTTGTCTATGTGGTGGTCTATTTCCTGTCGGCACTGGCGCTGATCGGCGATGCCAGTCTGGAGTTGGCGGTGCCGCTGGTTCTGTGGCTCATCGCCTATATCGCCGTGCTGGTGGTGTTCGTGCCGCGGTTGAAGGCGGTGTCGAAGACCCAGGCCGATGCCCGCTCGCTGATGACCGGGCGGGTGGTCGATGCCTACACCAACATCGCCACGGTCAAGCTGTTTTCGCACACCGATCGGGAGGAAAGCTACGCCCGCGCCTCCATGTGGGAGTTCCTGAAGACGGTCTACCGGCAGATGCGGCTGGTGACGGTGCTGAACACGATCCTGCATGTCATCAACCTCCTGCTGCTGTTCGCCACCGGCCTGCTGGCGATCCTGCTGTGGCAACAGGAGGTGGTGACCACCGGCGATATCGCCGTGGCGATGGCCCTGGTGTTGCGTCTGCATGGCATGTCGCAATGGATCCTGTGGGAGGTCTCGGGCCTGTTTGAGAACATCGGCACGGTTCAGGACGGTATCTCCACCATCTCGCGCGAGCGCGATGTGACGGATGTCGAGGGTGCCAAGCCGCTTGTGGTCGGGCGCGGCGGCATTCGCTTTGAGGATGTGCGCTTCCACTATGGCCGGGAGGCCGGGGTGATCGAACGGCTCTCGCTGGACATCCGTCCGGGGGAGAAGGTCGGGCTGGTCGGCCCCTCGGGGGCGGGCAAGTCGACCCTGGTCAATCTCTTGCTCCGGTTCCACGACCTGGAGGGCGGGCGCATCCTGATCGACGACCAGGACATCGCCCGGGTGACCCAGTCGAGCCTCAGGGCGAACATCGGCATGGTCACCCAGGACACCTCGCTGCTGCATCGCTCGGTCCATGACAATCTCGTCTATGGCAAGCCGGATGCGGATGAAGCCGAGGCGATGGAGGCGCTGCGGCGTGCCCATGCGGCCGGTTTCGTCGCCGATCTTGAGGACCCGTCCGGCCGCAAGGGGCTGGAGGCCCATGTGGGCGAGCGTGGGGTGAAGCTCTCCGGCGGCCAGCGCCAGCGAATCGCCATTGCCCGGGTGCTCTTGAAGAACGCGCCGATCCTGGTGCTCGACGAGGCAACCTCGGCGCTGGACTCGGAGGTGGAGGCGGCCATTCAGGACAGCCTCAACACGCTGATGTCGGGCAAGACCGTGATCGCCATCGCCCATCGCCTGTCGACCATCGCGGCAATGGACCGCTTGGTGGTGATGGACAAGGGGCGGGTGGTCGAGGACGGCACCCATGAGGAACTGCTCGCCCGTGGCGGCCTCTATGCCCGGCTCTGGAGCCGCCAATCCGGAGGTTTCATCGACAGTGTGCCGGGCGTGGCATCGGCCGGCTGAGCGGCCGCGAAACCATGCCGGGCCGGGTTTTGTCTGGTCCGGCATCTCGTCCTGCCGTTGTGCCGCAAGGGCATCTGACGAGGGTAGCATACCGCTTTGGTCGGAGTTGGCGGAAAAACCGCGACAAAGCGTCGTTTCCCGCAAGGCTGATCTGGACAAGCGGCGTCAACGGTGCAAAAACACGCGCGCTTGGAAAAGTGCGAGAAGCCGCACTTGCCGCCCTGTCGATGCGCTCCGCCGGCCCATTCCTCCCAACTCGGAATACGGTCGCGGCCGAGCGCCGTCGCCGTTGGGCAGATGGTTTTGAAGAGGACGCGACCTTGGCACAGCAGGATACGGTCGAACCGACACGCCGCGATTTCCTCTATATCGCGACCGGTGCGATGGGTGCGGTTGGCGTGGGTGCGCTGGCCTGGCCCTTTATTCACCAGATGAACCCCGATGCGTCGGCGCTTGCGCTGGCGTCGATCGAAGTCGATGTCTCCTCGATCGAGGAAGGGCAGTCGATCAAGGTGATGTGGCGCGGCAAGCCGGTGTTCATCCGCTACCGCACCGAAAAGGAAGTGGGTGAGGCCAAGGAAGTGCCGATCGCCGACCTCCCGGACCCGATGGCCCGAAATCTGAATCTCGGACCCGACGCGGACGCGAGCGACGTGAACCGTGGCGTCAAGGACAACGAGGCCCTGATCGTCATGGTCGGCGTCTGTACCCATCTTGGGTGCATCCCGCTGGGCGAGGCCGGTGATTTCGGCGGCTGGTTCTGCCCCTGTCACGGATCGCACTACGACACCGCAGGACGTATTCGCAAGGGCCCCGCGCCCGAGAATCTGATGATCCCGCCGTTCGAGTTCATCTCGGACGAAGTCATTCGGATCGGCTGATAGCGGCAGTTTAGAGGAGACAGCCATGGCTGGACATTCCAACTACGTGCCGCAGAGCGCGGCGGCGAAGTGGCTCGAGAGCCGCTTGCCGGTGATTTCGCTCGTTCGCGGCTCTTTCGTCGACTTCCCGACCCCGAAGAACCTGAACTACTGGTGGACCTTCGGCGGTATCCTGTTTTTCGTGCTGATCGCCCAGATCATCACCGGCATCGTGCTGGTGATGCACTACACGGCCAGCACCACGGCGGCCTTTGCCTCGGTCGAGCACATCATGCGCGATGTGAACTTCGGCTGGCTGATGCGCTACCTGCACGCCAATGGCGCGTCGATGTTCTTCATCGCCGTGTTCATCCACATGTTCCGCGGCATGTATTACGGCTCCTACAAGGCGCCGCGCGAGATTTCGTGGATCCTCGGCGTCGTGATCTTCCTCATCATGATGGCCACCGCCTTCATGGGCTACGTGCTTCCCTGGGGCCAGATGTCCTTCTGGGGCGCCACCGTGATCACCAACCTGTTCTCGGCGCTGCCCTTGGTCGGCGAGCCGATCGTCAATTGGCTGTGGGGCGGTTTCGCCGTCGACAACCCGACGCTGAACCGGTTCTTCTCGCTGCACTACCTGCTGCCGTTCATGATCTTCGGCGTGGTTCTGCTGCACGTGTGGGCCTTCCACACCAGCGGTAACAGCAACCCGACGGGCATCAATCCGAAGACGAAGCAGGACACGATCCCGTTCCATCCCTACTACACGGTCAAGGATCTGTTCGCGATTGTCGTGTTCATGATCTTCTTCGCGTACTTCGTCTTCTATATCCCGAACTTCCTCGGGCATGCGGACAACTACATCGAAGCCAACCCGCTGGTGACCCCGACGCATATCGTTCCGGAATGGTACTTCCTGCCGTTCTACGCGATCCTGCGTGCGGTGCCGGACAAGCTCGGCGGTGTGATCCTGATGTTCGGTTCGATCGCGGTACTGTTCGTGCTGCCGTGGCTCGACACCTCCAAGGTCCGCTCCGGCACCTACCGGCCGCTGTTCAAGCAGTTCTTCTGGATCTTCGCCGCCGTCTGCGTCGGTCTCGGCTATCTCGGCGCCATGCCGGCCGAGGGCATCTACGTGACGCTCGCCCGGATCCTGACGGCCTATTACTTCGCCCACTTCCTGATCATCCTGCCGCTGCTCGGCTTCCTGGAGAAGCCGAAGGCTCTGCCCGCGTCGATCTCCGAAGCGGTGCTGGCCGGATCGGGTGGCGGTCAGCCGGCCGGTGCGGTGTCCGCGCCGGAAACGAAGTGACCCACGAGCGAACTTGGGAGTTCTCATTGATGAAAACGATGATCAGATCCGCTCGTGCAGCCTTGCTGGCAGTGGCGGCGATCGCCGTCGCCGCCCCGGCACTGGCTGCCGGCGCCGGCCCGCACATCGAACGCCAGCAGTGGTCGTTCAGCGGTCCGTTCGGGTCTTATGACCAGGCGCAGTTGCAGCGCGGCTTCAAGGTGTTCAAGGAAGTCTGCGCTTCCTGTCACGGTGCGAAGTTCCTCGCCTTCCGCAACCTGGCGGAAGAGGGCGGACCCGGCTTCACCGAGGATCAGGTGAAGGTGATCGCGGCCGAGTACAACGTGATGAAGGGGCCGAATGACGACGGCGAGATGGAAGAGCTTCCGGCGATTCCGTCCGACCGGTTCCCGTCGCCGTTCCCGAACGAGCAGGCCGCCCGCGCCTCCAATGGTGGCGCCTATCCGCCGGACTTCTCGACCCTTGCCAAGGCACGGGCCGTGGCCAGCGGGTTCCCTGGGTTCGTGTTCGATATCTTCACCCAGTATCAGGAGCACGGTCCGGATTACATCTACAACCTGCTGACCGGCTATGAAGAGGCCCCGGCCTGTTTCGGAGAGGACTTCTCTAGCTACTACAATTCGAAGTTCATCGGCGGTTCGGTGACCTTCGAGGAGTGCAAGGGCCAGGTCATCCCGGGCGGTCCCATCGGCATGGCACCGCCGCTGTCGGAGGAAATCGTCGAGTACACCGACGGCACGCCGATGACGGTCGAGCAGTACGCTCAGGACGTTTCCGCGTTCATGATGTGGGTGGCCGAGCCGAAGCTCGAGGAGCGCAAGAACCTCGGTTTCCGGGTGATGATCTTCCTCATCATCTTCGCTTCGCTGCTCTACTTCACCAAGAAGTCGGTGTGGCGCGACGTCGATCACTGATCGCGGCGACAGAGACGTTTGACATGGGCCGCCGGGGCAATCCGGCGGCCCTCTTTTTTGAGCACAGGCGGTGCAGGAGACACGTGACATGGGCAATGCGGTTCTTGGGGTGATCGGTGGGTCCGGCCTCTATGACCTGCCGGAACTGGTGGGCGCGGAATGGGTGAAGGTCGACAGCCCCTGGGGCGAACCGTCCGATGCGGTGCGGATAGGCGAGATCGACGGGCTGAAGGTGGTGTTCCTGCCCCGGCATGGCCGTGGTCACCGCTATGCGCCGTCCGACATCAACTACCGGGCCAACATCGACGTGATGAAGCGCTGCGGCGTGACCTCGCTGGTCTCGGTCTCCGCCTGCGGCTCGCTGAAGGAAGAGATGGCGCCGGGCAGCTTCGTGCTGGTCGATCAGTTCATCGACCGGACCTTCGCCCGTGATAAGAGCTTCTTCGGCAAGGGCTGCGTCGCCCATGTGTCGATGGCCGATCCGGTGTCGCCGCGCCTGGTGGAGCATATCGCGGCGGCGGGCGCGGTGGAGGGGCTGACCCTGCATCGGGGTGGCACCTACCTCGCGATGGAAGGGCCGCAGTTTTCCTCGCTGGCCGAAAGCAAGCTCTACCGCTCCTGGGACTGCGACGTGATCGGCATGACCAACATGCCGGAGGCGAAGCTCGCCCGCGAGGCGGAGATCTGCTACGCGACGGTGGCGATGGTGACCGATTACGACAGTTGGCATCCGCATCACGGGGCCGTCGACATCCAGGAAATCATCAAGGTGCTGCACGCCAACTCCGACAATGCGCGGCGGCTGGTGGCCCGGCTGGCGAAGGATCTTCCGCGTCAGCATGAAGCCTGCCCGGTCGGCTCCGACACGGCACTGGAATATGCGCTGATGACCGCGCCGGAGATGCGCGACCCGGCGCTGGTGGCGAAGCTCGACGCGGTGGCCGGACGGATTCTGTCCCGCTAGGCGAGGGGCAGGCCCGCTAGGCAGGTCCTGTCCACAGGTCGTCGAAAAGCCGGCGCCATGCCTGTCGCCGGCGCGCTGGCATCGCTGCTATAACGGGCGGAACGGCGCGGGCTCGCGTGGTTCGCAAGACAAACCCCGGCACGGCGGAGACCCGGTTCTTCGCTCCGGATGACATCACAACAAAGGGCTGGAGCGGCGCGGGGTGTTCGTGACACCATGGCGCGCTCCGAGAATGAGGCTCGCGCAATGACGGCAGAAACTGTTTCGGATGAATTGCTGGCGGCGATCCGCACGATTCCCGACTATCCGAAAAAGGGCATCCTGTTTCGCGACATCACCACGCTGCTGGGCAACGCGCGGGCGTTCCGCCGTGCGGTCGATGCGCTGGTGCAGCCCTGGGCGGGATCGAAGATCGATCAGGTCGCCGGGATCGAGGCGCGCGGCTTCATCCTCGGCGGTGCGGTCGCGCATCAGCTCTCCGCCGGCTTCGTACCGATTCGCAAGAAGGGCAAGCTGCCGCATGAGACCGTGCGCATCGCCTATTCGCTGGAATACGGGCTCGACGAGATGGAGATCCACAAGGACGCGGTCAAGCCCGGCGAGAAGGTCATTCTTGTCGATGACCTGATTGCCACCGGCGGCACGGCGGAAGCGGCGACCAAGCTGTTGCAGCAGATGGGCGCGGAGGTGGTTGCAGCCTGTTTCATCATTGATCTGCCGGATCTCGGCGGTCGTGCGCGGATCGAGGCACTGGGCGTGCCGGTGCGCACGCTCGTCGATTTCCCCGGACACTGACGGTTCGCGTGTCGGGGCCGGGCGAACCCTCCTTCGACGCGGGCTTCCATACCCGCTTTCTGGACTTGCTCGCCTGGCGCCGGGATGTGCGCCGCTTTCGTCCCACGCCGCTCGAACCGGCGTTGGTGGAGGATCTGCTGGCGGCGGCGCATATGGCCCCCTCGGTCGGCAACAGCCAACCCTGGCGCTTCGTACTGGTGGATGATCCTCTCCGCCGCGGCCGGGTGCGGGACAGCTTCCTGCGCTGCAATCAGCGGGCACTTGAGGCCTATGACGGCGAGGCTGCCGGTCGCTATGCCCGGCTGAAGCTGGAAGGGCTGGATGCGGCCCCCGTGCAACTGGCGGTGTTTTGCGACGAGGGCACGGAGCAGGGGCGCGGGCTTGGCCGGCGGACCATGCCGGAGATGCTTGCCTATTCGGCGGTCTGTGCCATCAATACGTTGTGGCTGGCGGCCCGGATACACGGCGTAGGTGTGGGGTGGGTGTCGATCCTGGAGCCCGATGTGGTGACCGGCGCGCTCGACGTTCCCGCTTCCTGGCGGTTGATCGCCTATCTATGTCTGGGATATCCGGTGGAGGTGCATCGCGATCCGGAGCTGGAACGGTCCGGTTGGCAGGCGCGGCGCGGGCTCAATGAGCGGATCCTGCGGCGGTAGGGCAAAGGTATGTCCGGCGCAGCGTGGAGGCCTTGCAAGGCCGCGCCCGGCGGATGAGAGACATGACAGCGCAAGGCGGCCCGGGGCCGATCGCGCGGAGAAGGAGACGTCCATGGCGGTTAGCATTCGACCCACGCGGGAGGACGATCACGCGGCAGTGGTCGATCTCCTGACGCGGCGCTGGACCAGCCCGGAAATCCTGATCGAGGGCGAGATGATTGACGGATCGCGTCTTCCGGGTTTCATCGCCGAAGACGACGGCGAGATGGTCGGGCTCGTGACCATCATCAAGCGGGAAAGCGAGTGGGAAATCCTGACGCTGGATTCGCTGAACCGCTGGGGCGGGGTCGGGACCTTGCTGCTCAATGCGGTGGTCGGCTCCGCGCTGGAGAACGGCATCCGCCGGCTGATGGTGCGCACGTCGAACGACAACCTGGATGCCTTCCGCTTCTATCAGCGGCGCGGGTTCCGGCTGGAGAAGGTGGTGTTCGGCGCGATCGACGAGGAGCGGCGGCTGAAGCCGGAAATCCCGCTCACCGGCGAATACCGCATTCCCATTCACGACGAAGTGGTGTTTGCCCGCACGATCTGAGCCGGTCGGAGGACGCCGGGCGCCCCCCAGGTCGTCGGCCCAAGATCGGGCGGCTGGCATCAGCGCAGGTGTCAGGTCTCGCCAGCGGGCTTGCGGGCGACGAACACCTTGCCGGTGAAGGAGAACACCAGAACCCCGTCCTGGTTGACACCTTCGTTCCGGTGCAGCGCCAGGCCCCATTGCGGCCGGCTGCGCACCTCCGTCTTCTCCACCAGCGTGGAGGAATAGGTGATGGTGTCGCCGGCAAACACCGGCTTGATCCACTTCAGGCCAGTGAAGCCGGGGGAGGGGCCCAGCCGGGCGTTCGGCCCGCCGCCGGCGTGGTCAAGATCGAGCGAGGCCACCATCAGCTTCATCCAGACCGAAGCGGTGTGCCAGCCCGAGGCGCAAAGCCGCCCGAAATGGGTCTTGCGTGCCTCCTCGTCGGAGAGGTGAAAGCGCTGCGGGTCATAGGCCCTGGCGAAACGGATGATATCCTCGGCGGTGAAGGTGAAGCTGCCGAGCTCGCGGCGCTCGCCGATCTGCATGTCCTCGAACCAGTTCATGCCGCTGCCTCGCGCCGTTCGAACAGGATGGTGTTTTCCTGGGTCATGACGGCATGACCGTCCTGATTGACGAGGGTCATCAGAAAGGTGACGACACCAAGGGTGGGGCGCGAACGCAGGGCGCGGGTCGACACCACCCGGGCGGTGGCGGTCAGGGTGTCGCCGGGGCGCACCGGGCGCATCCAGCGGACTTCCTCCACGCCCGGAGAGCCGTTGCAGCTGGAGTGCAGCAACAGGCCGTCGCAGAGCATGCGCATCAGCATGGCGATGGTGTGCCAGCCGGAGGCGGCCAGGCCGCCCAGCAGCGATGTTTCGCCGGCGGTCTCGTCGAGATGGAAGGGCTGCGGGTCGAATTCGCGGGCAAAGGCGACAATTTCGTCCCGGGTGACGGTTTTCGATCCGAGCACAATGTCCTCGCCCGGATGGAAATCCTCGAAGCTGCGAAAATCACTCATGAGACTGGATGTATACGCTGCCCCTGCCTCCTGTCGAGCGCAAAGGCGAGGCCCGGCGCATCGGGCGCCGGGTGAGCCGGAAACGGGGCGCCAGATGCCGCCCCGTTGAACATGACGGAAGACGCGACAGGGGCGTCATTCCGGACGACGCGCACGCGGAGATCCGGAATCGGCGAGGCACGGCCTCTCGGTTTCAGTCCATGGGAAACGCGCGCCTTTTGGCTCCCCGATCCCGGGTCGCGCTAAAGCTTGCCCGGGAGGACGCCGAGCGGCACCTTTGCCTGTTGTCGGCAGTCTGACGGGGCGGCAGGGGCCGCCCCGTCTCGTGTCGTCCTGCCATGGCTCGCCACTGTGGGCGAGGAGGCAAGGCAGATTACTTCTTGGTGTCGGCCGACATGAACGTAAACGGCTTGGCTTCCTCGAAATGCTCCGCCGCGTTGCCGGAGTAGTAGTGGCCGCCGGCAATCGCCAGCTTCTTCGGCTTGGATTCCTCGGAGAAATCGAGATCGGCGAAATCGACCCAGAAGGTGTTCGGGGTGGTTGCGGAATCGAAGAAGTAGACCAGGTTGGTCTGGTCGGCGGCAACCCGCCACAGGGTTGAGGCGATGTTCGGCTGGCCCGGCGTGGTGATGCCAAGCGGCACGCTGACACCGCGCATGACGGAAAGAGACTGGGCAACGGCCTGGTTGGCGTAGGTCTTGCCCGGAACCGCTTCGATGAAGTTCTTGTCGATCGTCTTGTTGGTCGCGTTCAGCAGGAAGGAGGCCCGCACGAAGCGGTCGGCAGCGCTGTTGGTGCCCGGCAGGAAGGCGTCTCCGCCAATCTTGTCCCAATAGGTGTTGAGCGCCAGCTGCTGTTCGAAGACCGGCGAGTTGGTCATCACCTTGTAGTCCTTGCTGTGATGGATGACGAGTTCACCCTTCACATACTCGAAGATGGCCGAATCGCCGCTGGGGTCGGACACCGACAGATGCAGGGCGGCTGCCGAGCCGTTCGGCAGCTTCGGGGCGATGATGTGCAGCGGCGTGTCCTGCAGCGCCTTCACCGTTTCGGCAACGGTCGCGAAATTGTCGAGCACATACTGTGCCCACATGCCGATCACCATCGGCGGATGGCTATTGTCGCTGCCGTAGTCGCTCTCCGCCAGATAGAGGAGATTGGCGACAAGGCCCTTCTCGTTCATGCCGTCGGCGCTGGCGGTGTTGTAGCCCGATGCGATGACGCTGCCGTATTTGGCGGTCCACTCCGGGGAGTCGGGGCCGGCGTTGCCCGTGCGCTTCATGCCGCGCGGGAAGACCCACAGATCGGTCTGCATGTCCTCCATCCAGTCCATGTTGCGGCCGGTGATGACCGTGTTGTCGGCGCCGACATAGACGGTCCGGGTGCAGGCAAGCGCGGTCTGCGGCAGGACGCTGGCGCCGAGCATGACGGCGGCTGTGAGGGCGGAAAGGACTTTGGACTTGGACATGTGAAGCGATCCCTATTGACGTCTGAAAACGAAATGGACGCCTTCCGCTCTATAGGAGGTGTGTTAAGAAGCCGAAAATTATCAATGAAAATATAATGTTAACGAGAAATCCGCTTGCTCGGATCTGCCGTGGGGCAAGTCTCTCTCTCCGGACAGCAAAAAAGCCCCGCCGAAGCGGGGCTTGAGGGAGGGCGCTCATGGGCGCCGGCAACCTGCTGAGACCCGCGCCGCAAGGGCGAGGGCGCCGACGTCAGGTGTTGAACTTGAACAGCAGGATGTCGCCGTCCTTGACGATGTATTCCTTGCCTTCGTCACGGGCCTTGCCGGCTTCCTTGGCACCGCTCTCACCGCCAAGGGTGATGTAATCCTCGTAGCCGATGGTCTGGGCGCGGATGAAGCCGCGCTCGAAATCCGTATGGATCACAGCGGCGGCCTGCGGCGCCTTGGTGCCCTTGCGGATCGTCCAGGCGCGGGCTTCCTTCGGGCCGGCGGTGAAATAGGTGATCAGGTCGAGAAGGTCGTAGCCGGACCGGATCAGCCGGTCGAGACCCGGCTCTTCCAGACCAAGGGTCTCAAGGTATTCGGCCTGTTCTTCCTCATCGAGCTGGGCGATTTCCGCCTCGATGGCGGCGGAAATGACGACGCAGGCCGCGCCCTGTTCCTCGGCCATGGCCTTGACCCGGTCGGACTGGCTGTTGCCGGTGGCCGCCGCGCTTTCCTCCACATTGCAGACATAGAGGATCGGCTTGGTGCTCAGCAGGTTGAGCCCATCGAGGATCTTGCGTTCCTCCGGGGTGGAGACCTCCACCAGCCGGGCCGGCTTGCCCTCGCGCAGCAGCTCAAGGGCGGCCTCCATCACCGGGATCACGGCCTTGGCGTCCTTGTCGCCGCCGGTCGCCTTCTTCTTCAGCGGCGCCAGACGCCGCTCCAGACTTTCCAGATCCGAGACCATCAGCTCCGTTTCGACGGTCTCCGCGTCGGCGATCGGATCAATGCGGCCGTCGACATGGGTGATGTCGTCATCCTCGAAGCAGCGCAGCACATGGGCAATGGCATCGACCTCGCGAATGTTCGCCAGGAACTGGTTGCCGAGGCCCTCGCCCTTGGAGGCGCCGCGCACCAGGCCGGCGATGTCGACGAAGGTCAGCCGCGTCGGCACGATATTCGCCGACTTGGAGACCTTGGTGATCTCCCGCAGGCGCGGATCGGGAACGGCGACCTCGCCCGTGTTGGGCTCGATGGTGCAAAAGGGATAGTTGGCGGCCTGGGCGGCGGCCGTTTTCGTCAGTGCGTTGAAGAGCGTGGATTTGCCCACATTCGGCAAGCCGACGATGCCACATTGAAAGCCCATCTAGTCAGTTCCCTTTTTTCCAAGAAGACGCGCCAAACCTTCCGCCAGCGGACCGGCCGGGCGGGGGGCTTGTGCGTTGGCGCCGCTCGCCGCAGCCTTTTGCGTTCGTGGCGAGGAAGACGCAGCCGGCGCGCCGGCTGACGGTCGTTTCGGGGCCTGTCCCTTGCTGCTCGCCGGTGCCAGCGCCAGGTGCAGGCGATTGCAGAACTCCGCCGGCTTGTCGGACAGGAGCAGGTCCGCTTCCGCCGCCAATGCGTCGAGCAGCGGTTCCAGCCAGGGCTGGTCGGCCTTGGCGAAATCGCCCAGCACATGGGCGGTGACCCGGTCCTTGTGGCCGGGGTGGCCGATGCCGAGCCGTACCCGCAGGTAGTCCTTGCCGATATGGGCGTCGAGCGAGCGGATGCCGTTGTGGCCGCCGCTGCCGCCGCCGGTCTTGAGGCGGACCTTGCCCGGCGCAAGATCGAGCTCGTCGTAAAAGACGATGACGTCGGCCGGGGTCAGTTTGTAAAAGCGCAGCGCCTCGCCAACGGCGCGGCCGGATTCGTTCATATAGGTGGCCGGCTTCAGGAGAAGAACCTTCTCGCCAGCGAGCATCCCTTCGGCGACCTCCGCCTGGAACCGTTTGCGCCAGGGGCCGAAGCCGGGATGGCGGTCGTGGAGCGCATCCACGGCCATGAAACCGATGTTGTGTCGGTTGCGTGCGTAGTCTGATCCCGGATTTCCAAGACCGACGATGATCCGCATGGGGTTCCCCCGTCATCTCGTGATCCGGTTGTGATCCGGGCTGGCGGCGCCAGCCCGGACCGGGATCGAACAGGGCCGAACCGGCCCGGCAGCGTGCGATTATTCCTCGCCCGCAGCCTCTTCTGCGCCTTCGCCGGCTTCCTCGTCCGCGCTGGCGCCACCGCCAGGAGCGGCGATCGTCGCGATCGTGAAGTCACGATCGGTGATCGTCGGAGCGCAACCCTCGGGGATCTCGACCGCGGAAATGTGGATCGAGTCGCCGACGTTCGCCTTGGCCAGGTCGATGACGAGCGCGTCCGGAATGGCCTCGGCCGGGACGATCATCTCCACCGTGTGGCGGACAACGTTGAGCATGCCACCGGCCTTGATGCCCGGGCAGGTCTCTTCGTTGAGGAACTGGACCGGGATCTCGACGGTCAGCTCCGAGCCCTTGGCAACGCGCAGGAAGTCGACGTGGATCAGGTCGTCGCGGACCGGGTCGAGCTGGTAGTCCTTGGCGATCACCAGGTGCGACGTGCCGTCGACGTCGATGGTGCCCAGGTGGGTCATGAAGCCGCCGCGATGCAAGGCGATCGTCGATTCCTTGAACGGAATGGCGATCGGCAGGGCGGGTTGCTTGCCACCATAGATGACAGCGGGAACGAGGCCTTCGCGACGGAGTGAGCGAGCGGCCCCCTTGCCAACCCGATCTCTCGCCGATGCCTTCAGCACATAGCCTTCAGCCATGGCAATTCTCCTTCAAATGTTGTGATGAAGGCTGGGGCTTCCGATCGAAAGGTCTTCGCGGAAACGGTCCAGCCCGGTTGCGCCTCCTCCAGGGGTGCAGGCACGCGCGTGCCGTATAGCCGAACCGGGCAAAAAGGGCAAGATGGCTGCGTTTCGGCGGGCCAGGGTTCCCGTGCGACGGCACCTCTTGCGGGACTATCCGCCCCTCCCGATGACCGGCCCGATTGACAATCGGCAGGCGGTGGGCTCACCTGCGGCGAATTTTTGACGCGAGAACAGCGTCTAGGCCCAGCGCAAGAGCAGGATCAGGAGACACGGCATGGGGAAGCGGACAAGAGCGGGCACGCGCGAGACGGGTGGAATCATGTCCCGATGGAGCCGGCGTGGGTTCGCCAAGGCGGCCGTTCTTGCGTCCCTGGCGCTTTCGGTGGCGGCGATGGCGCCGGCGGATGTGCTGGCCGCCGACAAGGTCACCGTCGGCGCGCTGCGGTTTACCTCCCATGCGGCAAGCTTTGTTGCCTATGAGCGCGGCTATTTCACCGAGGAAGGGCTGGAGGTCGAGTTCAAGTTCTTCCAGGCGGCCCAGCCGATGGCGGTGGCGATTGCCTCCGGAGATGTGGACTTCGGCGTGACGGCGATTTCCGGCGGGCTGATCAATCTGGCCGAGAAGGGTGCCATCAAGGTGGTCGGCGGCGCGCTGCAGGAAGAGCCGGGCATCGATGGCCAGATGATTCTCGTCTCCAAGGGTGCCTATGACGCGGGGCTGACCACGCCGGCGGCGCTCAAGGGACACAGCTTCGGCATCACCCAGTCCGGGTCTTCCTTCCATTACATGGCGCACAAGATCGCCGACAAGGAAGGGTTCGACCGCGCCGAGATCACCTTGCGTCCGCTGCAGAAGGTGGGGGCGGTGATCGGCGCGCTGAAGACCGGCCAGATCGACGCCTGGGCCATCGTGCCGCATATCGCCAAGGGTCTGGCCAAGGCGCCTGAAATCGAGGTGATCGGCCAGATCGCCGACTACATTCCCGGCTATCAGGTGACCACCGTCTTCACCTCCACGCGCAATGCCAGCGAGCGGCCGGAGCTGGTCAAGCGCTTCCTCGCCGCCTTCTCCCGGGGCGCCGACGACTTCAACGCCGCTCTGGTCGACAAGACCCTGAGCGCGGCGGAGCAGGAGGCGATGGTCCGCCTGATCCACAAATACGTCTATGCCGACCGGCCGTTCGAGAAGGCGGAAGGCTCGATCCGCAATGGCGCCATGCGCATCAACAAGGGCGCGCGGCTCAATCTCGCCTCGGTCAAGGATCAGCTCGACTGGTTCAAGTCCGAGAAGCTGGTCCCGGACAGTGTGTCGATGGAAACGCTGGTGGACACCAGCTTTGTCGAAACCGACTGATCATGGACCTTTTGCTACGCGGTATTTCGCATCGCTACGGCGGGACCGAGGTGATGCGGGATATCAATCTCGAGATCCGGCGGGGCGAGATCGTCTGCATCATCGGCCCGTCCGGCTGCGGCAAGTCGACCCTGTTGCGGTTCATCGGCGGGCTGGAGCGGCCGGACGCGGGCGAGGTGCTGCTCTCCGGCCCCGAGCCGGAGGGCTCGCTCAACCCGCTGACCTATGTGTTCCAGGATTTCGCCCTGCTGCCTTGGCGGACCGTGGCCGGCAACATCTCGCTGGTGCTGGAAGACCATGGTCTTGGCAGGCAGCGCATCGCGGCGATCATCGACGATGTACTGGCGCGCACGGGGCTTTCGGAGTTTCGCGAGGCGCTGCCGCGCCAGCTTTCCGGCGGCATGCGGCAGCGGGTGGCGATCGCCCGGGCGCTGGCCGTGCGCCCGGCGGTGATGCTGATGGATGAGCCCCTGTCCGCGCTCGACAGCCAGACGCGGGAACTCCTGATGGACGATCTGGTCTCGCTGTGGCAGCGGGAGCGGTTCACCGCCTGTTATGTGACGCACAATCTGGCCGAGGCGGTGCGCCTGGGGCATCGGGTCGTGGTGTTGTCGCGCCGTCCGGGGCAAATCCGTACGGTGGTGGACATCGACATGGACCTTGCCGAACGCGGGCCGGGGCATCCGGAACTGGAGGCGATCCAGAGCCAACTCTGGACGCTGCTGCGTGACGAGGCCCGGGCCGCGGACAGGGAGATCACCGATGTCGCAGAGTGATATGGCCGAGCGGGCGGACACGTCCGGGGAGCCGAAGAGCCTTCGCGCTGTTCCCTATCGTGGCGGCGGGTTCCGTCCGGGCCATTGGCGCTTTGTCGGACCGCTGGTCTTCGCCGTGCTCCTGCTCTGCTGGGAAGCGGGCTCGCGCAGCGGCGTGATCAGCAATCTGGTGCTGCCGGCCCCGAGCGAGGCGCTGGAGGCGCTCAGGCAGCTGGTGGAGACCGGGCAGCTCTGGCTCCATCTCGGCGCGTCGCTGCAGCGGCTGGTGATCGGCTGGAGCCTCGGGGTGACGCTGGGCGTCGCCGTTGGGCTGCTGGTCGGGCTGTTGCCGCTCGCCCGGGCGGGGCTTCTGCCGCTGGTCTCGGCGCTGTTTCCGATCCCGAAGATCGCGCTGCTGCCGCTGTTCGTCATCTGGTTCGGCATCGGCGAGGGCTCGAAGGTGGCGACCATCCTGTTCGGCTCGTTCTTTCCCACCGTGATCGCCACCTATGGCGGTGTCGACAACGTCGACCGCACGCTGGTGCGCATGGGGCAGTCCTTTGGGCTTGGCTGGTGGTCGATCGTGCGCAAGATCATCTTGCCGGGGGCAATGCCGGCGATCCTGTCCGGCTGCCGGATTTCCGCCTCCATCGCCATCATCCTGTTGGTGGCGGCGGAGATGATCGGCGCCGAATACGGCATCGGTGCCTATGTGCTGATGGCCGGCAGCCTGTTCGCCACCGACCAGTTGCTGGCCGGCGTTGCCATGCTGTCGGTGCTGGGACTGGTGGTGAGCTGGCTGATCGGCCGGGCCGAACGGCGGCTGTTGCGCTGGCGCGGTTGAGGTTTGTCAAGGGCAGCACTGGAGGGAATCGTCATGAGTTTGTGCGACAAGATCTGTACCGGTGGGAGGGGCTTCCTTCGGGCGCTGGTCATTTGTCTGGCGTTCGGTGCTGCAAGCTCGACCGGGCAGGCCGGAGACGATACGGCGGGAAATGAGCCAGCTCCCGGGCCGGACGCCTACGCCCGGGTGCGCAGCCTCGGCGCGCCGCTTCTCAACCGGACGGGCGAGCGCCTTTATACGGGGATCTACGATCCGGATCGCGGCGCCCATATCATTCGCTATGACCTGGCCAGCGACCACATGACCTCGCTGTTTTCCATCGGCGCGGCCAAGGGCGACAATCTGCTGGTCGATGGCAATGAGACGCGCATGGCGTTCACTCTGGACGCGCAGGGTGACGAACAGACCAAGCTGCATATTGTCGATCTCGACACCGGCGCCTACCGGGTGCCGACGCCGCGCGACAAGCTCGACCTGCCTTGCGGGTTCTCGCCCGATGGGGCCGATCTCTACACGGCGCGCGGTGCGCATATGTGGGGCGAAAAGGCGATCTACCGCATCGATGCGGAGACCGGCCGTTCCGAGATGCTCTATGCGGAGCCGGGGCGCTGGCTGCAATGCCTGGAGGTGACGCCGGATGGCAAGAAGCTGATCCTCCTGCGCTTCGTTACCAATGACGAGCAGCATCTGGGGCTCCTGGATCTGGAGAGCGGCGAGACCGACTGGTTCCTGGAAGAGGCGAATGTGCGGGTGGTCGGTGCGCAGGTCTATCGCGGTGGCTACTACATTCTGGCGAACCGGGAAGGCGGACCGATGCGCCCCTGGGTCTATGACGGGGCGGGCGGTTTCAGCGCGCTTGAGGTTCCGGTCGCGGGGGAGCTCACCGGCTTCGGCATTGGCGAGCCGGGCATGATGGCGCTGATCTACCGCGACGGGCTGAAACCGCGTGTCAGCCTTTATGCGGCGGATGAGGCGACGGGCACGGGCGGCTGGACGCCGGTTGAGGTCGATCCGGCGGTGGGGGATGTCACCGCCTTCATCGTGCCGCGCGAGACCCGCGAGCGGTTCTATTTCCTCGCGGAGGATGGTCGCCCGCCGGTCCTCTACGTTCAGGAAAAGGGCAAGGCCCGTCCGGTGCTCGACACCAATCTCACCGGCTTGCCGGACAGTGCTTTCGCCCGGTATCGCTCCGAGTTGATTCCGAGCTTCGACGGAACGCCGATCCCGACCCACATCATGATCCCGGATGGGGCGAGTGCCGAAAATCCGATGCCCATGGTGATGGTGATCCACGGCGGGCCGCGGGATCATGTGGATCCGCTCTATTCCGCCGGCAACCAGATCCTGGCCGCCCAAGGCTTCGTCGTGGTGCTGCCGAATGTGCGTGGATCGAGCGGCTTCGGCAAGGCGTTCATGGACATGGACAATGGCGACTGGGGCGGTGGGCATATCCGCGACATTCTGGCGGTCGCCGATCATGTGGCCAAGATGCCGGAGGTGAAGGGACGCCCACGCTTCATCATGGGCGGGTCGTTCGGCGGCTTCTCGGTGCTCTCCGCGATCACCCAATATCCGGAAGCGTTCGACGGGGCCGTCGATATCTTCGGCATCAGCGATGTGACCACCTTCATCGAGGGCATGCCGGAACAGGTGCGTCCCTATTTCCTGGAGGAACTGGGGTTCGATCCGCGCGAGGATACGCAGCGGGCGCGGGCGCTGTCGCCGCTGTTCCACGCGGAGCGGATCCGAGTGCCCTTGCAGATCCACCAGGGCGCGAACGACCGGCGGGTGTTGCCGGAGCAATCCCGTCGGCTCGCCGAGACCCTGCGCAAGGCCGGGATCGAGGTGGAGTACTTCGAATACCCGGATGAGGGGCACGGGTTCGACCGGCAGCACAACAGCGACCTGTCGCGCCAGCGAATGGTGGAGTTCTTCGTCCGGTTGCGGGACCGGCTCACCCAATAGGTCGGGATCCCGCGCGTCCGTATCGCTGAGCCCTCAGGGCCCCTTCCATCTTGCCTTTCCCGGCGATCCTTGGTCAGCTTGGAGATGGTGGCAGTTGCCGCCGGTTTCGCTCCATCCGCGTCCATGCACCGGGAGAGATCATCATGCGTTTTCTGAAAGTCGTTACACTGTCCGCCGCGCTGCTTTTGCCCGCCGCAGCGCTTGGCAACGACATGCGCACGCCGGCGCCGGAGGGGGCGCGGGTCTATTTCATCACGCCCGCCGATGGCGATACGGTCAAGAGCCCGGTCTCCGTCCGCTTCGGGCTGGAGGGCATGGGTGTGGCGCCTGCAGGCGTGGAGAAGGAAAAGACCGGCCATCACCACCTCTTGGTGGATCAGGCACTGGAGGACCCGGACAGCCCGATCCCGGCCGATGAGCATCATCGCCACTTCGGCGGCGGCCAGACCGAGACAAGCATCGAACTGGCGCCGGGCACGCACACGCTGCAACTGCTGCTGGCCGATCACAATCACATCCCGCACCAGCCGCCGGTCCTGTCGGAGGTGATCACCATCACCGTCGAATAACGGCGGCCGGATACGAAAGAACCGGCGAGGGGGGCCCCCGCCGGTTCTTGTCAAAAAGGGTGCGAGACGGGAGGGCCCGTCCGCCTTGTTCAGTTGAACAGGCTCGACACCGACTGTTCCAGCGCGGTGCGCGAGATCGCCTCGCCCATCAGCGGGGCGATCGACACGGTGCGGATGTTCGGGGCCGCAAGCACCGCCGCCGAGGGCTCGATGGAGTTGGTGATCACCAGTTCCTTGAGCTTGGAGGAGGTGACGCGGGCTACCGCGCCGCCGGACAGAACGCCGTGGGTGATGTAGGCAGTGACCGAATTGGCGCCCTTGGCCAGCAGCGCCTCGGCGGCATTGCACAGGGTGCCGCCGGAATCGACGATGTCGTCGACGAGGATGCAGTCGCGGCCGCTCGGCTCGCCGATGATGTTCATCACTTCCGACTCGCCAGGCTTGTCGCGGCGCTTGTCGACGATCGCCAGCGGGGCGTCGATGCGCTTGGCCAGCGCGCGGGCACGGACCACGCCGCCGACGTCGGGCGACACCACCATGACGTTTTCGGTCGAGTACCGCTCCTTGATGTCGCGGGTCATCACCGGTGCGGCGAACAGGTTGTCGGTCGGAATGTCGAAGAAGCCCTGGATCTGGCCGGCGTGCAGATCGAGCGTCAGCACCCGGTGGGCGCCGGCGTGGGCGATCAGATTCGCCACCAGCTTGGCGGAAATCGGCGTCCGGCCGGAGGCGCGCCGGTCCTGCCGCGCATAGCCGAAATAGGGCATCACGGCGGTGATGCGCTTGGCCGAGGAGCGGCGCAGCGCATCGATGATGATGAGCAGCTCCATCAGGTGGTCATTCGCCGGGAAACTGGTGGACTGCAGGACGAAGACGTCCTCGCCGCGCACGTTTTCCTGGATTTCGACGAAGATTTCCTGATCGGCAAACCGGCGCACCTGGCATTTCGCCAGAGGAGCGCCGAGATAATTCGAGATTTCCTCGGCAAGCGCGCGATTGGAATTGCCCGCGACGATCTTCATGGCCCGCAAGTCCTTTTTTGGTCCGTCGCCGTTCAGCAAAGGCAGCCCGGGCGAGGCAGGGTCACACGTGGTCTGTCCGTTATTCATTCGTGGCCGTGTCACGCGGCGCGTCCGGCGGGGAGGTCTCCCGGTCCGGCGCCTTGCGGCAGGCGGCGGCGTTTTAGCAACCGCACCGCCGAATAACAACCGGCCAGTGCCACCGAAATGCCAATTTCGTTACCCGGCCATTGTTCGGCGCTCCGCCGCACGCGCGCAGGCGATTGAAGACTAACGGCGAATCCAGGCTTTCAACTCGGCGACGGCGCGCTTGGCCGCCCGTTCCAGCGTTTCGTCATCGACGCCCGCCCAGGGGTCGCCCGAGGCGCCCGGGGCGTCCTCCTGCCCGAGAATGCGATGCACCCGCCGGCCGTTGGCGTCGACCACGTCGAAGACATAGAACATGGTGGTGGAAGACTGGTCGCCGGTGGCGGTCAGATATCCGTTGATCCGGTAGGTCGCCGGGGCGCCGACGCGGCGCACCAGGGTCAGATTCTGGGCGACGGCCTCGCTGCCGATCCGGCGCGAGAGCGAATCGGCGATGTTGCCGGGCGCTCCGGTGAAGGGTTCGAAGGCAACGGTCACCTTGTCGGGGGAGACCCGTGGCGCGCTGGCGACCGGCGCGGTGTTGTCCGAGACCAGTCCCGGGGGGACCGGGTCTCCGGCGCAGGCGGTCAGCAGGAAAGCCGCGATCAGGAGCGCGGTGCGGGGGAGACGCTGTCGGGAGGGTGCGAATACGCTCATCGGGCTTGGTCGGCCTTGTCTTGCCATCTGCTCTTGCTACCAGCTTCGGCGGTCTGCTCTTGCGGCTTGCGCGCGGCGCGAATGTGTTCCGTTCGTTTAGCCCGCCTTGACCGGAAGGTCGAGGGGAAGCTTGGAAAGACATTCCGGCGCGCCACTGGTGGTGAGGTAGGTCTGGCCGAGGGTCATGGCGGTGCCGCTGTCGGAATCCATCAGGATCATGTGCACGAAGACCACCATGTCGGGCACGATTTCGGCGCTGTTGCCGGAATAGGCCATCGGCCAATCCATCCAGCTGGGCGAGAATCGCGCGCCGAGGGAGTAGCCACAGGCATTGAGCCGGTGCGGCGTCAGCTTGTGCGCGTCGACCACGGCGGCATGCGCATCGAACACATGGCCGAAGGTGCGGCCGGGGCGCAAGTTGGCCTCCACCGCCGCCAGCGCCTCGCGCGCCGCCGTATGCAGGGCGACATGGCGGGAGGTCGGTTCGCCGATCACCACCGTGCGCATCGCCGCCACATGATAGCGGCGATAAACGCCAGCCCATTCCAGGGTGATCTGGTCATTGGCCGCAAGGACGCGGCGGCCCGACTTGTACCGGCACAGAAGCGCGTCCTGACCGGAGCCGATGATGAATTCATTTCCCGGATAGTCGCCGCCGCCGGCAAAGACCGCTCCTTGCATGGCGGCGAGAATCTCGCCCTCGTCGGCGCCCGGCGTGATTTTCTCAAGGCCGGCGACAAAGGCGGCGTCGGTCAGCTCGGCGGCGCGGCGCACATGGGCGATCTCGGCCGGGCTCTTCACCGCCCGCAGCAGCGGCACCAGCGTCGACGCATCCTGCAAGGTCGCGAAGCTCGCCAGGTGCTGGTTGATGTCCAGCGCCACCTTCCCGGTCATGCCATGGGTGTCGTATTCCACCCCGATCCGCCCGCCGAGCAGGTCGAGCTCGAACAGCAGTTCGCGCAGTTGCAGCACCGGTGATGCGCCGGCCCGGTCCTCCCAGACCCGAATGTCGCCGACGACGGAAGTGTGCTGCGCCTGGCGCAGGTCGGCCGAGCGGGTCAAGAGGACGATGCGTTCGTCGCGGGTGACCACCATGGTCTGGAAAAAGCAGAAGCCGAAGGTGTCGTAGCCGGTCAGCCAGTACATGCTTTCCTGGGCGAACAGCAACATCGCGTCGAGCTTCTGTTCGGTCATCAGCGCGCAGAGGGCGTCGAGCCGGGCGGTGAATTCCTGACGTGTGAAGGGCAGCGGCATGGTCGAACCCGTCGGCTTGAGGTGGAAAGGCGGTCTCCGGCGTTGCGCGTCAGCCTCCGGAAAGGGCGATGGCCGACATCAGCCGGCCATAATCCGGCTCGTCGGCGTGGGTTGTTCGGCGATAGGAGTAGAACAGCTCCGGCTCTGCATAGGTGCAGCGGCCGAGATCGCAGGCGCGGCCGACCCCGGCCCGGCGCAGCCGCTGGCCGATGAAGGCGGGCAGGTCGAAGCGGAAATGATCGGGCCGGTCGGAGGGGACGAAGAAGCGCTCGTTGTCGGCGTCCGCAGCGGTGAAACGGTCGAGGAAGTCGCGCCCGACCTCGTAGTTCGTCTGCGAGATCGTCGGCCCGAGCACGGCGATCACCCGGGTGCGGTCGGCCCCGAGGGTCTCCATCTTCACCAGCACGGCTTCCAGGATGCCGGTGAGGGCGCCGCGCCAGCCGGAATGGGCCGCGCCGATCACCCGCGCCTGCGGATCGGCGAACAGCACCGGCCCGCAATCGGCGGTGGCGATGCCAAGGGCAAGGCCCGGCCGGTCGGTGACCAGCGCGTCGCCCTTGGGCTGGGCGTCGGCGCTCCAGGGAACGGAGACCGGAATGGCGTCCGCCGAATGATGCTGATGCGGCGAGACCAGCATCCCGGGCACCACCCCGAGCATGGTGGCGATGCGGGTGCGGTTCTCGATCACCGCCGCTCGGTCGTCATTGGAGCCGAGACCGACGTTGAGCGAGGCATAGATACCGCGCGAGACCCCGCCTTCGCGGGTGAAGAAACCGTGGACGATGCCATCCAGTGCGGCAAGGTCGGGAGATGTGAGCATGTGATTCCGATCGGCTCTCGTACTTGCGCGATGGTGGGCGCGGCGCTGTCGGCTGTCAAATGCCGGCTGTCGAATGTCAGGTGTCGAATGCCGGCAAGGAAATATCCGCCCGGGCGACCGCCAGCACCTTGAACAGCGTTCCCATTTCTTCCGGTCCGGCGAGCCGTTCCACCTCACCGTGGATCCGCTCCTGGGCGTCGGGGGACTTGCCGGCGCCAAGCCGTCCGGCCCGTTCCAGCAGCCCGAGCCGCAACAGGAACTCGCCCTGGGTGATCGCGCCGCGCGGGACGAGCGGGGCAACCCGCATGGCCCGGGCCAGCGCCTCGAAATTCACATGGGCGGTCAGGTCCGCCGTGCCGGGGTGGGCCAGCACCGGGTCGTAGGCGTGACGCCGCACCGCCTGCAGGGTGTCGCCGGGGGCGGTGCGCGTGGTGCCGTAGTCGATCACCAGCGCCGCCCCGTCCTGACGGGCGATGCGGGTTGCCAGCGTCTCGGCCAGGGCATTCGACAGGGGCTGGGTCTCGATGATGGCGCCGGCGGGTGCGCCGCGCAGCTCGGCGGCCAGCGGGCGGGTGTCGAGTTGGCCTGGTCCGGTGACGAAGGCCAGGTCCCCGGCCTCGTCGAGCCCGACGCAGCGCTCGCACCACGCCTTGCCGGTGTTGACATATTGATGGATCGGCAAGGCGTCGAAGAACTCGTTGGCAACCACCAGCAGCGGGCCATCCTGCGGCAGGCTGTCCAGGCCGTCGTGCCAGACCGGGGTCAGACCGCTTTCGGCGAGTGTTTCGGCCTGCACTGCGCGCAGGCGCTCGCTGGTTTCCACCAGATGCAGCGTCAGCGCTTCGCGAAATCCGGGTCTGAGACCGGCGACCCGCAGGATGTCGCGGGAGAGGGTGCCACGCCCGGGACCAAGCTCGACCAGATGCACGCGGGGCGGGGACTTCAGGGCGGTCCACACATGCAAGAGCCAGGCGCCGATGAGTTCGCCGAACATCTGGCTGACTTCCGGTGCGGTGATGAAATCGCCCGAGGCGCCGAACGGCTCGGCGGACATGTAATAGCCATGTTCCGGATCGGCGAGGCACCGGGCCATGTAGTCGGCAACGGTGATCGGGCCGTCGTTGGCGATCTGCTGCTTCAGCCGGCCCGCCAGCGGTGTCGTGCCGGTCTCGCTCACTTGGCCGTCTCCGTGCCTGCCTGGGCGTTCTTGGCGGGGAGGGGAGCTGCGGGAGGGTTACGCAAGGCGCGGAGGATGGCGTAGAGCCCGGCCAGTATCATCGGCACCGACAAGACAATGCCCATGGTCAGGCCCGAGGCCAGGAAGCCGATATGCGCATCAGGCATGCGAAACAGCTCGGCCACCGACCGGGCGAGCCCATAGCCGAGTGCGAAGGTGCCGGCGATCAAGCCGGGCCGGCGCAAGCCCTTGAACCGCAGGGCGATCAGCAACACGACGGTGAACAGGACGATCCCTTCCAGCGCCGCCTCGTAGAGCTGGCTGGGGTGGCGCGGCTGCGGTCCGGCGTCGGGAAACACCATCGCCCAGGGCACGTCGCTGACCCGGCCCCACAGTTCTCCATTGATGAAGTTGGCGATGCGTCCGAAGAACAGGCCGATCGGCGCGACGATGCCGGCAAGGTCGAACAGGGTCCAGAGCGGCAGCCCGCGCCGCCAGGCGAACAGCACCATCGCCGCGACCACGCCGAGGAAACCGCCATGGAAGGACATGCCGCCGGACCAGACCGCCAGCGCATCGAGCGGGTTTTGCACGTAGTATTCGGGCGCATAGAACAGCACATAGCCGAGCCGGCCGCCGAGAATCGTGCCAAGGGTGGCCCAGACGACGAAATCGTCGATGTCGATCAGCCCCGGCCGCTTTTGTACGCCCCACAGGGCGTCCCGGGCGACGATCCGGCGCATCAGGCGCCAGCCGAGCAGCAGCCCGGCGATATAGGCAAGCGCGTACCAGCGGATGGCGAAGGGGCCGAACTCGACCAGCACCGGATCGATCGTGGGAAAGGGGATGGCGAGGAACGGCATGGCTTCTCCGGGCGCGGGCGGCGGGGCGGGATTTCGCGCGGCGACGTTGACGATGTTTGCCCACATCCGTCAAGGCGGCGCGGGCGGACGCGGTGATTTGTCGGCGTTCGGGTGTTTCACCGAACGGCAAAGCGCATTAGTTAAGGTGGTGAGCGGGCGCCCTCAAGGTGTCCGGGTTCGATCGCGCGGGGCCGGCACTCCGCCACCCGCGCAAGACATGACGAGGACAGGATGACACAGGGCCCCAATCGCGTTCTGGATGATTTCGCGAAGCTGATGACCGATGTCGCCGGCGTGGCGCAGGGCGCCCGCCGCGAGGTCGAAACCGCTTTTCGCGCGCAGGCGGAGCATTTTCTCGCCGACATGGATCTGGTCAAGCGCGAGGATCACGACGTGGTCAAGGACATCGCCGTGAAGGCGCTCGACGCGGTCGAGGCGCTGGAAGCGCGCGTTGCCGAGCTGGAAAAGGCGTTGGCGAAAGCGGGCAAGAGCGAGACGGCCACGGACGCCGACGCCGCTGGGGAGACGAAGGACGGGGCCTGAAGTCTCGCCAAAGACGAATGGCGTGCCGGCCAGCGGGAAAAGCCGGTGCGCCATCCACAGGTTCGAAAGCGTTAACGAAGTGTGAACGTATCTTCTTCGGGCGAACTGCCTATATACTGAAGTCAAGTGAAGATTCGCGGTTGGATGTCGATTTGTCCGTTGATGACGTCCCGCCGCGCCAACTTCGCCAGCGGCAGGCCAGGCCTCCTGCGGACCGCTATGGGTGGAAGCGCCTCTCAGCCGAGGGGGCGAAGTCCCGCAAGCCGAGAGGAACGTTCATGAGCCTCATCGACATCGAATTCGAACGGCCCGCGAACCCGGTCGACACCATCGAGCATATCGCCGCCATCAATGATTGGTCGTTTGAACGCTCCTGCGACGAGGAGATCACCATCTCCGTCGCCGGTCACTGGTGCGACTACCATGTCTCCTTTTCCTGGATGGAAGATCTGGAAGCGCTGCATCTGGCCTGCGCCTTCGATCTGAAGGTTCCCGAGCCGCGCCGGACCGAGGTGGTCCGGCTGCTGGCACTGGTCAACGAGCAGCTGTGGATGGGCCACTTCGATCTGTGGAACCGGGAGGGCGTGGTGATCTTCCGCCAGTCGCTGCTTCTGGCCGGCGGCGCAGAAGCCACCTCCAAACAGATCGAGGGGCTGATGACCAACGCGCTGGAATCTTGCGAGCGCTATTACCAGGCGTTCCAGTTCGTGGTCTGGGCCGGCAAGTCCGCCTCCGAGGCCATCGACACGGCCCTGTTTGAAACCGCGGGGGAAGCATGAGTTTTTCGCCAGAACGCCCGCTTGTGCTGATTGGCGCGGGCAAGATGGGAGGCGCGATGCTGGCCGGCTGGATGGCGCGCGGCGTCGATCCGGCGGCGGTGCTCGTCGTCGATCCCGGTCCTCCGCCCGAGATCCGGGAACTCCTGTCGCGCCATACGATTCGCCTTGAGAGCGCGGTTCCCGACGGGCTCAAGGCCGGCGTTCTGATGCTCGCGATCAAGCCGCAGATGATGGATGCGGTGCTGGGGGGGCTCGTCGGCGCCGTCGATGGCGACACCCTGGTGCTGTCGATTGCCGCCGGCACGCCGGTGGCCCGGTTCGAACAGACCTTCGGCAAGGTTGCCGTGACCCGGGTGATGCCGAACACGCCCGCCCAGGTCGGGCGCGGCATGAGCGTTGCCTTCGCCAACACCGCGACCAGCGCGGAACAGCGGGCGACGGTCGATGAGCTGCTTGCGGCGATCGGCGCCTCGGCCTGGATCGCGCGGGAAGAGCAGATGGATGCGGTGACGGCGGTCAGCGGGTCCGGTCCGGCCTATGTGTTCTATCTGGTCGAGGCGATGGCGGCGGCCGGCGCTCGGGCGGGGCTCGATGCGGATCTGGCGATGCAGCTGGCGCGGCAGACCGTGTGCGGGGCCGGCGAGCTGCTGTTCCAGTCGGAGCTGGAGGCGGCGGAACTGCGGCGCAACGTGACCTCTCCAAAGGGCACCACCGAGGCGGCGCTCAAGGTCCTGATGGCGGAAGATGGCATTCAGCCGGTGTTCGACCGGGCGGTCGCCGCCGCCAAGCGCCGCTCCGAGGAACTGGCTGGCTAAGAGGCAAGCCGACGGCTCCTCGCTTTTGCCGCGTTTCGCCCTAGGATCCTGAACAAGGGTCTCGGTTTGCGACGAGACGTGGCAGCAAGTGGGGTGACAGGAATGGCGAGCCAGAAAATCCGGCAGAAGATCGTAGCGGCCTTTCTCGATCTGCTCGGCGAGAAGGGATGGCATGGCTTCGAGATGGCCGAGCTTGCGCTGGCCGCTGATGTGAAGCTGTCGCTGCTGCGCGCCGAATTCCCCTCCAAGACAGCCTGCTTCAAGGCGTTTCTCGCCGAGATCGACCGCAAGGTGCTCGACGCGGTCGACCCGGACATGGCCGAGGAGCCGGCACGGGACCGCCTGTTCGATGTGCTGATGGCGCGGCTCGATGCCCTGTCCCCCTATCGGGACGCGGTGCGTGCGCTGAAGCGAGCGGTGCGGCAGGATCCGCAATTGGCGGTCTGCCTCAATGGCTGTGCGCTGACCTCGCAGCGCTGGATGCTGACCGCCGCCGGCATCACCGCCTCCGGCCCGAAGGCCCAGGCGATGACGCAAGGGCTGGTGCTGGCCTTTGCCCGGGTCGTCGATGTCTGGCTTGATGACGCGGATCCGGGACTGGCGCGCAGCATGGCGGCGCTTGATCGGGAACTGGACCGGGGCGAGGTCTGGCTGCAGCGGCTCGACGGATTGGCGCGGTTCGTCCGGCCTTTCCTGAAACGCCGGCGATCCGGCTCCCGCCGCCGAGATGAGGCATCTGGCGCCAGCGACGAGCGCGAGTCGCCTGCCACCTGAGCCCGGCCCCCGGTCCGACCACTCGGCCTGACCACTTGCGCCATGGGCGCGCCGACTGTGCTTTTGCAACCGCACCTGACACGGAAGCGGCGCCCGGCCGCGCCGGCCGCTTGCGTCGGGCCGGGAGGCGCGTCTATCGTTCGGCCCGAGCAGGAGAACGACAGGATCGAACGATCCGCCAGGGGAAGGCAGTGAACGACGTGACGCAGGACGGAAACGGGCAGGATTTCATTTCATTCGGCGATTTTCTGAAGGTGGATATCCGGGTGGGCCGGATTGTCGAGGCCGAACCTTTTCCGGAAGCGCGCAAGCCGGCGATCCGGCTGAAGATCGACTTCGGCCCGGAAATCGGCATCAAGAAATCCTCCGCCCAGATCACCCATCACTATGCGCCGGAAGATCTTGCGGGCCGCAAGGTGCTGGCGGTGGTGAATTTCCCGCCGCGCCAGATCGGGCCGATGATGTCGGAGGTGCTGACCCTCGGCGTGCCGGATGAGAGTGGCGAAGTGGTGCTGCTGCGTCCGGATCTGGAGGATGTGCCGATCGGCGGCCGGCTGTTCTGAGCCTTCGGGCCGAGCCGGGCGGCCGCACCGCCGGCGTCAGACCGGGATGCGGACCCGCACCTTGAGGCCGCCGAGGTCGGCACTCTCGTCGAGCACGATGTCGCCGCCATGGGCGCGGGCGATGTCGCGGGCGATGGCCAGGCCCAGGCCACTGCCGCCGGCGTCCTGATTGCGCGCCTGATCGAGGCGGTAGAAGGGGCGGAAGACGTTTTCCCGCTCATCCTCGGCAATGCCGGGACCATCGTCCTCGATGGTCACGGTCAGCCAGCCTTCCGCATGACGGCCGTCGATGCGCACGGTCGAGCCGTGCCGGGCGGCGTTTGTGACCAGATTGGTCAGGCAGCGCTTGAAGGCGATCGGCTTCAACATCACCTCCGGTGCGCCCTGAAAGCTGGAGGAAACTTCGGCGTTGAGGATCTCCGCTTCGGCTTCAAGCTCCTCGAACAACAGAGCGATGTCGGTGACTTGCGGTTTTTCGTCGCCATCGCCGCGTGCAAAGGCGAGGTAATCCGCCAGCATGGTGTTCATCTCGGCAACATCATGCCGCAGGGCCCGCACCTCGTCGCTGTCGGGAAACAGCGCCAGTTGCAGGCGGAAGCGGGTGAGGATGGTGCGCAGGTCATGGCTGACGCCGGCGAGCATGGTGGTGCGCTGCTCCATCTGCCGCTCGATCCGCCGCCGCATCTCGATGAAGGCCTGGGCCGCGCGGCGCACCTCCAGCGCGCCGCTGGGGCGGAAGTCGTCGATCGGCCGGCCCATGCCGAAGCTTTCCGCCGCCGTTGCCAGCCGTTCGACCGGGCGGGTCTGATTGCGCAGGAAAATCAGGGCGATAACGATTAGCACCAGGGAGGTGGACAGCATCCAGACGATGAAGATATGCGAGTTCGAGGCATAGGCCTGATTGCGCCGGGCAATCACCCGGAGAACATTGCGGTCGAGGCGAATGCGGATTTCGATGAAGCTGGACCGGCCGACCGTGTCGATCCAGAAGGGGCGGCCAATGCGCTTGCCGATCTGTTCCGACAGGTAGCGGTCGAGAATATCGAAGAACGGCTTTGGGCGCGGTGGCGGCAGCGGTTCCAGCGGCAGCACCGCCACCGACAGGTCCAGGTCCTGCCGTGCCATCCGGGTGAAATTGGCGAAGTCCTCTTCATGCGGATAGGTGTTGAGAATATCGACCAGAAGCGCGATGTCGCGCACCACCGCTTCGGACAGACGCCGGGTCACCAGCTCGTAATGGCGTTCCAGGAACACGAAGCCGAGCACCGCCTGCATGATGGCGATCGGCACGATGATGATCAGCAAGGTGCGGGCGAACAGGCCCTTGGGCATGCGCCTGTATAAGAACCGCGCGGTGGCGCGGTAGGGCTCGGCGACCAGCCCGGCAACCCGCGTCACCGATGCGGGCAAAGTGGGGCGCCAGCGCAACAGGGAGCGGAGCCGGCGGGCGGTGGTTGCCATCAGTCGCAGACCAGCCGGTATCCGATGCCGCGAACCGTTTGCAGGTAGAGCGGATTGCCGGGGTCGGTTTCGATCTTGCGCCGCAGGCGATTGATCTGCACATCCACCGTGCGCTCGCCAAGACCACTGTCGTCGCCGACGATCTCGTTGCGCGGCACGGTGTCATTGGGCTTTTCGGCGAACAGTGCCAGGATTTCCTTCTCTCGGTCGGTCAGGCGGATGATATCGTCGCCGCGTTTCAGCTCGCGCCGGGTGGAATCGAACAGATACGGGCCGAATCGCACATCAAGGGGCGGGGTTGCCTCCGGCGTCGCCCGGCGGCGCAGGATCGCCCGGATGCGCAGGAGCAACTCGCGCGGCTCGAACGGTTTGCTCAGGTAATCGTCAACGCCCGCCTCCAGCCCGGCGATGCGGTCGGAGGCGTCGGAACGGGCGGTCAGCATCAGAATCGGCACATCGGAGCTGGTGCGCATGTTGGCGGAAAAGGCCAGGCCGTCTTCCCCCGGCATCATCACATCGACGATCAGAAGATCGAATTGCAGACCGGCCAACCGGCGACGAGCCTCGGCTGCATTGGCCGCAGTGCTGATGCGAAAGCCGTTTTCCGCCAGAAAACGGCGCAGCAGCGTGCGAATCCGGTTGTCGTCATCGATCAGGAGCAGATGCGGGGCATCGTCCGTCGGTGGAGCGGGAAGGGGTTTGTCGGCTGTTTCAGGCATTCCGCGCGCAAGGCCTCAGCTGTGTTCGATCAAACGCGCGACATCGCCGCGCTGATCGGGGTCGATCATGTGATAGAGGAACTGGCGGGCAATCTCATGACTGCCTTCCGGCATGGCCGCGAGGGCGCGCTGGATCCGCCGCGCCTGCAATCGGGTCAGACGCTCGGCAAGGTCCTGGCCGAGCGCGGTGGTGGTCAGCAGCCGCTCACGCCGGTCCACCGGGCCGGGTTCCTGCAGGATGTAGCCTTCGTCGATCAACTGCTTGAGCACCCGCGCAAGGCTCTGCTTGGTGATGCGCAGGATGCCGAGAAGGTCGGTGACGCGCAGGCCCGGATTGCGGGAGACGAAATGTAGCACCCGGTGATGGGCCCGGCCGAAGCCGAATTCTGCCAGGATGGTATCCGGGTCGGAGGTGAAGTCCCGATAGGCGAAGAACAGGAGCTCGATCAGGTCGATCGGCATCCGGTCCTCCGCCGGGCTGCCCGGCGCGGTCAGGCTGTTTGAATCTGAGAAATTTACGTCAGTCATATTGACTTATTTTCGACCGATTGTTACACGATGTACGTCTCTGACGAAATGATCGTACATCTTGAGCCCGTTTCAAGGATTATTGACGATGGTTTCGCAGAATGTGCCTGATGCGCCTGCCCCGGTTCGATTTCGCCGCAGGCCCATCAACATACAAAGAGTTTCCCGGTAGCGCAAAGTTGCCGATTTTGCCGGGCAAGGACTGAGACACCCCGCCGTGCTGCGTTGTTGCAGCGCGAGATTTCTTGAGAGCGGACTGATCCGCTGGTTGCCGCTGGAGTAGACGGTTATGGCGCATGTGCCTTTTGATCAATTGAATGGCGAAATCTGGTACGATGGTGCCTTCGTGCCCTGGGCCGATGCCAAGCTGCATGTGCTGAGCCACGGCCTGCACTACGCCAGCAGCGTGTTCGAGGGCGAGCGGGCCTATGGCGGTGAGGTGTTCAAGCTCAACGAGCACACCGAGCGGCTGCACACCTCGGCGGAGATTCTCGGCTTCACCATTCCCTGGAGCGTTGCGGAGATCAACGACGCGACCCGGACCCTCCTGACGCGCATGAACCTGGTCGACGCCTATGTGCGTCCGATCGCCTGGCGCGGCAGCGAGATGATGGGCGTTGCAGCTCAGGCCAATTCGATCCATATGGCGATTGCCGCCTGGGAATGGCCGAGCTACTTCAAGCCGGAAGAGCGGCTGAAGGGCATTCGCCTCGACATGGCGCACTACCGCCGCCCGGATCCGGCGACCGCACCGAGCCGGTCCAAGGCCGCCGGCCTTTACATGATCTGCACGCTGTCGAAGCACGAGGCCGAGCGCAAGGGCTTCGCCGATGCCCTGATGCTGGACTGGCGCGGCCAGGTGGCCGAGGCGACCGGCGCCAATGTGTTCTTCGTCAAGGACGGCAAGCTGCATACGCCAACGCCGGATTGCTTCCTTGATGGCATCACCCGGCGTACGGTGATCGGCCTGGCGCGCAAGCGCGGCATCGAGGTCGTCGAGCGGGTGATCATGCCAGAGGAGATGGAAGGCTTCGAACAGTGCTTCCTGACCGGCACGGCCGCCGAGGTGACGCCGGTGTCCGAGATCGGCCCCTACACATTCCAGGTCGGCGATATCGCCAAGGCGCTGATGGAAGACTACACCGCCGAGGTGAACCCGAAGGCGTCGGCCAAGGTCGCCGCCGCGGAGTAAGCTCCGCTTCGGTTCTCCTGTGACGATAACACCCCGCCCGGCCTCGGCCTGGCGGGGTGTTTTGCATTCCGGGGGCTGACGACCTCAGCGCGGCGGCTGGGTCGTGCGGAACAGGCGGCCCTTTTCGGTGACGAAGACGATTCCCAGCGCAATGGCGCCGAAGGTGGCGAAGCCGAGGGAGAGCGGCACCACCGTGCCATCGTAGTGCTGGCCGACGATGAAGCCGCAAAAGGCACCGGCCAGGGTCGTCACGAAGCCGAGCACCGACGAGCCGGTTCCGGCGATCTCGCCCAGCGGCTCCATGGCGATGGCGTTGAAGCTGGGGCCGATGAAGCCGAAGATGAACAGGGTGATCGCCAGCATTGCGGTGAACACATAAAGGTTTTCCGCGATCCAGATGGCGGTGGCCGCCTGGATCAGACTGATCACCACGAAGGCCACCAGCGCCCCATGGGACAGCGGGCGCAGGCCGATGCGCTCCACCAGTGAGGCATTGACGAAGGAGGCCGCCGCCATGCAAAGGCCGATCACGGCGAAGACCGCCGGGAAGGCGGCGCCGATCCCGAAGGTTTCGACGAAGATCTGTTGGGCGGAGGCGATGAAGCCGAACAGGGCGCCGAAGATCAGGCCGGTGGCGCACATGTAACCGAAGGTCACGCGGGTGGTGAGCGTCGTCACGTAGGCGGCAAGGATCGAGCGGGCGGAAACCGGTTGCCGGCGGGCGGCGGGCAGGGTTTCCGGCAGGCGCCGGGCGCACCAGACCAGCATCACCACCCCGCCGAGGGTGAGGAACAGGAAGATCGCACGCCAGGGCGCGACGAACAGGATGATCTGGCCGAGGGAGGGGGCAAAGATCGGCACCACCATGAACACCATCATCACCAGCGACATGACCCGGCCCATCTGCCGGCCGGAATAACTGTCGCGGACGATGGAGACGGCGACGACCCGAGGCGCGGCACAGCCGATCCCCTGCACCAGCCGCGCGGCCAGAAGGTGGCTCATGTCATTGGCGAAAATGGAGAAGACGCCGGCGGCGGCGTAGAGCGCGAGCCCGCCGAGCAGCACCGGCCGGCGGCCATAGCGGTCGGACACCGGACCATAGAAAAGCTGGGCGCCGCCGAAGCCGATCAGATAGGCGATCAACACCTTCTGGCTGTCGTTCTCGTTGAGCACCATCATGGCCGCGCCGATGTCCGGCAGGGCGGGCAGCATGATGTCGATCGCCAGCGAATTGAGCGCCATCAGCGAGGCGATCAGCGCGACGAACTCGCGAAAGGAAATGCCGGGATGTGGCACCGCCGTCGCGGTGCTGCCGGTAACCGGAGAATGCATGGGTGATCCTGGCAGGGCAAAGGGCCGCCAACGGCTAAGGCCACAAGAAAAGATTGTGCGAATTCATCATACAATTCCCTGAAACGCGCGGGAAGGTCAAGCCAAGGGACGAGGCTTCCCCGTTTGTCCGCTCACCTCATGGCTCCACCGGAGGCACTGCGGCCCAGCGGTCCGCATCCCGTGTGTCGCTGTCGCGCGCATCGACCCAGCCGCCGTCGCCGCCGTCCCGCAGATGTTCCTTCTTCCAGAAGGGGGCGCGGGTCTTCAGATAGTCCATCAGGAATTCCGCCGCCTCGAACGCGGCGCGGCGGTGGCGCGAGACCGCGACGACCAGCACGATATTGGCGCCGGGGACAATGCGGCCGTGCCGGTGGATCACCGTCAGTCCGCCGAGCGGCCAGCGCTGGCATGCTTCCTCGGCGATCCGGGTGATCTCCGCCTCGGCCATGCCGGGGTAGTGCTCCAGCTCCAGCGCCGCCAGCCGCCCATCCTCATCGCGGCACAGGCCGGTGAAGGTGACGACGGCGCCGGTATTGCCGTTGCTCGCGGTCAGGGCCGCGATTTCGCGGCCGGCGTCGAAATCCTCCGCCTGGATGCGCACGGAGATGTCGGCACCGCCGGCCCGGGTCTGGTCGCTGCCGGCCGGGGAGGAGGGATGTGGGCTCATCCGCCGGTCATCGGCGGGAAGAATGCCGCCTCGCGGGCGCCGGTCAACGGGGCATCGTGTTCGACATGCATCTGGTCGAGGGCAACCCGGATGGTGCCGCGATCGGCGAAGGCGGCGGCATGGGCGTCATCCCGGGCGGCCAGCCAGTCGAGCAGGCCGGCGACGGTGGTGACGGTCTCGGGAAGATCGATCTCTTCCGCCTCAAGGCCGACCCTTTCGCGGACCCAGGCAAAATACCGCAATTGCATCCTGTCTCCCCCGTTCCCGTGGTGCCGGCCGCTCAGTCGGTCATCAGATGGCCGATGCCCGCGCGGAAGTAGTCGTAGCCGGTATATAGGGTCAGCATGGCGGCAAGCCAAAGCGCGACCAGACCGGCGATCTGCGTGCCCGGCAGCACCGCCTCGCCGGCGGGACCGGCGAGCAGAAGCGCCATGGCGACGAGCTGGACGGTGGTCTTCCACTTGGCCAGCTTGGTGACCGGCACGCTGACCCGGAGGTCGGCGAGAAACTCGCGCAGGCCCGAGACCAGGATTTCCCGGCACAGGATGATGGCGGCGGCGATCATCGACCAGCCGCCGATGTCGCCCTTGCCGGCCAGAAGCAGCAGGCAGACCGCGACCAGGAGCTTGTCGGCGATCGGGTCGAGCATCTGTCCAAGACGCGACTGCTGCTTCCAGGCCCGTGCCAGATAGCCGTCGAAGAAATCGGTCACCGCCGCGACAACGAAGATTGCGAGCGCGGTCCAGCGTGCGGTATTGCCGGGGAAATAGAAGCACAGCATGACCGCCGGGACGGCGAGAATCCGCCCGTAGGTCAAGATGTTCGGTAGGCTCCAGACGAGAGATCGTGTCATTGCGCGAAAGGGTCTTGCATTCTGGAGGGACGAAAGAGCTCATGCCCTTCAAGCACGTGCGCCCGGTTACGTCAATGCGGCGGGCCGGCGGCGGGAAGGTGACCTCGTGTGCCCTCGCAGGGGCCGCCGAAGCGGGGCGGGCTGTCCGGCAAAATTGTCGGCAACCGGTCCTTTGCGGCGACGCACTTGCGCTGCACACCCCGATCACGCCAACAGTGACCCGGAACCGGGTGCGAGCAGGGAGAAGACGAATCATGACACAACGGGTCAATGCCCTCGGCCAGCCGATCGGGCCTGAGGTGCCGGAGTGGACGCCGCGCCCGCGCCCGGAAAAGACGGCGCTGATCGGTCGCACCTGCCGTTTGGAGCCATTCGATGCGGCGCGCCATGTGGGTGATCTCCATGCGGCCTATGCGGCTGATGCAGAGGCCCGCAACTGGACCTACCTGCCCTATGGGCCCTTTGCCAGCGAAGCGGCGTTTCGTGCTTTCGCCGAGGCGAGGTTCACAGGCGAGGATCCGCTGTTCCATGTGGTGGTGGACCAGGAGAGCGGCCGGGCGCTCGGGGTGGCCAGCTTCCTGCGGATCGACCCGGTAAATGGCGTGATCGAGGTGGGGCATATCAACTTCGCGCCGGCGCTGCAGCGCACGCTGATGGCGAGCGAGGCGATGTACCTGATGATGGCGCGGGTGTTCGACGAGCTGGGATACCGGCGCTACGAGTGGAAATGCGATGCGCTGAACGCCCCCTCCCGCGCGGCGGCGGAGCGGTTGGGCTTCGTCTACGAGGGTACCTTCCGGCAGGCGACCGTCTACCGGAACAGGAATCGCGATACCGCCTGGTACTCGATTATCGACACGGAGTGGCCGGCACTGCGCCGGGCGTTCGAACGCTGGCTGGATCCTGCGAATTTCGACGCGGAAGGACGGCAGCGCCGGTCGCTGGCGGTGTTGCGCGCCGGCGCCGGGTAAGCGCGAGCCCTAGAGCGGGCGGCCGGATCAGGAGAAGATCCGCTCGCCCTGCTCGTCGATGATCTGTCGGGCCTTGCGGATACTGAATTCCGCCGCGTCCTCGACGGTGACCATGACATCGGCGCGAATGAACTGGTGTTCGCGCGGCGGCTCCCCGGGTTCGCCATCCTTGCTGATGGTGCCGGCAACCTGCCATTGCGGCCCGTTGGGCTGGGGCTTGGGGGTGATGAGGAAGCCTTTGTACTCGACCGAGGCAAGGGCCGGGGAGGCCGCGCTCTTGTTGTCGCCGCCGCTGCCGCCGAACAGGCCGCCGAAAATCTTGCCGAACACCATGCCTTGCCTCCTGTCGTCTCCGGGGTGCCCGGAGATCAGTCCGTTGTTTCGCTTTCCCTCGCCGGTGCCTCGCCGAGCTGGCGTTTCGACCAGTGGCGCCGGCACAGGGAGACATAGCGGTCCTCGCCGCCGATCACCACCTGATCGCCTTCCTCGACGATCCGGCCATTGCCGTCCAGACGGGCCACCATGGTCGCCTTGCGGCCACACCAGCAGATGGTCTTGACCTCGCGCAGGGTGTCGGCAATCGCCAGCAGCGCCCGGCTGCCGGGGAACAGCTTGCCCTGAAAATCGGTGCGCAGACCATAGCACATCACCGGAATGCCCAGCTCATCGGCCACCGCCGCGAGCTGCCACACCTGCGCTTCCTGAAGAAACTGCGCCTCGTCGATGAAAACGCAATCGACGGCAGCTTTGGCGCGGGCGGCGGTGACATGGGCCAGAAGATCGGTGTGCTCGTCGAACAGGTCCGCCTGGGAGGCGAGGCCGATACGCGAGGCGATCCGCCCCTTGCCGGCGCGCTCATCGACCGCCGCGGTCAGCAGCAGCGGTTCCATGCCCCGCTCCCGGTAGTTGTAGGCCGCCTGCAGCAGGATGGTCGATTTTCCCGCGTTCATCGAGGAATAGCTGAAATAGAGCTTTGCCATGAGTTCCGGCCGCTGTTGTCGTGCCTCTCCGTCCTAGCCGGATTCGCGCCCGCGCCGGTCGGCGTGCCAGGCGTTTTTGCACAGGTTCCGGCCGCTGGCGCCGAGATCTATTCGTGGAAATGATCGTAGATCGTCCGCGCCACGGTCTCGGACACGCCGTCGACGTTCATCAGATCGTCGATGCCTGCCTTGGAGACGGCCTTGGCGGTGCCGAAATGGCGCAAGAGCGCCCGCTTGCGGCTGGGGCCGATGCCGGCGATCTCGTCCAGCGGGCTGCGGGCGATGTCCTTCTTGCGCCGGGCGCGATGGGTGCCGATGGCGAAACGGTGGGCCTCGTCGCGCAGGCGCTGGATGAAATACAGCACCGGATCGCGCGCCGGCAGCATGAAGGAGGGCCGGTCCGGCAGGAAGAACTTCTCCCGTCCGGCGTCCCGATCCGGCCCCTTGGCGATGCCCACGAGCGGTACGTCGTCCAGCCCGAGTTCGTGCAGCGTCTCGCGCACGGCGTTCAACTGGCCAAGACCGCCATCGATCACCACAAGATCGGGCCAGGCGGGCATGCCGGTGTCGGCCTCCGCGCTCTCCGTCTCGGCTGTTTCCGCCAGTGCGGCGCTGTCGCTCTGCGAACCGGCGGGAATGGTGCCGGGCGCCGGCCCGGCGGTAACAGGCGCCGCATAGTCGGGCCGTTCGGCGCTGTGCTCCTTCAAGAGGCGGGAGAAGCGCCGGGTGAGCACCTCGCGCATCATGCCGTAGTCGTCGCCCGGCACCAGATCCTGCGACTTGATGTTGAACTTGCGATACTGCCCCTTGGCGAAGCCCTCGGGCCCGGCCACGATCATGCCGCCGACCGCGTTGGTGCCCATGATGTGGGAGTTGTCGTAGACCTCGATGCGGCGCGGCGGGGCGGGCAGGGAAAAGGCCTCCGCCAGCCCGGCGAGCAGGCGGGTCTGACTGCTGGTTTCGGCCAACCGCCGCCCCAGCGCCTCGCGGGCGTTCTGGGCGGCATGCTCCACCAGCTCGCGCTTTTCGCCGCGCTTGGGAACGGCGACCTCGACCTTGCGGTCGCTGCGTTCGCTGAGTGCGGCGGCCAGGAGCTCCCGTTCCTCGATGTCATGGGACAGGAGAATGAGACGCGGCGCCGGCTTGTCGTCGTAGAACTGGGCGAGGAAGCTTTCCAGCACCTCCGCTTCGGTCAAGGTCTTGTCGGCACGCGGAAACTGGGCGTAGTTGCCCCAGTTCTGACCGGTGCGGAAGAAAAACACCTGAATGCAGGTCTGGCCGCCGTCCTGGTGAATGGCGAAGACGTCCGCCTCCTCCACCGTCTGCGGGTTGATGCCCTGATGCGACTGCACATGGGAGAGGGCGGCGAGCCGGTCGCGGCAGACGGCGGCGCGTTCGAAATCGAGGGCCTCGGAGGCCTCTTCCATCTGCCGGGCGAGATCCTTCTTCACCATCTGGCTGCGGCCGGACAGGAAGGCCTTCGCCTCGGCGACCAGCCCGGCGTAATCCTCCGGCGAGATTTCGCCGGTGCAGGGGGCGGCGCAGCGCTTGATCTGATGCAGCAGGCAGGGGCGCGAGCGGTTGGCGTAGTAGCTGTCGGAGCAGTTGCGCACCAGGAACGCCTTTTGCAGGGCGTTGATGGTGCGGTTGACCGCGCCGGCGGAGGCGAAGGGGCCGAAATAGCTGCCCTTGCGCCGGCGCGCGCCGCGATGCTTGACCAGCGCCGGCGCCTCATGATCGCCGGTGACGAGGATATAGGGGAAGGACTTGTCGTCGCGCAGCAGAACGTTGAAACGCGGCCGCAGCCGCTTGATCAGGTTTGCTTCCAGCAGCAGCGCCTCGGTTTCCGTGCGCGTGGTCACGAATTCCATCGAGGCGGTGGCCAGGATCATCCGCATGATGCGGTTCGACTGGCCTTGCAGGCGCGTGTAGCTGGTGACCCGCTTCTTCAGCGAACGGGCCTTGCCGACGTAAAGCACCTCGCCCTCGCCGTCGAGCATCCGGTAGACGCCGGGGCCGAGCGGCAATTGCCGCACGAAATGGGCGATCACGTCGACACCGCGCGCGTCCGGCCCAAGCGGGGTCGCCGCTGTTTCGAACGCCGGTTCGGGACCGGTGGAGCTGACCGTTTCTTCCGCCTGCTGCGGGCGGTCGCCGGAGGGGCCGCCAGAAGTCGTTGTCATTCGCGCATGCCTGCCACGTCCGGGGTTTCCCAGGCCAGATGCTGGCCGCCATCGAGGGCGATCATCTGGCCGGTGATCGAGGGGGTTGCCCAGAGATAGCTGATGGTGCGGCCGAAATCGTCAAGGTCCGGCCCGCGCCCGAGCGGCACCGCCGCTGCCTGCCGCTCGAAATCCTCCTGCGTCTGCCGGATGTTGGCAAGGGTCGGGCCCGGTCCGATGGCGTTGACGCGAATGCGCGGGGCGAGCCCTTGTGCCAGCGTCTGGGTGGCGGCCCAGAGCGCGGATTTCGACAGGGTGTAGGAGAGGAATTGCGGGGTCAGCTTCCAGACCCGCTGGTCGATGATGTTGACGATCAGCGCATCGCCTTCCACTGGCACCTGCGCGGCGAAGGCGCTGGCGAGAAACACCGGTGCCCGGGCATGGATGGCGAAATGGGCGTCATAGAGGTCCGGCGACAGGCTGGCGATGTCGTCGTTCTGGAAGATCGAGGCGCTGTTGACGAGCAGCCGCAAGGGGCCGAGCGCCGCGCCGATCTCGCCAATCAACCGCGCCGGGGCCTGCGGGTCGGTCAGGTCGGCGGCTACCACCTCGGCTTTCCCCCCTTCGGCACGGATGTCGGCGACGACCGCTTCTGCCTCCGCGCCGGAGCGATGGGCGTGGACGGCCACCGCGAACCCCTGGCGGGCGAGGTCGAGGGCAATCGCCTTGCCGATCCGGCGCGCGGCGCCGGTGACCAGGGCGATCGGGGCATCGGATGACGCACGGGAGGGGGAGAAGGAGGAGGGGGAAGGGGAGGGCATTGGCATGTCCTTCATCCGCGCGGTCGGCGGAACGCCCCCGGGGCAAGTGGGCGAAAGGAGCCGGGAGGCATCTCTCGCCGTCTTGCCTGGTCAGGGACGGCCCGGGCCGCTTCTTTTGTGATCAGCCCACCTGGCCGAACTGGAAGACCACGAAGATATACAGACAATAGAGCAGGGACAAAATCGCGCCCGATGGCCGGCGAATGGTGACATGCATCGCCGCGAAGGCGAGGACCAGCAGCGCGCTGGCGAGCATCACCCAGAGATCGAGGACCAGCACCTCCTGCGGTACGCCAAGTGGCACCACGACCGCGGTGATGCCCATGATCGCCAGAAGGTTGAACACGTTGGAGCCGATGACATTGCCAAGGGCAACAGCGGAATGGCCGCGAATGGCCGCCATCAAGGAGGTGGCCAGTTCCGGCAGGGAGGTGCCGAGTGCAACCACGGTCAGGCCGATCACCGCTTCCGTCACGCCCCAGGCGCTGGCAAGCGCCGAGGCGCCGGCGATGGTGAAATGGGCGCCAAGCGGCAGGCCAATCAGACCGAGGGCAATGAACAGGATGGCCAGCGCCGGGCTTTCCGGAACGCCCTCCACCTCTTCGTAGAGCTCGCCGACTTCCTCTTCCCCCTCCTTGGGGCAATCGGCCTCGGCGCTCTTGTCGGCGCAGCGGCCGTTTTCCCGGCGATGCTTGCGGGTGGCGCGCACCGAATCCCACAGGAACAGGCCAAGCAGCAAGAGCAGAACGATGCCGTCGGTGCGGGAGATCGGGCTGTGGAAGCACATGGCGATGAACACGACGGTGATCAGCACCATGAAGGCGGAATTGCGGATCGCGCCGGTTTCCCGGCAGGAGGTGACCGCGATGATGGCCGGCAGACCGAGCACCAGCAGGACGTTGGCGATGTTCGAGCCGACCACATTGCCGATGGCGATGCCCGGCAGCCCATCGAGCGCCGCGCCCAGCGAAATCACCAGTTCCGGTGCGCTGGTGCCGAAGGCGACGATGGTCAGGCCAATAACGAGGGCGGGAATGCCGAGGCGCTCGGCGATGCCGACGGCGCCGCGAACGAGCACATCGCCGGCGACGACGAGAACCACGAGCCCCCCGATCAGGCTGACATAATCAATGAGCATTGAGCGTAGCGGCCCGGAGGTTCTGGTTGGTCGGAAACGAGATGTCGGCGGAAGAAGCCGGTTGGCGCATTGGTCAGGCCGCCACGGAGCCGCCTGTGATGCGCACCGCCCCTATATAAGCATTCGGGCTAGCGTGAAAAGCCCATTGAGGCGTCCGCATGCTCCTGGAAGTACGGGAAAACCCGGAAAGGCGGGGAGATCGCAGCGTTAACGGGGCGCTAACCCTATCGTTAAAACTTCGCGCTCTGCCGCTGAATTTCCGCAATTCAGGAACCACAATGCCATATTCATTGCTCATACAACGCGGGTTGGGGGGCTGACGGCACACTGCCGTTCGCACAATCCACTTGGGTAAATCTGGAGTTACAACATGAAGCGTCATGCTGCCGCCGGACTGACACTCGCTGCCGCGATTGCGGTTGCCGCCCCGGCTCTTGCGGCCGACCTTCCGCAGCCGGTGGAGCCGATCCCCTATGCGGATCCGGTGCCGGCGGAACGATTCGACTGGTCGGGCTTCTACTTCGGTGGCCATCTCGGCTGGAACTGGACCGACTCGGAAACCCGCAATGGGGTGACCGGCAAGTTCAACACCAATGACAGCGGCATCGCTGGCGGTGTCCATGCCGGTTACAACTTCATGATGACGCCGAACCTGCTGCTCGGTGCGGAAGCCGACTTCAGCCTCAGCGACATCAACAAGCGCAAGACCGTTGCCGGTGTGAACTACCGGACGTCGAGTGACTGGAACGGTACCGTCCGCGCACGTGCCGGTTGGGCCTTCGACCGGTTCCTCGTGTTCGGTACCGGTGGTCTGGCGATCGCCGATCTGGATGTCGCCGCCAATGGCGTCAAGGACAGCGCGACGCGCGTCGGCTGGACCGCGGGTGCAGGTATCGAGGGTGCCGTCACGCAGAACGTGACCGCGCGGCTTGAGTACCAGTACCAGGATTACGGCAGCAAGACCTTCGCGCTTGGCGGCCAGTCCTACAAGACGGACCTGTCGAACAACCAGGTTCGCTTCGGTCTCAGCTACCAGTTCTGATGGCGTGCCGGCCACGGCCGGCACCTCGCGAAACATCGGAAAACCGGACCCGCCTCGGCAGGTCCGGTTTTTTTGTTTTCGCCGATCTCTCGCCTTACGCCGCGATGCGGGTTGCGGCGAAGGAGGGAATCGCGGCCTCGAAAGCGGCGAGCCAGTCGACCAGGACCGGATGGTCGGCGCGCCAGGCGCTGGCAAAGCGCAGGTCGAGATAGCCAAGAGCGCAGGCAACGGCGATCTGGCCGATATGCGGTATGTCCCCGGCCGCGACAGGCGCCGGCGGTGCGGCCTCCAGATGCGCGAGCGCGCGGGACACCTTGTCCGCCTGATACGCCAGCCACTGATCGTCGCGCTTTTCTTCCGGGCGGAACCGGGTCTCGTAGACCTGAAGCAGGGCCGCATCGAGCAGGCCGTCGGCCAGCGCCTGCAGGCGCAGCACCGCGAACCGCTCGTTGCCCTTTGGAATCAGCTGGCCGCCGCCGTCGAGTTGGTCGAGGTACTCGACGATCACCCGGCTGTCGTAAAGCACGCTGCCGTCTTCCAACACCAGGGCGGGGATCTTCCCCAGCGGGTTCTGCTGACGCAGGCTGTCGGCGGGATCGGTGGTATCGGCGTTGACGATGGTGATCCGGTCGATCAGGCCGGCGACGCTGGCGGCGATCTTGACCTTGCGGCCGTAGGGGGAAGGCGGAGAGGAACGAAGGACAAGCACGGCGGATGAACTCCCGAATGCGAAATGGTTCGGCCAGTTTGCGGGTTCGGGCCGCTGGCGCAAGTCCGAGATGGCATGTTCCACCCGTTTTGGGAGGGGGGGTGACGTCGGGACGCCTTGCGGCGTTCGTGGCAAGGCCCCGTTAAGCGGCGGCCTCTACTCTGGTGGCCCGCTTCCTTCGGATGATGACGATCACAGCACGGGCGTAAGATGGCTTTCGGTTTGCATTCCCCGCTCAAGGCCGCCGGCAAGACCCTGTTCCTGCTGGTGGTGGTCTACGCGCTGGGCGCGCCCGTCCTGGCACCGCTGCGGCCGGAGGTCATAGACAGGCCCTTGAGTGCGTTTCACCAAGCGGTCAACGACGCCGTTCTCGACCCCGGCTGGGGGCTGGATACGATCAAGCGGGCGCTGCTGGATGGCCGTGCCTATCTTCAGCGGCAACTCGATATGTTTGGCGGCTGATCGTCTGGACTCTAGGGATAAAACGTCGTCCAGCGCTCGGGCGTTCCGCTTTGCGCGCAATCGGTCGGACCGCGAAAGCTCTGCAGCCGGAAGGCATAATCGCTCCAGCGCCAGCTGGCCCGGTAGCCGCAGTGGCGGTCGGAGCGACCGGTGAAGGCGGCGCTCAACGTGCCTTTCTGCGCATCGAAGGAGACGCCGGACAAAAGGTCGCTGCCGATCCAGCCAAAGCGGGGATCGTGCAAGGCGAAATAGAGCGTTTCCACCCCGCCGATCTCGCCGGAATCGCGCAAGTACAGCCGATAGGTGATGCCGGTGGCGCCCGCCGTGCAGGGGATCGCGTAGACCGTGGAGGTGGGTGAGAGCACGCCGACCACCAGCTCGCGGCTGGCCATGTTCTCGCTCTCCGGCCTTTCGCAATCGCCGGTCGTGGCATGGCGGTAGAGCACGGCCGGCGGGGTGCCGAGCTCCCGAACCGCCGCCGCGCGGGCGGGCGGCGCGCGGCGCTCAAGGCCGG
>NZ_JAIVMG010000008.1 GCF_020177335.1 Stappia indica | reverse complement strand
TCGCACAGGGCCCGCGCCACCGGGGCGCCGCGATCCAGCGCCGCCGCCAGGGCGCCGACGAAGGCATCGCCCGCCCCCGTGGTGTCGACCACCTCGACCACCGGCGCGGCCACCCGCCAGCGCTTCTTTCCGCGCCGGGCCGCCAGCCCGCGCCCGCCCAGGGTCACCACCGCCAGCCGCTCCGGTCCGGCCAGCGCCGCGCAATGGGCCTCGGCATCCGTTCCAGTCGCGCCCCGGACCTGCGCCAGTTCCGCCGCCTCCGCCTCATTGGCGACGACGATGTCGACCCGGTCGACCAGCCCGGCCAGCGCCGTATCGCCGGACGGCGCGGTGTTCAAAAGCACCCGCGCCCCGACCGCCTCCGCGCGCCGCACCGCCTCGGCGATGGGTTCGGCCTCCAGCTCCCGTTGCAGCACCAGAAGGTCGCCCGCGCCGAGACAACCGTCGAGCCACTCCGGCACCACCCGGGCGTTGACCCCGCTGGCACACATGATCAGGTTCTCGCCCCCGGCATCGACGCCGATCATGGCGATCCCGGTCGCTCCCTCAAGATGCCGGACATGGGTGAGGTCGACGCCGGCGGCGGTCAGGTTCTCCAGCGCCGGGCCGGCATGGGAATCCGAACCGACGGCCCCGACCATGCGGACAGAGGCGCCGGCGCGCCGGGCGGACAGGGCCTGATTGGCGCCCTTGCCGCCGGCAAAGGCCTGATGATCGGGGCCGACGATGGTCTCGCCGGGGCGCGGCAGGCGCGGCAGCGCCACCACCAGGTCGAGATTGATCGAGCCGAAGACAATGATCATGACGGGCCCTTTCCATGCGCGACTCGGACCGCCGGGAGGGCGGTTCGATCAGACCCAGCCGCCGTCGACGATGTAGCTCTGGTTGGTGCAGGCGGAGGCTTCGGAGGAAGCGTAGAACAGCACCACCCGCGCCACATCGGCCGGCACCAGCTTGCGCTTCAGGCACTGCCTTTTCATGATGTTTTCCTCGCCCTCCTCGGTCAGCCAGAGGTCGATCTGGCGCTGGGTCATGATCCAGCCGGGAGCGATGGAATTGGCGCGGATATTGTCCGGGCCGAGGTCGCGGGCGAGCGAGCGGGTCAGGCCGAGCACCGCCGATTTGCTGGCGGTGTAACCGGCCATGTTGCCCTCGCCGATCATCCAGGAAATCGAGCCCATGTTGATGATGGCGCCACCGCCAGCTCCCCGCATGTCCGGCACCACCGCCTGGGCGCAGAAGAACTGATGGCGAAGATTGACCGCCATCCGCTGATCCCAATACTCCGGTGTCACCTCTTCCAGCGCATGGCGTTCGTCATGCGCCGCGTTGTTGACCAGTACGGTGATCGGGCCGAGCGCCTCCCGGACCCGGCCGATGGCGGCGCGGACCGCGTCGATGTCGGTCAGATCCGCCTGTTCGAAGCGAACGGTCCGGCCCTCGGCAGTCAGTTCATGCGCCAGCGCCTTGGACGCATCCTCGGCAATGTCGATGAAACCGACCCGCGCGCCCTGCGCCGCGAAATGACGGACGATTTCAGCACCAATGCCGCTGCCACCGCCGGTAATCAGAACCGTGCGTTCCTGCAGATCCGGATAAATCGCTCCGCCCATAAATCCCCCTCGGACAGTTTAAGTGTTTTGAAAAATGCAGGTTTACTTGGTACCGTACATGCGGTCGCCCGCATCGCCAAGGCCTGGAAGAATATAGCTTTTCTCGTTCAACCCTTCGTCGATGGCAGCGGTGAACACCGGCACATCGGGATGGGCGGCGATGAATTTCTCGATGCCTTCGGGCGCCGCCAGCAGGCAGAGGAACCGCAACTGGGTCGCGCCCGCCTCCTTCAGCCGCTGCACTGCGGCGATGGCCGAATTGGCGGTGGCCAGCATCGGATCGACGACGATCACCAGCCGTTCGGCCAGGCCTTCCGGCGCCTTGAAATAGTATTCGACCGGCTGAAGGGTCTTGGGATCGCGGTAAAGGCCGACATGGGCGACGCGGGCGGCCGGAACCAGCTCCAGCATGCCCTCAAGCAGGCCGTTGCCGGCGCGCAGCACCGAGGCGAAGACCAGCTTCTTGCCCTCGATCACCGGCGCGTTCATCGGCTGCAACGGCGTTTCGATCTCCGTCGTCGTGATCGGCAGGTCGCGGGTGACCTCGTAGGTCAGAAGCACCGCGATTTCCCGCAAGAGCCGGCGAAAGCCCTGGGTCGAGGTGTCCTTCATCCGCATATGGGTCAGCTTGTGCTGGACGAGCGGGTGGTCGATTACCGTGGCACCGGTCATGTCGCGCCTCTTGTCTTTCGCCGCTGGCCGGAAACAGATGCCGGGCGGCCTGTCGGGTTACCGTCTCTGGAATTTCCTACATGCCCGTTTCGCGCGCGGATGAACAGCCTTGCCAGCCGCGATGGCGTGCGGACCGCGCGCGATTTCGTGCTTTTTCCTCAGCTTTGCCACTGCGCCGGCACGATGGACAAACGCCGGCGCAGCGCCGCGCGGGTCTCGTCACCGCAGAAGGCCGCCTCTATGGCGCAGCCGGTGATGGCGATGAGATCCTCCCGCGACCAGCCGAACACCTCCGCGCAGGAAGAATACTCATGTCCCAAAGTGGTGCGGAAGAACGGCGGGTCGTCCGAGTTCAGCGTGATCCGGCAGCCTGCCCGGCGCAGGAGGTTGACCGGATGGAACCGCAAGGCACCATAAAGCCCAAGCGCCAGATTGGAGCCGGGGCAGACCTCCAGCACGATGCCCTCCGCCGCCAACCGCTCGACCAGCGCCGGATCCTCGATCGCCCGCACGCCATGGCCGATCCGGCGGACCTTGAGGAAATCGAGCGCTGCCGCGACGCTCTCCGGCCCGGCGAATTCGCCCGCATGGGCGGTCAGCCCCAGCCCCGCCTCCCCGGCGATGCGAAAGGCGCGGGCGAAGCTGGAGGGATGGCCCTCGCGCTCATCACCGGCAAGGCCGAAGCCGGTGACCAGCGGATGCGGCGCGCCGGTCACCTGCAAGGCCACCCGCTCCACCGCCTGGGCACCGAAATGGCGCACGCCGATGGCGATCATCCGCGCCTCGATGCCGGTCGTCGCCCTTGCCCGCTCGATGCCCTCCGCCAGTCCGCCCACATAAGCGGCATAGGAAAGGCCCGCGCCGGCGGCATGGTCGGGCGAGATCGTCAATTCGGCATAGATCGCCCCTTCCGCCGCCAACTGGCGCAGATAGGTCTCGCTCAGGAGCGCATAATCCTCGGGCGCGCGGAACAGCCGGCTCGCCTTGTCATAGACGGCCAGAAAGGAGGAGAAATCCTGCCAGTCGTAACCGCCGGTCTCATCAAAGAGCCCGCTGATGTCGACGCTGTATTTCTCCGCAAGCCGGCGCACCAGATCGGGCGGCGCGGCGCCTTCCACATGCACATGCAGCTCGGCCTTGGGCACCGGCGTGTGCGCCCCTGGCGCCTCCATCGGCTCAGAACCCCCGCATGGGATTGTCCGCCGCGCGCAACAACCAGTTGTCGGGGGACCAGCGCGCCGCGCCATCGACCAGATGCAGCGCATAGGCGTGGCGCGAGCGCGACGAGCGGTTGGGGGCGGAGCGATGCGGCACCAGCCCGTGCAGGATCACCAGCGTTCCCTTCGGCGCGCGCAAGGGAACATCCTCGCCAAAGGGCGTCTCGTCGAAGCGCTCCATCCGCAAGGCATCGCCATCGTAGTGGAACCGCTGGCGCAAGGGCCCCTTGTGCCCGCCCGGACCGCCCATCAGCCCGCCGTTTTCCTCATCCGCATCCTCCAGCGCGAACCAGAAGCCGGTGCAGCTCAGGGGTTCGGTGTGCAGGAAGGTCGAATCCTGATGGCAATTGACCTCACCGCCAATCTCCGGCGGCTTGAAGATGTACATGGACTGCGCCAGCAGCGGCGCCGCGAGGCCCAGCCCGGCGGCGGTGCGGGCCAGACGCGGGTCGCGGGAAAACGCCTCGAACACCGGGTCGAGATCATGCAGCGCATGGCCGACCTTGTTGAGCGCCTCCGCCTTGGGCCGGGTCAGCCGGCCGTCCGCATCGAACGCTTCTTCCTCGAAGAAGAAGCGGATCTTGTCGCCGCTTTCGCGAAAATACCGGTCGCGAGCGTGGCTCTGCGCGCCGGTCTCGAACACGGAGGCGTTTTCCGCCGGATCGAACGCGTCGATCAACTCGCCCATGCGCGCCTTCAGGCGATCGCATTCGTCAGCGCTCTTGTAGCCGGTCAGCACCAGAAAGCCGTCTTCCGCGTAGGCCGTCTTCATCTCATCGGTCAGCGTGCCATCCGCTGGCGCGGCAAAACGTCTTGCGATCATTCCCATCCCTCTCCCCGCAGGGTCCCTGCCGGATCCATTCCCAAAAGTGCCCCCCGTCAGGCGAAGGGTGTGCCATGCCGACCGGCGGCGAGCCCCAGATGGGCCGCCAGCGTCTCGCCCATGTCGGCGAAGGTCGGCCGGATACCAATGGAATGCGGCTTTCCATCCGGTGCCACGCCGATCACCGCAACGCGCTCGCGGGTGTGATCGGTGCCGCGCCAGGTCGGATCACACCCATGGTCGGCGGTCAGAAGCAGCATATCGCCGGGCCGCACCAGCGCCAGCATCTCCGGCAGGCGGCGGTCGAACGCTTCCAGCGCCGCCGCGTAGCCGGCCACATCGCGCCGGTGACCGTAAAGACTGTCGAAGTCGATGAAATTGGAGAACACCAGATCGCCGTCGCCGGCCAGGCGGATCGCCTCCAGCGTCTTGTCGAACAGGGCGTCATTGCCGGCGCCCTTCAACACGCTGGTGACGCCGGAATGGGCGAAGATGTCGGAGATCTTGCCCACCGTCAGGGTCTTGCCGCCGGCGGCGACCACCCGGTCGAGCAGGGTCGGTTCGGGCGGCAGCACGGAATAATCGCGCCGGTTGGCGGTGCGCGTGAATTCCGCCGGGCTTTCCCCGGTGAAGGGCCGGGCGATCACCCGGCCAATGTTGAGCGGATCAACCAGCTCGCGCACGATTTCGCACAGCGCATAAAGCCGCTCCAGACCGAAATGGGTCTCGTGGGCGGCGATCTGGAACACCGAGTCGGCGCTGGTGTAGCAAATCGGCTTGCCGCTGCGGATATGCTCCTTGCCCAGTTCCTCGATGATCTGCGTGCCCGAGGCATGGCGGTCGCCGAGAATGCCCGGAAGCTGACCGCGCTCGATAATCGCCGCGATCAGATCGGCGGGAAAGGTCGGCACCGTCTCAGGGAAATAGCCCCAATCGAAGGCCACCGGCACGCCGGCGATTTCCCAATGGCCAGAGGGCGTGTCCTTGCCGCGCGAGGTTTCGCTGGCGCAGCCCCAGATGCCTTGCGGCTCGGCGGAGACGTCAAGGCCGGCAGGCGCCGTGCCCGATGCGAGCACCGCCGCCCGGCCAAGCCCGAGCCGGTTCATGTTCGGCACCTGAAGCGGCCCGGACCTCAGACCCGGCCGGTCGGCCTCGCCAGCGGCACAGCGCGCGGCGATATGGCCCAGCGTGTTGGACCCGGCATCGCCGAACTGCTCCGCGTCCGGCGCGCCGCCAATGCCAAAACTGTCGAGCACGCACAGGATCGCTCGAGACATGGCTTTTCCTTTCATCCTGGGGCCAGCCGTCGGGCCGCCCAACAGACGTCAGCCGCAAGGGCCTTCCACGGGGGCCTTACGCGGGCGCGGCGATCCGCCGGGCGATCACGGGGCGGTCCTCGACCTCGGCCGCGCCGCCGATGCGATAGGCAGCGCGAACGCTGTCCGCTGCCCGGGCCGCCGCCGCCTCGCTGGCCGCGTGCACGATGGCAAGCGGCGCATCGCTGTCGACACTGTGGCCGATACCGGCGATATGGGTGAGGCCCACCGCCGGGTCAATCACGTCATCGAACGTGCGCCGACCGCCGCCCAGCTCCACCACGGCAACGCCAATGGCGCGCGCATCGACGGCCACCACCGTTCCCGGGGTCTCCGGATAGATCGCCCGCTCCACCGGCGCCGCAGCGAGATAGGCTTCGGGTCGCTCAATGAAATCGGCCGGTCCGCCGAGCGCCGCCACCATCTTGGCAAAGCGCTCCGCCGCCGCGCCGCTGGCAAAGGCGTCGCGCATCCGGTCCGCGCCTTCGTTTGCGTCGGTCGCAAGCCCGCCGGTCACCAGCGCCTCGGCGCCCAGCGCCACCGTCACATCGAACAGGCGATTGTCGATTTCCTTGCCCGTCAGGAAGTCGACCGCATTGCGCACCTCCACTGCGTTGCCGGCGGCCGAGGCCAGCGGCTCGTTCATGTCGGTCAGAAGCGCGGTGGTCGGGCAGCCAGCACCATTGGCGACCCGCACCAGGCTTTCGGCCAGCGCCGAGGCTTCCTCGAGGGTCGCCATGAAGGCACCGCTGCCCCATTTGACATCCAGCACCAGCCCGCCGAGACCGGCGGCCAGCTTCTTCGACAGGATCGAGGCGGTGATGAGATCGAGGCTCTCCACCGTGCCGGTCACGTCGCGAATGCCGTAAAAGCGTTGGTCGGCGGGGGCGAGATCCGCCGTCTGGCCGATGATGGCGCAGCCGACCTCGCGCACCACCTTGCGGAACAAGGCGTTGTCCGGCTTGGAGGTGTAGCCGGGGATGCTGTCGAACTTGTCGAGAGTGCCGCCGGTGTGGCCAAGGCCGCGCCCGGAAATCATCGGCACGGCCGCGCCGCACACCGCCAGCGCCGGCGCCAGCATCAGGGAGACATTGTCGCCGACCCCACCGGTGGAATGCTTGTCGAGCACCGGCGCCTCGATGTCGCTCCAGTCGAGCACCGTGCCGCTGTCGCGCATGGCCAGGGTCAGCGCCACCCGCTCCTCAAGGGTCAGCCCCTTGAAGAAGATCGCCATGGCAAGGGCCGAGACCTGCTCGTTGCTGACCGACCTGTCGGTCAGCCCCTTGACGAAGAAGGCGATCTCTTCGTCGGTCAACGCCCCGCCGTCGCGCTTCCGGCGGATGAGTTCCTGGGCCAGCATCATCGGGTCAATATCCCTCGCCGGAGGGCGCGGGCGCGCCATCGAGCCCGGCCAGCACCGCATCGAGCAACCCGCTGGCGCCGAAGCGGAAACTCGCCGCCGATACCCAGTTCGCGCCCATGATCCTGTCGGCGAGCGCCAGATAGCCGGCCGCATCCTCCAGCGTGCGAATGCCGCCCGCCGGCTTGAAGCCGACATCGCGGCCATGATCGCGGCGGGTCTCCTCGATCACCGTCAGCATCACCTCCGCCGCCTCCAGCGTCGCGTTGACCGGCACCTTGCCGGTGGAGGTCTTGATGAAATCGGCCCCGGCGCCGATGGCCACGCCAGCGGCGGCATGGATCAGCAGCGGATCGCCGATCTCGCCGGTTTCCAGGATCACCTTGAGCAGCCGGTCGCCGCAAACGGCGCGCACCCGCCGGATCTGCTCCTCGGCAAAGCCCCGGCGTCCGGAAACAAAGGCGCGGTACGGCATGACAAGGTCGATCTCATCAGCGCCATCGGCCACCGCCTGCCGGGTCTCGGCAACCACCTCAAGCGTCTTGTCGCCGCCTTCCGGGAAATTGACCACGGTGGCGACCTTCACCCCGGAGCCGGCCAGGCAGGAGACGGCACGGGCAACGAAACGGGGCCAGACGCACACCGCCGCCACGGAGCCGAAGTCGGTTACCGCGCGCGCGCACAGGGCGTCGATATCCGCGTCCTGGCAGTTTTCGTCCAGATTGGTGAGATCGATCAGCGGCAGGGCGCGGCGCGCCACATCGGCCGCAGTCAGGTCAGTCATCGGCAAGGTCCTTCGCGAAGCGCCGGATCAGCGTCTTCAGGGCATCGACCGCAAGCAGGGCGGTCGACTTGGTTTCGTCATGGGACAGGGCGTGCGGCTGCAGCCCCGCGCCATAGTTGGTAATGGTGGAGATGGCCGCGACCTTCATGCCGAGGAACCGCGCGAGGATCACCTCCGGCACCGTCGACATGCCGACCGCGTCGGCGCCCAGGGTCCGGGCCATGCGGATTTCCGCCGGGGTCTCGAAGGACGGGCCGGAAAACCACATGTAGACCCCTTCGCCAAGGGCGATGCCCTCCTCCTCGGCGATGCGGCGGATGCGGCCGCGCAGCCCCTCGTCATAGGCCGTGCTCATGTCGAGGAAGCGCGCCTCGCTCTCCTCGCCGATCAGCGGATTGAGCCCCGACCAGTTGATGTGGTCGGAAATCAGCATCGGCGTGCCGGGGCGGAACTCCTCGCGCAAGGAGCCGGCGGCATTGGTCAGAAGCACGGTGTCGCAGCCGAGCTCCTTCAGCGTTTCCAGCGGCGTGCGCATGACACCGGGAACGCCGCTCTCATAGTAATGCGCCCGGCCCGACAGCACCGCGACCGGCACCCCTTGCAGGGTCCCGGCCACCAGTTCACTGCCGTGCGAGGACACGGAAGACACGGGAAAGCCCGAAAGCTTGGAATAGGAGATGCGCACCGCATCCTCGACCTCGTCGGCGAGCGAGCCGAGACCGGAGCCGAGGATCAGTCCAAGACGGTACTTGCCCGGACGGGCAGCGCGCACCACCGTGGCGCATTCGGGACCATAACCACTCATGCGCTCGCGCTCTCCCCTGCCTCCAGCACGAAGCGTGCCGGCAACAATTCCCCAATGGTGTAGTTCTTTCTCAAGCCCGACAGGTCGCAGATATGCACAACCACCTCGTCGAGGGCGAATTCGGCCAGCCGCTGGCGGCAACCGCCGCAGGGGGTGCACAGGGCGGCATCGGCCATCACCAGCACCTCGGCCACCTCCCGTTCGCCCGAACAGATCATCTTGCCAAGCGCCGTTGTCTCGGCGCACCAGCCCTCGGGAAAACTGGCATTCTCCACGTTGCAGCCGGAATAGATCTTGCCATCCTTGCCCAAAACGGCGGCGCCCACGGCAAAGCCGGAGTATTTGTCATAGGCATTGGCACGCGCGGCGGCAGCCGCGGCAAACAGTTCATCGAATCGAGACATCAGGTTCGCTCCTTGACGTAGGCCACGCCGCCGGCCTTGGGCGGAACAGCGCGGCCGATGAACCCGGCCAGCAGCACAACGGTCAGGATATAAGGCAGTGCCTGGATCGCCTGCACCGGCACTTCGCCGATACCGGGTATTTCCTGACCCTGCAACCGGATTGCCGCTGCGTCAAGAAAACCGAACAGCAGGCAGGCGAACATCACCGGAACCGGTTTCCATTTGGCAAAGATCAGCGCCGCAAGGGCGATGAACCCCTTGCCCGCCGTCATGTCCTTGATGAAGCCGGCGGACTGGGCCACCGACAGGTAGGTACCGGCAATGCCGCACAGGATGCCGGTGCAGATCACCGCCCGGTAGCGCAGCCAAGTGACCGAGATCCCGGCGGTATCGACCGCCGCCGGATTCTCGCCGACCGCCCTGAGGCGCAGACCGAAGCGGGTGCGGAACAGCACCCACCAGGTCACCGGAACGGCGAGGAAGGCGACATAGACCAGCAGATTATGGCCCGACAGAAGCTCCGAATAGAGGCCACCGATCACCGGCACGTCGCGCAGGGCCTCGGCGAAGGGCAACTGGATATTGGTGAAGCGCCCGTCGCCGGACAGCGGCGGGGTGCGTCCGCCCTGGCGGAACCAGTCCTGCCCCAGCAGCGCCGTCAGGCCGATGGCGAGAAAGTTGATAGCAACGCCGGAGACGATCTGGTTGCCGCGATGGGTGATGCAGGCAAAGCCGTGCACCAGCGCCAGCGCGATGGCAACCAGGATGCCGGCGGCAAGCCCCGCCCAGGCCGAGCCGGTGACGGCGGCGGCTGCGCCGGCGGCGAAGGCAGCGCCGAGCATCTTGCCTTCAAGACCGATGTCGAACACGCCGGAGCGTTCCGAGTAGAGCCCGGCGAGCGCGGCGAGCAGCAGCGGCGTCGCCAGACGCACCGTGCTGTCGAGGATGAGGATCAGGGTTTCGAACATGGTGGTGCCCCTTTCCTCACGCCGGCTTCGAGGCCGGCGCGGCCAGGATGCCGAACAGGCGCAACAGCAACGGCCGGAACATATGCTCCAGCGCGCCGGCGAACAGGATCACAAGCCCCTGGATCACCACGATCATGTCGCGGGTGATCGCCGGCATCTCGAAGGCAAGCTCCGCCCCGCCCTGATAGAGGATGCCGAACAGGATCGCCGCCAGGATGATGCCGACCGGATGGGCCCGGCCCATCAGCGCCACGGCAATGCCGACAAAGCCGTAGCCGGAGACGAATTCGATCAGCAGCCGGTGCTGCGAGCCCATGATCTCGTTGATCGCCATCATGCCGGCCAGCCCGCCGGAAATCAGCATGGTGACGATGGTGATGCGCACCGGTGAAATGCCGGCATAGACCGCCGCTCCCGGGCTGGCGCCGAAGGTGCGGATCTCATAGCCGAGCCGTGTGCGCCAGATCAGCACCCAGACCAGCAGACAGGACAGAAGCGCCAGCACGAAGGAAAGGTTCACCGGCGCTGAGCCGAAATCCACCCCCGGCAGGATCGTCTGCAGCAGCGGCAGCCGGCCGCCAGCCTCGAAGGTGCGGGTTTCCGGCTGCATCGACCCGGTCTTGGCCATCACATTGACCAGGAGATAGACCATCAGCGAGGCGGCGATGAAATTGAACATGATGGTGGTGATCACCACATGGCTGCCGCGTTTCGCCTGAAGATAGGCCGGCACCAGCGCCCACAGCGCGCCGGCCGCCGCCGCCCCGGCCACCGCCACCGGCAGGGTGACCCACCAGGGCACGAAACGGTCGAGCGCCAGACAGGCGAGCGCGACGCCGAGCCCGCCGAGATAGGCCTGGCCCTCGCCGCCGATGTTGAACAGCCCGGCATGGAAGGCGACGGCGACCGCCAGCCCGGTAAAGATGAAATTGGTGGCGTAGAACAGGGTGAAGCCGATGCCCTCGTTCCAGCCGAGCGCGCCCCAAACGAGGATCCGCACCGCCTCGACCGGGTTTTCGCCGATCAGGAGCACCACCAGCCCGGAGACCAGAAACGCCGCCACCACATTGATCGCCGGCATCAGGCCGTAATCGGCCCAGCGCGGCAATTGCCCAGCCCTCATTCCGCCGCCTCCTGCGCCGCACCGGCCATCAACAGCCCCAGTTCGCTTTCGTCCGTCTCCGGCGCCCGCTCGCCGACCACCCGGCCGTCGAACATCACCAGAACCCGGTCGGCCAGGGCCCGGATCTCATCGAGCTCGACCGACACGAGCAGCACGCCCTTGCCGGCATCGCGCAGGGCAACGAGCCGCTTGTGAATGAACTCGATGGCGCCGATGTCGACCCCGCGTGTCGGTTGGCCGACCAGGAGGATCACCGGGTCGCGCTCGATCTCCCGCGCCAGCACGATCTTCTGCTGGTTGCCGCCGGAAAACCCGGCGGTGCGCAACAGGCAATCGGGCGGGCGAATGTCGTATTTCTCGATCTCCACCCGCGCCGCCTCACGGATCGCACCGATGTCGAGCATCGGTCCCCGGCCATAGGCCGGGTCGCGGTGATAGCCGAGGATCGCGTTCTCGTATTCGCTGAAACTGGTCACCAGCCCCATGCGATGCCGGTCCTCCGGCACATGGGCAAGGCCATGACGGCGCATGGCTGCGGCATCGACCGGGTGCCGCGCCAGATCGAGGCGGGTGCCGTCGATGGTCACCGCGCCGGAACGAACCGGACGGATGCCGGCGATTGCCTCCAGAAGCTCCGACTGGCCATTGCCGGACACCCCGGCAATGCCGACGATTTCGCCGGCGCGCACCTCGAAGGAGACATCGCGCACCACATCCACCCCGCGCCCGTCGCGGGCGGTCAGGTTCTCCACCTGCAGCACCGGCCGTCCGGGCGAGGCCGGCTGCTTCTCCACCTCCAGCAGGACCCGCCGACCGACCATCAGCTCGGCCAACTCGCCCATGGAGGTCTTCGAGGTCTGCCGCGTCGCCACCATCTCGCCGCGCCGCATCACCGACACCTCGTCGGTGATGGCCATGATCTCGCGCAGCTTGTGGGTGATCAGAAGGACCGTCTTGCCCTCGTCGCGCAGCACCTTGAGGATGCGGAACAGGTGATCGGCCTCCGCCGGGGTCAGCACCCCGGTCGGCTCGTCGAGGATCAGGATATCGGCGCCGCGAAACAGCGCCTTGAGGATCTCCACCCGCTGCTGCAAGCCGACGGGCAGATCCTCGATCACCGCATCCGGATCGACCTTCAGATCGTAATCCTCGGCCAGCCGCTTCAGCGTCGCCCGGGCACGGGCCACCCCGCCGGCCAGGAGCGGGCCGCCCTCCGCGCCAAGAATGACGTTTTCCAGCACGGTGAAATTCTCCACCAGCATGAAATGCTGATGCACCATGCCAATACCGAGGGCAATCGCCGCCTGGCTGTCGGCAATCGTCACCGGCCGGCCATCGACGCGGATTTCGCCCCCATCCGCGTGGTAGAAACCGTAAAGGATCGACATCAGCGTCGACTTGCCGGCGCCGTTCTCGCCGACGATGCCATGGATCGAGCCCTTGGCGACCTTCAGGTCGATGTCCTTGTTGGCCCGCACGGAGCCGAACCGCTTGTCGATGCCGACAAGCTCGATGGCGAGCGGGGCGGTCATAGCGGGCAGGTCCCGTCTTGCGCGATGTCGCGAACAACAGCGCGGCCAGCGGCAATGTCCTCTTCGGCGCGGCGTGCTGCCGCTTCCATGTCCGCCGTGATCAGCTCGCGGTTGTTGGCGTCGATCACCCAGTCCATGCCGCCCTCCTTCAGGCCGAGCACATGCACCCCCGGCGTCCATTCGCCGGAAAGCTCATCGAGAAAATTGTCCAGCACCGCCGCATCGACCCGCTTGCGGATCGAGGTGAGCACCTTGCCCGGGTGCAGGCCGTTCTGGTTGCTGTCGGTACCGATCCCCAGCTTGCCGGCATCGGCCACCGCCTGGAGAACGCCAATGCCGGTGCCGCCGGCCGCCTGGATGATCACATCCGCGCCGCGCGCGATCTGTGAGCGGGCCAGCTCCGCGCCGCGCGCCGGATCGGCGAAGGCCGCCGGCGTGTCGCCGGCCATGTTGAACAGCACCCGGACATCCTCCGAGACCGAGGCCGCGCCCTGCCGGTAGCCGCACAGGAAGCGCCGGATCAGCGGAATGTCCATGCCGCCGACGAAGCCGATGGTGCCGGTCTTTGTGGCCATCGCCGCCAGCAGGCCGGCGATATAGGCCCCCTCCTGCTCGCGAAAGGTCACCGAACGCACATTCGGCGCGGTCACCACCATGTCGACGATGGAGAATCGCGCCTCGGGAAAGGCCTTGGCCGCCGCGCCGACAGCGGAGGCCTGGTTGAAGCCGATGGCTACGATCGGCGCATAGCCGCGATTGGCGAAATTGCGCAGCGCCGGCAGGCTTTCCGCATCGCGGGCGATCTCGAAATCGCGATAGCTTTCGCCGGTCTTCTCCCGAAACGCCTCCGCACCGCGATAGGCCGCTTCGTTGAACGAGCCGTCGAACTTGCCGCCAACCGAATAGACCAGCGCCGGCTCGGCCAATGCCGGCGTCAGCCCGGGGACCAGCAGCGCCGCCACAAGGCTTGCGGCTCGCAGAAGGGTGTTCATCTCGCGTCCTCTCGCATCAGGACGGTGGGTCGCTCGCCGGAAGAGGCCCGGCTCGAAAAACGGCGCCCCGCCGACCGAAACGGCGGAGCGCCAAGCGTCAGGCTCAGAACGGGCAGTCGTTGCTGGCCATGTAGTCATGCACCTTGATCTTGCCGGCGATGATATCGGCCTTGGCCTGATCGACCGCGGCGATCATCTCCTCGGTGATCAGTTCCTTGTTGTTGTCGTCATAGGCCCAGCCAACACCATCCTCGGCCAGTCCGAGCGAGTAGAAGCCGGAGGTCCACGTGCCGTCACGGGCGTCGGTGAAGGCCTTTTCCACGGCCACATCGACCCGCTTGGTCATCGAGGTCAGGACCGAGCCCGGATGCACGGCATTCTGGTTGGAATCGACGCCGATCCCCAGCTTGCCGGCATCGGCCACCGCCTGGAGAACGCCGAGACCGGTGCCACCGGCCGCGTGGTAGATGACATCGGCGCCGCGATCCATCTGCGACTTGGCCAATTCGCCCCCCTTCACCGGGTCGGTCCAGGCCGCACCGGTGGTGCCGGTCATGTTCTCGAACACCTCCGCATCGGCCTTGGTCTCGAGCACGCCCTGCTTGTAGCCACACGCGAACTTGCGGATCAGCGGAATGTCCATGCCGCCGACGAAGCCGACCTTGCCGGTCTCGGAAGCCATCACCGCCAGCTTGCCGACGATGTAGGAGCCCTCATGCTCCTTGAAGACGATCGAGCGCACGTTCGGCAGATCGACGACCATGTCGACGATGGCGAACTTTGTGTCGGGGAATTCCTTGGCGACCTTCTCCAGCGCATTGGCATAGGAAAAGCCGATGGCCACCACCGGATTGGCGCCGCGCCGGGCGAAATTGCGCAGCGCCTGTTCACGCTGGCTGTCGTTCTGGATCTCGAAATCGCGATAGGCGATGCCGGTGTCGGCCTTGAACTTCTCCGCGCCGACATAGGCGGCCTCATTGAAGGACTTGTCGAATTTACCGCCAAGATCATAGGCGACCGCCGGCTGGATCTCCTGCGCGGCGGCGCCCCCGGCCGTCAGCGCAAGTGCGGCCGCTCCAAGCAATAACAGTTTCTTCACGTGTCATACCTCCAGCTGTTGGCCCAGCCCGTCTTCACGCGGATCTGGCCCGTTGTGTCCCGTCCGCCGCCACCAGGGCCCGGCCCAGGGTTTCGTCGACGATCAGGTCCGTAATGATGCCCGCATGCAGTGCCGCGCGGGTTGCCTCGCTCTTGCCGGCGCCGCCCGCCAGCGCCACCACCCGGGCGCCGCGCACCGCCTCGAACGGCAGGCCCACCGCCTTGTCGTTGAGCCGGGCGCGCACAAGCGCGCCATCGCGGCCGATGAACCGCCCCATCAGGTCGCAGACCGCGCCCGAGGCGATCAGGTCGCGCTGCTCATCGCGGGAAATCAGGTCGCGGCGGATAAGATGGCCGTCATCTTCCACCGATCCGATGCCGATGACGAACAGGTCCGAGGCACGGGCCCGCTCCAGCAGCGCCTGAACGCTGCGCTGCTTCAGGAACATGTCCCGCTCATCGACGCTTTCGGCCAGATAGGGCACCGGCAGATAATAGCCCTCGCCGCCGCTGCGTTCGGCCAGATGCTGAACCACATCGAAGGGATTGGCGGACAGCTTGCGCGTCAGCGATCCGGAGATCGACACGATCCTGAGATCCGGGCGCTGGATCCTCGGCATCAGGTCGACCGATGCCTTCAGGGTCCGGCCCATGCCGACGCCAACCTGCGAGACCGAGGCATTGCCGAGCAGATTGGCCAGATGCTCTCCGGCCAGCTCCGCCACCGCCTGAATCGACGCATCCACGCCAGCGGCACCAATGTCCGGCGCAATCAGGCAGGACGCCAGCCCATGGGCGTCGATCAGCGCCGCCTCAAGCTCCAGACAGTCGGTCGGCCGCCCCTCGACCCGAAAACGCACCAGCCCGGTGCGCTGCGCATGGGCAATCAGCCGATGAACCTTGGCCGAGGAGATTCCAAGACGGGTGGCGATCTGCCCTTGCGTCGCCCCGCCGACGAAAGACATCCAGGCCGCACGAATGGCCATGTCTGTGATCCCGTCACCCTGTCGCATGACCGGGCTCGCCTCCCCTCATCCGCACCGCCCCGCGCTTTCGCCGTCAGACGACGGGCCCGCCGGGTCCACTTACCTCTGGTGGCCGAAAAAATATTCAGCTTATGGGATTTCTTTCAAACGAGACTGCCCCACCCATCCGGTGAGGTCAAGCGCCTTGTCCAGGCCGCCCGCAGCGCCACGCACCCCGACCACGGGCACCCTGACGTAACCCCACTGATGCCCTTGCGATCTTGGCCTTACGCATGCGTGCCAGCAGGACGAAGCAGAAGGAGCCCCTCAAAATTACGCTGGGTAAATTTGACAATTTTACAATTCATCGCAATCTCAACCAGACGTTTGTACAAATATTGTTTTTCTAAAAAAGCTTAAAAACATGATACACTTCCACAACCCCCAAGATTCGACCCGCGCCCTACTTCCACGAAGTTCCGCGCAAGTCGACAAAGACGACAGAAACATCGGCGGGCACACCCCGGCGATGCGGTGAGAGGCTATGCCAGCGTCGATCCCGGCACGCCTCACCCACCCCGCGGGCTGAATGCTCGCTTCGTGGATCTGACTTGATGATGGACTCGTCAGGCCCGGATGGCGGTCGGCCAAAAACCCGGCTCAGCAACTCCGGACCCAAAAGACGAATTGGGGGATGGCAAGCACAGGGACACGAAACGCGGCAGGAGCCCGCCACACCGGTTGAAGGAGGTTTCGACCATGGGCGTTCTCACGTTCTCCCGCGATATGCGGTCATGCTGGATCGCGCGCATGCTGATCGGGCTGTCCCTGATCTTCCCGCTTCTGTTAGGAGCCGGGCCGGCCTGGTCGGCGGGCAAACCCACGATCCTCGGATATGCTTATGATCCGGATGCAGAAGTGGATGTGGAGCTGATCCTGGCCGTCGACATTTCGCAATCCATGGACCGGGACGAACAGGAGGTGCAACGCGCCGGCTACGTGGCAGCCTTGACCTCGCCGCAGGTGGTCAACGCCATTCGCTACGGTCCGCTCGGGCGGATCGCCATTTCCTACCTGGAATGGGGCGGTGTCGGCGAACATTACATCGTCGCCGACTGGGCGGTGATCAGCGACGGCGCCACGGCCGCCGCCTTTGCCGCCAGGATCGCCGAGGCGCCGCTGCACCATCGCCAGCGCACCTCCATCGCCTCCGCCCTGGCCCAGGCCATGACCATGATCGCCGGCAACCGGTATCAGGGCATCCGCAAGGTGATCGACATCTCCGGCGACGGCCCCAACAACCAGGGCGGCGCAGTCACCGAGTTCCGCGATCGCGCCATCGCCAATGGCATCACCATCAATGGCCTGCCCCTGATGCTGAAATCGGCGCAGGACGACTGGCAGGCGATGATGCATATCGATCACTACTATGAGGATTGCGTCATCGGCGGCCCAGGGCACTTCTCCGTGCCGGTTCGTTCCAAGGAGCAGTTCGCCAATGCCATCCGCATGAAGCTGATGCTCGAGATCGCCGGACTGTCGCCGAACACCGGCCGGATCATGACCGCGGCGATGCGCCGGCCGATCAACTGCAGCCTCTACGACTGAGGCTGCCCGGCGCCGTTTGCGGGCGGGCGCCAAAGCCCAAACCGCCCGCAAACGGCTTTCCCCCGGCGCTGGAAGCCTGTACATCCTGAAGGTTGAAAACCTGCGACAGGATCGCCCCTTGACCGAGACACAGCGCCCGGACCGCTCGGCCCTCGCCCTCATCGCCCATGACGCGAAGAAGGAGGAGATGGTCACGTTCGCCCGTCTCAACACCGCCAAGCTTGCCGACTACAAGCTGGTGGCGACCGGCACCACCGGCGGGCGCATTCGCAAGGCCTGCCCGGATCTCGACATCACCCGGCTGAAGAGCGGCCCGCTCGGCGGCGACCAGCAGATCGGCGCGATGATCGCCGAGGGGCGCCTGCAAGGGCTGATCTTCTTCGTCGACCCGCTGTCGCCGATGCCGCATGATGTGGATGTGAAGGCCTTGATGCGCCTTGCTCTTGTCTATGACATCCCGATGGCGCTCAACCGCTCGACGGCGGAAATCCTGCTTCGTTCGGCCCGCCTGACCGGCCTTGCCACCAGTTCGCAGACACCGGAAATCGCCAAGAGCCGCCCATGACCACCTCCACCTCGTCCCTCAAGGGCTTCCGCTTCCCCGTGCTGGTGGCCGATATTGGCGGCACCAATGCCCGCTTTGCCATCGTCCGCGACGCCCATGCGCAGACCCAGGCCTTCGAGCCGGTCAGCACCGCAGGGTTTCCCGGTTTCGCCGAGGCAGCCAGCGCCAGCGTCTTCAACCACACCGCCCTGATGCCACGCACCGCCGTGATCGCCGTCGCCGGCCCGGTCACCGGCGAGACAATCCCGCTCACCAACGCCGACTGGGTGATCGACCCGAAGGAGCTGATCGCCCGGTTCGACCTGGAAAGCGTGATCGTGCTCAACGATTTCGAGGCCCAGGCCCTGGCCCTTCCCGGGCTCGACGGGACGGCCATCGAACAGCTTGGCGGCGGCGCGCCGGTTCCGTTCGGTGCCAAGGTGGTGCTTGGCCCGGGCACCGGACTTGGCGCGGCGGCGATGATCCACGCGGCCAACACCTGGATCCCGGTGCCCGGCGAGGGCGGCCACATGGAGCTGGGACCCGTTGACGCGGAGGACATGCGGATCTGGCAACATCTGGAACGGGTCGGCGGACGGGTGGGCGCCGAACAGGTGCTCAGCGGCTCCGGACTGGTGCGCCTGTCGCGCGCCGTCGCCGAAGCCGAAGGCCAGAGCCGCCGGTTCGAAAGCGGCGCCGCGGTTACCGAAGCCGCCGACGCGGGGGACGACGTGGCGCTACGAACCGTCGCCTGCTTCGTGCGGGCGCTCGGCCGGGTGGCCGGAGACCTGGCGCTGGCCTTCCTGGCGCGCGGCGGGGTCTATCTCGGCGGCGGCATTCCGATGCGGATCGAACGGCACTTGCGTGCACCCGCCTTCCGCGCCGCCTTTGAGGCCAAGGCCCCGCATGACGCCTTGATGCGCACCATCCCGACCTATCTTGTTCGCCATCCCAACCCGGCGCTGGAGGGGCTGGCCAGCTTCGCCCGCACCCCCGCCCTGTTCGCGGTGGAGCTGACCGGCCGGCACTGGTCCGCGTCGCAGCCACCCGCCGCCTGAAGCGCCTCCCCCGCCCGCACGCCTCGCCCTGATATCGCCGCGCGTTCCTCGCGGCTCTTCGAAATGACGCAAATGCCCCATCCCAACCGCCCCACCCTGCCAATCGACGCGGTGTTGCCCGAGCTTCTGGACACGCTCGCCGCCCATCCTTCGGCGGTGCTTGTCGCCGAGCCGGGCGCCGGCAAGACCACCGCCGTTCCGCTGGCGCTGCTCGATGCCGACTGGCGCGGCGACGGACGCATTCTCGTGCTGGAGCCGCGACGGCTCGCCGCCCGGGCGGCGGCGGCACGCATGGCCGCGCTGCTCGGCGAGGAGGTCGGCGACACCGTCGGCCTGCGGGTGCGGCTGGAGACCAAGGTTTCGGACCGAACGCGGATCGAGCTGATCACCGAGGGGGTGTTCACCCGGATGATCCTCGACGACCCGGAGCTGACCGGGGTTTCCGCCATCCTGTTCGACGAGTTTCACGAACGCTCGCTCGATGGCGATCTGGGGCTGGCGCTGGCGCTCGACGTGCAATCCGCCCTGCGCGAGGACCTGCGCCTCCTGCCCATGTCGGCGACCATCGACGCGGCCGGCGTCGCCCGGCTGCTCGGCGACGCGCCGGTGGTGTCCTGCGCCGGGCGCAGCTTTCCGGTGGAAACCCGCTATCTCGGCCGGGAGACGGGGGCGCCGCTGCCGGCGCAAATGGCGCGGGCGATCCGCCAGGCGCTCGACACCGAGAGCGGCTCGATCCTTGCCTTCCTGCCGGGCCAGGGGGAGATCCACAAGGTGGCGGAGCTTCTTGCCGCCAACCTGCCCGCCGGGGTCGATCTCGCGCCGCTTTACGGCGCGCTGACGGCGTCCGCCCAGAACGCGGCCATCCGCCCGGCCGCGAAGGGACGGCGCAAGCTGGTGCTGGCCACCTCCATTGCCCAGACCTCGCTGACCATCGAGGGGGTGCGGGTGGTGATCGACAGCGGCATGGCCCGGGTTCCGCGCTACGAGCCGGCCACCGGGTTGACCCGGCTGGAAACCGTGCGAGTGTCACGGGCTGCCGCCGATCAGCGGCGCGGCCGTGCCGGACGAACCGAGCCGGGCATCTGCTACCGGCTGTGGGACGAGGCGCAGACCCGGGCGCTTGCCGCCGACGACCGACCGGCAATCCTTGAGGCGGATCTGTCGCGGCTTGTTCTCGACCTCGCCGCCTGGGGCGTCACCGATCCGGCGATGCTGCGGTTTGCCGATCCGCCGCCTGCGGCCGCCTGGTCCGAGGCGGTGTCTCTGCTGCGCTCCCTGCATGCCCTTGACGCAAGCGGTGCGCTCACCAGCGAGGGCCGGCGGATGATGCGCCTGCCGCTGGCGCCGCGCCTTGCGCATATGCTGATCGCATCAGTGGCGGAGGATGCGGGCGGGCTCGCCGCCAGAACGGCGGCGGTTCTGTCCGAAACCGGCCTAGGCGGCCGCTCCACCGACCTGCGCGACCGGCTGGCCGGACTTGCCCGGGGCAAGGACCCGCGCGGCAACGCCGCCCGCGATCTCGCCGAGCGCTGGCGCAAGCAGGCGGGACTGTCCCGGGGCAGCGCCGGGCCGGAGGCGGCGGGCCGGGTGCTGGCGCTTGGCTATCCGGACCGGGTGGCCCAGGCCCAGGACGGGCGCGGCGGCTTTCGCATGGCCAGCGGACGCGGCGCCCGGCTAGAGGAGACCGACCCGCTCGCCCGCGAGGCGTTCCTTGCCATCGCCGAGGTACAGGGCACCGCCGCACGCGGGCGCATCCTGCTCGCCGCCCCGCTGGCACGTGCCGATATCGAGGAGCTGTTCGCCGAGGACATCACCCAAGAGGTTGTCGTGACCTGCGACGCGGAGGGCAAGGTCCGGGCAAGGCGGCGCCGGATGTTCGGGAAGCTCCGCCTGTCGGAGGACATCGAGCCGGCGCCGGATCCGGACAAGGTGGCGGCGGCGCTGTCCCGCTATCTGAAGGACAGGGGCGCCGGCGCGCTCGACTGGTCGAAGACACAGCGGGCCCTGCGCGCCCGCATCGGCTTCCTGCGGCAAAGGCTCGGGCCGGAGGCAGCGGCGGACTGGCCGGATCTTTCCGACGCGGCACTGACGGAGACGATGGACGACTGGCTCGCGCCCTATCTCGCCGGCCGCAGCCGGGCCAGCGAGATCGGCCCGGACGTCCTTGGCGATGCGCTGTCAGGGCTGTTGCCGCAGCACCGGATGGCGGAGCTGGAACGGCAGACGCCGACGCATTTTTCCGCGCCTTCCGGCTCGCATGTGCCGATCGACTATGACCGGGAGGACGGACCGACGCTGGCCATCCGCGTGCAGGAGCTGTTTGGCCTCGACCGGCATCCGGCGATTGCCGGCGGGCGGGTGCCGCTGATCCTGGAGCTGCTGTCCCCGGCCCACCGGCCGATCCAGATCACCCGCGACCTGCCCGGGTTCTGGCGCGGCTCCTGGGCGCAGGTGAAGTCCGAGATGAAGGGCCGCTACCCCAAGCACCCCTGGCCGGATGATCCCGTTACCGCACAAGCAACCGCCCGGGCGAAACCGCGCGGCACGTGATCCCCGAGCAAAGCCTCAACCGTCTTCAACTCACTACGGTAAATGCGTCTCTCATGCGCGGCTTAAGCATGACGATGATCTTTCGCGTGAGAAAAGGTGAGGCCTGCAGACTCGTGTCCTCCCGCCTTGCGCCCCAAGATCGAGAAGCAGAACGGCAAGCGGTTTGATGAGGTTGGTCCCGAGAGACCTTGCCTCGCCGATCCCGGATCTCCGCTTGCGCGTCGTCCGGGAGGACGCGGAGCGCAAGGATGGTCGGAGGGACCCAGCCGTTTCCTCATGTCTCGGCGTCATCCCGGGCAAGCTCTAGCGCGACCCGGGATCGGAGAGCCGAAAGACTCGCCTTTGCAATGGACTGGGCCCCACTGGCCGTGGGTCGCCGTTCCCGGGACGGCGCTCACGCACCGCCCCGGAGGGTTTGCCCGGGCCGGGGCCTCAGTCTTCCTCGGCCATGGCGATCAGGCTGGCGTTGCCGCCAGCGGCGGCGGTGTTGATCGACACCACCTGTTCCAGCGCGAAGCGGCCGAGATAGGCCGGGCCGCCGGCCTTCGGCCCGGTGCCGGACAGGCCCGACCCGCCGAAGGGCTGGGTGCCGACCACCGCGCCGATGGTGTTGCGGTTGACATAGACATTGCCGACGGACAGCCGGTCGACCACCTTCGCCACCGTCGCATCGATGCGGCTGTGGACACCGAGGGTCAGGCCAAAGCCGGTGGCGGCAATCGTCTCCAGCATCTGCGGCAGTTCGGCGGCCTTGTAGCGCACCACATGCAGGATCGGCCCGAAGGTCTCGCGGGTCAGCGCCTCCGGCCGGTCCAGTTCGACGATATGCGGCGCAACCCAGGTGCCACCGGTGAAGCTGCCGCCGGGCACCGGACCGGAGTACACCACCTTCTGCGAGGCCCGCATGTCCTCAAGATGGGCGTTCAGCTTGTCCCGCGCCGCCGCGTCGATCACCGGGCCGATGTCAGAGGCCGGGTCGGCCGGATCGCCCAATGACAATTCCGCTGCCGCGCCCTTCAGCATCTCCAGTTGCTTGTCGGCGACATCCTCCTGCAGATACAGGAGCCGCAGGGCCGAACAGCGTTGTCCGGCGGAGCGGAAGGCGGACATCATCACATCGTCGCAAACCTGCTCCGGCAGCGCGGTGGCATCCACCAGCATGGCGTTGACGCCGCCGGTCTCGGCGATCAGCGGCACGATCGGCCCGCGCTTTTCCGCCAGCGCCCGGTTGATCGCCCAGGCGGTTTCGGTGGAGCCGGTGAAGGCAACACCCGCCACCCGCGGCTCGGCGACAATCGCCGCGCCGAGCTCCCGCCCACCGGGCGCGAACAGGAACACATCGCGCGGCACGCCCGCCTCATGGATCAACTTCGCCGCCTCATAGGCGATCAGCGGCGTCTGTTCCGCCGGCTTGGCGATCACCGCATTGCCGGCAAGCAAGGCCGCCGTCACCTGCCCCAGATAGATCGCCAGCGGGAAATTCCAGGGCGAAATGCAGACGAAGACGCCGCGCCCACGCAGGCGGTAGCGGTTTTCCTCGCCGGTCGGCCCGGGCATCAACACCCCTTCGCCGAAGCTGCGCTGCGCCTCGGCGGCGTAGTAGCGGCAGAAATCGACCGCCTCGCGCACTTCCGCCAGCCCGTCGGGCAGGGTTTTTCCGCCCTCGCGGGCCAGGAGCGCCATCAGTCGCGGGGAATGCTCCTCCAGCAGATCGCCGAGCCGGGCAATCGCCGCGGCGCGGGTTTCCACCGGGGTCCGCGACCAGCGATCAAAGCCCTTGCCGGCGGCATCGAACATCGCCGTCACCTCGCCGGCAGACGCCTCGCGCACCCGTCCGGCGCGGGTCACCCCGTCGGTGGGCGAGAGCACCGGACGACCAAGGCCGCCCGCCGGCGCGCCGGGATAAAGCGGCGCGGCATCATCGACAGGCGCGGTATGGGCGGCCATGGTGCTGACCAGCCCGGCCCGCTCCTCGGCCCAGCCGAATTCGAGACCGGCGGAGTTCTGCCGGCTGGTTCCGTAAAGCCGGCCGGGCAGCGGGATCTTCGGATTGCGCGCCCGGGTGCCGCCGGCCAGCGCCTCCTCCGGCCGGGCCAAGAGCCGGGTGATCGGCACCGACGCATCGCCCACGGCGGAAACGAAGGAGGAATTGGCGCCGTTTTCCAGAAGACGGCGGACCAGATAGGCGAGCAGATCCCGATGGCCGCCGACCGGCGCATAGATGCGACAGGGATGGCCGTCCCGTTCGGTCACCGCCTTGTAGAGGCTCTCGCCCATGCCGTGCAGCCGCTGGAACTCAAAGCCCCCGCTGTCGCCGGCAAGGGTGACGATCTGCGCCACCGACAGGGCATTGTGGGTCGCGAACTGCGGGTAGATGCGCGGCCGTGCCGCTAGCAACGCCCGGGCACAGGCGAGATAGGAAAGATCCGTCGCCGCCTTGCGCGTGAACACCGGAAAATCGTCAAGCCCCCGTTCCTGCGCCCGCTTGATCTCGGTGTCCCAATAGGCGCCCTTGACCAGCCGCACCATGAAGCGCCGATCGAGCCGGGTCGCCAGATCGACGATCCAGTTGACCACATCGAGCGCCCGTTTCTGATAGGCCTGAATGGCAAGGCCGAAGCCGTCCCAGCCGGCGAGCGAGGGATCGGCGGCGACCACCGCGAACAGGTCGAGCGAGATTTCCAGCCGGTCGGCCTCTTCCGCATCGACGGTGAAATTGAGGTCATGACGCTTGGCCGCCTGCGCCAGTTGCAACAGCCGGGGCGCCAGTTCATCGCGCACCCTTGCGCCCTTGACCGCTTCGTAGCGCGGATGCAGCGCCGACAGCTTGACCGAAATCCCCGGCCGGGCCGGCAGCTCCTTCTTGCCCGCCGCCTTGCCGATCGCCTCGATCGCCGCCGCATAGGACTGGAAGTAGCGCTCGGCATCGGCGGCGGTGCGCGCGCCCTCGCCCAGCATGTCATAGGAATAGCGGTAGCCCTTGGCCTCCTGGCCGGCGGCGCGCTGCAGCGCGTTCTTGATCGTTTCGCCGAGCACGAACTGATGGCCAAGAATGCGCATCGCCTGACGGGTGGCGCCGCGCACCGCCGGCATTCCCATGCGCTTGACCAACGCGGCGAGGATCGTGTCCGGCTTCTCGCCCGGATGGATCAGCCGCGAGGTCACGCCCAGCGCCCAGGAGGAGGCGGAGACCAGCCAGGTGTCGGAGGGGCCGTTCTCCGTCTCGTCGAAGCGGGCGGCGGCGAGCTTGTCCTCGATCAGCTTGTCGGCGGTGGCCGCATCCGGCACCCGGAGCAGCGCCTCGGCAAGCACCATCAGCGCCAGCCCCTCGCGGGTGGACAGGCCGTATTCCCGGAGGAAGTCCTCCACCCCGCCAAGACCGCCAATCGCCGAGCGAATGGTCTGGATATACCCGGAGGCAAGATCGTCGATCCGGGTTTCCTCGGCCGCATCGAAGCCGACCGCACTGATCAGGCGCCGCACCGCCTTTTCATCGCCGGGGGCATAGGGCGCGCGAAACGGGGCAAGCGCCCCGGTCGCGTCGGATGGGGACACCGAAGTCTGAAACGGCGGGGTCTGCAACGGCTGGCTCACAACACACTCCTCCACAAGCGCACAGGATCGACCGGCCCGAGAGCGGGCAGGACACCTCCCTGAGATTTTCGCTATTATACGGCCTGATTCACTGTTATTTTCACCAAATCAATCATCAAATTCAGGAAATAACACTATGAATGGCGAAGATTCCGCGAATTCCCCTAATCTGGACAGGACCGACCGCAGGATCCTCGCCGTCTTGCAGAGCGAGGGGCGCATCACCAACACAGACCTGGCCGCGCGGGTGAACCTGTCGCCGACAGCAACGGCGGAGCGGATGAAACGTCTCGGCCGGGACGGCTATATCCTGCGGTTCTCCGCCGAGCTCGATCCGGAGCTTCTCGGCCTCGGCCTCCTGGTGTTCGTGCAGATCAAGCTCGACCGCACGACACCGGATGTGTTCGACGCCTTCGCCCGGGCGGTCAAACGGGTGCCGCAGGTGCTGGAATGCCATATGGTGGCCGGCGGCTTCGACTACCTGGTGAAGGCCCGGGTGGCGGACATGACCGCCTATCGGCGCCTGCTCGCCGATGTGGTGCTCGACCTGCCCGGCGTGCGCGAGACCCACACCTATGCGGTGATGGAGGAGGTCAAGGACACCCACGTCCTGCCGCTGTGACCGAAGAGCCGCTGGAAAGGCTGTCGTCACGAAGCCGTGTCTTGACCCGCCGGGGTGGCTCTTGCACCTAACAAACCATAAGGAGACCCGCCCATGCTTCACCGCCTCGCGCCGCTCGCCGCGCTTTGCCTCGCCGCCTCCCTGCTGATCGGGACGCCCTCGACCCGCGCCGAAACGCCGGATCCGAAGGACTGGCCGGCGGTGCTGGAGGCAGCGCGCGGACAGACCGTCTATTTCCACGCCTGGGGCGGCGAGCCACGCATCAACGCCTATATCGACTGGGCCGGGGCGGAGGTGAAGCAACGCTATGGCGTGACCCTGCGCCATGTGAAGGTCGATGACGCAGCCACCGTGGTCGGGCGGATCGTGACGGAAAAGGCCGCCGGCAAGGACAGCGGCGGCGCGGTCGATCTGGTCTGGATCAATGGCGAGAATTTCGCCGCGCTGAAGAAAGCCGGCCTGCTGATGAGCCCGGGCTGGGCAGAGGACCTGCCTAACTGGCCTTTGGTCGACACCGTGGCAAACCCGGCGGTTCTGACCGACTTCACTGAACCGACCGATGGGCTGGAAAGCCCATGGGGACTGGCCAAGCTCGTTTTCATGCATGACAGCGCCCATGTCTCCTCCCCGCCCCGGAGCCTTGCGGCGCTCGCCGACTACGCCGCGCGCAACCCCGGCCGCTTCACCTATCCGCAGCCGCCGAACTTCCATGGCTCCACCTTCCTGAAACAGGTGCTGGCGCAAACCATCGCCGATCCGGAAAAGCTCAGCCATCCGGTCGATCCGGCCAGTTTCGACGCCGACATCGCGCCGATGCTGGCCTATCTCGACGCGCTGCATCCCCATCTCTGGCGTCAGGGCCGGGCCTTCCCGCAAAATGTCGCGGCCCTGCGGCGGTTGCTCGACGATGGCGAGATCGACATCGCCTTCAGCTTCAACCCCTCCGATGCCTCTGCCGCCATTGCCGCCGGCGAACTGCCGGACACCGTGCGCAACTTCGTCCTGGACGGCGGCACCATCGGCAACGCCCATTTCGTGGCGATCCCCTACAATGCCACTGCCAAGGCGGGGGCGCTGGTGGTCGCCAATTTCCTGCTGGAGCCGGAAGCGCAGGCGCGCAAGCAGGACCCGGCCGTCTGGGGCGATCCGACCGTGCTCGCGCTCGGCGCCCTGCCGGCGGCGGACAAAGCCCGGTTCGCGGCGCTGGATCTGGGCATCGCCACCCTGCCGCCAGAAGACCTCGGCCCGGTGATCGACGAGCCGCACGCAAGCTGGATGGTGCGGCTGGAAGAGGTCTGGGCGCAACGCTACGGGGCCCGGTGAGCGCCGCCCGCCCGGGCCGGGAGCCTGCATCATGCTGAAACTGGCACCGCTTGCGACGCTCGCCCTGATGCTGGGGCCGGTGATCGCCGGACTGGCCGGAACGGTGCTGCCCGCCTTCGGCTACATGCCGGCCCTCGGCGGCGACAGCCTGAGCCTTGCTCCGTTTCATGATCTTCTGTCCCGGCCCGGGCTTGCCACCTCGCTGGCGCTCAGCCTCGGCACCGGGCTTGCCGCCAGCTTCGGTGCCTTCACCATCGCCATCCTGTTCACCGCCGCCTTCGAGGGCGGACGGTTCTTCCGGGCGATGCGCGCGCTGTTGTCGCCGCTCCTCGCCGTGCCACATGCGGCGGCGGCCTTCGGCCTTGCCTTCCTGATCGCCCCGTCCGGCTGGGCGATGCGGCTCCTGTCCCCCTGGGCCACGGGCGCGACCCGGCCGCCGGACCTTCTGATCATCGGCGATCCTTACGGCCTGTCGATGACCCTGGGGCTGATGGCCAAGGAGGTGCCGTTCCTGCTGCTGATGGTGCTGGCCGCTCTGCCGCAGACCGATTCCTTGCGCGCGCGCCATGTGGCCACCGGCCTTGGCTATGCCCGCATATCCGGCTGGCTGGGCGCGGTGCTGCCCCGGCTCTATCCACAAATCCGCCTGCCGGTCTTCGCCGTGATCGCCTATGCCACCTCCGTCGTCGATGTCGCCATCATCCTCGGCCCGACCACCCCGGCACCGCTGGCCGTGCGCCTCGTCGGCTGGATGCGCGATCCGGACCTTGCCATGCGCTTCACCGCCTCCGCCGGGGCGCTGGTGCAACTCGGCCTCAGCGCGTTTGCCATCGGTCTCTGGGTCGCCGGCGAGCGGCTGGTGGCGGTGATCGGCCGGGCCCGGCTGCGATCCGGGCGGCGACAGGCGGGCGATCGGGTCAGTGCCACCAGTTCGGCGCTGGCGATGGGCGGGCTGACCGCCGCGCTGCTTGCGGGCCTTGTCGCCATCGCCCTTTGGTCTTTCGCCGAGCGATGGCGTTTCCCCGACGCCCTGCCCGGCACGCTGACGCTCGCAAGCTGGCAAGCCCATCTTGGCCACCTCGGTGCGGCGAGCGCGGTTACCCTTGCCATCGCCGTTCCGGTCACGCTGACGGCGCTTGTGCTGGCGCTCGCCTGCCTCGAAGGCGAGACCCGAAAAGGGATCGCCCTGCGCCACCGGACCCTTCCCTTGCTCTATGTGCCGCTGATCGTGCCGCAGATCGCCTTCCTGTTCGGCTTTCAGATCCTGCTCTTGACCCTTGGGATCGCCGATACCCTGCTGGCGGTCGGCCTTGCCCATCTGGTGTTCGTGCTGCCTTACGTGTTTCTCGCCCTGTCCGATCCGTGGCGGGCCATCGACCCGCGCTATGGCCATGTGGCCAGCGCGCTGGGGGCCTCGCCGAACCGCATCTTCTGGCGCGTGCGCCTGCCGCTGGCCTTGCGCGCCGCGGCCACCGCCGCCGCCCTCGGCCTTGCGGTCTCGGTGGCCCAGTATCTGCCGACGCTTTTGATCGGCGGCGGGCGTCATGCCACCATCACCACCGAGGCCGTCGCCCTGTCGGCCGGCGGCAATCGCCGCCTGATCGCGCTTTACGCCATGACCCAGATGATCCTGCCCTTCCTCGCCTTCACCCTGGCCGCCCTCGCACCGGCGGTCGCCTTCCGCCAGCGCCAGGCCTTGCGGGCCTCCGCATGACGGACGCCAAACCCACCCCCGCCCCTGAGACGACGCCGCCGGCCGAGCTGGTGTTCGATGCGGTCCGGATCGAGCGGCAGGGCGTGCCGCTGATCGCGCTTGATGCCCGGGTCGCGCAGGGGGAGGTGCTGACGCTGATGGGCCCCTCCGGCATCGGCAAGTCGACACTGCTGGCCTATGCCGCCGGCTTCCTCGACCCGGCTTTCAGCGCGCGGGGGCGGGTTCTCGTCGGCGGGCAGGATATCACGGGCCTGCCCGCGCACCGGCGCCATGTGGGTTTGCTGTTCCAGGATCCGCTGCTGTTTCCGCACTTGAGCGTTGGGGACAATCTCGCCTTCGCCCTGCCGGAGGCGATCCGAGGCCGCAGCGCTCGGCGCGATGCGGTGCACCAGGCCCTGTGCGAGGTGGAGCTCGGCGGCTATGGCGCCCGCGACCCGGCAACCCTGTCGGGCGGGCAAAAGGCGCGGATCGCGTTGATGCGGGTGCTGGTGTCGGAGCCCCGGGCGCTGCTGCTGGACGAACCGTTTTCCAAGCTCGACACGGGGCTGAAGGCGCAGATGCGCGATCTGGTGTTCGGCAAGGCGCGCAGGCGCGGGTTGCCGGTGCTGCTGGTGACCCATGACCGGGACGACGCGGCAGCGGCCGGGGGGCCGATCGTCGACCTGTCCCCCGGCAAATGACGACCGATTACTCGGCTTCGTTGGCGGCGCCGGCCTGCAACTGACCGTAACGCTCGACGCCGATCTGCTCGATCAGCTCAAGCTGCGTCTCCAGATAGTCGATGTGCCCTTCCTCGTCGGCCATCAGCTCCTCGAACAGGCGCAGGGACACGTAATCGCCAGCGGTGTTGCAGACCTCGCGGGCCTCCTTGTAGAGCGCGCGGGCGGAGTATTCGCCGGCCAGATCGGCCTCGACAACCTCCTTCAGCGACTGGCCGATCCGCAAGGGATCGAGGCTCTGCATGTTGGGAAAGCCTTCCAGGAACAGGATCCGCTCGATCAGCTTGTCGGCGTGCTCCATCTCCTCGATGGATTCCTCGCGCTCCTTCTTGGCCAGCTTGGTGTAGCCCCAGTCATCCAGCAGCCGGTAGTGCAGCCAGTACTGGTTGACCGCCGTCAGTTCGTGGCGCAGCGCCTTGTTGAGATAGTCGATGACCTTGCTGTCACCCTTCATGTTCCGCCTCCGGCTGTTCCGGTGACCGCTCCCGGCCACCTTGTGATTCTTCATGAATGATCGGAATGATGGCCTTGAAGCAGCCGCCGCAACGGGGCCGCTTGCCCAGCGCGCGAAACACCGCGCCCGGTGTGACGATCACGCCATCGGGACCGGACTGCAGCTCGCGCGCGGCGCGGCGCAATTCCTTGTCCGTCAGCACATTGCAGGAGCATACGATCACGCGCTTATCCGGCCTGGTCGCGACGAGGTGGATTTCCCTCGTCAACTGAACTGTCCCCGCCTACATATGGAAGCCGGCGACGAGATGCAATTCGTTTGCCCCCTTACCCAGAGCGAAAGGCCCTCCTTGCATGACACCCGACGGTGAACGAAAGACCCTTGTCCTGACCGGAGCCAGCCGGGGGATCGGCCATGCGACGGTGAAGCGGTTTTCCGCCGATGGCTGGCGGGTGATCACCTGTTCGCGCCAGCCGTTCTCCGACAAGTGTCCCTGGCCTTCCGGCCCGGAGGATCACATCCAGGTGGACCTGTCCGATCCGGAGAACCTTGGGGTCGCCGTCGCCGAAATCCGCAAGCGGCTGGAGGCTGGCGGCTCGCGCCTGCATGCGCTGGTCAACAACGCAGGGATCAGCCCCAAGAACGAAAATCGCGAACGACTCAACTCGCTGACGACGCCGATGCACCTGTGGCGCACCGTGTTTCAGGTCAACTTCTTCGCTCCGATCCTGCTGGCGCGGGGGCTGTTCGACGAATTGGCCCGGGCGCGCGGCGCGGTGGTGAACGTCACCTCGATCGCAGGCATCCGCGTCCATCCGTTTGCCGGCACCGCCTATGCAACCTCAAAAGCGGCGCTCGCCAGCCTCACCCGGGAGATGGCCGCCGATTTCGGCCAGCACGGCATCCGCGTCAATGCCATCTCGCCGGGAGAGATCGACACCTCCATCCTGTCGCCCGGCACCGAGGAAATGATCGGCGACATCCCGCTGCGCCGGCTCGGCACACCGCTGGAGGTCGCCGAAACCATCTTCTTCCTGTGCTCCTCCTCCTCCTCCTACGTCACCGGAGCGGAGGTTCACGTCAACGGCGGTCAGCACGTATAAGAGACTGACCTTTCTCCGATTTTTTCCAGAAAAAACTCAAGGAAAGCTTCTCCCCGCAAGGCCATTCCGCAGCGATAACCGGGAGTTTACAAATACTCCCCGATACTCCTTCCCCAAGGGCGCCCAGGAGGATAGCGCCACGATTACCCAGGAGGGGTTTTGGGCCTATGCGTATTCTTTCCCGTTTCAATCTCGTTTCCATTGTCTCCGCCACCACTGCCTTGATGATCGGACTTTCACTCGTCGCCGTCGGCGTGGTGATCTTCATCGTTCTGTCCGGGCAGATCCAGACCGATGCGGTCACCCGTCAGGACACCAGCCTGAGGATCGCCGCCAGCATCGTCGCCCGCGACATGCCGGGCACCTCGGTGAGTTGGGGCGAGGACGGCAATGTCGAGCGCATCGTCATGGACACCTTGCCGGATGCGGTCGAAGATCATGCGATGATCGATGAAATCGGCCGGATGACCGGGGAGACCGTCACTGTCTTCAAGTGGGACCCGGACACCCGCGATTTCTGGCGCAAGACCACCAACATCGTCAAACCCGATGGCAGCCGCGCGGTGGGAACCCGGCTTGGACAAAACGGCGCCGTCTACCCGGTGCTGACCGGGGGCAAGACCTTTCGCGGCGAAGCGGTGATCCTCGGCACCCCCTATTATACGATCTATCAGCCAATCTTCTCGCCCTCCGGCGAGGTCAGCGGCATTCTCTACGCCGGCGTGCGCAAGTCGGTGATCACCGCCCTTCTCGGCTCCGTCACCTGGAACCTGCTTCTTGCCTTTGTGCCGATCCTCGTCATCGCAACGGCGGTCATGGCGGTGCTGGCCCGCCGGCTGCTGCGGCCGATCCCGCTGATCGCGGCGACCGCCCACCGGATCGCCGAGGATGATCTTGACGTGGACGTGCCCTATGCCGACCGCCGCGATGAAATCGGCCAACTGGCCGATGCAGTGGAGATCCTCAAGCAACGCGCGCTGGAGCGGCGTAGCCTCGCCGCCGGCCGGGACGAGGCCGATACGCGGCAACAAACCCGTCAGGCGGAAATCGACCGGCTGATCGCCGCCTTCCGCGCCCGCGTTGCCGAGGTCAACCAGATGAGCGCGGCCACAGCTGAAAGCCTTTCCCAGGCTTCCAGCGAGTTGACCGATCTTGCCCGCGACAGCTCGGACAAGGCGCGGGAGACCTACGGCGCCAGCGAAAGCACGTCGGGCCAGGTGGAAACCGTCGCCAGCGCGGCGGAGGAGTTGTCCAGCTCGATCGCCGAAATCGCCCGGCAGGTGACGCAAACCACCGAGGTGGTCGGCAAGGCCACAAAGGACACCCATGCGACCAACGAGAAAGTCGCGGGGCTGTCCGATGCGGCCAACAAGATCGGCGAAGTGATCAGCCTCATCCAGGCGATTGCCGAGCAGACCAACCTGCTGGCGCTGAACGCCACCATCGAGGCAGCGCGGGCCGGCGAGGCCGGGCGAGGCTTTGCCGTGGTCGCGGCGGAGGTGAAGGAGTTGGCCAACCAGACCTCCAAGGCGACCGAGGAGATCGGCGCGCAGATCTCGGCGATCCAGGGCGCCACCAACGACGCGGTTTCGGCCATCGGCGGCATTGCCAGAATCATCGAGGAGGTCAATGGCTACACCGCCTCGATTTCCTGCGCGGTGGAACAGCAAGGTGGGGCCACCGGCGAGATTTCCCGCAATGTGCTGCAGGCCGCCGAAGGCACCAGTCTCGTCATGCGCAACATGACAAACCTTGCCGACACGGTGGGCCGCACCAACACGGCCGCAGGCTCGGTGCTCTCCGCCTCCACCGCCATGTCGGAGCAGTCCGATGCGCTGCGCCAGGAAATCGACCGCTTCCTGGAACAGGTCGCGGCGGCCTAGGATCCAGACTCACAAACAGGCAAGGGGAACGGGCCGACGGCCCGTTCCCTTTCTCCGCGTCAAGCAAACGCGGACCGGGGCGAGGGCGGCCAACACCACCAGTAATTGTTAATTCTGACGATGCCCGCAGCTTTACCCAAACTTCACACACCGTCTCCTAGTCTCCGACCACGTATTGCTTTCAGGAGGGACGTATGTCGCGTTTGCTTGGGGTTGTGGGGAACTTGGGCTTCGCCGCCAAAATCGGCGGCGGCTTTGCAATTGTCCTGTTATTGACCGCCGTCGTCGGCGGCGTCGGCATCATCGCCATTGGCGGATTGACCGACCAGATGAAGACTTCGGAGATCGCCTCCCGGGTGATGGTCAAGCTTCAGGATGTCTCCGCCAGCCGCGAGGCCTTCCTGACCTCGCGCGACGAGACCCGGCTGGAACAGACCAACGGGCTGATCGGCGAGTTGAACACGGAGTTGAAGAGCCTGCGCGCCTCGGTGGCCGATGACGCCGGCTCTCTGAAGCAGGTCGATGAAGCGATCGCCTCGATCGCCCGGCTGCAGGAGACCGTGACCGGCGTTGGCGCGGAGATCGCCACGCAGACTGTGCTTCTTGGCAATCTGCAGGAGGCGAGCGTCAAGCTCGATTCCCTTGCCACCACGATCAACAACGAGATGCAGGACGAGGGTCGCGCCGCCAAGCAGGCGAGCATGAACGCCTCCGCGGTGCAGCGTAAGGCCGATCAGATCGGCCGGATCGTTTCCTCGCTGCAGGAGGAAGCGCTGAGGACCCAGTACCTGTTCCTCCACTCCACCACCTCCACGGCTCCCGAGGCCCTCAAGGAGGCGATCAAGGAAGCGGCGGACCTTGCCGACAACGCGCGGGTCCTGACCCATACCAACCTTGAGGGCATCGACAAGGCGCTGATCACCGAGCTCGCAGCCAAGGCCGCCAATCTGGAAGAGAATCTGGACAAGCTGGTCAATTCGGCGGATTTCGCGGTCATCTACCAGGTGCGCCAGACCGTCCGCACGACGATCTCGGAAATCACCGAACTGGCCGACAAGGTGCGCACCTCCGCCTATACCGCCATCGACGCGGTTCAGGCAGAGGTGCGCAGCAGCGCCATGGCCCAGATCAAGGTCGATCTGGTCAGCAAGAACAGTGCCGACCTGGCCCGCCAGGCCCTGACGGTCAAGGCCTCGACCCTGCAGCTCCTGTCCTCGCTGGGCGAAGCCTCCGAAGCGCAGGTGCGTGCCGAACTTGCGCAAGTGCGGACCATTGCCGAGAACCTCACCACCCTTGCAGGCGGCTTCCCCGCCGTTGCCATTCTGGTGAAGGACATCCAGACCCAGATCAGCGCTTATGACACCGCCTTCGGCGAAATGCTGACCAGTGTCGCCGCCCTGGAGCGCATGACCGCCGAACTCGGCACCCTGGCAGTGACCACGCGCGGGCAGATCGCCGATGTGGTCGGCGAGCAGGCGAGCCAGGCCGCCATGGCTGGAACCACCATGTTGTGGACCATCGCCACCACCTTGCTGATCGCCACCGCCTTCGGCGCCCTGGTGGCCGTCGTCCTGTCGCTTGCCATCACCCGCCCCACCCGCCGGCTGACCGCCGTGATGGGGCGTCTGGCGAAAGGCGACACCGATGTGACCATCCCCGACGCCGAACGGGGCGACGAAATCGGCGCCATGAGCCGCACGGTCGAGGTGTTCCGCGACAATGCCCTGGAGCGGGCGCGGATGCGCGCGGCGCAGGAAGAGGAGCAGGCGGCCAACAGCGCGCGCCAGGCGCGTGTCGACGGGCTGATCGCCGAGTTCCGCACCCAGGTGCAGGAGCTTCTCACCTCGGTTGGCGACACCGCCGGCGGCATGGAGGCGACGGCGCAGGATCTGACGCGGATCGCCAGCGAAAGCTCGATGCGGGCGGAGGAAACCACCCGCAACAGCACCTCCGCCACCCAGAACGTGGAAAGCGTGGCGACGGCAGCGGAAGAACTGGCCGCCTCCATCGCCGAGATCTCCCGTCAGGTCGGTCAGACCACCCAGGTGGTGGAAAAGGCCACGCAAGGCACCCGCTCCACCAACGAAACGGTGGCAGGGCTTGCCCAGGCGGCCAACAAGATCGGCGAGGTGGTGACCCTGATCCAGGCGATTGCCGAGCAGACCAACCTTCTTGCGCTGAATGCCACCATCGAGGCGGCGCGGGCCGGTGAAGCCGGACGCGGCTTTGCCGTCGTCGCGGCGGAAGTGAAGGAGCTGGCAACCCAGACCTCCAAGGCAACGGAAGAGATCGGCACGCAGATCGCCACCATCCAGGGCTCGACCCGGGAGGCGGTCGAGGCCATCGGCGCGATCACCGCAACCATGCAGGAGGTCGACAGCTACACCTCGGCCATCGCCGCGGCGGTGGAGCAGCAGGGGGCAGCGACCAACGAGATCTCGCGCAACGTGCAGAACGCCGCTGAGGGCACCACTTCGGTCAGTGCCAATGTGGGCGAACTGTCGAACGCGGTGGCGGAGACCAACGCTTCGGCCGACATGGTGCTCGCCGCATCAAGCGATGTCGGCGACAAGACCCGGGAGCTGCGCCAGCGCATCGACGGGTTCCTGACCAGCGTGGCGGCGGCCTGACCGCCAGCGCCGTCACCGCTCCCACCAGATAAAAAAACGGCCCGGGTCATCCCCGGGCCGTTTGTGTAAGGACAATTCCTCTGGGTCGTCATCCCGGACGCAGCAAAGCGGCGATCCGGGATCGGCGAGCCACGGTCTGCCGGTTTCAGACCCATGAAACGCACGGCTTTCGGTTCCCCGATCCCGGCTCGGGGCCGGGATGACGCCGAGAGGGACCGTTGCCCTTTGCTCGCCGTTTTCATGTCGGCGGGCGGAGGCTCAACGCGCCGCAGGTGCTCACCGGGCGTAGAGCGCCCGTTCATAGGCCTCGTAGACTTGCGTGAAACGCGGCTCCACGAAGGGTAGCGACTGGGTCATGATCACCGCCGCCATATCCTTGGCCGGATCGAACCAGTAGTGGGAATTCAGGACGCCGGCCCAGGTCTGCGTCCCGGCCGAGCGCATCCCCGGCACATCCTCCTCCACCCGCAGGAAGCCGAAGCTGTGGGTCTTGCGCACCTCCGGGAAGGGATTGCAATCGGCGCTGACCATCGGCATCACCGTCACCATCGGCGTGAACTGCAAGCCGCCCATGTGATCGGCCAGCATCCAGTCGACGCTGTCCTCGCGCAAGAGGCGCTGACCGTCGAGACTGCCCCGGCCCAGGAACAGGCGCAGGAAGCGCAGATAATCCGGCGCGGTGGAATAGAGCGCATGGCCCATGCCATAGACTTCCGGGTGCGAGGGCGGCACCAGGTTCGCCGGCGTGAAGCCGCCCTCCCCGTTGCGGGCGGAAACGGCGGACAGCCGCGCCAGCCGCCCCTCATCCAGTTCGAACACCGTGTCGTTCATGGCCAGCGGCTCGAAAATCTCCTGGCGGCAGAAATCGTCGATCCGCCGCCCGTCGACCGCCTCGACGGCCATGCCGAGCCAGTCGATGCTAATGCCGTAGTCCCAGCCGGTCCCCGGGTCGCGCACCATCGGGTAGTTGAGCGCCGCTTTGGTGCCGGCCAGCGCCGACGGATGGCCGGTGGCCTTCATGTAGCGCCGCACGTCGTCGTTCCAGAACTCATAAGGCAACCCGGCGGTGTGGGTGGCCAGATGGCGGATGATCGCCCGGGTGCGCGGCGGCCGCATCACCGGCTCGTCCCCCTCGAACCGGTCGATCACCTGCAGACGACCGAAGTCGGGCAGGATCTCCTCCACCGGGGTCTCGGCATCGAGCTTGCCCCGTTCGATCAGCAGCATTGCCGCCAGCGAGCCAATCGCCTTGGTCATGGAGAAAATACGAAAGACCGTATCCTCCCCCGCCGCGCGGCCCGGCGCTGCGTCGCCGAAACTGCCCGAATAGGTGGTTCCGGCGGCGTTGCCGGCCATCGCCACGACAAAAGGAACGTCCTGCCGCTCCACCGCGGCGGCGAGAACCTCATCAACTGACCGCATATCGCTCACTTCCCTTTCCGAATGCTCCGCTGGGTTCCAGGCGCGGCGCGCACGCGCGCCTGCACGCGCCGCCCTTTTGGGGCGACGCGCCTCGTCAGTCTGATTTTTCCGGACTATCGGCGACCGGCGGCGCACACCGCCAGCCGCTGCGCCAATCCCGCAGCCGTCAGCCGCAGGCGGCGACCGCGCGCTTGGCCATCACCGTGACCAGATGGGCGCGATACTCGGCCGAGCCGTGAATGTCGGACAGCATCTCGTCGGCGTCGACGGCGATGCCATCGAGCGCTTCGGCGGCGAAATTGCCGGCAAGCGCCTGTTCCATGCCCTCGTGCCGGAACACCCCGTCCTGACCGGCGCCGGTCACCGCCACCCGCACGCCGCCATCGCCGAGCCTGGCGACGAAGACGCCGGCCATGGCATAGCGCGAGGCCGGATTGGGGTATTTGGCATAGGCAGAGGCCGTTGCCGCCGGGAACTCCACCGCCGTGATGATCTCGCCCTCGTCAAGGGCGGTCTCGAACATGCCTGCGAAGAATTCCTCGGCCGGAAGCTGACGCGTATAGGTGTGGATCACCGCCCCGAGCGCCAGCACCGCGCTGGGATAATCCGCCGCCGGATCGTTGTTGGCCAGCGAGCCGCCGATGGTGCCGCGATGGCGGACATGCGGATCGCCGATATGACCGGCCAGCGCCGCCAGCCCCGGCAGCAGGCGCTTGACGATCTCCGAGCCGGCGACCTCCGCATGGGTGGTGGCCGCGCCGATGCGCACACCGCCGCCGGTCTCGGCAATGCCCTTCAGGTCGGCGATGTGGGTCAGGTCGATCACATCGGACGGGGCGGCGAGCCGCTGTTTCATGGTCGGCAGCAGGGTCTGGCCGCCGGCCAGAAGCTTGCCATCCTCGGCGCCAGCCAGCCGGGTCGCCGCATCGGCAACGCTTTCCGCGCGGTGATAGGTCGTTTCATACATGGGTCTCTCCTCGCCCGAACCTTGCCCGGATGCTTACCCGGGAAACCTCTTTCGTCCTGCCGCGCGGGGATCCACGCACGGCGCCTTGTCCATGGATGCAACCGGACGGGACCGGCGGCGTTTCCCGCCAGCCCCGCACGGTACGGGATCTACTCGGCGGCCTCCGCCGTGCGCCCCTGGCGGATCGCCTGCCAGACGGCCGCCGGGGTTGCCGGCATCACCAGATCATTGCTGCCGATGGCATCGGTGATGGCGTTGATGACCGCCGGCGGCGAACCGATGGCCCCGGCCTCGCCGCACCCCTTCATGCCGAGCGGATTGCCCGGACAGGTGGTCACCGTGGTCATCAAGCGGTAGGACGGCACGTCGTCGGCGCGCGGCATGCAGTAGTCCATATAGGAGCCGCTCAGAAGCTGACCGTCCTCGTCATAGGCGGCGTTCTCCAGCAGCGCCTGGCCGATGCCTTGCGTCAGCCCGCCATGCACCTGACCCTCGACGATCATCGGATTGATGATGGTGCCGAAATCGTCGGCGGCGACGAAATCGACGATCTCGGTCTTGCCCGTGTCCGGGTCGATTTCCACCTCGCAGATGTAGGTGCCCGCCGGGAAGGTGAAGTTGGTGGGATCGTAAAACGCCCCTTCCTTCAGGCCCGGCTCCATGCCTTCGGGCATGTTGTGGGCGGTGTAGGCGGCCAGCGCCACCTGGAAGAACGGCAGCTCCTTGTCCGTGCCGGCGACCTTGAAGGTGCCGCCCTCAAGGGTGATATCGCCTTCGGCGGCCTCCATCAGATGGGCGGCGAGCTTCTTGGCCTTGGCCTCCACCTTGTCGAGCGCCTTGACGATCGCCGACATGCCAACCGCGCCGGAGCGCGAGCCATAGGTGCCCATGCCGAACTGGACCTTGTCGGTGTCGCCATGGACGATCGACACGGTGTCGAGGCCAACCCCGAAGCGATCGGAGACGAGCTGGGCGAAGGTGGTCTCATGGCCCTGGCCATGGCTGTGCGAGCCGGTCAGAACCTCGATGGTGCCCACCGGATTGACCCGCACCTCCGCCGATTCCCACAGGCCGACGCCGGCGCCGAGGGAGCCCACCGCCTGGGACGGGGCGATGCCGCAGGCCTCGATATAGCAGGAGAAACCGATGCCGCGCAGCTTGCCGCGGCTTGCCGCCTCCGCCTTGCGCGCGGCAAAGCCGGCGTAGTCGATTGCCTGCAGCGCCGCATCGAGCGAGGCATCATAATCGCCCGCGTCGTAGCACATGATCACCGGCGTCTGATGCGGGAAGGAGCGGACGAAGTTCTTGCGGCGGAACTCGGCCGGATCCATGCCGACCTCGCGCGCCGCCGTCTCCATCACCCGTTCGACAAGATAGGTGGCTTCCGGCCGGCCCGCGCCGCGATAGGCATCGACCGGCGTGGTGTTGGTGTAGACCGCCTTGACGTTGGCGTGGATCGCCGGAATGGCGTACTGGCCCGACAGCAGCGTCGCGTAGAGATAGGTCGGCACCGAGGAGGAGAACAGCGACATGTAGGCGCCGAGATTGGCCACCGTCTTCACCCGGAAACCGGTGATCCGGTTGTCGGCGTCCAGCGCCAGCTCCGCCTCCGAATGATGGTCGCGGCCATGGGCGTCGGTCAGGAACGCCTCGGTGCGGTCCGCCGCCCACTTGACCGGCAAGCCGGTCTTCTTCGAGGCCCAGAGACAGACCATCTCTTCCGGGTAGATGAAGATCTTCGAGCCGAAGCCGCCGCCCACATCCGGGGCGATCACCCGCAGCTTGTGTTCCGGGGCGATGTTGTAGAACGCCGACAGCACCAGCCGCGCCACATGCGGGTTCTGCGAGGTGGTCCAGAGCGTGTAATGCTCCTCCGCCTCGTCATAGGAGGCGAGCGCCGCGCGCGGCTCCATCGCATTGGGCACCAGCCGGTTGTTGCGGATCTCCATCCGCGTCACGTGGGCGGCCGAGGCGAAAGCGGCATCCGTCGTCGCCTGATCGCCGATCTCCCAATCGTAGATGAGGTTGCCTTCCGCTTCCGGATGAAGCTGCGGCGCGCCGGGCTTCAGCGCGTCGAGCGCATCGACCACCGCGTCGAGCGGCTCATACTCCACCACCACCGCATCGGCGGCATCGCGCGCCCGCGCCGGGGTGTCGGCGACAACCACCGCCACCGCCTGGCCCACATGGCGCACCGTGTCACCTTCCAGCGCCCGCCAGGCGCCCATCTTCATCGGCGAGCCGTCCTTGGAATGGATCATCCAGCCGCAGATCAGGTTGCCGACGCCATCGGCGACCAGTTCCTCGCTGGTCAGCACCGCCTCGACGCCCGGCATCGCCCGCGCCGCCGAGGCGTCGAGCGAAGTCACTTTCGCATGGGCGTGCGGCGAACGCACGAAGGCCGCATGGGCCATGCCCGGAACGGTCATGTCGTCGGTGTAGCGCCCCTTGCCGGTCACGAACCGCTTGTCCTCGCGCCGCGTCACCCGCGCGCCGATACCCTCAGCAGAAGATGTCATCCTGGTTCCTCCCTCACCCGCCTTTTAACGGGCGTCACTGTCGTCCTTGCCAATGCTTTCCGGGCCAGTCCTTCCCGTGCCGGGTCCTCGCGTTCCCCCTCCCAAGGGTACCCGCGTCTCTCCCGGCCGCGCGGCCCTTCGCCCGCCGCGCCTTATTCCGCGGCGGTCCGCACCCCCGCCATTTCGGCGCTGGCCGCGGCAATGGCCTTGACGATGTTGTGATAGCCGGTGCAGCGACAGATGTTGCCTTCCAGCTCGGCGCGGATCGTCGCCTCGTCCAGCGGACCGCCGAGCCGGTTGATCATGTCGACCGCCGCCATGATCATGCCCGGCGTGCAGAAGCCGCATTGCAGCCCGTGATGCTCACGGAACGCCGCCTGCACCGGGTGCAGCTCGCCGCCGGAGGCCAGCCCTTCGATGGTGGTTACCTCGGAGCCGGCGGCCTGGGCGGCCAGCATGGTGCAGGACTTCACCGCCTTGCCGTCCACATGCACGACGCAGGCACCGCATTGCGAGGTGTCGCAGCCCACATGAGTGCCCGTCAGCCCGGCGCCCTCACGCAGGAACTGGACCAGCAAGGTGCGGTCCTCCACCGTCTTCGACACCGTCTTCCCGTTTACCGTCATGGTCACGTCGGCCATGCTCTTCCTCCCTGCTCAATCGTTCTCGCAGGACCCGCCCCGATGGCCGGCTCCCGCTGGTTCCACGACCCTTTCAACCGTCCTTCCGGCCTATCCCATCAAGGCCAGCACGACGATGACACCCGCCAGCGCGATCAGCCCCCAGACCATCGGTCCGCCGAGCACCCCGCGTCCGGCCGCAGCCTCCACTTCGACCTCGACATCATGCACCGCCTTTTCGATGCGGGTTTCGACGGCCTCCGCCGCCTCCACCACCGCTTCGGGCGCATGATCAAGGGCGATGGTCTTCGCCTCTTCGATCACGCCCGCATCCGGACCATCGCCCGCCATCGCCGCCGCGGACGGGGCCGCCGCCGCGCCGCCGTCCTCCACGATCCCCTTGAAGGTGCCGAAGAACTCATCGGCCATCTTGCGCGCCGTCGAGGCGATCAACCGGCTGCCGAGCTGGGCCAGCTTGCCGCCGACCTGGGCCTTGACGTCATAGGTCAGGACCGTCTCGTCGCCGTCTTCGGTCAGATGCACCTCCGCCCCGCCCTTGGCGAAACCGGCGACACCGCCCTTGCCCTCGCCAACGATCCGGTAGCTTTCCGGCGGGTTCAGGTCTTCAAGCGTGACGGCGCCCTTGAAGGTCGCCTTCACCGGTCCGACCTTCGCCACCACCGTGGCGCTCATCTCCGTGTCGGAGTGCTTTTCAAGTTCCTTGCAACCGGGAATGCACTGGCGCAGCACATCCGCGTCATTCAACGCCGCCCAGACGGCCTCGCGCCCCGCGGCAATCCGGTACTCGCCAGATAGATCCATATCCTGTCCTCCATCGCCGACACGCGTCCCTGACGCCGGTCCGCCGCATGCACCGGTTCCGCAAGGTCAGCGCACACCGCCCGGGCGCGCGCGAGGTCGGCCGCTGTTTCATCGAGGTCAGCTTGTACAACCAGCCGCGACCTTGCAAGTGCTTGAATTCAAGAAAAAAGTGACAAGGGATCGTTGTGCACCGCAACAGAAGCGCCATCGCACCCGCGCAGGTACGCCCGTACAGTTTCGGCAGGCGCATTGACCCAGGCCGCGAAGCGTCTTAAGGCGATCCGGACCGAGCCCTTTTCCTCATGTCCGCAGCCAGTGGAGGCGCTTTCCCGTGTCCGACCCCTTGTCCAGTGCCGTTCCGGCCGCTCCCGGCAAGCCGCCGCGCTCCGTCTGGCCGGTGATGCTGGAGACCCGTGGCTGGGATGACTATGCCCTGCTCGACATGGGCGAGGGGCGCAAGCTGGAGCGCTACGGCCCGGTGACCGTCGACCGGCCGGAACCGCAGGCCATGGGGCCGCGCCGACTGCCGCCCCGCGCCTGGGACGCGGCGGATGCCGTGTTCACCGGCACCGATGAGGATGACGGGCCGGGCCGCTGGCGCGTCAACCGCGACCTGCCGGAAACCTGGGAGATGGCCTATGACGGGGTGCGCTATCTCGGCCGCTTCATGTCCTTCCGTCACGTCGGCGTCTTCCCCGAACAGGCGGCCCACTGGCAATGGATGGCCGATCAGGTGCGCCGCGCCAACCGACCGCTGAAGGTCCTCAATCTGTTCGGCTACACCGGGCTTGCCTCCCTGCTGCCGGCGGCGGCGGGCGCGAAGGTCACCCATGTTGATGCCTCCAAGAAAGCAATCGGCTGGGCGCGCGAGAACCAGGCGCTGTCGGGTATGGAGGATCTGCCGATCCGCTGGATCTGCGACGACGCGCTGAAATTCGTCGCCCGCGAGGTCAAGCGCGGCAACACCTATGACGGCATCGTCCTCGACCCGCCGAAATACGGACGCGGCCCGAAGGGCGAGATCTGGGACCTTTATGAAAGCCTGCCGGAAATGCTCACCCTCTTGGAGCGCATTCTGGCGCCCGATGCCCGGTTCCTGGTGCTGACCGCCTATGCGATCCGCTCCTCCTTCCTGTCGCTGCACGAGGTGATGGCCGACACGCTGAAGACCCGGGGCGGCCTTCTGGAATCGGGCGAGTTGGTGCTGCGCGCCGAAGCCGGCGACCGGGCGCTGTCGACCTCGCTGTTCTCGCGCTGGAGCGGAGCATGAGCGCCGCCCGCCCGCCGGCCGGCGGCACGGGACGGCCAGGACCGGTCAAGAAGATCACCTCCTTCTCCAATCCGCTGATCAAGGACATCAAGGCGCTGGTCGGCCAGCGCAAGCACCGGCAGCGGACCGGCCGCTTCGTCGCGGAAGGGCTGAAGTTGGCGACCGACGCGCTCGCCGCCGGCTGGACCATCGACATGCTGGTTCTGGGACCGGAGGCGCTGGAAAGCGACGCGGCCCGCGAGACCGCCGCCCGGGCGCGGGCACGCGGGGCCACCATCCTGGAGGTCTCCACCGCGGTCCTCGCCGCCGTCACCCGCCGCGACAATCCGCAGATGGTGGTCGGCGTCTACGAACAGAAGTTCCTCGCCCCCGAGGCGATCGCGAAGGACCCGCAAGGGGTCTGGATCGCCCTTGACCACGTGCGCGACCCGGGCAACCTCGGCACCATCCTGCGCACCGCCGACGCGGTCGGCGCCCGGGGCCTGTTGCTCATCGGCGAGACCACCGATCCCTTCGCCGTGGAAGCGGTGCGGGCCACCATGGGCTCGATCTTCCACGTGCCGATGACCCGGATGAGCCGGGAGGCGTTTCGCGCGCTGGCGAAGAAATGGCCGGGAACGGTGGTCGGCACCCATCTCAAGGGCTCGACCGACTACCGAACCATCCCCTACGCGCGGCCAACCCTCCTTCTGATGGGCAACGAGCAGGCCGGCCTGCCGGACGAGATGGCCGAGGCCTGCACCCATCTGGCGCGCATTCCCCAGGTGGGCCAGGCCGACAGCCTCAACCTTGCGGTCGCCACCGCCGTGATGCTTTACGAGATCCGCCGCGACGACCTGTCGCTGACCTGACCCAACCGCAAAGGTCCGCCATGCGCCTGTTCATCTTCGGTTTCGGCTATTCCGCCTCAGCCTTCGCCGAGCGGGTCCGCGGCCGCTGCTCGTGGATCGGCGCCACCACCCGCTCCGCCGACAAGGCGGCGACGATGACGGCGGCGGGCATCGCCCCGTTCCTGTTCGACGGCACGGTGCGCGATCCGGCAACCGCCGAAGCGCTGCGACAGGCCAGTCACGTACTCATCTCCATCGGCCCGGATGCAGACGGCGATCCGGTGCTGCGGCACTACCGGGGCGATCTCAGCGCAGCCCGGCCGCAGTGGACCGGCTACCTGTCCACCGTCGGGGTCTACGGCAATCACGATGGCGCCTGGGTCGATGAGGACACGCCCTGCCGGCCGGTGTCCCGGCGCTCGGTGCAGCGGCTGGCGGCGGAAGAAGCGTGGCTTGACTGGGCCAAGACCAGTGGCCTTCCGGTCGAGATCTTTCGCCTCGCCGGCATCTACGGTCCCGGGCGCAATGCCTTCGTCAACTTCGACAAGGGCACCGCCCGGCGGCTGGTCAAGCCGGGGCAGGTATTCAACCGCATCCATGTGGCGGATATCGCCGGCGCGCTGGAGGCGGCCATCGACGCCCCCCCGGCAACGCGAATCTTCAACGTCACCGACGATGAACCGGCCCCGCCGCAGGATGTGGTTGCCTTTGCTGCCGAGCTGCTGGGCCGGACCCCGCCACCGGATCAGGATTTCGAAACCGCCGAGCTGTCGCCGATGGCCCGCTCGTTCTATGGCGAGAACAAGCGGGTTTCCAACGCCCGGCTGAAGCGGGAGCTGGGCTACGCCTTCCGCTTTCCCGACTACCGGCAGGCGCTGGAGGCGCTCTACCGGGACGGCTGGCGCTAGAGAAGGCTCAGGCGCCACTGCCGGCGGAGCGGGTGCGGGCGACCGCGTCCTGCCAGCCGGCGTAAAGCCTGTCGCGTTCCTCCGCCGACATCTGCGGCTCGAAGCGGCGCTCCAGCCGCCAGCGCTCGGCGAAGGCCTCCCGGTCCGGCCAGACCCCCGCCTTCCAGCCGGCGAGCCAGGCCGCGCCCAGCGCCGTGGTCTCCAGCACCTCCGGCCGGTCGACCGGCGCACCGAGACTGTCGGCGAGGAACTGCATGGTCCAGTCGGACACGGTCATGCCGCCATCGACCCGCAGCACCATGTTCTCTTCACCGATGCCGGAGGCATCACTACGCATCGCCTCGATCAGGTCCCGTGTCTGATAGCCGACGCTTTCCAGCGCCGCACGGCAGAAATCAGCCGGCCCGCTCGCCCGGGTGAGACCGAAGATCGCGCCGCGCGCATCCGGATCCCAATAGGGCGCGCCGAGGCCAACGAAGGCCGGCACCATGTAAAGTCGCGCTTCCGGGTCGGAGGCTTCGGCAAGCCGCTGGCTTTCATCCGCCTGCGAAATGATCTTCAGACCGTCGCGCAGCCACTGCACCGCGCTGCCGGCGACGAAGATCGAGCCCTCCAGCGCATAGGTGGTCTCACCGTCGAGCCGGTAGGCGATGGTCGACAAGAGCCGGTTCCGCGACACCACACGGGTATCACCGGTGTTGATCAGCGCGAAACAGCCGGTGCCATAGGTCGACTTGACCATGCCGGGCGCAAAGCAGGCCTGGCCGACGGTCGCCGCCTGCTGGTCGCCGGCAACCCCGAGGATCGGCAGTTCAGCCCCGAAATGCTCCGCATCGACCGTGCCGAACAGATCGGCGCTGTCCTTCACCTCCGGCAGCATCGACATGGGAATATCGAGCAGCGCGCAAAGCTCCGCGTCCCAGCAATTGTCATTGATGTTGTAAAGCAGGGTGCGCGAGGCGTTGGTGGCATCGGTCACATGGGAGCGGCCTCCGGTCAGCCGCCAGATCAGCCAGCTGTCGACCGTGCCGAACAGAAGATCGCCCTCCTTGGCCGCCGCGCGGGCCCCCTCCACATGATCAAGGATCCAGGCGAGCTTGGTGCCGGAGAAGTAAGGATCGAGCAGCAGGCCGGTCTTTTCGATCACCGCCGCTTCATGGCCCTCGCGCTTCAGCCGGGCGCAGGTTGCGGCCGTGCGCCTGTCCTGCCAGACGATGGCATTGGCCACCGGCCGGCCGGTCTTGCGGTTCCACACCACCGTGGTCTCGCGCTGGTTGGTGATGCCGATTGCGGCAATCTCAGAAGCGCCGCCAGGAACGCCGGCAAGCGCTTCGCGGCAGACCGCCAGCGTGCTGGTCCAGATGTCTTCCGGATCATGCTCCACCCAGCCGGAATGCGGAAAATGCTGGGCAAACTCCTGCTGCCCGCTCGCCACCGACCGCAAGGCCTCGTCAAAGACGATGGCCCGGCTGGATGTGGTGCCCAGATCAATGGCGAGGATAAATCCGCTCATCCGGCGATGCCTCCCGAAGTTTCGTTTTCTTTCAATGCCGACCGGGCGGACAATCAAACGAAACAAAAATCCGGTCAATCGAAAATCCGGCCCGGATCGCCGAGGATCGCCCCGGTTGACCGGTCGGCTCAAAACAAACGATGCTTCGTCGTACGGCGCCCCCGCCGCTGACCGACAGGAGCCACGGCGATCAAGACCACCGCCCTCACCTTGCTGGCCATTGCCGTGGTGGCCGCCCTTTCCCTGTGGTTCGTCTCGGCGGCGATCCTGCCGGAGATGCTGCGCGAGGCGCCGGTGTCCAGCCTGCGCCAGGCGCTGCTGTCGAGCGGGGTGCAAATCGGCTTCGTCATCGGAGCGCTGACCTCGGCGGTGCTTGGCCTGCCCGACCGGATCCACCCCAGCCGTCTGTTCGCCGCCTGTGCGGCACTGGCCGCACTGGTCAACGCCAGCCTTCTGGTGCTGCCCATCGGCGGCAGCGCGGCGATTGCCGCAAGGATGGCCACCGGCGCGCTGCTTGCCGGCGTCTATCCGGTGGGCATGAAGATCGCGGTTGGCTGGGGGGTGCGCGACCGGGGATTTCTCGTCGGCCTTCTGGTCGGCGCCGTAACACTCGGCTCAGCCGCGCCGTATCTGATCTCCTTTGCCGGCGGCGCCAATTGGCGGGCAACGGTCATCACCGCCTCGCTGGCTGCGCTCGCCGCCGCCGGCCTGGCGCTGCTGGTCCGGCTTGGCCCGCACCACGCCAGCGCCGCCCGGTTCGACCCGAGCGTCATTGCCTCCGCCTGGACCAACCGGGGCATCCGCCTCGCCTATGCGGGCTATCTCGGCCATATGTGGGAGCTCTATGCGGTGTGGACCTGGGCGGTCGCCGCCATGACCGCGTCCTTCGCCCTCACTCTTGAGGGCGGCGAGGCGCTGGCATGGGCGCGCATCGTCACCTTCGCCGCGATCGCCGCAGGGGGCTGCGCCTGTATCGGCGCTGGCTGGATCGCCGACCGGATCGGCAAGGAGAACGTCGCCATTGCCGCACTTGCGACCAGCGGCACCTGCGCCATTGCCGCGGCACTCAGCTTCGGCGGCGCGCCGCTGCTGGTCGGCGCGATCTTCCTTGTCTGGGGGTTTTCGATCATTCCGGATTCCGCGCAGTTTTCCGCGCTGGTGGCCGATCATGCACCGCCAGAGCAAGCCGGCAGTCTGATGACCCTGCAAACCGCGCTTGGCTTTACCTTGAGCTTCATCACCGTGCAGGCAACACCAATGCTGGCCGAAGCGCTCGGCTGGCCGGTCATGCTGGCCCTTCTGGCGCTCGGCCCTGCGTTTGGCCTGGTGGCGATGGTGCGGTTGCGGAAGATGTCGGCCCGGGCGCGATCCACGCCGGCGGGCGGGGGAAACTGAAGGCGGCGTGCTTCACACGCACGGCGCCCCGTTTCCGGCATCTGGCGCTCTCACGGAGCTGCCCTCGATGCATCAGTTCAAGAGGTCAGTCCTATCCGCCCCGGAGACCTTGTCCGGTCCGGGACAGCTCGTTTCCGGTTCAGAGAACGCGCAGGTTGTCGGCGACCGAACGGCCCTTCGCGTATTCCAGGTCATAGACAACCAACTGGCCTTCGCGCAGCGTTGCCTCGCCGGCACGGCGAACCACATCAATGCCCACATGAACGAAGTCGCCTTCGTCCGCTTCAATCTGTCCGACACCGGTGCCGATATCGAACCACTTTACATTTCCAAGCTGCATTTCAAGTCTCTTTCTTCTGCTTTCTTGGCATTGTGCTTTTTTGGCAATTGCCCATCCCTTCCGGCACCGCCAGTCCTCAGCCACACCGCACATGAGACCGGACGGAGGTCCGGCCCTTGCGGGGCCTGAAAACGCGAATTTTCGGAAGCAGCCGTGCCCGGGTAGAAAATCGGGTCGCCCGACCGCGGAAACCTTACCGGTTCCGAATGCGCCGAATACTTATGAACAATCACTGTTAAGAAATGGTGACTGTTCTGCAAATTGCAATAGCTCCCGTCAGACCGATGCATAAAAAGACCTGGCGGGCACACCTCCCGCGTGGAGTCCTGCCGTTTTCGGTCTGTATTTTCACGGAAGTTTTGTTAACGTGCCTCAACGACAGCGTGCCGACCGACACGGAGACCGGCATGCCTTGCAATGCCCCGACATGGGAGACCACGATGCCGACCGACATCAACGTGCTGATGGTCTACCCCCGCTTTCAGGCTGGGTCCTTCTGGAACTACCGCAGCACCTGCGAACTGGTCGGCGCGAAATACCCCGCCCCACCGCTCGGGCTGATCACGGTCGCGGCAATGCTGCCGGACAGCTGGAGCGTGCGGCTGATCGACCGCAACACCGACACGCTGGCGGAGGACGACATCCGGTCAGCGGATATCGTCTTCACCGGCGGCATGCTGCCGCAACAGTCGGATGTGCAGACGATCATCGCGAAATGCCGAAGCGCGGGGGTTCCGGTCGTGGTCGGCGGCCCCGACGTGACCTCAAGCCCGGAGCAGTACGGCGACGCCGACTTCCGGGTACTCGGCGAGGCGGAAGAGGTCTTGCCGCGCTTCATCGCCGCCTTCGAGCGGGGCGAGCGCGCGGGCACTTTCGAGGCGGAGAAATTCAAGACCGACGTCACCCAGACACCGGTGCCGCGCTTCGACCTTTTGAATTTCGACAATTACGTTCAGGTCAACGTTCAGTATTCACGCGGCTGTCCGTTCACCTGCGAATTTTGCGACATCATCGAGCTTTACGGGCGCAAGCCGCGCACCAAGACCAATGCGCAGATCCTGCGCGAGCTGCAGGCGCTCTACGATCTCGGCTATCGCGGCCATGTGGATTTCGTCGATGACAATCTGATCGGCAACAAGAAAGCGGTGAAGGCGTTCCTGCCGGAGCTGATCGCCTGGCAGAAGGCCCACAAGCACCCGTTCGAACTGTCGACCGAAGCCTCGCTCAACCTGGCCGACGACAAGGCCCTGCTAACGATGATGCAGCAGGCCGGCTTCTTCGTCGTGTTCATCGGTATCGAAAGCCCCGATCCGGATGTTCTCACCGCTACGCGCAAGAAGCAGAACACCCGCCGCGACATCGCCGCCAGCGTGCGCAAGGTCTATGAGGCGGGCATCTTCGTAGTCGGCGGCTTCATCGTCGGCTTCGATGAGGAAAGCGACCGGGTGGCCGACGAGATTGCCGGCTTGATCGAGGAGGCGGCCGTGCCGGTTGCCATGGCCGGGCTGCTCTATGCCCTGCCCACCACCCAGCTCACTCGGAGGCTGGCGGCGCAGGGGCGGCTTCACGCCGAATTCGACGTGGCCGACCCCGAACATCAGGTCGGCGACCAATGCACAGCCGGGCTCAACTTCGAGACCCTGCGGCCGCGCGCCGAAATCCTCGCCGATTATCGCAAGGTGATCGCCCGGGTCTATGCACCGGAGGCCTATTTCGCCCGGTTGCGCAAGCTGGTGTCGCTTCTGGACATGAGCGGGCCCAATGGCGACATGCTCAACGCCCGTCTCGGCTCCGATCTCAAGAAGCTGGGCCGGCTGATCTGGTCGATCACGCGCAAGCACCCCGCCCACCGCAGCCATCTGTGGCGGATGATCGGCCACACCTTGCTGCGCAATCCGCGCGCGCTCAATCCGATGCTGCAGATGGTGGCGCTCTATGTCCACCTTGGCCCGTTCGCGCGCTTTGTCCTGGAGCAGATCGACCGGCAGATCGCGGAGATCGAAAGCGGCGCGTGGCAACGGCCGGCGCTGGTCGCCGCCGAATAGGCCGCGACAGCGCCACGCCGATACTACTCAGGAATCCATCTTCAGGGCCTTGATGAAGGCTTCCTGCGGGATCTCCACCTTGCCGAACTGGCGCATCTTCTTCTTGCCTTCCTTCTGCTTCTCCAGAAGCTTGCGCTTTCGGGTGGCATCGCCGCCGTAACATTTGGCGGTGACGTCCTTGCGCAGGGCGGCAATGGTTTCGCGCGCGATCACCCGGGCGCCGATGGCGGCCTGGATCGGGATCTTGAACATGTGCCGGGGGATCAGGTCCTTGAGCTTCTCGCACATGGCCCGGCCGCGACGGTCGGCCTGCGACCGGTGCACCAGCACCGACAGCGCATCCACCGGTTCCGCATTGACGAGGATCGACATCTTCACCAGATCGCCCTCGCGATAATCGGTGATCTGATAGTCGAACGAGGCATAGCCCTTGGAGATCGACTTCAGCCGGTCGTAGAAATCGAACACCACCTCGTTCAGCGGCAGGTCATAGGTGACCATCGCCCGGCTGCCGACGTAGTTCAGATCGACCTGCACGCCGCGCCGCTCCTGGCAGAGGGTCAGGATCGCCCCGAGATACTCGTCGGGGGTCATGATGGTGGCGCGGATCCACGGTTCCTCGATGCTGGCGATCTTCACCGGATCGGGCATGTCCGCCGGGTTGTGCAGCTCCTGCAAGGTGTCGTCGGTCAGATGCATCCGGTAGACCACCGACGGCGCAGTGGCGATCAGGTCGAGATCGAACTCGCGCTCCAGCCGCTCCTGAATGATTTCCAGATGCAACAGGCCGAGGAAGCCACAACGGAAGCCAAAGCCCAGCGCCGCCGAGGTCTCCATCTCGAACGAGAAAGAGGCATCGTTCAGCCGCAGCTTGCCCATGGCCGCGCGCAGATCCTCGAAGTCGTTGGCATCGACCGGGAACAGCCCGCAGAACACCACCGGCTGCGCCGGCTTGAACCCGGCCAGCGCCTCGGCACAGGGCTTGCGGTCATCGGTGATGGTGTCGCCGACACGGGTATCGGCCACTTCCTTGATCGAGGCGGTGAGAACGCCGATTTCGCCGGGGCCGAGGTCGTCGATGGTCAGGAACTTCGGCGTCATCACGCCGACCCGGTCCACCTCATAGGAGGCGCCAGTGCCCATCATCTTGATCTTCTGGCCCTTCTTCAACCGGCCATCGATGATGCGCACCAGCACCATCACGCCGAGATAGGCGTCGTACCAGCTGTCGACCAGCAGCGCCTTGAGCGGCGCATCCGGATCGCCCTGCGGCGCCGGCAGGCGGGTGACGATGGCTTCCAGCACCTCGTCGACGCCAAGCCCGGTCTTGGCCGAGATCATCACCGCATCGGACGCATCGAGGCCGATCACGTCCTCGATCTGCTCCTTGACACGGTCCGGCTCGGCCGCCGGCAGATCGACCTTGTTCAGCACCGGGACGATCTCGTGATCGTTGTCGATCGCCTGATAGACATTGGCCAGCGTCTGCGCCTCGACGCCCTGGCTGGCGTCGACCACCAGCAGCGAGCCCTCGCAGGCGGCCAGCGAGCGCGACACCTCATAGGCGAAGTCGACATGGCCCGGGGTGTCGATCAGGTTCAGCTTGTATTGCTGCCCGTCCTTGGCGGTGTAGATCAGGCGCACGGTCTGCGCCTTGATGGTGATGCCGCGTTCGCGCTCGATGTCCATCGAATCGAGCACCTGCTCCTTCATCTCACGGGTCGTCAGCGTCCCGGTCATCTGGATCAGGCGGTCGGCCAATGTCGACTTGCCATGGTCGATATGGGCGACGATGGAAAAGTTGCGGATATCGGAGATGGTCTTGGTGCTCATGCGCGCCCGTTTACCATCGCCGCACGCAAGCGCAAAGGGGTTTCACGCAGGCACAACGGGGATTAGTGCCCCCTCTAGCGCGCCATCAGCACATCCATGCAGGCATCGGGCAGGGCGGCGAGGGTCAGCCCGGGTTTTTTCTTCGCCGGTTTCGACGGTTTCACCGGCTTTTTCGGCACCCAGGGCTCGTCGGACAGCCACCAGGCCAGCTCCTTGCCGCAACCATCGCCGGGCGGCGGCGGATTCTGGTCCTTGCAGCCGGCACTCCCCGCAGGACACGTCATGCGCACGTGGAAATGATAGTGATGGCCCCACCACGGCCGGACCTTGCGCAGCCAGCCGCGATTGCCGGTCTCGAAGCGGCACAGCGCCTGCTTGATGCCCGGGTGAACGAAGATGCGGGCCACGCGCGGATCGCTGGCGGCGCGGCGGATCAGCCGGGCGCGGGAGGCGGTCCATTTCGCCGGATCGACGCCCCGGTCGGCGTTCTTCAGGTTCGACGGCCCCTTGAGCATGGAGACGGCGGAAATCTCCTCGCGCTCCTGGCGGGTCAACACCCGGTCCGGCATCGGCGTCAGCCAGATATCCGCATCCAGGCCGATCTGATGGCTGGCGTGACCGGACAGCATCGGCCCGCCGCGCGGCTGTGCCAGATCGCCGACGAGAAGCCCATTCCAGCCGAGCCTGGGCGCATCGGCGGCAAGGCTCTCCAGAAACTCGATCAGCTCAGGATGGCCCCAGTTGCGGTTGCGTGACAGGCGCATCACCTGCCAGCTCGGCCCATTGATCGCCAGGGCACGCCCCCCGGCCAGGCAACCCTTGGCGTAGGAGCCGATGGAGCGGGCGGCGAGCGGCGCCGGCGTGGTCCGGGCGCCGAAATAGGTCTTGGCCACCGCCTTGCGGGACGGACGTTTGAAGGCCCCCTCGCGGACCACCGGCGCAGCAGGAGAGCTGGCGGGCGGGCGGCTCTGCGGTGCCGGCACCGGCAGCGGCACCGCCGCCAGTTGCGCCTCGCCCCTGCCCTGCGTCCGGGGAACCTCGCCCGGGGCGACAGTCACGGGCATCAGCGCCGCCGGCGTAATGGTGGAGGTGGCAACGAGCCGAGCGATATCGGCCGAGGGCTTGGCGCGCGGCAACGGCGTGTCCGCCAGCGCCGATGACGCAACCGCTCCCCCGCCGGCAAGCGCCAGACAGAGTGCGGCCGCGCGGCCTGTCACACCGGCTCTCCGGCGGATCTCCTGTGCGTGATGGAACCGGGACATCCGCATCTCTCCCTCACCCCCACCTGCGTGCGGCTGCTTCTTGCCCGGAAGGGCGGGGCTTGAAGAGCGCTCATGCAAGTGTCGCACCGAGGCGTTTACACTCGGTTAACCATGCTGCGACAGCCCCCCGGCGGTCCAGTCGCTCCGCTCGGAGATTTCCCCGGCAAGCCGGTCGAGCAATTCGGTGTTGTCGCGAATGATCCGGTCGGCGACGCCGTTGAGCTCGATGATGTTGCCCGGCCGGGTGTTGTCGATCGCCTCGGCCGCGCGCGGCAAGTCGCCATCGAGGCGGATCACCTCGGCAACGCCAGCCTCCGGCAGCAGCCAGTCGGCCTGGTAAGCGGCAGTGGTAGCCTGACCATGCGACAGCACCGACTGCAGCGGTGTGTCATTTGCCGGCGACAGCCAGCCAAGCGCACCCCAGCCGGCAGCCTCCTCGTAACTGTAGCCACGGTGACGGCGCGCGCCGGTGCCCAACGACAGGATCACCATATCCTCGGGCCGCCAGCCGAGCTTGCGCCCTTCCACATAGGCGGTGAGCACCGGGTTGTTGAGGAACACTCCGCCGTCGACCAGCACCTGATCGGTGCCTTGGGTGAGATTTTCCACCTTCGCCGGCTCGAAATACACCGGCGCGGCGGTGGTCGCACGCACTGCCTGCCAGATATAGAAATCATCCGGACGGCTGCCGTCGCTCTGGCGCCCGTTGGTCATGAACACCGCCTCGCGCGCCTCCATGTCATAGGCGGTCAGCACCACATGGGTCAGCGCCGAGGCAATCGAGGTCCAGCCGAACCGGGCCTTGAGCAGCCGCTCCAGAGGACGTTCGTCATAGCGCTGATCGAACAGGGCCAGCGGATTGGTGACAAGGCGCTCCAGCAGCCGCCGACGGTGGAACACCTCGCGAGCCTCCACCTCGAAAAAGCGGCGCAACTCCTCGACGGTCGCCGCCGGGGCACCGCTCATGTCGTCCGGTTTCGGCGCGCTGAGGCCGGCGACGATCAGGCCGCCGGTGGAGGTGCCGGCCATCAGATCGAAATAACGGTGCAGCGGCCCGGACTTGCCGCGCGCGCGCATCCGTGTTTCGAGGCTTTCCAGAACCCGCAAGGGCACCAGCCCGCGCACACCGCCGCCGTCGATTGCGAGAATGAAATGCTTGCGACCTGTCATGGAATCCTCACCGCTTGGGAACCGATGGAAAGATGATGCCAAGACAAGCCTTTTCGCGAAATACGACAAAGCGATGACCTGAGGCGGAAAATCCGGGCGCCCTCGTCAGATATCGGCCTCGGCACCCTCCGCAAGACTTGCCGCCGCCGCCATCAGCCGGACCATGTCCTCTGGCCGCGACAGGCGGTGATCGCCGTCCTTGACGAGGGTTAGGGTCACATCGTCGCGTGCCAGGCACTCCACCAATCGCAAGGCGTGCTGCCACGGCACCGCGTCGTCGCGCTGGCCCTGCAGGATCGTCACCGGACAGCCGGTTTCCACTGCCCCGCCCAACAGCAGGTTGCGGCGACCATCCTCGATCAGCTCGCGGGTGATCACATAGGGGCTGTCGTCATACTCGGACGGACGCTCGAAGCGGCCTTCACGCAGGATCGTCTCGCGAATCTCGTCGGTGAACTCCTGCTTCCACATCAGCTCCTCGGTGAAATCCGGCGCCGGAGCGATCAGCACCATGCCGGCAAGCGGGGCGACGGCCTGCCCGCGCGCGCGCAACGCCCGCGCCAGAAGCAGCGCGATCCAGCCGCCCATGGAGGAGCCGACCACGACCGTCGGCTCGGCGCAGCAGCGCTCGAACACCGCCAGCGCCTCCTCCGCCCAGCGGGAAATCGTGCCCGCCTCGAAGTCGCCTTCCGACACGCCATGGCCAGAATAGTCGAAGCGAGTCATCGCCCGGCCGGTCTGCGCGGCAAAACCGGCGAGCTCCTCCGCCTTGGTTCCGGCCATGTCCGACTTGAAGCCGGACAGCCAGAAAAAGCCGCAGCGATCGGGCGTCCCCACGGCCCGGTCGATGGCGATGCGGCGGGCGTCCGCGCCCTCGCCAACCGTGATGAATTGCAGTTCCGGTGCTGACATACTATGCCTCCATGCCTCGCCTGCTGCCGGGTTTGGCACAGGCGCGCGCCGATGAGAAGGCCCGCCCTTTCCATCGCGCCGTTTGCGACAGACCGCCACCACAGGCCCCGCCAAGGACCCCGCCGTGCTCCCCTATTGCGTTCTTCAGATCATCCCGGAGCTGGAAACCGGCGGCGCGGAACGGACCACCGTCGACATCGCCGCCGCGCTGGTCTCTGCCGGCCACCGGGCGCTGGTCGCCTCCGCCGGCGGGCGGCTGGTGGCGGAGCTGGAGGCACTGGGGGCGGAGCACATCACCCTGCCGCTGGCGACGAAATCCCCCTGGCGGATCTGGCGCAACGCCGGCACGCTGGCGCGAATCGTTGAGCGGGAACAGGTCGACCTCCTGCATGCGCGCTCCCGCGCCCCGGCCTGGTCGGCGCTGATCGCCGCGCGGCGTACGGCGCGGCCCTTCGTCACCACCTATCATGGCATCTACAAGCAGACCAACGCGCTGAAGGGGCTGTACAATTCCGTCATGGTGCGGGGCGATGCAGTGATCGCCAACTCCCGCTACACCGCCGAGCTGATCGCCGAACGCCACCCCTTCGCGGCGGATCGGCTCAAGGTGATCCACCGCGGCTCGGATCTGGGCGGGCTGGCGCCGCAGGCGGTGTCCGACGCCCGCCGCGACGCCCTGCGGCAGGCCTGGGGGATCGCGGCCGGCACGCCGGTGATCCTGAACCTGGCCCGGCTGACCGGCTGGAAAGGCCAGACGGTGCTGATCGACGCCTTGGCGCGGCTTGCCACGGAGCATCCGGATGCGGCGTGGACCGCGATCCTTGCCGGCGACGATCAGGGCCGGCGGGAGTATTCGCAAATGCTGCAGGCACGGATCGCAGCGGCAGGGCTCGCCGACCGGATACGGTTGCCCGGTCACTGCGACGATGTGGCCGCGGCGCTGGCGCTCGCCGATGTCTCGGTGGTCGCCTCGACCGAGCCCGAAGCCTTTGGCCGGGCGGCGGTGGAGGCCCAGGCGGCCTCGGTGCCGATCATCGCCACCGACCTTGGCGGGGCACGCGAAACCGTGCTCGCCCCGCCCGATGTGGCGGAGGAGGCGCGCACCGGCTGGCGGGTTCCGGCCGGCGATGCGTCCGCGCTTGCCGATGCCCTCGCCCAGGTGCTGGCGCTCGACGCCAGGACCCGCACTGACGTGACCGCACGGGCGCTCAGGCATGTCAGCGCGCGCTTCTCGCGCGAGGCCATGTGCGGGGCGACCCTTGCGATCTATGACAGGCTCATCGACAATTGCCGCGCCGACAGCAAACACGGTTGACTTTGCCGCGGTTTCGCTGGATTTTCATGTCTCCGGATTGCCTGCCTTCCTGACCTCGGCGTTCAACGTGCGGGGCCTTTGGCGTAAGCCATGGAAGGCTTTTGCGATTCGGGCCCATCGTTTGTTTGAACAACAGAGGAGATCGCGACCATTCGCCGTCCATACCGCGCACCGCCGCCGACCAAGGAAGGCCCGCGCACAAACCAAGAGATCCGCGTTCGGGAAGTACAGCTCATCGATCAGGACGGGGGCAACCTCGGCGTGACGCCGACGGAAGAAGCCCTGCGCCTCGCCGAAGAAGCTGGCCTCGATCTGGTCGAAATCTCGCCGAACTCTTCCCCGCCCGTCTGCAAGATCCTCGACTATGGCCGGTACAAGTACCAGAGCCAGAAAAAGGCTGCGGAAGCGCGCAAGAAGCAGAAGGTCGTCGAGGTCAAAGAAATCAAGATGCGGCCGAACATCGACACCCATGATTATGAGGTGAAGATGCGGAACATGAAGCGTTTCTTCGACGAAGGCGACAAGGTGAAGGTGACCCTGCGGTTTCGCGGACGCGAAATGGCGCATCAGGACCTCGGTGTCGCTCTCCTGAACAAGGTGCGTGACGAGACCGCCGAATTCGCCAAGGTCGAATCCCATCCGCGGCTGGAAGGCCGGCAGATGGTGATGGTGCTGGCGCCGATCGCCCGCTGACCTTCGCGCAGGTGCCCGACGACAGCGCCGAGGCACCGTCAGGACACTGACCGGAACGCCAAAAGGCTCGGCCCTTGCGCCGGGCCTTTTTCGTTCCGCCATCGCCACCCCGACCGGGGGCGCATCGGGGTGGGAAAGCAGCACGAATCCTCTTGTGTTTTGCCGGAACGCTGCCTATAAGCCCCTGTCCTGAGCCGCCCGGCTTCGCGGGACCCGTTGGCCTTGTGCCAACCCCTTGCGACAAAAGGGCATGCCGTGGCGGTTCATAACGGCTTCCAACACAAATCGGCTGGTTCAGCGCCAGCCGTGCAAGAAAGGACGCAAAATGCCCAAGCTGAAAACGAAGTCCGGCGCCAAGAAGCGCTTCAAACTGACCGCGACCGGCAAGGTCAAGACCGCCCAGGCGGGCAAGCGGCACGGCATGATCAAGCGGACGAAGAAGTTCATCCGCAACGCGCGCGGCACCACCGTGCTGTGTGAAGCCGACGCTCGCATCGTCAAGAAGTTCCTGCCCTACGGCTGAGCCTGACGGCGTCTTAGACTTTCCAAGGAGTACTACCCATGTCGCGTGTCAAAAGGGGCGTAACCGCCCACGCAAAGCACAAGAAGGTCCTCAAGGCCGCCAAGGGCTACTACGGCCGGCGCAAGAACACGATTCGCGTCGCCAAGCAGGCGGTCGAGCGTGCCGCCCAGTACGCCTACCGCGACCGCAAGGCGCGCAAGCGCAATTTCCGCTCGCTGTGGATCCAGCGGATCAACGCGGCGGTGCGCGAGCAGGGCCTCACCTATGGCCGCTTCATCGACGGTCTGAACAAGGCCGGCATCGAGGTTGACCGCAAGGTGCTGTCCGATCTCGCCATCCGCGAGCCGGAAGCATTCAAGGCGCTGACGGAAAAGGCCAAGGGCGCGCTCGGCGCGTAAGACGCTTCGCCGGCGGGCCAGCCCGCCGCCGCAAGGCGTTCCGGACGAGACAAGATCAAGGCGCGCTCCACCTGGAGACGCGCCTTTTTCATATGCCACCTGCCGTTCCCTGCGCCGCCCACCTCGCCGCCTCATCCGGCATTGCCCGCGCTTGAGTGTGGCGGCGCAACCGGGTAAACCGCCGGGGTGTCCGCCCCCCAGCGCCGGAGTTGCGTTCCATGAACAATCTTGAGGCCGACCTGCTGCGCGGTCTGTGGTATGTCGCCTGCCCTTCCTCCGAGATCGCCGCCGGCAAGATGCTGGGCAAGACCCTGATGGGGGAGCCGGTGTTGATCGGCCGCGCGGCGAACGGCAGCGTCTTTGCCTTGCGCGACATCTGCCCGCATCGCGGCATTCCGCTGCGCCATGGCTGGTTCGACGGCGAGACGGTACAATGCTGCTATCACGGCTGGCGGTTCGACACCGGCGGCACCTGCGTGGAGATCCCCTCCACCCATGCGGCCCAGACCATCGACACCTCCAAGATCAGCTGCGGCGCTTATGCCGCACGCGAGCAGAACGGGTTGATCTGGATCTATTTCCCGGAAAACGGCGAGCGCCCGGAAGACGGCCGCCAGACGGAGCCACCGCTGTTGCCGGATTTCGCCGCCGATGCGGCGCCGCAACTGGCGATCATGCTGCCCTTCGTCTGTTCGGTCGACCATGCGGCGCTGGGGCTGATGGACCCGACCCATGCGGCCTTCGTGCACACCTCCTGGTGGTTCAAGAAGAACGCCAAGAAGCTGCGGCCGAAGGAAAAGCCGTTCGCGCCGTCCGAGCTGGGCTGGGCGATGGTGCGCCACAAGCTGCCGCCGCAAAACATCGCCTACAAGGTGCTGGGCGACGATGTCACCACCGAAATTCGCTACGCCCTGCCGGGGCTGCGCATCGAGCACATCCAGGGCAGCAAGCATTCGGTGGTCGGGCTGACCTCGATCACGCCGATCGACAGCACCCACACGGAAGTGCGGCAGATGTTCTGGGCGAGCATGGGCTGGGTACGGCCGTTCAAACCGCTGATCCGCCACCTGATGACCGTATTCCTCGATCAGGACCGGCGCGTCGTGGTGCAGCAGCGCGAGGGGCTGAAGTACAATCCCAAGCTGATGCTGATCAATGATGCGGACACGCAAGGGCGCTGGTGGATGCAGCTCAAGGACGAATGGGTGCGCTCTGGCGCGGAAAACCGCCCGTTCCAGAACCCGGTCAAGGCCCGCACCCTGCGCTGGATGAGCTGACGGAACGGGGGACGCATCCCCTTTCGCTCAGCCCGGATGGAGGGTGAGCGCGATCATCGCCGAGGCGATCTCGCTCTCGGCCTCGGCGCGGGGCAGATCCCCGTCCAGCACCGCACGCCCCAGTTCCTCGGCAACGCCATAAAGAGCAATCCAGCGGCCGGGCGTCAGCAAGCCGTCGGCCCCGGACAGGAACGGCCCGAGCGCCCGGCTGAACGCCGCGCAATAGGCGCGGCGGATCTTGCCATGAATGCCCTGATGCTGCGGATAGGCGGCAAGCGCGGCGACCGCCGCGTCATAGACCCCGCCGTAGGTCACGGTACAATCGAGATAGCTTGCGGCGATCACCCTGGCGGCGCCGGCAAGATCTCGCGCCTTGCCACGCAGGCCCTCGCGCATGCGGGCGGCGAGCCATTCGTCATAGCGCCGGTAGAGCGCCAAGAGCAGAAACTCGCGGCTTTCGAAGTGATTGTAGGTGATCGGCTTGGTGACGCCCGCGGCTTCCGCGAGCGTCGTCAATGTCAGCGCCTCGGCGCCCCGGGTGGCAACAATCTCGGCGGCGGTGTCCAGGAGATGGTCCCTTCGGGCCTCTTTCGACATTCGGCGCTGCTGCATTTTGCCACTCCCCTCGTTGCCGCCCGCCCCTTTTACGGCTGAAGCGGCACCTTGGGGAAGTCGATCTTCGGCCGGGCGAGGTTGTTGATCCAGTTGCTGAAGGCGTTCAGCCCGGTCCAGGCGCAGATCTGCACGATCTGCGGCTCGCTCAGGCCCGCCTCGCGCGCGCCCGCCAGTTCCGCATCCTCCAGATGGCCGCGCGCCTCGATCAGCCGCAGGGCGAGGGTCAACGCCGCCTGTTCGCGCGCGTCTTCCGCCTTGCCGCATTGGGCGGCGATGCAGTCCTCCGGCGACAGGCCGGCCTTCTTGCCGGAGAAGGTGTGACCGCTGACGCAATAGTGACAGCCATTGGCATTGGAGACGGCGAGCGCGATCATCTCGCGCAGCCGCTCGGTGAGAAGGTCGTTTTCCTCCAGCGCCTTGGCAAAATTCAGATAGGCGCTGAGGCTCGCCCCATCGACGCCGAGCGCGGCGAAGAAGTTCGGGATCATGCCGTATTGCGTCTTGAAGCCTTCAAGGATCGGCGTTGCCACCGGATCGGCACTGTCGACGGTGACGGGGGTCATGCGGTTCATCGGGAAGCTCCTTTGGTCATTGAGCAGCAAGGGGCAGACCGAAAACCCGGTCGAAGGCCCAGTTGTAGGCGAAGGTGAAAAACATGAAGAAAAGCGTCAGGCTGGCGTCGAGCAGGAAGGCTTCGGCCAGCGTCATGTCGAGCCACCAGGCGAACATCGGCAGGGTGATCGTCACCAGACCGACTTCAAAGCCGACCGCATGAGCGATACGCCGGCCGAGCGAGCGGCCACGGCGGGCGCGGCCCGCCTCCCACATCTCGAACAGGCTGTTGTAAATCGTGTTCCAGACGATGGCGACGACGACGGTCATCACTCCGAGGCTGCCGGAATGCACCGCATCCTTGCCCGAGGCGGCGATAAAGGCGGCGCTGATGATGAGGAAGGTCAACGCCTCGTAAAGGGCCACATAGGTGACCCGTCTCTTGATGCCCTGCATCTTCTGTCTCCGTGAAATCCAACGCGCGAAAGGACGGCCAGGGGCCGGCACGTCACGGACCGGGAGGACAGTGCATGCAGCGGCCCCGGCGCCAACGGCGCGGGAGGTCCCGCCGGTCGGCCCGGTCTCCCGCCCACGCGGGATCGCTGATGAAGAGGAGGGCAGATGAGAACATGGCACCGGGCCGGGGTTGATACGCGAATTGCGACCGCCCTTAAATTACTAATCGTAACTTATGTCAAGCACCCCGTCCCACCGCCACTGCATGGCAGCCCTGCGGTGGCGGTTGGTGGGAAGGGGCAGATGAGATCAACTCCGAACGCGCGCAAGCACATCAAGCACGAGATGAACCAACTCATCGGGCCGCTGAGTGGCACCAAACACCGCAGCCGGAAGGGGTTTCTCGAGCCGGCCGACGTATAGAATAACAGGTGGAGCAAATTTCTTTCGGGCGAGCGCTTCTGCGAATTTGAGGCCAGCCTTTTCCTCTCCTGGCCTTGCCACATCCGACAGAATGACATCGTAGCGCGTCCGCTCCAACGCCCGGCTCGCTTCGTCATTAGTCAGTCGCACATCAACCTTTGCGCCAGCCTCTTCAAACAACTCCTGCTCTCTTCGGTTATTTTCCGGCGAGTCATCAACCCAAAGTATGCGAGCCCCCTCCAGTAATTGCGAGGACTGCGCAAGGCGACGCGAAACGCGTCCAAGATCGGCGGCAGATAATTTCTGTGCTCGCTGATCAGCCGCCTCTTCAATTGCATGCTGAAACCCTATTTCGAGCCCTGCAACATTCAACTTCTCAACCCGCCCCAGCGCGCCCAATAGCCTCTCTCGCCCCACCCAAAACAAAACAAAAACTATTAGACCTGACCAAATAAGGTGCGGAATCAGGTAACTTATATAATATAAAAAAGAACACCCCTTCACACCATCACTCAAATATTCTAGCTCAAGCATAGCCTACCCGTCTTCATAAACTTTACAACATGAATTATAATGAAAATTATATCATAATAATATTATTTATTATAATTCGTCGTAATTTAAATGACAATAGAAGAGAATTCATCATCCACCGCCCCACCTCCCCCTCTACACGCAGACCATTAACTGCTTCAACCCAAACTTCAACCTTTCGCGCCCCTGCCCCCCTGGGTAGCGCTGCAGAGCCAGACAATGCCCGTGCGGAAGCGGGGTGGGAGCAGGCGACTTGTGGGAGGGGGGGCGCCCGGCCAACAAGTGATTTTGCGCTACGGTTGGCCGGTGCGGCCGGGCGCATATCAGGTCATTCGCCGGCAAGGACGGCGGGCGGCAGCGCGTTGCGGACATGCCAGACCTCTTCCGGCACCATGTCCACCACGCGCTCGGCGCCCTCGAACGCCGCAGCCCGAGCGGGGGACCAATCGACACCAGCGGAACCCGTCAGCAGGAGGGCGTCACCGCTGGCAAAATCGGGGATGAACAGCCCGGCACGGCCACTGACGCCGATATTGCCGAGCGTATTAAAGAAGCGATTGCCGGCGTAATCGGGAAAGCAGAGCGTGCCGTCCCCGCTCAAACGGAGGAACCCGGGCGCGCCGCCGCGATGAGACACATCCGTCCCGCCCTTCGCATGAGACGCGATGAAGAATGTGTCCGCGTAAGAGAGGATCCGGCGCGCCGCCGCATTGTCCATGGTGACGCGGGTGCCCTCAGGCTGGCGTTGGGGCCCGGCAGGCTGAGGAAACGTGCGCGTGCGGATGTATTTCGGGCAGTTGCCAAAGCTCTGCTCGACGGCGATGTCCAGCCCTTCGCCTTCCGCAGCGGTGATCGTGCCATTCATCCGGTTCCGCCGCCGGGTGGCAAATTCCAGCCCAAGCACGGCCACCTTGGCTCCTGGCCGCAGGTCGAGACCGAGCGTTTCGGCAAGAACCGGGCGGCCGCTGAGTGAGAGCCCGGCGCTCGTGGTCCGCGCCCCCTCGGGAAGCAGGCAGGCGGTGGCCCAAGGCCGGCCCATCCCGTCCTGCAGGCCGAGAAACAAGAGCGGCAGGCTTTCGAAGAAGCGCTGGTGCTGCTCCGGCATGGCCGCGCGGATGGCGCGGGCGGCGCGGGCGCGCCACTCCTCGGACACACCGGCGCGCTCCTGCATCGCGCGTTCGCCCGCGTGGAAGATCCGATTGGCCTGGGTCATGCCGCCTCGCTTTCCTTCTCAGGTTTCTTCGAGAACGGGGGAGCGCACCATGCCGACGAAGCCCGGCAGCGCCTCGATCCGGGCGAGCCATGCCCGAAGCGCCGGGTAGCCTTCCAGGCTGACGCCCCCTTCCGGAGCATGGGCGATATAGGTATAGCCGGCGATATCGGCGATGGTGATGGCCTTGCCGGCAAGGAACGGCCGGTCCTGCAGGATCGCCTCCATGACCGCGAACAGCCTGTGCGCCTTGGCCCTGGCGGCGTCACGGTCGAGCGGGACACCGATTAGCACGGCCAGCCGGGCCGCCGCCGGACCTGCGGCGATCTCTCCGGCGGCCACCGACAGCCAGCGCTGCACTTCGGCCGCCGCAACGGGATCATCCGGCAGCCACGCGTGGCCATCGGGGTACTTCTTGACCAGATAGACCAGGATGGCGCTGGAATCGGCCAAGGTGGTGCCGTTGTCATCGATTGCCGGAACCTGGCCGAAAGGGTTGATCTTGAGGAACGCAGGCGCCTTGTGCGCACCGCCCGCCATGTCCAGATCGACGAGCTCGTAGGGCACGCCAAGCAGCGACAACATCAGCTCAACCCTGTGGCTGTGCCCCGATTTCGGATTGCGGTAGAGCTTGACTGGTGCGGCATCGGCTGGGAATTGCGGATTCATGGACATGTCCTCCCGGGATCAAAAGTAGAAGTCGCAAGGCCCTGATACGGGCCAGGCCTGCGGCGCATTGGCCAAGGAAACTTATACGTGTCCGCGCGGATGGGCATCGCCTGCATGTCAGGGGACCTTTTCCCACTGGGACGGTCTTGCGTGAACGAAGAAAACGGCCAGACCGCAGCCGGCCCGGCCGCTTGCGCAGATCAGGCGGCGCGCTCGCCGGCCTCGACCACGGGGAAATCGATTTCGGTCTGGGCCAGCTCGTTCATGTAGTTGGTCCAGGTGTTCAGCGCGACATGCTGCACGATCTCGACGATCTGGCCGTCGTCATAGCCGGCATCGCGAACCGCCCGCAGTTCCTCGGCATCGACACGACCACGCGCATGGGTCAGCTTGGCGGCGAACCGGACCGCCGCATCCGCCTTAGCATCGTTCGAGCGGCCGGCACGGTTGGCCGCGATTTCGGCCGCGTCGAGCTTGGCGAGATTCTTGCCCAGGTAAGTATGAGCCGAAAGGCAATAGTCGCAGCCGTTGATCTGTGCCACGGCCAGTGCCACGCGCTCACGGGTGGCCGCCGGCAGACGACCTTTGCCGAGAGCGCCGGACAGGCCGAGATACCCTTCCAGCGCGGCCGGGCTGATGCTGACCAGGCGAAACAGGTTCGGGACGGAGCCCAACTGCTTCTCGACGGCCTGCAGCAGGGGCTGCGAGGCTTCGGGTGCGTCGGCAATGCTGGCGGGATAAGAGATGCGAGACATGTGAAAGCTCCTTTGCTTGCTGTATGAGCCAGATCTAGATCCTTCCATTGATTGGCAGTAGATCATAAGATTGAAAACACCCCTTCCATAAATTGGAAATTTCATGACCGACCGTCTTGGAACCATGGCCATCTTCGTGCGCGTGGTGGAGGAAGGCAGCCTGACGGCCGGCGCGCGAGCGTTGCGCATGCCGATCGCCACCGTCAGCCGCCGGATTTCCGAACTGGAGGAGAAGCTCGGGGCCGAGCTGTTGCTGCGCTCTCCGCGGGGCCTCACGCTCACGGACACCGGCCGGAGCTATGTCGCGGCCTGCCGCCGGATCCTGGAAGACGTTTCGGAAGCCGAACGCAATGCTTCCGGCGAGTTCACCGCGCCGCGCGGAACACTGACGATGACGGCCCCCATCGTCTTCGGCCGGCTGCATGTGCTGCCTTCGGTGACCGCGTTTCTGACGGCCTTTCCGGATATCGACGTGCGGCTGGAGCTGACCGACCGTCCCGTGAACCTCCACGAGGAGCATCTCGATCTGGCCATACGCATCGGTCCTCTTGCCGACAGCATGTTCATTGCCCGCAAGGTGGGCGAGGTGCGCCGGATCGTCTGCGCCAGCCCCTCCTACCTCAAGGACCGGGAGATGCCACAGGTGCCCGGCGATCTGGAGCCCCTCGACGGCATCACCTTTCAGAGCCTGATGTCCCCGCAGACCTGGCGGTTCGGATCCGGCCGCGACGAAAAGGCGGTCTCAGTGCATTCGCGCCTGATCGTGAACACGGCGGAAGCGGCCATCGACGCGGCCATCGACGGGCTCGGTTTCACGCGGGTTCTGTCCTACCAGGCAGCCGCCGCGATCAAGGCCGGACAGCTCGTGCCTCTCCTGGAGGCGTTCGAACCCGAGCCATGGCCGGTCCATCTTCTCTATGAGCCGCGCGCCTTGATCCCGCAGAAACTGCGCGCATTCCTCGATTTCGCCATCCCCAGGATTTCGGCCGGCATGGCGAGCTGAACGATGCTCCCTCCTCCCCACGGGCACTCGTCACCCTCGGATGGGGCGGAAGGTCCAGACGATGCCGGCCCAGACCAGGGTTCGGACCGTCATTGCCCCAAGCGTGCGCGCCTCGAACGCCCCGCCCATCAGGATATGCCCGGCAAAGCCTGCGAAAACCGCAAGGGTGGCGGCGAGGATCACCCATGACAGCCGCACCGCCCAGCGGCGACCGCGCCACAGCCCCACCCCGGCGGCCGCATAGGCAAAACCGGCGAGAAAGTTGAACCAGAGCACGAAGGGCACGATATCGCCCGCCGCCGCCCGGGCTTCGGCACCGCCGAAGAGCACCCGCCCGCCAGCGAGCACAGTCACCCCGCCGAACAGGATCGCCGCTGCCGCAGTCCCCCGTTGCCAGCGCCGTTTGCCTGCCTCGCCCCCTGGAACCGGACTCGCTCCCGTCGTCATCGCCGCAGCCTCCGTTTTGTCGCTAGCCTGTCGCCGCGCCGTCCTCGCCGCCATTGCCATTGAGCCGGCCGTCGCGCAGGTGGAAGATGTGGTCGAACCGGTCGAAGATCTTCTCGTCATGGGTAACGGCAATGATGCAGGCGTCCTGTTCGGCGGCGAGCTTGCGCAAGAGATCCATGACGATGCCCGCCCGCTTGGAATCGAGCGCGGCAGTCGGCTCGTCGGCCAGGATGATGCGCGGATTGTTGGCCAGCGCCCGGGCAATCGCCACCCGCTGGGCCTCGCCGCCGGAAAGCTGCGCCGGCATGGCATCGCGGCGGTGGCCGATCTCCAGATATTCCAGCAGCTCCACCGCCCGCTCGCGCGCCTGCCGGCGGGTCTTGCCGGCCAGCTCCAGCACCAGCGCCACATTGTCGGTGGTGTCGAGAAACGGCAGCAGGTTGTGAAACTGGAAGATGAAGCCGATCTTGTCGAGGCGCAGGCGGCGCAGGTCACCGCGCAGCCAGCGCCCGTTGTAGACGTCCTCGCCATCAATGGTGAGGCGGCCGGCCGCCGGCTCGACAATGCAGCCGATGACATTGAGCAGCGTGGTCTTGCCCGAACCCGACGGGCCCAGCAGCGCCACCACCTCGCCGGAGCGAATGTCGAGGCTCACCTGGCGCAGGGCATCAACCCGGGTGTCGCCTTCGCCGAAATGCTTCGACACCCCGTCGATCTCAATCAGAACCTTGCGGTCGCGCGTGCTCATGGGCTCAGCCCCCCAATGCCGTTGCCGGATCGATCTTCAGCGCCGCGCGCACGCCCAGACCGCTGGCCAGAATGCAGACGGCGGCGATGATCCCGGCGAGCACAAGCGCGTTCTCCGGCTCCAGCACCACCCGGCGCGGGAAGTAATCCTTGACCAACATGACGACGCCGAGGCCGAAGGCCCAGCCGATGCCGCCCAGCGCCAGCGCCTGCTGGACGATCAGACCGACGATGGTGCGGTCCGGCGCGCCGATCAGCTTCAAAGTCGCGATCTGCTTCAGCTTTTCCATGGTCATGGTGTAGATGATGAGGGCAATCACCACCGCCGAGACGGTCAGCAGAATCGCCATGAACAGGCCGATCTGCCGCCGGGCGCGATCCACCACCGAGCGGGTGAGAAGGTTTTCCTGCCCCGCCTGGCTCATTGCCGCCAGATGCTTCCAGCGGCGCACAGTGTCGGCAACCGCATCGGCGGAGATGTTGGGATCCACCCGGGCGATCACCGCGTTGACCGTGTCGGTGCCTTCCACCGATCCGCCCCGGGCGATCCTCAACCGCGCGGCCGGCGGCGCCAGCTCGAATTGCAGGGTCTGGGCGTCGCTCAAGGTGATGTAGACCGCCGGATCGCCGCCTGAATTGACATGGTTCCGGACGAGCCCGACCACCTGGAAGGAATTGCGCCCCAACCGCAGCCGATCACCCAGTTCCAGCTTCGTGCGGGTATCGGCCACCAGTTCATAGTGGCTGCGGGCAATCGGCCGGCCGGCGACCAGATCCTTCGGCGCGCCCGGCCGTCCCGGCTCGTGGCCGACCACATAGAGCCGCAGCTTGCCGCCAGCGAAGTCGGCCTCCGCCGTCTGATATGTGACGCTGCCCGCCGCCGTCACCCCATGCAGCCGGGCGACCGATTCGCGGGTGTCGGCGGGAATGCGCGAGGCCTCGGCGAAGGGGCCGCGCGTGCCCTCCTCCACCACCCAGACATCGGCGCCAGGGGCGCGGGCGATGGTCAGGGCATCGACCACCAAGCCGTTGTAGATGCCGATCATCGACAGCACCACGGCCATCAGCAGGCTGAGGCCGAAGCAGGTCAGGAGGAAGCGGAACAGGTTGTGGCGCACATCCCGATAGGCAAGGTTCATGGCGCGGCCCCATCGCTCACCCGGGCCAGGCGGCCTTCGCGCAGCCCCGGCACGGTGCCGCTGACGATGCGCGCGCCCTCCGGCAGACCGCCGGTTACCTCAAGCCGGGCATCCTCGCTGCGGTGGCCGAAGACCAGCGCCCGGCGCTGAAACCGGCCGTCCTCCACGGTCCAGACCCGGCCGGTGTGGCCATCGAACCCGGCCACCGCCGCCTCCGGCACCATCAGCGCACTCTCCAGCCGGGCAACGGTGATGCGCACTTCCGCCTGTTCGCCGAGAAAGGCGCGCGGCGGGCATTGCTGGCAACTGACCCAGACCCGGCGCTCCTCGTTGACCCGGTCGCTTTCGATGCCGATCCGCGCCACCTTTGCCGGGAAGACATCATGAGGCAGGGAGCGCAAGCGCACCTCCGCCGGCTGGCCGAGCTCAATGGCACCGGCGCGCGCTTCATCCACATAGGCGAGCGTCCACACGGTCTCCGGCGCCATCAGGGTGAAGATCGCCTCGCCTTCGCGCACGACGGCACCGGGCTCGCGGTGGCGCCGGACGATCACCGCATCGAAGGGGGCGGTCAGCGTATGCTGGCCAAGCACCGTCCGTTCATAGGAGAGCGCCGCCTCCGCATCGGCCAACTGCGCCTTGGCCACCTCGACCTCGCTGCGGGCCACCGACAGCTCCGCCGCCGCCACCTCCTCATCGCGCTGGCTTTCATCGGCCTGTTGCTGCGAGACCACATTGCTGCCGACCAGCGCCTTGCGGCGCTGGTTCACCTGCCGGGTCTGCTCCAGAACCGAACGGGCGCGATCCACATTGGCCTCGGCCTTGCGAATGGTGACAGAGGCCGCCAGCACCGCTGCTTCCGCCCGCCGAACCCGCGCCTGCTGCTCGCTGTCCTGCAGCCGAGCCAGGACAGCGCCCTTTGACACCGCATCGCCATGGTCGGCGCGCAGCTCGGTCAGGGCGGCGCTGACCTCAAAGCCAATCTCGGACACCACCCGCGCCTCGACCGTGCCCAGTCCGAAGACGCGAATGTCGACATCCGTTTCCTGCGCCACCACCGGCACGGACAGCGGCCGGTGCTGGACGAACAGATACGCCCCCGTCACCAGCCCGGCCAGCAGCAGCACGCCGATCAGGGTGGAAACCCGTCGCTTGGTCATTCCATCGTCTCCGTATTCAACATGTCCAACGCGCCAGCCGCAAACAGGCGCAGGTGGGCCGCGAGCAGCCGCCCGCCCTCCTCGGCCAGCGGCCGGGTCCGCCCCCCCAGCGACCAGCGGATGGCCACTCCCTGAATGAGACCGATCAGCATCAACGCGGCATCGCCAGCCTCAAGGTCGGGGCGGAAACGCCCGCTGGCCTGGCCGCGCTGAAACTCCGCCGTGAGGGCCGTCTGGAACTTGCGCATCAGCCCCAGGAAGGTCTGGCGCAACATGTCGTTTTCCGCGTGCAGCTCGCGGGAAAACAGGATTGCCGGAATGGCTGGCGTCGTCTGGATGATGCGGAATTGGGTCAGCACCAGCGCCTCCAGCCGCCCCGCCGGATCCTCCCGGTTCGCAAGCGCCGCCTGCCAGCCCTCGCCCATGAGCTGCGCGATCCGCTCCGCCACCCCGACCCAGATCGCCTGCTTGGTGGGGAAATGACGGAAGATGCCCGGCTGGGTCAGTCCGACCTTTTCGGCGATCGCCTCGGTGGTCAGCCGGTCCGGCCCGAGCGCGTCGGCCAGACCAAGCGCCGCGTCGATGATCTCCGTCTTGCGCTGTTCCGCAGGCTTGCGAATGGTCATTTGCCGCCTCAAGTTAGTAAGCACTCACTAACATATACATCTTGCCATCATCGGCAATGCGACAATTGATCCCTTGTCGCCGGCTGGGCCATAACAGCGCCGCACGCCGCAGCGACAAAGCGCTCTCGCCCATTACAAACCAGACCGGACACCACTCATGACCGACGCCCCGCTCCGCATCATCCTGGCCGAAGCCCTGCGCCCGGTCGCCTGGGTCAATGGCGGCGGCATCACCCGGGAAATTGCGGCGGACAGCGATGCGGAAGGCGTCTTGTGGCGGCTCAGCCTGGCGGATGTGGACCGGGAGGGGCCGTTCTCGGAGTTTCCCGCCATGTCCCGCATCCTGACCGTGGTGGCAGGCGATGGCATGACGCTGGAAGCCCCGCAGGAAACGCTTCAGGCAAGACCGCTGGAGCCTGTGGCCTTTTCCGGCACGCGCCCCATCATGGGACGGCTACCGAACGGGCCAGTGCACAATTTCAACCTGATCTTTCGCGAGAGAGCTATCGACGCCCGCGTCACCCCGCTGCATGGCGCGCTGGAGCTCGCCTACCCGGCGCGTGCCGGCATCCAGCGGATGATCCATGTGACGACGGGAACGGCGCGTCTCGATGGCAAGGCGGTTCCGGCGGGCGCGACAGCGCTCTTCGGCTCAGGCCGCCTTGAGCTTGAGGCCGGCGCGACGCTGCTGGAGGTGCGGTTGGCGCGCCGCCAGAATGCAGACGACCGATAGGCGCGTTACGCGCCCTTCCAGAAGAACAGGGCCGTCATCACCACGCCGACGAAAATGACGAACCAGCGAATGGCTGCCGGTGACAGCCAGTGGCGCGCCGCCCAGGCGCCCGCATAGCCGCCGGTGAGCGCCGCCACCGACATCACCAGCGCTTCGGGCCAGGAGACGATGCCGCCGATGGCGAAGGTCATCACCGACAGCAGCGACAGGATCGCCGACAAGAGGTTCTTCAGCCCGTTCATGCCGTTGAGGTCGTGAAAGCCGACGAGACCGAAGGCAGCAAGCAACAGGATGCCGAGGCCGCCGTTGAAATACCCGCCGTAGATGCAAACGGCCAGCATCGCCATCAGGGTCGCCGCCCGCCCCGGCCCTGGCCTGTCGCCGCGCCGCAGGATGACGACAAGGCGCGGCCCGGCGGCGAACAGCACGGTGGCCAAAAGCAGCATCCAGGGGACGATGCCGGAGAACACCGACGATGGCGTGACGAGCAGCAGAAGCGCACCGATGACCCCGCCGAGTGCGGCCACCAGCAGATAGGCCCGCAGGCCCAGCGCCCCTTCGGCGCGCAAGCTGGCGCGAAAGGCATGGGCCGCGCCGATGTAGCCCGGCAGGGCGGCGACCGTCGCCGTCGCATTGGCCATCACCGGCGGCAGACCGAACCAGACCAGCGCTGGAAAGGTCAGAAAGGTTCCGCCGCCCGCAAGCGCATTCAGACAGCCCGCCAGAAAGCCGGCTGCGACAATCACCATCCAGGACAGCATGATTCAACCTTGAGAGACATCCGCTCCGACCGCTTACCCGGCCCGGCGCCCGGATGCAAACCGATCTTGGCGAGAGGCCGCCTGCGTGGCCTGAGCGCCGTGGAGCAAGCCCCACGACGACGGGGTTTCATCGCGCTGGCGGTGCGTACATCAGACCGCCGTTGCTCCACACCCGGTTGAGGCCGCGATCAATCTTCAAGGGGCTTTCCTTGCCGAGGTGACGTTCGAAGATCTCGCCGTAGTTGCCGACTGTCGACAGCACCCGGTAGGTCCACTTGGGATCGAGGCCCATCGTCGTGCTCGCGCCGCTCCCGACGCCGAGGAAGCGCTTCTGGGAGGCAGTCCCGTTTTCACTGAGAGTGGCCGCGTTCTTTTCGGTGATCCCCATTTCCTCCCCCTCGATCAGCGCGAAGAGCGTCCAGCGCATGATCTTGAACCACTGTTCATCGCCCTGGCGCACGGCCGGACCGAGAGGTTCCTTGGAGATGACCTCGGGCAGCACGACAAAGCGATCCGGATTGGTGAGCAAAAGACGCTGGGCATAGAGCGCCGAGGCATCGCCGAAATAGACATCGCAGCGATGGGCATCGAAGGCTGGGTGAACAGGGCCCGCCCGCACTTCAGTCCCTGAACCAGTTCCCAGGTGTAGGGCGCAAGGTCGTACGGTAGTTCGAGGTGACGCCGTTGCGGCCCAGCGTTTCGACCAGCTCCTCGACCTGGGCCCGGTCGAGCTGAAGCCCCGGGCCGACGACGAGGCGGCCGTATTTCACCACCCGGCATCCGTCGAGGATGACGACGTCGAAGCTTGCGTCGCCCGTATCCGTGGGTGTGCGGCCGCCATTGGTGATGCCCCGGGCGTTGTCCGGCCGCGCTGCAAGGGCCCGCGCCGCGATCATCGCGGCGCGGGCCCTTCGGTGATGGATGCTATTCGGCGACGGACTGGATACTGTCGGCGTCGAAGCTGCGCTCCCGCTTGGACGTGAAGCGGTTCAGAGGCACGCGCAGCACCGCGCGGCCGTGGCTGTCCGGCTCGGGCAGGCGCCCGCCGCGGATATTGACCTGCAGCGCAAAGAGCATCCTGTCCGGCAAGGGCAGCGTGGCATCGCGTTCGTCGCGGGCGGCCATGAATTCCTCGCGGCTGATCCCGTCGCGCACATGGATATTATTGGCCTTGTGCTCGGCAACCGTGGCCATGCAGGCCTCTTCGCGACCGCCCTTGCGATAGTCATGCCCGACGAAGATACGGGTGTCGCCGGGATGCGCCAGCATCGCCTGAAGCGAATCCCACATCTCGGCCGAAGAACCGCCGGGGAAATCACAGCGCGAGGTGCCGCTGTCGGGCACCATGAAGGTGTCGTGGGCAAAGATCGCATCGCCCATCTTGTAGGTGATGGAGGCCAGGGTGTGCCCTGTGGAAAGAGTGACCCCCACATTGCAGGTCCCGACGGTGAAGCTGTCACCCGCTTCGAAAAGTCGGTCCCAGAATTCCGGGTGCCCCTTCAGGCTGTCGTCGGCGTATTTGTCTGACCAGATATCCTGTACCTTCAGGACAAGTTTGCCTATCGCCTGTTGCGGCGTGCCGCCCAGTTGTTCCTTGATGTAGCGGGCCGAGGAAAAATGGTCGGCATGGGGATGGGTGTCGAGCACCCATTCCACATCGAGGCCCTCGGCCTTCACATAGGCCAGCATCTCGTCGGCGCTGTATGTCCAGGTCGCCCCGGCGGCCGGGTCGAAATCCATCACCGGATCGATGATGACGGCCTTGCGGGTATCGGGGCACCAGGCCACGTATTGCCAGGAACCGCTGGCTTCTTCGTAGAAGGCGGCCACGTTGGGGTTGCCGGGATTGCTGGACGCCGGATGGAATTGCACGTCATGTCTCCACTTTTTCGTTCAGGTCAGGCTCGCGCCGCCTTGGGCGCAGCAGAATTCCGGATGAAGCGGGCAAGCAAGATGCCCGCAATGAGGGCCGTGGTGGGGGTGAACGCCGTCTGCATCACCGCGCCACCCGGCAGGTGCGGATGCCGATGATGCTGTAGAGCGGGCAGTTCCCGATCAGTGCCGTGACCGCGAAGACGGCTGCGATGGCAAGCGCGACCCAGAACAGCACGCCGGCACCGAAGATTCCGGTGGCGAAGGCAGCGTATACAAGGGCTGCGGCCACCACGAGGCGCAGGCCCCGGTCGATCTTTCCCATGTTGAGGGTCATTTTTGGCTCCCTAGCAGAATCGCTCGAGAGACAATCGCATGACATGCCAAAAGGCTTTGGTGACTTCATCACCGGCGCCGCAGCATGCCACGAGGTGCCGAGAGCGGACGGCAAGCCGCTCAGTGCCCCCCGCGACGGAGCCGGGCGAGGCCGCCCCAGGTCGCCAGCAGCACGAGTGGCACGAGCGCCGCGGCAACCCAGGACTTCGGCAGATGCCGCGCCTAGATCACCGAACCCGCTACATGAAGCGCAAGTCCGGTCACATAATAGGCGATGGCGATGATGCTCACTCCCTCGACGGTATGCTGAAGCTTGCGCGACAAGTCGGCGCGCGTGTCGATGCGGTGGTCCGTATTGCCGGGTCGAAGCGGTGCGTCATGAATTCCTCGAAGGTCTGGCGCCCCTGGAACCTTCGCTCGCGCAGGCCCCCGATCCTGTCCGCCACCAGCCCCTCATAGGCAGCACTCGCCGAAAACCGAACATCGAACGGCTGGACAGGGCCTCGACCCGGCCGGCGACGGCGAGCAGTGCCTCAAGCCTCTCGACCGACGGAGCCCCCGGGTCATGTCCTGCGACAGACGGGATAGATCAGATTCGACTTGCTCAAACTCGGGACCGAGTTCCCGCGAGCGCAAGAGCGCCAAGCATGGCGAGCGCACGACAGGTTTCGATCTCGCAGAGCCGCTGCACCATCCGGCCGATGCGCCGTGGCCGATGTCGGATCGGTGAAGATCTCATCCAGCCGGGACAAAAGCCGAGGATCGCCGGCATCCATCTCGACCGCAATTTGCGCCGATACCGGCACATGCCCTGGCGTCGAAGCGAGCCATCTGGGATCCAGCGTCGGACAGGGTTCCTCCGGGCACAACTCGCCCGGACGCCAGGCCAGGAGTGTCACGACCTCAATATGGCTCTCCCACTTCAGCCGCCAACCTCCGAATGACCACTGCCAGCGTTGCGGGAGACAATCTCTGCCATGGATCAGCCCGCGGAACGCACCAGCCGCTCCAGACCTGGTCGCCCGATCAGGCGCACCTCCCCGCGCGATTGTTCGACCCAACCGCGGCGCTGGAATTCGGCCAGCGTGCGCGAGATGACCTCGCGCGCGGTGCCGAGTTCGGTACCGAGGGTGGCATGGGTGGCATGCACGACCTGTGCGTCATCGGCGAGTTCCAGGAGCCGCGAGGCCAGTCGCACATCCATCTTCTGAAAGACGATGTCATCAATCAGCGTGAACAGATCGATGATCCGCCGCGAATAGGAGGTGAACACGAACTGGCGGAACACCGGCGACCGCGCCACCAGCGCGTCGAAGGTCGTCCGGGGAATTGCCACGGCGGTGACATCCGTCTCCGCGAGACCGTCCGCCGAATATTCCTCGAACGCAAGCATGCAGGCCGTCGTCAGCACGCAGCTCTCGCCGGCATGGACGCGATAGAGGAAGATCTCGCGCCCGGTCTCGGACTTCTGCTGCACCCGGACCGTTCCATCGAGCAGCAGAAGCAGATTGTCGGCCGACTGCCCTGGCGCGAAGACCGGCGTTCCCGTGGGCAGAGACACCACCTGACTTCCCGCGACGAGATCGGCGCGGATCTCGGCCGGCAATTTCTTCAGGCCGATAAAGCGATCGATCCAGTCAGCATCAGGCGTCATTCGAAGTCTCCAGTCCGGGCAAAGACGTTCCAGCGCATTCGAGATACGCTGGAACGCATATCATCAAAGTGCGCGAGTTGAGAAATACCAGTCCTTCGTCTGGAGGCCTTCGTGCATCCGCGCCTCGGCCGCGTCGGTCGTCTGCGGCGTCGGCACAATCACGTCCTCGCCGGGGTGCCAGTTCTCGGGCGTTGCCACCTTGTGCTTGACCGAGGTCTGCAACGCCCGCACGAGACGCAGGAATTCATCGACCGAGCGGCCGTTGGTCATCGGGTAATAGACCATGGCACGCAGAACGCCTTCGGGGTCGATGACGAAGGTGGCGCGGACTGCCTGGGTGTCGGATGCGCCCGGCTGGATCATGCCGTAGGCCTGCGCCACCTTCATGTCGAGGTCGGCGATGATCGGGAACGGGATGTCGACGCCGAAGGTCTCCTTAATCGAGCGAACCCAGGCGATGTGCGCATAGTGGCTGTCGATCGAGAGGCCCAGAAGCTCGGTATCGAGCGCGGCGAAATCGTCGGCGCGGCGGGCGAAGGCGGTGAACTCGGTGGTGCAGACCGGTGTGAAATCGGCCGGATGGGAGAAGAGGATCAGCCACTTGCCTCGATAGTCGGCGAGCGACTTCGTGCCGTGGGTGGTCAGAGCGGTGAAGGCCGGTGCCGGTTCGTTCAGGCGCGGCAGGCCGGTGGGGGTGGTCATGGTCGCTTCGACGGTCATTCCTGAGGCTCCTTTGCCAAGTGATGGCTTTCGATACCCCGGCTCGTGAAATCTTGGAAATTGATTGTATCATAACTGGTGATCGAATAAATCAATCACCATGACCACACTCCGCCAGCTTCGCTTCCTGACCGCGCTCGACGCCACCGGCAATTTTTCCCGTGCGGCCGATCTTTGTCATGTCACGCAATCCACCCTGTCGACCGGCCTGAAGGAGCTTGAAGAGCGCTTGGGCATACAGGTTGCCGAGCGGACGAAGCACTCCGTTCTGATGACCCCGCTTGGCACCGATCTAGCAGCGCGGGCGCGGGACATCTTGGCCCGGGTCGAGGATTTCGAGGATCGCGCCAGACAGGACGCCACGGGGGCGACCCATATCCGGTTCGGCACGATACCGACGATTGGCCCCTTCCTGATGCCGCGGGCAATGCCGCTTCTGCGGGCCGCTTTTCCGGGTGCGGCATTCTATCTGCGGGAAGAGTTGACCGAAGCCCTCATCTTCGGGCTTGTGGAGGGCCGGCTTGATCTGATCCTGATCGCCTTGCCTTACGCGCTCCCCGCCCAGGTCGTCACCGAGGAGCTGTTTCTGGACGGCTATCGCCTTGCCGCGCCACCGACCGATCCGCTGGCCTGCGCGCCTGCGGTCAAAGGCACGGACCTGGCCTCCCGCGCGCTGCTGCTGCTGGAGTCAGGCCATTGCCTGCAGCGCCACGCCCTGTCGAGCTTTCCCGAGGTGAGGCTCGACGAGGATCAGAGTTTCGCGGCTACGTCGCTGCCGACCCTGATTGCCATGGTCGAGGAGGGACTTGGCATCACGCTCCTGCCGGAGCTCGCGCTGGACGCAGGGGCCGCGCGGGGCCATGCGCTGGAATTGCGTGCCCTTCCCGACGCCTGTCCGCGTCGGATCGCGCTGGCCTGGCGGGCATCGTCCGCACAAGCCGCAACCTACCACAGGATCGCCGATGCGCTGATCGAGGCACGCCGGTCACTCCGGGAGCGCTCGGATCAGCCCTCTGGCTGACAGATCTCGCGCGCCATCGCGGCACGGATCGTGCGCAACAGCAGGCCCGCAATGGTAACGGCAAGCACCGCCAGCAGGGTCTGCCCGATAACAGAATGCACTGCAGAGCCCATCTTCTCTGCGAAGCGAAAGCTGGCGATCGTCACGGCGGCGAGCGGGAATGACAGCGCCCAGAAGGACAGCGCGAAGGGTAGCCGCAGCAGCGCCGGGACCTGGATTGCAACGAGCAGGGTGAAGAAGTACGCTACGTCCAGGAGGATCCGGGCGGTGGCATCGATCTGGCCGCCGTTTAACTGAAGCCAGGCGAGGAAAGCGACCGCCGGCGGCGCGACGAGGATCACGAGGGTCGGCCGCAGCTTGCCCGGCAGCGGATCGTGAAAGATCAGGCGATTGAAGACCAGCGTCAGCAGGACAAGCCAAAAGACCAGACCGACCGAGAAAAAATACCAGCTGATCTCGATATGGCCAAGCGGTGCCCCGGCGAGCGGTACGACAACGTTCCCGACAGCGGGAATAAACCAGGCCGGCGAAAGCTGTCCTGGCCCGAATGCGCGGTGCGAAATCCAGGTGGTGATGACGACGAGCGTCAGAACACCTTGAACGGCAGCACCCACGACCCACACAACCTGGGCCGCACCGGGCGCCAGATCGCGTAGGAAGGTCGCCAGCAGCAGCACAGAAATCGAGATGGCGGGGAAGAAAGCCAGCCGGACAGGATGGTTCCATTCCTCCGCGACGGCAGAAGGGTGGCGCACGGCCTTCGCCGCGTAGAGAGCCCCCAGCAGGATCAGCACCGCAAGTGACACCCAGCCAGTCGCAGCCGAGGCTGCCGTCCATCCGCCCGCGCGAAGCGCAAGCGTCAGGCCGAACAGCCCCATCGCCATTCCGAAGAAGCTGATCGGAAAGTGCTCCAGCCGTGCCGGCTCCGGGGGTGTTTCAGCCACGACCGTCATTGTCGTATTTCCCTAGTCGTCTTCATCGTGACCGAAGGAAACCAGCTTGGAACTGTATGTTTTTTCGCCAAGCCGTTCGATCAGGTCAAGCTGAAGTTCCAGCCAGGATTTGTGACCTTCCTCGTCCAGCACGATTTTCTCAAACAATGTGCGGGTCCCGATATCGCCGATTTCGGCCGCATGCTGTGCAGCTTTTGTATAATAGTCGATGGCCTCTTCTTCGTCAGCCAGATCGGCCTTGAACATCGCCGGCAGGGTTTCGGCCTTTTTCGGGGTCGCGTCGAAACCCATATCCGGCGCCGCCTTCAGGAACATGAGCCGTTCGATGAACATGTCGGAATGGCCCAACTCCTCGGTCATCTCCTCGCGCATCTGCGCGGCGAGTTTCGTCAGCCCCCAATCGTCCAGCGTATGGGCGTGAAGCTGATACTGATGCGCGGCACTCAGTTCCATCTTCAACGCACGTTGCAGGTATTCGACGATCTTTTCGTTGGACATTCTCTTTCTCCTTCTTTTGCGGGGCCCGGCCGGACGCGAGGCCCCATCTTCAATCAGGCCCTATCGCCCTTGGTTCGGTCACTGCCCAGCAGCGCCTCGACGGTATAGACAAAGATCGCCATTCCAACCGCGCCTGCCACGGCCACACCGAGAAACACGATCACGTCGACCGGTCCGCCGATATCCGAAAGGTGCGAATGAGTCATCGCCATCACGAACCAGACGGCGGCGACGGCGCCGACAGGCATCGAGAGTTGCGCCAGAAGAAACTTCCGCCAACTGACGGAACGGTCACGGATCAAGACATAGATATAGGCCAGTGTGACCAGAACCGCCGCCGCCACCATCGCCCAGAACAGCCATCTGCCGAAGATTTCCTCGAAGACGGCGATCAGGGTCTGGAAGGTCAGATCTTTCATCTCGCGTCCTCCTCAGGCATCGCCACGCAGCATGGCGTTGTAGGTGGCCTTCAGCGCCACCTCCTTCATCAGCCAGCTGATCCAGAGTTCCTCCAGCGGGGCGATCATGCCGGGGAAGCTGGGAACAAGGTTGTCGTGATAGTCGAATTCGACCAGCATCGCCCGACCGATGCGGGTGATCAGCGGGCAAGAGGTGTAGCCGTCATAGGTCTCGGTCCCTTCGCGCCCGTCTATTGCCGCGACAAGATGATCCTCGACCACAGACACCTGCCATTTGACCGAAGCGGCGGTCTTGCCCTTTGGCACGCCGGCCACATCGCCAAGCGCAAAGATTTCGGGATAGCGCAGGTGACGCAGTGTCGCCATGTCGACCTCGACCCAGCCCTGATCGGTCCATTTGTCTGCCCAGGACAGGCCAGAGGAGCGGATGAAATCCGGCGCGCGCTGCGGCGGGATGACGTGGATGTAGTCGTAGTCGATCTCGGCGCTGCCCTCTGGTGTCGCGAAGGTGGCGCGCTTTGCGCCCGGATCAATGGCGCTCAGGACATGCGAATAAACCGGCTCAATCCCGCGATCCTCGAACAGCATCCGCACCTTCTCGCTGACGATTGGCACACCGAAGAGTGTGTCGTTCTGCGCGGCATAGAGCATCTCTAGCTTGTCGCTGTTGCCCGCGCGGCGGGCGATGTCGTCGATCAGGAAGGTGTGCTTGAGCGGCGCGCCCGCGCATTTCATCTCGGTCGCTGGCCGGGTGAAGACTCCGCGCCCACCCTCTTCGGTAAAGCGCTGCGCCGCGGCCCAGGTCCGCGCGGCCGCGTCAGGACCACCATAAAGCGCGCCGATGCCGTTTGTGCCGATCAGATCCTCGCTGAAACCCGAGATCGCGCCATAGTCGAGCACAAGTCCGGGAGCCAGCACGAGCCAGTCATAGGCGATATCGGTCCCATCCTCGGTCGAGACGGTCTCCGCCTCGGCGTCGACCGCAGCGACGCGGCTCTGGATCCACTCCACGCCGTTGGGAAGCCAGCGAGCCTCGTCCGAGATGACGTAGTCTGCAGGCTTCAGACCCGTCGCGACCAGCGTCAGGCCCGGCTGGTAGATATGAGTCGTCCGCGGGTCGATGATCGTGATCCGCGCGCCGTCCAGACGACGGACAAGTCGGTTGGCAAGTGCCGTTCCACCCGCCCCGGCCCCGACGATGACGATATGGGCCGAGGTCGCGACTGGTTTGGGCGCGGCGTCTGCCCGGCGCAGTGGAGCAGCCGCTGCAGCGGCACCGAGCGCGGCCAAGGACAGGAAGTCTCTACGTTTCATGGCGGCTCCTCCTTACATGCGCCGGGGCAGGCACCGCATGGGATACGCGAGTCAGCTGCCGATTCTGTATGCGATAGTCTATCTCGGTCCGGGTTGCGGAACGGTGACTTGGTCACCGAACGGGCCGGCAGCGAAAGATCATCCCTCGGCGGAAAACTCGTCCCAACGGGCCAGCGCCTTCGCGCCATACATGAGCCTCGGCCCTGCGCTCATCTGGATCGCCATGGCGATCACGCCGGCCAGCTCCTCGCGGGTCGCCCCGCCCCTCGTAGGGCATCGACATGGGTCGTGATGCAGGGCTCGCAGCGCAGGACTACGGCCATGCCGATGACAACCAGATCCTTTTCCTTGTGACCGAGAACACCAGTGTCCTTGACGGCCTTGCCCAGTTCGCCGAAGGCCTAGGCGGCTTCCGGGACAGCCTTGTAGAGCGCGCGGAGTTCGCCCCGCATGTCGTGCTATTTTTCCCTGCAGGTCATGATCGGTTGCGCCCTTTCCAACTTGCGGCCGTGTCGAATGCCGCTGCAGAAGACCGGGCCGGCCCCTTCGGACCGGCCCGTCTGTTCAGTCCCTGACCGCGAGCGGGCGGTCTTCGTGTTCATCGGCAAGCACCCGGTCGCGCTGCAACTCCAGCCACATGGCGTTCATCACGGCGAAGATGGCGGCGAGCGGCAGGCCTAGAAGCCAAGCGAAATACCACATCGGGTTCCCCTCTCTCAGTAGACGGTGTGCGAATTGCCGGTGACGTCTTTCTCGGTCACCTTGCCCCAGAGCACTTTGTAGACCCAGGCGGTGTAGGCGAGGATCAAGGGCATGAAGATCGCAGTCACCACAAGCATGATGAAAAGCGTCTGATGCGAGGACGACGCGTCCCAGACCGTCAGCGACGAGCGCGGGTCGAGCGACGAGGGCAGGATGAAGGGAAACATCGTGAGCCCGACGCTGGAGATTGCGCCGAAGATGCCGAGCTTGGACCAGAGCAGCGTCGAGACCTCGCGTCCCGCCCGCAGCCCCATCACGGCAAGGCTCATGCCCACCAGCGCCAGGATCGGCGCGATGGCGATCCAGGGACGCGCCGTATAGGCTGACAGCCACGACCCCGTGCGCTCGACGTCCGAATAGAGCGGGTTCGACGGCCCGTCGGTGATCACGTCGCCGACGATGGCATAGCCATCAATCCCGAGGGCGAGCCAGAGGCCGGCAAGCACGTAGCCGCCGATTGTCACGAGTCCGGTGACGGACCCGATGGCCCGCGCCCGTGCCGCGACCGGCCCCTCGGCCTTAAGGGACAGCCAGGCGGCGCCGTGCGTCACAAGCATAGCCAGAGAAACTACGCCGGTCAGAAGGGCGAAGGGGTTCAGGAGGCCGAAGAACTTACCGTAGTAGCTGCCCTCGTAGCGCGAGAAGAGGTCCGGCGTCAGCTCGAACGGCACGCCCTGCAGGACGTTGCCGACCGCCACGCCGAAGATCAGCGCGGGAACCGCTCCGCCGACGAACAGCGCCCAATCCCAGCCCGAACGCCAGGCCGCACTGTCGCGCTTGGAACGATATTTGAACGCCACCGGGCGCAGGATCAGGGCCGCGAGGACGGCAAACATGGCGAGGTAGAAGCCAGAGAAGCTGACCGCATAGAGCGGCGGCCAGGCGGCGAAGATCGCGCCACCGCCGAGGATGAACCAGACCTGGTTGCCTTCCCAGACCGGCCCCACGGTGTTGATGGCCACGCGCCGCTCGATGTCGGTCTTGCCTACGAAGGGTAGAAGCGCGCCAACCCCCATGTCGAAACCGTCGGTCAGCGCGAAGCCGATCAGCAGCACGCCGAGCAGAAGCCACCAGATGACCCGCAGGACGTCGTAGGAGATAAGTTCATAGAGGATCATGTCCGTTACTCCGCAGGCGTGGGCTTGGAACCGGAGAAGCCGTCGTCCACCGCCGAGGCGGCGCGGGCGCCGGCCGGGGCGAAGGGGCCCTGTCCGTCATGGGTGCGCAGACGATGTTCGTGCCGCGCCTCCCAGGCTTCGGTTTCCTCGACATCCTGGAACGGGCCCTTGCGGATGTATTTCAGCATCAGGCCCATCTCGACGATGAAGAGGATGGTGTAGATGGTCACGAAGCCCGCCAGCGTCAGCAGCAGGTCCTGCACGCTGAGGTGGCTGACCGACAGCGCGGTGGGCAGAACGCCGTCCACCGTCCAGGGCTGGCGACCGTATTCGGCCACGAACCAGCCGAGCTCGGCCGCGATCCAAGGCGCCGGGATGATCGCCACGGCAAGCCGCAAGGCCCAGCGCGGATAGCTCTGCTGCCTGAAGGACGACCGCCAGAAGAAATAGACCATCACGCCGATGAAGGCGAAGCCGAGGCCGACCATCACCCGGAAGGCCCAGAACAGCGGCAGGACGCCCGGGATCGTATCGGTCGCCGTCATCGCGATCTGCTCGGGCGTCGCATCGCGCGGATCGTCCATGTAGCGCAGGAGCAGGAAGGCGAAGCCGAGGTTGTCAGAATGGGCCTCGAACGTCTCGCGCACCTTGGCAGGGGTGTCGCCCCGCTGCTCGCGGATCGTCATCAGCGCGTCATAGGCGACGATGCCCGAGCGGATGCGCACCTCGGCCTCGTCGACAAGATCGTTGATGCCGGGGATTTCGCTGGCCAGCGACCGGGTGCCGATCAGGCCCATCACCCAGGGGATCTCGACCGCGTAATGCGTCTCGCGGGCTTCGACGTCGGGAATGCCGAAGGCGGTGAAAGGCGCAGGCGCCGGATGGGTTTCCCACATGCCTTCCATCGCGGCAAGCTTCATCCGCTGCGTGTGGCTGGCCGAGTAGCCGCTTTCATCGCCGAGCACGACGACCGACAGGGCCGAGGCCAGGCCGAAGGCGGCGGCGACGGTGATCGAGCGGCGGGCCAGAGCCGTGTGGCGGTTCTTGAGCAGATACCAGGCCGAGACGCCAAGCACGAAGACCGAGGCGGTGACATAGCCCGCGCTGACGGTATGGACGAACTTGGCCTGCGCGACCTCGTTGAACAGCACCTCGAAGAAGCTGTCCATCTCCATCCGCATCGTGTCGGGGTTGAACGAGGCGCCCACCGGGTTCTGCATCCAGCCGTTGGCGATGAGGATCCAGAGCGCCGAGAAGTTCGAGCCGATCGCGACCAGCCAGGTGACAACGAGATGCTGGACCCGGCTCAGCTTATCCCAGCCGAAGAAGAAGAGGCCCACGAAGGTCGCTTCCAGGAAGAAGGCCATCAGGCCCTCGATGGCCAGCGGCGCGCCGAAGATGTCGCCGACGTAATGGCTGTAATAGCTCCAGTTCATGCCGAACTGGAATTCCATGGTGATGCCGGTGGCGACGCCCAGCACGAAGTTGATGCCGAAGAGCGTGCCCCAGAATTTCGTCATCTGCCGCCAGATGGGCCGGCCCGTCATGACGTAGACGGTCTCCATGATCGCGACGAGGATCGACAGGCCCAGCGTCAGCGGCACGAAGAGGAAGTGATACATCGCCGTCATCGCGAATTGCAGGCGTGACAGCTCGACAATATCGAGCTCCATGTCGTGATCTCCTATTCTATTGCGCAGAGCGCAGTCGCCCGGCGACTCGCAATGGTCAGCGCGTGAATGCCGATTAGCATCATCACGGTCATCGGTTTGGTGATTTCGTCACCGAAGTCCGTCGAGACGGCAGATCCGGTCGAAGACAGGATGATCGGCACCGCGATGCAGCGCAACAAGGATGGCTGCACGGGGCAGGTACCTGCGGATGCTACCGAGCAGTGCTGCGGCAGTGGCATCGTCGAGCCCTTCGGTCGGCTCGTCCAGGACCAGCAGATCGGGTCGGCGCAGCAGGCAGCGCGCCAGCGCCAGGCGTCTGGCCTGCCCACCCGAGAGGCCGTGCCCGCCTTCACCCAGGCGTTCGTCCAGCCCGCCACGCGCGCGGATCGTGCCCGCGAGCTGGGCCGCCTCCAGCGAGGCCCAGAATTCCGCGTCGCTGAAGCCCCCCGCGAGGCATAGGTTCTCGCGGATCGTGCCGGCGATCAGCGCGCTACGTTGCGGAAGAAGCGCGACGCGAGTGCGGAAGGACGCCTCGCTCCAGGCATCCGGGGGGCGCCCGCCGATGGTGATGCCGTCCGCGGGCAACAGCCCCGCGATGGCCAGAAGCAGCGTGCTCTTGCCGGCGCCGGACGGGCCGGTCAGCGCCAGCGCCTCGCCGGGCGCGAGGGTGAGGGACAGGTCAGGCCGCGTGATCCGCAGAACGGGCGCATTGTTCAGGGGCGGTCTCTCGACGATGGAAAGATCAGCTATTGCCGGGCCCACACGCCGCGCCGCACCGCTTATCCGCCCGAGGTCCGCAAACCCTCGCCGAAGCGGCAGGATCGTCTCGGCCAGCGCCAGCGCGACGAACAGGCCAATCACGGCCGTCGCTGGGTCGACCCGGCCCTCTGCCAGCATCCAGCCGCCGGCGAGAAACGCCCCGGTGGCCGCCAATGTGGCGATGACGGACAGCAGGGCGCCGGCGCTACGCTCGATCCGGTCGAGCCCGGTCGTTTCTGCCCGGACGGCCGCGTCCAGCCCCATTAGGTCGCGTTCCCGCACGTCGAGCCTGCCCGTCAGGATCAGCGCCTCCCGGTCGCGGATCATGTCGATCAGTCCACGCCGCAGGTGCTGGGCTCCTTGTTCGGCGGCATCCGAAGGGCCTTGCGTCCGCCGCGCGAGCGCCCAGAGCACGAGGACGGCCGCGGGCAGATAGAGACCGGCAATCGCCAAAGCGACCGGGAGACCGGCCAGCCAGACCAGCACTGCAAAGACCACGCTGTGAGTCAACAGCGCAGCCGCGGACGGAAGCAGGACGCGCAGCACCAGCCCGTCCAGCGCGTCCACGTCCGAGATCATCCGGGTCAGCACCGCCTCGCCCCTGAGCCGCGCCAGCGCCCAGGCGTCAAGGCCGGCCTGCCGCCGCAGGATCGCCACCCGCAGCGCCGCCAGCGCCCGCAGAATGGCGTCATGGGTCAGAAGCCGCTCGCCATAGCGGGCCGCCGTCCGGCCGAGCGCAAGGAAGCGCACCCCGGCCGAGGGACGAAAAACGTCGAAGGCGATACCGACTCCGGCCAGCCCCGCGATGCCTGTGGCGGTGATGAACCAGCCGGAAAGGCCCAGAAGCGCCGCGCCCATGACGAGCACCACGACCGACAGCGCCGCGCCTCGTGCCATGGCCCAGGGCGCGGCACCGACAAGACGGCGAACGATCCGAAGAACCTGGCTCATGCGCTCATCGCCACTTGTCTGTCCATGACCGCCGCCAAGGCCGGGTCGTGGGTCGCCACGAGGATCGCCCGTCCTTCGCCCCGGACGCGGTCGAGCGCCGCGATAATCCGGGTAGCGGTCTCGGTATCGAGATCGGCGGTCGGCTCGTCCGCCAGGATCAGGTCGCCGCCTTCCATGACCGCCCGCGCCAGCATCAACCGCCGCGCTTCGCCGCCCGACACGCCGCCGCCGGTCTCGCCCAGCCGTGTCGCCAGCCCCTCGGGCAGACGGTCCACGATCCCCTCGGCGTCGGCGAGCCGCAGCGCCGCCCAGGGGTCGGCGCCAGTCCCACGCGGATCGAGCCAATCGCCCAGCGGCATGTCCGCGAAATGCACCCGCTGCGGGACGAAAGCGATGCGGCGGCGCCAGCCGTCCGCCGTCCCGCTTCCCAGCGCGCTGCCGCAAACGGAAATCCGCCCCGCCGCCAGCGGCACCAGCCCGGCGATGGCAGCCAGAACCGTGGTCTTGCCCGCACCGCTCGGCCCGATGATGGCCAGCGCGTCCCCCGGCCCGAGCACGATGTCCGGCAGCGTCACCTCTCGCCCCGGCAGCGCCGCGACGGCGGCCTCCGTCCGGAGCGAGAACGCCCCCGCCAGCGGTTCGGCCTCTTCGCCGCTCCCGACCATCGAGGCCCGTTCGGCCGCGTCGAGTGCATCGAGATCGGCAACTACGGCATATCCGGCGGCCCGGTCGTGCCAGGCCGCCGAAAGGTCGCGCAGCGGCTGGAAAAACTCGGGGGCGATCAGCAAGAGGAACAGCCCCTCGCCGAGCGTTAGCGGACTGCCCCAGCTGCCGAACCCGATCTCACCCAGAAGCGTGAATCCGACGAAGACCGCGACCAGCGCCACGCCGATGGCCGAAAACAGCTCGAGCACCGTCGAGGAGAGAAATGCGATGCGGAGCACGGCCATGGTCCGGACCCTCAGTGCCTCGGCCCGCACCGCGAAATCGACCGTCGCCCGCTCGGATGCGCCCAGAAGCCGGATGTCCGTCAGTGCGGAAAGCCGGTCCATCAGCATGTCGTTCATGCTGCCGATCTCGTCCATCTGCCGCCGCGACGCCTCTTCGGCGGCCATGCCGACCAGCGCCATGAAAACCGGGATCAGCGGCCCGGCGACCAGCAGCGTTAGCCCGACGACCCAGGACAGGGAAAAGGACAGGGCAAGAAGCACCAGCGGCAGGACCGACACCCGCATCATCGCTACATGGTAGCGGGTGATCCAGGGCTGCAGCAGCGGCAGCTTTTGCACGACCAGCGACGCGACGGCCGCAGATCCGATCCCGGCGGTCGCCCGTGCCTCGCGCCGGATCATCGCGGCACGCTCACGCGCGATCGTCGCATCGGCCGCCCGGAACAGGAGCGCCCCGGCCCGATGGTCGAGGATCGCCCGCACCAAGCCGGCAAGCAGGAAGGCGAGTGCGGCGCCAAGCGTGTGGGCCGGCTCGACCTCGCCCTCGACCCATCCCGAGACCGCCCAGGCGATGGCGGCGGCCTGAACCGGCCAGAGCAACCCCGCGAGCACGGCAAGACGCCCGGCGGCCTTCAGGTCCCCGGACACCGGCAGGATGATGCGTTGTCTTGCCCTTTGCCGCTGTGAGGACACAGCATGCTCGGGGGCTTTTTTCCTGGGCATTGATTTCGAGTCAGTTCTGAATGGCGATCAGCGCATGTCGCGCCTTGTCTGTCTACCCGACACGCACCAGGTTGACGAGCCTCGCGCAACACGCGAGAGGGCCCCCTGTGCCACGACCTCGATACGGCCCCTGGCCTGCAGGATCCACCCCTTGTCGGCAAAGCACTTCAGACGCCGCGACACGACTTCGCGCGCTGTCACCAGATCCACGGCGATCTCGCGATGTGTCGCGACGATCGGGTTGCCCTGTCCCTGCGCAATCAGCCATGCCGCGAGCCTCTGGTCAGTCGTCTCGACGCCCTTTTCGGAGATGCGCCTGAAAAACCGTGGAAGACGCGCCGCATGTCCGGCAAAAAGGGCGGCCCGAAAGGCCGGATCTTCCCCGACGAGACGGATGAAGGCCTGCGGTTCGAGTTCGTGCCAGGTCGACGGCTCAAGGCAGACAGCCTGCACCGTGATCGGGGAGCCGGACAGGATCGCCGCAGAGACTGGCATGCAATCCTGCCCCGCGAATGCCCGGCATTCCGCCCATGGCAAGCCGGCCCGTTTCGTGCGGAAACGGACCGTGATTCGTCCGGACCGAAGGAGCACGAAGGCCTCCGGCAAGCCGTGCCAGCGAAAGGCTGTCGCGCCGGCCTCGGCCACGTGCGCGATGCCACCCGCCTTGACCACGGCGTTCTCCAGAACCGCAGGATCGGGACGGGCCCGGATATCAAGATCGCAATGCATGTCTGATCTCCGTCCTGCCCGGCGCATGAAGAGCGCCGGGCCGAGGTTCCGAGTCACTCGGCAGGAACGACCGGGGTCCGGGCCGCGCTGAGGAAGTGGCGCCGATTGAGCACGAGGAGTAGCACGACCATGGCCGCCTGGACTGCGAGCGCGAGGCCGGTCAGCATCCAGTAGGCCACCCCGAATTTCGCGATCAGCCCGGCCGCGACGAGGCCCTTGTTGATCCAGAAGTGCCCCATTACCGACAGCGCGACGCCTGGGCAGATCAGCGCATAGCTGCCGACCGAGGTCTCGGATCCGATGATGAAGCGGCGCAGATACCCCGTCGCGCGCAGGATCGTGAGGCCGAAGAGCGCGAAGAGGATTTCGACCGAGATAAACCACGACAGGGTCACCAGCATGTCGCCGGCGCCGCCGTGTCCCCCGAAATGGACGTGGAGCCCGTGATCCTGCCGCAGGACGAGGATGCCGAGCACCGTCATCAGCGGCACGACGATCGTGAGCGTCGGCGCCTGCTCGACGGCGACACCGTTCTCCAGCATCGAGCGGACGCCGAGGGTCAGTGCGACCGCGGCGATCAGGACGGCGGCGACGAGGAAGAAGGTCGACAGTATGATCGACGCACCCGCCGTTAGCGCGGTCGCGCTCATCGAACCGGGAGCGGCAAGGCCGACCCCAACCATCCCGAGCGCGAAGGCGGGCATCAGCTGGGCGAAGGAATTGTTGGCCTTGCAGTCGAAACCGCCGGCACCGATGACGCGGGCGAGAAACCCGCCGAGTTGCCGGAAGGCCAGCACGCCGATGGCAAGGAACGCGGCCATCGCCGCCGGGAACAGGTACTCGACGACGGACCAGAGACCCGGAACGAAGACGAGGCCGAGGATGAAGCCGACGTTGACCGACATCGCAAGCGCCAGCGGCAGGGTCATCATCTGGGTCTGGGCGTTGGCTCCTGCAAGCATCCGTCCCTTTTCGGACGCCAAGAAGGCGCCGACGCGGCGGAGGTTCCAGACTAGGAGGTAGAGGTTCATGGCACCGAAGATCGCGATGCCGGCCACCGCGGCGAGGATCGCCGTGGCCAGAAGAGGCGACGCCTTGCCGAATGCTGCGGCGATGTCCTCGAAGATCGGAACGGCGCGTCCGGGATGCGGCACCCAGAAGAGCAGATACATGAAGAACGAGACAGCAAGGCCGCCCGCCCCGACAGAGGAGAGAAGGTAGAGAGGGGCCCAGTTGTCGGCCGGTCTGCGAATCATGGACATGGCGATGCTCCTGCTTGATGGAGCACTCTTGACACAGCTTCGCGCGGAGGGCGGGTGACAAGGTCACCAAGCGACCGCCCGTATTTCCTGAGGTCAAGCCGAAGGACGGTCACCGTCTCTGCGCTGGGAGGCGAATGCGAAGAGGGGCACCGCTCAGCCCAGCGAGGCAATGGAGCAGCGGGCCCTCAATAATCCGTCTCCACGTACCCCCCCGAGCAATCGTAGGCGACCGCCGCCGTCGCGCCGTTGTTCATGAAACTGCGAAGGCTCAGGAGTTGGGTCGCGGCGGGGATGTCGGTGTCGAGCCTGACCTCGACCACGGTCGGCGTGTTGACCCACCGTGGTGCCGTTCGCGCCCGAGATGGCCGTACCGATGGTCGTGATCGCCGCCGAGACCATGACGGTTCCGGGCGCCTTCAGCGGCCAGCGAGAAGGTCGCCTTCTTCGTCGCATCGGTGTCGCGGCAAACCGGCAGGAACGAAGCACTGACTGATGGCATCGGGTCGCGTTTAACGCTGCGATTCCGCGATGAAATCTGCAATTGCCCGCCGGTTGTGGTCGCTGATTAACGCCTCTCCATCGCTCACCAGATCAGAGAGTGTTTGAGCACGCAAAGCGTCCCGCCAGGCGTCCTCCGCAGCAAGCATGCGAGACTTGATGAAGCAGTCTGCTTTGTAGACGCACGGGTCTTTAGAATAGCCCGGCCCGCGGCGTCGAAGCTCGCGGCAGACGAACGCCGGTTCACGCCCGTCAATGGCCTCAACGATATCGAGTAACGTTATGCTCGCTGGCTCTCGCGCCAGGCGATATCCCCCCCGTGGCCCCGGCAGTGCGTCAATGACACCGGCAGCCGCGAGCGCGCGCAAATGCTTCAGGAGGTAGGACTCGGAAACTCCATGAAGCTCGGCAAGGCTCTTGCCCGCGAGAACCTTGCCATCTGGCAGGTAGGCAAGTGCTAGGGCGCAGTGCAGCGCCGCCTCGACTCCATCGCTCAATCGCCGCACCGGGTTTCCCCCTGTTTTCGCGGTGTTGGGTTGGCACCCTCATATCGTGGATATATTATATCCACGATTCGACGCCAACCCTCATCTGACAGGACTTTGCCATGCAACCGAGAATGAACATCGCCCATCTTGCGCCTGACCTCTATCGTGCCGTCGCGGCCCTCGACAGTGCGGTGAAGACCTCGGGTATCGCCGCTCGCCTTCTGCACCTCGTTAAGCTGCGCGCCTCGCAGATCAACGGTTGCGCATACTGCGTCGATCTTCACGTGAAGGAGGCACTGGCTGATGGACTAAGCCCACAAATGCTGCACCTCCTGCCTGTATGGCGTGAATCCCCCTTCTTCGACGACCGGGATCGCGCGGCCCTAGATTGGACTGAAAGTGTGACGCTGGCCGCCCAAACCGGCATTCCAGATGCCACGTTTGAAGTGGTCAGAGCCGCGTTCTCCGAGACCGAGATTGCACAACTGACCATTGCCATCGGCACAATCAATATATGGAACAGGATTGCAGTGAGTTCGCGCTTGCAACACCCATTGGAAATGGGGCCGGAAAGTGTGAGCAAAGCATAATGATAGGTCAGTCACCGAGATAGCTGACTGCAATGCGTGGGCGACGAGCCTAGAATTCGCCCACGACGCACCTGCCGCAACGCCTCGGCATAGCCCGATCCAGCAACAGCGCCCGCGTGAAGGCGCTGGAGGCCGACCTTGCTAGCCTTTCGCCCAAGCCCCACACTCAGGGCGCCCGACCAACCGATGCCGGACGTCACATCGTCGAGCGCACGGGAAGCGGTGCTCCCGATTTTATGCCGAAATGGCGGAGAGAGAGGGATTCGAACCCTCGAGACGGTTACCCGCCTACACACTTTCCAGGCGTGCGCCTTCGACCACTCGGCCACCTCTCCGCAGTCTCGGTCCTCATGAGCCGGTCGAAGCCGGAGCCCGCAGGTCCGAACCGCATTGCCAGAATGCGGTTTGCAGCCACCGTTTCTGATGCCCGCAAGTCGCGCACTATACCCAGCACGCGATCGAGTTCAAGCGCCGAAATTCCTTTTTGACGCGGTTATCAACATTCCGTCAGCGTCATTGCCCGGCGCCCCTCCTCCGCCTATCTTTCCGGCAGATCAGATCACGCCCTTCATGGGGAATGGACCGCCGCAATGATACGTTTTCTCCTGCGCCTTCTCGGCCTTGCGCTGGTCGCCGTCGCGCTGGTCACCATCGTCCTCGATGGCACCCAGACCATCGCCGCCTCGGCATGGTCGACCACGCCGCTCGGCCAGTACTGGTTCCAAATTTCGCCCGCGTCGCTGAACATCACTCAGGCGGCGATCCAGCGCCACGTCAATCCGGTCCTGTGGGATCCGGTGATCCTGACCCTTCTGGTGCAGCCGGTCTGGCTCGTCGCCGGACCGCTCGGCTTTGTCCTTCTGTGGCTTGGCGAGCGCCGCTGGTCCCGCCGCCGGCCGGAGTTTGTGTGACGCGGAACGCCGGCCCCGCCGCCGGTTCCCTTAGTGCCCAAGGAGGCGCACATGTCGTTCATGACCATGCTCAGCAACAAGTTCTCCCTCGTGGGCCGCGACGCCGCCCTGCCGGGACGCGAAACGCCGATCGTTACGCCCGGGGTCCATGCGGTGTCCGGCATGCCGATCGACGCCAGCCCGGCGGAGGGGCAGGAAGAGGTGCTCCTCGGTCTCGGCTGCTTCTGGGGCGCGGAACGGCTGTTCTGGCAGATGCCGGGCGTTGTCGTCACCGCCGTCGGCTACGCGGGCGGCTACACGCCGAACCCAACCTATCACGAGGTCTGCACCGGACGGACCGGCCATGCGGAGGTGGTGCGGGTGGTGTTCGATCCCAAGGTGTTGCCGCATGACCGGTTGCTGCAAGCCTTCTGGGAAGGACACGATCCGACGCAAGGGATGCGCCAGGGCAACGACACAGGCACGCAATACCGCTCGACCATCTACTTCAGCAGCGAGGCCATGCGCGAGGCCGCCGAACGCTCGAAGACGGCCTATGCACAGGCGCTCGGCAGTGCCGGTCACGGCCGGACGATCACCACGGAGATCAAGCCGGCGGAAAGCTTCTACTTCGCCGAGACCGACCATCAGCAGTATCTCGCCAAGAACCCTTCGGGCTATTGCGGGCTCGGCGGCACCGGCGTCACCTGCCCGATGCCGGCGGCGGACTGACGCCTGCAACGCCGGTTTCGTCGCGGTGGGCCGGGGCATGTCGCGATGTTCATGTCGCGATGGGGGGCTTGCAATGTCGCCCGCAAGACGGTAGCGCCAAAGCAAGGCGGACGCTTGGCCGCGCGGGAGCCATCTCCCGACCGGCACAGCGGCCCGCACCGATCGCCGTCCGGCCTGCCGGGCGGCACGCTCCATCCCCCGCTCCCTGACCGAAAATGCGCGATACCCCCTCGACCGGCACCCTTCTTCTTCTCGATGCGCTTGCCGGCACGGCACGGCTCTTCACCGCGCCGGAACGGATCCTTGCCTGCACGCGGCTGGAAGAGGTGCCATCGGTTCTGGAGGCCGCCGAGCAGGCCGCGGCGCAAGGCCATCACTGCGCCGGCTATCTCGCCTATGAGGCCGGCTATGCCTTCGAGGACAAGCTGCGCACGCCGCCCTTCACATCGCCAGCGGTGCCGCTGGTGTGGTTCGGCGTTTATGGCCCGCCCCGGGAGCTGAGCCGCGAAGAGGCCCTTGCCGCGCTCACCGCCGTACCGGCACCCCAGAGCGCCGAGGAGGCGCCCTCAGGGCTTCGCCTCGACGGGTTCGACATGACCCGCGAGGCCTACGCGCAGGCGTTTGCCGCCATCCGCGATCACCTGGCCAAGGGCGATATCTATCAGGCCAACCTGACCATGCGCGGGCGCGGCACCTGGCACGGCGACCCGGCCGTGCTGTTTTGCCGGCTGATCGCCGCCCAGCCGGTCGGTCATGCCGCCTTTCTCGATCTCGGCAGCCACAGCGTGCTGTCCTTGTCGCCGGAGCTGTTCCTGGAACGGCAGGGCGCACGGCTGCAAAGCCGGCCGATGAAGGGCACGGCCCCGCGCGGATCAGATCCGGAGGAAGACCGGACAATTGCCGCAGAGCTTGCCGCCGACGAGAAGTCCCGCGCAGAAAACATCATGATCGTCGACCTGATGCGCAACGACATCTCGCGGATCTGCGATCCGGGCAGCGTCGAGGTGCCGAAGCTGCTGGAGGTGGAGGGCTATCGCACCCTGTTCCAGATGACCTCGACGGTGGAAGGGCGGATCACACCCGGCACCGGATTTGCCGCCTGCATGGCGCGGCTCTTTCCCTGCGGCTCGATCACCGGCGCGCCGAAGCTGCGGGCGATGGAGATCCTGCGGGAGCTTGAGACCGGCCCGCGCGGCATCTACACCGGCTCCATCGGCTGTCTGGAGCCAGGCGGCAATTTTCGCTTCAACGTCGCCATTCGCACGCTGGTCGCGGCGCGGGATGGAAGCTTCGAGATCGGTACCGGCTCGGGTCTTGTGTTCGATTCCCGCGCCGAACCGGAATACGAGGAATGCCGGCTGAAGCTTGCCTTCCTGGAGCGAAGCGCGCCGGAGTTCGCCCTGTTCGAGACCATGGCCTGGCACCCGGGCGACGGCTACTTGCTGCTGGAGCGGCACCTGAACCGGCTTGAGGCCAGCGCCGCCCAGCTCGGCTTCGCCTGTCCGCTTGGTGCCATCCGGCAGGATCTGGCACAGCGGGCGGCAAGCTTTGACGCGGCCCGGCGGGTGCGGGTGCAACTGGACGCCGATGGCCACTTTTCGGTGACCGACGCCCCGCTTGCCCCCACCCCGCCGCGCTGGCGCGCGGTGCTGGCCGAGAGCCCCGTCGACGCCCCGCCCCCCTTGCTGCGGCACAAGACCACCGCCCGCGCCCACTATGACGAAACCCGGGCACGGCTGGCGGCAGAGACCGGCTGCGACGAGGTGCTGTTCTTCAACGCGGAAGGGTTTCTGACCGAGGGCAGCATCAGCAATCTGTTCATTGCCCGGGGCGGGCATCTCTTGACCCCGGCACTGCGGCACGGGTTGCTGCCAGGGACCTTGCGCGCCGCGCTGCTGGAGAGCGGCCGCGCCCATGAGGCAGACCTCACCCTCGCCGACCTTGCCGGCGCGGACAGCGTCTATTTCGGCAATTCGGTGCGCGGGCTGGTGGCGACGGACATCCAGTCGCGCGATGCCGCCGAGACCGGGCGGACCTCGGCGGATGCCGCCATTGGTGCTCCCTCCGGCCAGGACACGACCTCCAGCTCCGGCCAGAGCACCTTCATGCGACGGGCCTTTTCCGCGTAGCCCCGGCGATTGTCGAGCGCCGGATTGGGCACCAGCCGCATGGCGAAGATATCGGCAAGACCGAAGGGCGCGACGATATCGAGCCGGTCATCGGCGCAGAGGCGCACGCCAACCGCATGGGTGTGCGCGGCATAGCGCAGGAGCGCCTCGTCAGTGCAGCGCAGCGGCGCGTAAGGCACACCGAAGCGCTGTTCGAACCACAGATGCACCCGGGCCTGATTGCGGATCTCCACCGGCCGTCCCGCCCTGGCGAAAAACGGGGCAGCGCGGGCGATCACCCGGTCTTCCGCCTCGAACCCCGGATCGGACGCATCGAAATAGACCAGGTCGAAATCCTTGATCCCGTGACCGGGCCGACGAGCGGTCAGGGCGTTCCAGACGCTCTGGTAGATCGCACCGCTCACCAGACGCCAGTCGGGCAGCGCAAGATCGCGCGCGGCGCGCAGAACGCCCATCAATGTCTCATCGGTGCGGATCAGAAGTTCCAGCATGCACCGACGGTCCCGCTCGCTGGTCAGCGACGGATCGCCAAGGCTCCGCCGGTCCAGCGGCAGCAGTGAGGGCCGGTCGGCGGGTCGGGGCACGACCCGCAAGGTGCGTTGTGGTCTCATGTCACCTCCGACATGACATGTGGCGGCGACCGGCGCAAGCACCACGAGGATCGCCGGCAGACAGGACCCGCCGGCGATGGTTCAGGGCACGGTTCAGCCGCGCAAGGTACCGCCGGTGGCCTTTTCCACCGCCGCCCGGATGCTGGCCGCAACCGCCTCGATGTCCTCGTCGGTCAGCGTCCGGTCGCGCGGCTGCAGGGTGACGTCGATGGCCATCGACTTCTGTCCTTCGGCGATGCCCGCGCCGCGATAGACGTCGAACAGGGTCACCCCGGTGATCAGCGTCTTTTCCGCGCCGCGCGCGGCCTTCAGCAGCCGCTCGGCGGTGACCGCCTCGTCGACGACAAAGGCGAAGTCACGCCGCACCGGCATCAGATCGGACGTGTCGAGCGCGCCCTTGGAGCGCCCCGCCCGGGCCTTGGACTTCGGCGTCGGCACCGCATCGAGATAGACCTCGAAGGCCACCATCGGACCTTCCAGATCGAGCGCCGCGAGAACCCGAGGATGCAACTCGCCGAACCGAGCGAGCACCGTCTTCGGGCCAAGCCGCAATTCGCCCGAGCGTCCCGGATGCAACCAGGCCGGCGCCTCGGCGAAGACCATCAGCTTGTCGACCGGCGCCCCGATCGCAGCAAGCGCGGCTTCCGCATCCGCCTTGGCGTCGAACACCGACACCGCCGGCGCATTGCCGGACCAGTGCCGCTCGGCGCCGTTGAAGCCAGCGGTGCCCCGGCGCAGGCCGGCGGCGACCATTGACTGCCCCTTGGGCGTGTCGTCGCCGAAGATCTGCCCGACCTCGAACAGGGCGACATCGGGATAGCCGCGGTCGGCGTTGCGCTGCGCTGCTGCCGCCAGCCCGGGCACGAGGCTCGGCCGCATGTCCGACAGCTCCGGAGAAATCGGGTTGGCCAGCTCCAGATCACGCCGGCCACCGCCAAAGGCTTCGGCCTGCGCGCGGGAAATGAACGACCAGGTGACCGCCTCCTTCAGACCGCGCACGGCCAGCGCCCGCCGCGCCTGCCCCCGGCGCAACTGGCCGGGCGTCAACACCCGCCCGGAGACCGACGAAAGATTGGGAAGCGGGGTTGCCGGCACCTCATCGAGACCGACGATGCGCACCACCTCTTCCACCAGATCGGCCTTGCCATGCACATCCGGACGCCAGGAGGGCGGCGCCACCTTCACGGTATCGCCGCTGCCGGTGACCCAGAAGCCAAGGCGCGTCAGCACGCCCTTGATCTCCGGCGTCGTCAGCGACAGGCCGGTCAGCCGCTTCACTTCCGCCACCGGGAAGTCGATCATCCGCTCGCTGTTGGGCAGCTCGCCGGTGAACATGACCTCAGTTGCCGTGCCGCCGCACAGCTCGATCACCATCTGCGTCGCCAGATCGAGGCCCGGCAGGCAGAACTGCGGATCGACGCCGCGTTCGAACCGGTAGCGCGCATCGGTGCTGATGCCGAGCGCCCGCCCGGTGCGGGCGATGTTGACCGGGTCCCAAAGGGCGGATTCGATCAGCACATCGGTGGTTTCCTCGGTGCAGCCGGACAGCTCGCCGCCCATGATACCGCCGATGGATTCCACGCCATTGTCATCGGAAATGACGCACATGCTGTCATCGAACCGATAGGTCTTGCCATCGAGGCCGAGCAGTTCCTCGCCCTCGCGGCCGCGCCGAACCACCAGATCGCCGGCGACCTTGGCGGCGTCGAACACATGCAGCGGCCGACCCCGGTCGAAGGTGATGTAGTTGGTGATGTCGACCAGCGCGTTGATCGGACGCAGACCGATCGCCACCAGGCGCTTCTGCATCCAGGCCGGAGACGGACCATTGGTGATGCCGCGCACGAGACGCAGGCCGAAGGCGGGGCAGAGCGGCGGCGTATCGCCGAACTCAAGGCGCACGGCAACCGGGCAGGCCCCCTCGCCGACCACCGATGCCGGGCGGTTTTCCTTGAAGATGCCAAGACCGGCCGCGGCCAGATCACGGGCGATCCCGGACACGCTGGCGCAGTCGGGCCGGTTCGGCGTCAGGCCGATCTCGATCACCGGATCGTCGAGCCCGGCATATTCGGCATAGGAAGCGCCAAGCGGGGCATCCTCGCCAAGATCCATGATGCCGTCGTGGGACTCGGACAGCTCCAGCTCCCGCTCCGAGCACATCATGCCGAAGCTTTCCACGTCGCGGATCTTGCCGACCGACAGGGTGACGTCGATGCCCGGCACATAGTCTCCCGGCCGCGCCAGCACGCCGACCAGCCCGGCGCGGGCGTTCGGCGCGCCGCAGACGATCTGCAGCGGCGCGGCGCCATCGCCGGCATCGACGCTGAGCACCTGAAGGCGATCGGCGTTCGGATGCGGCCTTGCCTCCAGCACCTTGGCGATGGTGAACGGGCGCAGGCGGTCGGCGGGGCTGGTCACCTCCTCGACTTCCAGGCCGATGCGGGTCAGCGTCTCGACGATCTCGTCGAGGCTTGCGTCGGTTTCCAGATGATCCTTCAACCAGGACAGGGTGAATTTCATGGTGTCGGTCTCTTGTCTTGGCCGCGGGCCGCCCGGCATCCACCGGGGCGCGGCATCAATTCTTCGGGGAGAAACGGTCCAGGTCGGGCACGATGGAGGAATTGCCGTAGTTCTCGGCAAACCGCTGGCCAATGTCGTGCAGCCGGTCGGTCCAGCGCTGGATCTGGGCATCGCTCAACGCCCCGCCGGTAACGATCACCTGTGACGCCTCGGTCTCGATCTGGTCGCGCAACAGTCCCAGTTCGAGCATCGCCGCATCCTCGGCGCGGTATTTCTCCAACCAACCGATGGTCATGGTGGCGATGATCACCAGGAGCGCCAGGGCCGAGGTCGCCGTCGACCATTTGGCAATTCCGGCGATCCGACGCTCGCTGACCACCAGGATCATCGTCGCAATGGTGAGAAAGGCGGTGATCGCGACGGCAGTCAGGAAGCTTTCGTAATTGTCTTCCGCATTGGCTTCCTGGCTCGCCCGCAAATGGGTGATGCGATCGCGCAGATACAGAACCGGATCCGCCTTGGCGCCGAGCGCCTCGCGGAAGTACGCGTCGCAATAGCGCAGGCGTCCGCGCTCCTCGGTCTTGTCGGCGCAGACCTCGATGAACGAGGGCAACTCCTGCGGCTGGGCCAGCGCCGGACCGGAACCGGCCCCGCCCAGAAGAGCGGCGAGCAGCATCAAGAGAGCGACCAGCGCCCCACCCCCGGCCTTCCGGCTTCGTCCCCTCCCGGAGCCCGTCATCGCGAAAGCCCTCCGAACAGGGTCGGCAGGTCGAGCGGGCGGAAGCCGTAGTGCTCGATCCAGCGCACGTCCGCATCGAAGAAGGCGCGCAGGTCCGGCATGCCGTATTTCAGCATGGCCAACCGGTCGATGCCCATGCCCCAGGCAAAGCCCTGATACTCGTCCGGATCGAGGCCGCAGTTGCGGATCACATTCGGATGCACCATGCCGCAGCCGAGGATCTCAAGCCAGTCGTCGCCCTCGCCGACCCGCACTTCGCCGCCGGAGCGGTCGCAGCCGATATCGACCTCCATCGACGGTTCGGTGAAGGGGAAGAAGGACGGGCGGAACCGCATCTTCAGCTCGTCGACCTCGAAGAACGCCTTGCAGAATTCCTCAAGAACCCACTTGAGGTGACCGATATGACTGCCCTTGTCGATCACCAGCCCCTCGACCTGATGGAACATCGGCGTGTGGGTCTGGTCGCTGTCGCAGCGATAGGTGCGGCCCGGGGTAATCACCCGGATCGGCGGCTTCTGGCTCATCATGGTGCGGACCTGCACCGGCGAGGTGTGGGTGCGCAGCAGCATGCGCTCGCCATCGGCGCGCGGATGCATGAAGAACGTGTCGTGCATGTCGCGTGCCGGATGGTCTTCCGGGAAGTTGAGCGCGGTGAAATTGAGGTGGTCGGTCTCGATGTCCGGCCCCTCGGCAATGGAAAAACCCATGTCGGCGAAGATCGCGGTCAGTTCGTCGATCACCTGGCTGACCGGGTGAACCCGGCCCTCTTCCGCCGGCGGCCGGCGCAGCGGCAGGGAGATATCGACACGCTCGGCCTCCATCCGGGCCGTGAGAGCCTCTTCCTGAAGCACCGCCTTGCGCGCGGCCAGAGCCTCGCCAACCCGCGCCTTCAGGCCGTTGATCGCCGGCCCCAGTTCCCGCCGCTCTTCCGGCGAGACCTTGCCCAGCATTTTCAGCCGTTCGGAGACCGAGCCCTTCTTGCCAAGGGTGGCAATGCGCACCTCTTCCAGAGCGCTTTCGCTCGCCGCAGCGGCCACCGCCGCGAGAATTTCGGATTCAAGGGTTTCTAGATCGGACATGACACCGTCGGGATTGGCGGCGCGCAGCGTTCGGCACCGGCGCGGCGCGTTGCGAGGAATTTTGCGTCTTTTATCAGACTTTGAGGGGGTTTCCAGCCGTCTGCGGGAAAACGAGGTCTCACCGCGCGACGTCAGCCGCACGGGAGCACCCGGATCAGGGCAGGAGATCAGGAGGTCTTGCTAAATCGGCCGCAGGCGGGCCCTTGCGGAAGCAGACGGTCGGCCGCGCGCACAGGGCCGTTCAAGGGCCGCACCCGGCTCTCGTCACGGGGTGTCGCGCTGGATGGGGCGATTATCATCTGTCCACCTGTCTTGGTGGCCATTCCTTCGCAGATCGCGGCGGCGATGGCAAGACCGGCGGTGCCGACTCATGCGCGCCCGGGACAACCGGGGCGCATGAGCGGGACTTACTTGGTCAGAAGCAGTTTCTCGAACCGGGTGATCGACAGGCGGTAGATCATGTCCTTGTGGCGGATATGCAGCTCGCGCGCGCCCTTGAAAAGGGCCTCGCTGTCCAGCACCGCAGGCGTCGGCTGGTCCTTGCCGGCACCGCTGCCAACAGGCGCCGTCAGGGTCTCGCGGCGCGCATGCGGGGTCTCGGGCATCGTCAAATCCTTCCGGAAACTCGGGTTTTTGGAATCGTTCCAAACTTGCAAGTCATTCGCAAGTTATTTCTTGACTGCAATACTCATCTTTTATACCCAAGGCAATGCCCTTCGACGGGATCCGTTGTGCCCCGGCATCCCGATGGGCGGTCCAAGCGCCAGCAAGCCACGCCGTTCGCTCCCTCGTCGGCCAGCAAGCCAGGCTTTTGCAACAAGCGGCGAAAGCCGATGTCCGGTGACATTGTTGAGAAGGCGGATTCAGCATGTGCGGTAGAGCGGAGGATCTGACGCGGGCGATCGATGCCGCCGTGAAGGCGGCGGCGGCCCCTTCCCCTCGTGCGGTCAATACGGCGGAGGCCGGCCAGACCCGGCGGCGGATCGCGCTATGGGAGCAGAGCGACAGCGTGCATTGTTCGCTGCTTGGCACCTGCGCCAGCGTCGGCGACCTGCGCCGCGTCGCCCGCAAGGTCGGCATCGACATCGCCGGAGGCACCCCGGACTACGACATTCACGGCCATTTCGTCCGGCTCGCCACCATGGACACCCCCTTCACCCGGGCCTTTCAGAAGCTGCTCGACCAGCGCTTCGAAGGAGCCTTGCGCCGGGTTGCGCGCACGCCTTGCGCGCAGGACCTCGATGCCCTCTGGCGCTTGATGTGCGAACGCGGCCAGGTCGCCGCGGCCTATTGGGCGTTCATGACCCACGGCCATGTGCCCTCGGATTTGCGGGTGCGGATCTTCGGCGAGGTGCACATGCTGTCGCATCTGGCCGGCGCCTCGTTCCGGCAAAAATCGGTGGAAGCGGTGGCGCTGCGCGACCAGTTGCAGGACGAGGAAGACCGGGCGCGCCGGGTCGAGGCCGGTCTGAAACAGGCGCTGGAGGCGCGCGACCGGGAGCTGGCGGATTTGCGAACCACGCTGGCGCGGCTGAAGGCGGACCAGGCGGCCCCTGCCCCGGCCGAGCCGCGCGGCCCGTCCCGGGATCTCACCCGGCGGCTCGACAAGATGGAGCGGGCGTTGCAGTCGGCCCGGGTCCGGGCACGGCAGGCGGAGGCCCGCGCGGAGGAGCTGGAAGCCGCATCGGCACGGCGCGCCACGGCCTCCCGGCCCCTCCCCTCGGCCACGGCTACGACACTAACGCCGAGCGCGGAGGCTCCGAAGCCTGCCGAAGCCCGTCCGGAACGGGCGGTGCTCTACATTGGCGGTCTGCACGGCCGCACCGAGCGACTGCGCGGCATCGCCGAGACCTTCAACGCCAGCTTTCACCATCACGACGGCGGGGTGGAGGACACGCCGCAACGGCTCGACGGCATGCTGCCCTCGGTCGATTGCGTGCTGTGCCCGGTCAACTGCGTCAGCCATGACGCCAGCCTCAGGGCCAAGCGCATGTGCCAGAAACTGAACAAGCCGTTCGTGCCGCTGCGCAGCTCCGGCCAGACGGCCTTTCGCAATGCGCTTGCCGCGCTGCTGCGGGAAGACGCGGCGGCGCCCACCCGCCAGGACGAGCCGGAAGCCGGTTAACCGGCCGCCTTCTGCGCATTGAGCCCGTAGCCCTTGAACTTTTCGCGCACCCGCTCGATCTCCGCATCGGGCAGGATCTGCGGCCCCAAAGGCAGCGCCAGGTAATACTGGCGCGCCAGGGTCTCCAGTTCCTTGGCGAGCCACATGGCCTTGGCAAGGTCGGTGCCGGCGGCAAGCATCCCGTGGTTGGCCATCAGGCAGGCGAGCCGCCCGTCAAGCGCCTTCAGCACCGCATCGGACAGCTCCTGGGTGCCATAGGTGGCGTAGTCGGCGCAGCGCACCACCGGGCCGCCGGTGGCGGCGATCATGTAGTGACAGGCGGGAATCTCGCGCCCGGCAATGGCCAGCGCCGTTGCGTAGGTGGAATGGGTGTGCACCACGGCGCCGATATCCGGCCGGGCGTTGAGAATGTCGAGATGAAACCGCCATTCCGACGAGGGTTTCATCGGCCCCTCATACGCGCCCTTCCCGTCCAGCGGCAGGGCGGCGATCATCGCCGGCTCCAGCCTGTCATACGGCACGCCGGAGGGGGTGATCAGCATGACATCGCCGTTGCGCAGGCTGATGTTGCCCGAGGTCCCCTGATTGAGCCCGGAGGCGTTCATGCCCCGGCAGGCGTCGATGATCGACTGACGCAATTCGGTCTCGTGGGCGGTCATGCTGGTCTTCGTCCTGCTTGCTGCGAAAGGCGCGCGGGAGCCTTTCCCTCACGTCCAGATAAAGGGTGCCGCCGGCCCCGCCGGCAGATGCCCCGACAAGGCAACTATCATCAGTCGATTGCCTTTGACATAATTCGTTTCGGCTTCCCAGGGTATGCCCCCTCAAGGATCACCAGGCCCGCCTCATCCGGATGGACCTCAATGGAGAACTACCATGAAAATCGACGGCACCGCGTACCGCTCCATCTGGGCTGGGGCGGGCGGCCGCAGCGCCGGGATCATCGACCAGACCCGGCTGCCGCATGAATTCGTCACCCTGGAGCTCAGCAGCCTCGACGAGGCCGCAGTGGCGATCCGCCACATGTGGGTGCGCGGCGCGCCGCTGATCGGCGCGACGGCGGCCTATGGCATGGCGATCGCCCTGCGCGACGACGCCAGCGACAGCGCCCTTCAGGCGGCCTATGATACGCTGATTGCCACGCGGCCGACGGCGATCAACCTGAAATGGGCGCTCGATGCGGTGATGGCCCGGGTGGGCCCGCTCAGCCCGGTCGAGCGGGCCGAGGCCGCCTGGCGCTGCGCCGGCGAAATCTGCGACGACGATGTCGCCGTCAACCATGCTATCGGCAGCCACGGGCTGGAGCTGATCCGGGCGCTGGCCGCGCGCAAGCCGGCGGGCGAACCGGTGAACATCCTCACCCATTGCAACGCCGGCTGGCTTGCCACCGTCGACTGGGGCACCGCCACCTCGCCGATCTATCAGGCGCATGACGCCGGGCTCAATGTCCATGTCTATGTGGACGAGACCCGGCCGCGCAATCAGGGTGCGAGCCTCACCGCCTGGGAGCTGGGCAGGCACGGGGTGCCGCATACGCTGATCGTCGACAATGCCGGCGGCCATCTGATGCAGCACGGCCAGGTCGACATGGTGATCACCGGCACTGACCGGACCACGGCGCTTGGCGATGTCTGCAACAAGATCGGCACCTATCTGAAGGCCCTGGCGGCACAGGACAACGGCGTGCCCTTCTATGTCGCCCTGCCCTCCTCCACCATCGACTGGACCGTGCGCGACGGGGTGCGCGAAATCCCGATCGAGGAGCGCGACGGCGCCGAGGTGACCTGGGTGCACGGGCGCCGGCCCGATGGGGTCGTCGACAAGGTCCTGATCGCCCCGCCGACCTCGCCGGCGGCCAACCCGGCCTTCGACGTGACGCCGGCACGGCTGGTGACCGGGCTGATCACCGAACGCGGCGTGTGCAGCGCCAGCCAGGCGGGTCTTGCCTCGCTGTTCCCCGAACGGGCGGTGGCCTGAACCGACTGCCGATCCCGGACTGAGCGCGGAGCTTCCGCGCCGGTCCCCCGGAGCACATCCGGCAGGGCGTCCCCGATGGCGCGCGAGCGGTGCGTCACCTTCGAAATTCGTCCCTCGCCCCTTGCAATGCCCGCTGGCGGCGGCAAGACTTCGCCCCCATACCGCGCGCCGGTCCCTATCAGGAGTTCCCCATGCAGCCACGCCCCGTCCCCGTGTTCGACGGCCACAACGACACCTTGCTGAAACTCGAACTCGGCGCCGGGACACCACGGGAACGTTCATTCTTCGAGCGCTCCAGCCGCGAGCATATCGACCTGCCGCGCGCGCGCGAAGGCGGGTTCGCCGGCGGGTTGTTCGCCATGTATGTGCCCTCGCGCGCCTGCGACGACACGGCCCTACCCTATCGCCCCGACGACCCGGCCAACTATGCCGAAGTGGCCCATGGTCCCGCCCTTGACTTCACCCTGAAGCTGGCGGCCCGCGCGTTGCGGCTGGCGCGCGACAGCGACGGCCAGGTCGCGATCTGCCGCGACGCTGCGGAGATTCGCGCCGCCCTTGCCTCCAGCGTGCTGGCGATGGTGCTGCATATCGAGGGGGCGGAGGCGATCGATGCGGAGCTGACGGCGCTGGAGGTGCTGCATTCAGCCGGGCTGCGCTCACTCGGCCCGGTCTGGAGCCGGTCCAACATCTTCGGCCATGGGGTACCGATGAACTGTCCGGCCTCACCGGACACCGGCCCGGGGCTGACCGAGGTGGGCCGCGATCTGGTGCGGGCCTGCAACCGGCTCGGCATCATGATCGATCTGTCTCATATCACCGAGAAGGGGTTCTGGGACGTCGCCGGGCTCAGCGACCGTCCGCTGGTCGCCTCCCATTCGAACGCCCATGCGGTCTGCCCGTCCTCGCGCAACCTGACCGACCGGCAACTCGACGCGGTCGCCGAAAGCGGCGGATTGGTCGGCCTCAACTTCCACGTTGCCTTCCTGCGCCCGGACGGCGCCTATCGCAGCGACACGCCGCTTGAGCTGATGGTCCGACACGTGGATCATCTGCTGGAACGGCTCGGCGAGGACGGGGTAGGCCTCGGCTCCGACTTCGATGGGTGTATGGTCCCCAGCGCCATCGGCGATGCCGCCGGGTTGCCCAACCTGATCGACGCCTTTCGCAAGGCCGGCTATGGCGAGGACCTGATCGAGAAGATTGCCTGGCGCAACTGGGTCTCGGTGCTGGAACGCACCTGGGCCTGAGCCCCACCCGGCCTTCCGGCCAAGCGCCCGGCGGACTACTCGGCGGCGACCCCGGGCTGTTCCGCCGCGATGCGCTCTTCCAGATACTGGGCGATACTGGTGGCGACCGCGTGCAGGCGCTTCAATTCGGCCTCCCGGCGGGTCGTCGCCACGATCTCGATGGCGCGACCGCTTCGTGCCCCCTCGCCAAAGCGGCCAGGGCCGCGGACGATGAACCGATAGGCGGCGCCATCCGGCGATTTCGGCGTGTGCAGAATGTCGCCGACATGCCGCTCGGCGAAACGCAGGGAATCGTCCAGCGTCGGAAGGGCAAGCTGAAGACGCGACATGACACCAACCCCTGTTTCACTCTCACCCGTGCCGCCTCCGCCCCATGAGCGGAGCTGCAGGCGTCCGGTTTGACTAACATGCTTCCCTGAACCGTCCTCGATCCGGCATGTCTTGCACACACCGCCCCAAGACCGGCGACGGAGCGGTCAGACAGGCGTCGCCGGTTGCAAATTCTGACCCGATTCGCGCAAGAGTCCAAAACAGTTGACGAACCATTAAGGTTTTTCGTTCCGGCGGCGTTGCAAAGACGCTGTATTTCCATTGACGCTGGCCCCGTCGTCGCGCTCTTTTCGGGACATGACATCGCATCCGAATCCGTCCGGCACAACGCAGACCGATACGCGGTTCCAGCGCTTTCGCGCCGGCGTGCGCCGCCTCTACTACGGCATGACGCCGGGTGCCCAGCGCTGGCGGCTGACGCTGCTGACCTTCGACATCGTGACCATCGCCTATTTCGTGATCTCGTCGATGCTCGATCCGAACCGGTCCAATCATATTGCCGATTACCTGATCGCCGCCGTGCTCACGGCGGACTACCTGCTGCGGCTTGCCGCCGCACACCGCCCGGTGCGCGCGGTCTTCGAGTTCACCGCAGTGACCGATCTGGTGGTGATCCTGTCGCTGCTGGCCAGTGCGTTCATCGATAATCTCGCCTTCCTGCGGGTGGTGCGGATGCTGCGGTTGCTGCGCTCCTACCACCTCTTGAAGGAGTTGCGCGATGCCTCGGCCTTCTTCCGCAGGAACGAGGAGATCATCCAGTCGGCGATCAACCTCTTCGTCTTTGTCTTCGTGGTGACGGCCATCGTCTATGTGGCGGAGGCTCACCGCAATCCGGAAATCAACACCTATCTGGACGCGCTCTACTACACGGTGACCACGCTGACCACGACCGGCTTCGGCGACATCACCATGACCGACAGCTTCGGTCGCTTCCTCACCGTGATGATCATGATCTTCGGCGTCGGCTTGTTCCTGCGGCTGGTGCAGACGATCTTCCGCCCCCAGAAGATCAGCTACACCTGCCCCGACTGCGGCCTGTCGCGGCACGATCCGGACGCAGTCCACTGCAAGCATTGCGGGCGGACGATCCATATCCCGACCGAAGGCGAATAGTATTCTTGCCATCCGCCTGCGCGTCATGGCGCCGCGCGGCGGCCGGACGCGGTTCAATCTGTCACATGGTCGTAACCGGCGGATGCGCCATCTTGCCGAGCGAACCCAGGCGCGTGCCGGCGACAGCCGTGCCGCACCCGGCAACCGGGATATGCTAAGGTTGCACAGCACATAGGACGGAGACAGGAGAGAGTATGTAATGGACATTTCGGCAGTCGATCTGGCGCGAATACAATTCGCCTTTACGATCTCCTTTCACATCATCTTCCCCTCCTTCACCATCGGCCTCGCCAGCTTCCTGATGGTGCTGGAGGGCCTGTGGCTGACCACCAAGCGGGAGGTTTATCTCCGCCTGTTCCACTACTGGCTGAAGATCTTCGCCGTTGCCTTCGGCATGGGCGTGGTCTCCGGCATCGTCATGGCCTATCAGTTCGGCACCAACTGGGCCGTGTTCGCCGACAAGACCGGACCGATCCTCGGCCCGCTGATGGGCTACGAGGTTCTCTCGGCGTTCTTCCTGGAGGCTGGCTTCCTCGGCATCATGCTGTTCGGCCTCAATCGGGTCGGCCCCCGGCTGCATTTCACGGCAACCGCGATGGTCGCTCTCGGCACGGCCATCTCCGGCTTCTGGATCCTGTCGGCCAACAGCTGGATGCAGACGCCCGCCGGCTACACGATCAACGAGGCGGGTCAGTTCGCCCCAGAGAACTGGTTGGAGATCGTCTTCAATCCCTCCTTCCCGTTCCGTTTCGTGCATATGATGCTGGCGGCCTATCTGACCACGGCCTTCGTCGTCGGCGCGGTCGGCGCCTATCACCTGCTGAAGGACCGCACCAACGACGCCGCGCGGGTGATGTTCTCCATGGCCATGTGGATGGCGGCGATCGTAACGCCGGTGCAGATCTTCGCCGGCGACATGCATGGGCTCAACACCCTGGAGCACCAGCCCGCGAAAATCGCCGCGCTTGAGGGGCATTTCGAGGGCGAGACGCGCGCGCCGCTGCTCCTGTTCGGCATCCCGGACATGGAGAAGGCCGAGACCTACTACAAGGTCGAGATTCCCCTGCTTGGCAGCATCATCCTCACCCATTCCCTTGACGGGCGGGTGCCGGGACTGAAGGACTTCCCGCGCGAAGACTGGCCGGATGCGGCGATCCTGTTCTTCTCCTTCCGGGTGATGGTCGGGCTTGGCTTCCTGATGCTCGGCATGGGGCTTTGGAGCCTGTGGCTGCGCTACCGGGGCACGCTCTACGAGACCCCGCTGCTGCACCGGGCGGCCCTTGTCATGGGGCCCTCCGGCTTCATCGCCGTGCTTGCCGGCTGGATCACCACAGAGGTGGGCCGCCAGCCCTACACGGTCTACGGGCTGCTGCGCACCAGCGACAGCATCTCGCCGGTCGATGCGCCGGCGGTGGCCACCTCCTTGGTGATCTTTATCATCGTCTATTTCATCGTCTTTGGTATCGGCACCGGCTACATGCTCGCCGCCATGCTGCGCAGCCCCGCAACGGGAAGCGGCCCGACACCCGGTGAACCGGCACGCGCCGCCGGCGTGACCCCGGCCCCCGCCTTTACCGACCCCCACCCCTCGAACACGACGGAGTAGACCGGATGGACATCGATCTCGCCCTCGTCTGGGCTCTCATCATCGCCGCCGCCGTCTTCATCTATGTGGTGCTCGACGGCTTCGATCTCGGCATTGGGATTCTGTTTCCCACCGCCCGTTCAGCGACGGAACGCGACCTGATGATGAATTCGATCGCACCCGTGTGGGATGGCAACGAAACCTGGCTGGTGCTGGGCGGCGGCGGGCTCTACGCCATGTTCCCGCTTGCCTATTCGGTGCTGATGCCGGCACTCTACGCACCGATCATCGCCATGCTACTCGGGTTGGTCTTTCGGGGCGTGGTGTTCGAATTCCGCTTCAAGGCACACCCCGAACGCCGCTGGATCTGGGATATCGCCTTCTTCCTCGGCTCCCTGACCGCCGCTTTCGCGCAAGGGGTCGCCCTCGGAGCGATTGTTCAGGGCATTGCCGTCGAGGGCCGCAGCTATGCGGGCGGCTGGCTCGACTGGCTGAGCCCGTTCTCCATCATGACCGGCGTGGCGCTGGTGATTGGCTATGCGCTGCTCGGGGCCTGCTGGCTGATCTGGAAATGCGAGGGCCCGACCCAGGCCCATTTCCGCGAGAAGGCCCGGCTCTTTGCCGTCCTGATGATCGGCGTCATCGGCATCGTCAGCCTGTGGACCCCGTTCCTGCATCCGCAGTTCGCCGCGCGCTGGTTCACCATGCCGCAAATCCTCTACACCGCGCCGGTGCCGCTGATGGTCGCGGCCCTTGCCGTCGTCCTGTTCCGCAGCCTGTCGGGCACCCGGGACGGCCTGCCGTTCCTTGCTGGCCTCGGTCTCTTCCTGGTCAGCTATATCGGCCTTGGCATCAGCCTCTTCCCGCATATCGTGCCACCGCACATCACCATCTGGCAGGCGGCCGCGCCGCACTCCTCGCTGCTGTTCCTGCTGGTGGGTGCGCTCGTTCTGGTGCCGATGATCCTGGCCTATAGCGGCTATGCCTATTGGGTGTTCCGCGGCAAGGTGCGGATTGGCGAGGGGTATCACTGATGATCCGGCAAGACGGTCAGGACAAGCACCACCCTCCCGGCGGCTTCAGCCGCCGGCTGGCCTGGTTCGCCGGTCTGTGGCTGGCCGGGGTGCTGACCCTGTTCCTCGTCGCTGGCGCCATCCGCTGGGCCATTCTCTGACGACATCCGCCCGCTGCGCTCACCAAGCCGTGATGTGACGTCGGGCGGACACAGCTTGCGGCAGCGGCCAGACCGGTCATTCTATCGGCAGCGAACCGATGGAACGGAGGCTTGCCGATGGCGCAGCGACCGCCCCTCTTGCGCCGCATGGCGGCGGCCCTGCCCGGCCTCGCCTTGCTCCTGCTCTTCCCCGCATGGCCCGGCAACGGAGCGCCAAGCTGCGGCGTGAAAACGCCCTGCCGGATCGCCTCGGGCGAATACCGCATCCGCGTTCCGGAAGAGTGGAACGGACGCACGCCGCTCGGCGCGATCGTCTTTCTGCACGGCTGGCGCGGATCGGCGCGCGCCGAACTTCGCAACCCGGCCTGGGTACAGCTTGCCAATCAGCTGAACGTCGCCGTCGTCCTCCCGGAGGGCAAGGACGGCACCTGGTCCTATCCTGGGGCACCGGACGCACTGCGGGACGATTTCGCCTTCTTCGAGGATCTGGTCTCCGACCTGGCCCGGCGCTTTCCGATCCGCCGGGACCGGCTGATGGCCGCCGGCTTTTCCATCGGCGGCTCGATGGTGTGGAACCTCGCATGTTATCGCGGCGAGCTGTTTTCCGGCTATGCGCCCGTTGCCGGCGCCTTCTGGGAGCCGGTCCCGGAGAGCTGCCCATCGCCAGTCCCCGACCTTTATCATGTGCATGGCACCGAGGATCGCACCGTGCCGCTCCTCGGTCGGCCGATCGGCGAGCGCTGGCACCAGTCGACGGTCGCCGACAGCCTTGCCGTCTGGCAACGCAAGGCCGGGCTGGCGGTGATCTTCCCCAAAACCGCCCCGGCGGAGGGGCTGGGATGCCAGCGGCAGGAGACGGGCGAAGCGGTTCTGGAGGTCTGCCTGCACGCGGGCGGCCACAGCCTGCGCGCGGCCTGGATCGCCCGCGCCTGGCGCGCGCTCGCCCACGATCTTCAGCAAGACCGACAGCAAGGCGCGCAAGACACTCCGTAGTGGGGACCGACAGGCTGCCCCCGCCCTTGCCGGGCTTGCGCTATCGGATCGTTTCGAGCCGCGCGCTCCGGCCCGGCGACGGCTCCGGTCCGGAGGCAAGCGCCCGCGCCACGTCCTGGCCGCCGGCACCCGGACCGCCGCCCCGTTTCCAGGGATTGCCCTTGTACCAGGCGACGACATAGGCAACCGCGATCAATCCGGCGAAGCCGGCCAGATTGGCGATCAGTTCGGCAAGCATGTTGCCACGCCCCCAGGCCATGTCGCGCAGGATCCCAATCGCCTGAGCCAGCACCAGACTGGCGAGGAACACCGCCAGCGACTGTTGCCCGACCTTCTGCACCACCTTGACGAACCGGCCCCAACCGTTGTCGACGACAAGATAACGCCCGCCCGCGCCAACCGCGATCCAGGCGAGATAGGCCAGCGCGAGGAAATGCACGAAGCGCAGGATGCCGAAGTGGGTCTTGTCCCACAGCGGGGCGATGGCCTGGCGCATCTCCGCCAGCAACGGCACCGCCTGATAGGCGCGGAAATAGGCAAACGGCACGGTCAGCACGACGATGGCCACGGCCAGCAGCATCAGTTCCCGACGCACCGGCGGTGCCGGAATCCAGCCACGCATGAAGGCAAAGCCGGTGAAGAAGATCAGCTGCCAGGCGAAGGGATTGAAGAACCAGACCCGATCGGACCACGGCTCCGCCGGCAGGCCGAGATAGCCCAGGGTGGCAAGACCCCAGCTGAGCCCCATCAACGCGAAGATCGCGCCGCGCCCAAGGTACGATGCGGCCATTACCAGCGGCAACATCATCAGGATGACGATGTACATGGGCAGGATGTCGAAATAATTCGGCACATAGGTCAGGGTCAGCAGCCCCGGCAGGGTGGTGTCGATCTTGTCCAGGAAATTGACGAGATTCAGCGAGGCGACGTAGTCCTCGGTCAGGCCGCAACAACTGGCGAGATAGCCGCTGCGCTGCACGGCGATCAGGCCGGCGGCGATCACCAGAAACTGGCAGATATGCGCCCAGTACACCTGCCAGACGCGATGGCTGACCCGGGCCGCGCCCATCCACCAGCCGCGCTGATCGAACACCCGGCCGAAGGCAATGGCGGAGGCCATGCCGGAACAGAACACGAAGATCTCGGTCGCGTCGGAAAAGCCGAACCGGGCCGGGATCCACAAGGTCCAGGTGTTGTTCGGCAGATGGGCGACAAAGATGATGAACATGCCGATGCCGCGAAAGAAGTCGAGCCGCGGATCGCGCGGCCTTGGCACCGGCAGCGGAGTGTTTGCGTGTACGTTCACCGAAAGACCTTCGCTTGTGTGAATTTGAAACCTTGCGCCGTTGGCGCCGTCAAAGAGGCACGGCCCGCAGGCCCTCGTCGCCCATGACCCGCTCGGCGCGGCGCATCCGCTCCACCCGCGCCAGCCGCTCGCTGGCGAAACGGTCGGTGGCCCCGCGCAGCGCCTGTCGCTCGCGCAGCAAGCGTTCCGCATCCTCGGCAAGACCGGCACGCAGGGCCGCATCGATTGCCAGTTGCTCGAACACATCGCGCTGCGCATGGCTGCCGCCGATGCTTTGAAGCCCCGGCCGCGCCCGGTCAAGATGGTGGAAGGCGGAGAAGAAATTGCCGCGTTGATAGGCCTCCAGTCCCCGCGCCACCGGCAGACCTGTGCGAGCGGCGACCTCGCCCATGTCCGAATGATCCTCCGACCAGCCGGACAAGGCCGAGAGCATCCGGTCGGCCGCCTGCCTGCGGCCGCCGCCGCTCAGCGACAGCATGTAGTGAAGGTTGGCGAAGACATTGCAGCGGTCGTCGATCCGGGTTTCGGCGAGCCGCGCCAGTTCCTCCCAGCGCTGGCCCACATCCACCCCTTCGATCTCCAGCCGGACCAGCAGGGAGGCGGCGTTGGAAATGTCGCGGTAATCGTCGGTGTGATCGCGGCGGATCCTGGTATCGTAGAGCCACAGCACCTCGCCGATATCGCCCTTGTCGAGATACATCAACGCCAGGTGCCACCACACGTGATAGCCGAAATTGTTGCAATGGGCGAAGGTGGCGGTGTGGCTCTCCAGCCATTTCCGCCCCGTCTCCGACTGCCCGGTCATGTCATAGACATGGGCAACCGCATGCAGCCCCCAGGCATCGTCGGCGGCAAGCTCCAGCGCCTGTCGCCCCGCCCGCTCCGCTTCGGCATAGGCACCGGTTTCCTCCAGCGCGAAGGCATGGCAACCAAGACCATAGCCCAGCGCCGGATGGTCAGTGCCATAGACGGGCAGGACCTTTTCCACCGAGCGCCGCATCGCTACCGCCTCACCCAGCACGAAATAGATGGCATGCGCCAGCTTCATCAGCAGCGGATCGGCGGGAAAGTCGGCGAGCGCCGCATCAAGCCGGGCGGCCGCTCTTCGCGGGGCCCCGTCGAGCCAGTCGCGCAGCGCGTCGATGACCACCGCCTCGCGCACTGTGACCGGCGCCAGCCGGCGCGCCGCCTCGGCATCGCGCCAGTCGCCCTCGGCCACCGCCAAGAGTTCCTTTCGCCCGAGCAGCAGGCAGAACAAGCCATGTGTCGCATGGCCCATGGCGAACTGCGGATCGCACGCCAGCGCCTCGCCGATCAGATCCGGGGTTGCCTTGCCATGGGCCAGGAACGCCTTGACCGTGCCGCTCCAGGGGGCAAGTGCCTCCGGCTCGGACAGGGTCAACGAATATCCAAAGGGGTCGATGATGCTCATGGCAGCCTCTTGAACCTGCGATCGGGAGGTCTTGACGCACAATCGCGGGCAAAGCATGGCCGAACGGTGGCGCGGACCGAGCGCCGGACCTCTATTTGTGGCCCAGAGTGTTCCGCTTGCCCCGATGACACGCAAGACACAATAACTTGTGGCGCGCTTGTCGGGACCGGCCCTTGAAAGCGCTCATATTCCAAATAGCTCCTGGTTGTGAAAATGCATTTGCCCGCGCGGCGCGCCAACCGGAAAAGGAAGCCTTCCGGCCCGAGGGCGGAAAGGGGTAGACCATACGCATGACAGCTCTTGCCCAAACCTTCTCCGGACCCAACCGCCTGATACTGGCGGCTGCGCTTTCCGGCCTCGCCGCGGTCACCGCTCTTGCCAGCCTTCACGGCGGGCACACGCTCGGTCTCGCCACGCTGATCGGCGGCCTCGCCGGCGTGTCGCTCTATCACGCCAGCTTCGGCTTCACCGCCGCCTGGCGCCGGATCGTCACCGAAAAGAGGGGCGGCGGTTTGCGGGCCCAGTTCCTCCTGATCCTGCTGACCGCTCTGGTGTCCTTCCCGCTGATCGGCTGGGGCGCCGGGATCGGCCTTCCCACCGGCGGCTTCGTCTTTCCCTTCGGCATCGCCGCGGCCATTGGCGCCTTCATGTTCGGCCTTGGCATGCAGCTAGGCGGCGGCTGCGCCTCCGGCACCCTGTTTACCGCCGGAGGCGGCTCGACGCGGATGATGGTGACCCTGGCCGCCTTCGTCACCGGCTCGGTGGCCGCCACCCCGCACATGCACCTATGGGGGCAATTGCCGAAACTGCCGGCGTTTTCCCTGATCGGCAATTTCGGACCGATCGGCGCCTTCGCCATCACCGCCGTCGTGCTCGGGGCGATCGCCCTTTGGAGCGTGCGGGTGGAAACCCGCGCCCATGGATCGCTGGCGGAACCGCGCGCCACGGAGTCCGTTCTGACCGGCCCCTGGTCCCTCGTGTTCGGGGCGGTGATGATCGCCATCGTCGGCATCGCCACCTTCCTCGTGCTGGGCCGACCCTGGGGCATCACCTCCGGCTTTGCCCTGTGGGGCGCGAAGATCTGGCAAGGGCTCGGCGTCCCCGTCACCGACTGGCCCTACTGGCAATGGCAGAAGGGCGCGCTGGAAGCCTCGGTCTTCGCCGATGCCACCTCGGTGATGAATTTCGGCATCCTGCTCGGCGCCATGGTGGCGGCGGCCCTGGCCGGCAAATACGCGCCTGCCTGGAAGCTGTCGCGACGCGATCTTCTCACCGCCCTCATCGGCGGGCTGCTGATGGGCTATGGCGCGCGCCTTGCCTATGGCTGCAACATCGGCGCCTATCTCGGCGGCATCGTCTCCGGCTCGCTGCACGGCTGGCTGTGGCTGGTGTTCGGCTTCATCGGCAGCCTTGCCGGCACCCGGATCAGGCTGAAACTCGGCATGGGCTGACCCGGCCTCAAGATGGTGAGGACCTGACCGGCCCACAAACCGCAAGCGGTTTTTGACCGGTCAGAACTTGCCATCATAGGCCCGCCGTCCGATCCGGCAGGCGAGCAGGGTGAAGGTCGGGCGGTCGAGCGCGGCCTGCGCTTCGGCCGCGAGCGTCTTCGCATCCGCCACCCAGACCCCGTGACCGCCGAAGAACCGGGCAAGAGCCGGGAAGTCCGTTCCGGCGAAATCGACGCCAAGATTGGCCCGCTGCCCGCTCCGTTGCTTCAGCTCGATCAGCGACAGGCTTTCATCGACCAGCACACAGACGATCAGGGACAGCCCCATGTCGCGCAAGGTCGCCAGTTCCCCCAGTCCCATTTCCAGCCCGGCATCGCCGACAAACACCACCACCGGACGGGTGGGGTCGGCGAGCCGCTGGCCCATGCCAAGCGGCAGGGCACAGGCCATGGTGCAAAGGGCGGAGGATTGCAGCATCCCGCGCGCGAGCCCCGTCCGCCAGATCTGCGACACAAGGATCCGGTGCGCGCCGCTGTCGGCGGTGGCAACGGTCTCGGGCGGCAATACCTGGCGCAGGGTATGAAACACCGTCGCCGGCCCCCAGCCTTCCGGCTCCGGCGCGAACTGGGCGGCAAGCGCGGAGCGCGCGGCCTCGGTGGCGCCATCGGACCAGGTCGCCCGCGGCGTCAGCCCATCCGACAGGGCGGCAAGCCCGGCGGACACCCCGGAGGGGAGAAGATGGCGCACCGCGTGCATGCCATGCAGGCGCGGCGTGGCGGCAATCTCGACCACCGGCGCCGCGTCCGGCCAGGGATCGCGCCAGTTGATGCGCATTTCAATCGGGTCGTAGCCAAGCAGCAAAATGCAGTCAGACGCCTTGAGCAACGGCAGCAGATGCGCATCCGCCTTGGGGCTGAGGCCGGCGCCGCCCAGCGCCAGCGGGTGCGCCTCGTCGAGCAGGCCCTTGGCCTTGTAGCTGGTGATCAGCGGCACATGAAAGCGGTCGCAGAAAGCGGCGATTTCCGCGCCGGCGCCTTCGTTGACCGCATCAACACCGGCAATCGCCAGTGGCCGCTTGGCGTTTTTGAAAAGGGCGCGCGCTGCCTCCAGCTCCGCGCCTTCCGGGCGAAGCTGCGGTGCCGGCGGGGCCTTGCCCGCCGGACGTTCGCGGGGCTCGCACAGGCTTTCGGCGACCGAGATCGGCACATCCACATGCACCGGCCCGGGCTGTCCGCTGAGGGCGATGGCAATCGCCTTGTCCATCATCCTGCCGATGGCGCCGGGCGCGGCGCGGAAGCTGGCCTTGACGATGGGCCGCAGCAATTGCTGATGATCGAACACCTGGTGAGTGTAGCTCTCCGCCTCGGCGGCATCGACGCAGCCGGTCAGGAAGATCAGCGGGACCCGGTCCTGCCAGGCGTTGGCCACCACATTGACCGCATTGGCCACGCCCGGACCGAGCGTCGCCAGCAGAATGCCCGGCGCCGCCTTTCCCGCCCGCGCCTCGGCATGCCAGACCCCTTCGGCCATGAAGCCGCCGGCGTTCTCATGCTTGACCAGATGGAAAGCGATGCCCGCATCGGCCAGCGCCCCCATCAGCGCCAGCACCTCGCCGCCGGGAATGCCAAAGGCATGGCGGCAGCCGGCACCGGCGAGCCTCTCGGCGATCAGATCCGCTCCGGTGGTCATGCATCGTCTCCCGGGTCCAGCACGCCTTCGTCGATCAGCGCGGCGATTTCCTTGTCATTCAGCCCCAGCACCCCGCGCAGCACCTCCACCCCATCGGCGCCGCGCCGGGGCGGCGCATGGCGATAGGTGACCGGGGTGCGCGACAGTTTCACCGGATTGCCGATCAGATCGACCGCACCGCCCTGTGCCGTCTCATGCGGCAGGGCGATCCGCATGCCCCGCGCCTGGGTCTGGGGATCGGCGAATACGCCCGCAAGATCGTTGATCGGACCGCAGGGCACGCCCGCTTCCTCCAGTGCCGCGAGCCATTCTGCCGCCGGCCGGGTGCGGGTCAGATCGCGGATCAGCGGCTCCAGCTCGCTGCGTCGGCGCACCCGGTCGGAGTTGCGGGCAAAGCGCGGATCCGTCGCCAGTTGCGCCGCGCCCGCCACGTCACAGAAGCGGGCGAACTGGTCGTCATTGCCGACGGCCAGAATGAAACTGCCGTCGCTGGCCGGATAGGCATTGTAGGGGACAATGGTCGGATGGGCGTTGCCGCGCCGGGGCGGCACCTGGCCATCGGTCAGATAGCCAACGCCCTGGTTGATCAGCCAGGCCACCTGGGTATCGAACAGGGCGATGTCGATGTATTGCCCCTCGCCGGTGAGGGTGCGGTGATGCAGGGCGGCGAGGATCGCATTGGAGGCATACATGCCGCACATCACATCGGCGATGCCGACCCCGGCCTTGGTCGGCTCGCCGCCCTCTTCGTCGGGCCGGCCGGTCAGCGACATGATCCCACCCATGCCCTGGATCAGGAAGTCGTAACCCGGGCGATGGGCATAGGGGCCGGTCTGGCCGAAGCCGGAAATCGAGCAATAGATCAGCCCCGGATTTGCCGCCTTCAGATCGTCATAGCCAAGCCCGCGCCGGGCGAGATCGCCGACCTTGAAATTCTCCACCAGCACATCGGCGCGCGCCGCCAGTTGGCGGATGATCTCCTGCCCGCCAGCACTGGCAAGATCGACGGCCAGCGACTGCTTGTTGCGGTTGGCGGAGAGGTAATAGGCGCTCTCAGTGGTCTCCCGCCCGTCCGCATCGCGCAGGAACGGAGGACCCCAACCCCGGGTGTCGTCGCCCCGACCAGGACGCTCGACCTTGATCACCCGGGCGCCGAGATCCCCCAGAAGCTGCGTGGCGGTCGGACCGGCGAGAATGCGCGAGAGATCAAGGACAAGGAGGCCATCGAGCGGGCCGGAGGAGCGTTCTGCGGACACAAGAAGGCCCTTTCATCGGCAGGGGTGAGGGGAAGTGCTTCGCAGGCCGGAGACGACCCTAGAATACCGCCGCGCGGCCGCCAAGCATCCTCTGCACTGCCCCGACCGAACGGTCGTCATCGCGAGGCGGGCATGCGCCAGTGAACCACTGCACCGAGAACCAGAGCGAACAGCAAGTGACCGACCAGCGAGGCCCAGGTCAGTTGAATGAAGCCGAGGAAGGCGGGAAAGCCGGCGATCAGATGCGCCATCACATAGAGCGCGAAGGTCCACAGGCCGACGCCATAGCCGAGCGCCACCACCGGCCAGGACAGGAACGGCAGAAAGCGATCCGCAATCGGCCGGGCGATATAGAGATAGCCGATGGGGTAGAACACCACACCAACGACCAGATGGATCAGTTCCGCCAGCGCGAGGTTGCGGAACCCGAACACCGACTGCACGAGCGCAGCCGGCTGCAGCGGTCCGCCAACCCACAGCGGCGTGATGAACCGGGCCCATATCTCCCAGGTGGCATCGGCCAGGATGCCGCCAAGAAGAATGGTCCCGAGGGTTGCCGCCGTCAGCGGCGGAAACAGTGCCGGCAAGGCGGCAGAATCGGAAACGGTTGTGGATTTGCCCTGGTTCATGCGTGTCCCTCCGGCGAAGCGGGGACGATCCGGTCGTCACCCTCGGTGTCCCGCTAACGTGGGAAATGGCGGCGATCCGCTCAAATCACAGTCTCGAGACACCGAGGGCACCGGCATTCACATTGCCGCGATCCGCCAGGGCACGGCGGAGGCGGACGCCTCAGGCTTCGGCGTTTTCCACCTCGGCGCCGAACATCGCACCGACCGGCGCGAAGGACACGCCGAGCGAGGCATGGGCCGGAAGGCGCAGCGGCAGGAGGCAGGTGGGCGGCACGGTTTCTTCCGGCAGGCGCCACAGCCGGGTGGCCAGGGCAAGCTCGCCGACATCGCGGCGCGACAGAACCATGCACAGCGGCACGGCCAGCGCCGGCCCCAGCACCACCGGCAACAGCGGCCAGATCAGCACCGGCGACAGCCACGCGGCAAAGGCAATGCCCGACACGCCGAACAGGGTCTGCGGCCACAGCTTGCTGGCGCAAAGGCCCAAGGGCAATCCCTTGGTCTCGCGCACCTGCGCGCCCCAGCCGATGGCCCGGCCGAAGGGCAGCCCGGCAATGAACAGCGACACGGCAATCGCCATCACCGGCGCCAGCAGCGCGGAAAACACGATCTCGGTCAGCGCGCTGATCACCACCCGCACACCGCCGCCATAGGCGGTCCGCAGCTCGCGGCGGGCGAGAATGTCGATCACGGTGACGATCTTCGGCGCGAAGATCATCGTCAGGATGGTGGCGAACAGGGCAAGACCCGCCGCCGCGTTGATCTGCACCATCTCGCCGCTGTTCAGCGCCGCCAGCGCCGCGCCGGTTGCCATGAAGGCCAGCCAAGCGGGGGCGGAGGTGAACATCAGGATCGCCAGCAGCAGCTGCAACCGGCTGAGGGGATAAAGACCCGGCATCCGCAAGAGCTTGAAATACTGCAGATTGCCCTGACACCAGCGCAGATCGCGGCGGATGAACTCCAGCAGGTTGGGCGGGTTTTCCTCGAAGCTCTCGGTCTCGCGCGGGATCACCCGGACCTCGTAGCCGGCCCGGCGCATCAACACCGCCTCGACCTGGTCATGGCTGAGGATCGTGCCGGCCAGCGGCCCCTTGCCCGGCAGCTCCGGCAGGTGACAATGCTCGGTGAACGGCGCCAGACGCAGGATCGCATTGTGCCCCCAATAGGGACCGCAATCCCCCTGCCACCAGGCGCTGCCCAGGGTGTAGGAGCGCATGCCAAGACGCATGCCGAACTGGAAGATCCGGGCAAAGGCGCTGACCGTCGGCATGCCGACCACCAGGGTCTGCAGGATGCCCAGACGCGGGTTGGCCTCCATCCGCGCCACCAGATCGAGAATGGCGGGCGCCGCCATGAAGCTGTCCGCGTCAAGCACCAGCGCATAGTCGTGGGCTGCGCCCCAGCGCTCACAAAAATCACGAATATTGCCGGCCTTGAAGCCCGGATTGTCCGATCTGCGGCGATAGAAGATGTCGATATGCGCCGCCCAGCGGTCATGCAGTGCCGCGAAGACGGCTTCCTCGCGGGCGGCGATCTCCGGCTGGTCCGTATCGGACAGCACATAGATCGAGAAGCCCTCGCAACGCCCGGCCTGATGCAGATCCGCGGCCATGGCATCGAGATTGACCGCCACCTGATCCACATCCTCATTGCGGATGCAGGAGAGGATCGCCGTCGAGGCAGAGCCCGCGCGGCTGGCATCGCCCGGCGCGATCGGGCAGACGCTTTCCACCGGATCGCGGGACAGGCGCATCACCAGAAAGCCGATCACCGCGTTCCAGAAGCCGATGACGGTCCAGGGCAGGGTGGCGACGAAACAGGCGATCATCAGCCCTTCGCCCCAGCCGATACCGTTGCCGGCAAGGCTCATGGTCAGAAGCGCGGTCAGGCCGGCCATGCTGACAAGAACAAGAAAAAGAAAGACGGCACGGCGCCAGAACAGCCGGCGCGCATCGTCCGGCCGGTGGACATATGGCCGGTCCATATCATGATCCTCGCCAGCGCCGCCGCTTGCGGGCTGGTCGGGGGCGAGGAAATGGGGCAAACGTTCTCCAAACATTCAGTAAGCCTCTACACGAACCGGAATACCCAACGTCGACGTCAGCGACGCTGCGATGCAACATACGTTGCGCGGCAGTAAGGAGGATTTGTGACGCACAGCCCGACGCCGAAAAAAAATTTTAGCCACGACACGACATACGCCCGTGCGTTGTGGACCGAGGCCCCCCGCAAACTGGCGCTGCGGGCGGAACCACTCCCCCCGCCGCGCGCTGGCGAGGTTCAGGTGCGTGCCCGCTTCAGTGCCATCAGCCTGGGCACCGAACGGCTCGTGTTCACCGGCAAGGTGCCCGAGAGCGAATGGCAGCGCATGCGCGCCCCGTTCCAGGAGGGCGATTTCCCCTTCCCGGTGAAATACGGCTACGCCTGTGTCGGCGATGTCGTCGCCGGCGACGGGTTGCCGACCGGCACCTCGGTGTTCACGCTGCATCCGCATCAGACCCGGTTCAACCTCCCCGCCGAGGCAGCCCACCCCCTGCCTGAGGGAGTGAGCGCCGAGCGCGCCCTGCTGGCGGCCAATATGGAAACCGCTCTCAATGGGTTATGGGACGGCGGGGCCTCACCGGGAGATCACATTACCGTGGTCGGCGGCGGTGTCGTCGGACTGCTCGCAGCCTGGCTCGCAAGTCGAATCCCGGCAACCCGGGTCACCGTTGTCGACGTCAATCCGGCACGGGCGGAGATCGCCCGGCGGCTCGGCGTCGGGTTCGCCGCGCCCGATCAGGCGGCCGGCGAACAGGACCTTGTGCTGCACACCAGCGGCAATCCGGCGGGGCTCGACACCGCGCTGGCGCTGGCCGGACAGGAAGCCACGGTTCTGGAAATGAGCTGGTATGGCAGCGCGCCCGTGACGGCGCATCTGGGCGGCGGTTTTCACAGCCGACGCCTCACGCTCAAGTCGAGCCAGGTCGGCCAGTTGCCACCGGAGCGACGCGCCCGCTGGAGCTACCGGCGGCGCCTTGCAACCGCCCTTTCACTTTTGCGTGAGCCTGTCCTCGACGCGCTTCTCTCCCCTGCAATCGCGTTCGACGATGCCCCCGGACTCCTTCCCGCCATTTTTTCCGGCGAACGGGAAGCGCTCGCCCAGGTGATCGATTACCGGGACGCCGAACCACAGAACTGATCCCTTTCGTCTGGAGATATCCCATGCATGCCGTTGAAGTGCGCGACCACATCATGATTGCCCATTCGTTTTCCGGCGAGGTTTTCGGGCCGGCGCAGAAGCTGCACGGCGCGACCTTCGTGGTCGATGCAGCCTTTTTCGCCCAGTCGCTCGATGCCAATGGCATCGTCATCGACATCGGCCGGGCGCATGAGGTGCTGAAGGAGGTGCTGACACCGCTCAACTTCCAGAACCTCGACGAGCTGCCCGAATTCGCCGGCAAGAACACCACCACCGAATTCCTGACCCGGCACATCCACGACCGTCTGGCCGAAGCCGCCCGGGCCGACCGGCTTGGCCGTCCGGGAAGTGAGCTGCATTCGATCCGGGTTTCCTTGCATGAATCCCATGTGGCTCGCGCCTGGTACGAGGCGCCGATCGCATGACGCCACGGGCGCGGCCAATCATTTTTCTCTACCCCGGTCGGCTGGAAATGCCGACCGGGGGCTATGTCTACGACCGACATCTGTTGAAGGCGCTGGAGGAGATCGGCCTTGCGGTCGAGGCTCTCTCCCTTGGCAAGGGCTATCCGGCACCAACGGCGGAGACGCTGGCGAGAGCGGATGCGCTTCTTTCCGGGCTCGCCGACGGGACGCAGGTGGTGATCGACGGTCTGGCCTATGGCGTGCTCGATGCGGTTGCCGCACGGCATGGCGAGCGGCTGGCGCTGATCGCGCTGGTGCATCACCCACTGGCCCATGAAAGCGGGTTGAGCGCCGACCGGAGAGCCGAACTCGCGACCCGCGAGCGCGCCGCCCTTGCCCATGCCCGGCAGGTGGTCACCACCAGCGCTGCGACGGCGGACACGCTGGTTCGCGAGTTTGCCGTCCCGCCAGAGCGGATCGGCATCATCGAACCCGCGCTGTCCCTTCCGCCGCACGAGCCAGCCCAGAATAAGAAAGCCGAGCCCGGCGCCCGCCCCTGTATCCGCCTGCTCGCGGTAGGCTCGCTCATCCGCCGCAAGGACTATCCGACCCTGCTGGCGGCGCTGGCACGGATTACCGACCTCACCTGGCATCTCGACATCGCCGGCAGCCGGGACGCCGACCCGGATCATGCCGTGGAGATCGCCCGGCGGATCGAGGAACTGGGGCTCGGCGAACGCATCACCGTGCACGGTGCCCTGCCGGAGGACGCTGTGACCTCTCTTTACCGCACCGCCGACATCTTCGTTTTGACCACCCTTTATGAGGGGTACGGCATGGCCTTCGCCGAAGCGATGGCGCATGGTCTGCCGGTCATCGCCACCGGCGAAGGCGCTGTCGCCACCACGGTCCCGGCTTCCGCCGGCGTGGTGCTCCCCGCCGGAGCGGTGGAGACGGTCGCCGATGCCCTGCGCCGGCTGATTGCCGATCCGGGGCAAAGGCAGGCACTTGCCGAAGGCGCGCACAAACATGCCCTGTCCTTGCCGACATGGCCCGATCAGGCGCGCGCCTTCGCTCACCTTCTGAGAGGACTGTCCGAATGAGCGGGTTTTCCCACCAGTGGCTCGCCTTGCGCGAGCCGGTCGACCTCAGGGCACGCAACGCGGCCGTGCGCGAGGCATTCGTCTCCGCACTCAAACAGCGCCAGGCACGGCTGCAACGCCCGCTGACCCTGCTCGATCTGGGATCGGGTACAGGCGCCAGCGCGCGGGCATTGAGCCCGCACCTGCCCTTCCCTCACCGCTGGCGGCTGGCGGAATTCGATCCTGCGCTGATCGCCGTCGCCCGGGAGCTGGCATTGCCCGGGGAAACCCCGGTCGAGGTTATCGAGGCGGATCTTGCCGATGGGGTGCCGCCTGCCCTGCTCGGCGGTGTCGATGCAGTCACCACCTCGGCGTTTCTCGATCTTGTCTCCAGCGATTGGCTTGACCGGCTGGCCGGCGACCTTGCTCGTGCCCGGCTGCCGTTCCTGGCGATGCTGACCTATGACGGACGCATGTCCGTTTCCCCGCCGCATCCGTTTGACGAGACCGTGCGCGCGGCGATGAACACCCATCAGCGCGGGGACAAGGGCTTTGGCCCCGCGCTCGGACCGCAAGCCGCCGATCACGCGGCGCACGCCTTTGCCGCCGCAGGCTTCAAGGTCACCGAAGGCCCGTCCGACTGGCAGGCCCGCAGTAACGAGACCGGGTTTCAGGAGATGCTGCTCGATGGCTGGATCGCGGCGGCGGAGGAAATCGGCATCGACCGGGAGGGACTTGTCGGCTTCGCTGCGGCCCACCGCAAGGCCCTCGCCGAGAAGCGCCTGACCAGCCATGTCGGACACAGGGACATGGCGGCTCTGATCGACTGACGCAAAAAAGCCGTCCCGCATCCGGGACGGCCGTATGTTGCAGACGATCAAGGAAAGCGGTGTTCAGGCTCGCTCAATGGCACAGGCAATACCCTGACCAACGCCGATGCACATGGTCGACAGGCCGTAGCGGCCGCCGGTCTCGGCCAGTTGCAGCGCCGCCGTCCCGACGATCCGCGCGCCCGACATGCCGAGCGGATGGCCCAGCGCAATGGCCCCGCCATTGGGATTGACGTTGGCGGCATCGTCGGCAAGACCGAGGTCGCGCATCACCGCCAACCCTTGCGCGGCAAAAGCCTCGTTCAGCTCGATCACATCCATGTCGCTCACCGCCAGCCCAAGGCGGGCCAGCAGCTTGCGCGTTGCCGGAACCGGACCGATGCCCATCACGCGCGGCGGCACACCGGCGGCGGCCCCACCCAGAACCCGGGCAATCGGCGTCAGCCCATAAGCCTTCACCGCCTCTTCCGAGGCAATCAGCAGCGCGGCCGCGCCATCATTGACGCCGGAGGCGTTGCCCGCCGTCACCGATCCTTCGGAGCGGAACGGGGTTGGCAGCTTGGCGAGTTTCTCCGCCGTGGTTCCCGCACGCGGGTGTTCATCACGCTCGACAATAACCGGATCGCCCTTGCGCTGGGGGATGGTCACTGGCGTGATTTCCCGGGCGAGGCGACCGTTTTCCTGGGCGGCGACGGCCTTTGCCTGCGAGCGGGCGGCGAAGGCGTCCTGATCGGCCCGGCCGATGTTGAAGTCTTCGGCGACATTTTCCGCTGTCTCCGGCATGGAATCGATGCCGTATTGCGCCTTCATCACCGGATTGACAAAGCGCCAGCCGATGGTCGTGTCAAAAATCTCCGCCTTGCGGGAAAAGGCGCTGTCCGCCTTGGGCATGACGAAGGGCGCGCGGCTCATGCTTTCCACACCGCCGGCGATCATCAGATCCGCCTCACCGCAGCGAATGGCGCGGGCGGCCATGATCACCGCATCCATGCCGGAGCCGCACAGCCGATTGACGGTGGTGCCCGGCACCTCCTGCGGCAGCCCGGCCAACAAGGCGGCCATGCGGGCCACGTTGCGGTTGTCCTCGCCCGCCTGGTTGGCGCAGCCGTAGATCACATCATCCAGCCGCGCCCAGTCGACGGAGGCATTGCGTTCCATCAAGGCACGAATGGGAACGGCGCCGAGATCGTCGGCGCGAACCGGGCTGAGCGCCCCGCCAAACCGTCCGATCGGTGTGCGAATGTAATCGACAATATAGGCGTTGCGCATTCTCATGCCCCTCCCGCGGGCCCAATCCTGACAAAATCAGGAGGTCTTTTCCGACACGTCGTTCAGCGCGTCAACCACGCCGCGTCGCAGCATGAAATAATAAGCCGACCGGACGGTCAATTAAATTCGAACCCACGGCGCTGGCCTGCCGTTCTTCGCCGCTGCGGGCAGAGAGTTCCGGTTAACCTTATCCGTAGCTTTGCCACGAGCGCCGGTTGCGTTTTAGGGATTTTAAACGCCGAGGCCGCACCATCACCGGCACAAAGCGGTCCCTCGGACTGCCCGTTTTTTTTGATCAGGAATAACAGGAGAGCAGGTCATGGCGACTGCCGACACCATTCGAACGATTCTGGCGCAACACGGCAAGCTCCCCGTCGACGCGGCCACCCTTGGCGAAGACAGCGACCTTTATGCCGCCGGCCTGTCCTCCTTCGCCTCGGTCCAGCTGATGCTGGCGATCGAGGAAGAGTTCGACATCGAGTTCCCGGAAAACCTCCTCAACCGCAAGACATTTTCCACCATTGCGACCATCGTCGAAGTGGTGACGGAACTGTCGAAAGACCAGCAGGCCGCGTGATGACCATCCAGGGCGCGGTCGCACCGCTGGCGTTGATGGACCGGGCGAAGCGTGTCGCCGCCATTGCCGCCGAACATGCCGATCAGGTCGATGCCGAGGGGCGGTTCCCCGCCGAAGCGGTTGCCGCCATGCGGAGTGAGCGGCTCCTGGGGATCCAGATCCCGACCGCCCAGGGCGGTGAAGGGGTTTCGGTGCTGGAGATCGCCGAGATCTGCACCACCCTCGGCAAGGGCTGCTCGGCGGCGGCCATGGTGTTCGCCATGCATCAGATCAAGGTGTCCAGCCTTGTCTCCCATGGCAGCGGCGCCGGCTGGCATGAGGCGTTCATGTCGCGCGTGGCCGGGGAGCAACTGCTGCTCGGCTCCGCCACCACGGAAGGCGGTATCGGCGGCAACCTGCGCAACTCGATCTGCGCGATCGAGGTCGACGGCGACACCTGCCGCCTGGAAAAGGACGCCACCGTCATTTCCTATGGCGATCAGGCGGATGCGATCCTGATCACCTCCCGCGCTCATGCGGATGCCGCGCCGAGCGACCAGGTGATGACCGTGTTCCTGAAGGACCAGTACACGCTGGACAAGACCCAGACCTGGGATGCGCTGGGCATGCGCGGCACCTGCTCCGACGGCTATGTCTTCAAGGGAGAGGCGCCGGCGCAGCAGATCCTGCCCCGCCCCTTTGCCGAGATCGCCGCCCAGTCGATGCTCGCCCATGCGCATATTCTGTGGAGTGCCGTCTGGTACGGCATCGCCGCCGATGCCTTCGCCCGGGCCCAGGCCTTCGTACGCGCCGCAGCGCGCCGCAGCCCCGAGGCAATGCCGCCCGGCGCCTTGCGCGTTGCCGAGGCCTCATCCCTCCTGCAGGGGGTCAAGGCCAGCATCATTGCCGCCCTCACGCAATACGCGACAGCCAAGGGCGACGAGGACAAGCTGTCCGCCATGAGCTTTGCGGTGGCGATGAACAACCTCAAGATCGCCAGTTCGCAGAACATCCTGACGATCATCAACCATTGCATGCTGATCTGCGGCATCCTGGGCTACAAGAACGGCACGCCCTACAGTCTGGGACGGCATCTGCGCGATGCCCATTCCGCCCAGTTGATGATCTCCAACGACCGCATTCTCGGCAATACGTCGACCATGCTGCTGATCCACAAGCAAGACACCAGCCTTTTGGCGTGAAGGGTACCGACATGGACATGCAGACCAACTTGCTCGACCGGCTGTTCGACGCCGGCCTGCTGATCGACACCGGCGTCGACGGCCTTTATGGCCGCAGCGGTGCCTTCGAAGACGTGATCGCCCGGTTCGAAGCCCTGATCGCCCGCCATGCACCCGAGGCGACGGCCGAGGTGATCCGCTTTCCGCCGGGCATGAACCGGGCCCATTTCGAAGGCTCGGGCTACATGAAGAGCTTCCCGCAGCTCGCCGGTACGGTGCACAGCTTCTGCGGCTGCGAGCTCGACCATGTCAACCTGCTGCAGTGCATGGCGGAAGGCGACGACTGGACCGGCAAGCAGGAAGCCACCGACGTGGTGCTGACCCCGGCGGCCTGCTATCCGCTCTATCCGACCATCGCCAAGCGCGGCCCGCTGCCCGAGGGCGGCGGTCTTTTCGACCTGCAGTCCTATTGCTTCCGTCACGAGCCCTCCAAGGACCCGGCGCGGATGCAGCTGTTCCGCATGCGCGAGTTCGTGCGCATCGGCACGCCGGATGACGTCATGGCCTTCCGCAGCGACTGGATGGAGCGCGGCAGCAAGCTGATCGCCGCTGTCGGTCTCGATGTGGAGCTGGACACGGCCAACGACCCATTCTTCGGCCGCGCCGGCAAGATGCTCGGCAACAACCAGCGCGACCAGAAACTGAAGTTCGAGCTGCTGATCCCGGTGACCTCGGCCACCGCCAAGACCGCCTGCCTCAGCTTCAACTACCATCAGGATCACTTCGGCCAGACCTGGGGCCTAAAGACTGCCAACGGGGAGACCGCCCACACGGCCTGTGTCGGCTTCGGCCTGGAGCGGATCGCCCTTGCCCTCTTCGCCCGCCACGGGCTCGACACCGCCGACTGGCCCGAGCCGGTGCGCAAGGCGCTGTGGGGATAACGGACACGCTCGCGATGATCACCCGCCTTGCCGCCCTTCGCCCCGATGGCTACCAGCCGCACGCCCTGCATGCGGCCACACGCATCTGGCCGGAAACCAACTGCTACGTCGATCTGTGGATCGAGGTGCTGCACGCGCTCGGGCTGACGCCCGAGGCGATGCTCGGCTTCACCCTGACGCAGGATTTCGAAGGGGACCAGTTCACCTTCTTCAAGGTGCCGCTGGAGGATCTGGAAACCCTTTACGGCATCCGGGCGCAGGAACTGGCAATCTACGACCGGACCGAAAGCCATGTGGCGGAGCAGATCGCACGTGGCCGGCTGTGCCTGGTCGAGGTCGACAGCTATTTCCTGCCCGACACCCATGGGGTCAGCTATCGCAGCGAGCACGGCAAGACGACGGTGGCGATCACCGCGCTCGATCCCGCCGACCGCCGGATGACCTATTTCCACAATGGCGGGCTGTTCTCGCTTGAGGGGGACGATTTCGACGGGGTGTTCCAGCGCGGCGCCTTTGCTCAGCCCTTGCCCTTTCTGCCCTACACCGAATTCGCCAAGCTGCCGGCGGAGACAGCTCCGGCTGCGGACCTGCGCCCGCTCGCCGTGCGGCTGCTCGCAGGGCACTTTCGGCGCCGGCCGGACGCCAACCCGTTCACCGCCTATGCGGAGCGCTTTGCCGCCGACATCGAGGCGTTGGCGGACCGTCCCTTCGACGACTTCCACAAATACGCCTTCAACACCTTGCGACAGGCGGGGGCGAATTTCGAGCTGGCGGGCGAGCATCTGGCCTGGCTTTTCCCGGACGGGCAGCTTGCCGGTGAAGCGGAGGCGGCACGCGGCATTGCCGAGAGCTGCAAGAGCCTCCAGTTCCTGCTGGCGCGGGCGCTTGCGCGCAAGCGCTTTACCGGCCTGACGGAAGCGCTGCAGCCGCCGGCGGCTGCCTGGGACCGGCTGATGCAGGGGCTGGAAGAAAAACTGCCCCCCCTTTCCACCGACGCAGCCGGACGCGCCGCCTGACCCACGGCACGTGATGACGACAAAGACCCTGAAGGCAGGCCCCGCATGATGGATGGACTCTCCCTGGAAACGACGGCGGACACCCTGCTTGTCGCCACTTGGTCGATGACCCTTGCGCCCGCCGGCGCCTGGTCCGGACCGGAGGAGCTTGATCCATCGGCCGACTGGGCCCCCGCGCCGGTGCCCGGCACAGCCGCCGAGGCGCTGACCGCTGCCGGTCGCTTCGATCCGAAGGCACCGGAACCCCTGCATGACAAGGATGTCTGGTACCGGGCCACGATCCAGCCGATCCGCCCCGGTGGGCACCGTTTGCGGTTCGAGGGGCTCGCCACCATCTGCGAAGCCTGGGTCGACGGCACGCCCGTGCTGATTTCCAACTCCATGTATGCGCCGCGCGACATCGCCCTCGACCTTCAGGCCCCGGCCGAGTTGGTGCTGTGCTTCCGCGCACTGGCGCCGCATCTGGAAAAGCGCGGCCCGCGCGCGCGCTGGCGCACCCGGCTGGCGACCAGCCAGGGCCTGCGCCTGCTGCGCACCACCTTGTTCGGTCACATGCCCGGCTGGTGCCCCGAAATCCACGCGGTCGGTCCGTGGCGGCCGATCCGCCTGATGGCAGACGATGGGCCGCTTGTCCGCGATCTCACCATCGCCAGCCGGCTCGGCGAGGATGGAACCGGCCGGCTGGAAGTTGCCCTGACGCTGCCGCCGATGGACGAGGCGCCGCTGCTCGCCTGTGCCGGCTGGGAAACGCCGCTCGATGAGGAAGACACTCCGGGGCGCTACCGGGGCGAGATGCTGCTGCCGGCCATCGAGCCCTGGTGGCCACACACCCACGGCACGCCGTATCTGCATGACATCGCCTTGCGGATGGGCGACACCGTGGTTCCGCTCGGCCGTACCGGCTTCCGCCGTATCGAGGTCGATCACGGCGCGGATGGGGAGGGCTTTGCGCTCAAGGTCAACGGCGTTCCGGTGTTCTGCCGCGGCGCCGCCTGGACCACCGCCGATATTCTGCGCCTGCCCTCCGGTCACGACGACTATCGCCCCTGGCTGGAACGCGCCGTTGCCGGCAACATGAACATGCTGCGGATCGGCGGCACCATGGCCCCGGAAGGTCCGGCGTTTTTCGAGCTGTGCGACGCACTGGGCCTGATGGTCTGGCAGGATCTTCCCTTCGCCAATTTCGACTACCCGGCGGGCGATGACAGTTTCCGCGAGGTGGTGACCCGGGAAACGGAAAGCCTGCTTGGCGCGGTCTCCGCCTCCCCTTCGTTGGTCGTGGTGTGCGGCGGCAGCGAAATGTACCAGCAAGGGGCGATGCTCGGCCTGCCCGAGAGCCGCTGGCGCGGACCGCTGACCGAGGAAATCCTGCCCGCCGCTGTCACCGCTGTCCGGCCTGACGTCATCTATGTTCCCAATTCGCCGAGCGGCGGCGCGATGCCGTTTTCTCCCAATGCCGGCATCGCTCATTACTACGGCGTTGGCGCCTATCGCCGGCCCCTGGAGGATGCGCGCCGGGCCAACGTGCGGTTCACCACCGAATGCCTGGCCTTCGCCAATGTGCCGGAGGCGGCAACCGTCACCGCCCACCTTCCCGGCGGCCCGGGCCATGACCCGGACTGGAAACGCAGCGTGCCGCGTGACCGCTCCGTCGGCTGGGACTTCGAGGACATTCGCGACCATTACGTCAAGCAGCTCTACAACATCGAGCCGCTCGACCTGCGCTATGGCGACCCAGCGGCCTATCTCGACCATGGCCGGGCGGCCATCGCCGAGGTGATGGAAGCGACCGTCGCGGAATGGCGCCGACACGGCTCCTCCTGCCACGGCGCGCTTGTCTGGACGCTGCAGGATCTCGTTCCCGGTGCCGGCTGGGGTGTGATCGACGCCACCGGCCTGCCGAAATCGGCCTGGTATGGCCTGCGCCGCGCCTTCCGCCCGGTGGCGGTGATGCTTACCGACGAGGGCACCAACGGTCTCGATATTCACCTTGTCAACGACGGCGCGGAAACGCGATCCTTGCGGGTGGAACTCACCTGCCTTGGCGAGGGGACGCTGCCGGTGGCGAGCGGCGCACTGGACGTCGATCTGGAGGGGCGCGGCACCCGGCGCCTCGCGGCAACCGACCTGCTGGGCGCGTTTTTCGACGTGACCCATGCCTTCCGTTTCGGCCCGCCGTCTCATGACTGCGTGCATGTCCGCCTTGTCGACCGGCAGAGCAGCAAGACCGCCGACGAAGCCTTCCACTTCCCGCTTGGCCGCGCCACCCTGCGCCGGGACGCGGCGATCACGGCACGGGTGGAGCAGGCGGAAGACGGCGGCTTCATGCTGGTGCTGTCGACCGACCGGTTGGCCCCGTCGGTGTCGATCGAGGATGCAAACTACCTGCCCGAAGACAACTGGTTCCATCTGGCTCCGGGGGCGGAAAAACGCATCGCCCTCACCCCCCGGCAAGGCGCGGAGGAGAGCCCCGACAAGCCGGCCCCGCGCGGCACGGTCACGCCCCTTGGCGGAAAACCCGGCCCCTACGCGGCGGGCTGATCCGCTGCATCCCGATCCTGCGCACCGGCTGGCCGGCGATCATCGCCGGCCGTCTCCAACGCGGCTGCCGCAACGATCCGCTCCAGCAGGACGGCTCGTGCCGCCCTAGGCGTGAGATTGTGGTCGGCATCGGCAATCAGGACCATTTCGATATTCGGATACGCGCCAAGGCGGCGACTGTCCTTGCCGAAGAAGGTGCGCAGTTGTTCGAGACCGGAATCGCCCTCGCTGTAGACGAGTTCGACCCGGACGGGCCGGTCGCGTAAGACCGACAGATTGCGGTGCACCCGGCGATAGAGGCGGGAAAAGGGCAGCAGGCCGAAGAGATAGGGCGCGAACCGCCGTTCCCCCCGCCGATACAGCGTTCGCGTCAGATAAAGCGCCAGCGCTGGTACCTCGGCCCGCCGGCGCCACAGCGCTCGCCAGCCGTCCCGGCTGAAAAGCTTGCGGCCATACCCGGACGGGGCCGCATGGCCATAGCGCAGCACCTCGGCCACGTCATCGCGCGGATCCCAGAGAAACCGTTGCAGGTTGACCGCGATCACATGGGCGATCCGCTCATCGGCCACCGCGCCATTGAGAGCCAGATAGGCGCCGCCGCAACCGCCGACCACGACAGCGCCGGATCCGTAGCGGTCGCACAGAAGATCGAGAGCGGCGGAGAGGTCCGCACGCTGGTTTGCATGGTAATGCATGATCGCCGGCCCTTGCGGGTGCGGCCGGCTGTCCCCAAAATCCGCACCGTCGAAGCGCAAGGAGGCGATCCCCCGCCCGGCCAGCGCCCGCGCCATCTCGGCCGTGCCGCGCGCCCAGCCCGCTCGCGGCGTCGCGCCGGCATTGAGAAGCAGCACAGGCCGGCCATGCTGCCCAGCGCTCGGTTCGCACCAGACCCCCACCAGCCCGGCATTCGGCCCGAAAACGCAAGGCGTCTCGTGGAAGGTTTCGGTCTCCAGCCGGCTCTTGGTTGCTCCCGCCGCCTCTCCGACCGGCTTGCCGTGACGAGAGGGTGGCAAAACCTCGCCAAACCAGGCGAGAACCCGCTGGAAGTCCTGAAACGGGGGCATCGAACCGGTCGGATCGATCATCAGATCGTCGTATCCGGCGAAGATCGCGGCCGTACCGCTGGGGGAACCCGCCAATCGGTCGGCCAGCTTCGCCTCCGCCGCCTTACCCGCCCGCGCCAGGATCAGCCGGGGCATGTCCTCACGCAAGTCGAGCCCGGAGAGATCGAGCGCGCGGATTTCGTCCGCCAGCGCCTGCGCCATGCCCAGACCGGCAATCGACAACGCTTCCCCCGGGCCGGTTTCCGGTGGCACGCCGGTGACCTGACCAATCATCAGCGCCTGTGCCTGCACCTCGCGCAGGAAGCTCTTGCCCTTGACCAGCGGTGCCAGCAGCACCAGCCCGGCAACCTCTTGCGGGTGCGCCTCGGCGCGGCGTACGGCCAGCGCCGCCCCCAGCCCGAGGCCGATCAGCGCCACCGCGCGGATCCCCTCCCGCCCGGCCATGACCGCGCAGGCCCGGTCGAGCGCCCGGTCCAGGTGGGCAAGGGCGGTCACGTCCCCAGGATCGGCAAGCGCATCGCCCATGCCCGGCCAGTCGAACCGCAGTACAGGATAGCCGGCCCCAGCGAGCTGGTCGGCGAGAATCCGCCAGCTCCGTCGCGCACAAAGCCCCTCGTAGCCCCAACCGTCGCAGATCACGACGCCGATGTCGCCATCGGCCTCATGAAGCAGCCCAGGGCAATCCTCGATGACAAGCGGCGTCAATCGCCCAAGCCGCGCCCCTTTCCCTGTCATCGCTCCCCCTCCCCGTTGCGCCGCACAAGAGCGGCGCAGGCTTTCTCCCCGGCGCTGCGCCGCTCGATCAACCCTTCGATCGCCACCATTTGCGGACGGTCGGCGCCATCTTCGCCCGGCTGGATCGACAGCGGATAGTCGCCCCACCAGTCGCCGGCGGCCCAATAGGCCCAGCCCGCCCAGACATCCGGGCGGCTGTTGACCAGAGACGCCATCCTGATCAAGCCCTTGTAGCACTCAACGCTGGCATCACCGCCGAACTCTCCCAGAAACGCGGCATTGCCGGTATCCTCCAGCCAGCCTGTCAGGCGCTCCAGCGCCACGACCGCGTCCTCCGCCCGTTCGCAACCGGCATTCGTTCCGGAAAAATCCGCATCGAGATACTGATGCACATCAAAGACGAAGCGCCCTTGCGGGTCGACCACCTTGCGTAGCACCTCGGCATTCGAGCCGCCGTCCTGCGGGTCGAACCAGTGGGACGCCCCTGTCCAGATCGTCCCTGGTACCATCACCAGATTGTCCGCCCCGCTGTCTCGGATCGCCGCCAGCGCGGCATTGACCGCCGGCAGCCAATCGGCCGCCGTGATGTTCGCCGGCTCGTTCATCAGCAGGAAGACAACATCCTCCCGGCCCGCATAGCGGGCGGCGAGCCGGGCCCAGAAGTCGGCGAAGGCGGAGACCGGAGCGCCGTCCGAGCCGATCATCTCCTCCCGGTATTTCGCGTAGTTATGCGGGTCGAGAATGACGGTCAGCCCCAGATGGCTTGCCTCGGACACCGCTCTGTCCAGCCGCTGAAACTCCTCTTCCTCAAGCGGCGCGTTCAGCTCGGGCTGAAGCCGCTCCCACCGGAACGGCAAGCGCGCCACGTTCATTCCCTTGCGGCGCAGATAGTCGAAGGTGGCGCGGGAGGGGTAGATGTAGCTGTGCGCGTATTGCCCGGACAGCTCGCCGAATTCTCCCCCGGCGACATTGGCACCGCGCAGGCACTCCGCCGAAACGGGCAAGACGGAAAGCGCCAGCGACAGCCCACCGGCCAAACCCGCCCGCATGGCCACCGCAGCTTTTCGAACAGCCGACGAGAGAGCCGCGCGGGTGTCAGACCGGCGCATCGCCGTCCCTCGCGGAGATGGGCACCGCCGCGCTCGCGGCTTCGGCATCCCGCCGACGCAGACCCAGGATCGCCGTCGCCATGTTGTCCACCTGCCAGCGCCGCATGACCCAGCGGCGGCTGAACAGATGCACGGCGAGAAGCTGCGCCCATCCGGCAATGGCGATACCCGTCAGTCCCAGCCATTTGCCAAGGCCGAACAGCAACAGCACATAAAAGCCGAACACCACGCAGCGCAGGATCAAGAGATAGCGCTCCCCGCCGCCGATCATGATCACCCAGGTACCTGGCCCGAAGAAGGCATGGGTAATCGCCGACAGGCAGAGGATGAGCAAGACGCCGGAATGCTCGACAAAGGCCGGGTCGAACAGATGCAGCACGAACGGTCCGGTGAAATACAGGAACACGCCACCGATCAGCGCCAAGGCGAAGCTTCCGGCGGAGAGCATCGCCACCACCTTCTGCGCGCCGACCTTGTCATCCTCCTGAAAGCGCGCCGAAATCAATGGCACGCCCACGGTATCGATGGCCAGCACCGGCAGGGTCAGGAGCATGGAGATACGATAGGCGACGAAATAGAAGGCCGCCGCTTCCAGGCCGATTGCCACGCCGATCAGGATGGTTTCGAAATACGCCGCAGCGGAGTTGAAGAAGCCGTTGGCGGTGAAATTCGCACTCTCCTGCCGCCAGATGCGCAACGTCTTCCGGTCCGCCGCCACCTGCGGTTCGCGCAGGAACCACAGCCCCTCCTGCTGGGCGAAGCGCACCGCCTGATAGCCGGTGACGATGAACAAGAGGCCTGTCACCAGCTCCGTTGCCGCCGCCCCGCTCGACAGCAGCCCCGCGAAGGCCACCGCCGGAAGACAGATGGCGGAGGCGATCCGCCACAGGTTTTCGCGTGGAACCAGCGCAAGAACGATTTGCCCATGGATGCGGAAGTAGTTCTGGAAATACTCGCTGATGGTGAAGATCGCGCCGAACAGGAGCGCCACCGGCAGTTCGCGGTAGGGGCTTGGCAGGTCCCAGGGGGACAGAAACAGAAGAAGTGCGGCCAGCAACTGCCCGCCACACCCGATTGCCAGCCAGAAGGCATTGACCCGCAGCAGGGCCTGATTGGTCTTGCCGCGCTGATGATCCTTCAGGCGGAAGTGCTTGACCAGCAGAATATGCTGGCCAAACGTACAGATCAGACCCAGCGAGGTGCCCACCGAAAACAGGAAGATATAAAGGCCGTATTCGCTGGTCTGGAGCGAATGGCTGGCGGCAAACAGCACCGCGAAACTGAGGACCGTGCTGCCGAAGCGGCTGCACAGCGACCAGAAGAGACGCCGGGCATCGGTCCGCAGCACCAACACGCGCAGGCGTTCGATCATATCGCCTCCTCCAGAGTACCCTTCGGCTGTCCCTTGCGCGCCAGCGTCTCCGACAAGGCATCCTCCAGCGCCCGGCTCACCACCGGTTCCAGATAGTCCCCCGCCGATTTCAGAGCCCCTTGCGACAACCGTTCATAAAGCTCTGGCGCGTTTGCCATCCGTTCGATGCAGGACTTCAGCGCCTCGGCATCGCCCACCGCCGCATGGAAGCCATTCTTCCCAGGCGCGATGTTCTCCGCGACACCGCCGATGCTGGAGGAAATCACCGGCACCGCATGGGAAAAGGCCTCGATCGTCGCCCGGCCGAAAGCCTCGCGACCGATGGTCGGATAGACCAGCACATCGACCTCGGGAAAGAACTCCTCCGCGCTCGTCCAACCGAGAAACCGGGTTTTCTCCGGCGGGAACACCGCCCGCGTCTGCTCGGCGAAGGCGTCCCGTCCGGTGCCTCCGATCACGAATTCCACCTTGTCGTTGCCCGCGAGGGCCCGCGCGGCCTCCGCCAGGACGGCAAATCCCTTGAAACGGGTCTGCACACCGAAGAAACCGACGCGAAACGGCCGATCCTCAGGGAACTTGCGCGGCTTGACCGCATGTATCGCGTCGATCACTGCCGGGACGCGGTAGCTGGCGGCGTTGGGGAAATATCCCTCATCCAGATGACGTTGCACGATATCGCGCGATTCGCCGATCACCGCATCGACCAGCCGGGAAAACTGGCGCCGCCCGAACGAGGTCAGGTAGCAGGAGGTGCATTGGCCGGCGCAGTTGCGCCCCTGCTTCTGCATGATGCCGTTCCAGCACATCATGAAGGCACTGAAAACCGTATGGGCGACCGGCACCCCGGCGGCCCGCGCCGCGCCCCAGGAGGCGACGTTGATGTTCTCGATGCTGACCGTCAGCATGACGTCGGGTTTGAAATCGGCGATCTCGCGGCGCATGGCCAGATAGGCGCGCGGATTGCCATTTTCCAGCGCATGCCAGACCATCTTTCGCCAGGCCGGCTGCGGCGTGTAGTAGTTCCAGTAGATGTTGGGGCTCTTGATCCGGTGGACCGGAACCCCTTCATAGACCTCATGCCGGTCCTCATCGCCGACATTCACCACCCGCACGTCATGACCACTCGCGACCAGCATCTTCGCCAACAGAAGCGAAGAGATCGGGCCGCCACCATCCGCAAAAGGCGGGAATGCGGCGCAGGGCATGAGGATGCGCATCGAGACCGGACTTTCCATTCTTATTGCAGGCACGGCTACAACCCATAGCCGCGAGACCTTAAGCCGAGGTATCTGCGGCACGTGCAAGCGCTCTTGCGGAGCGATTTGCCGATTTGAGATTAACCAGACCTTTCCGCCCCCGGTGCGGCGCACGGCGGGCTCCCACGGTGCAAGGGTTTGTTTACCATCGCAAGGATCTGGCTGCGAGATCGCGCGGCCTCAACCTGCTGTTCACGTGCACAGCCTACCGTTTCGCCAAGATGACACCCGCACCATTCGCCGTCAGCTGCATGGCGCCAGCCGGAAAGGGAGAGCAGTGGACACGGTTTCGCAAGACAGCGTCACCCCCAGCCTGAGCCTTGCAGAAAAGGTGAAGCGGCGCATCAAGACCCTCGGACTGCGCGCCTTGCGTTTCAGCGGCGCCTCGTCGCTGGTCGGTACGCTCTATGGCGGGCGCGGCGTCATTCTGATGTATCACGATTTCACGGAAGATCCGGTCGCCCAGCTCGATCAGGGCTGCCGCATCGAGGACTTCGACGCAACCCTTGGTTATCTGAGACGCAGCGGCCGGGACATCGTCACGCTGGACGAGGCCTTGCAGCGCCTTGCCGACCCGAAGGCGCGTCCCTTCGCCGTGCTCACCTTCGACGATGGCTATCGCTCGAACCGCGACCTCGCGCTTCCGGTGATGGAGCGGCACGGGGCCCCGGCGACGATCTACGTGCCGACCGACATGGTCAACCGCACGGTCAATGCCTGGTGGCTCGGTCTGCGTAACCTGTTCCTCGAACGGGACGAGGTGACCATCGAGCCGATGGGCGTGCGCTATCACTGCCCGGATATTGCCAGCAAGACGGCGGCGCTGCGCCGGGCCACCGCCTGGGTCTGGCAGGATTTCCACCGGACCGAGCACCTTGCCGACACCTTCAGCGCCCATGGCATTTCCCTTCCCGCGCTGCTCGATGACGCCGCCCTCAACGAACAGGAACTGATCGAGATCGACCGGCATCCGCTCGTCGAGATCGGCGCGCATGGCACCACCCACCGCGCCCTGTCGCTGATCGAGGCGGAGGGCGTGCATGACGACATCGCCGCCAACAAACGCTTTCTGGAGAGCACCTTGCAACGTGAGGTCGCCCATTTCGCCTATCCCTATGGCGCGCCGTCCCTGACCGGCGACCGCGAGGCGGATATCGTCCGGGAGCTCGGTTTCCGCTCCGCAGTCACCACCGAGCCGGGCTGCCTTTTCCCCCAGCATCTTGACCAGCCGTTCCTGTTGCCGCGCCAGAACGCGGAATATGCCGAGGATGGGGCGAGCTATGCGGTTTGTGGCATCCATGGCGTCTTCCGGGCCATGGCAACCCGAGGCGGCAATCCTGTCGCCCATATGGCGAAGGCCTGACATGACACCTGAGCTTTCTCCCGCATGGCCCCTCCCTGTCACGCCGACCCCGGAGCCATCGGTTTTCAAGACCGATGTACTGGTGCATGTGGTGCGCCAGTACCGACCCAGCGTCGGCGGACTGGAGGATTTCGTCAGCAGCCTGGTGGCCCGGCAACGGGGACGTTTCGCCCGCATCAAGGTCGTGACCCTCGATCGGGTCTTCCGTTCCAGTGACAAAGCCCTGCCCGCTCATGAGGTCCTCGACGGGGTCGAAGTGATCCGCCTGCCGTTCCATGGATCGACCCGCTACCCGCTCACCCCCGGCATTCTCGGTGCCATCGCCGATGCGGATCTCGTCCATGTCCACGCCATCGACTTCTTCTTCGACGCGCTGGCCCTGACCCGCGTCTGGCATCGCAAGCCGATGCTCGCCACCACCCATGGCGGCTTTTTCCATAGCGCCGACTTCTCGGCCTTGAAAAAGGTCTGGTTCCAGTCGCTGACCCGCTTTTCGGCGAACCGCTACGGCGCCATCGCCTGTTGCAGCCAGAGCGACTACGACACCTTCCAGACCATCGCGCCCAAAAAGGTGCGGCTTGTCGAAAACGGTGTCGATATCGACAAGTTCGCCGGTGCCAGCGCGCCGGCGCCGACAAAGGGGCTCGTGACCATCGGCCGCCTGTCGAAGAATAAGCGGGTCGACCGGCTGCTCGATGCCATGCAGGCGCTGACCGCTCGCGACGGGGCCTGGACGCTGGACATCATCGGCACGCCGTTCGACTGGAGCGCGGCGGATATCACGGAGATGATCGACACCCGCGGCCTGTCCGGCTCGGTTCGCCTGCATGTCGGCCCCTCGGATGAGGAAATGCGCGCCATCATCGCCCGCGCGTCGCTGTTCGCCAGTGCCTCAACCTATGAAGGCTTCGGCCTTGCCCTGATCGAGGCGATGAGCGCCGGCTTGCTGCCGGTGGTCGAGGGGAACGCCGCTTTCCGCGCCTTCGCGGCCAAGCATGAGCTTGTCTCGCTTGCCGATTTCACCGACCCGGCCGGCGCGGCGGCGCAGATCGAGGCGACCATCGACCGGCTTTGCGCCGCGCCCGCCGCCGTGCGCGCGCAAGCGATGGAGACCGCCGGCGGCTATTCCTGGGCCAGCACCGCCCAGCGCTACGAGGCGCTGTACCGGGAGGTCACCGGCCGCTGATCGCCAGCGGAAGCAGCGGGGTCTTGCGGCGCCGCCTCGGCGCGGGATGCGCCGGTGTCCGGGTCGCTGGTTGCCCGCCGGCCAAACCCCGGCCACACATCGGCGGCGCCGACACAGACCCAGAGCAGGGCGGCGGTCTTGATCGAATAAAGTGAATTCGAGACCACCATCAGCAGGCAGATATAGGTCACCACCATCGCCCGCAGACGCCATGCATCGGGTGACCGCACCCTGGCAAAGATGAACAGCGACCAGAGCGCGCCGACACCGACCATGCCGATCTGCTGCAGGGTGTAGCCATAGCCGCTGTCGCCGAGAAACACTTCATCGGCGGAAATCCCGAACAGACCGGCGGCATCCAGCTCAAGGAACAGGCGCGAGGACTGGAACCAGCGGCCGGCGAGATTATCTTCCCAGGTCAACTGGCTGGTGGAGGTGCCATAAAGCACCAGCAGCAGGATGAACATGGCCGGCACCAGCCACCAGACCACGCGCGGGACAAAGCGGTAGACCGCGATGGTGCCGACGAAGGCCAGGCAAACGAACATGCCGAACCGCGCGTCGCCAAGGATGATCACGGCGGCGGAGGCCGCAAACAGGAGCTTGCGGCGGGCCATGTCCTTGCGAAACAGGCCCCACATGAACAGGAACGCACCGTAATTGCCCATCGACACCGGTTCGAGAAACACCGACGACACCCGGTGCAGGCCAAGGAAGGGCAAAAAGTTACGCCCTTCCGGGCGCACGCCGCTGATGAACAGGCTCGATCCTTCGTTGAAGTTCTCCCCCTCCTCCACCGTACCGCGGGCGATGTAGTAGTCGAGGATGTTGATATTGGCGATGAAGGTATCCAGCAGGAAATACTCGAACAGGCCGACGGCAATGACGACGCCGGCGCTCAGCATCACCAACCGGTCGGCCACCTTGATATCGGTGATGCCGCGGCCAACGAAATAGAACACGATCGGGATCAGCGCGTCGCGGATGGCCTTCAGGTCCAGCTCCGGCCGGAGCGCGAGAATCAGCGCCATATACGCGAGATAGACCAGCAGCAGCACATAGAAACCGGCATGACGGTTCAGCGCCAGCACCGCGGCGATGCCGATCAGCGCCACCTCCACCAGCATGACATGGCTGGCGGTAACGCCGGTGATCCGGGTGTTGACGAAGGCCAGGAAGCAATTGAACGTCAGCGCGGCGATCACCACCGCGAACACCGCCCGCTGCCACAGGACGGTGATGTCATGCCGCCCGGCGGCACCGAAGCCTCCCGGCCCGGCCGGTAGCCGCGCCGCCATGGGCACGGCCACAGCGTCAGGCCGCGAGGGCAACATTGCCGATCATCCGGTCGCGCCACGGCTGCAACAGGGCCAGGGTGCGGTCAAGCTCTTCCCGGGAGGTCGAGCCGACGCCGCTCACCAGCAAGATGGCATCGGCATAGTCGAGCAGCACCGGCAGATAGGGGCTGGACAGAGCCGACCCGCCATCGATCACAAGGAACTCCTGTCCTTCGCGCGCCAGCGACTGCACGCCGTTCTCGGGGGGGCGTCCATCGAGATGTTCAACCCTGAAGGGCGGCGCGGTGCGTGGATGTCCTGCCTTACCCTGTGAAGCGCCCGCAACAGCCGCCTCGTCTCCGGTCTGCAGATCGCCGCGCCGGCGCGAGGACAGACGGGTGCGCAGCTCACGCCCACTGGCCTGAGACTGTACCGTCTCCTTGTCCGGGGCTCCGTCCCGCGCACCTGTCGCAGTTCCCGGGTCCGACCGGGCGATGAGGACATCCTCGCCCATATCATAAAGGCCGGTGGCAATCGCCCGGGTGAGCGGGGCCAGGGCCGGTTCCTCGCCGCAGGACAGCACCAGCACATTTGCCGGCCGCTCGTTCTCAAAGGCATGGCGCAGCGCATAGGCAATCCGGGTGATGGCCATCTGGCGCGCCGTCGCCTCCGCCTCGGCCCGTGCGCCCCGCTTCCAGAACCGCCCGCCACGACCGGTGATGCCGGCGGCGGACACCGCGTCAGGCGCCCGCAGGCTGGCGATCAGCGGCACACCGGTCCGGTCCACCAGTTCGCCCTCCGAACCGAGCCGACCTCCAAGCATTTCCCAACCGATGCCGGCACTGGCGGCCAGGGCAAAGCCGAACATCGCCGCGGCCGCAAGCACCATCACCTTGGAGGGGGCGAGCGGTTTCAGCGGCGCGACCGCCTGAGAGATCACCCGGGAGTTGCTGGTGTCGATATCCTGCTGTTCCTCCAGTTCCTTGGCGCGGCTGAGGAAGGAGCGGTACACCGTGCCGAGGGTCTCCGCCTCGCTGGTGAGCTGACGCAACTGGATCTGCGCCTTGCTCTGATCCACATTGGTGTTCTTCAGCCGGTTCGCTTCCTCACCGAGCGCGGCGACGGTCGCCTCCGCCCGCTGATAGTCGCTGCGGACGGAGCGGCGGGTTCGGGACAGTTCCTCGCCGATCTGGCGCCGGACGTTTTCAAGCTGCGACCGCAATTCGCGCATCTGCGGATGATTGGCGCCCAGGGTGGTGGAGGCCTGGGCCACCTGCTCGGCGGCGCGGGCATATTGCACCCTGAGCGTGCCGAGGGTGGTGGTTTGCAGATTGGCCGGCAGACCGCCGGCCTCGATGTCGGCAACGGTCAGGTTGCGGACAAGATCATAGTTGCTCTTGGCCCGCTCCAGCTCCACCCGTGCCTGGGTCAACTGGCTGCTGAACCCCTGAAGCTGCTGGTCGGCGACCAGCCCGGCCTGACCGGTGCTGATCAAGCCGTTCTGCGCACGGAAGTTCTCCACCTCCGCCTCGGCCGCCTCCACCCGCTTGCGCAGGTCCGCCGCCTGCACCCGCAAGGCCATGCTGGCCCGCAAGGAGGCATCGGCGCGGGAACGGCGCGCCTCATCGAGATAGGCTCGGGCCGCCTCATTGGCGATCGCCGCCGCCTTGAAGCGATCAGGATGGCTGGCGACGATATTGAAAACGAACGACTTCTCGACCTTGACCACCTGGAGCCGCTCGCGCAGCCCCATGATCGCCACTTCGCGCTTTTCCTCCGGCGTGAGCGTCGCCGGCACCCGCCCCAGCAGCCGGGAGACAAGCCCGCCGCCCTTGCCGACAATCGCCGGATCATTGACCAGACCGAGCTTGTCGACGACCTCGCCCAGCACCGTGTTCGACAGAATGACATAGGCCTGGCTGTCGACCGCCAGCCGCTCCAGCATCTCACCGTTTTCCCGGGCGACGATGTCGTTGCCGACGATCTGCAACCCTTGCGGATCGATCAGCAATTCGGCGGTTGCCCGGTATTTCGGCGTCTGCATGATCAGAAAGACCAAGGCCAGCGCCACGAACAGCACCGGCAACGCGATCAGCCAGCCGATCCGTTTTTTCAAGATGCCTGGAACCTGATAGATATCGACCATCAAAGCGAACCGCTTGCTTCCTTCGGGATCAGATCGGACCCTGTGCTGCCGCGCCAGTAAAGACCAATCGGTGGCGGCCTGACCCGATTACCAACCGACCCTTGCAAACCATGGTTAATATTTGACAAAAAGAAAGCCACCCGGCGCGCGTGTCGCGAACGCCCGGCGGTTCATTCACACTTGCGGATACGATGATGCGTTAGCGGTTTGTTCAATCTACGATCAGTCTGATCCGAGGGTTTCGCAACCATTAACCCTTGATAGCGTACCTCTCGGCCAATTGCAGCGCACAGGATGATGCCGATGGCCGATGCCACGCTAGATGACCGACCAATGACATCAGGCCATGCCCGGATCGGCCCCGTCGCCATCTCGCGGCAGACCCGGTCCGAGGCCATTGCCATGCTGCTCGACTGCATGGCCTCGCGCACCAAGATCAACGTGGCCTTTGCCAATGCGCATGGGCTGCTCCTGGCGATGGACGATCCCGCCTTCGCCGAGACACTCACCCGCTGCCATGTGCTCAACGACGGGATCGGCGCCAGGATCGGCGCGCGCGTGCTCACAGGCGAGGGCTTTGCCGAGAACCTCAACGGGACGGATTTCGTGCCCGCGCTGCTGAACGCCGCGCCGGCCGGAACCCGGGTCTATCTGCTCGGCGCCCGGCCGGATGTGGTGGCGCGGGCGGCCGATGCCTTCGCCCTCAGCCATCCGCATGTCACGATCTGCGGCTGGCGCGACGGCTATTTCCAGGACGGTGACCGGGCGGATATCGTCGCGGCGATCAATGCGGCAAAGGCCGATATCCTGCTGGTTGCCCTCGGCAATCCAAAGCAGGAGTTCCTGATGGATGCCCTGCGCGCGGAGCTCGACCCGCCGGTTGTTCTTGGGGTGGGCGCCCTGTTCGATTTCACCGCCGGCGAGGTCATACGCGCGCCGAAACTGATGCGCCAGGCGGGCCTTGAATGGGTGTTCCGCCTGCTGCACGAGCCGAAACGGCTCTACAAGCGCTACACCAGCGGCGTGATGCGTTTCCTCTGGAAGATCCTGCTGCTGCGCTTCAGCAAGCAGCAAGCGAGCTAACTCCGGGCGCCGCCGCCCTAACTACCGGCAGCCCTGAGGCGGGAAAGCCACCCCGCCACGTCTTCGGCCCGCGACACCCGGTTCCCATCGGGCTCGGGCGGTCGCGACACCATCACCACCGGCAGGCCCAGGGCCCGGGCGGCGGCGATCTTGGCATAGCCCCAGCCCCCGCCGCTGTTCTTGGCCACCACATGGGTCAGACCATGGCGCCGGCAAAGCGCTGCTTCGGCCTCTTCCCGCGCTTCGGGCCGCGCCAGCAGCACCTCGCCGGGCGGCAACGCCTGACCGGGCGATGGCGGGTCGATCATCCGCATCAGGCACCAGATATCCCGGCGCCCGGCAAAAACGCCGACCTCCTTGCGGCCAATCGCCAGAAGGGCACGGGCGCCCGCTGGCAACCGCCGCGCCGCCTCCTCCAGATCACCCGCCTCGATCCAGCGATCGCCGGCGACCGGTTGCCAGGCCGGACGCAGCAGCCGCAGCAGCGACGTACCGGTTTGCCCGCAGGCGGCATGGGCATTGGCGGTGATCCCTGCGGCGAAGGGATGGGTGGCATCGACCACCGCGTCGATCCGTTCCGCCGCCAGATAGGCGGCCAGCCTCTCGACCCCACCAAAGCCGCCGATCCGGGTCCGGCAGGGATAGGCCTTGGGCGCGGCCACCGCACCGGCAAGCGATACGGTGATATGCAATGTGGGTGTAGCAGGCAGCTCGGACGGCGCGTCAGCCAGATACTGCACAAGTTTTCGCGCGTCACCCGTGCCGCCGAGAATCAAAAGGCGGATCATGGCGCGGGAGCCTCGTGGGCCGGGCCGGAACCGGACGAGCGCCTCTCACCGATGACGCGGCCGGCGCGGTCGACCACCAGCACTTCCAGGTCCACCGGCGCCTCCCGCAGCACGGCACGGGCGCTGCGCCAAGCGCCCTCGGCGACGCGGCCGGCAATGTCGATGCCCTCCGCCTCCGCCCGGTCGAGCACCTCCTTGGCGGTGTTGGCGTGTTGCGCCAGGGCGACGAGATCGGACGAGGCGCCCGCCGCCTCCAGCAGTGCGGCAAGCGCGGCGAAATCCACCTGGCTGCGCGCCGAATGCAGGTCCATCGCCCCTTGTGCCAGCTTCAGGAACTTGGCGAAGCCCCCGGCCAGCGTCAGCCGCTCCACCGGATGGGCGCGCAGGTATTTCAGCAGCCCGCCGGCAAAATCGCCCATGTCGAGGAAGGCGATTTCCGGCAGATCATGGCGCGCCCGCACCGCATCTTCCGAACTCGATCCCGTCGCCCCGACCACATGGAGCTGACCTGCGGCCCGGGCGACATCGATGCCGCGATGGATCGAGGCGATCCAGGCGGCACAGGAAAACGGGCGGACGATGCCGGTGGTGCCGAGCACCGACAGCCCCCCGAGAATGCCAAGGCGGGGGTTCATGGTCTTTTTCGCCAGCAACTCGCCGCCGGGAATGGAAATCTCGACGATCACATCGCCGCTGCCGCCAAGCGCGGCGGCCACCTCGGCAATCGCCTCCCGTATCATCCGGCGCGGCACCGGGTTGATCGCCGGTTCACCCGGCGGGATCGGCAGTCCGGCACGGGTGACCGTGCCCACACCCTCGCCGGCACGAAACGCAACCCCCGAACCCGGCGGGCCGGGGCTGACCCGGGCGATCACCGTGGCGCCATGGGTCACGTCCGGATCGTCGCCCGCATCCTTGACGATGCCGGCCAGCGCGAATCCGTCGCCGAGGTCTTCCCGCTCCAGCGCGAAGGCCGGACGCTCCCCCTTGGGCAGAGTGATCTCGACCGGATCGGCGAACTCTCCGCTCAGAAGCGCCATGTAAGCGGATTTCGCTGCCGCCGTGGCACAGGCGCCCGTGGTCCAGCCCCGGCGCAGGGTCGAGATATCCGAAGGTTTCATGCGCCGGACTATAGGCCCGGGCCGGGCTCGCGTCACCGGCGCTGAGAGCCACACGGCGCGGATTTCGGCGGACCGTCCCGCCGCGTCGCGGTCCGGGTATTCCGTGCCGTTGCGCAAGGCTTGGCGAATGCCGCGCAAGACCGTAAAACCGAAAGACCATGACAGATCCGACATCCCTGCCGCCCGCCGGCTTCGACCCTTCCCGCTTTTCCCTGCCGGTGTTCGAGCCGGGCTGGGTGTGGCTGGCCGGCGCCGGACCGGGCGACCCCGGTCTTCTCACGCTGCATGTGCTCAACGGGCTGGCGCAGGCGGATGTGATCGTCTTCGATGCGCTGGTCGATCAGCGCATTCTGGATCAGGCGAAGCCGGGCGCGATTATCGACTATGCCGGGAAACGCGGCGGCAAACCGAGCCCCAAGCAGCGCGATATCTCGCTGAAGCTGGTGGAGTATGCCAATGCAGGCAAGCGGGTCTTGCGGCTGAAGGGCGGCGATCCCTTCGTCTTCGGTCGCGGCGGCGAGGAGGCGCTGACCCTCGTCGAGGCAGGCGTCCCGTTCCGGGTGATCCCCGGCGTCAGCGCCGGCATCGGCGGGCTTGCCTATGCCGGCATTCCGGCAACCCACCGCGACACCAACCAGGCGGTCACGTTTCTGACCGGCCACGACCAGACCGGCCTCACACCCTCGGCCATCGACTGGGACGCCATTGCCAAGGGCTCGCCGGTGATCGTCATGTACATGGCGATGAAGCATCTGCGGCAGATCGCCGACAAGCTGATGGCCGGCGGACGCCGGTCGGACGAGCCGGTTGCCATCGTCGGCAATGCCACTCTGGCCGATCAGATCGTTCTGGAAACGACCCTTGGCACCGCCGCCCGCGACTGCGAGGCCTCACCGCTGCAACCGCCGGCGATTGTCTGCGTCGGCGAGGTGGTGCGGCTGCGGGCCGGGCTCGACTGGCTCGGTGCCCTGGGAGGCCGGGTGCTCACCGCCGACCCGCTCGGCCGGCGCGGGACCTCCGACAGCGCATGAGCGCCCCCGCCCCTCGCCCGGCATCGGGGCTGGTGATCGCCGCCCCCTCCTCCGGGTCCGGCAAGACCGTGCTCACCCTTGCCCTGATCCGGGCACTGCGGCGGGCCGGCCATGCGGTTTCCAGCGCCAAGACCGGGCCGGACTATATCGACCCGGCTTTTCATGCCCTGGCAAGCGGGCGGGCCTGCATCAATCTCGACGCCTACGCCATGCGGCCCGCGCTGCTCGGCGATCTCACCGCCCGGCAGGCCGCCGAGGCCGACCTCCTCGTCATCGAAGGGGTGATGGGCCTTTTCGACGGGGCCGCCAGCGGCGGCGGCTCGACCGCCGATCTCGCCGCGCAACTGGCTCTGCCGGTCGTTCTGGTGATCGACGCAGGCCGGCAGTCCCAGTCGGTGGCGGCGCTGGCACGCGGGTTCCGTGATCACCGGCCGGACATCACCCTGGCCGGCGTGCTGCTCAACCGCTGCGGCAGCGACCGGCACCGGGCAATGCTCGAAGACGCGCTGGCGACCATCGACATGCCGGTGTTCGGCGCGGTTCCGCGCGATGCGGCGCTGGCCCTGCCGGAACGCCATCTCGGCCTGCACCAAGCAGGTGAGCACGCGGATTTCGAAGGCTTCGTCGAGCGGGCGGCGACGCTCATCGCCGAACACTGCGACCTGACGCGGATCATCGCCGCCGCACGGCCGATCCGGCCGCCGGCCACCGGCGCCGCCCCGGCAAGCCTGGCACCGCTCGGTCAGCGCATCGCGGTTGCCCGGGACCTTGCCTTTTCCTTTGCCTATCCGCACCTCCTCGAGGGCTGGCGGCGGCAGGGCGCGGAGCTTTGCTTCTTTTCCCCGCTGGCCAATGAGGGACCCGCGCCCGAGTGCGACGCTGTGTTCCTTCCCGGCGGCTATCCGGAGCTGCATGCGGGGCGGCTGGCGGCGGCGGAGATTTTTCGCGCGGGCATGCACCGCGCGGCGGCGCGCAATGCGCTGATCTACGGCGAGTGCGGCGGGTACATGGCCCTTGGCGATGACCTCACCGATGCGAAAGGAACGCGCCATCAGATGCTCGGCCTGTTGCCGCTGGAAACGAGCTTTGCCCAGCGAAAACGCCACCTCGGCTATCGCCGGCTGCACCCCTTCGCCGGTCTGCCCTGGCAAGGACCGTTGACGGGCCATGAGTTCCACTATGCGACGGTCATTCACGAGGGCGCGGCGGAGCGGCTGTTTCAGGCCCGCGACGCGAGCGGCGTTCTTCAACCCGACATGGGGCTGCGCCAGGGCCGGGTGATGGGCTCCTTCGCCCATGTCATCGACCGGGCATGACCCTTCGCCCCAGCTGAATAGACCCAAGGCTCCTGGAAAAATCGACCGGCCCGGGCGTCCCGGACCGGTCTCCACGTCTTGTCAGGCGGCGGAGATGCCGCGATAGCCGCCGCGCCAATAGGTGAGCGCGGTGCCGGCATCCTTGATCCGCACGGAGGCGACCGCGCCGATGATGATCGAATGGGACCCCCGGTCGATCATCTCCTCCAGCCGGCAATCGAGACTGACGCTGGCATCGGCGAGAAGCGAAACGCCGGTCTCGCCCTTGACCCACTCCGCCCCGTGATAGCGGTCCTCACCCTTGATCCCGCCAAAGCCGGAAAAACGCTCGGCCACCTCCTGATGATGCGCCGCCAGCGCATTCACCCCGAAATGCCGATACCTGTCGATCAACGGCCAGGTGGACGAGGTCCGGTTGACGCAGACAATCACCTTCGGCGGATCGGCCGACAGGGACACCATGGAGATGGCGACGAGACCGGACCGGTCCTCGCCAACCCCGGCGGTGATCACGCTGACATTGCCAACGATCAGCCGCATGGCCTCGCGGAACCGGGCGGTGGTGTCATCGGTCGCGCCGTCAGTGGCGGGCGGCGCGGCAACACGCATCGCCGAGGCGCTCATTCCGCGGCCTCGGCGGCCTTCACCGCAGGGCGAATGCCATGTTCGGCAAGAAGCGGCAGCACCGTGTCGCGGAAGTAGGGGAACTCCTCGGCATAGTCGACGAAGGACAGGGTCGTGCCGCCGAAACCGGCCTTGTGCAGGGCGATGAGCCCCTCGGCCACCTGTTCCGGGGTGCCGGTCAGCGGGAAACCGCCATGGCCGGCGGCCATGCGGCTGCGGATCAGCGCCAGAAGGTCATGCGGGAACGACTGAGCGTGGGCGAATTGCAGCCGGATCAGATTGTCGACCGCGTCCCAGTCCGCATTGGTGTCGGCGGTGTGCTTGAGGAAGTCCTGCGCTTCCTTCTCGGTCGGACGACAGACCACATGCGAGAAGGTCAGCACGTCGACATCACGGCCAACGGTCTCGCCATGGGCCTTGAGCTCGGCAACCTCCTCGCGCGACCGTTCCAGGTCGATGGCCGGGGTGAACAGGAAGTCGGCATTGCGCACGGCGAAGTCCCGTCCCTGCGCCGAACCGGCGGCGTTGAGGATCGGCAAGGGCGACGCCGGGCGCGGATCGCCCAGGACATTCTTCAGCTTGAAATAGGTTCCGTCCCAATCGAAGGCTTCGGTCCGGGTCCACAGCGCCTTGACGATGTCGAACCATTCCTGCGCGTAGCCGTAGCGGGATTCGTGATCGGCGGGCAGATCGAGGCCAAGCGCCTCGTATTCGGGCTTGTTCCAGCCGGCAACGATGTTGAGGCCGACCCGGCCGTGGCTGATCTGATCGATGGTCGCAAGCTGCTTGGCAACCACCACCGGATGATTGGCCACCGTGTGAATGGTGGCAAAGACATTGATGTTGCTGGTCTGCGCCAGAAGCCCGGCCGCCCAGGTCATGGTTTCCAGCACACCGCCATGGAAATTGGTCTCGCCGCCGTAGCCGATCCAGCGCGCGATCGGCAGCATGAAATCGATGCCGGCCGCATCCAGCATGCGGGCAAGCCGCAAGTTGTTGTCCCAGGAATTGTTCCAGCGCCCTTCCGCCTTGGTGACGGTCATGCCGCTCGAGCAATTGGTTGCGAAAGTTCCCAGCAGGAACCTGTCGCGATTGAACATACTATTCCCGGTCACGCTCATTACACTCCTCCCTCGTAATCAAGCGATAGACTTTATGATAAAAAATCTATTTTAAATCCCCGATGGACGCAAGCCGCGAATCCATGCTTGTGTCGGCGACCTCGAAACAACCGGAAAGACCGACGGTCAGCGCGATGCGAAGGAGTGAAGATTGCTCAAGGGGAGAGCCGTGTGACGAAGCGTGATGAGCCCAGCGGCGGCGGACGCGGAGAGGCGCTGGACCGCTCCTGGCATCTGGCGCGCACGCCGGAGGAAGTGGACGTCGCCGAATTCGAATATGCCCTGATGCGGGCGTTCGAGGCCTTCGGCCGCTGGCAGACCGAGTGTCTGGCCTCAAGCATCGAGTTTTCGGCCACCGGGCCGGAGAACGCGCTGTTGCACATCATCCGCATGAACGACCGGCCCAAGACCATCCACGATCTGGCCAACATGACCAACCGGGTGGATGTGCCAAACATCCAGTACAGTCTCAGGAAGCTGAAGCAGGCCGGGCTGATCGAGAGTTCCGGCAGCGGGCGCTCCGGTGTCACCTATGCGGTCACCGAACTTGGCCGCAAGGTGACCGACCGGTTCGCCGATGTCCGTTCGGAGCTGCTGGTCGCCGCCGTGTCCCATGTCTCAGGGCTGGACAAGGGGCTGCAGGGCAGCACCCGCACCCTTGAGCTGATGACCGGCATTTACGAGCAGGCCGCGCGCACCGCCGCCACCCACCGGCGCAAGCCCGGCGCCGAGTAAGGGCGCCGGACCACCGTCAGGCTTGCGCCGGCTTTTTCTTCTTCGGCCGCAGCACATGCACATGCGCGGCGTCATAAAGCGCCGAATCGCGGAAATCCGCGTGCGGCTCCAGCGCCCGACCGACAAAGACCAGCGCCGTGCGGGTGATCTTGGCCGCGCGCACCTTGTCGCGGATATCAGCCAGGGTGCCATGGATGAAGGACTGGTCCGGCCAACCGACCCGATAGGCGACCACCACCGGGCAATCGGCGCCATAAAGCGGGGACAGCTGACGCTCGATCTCGCGCAGGTTCCGGACCGACAGATGAATCGCCAGCGTCGCGCCGCTGCGCCCCAGCGTTTCCAGATCCTCGCCTTCCGGCATGGCCGAGGATTTCATCGCCGTGCGGGTGAGGATCACCGTCTGGGCGATCTCCGGCACGGTCAGTTCCTGGCCGAGCGCGGCGGCGGCTGCCGCAAAGGCCGGCACGCCCGGCGTGACGTCGAAGGGGATTTCCAGCGCCCTCAGCCGGCGGATCTGCTCGGCAATGGCGCCATAGAGCGAGGGGTCGCCGGAATGCACCCGGGCGACATCCTCGCCCCGCTCGTGAGCAGCAACGATCTCGGCCATGATCTCATCGAGGGTCAGCGGCGCGGTATCGACCACCCGCGCGCCCTCCGGCGCCGCCGTGACAATCGCCTCGGGCACCAGCGAGCCGGCGTAGAGACAGACCGGGCACCGCTCGATCAGCTTCAGCCCGCGTACGGTGATCAGGTCCGGATCGCCGGGACCGGCGCCGATGAAATGAACCGTCATAGCTTTTCCTCGATACGCTTGGCATAGCCGCGCGGCGTGTAAACGAAGGGCTTGCCCGATCCGGCGATGACCGCGCGCGAGGCCGAAGAGCCGACCAGAACCGTGGTCAGCATGTCGACCTCGTCCACCGTCAAGGCTTCCAGGGTGGTGACCCTGACGCTCTCGCCCTCGCGCCCCAGATTGGACCCGAGAACCACCGGCGTATCCGCCGGGCGATGGGCCAGCAGGATCTCGCGGGCGGCGGCAAGCTGGCTGCGCCGGCGCTTCGACACCGGATTGTAGAAGGCAATGACGAAATCACCGCGCGCGGCCGCCTCCAGCCGGCGCTCGATCGCCTCCCAGGGCGTCAGCAGATCGGACAGGGAAATGGTGCAGAAATCATGGCCCAACGGCGCGCCGATCAGAGAGGACACCGCCTGCAGCGCGGAAATGCCCGGCGCGTTGACGACCGCAACGCGCTTGGCCGCATCGCTCACCCCGCCCTCGGCCACCGGCCGGTCGAGCAGTTCGTAGACCAGCGCCCCCATGGCATAGATGCCGGAATCGCCCGAGCAGACCAGCGCCACGGAGCGACCCTCGCCGGCCCGCTCCAGCGCAAAACGCACCCGTTCCTCCTCCGCGCCGAGCGGGAAGGCGTGACGCGGCTTGCCCTGAACCAGCGGCGCAACAAGATCGAGATAGAGCGAGTAGCCGACCGCCTCATCCGCGTCGGCCAGCAGCCGCGAGGCCTGCGGCGTGCGCCAGGCGTCCCGCCCCGGGCCGATGCCGATCACCGACAGAGATCCGCGCGGCCGGCCTACGGCGGCCGGGTTGATCGGCGCCGGAGCAACGGCAACGGCCACCGTGGCATTGGCGCTCTTGTGCTTGGCGACCCGCAAGGCCCCTTCGGCGCCGACCGCGGCAAGGGCCGCTCCCTCGCTGACGCCGTGGCAGCCGACTTCGGCAAACACGACATCGGAGGGTGTCGCCAAACGCGGGGCTTCCTGCTCCAGTTGCTCCGCCGAAAACACCCGGAAGGGCACATCCAAGGCCTCGGCAAGCGCGTGCATCGCCGGTTCGTCCGCCTTGAGATCGAGGCTGGCGACCAGCGCCACGGCGCCTTCGGCCAGCTCCTGTTCGGCCAGCACGCCGCGCACCAGGGTCAGAAGCTCTTCCGGCGGACAGCCACGGGCGCAGCCGACGCCGACCGCCAGACGCTTGGGATGATAAACCAGCGTGTCCGGTCCTCCGGTGCGACGTTCTTCCGTAACAGCAATCGTCAGTTCCGCCTTGTCGGCGACCGGCAACCGTGCACGGCTCAGCCAGGGCGCACCGCCTTCGATGCGCACCGGTTCCCCGGCCAGAAGCCGCGCCATCACCGATTTGGCATCGTCCAGATTGGCCAGCCACCAGCCCTTGGGCGGCGCATCGAGAGCAATCCCGAGCGCGGTGTCGCCAGCGGTGGTGATCGCCGGATGGCCGCCGAGGCTTCCGGCAACCTGCCGCGCCAGTGCATTGGCGCCGCGATGCCCGCCGAGCAGCGGCACGACGCTGGCGCCATCCTCCGACACCGCCAGCACCGGCGGTTCGGAGCGCTTGTCCTCGATCACCGCCGCCAGAGCGCGGATCAGGATGCCGGAGGCGCAGACACCGATGATCGGCGTCCCGGCCTGATAGAGCGCCCGGATGTGATTGAGCGTTTCGGCAAAGGCCACATCGAGGCCGGTCACCCGGCGGGCAAGCCCGTGCAGCTTGGCGGCTGGCATGGCGGCGGCAATCCGCCGAGCCACCGGCACGGCGGCCGGCGTCAGGACGAGGATCGCGGGGGAAGCATCCACGCTTCTTCTCCCTTGTAAAGCAGGATCATGGAAAAATAGGGGGCTCCCGCCTCACCGGCCTCGGCAAGGGGAAGCACCCGTTCACTGGCAAGGGTCGCGCGCTCGACATAGCCGGCGCGGTCGAGCAGCCCCATCTCGCCGAGCAGGCGTTTCAGACGGGGCAGATGGCGGCCGACCTTCATGATCGCGACGGCACCAGCCGCCTCGATCCGGGCGCGGATCTCCTCATCGGGGAGCGGACCGGGGATCACCGTCAACACGTCGGTGCGCGCGGTCAATGGCCGGCGCAGGCGCGCCGCACAGGCGGTCAGCGAGGTGACGCCGGGCACGATCTCGCAAGGAAACCGATCGACCAGCCGCTCGAACAGATACATGAAGGAGCCATAGAAGAACGGATCCCCCTCGCACAGGGTCACCACATCCGCGCCGGCGGCAAGCTCGGCGGCAATCTCCTCCGCCGCCCGGTCATAGACCGCCTGCGCGGGAAAGCGCTCCACCCGCATCGGCACGATGATCGGGATCTCGCGCGCGCCCTCGGGGATCAGGTCGGCGGCGATGGAGCGGGCGAAACTCGGACCATCGTCCGGCGCCGGATAGGCAATGACGCGCGCGGCGGAAATCAACCGATGCGCCTTCACGGTCATCAGCTCCGGGTCGCCGGGTCCAAGACCGACGCCATAAAGGGTTCCGGGGCGGGTCACGGCTTGATCAGGCTCCACTGGGTGACGGGCATCAGCGGGCGCCAGCCGGTCAGGGAACCCACCGGCGCGGCCCGGGCAATCGACAACCGGCACAGATCTCCCCCGAAGCGGGCGTAGGCAGCCAGAAGCACTGCCTCGCTTTCCAGCGTCACCGCATTGGCGACCAGCCGCCCGCCAGGGCGCAAGCGCTCCATCACGGCATCGACAATGCCCGGCGCGGTCAGACCGCCGCCGAGAAACACCGCATCCGGTGACGGCAGCCCGGCAAGCCCCTCCGGCGCGGTGGCATCCAGCAGTTCAAGCCCGGGCGTGCCCAGCGCCGCCGCATTGGCCCGCGCGGTCGCCCGGCGCCCGGCATTGGGCTCCAGTCCGATCGCCCGTGCCCCGCGCGCGGCGCGCATCCACTCGATCCCGATGGCGCCGGAGCCGGCGCCGATATCCCAGAGCATCGCATCGGCGACCGGCGCCAGCCGGGCCAGGGTCGCGGCGCGGATCTCGCGTTTGGTGATCTTGCCGTCATGGCGGAAAGCATCGTCGGGCAGTCCCGGCACCCGGGCGCGCAAGGGCGTGTCGCGCACCGCCTCCGCCTCGATTGCCAGCACGTAGAAATCAGCGATTTCCTCGGCCCAGCCCTCGGCACGGGCGGAAATCTGGCGCTCGCGCGGGCCGCCGAGATGCTCCAGCGCGGTCATCCGGCTGTCGCCATAGCCCTCATCGGCGAGAAGATCGGCAACGCTTCCAGCCGTCTCGGCGCTGGAGGTCAGGCACAGCAGCCGTGCGCCGGGGCGGAGAAACGCCCGCAAGGTATCGACCGGACGGCCGTGCAGCGACAAAAGCTCCGTCTCCTGTAAGGGCCAACCGAGCCGCGCGGCGGCCAGAGAAAAGGCGGAAAGCCCCGGCAGCACAGTCATTTCACCGGCGGGCAGCCGGCGGGCCAGGGTCGCGCCAACGCCGAACCACATGGGATCGCCGGTTGCCAGCACCACGGTCGGCTGACCGCGCCGGGCCATCAGCGCCTCCACACCGGCGGAAAACGGCGCCGGCCAGGGGATGACCGGTCCGCACTTGCCCTCCAGCAGCGCCGCATGGCGTTTGGCGCCATAGATCGCGCCGGCCTCGGAAAGCGCCTGGCGGGAGAGTGGGCCGAGACCGTCCCAGCCATCCTCACCGATGCCAATCAGGGTGAGCCAGGGGGCACTCATCGCGGCGCTTCCTCCGGCACGCCGCCGGCCAGCGCATTGAGCGCAGCGGCGGCCATGGCCGAGCCGCCATGCCGGCCGCGCAGAGCGAGATAAGGGATGGCGAAGGGATTGGCGATCAACGCCTCCTTCGATTCCGCCGCGCCGACGAAGCCGACCGGAAAGCCGAGGATCGCCGCGGGCTCGGGGAAACCCTCGCCGATCCGCTCCAGCAGATGAAACAGCGCGGTCGGCGCATTGCCGATGACCACCACCGCACCGGCCAGTTCCTCGCGCCACAGATCGACCGCCGCAGCGGACCGAGTGGTCCCAAGCCGGGCAGCAAGATCCGGCGTGCGCGGATCGTTCAGCAAGCACTGAACCCGGTTCTGCGCCGGCAAGCGGCTGGCGATGATGCCCTCGGCGACCATACGCACATCGGTGAAAACCGGCGCCCCATCCCGAAGCGCCGCCGCGACCCTGGCCGCGACACCGTCGCTCCAGGCCAGATCGGCGATCACCCCGGGCATTCCGCAGGCATGGATAAGGCGGATCGCCACCGGATGCAGATCCGCCGGTATCCGCTCCAGATAGGCCTCCGCCCGCACGATCGCAAACGACTGGCGATAGATCGCCGCCGGATCCTTTTCGTAGTCGTAGCGGACCGGAGCCCGGCCGCTCACCCGTCCCGCCTCATCGACTTCGGCCCGAGCGGGTGGTCCGCATGGGGATAGACCGGGTGATGATGGTCGTGATGATGGCCATCGCCATGGTGGTGATGGTGGTGGCCATGGTCGTGCCCGTGCCCGTGCCCGTGCCCGTGCCCGTGATCGTGATCGTGGGAATGATCGTGATCATGGTGGTGGTGATGCCCCGTCGCCCCCTGCTCCTCGCAGGCGCCGGTGCAGGTCACGTCGCAGAGCTGGCATTCCGCATCCGCGCCCAGCCCTTCCACATGGTGGTGATGGCTTTCCTGCGCCCGGCCCACATCCGCCTCGAAGCCCAGCACCTGCTCGCGGTACTTGCACATCTGGCAGTTCATCAGGTTGGCGCCCTGCAGGATCTCGCTCACCCGATCGGCCATGGTGTCGATCACCTGCGGGTGATCGTTGAGATAGCCGGCCTTGAGGAACTCGATCTCGGGATGGCGTGCCGCCACCTCGTCGGTCTGGTTGTAGATGCGCGAGACCAGGACGCCGGAGAAGAGGAAATACGGGAAGACGACGATCCGCCGATACCCCAGCTTCGCCGCATGTTCCAATCCCGGCCCGACGAGCGGGAAGGTCACACCGGAATAAGCGGTCTCCGCCCAGCCGAAGCCGAAGCCTTCCCACAGCATGCGGGTGATCTTGGAGACATTCGAATTGGCATCCGGATCGGAGGCCCCGCGCCCGACCACGACCAAAAGGGTCTCATGCAGCGGCACATCGCCGTCGCCGGCCGCGAGTGCTTCGCGAATGCGGTCGGCGGCGGCGGCGATCATCCGCGTATCGACCGCCAGTTCGCGGCCATAGTCGATGGTCACCCCGTCATGCTGCGCCTGATAGGTGTTGAGCACGGAGGGGATGTCGTTCTTGGCGTGGCCGGCGGCGAACAGCATGCCGGGCACCGCGAGAATGCGGGTACAGCCGGCCGCGCGCAGTCGGTCGAGCCCGTCCTTGATCACCGGATTGGCGAATTCCAGATAACCGTATTCCACCGGCCAGTCGGGAAAGCGTGCCTTCAGCCCTTCGGCCAGACGGGCGAACTCCTGAACCGCGCCCCGGTTGCGGCTGCCGTGACCGCAGATCATCAACCCGAGTTTTTCGCCATTGGCCGTCATCGCGCCGCTCATGCTTCGCTTCCCCGCACCGTCTGCGGCGCCTCGGCGCCCGCCGTCTGCTCTTCATCGGTCTTACGGCTGTTGCGCCGCGCCCGCGCGCGGCCCACGGCGACGATCCCGGCCAGCAGCGCGGCACCGGCAAGCGCGGCGATGCCGGCCCAATGGGAATGACCGGCCAGCTCGCCGACATGGCCCACATGCGCCTGCGCCAGCGTTGGCAGCGTGGCAACGGCGCCGGCACAGATGGCCGGTGCAAACAAACGGATCATCAAGATAACTCCCTCGTCGGCCGTCTCGCGGCACGACACGCACCGCCCAAAATCCTCGACACACGGCGGCCGGTGGGAAAGAAACCGGTCAAACGCCAAAAGCAGATGCGGGGGACAGGCCCACATCCTGAGGACTTTCGCCGTCGGACAGCTCCGGACTGGACCCCCGATATGGGTCGGTCGCCACCAGAATCGTTTTCAGTCCCTATCACCGGGACGCCGTCATTGCAGCGAACGCTAGTGGAGCGCGCGGCAGGCATCAAGTGCGAAATACGACGCGGCGGCGCTCCCGGCGCGACCTTTCCGCCCGCCCGGTCCCGATCAGGCGTCTGCCCTCGCAGCAGAAACCTGATTTTCATCGTTTCGGGATATCGGACATACAACCGGAAGAATAAGGGAGACCGACAAGAATGCTGAGGCAGACAGGAGGCGCGCCAAGCGGCACGACCGCAACGCCGATCGAACGCTCATCCGCCGGCTTTATGTCCGCTCAGCTCGGGGCGGTGGACATGCAGCCGCAGCCTATCAACCCGGACTGGATTTTGGACGGAACACCGGAGGCCCGCTGCGCCCAGCTTGCCGAAGGCAGCGACCGCAATGCAACCATGGCGGTCTGGGATTGCACCGCCGGTCGGTTCAGTTGGTATTTCGGCTGTGACGAGGCAGTCTATATCCTCGAAGGGTCGGTCACCGTGACCGGGCCGGATGGCGAGGTGCGCAAGCTCACTGCCGGCGACACCGCCTATTTCCCCGCCTACACCTGGTTCGAGTGGCACGTGGAAGAGTATGTGCGCAAGGTCGCCTTCTGCCATGACGTGCTGCCGGTGATGGCGCGGCTGCCGGTGCGGATCATCGGCAAGATGACGCGCGTCGCCGAGCGCCTCTATTCCGTGGTGATGGGCGGCAAACCGGAGCGTGGACGCCGCAAGGCCTCCTGACGTTTCCCACGCCCCGCCCCGCAACATGGGTGGTTTTCTTTGACCGCTTGCGGGCCTACTGTGATCGAAGACCTTTCAGCCCGCTGGACGCTGCCCGGAGCCCTATCATGCAGACAAGTCTTGTCCTCACCGTGATCGCTGACGACCGACCGGGCCTGGTGGTTCGCCTTGCCGATGTGGTCGCCGCCCATGGCGGCAACTGGATCGAGAGTTCGATGGCACGTCTTGCGGGCGAGTTCGCCGGCATCGTCCGCATTGAGGCGCCCGGCGAACGGGTTATGGAGCTGGAAGCGGCGCTGACGAACCTGACGGAGGAAGGCATCCTCACGACGCTGCGCCAGAGCACGGGAACGCAGGAGACCCACGGCCAGACCGCCCGCATCAGCATCCTGTGCCAGGACCACCCGGGCATCGTCCATTCGCTGGCCGGCGCGCTGGCCTCCAAGGGGGCCAGCATCACCCACCTGACCAGCGAGGCCTTCGCCGGCTCCATGAGCGGCGAGCGGATGTTCCGCGCGGAGATGGATGTGGTGCTGCCGGTCGATCTGGAGACCGCCACTCTCGCCGCCGCGCTGGAGGACCTTGCCGGCGACCTGATGGCGGAAGTCGATTTCACCGATCTGAGCTGACCGCTCGCCGCCAACCAGCGGCCGGCCTCACTCCTCCATATGCGCGGAGAAGAAGTCCCGGTCGTAACCGAGGCTGGCCCGCAGCAGCTCCCGGGTATAGGGGTCCTGCGGGGTTGCCTGGCGCATCTGTGCAACGCCCATCACCTCGACGATCTCGCCAAGACGCATCACCGCGATCTGGTCGCACATATGCGCCACCACGGCGAGATCATGGGAGACCATCAGATAGGTCAGCCCACGGCGCGCCCGCAGGTCGGTCAGCAGGTTGAGGATTTCCGCCTGCACCGACACATCAAGCGCCGAGGTCGGCTCATCGAGCAACAGAATGCGCGGCTCCAGCATCAAGGCCCGGGCCACCGCGACTCGCTGGCGCTGGCCGCCAGACAACTGATGCGGATAGCGGAACCGGAAGGCGCGCGGCAGGCCGACATCGTCCAGCGCCTGCAGCACCCGCCGGTCGATGTCGCCGATCCGGTGCAAGCGCAGCGGCTCGGACAGGATCCGGTCGACCGTATGGCGCGGATGCAGCGAGGCGTAGGGGTCCTGAAACACCATCTGCACCTGGCGATAGAAGGCGGTCTCGCGCCGTTCGCCCAAGGTGTCCCCAGCGATCCGAATGGTACCGGACCAGTCGCGCACCAGCCCGGTGATCGCCCGCAGCACCGTCGATTTGCCCGAGCCGCTCTCGCCGACAAGGCCGAAGCTCGCCCCTTCCGGCAGAACGAAACTCACATTCTTCACCGCCTGGAACCGGCTCTCGCCATGGCCGAAGAACACGTTGAGGTTCGATACCTCAAGCGCCGGCACCTTGCCCTTCGCCGTATCAGACATGTGCCACCACGCTCTGTTCCTTCAGCCAGGCCGGATCACGCTCCAGCACATCCAGCCGGGCCTGCGGCTGATCGAGGCGCGGCAACGCCGCCAGCAGCCCCCGGGTATAGGGGTGCTCCGCCTTGTCCAGCTCCGCCGCCCGACAGGTCTCGACGATCCGCCCCCCATACATGATGATCACCCGGTCGCAGAAGGACGACACCAGATTGAGATCGTGGCTGATGAAAATCAGCCCCATGCCGCGTTCCTGCACCAACTTGTCGAGGATCGCCAGCACCCGCATCTGCACGGTCACGTCCAGCGCCGAGGTCGGCTCATCGGCGATCAGGAGATCCGGATCCGGGATCAGCATCATGGCGATCATGATGCGCTGGCCCATGCCGCCGGACACCTCATGCGGGAAGGTCTGGTACACCCGCTCCGGATCGCGGATCTGCACCGCTTCCAGCATCTCCAGCGTCTTCTGGCGCGCCGCCCGGCGCGAGGCGCGGGTGTGCAGCCGGTAGGCTTCGCTGATCTGTTCGCCGACGCGGATGACAGGGTTCAACGAGAATTTCGGGTCCTGCATCACCATGGAAATCCGGTGACCGCGAATGCGCCGCATCTCCCGCTCCGACAGGGTGAGAAGATCCTCGCCCATGAAGTCGATACGCCGCGCCGAGACTTCGCCGGGCGGGCGCACCAACCGCAGGATTGCCCGGCCGGTCATGGATTTGCCCGAGCCGCTTTCCCCGACAATGCCGACGCGCTCCCGTCCGACCGAAAAGGAGGTGCCGCGCACAGCCTCGATCACCCCTTGCCGGGTGGGAAAGCGGACATTGAGATCTTCCACCGTCAACAGTGGATCCGTGGCGTTCATCGCGGCCTCACGATTTCGACTTCTTGGGATCGAGGATGTCGCGCAGACCGTCACCAAGCAGGTTGAACCCGAGCGAAACAGTGAAGATGGCAAGGCCGGGCATGGTGGCGACCCACCATTGATCGAGCACGAACTTGCGTCCGGCGGAGATCATCGCGCCCCATTCCGGCATCGGCGGCTGGGCCCCGAGACCGAGAAACCCCAGACCCGCCGCCGTCAGGATGATACCGGCCATGTCCAGCGTCACCCGCACGATCAGCGAGGACAGGCACATCGGCCACACATGCCGGGTGATGATGTGCAGCGCGCCGGCCCCTTGCAGGCGAATGGCGGCGATGTAGTCCGCATTGCGGATGGTCAGGGTTTCCGCCCGGGCGATGCGGGCATAGGGCGGCCAGGCGGTGAGCGAGATCGCCAGAATGGCGTTCTCGATGCCGGCGCCGAGCGCGGCGACGAAGGCCAGCGCCAGGATCAGCTTGGGAAAGGCGAGGAAGATGTCGGTCACCCGCATGAGTACCTCATCCACCCAGCCGCCAAGATAGCCGGCAAGCGTGCCGACCAACAGCCCGAAGACCGGCGCGGTGACCGCCACCAGCGCGACGATCAACAAGGTGATGCGCGAGCCGTAGACAATGCGGCTCCAGATGTCCCGGCCAAGCTCATCCGTGCCGAGCAGATGCCCGGCGCTGCCGGGGGGCAGCAGGCGTTGGCCCAGATCCTGGGCCGAGGGTTCTGCTGTTGCCAGCCATGGCGCGAAGATCGCCATCAGCACCAACGCGACGATGATCAGAAAGCCGATCAGCGCCAGCGGATTGCCGCGCAGCTTCAGCCAGCCGAGATAGAGCTGGATCATCCGCGCCTGAAAGCGCGAGGCGGGCGCATCGCTGTTGAGCCAGGCCATGAGGCCCGGCCGGGCGATTTGGGTGTCCGGCGCGCGCATCATCGCGCCCTCGGATCGACGATCTTGTAGAGAAGATCGGACAGGAGATTGAGCAGGATGAACACCAGCCCCACCACCACCGTGCCGCCGAGCACCGCGTTGAGATCGGCGGAGAGCAGCGCGTTGGTGATGTATTGGCCAATGCCCGGCCAGGCGAAGATCACTTCGGTCAAGACCGATCCTTCCAGCAAGGTCGCGTAGGACAGCGCCACCACGGTGATCAGCGGGATCATCACATTGCCCAGTGCGTGGCGCCAGATCACGGCGCGCTCGGACAGGCCCTTGACCCGGGCGGTGGTGATGTATTCCTGGCTGAGCTGCTCCAGCATGAAGGAGCGGGTCATCCGCGAGATATAGGCGAGCGAGTAATAGCCGAGGATCGACGCCGGCAGGATGATATGGCTGACCGCGTTCCAGAAGATGGTCATGTCCCCGGCGATCAGGCTGTCGATCAGGATCATGCCGGTGACCGGCGGAATGATATCCTCGTAATAGATGTCGAGCCGGCCCGGCCCGCCGACCCAGCCGAGAATGCCGTAGAAGACGAGAAGGCCCATGAGGCCGATCCAGAACACCGGCATGGAATAGCCGAACAGGCCGAACAGTCGCACCAGATGGTCCGGCCAGCGGCCCTCATGCACGGCGGAGATCACCCCCATCGGCACGCCGAAACACACGCCGATGATCGTCGCCAGCGTCGCCAGTTCCAGCGTCGCGGGAAAGACGCGCAGCACATCCTCCGCCACCGGGCGGGCGGTCAGCGTCGACATGCCGAAATCGCCGGCGGCGACGGATTTCAGAAAGATCCAGAACTGGACATAGAGTGGCTGATCGAGGCCGAGCGAGCGATAGGCGGCCTCGTACATCTCCTGGCTGGCGCGTTCGCCGACGATCGCCAGCACCGGGTCGACCGGCATGACCCGGCCGATCAGGAAGGTCACGAACAATAGACCGATAATGGTCAGCAGGACCGAAAGCAGCGTCGCTGCCAGCGCCCGTGCCAGCTTGAACAGCGGCGGGGTCACGCCCCGCCGCTGTCCTGCCGTTCCCAGCGTATCTGTCATGATCCAGACGGCTTACTTGGTCACCGGCCAGTAGAACACCGCCGTGATCGCGGCGCCCGGATTGAAGCCGTTGACATTCGCGCGCATCGCGTTCTGCTGGACCTGCTGGAACATCGGCGCAAAGGGCGCGACCTTCTGAAAGTCCTTCTGGATGTCCACATACATCTGCGCCCGGACCTTGGCATCGGTTTCCTGCACCGCCGCATCGGTCCGCTTGGTCATCTCCGGAATGTCCCAGGCGTTACGCCAGGCGAGTTTGCCGGTCAGCTGGGCTTCATCGGAATTGTCCGGGTTGTTCGCAAAGGTATCGGCGTTGGTGTGCGGATCGGGATAGTCCGGCCCCCATAGCCCGACATAGATCTGGAAATCGCGCGAGCGGTACTTGCCGAGGGTCTGCTTGCCGGTTCCTTGGGTGATCGTCGCGGTGATGCCGGCCTGGGCAAAGGTGTTCTGCAGCGACTGGGAGATCTCCACCCGTTCCTGCGCATTGCGAACGATGAGCTCGACCTCGAAGCCATCGCCCTCGCCCGCTTCGGCGAGCAGCGCCTTGGCCTTGTCCACATCGAAGCTGTAGGGCTGGTCCTTCAGCTCGCCCATGTAGGTCAGCGGCAGGAAGGCCTGGTGCACCGTGTACTGACCCTTCAGGAACGAGCCTTCCATCCCCTTGTAGTCAACGAGGTATTTCAGCGCCTCGACCACCTTCGGTTTCGACAGCACCGGGTCCTTCTGGTTCATCGAGAAATACATGATCCGGCCGCGCAGCGTGTCCTCGACCTTCACGTTCTCATCGGAGGAAAGCCCCGCGACATCCTCCGGCGACAAGTTGCGGGCAACGTCGATATCGCCCTTTTCCAGCAGCAGGCGCTGGGCCGAGGATTCGGCAATATGGCGCACGATCACCCGCTGCATCGCCACGTCGCCGCGCCAGTAGTTGCCGGCCGCCTGCAGCGAATAGCTCTCGTTCGGCTTCCAGTTGATCAGCTTGTAGGCGCCGGAGCCGGCCGAGTTGGTGCGCAGCCATTCATTGCCCCAGTCGCCATCCTTTTCATGCTCCTGCACCGTCTTGCTGTCGACAATGGAGGCAACCGCCGCGGTGAAGCAGTTGAGCACGAAGGAGGGGGCGTATTTCTTGTCCGTGGTGATCACCAGCGTCCCGTCGTCGGTCGCCCGGATCGTCTCGGCCATGTTTTCCTTGTTGAAGCCGAACTGGGTGAGAATGAAGGACGGCGTCTTTTCCAGCGCAACCACCCGGCGCAGGGAATACTCCGCATCCTTCGCCGTGACCGGATTGCCGGAATGGAACGAAATGCCGGAGCGCATCTTGAAGGTGAAGGTCTTGCCGTCCTCGGACACGGACCAGCTTTCGGCAAGGCCGGGCTGGTAGCCGGACGACAGATCCGCCGGGTCGAACACCACCAGCGTGTCGTAGACGTTGTTGGCATAGTCGGTGCCGGCGAATTCGAACAGCTCATGCGGATCGAGCGACACGATGTCATCAATGCGGTTGGCGATCACCAGCATGTTCGGCGGGGTCGCCGCTTCGGCCTGGGTAAACGGCAAGGTCATCGGCAGGGCAAGCGCTGTGGACAGCGCGGCCGCCAACAAGGAACGTTGGAAACGCATCTGGAAAAACTCCCCTCTGGATTGTCCCACGGCACGCCTTATCTGGCGCGTCCGTGGGAAAGGGGGTATCTTTCAATGCCTCGTCAAAATGATCAAGGCGCCTCGTCCACAACCCTGCATTTTCCCCACCCAGGGCCCGCAAGGGGCGATCAGCGTGGGGAAATAGCGATCATGTGATTGTCCCACGAAATGCCCGCCCGGCTGGCGAGCAACAGCGGCGCACTGTCCGGTGCATCGCTTTGCAGCAGCCCGCCCTCCCCGTCCGAGAGCAGAAAACCGGCGTCATCGAGCGGGGCCACGCCGCAGACATCGGCCCGCACCTGACTTCCCAGGAACCGGCCATCGGCGGCAGCAAAATACAGCATCCGCCCCGCGCGCGGGCAGGAGGCGGCGACGACGCTTTCCTCCCGGTTGAGTGCCACCGACCCGACATAGTTCTCCAGCGTGCCGCGCAGCCTCGGCGCGACATCGTGCAGGCGCAGGCCCTTTTCAGCATCGAGCGCGGCGAGCAGCGGCGGCGTCTCGGTTGCCGCGCCCTGGTGCTGGGCGCCAATCCACACCGTGCCACCAGCGCTCACCGCCATATGCCGGAGGGAGAGCTGATGCAGCTCGGTCCCCAGCTCGAAGCGGGCCAGCAACGCGCCGTTTTCCCGATCGATCAGCGCCACGTTCGGGCGCATGGTGGCAAGGTTCAGCTTGTCCCGCCCGCGCTCCGGATGGGTCTCGATGCCGCCATTGGCGACCACCAGCGTCTTGCCATCGGGCATCGGCAGAATGTCATGCGGGCCGACCCCGCCGCTGTCGAACTCGCCGAGGCGCTGCGGGACATCACCACTAACGTCATAGACGCCGATGATGCCGCGCGCCCCGACAAAATCGTTCTCGGTGGCAAAGACCAGACGGCCATCCGGCGAAAAGGCGCCATGCCCGTAGAAGTGCCGCCCCGCTTCCGCCTGGAACGTGACCGGACCACTCTGCCCCAGCGGATCGAACAGAACGGCGAAGGTTCCGGGACGCCGGGCAAAGGCGAGACAGCGGCCGGTTGCCGGGCAAAGCGCCACATCATGGCCGCGCCCGGGCAGCGGGATGACAAGCACGTCGAGCCCGTCCGGGCTGGTCACCGCAAGCGCGTAAGTGCCATCGGAGCCGCGCCTTGCGGCCACGAACAAAGGTTCGTCCGATCCGGCAAGACCCGCCAGTGCATCCTCCGCCCGGGCGCGGGGAACGTTTGGTGCGGCGGCGGCCAGCGCGGCGGCACAACCGGTCAGGAACGCCCGCCGGTCAATCGCCGTCGAGCGCATTAAAGCCTCCCTTGAGCGCCAGATGCCCCGCCAGTTCTCCGCCGAGCATGCCGCGCAGGCCCGACAGGATGGTGTTCACATAAACCAGCCGAGCCCGTGCCTCGGGATCCGCAAGGCCCGCGCCGAGATCGGCGGGAACGGCGGCCAGCGCGGCACGGGCATTCGCGGTCTCGAAGCGCAGGCTGTTGCCGATCCATCTGGCGTCTTTCGTCCCCTCCGGATAGCCGGCGGCGGTGATGGCCAAGGCAAGCCCCTCGATCCCGGCGGAGAGATGACGCAATGCATTGTGCGACCGCGCAAACGGCGCCCGCGCCGCCCGGGCGTTCGCCGGGCCGGGCTCCAGAACCCGCTCCAGCACCTGATCCTTCATCAGCGCCAGCCCGGTCATCAACGCCTTGAAGGCAACCTCCGCCGCTTCCTTCGGGGTGGCCGCCAGCCGGTTGTCCAGCCCCGGCGACAGCAGCAATGCGGTCTGGCCGGAGGGCGTGGCATAGCCGCTCTCCACCTCGTTTGCCGTGGCGATGAGACCTGTAACGAGCGCACCGGCATAGGCGCAGCGATAGGCACGATCCGGCTGGTTGGTGCCCAGAACCACCGCGCCATCGGGCGAGAACGCGATCCATTCCAGCGCGGTGAGCCCTTGCAGGGCCACGCTCTTGTCCTTCAGCGTCGCCGCCGACAGCGCGCTCGGGTCTTCCTTCGCCAGAAGTCGGGTCACCTGCCGGCGCACCACACCGCGCGCGTCGGGAACAAACGCCAGCCGCTCCAGCGCCGAAGCATCGGCCAGCGCGCCGAAGCGGGAGACGGCAAGCCAGCCATGGGCGTCGACCACGGCGGCAAAGCCATCTGCGAAGACCGTTGCCGCCTCACCGGGATCACCCGCCCCGTCCACTCGGGCACACAGCCGGGCGACACCGCTCTCAAGCTCCTGCAGCCGGTCGCGCAGATCCCGCGCCGCCGGCAGCGCATAGTCCCGGACAAGCGCAGGCACGAAGCGGCCGTAGTCGATGGCCGGCTCCTGTGCCAGGCCGGGCGCGGGGGCGAGAACGGAGGCAAGCCCCACCAGCACCGCCGCGGCGCTTGCCGCCCGCGCCCAGGTCCTCACTCTTGTGATCACGCCTGTCATCTTCGCCCCGTTCTCTGCCGTCTGATCCAATTGCGCTACGTCGCTAGAGCGACTTGAGGAAGCGAATGAGCGCCTCCCGGTCCGCCTTGTCCAGCGCCGCATAGCCATTGCGGGCGGCCTCGGCCTCACCGCCATGCCAGAGGATCGCTTCCTCCAGCGTGCGCGCGCGGCCATCATGCAGGTAGCTTTCCTGGCCGCTGACCAGTTCGGTAAGACCGATACCCCAGAGCGGCGGGGTGCGCCATTCGCGGCCCGTGGCATCGCCCGCCGGACGGTTGTCGGCCAGCCCGTCGCCCATATCGTGCAGCAGAAGATCGGTATAGGGCCAGATCAACTGGAACCGATGAGCGGCGATCGCCGCCTTGCGGGAGGTGACGTATTTCGGCACATGGCAGCCGTTGCAGGAAAGCGCGCGGAACACCGCCTTGCCCTTCAGCACCTGCGGATCGTCCACATCGCGCCTGCGCGGCACCGCCAGATTGCGCGAATAGAAATCCACCAACTCCATCACGGGATCGGGCGCCTCGGTGGGACCGAGATTTGCCTGCTCACCGGTGGGCATCCGCCGACAGTCGGTCTGGCGCGCTGTACAGTCGCCATAAGGGTCCGGACGGTCGGGCGAGGAAATGCCGATGTCGCCGGCGAAGGCGCCCGCCGATTGCGACCGAACCGTCGGCTCCGAAGCCTTCCAGCCGAAGCGGCCGAGCAGAAGCTCGCCGCCCGGTGCCTTGCGGACCCAGCTCGGCTTGCCGGAAATCCCATCGCCATCCACATCCTCCGGATCGGCACGGGTCAGGATATCGCCGGAATGGATCGCCTCCAGAAGGCCCAGGCCGAGCATCTGCGGCGCAACGCGCGGCGAGATCAGCACATCGGCGCGCATCGGCCCGTAGCCGAGGTCGGACATGGTGTAGACCGGATCCCGCAAGGTCACCACCGTGCCATCGCCAAGGGTGACCGGCTTGTCGGTGTAGCTGACCTGCATCCGGCCTTCCGCCGACAATCCCGGCACCGCATAGGTCTGGAACTGGGTGCCGTAGACCGGCTCGGGAATGACCAGCGCGTCGCGATTGGCAAGCGCCGCCTTCTCCGCCTCGGTGGTTGGCGGCACCGAGAGGCGCAGGAACAGGGCAACCGGCTCTTCGCCCGGCGCCGGCGGATGCCCGCGCCCGTCCTTCAGATGGCAGCCCTGACAGGAGCGGGCATTGTAGAGCGGCCCCAGCCCATCGGAGGCGCGGGTGGAGGCCGGCGAGGAAACCCAGAACTTGCGAAACAGGCCATTGCCGACCGCGAAGCGCTGCTGGTCCTCGAAGGACAGATTGGCCGAGGGGTGCGAGAATGCATTGGCATTCAGCTTCTTGCGCGAGGTGGCGGCACCGCCGCTCATCTCCTCGAAGCGTTCGGCCAGATTACTGGCGTCGGGGTCGGCCAGCACCCGTTCGACCTTAGCCTTGTCGGCGTCGCTCAGGTCATCGCGGTGTTCGAGGGAGAGAGGCGCCGCAGCAGCAGCGGTCAGGGAGGCGGTCAGCACGCAGCCGGCCGTCCCGAGCTTCATCAGTGTCATCATATTCGCTGTCCCGTGGCGCGTCCCTCCTGGGGCCCAGCCCCAACGCGCAAACCGGGCGGCGGGTGCCCGTACACCCGCCGCCCCTTGCTCAAACCGGCTTACTGGAAGACCGCGTTCGGATTGTCGAGGCTGTCCGAGCCTTCGAAGGCGATCTGCTCAAGGCCCAGTTCGGACACCACCCGCTCGATCGAACGAGTCTGGTCGATCAGCGACTGCACCGCCGCCTCGACCAGGGCATTGCCCTCCTCGTTGCCCTCGCCAATCATCTGGTCATAGGCTTCCACCGTCTCGGCGCGGGTGCGCAGCGCCTCGAAGGCGGCCAGCGAGGCGTCGAGCTTCGCGGTCATCTCCGCCGCCAGCTCCGGGTTCTTCGCGGTCACCAGATCGCGCAGGGACGCGCCCTCCACCGCCGCGCCGGCAAAGCCCTTGTAGGTGCCGAACCAGACATTGCGGATGCCGATCACGTCATCGAGATGGGACATGTGGGTGTTGTCGGAAAAGCAGTCATGCTCCTCTTCCGGGTCGTGCAGCATCAGGCCGAGCTTCATCCGCTCGCCCGCCAGTTCGCCATAGGAGAGCGAGCCCATGCCGGTAAGAATGGTGGCAAGACCGCCGGCCTCGCCCTTTTCCGCCAGTTCCTTGCGCGCCGCGCCGTCAGCGCTCCAGGCAGTCTTCATCTCATCGAGATCGGCCAACAGCAGCGCGGTCGCTGCCTTCAGATAGGCCGCCCGCCGGTCGCAATTTCCGCCGGTGCAGTTGGCGGTGTCGAAATCGCTGGCCGGACGATTGCCCGCGCCCTTCTCGGTGCCGTTCAGGTCCTGGCCCCAGAGCAGGAATTCGATGGCGTGATAGCCGGTGGCGACATTGGCCTCGATCTCGCCGGCTTCCTGCAGCGTCTCGGCCAGGAGCTCGGCCGTGATCTCCGTCGCGTCGATCTCCTGACCGTTCACGGTGAGCTTGGCATTGGCGATGACATTGGCGGTATAGAAGGCGTTTTCCGGAGAAGCCGCCCCGTAGCTGGCGTCCACGTAGTCGATCAGCCCCTCATCGAGCGGCCAGGCGTTGACCTTGCCTTCCCAATCGTCGACCAGCGCATTGCCGAAACGATACACCTCGGTCTGCTGATAGGGGCGGCGCGCGGCGCGCCAGGCGTCACGGGCAGCGGCCAGCGTCTCGTCGGTCGGATTGGCCAGCAGCGCGTCGATCGCCTTGGACAGATCGAGCGCCGTGGCGTGGGCCTCCGAATAGGCCGCCTCGGCAATGTCGCCATAGGTGTTGAGAACGGTCTGGGGCGTTGCCTCGGTAGCGGCAAAGGCCGGCGTGGCAGATACGCTCGCCAGCAGGGCGAGCATCAGGGAGGTCTTGCGCATGTTGGTCTATCTCGTCTGTTGGTGAATGGGTCGCGTTTGCGTGAAGAAAGGTCAGTGGCGCGTGGCACTGGGCCCGCAGGCGCCGGCAAGCCCGGCCCACAGGCAGGGCAAGGCGTCGCGCCGTGGCAGGAAAAGCTTCGCCCCGCGCAAGGCGTCGGCGAAGCCTGCCGCCGTCTCAAGCGCCGCCGGCAGGCCGGGGGCAAGGACCAGTTCATCGGCCAGTTCGCCTGCCGCCATCTGATCGCCGGCCTGGGAGGCGGCAACCAGCGCAACGGCGAGGCATTCCTGCGGGCAACGGCGCGGGCAGTCATAGGGCAGCGTGTGGACCCCGCCCTTGGTCCAGGCATTGAGCGCCCGGGCATAGCAGGACAGGCCGGTCATGGTGGCGCGCGCCCGTTCGACCCCAAGCGTACAGGCATAAAGATTCCAGGCCCGTTCCCAGCAGTCGATGCTGCCGGTTCGATAGCCGTCGAGCCAGCGGCGCAGCCCCTCGATCACGAGTTGCTCGGCCGCCGCCCCGCCCATGTCGCCACACGGCGACAGGCGCACAGGTTCGGTCATCACATCCCCCAATCGCCGGGGGTCAAGGTCCCGGCATCAAAGGCCGCGGCAGGTGCCGCCACGCGACGAACCAACAATACATGACTTTAAGTGTCAAGAAATAAAATGAAAGAAAACAATAGTTTAGAATTATTATAAAGTGGAATTGCATATTCACGTTTTCAAGTCTCCCCCGCCACCGGGCCGACCGATGATGTGCCGCAGCACCCGCCGCAATTCGTCCCGCTCCCGCTCGCTCAAGCCGTCGAGCAGGATTGCCTCGGCGCCGCCGATCCGCTGGCGCAGCCGGGCAAAGCGCGCCTTTCCCGCCGCCGACAGGGTGTAGCCGACCTTCCGCCGGTCCCCCACCGCCCGGGATTGGCAGAGCACCCCCGCTCCGACCACCGGCTTCAGCGCGGTGGTCAGCACCGACGGCGAGCAGGACATGGCGCGGGCCACCTCCTGATGACCAATCCCCGGATTGCGGTCGACCAGTTCCAGAACCATGAACTGAAGCGGGGTGATCTCCTCATCGGCAAAGGCGCGGGCGAAGGCCTGATGGCCACGCAGAAAGGCGTGGCGCAAGAGGTGGCCGACGAGATCGTTGAGACAGCCGTAGTCCAGGTCCCCGGTCACGGACCACCCTCAGACCGTGCCGGCCGGCGGCACGATGGAGGGGCGCTGGTTCAACCCCTCCACGTCGAAGCCGGCCAGCTTCTTGTATCCGGCGGCGGTTTCGGCCAGTTCCTCCGCCGACAGCACCTGGTCGATCTGCGCGAACCCGTCCGGCGCCCGCTCCTCGACCACATCGAGCACCTTGTCCGGCCCATCGGCGCGGTTGGCGAGCACGATCCGCCCCGTCGCCGGACGGCGCTCCTCTTCATAGGTCTCAAGCGCCGCCGGGACGCAGCCCTGGCGCAGGATCTCGCGGGTCAGCACCCGGGCATCGAGGATCGCCTGGCTCGCCCCGTTGGAGCCGATGGGATACATGGGATGGGCGGCATCGCCCATCAGGGTCATCGGCCCATGGGTCCAGCGCGGCAGCGGGTCGCGGTCGACCATCGGATATTCGAACACATGCTCGGCCGCCCGGATCACCGCCGGCACGTCCAGCCAGTCGAAATGCCAGTCGGCGAAACGCGGCAGGAAGTCGGCAAGCACACCCGGCCGGTTCCAGTCCTCGCGCCGCCACAGGTAATCGTCGGGCAGCTTCAGATCGGCGATCCAGTTGATCAACGCGCCTTCCGAGCCATCCTCAACGGTGATGTCCTCGATCGGGTAGCAGACGAACTTGCGCGGCTTGCAGCCGGCCATCGCCATCGAGCGCCCGGTCAGGAAGCGGGGGCCACGGGTGACGCCGCGCCACATGACGATGCCGCCCCAGGCCGGCGCGCCTTCAGCGGGATAGAGCGCGGCACGGGCGGTGGAATGAATGCCGTCGGCGGCAATGAACAGCGCCCCGCGTTCGGTCCCTGCGCCGCTGCCCTCCCGGCCCGACAGATCGATCTCGACGCCCTCGCCATTCTCGCGCCAGCCCGTGACGGCAACGCCGCAGCGCACAGCATCCGGGCCGAGCCGCTCGCGCACCGCCTGCAGCAGCATCATCTGCAGCTTGCCGCGATGGACGGAGTATTGCGGCCAGCGATACCCGGCGGCGCGGCCACGCGGCTCCGACCAGATCGGTTGGCCGTGGCTGGAGAAATAGGCGACCTCCGCCGTCCTGAGGCCGATGGCGTCGAGCCGGTCGAGCAGCCCCAGTTCGTCAAGCTCGCGCACCGCGTGGGGCTGAAGATTGATGCCGACGCCGAGAGGGCGGATTTCAGCGACGCTTTCGAAGATCCGGACCGGCACGCCGATCCGTTCCAGGCTGAGGGCCAGGGTCAAGCCGGCGATGCCCGCGCCGGCAATCAGGACTGTCATGACATTTCGCTTTTCTGTCGGCGGAAGGCCGCCTTGAAACGGAAAGGCCGGGGCGCTTGCAAGCAGCCCCGGCCCGCGTCGGCAGCAATCAGTTGCCGTCGGCGTATTTGGCGATCATGGCCTTGGCGTCCTCGACCATCGCCGCGCCGTCATAACCCTTCGCCGTCACCTCGGCGATCCAGGCATCGATCACCGGCTGGGCCGCCGCCTGCCAGCGCGCGACCTCCTCCGGCGGCAGCTTGCGGATGGTGTTGCCGGCCTTTTCGGCAGCGGCAATGCCCGGCTGATCGCCCTCATCCATCACCCGGCCGACCCATTTGGACATCTCGCGGCCGCTGTTGGCGTCGATCACCGCCTTCAGGTCATCGGGCAGGCTGTCATACTTCGCCTTGTTCATGGCAAAGATGAAGGTGGCGGTGTAGAGCCCGCGCGGCCCCTCGAAATCGGTGTGGCTGTCGACCAGCTCCGCCACCTTCAGCGGGGTCGTCACCTCCCAGGGCACCACCGTGCCGTCGATCACGCCCTTGGACAGCGCCTCGGGCATGGCCGGCACCGGCATGCCCACCGAAGTGGCGCCGAGCGCCCCGAGCAACGCATTGGTCTGGCGGGTCGGGCCGCGCAGCTTCAGCCCCTTCATGTCCTCCAGCTTCGACACGCCCTCGCCCTTGACGTGCAAAAGGCCGGGGCCGTGCACATGCACGGCGATCGGATGCACATCCTTGAACTCGTCGGTCAGGTACTTTTCGTAAAAATCCCAGAATGCCTGGCTGGTGGGCTCGGCCTTGGCCGGCATGAACGGCAATTCGAACGCCTCGGTGCCGGGGAAGCGGCCCGGGGTGTAGCCCGGCAGGGTCCAGACAATGTCGACCACCCCGTCGCGCGCCTGGTCGAACAGGGCCGGCGGTTTGCCGCCAAGCTGCATCGCCGGATAGACCTCCACCTTGATCCGGCCATCGGACTCCTTCATCACCTTTTCCGCCCAGGGGGTGATGAAGTTCTTCGGAACCGGCGCCGGCGCCGGCAGGAAATGATGGACGCGCAGGGTCACTTCCTGCGCAAGGCCCGGCGCAATACCGGCGCAGAGCGACGCGGTGGCGGCAATCAGCAGCGTTTTCAGTCGAGACATGTGGCTTCCTCCCCAGGATGCGGTCTTGCCGGCAACGGGACCAAGGGCCACCGGCGCCGGATAATCGTTTACAATGTAAACGATTATGCCGCCGATCCGGCCAGGGATCAACGCGGTTGTCTCAACCTGCCCGCGATCTGCGACCGCAACGCCACATCGCCGAAGGTCAGACCCGGGAAATCATCCGGTAGCTGGAGGGGTGCACCATCCGCACAAGGGTGATCGGCTGGTCGAGCAGCCAGGTGGCGCGTTCGATCACGAAGACCGGATCACCCCGGGAGACGCCAAGCATCTCCGCCTCCTCCGCGGTCGCCCCGGCGGCACTGAGGTCATTCTCCATTTCCGAGAACGGTGCGTTGCGCACCAGCCATTCGTTGGGGCTGACCGTTTCGAAGCTCTGCCCAGCGATGTCCGGCACGGCGGCCAGGTTGATCCAGCGATCCTCGAACTGCCAGGGGCGATTGTCGGCGAAATGCAGGCAGCGCACGTGCAACACCGGCGCCCCCGGCGGCAGTTCCAGCCGGGCGCGCAGGGTCTCGGGCACCTCGACCTCGTCGCGGCTGAGCACGGAGAACCGGTACTGGGCGCCGCGCGCCTCCACCTCGGTGCGGACCACGGGAATTTCCAGCCGGGCCTCGCGCAAGGGATGTTCGGCAATCCGGGTTCCCACCCGGCGCTTGCGCTCGACAATTCCAATATCGGCAAGCTCGCGCAGCGCCCGGTTGACGGTCATCCGGGCGCAGCCGAACTCGCGCGCCAGATCCTCCTCGCCGGGAATCAGCTCCCCCGGCTGCCAGATCCGGTCGCGGATGCGGCGCAGGATCTCCGTCTTGATCGTGCGAAAGGAGTTGGGCTGCGCCGCCGCACCAGTGCCCGTTTGCGTCACATCACTCAAAGACCCTGCCTCAGGCTGCGCACCGCGTCGCGGTACCCCTTCTCGATCTGCTCCCGGCGCACGTGACGCCCCTCGCGCACCACATGCCGGCCCGCCGCCCAGACATCGCGGACCACCCGGTCGTCGCCGGCAAAGATCCACGCATCGAGCAGCTCGTCGCCGGCGCAGCCGTCCAGATGCACCGAGCCGGCATCGAGCGCAACCAGATCCGCGACCCGGCCGGTGGCAATCGCCCCGCAATCACGGCCCAGCGCCTGCGCCCCGCCAGCGGTCACCGCGTCATACAGCCGCCGGCCGCAAGACAGATCGCGGGTGGCAAGCACCGCGCGTTGCCGGTCGCGCAGCCTCTGGGAGTATTCCAGCGTCCTCAGTTCCTCGGAGAGGGAAATGCGGATGTTCGAATCAGACCCGATCCCGATCACCCCGCCATCGGCGAGATAGCGCGCACCATCGAAGATGCCGTCGCCAAGGCTCGATTCGGTGATCGGGCACAGCCCCGCCACCGCGCCGCTCGCCGCCAGATCGCGCCGCTCGCCCGTGTCGAGATGGGTGCAATGAATGAGGCACCAGCGCCCGTCGACATCATGGGCATCGAGCAGCCAGCGCACCGGCCGCGCGCCATAGCCGGCCTCGACCTCGGCGATTTCCGCGGTCTGTTCGGCGATATGCATGTGCAAGGGATCGTCGGGCCGCATCGCCACCAGATGGGTCAGCGCATCGCGCGGCACCGCCCGCAGCGAATGCGGCGCAAGCCCCAGACGGGCATCAGGCCCAAGGGAGGCCACCGCCGAGGAGGCCCCCTCGATCAGGCGGGCGAAACTGTCCAGATCGTTGCGGAAGCGCAACTGGCCGCCGGCCAGCGGCCGCCGGTCGATGCCGCCGGTGGCGTAATAGACCGGCAGCAGGGTCAGACCGATTCCGCTCGTCTCGGCGGCGGCAACGATTCGCCGGGAAAGTTCCGCCGGGTCGGCATAGGCCGCGCCATCCGGTTGGTTGTGGAGGTAGTGAAACTCGGCGGAAGCGGCATAGCCGGCCTCCAGCATTTCCATCTGCACGAAGGCGGCCACCGCCTCGACCCGCTCCGGGGTGTAGCTGGCCAGGAACCGGTACATCAGCTCGCGCCAGGTCCAGAAGGAATCGTTTTCCCCTTCCCCGCGCCGCTCGCTGAGCCCGGCCATCGCCCGCTGGAAAGCATGGGAGTGCAGGTTGGACGGCGCCGGCAGCAGAATGCCAAGCCGCTGATCAGACTGGCAATCCGCCTCGGGAACGCCGGTCTCGACCGCCGCGATGCGCCCGTCCGCCGCAATTTCCACCGCCACATTCCGGTGCCAGCCATCCGCCAGCAATGCTGTTTCCGCCCAAAGCCGCGTCATGTTCGCCTCATTTTTGCGATTGACAATTATGTACATACATATCGTAAATATAGAAAGACATATAGAGGCGTGCCGCACAAGCCCGTCTCGGGAGATTAGAGCATGAGGGGAGGAACATGACCGGCATCGTTCTGGACAGGGCGCGGATCGCCACCATGTGTGCGGGCGACAAGCCCTATGGCCTTGTCGATGACGGCGTCCTCGCCATTGCCGAGGACGGCACCATCGCCTATGCCGGCCCCGCCGCCGATCTGCCCGCCCGCTTTTCCAGCTGGGATCGACAGAGCCAGGATGGACGGCTGATCACCCCGGCGCTGGTCGACTGCCACACCCATATCGTCTTCGGCGGCAACCGCGCCCGCGAGTTCGAGATGCGCCTGGAAGGCGCCTCCTATGAGGAGGTGGCGCGCGCCGGTGGCGGCATCGTCTCCACCGTCACCGCCACCCGCGCGGCCGATGAGGAGGCGCTTCTCGCCGATGCGCTGCCGCGCCTCGACACGCTGATCGCCGAGGGCGTTGCCACCATCGAGATCAAGTCCGGCTACGGGCTGACCGTTGCCGACGAGTTGAAGATGCTGCGGGTGGCCCGCCGGCTGGGACAGATCCGGCCGGTGCGCGTCGTCACCACCTATCTTGCCGCCCATGCCACCCCGGCCGAATACAAGGGCCGGGACGATGCCTATCTCGATGAGGTGGTGCTGCCCGGGCTGGACGCCGGCCATGCGGAAGGGTTGATCGACGCGGTCGACGGTTTCTGTGAGGGCATTGCCTTCTCGCCGGAACAGATGGCGCGGGTGTTTGACCGGGCCGCCGCGCTTGGCCTGCCGGTCAAGCTGCACGCCGAACAGCTCTCGGATCTCGGCGGCGCACGCATGGCCGCCGAGCACAAGGCGCTATCCGCCGATCATCTGGAATATCTCGGTCAGGACGGGGTCGATGCCATGGCCCGGGCCGGCACCGTCGCCGTGCTTTTGCCCGGCGCCTTCTACACCTTGCGCGAGACCCAGTACCCGCCGGTCGCGGCGCTGCGGGCCGCTGGCGTGCCGATCGCCCTTGCGACCGACTGCAATCCCGGCTCCTCGCCGCTGACGTCCCTGCTCCTGACCATGAACATGGGCGCGACCCTGTTCCGGCTGACGCCGGAGGAAGCGCTGGCGGGTGCGACCCGCGAGGCGGCCAGGGCGCTTGGCCTTGCCGGTAGCCTCGGCACGCTGGAGGCCGGCAAGCAGGCGGATCTGGCGATCTGGAACGTCGCCGAACCGGCGGAGCTGATCTATCGCATCGGCTTCAACCCGCTGCATCAACGCCTGATCGGAGGCAAGCCATGACCATTCTCCTCACCCCGGGCGCGGTCGGCCTTGCCGAGCTGGAGGCGATCTATCGCGGCGGCTCTGCCCGGCTCGATCCGGCGGTACGCCCCGCCGTGGAGGCAAGCGCGGCCCGCATTCGCGAAGTCGCCGCCGGGGATACGCCCGTCTATGGCGTCAACACCGGCTTCGGCAAGCTGGCCAGCGTGCGCATCGCCCCGGGCGATGTGGCGACGCTGCAGCGCAATCTCATTCTCTCCCATTGCTGCGGCGTCGGCGAGCCGCTGCCGGCGGAGATCGTCCGGCTGGTGATGGCGATCAAGCTGCTGTCGCTCGGCCATGGCGCCTCGGGCGTGCGCTGGGAAACCCTCGCCTTGCTCGACGGCATGCTGGGCGCGGACATCATCCCGGTCGTGCCGGCCAAGGGCTCGGTCGGCGCCTCGGGCGACCTTGCCCCGCTGGCCCATCTCGCCGCCGCCATGATCGGCGAGGGCGAGGTGTTCCACGACGGCGCACGGCGCCCCGCCGCCGAAGCCCTGAAGGATGCCGAACTGACGCCCGTCGTGCTCGGCCCGAAGGAAGGGCTGGGGCTGATCAACGGCACCCAGGTCTCCACCGCCCTGGCGTTGGCCGGCCTCTTCAAGGCCTGGCGGGCGGCCACGGCGGCGCTGATCACCGGCGCCCTGTCCACCGACGCGGCGATGGGCTCCGCCGCCCCGTTCCGCCCGGAGATCCACACCCTGCGCGGCCAGCCGGGGCAGATCGAGGCGGCCCGAACCTTGCGCGCGCTGATGGAGGGCTCGCAGATCCGCGAAAGCCACCGGGAAGGCGACGAACGGGTGCAGGACCCCTATTGCATCCGCTGCCAGCCGCAGGTGAATGGTGCCTGTCTCGACCTTCTGCGCACCGCCGGCGAGACCCTCAGGCGCGAGGCCAATGCGGTCACCGACAATCCGCTGGTGCTGTCCGATGGCTCCGTGATTTCCGGCGGCAACTTCCACGCCGAGCCGGTGGCCTTCGCCGCAGACCAGATCGCCATCGCCGTGTGCGAGATCGGCGCGATCGCCCAGCGCCGCATCGCCCTGATGGTGGACCCGGCGCTCAGCTTCGGTCTGCCGGCCTTCCTGACCCCGGCGCCGGGCCTCAACTCCGGCCTGATGATCGCCGAGGTCACCTCCGCCGCGCTGATGTCGGAGAACAAACAGCAAGCGATGCCGGCCAGCGTCGATTCCACCCCCACCTCGGCCAATCAGGAAGACCACGTGTCGATGGCCTGCCACGGCGCCCGCCGGCTGCTCTCCATGACCGACAATCTGAATGCGATCATCGGCATCGAGGCGCTGACGGCAACGCAAGGGGTGGAGTTCCGCGCGCCGCTTGCCACCAGCCCGGCGCTGGCCGGCGCCATGGCCGCGATTCGCGCCGCCGTGCCGCATCTTGAGGAAGACCGCTACATGGCCGGCGATCTTGCACAGGCCTCCAGGCTTGTGGCCGACGGCCGCCTTGCCGCCGCGATCGCGGCCGGTATCCTGCCCAGCCTTGGAACACCGCAAGGAGAAGACGCATGATTCCGGTCGAGATTCACGAGGGCACCTCCCCCATCATCCTCGGGCTGCCGCACACGGGCACCCATGTTCCCGAGGCGATGCACGCGCGTCTGTCCGAGCGCGGACAGGAGCTCGCCGATACCGACTGGCATATCCACACGCTCTATGACGGGCTGCTGGCCGGCGCGACCACCGTGCGCGCCACCTTCCACCGCTATGTGGTGGATGCCAACCGCGACCCGAGCGGTGTCAGCCTCTACCCGGGCCAGAACACCACCGGACTGGTGCCGCTGACCGATTTCGATGGCGTGCCGATCTGGCGCGAGGGCGGCGCCCCCGATGCGGCGGAGATCGAGGAGCGCGCCGCGCAGTTTCATGCGCCCTATCACGCCGCGCTGGCCGCGCAGATCGAACGGGTCAAGGCACAGCATGGCGTGGCGATCCTCTACGATTGCCATTCGATCCGCTCGCATATCCCGTTCCTGTTCGAGGGCACCCTGCCGGATTTCAACATCGGCACCAATGGCGGCACCACCTGCGATCCGCAGATCGAACAGGCGACGGTCGAGACCTGCGCCAGCGCCGAAGGCTACAGCAGCGTTCTCAACGGCCGGTTCAAGGGCGGCTGGACCACCCGTCACTACGGCCAGCCGGCCAGCGGCGTTCACGCAATCCAGATGGAGCTGGCCCAGTCCACCCACCTGGCCGAGGAAACCCTGCCCTTTTCCTATGACGAGGCAAAGGCCAAGCGCCTGCGCCCCCACCTTGCAACCCTGCTTGCCCGTCTGGAGCGCCTGGCGCTCGACGGACGGCTTGTCACTCCCGGAGACCCCAGATGAACAACCCGCGTCACAACGCCCGTATCGTCAAAGCCGACACCGGCACCGAGATCACCGCCAAGTCCTGGCTGACCGAAGCGCCCTTGCGGATGCTGATGAACAACCTGGATCCGGATGTCGCGGAAAAGCCGCATGAGCTGGTCGTCTATGGCGGCATCGGCCGGGCGGCCCGCACCTGGGACGATTTCGACCGGATCGCGGCAACGCTCAAGGACCTTGAAGCGGATGAGACGCTGGTGGTCCAGTCGGGCAAGCCGGTGGGCGTGTTCAAGACGCACAAGGACGCGCCGCGCGTCCTGATCGCCAATTCCAACATCGTGCCGCATTGGGCCAACTGGGACCATTTCAACAAGCTCGATAAGGCCGGGCTGATGATGTACGGCCAGATGACCGCCGGGTCGTGGATCTACATCGGCTCCCAGGGCATCGTGCAGGGCACCTACGAAACCTTCGTCGAGGCCGGCCGCCAGCATTACGAGGGCAGCCTCAAGGGCAAGTGGATCCTGACCGGCGGCCTCGGCGGCATGGGCGGCGCCCAGCCGCTCGCCGCAGTCATGGCCGGCGCCTGCTGTCTGGCGGTGGAGTGCAACCCGGATTCCATCGATTTCCGCCTGCGCACCCGCTACGTCGATGAGAAAACCGATTCGCTCGACGAGGCACTGGAGATGATCGAGCGCTGGACCAAGGCCGGCGAGGCCAAGTCCGTGGCGCTCTTGGGCAACGCGGCCGACGTGTTCCCCGAGCTGGTGCGGCGCGGCGTGCATCCGGACATCGTCACCGACCAGACCTCCGCCCATGACCCGATCAACGGCTACCTGCCCAAGGGCTGGACCATGGCCGAGTGGGAAGCCAAGCGCGAGAGCGATCCCAAGGCGGTGGAGAAGGCCGCGCGCGCGTCGATGCGCGATCACGTGGAAGCCATGGTCGCCTTCTGGAACGCCGGTGTGCCGACCCTCGACTATGGCAACAACATCCGCCAGATGGCGCTGGAGGAAGGGCTGGAAGACGCCTTCGCCTTCCCCGGCTTCGTGCCCGCCTATATCCGGCCGCTGTTCTGCCGCGGCGTCGGCCCGTTCCGCTGGGCCGCCCTGTCCGGCGATCCGGAGGACATCTACAAGACCGACCAGAAGGTCCGGGAGCTGCTGCCCGACAACACCCACCTGCATCGCTGGCTGGACATGGCGCGCGAGCGCATTTCCTTCCAGGGCCTGCCGGCGCGTATCTGTTGGGTCGGCCTCGGCGACCGTCACCGGCTGGGCCTTGCGTTCAACGAGATGGTCCGCAATGGCGAGCTGAAGGCGCCGATCGTGATCGGCCGCGACCATCTCGATTCCGGCTCGGTCGCCTCGCCGAACCGCGAGACCGAAGCGATGATGGACGGGTCCGATGCGGTGTCCGACTGGCCGCTGCTGAATGCCCTGCTCAACTGCGCCTCCGGCGCGACCTGGGTCAGCCTGCATCATGGCGGCGGCGTGGGGATGGGCTTTTCCCAGCATTCTGGCATGGTGATCTGCTGCGACGGCAGCGACGATGCCGCCCGCCGGATCGAGCGCGTCTTGTGGAACGATCCGGCGACCGGGGTGATGCGCCATGCCGATGCCGGCTATGACATCGCGCTCGACTGCGCGCGCGAAAATGGATTGCGCCTGCCCGCCATTCTCGGCAATTGAAGGAAGCGACGGACAGGCACATCGGGAGCCGCGCGGGCTCCCGTTTCCTGGCAACGACAACAACCAGAGGACCTACGTGCGATGAAAAGACGTGATTTCCTGAAAAAAGCTGCGGTTGGCGCCGCCGCAACCGCTGCCGGCGCGACGCTCGCCGCCCCGGCAATCGCCCAGGACAAGCTGCGCTGGAAGATGGTCACCGCCTGGCCGAAGAATCTGCCGGGCCCGGGCGTCGCCGCGCAGATGCTCGCCGACCGCATTAACGCCCTGTCCGGCGGCCGGATCGAGGTGCAGCTTTTCGCCGCCGGCGAGCTGGTGCCCGGCCACGGCGTTTTCGATGCCGTTTCCGAAGGCACCGCCGAGCTCTACCACGCGGTTCCCGCCTACTGGGGCTCCAAGTCCAAGGGTATCCTTTTGTTCGGATCGCAGCCCTTCGGCCTGCGCGCCGACGAGCAGTTCGGCTGGCTCGCCCATGGCGGCGGACAGGCACTCTATGACGAGATGTACGGCCGGTTCGGCCTGAAGCCGTTCCTGTGCGGCAACTCCGGTCCGCAGTGGGCCGGCTGGTTCCGCAACGAGATCAATTCGGCGGAAGACCTGAAGGGCCTGCGTTTCCGCACCACCGGTCTTGCCTCGGAAATGTGCGCCAAGCTCGGCATGGCCGTGCAGGCCATGGGCGGCCGCGACATGTTCCAGGCGCTGCAGTCCGGCGCGCTCGACGCCGGCGAATTCATCGGCCCGTGGAGCGATTCGGCGCTCGGCTTCTACCAGGTCGCCAAGAATTACTACTGGCCCGGTGTCGGCGAGCCGTCCTCGGCCGAGGAATGCGCCGTCAACAAGGAAGCCTACGAAGCGCTTCCCGCCGATCTGCAGCAGGCCGTCGCGATGGCTTGCGAGTCGCTCTACAACCCGGTCTGGACCGAGTATTCCACCAAGCACGCGCTTGCTTTGGAGAAGCTCGTCGCCGAGCAGGGCGTCCAGGTGAAGAAGCTTCCGGACGATGTGATCGTCGCCATGGGCAATGCCGCCGGCGAGGTCATCGGCGAGCTGCGCGAGGACAGCGACGAGCTGGTCCGGCGCATCACCGAGAGCTTCCTCGCCTATCGCGCCTCGATCGCCAAGTACATGACCTACGCGGACAACGGGCAGATGAACGCCCGGGCGATGGACTACAAGTACTAACGCGCTCCTGCGGCGGGCTGGCCACGCGCCGGCCCGCCGTTGTCGTTCCGACCCTCCGGCCACCTTCCTGGCAGGGCGCGGCCTCCCCTCAAGCGGGCGCCAGCGCGACAGCCAGGTCACGAGGACCCCGCACCGTGCTCACCCGCTTCGCCGACAGGCTGGACACCATCAACCGGGCGACCGGTGCCTTGGTGCGCTGGCTGGCCCTTGCCATGATCCTTCTGCAATTCGCGGTCGTGCTGCTGCGCTATGTCTATGGCGTCAGCTTCGTCTTCCTGAACGAGGGCGTGCTCTACATGCACTCCGCCCTGTTCATGCTGGGCGCCGGCTACACGCTGCTGGTCGACGGGCATGTGCGGGTCGATATCTTCTATTCCCAGATGTCCCGCCGCCGGCAGGCGATGATCGACGCGGCCGGAAGCGTCCTGTTCCTGTTGCCGTCGATGGCGGTGCTTGCCTGGTACGCCTACCCGTCCGTGCGCAATTCCTGGTCCGTGCTCGAAGGAGCCATCTCGGTCGGCGGCATTCCCGCCTCCTTCCTGCTGAAATCCCTGATCCCCGCCTTCTGCCTGCTGGTCGCCATCCAGGGGCTTGCCTGCCTGTTTCGGGATCTGGCGCGTCTTTCCGCCCATAAGGAGGGCGCATGACCCTGCCCCTTGACCTCTTGATGTTCGCGGCGCTGATCGGCGCCATCCTGATCGGCTACCCGGTCTCCTTCACCCTCGCCGGTGTCGCGACCCTGTTCGCCCTTCTCGGCTGGCTCACCGGTCAGTTCGACCCGGGCCTGCTCGGCGCCCTTGGCCAGCGCGCCTTCGGGCTGATGACCAACCAGGTGCTGATCGCCATTCCGCTGTTCGTCTTCATGGGCATCGTCCTGGAGAAAAGCCGCATCGCCGAGGACCTGCTGGAAACCGCCGGCCGGCTGTTCGGCCCCTTGCGCGGTGGGCTCGGCATCTCCGTGGTGCTGGTCGGCGCGCTGCTGGCCGCCTCCACCGGCATCGTCGGCGCCACGGTGGTCGCCATGGGGCTGATCGCCCTGCCGACCATGCTGCGCAACGGCTACGACCCGAAACTCGCTTCCGGCATCGTCTGCACCTCCGGCACGCTCGGGCAGATCATCCCGCCCTCCACCTTGCTGATCATCCTCTCCGACGTGATGTCGAATGCCTATCAGCAGGCCCAGTTCCGGGAGGGCAAGTTCACCATCGACACCATCTCGGTCGGGCAGATTTTCGCCGCGGCGCTGCTGCCGGGCCTCACCCTCGTCGGCATCTACATTCTCTACCTGCTCGCCAAGGCCTGGCTGAACCCCGCCTCGGCGCCGGCGATGAAGGCGCTCGACGTCCGCCCCGCCCGGCGCGAGATCGCCGCCGCCATCCTGCCGCCGGTGCTGTTGATCATCGCCGTGCTCGGCTCGATCCTCGGCGGCATCGCCACCCCGAGCGAGGCCGCCTCGGTCGGGGCCATCGGCGCCCTGCTGATGGCCAGCGCCCGTCAGTCGAAAGGCGCGAACCGACTGGTGTTCGCCGGCGCCGCCGCGCTTGGCCTTCTTGCCGTTCTGATCGGCATCCATCCGGTGCGGCTGCAACGTTCGGATGCTGGCCTCACTGACTGGCTGGTCGGTGGTCTCGCCACCGTCCTGGTGCTGATTGCCGCCGCCGCCATCGCCCAGGCGCTTCACCGCACCTTCCGCGGCGGCGTGCTCAAGCCGGTGATGACCTCGACCATGAGCGTCACCGCGATGATCTTCGCCACGATCCTGACCGCCAGCGTGTTCTCGCTGGTGTTCCGGGGCCTTGGCGGCGATCTGCGGGTGGAGGAGTTCCTGGCGAACATGCCCGGCGGGCCGCAAGCGGCGCTCCTGTTCGTGATGGCCCTGATCTTCGTGCTCGGCTTCTTCCTCGATTTCGTGGAAATCTCGGTGATCCTGCTGCCGCTGGTCGCCCCGGTGTTGATCATGATGGGCCACGATCCGGTCTGGCTGTCGATCCTGATCGCCATCAACCTGCAGACCTCGTTCCTGACCCCGCCCTTTGGCTTTTCCCTGTTCTACCTGCGCGGGGCCGCACCGAAGGAGATCACCACCGGTCAGATCTACCGCGGCGTGGTGCCGTTTATCGGGCTGCAGATCCTTGGCATGGCGCTGATCTGGCTCTGGCCGTCGGTTGCCACCTTCCTGCCGAAGCTCGCCTTCTGATCGTTTCGGCCCAAACAGCTTCCCGGGCGCAGCGTCCGCGCCCGGGAGAAAACACTCAGACCGGGGCGATGCGCGCCCAGTCTCCGTCGGCGAAATGCACCTCCTCCAGGTTGTTGCCCGGCCCGGCCCGGTCGACGACCAGAAAGTCTTGCATCGGCTGCAGCACGAGCAGCGGATGGTGCCAGACGCCACGGGCGATCTGAACGCCCTGATCCCCCCGCGCCAGAAAACAGCGGCAGGCAGCGGCTTCCGGCCGCTCGGCCACGACCACAAGCCAGGGGTGTCGCTCCATCGGCACGAAAGCCTGCGCCCCCAGCGGATGACGTTCCAGCATCCGGATCTCGACAGGTGTCGGCCAGGGCGTGCCACGAAAGATCGACAGAATCGCCTCGCCCTCCTCCCCCGGCTCGGCACTCGCCAGCGCGTGAAACCGCCGCGTCCGGCCATCGTTGATCAGATGGCTGCGGCTCGCATCGGCATCGATCACGCGCCCATAGGGCGCAAATGCCTCCTCGGACAGCACTTCCGGATTTAACTGAAACAACGGCTCTTCCTTTTCCTGATCGATCCCGGTCCGGCGCATCCTCATGCCAGGCCTCCGAAGGCTCTCGCCGGACGGCACACAGTTCCACCTCTTATGGTTGCCTGGCAGGCTGAACACCCGTCGCCTGTCGCATTTTCGCAACAGCCACACCAAAATCCAACCGCCGTCAACCACAACCTCAAGTATGGATATTGCCTTAGGATTTTTACGCAGCGTAATTGAGAATTGATTTCTACTGATGGTGGAAGAGGTTCTTTTGCACCCCCTTCCCCACTCGGACAGTGTTTTGCCCGCCGAACTCCTGGGAGAGTGTCATTTCCTATCCGGTCCCCCATTCCCGGTTCCTGAAAGGCGCCGGACGAGAACTCCTCTCCTCCTCCTGCGCGGCCGCGCTGCTGGCGGGCGCAAGCGCCTCCGCCAACGCACAGGACGCGGCGCCCGTCTGGGGGCCCTGGGGCGAGTTGGGCGCACAGGCCGGATCCGAAGCGGCCGGCTTCCTGGAAGGCTTCGTGCCGCTCGCCCAGGACGGCGAATCGCTCGTCTTCCTCGACCTGAGACTGGACGTGGGGGAGAATGCACGCGGCTCAACATCCGTGGGCCTCGGGCTGCGCCGTATTGTCGGCCCGGACCTGATCCTTGGCGCCAATGTGTTTGCCGATGCGGTCAAGACCGACAATGGCAACTACTTTGGCGGCGCGACCCTCGGCCTTGAGGCCTTCACCTCGATCTTCGACCTGCGGCTGAATGCGCATATTCCGATCGGCGGCGGCACCTCGGCCGGATCGACGCTTCGGTCGGACGGCGTCAGCATCACCAACAACCAGTTGGTGGAGAACCGCACCCGGATCAACAGCTCCGAAGCACTGCTTTACGGCCTGACCGGTGAGATCGGCGCGCTGTTCGCCTCGCCCTTTGGCGAAAAACAAAAGCTGCGCACCTATTTGGGCGGTTATGTCTACGACCGGGACGGGTATGACACCCAGAGCGGCGGCCGGATTGGTCTGGAATACCGGATCGACGACGTGCTCGGCTTCTCCGGCTCGCGCTTTACCCTCGGCGCGGAACTGGTGCTCGACAGCGAGGACGATCTGGACGCGCTGGCGAGCGCACGGCTGCGGATTCCGCTGTTCGGCGGCACCACGGATGCGGGCACCCGCAGCACCCTGTCGCCGCTGGAACAGCGGATGACCGAAGGCGTGCGCCGCGACAAGGGCATCCGCGCGGGCAACAAGACGAGCACGTCCGCCGCAAGCAGCGTGGCCGTGATCAACCCGGAAACCGGCCGGGTCTACGGCGGGGTCTACTATGCCGACAGCGTCGGCGGCGGCACCGGCTCTTTCGCCGACCCGACGTCCCTGGCAACGGCGGTGGCGAATGCCGGTGTTGACGGGCTGGTGATCGCACTGGGCGACAACGGCACCATTTCCACCTCCGGCATCACCCTGCAGCAGGGGCAGATCCTGACCGGCGGCGGCGAGACGGTCGCGGTGCAGCTCAGCGACGGAACCACCACCAATTTTCTGCTGTCGGGCACCAATGGCACCATCGATGGCGACCCGGGCGTCACCACGGTCACCCTCGCCAACGGCGCGACCATCCGCGACCTGACGATCCAGGGCGGCGCCATCGCGGTAGGCGGCAGCGGCGTTGCCGATGCCACCTTGCAGGACTTGTCGCTGCAGAACACCACGGGCGACGGCATTCACATCACCGGCGCCAGCAACCTGACGCTATCGAACCTCTCGTTCAGCGGCATCGGCGGCAGCGCCATCTTCCTGAACAACCACGCCGCCACCCTGTCGAACATCACCATCAACGGCGCCGGCAGCGGCATCACCATTGCCAACAACACCGGCACGACAAACTTGTCGACGGTCAGCATCAGCAATGTCACCGGCAACGCGCTGACCTTCACCAACAACACCGGCGTGATCAATGTCACCGATTTCACCGCCAACACGGTCGGCGGCGACGGGATCCAGGTCAGCGGCGGCGGCAGCTACGGCTTTTCCGGCACCACCGAGATCAACGGCCTGGGCGCGGCGGCGTCCAGCGACGGTATCGACCTCAGCGGCACGACCAACGCGACCCTGACTTTCGGCGATGTGGACATCACCGGTCTTGGCGGGGGAACCGGTCTCAATATGGCGGGCGCCGACGCCACGCTCGCGATGCAGAGCCTGGACGTCACCGGCACTGGTGTTGCCGGCAGCAAGGGCGTCGACATTTCCGGCACGCTGAACGGGCGCAGTGTCACCATCACCAATGGCGGCACCATCACCAATGTGGGCACGGGCATCGTCCTCGGCACCAATGGCGCGGCCTTCGCCGCGCCGAATGCGGTGTTCACCTGGGGTGGCGGTGACATCGGCGGGCTTGCCTTCGCGCTGGACGGTATCGGCGTCAACGCCGCGAACGGCAGCTACTCCTTCGGCACCACCACCTTCACAGGTGGCTTCAACTTCCTGTCCGCAGGCACGCCGAACTATTTCGTCGCCGCCACGGCGACCGGCACCGGGGATGGCTCCTCGGTCGACAACCGGGCCTCCATCTCCACCGCGATTGGCGCCGCTGGTGGCCTTGGCACCGTCAACTTCATCCTGATCAACGATGGCGCGGCAATCGACACGGCGGGTCTCACCTTCGCCCTTGCTGACAACCAGACCGTCGACACCTTCGGCGACGGCCGCACCTTTGTCGATGCCGGCCTTCTGGTCGCCGCCAACATCACCGGCGACAACATCCCCGCAGGCTCGACGGTCATTTCCGACCCGACCGGCAATGGCGCGGCCACGCTGACCAATTCGTCGGGCGCGGTCAGCACCATTGAGGTGGGCAACAACAATGCGGTGCGCAACATCACCCTGGGCAGCAGCGCAGGGACGGCGCTGTCGGGCTCGGGCATTTCCGGACTGACCATCGAAGGGGTCACCATCGGTTCGGGCGGCACGACCGCCGTCAACGGCATCTCCCTTGCCAACACCACCGGTGCCGTGACCCTGACCAACGTGTCGGTCAACAACACCTCCGGAACGGGCGTCGCCATCATCAATGCCCAGGGGACCGTTACCGGCAACAACGTCGACATCACCGGCAGCAATGCGCTTGCCGTATCCGGCGGGGATGCGGCGATTTCCTTCAACGCCTCCAGTTCGATCGACAATACCGCCGGGGCCGCGGTGTCGATCACCGGTCGCATCGGCGGCAGCTTCAGCCATTACGGCACGATTTCGTCCAACGGCGCCGGTGCCTCCGGCATTGTCGTCCACAGCGCAACGGGCGCCAGCGACGTCACCTTCGGCGGTCAGGTGTCGCTGGGCACCACAACAGCGCTCGGTGGCGGCTTGGGCGTCAACATCGACAACAACGGACAAACCTCGACCATTGCCTTCGATGGCGGCCTCGACATCGCCACGCAGGGGTACACCGGGTTGCTCGCCTTCGGCGGCGGCACGCTGCGGATCAGTGACGCGGCAAGCGAGAGGGTGACTGCGGCCAACGCGCGTGTGATTGAACTGAATGGCATCAACAGCAACGTCACATTTGACGAGGTCATTGCGACCAACGCCAATATGGACTCGATGCTGCTCCAGAATGTCGACGGCACCTTCACCCTGAAGGGCGGCACCTTGAACACGGTGGCCTCCGGCAGCAATTTCAGCAGCGTCAAGGTCCTCCAGAACGATGTCGGCGCGACACGTAGCCTGACGCTGGACATCAATGGCCTCACCATCAACCACGATGCCTCGGGCGCGGCGGTTGCCCAAAACGAATTCGGCATCCTTGTCGAGACCCAGGGCGACGACCGGGCGATCGTCTCCATTGCCAACTCGACCTTCAAGACGGAGGACAGCAGCGTTCGCCTGTTCGGCCATGGCCCTGCAGGAAACCTGATCGTCACCGATTTCTCCGACAACACGCTGGTTGGCGATGCCACTGCCTTCGACCCGACCTTGTTCGGCAATGGCGTCACCTTCAGTGGCGTGACCTTCGACAGCGATCTTGCGACCGCCGGATTGCAGACCGTTGCCGGAGGCCGCTTCCAGGCAGGCAGCGCCGCGCAGGCGATCAGAAGCGGCGTCTTCTTCACGACGTCCGCCGGCCGGAACCAAGGCACGATCGCCTTCGACGACTACGATGCCAATGTCTACAGCACGACCCTGCAGGTCGAGGGCAATCAGCCGGGTCTTGCCGTGAACATCGCCGACGGATCGGTTTCCGGCGACAGGATGTCGCTCGGCGGCGGCGGGCCGGTTTCCGGCACCATCACCCTGAGCGAGCTGTCTCTCACCCGGCTGACCGGCGGGAATGCCCTCCAAATCGAGAACTTCACCGGCGCCTTCACCGTGACCGGCGCGACCACGATCCTGTCCCCGGAAGTCGCCTCCCAAATCGGCAGCAATTACCTGCGGAGCACGGTCACTGCAGTCGCAGTGGCCAATTCCGCGGCGAATATCAGCTTCAACACCCTGGACATCCAGTCGACAGCGATGCCGGCGCCAGGTGCCGGCCGGGAATTTACCACCGGCGGCGCCACGGTCGGCCTCGACCTCAAGGGCAATACCGGAAGCTTCTCCGTATCCGGAACCACGACGATCGCCGATACGGTGGATGATGCGATCCGCATCACCGACACCTCGGGCGCGATCAGCTTCGGCCAGGTGACCATCACCAACCCCGGAGCCGACAGCACGATTGGCGCGCCGCTCGCGCTGCTCATTCCAGCGCTTCCCGCCGATGCCGCCGCAATCAGGATCGCCGGCACGATCGACGGGACGATCCATTTCGACAACATCGACATTGCGCTCGACAACGACAACCGCACCGGTTTCGACGTCAGCGGCGCAACCTTGAACGCCGCCGTGACGGCCGATGATTTCGACCTGACCAGCAGCAGCGCCACCGGCACCATCGGTGTCGACCTGCGCGGTGTGCTCGGCGGCCAGACCATCCGTCTTGGCGATACGGTCGCCGGCGGGGCCTCCAGCTCGATTGCCGGCGTCGATACCGGTGTGTTCCTCAATGCGGCCTCAAACGCCAATTTCACCTTCGGTGATGGCGAGAGCGGTGTCGATACCGGATCGACCATCGCCGCAACGACGGCCATCGACGCCAGTTCCGCCCCGGTCGCCGGCACCTACAATTTCCAGGATGTGGCCTTCGCAGGCAGCCCCGGCAAGGGCTTCGGTATCGGCAGGATCTACTTCGTCGATGCCGATGGCGCGGGCGGCGGCGGCGACGGGTCCGGCTCGGATGCGGCGAACCCGATGACGCTTGCCGCTGCGGAACTTGCAGCGGCGGCCGGCGATATCATCATCCTGATCAACAATGGCAGCACGATCACCGCAGCAGGCACCAATGGCGACAACACCCTCAACCTGAAAGACACCCAGCAATTGCTGAGTTTCGGTGACGGGGCCGGCGGCAGTCAGGCGATTGTGGTCAATCTCACCGTACCGCCGACCATCCAGCTCTTCGCCCCGGGTCTGACCATCGACGACCCGACCGGCAACGGCGCGGCGACGCTGACGAGCAGCGCCGGCGCCAATGTTGTCACGCTGGGATCGAGCGGCAACCGCATCGCCGGCCTCGACCTGGAAGGCAATGGCACTGCCGCGCGCGGCATCAAGGACAATGGCGCCGGCGCCACGGGAACCCTGATCGAGCGGTCGCGGATCAGCAACTTCGCCAATTACGGCATCGAGATCACGCCCTCGACCAACACCACGATCAGCGGCGTCACCTTCTCCGGCAATGCCAATGACATTCGGCTGAATGCCGCCGGCACCTCCATCAGCAATGTCACCAGCACCGGCGTGACCGGCACCTCGATCACGCTGAACAACACCACCGGCACGACGACGCTTGAAAACATCTCGATCTCCGGCGCGGCCAACGGCATTGCGTTCAACAACGCCGGCGGCACCATCAACGCCACGAATGTCGATATTTCCGGCGGCAACACGCTGGCGATCAGCGGCGGCGACGCGGTCTTCACCTTCGACACCGCCAGCTCGATCGACAATACGTCCGGAACCGCAGTGTCGATCACCGGCCGCTCTGGCGGCAGCTTCACCCATGCCGGCTCGATCGTCGCCAACGGAGCCGGCACCACCGGCATCTGGTCCAGCGGCGCGACCGGTGCGAATACGGTCTCCTTTACCGGCACGCTGGATCTGGGGACCACGACCGCACTTGGTGGCCACGGCGTGTTCATCGACAACGCCACCCAGGCCGTCACGATCAGTTTCGCCGACATTGATGTGGCGACGGATGGCGGCTTCGGCATGATCGTTCAGAACGGCGGAACGCTGTCCGTCGGCACCGGATCACTTGCGGTCAACAACGCGCAGATCGCCAACTTCGCGGGTATTGCCTTTGGCGCCGGCGGCGTCAATTTCACCTCCATCACAGGCACGAATATCGCAGGCCCGGGCCTCGGGCTCCACACCATTACCGGAGGTGCGTTCACCGTCAGCGGCACAACCTCGATCTCGGGAACCCTGGGGTCGGCGATCGCCGCGACAAATGTCTCGTCGAACATGACCTTCGGCGCGGTCAACCTGACGCTGGCCAGTGGCGACGGTCTGCTCCTCACTGGCAACTCCGGAACGCTCACCACTGGCGACATGACGATTGCCATGGGAGCGGGCGGCAACGGCATCCGGGCGACCGGCACGAACGGCAACATGTCCTTCGGCAATGTCGACATCACCAATCTCGGCGCGGGAACAGGTCTGAACCTCTCTGGCGGCACCTTCGACGGCCAGATCACTTTCGCGAGCCTCGATATCAGCGGCACGAGCCAGACCGGCTCGAGAGGCATCGACCTCACCGGCTACGACAACAGCAAGGATGTGGTCACCACCAATTCCGGCACGATCCAGGGCGTGCAGGTCGGCATCGACCTGACCAATGCCGACATCGCCAATGGCGTCCGCTTCCAGTATGGCGATGGCTCCGCCCCGGTCGCCAGCCTGATCGACACCTCCGGTATTGCCGGCAATTTCGCCATCGTCACGACCGGCACCACGGCCACCGGCGAGTATAATTTCGAGGATGTCGGTTTCGGCGCCAGCAATGTCGCCAACCTGGCGGGCCCGACCGTCTTCGTCATCGACAACGCAGGCACCTCCGGCCTTGGCACCTTCGCCGACCCGGGCACCGCCAGCGAGGCGGAGGCGTCCGGTGCCAATGTGATCGTGCTGATCGATACCAACGTGAACGGCGTCAGCGACCTGATCGACCTGAACGCCCAGGGAGAAAGCTCGCTTGACCTTGCCGATGGGCAGGTGCTGATCGGCCTCAAGGCCGGCGAGAGCATCGACGTTTCGACCCTCGGGATCTCCGGCGGCGGGGCTCCGGCCAGTGTGAAGCTGACCGGCATGGGCTCGTCCTCGGTGGTCGCCGCCCCCGCTACCGGCATCGACACGGTGCTGCCGACCCTGACCTCCGCCACCGGCGACACGGTGACCCTTGCCGGATCCTCCGGCATCCAGAACGTCCAGATCACCAATGGCGGAACGTTCGATGGCATCGCCGCCAGCTACGCGGCTGCCGAAGACCTGATCATCCGGTTCAGCAGCATCGGCGGCGGAACCGGCGGCGACGCAATCGACGTCGCCACCACTGCGGGCGCCTCCACTTTCGATTTCTCCGGTCTGGCGCTGACCAGCGGCCTGCGGCTTGACGGCTCGGGCGGCGGCTCCCTCACCGGCACCGCGACCGGCACCAACACGATCAACACCACCACCGGACAGCTGATCTCGCTGAACAGCGTGACGATCGATGCGGGCGGCATGGCCTTCGACACGCTCGCCTCGTCCGGCAAGGTCACCGGCAATGCCGTGACCATGACCAACGTTGGCGGCCCGGGCACCTTCACCGCCAACTCGATGGACATTGCCGGCAGCACGGCGAACGGCATCGACATTTCCTCGTCCTCGGGCACTTTCTCCTTCGGCACGGTGACCATCGGGTCAGACGCGACGGCGGACAATGTCGCGACCGGCATTCGCCTCGACAACAACTCGGGCAGCTTCACGCTGAACAACAGCTCGATTATTCGCAATCCGACGGGCAGCGGCGTTTCGATCACCAATTCCGCTGCAAGCTTTACCGCCGACTTCCTGGGCCAGATCGAGGTTCGCCATTATGCCAACGCCAGCGCATCCGCAGGCGACGGCTTCGTCTTGACGAACAACAGTACGGCAGCCATCAACTTCAACAGTCTCGTCTACAACGACGAACCTCGCACAGGCGGACCGTTGACGACCGGTCAGGCCATCGTCGCCAACGACGGAGGCGTACTGACCATTTCCGGCGGTACAATTCGAACAAATAACATCCTCGGCGCGGACACTTATGCGGTCGACATCGCCAACACGACATTGGGTGCGGGCGGCATCACCATCGACACCCTTTGGATCGATCACGACGACATGGTAGAAAGCGGCGGCGGCGTCAAACTCGTCAACAACACCGGAACATTCTCCTTCAGTACGATCACGGGCATTTCCGCGGTCAACGCCTCGGCCATTCTTGCCAGCAACACGGGCACGCTGAATATCGGCACGACGAGCGCGGGCGGCCTCACATCGAACGGCCGCGCGGTGCTGGACATCAGCAACACCACGCTGAACCTGAACGCAACGAACACCCGTTCGACCGGCAGCACCGGGACCGGCATGAGGCTCCTCGGCGTCGGCGGCACGGTCAATCTGACGGGAAACATGACGATCACCGGGTCCACCGGGACCGGCCTTTTGGTGGCGAACAGCGTCAGCGGGACCACCCTCAACTTCTCCGGTGGCACGAAGACGATCAACAGCGGCATGCAGACCGCCGTCAACCTGACCGGGAATGCGGGTTCCGCGATCAACTTCATCGGCGGCGGCCTCGATATCGACGCGACGTCGGGTGCGGGCTTCGTCGCAGCCGGCGGCGGCACGGTCACCGTGCAAGGGGCGGGCAACTCCCTGACAACCACCACCGGAACAGCGCTCAATGTCACCGACACCACCATCGGCGCCGCCGGACTGACCTTCCAGTCGATCTCGTCGAATGGTGCGACCTCTGGCATCCTCCTCAAAACCACCGGCACGGCAGGCGGCCTTACCGTAACCGGCGATGGGTCCGTCCCGGCGCGCGGCGGCAACGGTTCGGGCGGAACGATCCGGAACAGCACAGGGACTGGCATCTGGCTGATCAATACGGTTGACGTAAACCTGTCGCACATGACGGTCACGGGGTCCGCCGACCAAGGCATCGATGCCTTGCGCGTGAACAACCTGACACTGAACGGAATGACCCTGTCGTCGAACGGCAATGCAAATGCAGAGCATGGCCTGAGTATTATTGACGGCAGCGGCACCTACGACCTGTCGCAGTTGATCGCCTCCGGCAATTACGACTCCAATATTCGCGTGGTCCAGGAAACGGGCGCAACGGGGATGACCTCATTCCTGCTCGATGACAGCACCCTGCAGAATGTCACCACGGGCTCTTACCGGGATGGCATCTCCATCGACCTGCTGAGCGGCGCCGCCATCGGTACGATCACCGTGCAGAACAGCAGCTTCAGCAATAACGCTGATTACAACATCCAACTGACCCTGGACGGAACCGCCACTGTCACCTCAACGACGATCAGCGGCAATACCATGACCTCCGTCGGTGGTGGCTTCTCCGGCGGCGCAATTGCGGTTCACCACGCAAACAGCAATTCCAGTAACGCGATCACAATCACCGGCAACGCGATTGGCACTGCGGGGGTCATCGGCTCCGCCGGCTACGATAGCATCTCCCTCACGATCCTTGGACATGCCACGTCCGCGAGCGCCGGCACGATGACCGCGCTGATCGAGAACAACACGATCCATGACTTCGGCGGTGTGGGCATCGCCCTCACAGCGAAGGACGGCAGCTCCAATCAGGCAATCCTGAACGCAACGGTCCGCAACAACACCGTGACGGAGACCGGTTCCGCCTTCGCCTTCGCGGCAGTCTTCGCCGACAGCCGTGACGGCAATCAGCTTTGCCTCGATCTTGGCGGCACCGGCTATGAGAACAACCTGACGACCACCACACCCAGTGCCCAGGAAGTCGCCCTCCGCGCGAATTCGAGCGCGACCGTCAACCTCAATGGCTATGGTGGAGCTGCGAATGACGGCGCCGCGATCGAGGCGTATCTGCAGGGCCGCAACACCGGCGCTCCAGTCGTCGCCACGTCCCTGGCTAGCGGCGGCGTGATCCAGGGCGGCGGGGCTTGCCCGCTGCCCTGATCAACGATGGTGCGAGATCCGGAAATTTATCATTGGCAGCGGCGCCAAGACCCTTGATTGCGTAGCGGAAGGACGACATACTCGCATGAGAGGTTTCTATAAATTAAGCAATCTATAATTGAATAAACCTCTCGCTGACCAAATTGGGGAACACCGTATGTCCGAGCCATTCCTCGCCGAAGTCCGGATGGTGGGTTTTAATTTCCCACCACGTGGCTGGGGCTTTTGCGATGGGCAGATCCTGCCCATCAACCAGAACCAGTCGCTTTATTCCCTGCTGGGGACGACCTATGGCGGCGACGGGCGCACCACTTTCGCCCTCCCCGACCTGCGCGGACGCACCCCGATCCATGTGGGGCGCAGTGACGGAGGAAGCGAACATCGGCTGGGCCAAAAGAGCGGCGAGGAAACCCACACGCTCAGTCCCAATGAGATGCCGCAGCACGATCATATCGCCTATGCCTCCAACACGCCGGCCAATCACATTCTGCCAGGCGGTCACATCCTGGCGGCGACGCCAGACCTTTACACCCCGTCCTCATCGGCGGCATCGCGCCAAGCCCTCAGTTCCGCAACACTGACCCATGTCGGCGGCAGCCAGGCGCATGAGAATATGCAGCCTTATCTGGCCGTCAATTTCTGCATCGCCCTCCAGGGCCTGTTCCCCTCACGCAACTGATCCCCACGACAGAACGACCGATCCCTTTGAAGGCTTGGGAGGGCCACCTGAATGTCCGAACCCTTTGTCGGTGAAATTCGCATGTTCGCGGGGAATTTCGCCCCTCGCGGATGGGCCTTTTGCGACGGGCAACTGCTCGCTGTCTCACAGAACGACGCCCTGTTCTCCCTGCTTGGCACCATTTACGGCGGCGACGGGCGCACCACCTTCGGGCTTCCGGACCTGCGCGGGCGCATCCCGATCCATGCCGGCCATGGGCCGGGCCTGTCGGAACGGCGCCTGGGAGCCAAGGGCGGTGCGGAGAACGTGACCCTCACGGTCAATCAGCTCGCCTCGCATGGCCACACCTACAATGCGATGACCGACATGGCCACCGTCAGTTCGCCGCAAAATACCCTGATCGGTGAAAGCCCCACCGTCGCCATCTTCACCGACGCCTCCCCCACCGATCAGTTCGCCAGCAGCGCCATCACCAACACCGGCGGCAGCCGCTCGCATACCAACCTGATGCCGTATCTGTGCGTGAATTTCATCATCGCGCTGTTCGGCATCTATCCCAGCCGGCATTGAGGGAGACCCGCCATGTCTGAACCCTTCATTGCGGAGATCCGCATCTTCGCTGGCAATTTCGCTCCCAGAAGCTGGGCATTCTGCAACGGTCAACTGTTGCCCGTTGCCCAGAATACGGCGCTGTTCTCGCTGATCGGCACCACCTATGGCGGCGACGGCCGCACCACCACCGCCTTGCCGAACCTTGAAGGGCGCGCGCCGATGCATCCCGGCCGGGGCCCCGGGCTGACCTCCCGGCGCCTGGGTCAGCGCGGCGGCGTCGAGACGGTGACCTTGACCGAAGCGCAGATGCCCCAGCACCGGCACACGATGCGCGCGGACTCGTTCCGCGCCTCGTCTCAGGTGCCCTCTGCCAACCAGGTCCCGGCCCAGTCGATGGGCGGCCTCGCCTATCAAACCGACACGAGCAGCAACCTTGTCCCCATGGAGGATGCCGCGGTGCTGCCCGCCGGCGGGTCACAGCCCCACAACAACCTGCAGCCGTTTCTGGCCATCAATTTCATCATCGCGTTGCAGGGGCTCTATCCCTCCCGCGGTTGAGTGCGGCCCCGCCACGACACGATTTTCGCACAGGAGCGCGATCATGAGCGATGCCGAGAGAACTGAAATCGAGCTGGAAGAGGACGCGTTCCTGCCGCAGGGCGCGCCAGCGGAAACGCCCTTCGCCGAGCTTTCGCGGCTGATGGTGATCGCCATCGACGTGAATGCCGGGGATACGCTCTCCTGGAACGCCCAGCCGGCGCCGAACGGGGCATGGACCACGCAATGGACCCGGATCAACGACACCGCCTACAGCGTGCTGGCAAGCGGTGCCACCTTGGATGGCCGGGTGGCCATGGTGGCCCAGACCAAGGCCTCAACCGACGTCCAGTACATCGATGAAGCGCCAGCAGCACCGGATGGCGTACAACGCTGGAATGCACCGGTCAGTCTCGGCCTGCCGGCCGGTTGCGGCGGCTTTGCCCAGCTTGCCATGACCGTCAACGCCGGCGGTCGGGTCGCGGTCTTCGGCGTCGACGATGCGACCGGCGCGGTCTGGTGGATCTACCAGAACCCGGACCGGATCGTCGAGAGGACCATCGAGCAGGTCCCGCCGGGGCAAACCGACCCGATCACCATTACCGTCCATGAAGCCGCACCGCCTGAGACACCCTGGAGCGACTGGCAATCCCTTGGCACCGACACCCCGGTGTCCCGCATCACCCTGGGCAACAATGCCGACGGGCGCGTGCTGATCGCGGCCATCGGCCCCGAGGCAGAGGACAAGCAGGTCTACGTCAACCAGCAGAAGACCGACGTCTCCCTGAAGGTGACGGACTGGACCGGCTGGCAGCGCCTCGACACCAGTGCAAGCGGCGGCGCCACCTCCGCGCCGGCTGTGGTTCTCGATAAGGAAGGTGCGGTCAACATCTTCATGATCGGGGCCCTTGCCCAGGTCGTGCAGATCCGGCAACAGCCGCCGGGAGAGGCAACCTGGTCGACCTGGGCGCGGCTTGGCATGACCGGCGTTCCGCTGGTCGCGCTGACCGCCTCTTTCAATGCCGCCTCTCGTCTCGTCCTTGTCGCAATCGACGAGAACAAGGGGGTGCATGGCAATGTGCAGATCGACCCGCTCTTCCAGCAGTGGATCGGCTGGGAACAGATCGGCGTAGCCTCCGGTTTCGGCGAGATCGCCATGGACTACAATGCGGATGGCCGGCTGACGCTCTTCCAGCGGGTCGATGCCAACGCCGATCTGCAGTGCCTCTCACAATACACGGTCGATTCCACCAGTTGGGAAGCCGGGTGGGACACGCTGGCGCAGGGCGGCATCGGCTCCTTTGGCGTGGTACGGGACCTGACCCCGCCACAGACCGGCTGAGATGCCCGCCGACGCGCTCGCCATTCCGGGCGGCACCGCTGGCCGGCGCCGCCTGCCTTCCCTGCCGCGTGCGCGGGCGCGCGGTCTGCGGTTTCGCCGTATCCAGGAAGCCGATCTTCCGTTCCTCAGCCTGCTTTACGGATCGACCCGGGCGGAGGAGCTCGCGCCCCTTCCCTGGAGCGAGGCCGAGAAATCGGCCTTTCTCGACATGCAGTTCCGGGCACAGCACAGCCATTACATGGCGCATTACCCGGATGCGGACTGGCTCCTTGTCGAGTGGCGGCAAGAGCCGGCGGGACGGCTCTACCTGGAACGCTGGCCCTCGGAAATTCGCATCATCGACATCGCCCTTCTGCCAGAGGCCCGTGGGCAGGGTCTTGGCGAAGCGATGATGCGGGACGTGATGACGCTGGCGACGCGCGCTGGCCTCGGCGTCGGCATCCATGTGGAGCACAACAACCCGGCGATGCGTCTCTATCACCGTCTCGGCTTCACCAAGCGGGAGGACAAGGGTGTCTATCACCTGATGCGCTGGGATCCGGCGCCGCGCTGATGCCGCGTGGATCGCACAGCCCATAAGGAAACCGGCCGCCCCCCTCAGTCGCCGATCCTCAGACATGACGGCCGGTTTGGTCTCTTACGGCAATGGCCGCGTCAGCCGAAGACCGCCTCATAGAGCCGGCCACCGGCGTCCTCGCCAACCGGCACCAGAAAGATCTCCAGTGGTTTCATACCCTCGAACTCAAGACAGTGAACCGCCTGGTCGACGACCGGTTCGGCAGGCCCCCGAAACACCACCGAAAACGCACCGCCGTTCCTCTGTGACTGACCCATTTTCGTGATCTCGGTGATTTCAAGCGGCATGGTTTCGCCGCCGGCGGCCAGATGCAGTTTGCGGTCGCGGCGCGTTTCGAAATCCTCCTTCGTCAGGATCTCAAGGGCAGGCCAGTCGTTCATGCAAGTCGCTCCCTTAAACCTTCTGCCTGTGATGTTACTCGGTCGCCGTCGGATCATTCGCGGCCTGGCGCCGACGAAGGATCCGGGGGATCGGGAAGGTACCGAAACCCAGATCGATCGCCCCCCGGCCCGTTGCCGAAGACGAGACATTCATCGTCGACGCCACCGCCTCAGCCGCGGGGCTGTTCAGAACCGAGCCATCGTGAATGGCGGCCAGGGTCCTATCCACCACCGCCTCGAAGCCCCCCTGCCGCAGCGCCCCGAGCATGAGCAGCGTGTTCGCCGCCGCACCGGCAAAACCCCACCGACATCCCTCGAAGTGACACCCCGACAACACCGGCGGCACGCCGCCTTCGTAGACCATGTGACAGCGGATAAAAACGCAGCCGTGGAAAGCACCGCCATCCAGCAGGACTTCCCGATCCTGGAAGGTTACGCCCCGATGCGGGGCCCGACCGGTCGTGTCAACTGTCATGCCTGCTCCTGATGCACCGTCTGCGCACGCGCAAGGCGCACAGCCCTTGGGCGGAGCGCCGATACCGCGCATTGCCTGTACCCGCCACTCTAGGCAACTTGACGTTGGAACTGTACAAAAAGTTTCCGAAGCACCGGCCATCGCCCCCCCCCTATTTTGCAAATGAGGAATTGGACACCATGACGCAATCTTCTGCCGGAACCGGCGCATCGCGCACAGACGGCGCGGCCCCCTCCGGGCTGCCGCTCTTCTACCAAGCCCCTGAGCCGGTGCGCGCGGATCGGCATGGTGATCTGGCGCTGGACACCCGGCCCAACTTCGATTTTGCCCGCGGATGTCACGCGGTGCCGATCAATGCGGTGGAATTCGCCCCGGCCGCGCGCCACTATCCGATCGTCTTCGCTGCCAACACCACCCCACCGGCGGCCATCGCCGTGCTCGGCCTGCGGCGCGACCAGAATGTTTTCGTAGACGCCGATGGGGCCTGGAAAGACGATGTCTACGTGCCCTCCTACGTGCGCCGCTATCCCTTCATCCTCGCGCGCAACGACGCCTCCACGGAATTCGCGCTGTGCATCGATGCGCGGAGCGGCAAGCTGAGCAAGAAGGGCGACACGGCGCTGTTCGAAAAGGGCGAGCCGACCGAGGCGACCCGCAAGGCGCTGGAGTTTTGCGGGGCCTATCAGCGCGAAGCACGGGAAAGCGAGGCGGTTCTGGCAAAACTGGCCGAGCACGACCTGCTGGTGCCGAACGAGGGCCGCTTCACCCTGCCTTCGGGCGAAGTGCTGACGGTGGCCGATTTCCAGATCGTCGACGAGAACCGGCTGAACGCCCTATCGGATGAGGCGTTCCTTGACCTGCGCAAGGCGGGCGCCCTCAGCGCGATCTACTGCCACCTCATCTCGATGCGTAACTGGCCGGACCTGATGCGCCAGATCGCGGCCAAGGCCGCCTGAAGAAGCCTGCAGACAAAACGCGAGGGCGGCGAGAATCATCGCCCTCGCAGGGGGCCGGGCCTCAGCCCGGTCGCGGGAAGGACGCGAACGGGGTCAGTTCGTCGCCGCCTTGCCCAGTTGCGAATAAGCGGCGGTGAAGCCGATCAGGGTGACCGGCACCGCCAGGTCCTGTCGCTGTGCCGTCTTGAAGGCAATCTTCAGGGTTTCGCCCTTTTTCATCGACGCGAGCAGGTCGTCGGTGATCGCCATGCCCGCATAGGCACCATTGGCATCGCTGGTCTGGATCACCATCGGCGCCGGCTTGCCGTCGTCAACCTGAATCGAGGCTCCGGCGGGCAGGAACACGCCATGCGGCAGCGCCAGCACCAGCGCATGGTTCGGCGCCTTGTCGCGCGGCTCCACCACCACGGTCAACAGCCGCTGCCCGGTCTTCTGCATGACGATGTTCTGCAAAGCGCGGCATTGCTTCGCCTTGCCCTCCTTGGCCTCGGCGCATTGCACGACCCAGTTCGGGGCCGGCTCACCAGCGGGCTTGGCCGGGCTTTCCGACTGCGCGGCGGCCGGGCCGGCAAGAGCCAGAAGCAAAGGCGCCGCGAGAAGCGCAGTGAGGCGCGAACGGGCAAATCCACGAAAGAGTGAAAGCGCTGACTGCATCAGATCGTCCATATGTCTTGAGGAAAAATACAATTTACGGTCGATGGTACGTTGCCCGGCAATACGGGGTCAACGCACTGGCATGATCAATGCACATGGGACCTGCGCCCCACCTTTATCCGACAAACAGAGGCCACTCCTGGTCGGCCCTGGAGATCGAGACCGGCGCCGCCGGCCAGTCGATCGCAAAGGCCGGGTCGTCGTAGCGAATGCCGGCGGCATGTCCCGGCTCATAGGGGCGCCCCATCTGGTAGAGAACGCCGGTGTCATCCTCCAGGGTCAGGAAGCCATGGGCGCAGCCTTCGGGAATGAACAGGCCGCGCAGGTTATCCGCCGACAGCTCGAACGCCTGCCAACGGCGATAGCTCGGGCTGTCCGGGCGAAGATCCAGCACAACGTCGTGGATCGCACCGGTCACCACCCGCACGAACTTGGCCTCGGCCCGTGGCGGCGCCTGGAAATGCAGCCCGCGCAAGGTGTGGCGCAGCGTATTGGTCGACAGGTTGATCTGGCTGGGAGTGAAGGCAATCCCCGCCTTGGCAAAGGCCTCAGGACAGTAAAGCCGAGCAAAGCCGCCACGCTCGTCCCGGTGAGCGCCGGTTTCCACCAGCACCACATCCTGCAGGTCGGTCGCCTGGAAGCTCAGCATCACAAGATCCGGGTCTCGGGCACGGCGGTGACGAACCGGGTTCCGCCCTGTTCCAACTCGCCCAACTGGGCACGGATCTCATCCGCCAGGTTCCACGGCAGGATCACTACATAGTCCGGGCGGGAGGCGATCAGTTCCGCCGGATCGACGATCGGCACATGGCTGCCCGGCAGCAGCTTGCCCTGCTTGGCATGGCTGCGGTCGGCGACCATGGTGATCTCCTCCGCCGTCACCCCGCACACATTGAGGAAGGTGTTGCCCTTGGCTGCTGCGCCATAGGCGGCAACCGTGCGCCCCTCTGCGCGCGCCGTGTCCAGAAAGGCCCGGAAACTCTCGCAGCAGGCCCGGATTTTTTCCGGGAAACCGGCATAGCCGGCCAGCGTGTCGAGCCCGGCGGCCCGTTCGGCGGCGCGGATGGCCGCAACGCCCGGCTGCTCCGCATGGCCCGCCTCCTTGCGGCAGGCGAAGACCCGCAGGGACCCGCCATGGGTCGGCAGTTCCTCGGCGTCGAAGACGCGCAAGCCCGCCTTGTCGAACACCCGCTCCACCGCCAGCAGGCTGAGGTAGGAGAAATGCTCGTGATAGATCGTGTCGAACTGCACGAGATTGATCAGGTTCAGAAGATGCGGGAACTCGAAGGTCGCCACGCCCTCCGGCGTCAGCACTTCGGTGAACCCGCAGGCAAAGTCGAGAATATCCGGAACATGGGCGAGCACATTGTTGGCCGCCGTCAGATCCGCGCGGATCCCTTCCGCCGCAAGCTTCTGGCCGAAGGCTTTGCCGAAATACTCGATGCGGGTGTCGATGCCCTTGGCAATCGCCGCGTTTGCCGTACTGGCGGTGGGCTCGACGCCCAGAACCGGCACCCCAGCCGCCTTGAAGTGCTGCAACAGATAGCCGTCGTTGCTGGCAACCTCGATCACCCGGGAAGACGGGCCAAGACCGAAACGCGCCCGCATGGCCTCCGCATACCGGCCGGCATGAGCGACCCAACTGTCCGAATAGGACGAAAAGTAAGTGTAGTCCGCACCGAAAATATCGGCGTGGCGTACCACCTCGTCCGCCTGAACGAGAAAGCAGGAGCCACACACCCGTACGACCAGCGGATGCGCCGTGTCCCGGCCGGCGGCAACGTCGGCCTCGGTGACATAGGAATTGGACAACGGCGTTTCGCCAAGATCGGCGAACAGGGTGTCGAGGGGCGCGCCGCAGAACCGGCAGGCGGGAGAGTTTGCAGTCATTGCGATTGGCCTGCGTTTTTCAGGAAACTGTCGATCTGGCTCAGGGTTTGCGCGCGCATGTCGCCTCTTTCCGCACAGGCGCGATACCAGTCCGCCGTCCAGGCGGACAGGCGCGCACCGGCAAGATGATCCGTCCAGCCCAGAAGCGCGCGCGCCCGGCTGGTATCCAGGGTCAGCTTGGCCATCTCCCGCGGACCGGCGTCGGCAGCCTGCGCCCAGTCACTGCCCGGCCGGATGGCGGAGAGAATGTCCTCGGCGATCTCGCGCACGGTCCGGCCCTTGCTGTCCGCCGGGCCGAAGTTGAGCGACAGCGGCACACCGCCCTCACCCGCCAGCGCCTCGATGTAAAGCAGATAACCGTTCAGGCAATCGAGCACATGCTGCCAGGGCCGGGTCGCTCCGGGATTGCGCAACTGCAACTCCTGATCGTCCCGCACCGCGCGCCAGATATCCGGCACGATCCGATCCTGAGAGAAATCGCCGCCACCAATCACATTGCCGGCCCGGGCGCTTGCCAGGCGGATGCCATGGTCGGCGGCGAAGCAGTCGCGCCAGCTCGCGGTGAGGATTTCACAGGCCGCCTTGGACGCCGAGTAGGGGTCATGGCCGCCGAGCGGATCTTCCTCGATGAAGGGCCGCCCGGTCTCGTCGTTGCGGTAGACCTTGTCGGAGGTGATCACCAGAACGACCGGCGGATGGCCAAGCGGCTTCAGGGCTTCCAGCAGATGCAGCGTGCCATCCACGTTGGTCTGCCAGGTTTCAACCGGCTCGGCATAGGACCGGCGCACCAGGGCCTGGGCCGCCATATGCAGCACAATGTCTGGACGTGCCTCGGTCAGCGCCGCGGAAAGCCCGGCGCGATCGCGGATGTCGCCGATCCGGCTGTCGATGCCCTTGTCGCAACCGGCGAGGGCAAAGAGGCTTTCCGTGCCTTCCGGCGCGAGCGCATATCCGGTCACTTCGGCACCGAGACGGGCAAGCAACAGGGAAGCCCAGGCTCCCTTGAAACCGGTATGGCCGGTCAGGAAAACGCGCTTTCCCCGCCAGAAATCAGGATTGGGTGCGGTCACGGGCTACCAGACCTTCCAGGGCGCCTTGCCGCCCTGCCAGAGCTGTTCCAGGTGGTTCTTGTCGCGCAAGGTGTCCATCGGATGCCAGAAACCGTCATGGCGCCAGGCCATCAGCTCGCCGGAGCTGGCGAGTTCCATCAGCGGCTCACCCTCAAAGGAGGTCTGCGGGCCGTCGATCAGATCGATCACATCACGATTGAGAACGAAGAAGCCCCCATTGATCCGGGCGTTGTCCCCCGGCGGCTTCTCGGTGAAACGGTCGACCCGGTTGCCGGTCATTTCCAGCGCGCCATAGCGGCCCGGCGGGATGACACTGGCCACGGTTGCCCGCTTGCCGTGCGATTTGTGGAAGGCCACCTCGCTGGCGATGTCGATATCGGCAACGCCATCGCCATAGGTCAGGCAGAAGGGCTCATCGGCATCGAGATAATCGGCAACCGCCTTGACCCGGCCGCCGGTCAGCGTGTCGGCGCCGGTTTCCACCAGGGTGACGCGCCAGGGCTCGGCGGTGGTCTGGTGATAGATGATCTCGCCGCTGCGCGCATCGATGGTGACATCGGAGGCATGCAGCACGTAATTGGCGAAATACTCCTTGATCATGTAGCCGCGATAGCCGAGGCAGATCACGAAATCGGAGATGCCATTGGCCGCGAAGATCTTCATCACGTGCCAGAGGATCGGCCGTCCGCCGATCTCGATCATGGGTTTGGGCCGAAGATGGCTTTCTTCGGAGATCCGGGTTCCGAGACCTCCGGCGAGAATAACGGCTTTCATGAACTCTTGAGCCCCGCGCCCGCTGTGGGATGTTCAGGATGACAGCGCCGATCTTATAGGGACCGGCGCCGCCCATGACAATGCAGGGCAACGTGACCAATGCTTGGCGGCACTGTCGCTTACCCGTTGAGATAGACGATCCGCGCCCCGTCCGGCTTCCAGGCGGCGTCGGCAGGCAGAATGCGCCGCGCATGATCCGGATTGAGCCCTGCGAAAATCAGCTCGACCCCGACCGGGCATGCCTCCGGGGTCAACACCGGGCAACCAATATGCTCAGTTCCCTGCAAATGCGGATTTCGGTCAAGAAAACAAACCGGTTTCTCCGAAAAGCGGCTGGCGATCAGCGTGCCATAGAAGCCTGCGCCATAGATCGCAAATGTCTTGCCATCGATCTGAGCTGCATCAATGCTCGACAGAGCATGCTCCCAATTCTTCAGCAAATCCCGCACGGTTTCAGCGCATGATGCCGCGCCGGTCGCCGGACCAAGCGTCTCCCCATTCAGAGCCGGTGTCGCCAACACCACATGGGCGCCGCGAAACTGATCCTGGCGGATCGCTAGCGGCCGCAATCCGGCGCGGTGCAAAGCTTCCGTCAGACTGGAGGTGGTGAAATGATTGAGATGGTCGGCCACGAGCAAGTCGCCGGAGTTGCCGACCGGATCAGGCACGGTGAAGAACAACCGCCCACCCGGCGCAAGACAGGCGCGCAGCTCCGCCAGAATGCCGACCGGATCGGTCACATGTTCCAGCACGAAATGCGCCGTGATCAGATCGAAACGCCCGGACCAGGCCTCAGGCAAACGATAGGTGGCCTGATCGGCAACATCCACCCAGCCATTCCAGTGCTCACGATAGTCCTCGGACACGTCGAAAACATGAGGATGCAGGTCCGGCCTCTGCTTGAGAACCGCACGCAGGGTGGTCGCCTTGGCGGCGCCGAAATCCAGAACCTTCGCACCATCCGGCAGATCAAGGCCCAGAACGAGCGACGCCTGATGTCCGGTTCGAAACACCGGACCATCGTCGCGCTGTTCATAGAGCTGATCGTGTTCGTCGGATTGCAACGAGATCCGGTACTCGCGATCGTAGAACGCCTGCACATCCGGCAGATCCGGTGATTGCACATGCGCACAAGCATCGCAGACGAACACCTCGGTCGGCGTTGCGATCAGGGTTGACAGCGATGTCATCGCCGGTGCCGGCGCGGCATAGGCCGGCGCCGGCATCTCGGTTTTGCAAATGCGGCATTGAGTCATCGGGAGGCCACCAGTTCCGGCAGGACTGTCGCAAAGCTTTGCCCCGCAGCAAACGAGCCTTTCCAGCTCAGCTTCTCGCCGAGCGGATCGGCATAGTTGAAATACCGGAACTGCATCGACCAACGCGGAATATCAGAACGGTTTTGCCCGGATTGATGCAAGGTGAGGAAATCCATCAAAATGAGGTCACCAGGTTCGGTCAGCGGCGCAGCGTGCTGATAGCGGGCAAGCCGTTCCTCTTCCCGGTCGAGACGCAGCGCATAGGCGCCGGTCTTGCCCACGCCGCCGTCATCCTCCCACACCGGGACAATGCCTTCCTTGTGGGAGCCGACCGCCAGTTCCACCGGTCCCAGTTCCGGAAAGACGGGGATCAGTGGCGACCAGAACACAATGCCATCCGGGCTGCGCAACTGGGCGGGAAACTCCTGATGCCAGGGCGCACGGAACTTCGCTTCTCCCGGTGCATCGATGCGGATGCCGTAGCCGCCTGCCGCCAATCCGGGAACCGCGCCCGGGCGCAGGGCCGCGAACAGCTCTGAATTGCGCGGATCGCTGACAAGACTCATGAAGGCCGGTATCTGCTTCACCGCATCATAGACTTCCCCACCCCAGGCACGGCTGGCGGCGGCAAGGGCAAGGTATCCCGGACCGAGCGCGTCCTCGACCGTCGCGGTCGGTGCATCGACGCCATACTTGCGGCACAGCGCCTCGATGATCCAGCGAGCGCCCTGCCGGACCGGCTCGACCTGTTTTGCGGGGTCGTAGAAACCACGGATAATGGTATATCCGTCCTTGCGGAAGGCGTCCGCGTGCGCTGCAATATCCTTGGTCACAATCCGGTTTCCTTACGATCCTTGAACTGACGCCAGCCTAACGTCGCAGGGCACAAATGGGTAGCCGCCTCCTCAGCGGGAAGACTGGCAAGCAGATCGAGACACGTGACGTAGGGCGTAAAAGGCGCTGGCGACTGCGGCCATGGCCGCGGCGCATAGTCCATGTAGGACACGGCAATACCGGCAGCCTCGAAGGCCTCATGGTCGAGATAAGACAACGCGCCATGCCCGGTGATGTATTCGGTTCCGCCGACCGCCTGCACAAGACGCAGGACCCGGTCCCACGAGCGACCATCGACGCCCATTTTCGAGGACCGCAATCGCCGCACCGGCAACACATCCAACTTTGCAGCTGGAGCCTCCGCACTGGCGATCAGCGTCTCGACGAGAGCAGCGTCGAAGGGCAACCCATCGAACAGGTCCAGCACCGCATTCGCGTGAGGCCGGTCACGCAAGGCCTGCAGCAGAAGCGCGCGGTGGGCTCGGTGCCAATCAGCCTTTGCGGGAACGAGCTCGTGAATGGCACGATGGCTTCCCTTTCCCTCGAGCGCAATCGACAGCCATTTCATGCCGGCGTCGGTCTTGACCTGCACCCGATTGGTGAAGCTGCCCTTGGAAAACTGCGCGTCGTCCAGCCAGATATAGACATCCGCGAGGGCCATTTGCGCCAGAAACCCGGCCCAGGGAAGGTACATCGGCTGGGAAATGACCACCCGCGTCATGCCGACGTCTCCAGACAGGCTTCCATCAAATGAACGTCATGCCACTGCGTGCCGTCAAAATAGTGGCGTCGCATGGTTCCAACGGCCCTGAATCCGGCATTCTCGTAGATCCTGCAGGCGGCCGTATTGTCCGCCCGCACTTCAAGCATCACCTTGCGCAATCCCATCTCGCTACGCGCATAGGCCAGCGCTGCGGCGACGGCAGCACGCCCATAGCCGTGTCCCCAGCACTTGCGGGAAATGGCGATACCGAAATACGCATGGCGCCCACGCCGGTGCACTTGCGCGAATTGCACATAGCCAACCATCGCATTGCTCGAAGTGGCGACGGTCAGAACAATGCAATCGGGATCCTGACGCTTGCGGTCTAGCCACCCCTCAACGTCAATGGCTGCCCCGCCGCCTGGATAGGCAAGCAGGCTATGCTGGATATCGGCGTCCGACCGGATCTCCGCGAAACCGCTGATATCGGCTTGCGTCGGCAAGCGCAGACTGACAGCCACATGACGATCCAGCATTGCGTCTATCGCCTTACGATGTACCCGCCCGGTGACGAGGACATCACGAGCTTGCCATTCAGCTCTTCATCGATCTCGAACATATCGGTCTCGTCCATGTACATGCGCAGGGCCGTCAGCGGCTCGTTGCCCTTGTACCAGATCTTCGAACGCTTCGTCGGCGCGCGATCCGCATCCAGGTGACCGACGGCGGTATCGGCGACCACCATGTAGCACCCCTTGGTGACAAGCGGCCCATAGGCGCGCAGTTCGGCCAGTACATGGTCGCGGGAATGATCTGAATCGAGCACCACCATGACTGATGCCCCCGGCGGGATCATCTCGCGCACACGGGCCAGCGTGTCCTCACCGACAGAGGAGCCTTCGACAAGTTCGATCCGCTTCGACATCGGGTGGCTTTCGATGCTGTCGCGATTGTGCGCACGAATGTCGATATCGACACCGATGACCTTGCCCTTGCCGAGCATCTCGAGCAGCGACGCCATGAAGATCACCGATCCGCCCCGGGCAACACCGGTTTCGATGATCACATCCGGCTTGGTCGCCCAGATCACTTCCTGGGTCGCCATCACATCGGCCGGGAACTGGATGATCGGCACCCCCATCCAGCTCCAGAGGTAGGAGTAGTCATAGGTATCGAGCGCGACCATCGTATCGAGGCTCTTCTCGAAGACGGCCGTATCCTTGCCCAGCGCCACGGACTGGCGACGCTTGTTTTCCTCGAACTCCGCGCGATCGTCTTTCACCAGCTTGTCCTTCCTGAAATTTGCGCGAACCTAGCCGCGAACGAAGGCAAGGCCAAGGTCAAAATTGGTCGATTGCGCGGGATGCGTGGCCTATGGCACAAGCAGGTATCCCATATGCGAGGAGCCTTGAAGCCCATATGTCCATCGCAGACGATTTCCTGCCCGTTGCCGGACCTTCCATCACAGATCGGGAGGTGGCCTATGCAGCTGATGCGGCTCGCAATGCCTGGTATCAGAATCACAACGCCTTCAACGCCCGTTTCGAAGCCCTGTTCGCCGAGACTGTCGGAGCCAAGCACGCAGTCAGCCTGCCCCATTGCACGGCCGCCATCCACCTGGCACTTGCCGCGCGCGGCATCGGCCCGGGAGACGAGGTGATCGTTCCGGACGTCACCTGGATCGCATCAGTGGCTCCAGTGAGCTATGTCGGCGCAACACCGGTGTTCGTCGACAGTCTCAAGGAGACATGGTGTATCGATCCGGACGCCGTCGTTGCTGCGATCACGGACAAGACCCGGGCGATCATCGCTGTCGACCTCTACGGCTCCATGGCCGACTGGCAGCGCCTGCGCGCCATCGCCGACGCGCATGACCTGTTCCTCCTGGAGGATTCCGCCGAAGCCCTGGGATCAACCTATGCCGGACAGCAGGCCGGAAGCCTTGGCGATATCGGCGTGTTCTCCTTTCACGGCTCAAAGACGGTGGCCACCGGCGAGGGGGGAATGCTGGTGACCAGCGACGACGCGCTGCATGCCCGCGTGATGACCCTGCGCGATCATGGCCGCCCGCCTGGCGACCGCTTCTTCCTCAACACGGAAGTGGCCTTCAAGTACAAGATGAGTGCGGTTCAGGCTGCCCTTGGCCTCGGCCAGATGGAGCGTTTCGACGAGCTGATCGCCCAGAAACGCCAGATCTTCGCCTGGTACCGGGACCGGCTCGCCAACCTGCAAGGCGTGGCCCTCAATACCGAGCCGGCCGGCACCAGCAATTCCTATTGGATGGTCACCATCGTGCCCGACGCCGACTACGGCCTCGACAAATTCGCCATCATGGAGGGCCTGAAAGCCCGCGGCATCGACTCGCGTCCATTCTTCACGCCGCTTTCGACCCTTCCTGCCTATGCGGAGCAACTGGAAAGCGCCCGGTTCCTGCCCTCAAATCCGGTTGGCCACGAGATTGCCCGGGTGGGGGTCAACCTGCCATCCGGCTATCACATGGACGAGGCCAAGGTGAACCGGGTGGCGGCGGCCCTGGAAGAAATCCTGCGTCGCTGAAGCACCTGCCGCGCATCAGCTCATAGCGGCTGATGCGCGAACCGGGGCTCAGCTCCTGCCAAGGGCTCCTGCCAGTTTCTTGCGCATGCGCAACTTCCAGACCCTCCAGGGCGAGGACCTCACGCGGAAATAGGCATATCGGTCGATCACCCGATTGAGGACAAAGCGCTCGAGCGGGCTCCATTCCCGCTCGTCCACGGCCTGCCGGCACAAGGGCCGGAATCGGGCAAGCGAGGCCTCCTTGTCGGCAAGCAGCTCATTGAGCGGCCGGCGCTGCTTAGGGGCGTTGAGTTGCCCTTTGCGTGCGCCGATCCGCTGGATGAAGCAGGCCTGATTGTCGCCAACCACCGCGTCATCAAGGATCACTCCGAGCAGAACCAAGTGGTCATTGGCCCAGCCGACCGGGTATTTTTCCCAGGTTTCGCGATAGTGGCGCCGCAGAGCGTCCGTGCGCCACAATCCGTAGATCCAGGAGGGGTGCGACAGAAACATGCGGCGTACGATGTTGAGAACGCGCGGACCGGGCCAGCGTTCCGGATAGCGGATTTCCTTCACCCGTCCCTTGCTTGGCTTGCGCGACTCCACGCGGGCAGCGGCCAGCACCGTTCCCGGCGTCTCGTCAAGGCGGGCGACCATGCGCTCAAGAAAGTCCGGCGAGGTCAGATCATCGTCGGCGCGCCACAGGAAGAACTCCGTGTCGGCGCGATCCAATGCATCAAGGAAGTTCTTCTCCGACCCGACATTGACCGGATTGCGATGAATGCGGAACCGCGCGTCCCGGGCGGCAAATTCCTCCGCAATTGCGACCGTCCGGTCGGTCGAGGCATTGTCATGGATGTTCACCACAAAATGCGGATAGGTCTGCGCCTCGATCGAGGCCAGGCACTCACGCATCAAGTCTTCGCCATTATAGACCGGAAGCCCGATCGTCACTCTCGGCGCCGCGTCCATTCCAAAGGTACCTCTTGATCTGTCTCATCCGCCCGCACCGCTGCGATGCGATCCGCCCACACGTGAGCCGGAGGTGTTCTTCGCACCCTCGCTGTGGCATGACAAGCCATCAGATAAGGGCCGTCCACGCTGAGCGGTCGGCCACATGCACTATCACCCGGCGCACATCGCCGCACAGAGGACACGCTGCCGCTGATGGCGCGCAAGAAATCAAAACTCCGACAGATCCTGAGCATCCGTCGGCTGCGCTGGTCCTTCATGCGCGGTGCGATCCGGCTCTGGCCACCGCTTGGACGGGCCTTTGCCTTCCCCTTGATCAGCCTTCGGGCGGTCGATTGTGCCGCCAAGGTGCTGGAAGACCGGCAGGAACTCTGGAAGATCGACGTCACACCCGAGGAAGTCCGCGATATCCTGCGTCCCTCGGCCGGCAACGACACCGGCGACACAAAGGGCAATGAGGCCGGCGAGACCGTCATGCGCCGGCAACTGGCACTGCTAGAGAACTGCGAGGTACTCGGTCACACCGGCACGATCTTCCGACCGCAGGAACAAGCACTCGTCAATCTCGACGGATCGCGGCCGAACTGGAATTTCAGCAAGCCCGCGCGGTTGCAGCGTCATCAGCTCGCCCCCGGGCGATACGTGCTGCTGCCCAACATGGGGCACTACTACCACCTTTTCGCCAATGACATCCTGCCGCTTCTCGCCGTGCTTGAAAACCGGTCGCCGGAGCTGCCGCTGACGGCCCTGGTTCCCACCGGCGGACATCCGGTGCAGCAACAGGCTTGCGACGCCCTTGTCAAAGCCTACCCCTGCCTCCGGGTCGAAGAGTTCGGCAAGTCCGAGCGGCTTTCCGGCGGAACGCTTGAGTGGATTGCCGCGCTCGGCGCCAACTACGAATGGATGCCGGTGACCCGGGACCTGGCCACCCAGCTGACCCGGATCCTGCGCAACGGCAACGGCGCCCCTCAGGACAGCACGCGCGCCAAACGGGTTTTCCTCGATCGCGGCACTGCCAAGCTCCGGCGCATGCGCGACGATGTGGCTGTTCGCGCGGTGCTCGACCGGCATGGCTATAGGCCCTTCATCGCCCACTACGGCAATTTCGCGGAACAGGTCGAGACCTTCCACGCCGCAGACCGGGTCGTCGCCGTGCATGGCGCCGGGCTCACCAACCTGCTGTTCTGCCGGCCGGGCACCCAGGTGGTGGAAATCTTTCCGGAGAACTTCGTCAAAAGCACCTATTTCTGGCTGAGCCGGCGGCTTGGCCTCGACTACCGCTATGTGATCGGCGGACCGGGCGACTACGACCAGACCTTTCAAGCGGGCGCCGAGGCGCTCGACATCAGGTTGCGGGACTGACTGACAGGCACGTTCGTCCTCCCGCCCTTTTTGCCCATGAGACAGCAAGCCCAGCTCTTCTCCGTTGACAGATGGCCCTCACCGCTTCATCATTCAACAAATCAATTGAATGATGAAGCGGTGAGCCTTGCCAAGGCCGGAGCACCCCGAAGGAGAGACAGGTGACGGGAAACTTGCTGCCGGGGATTTTCGCCGCCGTGGCGATTGGCGTTGGCGCCACGGCCTTCATGGACCTTTGGGCGCTCCTGCAAAAACGCCTGTTCGGCATTCCCGCGCTCGACTACCGGCTGGTGGGCCGCTGGATCGGCCACTTCCGGCACGGGCGCTTCATCCATGACGCCATCGGCAAGGCGGCGCCGGTTCCAGGCGAGGCCTTCCTGGGCTGGACGGCGCATTACGCCATCGGCGTTCTCTTTGCCGCCGTGCTGTTGCTGGTGTGGGGATCGGGATGGACGGTGCGGCCGACATTGGCTCCAGCGCTGATCATCGGTATCGGCAGCGTCCTGGCGCCGTTCCTGCTGATGCAACCAGGATTGGGCGCCGGCATCGCCGCATCACGAACGCCGAAGCCCTGGACCGCTCGGTCCCGCAGCCTGGTCGCGCATCTGTCCTTCGGCATCGGGCTCTATCTGAGCGGGTTGCTGCTGGCCGCTTCAGGGATCCTGCCTGCGGCAGCCGGCTCGTGAGCCCTCCCCCGAAATAAAATCCGCCACGGCCCGTTTGGGGCCGTGGCGGAAGAGACATGGAACCACGCGTCCGGCTCAAAGGCCGTATTGTTCGCGCGCGTAGTCGCCGAGGCCGACCGCATCGAGCTTGGCGAGCGGCGCCAGGAAGGTCACCTGGATCACGCCGGGCGCCCGGCCGATCTCGATCGCGCCGTTGATGGTGGCCCGGTTGCGCACCTCGGGCACGGTGACGCCAAGCAGCTTCGCCGCGCGGGCGAGACCGTTCTCGATGGCATCGTTGAGGTTGGCCGCCGTACCGATCACCGAAATCGGCGCCAGCGGCTCCATCTCCGACACACCCCATTTCGCGGCGAGACGCTGCCCCTTGGCCTTTTCCTCCTCCGAGAAGGGCCGAGCGAGCGGCGGCAGGTCCTCAAGCAGCGGGAACAGCACCGGCCCGTCGAGCGGATAGTTCTTCACCACCTCGACCTGCAACGTCACGCTGCCGGCGACATCCATGGTGTGCCCGGCAATCTCGCCATCGCCCTGGCCGGCGTGCATGTCGCCCATGTAGAGCCCCGCGCCCGCTACCTTCACCGGCGCGACGAGGATCGCACCGGCGCGCACCGCGTCGATGTCCATGTGCCCGTCGGTCTTGTGCTCGGCCAGTTCCTCCGCCGTGATGGCGTAGTCATGCGGCGCGCCGACAAGGAAGGCGCCGAAGTCGCCGGCGTTGTGGCTGTCCGGCATGGCCTTGGACGGGCAGGTGCCGAGCTGGCCGAGGAAGGGGCGCATGCGCACCAGCGTGCCCGGCATGTCGGCGGGCGCGTAGGTGAGGATCGAGTGCTGACGGCTTTCGTCCGGCAGCGCCGCATAGTGGTTGGCATCGCGGGCGATGGTCTCCGCCGCCGCCTGCGGCAGGGTCAGACCGACCGTGCGGGTGTCGTCGAAGGTCACCGTATAGCCATGCTCCACCTCGAAGGGCTTCACCGCATTGCCGCAAACGTCGCATTTCACCGCGTCCTGGCCGATGCCCTCCACATGGGTTTCCGGCCAGACCGTATCGCAGGTCGGACAGCGCGCGGCCACATAAGGATCGCCGAGGCAAAAGCCTTCCGGCGAGGTGTCATGGCCGGATGCGGTGGCGATCGAGGTGACGGTGATGTCGCGAATGCGGATCGCCAGCCCGTCGCCGGGCTCGGCGCCCTCGACCCGCACCGGCCGCGTGACCTCATGGCCGCCGCGCAGGCGCGGCGTGATCATCGGCCCCCAGCAGCCCGGCGCGGTGTTGGCGATGACGGTACCGCCATCCTCGACCGGCCCAAGCATCTCGCCGTTCGGATCGAGCACACTGTTGGTGAACCCCTGAACCAGCAGGCTGCGCCGTGCACCCGGCGCCGTCTTCATTCCGTCGGCCATGTCCGAACTCCTGTTATTGAAGCGTCCAACCAATGACTTATGCAGCCTCCGGCGTTCGTCCAAGTCCCCCGACCGCTTCGGACCGGGAGCCGACCGGATGACGTCGCGCCTTTCGCCAACCGCCCTCATGCGGCATGTCGTCACGGCACGGGCGGAGAGCACGCACCGTCTCACGCGAGCGGAATCGGCCGCTGCTCCTCGATCGCCTCCATGGCGAAGAAGGAGGTGACGGTCTCCAGCTCCACCTCGTCGATCAGCCGCTTGTAGACCTCGTCGTAGCTGACCATGTCGCGGGTGATGATCTTCAGCAGGTAGTCGTATTCGCCGCCGATCCGGAAAAAGTCGATCACTTCCGGAATGGTGGAGACATGCCGCCGGAAGCGTTGCAACCAGCTTGCCGAATGGTGCCGCGTCTTGACCATGACGAACACCACCAGCCCCGCCTGCAACTGGTTCCGGTCCAGCACCACGGTCCTGTGCCGGATGATGCCCGCTTCCTCCAGCGCCTTCAGGCGTCGCCAGCAGGCGTTCTGCGACAGACCGATCCGCTCGCTGAGCGCCCGTTGCGACTGGGCGGAATCCCGCTGCAGCTCCTCCAGGAGGCGGCGGTCAAAATGATCGAGTTTATGGGTCATTCCTCGATCATATGATCGAATTTTTTTAAATCCAAGAGTGATTTATGTGAAAATACCTACGTATTTGATGTCAAACTATCGGAAAGTTTCAGCCTCGGAGCCCGAATGTCCCCTCTTTCCGATTTTCTCCAGTCCCTTCGCCAGCCGGATATCCGAGAGCGGATCCGCGACGGTTTGATTGGCGACGGTGTGCCGATCGACGGCCCGTTCGGCGAAAAGCCGCTGCTTTATGCCGATTATGTCGCCTCGGGGCGGGCGCTGGTGCAGGTGGAGGACTTCATTCGCGACCGGGTCCTGCCCTATTACGCCAACAGCCACACCCAGGCGTCCTTCTGCGGCAGCTACTGCACACGCCTGCGCGAGGAAGCCCGGGCGCAGATCGCCCGGCTGATCGGTGCCGATGACAGCATGAGCGTCGTCTTCACCGGCTCCGGCTCCACCGCCGGTATCAACCGGATCGTCGGCCTGCTCGACATCGCCGCGATCACCGCCGGCGGCGGGCGCGCGGTGGTGCTGATCGGCCCCTACGAACACCATTCCAACCTCTTGCCCTGGCGCGAAAGCGGCGCCGAGGTCATCGAGATCCCGGAGGCCCCGGAGGGCGGGCCGGACATGGCCGCGCTGGAAGGCGCGCTCACCAGCGCTGCCGGAGCGGAGCTGATCGTCGGCGCCTTTTCCGCCGCCTCCAATGTCACCGGCATCCTCACCGATGTGGACGCGGTTACCCGCTGCCTGAAGCGCCATGGCGCGCTGGCGATCTGGGATTTCGGCGCCGGCGCGCCCTACATGCCGATGGAGATGAAGCCCGGCACCGATGCGGAGCGTGACGCCATCGTCTTTTCGCCGCACAAGTTCCCCGGCGGCCCGGGCGGCTCCGGCGTCATGGTGGTGCGCGACGCCATCGCCCGCCGCACCCGGCCGACCCTGCCGGGCGGCGGCACGGTCAGCTTCGTCTCGCCCTGGGGCCATGCCTATTCCGCCAATCTTGCCGCGCGCGAGGAAGGCGGCACCCCCAATGTCATCGGCGACATTCGCACCGCGCTTGCCATGCTGGTCAAGGAAGCTCTCGGGCAGGACTGGCTGACCGAGCGGCAGCAGGAATTGCGCCGCCGCGCGCTCGCCGTCTGGTCGCGCAATCCGCGCATCGACCTTCTGGGCAAGGCACCCGCCACCGCGCTGCCGATCTTCTCGTTCCGCGTTCGCGATGGCGCGGACGGACTGGTTCACCACCAGCTTTTCACCCGGCTGCTCAGCGATGTGCATGGCATCCAGGCGCGCGGCGGCTGTGCCTGCGCCGGCGCCTACGCCCATCGCCTGCTTGGTCTCGACCAGGCCCGTTCGGATGCAATGCTTGCCGACATTCGCGCTGGACGCGAAACGGAGAAGCCCGGCTGGGTTCGCCTCAATCTTTCCGCCCTGATGAGCGATGAAAAGGTCGACCGGGTCATCCAGGCTGTGGATGAACTTGCCTCTGTCGCTCAAGATTACATTCCATGCTATCGGGTGGACCCTCGAACCGCCCGGTTCACCCCCGTCGACCAGAGAGAAGCGAGCCTCGTCTCTTGAAAAGTCCCCTGTCGCACCCCGCCTTCCGGACATTGTTCGCCGCGCAGATCTGCTCTCTGCTCGGGGTCGGGTTGCTGACGGTCGCCCTCTCCCTCGCCGCCTATCGAATCGGCGGCGATGCGGCGGGCGGGCGCGTTCTGGGGATGCTGCTGGCGCTGAAGATGGTCGCCTATGTCGGGCTGGCCCCGCTCGCCGAGGGCCTGTTCGCCGGGCGCGACCGCAAGCGGGTGATGGTCGGGCTCGACGCGGGCCGGATGCTGCTTCTGCTGCCGATGCTGCTTGCCACCGAGACCTGGCAGATCGCCGGGCTTGCCTTCGCCTTCTTCGTCTTGGCCGCCGGTTTCACGCCGCTGTTCCAGTCGGTCATTCCGGACGTGCTGCCGGATGAAGAGACCTATACCCGGGCGCTTGCCTGGTCGCGCATCGCCTATACGTTGGAAGCGGTTCTGAGCCCGGTCATCGCCGCGCTTGTCCTGCGGCTGGTGGCACCGGAGACCCTGTTTCTCTTCGCCGCCCTCGCCTTTGCCGGTTCGGTCGGCTTTCTGCTGGCGACCGCCTTTCCCGTCACCGCTGCCGTTGCCCCCGGCGTCCGCTTTCTGGCACGCGCCGCCAAGGGCCTCAGGATCTACCGCCGCACGCCGCGGCTGCGCGGATTGTTTCTCCTGAACCTTGCCCTGTCGCTTGCCATGGCCTGGGTGTTGGTGAACACGGTGATTTACGCCAGCCGCCGGTTTGGCGACGCGCAAACCCTCTACCCGCTGCTGATGGCCTGTTACGGCGGCGGCGCGGCGCTTGGCGCCGTGCTGGTTCCCCGCCTTGTCGAACGCCGGTCCGAGCGATCGAGCATGCTGATGGGCGTCTTCGGCTTCGCCGCGCTCGGTGCCGGCTTCGCGCTATTGCCGCCGGTCGCCACCGTGCTTCCCTTCGCCGCCCTTCCCTTCGCAGTCTGGGCCGGGTTCGGCCTGCTGTCGTCGCTGGTGCTGACGCCCGGCGGGCTGGTGATCACCCGCTCGTCCAACCGGGAGGACCGGGCCTCGGTCTTCGCCGCGCAGTTTTCCCTGAGCCACGCCGGCTGGCTGCTGGCCTATCCGCTGGCCGGATGGCTCGCCAGCCGGATTGCCCTTGAAACCACGCTTTTCATCCTGTGCGGCCTCGCCGCGCTGGTGGCGCTGGCCGCCACCCGCGTCTGGCCGGCGCATGATCCGCTGACCCGGCCGCACGCACACCCGGAGTTGCCGCCCGACCATCCGCATCTGCGCGAGGCACCGGCCTCAGGCTCCGATCACCGTCACAGTCATGTCTACCGCATCGACGATCTCCACCCCTGCTGGACACCGATGCACGGCTGACATGATCCCCATCCCATCGCAAGAGCGAGTCCCCAGCCCATGACCCCTCAGCCCACGACCAATGCATCTCCGATCGACGGCCTTGGCCTTTCCGCCCTTGAGGCGCGCCTGCGCGAGGACCTTGCGTTTCTCTGCTACCCCGGCAAGGACTGGGTCCCGCGCAAGGACGGGGTGAGCGACGTCATCATCATCGGCGGCGGCATGTGCGGCATGGTCGCCTGGCTCGGTCTGATGACCGGCGGCGTTCGCAACATCCGGGTGCTCGACCGCAGCCCCGCCGGCTTCGAGGGCCCCTGGCTCAACTACGCCCGGATGGAGACGCTGCGCTCGCCGAAGGAGCTGACCGGCCCGGCCTTCGGCCATGGCGCGCTGACCTTCCAGGCCTGGTACCGGGCACAGTTCGGCACCGACGCCTGGCGCGAGATGGACAAGATCCCCCGCCCGATGTGGATGGATTACCTGCGCTGGTACCGCAAGGCGCTCGACATTCCGGTCGAGAATGGCGTCTCCGTGGATCGGGTCGAGCCGGAAGGAGATCTTCTGCGCCTGCATCTGTCGGGTGCCGAAGAAGCCTCGATCCTCACCCGCAAGCTCGTGTTCGCCACCGGCCGCGACGGCACCGGCGAGCCCAACATTCCCGGCTTCGTCCGCGACTTGCCGCGCCGACTCTGGGCCCATAGCGCCGATGCCATCGACTTTGCCGCCCTCAAGGGCAAGCGGGTCGCCGTCGTCGGCGTCGGCGCCTCGGCGGTGGACAACGCCGCCGAAGCCCTCGAACACGGCGCGGCGGAGGTGCGTCACCTCATCCGCCGCAAGCAGATGCCGACCATCAACAAGATGATGGGCATCGGCAGCTTCGGCTTCACCGCCGGGTTCGGCGAATTGCCGGACGAATGGCGCTGGCGCTTCATGCAGTACTCGTTCAAGACCCAGACCCCGCCGCCGCATGGCTCGACCAAGCGGGTCAGCCGTCATCCCAACGCCTATTTCCACTTCGGCAAGGGGGTGGCCGCCACCCGCGAGGTGAACGGCGCGGTGCGGATCGACTTCACCGATGGCACTTCTTACGAGGCGGATTTCCTGATTCTGGGCACCGGCTTCACCGTCGATCCGCTGTCGCGGCGCGAGTTTGGCGCGGCAGCAAGCGACATCCTGCTGTGGGAGGATGTCTACACCCCGCCGGAGGGCGAGGAATCCGCCGACCTCGGCCGTTTCCCCTATCTCAATCCGGATTTCACCTTCCGCGAGAAGCAGCCGGGCACGGCCCCCTGGCTCGGCAATGTCTACTGCTTCAACTACGGCTCCTCGGCGAGCCTCGGCAAGGTCAGCGGCGACATTCCCGGCGTTTCGGAAGGCGCCGCCTGGCTCGCCCGGGCCATGGCCGCCACCCTTTATGCCGAGGACGTCGACACCCATTGGCAGGCGATGCTCGACTACGACACCCCCGAGCTGAAGGGCGATGAATGGCAGCCGAGCGAGCTGAGCGAGACCGCGACTGAAGGACAGGTTGCATGAGCATCTTTGAGACGACGGCGCTGAGCGTCGCCGGCATTGCCGCTGAGACCGCCACCGGCGCGGCGGCCGCGACCCGGGCCAACATCATGGAGATGACCCAGGCGGCGGAAGAGGCCGTCCTCGCCCCCGAGGACACCGGCGCCTTCCCGCATGAGCTGCGCGCCGCGCTCGCCGCCCGGGTGGCCCGGCTCAACGGCGACAACGCCCTGGCCGGGCGCTATCTGGCGAAGGCCGGGACCTTCGCCGGCCTTGCCGACACCGGGACCGACGGCAGCGCCGAGGATCTTGCCGCGGTTGTCGGGTTCTTCGACAAGGTCGCGGCGCGCACCGCCGATGTTGCCGCCGAGGATATCGCCGCGCTTCAGGCCGCTGGCGTTTCCGATGCCGACATCGTCCGCCTGTGCGAGCTCAACGCCTTTCTCGCCTATCAGATCCGGCTGATCGCCGGTCTGCGGCTGATGCAGGGAGACGCGGCATGACGCGCATCGTCCACAAGTTCACCCGCAGCGTTCCGGACTGGCAGCCGCGCGTCACCCCGGTCAAGCTGGAGGAGGCGACCCCGGAGCAGCTCGACGCGCTCAAGGTCACCCCGTCCAACACCAAGGTCTCGGCCTATGTGCTGACCCTTGCCCATGACGTGGAATCGCTGAAGGTCCGCTCGCCGCTGTTCAACGCGATCATGTACGATCCGGGCGGCATGTCGCGGGCCGAACGCGAGGTCGGCGCCCTGGCCGCCTCCATGGTCAACCGCTGCATCTACTGCGCCGCCGTTCATGCCGACCGCCATGCCAAGCTGGAAAAGAGCACCGAGGTCACCGACGAGCTCTTCCTCAACGGCCCCAACGCCCGATTGTCGCCGCGCGACCGCGCCATCTTCGATTTCGCCGTCAAGCTGGCCAAGGCGCCGCCGGAAGCAGGTGCCGAGGATATGGCGAAGCTGCGCGAGGCCGGCCTGTCGGAGGAGGAGATCCTCGACCTGATCCTGTCCTCGGCGCTGTTCGGCTGGGCCAACCGGCTGATGCACGTTCTCGGCGACCCGGTCGCCAAGACGGCGAAGGCGTAGGTCCCATGCACGCCCCCTGTCTATCAACAGACGCATCACGCATTGCGGCCTACGTAAAACCCCTGATTGGTAGCGCGGGCGTTTCCCGCGCCAATCACGGCTTCCAAGGCTTCTATCGCGTCTTCAAAGGCGTCATTATGCCGCGGAATCGCCCGGGCGAAGTACAAACGGGCCTCATCTGAGACACATCCGGACGGATACGAAACGACCAAGCGGGAGGAACATTTCATGACGAGTGAGGACGCGGCACCGTCCAGAGTCGGGATCGCCGGCGCCGGCTCCATCGCCTTCGCCACCGCCGCGCTGTTGCAGGGCCGAGGCCATCAGCCGATGCTCTGGTCGCCCTCGGGTCAGGGAACCGCCTCGCTCGCCAATGGCGACCCGCTGGTGGCAACCGGTGCGCTGGAAACCACCTTCTCCCCGCGCCTTGCCGCGAGCGCTGCCGAACTGGCGGCCGGCAACGACGTTCTTCTGATCGCCGTGCCGGGCTACGGCCACAAGGCGGTGATGGACGCGCTTGCCCCGCATATCCGCGCCGGCCAGCACATCATCATTTCCTCGCATGCCTCGATGGGTGCGCTCTATCTGATGCGGTTGCTCGCCGAACGCGGCATCGACGCGCCGGTCACCGCCTGGGGCACGACGGCGGTCACCGGCCGCCGCCAGTCCGGCACCGAGGTGACGGTCAACACCGTGCGCAAGCTGATTGACCTGTGCACGGTCCCGGCCAGCCGGTCGGAGGAGGCGCAGGCCGTCTGCCGGCGCCTGTTCGGCGACCGCTTCCAGGCTCGCGACGGGCTTCTGGCGATCTCGCTGTCGAACCTCAACCCGCAGAACCACATGGGCATCGCCCTTGGCAACATGACCCGCATGGAGCGCGGGGAGACCTGGAGCCAGGGCCAGAACGTGACGCCCAATGTCGGCCGCCTCCTGGAGGCGCTGGACGCGGAGCGGCTCGCCATCGCCGAGGCGCTTGGCCTTGAGGTGCGCACCATCTTCGAGCATTTCCACCTGTCCTTCCATGTGCCGGTGGCCTCGATCTCCGAGATGAACCAGCAGATGCACACCGAAGGCAACGGCGGCACCGGCCCGGCGACCGCAGACAGCCGCTACGTCACCGAGGACGTGCCCTACGGCCTCGCGCTGACCGTGGCGCTCGGCGCGCTGGTCGGCCGTCCGGCGACGCTGCACGAAGCCGGCATCCGCATCTTCTCGGCCATGTATGGCCGCGACTTTGCCGCCGAAAACGAATTGCTGACCGCGCTGGATCTCACGCGGTTCAGCCTGGAAGAGCTCCGGCAGGCCGCGCAGACCGGCCGGCTCGACACGACGCCCGTGCAAGAGGCGTGCTGACCCCGATGGCAAGGGCCAATCACAAGAACCGTTCAGAAGGAAAAACCGACATGACCAATCTCTCGCTCAACCGCCGCCACCTGCTCAAGGCCGCCGCGATCGGCTCGGTGGCGCTCGCCAGCCCGGCCTATCTGCGCCGCGCCCATGCCGCTGGCGGCGAGGTCAACATCTGGACCTACAACAACTTCGTGCCGGAGAGCTTCAAGAAGCAGTTCGAGGCCGACACCGGCATCAAGGTCAACGTCCGGCTCGTCGACGACCAGGGCAAGCAGTTCAACCTTCTGGCTGCCGAACAGCCGAACCCGACCGTCGACATCATGACGGTGGCCGGCCACCGCTTCCTGCAGTTCATCGACAGCGACCTGCTGGCGCCGCTCGACACCGGCCGGCTGAAGAACTGGGGCAACATCAACCCCACGTTCTCCGAAAGCGACTGGTCGACGATCAAGGACAACAAGTGGGGCGCGCCGATCCTGTCCGGCATGGAGGTGCTGTCCTACAACACCGACTATGTGTCGGCGGAGGAAGCCCGCACCTGGGACACGCTGTTCTCGGAGAAATACGCCAACCAGACCGCCTATATCATCCAGGACATGATGTCGATCATCATGCTCAAGATGGGTTATGACGGGAACATGGTCGAATACCTCGACAAGCCCGAGGAAGCGGCACGGATCGTCGAGGAAGCCAAGCAGTTCCTGATCAAGCACAAGCCGCTGGTGCGCAAATACTACGATGGCGGCGCGGAAATCCAGCAGATGTTCGTCAACCAGGACATCGTCCTCGGCCATTCCTGGAACGGCCCGGCGGCCGCGCTGATCAACGACGGCTTCCCGCTAGACATGACCATTCCGAAGGAAGGCTCCTACGGCTTCGTCTACACCTACAACATCGCCAAGAACGCGCCGAACGCGGACAATGCCTATCTCTTCCTCGACGCGATCCTGTCGTCGCCGGAGATCGGCGCGGCGATGACCAAGGCCTCCGGCTACATCTCCACCTACAAGGACGCCTCCAACCATCTGACGGACCTGGAGAAGAAGTCCACGTCCTTCACCGATGAGGAACTGTCCACGCTGCAGTTCTTCCGCGCCGAGGCCAACAAGATGAAATACGGCCTGATCGACCCGGCCGTCGAAGCCATCAAGGCCGCCTGACCCTCTGGCTTATCGCTCCAGTTTCCACCCCCGGATCCTTCTTCCGGGGGTGGGTGGTCCGCTTGAGGAGAAAGGGACCCTCATGAGTTATGACGCCGCATCCGCGCGGAACGAGCGCGCTGCGAGCACGTTGCGGCAGGCCGATCGCACCTTCTGGGGGCGCCTCGTCAACTGGTCGCCCTATCGCGCCTTCGCCGGACTGATCGGCGCCTCGCCGCGCCGCCAGTTCCTGATTCTCGCGCTCTTCCCCATTCTCTGGGTGCTGACCCAGCATCTCGGTCCGATGATCCAGATGGTCGGCGTCAGCTTCACCGATGCCTATCCGGTCGCGGCCGGCAAGGAACAACACCTGACCCTCGACAACTACGCCCGCTTCTTCGGCGACAGCATCTTCTGGATGCCGTTCTTCCGCACCCTGTTCTTCGCCGCCACCTTCACTTTCTGCACGCTGATCCTCACCTACCCGGTGGCCTATTACCTGGCCCGGCACGTCAGCCGGAAGAACCAGATGCTGATGCTGCTGCTGTTGCTCATCCCGTTCTGGGTGGGCGAGATCGTGCGCACCTACGCCATCATGATCCTGCTCGGCAACACCGGCGCGGTGAACCTCTTGTTGCGCAGCATCGGCCTGATCGACCGGCCGATTCCCTTCATGTACACCAGCTTCTCCATGGGCATGGGCATCGTCTACCTGACCGCGCTCTACATGCTGCTGCCGCTCTACTCCGCGCTGGAAAAGCTGCCGAAAAGCTACAATGAGGCGGCCGCCGATCTCGGTGCCGGCGCCTGGACCCGCTTCCGGCGGGTCACGCTGCCGCTGACCATCGAGGGCATTTCCTCCGGCTGCACGCTGGTCTTCCTGATCGCCACGGGCTTTTACGCCACGCCGGTCCTGCTCGGCGGTCCGTCCACCACGGTCTTTGCCGAGACCATCGCCGGTTTCTTCCATGTCGCCGGCGACGAGTGGCCCACGGGTGCGGCCTTCGCCACCATCATGTTCGTTTCCGCGCTGATCGTCACCGTGGTGTTCCAGCGGCTGATGAGCGCCTTGCGAAAGGGAGACGTGAAATGAACCGGGGCAACCGCGTTCTTCTCTCCTGCGTCTACTGGGCCTTCGTGCTTTATGTCTTCGTGCCGCTGATCCTCATGGTTCTGGTCAGCTTCAAGGACAGCAAGTTCATCGGCTTCCCGATCCGCTCCTGGACCTTCGAATGGTACACGGGCGTGTTCGCCGACGCGCAGGTGCTCTCCACCTTCGGCTATTCGGTCGTCATCGCCGTGCTGTCGACGGCAATCTCCGTCGTCGTCGGCACCTGGATCGCGGTGCTGCTGGAAGGCCGGCGCTTCTGGGGCCGGGCGGTGATCTTCGGCCTGACCGTGCTGCCGGCACTGGTCCCGGGCATCATCTCCGCGATTGCCTTCCGCATCTACGCGCGGGGCCTTGGCATCGAGCCGGGCATGGGGGCGATCGTCTGGGCCCACGCAGTCCACAACGTGCCCTTCGTGGTTCTCGTCGTGATGGCGCGCCTGTCCACCCTGCCGAAAAGCCAGATCGAGGCAGCGCGCGACCTTGGCGCCGATCCGCTGATCGCGTTCCTGCGGATCACCCTGCCCTATCTGGTGCCCGCCATTCTCGGCGCCTCGATCTTCTGCCTGCTGCTCAGTTTCGACGATTTCGTCCGCTCCTTCTTCCTGGGCGGCTATGAGCCGACCTTGCCGGTTCTGATCTTCGCCAAGCTGCGCTCGGGCATGTCCCCTGAAATCAACGCCATCGCGACCGTGGCGCTCATCCTGACGGCGGTCGTCGGGATCTGGGCCGAACGGTTCACCCGCCGCCTGAAGAAGGAAACCGAAGGATGACCGTTCAAGATCCTCTCGTGCGCATTCAGGGCATTTCCAAGAGCTTCGGTGCGGCCGTCGCGCTGGAAAACCTCGACCTCGACATCGCCCGCGGCGAATTCGTCACCTTCCTCGGCCCGTCGGGCTGCGGCAAATCGACGACGCTGCGCATCCTCGGCGGCTTCCAGCAGCCGGATCGCGGCCGCATCCTGCTCGACGGCGAGGACGTGACGCGGCTGCCGCCGGAAAAGCGCCATGTGAACATGGTGTTTCAGGACTACGCCCTGTTCCCGCATATGACCGTGCGCCAGAACATCGGCTTCGGTCTGGAATTGCAAGGGCTCGACCGCGCGTCGATCAAACGGCGGGCGGACGAGATCATGTCCTTCCTGGAGCTGCAGCCCTTCGCCGAGCGCTATCCGGCGCAGCTTTCCGGCGGGCAGCGGCAGCGGGTGGCGCTGGCGCGGGCGCTGGCGCCCGATCCGGCCCTGCTTCTGCTCGACGAACCGCTTGGCGCGCTCGATGCCAAGCTGCGCGGTCAGGTGCAGCAGGAGCTCAAATCGATCCAGCGGCGCACCTCGAAGACCTTCTTCTTCGTCACCCACGACCAGGAAGAAGCGCTGACCATGTCCGACCGGATCATCGTCATGAACCATGGCCGGGTCGAGCAGGACGGCACGCCGGAGGAGCTTTATTTCCACCCGGCGACCCGCTTCGTCGCCGAGTTCATCGGCGAGACCAACCTGTTGACCGGCAAGGTGCGCGGCGTCGACAGCGATGCCGTGGTGATGGACTGGTTCGGCCAGACCCTGCGCGGCCACGCCCCGGCGGGCGCGCCCCGCGCCGGCGACGCGATCACCGCCTCGATCCGTCTTGAACGGCTCGGCTTTCACGCCCAGCGCCCGGACACGCCGAACGCTCTTCAGGCCCGGGTGGTCGGCAAGACCTTCCTCGGCAGCCGCATGGCGGTCGATCTGGAGGTCGCGGAGGCGGAAGGGGCGCGTCTCAAGGCCTATGTGGACACCGATCTCGGCCAGTCCGTCGGCGAGGCGCCGGTGTGGATCGGCTGGGACACGGACAGCATGGCCGTGCTGCGCGACTGACGCGCCATCGACGCCAGACGCCGGGCCCAACGGGCCCGGCGCTTTCGTGACGGCCGCCTTCTCGGCGCGCGAAACCCGTGATTGCCCCGGCTACAGAAAGCGTCTGCTCAGAGGCAAAGGCCGCCCGCCTCCCAGGGCAACCGCCTCCATGGGCAGGCGGGATCCCCCGCCCGCAGTCAGCTCGCAGGCAAGCGAGACATGCACGCTGTCGAACGCGCCGGAGACGAAGCGCCAGCGCTCCGGCGCCCCCAGTTCCGCATCGTGAAACGCGACCCTCGCAGGCGTGGCGCCGTCGAAGGAGAAGCTCTTCAGCGGTTGCGCGAAGCCCTTGCCGATGGCCTTCACAAAGGCTTCCTTCAAGGTCCACAGGGCGGTGAATTCCGGGCTGGTCCGGTTCTGCGGCAAGGCCCGCAGGCGCTCCGCCTCTTGGCCTGCAAAGAAGCGGTCGGCGATATCGAGCTGGGACCGCGACGGATCCTGTCGTTCCGCATCGATGCCGATCCTGAAGCCCCGGGCGATTGCAGCAGCGACGAACCCGCGCGTGTGGGACAGGGACACCGCGACATCCCGATGCAGATACGGCGAGACGATATGCGGCCGGCCGGCGGCGTCGGCTGAAATTGCCCAGGACCGGGCGGGCGCCTGAAAGGTCCAGCTCAACAGATGCCGCAAGAGCCCGTGGGCAAGCACATACTCGGCGCGCAAGGCGGCAGACCGCAGCACCCCGGCCCGCCGCCGCTCATGCGGATCGAGATCGGCCATCATGCGCGTGACACGCAAAGGCGCCAGATCGCCCAGATCGAGCAGTGCCACCCGCACGAACGGGCGCCGTCCGCGCAATGGCGAGAGCCGCCCGGACGCCGGCCACTCCCCCATCACGCGGCCACCGGCCCCGGTCGGCATGCTGGCGCGATCCCGCATCCGGCAGCGTCTTCTAGCGAAGACTTCCGGCGATGACCGCCTCGCTCAGGATGTCTTCCTGCACTTCCGACGCCCCCTCATAAAGCCGCAGAGAGCGGATCTGACGATAGAGGTTTTCCGGAACGGAGCCGGCCACAAGCCCGGCGGCACCGTGCAACTGAACGCTCTGATCGACGATGCCCTGAGCCGCCTCGGTGGCATGCAGCTTGGCGAGTGAGGACAGCGGGCTCTTGCGCGCCCCGCCCCTGTCCATCTCCCAGGCCGCTTCGGTCACGGTCAGTTGCGACAGGTGCATCGCGGCGGTCATCCTTGTCAGGATGCCGCGCACGGCAGGAATATCCGCAAGGCGGCGCCCGGTGGCCCGACGTTCCAGCACGTGGCCGCCGGCTTCGACCACGGCCCGGCGGGCAAAGCCGTTGGCGGCCGCGCCGACGGTGATCCGGCAGCGCTCCAGCGTATCGATGGCCACCGCCAGCCCCATCCCCTTGTCGCCGACAAGCCGGTCGGTGGGAACGAGAAAATCGTCGAATGTGATGTCGCCGAAGGGCCGGGGCGCGATCAGCTCGACCGGCTGAACCCGGCAGCCCTCGGACCTGGTGTCGGCGACGAAAAGCGTCAGGCCCAGCGGCCCTGCCCCCGCGCCGGTGCGCGTCAGGACGACGACCTGGTCGGCAATATCCGCGTTGGCGATCCAGCTCTTCTGGCCCGTCAGGCGGAAGCCGCCGTCGGTTTCCACCGCTTGCAGACCGATGGCGGAGATATCCGAGCCGCTGTCACGCTCGGTGAGCGCGAAGGCCCCGATCTCCTCGCCGGAACACAGCTTCGGCAGAATTTCCGAGCGGTGCATGTCGCTGCCCCACAGGGCCAACGGCAGGGCTGCCAGGATCTGAATGGAAAACGCATAGTCGAGAAGATCATGGCGATAGGCAAAGGCCTCGCGAATGAGGCAGATCGCGCGGGTGTCGACCGGAGCCTTGAGCGCCAGCGAGAACCATCCGCCCTGCCCCAGGAGACGGGTGAGCCGGCGGACCGCCTCGGGCGGCGGCAGGTCCAGCGCCTCGGCGATCTCGCCCTCCGCCTCTCTTGCCCAGTCGGACAGGCGCCGCGTCAGCGCCTGGTGTTCCTCGCCGAAGAACGGCAGGTCGGCGCGGTCCGGCGCGAGCCAGTCGCCGTCCTGTGCTCGGGTGGCTTTTCGCTCAGGCGTTTGCACATTCATGTCTGTTCTCTCCCCAGCCGACCATGTCGAAGGACACCGTCGGCGTGCCGAATGGATCGCCCGCCCGGACGTGAAGGCTCCTGTTCACCGGATCGAGGACAACGGAGGCCACCGTTTTTTCAACGGCCCTGTTGCCGCTGTCCTTCACCCGGACCGGCTCGGTGCTGAACAGGTCGAAATAGCTTTCCGGCTCCCGATTGGCGCCATGAGACGCCAGCCAGTTGCGGCAGGCATCGAGCCGCTTGCGCGAGCCGTTCTGCGCGAAGATGTTCAGCTCGTCATGCGGCGCAAAGGCGGGATCGAGAAAATGGTTGGTGTGGGTCAGTTCCGCGCCGCGATGCACCGCCAGCTTCCCCGCCATCGCCTCGACAAAGGCGGCGTTGGCGCCATCGCACAGCATGAAGCAGCGCGAACTGGCAAGATCCAGCCTCCGAAGGCAGGCGATGGCCTCCTCCACCGACCCGCAGCTGTCGAGCAGGTGGCGGATCGCCAGATAGGGCGGCAACCCGGGCCGCCAGTCGCCGGCAAGCACCAGGTTGAGGCCAACGGCCAGACCGCGATCGTTGACACCGAGATAGCCGAGCAGCCCGGTGAAACTCATCACCAGCGCGCGATGCCCGCTTTCCGCGTCACGGACCTTCAGAAGGGTGACCTGATCGTCGAGATCGCCGGCAAGGTCCACCGTCTGGCCGATCACCGCGCCCTCGCCCGTGCGGGCGAAGGTGGTGCAGTCGCCGGAGGTGTTGAACCGGCTGAAGCCGGCCAGTTCCCTGCGCACCTGCAAGAGCACGGCCTCGTCCATCGAGATCCCGGCGCCTTCGCTCAAACCGATGATTTCCCGGTAGAGCTCCGGCGTCTCCCGCTCGATCGCCGCGCCATAGGCGGCGATGTCCTGGCCAAGATCCGACAACCGGATATCCGGCCCGAGGAAGGTGTCGAGACGGGCCAGGCCATCATCCAGAAACGCAGCGATGCGGCCGGCTGCCTGCCGGCCGTGCTGCTGCCCCCGGGTCAGAGGGCAGCCATCGAGCGTGATGACGTCAGGCAGGCTGGACATCGCGGGCACCCTCGACACGCTCCTGCCCGAGCAGCAAGGCCTTCACCCTGGGCCATTCATCCGCGAGGACCGAATAGAAGATCGCATCCCGGCGCCGGCCTCCGGGCATGAAATTGAAACTGCGCAACACGCCTTCCTCGGTGGCGCCGATGTTGCTCAGCCCCTTGCGGGCCTGCTCGTTCAACACGTCGGTCTTGAACTCGACACGGGCGCAGCCCAGCACCTCGAAGGCATGGGTCAGGAGGGCAAGCTTGGCGTAGCGGTTGAGGCCCGCGCCGCGATACGCCTTGGACAGCCAGGACCAGCCGATTTCAAGCCGCAGATCCGCCTCGGCGAGATTGCCGAAACACATGCTGCCGGCCAGCTTGCCGGTTTTCTTGTCGAAGATCATGAAGACCGCGCGCCGACCGGCCGCGATGTCGGCAAGCCCGGTCTCCATGAACCCGTCAAGGTCTTCCTCGCTGTCGATCCGGGTAACGAAATAGCGCCAGATATCCGGATCGAACACGATCTTGGCGAGCTCGGCCCGATCCGATGCCTGCAACGGCCGCATGAGAACACGCTCGTTTTCAAGCGTCTCGTTGAACACGGTTTTCCAGCTCATGATGCCACCCCCTCCCGGGCCTTTTCGAAGGCGCGGATCAGATCGCCCGCGCTGTTGATGCCTGCCAGGTCTCTTTCGTCGAAGCTCGACAAGGTGACCCCGAGTTCCTTGCACAGGGTCGTCATCAGCAAGATCATCTTCATGGATGAAATGCCGAACTCCTGCTTGAGATCGACGGTGAGGTCGATGCCCTCCGGCGCGATCTGAGCGGGCTTCGCCGTCGCCGCGATGTGATGCCGTATGGTGGTTTCAAGCTCGCTCATGACTGGTCTCCATACGCCTCTTGAATGGCCTGATGATAATGTTCGGTGATGGCCCGGCGCCGCAGTTTTCCCTGCGAGGTCAGGAGGCCCGCGCCCTCCGAAAAGCCATCGGCAACGGGAATGACCAGCTCGACGGCTTCAGAGCCGAAGCCGCGCGTGGCTTGCTGGACGGCGCGCTTGACCGCATCCGGATTGGTCCCGGGCGCGGGGCAAACCAGGCTGGCCAGAACGGGGCGCCCGGTGCCGAACACCATCGCCTGTTTCACCTCGGGCAGCCGGAGAATTGCCTCTTCAAGCGGGCGCACCGAGATCGTCTTGCCGTTGGCAAGCACGACCACATCGTCGGCACGGCCCATCACATATAGAAAGCCCTCGTCGTCGATGTAACCGAGATCGCCGGTCGCCACCGATCCATCGGCCATGAACACCTTTTCCGAGGCGCCGTCCGGCGCGAACAGATAGCGGGTGTTCACCGGGTGATCGCGAGAGACACGGATCTGGCCCTCCGCGTCGATCTCGACCCGAACGCCGTCCAACGGCTTGCCGACACTGCCGCGCTTGTGGGCCCCGGGGTGGTTCTTGGTGGTGATGCAGGTCTCGTTGAGACCGTAGCCTTCGAAGATCGGCACACCGCAGGTGACCTCGAAGAACTCCAGCGTATCGGGCCGCGCGGCGGCCGATCCGGTCCAGAGATAGCGCAGGCGGTCGCCCAGCACATCGATCGCCGAGGCACGCGGCGAGCCGGCGCCCGCCGACATCTCGATGTATTCCTTCAAGGTGTCGAAGAAGGCGGGCACCCCCATGATCACGGTGGGATGTTCCCTCTGGATCGCCTCCAGCGCGAGCCGGGAATCGGTGATCACGATGTCGTGCCAGTAAAGAATGGCCGAATAGACCCAGTAGCGTTGCTGCAACAGGGACAAGGGCAGGAACACAAGGAGCGTATCGCCGGGCCCGTGCGAAAACAGCTTCTGCGTCGAGCGAAGCGATTGCTCGATGCTGCCGACGGTGGCGCCGAGCCCCTTGGCGATCCCCGTGCTCCCGGAGGTGAACTTGATGGTGCTGATATCCTCGGGGGCATAGGTAACCGGCTCGGCGCTGTCCCGGTCCCGCTCCTTGCCCGCTTCCTCAAGCACCCGCTCGATGGGCAGGACGTGGTCCGCGCCCGATCGCGGGCTTGCGACCCGCGTGTCCAGAAACAGCTGCTTCAGACCGTATTTTTCCACAAGATCAGTCTCTTGCGCGAAGGAGGCGGGGTCGAAACACGCGGTCACGAGCCCCAGCCGGAGAGCCGCAAGATCGAGAAGGACATATTCGAGCCGGTTGGACGACAGAATGCCGATCCGATCGTGCCGCTGGAGGCCGAGGGATGTCAGCCAGGCGGCGACGCCTTCCACCATCCCCTGCAGGTCCGACAGGGGGATGGCCTCAGCTTCGGCGCCAAACCGATAAATGCTGAGCTTGTGCTCCGCGCTCCATCGACGCTTGAACAAAGCGTTGAGGAACGCGGTTTCCTGTGGCCAGGCCTTGATCGTCATCAGGCTGCATCCGTCACTTTGATCGGCGCGACGTTCTCGCCCACCTTCTCGGAAAAGAAGCGCTGATCGCTCAAGGTGACCCGATTGCCGGCGGGCAGAAGCTCGATGGTCCGCGGCCAGGTGCTGGCCGGGTCGAGCCCCAGCCCCTTTCTCAAGGCTTCGGAGAAGCGCGGCATCAAGGGCGCGGTGGCATCGGACAGAAGGCGCGCTGCCGCAAGCTGCAGGGCGATCGTCGTTCTGTGGCGATCCGCAGCGGCGGCGTGGCCCGCCAGATGCCGGTTTGCCTTGACGAATCTGATCGTATCGCGAACAAGCGTCTGGAGCGTGTCGGCCGCCTTGTTCAGCGAAAAGCCGGCGGAGCCATAGGCGGTTTCGATCTGCTGGCGATGCTGCTCCAGAAGCTGCAGGAACGCCTGGTGATCGACGCTCCAGTCGCCCGCGTCCGGCGCCACGCCGTCATGGCGCGTGAGCACCTCGGCCCCAAGCGCCTGAAGCCAGCCCTGCCACACGTCGATCAGGTCCCTGTTGGTTGCCTGCAACGCGCTCACCGAGAAATTCGTGCGCTCGATCTCGCCCCGTGTCAGCGCAAGGTGGAAGCGGACGCAATCGACGGTCTCGGGGGTCAGAACCTCCTTGCCCCAGACAGCCCGTTGCCGGCTGGTCGAGAATTTATCGCCCTCAAGGCACAGGAATTCATTGACGTGATACTCGATGTCCGCGTGCCAATCGGGGAAGGCGGCCTTGTAGAGCGCGGGGTAGAGGATCGTGTGGTAGAAGCTGTTGTCGTAGCCGAAGAAATGGACAAACTTCCAATTGTCCCGCGGCTCCAGCGCCTTCCAGTCGTGGCCGATCCGCTGACCGAGCGCCTCGATCCCGTAGAGAAAACCGAACGACATCTCGGGCCAGACCCAAAAGACCTGATCGGCCATGTCCGGATCGGTCGGGGAAATCCCCCAGTTCTGTGGGTGGGTGATCGGAACGTGGAAATCCTCGCGCGCAAGCACCCGCTCGGCCAGAGCCTGAAGGCGTGCGCTGGCCTTGCTTTCCCGCATCGCGCCGAGGATATGATCGGCAAAGTCATTCAGCGCGATCGCATAGCGCTCGCAGGGGCGGACCACGGGGGTTGCCCCGGTCTGGGTCGAAACCGGGTCCAGCATGTCATAGGCCAGGTTCGGCTCGCCGCATTCCTCGCAGATGTTGCCGCCGGATCCAGATCCGCAGGTCGGGCAACGGCCCTTGATGTCACACTCATAGAGATAGGCATCCGTCGTCGGATCGAAGGCCGCGCTGTCCGCCCGACGCTGAACGCTGTCGGATGCGGCCACACTCTGGAAGAACGCCTTCACCTGACGCTCATAGTCCGGTGCGTGGGAGGTCAGCGTGAACTGATCGATCTGAACGTCGAGAAGGTCGAGGGTCTCGGTGATCTCGCGGCTGAAGTGGTCGGCAACCTCTTGCGGCGTCTTGTTGAGCTGCCGCCCCTTGGCGATCACATAGCTCTGGAAATCGTCACTTCCGGTGATGTGGAAGGCGGTCTTGCCGAGCAGGCGCTGGAACCGGGCAAAGACATCGGCCCCGAAATACGGTCCGGACAGATGGCCCAGATGCAGATCGCCATTGGGCGTCGGCGGCGTGGAAAAGACGAAACACGGCGCCTCGGCGGCCGGATCCGTCACCTCCTCTTGCGCCGAAGCCCCCTTCTCCGCTTCCTTCATTGCGGTTTTCGCATCGCGCCAGTAGGCGGTTGCGAAAACGAGCTTGCCGGATCCGGTGTTGCGCAGCACATGCTTGTCGAACGGGGAAATCGCGACGAGATCGCCCGAACCGACGGCGATCCTGTCGCCCCCGTCGGCCTCCACCACGCCCTCGCCTTCAAGAATCGCGAACAGCTCGCATTCATCGTGGCGGTGAAAGGCGGTGACGCCCTCAGGCTCGATCACCCCATAGCCAGCCCCGACGTCGTCCGTTCCGGAAAAGGCATCGACCGAAGCCATCTGGATCCCGAACGCGGGCAGAAGCGACTGGTCCTTCAGCTTGAAAACTCTCATCACACCATCTCCCGGGCAGGTACTTTCGCAATGGCCTTGAGTGTCTTGCGGGCAATGGCCGGCGCGAGGCGGTAGCCCGATCCATTCGCCGCCCCGGCAAAGACAATGCGCCCGGAGGACGTGACCGACGCGACGACCGGCGCGCCGGTTGCGCTATAGGCGTCGCAGAAGACCTGACCGCCTCCGACCGCGTCGCACAGCTGCGGTGCGATCCGGGCAAGCACAGCCAGCGCCTCGGCGCGATCTTCGGCGGTAATCGCCCCGTAGGAGTCCTCGGGGGTGACGTCCCACTTCTTGCGGGTGAAGCTGAAGAGACGCTTGTCTCCCTTGCCCCATGGCATGAAGAACGCATCTTCGTCGAAGAACAGATCCACCGTCGGTACGGAGGCGGGCTCGCGGAGGTCGGCCGCATCGATGTGGAAGGCAACGACCCGCTTGATCCGAATATCGAGATTGCGGGTGTAGGGCCGGAACACATCCGAGAGCGCCCAGGGCCCGGGACACAGAATGAGATGATCGGCCTCGATGCTGAGGCCGTCATGGGTCGACAGGACAGCCTTCTCGGGCGTCTCCTCGATCTTCGCGATCTTCAGGCCGAAGAGTGTCCTCAGTCGTCCCCCCAGCGCCTCGCGGTAGAAGCCGATCAGGGCCGGAACATCGGCATATTGGGCGTCGTCCACCGTCCACACGCGGTAGTCCGCGTCCGCGGACGCAAGCGGGCTCGGCTGCTCGTCCGGCCCCAGAGGGGTCACGGGGCTGGTGAACATGGAGGAAAGACCGGCGTGATCCAGCTTGGCGGAATGAACGCGCAGCCCAAGCGGATGGATCGGCGCGGCTGGACATTCCGCGCGCAGGTCTTGGTAGAATTCCTCGCTGTAGCGGCTCATCTCCCGCACACGCGGATAGCGGCCGAGCGGAAAGTGCAGCCCGGCGGAGCGAGCCGAGGCGCCGGCCCCCGGGACATCCCGGTCAATCAGGGTCACGGCACTATCGGGAAACGCGCGGCAGACTTCCCGGGCCACGGTGAAGCCGATGATACCGCCACCGACGATGGCAAAGGAGGGCGCGCCGGTCATCATGCGGACCTCCGCGCTTCATCGGAAACCGAGGCGAGCGGGCCCCAGCACACTGCCGACGGAATGGGCTCGACCGACGCGGGGAAGCCGGTGATCCGCTCCACCATCTTGGCACTGCGCCAGGCAAGCAGGCTCAGATTCGGATCGGCGAGACCTTTCTGGCCCCGGCTGGCGTTGTGAATGAGGATCGCCCGGTTCCGCGGCCCGTTCCAGAGCGCTGCGAAATTGTCGTCAACCGCGACCTCGTCGCCGCAATACTGCAGCCTTTCGGCGATGTTATCCATGAAGTGAAGCGGCGCATTCCGATAGCCGGTCGCCCAGATGACCACATCGACATTCATCATCTCGCGGGTGCTGGCCTCGCCGTGAACGGTGCGCAAGGTCCAGCGCGGTCCGTCGGGAGCGGCGTGTTCGACGGCCCGGTTGGGCAGCAGCTCGACGGTGTTTTTCGCCGGTCTGACAAAACGGCGCATATAGAGCCCCTGATAGATCTCGTTCAGGGTCGACATGGAGATGCCGTCGCTGGCCAGGACATTGTCCTTCAGGAACTGCTGCCGCGTTGCCTCCCCCAGAGAGGAGAAGTAGTTCTGGTGGCAGGGCATGAAGAGATCATTGGTGAAGGGCGAATCGTCCAGCGGCCAGAAACCCGCCCGGCGGGACACCCAGGAGACATGCGCGGGTGCATCCGCCCCCTCCCGCGACATCAGATCGAGAAAGATCTCGGCGCCGGACTGGCCGGAGCCGACGATGGCCACCCGCTTGTTCGCCAGCTTGTCCGCATGCTTGAGGTAGTCGGAGCTGTGGAACGTGGTTTCGCCCAGGCTCCCGGCAACGAAGGCCGGAACAGACGGCACCTTCCCGACGGCAATCGAGATGTTTTCCGCCCGCACCGTCTTGGCGGTGGTCGTGACCACGAAATCGTCGTCAAAGTCGATGTCGACGACCTCTTCGCCGAACTGGATGTTCTCGTTCTTGCGCGCCGCCCAGTGCAGATATTGCGTGAACTCCTGACGTGTGACCGCGTCGAACCGGGCATTCAGAAACTGGTAGGTACGGCCATGTTCATGCAGATACCCCAGGAAGGAAAACGGGTTTGTCGGATCGGCCAGGGTGACCAGATCCTTCAGGAAGGACACCTGCAGACTGGCATTGGGAAGCTGGAGCCCGGAATGCCAGCTGAACTCCCTGTCCTTCTCGAAAAACTGGCTTCGCAACCCTGTCGGATAAACAAGTGACGCCAAACTAAGATTGGCCGGCCCCACACCGACACCGACGATCTGCATCTTCACGGCTGCTCTCCCTCAAAGTTCGGCACGTTCCCATCGAAACAATAGCGGCCAATGCAATCACAGATTTTGATATCTGAAATAACACCTAATGAAGTTATTTTAAGTCATGCCGGCTATTGATATTTCAAGAATTACCTATGACATTCACTTAAATCGTATATCAATCGGACACTCCCAACCTCAACTCACATAATTAGTAGGCCTTCATGATACTAATTGATATTTTTTTGAACTAGACAAAGAAAAATCAGATTATACGATAAAAGACACTGTCAAAAATGACAGAAACATATAATTCAAAAAAAGTATTAGAAAAAATACCTACAAGCATGCATATTACACGCGAATGTAACCTTTGGTTGCATCCTCCTTCCAGGGGCGGAAAATCCACGCAGCGTCCCGGTCTCTAGAGAAATTCGAGAATTCAAATGTTTCAACGGAGGAACTAGGGAGTCTCCATGGTGAACAAGCTTACAGACCGTGAAATCGAGGTCCTCAAGTGGGCCGCGCATGGAAAAACGTCGCGCGAGACGTCGATGATCCTGAATATCTCGATCAACACTGTAAATTTTCACATCAAAAACACGATGTCGAAGCTCGGAACCGCCAACCGGGCCTCGACGGTTGCATCCGCGATCCGTTCCGGATTGCTGGAACTCCAGTAGCGGATCAACGCATCCGCTTCCTCACGCCGCCCCATCGGCCTCCAAGTGCGGGAAATCCCTTCCGACGACACGACCAGGCGCCGCAATGAACGGGAGGTTCAACGCGGCGAACACAGATCTCCGCTGCGCGGCCTTCCAACGGAAGGCCGTGCGCGAAACATCGTTGGATTCAACAGAAAAGCACGCGGGTCGCATCACTTCATGCACAGACCAACCGGCGAAGCAGGCAGCAGGACACCATGCCTGCGCGCCCCGGCGACCGCGCCTGCCCTACCCGCAAAACCGCATGGACGAGGCGTAGGTGTAGACGAACACGGGATCGAGATAGGTAAGGAACCCGTAGACCAGCACCGCCAGCAGCGCCAGCACCAGAAGCCCATTCACGGCAAGAGAAACGAACGGCAGGTCTTTGCTCATGCGGGCACCGCCTCGATTGATGTGCGTCTTGCCAGTTGCCGGTCATTGATCGGCATGTGCAACAGGGCGGCCAGCGCGCCAGCGCCGATCGACAGCCACCAGATGGAACTGTAGGAGCCGGTTGTGTCGAACACATAGCCGGCCAGCCAGATGCCGAAGAAGGCGCCGAGCTGGTGGCCGAGAAAGGCGAAGCCGAACAGGGTCGTGAGATACCGCCCCCCGAAGATCTGGCCGATCAACCCGATGGTCAGCGGCACGGAGCCCAGCCACAGAAAGCCGATCATGCCTGCGAACAGATAGGTGCTGACCGGTGTCAGCGGCACCGAGATGAAGGCGACCATTGCCAGGGTGCGGCAGGTGTAGAGGAAGGCGAGCGTGTATTTGCGCCGGAAAACCGGACCGCCGACATAGCCGAACACGAAGGCGCCGACGATATTGGTCAGCGAAATCAGCGCAATCGCGGTGCCGGCGACCGGAAGGGGCACGCCCCGGTCGACCAGATAGGACGGCACGTTGCCGGACAGGAACGCCAGTTGAAATCCGCTGGCCGTGAAGCCAAGGAGAAGAAGCCAGAAGCCGCGATGGCGGAGCGCTTCGTAGATCGCCGCGCCCATGGTAGGCGCATCCGTGCCAGTGGCGACCTCCTCCGCCCCCCTTGTCCGCAGCAGCCAGGCCAGAGGACAAACCGCAAGAAGCAGGACGGCGAGGACGAGGAAGGTCCCGTCCCAGGCCCGGGTGTTCAGCATTTCATGAACGAAGGGCACGACGAGGAACTGCACCGTGGCGCCGATCGCACCCACCGCCCCGATCGCCCAGGGGCGGTCCCTGGGCGGGACGATCTTGCTCACCGCGCTGTAGATGACGCCAAAGGCGGTGCCGGCGAGGCCAATCCCCACCAGCACCCCGGCATTGAGATTGAACAGCAACAGGTCGGAGGCCCGCGCCATGGCGAAGAGGCCCGCCGCATAGAGCAGCACGCCGAAGAAGATCACCCGGGCCGGTCCGAACCGGTCCGCGATCATGCCCGTCAGCGGCTGCGTCAGCCCCCAGATCAGGTTCTGCAGCGCGAAGGCGAAGCCCACATCCTCGATGGCCCAGTCCAGCCCCATGGACACCGGCAGCATGAACAGGGCCTGCGACTGGCGTGTGCCGAGCGACAACCCCATGACGATGCCGCCGGCAAGGACAAGCAGGCCCCAGCGGCGCAACACTCCGTTTGACAGGTTCATTGGCGTTCCCCCCACGCCGGCCGGAGCAGGCCCCTCGCAGCGCCCACCCGGCGGGGAGCCCCGCCGGATCTGCAAAGGGACGGCCTTGCGCCTTACTGGAAATCGAAATCGATTGCGTCGGTGATTTCGAGTTCGTCGAACAACCGGCGGATGGTCGTGTAGTTCCGCTTCAGCACCAGTCCGCGGGTGGTGTTCGCGTGCCGCTGCAAGATGGCGTCGCGATTGGGGACGTCGAGATAGTCGAGCATCGAGGCCCAGTAGGTTTCGTCCGGCTTGGTGAAGTCGCGCAAGGCCACACCGATATAGGCGCGGAACCGATCCCGCTGGACCGTGGACATCCTGCGATAGACCGAGCCGACGATCTCGGAGAAGCCGATGCCGTGGGCGGCCTCGTCCTGACGATGCATGTCGGTGTTGATCCGGTTGAGCGGCTGAATGGTCATGTCGCCCGCCACCTCGTTCAGGTAGGCGTTGATCGACATCTCGGCCACCGAGGCATAGGCCACCTGGGCAATCCGGGCATCATCCGCATCGGCCGCATTGCGGACCAGCTCCTTCAGATGCGTGCCCAGAGCCGGTTCGGGCATGGTGTAGTCTTCCAGCCCGTGCCGCAGCCGGGAGACGCGGCAGATATCCAGGCACATCAGGATGTGGAACTGCTCGTCGACCTGGATCTGGGCGATGACCTGCTTGGTCTGCGCCGCGCCGACGCCGGGAAGCTCGTTTCGGAACAGGAGCGCGCAGGCGGGCTGAACGATGGCCTCTTCCAGGTAGATCGCCTTTTCATTATAGGCCAGCCACGCGACCGCCAGAAACCGCAGCTTGAAGTCCGGATCCAGATTGGCGAAATCCTCATCGTCCCAGAAGGGCACCAGCGAGACCGGGAAATCGGGAATGCTCGGATCGTAATACTGGGTCAGATCCAGGCGCTCCTTGCGCACGGCAACACGTTCATCCCAGCTCTTTCCCAGCGTCGCCAGGGCATTGCGTACCAGGGCCGAATCCTCAGAAATATTGGTATACATTGAACGCCTCCGCAGTCTGATGAGGGGTCACGGTCACGCTTCCGGCCGGCCACGGTTGAAGAACTCGACCGCGGTGCCGTGAATTGTGTCGGACGTGAAAATGCCGAAATGCCCGCTGTTCCGGATTTCGGAGTAGCTACAGGCTGGCAGGGCATCGGCGAGCGTCGTCGCCGTATCGGCATGAATGACCGTGTCGTCGCAGCAGTGCAGAACCAGCGCGGGAATACCGACAGTGCCGAGACCGGCGAAAACGGTTTCGTCGCGGCACGCCGCCTGCAGGCGGGCGTAGGTGTAGGTGGTCTCCGGCGTCACGAACGGCAGCCGGTCGATCGCCTCGAGCTCCTCCGCAAGCCCCGCCGGAGCGGAGGACGCGGATGTTTGCAGCAGGCGTTGAATGAGCGCCGCTTCCGAGGCTCCCTTCTCCGCCACATCGCGCCAGATCGGCAGCATGGTGCGCTGATAGACCGTCTCCTCCCGGGGGACGGGCAACTCGATGGACGGGCTGACGATGCAAAGACGGCGTGTCGTGAACAGCCCTCGAACGAGCCCGCAAAGCGCGACATTAATGCCCGAGCAATAGGTCAGAATGCCGGCAGGCTGACTGATGCCGAGCCGCCACAGCACATCGGCGCCGTCTTTCGCCAGCCTTTCCAGCGACAGATCGCAGTCCTCGCCGCTGTCCGAAGCGCGAGGAAGCCCGCGGGTTTCCCAACTCACCACGTGATACTGCTGCGACAACTCCCTGGCGATGGCCGCCAGGAAGAGAACGGACATGCCGACGGCGTTGACAAGCAGCAGCGTCGGATTGGACCTGTCGCCCGCCTCGAACACATGCAGCGGCTGGCCGTCGTCCGCCCGGCAGAGGGAATGGGTGAAAACCCGCCCGGCCTCGGCAAGCTCCCAGGTCCGGGCCTCCTCCGGCAGATAGGTCAGGACATCCAGAACCTCGGCCGCGTCCGCATCAATGATCACGCTGTTCCTCCCCGATTTCACCGTTTGCGGAAGACGGAATATCCAGAAGAAGACACACCGCCTTGCCGTCATTGCCATGTGAGATGAACGCATGAAGACCGCTCGCAGGCGCCGCGCCGATCACCTCGATCAGGTGGATCGGTCCCGTCGCCGCCCGGTAGTCGCCATCGCCCCGATCGCCACCAAGAACGGTCCTGCGCACGTTGGACGGATCCGCTGTTCGTCCGGCAACGGCGAGCGCGGCGGCGATCAGGTCGTCATCCGACCGGCCGCCGACCATGTCGCTGGACCAGCCGAGGATCCTGACCGCATTGCTGTCCGTGTCCTCGGCAGCCGCCAGCATGAGCAGGCCGACGCCGGGCAGTGCGGTTTTCACGGGGGCGGAAGGAGCGGCCTCCCCCTCCCCCGGCACGCTGTCCGATGCGGGGGTGTCGAACCCGCCGGCCACCATGCCATCGACATGCCGGGCGCGGATCAGGCGACAGGCCATGACGATGGCCTCAAGGCCGGATTGCTCGCCGAGCAAGGTGAGGTTCGGACCGAGCAATTGCTCCAGACTGGCCACGACACCGGCGGTGGAGTTCGGCAGGCCCGTTGCGTACCAGGCTGTAACCACATCCTCAAAGCCCGTGCCATGCGCCGTCTTCAGGGAGGTCTCCACAATTCCGTTTGCGCCGTGGGCCGTGCCGAGGCTGAGACCGATCCGCTCCTGCTGCGGCCGGCCATTGCCTTCCAGGCACCGTCTGAGCGCCTGAACGACCATCCGCGCCTGGGTGTTGATCGCGCCGACACGCGGAGAGCGGCGCTCCGCGCACAGCATATCCGCCGGCATGCTGCCGTCGTTCGCCGCCTTGCCGGCGGCCGTGGCGCGTATGACGATGCCGGTCATGCCTGTTGCCTCCGGGTTGCGAGGAACCGTTCATCGGCGACAATCATCACGCAGTTGTTGCCACCGAACCCGAAGGCGTTGACCATCAGGCAGGAGCCTTCAAGCGGCGTCGGCCGTGCCGACACGGACACCGCGCCCAGCGCCGGATCGACCTCGCCCAGGTGGGTGATGCCGGGAAGTTCGCCGTGTTTCAGGCTGAGCAGCGCTGCCAGCAGCGAGATTGCGCCCGCGCCGCCCTGTGCATGGCCGATCGCGCTCTTGACCGAGGTGACGGGGGGAAGCGGGACCTCGCCGAAGACATCGCGCATCGCATCGATCTCGACCTTGTCATTGGTCGGCGTGCCCGTGCCATGGGCGATGACGCCGGAGATTTCCACTGGCGACACCTGCGCCGAGGCCAGTGCCTGACGAATGGCGCGCCCGATTCCGGCAACGCTGGGCGCGGTCGGATGGCCACCGTCGCAGCTGATGCCGTAGCCGAGAATGACGGCCTGAATCGGGGCCTGCCGGGCCTCTGCGGCCTCCAGCGGCTCCAGGCAAAAACAGGCCCCGCCCTCGGACAGGATGACCCCCTTGCGCTCGCTGCTGAAGGGCCGGCAGGTCTCCTGCGTCGCCACCCGCAGCGAATTGAAGCCGCAGATCGTATATTCCAGCAGAACGTCCATGCCGCCGGCCACCATCGCCTCGGCCTCGCCGGACTTGATCATGTCCGCCGCCAGCGCCGGTGCCAGCAGCCCGGACGAGCATGCCGTCGACAGGGTCAAGGTCGGCCCCTGCCAGGAAAGACCCTCGCGGGGCACCAGATCCGCATCTTCCCAGGAACGGGTGGCGCCTTCGTCCGCCGCGGCCAGGGTTGCCAGCTCCATCAGCTCCGCGCAGGCGGTGGTGGTGCCCAAAGCGCATCCGACACGCCCGGCCCCGTCAACCGGCAGGCCTGCGTCCCGCAAGGCACTGCGCGCCAGAAAACCGGCCATCCGTTTGGACCGGGTCGTGCCATGGGTGTCTGACAGCGTCGCCCAGGTCTCTTCCGGAATGGCGATGACATTGTCGACCGGATAGATCTCAAGAGCGCGATGGGGCCAGGGGCTGCGCCGGTCGGCGCCATCCACCAGGCTTTCCCAGAACCTCTGATCGGTCGATCCATTTGGCGAAAAAACGCTTGAGCCGGTGATCGCAATCGCTGTCATTGCATCTGCCCGTCCATTGCCAGATGAACATTCTCGGCGAGCGCGTTCAACGTGATTTCCTTCAGCGCATCGGGCTGAAACGAAATGGAGTAGCGACGCTCGATCCGCCTGATGAAATCGATCAGCTCGATGGAAGTGATGCCGTAGTCGCGCAGCGGCTGCCCCGCTTCCATCGCGCCGGGATCCAGATGGATGATCTGCGCTATCAGATGACGAAGCTCATCGACAATTTCTGCATTTGAATTCTCACCCATCCGAGGGCCTCGCGCTTTTAACTTGTGAAATCAAGGAAGTGGACGGCAGCCGAGCCGATAGAATGAGGCCGAGACCCGCGCCAATGGCAACGGCGAACGCCACAGCACCCATGCCTGCGCCAGACCCGTTCTCACCGTCCGGAACGCTGGCTGCGACCGCGAAATAGACGCTGCCCAAAAGCGCGGTTCCGGTGACGATGGAAAACTGGGAGCAACTGGTGACGAGGCCGCTCAGCGACGCCGCGAACGAAGGCGGGATGACAGCGGTCATGCGGTTGACGCTGGTGCCGAAGCTCAGGCCATGGCCGCTGCCGGCGGCAAACAGCAGCAGAGGTCCGGCGACCGGGTGCCACCAGCCATCGGAGACCAGAAACCCGAATGCCAGACTGGCACACAGCAAGGTCGCCAGGGCCACGGAGGGCGCATGGGCGACGATCCGGTCCGGCAGGCGCGACCAGAACAGGTTCCACACCCCGAAGCCGGCCGCATAGGCACCGAAGGTCACCCCCGAGACCAGCGGGCTGAAGCCCAGGCCGACCTGCAGATAAAGGGCAACGGTGAGAAGCCAGCCGCCGTATCCGATGAAGCCGACAGCGACGATCCCCAGCCCCTGGGGCACGCCGCGAATGGTCAGCAAGGCGGGATCCAGCAGCGGTGCGCCGCCACGGCGCGACAGCGCCTGCTCGTAGCGCCAGAAGGCAACGAGCGCGAGCAGGCCGGCGCCGATCATCACGAGAGACCAGACCGGCCAGCCCAGCTCCCGGCCGAAGGTCAACGGCACCAGCACGCAGAGGGCGACACCGGTGACCGCAAGAACGCCGACCAGATCGAGCCTGACCCGGCGGCGCTCGACAATCCGTGGTAGGAAAAACAGCGCCAGACCGATGAGCGCGACGCCAACGGGAATATTGACCAGAAACGCCGGGCGCCAGCTCAGCGACCACAGGTCGATATCGACGATGACCCCGCCGAGAAGCTGACCGGCCGCAGCGCCCAACCCGAGGATCATGGAGTAGAGGCCGACGGCGCGAGCCTTCGCCGCCCCGCTGTAGCTCAACTGGATCAGGGAGAGCACCTGCGGCACCAGGAGCGCCGCCCCAAGCCCCTGCAGGATGCGGCCGAGGATCAGGACACCAGCGGTTTGCGCCGTGCCGCACACCAGCGACGAGATCGTGAAGACCGCCACCCCAAGCATGAACAAGCGGCGGTAGCCGTAAAGATCACCGAGCCTTGCTGCCGTGATCAGGAAAGACGCATAGGCGAGGCCATAGCCGGCAACGGTCAATTGCAAGGAGGCGCCGGACAGGCCGAGTTCGGCCTGCAGCGTTGGCGCGGCCACGTTGACGATCGCCGTATCCATGGCAGCCAGAGCCTGCCCGCACAGAATGACTGCGAGCATCCAGAGCGAGCCTTGCATGGGAACACCGCCGATCTCGGGAGCGGCGCGGGGATCGAGGATGGCGCCCGGTTCAGGGGCCGTGTCTTTGGGCACGCCAGGCATGACCCCTCCAGGGTGCAATTGCGAAATAGAAAATCGCCAAGAGAATTGATCATGAAAATAGGGCGAGCAACTACCAACAATAGTAGCGACCCCACTAGTTACATATATTTATTGACATAACCCACTACCACAAAGGGTAGTTGATCTAATTGACTATATAATGGAGTCTGCATTCTCGAAATGAATGCCATGTAAATAATCATGAAATACGCAAATCAAACGATGTATTATTTGATTTGCCTGACTCCCGTTTTCAATCCCGAAGGGTGAACCTTAAAATAGAGGCTTAGCAATGATCACGATCTCTGCAGTGAAGTCCTGTACGGGGGCAGTTGTCGGACTCGCAGCCGCCATGCTTTGTGCACAGCCGGCCTGGTCTGCCGACCGGGTCGTGAAGATCGGCGGCTTCGGCGCGAAGTCGGGCGTTCTGAAGCCCTTCGGCGACAACAGTGAAGCGGCCATGCGTGCCGCCGGATCGCTCATCAATCGCGCCGGCGGGGTTCGCCTGGCCGATGGCACACGGGCGCGCATCGAGATCGAGTATCGGGATGATCGCTGCGATTCGGAACTCGGTGTCGCGACGCTGGGGTCTTTCGCAGAGGAAGATTGGCTGGCGGTCATCGGCACCACCTGCTCCTCGGTGCTGAAGCCGGTGTTCGAAAGCCTGCAGAAAAAGGCTGGCGATGACAGCGACACCGGTCACCGGATCCCGGTTTTCGCCGATGTGGCGATGCGCAAGGGTCTTGCCGGGATTTCCGACTGGGCGTTCCGCAACATCCCCGACGAGATCCAGATGTACGATGCGCTCTGGGCGTGGATGCATCAGGAAAACCCTGAGCTGAAGACCGTCTACGCCGGCGTTGAGGAGAACTTCGTTCACTCCAACCAGACCTGGTACAACATCATCAAGGAACGCGCCGGGCTCGCCGGCTATGAGGTGAAGGGCCAGGCGAAGTGGCTGGTCGACGATGTGGACTTCGTCGAGCAGGTCAAGGAAATGGCCGCCGTGAATGCGGATATCGTGGTGATTTCCGCCCACCCGTTCTCCGCCTGCGGCGTGCTGCGCGAGATGGAGCGCCAGAACTACAACCCGCCCGCGGTCATCGGGCTGACCAGCCTCACCACCCCTCAGCTGATCGACGATTGCGGCGCACAGGCCGCCGGGATGATCGTACCGACCAGCTTCGCCCCGATCAACGACATCGCCCGCGCGGCGGCCGCGGCCACGGCGCAGTTCGGCGGCTATGCGGACCTTCACAGCATGGCGGCCTGGGAAAACATGTATGCGATCAAGCAGGCGATCGAGAACGAGGGCGTTGAGGCAAAGCCGGAAACCGTCGCCGAGGATCGCGAAAAAATCCGCCGGGGCATCCAGAAGCTCAACCTGGTCGACGGCCTCCTCGGCCCCATCGCCCGGACCAACGAGGGCGAATCCGACAAGGACTTTGTCCTGGTGAAGGCGATGACCGACGGCTGGGAAGTCATCGAGCAGAAGGAAACCGCGAAGAACTGAGGCCCGAGACGAGGAACGGCGGACGCATGAGACATTCGGAGAGCCAGATGCTTCCCCCCGAGACCGTGACCGACCCTGCGTCCGCCGCTTCCGTGAAAAGGCTGCTTGCCCACCGGGACCCTTTTCTCTTCGTCGACCATGTGGAGGCCGACAGCGAGCTCCTGACCGCACGCGGAACCCACCGGTTCGATGAAGGGAACTGGTTCTTTGCCGGTCACTTTCCGGGGGACCCGATCGTCCCGGGGGTGCTTCTTCTGGAAATGGCTGCCCAGACCGCGAACGTGCTGCTGGGCTTGCGCGCCGGCAAGACGGTCAAGGCCTATCTCGTCGGCTCCGGCAATGCCGCCTTCAAGGCGCCGGTCCTGCCGGGCGAAACCGTGGTCGCGGAGGCGCGACTGACGCGTGATCCCGGCCCGCGAGGGACAGCCGGCCCGGGCAGCTTCTTTTCCTTCAAGACCTCGATCCGACGGGGAGACGTTCAGTGCATGCGCGCCGAACTGACACTCTGGTGGGCGGAATAACGAGCCAGGCCGTACGCCTCGACATTGGTGCCGACATTGTTGCCAGGGCACGGAGCATCGCGCGGCACCCTTCAGGATCCGAACCAAGACGGAGCAACCGATATGACTGCGATTACCAGGGAACAGATCGTCGATTTCATCTGCAAGGACCTTCTGATCGAGCGCCTCGATCTTGGGGCAAGCGGCATCGAGCTCAAGGATCTCAATGAGGCGACCGCCTTGAGCGAGCCGCCGCTTTCGCTCGATTCCGTCGACACACTCGAACTGGTCGTGGGCGTCGAACGGCAGTTCTCGCTTCCCCGGCAGGACCTGACCCCCGAAGACCTGCGCGAGACCTGCGCCACCATCGGCACGCTTGCGGACTATGTCACGCGGCGCGTGCCGCAAGACGCCGCCCCGGCGCAATAGACCTTGCAGGTGTCGAACCACATGAACGGCGTCCTCCTTATTGGCGAGCCCGACAGCCTGATGGACGCGCTTCGCGCGAAGCTGTCCGGCCTGCCGGTCGCCGTCCATGAGCTTGGCGATCACGCCCCCGCTGGCGCCCCTGCCGGCCGCCCTGATGGCGACCGGCAAGGGTCTGCCGTGGTCGCGCTCGATGCCTGGGACATGTCGGCCGCCCCCATTGACCGGATCGTCTTCGGTCCGGTCGCCATCGAGCACGACCTGCCGCGCACGGCCGACGACATCGACCGGCTGGCGCTTTCCCACGAAACCGCGATCCTGTCGTTCCTGATGCAACTGCAGGCCGCCGGCCGCCTGCTCGCCCGCCATCGCGGCGGGCAGATCTGGGTCATCACCCCCGATCAAAGCGCCAGGTACCTTGTTCCCATAGCCACCTCGCCCATCGACACGATGGCCCGGCGCGCCGCGGTGAAGAGCTTTGCCCGGGAGATCCGCCGGATGGATGTTCTCGTCAATTGCCTTGAGGTCCAGCTGGAATTCGACCGGGTTCCGGAGGACCAGTGGCGCACCCCGCGCAACCGCACGAATGTCTATGCCTCGCGGTTCCGCAAGTCGCCCGCAACCTCGGTGGCCGGCTTTCTGTGCGGCCTGCTCGCTCAGGCAGACCTTCCCATGTCCGGCCTGGTCGTTCCTGTCGGCATCGGCTTGACGGAGCAGAACATTTGAACCCGCCATCTCCCTCGACCATTCTCATCACCGGCGCCTCCCGGGGCATCGGCGCCTCCATAGCCGAGCATCTGGCCCCGGACGGTCACCGGCTGGCCCTGTGCTATCGCACCGATCGCGCTGCCGCCGACCAGGTCGCCGCGACGGTGAGAGCTGCCGGCGCCAAGGCCGAGGTGTTTCAGGCCGACATGTCCGACCCGCAGGAAACGCGAGAGCTGCCGGCCCGCGTCGCCGCCCGTTTCGGCGGCATCGATGCGGTGGTCGGCAATGCGGGCATGACCAATGACGGCCCCTTCCTCACCTTGCAGGCAGATCAGATCTCCTCGGTGATCCGGACCAATCTGACCGGAACCTTGCGACTGCTCCTCAGCGCGTTGCCCTTTCTGGAGCAATCGGCGGCGGGCCGTATCGTTCTGGTCTCCTCGCTTGGGGGCGTCTATGGCACGGACGGGCAGGTTCCCTACAGCGCCAGCAAGGGCGGGCTGATCGGCGTTACGCACTGGCTCGGCGAGTTGCTCGGCCCGAAGGGAATTGGCGTCAATGCCGTCGCCCCCGGCTTCATCGAAACGGACATGACCGCCCCCCTCGCCCGGGAGCGCATTCAACCCTTTCTGGATGTCTCCGCCCTCAGGCGCATCGGCAAGCCGGAGGAAATCGCGCAAGCCGTCCGGTTCCTGCTCGAGCCGGGCTATGTGCAGTCGACCACCATCCGCTGCGATGGCGGCTTCGCAAGATGACACCGCATCCGGCCAGAGCTGGCGGATGGCGCACGCAACCACGGGAGGTGGCATGAGCGAACCCCTGCTTTATCTTGACGAGATCGTCCCCGGCATGACCTTCGGCTCGCCATCCATCACCGTGACCGAAGAAGAGATCGTCACCTTCGCCGCGCAATACGATCCGCAGGTGTTTCATCTCAACGATGAGCGCGCCCGCGATACGTTCTTCGGACGGCTGGTGGCCAGCGGCTGGAACACGGCGGCGCTGACCATGCGCCTTCTGGTCGGCAGCGCCTTCCGGCCCGCCGGCGGGATTGTCGGCGCCGGTTTCGAGGAGTTTCGCTGGCCTCAATCCGTCCTGCCCGGCGACACTCTCCGGCTCGACATTACCGCGCTGGAAACCATCCCCTCCCGATCCGCACCGAAGCGCGGGATCGTCAAGTTGCGGATCAGGACGCTCAATCAGCGCGATGAGCCGGTTCAGGTGATGGTCGCCAAACTGGTGATGCAGCGCCGCAGCCAGCCCTGACGGCCGCGCACCGGGAGAGCTTGCCCGTCCCTGCTGCGACCTATCGTCGCGGACGGTCAGCAGGACCGGTTGCGCGCCGAAAATGTATACTCACTAGTGAATGTACTCAAGGGGTGCGTGGGCGTAGGCTGACCGACATGCACGACAATGTCCTTCACCTGAAACCGATTGGCTGCGAAGAGATCACGATTCCCTGCAAGGACGGGGTCGTTCTCGGCGGCCATCTCTGGCGCGGCACTGATAACGGCCGCCGCGGCCAGGTGATCATCAACCCGGCCACCGGGGTGCTGGCGCGCTACTATCATCGCTACGCCCAGTTCCTGGCCGGGCGGGGCTTCGATGTGCTGACCTATGACTATCGGGGGATTGGCGCGTCGCGGCCGGCCGATCTGAAGGGCTGCGACTACCTGTGGCGCGACTGGGGCGAGAAGGATTTCGATGCCGCCGTGCGGCTGATGCATGAAGAGCGCCGGCAGCGGCCGCTGCTGGTGGTCGGCCACAGCGTCGGCGGCTTCCTGCCGGGGCTTGCGGCCAGCGCGCCGCTGGTCAGCCGAATGCTGACGGTGGGGGCGCAATACGCCTGGTGCGGCGACTATGCCCGACGGCACTGGCTCTCGATGTTCTGGCAATGGCACATCGTCATGCCGGCGCTGACGGCCTGTTGCGGCTATTTCCCCGGCCGGCGGCTGGGGTGGCTGGAGGATCTTCCCGCCGGCGTGGCCCGGGAGTGGAGCTTTCGCGGGCCGCGCTTCGAAAGGAGCCATCCGCCGCGGGAGCGACGGTCGGCGCTGCGGCGGATGGCCTCGGTGTCCGCGCCGATCCTCGCCGTCACCATGACGGACGACGCGTATGGCACGCTCAGCGCCATCCGGCGCACGCTGCGCTACTA
>NZ_JAIVMG010000007.1 GCF_020177335.1 Stappia indica | reverse complement strand
TTCGGCTGCCCGCTGGGGCGAGCGAGCCTGCGCGGCGGCCGGGGGCGCCGCGTCTTGCCGGCGCGCGGGAGCTTTTCTCAAGCCGCATTCTGGGGGATTCGCGGGCCCGCACGGCGATGGCCGGCCTGTCCGGACCGCAGCGGCTCAATCTTCTGTGCGTGACGGAGCTGCGTGCCCAGATCCGCGACCTTTATCCCGACCGGCCGCCGGAAATCCTGCCCTCCTTCCGCCCGCAGGCCGGTACGGTGCTGGCGCCGGTGCGCGCGGCCTATCGCTCGCGGGGGATGTGGTATGACCTCGATTTCCGCTGCGAGACAGATCCGGCGGTGACACGGGTGGAGCGCTTCAGCTTCCGGGTCGGTGCCCCGGTCCCGCGCAGCCAATGGGCGGCACGCGGCTTTCCGCGCAATTGAGCGCCCCCCTTGATGGTGGCGGGGGCGGCGAAGGTTGATGTGGGCACGCGCCGGATTGCGGTTCCGGGGCGCGCATGCGTAGGGTAAAGCCTCATGGCTTGCCGTCCGGCATCCGGGCGGTCCGTGCCCGGGCAAGACCGGTCGCCGCGATGGGCGGCCCAAGGAGATCGACGTGACCTTTCTGAAAGCCTATTCGGCCCTGTTTCTCAGTGTGTTCCGCATCATGGCGGGTTTGCTGTTCCTGCAGCACGGCACCACCAAGTATCTCAGTCTTCCGGCGAGCCAGATGTCCGGCGTCTCGCCGATGACCATGGGCGGCGCGGCGGGGTTGATCGAGCTGGTGTGCGGTGCGCTGATCGTGATTGGCCTGTTCACCCGGCTGGCGGCGTTTCTCGCCTCGGGCACCATGGCGGTCGCCTATTTCATGGTGCATGCGCCGCAGGGGACCTATCCGCTGCTGAACGGCGGCGAGTTGGCGGTGCTCTACTGCTTCTCCTTCCTCTATCTGGCGGCAGCTGGCCCCGGCCCGCTCAGCATCGACCGCATGCGCGGCGCCGGCTGAACCGTGGCGTCAAGTCTCTGCCCGTCCAGATATCGCCCGCGCGGCCCCGTCCCACTGATCCTTCAGGATGGATTACACCATGTCGCATGACACGACCCGGGCGTTGATCGACGCCTATTACGCCGCCTTCAATGCCGGTGACACCGATGCCATGCTGGCGCTGGTCAGCGAGGACATCGCCCATGACGTCAATCAGGGGGAGCGGCGCATCGGCAAGGCGAAATTCGCCGAGTTCAACGCGCATATGACCAGCTGCTACAAGGAGAGCCTGTCGGATATCGAGGTGTTCGTTTCTGAAGACGGCAGCCGGGCGGCGGCCGAATTCATCGTCTCGGGCACCTATCTGGTGAGCGATGAGGGGCTGCCGGAGGCGGCGGGCCAGACCTACCGCCTGCCGGCGGGGACTTTCTTCGATATTCGCGATGGGCGGATCGCGCGGATCACCACCTATTACAATCTGCAGGACTGGATCGCCCAGGTCGGCGCCTGACTTTGGAGCTTTGGCGCGGCGCGGGCTGACTTGCGAGACACCCGCGCCGATCCCTTTTTTATGACCGCCGGGCGGAGAGCATCCGGCGCAGCGTGTCGTCCTTGCGCACCAGGCTGTGCCAGACGGTGGCCGCCACATGCAGGGCGATCAGCACGATGAAGACCGGCTTCAGGGTTTCGTGGATCTCGCCGACGTCATGGATGCCGAGGTACCAGGCGATGGCCCCGCTGACCGGCGCGGCGATCAGCAGCACGTAGAACAGCAGATAGACCGCCTTCATCACGAACAGGCTCGCGCGGGTTCCCTCCGGGGCGGGCGGTGCACCATGGGTCAGCCGCAGCGCCAGACGCCAGACGGTCAGACCGAGGATCGCGAAGCCGAACCAGATGTGCAGGTTGCCCGGCAGGGCCTGGAAGAAGTCCGGGGTCTGGCCATCGCGCAGGGCGCGGCCGAGGTCCTTGATGTCATGGCCGAACACGAGCTGGTAGATCACCAGCGCGGCGATGGTCCAGTGAAGCAGGATCTGGGTGCGGCTGTAGGCCGTGGGGGAGGAGGGAAGTGCCATGGGTCACCTTCGTTCGGCGTCTTGTCGGATGTGCTGGTGCCGGTGATCGTGTCAGCGGCATGGGGTTAGGCTTTGGAGCCTAGCTTGTGAATATCCCTGAGCTATGTCGGGCCTGTCGCAAAATGTATCGGGCAGCCCGACGCCGGACATCGCCCTACACTCCGCGTCCTCCCGGACGCCGCAAAGCGGCGAGCCAGGACCGGATAGGCACGGCGTATCGGTTTCAGTCTATTGAAAACGCGGGGCTTTCGGCCCCCCGATCCCGGGTCGCGCCAGGGCTTGCCCGGGATGACGCCGAGAGGGGTTTGCCCCGGACGATGCCACTTCATGGGCAACGGCGGCGGGACACCGGACATCGCCCCACACTCCGCGTCCTCCCGGACGCCGCAAAGCGGCGAGCCGGGACCGGAGAGCCAGGGCGTTTCGGTTCCGACCCCATGAAAACGCAGGGCGTTCCCTCGGCAACACCACAGTGCCACATCACAGAACGACAGGGGGGCGTGTTTCGCTCTCCTCTCCGCTCATGAAAAAGGGCGGCTCGCTGGCCGCCCCTTGTCAGATCGTCACGTTTCGGCGCGTGGCCGGGCGGGGATCAGCCCTTGTCGCCGCGCCCTTCGGTCACCGCATCGCCGATGAAGCGCGGCAGGGCGAAGGCCGCCTGATGCACGTCCGGCGTATAGTAGCGGGTGTCGAAATTCGCCTCGGCAAAACGCTGCTGCAACACCTCAAGCGAGGTCTTGCGCGCTTCGACGTTGTCGGTCGCCCAGCCAAACGCCATGTGCCCGCCGAAATAGGTCGGGATCGCGGCGATATAGGCTGCGGCATCCTTGTAGATGCCGGAGAAATGGCGGATCGAGGTGACCAGTTCCTCGCGCTGCAGGAACGGAACCCCGTTCTGCGTGACGAGAATGCCGCCGGGCGTCAGGCAACGATGAACGCCGCGATAGAACTCCTCGGTGAAGAGCACCGCACCCGGACCGTGCGGATCGGTGGAATCCACCAGCACGATGTCGAACCGCTCGTCCGTTTCCGCGACGAACCGCGCCCCATCGGCAATCACCAGATCGAACCGCGGGTCATCGAACACCGAGGCGTTGAAGTCGGCGAAGTTCTCCTTGGAGAAATCGACCACGGAGCGGTCGATTTCCACCTGGGTGAGCTTCTCCACGCCCTTGTGCTTCAGCACTTCCTCGGCCATGCCGCAGTCGCCGCCGCCGATGATCAGCACCTTGCGCGCCGCGCCATGGGCCAGGATCGGCACATGCGCCATCATCTCGTGATAGATGAATTCGTCGGCGCTGGTGACCTGGGTCACGCCGTCGAGCATCAGCACCTTGCCGAACACCGGGTTCTCGAACAGGACGAGATCCTGATGCTCGGAGCGATCCTGGAAGATCACCGTGTCGCAGGTGTATTTCACCTCGACGCCCGGATAGAGCGTCTCGTTGAAAACCAGTCCACTGGTCATGCGACCTCCTTGCCGCGCAGCAGTTCGCTCACCTGCGACCGTCCGGGCGTGAAGGCGCGTTCCAGAACGGCAACGCACTTCTCCGGTTCCGCATCGCCGCACATGAAGACGTCGAAAGCCGCATAGCCGGCCTCCGGCCATGTGTGCACAGAAATATGACTTTCCGCCAGCACCGCCACACCGCTGACGCCCGTCGGCTCGAACGGATGCAGGTGAATGTGCAACAGCGTTGCGCCCGCTTCCTCGATACAGGTCTTCAGCGTTTCCTCGATATAAGGCAGGTCGTCGAGACGCTCGGCGTCATACAGATCGATGATCAGATGCGAGCCGGCGTATCGAACCCCTCCCTTCTCGATGAAGTGGTCCAAACGTTCGTCTTGCCCGTTGGAGGCGGGCGCTACAGTGATGTTGTCTTCCGTATGGGTGGTGCTTCTTGGCTCGTCAAAGGCGGGCATGTGCAAGCCTTCATAATCACGAGCCTCCAAGTCCATCCCCAATTGGAAGAGGCCGTCGTCAGACATGGCGGTCTCCCCAACCAGTAGATGAAACCCGGGTTCAATCCCGAACAGGCACCCTATAAGCTGCCCGGCGCGCCGGTACAATGCATTTTTCGCATCTCGGCCATGCGTGCGCGGAGAAAAAAGAAAAAAAGATCAAATGGGGCGAATGACGTGCCGGTCACGATCAATACTTTGACGGGTAATGAAATAGGGGCGCTTCTGGAGCCGCTGGCGCGCCTGCGCGTCGAGGTATTCAGGGAATGGCCGTATTTGTACGATGGATCGGAAGCCTACGAGACGGAATACCTGTCCCGTTACCTTCGCTCACCAGGCGCTGTGGTGGTCGGGGCGTTCGATGGGGGAACCCTGATCGGCGCGGCCACTGGGCAGCCGCTGCGGGATGAGGTCGACGATATTCGCCGGCCTTACGAGGCGGCGGGGCTCGATCCGGCCGGGATCTATTATTTCGCGGAATCGGTGCTCACCCGCGCCTATCGCGGACGGGGCGTCGGCCATGCCTTCTTCGACGGGCGGGAGGTGCGCGCCCGCGAGCTCGGCTTCGATGCAGCCACCTTCTGTGCGGTTATCCGGCCGGCGAATCACCCGTGTCGCCCGGAGGGCTACCGCCCGCTCGATCCGTTCTGGAGAAAACGCGGGTTCGCGCCGGTGGACGGATTGACGATCGGTTTCGACTGGCCGGATGTGGGCGAGACGGGCAGCAGCCGCAAGGCCCTTCAGGTCTGGCTGCGCCGGGGCCTGTTGCGCTGAAACGCAAGGGTCCCGGCGTGGTGTCGGAAAGCGCGGGCGCGCCTTACTGGCTGAGCTGCCAGGTGACGTTGACGCGCACTTCGAGGGTTTCCTCGCCGGCTTCAATCGGAGCGGCGCCGGAATCGGCCATCGCCATTTCGGCGCGGGCCATCATCATCTTCGGACGCGGGCCGAAGTCCTGCTCGTTGATCGACAGCACCCGACCGAGCGAGACGCCGGCGGCTTCGGCATAGAGCTTGGCCTTGCCCATGGCATCGGCCATGGCCGCCTTGCGGGCCTCGTCCTTCAGTTCTTCGGCGTTGCTGACCTCGAAGGCGATGCCGTCGATGCGGTTGGCGCCGTCGCGCACCATCGCATCGAGCAGTTTGCCAAGGCCGTCGAGCTGGCGCACCCGCACCCGCACGCCATTGCTGACCCGGTAGCCGATGACCGTGTTGTAGTCCTGCTGGTTCGACTTGGGGTCGATCCGCTTGTAGCGCGGCATCACGGAAAAACCGTTGGTCTGAATGTCGCGGGCTTCGATGCCGGCGGACTTGATCCGCTCGATCACCGCCGTCATCGCCGCGTTGTTGGCGGTCAAGGCTTCGGCGGCGGTCTTGGCGTCGCTGACCACACCGCTGCTGACCCAGGCAAGATCCGGGGCGGCGGTGACCGTGCCACGTCCGGTCATGTCGATGGTGGCGATGCGCGGTTCCTCAGCCCGGGCGGCCGGGACGGCCAGCATCGCCGACAGGGCAAGGGCGAGGGCAGCGGTGTGAAAACGGTTGCTGTGCGAAAAGCGCATACGCGAATCTCCTGAACGCTCCAATTGGATGGCGCGACCTTTGGTGGCAATTGCGGCGCGGAAATGGCGCTGGGGTTGTTGTCTCACTCCGTGCCGTCGGCAACGGTGATCGGCGCGCCGACCTCGCCATCGGCCGACAACAGAACGGCAATCGGCCGGGAGGCCTCGAACTGGGCGCAGATGATCAGCACCATCACGGTGAGCGGCACGCACAGCACCATGCCGGTCACCCCCCAGATCGCGCCCCAGAAGGACAGCGACAGCATGATCACGAGGCCGGACAGGTTGAGGCTGTTGCCCATCAGGCGCGGCTCCAGGAGGTTGCCGATCAGGAACTGGATCGTGCCAAGGCCAAGGCTGATGATCAGGAACGGGGTGAGCGTGTCGAAATAAACGAGGGCGAGCAGGCTGGGAAAAATCACGGCGGTGAGCGAGCCGATGGTCGGGATGTAGTTGAGCAGGAAGGCGATGAAGCCGAACAACGCCGCATAGGGCAGGCCGAGCACGGTCAGGAGCGCGCTGGTCAGCATTCCGGTCAGGACACTGACGCCGGTCTTGATGCCGAGGTAGTGGCGCAGCGCTTCGGTGATGCGGCCGCGCACCTGGAAGGCGAAATCGGCCCGGCCCTTTGAGGTGAAGGCCCGCGCCAGCTTGCGGTCGAAGGTCGACTGTTCCAGCAAGAGGAACAGCACATAGATGAACACCAGCGAGGCCGAGCCGGCGATGGTGGTGATGGCGTTGGCGCCGGCGGCGATCAGCCGGTTGAGGCCGCCGGCGGGCATCAGGTCGGCCAGCTCGATCGGGTCCTTCAGGCCGAAGCGGGTGGAGTAGCTGTCGAACAGCCGTTCCAGCCGCGCCTGATACACCGGCGCGTCCCGCGCAAGATCGGTGAGATTGGCCGTCACCACGTCGACCACCACCACCGAGGCGCCGAAGATCAGCGCCAGCGCCGCCGGCAGGGTGATGGTGCGGGGCAGGTGCCGGCCGATCAGCGGGATGCCGTTGACGCCGGCGGCAAGCGCGTTGATCAGGTACCAGACCAGAAGGGCGATGATGAAGGGCAGCAGGAGTGCCCGCCCGACCACCAGCAGCCAGCCGGTCAACGAGACCGAAAGAAGCACCATCGTGATCAGCGTCGGGGTACGGGGCATCAGGGTCGGTCCGTCAGAAAGGGAAGGGGCCATCGCCGGTCGGGCGGGCGGTCAGTCGGCCAATTGTTGGTCGCAACTCTAGAGGATTGACCGGCCTTGGGAAACCGGCCCGGGAGCCTGATCTTGGGAAATTGGCAAGGCGTTCGCCGAGAGGCGCAAGGTCCAAGGCTTTGCTCAGGGAACCGGCAGCGCCGTCTCCTCCTTGCCGGTCTGGGTCACGAACATGGTCTTGAAGCGGGCGACATTGGTGGCATCGCGGAACAGGCGTTCGCAGATCTGGTGAAACTCGGCCATGTCCACCAATCGCAGCATCAGGATCACGTCGATTTCCCCGGTCACCGCATAGGCGTGGGTGACCGCCGCCTCGCCCCGCGCCCGCTCCAGGAAGCGGCGCAGATGCTGTTCGCCGTGCCGGTCGAGTTCCACCTCGACAATCGCCGAGAGCGTCCGGCCGAGTGCGGCCGGGGCCACCAGCGCGACGGTCTTCAAGAGAACACCTTCCGCCTTCAGGCGCTGGAGACGGCGCAGGCAGCTTGACGGGGATAAGCCGATTTCCTCGGCAAGGGCCGCATTGGTGCGCGCGGCATCCTTTTGCACGGCGGCAAGGAGTTTCCGGTCGAGGCGGTCGAGGCCGGTGCGCTGGGTCATGGGCGAGCTCGCTGAGGATCGTGCGGTTGGGGCGGCTTGGGCTTGTTTTTGCAATTTTATTGCACAAAGACGCAAAATTTGACCGCAAATTTCGCCGAGTTGGCTTTATGAGCTGAGGACGTTTTCCAGCCATCCGGGACCATCGACATGCGGATCCTTCACTCTGCCCTTGCGCTGTTGCGCGATGCCCTCTCGCTCTATTGGGTGCTCGTCAGGATCGTCCTGCCGGTCATGGTGCTGACCCGGGTGGCCATCGAGTTTGGCGTGGTGGAGCTGCTGGCGCCACTGTTTTCGCCGCTGATGGCGCTTCTCGGCCTGCCGCCGGAGCTTGGAATCGCCTGGGCCACCGGCGTTCTGACCGGGGTCTGGGGCGGGGCGGTCGCGCTGTTCGCGCTGGTGCCGGCGGAGCAGCTGACGACCGCGCAGGTGACGGTGTTCTCGACGCTGATTCTGTTTGCCCATGCCCTGCCGATCGAACAGCGCATCGTCCAGAAAGCCGGGCCCGGCCTTGTCGTTACCAGCCTGTCACGGCTTTTGGGCGGGTTCCTCTGCGGGCTGATCCTGCACCTGATTTTCCAGGCGACCGGCTGGCTTCAGGACCCGGTGGCGCCCCATTGGGTGCCGGCGGGCTCGGAGACCGGATGGGGCGCCTTCGCGCTGGAAACGGCGGAAGCGCTCGGCTGGATGTTCGTCATCCTGCTCGCCCTCGTCATCCTGATGCGCCTTATGGAGAAAATCGGGGTGATGCGCTGGCTCACCAAGGCGTTGTCACCGGTCCTGCGGCTGACAGGCATCGGCCCGGACGCCGCGCCGCTGACCATGGTCGGCCTGCTGCTTGGCCTCTCCTATGGCGGTGGGCTGATCATTCGCGAGGCTCGAAAAGGCCATCTCGGCGCGCGGGATGTGTTCCTCGCCGCCATGTTCATGGGGCTTTGCCACAGCGTGATCGAAGACACGTTGATCGTCGTGGCGCTCGGGGCGGATCTGACCAGCGTGCTCGTCGGCCGCGTGGTGTTTTCGATCCTCGCGGTGGCGGTGATCGCCAAGTGCCTGACCTTGGTGCCCGACCGCCGCTTCTTTCGCTATCTGTTCAACGCCGCGTGAGGGGGGCAGCCAAGGCGCTGATCTTGAAGGGAAATGGTGGGCCCGGAGGGAGAAGGCGCGCAGCAGACATAGTCTATATTTTTCATATAGATAGCATCTTGATGGAGTAAGAGTTTGGAGTAGATTCAGATCTCTATGTGCCGGTACTCCCTACCAGGAAAGCACCACCGGTTCGGGCCTTTCACCCGGATGCAATACTCCAGTAGCAGGGAATGGTGGCCTCCCCCGAACGACTGCACTCATACACCAACCCGCGACCGCTTCGCGCTGACACGTCGATCATTAGCCGGTTCTCCATTGGACATGAAAGCAGTCATTCGATGCGACTGGATCAAAGGTCCAGGATGGGCCGGGTACGGACGTTTGCGGCACCTAGAACGAATGACTGGAATGGGACCATTTGCGGACTGGTAGGTCTTGGCGGCAAACGAGGCAAAGCAGACCTTCATCAAGATGGCGTGCGACGTACGCTCGTAGCCCTTCACGTTTCTTTCTAGACCAAATGGGTGCCCCAGCTCAGCCGCGCCGAACCAGTCGTTCATAGCGCATGTGAGAACTGAATAGCGAAGAGAACCTATGCATTTGCCTCGTCGGATGACGACTTGCCCGAGTTCCGCAGCTCCATCTCTGCATCATGCAAACGCTGTCTGATCATAGCTACGAGTTTGTCGCCACCTTTACGTCGGAAGTCGCGCATGACAGCAGCGACAGCACTCATTATCCGTACAACGGTGCCGTTGAACTCCTGATCCATCTGCAACTGCTTTGGTTGCATCAGGTTTCGTGTTGATATCTTGGCGATACGGTCACTTGGGGATGGGTGAGTATCGACGACAGCTATGCCTTCGCCGGCCGGATCTTCGAACGCGCGTAGAATCTCAAGCGCGAGTAGCATCAGCGAAGCGCCAGCCGCGGTCCTAGTATAGGGGTTTGGGAGAAGCGGGAACGGCTCGAACTCAAGCTGTTCACAGATCTTTACTGCAAACGCGTCAGCCTGAAACTCCTGCGCTTTGGGATCGTCATCGGCATTGCGGTGGCCCAACAGGTGATGACCGAATTCGTGCGCAATGGTGAAATACTCCATCGACCATGCGACCTGCTCAAACAGATGAAACTCCATCGGTGACGACGGACGATAGGGTACCAGAGCATGTGTGCCTGTCCCTGAGAAGGACACAAAAATTCGAAACCAATAGAGAACCAGATCAGGATGTTTCAGAAGGAGTTCTCGATCAGCCGCCGGGTCGGAGCTATTGGAACACCAATGTGGGGTACTAGCGTAAATTGTGCGGGTATAAGCTCGAGCTACCAGGCCACACCATCTGAACAAGAATGAGTTAACCGAAAGTATCGCTTGATCGGTCATGATTACGTTTGTGAGTGATGCCGAGACACCAGCTTTCGGGTCTATCGCGACCTCCACCTTTTCGTGGGATGTCTCCCCATTCTTCGAGATCTATTTTCGAAGACGGTCTGAAAGAAAATTTAATCTGAACTCTAGGCCAGGTCCAACACCAGGGCTATTGACGCTTTCTAATTCGCCATGGAAGAGATCCGACTCAATGCGCCGAGCGATTTCGACTTCCGACCAGCCAGCCTCTTTCAACGCCTTGGCGGTAAGCTCGCGCTGCGCGGCCTCACTTTTTTCATCTGGCTTATGCAAAGTCGCATTCAGGTCTGCGGCTGCCCTTTTAAATATCTGCGCCCAGAGATCACGGGCAGAATAATTGTGCCGCCTCACTCGATCACGCTCAGGACATCAGTGCCCCGCTTCACGACGACGCGCCTCACGTGGTCGCGAATATCTTCGATCGAATGGTCAACGGCGAGCTCAACCACGCGCTCTCGACGACTGCGCCGCGCTCGCCAATGGGCATACGGATACTCTGCAATACGAGTAAAAATGGTTTCGTCACGCGGATGCGGCATCGGCTTAGTACAGCCGCTGTTGATCGGACAAAACCAGATTAAATCCCTATGTGCGTTAATCAGGGACCTTGTATCCACTTCAAGAACATCGTGCTCCCTGTCACGATAGGCTTTAGCGTTGGTCAGTCTATGAAGGCGTTCCTCCGAAAGCCAGAAGAAGACTTTGGCGTTCAACAGCTCATACCAATCCGCCGGGGAGAGACGGTCGGGCAATGCCTTTTGAAGGCCTGCGTCACTCATCGGGATCTGGTCGCGTACAACGGCTCGAGGAAGGGCATCACTTGTCACTTCCACGCTTTTCGGTCGATGTCGGCTTTCGATCTCGGTGCGAATTGGCGGCTGGACTGCGTAGCGGTCTAGGAGCGCGCTGGTGCTCAGCAGGCCATACTGCTTGATCGATTCCCACGAACTGCGCTCGGCCATGTGATACAGAATCGGGCAATTGTTGATCAGCTCTTCAAGTTCTGCTTCAGTCACCATGCCCTCCGGTCAATAACGTTGCGCCAATTAAAATCTGTTGAAAGTAACGATACGGGCCTGCTCTGAGACCGAACTTTGGAGCGCCGGTGGCTGGAGTTTTCCGGCTTTTTTCACGGTGACGTGCTGGCTGCGCCACCGGGATTCTGTAACGCGATCGGGACGTTGTATCCGATCGCCGAGTGAGGCCGAACCTCGTTGTAGTATCGAGGCCAATCCTCCAACTTTTCGCGGGCATCCGCAAGGCTCAGGAACCAGTGTGCGTTCAAACATTCGGCCCGCAGCTTGCTGTTGAAGGCTTCGATGAAGCCGTTGTCCGTAGGCTTGCCCGGCCGTGAGAAGTCGAGGGTGACGTCGTTCGCATAGGCCCACAGATCGAGGTCGCGGGAGATGAACTCGCTGCCATTGTCGACCCGTATCGTTCTCGGATAGCCGGTACAAGCACAGACGCGCTCGAGGGGCTGTACGACGTCCTCGCCGCGGTAGGTGAAGCGGGGATCAGCCGCTGGGCAGAACCTTGAATGGGTGTCGACGATGGTCAGGATGCGGAGCTTCTTGCCCATGGCGAGCTGATCGTGAACGAAATCCATGGCCTAGACATCATTCGGGCCGACAGCCTCCTGACGGTCCTCGCGCAGTTTTGCCTTCACCCGTCGCTTGGGCTGCTTGTTCCTGAGCTGAAGTCCCAACTCATTGTAAATCCGTCGGGTCTTCTTGATGTTCACGGCCCAACCCTCCCTATGGATGAAGCTGTTTTGGTAACGGCCAGCGAAAATAGAAAACGCCGTTTCGAGACTGAGCCAGATAGATCGGATTGAACACCGAAATGTCCCACCTAGGAAAACCGGGTCTTAAGGCATTGATTTTAAAGGAAATGGTGGGCCCGGAGGGACTCGAACCCCCAACCAATCCGTTATGAGCGGACGGCTCTAACCAATTGAGCTACAGGCCCGGGCTGCCGGATTTGGCTGGGGGGTGAGGCACCCCGTGTCCGGAAGCGGGTTCTTCCTACACCACCTGATTTATGCCGCGCAAGCGGCACGGTGTGCGTGAAATGCATCGCAGGTTCGCGGCCGGTCCACCGGCTCGCCGCGTGCCGCCCCCAGCGACCGGGTCGGTCAGCCGCGATCTGCCGCCGGCGCCTGTGCGGGCGCATCGGCGAGACGCTCCAGCGCCGCATGGGCCGCCATCAGCCGCGCCTGGCACAGATCCTCGGTCTGCTCGAAAGGTATCGCGTTTCCGGTGGCCGCCCGGTTCTGGCGGGCCGCCCAATCAGAGGAAGAGGAGTGCGCGGAGGGGGGCTCCGGGGACAGGGTCGTCTTGCATCCCGACCAATGATCCACCCACAACAACGACCAGGACATGTTCGTCTCCCTGCGAAAGCGGTACCGGAAGAGCCCCGGATGGCCGCGTGGTCTTGCCTTGTACCCTCGAATTCCGGGCATGATCCTGACCCGAATACCTGCACATTTTTCGGGCTCGGACTCTAGCGGGTCAGCGTGAAATCCACGTGACGTGCAATCTGGGAGGATATCCTAGTGGAGTGAACTCTTGGGTTGCAATCATGCTTTCGGCCATACCAGCGCGCTGACGCGCGCAGGGATGGCGTCTGGTAAAAATAGGGAAAGGTCAAAAACCCTGAAGGCGCCGCTTGCGGCGCGCGTCAGCAGTTGTTGGGGCGCTGCGGGCCGAGGTCGATCTGGCATTCGTTGGTGAGGGCGCCAATTGCCGCCCCGCCAACGGCCCCCGCCGCCGCGCCGACAAGCACGGGACCACCGGCAATGGCCAGAACGCCGGCACCCGCAGCGGTGCCGATGGCCGCACCGGTGACACCGCGCTCGAACCGGTTGGAACCGCAGGCACCAAGGGCCAGGGTAAGTGCGAGAACGCCGGCAAGTCCGGCGGAGCGCGCGATACGCATGTGATACATCCTTTTGCAACATCCAGCCCGCCGGCAGCTTGCCGCGCCATGATGAATCGACGGTAAACACATGGGGCAATCGCGCACTTGCCCCGGCAGCGGCCATCGACTAAGACAACGGCCAGTTCCCCCTCATTGTTACCAGCGGAGCGGCAGGCACCTATGGCGCGCCAGTTCATCTATCATATGCACGGTCTGTCGAAGGCTTATAACGGCAAGAAGGTCCTCGACGACATTCACCTGTCCTTCTACCCGGACGCCAAGATCGGTATTCTCGGACCGAACGGCGCGGGCAAGTCGACCCTTCTCAAGATCATGGCCGGCCTCGACAAGGAATATTCCGGCGAGGCCTGGGCCGCCGAGGGCGCCAAGGTCGGCTACCTGCCGCAGGAGCCGCAGCTCGACGCATCCAAGACGGTGCGCGAGAACGTGCTGGAGGGCGTTGCCCACAAGCAGGCCATCGTCGACCGCTACAACGAACTGATGATGAACTACTCCGACGAAACCGCGGAGGAGGGCGCCAAGCTCCAGGACATCATCGACGCGGAAGACCTTTGGAACCTTGACAGCAAGGTCGAGATGGCGATGGAGGCCCTGCGCTGCCCGCCGTCCGAGGCCGCCGTCGACAACCTGTCGGGCGGTGAGCGCCGCCGCGTGGCACTGTGCCAGCTTCTGCTGTCCGAGCCGGACCTTCTGCTGCTCGACGAGCCGACCAACCATCTCGACGCGGAGACGGTGCACTGGCTGGAGCGGCACCTGCGCGAGTTCAAGGGCTCGGTGCTGATCATCACCCACGACCGCTACTTCCTCGACAATGTCACGGGCTGGATTCTTGAGCTCGACCGCGGTCGTGGCATCCCCTACGAGGGCAACTACTCGGTCTATCTGGAGAAGAAGACCAAGCGCATGGAGCAGGAAGGCCGCGAGGACATGGCCCGTTCCCGTGCGATTGCCCGCGAGCGCGAGTGGATGGGCATGTCGCCGAAGGGGCGCCAGACCAAGTCCAAGGCGCGTATCCGTGCCTATGAGGACCTGCTTACCAAGCAGGAAGAGCGGATGCCGTCGATCGAGCAGATCCTCATCCCGGTGGGCGAGCGGCTCGGCAACAATGTCATCGACCTGGATGGTGTGTCGAAGGGCTTCGGCGACCGGCTCCTGATCGAGAACCTGTCCTTCAAGCTGCCGCGTGGCGGCATCGTCGGTGTCATCGGCCCGAACGGCGCCGGCAAGTCGACCCTGTTCAAGCTGCTGACCGGTCAGGAAAAGCCCGATTCGGGCGACATCACCGTCGGTGACAGCGTGCATCTGGGCTATGTCGACCAGTCGCGCGACACGCTCGACCCGAACAAGACCGTGTGGGAAGAGATTTCCGATGGCAACGAGATCATTTATCTCGATGGCAAGGAGATCAACAGCCGCGCCTATTGCTCCTCCTTCAACTTCAAGGGCCCGGCCCAGCAGGCGAAGGTGGGCGATCTTTCCGGCGGTCAGCGCAACCGGGTGCACCTTGCCAAGGTGCTGAAGCAGGGCGCCAATGTGCTGCTGCTCGACGAGCCGACCAACGATCTCGATACCGAAACGCTGGCGGCGCTTGAAGATGCGCTGGAAAACTACGCCGGCTGCGCCGTCGTGATCAGCCACGATCGCATGTTCCTTGACCGGCTCGCCACGCATATGCTCGCCTTCGAGGGCGACAGCCATGTGGAGTGGTTCGAAGGCAACTTCGAGGACTACGAGAAGGACAAGGTGCGCCGGCTCGGTGCCCATGCGGCCGACCCGCGGCGGATCAAGTACAAGCCGCTGACGCGGTAAGTGCGATTGGCAGAACCGTCAGGAAGGCGGCGAACCGGTGGGTTCGCCGCCTTTTTTGTTTGCGTGCGCGGCTTTCAGGTTTCAACCTGTGGGCGTTGGCTCGCAGCACGCGAAAGGGGGATGGCATGGCCGCAGATCTGACGGAAGATATGTCTACGAAGAACGAGGACAGGGTCGCCGCGCAACGGGTGACCGGGACCGTGGTGCGGGTCTATGCGACGAGTGATCCGGAGGAGTTCCGCACCAGTCGCGAACCCGCGCTGAGGCTGGGCTTCGAGGGTATTGCCGGCGATCGCCATGGCGGGTTCACCCGCAGGTCCAGCCCGCGCGAACCCTGGTATCCGCGCGGTACGGAAATGTGCAACGAACGGCAGATCTCGATCCTGTCGGTCACGGAACTGGCGGAAGTTGCTAGGGCGATGGACCTGCCGGAAATCGAGGCCGGATGGATCGGCGCCAATGTGCTTCTGGAGGGAATTCCGCGGCTGACGCGGATCCCGCCGCGGACCCGGCTGGTGTTCGCCGGGGGGGCGGTGCTGCGGGTGGATGGCGACAACGCACCTTGCCGGATCTCCGGACGGGCGATTGCCGAGCGGTTTCCCGAGCGCGACGGCCTGGACCTGCAGTTCGCGCTCGTGGCGCGGGGCAAACGCGGGCTGGTCGGCTATGTGGAGCGGCCGGGGGTGATCCGGCCGGGCGAGGAGGTGACCGCGCTTATCCCCGAGCACTGGCTCTATCGTTCGGGCTGATCGCCCGTCGGGGTATCCGTCTCGTCGTCCGGGCTGACTCGGCGGGCGCATCCCCAGCCTTGCAGGACGGCATTCATCGGCTCGATGACGAAGAAACGGGCCGCGTCCCGGTCATAGCCTTCGGCGAGCAGGGTGTCATAGTCGGTGTGCCCATGCCGGACATGGCTGGTGGTTGCCTGCCAGAGAGCGATGGACGGGGGCAGATGGCGCAGGTGCCGGGCATTGGCGCCGGCGAGGATCGGCTGCGCATCGGCAAGGGGAACGCGCGGCAGCATCTGGCGCAGGAGCTTGCGCAGCTCCTTCTGGCGCTTGGTGCCGCCCATCTGTTGCTGCATGACGGCTGCCCTCTCGCTTTTGCCGATGCTGGCCGATTCTGGCCGATTTTGGCCGGCTTCAGCCGAGCGCCTTGTGGGTCGCCCGACTGGCTCTCTCGTGACTCTGCCGCATGGCGTGGGGGATGTGCGCGGCCGGAATGGGCTTGCCGAACAGGAAACCTTGCGCCTGGGTACAGCCGCAGGCGCGCAAGGCATTGGCCTGGGCCTCGGTTTCGACCCCTTCGGCGACAACGCTCAGGTTGAGGTTGCGCCCCAGGGCGACCATCGAGCGGACGATCTCCGCATCCTCCGGCACATCCAGCATGGTGCGAACGAAGGACATGTCGATCTTCAGGCCCGCGGCCTTCAGCTTGCGCAGGTGGATCAGCGAGGCATGGCCGGTGCCGAAATCGTCGAGTGCGATCCGGAAACCGAGCTGTGCCAGGGCATCAAGGGTCCGGGAGATGGTCCCATTGCCATGGTCGATGGCAATGGTCTCCGTGGCCTCCAGGGTCAGATCGCGGGGCGAGAGGCCCTTCGACAGAAGAATCTCCAGCAAGTCCTCGGCAAAGCCGTCGCGGCTCAGTTCGGCCGCCGAGATATTGACCGCGACCGGCAAGCGGAGGCCGGCCTCGTCGCGCAGGCGCCGGATGTCGCTGGTCACCGCGTCGATCATGCGATCGCCGAGACGGGAAACCAGCTCCAGATTGCTGAAGGCTTCCGCGAAATGGCCAGCGGACACCAGCCCGAGCTCCGGGTGGGCCCATCGGGCAAGGGCCTCGAAGCTGCAGATCCGTCCGGTCGCCAGCGAAATGATCGGCTGGTAATGCGGCACGATCTCGCCGCGCTCCAGGGCGCCGCCGAGCACGGAACAGAGATCGATCCGCCGCTGCATGATCTCGCGCATCGACTGGTCGAAGACGGTGGTGCGCCGGCGGCCATTGTTCTTCGACTGGTAAAGGGCGATGTCCGCATTCTGCGCCAGTTCCTCGGGGGTGATGCCATGCTTCGGCGAGACGGCAATGCCGACGCTGATGCGCAGGTTGATGCTGCAATCCTCTGTCGTGACCGGTTGGGCGTCGATCCGGGCGATGCGCTTGCCGAGTGCGGTGGCGGCCTGTGTGCTTTCGGTAGTGACGACAATGGCGAACTCATCGCCGCCAAGCCGGGCGACACAGGCGCTCCCGCCCACCGCCTGCCGCAGCCGTCTGGCGGTTTCGCGCAGGACCGCGTCGCCGGCAGCATGGCCGAGCGTGTCATTGATCTCCTTGAAATGATCGACGTCGATCATGAACAGACCGACGCAACCGGCATTGCTTCGCGCGTGTTCGAACGCCCGTTTCAGGCGGGTCTCGAACTGTCCGCGATTGGGCAGGCCCGTCAGATCGTCGTGATGGGCCAGGTGCAGGATGCGGGCTTCGTTGCGTTTCTGCTCCGTCACGTCGATCACCGTGACGAGGCGGGCATCGACGCCTTCATAGGAAATGCACTGGCAGACCGGCATGACCTCGATCTCCGCCCCGTCCGCGCATTTGTGCCGCCACAGGGTTTCGCCATCATATGCGGCCGGCGAGCCGGTGCCGGGGGAGCGCAGAAAGGCCCGTTCGATGGCCAGCGCCTCGTCGGCGACATGCAGGTCGGGTAGGCGCATCTTCAGGAAGTTCTGCTGGTCGAGCCCGTAGTGCGATCTCGCCGCGTCATTGGCGGACAGAAACCGCAGGGTTTGCGCGTCGACGACGACCATCGGCACGGGATTGCTGTCATAAAGGGCGCGAAAGGTCTCCTGGCGCCGCTTCAGGTCGGTGATGTCGATGCGCACACTGACCGTGCTGCCGTCGGAAATCCGGTTCTCGTCGTAGCGCATCCAGCGGCCATCTTTCAGCCGCTGCTCGAAATTTGCATGCGGCGCCCGGTGATGGGCGAGACGTTGGCGCAACCAGACCTCGGGGTCGTCGATCTCCTCCTGGTGCAGCCCGCTTTCCACGCAGCGGCGGGTGGCCTCCTCAAAGGAGGTTCCCGGGGTCAACAGGCCCTCGCTCTCCGGATAGAGCTCCTCGAAGGCCTGGTTCCACAGGACGACCTTGTCATCGGGATCGCAGAACAGGACCGCGCCGGGCATGATGTCGAGCGCATCCTGAAGCCGACGGCGCGCCTGCTGCGCCTGCCGTTCCGCCCAGCGGGCCTTGATCTCGGCCTGCCGCAGGATGCGCTCCTTGCGCGCCAGTTCCAGCCGGTCGGTGGCCAGTCGGCCAAGGGCCGCGAACGCGGACAGGGTGTGGTCGGATACACCCGGGCGGCTCGGACGGTCATTGACGCAAAGCACGCCAATGACATAGCCGTCGGGTGCAATCAGTGGCGTGCCGGCGAAGAAATTCAGTTCCGGATGCAGTTCAAGGCAGGCGTTCCCGCAAAAGCGCGGGTCCTTGCTGGCGTCGGCGAGAACGAGCGCACGGCCGGCGGCAATGGCGGCGTCGCAGCGGCTGCCAGTCCTTGGAAACGTGGTGAGGTCGGTCCCGGTGCCCGCCAGGACACGGTAGGAGCTCGCCTCCGCCATGGCGATCATGCCGACCGGCGCGTCGAACAGGGTCAGGGCGAGGGAGAGGATGTCCTGCAGGCTGTCACGGAGCCGGTCGCCACCGGAAAGATACGCCTGATGCCGGGAGGTGGCCTCCGCTTCCTGTCGCTTCGCGGCAGCGGGATGTGCCGTTCGTCTCATTGTGACGCGCCTTGTTGAAATCAGTCGAGTGGCACTATCCTGGGTTGCTCTTAAGAATTTCTTGAGCGCGCGAAGCCGATGTCTTCGGTCCGGCTCTCAGTCAGACGAGGCGCGCCAGGAGCAGGGAAAGCTCATTGCGGCTCGCGACTTCGAGCTTGGCGTAGATGTTCTTGCGATGTGTGCGCAAGGTGTTGACGCTGATCCCCTGGGTAGCGGCCAGTTCGGCTTCCGTCAGCGGCTGGGTCAACAGCGCCGCCACCGTGCTCTCGCGCCGGGTCAGGTTGAAGGCGGAATGCAGGCGCCGCTCCAGATTGGGCAAGGGGCCATCGAGGCGCGTCAGGATCAACAGCACATCGGTTCCGCCAGGCGTGGCCGGCGGTTGGCAACTCAGAAGCTCGCCGAACATCGGTCGGTCGCCGTTGAGGCTGCGCGGCACATGGAATTCGCACTGGGCGATGGAAGCGGGGGGCTCGGGCTGGCGGACCTTTTCCAGGGCGTCAAGGAATGTGCGTTGGGTGAGGGGGTGGGCGAATTCGAGCCGTTCGGGCGGCCGTTCGCACTCGACGAACAGATTGGCTGCCTGACGCAGGAAGCCTCGGGCCGTTTCGTTGACAGCGCGCACTGCCGCTTCCGCATCCAGAAGAATGGCGGCGCGCGCCTGGCGGTCCAGCACATCGAAAAGAACGGCGTATCTCTGGTGGGGGGCGGCGGCTGTCCCGGTCATCGGTCGAGCGCTCCCCCTGGCCCGGACAGGGGCGTGTCCGGCAGGTGTCGGGCGGGAGGCGGAGCACAGTCAAGGACGGTGCCGGCGAGAGGGTCTCGCCGGCAATTCGCACTTGACCGAGGGCACTGAAGCCGATGATCGCAAGACATGAGAGGTATCCATCCGGGCGGCGCGGAAGCACCAGTGACGATCCCCGTGGGGGCCGGCTTGAGGCCGGGGGCTCGCAAGGGCTTGCCCGATGGGAACCAAAGAATATTGTCGTTTATACTGAGGGTGATGAGGCCATTGCGCAACCGTTTATCTGCGCGCAAGGGACGATGCGATGAGGGCCGGTTGCGGGACGGCAAGGCAACCGGCCGTGAGGTCTCAGCGTTTGTCCGCCGCTGGAGAGCCGGCGCCTTATCGACACCTGCCGCGCGGAGGCCCGGCTTCGAGAGAGGCAAGGGCGCTTGTCATGCCGCCGTGTGTGCAACGGCCTTTTGCCGGGCGCCTGCAGCCAGAGCACATGCGCAGATGCCGGAAACCGAGAATACGACCCCGAGATTCTGTACGGCACCAGACACCAACAGCCCCCCTCCGATGAGCAGATAGTAGATCAGCCCGAAAACCGCCCCGGCAGTTCCAAGACGGTTTGAGTAGGCCTGTAGCGCTGGTGCAAGAACATTGGGAATGGCCACGGCGAAGGCAAATGCGACGATTGCGACTGGCGCGACGAACAGAATGCTGGCGTTGAGGCTGACTACCAGAAGCCCGCCAATCACGATCAGCAGGCAGGCGGCGAGGACCAGGCGATCCGGCCGCCAGCCATACTGCAGCAATGTCCGGTTTGAGACGGCGCCAGCCAGGGTGCCGGCGGTCAGGACCACCCCGCTGTATCCGGTGGCAATTGCGGAGTATCCGAGGTCTTCAAAGTAGAAGGGCGCCAGCTGATAGTAGCTGAACAGACACAGGTTCAGGAGGGCGACCAGACCTGCGGACCGCCAGATATGTCGGTCCTGGAACATGTCCGCTATCGTCGCCCGAAGCGAGGGGGGAACGTGCTCGGTGCGACGTGTCTCGGGTAAACTCACGGCTGTCCAGACCAGAAGACAGAAGGCCAGCGCTGTCAGGGCGAAGAAGACTCCCTTGTGAGACGCCAGTTTGGCGATCAGCGCACCTGCCGCCATTCCAAGCGCCGGGCTGATCGCGATCGCGATACCGACGAGGGAGAACACTCTTGTCAGTTCCGCCCCCTGGAATCGATCACGCAGAATGGTCTGCGTACCGATAGAGCCAACCGCCGCGCCGAATGCCGACACCATCCGGGCCGCAAGCAATATCGGAAAGTCGGAACTCAAGAGCGCAGCCAGTGTGCCCAGGCCATAGACTGACAGGCCCAGAAGCATCGACGGTCGGCGTCCCGCCAGATCGCACAGGCGTCCCCAAAAGATGACGCCCGCCGCAAACCCTAGGAAATACAACGAAAGCGTCAGGCTGGCCGTCGATGTGGAAACGCCATGGGCCTTTGCGATGCTTGGCAGCGCAGGGCTGTAGATGGTTTCAACCACTTGCGGAAACATGAGGAGTGCGACCGCAAGGAACATGTTCGGTCTTCTGGGCATAATCCCTCCTAGAGGCTTGCAGGAGGTCTCCCTATAGCTTTAACGATTCTGGTTGGTTATAAACATTTGGACAAAAAACTTCTCAAATCGGACAGATCATGATGTGGCTCGATCGGGAATCCCAATTCGACCCTGACAGCGTCGGTCAGCCGGTGTTTGGCATTGCTGCCAGAGATTTGTCGCATCACGATTCAGGCTCGCATGCGCATCGGATGGCGCAGCTGTTGTTCGCCCGCAGGGGGTGTATGACGATCACCCTTGACGCCAAGCTCTGCCTCCTGCCGCCGACCCGTGCAGTCTGGATCCCGGCAGGCCTGGTGCACCGCGCCCAGATGAGATCGGCGGTTGACTACCGGTCGGTCTATTTCCACCCCACCTTTGCGCAGGATATGCCCCTGCAGATCGAAGTCTTTGAAGTTTCCGATATTCTGCAGGCGGCGCTTGAACGCATCGCGGTAGCGCCTCTGGATGCGGACTGGACCATGGGCGTCGCCGGGAATCTGCTTGCCGTGTGCATGGATGAGATCCGAAGGGCGCCCCGCGTTCCCACGCTTTTGCCGTTGCCATCCGATCCCCGGTTGGCGCGACTGGATACGGCCAGCCTGCCGCCGCCGCTTGGGCAACTGGCATGTGAGGTGGGCGCGGGCGAGAAGACCATCGGCCGGATATTCCGGCGCGAGACAGGTATGTCCTATCAAGAATGGCGGCAGCAATGGCGTCTGTTGAAAGCCTATGAGCTCCTGGTGGCCGGCACATCCATCTCCTGTGTCTCGCAAGAGTTGGGGTTCGCCAGCGACAGCGCGTTTATTTCCTTCTTCAAACGCTCGGCAGGGGTGACGCCGAAGAAATATGCGCGATCCTTTAAGCCTTGTGCCAATGCAGCCGCGACGCAAGAGACAGGGGCGTTCTGACCGTTTGGCGCGGGGAAACGGGGACTTTCGCTGTTCCCAGCAACAGCCAAGCGGCTTTCGTCCGAAATGCCTCTAGGCGGCTAGATCGAGCGCGGTCGTGATGCAGTCGCCAAGGGCGAGGAAATCCTGTTTGCGCGGGGAGGAGCGGCGCCAGGCAAGCCCGACGGAACGGCGTGGCTGCGGTTCGGTGAAGCGCAGCAGGGCCACCCGGTCGTCGCGGACTTCAAGCGGGGCGCAGATTTCGGGCAGCAACGTCACCCCGTATCCGGCCGCAACCATCTGCATGACGGTCGATAGGCTGGTCGCTCCGAAGGTGGAACGGGTCGAGGGCCGCAATCCCTCGCAGTAGTTCAAGGCCTGGTCGCGCAGGCAATGGCCTTCTTCCAGCAGCAACAGCGAGCCGCCGTCGACGGACGCCGGGTCGATCCGCTTGCGCTCGTCCAGCTCCGGCGTGGCGCGCACGGCCAGAAGGAAACGGTCGGCAAACAGAAGCAGCGTCTCCAGATCGGGGCCGCCAACGGGCAGGGCGGCGAGGATCACGTCCAGGTCGCCCTGCTTCAACTCGGCGACAAGCGCTTCGGTCAGGGTTTCGCGGACCCTCAGATCAACATTCGGGTAGGCGCGGGTCAGGGCGGGCAGAATGCGCGGCAGCAGATAGGGCGCGATGGAGGGGATGATGCCGAGACGCAGCGTTCCGGTCAGCACTTCGCCAGCATGGCGGCCATAGTCGATCAGGTCGCGGGTTTCGGACAGGATGCGGCTGGCGCGACGGGCGATCTCCTCTCCTTCGGCGGTGAGCCGCACCGCATTCGGACGCCGTTCCACCAGGGCAATGCCAAGGGTCGTTTCCAGCTCCTTGATCTGCATCGACAGCGCCGGCTGGGAGACCGCGACGGCCTCCGCCGCGCGGCCGAAATGGCGGTGGCGGGCAAGCGCCTCGAAATAGCGGAGTTGGCGGAGCGTGATCATGGTTATCAGATAAACTTATCAAGAGGCGATTTCAATGCGATTGGTGCTGATCATCCTGCCTGTGCCATGGTTGTCCTTGCAAGATCCGGGACGCGGCCAACTGGGGGAGCGGCGCCCGACATGAGGGAGACTGACCATGAGTGACAAGCCCGTTTTGACGACGACGGCCGGTGCGCCGATCTCCGACAACCAGAATTCGCTGTCCGCCGGTCCCCGCGGGCCGCTGTTGATGGAAGACTATCAGCTCCTGGAAAAGCTGGCGCATCAGAACCGGGAGCGCATTCCCGAGCGGGTGGTGCATGCCAAGGGCTGGGGGGCCCATGGCACCTTGACCATCACCAATGACATCACCCGTTACAGCAAGGCCAAGCTGTTTACCGAGGTGGGCAAGAAGACCGACATGCTGGCGCGGTTCTCCACGGTTGCCGGCGAGCAGGGGGCTGCGGATGCGGAGCGCGACGTGCGCGGCTTTGCGCTGAAGTTCTACACCGAGGAAGGCAACTGGGATCTGGTCGGCAACAACACGCCGGTGTTCTTCATCCGCGACGGCTACAAGTTCCCCGACTTCATTCACACCCAGAAGCGTCACCCGAAGACCAACCTGCGCTCGGCAACGGCGATGTGGGATTTCTGGTCGCTGTCGCCGGAAAGCCTGCATCAGGTGACGATCCTGATGTCCGATCGCGGGTTGCCGCCGAGCCCCCGGTTCATGAACGGCTACGGCTCGCACACCTACAGCATGATCAACGCCGACAATGAGCGGTTCTGGGTGAAGTTCCACTTCAAGACCATGCAGGGGCACAAGTACCTGACGAATGAAGAGGCGGCCGATGTGGTCGGCACGACCCGTGAGAGCTATCAGGAAGACCTGTTCGGTTCCATCGAGGCGGGCGACTATCCGAAGTGGCGCATGTGCATCCAGGTGATGCCGGAGGCGGATGCGGAAAAGACCCCGTACAATCCGTTCGATCTCACCAAGGTCTGGCCGCATGGCGACTATCCGTTGATCGAGGTCGGCATCATGGAGCTGAACCGCAATCCGGAGAACTATTTCGCCGAGATCGAGCAGGCGGCCTTTTCCCCGTCCAACAAGGTGCCGGGGATCGGTTTCTCGCCGGACAAGATGCTGCAGGCGCGGGTGTTCTCCTATGCGGATGCCCATCGCTATCGGCTGGGAACCCATTACGAGGCGCTGCCGGTCAACCGGCCGCAATGCCCGGTGCACCACTACCACAAGGACGGCAGCATGAATTTCTTCGGTCAGCAGACCGGGAATGTCGATGCCTATTACGAGCCGAACTCGATGAACGGCGCGGCCGAGGATCCGGCCTACGCCGAGCCGCCCTTGCGCATCTCCGGCGACGCGGAGCGCTACAATCACCGGGATGGCAATGACGATTACGTCCAGGTCCGGGCGTTGTTCAACCTGTTCGACGACGGCCAGAAAAGCCGCCTGTTCTCCAATACGGCGGCGGCGATGCAAGGGGTGCCGCAGTCGATCATCGATCGCCAGCTTGGGCATCTGGACAAGGTCGACAAGGCCTATGGCGACGGGGTCCGGGCGGCGCTGGCCGCTGCGGCGGGCGCACGCGACGCCGCCGAATAGGCCAAGGCGAAAGACCCTGCTCCTTCTTCCGAACCGCGGCGGCGCAAGCTGCCGCGGTTTTCGGTTGAGGCGCCTTTAAGTTTTGGCCGCGACACTGGCCGCCATCTGCGACGCTGGTTTTGGTCGCGAGAGGCGGGAGGTGCGTCCATGGCGGTAAGTGAACGGCGACCAGGGCTCGACCTTCTGCGTGTTGTCGCCGTCGCGGCTGTTGCCTGGTTTCACTTTGGCTTCCGGATGCAGGTCACCGGCGAGGCGGGGCCAGCCGATTTTGGCGCGCCCGGCGGTTTCGCACGCTATGGCTATCTCGGCGTCTCCGTCTTCTTTGCCATTTCCGGCTATGTGATCAGCATTTCGACCGAAGGACGCGGCGCCTATGGCTTCGCGGTCGCTCGCTTCGCGCGGTTGTGGCCGGGCTTCGTCGTCTGCATGAGCCTGACCGCGCTGGTGACGCTCTTGGTGCCCGGGCTCGGCTTTCCGATCACGGCCGCGCAGTATCTTGCCAATCTGACCATGGCGGCGCCGTTTCTCGGCCAGCCGTTCATGGATGGCGCCTATTGGTCGATCGTGGTGGAAATTCTGTTTTATGGCTGGGTGGCGCTGCTGATGGCCTGCGGTCTCTGGCAGCGCTGGCCGGTGGCCATCGCCATCGTCTGGCTGGTGATTGCCGCGCTCGACCAGGCAGTGATCGGCAGTGGCCTTCTGCGCAAGCTGTTCCTGACCGATTTCGCCGGGTTCTTCGTGTTCGGCATGATGCTGCGCGCGTCGGAACGCCAGGCCCCTGGGGCGCGGGTGGTGCTGGCCGCCGCGTTGGTGCAGGCGATCTCCGGCGGTGTGTTGTTTGCGGCGCGGCTGCCTGCGGTCTATGGCGGGGAGCTGTTCGATCCGCTGACGGTTGCCGGCCTCGTTCTGGGGTCGTTGCTGCTGTTTTTCGGGCTGTCGCGCCTGCGCTTGCCGGAGGGGCCGACAGCGGCCGCCGCGGTGGCCGGGCGGATGACCTATCCGCTCTATCTCCTGCATCAGCACATCGGCTATGCGATGTTTTTCCTGCTCGGGCCGGTGTTGGGCGGTGCGGGAAGCGCACTGGTGCTGGCCGTCGCGCTGGGCGGCGCGGCGCTGGTCATAACCGGATGGATCGAACAGCCAGCGGCGCGCGCGGTGCGGCGCGGCGGGATGTGGCTGGGAGAGTGGGCGCAGGCGCGCGCGGCGCCATTGCTTGTGGCCAGGCGGCGCCGTTGAGACCCTGCTTGTCGGGGAGTGCGGGACGCTGCCCCAGTGTCCACCTGCCAGGATGGGGCGGCTTGCTCTGGTTTCTGATCAAGCGCCTCTCCGTATTTATCCTTAATTCATTATCATTTTATGCAACTTTAAGAGTAGTTCTATTAATCATAATTCCAATTCTAAGTCTGATTTCGTTTAAAATAACTATTAAATTTCAGCTTCTGCTGTGAATTTTCATTCACGTGTCTTATGTAGTAATGACATTGTGATTCTTCGGCCCTCAGGATGATACGATGTCGAACCTACCTAATACGGAGTTGGTGAACTTCGAAGCGCTGGCGCGGGACGGGGATATGTCGCGTCGCAATGAGCTGGCGCAGAACGTTGCGGCATTGTTTTCTCTCACCTCCGAGAGCTGCTCGGACGAGCAGATGGAAATCTACGATTCGGTATTGCACCGTCTCTCCGAGATGGTTGAAGCGCAGGCGCGGGAGTTCATGGCCAGGCAGTTGGCCGCCCTGCGCCGTGCTCCTGAGCAGACCGTGCGCCGGTTGGCCGGTGACGAGATCGGTGTGGCTCGCCCTCTGCTGGAGCGCTCGACCATCCTGCGTGACCGGGATCTTGTGCAGATTGCCGAAAGCAACGGCGATGATCATCGGCTGGCGATTGCCGCGCGCGAGGTGCTGTCCGAACTGGTCACCGATGTGCTGGTGAAGACCGGCAGCGCGGGCGTGCAGCGGGCGGTTGCCGCGAACGAGGGGGCGAGCCTGTCGCGCGCGGGCGTGGACAGGCTGCTGGAGGCCTCTGGCCTCGATGAAGAGTTGCAGCTCGCGCTGGCCGGACGTGGAGACTTGGGTGAAGAGGATATCGCAGCGCTCGCGTCCTTTGCGAGTGAGCGGGTGCGGGTGCGTCTGTTCAGTGGCGGCGATGCCGCTACGCGGGATGACCTGCCGAAGGCGGCGCGGATCGCCGCGCAGCGTATGTCCAATGACTACTGGCTGAAACGCTACGACTTCGAGACCGCGATGGGCCGGGTGAAGGCCTTGGCCCGGGGGGAGGGGATCGACGAGGGAACCTTGCTGCGGTTCATCGACGAGGACCGGTTTGCCGAGGTGGTGGCGACCTTCTCGGTCCTCGGCGATATCGGTCTTGAAGAGGCCATGCACTGGATGGTGCGGATCGACACCGACCCGTTCCTGGTCGTGGCCCGGGCCTGTGGGCTCTCAGCGGAAACCGTTCAGAGGCTTCTGGCGATCGGGCCCTGGCGGCATCGGTTGCCGGATGAGCGGCGGAAGCAGGCGGTTGACCGTTACGCGACCCTCAACGTCAAGTCGGCGCGGCTGTTGCTCGACCAGTGGCGCGGCCGGATCGCCTGCTAGGGTCTGACCCTCAGGTCGCGCCTGGTCGATGTCGTTGAATATTCACACTGAAGAGCGGTCTGATAACCCTTTCTTCAGGCGTTTTTTCTACGCCTGACGCGACGGCGTGTGCAATACTGGATTGCAACGCCGAATGTTGGGGGTCGTCATGAGATTTTTTCAACAGGTCTTCAGTGGGTGTCTACGCAAACTGCCGATAGCGGCGGTGGCGTTTACTTGCTCGCTTCTTTTCATGATGACGGCTGGCGGCCCTCTTGCGGCTCAGGAGGTGAAGGCCACGGGCACCACGATGCCCGCTCCCTCCATGCTCCCCGGTGGCGGCGAGCAGATGAAGCTCATGTTCCAGGTTCGGGACGCCCTGGAGCAGACCTTGCGCTCCGCCGAGAATTTCTCGGAACTGTCGACATCCGTTCTCCTTTCCCAGTCTCCCGATGGCACGCTTGGTTGGCTCACGACGGTCGTTCTGGTGTTGGTCCTGTCAGCGGCCATCGGCCTGGCGGCGCTGCATCTGTGCGAACGCTGGGCGAGCGCGCGGTTTCTCCGCCTCTATGATCCGGAGCCGCAGCACCGGGCGGGAAAGATCGGCTATCTGCTCAGCCGGGCTCTGAGCATGGGCCTTGGCGTTGCCGCCTTCGCGCTCGTGTCGGTGCTGATCGCGCTCTTGCTTGTCTCCGGACATACGCCGAGCCGGATCTCGGTGTTTGCCGGGCTGGAAGCGCTTCTTGTGTTCCTGCTGCTGCGCATCGTCTTTCTCAACGTGCTTGCGCCGGACCGTTCCGCACATCGAATGGTGGCGATGGGCGACCGGGATGCCCATGGCCTGTATCGCTGGCTGATGGGTGTGTCCTTCATCACCTTTGCCGCCATGGGCGTGTGCAACTGGATGGCGGCAATGGGGCTTGAGGCGAGCGCGCACAAGCTGGCCCTGATCGGCACCGTGACTGTGTCCTGCCTTCTGCTGGCAGTCGTCATTGTCCTGTATCGCCGTCCGTTGGGGCGGCTCCTGGTGGGGGACCCGCAGGCGGAGGCGTCGGTCATCGGCTGGCGCCGGGTGCTGGCGCTGCTCTGGTTGCCTCTGGTGCTGGTGTATTTCCTCGCTGCCCTTGCGATTTCGGTGGTGCGGGTGCTGCTGGACCAGCCTTCCGCGCTCGGACTGGTCGCCGCGCCGGTGATGGCGGCGCTGCTCGGCAGCGTGCTTTACGGGGTCCTCGTTCTCTTGATCGACCGGTGGTTGCTGCCTCGCCTTGATACCGAGAAGGCCCGCCAGAAGTTCGAGGCGGAAGTCGCCCGCGCGACCGAGACCGCCCTTGGCGCGGAAGATGCGCAGGCGGAGGCGACAGAGGCACAGGCGCAGGCGGAGGCGCTGGATGCGGAAAACGCCCGCTCGCCCTATCGGCACCTGCTCGACCATGGCGCGGCCATTCTCTCCATTGCCGTCGCCGTCGGGTTCCTGTTGATCCGCTGGGGGGTTCCGCTGGCGGACGACCGGTTCCTGGTGGCCAATCTGTTCGAGATTTCGCTGGTGATTTTCGCCAGCTACATGGCCTATCACGCGGTGGCGATCACCATAGACCGGCAGATCGCCCGCGAGACCGGTAACGGCAACGGCAAGCCGGGTGAGGATACAGGGGAAATCGGCGGTAAGGGCGAAACCCGGCTGGCCACCCTGCTGCCGCTGTTCCGCAACTTCCTGCTGATCAGCATCGTCGCGATTGCCGCCATGCTGGCCCTGTCGGAGCTGGGGGTGAACATCGCGCCGCTGTTTGCCGGTGCCGGCGTCGTCGGGCTGGCGGTCGGCTTCGGCGCGCAGACCCTGATCCGGGACATCTTTTCCGGCGCGTTCTTCCTGTTCGATGATGCGTTCCGCAAGGGCGAGTACATCGACATCGGCAGCGTGAAGGGAACCGTGGAGAAGATCTCGATCCGCTCCATGCAGCTGCGTCACCACAATGGCCCGCTCAACACGGTCCCCTTCGGCGAGATCCAGTTCGTCAAGAACTTCTCCCGCGACTGGGCGGTGATGAAGCTGGCCTTCCGCGTCACCTACGACACGGATGTGGAGCGGATGCGCAAGCTGATCAAGAAGTTCGGCCAGGAGTTGCTGGAGCATCCCGAATACGGTCCGAAGTTCCTGGAGCCGGTGAAATCGCAAGGGGTGACGGCGCTTGAGGATTCGGCGATGATCGTCCGGGTCAAGTTCATGACCCGTCCGGGGCAGCAGTTCGAATTGCGCAAGGTGGTCTATGCCGGCATTCGCGATCTGTGCGAACGCGAGGGTATTCACTTCGCCCATCGCGAGGTGACCGTGCGCGTGTCGCAGGATCCGGACGATCCGCGCCAGTTCTCCGAGGAGGAGAAAAAGGCGATCGGCGGGGCCGCCTTGCCGGCGATCGAACAGCAGCAGGCCGCCGGACAGGCCAGTGCGGCGAGCAATGACGGGCGATAACCGGCGCTGACCCGGCCGGTGGAGCCTGGCCCCGCACCGGTCGGGTTGCCGGAAAGGCGGGGGCGGAGGGCTGGAAATGCGCAAGCTTGTCCTGTCGATGGTGATCAGTCTCGACGGGTTTGTCGATGCGCCCGGCGGCGAGTTCATCGCGCCGGACTGGTCGGCGGATCTCGATGGCTGGACGGACAGCATGGTGGCGCGGTTCGACACCCTGCTTTATGGACGGGCCGCCTGGGAACTGATGGCGGCCCATTGGCCCGCCGCCGCGCGGGAGGCCGGCGCCTCGCCGGCGCAGCAGCGTCTGGCCGCCTTCATGAACGCCTCGCGCAAGATCGTCTTCTCCCGTCGGCTCAAGGATGCCACCGCCTGGGAAAACTCGGTCATCGCCTCCGCCAGCCTCGTCGATACGGTGGCTGCGGAGAGGGGCAGGCCGGGCCGGGACATGGTGGTGTTCGCCGGGGCGAAATTCGCCCAGACGGCCATTCGCGCCGGGGTGGTCGACGAATACTGGCTTCTGACGCTGCCGATGCTGTTCGGCGGCGGGTCCCGGCTGTTCGAAGGGCACTGCCAGCGCGAGCGGCTCGCGCTGCTGGAGACCCGACCACTGGATACGGGGGCGGTGTTCACACGCCATGCGGTGCTGCGGCCGGAGCAGTGACGGGGTTGATCTCTCCTCAATTTAGGTATAAAGATATCTTTATATCTTCCTGAGGGATTCTGAGATGGACACAGCACCGCTGTTGAGCGCGGACCAGTTGCTCGCAGGCCTGCGCACGGTCGGCGAGGAGACCCGGCTTCGCCTGTTGGCCCTGCTGGCCGATGGCGAGTTGACGGTCAAGGACGCGACCGCGATCCTCGGGCAGAGCCAGCCGCGCATTTCCCGCCATTTGAAACTGCTCACCGAAGCCGGTCTGGTCCAGCGCTTCCCGGAAGGGGCCTGGGTCTACTATCGGCTCGGCGATGGACCGATGGGCGATCTTGCCCGGCTGTTGCTGACCCGGCTCGACCCGGACGAGGCGCTGTTTTCCGCCGACCGGGTGCGGCTTGCCGCCACGCGCCGGGCAAAGGCGGAGGAGGCGGCGGCCTATTTTGCCAATCGCGCCAAGACCTGGGATCAGGAACGCTCGCTGCATGTGCCCGAAGAGGCTGTGGAGAAGGCGATCCGCGAGGCGGTCGGCACGCGCCCGTTTGATGCGATGCTCGATCTGGGCACCGGCACGGGGAGCCTGCTGTCGCTGTTTTCCGATCAGTATGCCCGCGCGCTGGGGCTTGATGCCAGTCATGACATGCTGGCGGTGGCCCGCGCCAATCTGGACCGTCAGGGGTTGCGGCATGCACAGGTGCGACACGGCGACATCTACGCCTTGAACGTGCCGAAGGAGAGCTTCGATCTGATTGCCATCCATCAGGTGCTGCATTATCTCGACGACCCTGGCCGGGCGATCGGCGAGGCCGCGCGGGCATTGCGCCCGGGCGGGCGCATGCTGATCGTCGATTTCGCGCCGCACGGGCTGGAGTTTTTGCGCGATGCCCATGCGCACCGCCGGCTCGGCTTCGCCCAGGATCAGATGCGTCGCTGGCTGCGGGAGGCGGGGCTCGATCTGGTGAAGACCCGCGATCTCGTTCCCGACAGTCACGACAAGGAACACCTTACCGTCACCATCTGGCTGGCGCGCGACCCCAGGGTCGTCAGCGATTTGCCTGTTTTGAACCCAGCCCAAGAGGTTGCCTGACATGACATCCCCGGACAAGTTCCGCCGTTTCGAGCTGGGCAACCCCGGCGCCGTCTCCGTCTCCTTCGAGTTCTTCCCGCCGAAGAGCGACAAGATGGAGGCCAAGCTGTGGTCCGCCGTGGAGCGGCTGCAGCCGCTCGATCCGTCCTTCGTCTCCGTCACCTATGGGGCCGGGGGGTCGACCCGCGAGCGCACCCATCGCACCGTCTCCCGCCTCTTGACGGAAACGGCGATGGCGCCGGCCGCCCATCTTACCTGTGTCGGCGCCTCGCGCGGCGAGATCGACGAGATCGTGCGGGACTATGCCGACCTCGGCGTGCGGCACATCGTTGCCTTGCGCGGCGATCCGCTGGAGGGGATCGGGGCGGTCTATCGGCCGCGCGAGGATGGCTATGCCTACGCCTCCGATCTGGTTGAAGGCATTCGCCGGGTCGCCGATTTCGAGGTGTCCGTGTCCGCCTATCCGGAGCGTCATCCGGAAAGCGCCGACTGGAGCGCGGAGATCGACAACCTGAAGCGCAAGGTGGATGCGGGCGCGACCCGCGCCATCACCCAGTATTTCTTCGACAACGATCTGTTCGAGACCTTCCTGGACAAGGTGCGTGCGGCCGGCATTTCCATCCCGATCGTGCCGGGCATCCTGCCGATCACCAACTTCGAGCAGACCATGGTGTTTTCCGCCAAATGCGGCACCTCGATCCCGCATTGGCTGGCGCGCCGCTTTGCCGGGCTGGAACAGGACAGCGAGACCCGCAAGTTGGTGGCCTCGGCGGTGGCTTGCGAGCAGGTGCTGGATCTGGTCGATCGGGGGATCACCGATTTCCACTTCTACACCATGAACCGGGCGGATCTGACCTTCGCGATCTGCCATATGCTGGGCGTGCGCCCGGCGACTTCCGAACAGCAGGCGGCCTGAGACCATCATGACCAGCAAGACGACGCCCGCGCGCGCATTGACCGAGGCTGCGCGCAACCGGATCCTCGTTCTCGATGGGGCGATGGGAACGATGATCCAGGACCTGCGCCTGGACGAGGCGGGCTATCGCGGTGAGCGCTTCGCCGACTGGCAGCAGGACGTGAAGGGCAACAACGACCTTCTCAACCTGACGCAGGGCCCAGGCATTCGCGATATCCACGTGGCCTATCTGGAGGCTGGTGCGGATATCGTCGAGACCAACACCTTTTCTTCCACCACCATCGCCCAGGCCGACTACGGCATGGAGGCGCTGGCCTATGAGCTGAACCTTGTCGGTGCGCGTCTTGCCCGCGAGGCCTGCGATCTGGTCACCGCCCGCGATCCCTCGCGCCCGCGCTTTGCCGCCGGTGCGCTCGGGCCGACCAACCGGACCCTGTCGATCTCGCCGGATGTGAACAATCCCGGTTTTCGCGCGGTGACCTTCGATGAGTTGAAGACCGCTTATGCGGAAGCGGTGCGCGGGCTGATCGACGGCGGCGCCGACCTTCTGCTGGTGGAGACCATCTTCGACACCCTGAACGCCAAGGCGGCGTTGTTCGCCATCGACGAGGTGCTGGAGGAAAAGGGCGTCGATCTGCCGGTGATGATCTCCGGCACCATCACCGACCTGTCCGGCCGTACCCTGTCGGGCCAGACGCCGGAGGCCTTCTGGTATTCGGTGCGCCATTCCAAGCCGTTTTCCATCGGCCTCAACTGCGCGCTCGGCGCCAAGGAAATGCGGGCGCATGTGGCCGAGCTGTCGCGTATCGCCGACACGCTGGTCTGTGCCTATCCCAATGCCGGCTTGCCGAACGAGTTTGGCGAATATGACGAAAGCCCGGAGGCGATGGCGGAACTGGTCGGCGAATTCGCGTCGAGCGGTCTGGTCAACATCGTCGGCGGCTGCTGCGGCACCACGCCGGCGCATATCCGGGCGATCGCCGAGGCGGTGGCCAGTCACAAGCCGCGCGTTCCGGCAACGCCGGAGCGGCATATGCGTCTGTCGGGGCTGGAGCCCTTCGTGCTCACGCCGGAGGTGAATTTCGTCAATGTGGGCGAGCGCACCAATGTCACCGGCTCGGCGCGCTTCCGCAAGCTGATCAAGAACGACGACTATCCCACCGCGCTCGACGTTGCCCGCCAGCAGGTGGAGAGCGGCGCGCAGATCATCGACGTCAACATGGATGAGGGGCTGCTCGATTCCAAGGAAGCGATGATCACCTTCCTCAACCTGATCGCGGCCGAGCCGGATATCGCCCGGGTTCCGGTGATGATCGACAGCTCCAAATGGGAGGTGATCGAGGCCGGCCTGAAATGCGTGCAGGGCAAGGCGGTGGTCAATTCGATCTCGCTGAAGGAGGGCGAGGAGCCCTTTATCCAGCACGCGCGTCTCGTCAGGCGCTACGGCGCGGCGGTGGTCGTGATGGCCTTCGACGAGACCGGGCAGGCCGATACCCTGAAGCGCAAGACCGAGATCTGCGCGCGGTCCTACGACATCCTGGTCAACAAGGTGGGGCTGGCGCCGGAAGACATCATCTTCGATCCGAACATCTTCGCCGTTGCGACCGGTATTGCCGAACACGACAACTATGGCGTCGATTTCATCAATGCCACCCGGTTCATTCGCGAGAACCTGCCGCATGCGCATGTGTCCGGCGGCGTGTCGAACCTGTCCTTCTCGTTCCGCGGCAACGAGCCGGTGCGCGAAGCGATGCACTCGGTGTTCCTCTACCACGCCATTCAGGCGGGCATGGACATGGGCATCGTCAACGCCGGCCAGTTGGCGATCTATGACGATCTCGATCCGGAATTGCGCGATCTTGCCGAGGACATCGTGCTTAACCGCCGTGCCGATGCCACCGACCGGCTGCTTGACGCCGCGGACCGTTTCAAGGGCAAGGGGGGCACCCAGCGGGTCGTCGATCTGGCCTGGCGCGAGTGGCCGGTGGAAGAGCGGCTGAGCCATGCGCTGGTGAATGGCATCACCGACTACATCGAGGCGGATACCGAAGAGGCCCGGGCCAAGGCGGAACGGCCGCTGCATGTGATCGAAGGGCCGCTGATGGACGGCATGAACGTCGTTGGCGACCTGTTCGGCGCCGGCAAGATGTTCCTGCCGCAGGTGGTGAAATCCGCCCGGGTGATGAAGCAGGCGGTGGCCTATCTGATGCCCTTCATGGAGGCGGAGAAGAAGGCCAATGGCGGCGAGGGGCGGCAGAGCGCGGGCAAGGTGCTCCTGGCGACCGTCAAGGGCGATGTGCATGACATCGGCAAGAACATCGTCGGCGTCGTGCTTCAGTGCAACAACTTCGAGGTGATCGACCTGGGTGTGATGGTGCCGGCGGCGAAGATCCTGGCGGCCGCCAGGGAAGAGCAGGTCGACATCATCGGCCTGTCCGGACTGATCACGCCGTCGCTGGACGAGATGTGCCACGTGGCCGGGGAAATGGAGCGGGAAGGCTTCGATCTGCCGCTTCTGATCGGCGGGGCGACGACCAGCCTGATCCACACGGCGGTGAAGATTCATCCCAACTACCGGCGCTCGCAGGCGATCTATGTCACCGACGCGAGCCGGGCGGTGGGGGTGGTCTCCAAGCTGGTCGGCAAGGAGCAGCGTGTCACCTATATCGATGAGGTGCGCGCCGACTATGCCAAGGTGGCGGAAGGCCATGCGCGCTCGCGCGGTGCCTCGCGCCGCAGCTCGCTGGCCCAGGCGCGGGAAAACCGGTTCCGGCCCTCCTTCGAGGCGTACGCGCCGCAAGCCCCGAGCTTCCTCGGCACCAGGGCGATTGCGGATGTCTCGCTGGAAGAGCTGGCGGCGGTGATCGACTGGACGCCGTTCTTCTCCACCTGGGAGATCAAGGGCAGCTATCCGGCGGTGCTGACCGACAACCGCTACGGCCCGGCGGCCAAGGCGCTCTACGACGATGCCCGGCGGATGCTCGATGAAATCGTCGGCAAGCGTCTGCTGTCGCCGAAGGGCGTGGTCGGCTTCTGGCCGGCGGCGGCCCGCAACGACGATATCCTTGTCTATGCGGATGAGGAGCGGGCGGAGCTGCGGGCCACCCTGCACACGCTGCGCCAGCAGATGAGTCGGGACGGCAGCGCGCGCGCCAATGTCGCCATGTCCGACTTCATCGCCGATGCGGATAGCGGCGTGAAGGATTACGTCGGTGGCTTCGCCGTGACCTCCGGCCATGGCGAGGATGATCTTGTCGCCCGCTACGCGGCCGCTGGCGACGATTACAACAAGATCCTCGCCCAGGCGCTCAGCGACCGGCTGGCCGAGGCCTTTGCCGAGCGGCTGCATCAGATGGTGCGCACCGGTCTTTGGGGCTATGCCGCTGGCGAGGCGCTGTCGGCGGAGGATCTGATCGCCGAGCGCTATCAGGGGATCCGGCCGGCGCCGGGGTATCCGGCGCAGCCCGACCACACCGAAAAGCGGACGCTGTTCGATCTGCTGGGCGCCACCGAGGCAGCCGGTATCGAGCTGACCGAAAGCTACGCCATGTGGCCGGGGTCCTCGGTCTCCGGGCTTTATTTCGCCCATCCGGAAAGCCACTACTTCGGTGTGGGCAAGATCGAGCGGGATCAGGTCGCCGACTATGCGGCGCGCAAGGGCTGGGATCTGGCCACCGCCGAGCGCTGGCTGGCGCCGATCCTCAACTACGAGCCGGCGCGCATGGAGGCGGCGGAGTAATCCACCGGCTTGTGTGTGTTTGAGACGAAACGCCATGCCGCGCGGCGCGCCCGCGCGGCATGAAAACACCGTTCACGAAAACAGCCCTAATCCTTCGGCTCTTTTCATCATATCTCCATGTTCAGAGAACGGTGCTTGTCGCACCCCCTGATTGGAGATGTCGTGATGTCAAAGCCCCTGTCCATCCTGAAGATCGAATCCTCCGTGCGCGGCAATGCTTCGGTGACCCGCCGTCTTGCCGATCGTGTGGTCGCGGATCTGCTGCGCGGCGCTCCCGACGCCACGGTGGTGACCCGGGACGTGTCGGGTGGTCTGCCGCAGATCAATGAAGACTGGGTCGGGGCCAACTTCACCGATCCGGCGGAGCGCAACGCGGCGCAGAAAGAGACCCTGGCGCTTTCCGATACCCTGGTGGAGGAACTGCGGGCGGCGGACGTGCTGGTGATCGGCGCACCGGTCTACAATTTCGCCATCGCCTCGACGCTGAAGGCGTGGATCGACCAGATTGCCCGCGCGCGGGTCACCTTCCGCTACACGGAAAACGGACCGGAAGGGCTTCTGACCGGCAAGCGGGCCATCATTGCCTTTGCCTCCTCCGGCACCGGTCTCGGCTCCGACATCGATTTCGCCTCGGGCTATCTGCGCCATATCCTCGGCTTTGTCGGCATCACCGACGTGACGGTCGTGGCGGCGGACCAGATGCTGACGCTTGGAGAAACGCAGGTCGAGGCCGCTGAGCGGCAGGCTGAAGAAGCCGTTGCCCGGCTGCTCGCCGCAGCCTGAGGCCGGCACGATCGGATTCCTGACCGGGGCCCTGCCGCCCGGACCGGTACTGCACGCCAAAGTAGAGAGAACCCAGGGGGCGCCTCGCCGCGTAATGCGGCGAGGACGTTTACCAAAGGGATGAGAGCGTTAGCGGGCTGTTGTTATGGTTGGCGCCATGAATTGCGCCTTAGAGAAGCCCGACGACAATTGCGCCAACGAAGACAAAGGCGGCGCAGAACGCAATGAGATTCAGATTGCGGACATGTGACATGTGTTAGCCTCCCGCTATCTATCCACGTCGTAACTTTATGTTACCGGCGGCTTTCGTCAAAGCGAAAATAATGTTGCGCTGCGAAAAATGCACTCATTGCGCGCAATCGACCTTGGCGAGAATGTTGGTTTTCCGGGAGAAATCTGGCCGCGCGCCGGCTCGGATTTTTTCTGCGGACAAAGAACGCATGCAGGCGTTCGAATAGGTGCCGCTCGGTGGAATCGGTCAAGTGCGGTCGTTGCAAGGGCGCGGTGTGCTTATGCCGCTCTCCCTCCCGGTCTGTTTCGAGGTGGGCCGAGTTGAAGTTGGGTAACAAGCTCATGCGACTGAAAATGAACACTTATTCTCCGTAGATGAGAATTAACGGGACGGAAACTCACCCTTCGTAACATGGCATATGGTTTGTGATGCAGGGGTTGCAAGATGAAGGTCAGCGAGCTTTCCGGACTGGCAAGGGATGGGTCCGCGCAAAGTACGGGCGTTCTGGTTGCAGCGCTTACGGATTTGTTTTGTCAGGCAAAGGCGGAGGAGCGGGAGCGGGTCAGTCAGCTGTTCGGTGAGGTCGTCGTTCGGGTGTTGGGTCGACTGGAGGTTGCGGCGCGGGAGATCCTGTCCAAGCGGATCTGTGCCCATGCGGGCGCGCCGAAGGATCTGGTCTGCGCTCTGGCCACCGATGAGGAACTGACGGTGGCCGCGCCCGTTCTTGAGCAATCCCCCATTCTCGAAGACGATGACCTGGCGAAGATTGCCGGCTCCATTTCCGGCGGTCACCTGCAAGCGTTGTGCCGGCGCGGCAGGCTCAGCCGCGAGGTCACTCGGGTTGTCGCGCTTGCCGGGGAGCAGGAGGTCCTGCACAGTCTGGCGCGCAATCATGCGGCCCATCTTGGCCCCAATTCCTTCGATCTTCTTGTCGCCCGGTCGCGCAAGGATGAGGAACTGCAGATCGCCCTGAGCGAGCGGGCCGACCTGCCGGCGGCGGCGGCGGAGCGACTGGTGCCGTTTCTGTCCCGTGAACTGGCACAGCGGATCAAGGACCTTGGCGACAACGAGGTTCTGGTCAAGGCGATTGCCGAGCGCGCGGCACGCGAAGTCGAGATTCAGCTTCGCGAGTTCAAGGGGGCGAAGTCGAAGACCGAACAACTGATCGACGGGGCGCTGGCCGGCAAGGTGCCGATCGAGCAGATTGTCACGGTCTTTGCCGAGAAGGACCGGGCCTTCGACCTGGGACAGCTTCTTGCGCGCAAGATCGGCTGGCCGGACAATGCGGTCGTCTCCCTCGTCTTCCGTGAGGATGACCAGCCATTGATGCTGCTGTGCCGGTTCGCGAATGTCTCCGATGAAGTCTATGAAAAGGTGGTGCGGATGCGCGCCAAACGGATGCGGCTCTCCTCGTCGACCTCAAGAGAAGCGCTGCACCGCTATCGTCTGATGACGGAGGAGGCGATGCGCCCCGCTCTCAAGGCGCTGGCGCTCAAGATGAAGATGCCCGCGCCGAAATTCTGAGCCCTGCGCGCTTCCTCAGACCTGCCCACGTCCGAGGCAGGCCTCCAGCCAGGCGGCGGCGGCAAGGGCCACCTTGTCGCCATTCCGGGGGCCGAGCACCTGTACCCCAAGTGGCAGGCCAGCGTTGTTGTAAAGGCCGGGCACGTTGACCGCCGGCACCCCCATCAGCGTCCAGATGCGGTTGAACTCCGAGGAGCCGGTGGAGCCGAGCCCGCGGGGCGCGGCGCCGGGGGCGGAGGGCAGCAGCAGGGCATCGATGCCGGAGAACAGATCCTGGCAGGCGCGGCGGGCGTCGGCAGCCGTTGCCTGGCCGGTATCGTAATCGGCGGCGGTGAGGGTCCAGCCTTCGTCGAGGGTCTGGCGCAGATGGTCGCTGAGCTGGTCTGCGGCCAGGTCCCGCTCCGCCGCCAGCGCGCGCGCCGCCTCATAGTCCTGAATGGTCTTGTGGGCCCTGAAGGCGTCCGCGAACACCTCCGGCAGGGAGAGTTCGACGAGCCGGGCGCCGCAGGCCTCGGCGCTGCGTATCGCCGTTTCCAGTGCGGCCTGCATCTGCTCGTCGGCCTCGGCGCCGGGCTGCTGGCGCAGAATGCCAAGGGTGGGAGCGGCGGACAGCTCTCCGTCGACACGCCAGTCGCGCCCGGCCAGGACGCCGGCGGCAAAGGCCGCGTCCTGAACGGAGGCGGCGAACAGGCCGAGCGTGTCGAGGGACCAGGAGAAGATCTTGACGCCCACCACCGGCAGCCGGCCGTAGCTGGGCTTGAAGCCGGCAACACCGCAGAAGGCGGCAGGCCGGACCACCGAGCCGCCGGTCTGGGTGCCAAGGGCGAGCGGGAAGAAACCGGCGGCGACGCCGGCCGCCGATCCGGAGGAGGAGCCGCCCGGTGTGTGCTCCGGATCGTGCGGGTTGCGGGTCGGGCCAGGGTGGAAGAAGGCAAACTCCGTGGTCACCGTCTTGCCGGGAATGACCGCGCCAAGGCGGCGGGCCAGGGCGACGATGGCGGAATCGACCGCCGGTCGATGGCCGGCATGGATCGGCGAACCGTATTCGGTGACGAGATCGCCGGTGTCGATGTTGTCCTTGACCGCGAGCGGCAAGGCGCGAAGGGGGCCGGTGGCGGTGCGCGCCGCCGCCCGGGCGGCGGCGAGATCGCGGCAGGTGAAGGCGCGGATCGTGTCTTCGCGCTTGGCAATGGTGGCTTCGATCCGGTCGAACAGGGCGTCGGGCGTCAGGGTCCCCGCTTCCAGCTCCCGCGCAAGGTCAAGTGCAGACAACATTCGGCTTTCCTCCCTCTTGTCAGGAAGATGTTGCCCATATCCGCACCGGCCGCAAGCGGCGGCGCGGTTTCAGCCGCTGCGCTTGGCGTCCGGATGCAGGGATTTGCCGAGAATATGGGTATCGCGTCCGATCACATGGGAACTGGAGCCGACGATCAGGTTGTCGGGACCGCGCACCAGCGACAGGTTCTTGTTCGGGTAGGGCAGGTTGGCGAGAAAATGCTGCATGCAGTTGATGCGTGCCCGTTTCTTGTCGTCCGACTTGACCACGGTCCAGGGGGCGTCAGCGGTATCGGTGTAGAAGAACATCGCCTCCTTGGCCTCGGTGTAGTCGTCCCACTTGTCCATCGAGGCACGGTCGATCGGCGACAGCTTCCATTGCTTCAGCGGATCGGTCTCGCGCGCGCCGAACCGCCGGCGCTGTTCCTCGCGTGAGACGGAAAACCAGTATTTGAACAGTCGGATGCCGGACTGGACGAGCATCTGCTCCATCTGCGGGCATTGCCGCATGAAGTCGAGATACTCATTCGGCGAGCAGAAGTTCATCACCCGCTCGACCCCGGCGCGGTTGTACCAGGAGCGGTCGAAGAAGACGATTTCCCCACCAGCGGGAAGCCACTCGATGTAGCGCTGGAAATACCACTGGCTGCGTTCCCGCTCGGAAGGCTTGGTCAGCGCGACCACCCGCGCGGCGCGCGGATTGAGATGTTCCATGAAACGCTTGATGGTGCCGCCCTTGCCGGCCGCGTCGCGCCCCTCGAACAGAAGCACCACCTTCTGGCCGGTCTCCTCCACCCAGCGCTGGGCCTTCAGAAGCTCCACCTGGAGGGCCGCCTTCTGCCGTTCATAGACCTTGCGCTGCATCCTGGCGGCATAGGGATAGGTGCCGCTCTCGAACATCTCGCGCACCGCTTGCGGATCATGGCGCATTTCGGCAAGCGCGTGGCGACGCGCGCCCCCGGATCGGGATGCGCTCTCCGCTGCCGGTTGTGGGGTGGCGGCGCCTGCCGGACCTTCCGGGATCTCCGGCGCGACCGTGTGGCCGTCCGGCGTCGTTGTGTCGCTGGGGGCCGGGTCGGGGGCTGCTTGCTCCGTCGGCGTTCCGGCGGCGGTGGTTCCGGTGGCGTCGTTATTCTTGTTCATGTCAGTGCCCCTTGCCCTCAACGTTCGGCGCCGGCCAAGCGGGTGCCGACAAGAAAGTCCTAGCGGTTTTACCGCGCGCCCACGTTGACCCTCATCAAGCTTGGGGGCGAAGAGGCGAGCGAAGACGACACATGCGCCGCCTGGTGGGACGGCGCATGTGTCGCTGAGTGTCGGAAAGCGGGGAAGCCCGTCAACGGCAGAGCTTTTTCACGCCGGAGTAAGTGGTGAACTGGCCGGTGCGAGGATCGAAGCTGCGGTATTTCGCCGAGCAATAGCGGTACCACTCCTGGGTCCAGGGCTCGGGACCGGCGCGGCCAACCACGACCGGACGAGCGGGGCGATAGCCGCGCGGCGCGTTGTAGTTGTCATCGTAATAGTCGTCATAGTACCGGTCGGCCCGGGCCGGGCCGCCGTAGCCCCGGGGGCGGGGCGGCACATAGACCGGATCCGGGTCGATGGGCTCCGGTGCGCTGAGGGCGGAGCCGATGATCGCCGCAGCGGCGAGACCGATGACCCCGGCGGCGACGGCTGCGCCGACATCGTTGTTGTTTTTCTTCTTGTAGTGGTGGCGCGGGCGGTGAGGGCGGTGCCCCTGGTGGTGTCCGCCATGCTGGCGCCAGTGCTTGCGTCCTCCGCCCGCCTCGGCGCTGGTCAGGGTCGGCAGAACCAGTGCGGTGGACAGGACAAGAGCGAGACAGGAGGAAGTCACATGCTTGATGGTCATTGGGCATTCCCTTGGCGGTCAGCTTCGAGTGACGATGGCCCTGTTGTGCCATCGCGCCATTGAACCCTTGCTGAGGCCGCTGTTCATCTGGTGTTCAGCTTCGCGCCATTCCTGTCAGCGACAGAAGCGATAGCGACCGGAATAGGCCAGGTAGTAGCCGGTATCCGGATTGAAGCTGCGATACTTGCGGCTGCAATAGCGGTACCAGCTCGGCGTCCATGGCTCGTAGCGCCCGCGCCGGACCTGCACCGGCGGGTCGATGTAGCGAGGCTGACCGAGGCCTTGGCCGATGATGACGCCGAGAATGCCAGCCGCGGCCGCGCCGCCCCAGTCGTATCCGTATCCGTATCTGTAGCCGTAGTAAGGCCGATAGGACCGGTAGACCGGATAGGGACGATAGGGCCGGTAGGGTCGGTAGGCATGGTTCCGGGGATATCCGGGGCGATAGTGTCGGGGCGCGCGATAGCCACGATATCCGCGATAGTGCTTTCGCTGTCCGCGGTACACCGGGCCGCCATAGCGGCGCTGTCCGCGGCCCCCGATCAGGACAACGGGTGCATCGCCGGTGGCGAGACGGGCCGGCCCGGCCTGTGCCGGCAGCGGAGCGAATGATGCCGGCAACGCCAGGGTCAGCGCCAGAGCACCACACACGCACCATGTCCTGCCGCGACGGGTCAGGTCAGCCATTGTGGTTTTCATGATCTTGTCCCCTGTTGTTGGTGAGGCACCGCAAGCGATGAATGACCCTCAATATGGCGCGAGCGTGGCCCGGCAGGTTCCCGGGGGCTGTTGCGCGCGTGCCTTGCGCCAGTGCGTGTTGCAGGGCAAAACGGGTGACAGAGGCGGCAAGGATGGAGCGGAGCGCACTCGATCGTGCGGCGATCCTCGTAAATATGACAGGTGGCGGGTGAGCGAAGCAAATCAAACCACGGTGATACGTCCCACCGACGATGAGGCGCGCGCCTTGGCGCGGCGGCTGGTGCGGCTTGCCCGCCATGGGGCGCTGGCGGTGCTCGATCCACGGGACGGGGCGCCGTTTGCCTCCCGGGTGGCGCTTGCCACCGAGATGGACGGCACCCCGGTGATGCTTGTGTCGCGCCTGTCGCAGCACACCGAGGCCCTGGCGGCGGATGCCCGCTGCTCGCTGCTGGTGGGAGAGCCGGGCAAGGGCGACCCGCTGGCCCATCCACGTCTGACCCTCGTCGGGCGAGCCGAGCGGATCGCGGCGGACAGCGCCGCGTGCGGCCATGTGCGCCGGCGCTTTCTCGCCCGCCATCCGAAGGCGCAGCTCTATGTGGACTTCCCGGATTTCGCGTTCTTCCGCATCTCTCTCGACCGGGCGAGCCTGAACGGCGGCTTCGGCAAGGCGTATCTGTTGGAGCCGGGCGATCTCTTGCTTCCGCGCCGGGGGCTCGATCGGCTCCAGGCGATGGAGGAAGAGGCGGTGGCGCATATGAATGCCGACCATGGCGAGGCGGTGGAGCTCTATGGGCGGGTGCTCGCCCGTGCCGGGGAAGGCGCCTGGCGGCTGACCTCGCTGGACCCGGAGGGGCTGGATCTGGCCGCCGGCGACAAGGTGGCCCGTCTGGCCTTCACACCGCCGCTGGCTGAGGCGGGGGAGCTGCGTCCGCGTCTGGTGGCGCTTGCGAAACAGGCCCGCGCCACCGCATGATCGGCGGCGATGCTTGGGCCCGATTCGCGACGGTCCGGCGCCGCCATTCATGGAATGCCCCATTCAGGGAACGCCCAAGGAGTGCCCGTTCGTGATGCTGTCCCTTCGCCGTCTTGCCATCGGGCTTGCCGCTCTTGTTGTCGCGGCCACCGCCATGGAGGCGGAGGCCGGCTACCGGCTGGCGCCGTTCAAGGACAGCCTGTTCGACTACCCCGGGCTTTTGTCCGGGCGGCCCGAGGATCCGTTCGTCATTGTCGACTATGACAAGCGCCGGGACATTCACCGCCGCGACAAGGTGTGGGAGCGGCAGGTGCACGGAGAATATGTCTCCATGCGACCGCGCAGCTCCCAGGAAGACCTGACGCTGAAGGCCAATGGCCGCGAGGTCACCTACATGCGCGTGGGCCGGCCGCGTGGTGCCAAGGCGATCGTGATCTACATTCACGGGCAGGGCGGCAATCGGTTCCAGGGCATGAATGACGTCAGTTTCGGCGGAAATTTCAACCGCATCAAGAACCTGATGGTGAGGAACAATGGGCTCTACCTGACCCTCGACGTCAAGAACTTCAAGGACCGGGGCGCCGCCGATGTCACCGCCTTGATCCGTCACTATTCGGCGGCCTCGCCGAGCGCGCCGGTGTTCGTCGCTTGCGGTTCCATGGGCGGCGCGCTGTGCTGGCGGCTGGCCAAGAGCCCGGAGGTGGCGGGCAAGATGGGCGGGATGCTGCTGCTCGGGTCGACCTATGACGAAAGCTTCCTCCGTAGCGCGACCTTTCGCGGTGGCCGGCTGCCGATCTATTTCGGCCATGGCAGCTGGGACAAGGTCTATGATTGGAAGACCCAGGCTCGCTACTACGAGCAGCTCAAGGCGCGGGCGCCCGCCTATCCGGCGAAATTCGTGCTGTTCGAGACCGGAACCCACGGCACGCCGATCCGCATGACCGACTGGCGGCTCATTCTCAACTGGATGCTTGCCGCAACCGGCAGATAGGCATCGCCCCCCCGGTCCGCGCTCCGGCGACAGGGGCGGGGGAAGCCGCAAGCAACCGGGAGCCAGGAAAATGGTCGGAGTCACTTCCCTTTATGCCGCGCTGTTCGCAGTGTTTTTTCTGGTCCTGAGCGCTCGTGTGGCGTGTGCCCGGCAAAGACTCTGACAGCCCTGGGGGATGGCGGCGATCCGGTTCTGTTGCGGCGCATCCGGGTTCAGGGAAACTGTGTCGAAGATGGGTCCACTGGCGTTACTGCTGATGGGGCTGGCAGAGCTTCAGGGCGCGCCGGGCCTGCTTGTCCATGCGCTGGCACGATGCTGCTTGGCGGGCGGCTCCTGCACGCCTACGGGCTCTCTCAGGTCGATGAACTGAACCGGTTCAGGGGCTGCGGAATGACCCTGACATTCTTCTCCATCGGCTTCAGCGCCCTGACGCTGGTGTGGCTGGCCTTCGGCTGACACAAAAACCGCCCCGGGCGGGGCGGTTTCCGATGTCGTTGTGAAAGGCCCGAGAAGCCTACTCGGTGCCTTGAATGGCCGCGAGCATCCATTCGTCGCCCTTCCGGCGGCGGAAGGTCCACAGTTCGGTGCTTTCCTGGGGTTCGTCCAGGCTGCCTGAAAGAACCTGGCCCGAGTTGCGGTCGAGGACGGCGTCTCGGGCGGAGAAGCGCATGGCGACCGTCGCATAGTCGTCATTGCCCTCGCTCCAGGCTTCCGACAGGTCGCCCTGCAGGAGCTTCACGTCCGAGACGCTGTTGCGCTTGCCGGCGGAGGCGAGTTCGCCCAGCTCCTCGGCGAGGAAGGACATGGCTTCGGGTGTCGCCAGACGGCGCAGCGCGGCGTAGTCCTCGCGGCCGTAGGCTTCCTGCACCTCGCCAAGCATCTGTTCGAAACGGTCGAAGTCGGCTCCTTCCGGCTCGAACGGCGTTTCCATGACCGGAGCCTGAAACGAGGCGGTGGCGCTGGCGCTATCGCCGCCGTTGCCGCCGAAGCTGAACGGCGTGCGTGTCGTGTCTGCGGCGTTGCCGCCGAAATCCGGACGGGCTCCGCCGGCCGCCACGGCCGCCGGCTGCTGGCGCCGGGCACCGAAGAAGCGCATCGCCAGGACGACGAGGAAGCCGATCAGGGCCACCTGCAGGATCAGGCCGATGAAGCCGGCAAAGCCGCCGAGGCCACCGCCGAAGAGCATGCCGAGCAGACCGCCCATCAGCAGGCCGCCAAGAAGGGCGCCACCCATGCCGCCGAAAAGGCCGCGCGAGGGCTGCGCAGCCTGCTGCTGCCGGGCGGCGGCGCCGGGTGCTGCCTGCTGACCCTGTGCGGGCTGCGGCGTCATCGTGCGCTGTACAGGCGAGGCGGTGCCGGGGGCGGTGTTCGTCGGGGCGGGCGCGGAGAAGGTGCGGGCGCCGCGGCTGCCGAAGCCGCTGCTGCCGGCCCGCCGGGCTTCGGCAAAATCGACGGCGGCAAAAAGAGCGGCGATTCCAAGGGCAACAACGGCTGTCGTCTTGCGCATCCGGCGGGCGGCAGCTTGCATCAGGGATTTCCTCCACGAGGTTCAAGTCGAGAACAACGTGCGTCATATGGGAGGGCGCCCGGCGCATTACCAGCGCAAAGGAAGCTTCTTTCCCCTTGTTTGCGCAAGAAAAGGGGCGGCGCTGGCCGGCGCCGGCTGCATGGAATGTGAGGTGCATCACGCTGGGACGATGGAGGCAGGGTCGCGCCATCGCTCTGGAGCGAGGCGTAGGCGTGCCGCGCGATAGCCGGCAAGGTTCTCTGCGGTGGCGACGGAAAACCCGTGACCCGCGAAAACGAGCGGCCTGGCCAGTGGGGCGGACCAGCGATACGGCGTGTCGCCCCAGAAAAGCGTTTGGCAGGGCCTTTCGGCATCAGGTGTGGCGAGCAGCAGCTCTACAAGACATCCCTTGAATGTAAAGGCGCGTTTATGATGGAAGCGCTTGGCGGCGATGGGCTGTGCCTCGGGTAGGGCCCGGACCAGCACCCGTTCCAGAGAAGAGAAGTTGGCGGCCTCAAAAAGCAGGTCGATGTCGCTGTGTGGCCCGGGCGCCCGGAGTTCGCGTGCCTCCTCGGCCCATCCGCCAAAGAGGTGGCAGTTGAGACCGGCTTGCTCAAGCGCATCGGTCACCTGAATAAGCAGGAAAAGACTCGATGTCATGGCCGACCTCGCGGAATTGGGGCATGTGACAGGAAAGCGCGGACAGCTCGCTCCTCGAAGGAGTCTTCAAAGCCAGCCCTTGCGATGACTATAGGGAGAGCGGGCGTCTGGCTGCAACGTCATCGACCAATGGGGCTCGTTTGCGTTCCGGCGCCAAAGACGCTGAAGGCGGCGAGGGCTTTCGCCGTCGCCGCCTTCGCGTCATGTGTTTATCCGCCTGTTGGCGGGGCGAGGGCGTTTCTGCCCTTATGCCTTGCCCCAGCCGCCGGCGGTCGGGGTGATGACGGTGACCGCCTCGCCCGCCTTCAGAACGGTCTGGTCGCAGCCGGCCAGTTCCTCGACCGTGCCGTCGAGACGACGGACGAGGGTCTTGCCGAGCTGGCCGTCCTCGCCGCCTTCCATGCCCTTCGGCGGCAGGGTGCGGTGGGAGGAGAGGATCGCGCAATCCATTTCCTCAAGGAAGCGGATGGTGCGCTTGGTGCCGTTGCCGGCCGACCATTTGCCCTTGCCGCCCGAGCCCTCGCGGATGTGGAAGTCCTCCAGGAGCACCGGATAGCGGAACTCCAGCACCTCCGGATCGGTCAGGCGCGAGTTGGTCATGTGCACGTGGACACCATCGGTTCCGTTGAAACCCGGACCGGCCGGCGAGCCGGAGCACAGGGTCTCATAGTACTGGTAGGTGTCGTTGCCGAAGGTCAGGTTGTTCATCGACCCCTGGCTGTTGGCCATGGCCTTCAGCGCGCCGAACAGGGCGTTGGTGACATGCTGGCTGGTTTCCACGTTGCCGGCGACGACGGCGGCCGGATAGGTCGGCTTCAGCATGCAGCCATCGGGGATGATGATGTGGATCGGCCGCAGGCAGCCGGCGTTCATCGGGATGTCGCCATCGACCATGACGCGGAAGCAATAGAGCACCGCCGCGCGGGTCACCGGTTCCGGCGCGTTGAAGTTGTTCGGCTTCACCTCGCTGGTGCCGGTGAAGTCGACGGTCGCTTCGCGGTTCTCCCGGTCGACGGTGATCTTCACCTTGATCACCGACCCCTGGTCGGTCGGGTACTCGAAGGTGGAATCGGTCAGCGCCTCGATCACCCGGCGCACGCTTTCCTCGGCGTTGTCCTGCACATGGCCCATGTAGGCCTGCACCACGTCGAGGCCGAAATGCGCCACCATCTTGCGCAGTTCCTTGACGCCCTTCTCGTTGGCGGCGATCTGCGCCTTCAGGTCGGCGACATTCTGGGTGACGTTGCGCACCGGCCAGGGGTGGTCGGTCAGGAGCTCGATCAGTTCCGGCTCGCGGAAATGCCCCTTGTCGACCAGCTTGAAGTTGTCGATCAGCACACCTTCCTCGTCGACGCTGGTGGCGCGCGGGGTCATGGAGCCCGGAGCCGAACCGCCGACATCGGCATGGTGACCGCGCGAGGCGGACCAGAACAGGATCTCCTTGCCCGCATCGTCGAACACCGGGGTGACCACGGTGATGTCGGGAAGGTGAGTGCCGCCATTGTAAGGCGCGTTGAGGGCGAAGACGTCGCCCGGCGCGATCTTGCCCGCGTTCAGCTTGATCACGGTCTCGACCGACCGGTCCATGGAGCCCAGATGCACCGGCATGTGCGGGGCATTGGCAACGAGGGCGCCGGAGGCGTCGAACACGGCGCAGGAGAAGTCGAGCCGCTCCTTGACGTTGACCGAATAGGCGGTGTTCTGCAGCGTCACGCCCATCTGCTCGGCGATGGACATGAACAGGTTGTTGAACACCTCCAGCATCACCGGATCGGCCTTGGTGCCGATGGCGGCGGCGCGGTCGAGGGCAACCACCCGGCGCAGCACCACATGGTCCTTGGCGGTAACCTCCGCCTGCCAGCCCGGCTCCACGACGATGGTCTGGTGCGGTTCGACGATCAGCGCCGGCCCCATCAGCTTGTGGCCCGGCTTCAGGCCGGCGCGGGCGTAGAAGGCAGCATTGTGCCATTCGCCATCGGCAAAGACCGACCCGGTGTCGGTGGGGGCGGGCGTCTCGGTGGACAGCGGCCGGTCGGTCTCGGCGATGCCGGAACCGCCGCCGATGGATTCCACTTCCAGCGCCTCCACGACAATCGGCTTGTCCTCATAGACGAAGCCGAACTGAGCGCGGTGGGCGTCGGCGAAGGCGTCGGTCATGGCGGCGATGTCATCGCGGGCATAGGCGACGGCAATCGGCGTGTCCGTGCCGTCGTAGCGCAGGAGCGCACGCGGCAGGTCGCGGATCTCGGCCTCCGGCACACCCTGGCCGGCCACCTCGGAGCGGGTTTCGGCAGTGAGCCGGTCGGCGAGCGCCGCAAGATCGGCAAGGGCGGAGGGCTCCAGCCGCTTGACCACCGCCTGCTGGCGGGTGGAGCGGATGTCGGCAAGGCCCATGCCATAGGCGGAGAGAATGCCGGACAGCGGATGCACGACCACGGTGGTCATGCCGAGGCTGTCGGCGACCGAGCAGGCGTGCTGCCCGCCGGCGCCGCCGAAGCAGGTCAGGGCGTATTCGGTGACGTCATAGCCGCGCTGCACCGAGATCTTCTTGATGGCGTTGGCCATGTTCTCGACGGCGATCTTGAGGAAGCCCTCGGCAACTTCTGCTGCGGTGCGGCCATCGCCGATCTCGGCGGCCATCGCCTCGAACCGGGCCGCGACCGCGTCCCGGTCGAGCGGCTCGTCGCGGCCGGGACCGAAGATCTTGGGGAAGAAGTCCGGGCGCAGCTTGCCGACCATGACATTGGCGTCGGTGACGGCGAGCGGGCCGCCGCGCCGGTAGCAGGCCGGGCCCGGATTGGCGCCGGCGCTGTCCGGACCGACCTGGAAGCGGCCGTCGCGATAATGCAGGATCGAGCCGCCGCCGGCGGCGACCGTGTGGATCATCATCATCGGCGCGCGCATGCGCACACCGGCGACCTCGGTCTCGAAGGCGCGTTCGTATTCGCCGTTGAAATGGGAGACGTCGGTGGAGGTGCCGCCCATGTCGAAGCCGATCATGGCGTCGAAACCGGCCATCTTCGAGGTTTCGACCGCGCCGACGACGCCGCCGGCCGGACCGGAGAGGATGGCATCCTTGCCCTGGAACAGATCGGCGGCGGTGAGACCGCCGGAGGACTGCATGAACATCAGCCGGCAGCCGGTGCCCTCGAGCTGCAATTCGCCGGCGACCTGCTCCACGTAGCGGCGCAGGATCGGCGACAGATAGGCATCGACCACGGTGGTGTCGCCGCGCCCGACCAGCTTCATCAGCGGCGAGACCTCGTGGCTGACGGACACCTGCGGGAAGCCGACGCGGCGGGCGACCTCGGCCACCTGGCTTTCATGGGCCGGGAAGGCATAGGCGTGCATGAAGACGATGGCGACCGAGCGGATACCGCTGTCATAGGCGGCCTTCAGGTCCTTTTCGACAGCGGCCAGATCCGGCGTTGCCTCGATGGTGCCATCGGCACGCACACGCTCGTCCACCTCGACGACGCGCTCATAAAGGAGTTCCGGCTTGATGATCTCCTTGGCGAAGATCTCGGGCCGGGCCTGATAGCCGATCTCCAGCGCGTCGCGGAACCCCTTGGTGGTGACCAGCAGGGTGCGGTCGCCCTTGCGCTCCAGAAGGGCGTTGGTGGCAACAGTGGTGCCCATCTTGACGGCGGCGATCTGCTCGGCCGGGATGCGTTCGTCCTGGCTGAGCCCCATCAGGTCGCGGATGCCCTGGATGGCGGCATCGCGGTAGGCTTCGGGGTTTTCGGAGAGCACCTTGTGCGCCTTGATGGCGCCTTCGGGATCGCGGGCGACGATGTCGGTGAAGGTGCCGCCACGGTCGATCCAGAAATCCCACTTGCCCGTCGTCATGATGCGTCTCCCGGAATTGTTGTGTCGTGTGACCGGCGCGAGAATGCCGCCGGCCGAAGCTGGTGCTTGATATCAATAATTTATCGACAAAATGTCAATGTCAAACTTGGTAGGTTGGCGACCGGGGCGTTTCCCCGCTGAGGGGGCGCCCCGGTCAAGGCGCTGAAGTTGCGCCGGTTTTCGGCAAGAAGGCGGATTATCCGGCGGGACCGGTCCGCATGTTTTCCGGCAGCCAGGTGGCGAGATCGGGGACCGCGATCAGCACGAACACCATCAGCACCATGATCGCGAACATCGGCAGCGCCGCCTTGGAGATGTAGCTCATCTCGTGCCGGGTCATCCCCTGGAGCACGAACAGGTTGAAGCCGATCGGCGGGGTGATCTGCGCCATCTCGACGACGACGACGATGAAGATGCCGAACCAGATCAGGTCGATGCCGGCGGCGCGCACCATCGGCTCGACCACCGCCATGGTCAGCACCACGGAGGAGATGCCATCGAGGAAACAGCCGATGACGATGTAAAACACCAGCAGCGCCATCAGCAGTTCGAACCGGCTGAGCTCAAGATGGGCGATCCATTCGGCGAGCGCGCGCGGCAGGCCGGTGAAGCCCATCGACAGCGACAGGAAGGCGGCGCCGGCCAGAATCAGCGCGATCATCGCCGAGGTGCGGGTGGCGCCCATCAGGCTCTCGGTGAAGGTGCGCCAGCTCAGCGAGCCCTGGGCGGCGGCGAGCACCAGCGAACCGATCACGCCGATGGCCGAGGCTTCGGTCGCCGTGGCGATGCCGGTGTACATGGAGCCGATCACGGCGGTGATCAGCAGGAGAACGGGGATCAGGAAGCGGGCGTTCCAGAGCTTTTCGCCGAAGGTCATGGGCGGCTCGGGGGTCGGATTGTAGCTGTCCGACAGGCGGGCATGGATTGCCGCATAGCCCATGAACATCAACGCCAGCACCAGACCGGGCAGGATGCCGGCCATGAACAGCTTGGAGATGGATTCGTTGATGGTCACCCCGTAGACGATCAGGGTGAGCGAGGGCGGGATCATCAGCCCCAGGGTCGCCGCGCCGGCCAGGGTGCCGATCACCATGTGTTCGGGGTAGTTGCGCTTGCGCAGCTCGGGCACCGACATCTTGCCGACGGTGGTCAGCGTCGCCGCCGAGGAGCCGGAGACGGCGGCGAACACGGTGCAGCCGACGATGTTGGTATGAAGAAGCCCGCCGGGCAGCCGGGCCATGAAGGGGGACAGCCCCTTGAACATGTCTTCCGACAGGCGGGTGCGGAACAGGATCTCGCCCATCCAGATGAACATCGGCAGGGCGGTGAGCGTCCAGGAGGAGGAGGCAGACCAGATCGTCGTGATCATGGTGTCGCCGGCCGGGCGCGAGGTGAAGAGCTCCATGCCGACGAAGGCGACGCCAAGCAGGGCGAGGCCGACCCAGACACCGGTGCCGAGCAGCAGGAAGAGAATGAACAGGAAGATCGCGATGAGCTGGAATTCCTCCATGCGGGGTCAGTCTCCGTGGCTCTGTTCGACGAGGTCGGGTTTGATGCGGTGGTTGCCGCTGATCAGCACATGCAGCAGATGGTCGGTGAGGGCGATGGCGAAGATGCCGGCGCCGATCACCATGGCCATCTGCGGGATCCACAAGGGGGTGGCGTCCTGCCCCTGGCTGATGTCCTTGAACTTCCACGACCAGTAGGCGGCGCGGCCCGCGTACCAGGCGAAATACCAGGCGAGCGCCGTGCCGATGCCGAAACACCAGGTCTCCAGCAGCCGGCGCGGCAGGCCCTCAAGCATGTTGAGCACCAGGCTGACGCGGATATGCGAGCCGTGGTTGAGCGCATGGGCGAAGGCGAAGAACGAGGCCGCCGCCATGCAATAGCCGGCGTAATCGGGCGCGCCGGGGAACACTTCGCCAGTCCAGCGGGCCAGCATCTGCACCACGATCAGCGCCAGGATGGCCACCAGAAAGATGGCGGCGACAACGCCGCTTGCAAAATACAGTTTGTCGAGCCCCGACCGCAAAAGCCGTGGTGCCGTCATCGCCGATCCTCCGCGCCGGTTCGGGAAAAGGGGTGCGGAAGGCCTGGAGGCCTCCCGCACCGGTGTTTTTTGTTACTGCATGCCCTTGTAGGCGTCGACGATGGCCTTGCCATCCTCGCCGGCGGCCTCCAGCCATTCGGTGGTCATGGTCTCGCCGATGATCTGCAGCTCGCCCGTCAGCTTCTCGCTTGGGCGCTGGACGGTCATGCCGTTCTCACGCAGGCCGTTGACGGTAAACTGGGTGTATTCCACCGCGCGCCAGGTGCCGGCGTATTCGGCCAGCTCGGCGCAGCCGCGAATGACATTGCGGTTGGCGTCGCTGAGCCCCTGCCAGACATCCTTGTTGACCATCACCGTGTTGCGCGGCAGCCAGGCGTCGACCTCGTAGAAATGGGTCAGGCTTTCCCAGACCTTGCGATCATAGCCGGTGGAGCCGGAGGTGATCATGGATTCGGCAACGCCGGTGGCGAAGGCCTGGGAGATTTCCGCCGCCTCGATGGTCACCGGCAGCATGCCGGTCAACTCGGCGATGCGGGCCGTTGCGTTGTTGTAGGAGCGGAACTTGGCGCCCTTCATGTCTTCGACGGAGTTGATTTCCTTCTTGAAGTACAGCCCCTGCGGCGGCCACGGCACGGAATAGAGCATGACCAGATTCTGCTCATCGAGGACCTTCTCCATGGTCGGCTTGGCCGCCTTCCACAGCTTGGCCGCATCGTCGAAGGAGGTGGCGAGGAAGGGAATCGAATCGATGCCGAAGATCGGATTCTCGTTCTGGTGAGCGGAGAGAAGACGCTCGCCGATCGGCGCCTGACCGGTCTGCACCGCGCGCTTGATGTCCGCGCCCTTGAACAGGGAGCCGGAGGGATGGGTGACGATTTCGATATCGCCGCCGGTACCGGTGGTGACGCATTTGGCGAATTCCGCCCCGGTCGCGGAATGGAAGTTGCTGGGGGAATAGGCCATCGGCATATCCCATTTCTCGCCCGCCAGCGCCGGAGCGGCGAGGCTCAGGGTGAAGGCGGCCAGCGAGGCAAGGCCGGTGGTGGTTTTCAGAAAGCGCGATGTCATGGTGTTCTCCTCCAGTTGGTGGTTCGCGTTTCGTGGTTGGTGAGGTTCCGTGTCCGGTCCGTTCCTTGCAGTTTTAACGGGCATAACGGCCGGGCGCATAGGGGTGCATGTCGATATTGGGATTTCGTCCGGAGACGAGATCGGCGATCAGGCGCCCGGTGCGCGGGCCCCCGGTCAGGCCGACGTGATGGTGACCGAAGGCCATCAGCACATCCGGGTGGCGCGGAGACGGTCCGATCAGGGGGATGGAATCGGCCGGCGCGGGGCGGTGGCCCATCCATTTCGTTGTCGCGCGCCAGGTCAGTCCCGGCATGGCCTTGCGCAGCTCCGTTTCCAGAACGCGGAAGGGCGCTTCGCTGGGCGGGGCCGTCAGCCCACCAAATTCGACGATGCCGGCAAGGCGAATGCGCCCGTCCATCGGCGTGATCACGAATTTTCCCGAAGCGATCATGCAAGGGGCGATGGGGTAGGCGCTCGGCTCCTCCAGCTCCAGATGATAGCCCCGCTCGCTTTCCAGCGGCACATTGACGCCGAGACGGCGGGCGAGGTCCCTGGACCAGACCCCGCCGGCCAGCACCGCCCTTGCACAGGGCAGCGGTCCCCGGTCCGTCTCCAGCGCCGAAAGCCGGCCATCCTCGAAGCGGAAATCGCGAACGTCGGCGCGGTGGATCTTGCCGCCCAGGGTTTCGAAATGGGCGGCCAGATCCTTCACATAGCGGCCGGGGTCGCGGATGTGGCCGTGATCGGGAAGGCGGACGGCGAAGCTGTTCCGGGGGCCAAGCAGCGGATCGTACCGGTTGAGCGTCTCGGCCTCCAGCTCTTCCCACCCGAACCCCGAGGTGCGGCGGAGATCCCAGGCGAAGGCATCGGCGCGGAAGGCCGCGCGGTCCTTGTAGACATAAAGATAGTCGGAAGGGCGCAGCCATTTCTCTGCCGGGGTGCCGCCGGCAAGCGCCTGGTGCTGCTCCAGACTGTCACCGATGATCGGCGTGAGCGCGGCGGCGATCCGCCGGGTTTCCTCAGGGCGGCAATGCGCAAGATAACGGGCCAGCCAGGGCAGGAGCTTCGGCAGGTAGGACCAGCGCAGGAACAGCGGGCTCGACGGGTTGGCGAGCATGCCGGGGGCCTTGCGCATCAGCCCGGGAACGGTCACCGGGACAACGGCGCAGGAGGCAAGCACACCACCATTTCCATGGGAGGTGGCTTCGCCGGGCGGCAGGCGGTCGACCAGAATCACATCGTGACCGTCGCGGGCCAGCCAGACGGCCGCCGACACGCCGACGATGCCAGCCCCGATCACCGCGATCGTATTGTCGTTCCGTTCTCCCTGCACGCACCCCTCCCAAGGCGATAGGCCGGCAGTTTCCGTTGGTGGCTTCTGTAAGTCAATGATTTATCGATAAAATATCGGCATGTCGCGTGGGTTGATTTTGGTTTGAAGAAACTACTTTTGGTAGGTGTCCGTTGTCGGTTCACGGGAGGGACGTGCTTTTTCGGTTCGTCGATCCCGGGTTACGCTGACGCTTGGCTGGGCTTACGCCTGGAGGGGGCTTTGTCGCTTGTCAGCACCTGGTGCGTTCCAGAAAGGCGCCTGCTGCACCTGCGCATGTTGCTCTTGCCGGCGCTCCCGGCGTAGCTTGGATCACATGGTTCACGTTCAGGACGAGTTGCATATGAGCGATACATCCGGCCCCGCCGGGGAAACCCGTGGCGGCATCGGACCGGTGGTGTCCGCCGCGCATCTGGCATCCGGCGCCATGCCGGCGTTGTCGGAGGTCGAATTCGCGGTGACGATGATGGTCAACGCCTATCACCGCTGGATGGTGCGCTGCATGGCGGCGGCGGGCAGTGCGGGCATGAGCCCGCTGGATACCCTGGTGCTGCACACGGTGAACCATCGCGACCGGCCGAAATCGCTGGCCGATATCTGCCTGGTCCTCAACATCGAGGACACGCATGTGGTCACCTATGCCCTGAAGAAGCTGGAGAAATCCGGGCTGATCGTTACCGGCAAACGGGGCAAGGAGAAGATGGTGGAGATCACCGCGGCGGGCGAGGCGATCTGTCTTGAGTACCGCCGTTTGCGCGAGGCGCTGCTGGTCGGTCCGGTGAAGGCGCTGGGCATGGACGAACAGGAGCTGTCGCGCCTGGCGGCCACCCTGCGCTCGGTGTCCGGTCACTACGATCAGGCTGCGCGGGCGGCGGCGGCGATGTAGCAGGGCGCCGGCGCGCGGCCTAGCTCTGGCCTGTCCGCCGGGAGGGGGCCGGATCGGCGAAGGCGGGAGACCCGTCGGCGGGAAGGGTCATCGGCCGCCCGAACAGGAAGCCTTGCACCTTGTCGCAACCGGCGGCGCGCAGAAGGGCGACCTGGTCCTCACTCTCGACCCCCTCGGCGGTGATCGTCACGTCGAGCGAGCGTCCAAGGCCGACAATCGAGGCGACAATCGCATCGGTCGTCGGGTTCTTGCCGAGGGTGGCGACGAAGGAGCGGTCGATCTTGATGGTGTCGAAGGGAAAGCGCGAAAGATAGCTGAGGCTGGAATAGCCGGTGCCGAAATCGTCCATGGCGACCGAAACCCCCATCTCGCGGATCGTGCCCAGGGTGGAGACCACCGCGTCGGTGTCGGAAATCAGCAGGCTTTCGGTGATCTCGATTTCCAGGCGCTGGGGGGGCAGGCCGCTGGCCTCAAGCGCCTCGCTGACCCGCTGTTCGGTCTTGCCGGGCCGGAACTGGGCCGGCGAGACATTGACCGAGATGGTCAGGTGATCCTCGTGCCAGGCGGCGGCCTCCTGACAGGCGCGCAGCAGCACCCAGGAACCGATTTCCTCGATCAGGCCGGCATCCTCGGCGATGGGAATGAACACCGTCGGCGAGATCGTGCCCTTTTCCGGATGCTCCCAGCGCAGCAGCGTCTCGTATCCGGTCAGGCTGCGGTCCCGCAGGGAGAATTGCGGCTGGTACAACAGCCGGAACTGATCCTGCTTCAACGCCTTGCGCAGGTCCATCTCCAGCGCCTTGCGCCGCTTCGCATCGGCGTCCATGTCGGCGGTATACCAGATGAAGGTGCCGCGCCCGCTGTGCTTCGCCCGGTAGAGCGCCAGATCCGCGCAATGCAAAACCCGTGACGCCCGCCAGGCGGCGTCCCTGGCTTGGGCAACACCGATCGACAGCGAGATCGGCAGTTCGCGGCCGTCGATCTGTGTCGGCGTCCGGGTCGCGGCGATCATCGCGGCGGCATAGCGGGTCACCTCCTCGCGGTCGCCGCCGTTCGCCAGCAGCACGGCGAATTCGTCGCCCGACAGGCGGGCGACCAGATGGTTTCCGAAGGTCGCGGTGAGCCGGTCGGCGATGACCTGCAGGAACAGGTCACCCACCGCATGGCCATGGGTGTCGTTGACCTCCTTGAACTTGTCGACATCGACCAGCATGACGGCGATGTCGGTCGCCTTGGACTGGGAGATCCGCAAGGCCTCGTTCAGCTTGGTGCTGAACACGGTGCGGTTCGGCAGGCCGGTCAGGGCATCGTGATGTGCAAGGAACTGGATCGTCTGGCTGGCTTCGAGCCGGTCGCGAAAGCGGATCCAGACGAACAGTCCGGCCAGCAGCATGGCAGCGAAGCACATGGCCAGCACGATGATGATGCCCTTCTTGACCACATCGCCGAGGAATTCTCCGGTGGTCGCCTGGTTGAAGGACAGCAGCATCGCGCCGACAGGTCCGTTCTCGCCCGGCAGCGGCAAAGCCAGCAATGTCGGCTCGGCCTGGTCGGTGAAGAGATTGTCTGAGATGAACACCTGTGGCTTGCCGGAGGCCTGGAGCTCACGCAACAGCGATGCAAGCCGGTCGGCCGGAATGGCGTCCATGACCTGCGGTTCGGCGGGAATGATGGTTTCTGACCCAAGCGCGGTGTCGACCGGTCCTTGACCGAACCAGATCACCGCAAGGGTGCGCACGGTTTCATGCATCTCTATGTGTCGCATGAAGCTGGCAAGATCGCTGTTCGACATGTCTTGTGTGAACAGCGGCCTGTGGCCCTGAGCAGCAAGGGAGTCCGCGTCGAGCGTCTGGCGCAGGCCATTTTCGGAGAGCGGGCGGGGGGCGTTTGTCTGCCCGTTCTGAAGGACCCGTTCGAGGTGTCCCAGTTCCTCGGTCAGGCGTGCGGCGGCCTCCCGGGCATCGCGGGTGTACAGGGCATGGGAGAAGAAATAATTGGTCGCCTGGATTGCCGCTGCGAAAAGGGCGACGATCAGGATGCCAATTGCTATGCCGTAGATCGGCTTGAGGGTCCGCAAGATAGGCCTGTTCCGCGAAGGGGTTGTATTTCCTATAGAGTTGCAAGGCACTATGACAGGGCAAGGTTTCCAGACCGTGAAACGGCTTCGAATGGGGAAAAACGGCGACCAGTCGGGGTTCGCAGGGCTTGGTTGCGGGAAAGCGAGGACAGGATGAGCGACGGACGGAAAACCCGGATCGAAACCGACTCGATGGGCGAGGTGGCGGTTCCCGCCGATCGCTACTGGGGCGCGCAGACCCAGCGGTCGCTGCATCACTTTTCCATTGGCAGCGAGAAGATCCCGCTGGAAGTCATCCACGCCCTGGCGCAGGTGAAGCGGGCGGCGGCGGTCGCCAACCGCGCGCTTGGCGTGTTGCCGGCGCGGATCGCCGACCTGGTCGTGGCGGCGGCGGATGAGGTGATCGATGGCCGGCTCGACGATCATTTCCCCTTGCATGTGTGGATGACCGGCTCCGGCACCCAGGCGAACATGAATGTCAATGAGGTGATCGCCAACCGGGCGATCGAACTGGCCAGCGGCACCATCGGGTCCAAGGATCCGGTGCATCCCAACGATCACGTCAACCGTTCGCAATCGTCCAACGATGTGTTCCCGACCGCGCTGAATGTCTCGGCGGCATTGATGATCGAGACCCGGCTGCGGCCGGCGCTGGTCGGCCTGCGCGATGCGCTGGAGGAAAAGGCGGTCGCCTGGCGCGATCTGGTAAAGATTGGCCGCACCCATATGCAGGATGCGGTGCCGGTGACCCTCGGGCAGGAGTTTTCCGGCTATGTCGGTATGCTGGACGACAATCTGGAGCGGCTCGCCTTCGCCCGGCAGGGCTTGATGCGGCTGGCGCTGGGCGGCACGGCGGTCGGCACCGGCCTCAACGCGCCGAAGGGCTTTGCCGTGGCCGCCACCGCCGCGCTGGCCCGGCGGACGGGGCTGGCGTTCGAGCCGGCGCCGAACTTCTTCACGGTGATGGGCGCCCATGACGCGGCAGTGATGGCCTCCGGCGTGCTGCGGACGCTGGCGGTGTCGCTCTACAAGATCGCCAGCGACATTCGCCTTCTGGCCTGCGGCCCGCGCGCCGGCTTCGGCGAATTGCGCCTGCCGGAAAACGAGCCGGGCTCCTCGATCATGCCGGGCAAGGTCAACCCGACCCAATGCGAGGCGCTGACCATGCTGGCGACCCAGGTGATGGGGATGGATGTGGCGACCGGCTTCGCCGGCGCTGGCGGTGCGCTGGAGATGAACGTCTACAAGCCGATGATGGCCTACAACCTGATCGAAGCCTGCCGGATGATGGCCGACGGGATGACCAATTTCACCGCGTTCGCCATCCGCGGCATGGAGGCGGATGAGGCGCGCCTTGCCGAGACGGTGGAGCGGTCCTTGATGCTGGTCACGCCGCTCGCCCCGGTGATCGGCTACGACAAGGCGGCGGAAATCGCCCATCGCGCGCACCATGGCGGCGGCACCTTGCGCGAGGCGGCACTGGAGCTGGGTTATGTCACCGCCGAGGAGTTCGACCGGATCGTCGATCCGGCGGCGATGACCGGCCAGCGCAAGGGGCGGGGCTGATCAACCGCAGGCCCAGCTGTGGCAAAATGCCGGTGCGGCGGCGTGATTGCCGGTGGGAAAATCTGCTAGGAAGGCGGTGAGTGCGGCGCGCGAATCGGGAGAGGACCATGGACGGAAAGGTGGTGTTGCTGACGGCAGCCGGCAGCGGCATGGGGGCGGAGATTGCCCGGCATCTGGCGAATGAGGGTGCGCGGGTCGCGATCCTTTCCTCATCCGGGCGCGGTGCGGAGCTCGCCACCGCGCTTGGCGGCTACGGTCATACCGGTTCGAACCTTGACCCTGCGGATCTTGCAGCCTTCGTCGACGGCGCCAAGGCGCATTTCGGCCGGATCGATGCGGTGGTGAACAGCGCCGGGCATGGGCCGAAGGGCGATCTTCTGTCGATCTCCGACGAAGACTGGCACCTTGGCATGGACTATTACCTGCTCAACGTGGTGCGCATGTGCCGGCTGGTGACGCCGGTGTTCGAGGAAGGCGGCGGCGGGGCAATCGTCAACATCTCCACCTTCGCCGCATTCGAACCGGAGGAGAGCTTCCCCACATCAGGGGTGTTCCGGGCAGGGCTTGCCGCCTTTACCAAGCTCTATTGCGACCGCTATGCCGAGGCTGGCGTCCGCATGAACAACGTGCTGCCAGGCTTCATCGACAGCCTGCCGGAGAAGGAAGACCGGCGCGCCCGCATCCCGATGGGACGCTATGGCACGGTGGGCGAGATTGCGGCCACGACCGCGTTCCTGCTGTCGGAGGGCGCCGGGTATATCACCGGGCAGAACCTCAGGGTCGACGGCGGCGTCACCCGGTCGGTGTAGGTCGGAAACGGGCATGACCATCTGGGACAGGATCAGCGCCGTGGTATCGGCGATCGGCGCGGGCGGCGTGCAGGTGGTCGACCGGCTGGTGCAGTTCATCGTCAATGCGGGGGATGGGCGCACCGGCGACCGCTCGGTCGCCTTCACGGTAGCGATGATCGCGCTGTCGGCGAAGATGGCCAAGGCGGATGGTGTCGTGACGGGGGATGAGGAGATCGCCTTTCTCGATGTGTTCGACATTCCCGCCGGCGAGGAGCGCAATGTGGCGCGGCTGTTCAACCTCGCCAAGCAGGATGTGGCCGGGTTCGAGACCTATGCCCAGCGGCTCGCGGCGCTGTTTCCCGACGACCCGGAAACCCGCGTCGACATTCTCGATGTGCTGTTCCACATCGCCAAGGCCGACGGGGTGGTGCACGAACACGAATTGGCCTACCTGCGCCGGGTGGGGGAGATCTTCGGGCTCGATGCCCGCGCCTTCAACCAGCTTCTCGCCCGGCACACCCGCGGCGGCGGCGACCCCTACCGGGTGCTCGGCCTTGATGAGACCGTTCCGACGGAGGAGCTGCGCCGCCACTATCGCCGTCTGGTGGGGGAAACCCATCCGGATCGGCTGATCGCGCGCGGTGTGCCGGAGGAGTTCGTGAAGATTGCCAATGACCGGCTGGCGGCGCTCAATGCCGCCTATGCCCAGATCGCGGCGGAGCGCCGCCTGTAAGGACTGTCCATGGGACTGAAGAGCGACACTGGAGTGAACGGCGTGCGGATGCGGCCGTCGCCGAACCACAATGAACGTCCGGCCGGATCGGCCATCGACATGCTGCTCTTGCACTATACCGGCATGAAGAGCGCGGAAGAGGCGTTGCAGCGGCTGTGCGATCCGCGTGCCGAGGTCTCCAGCCACTATCTGGTGGAGGAGGACGGGACGATCTGGCAACTGGTGCCGGAGGCGCGCCGGGCCTGGCATGCGGGGGCGTCGTGCTGGAAGGGCGAACGGGATGTCAACGGTTGCTCGATCGGCATCGAGATCGTCAATCCCGGTCATGAATTCGGCTACCGGCCGTTTCCGGAAGCGCAGATCGAAGCGCTCATCGGACTGTGCCGGGATATCCTCGCCCGGCACGCGATCCCGGCGGAGCGGGTGCTGGCCCATTCGGACGTGGCGCCTTCGCGCAAGGAGGATCCGGGCGAGCTGTTTCCCTGGGGCCGGCTTGCCGCCGAAGGGATCGGGCTTTGGGACGAGCCGTCGCCTATCTCCGGCGGGCGGTTCTTTCAGGCCGGCGATGCCGGCCAGCCGGTCGAGGCGCTGCAATCCATGCTTGCCCTGTTCGGCTATGACGTGTCCGTCGACGGTCGGTTCGAGGCGCGCACGCAAGCGGCGGTTGCCGCGTTCCAGCGCCATTTCCGGCCCGAGAGGGTCGATGGCGTCGCGGATATGTCCACCATCGAGACATTGCACCGGTTGCTGACGAAGCTGCCGTCGCTGACCTAGGCGTGTGGTCGGGCGGGTCCCGGCCTCATCTGCCGGCTCGATGGCGCGGCGTTGTGCCGTGACGGCATCAGGCTTTGGCCACAGGATCGCGCGCATCCAGCCCCATTGTCGCCATATGCGGAGACAATGGCCGATTTTCGCCGTTTTTTCCTGAGTTTTTCGTAATATTTCGTGATTTGCAGGGTCGGATTTTCGACCCATCCCCCCGTCATACCCCGCCGCCTATCCACAGACGGACGAAAAAGGTCAGGCTATATGACGATGACACGACACGCGCCGCGTGCCGCAGCACTCCTTCTTGCGCTCGGGCTTGGCGCCTGCCAAACCGTGAATGTCGCAACCACGACCGTGGATCCGGCGATCCTCTCGGGCGGCGGCGGGGCGAAGGCCTACGACGCGCTGATCCGCAAGGAGGCGCGCAGCCACGGAATTCCGGTGAAACTTGCTCATGCGATCGTCAAGGTCGAGAGCAACTACAATCCGAAGGCGCGCGGCCGTGCCGGCGAAATCGGGCTGATGCAGATCAAGCCGGCGACGGCGCGCGGTGAAGGCTTCCGCGGCAAGACCTCGAAGCTGTACGATCCGCAGACCAACATCAAATACGGCATGAAGTATCTGGCCGGCGCCCACAAGCGGGCGGGCGGCGATATCTGCGGCACGGTGCTGCGCTACAACGCGGGGCATTACGCCAAGCGGATGAACCCGATCAGCAAGCGCTACTGCAGCAAGGTCCACCGGATCCTCAAGGGCAAATCCTGAACAAGAGCGGGGGCGATGCCGCCGGTGAGCCCGGCGGCGGCTGTCAGGTCGACCGGTTCGGCGCGGTCTCCGCGCCCGGCGTTTCCTGCAGGCCCTCAAGCGAGGCCGGCCGTTCGATACCTGCGCCAAGGCGCGGGTCGTCATCGACGGCGGTCACTGTCTCCGCGAGGTGGACAACCCCGGCCCAGACCGGCAGGGCATAGTCCTCCTCGTCATCGATTGGCGGTCCATCGCGCATCTTCATGGTGAGATGCTCGATATCGAGCGCAAGCACGCCGGTGGACCGGCGTTCCTTTTCGCTCATGGGCCGCACTTCGCCCCATCGCCCCGGCAGCATGTGATCCGTCAGGGCGATGAGTGCATCTTCCTTTTCCCGTGCATCGGTGACATGCCGCGCCTGGCCATGGGCCACGACCGAACGATAGTTCATGGAATGGTGGAACGCGGAGCGGGCGATCACCAGCCCGTCGAGCAGGGTCACGCTCAGGCAGATCGGGGCGCTGTCGTCCATGCCCTTGATGATTCGCGTGGCCTTGGCGCCATGCAGGTAGAGCCGCTCGCCGATGCGGGCGTAGATCATCGGGATGACCATCGGCCGTCCCTCGGCAACGAACCCCACATGACCGACCCTGCCGGCGTCGAGCACCGCATGGGCCGCCTCCCGTTCGCCGACGGCGCGCTTGCCGACGCGGACCTTGGCGAAGGCCGGTGCGGCGGCGTCGCGGGCCGTGGCGCCCTTTTTCTTGTCTGACATGATGCGTGTCCCCTTTCTGGTTTCGGGGAACTATGCCAATGAACTGGTTCTGTGTTAGGTCCACTTATTGTAAATAAACAGGGTCCGGTTCATGTTGGGTGGTCTTCTGGAGCTGGAGCGCGATGGCACCTTGCCGTTGCCGGAGCAGATCTATCGCGGCTTGCGGGCGGCGATTTCCGCCGGGCGGGTGGCTTCCGGAGACCGGTTGCCCTCCAGCCGCGCCCTGGCGGCCTCGCTCGACGTTTCGCGCAACACGGTCAATGCCGCTTATGAGCTTCTGGCGGCGGAGGGGGTGGTCACCGTCCGCTCGGGGGCGGCGCCACGGGTTGCCGCCCTCGACGCACCGGAACGGGTCGGATTGAGTGTGCCGGCGGAGCAGGAGGGGCCTGGGCTCTCCCGGCGCGGGCTGGAGATCGCCGCGACCCGCCGGGCGTCCGAGGGGCGCCGGGTGGAGGGGCGGTTGCAGCCCGGCGTTCCGGCGCTCGACTGCTACCCGGTCGACGGCTGGGCGCGGACCCTGCGCCGGGCGGCGCGAACCTTGCGCGGCGGCGCGCTGTACTATGAAGAGCTCGCCGGATATGCGCCGCTGCGTCGGACCTTGGCCGCCTATCTGTCGCGGGAGCGGGGCTTGCGCGTGCGGGCGGAGCAGATCCTGGTCACCCCATCCACCCAGGCGAGCCTCTATCTCTTGGCAAATGCCCTGGCCGATCCGGGAGAGGTCGCCTGGCTGGAGGATCCGGGATACCTCGGCGCGCGCGCGGCCTTCACAGCGGCCGGGTTGGCGATCCGGGCGATGCCGGTTGACGAACAGGGGGCGGATCCGGGCGCCATGGCAGCGGCGCCGCGTCCGCGCCTGATCTATGTCACGCCGTCGCATCAGTACCCGCTCGGGCTGCGCATGTCGTTGCCGCGCCGGCTGCGGCTTCTTGAGGTGGCGCGCAGCGCCGGGGCGGTGGTGCTGGAGGATGACTACGACAGCGAATTCCTGTTCACCGGCCGGCCGATCGCGGCGTTGCAGGGGCTGAGTTCGGCCTCGCAGACCGTTTATCTCGGCACCTTCGCCAAGAGCATGATGCCAAGCTTGCGAGTGGCCTATGTCGTGGTGCCGCCGCAGCTTGTCGCGCCCCTGCGTTCGGTCCAGCACAACACCGGCGCCTTCGCCAATGTGGCGACCCAGGCGGCCCTGGCCGATTTCATCGAGCGCGGGCACTACCGGGCGCACCTGAAGCGCATCCGCGCGGTGTATCAGCAGCGGGGCGATGCGCTGGTGGGGGCGCTGCGGGCCGAGCTTGGCAATGCCATCTCGGTTTCGCTGCCGGCGGGCGGTATTCAGCTCTCCTTGCGTTTTGCGCCGGAGGTGGATGACGCGGCGATTGCCGCCGATCTCAACGGGCAGGGCTACGCCGTCTCGCCCCTGTCGCGTTACACCCTGGAAGCGCCGCTCTCCGGTCTGGTGGTGGGGTTTGCCGCGGCGACGCTGGAGGATGTTCGCGGCGGCGCGGCTGCCATCGCCGCGGCGCTGCGCCGGGCCGGGGTCGTGGACAAGGCTTGACCGACGCCCCGGCGCGGCCTACCTGTCGCGGGTCAGCCGGCCGGACGGCCGCTCCCGCAAGCGCGGAAACGCCGCGGGGGAGGAAAGTCCGGGCTCCACGGAAACACGGTGCCGGGTAACACCCGGCGGGGGCGACCCCAGGGAAAGTGCCACAGAAAGCAAACCGCCCCGGGCGATCCGCCAAGGGGTAAGGGTGAAAGGGTGGGGTAAGAGCCCACCGCGCGACCGGTAACGGAAGCGGCACGGTAAACCCCACCGGGAGCAAGACCGAATAGGGGCGGCATGGGATCCTCGCGATCCCCGTCGGTTTCCAGGCCAGCCGCCCGGGTTGGTTGCGTGAGGCGCTCGGCAACGAGCGTCCCAGATGAATGGTCGTCACGTACGGCGGGTCTCCCGCCGTGCCTTACAAAACCCGGCTTACAGGCCGGCTGACATTTTCTCCTTCTTCTTCAGCATGTTCGCGAAAGTCCCCGGTTTTCCGGGGCGTTCGCGCGCGCGGTTTTCAGCGCCAGGCGGCCTGGAAACCCAATCTTAAGGTTAACAGTGGATAACTTTCCGGTGGTGCAAGCTGCGCCGAGGGGAGGGGGCTGATTCCATTGGATTCCATTGACGCCCATGAGGTCCCATGTTATCCCAAATCATCCCGTTTCGAGCTGCTGCGTCCCAGCTAGTCCGGCCCTTCGGGCCAAGGTGTTGGCAGAGCGTCCGGCGGGATTTTGCCGTGTATCGCATCAGTCTGTCCGTTGATCGGGAGATTTGCAGGAGCCGGGCCGGGTGTGTCCGGACGTGGGGCGAGGGGTTTTATGGCCGGCTTCGTGTCGCACTACACAAATCGGCTCGATGCCAAGGGGCGGGTCTCCGTTCCCGCGCCGTTTCGGCAGGCGCTCGCACGCGATGGCTACGAAGGGCTCTACTGCTTCCCCTCCCTGCATCAGCCAGCGGTGGATGCGGGCGGGCATCAGCTGGTGGCGGAAATCCAGAAGCGGCTCGATGGTCTGGCAACCCTGACCGAGGATCACGATGCGCTGTCGACGGCGCTGTTCGGCGCGAGCGAAACCTTGAAGATAGATGGGGACGGGCGGATCATGCTCTCCGAAATGATCCGTGCGCATGCCGGGATCGCCGATCAGGTGACCTTTGTCGGTCAGGGCTACAAATTTCAGATATGGCATCCGGACGGGTTCCGCGCACATCGCGCGGAGGCGATGAAGCGCGCCATGTCCTTGTTGTCGTCGGCGGCCAGGCCCGCCGGCGAGGGGGCGTGACGATGTCCGCCGTTCACGGCGAGGGCGCGCAACCGCATGTTCCGGTGATGCTTGCGGAGGTTCTGGAGGCGATGCAGCCCGGGCCGGGCTGCGTCGTCGTCGATGGGACCTTCGGTGCCGGTGGCTACACCCGGGCGATCCTGCGCGCTGGGGCGGAGGTGATCGCCATCGATCGGGACCCCAATGCGATTGCCGCCGGGCAGGACCTCGTCGCCGCCGAGGCTGGTCGGCTGACCCTGGTTGCCGGACGATTTTCGCAGATGGATGCGCATGTGGCCGCGCTCGGTCGGTTGTCCGTGGATGCGGTGGTTCTCGATCTCGGGGTTTCCTCGATGCAGCTCGATCAGGCCGAGCGGGGGTTCTCCTTCCGCAGCGACGGGCCGCTCGACATGCGGATGGAACAGGCCGGGCCGTCGGCCGCCGATGTGGTCAATCATCTGCCGCAGAAGGACCTGACCCGCGTCATTGGCCTTCTCGGTGAGGAAAAGCGGGCTTCCGCCGTCTCGCGGGCCATCGCCGAGCGGCGCAAGGAGCGTCCGTTTGCCCGGACCGCCGATCTGGCGGCGCTGGTGGAGAAGGTGGTGAAACGGCCGCCGCGCGGTCGTCAGATCCATCCCGCGACACGCACCTTCCAGGCCTTGCGGATCTATGTGAATGGCGAGTTGAACGAGGTTGCCGAGGCGCTTGGCGCCGCCGAGCGGGTGTTGCGCCCCGGTGGGCGGCTGGTGGTGGTGACCTTCCACAGCCTTGAGGACCGCATCGTCAAGCGCTTCTTCGCCGACCGCAGCCGCACCCGGGCGGGCGGCTCGCGCCATCTGCCGGAAGGGGAGGTGCCGCCGGCGACCTTCGAGCTGATCGGGCGTGGTGCGCGCGACCCGGGCGAGGCGGAGGTGGAGGCCAATCCGCGGGCGCGATCGGCCAGGCTGCGGGCGGGGGTGCGAACCGAAGCGCCGGCGCGCGATCTCGATCTGTCCATGCTCGGGGTGCCGCGTCTGGCGCCTCTTGGCGATGCGGGGGAGTGACATGATGACCCGCTACATGAATCTTCTGCTCGTCATTGGCGTCCTGATCGCGGCGGCGATGGTCTACGACATGAAGCATGATGCCGAACGCTCGGCCGAGCGGGTGGCGGAGCTTCAGCGGCAGATCGAAGAGGAGCGGGAGCGGTTGCAGCTCCTGCGGGCCGAGTGGAGCCTGCTCAACGATCCGAGCCGCCTGCAGACGCTGGTCGAGCGCTACAATGATCGCCTGCAGCTCGTTCCGCTCGAGGTCGACCAGATCACGCCGATCGAGAACGTTCCGGCGCGGCCGGTGCAGCTGGCGCCGATCAACGGATCGGCGACGCTGGGCGGATATGCCGGCGCCGCGCCGGTGGTGAGGTAGGAGGGCGATATGGAAGACGCTCGTCCGGTGTCCTTTTTGCAGCGCCGCACCCATCGTGAGCGCCACGCGCCCCGTCCGCCGTCGGCCCGGGCGGGAAGGTCGCGCGTCGTCATGGCGATGGGCATGTTCGCGCTGGTGTATCTGGCCATCGGCGGACGGCTCGTGCTGCTGGGCATGAGCGAGCCGACCGAGGCGGCCCATTACATCTCGGCCAAGGAGAGCGTTGCCGCCTCGCGGCCCGATCTCGTCGACCGCAACGGCCAGATTCTTGCCACCGACATCAAGACCGCGTCGCTCTATGCCGAGCCGCGCAAGATCCTCGACGTCGATGAGGCGATGGAAGGCATCGCCAGCGTGCTGCCGGAGCTGAACAGCGACACGGTGCGCCGCCGGCTGGCGAGCAAGGCGGGCTTCATCTGGCTGAAGCGGGAACTCACACCGCGTCAGCGGGTGGCGCTGCATGACCTTGGCATTCCGGGGCTCGGATTCCTTGAGGAAAACAGTCGTTTCTATCCTGGCGGTCCCACTGCCAGCCACATCGTCGGCTCGGTGAACATCGACAACCAGGGCATCTCCGGCATGGAGCTGGCCGTGGACCGTTCCGGCTTGGGCGATCTTCAGGCGCTCGGCTTTGCCCGGGACCGGCCGATGGAGCCGGTGGCGCTGTCGATCGACCTGCGTGCGCAACATGTGGTTCGGGACGAATTGTCCAAGGCGCTGGAGCGGTACCAGGCGATTGCCGGCATCGGCGTTGTGCTCGACGTGGACACCGGCGAGGTGATCGCCATGTCCTCCCTGCCCGATTTCGACCCGAACGACCGCAGTCAGGCGCTGGACAGCAACCGGTTCAACCGCGCTTCGGGCGGTGTGTTCGAAATGGGCTCGGTGTTCAAGGGCTTCACCGTTGCCATGGCGCTCGACAGCGGCAAGGTGACGATGGACGACAGCTTCGATGCCACCCGGCCGCTCCGGGTCGGGCGGCGGACGATCAACGACTTTCACGGCAAGCGCCGGATCCTGTCGGTGGCCGAGACCTTCATCTATTCCTCCAACATCGGCACGGCGAAGATGATGCTCGCCGCCGGGGTGGCGACGCAGAAGGCGTTCATGGAGCGGCTCGGCCTCACCAGCCGGCTGAAGACGGAACTGCCGGAGGTGGCGACGCCGCTGCTGCCGCCGAAGTGGAACGAGCTGGCGGCGATGACCATCTCCTTCGGGCATGGCATTTCCGTCACGCCGCTGCAAACGGCGGTGGCCACCGCCGCGCTGGTCAATGGTGGGCGGCTGATCCCGCCGACCTTCAAGCCGCGCAGCCGGGAAGAGGCCGAGGCGCTGGAAACGCGGGTGATCGATGAGCGGACCAGCGCGATCATGCGGTATCTGTTCCGGCTGAACGTGATGTCCGGCTCGGGGCGCCGGGCCAAGGTTCCCGGCTATGTGGTCGGCGGCAAGACCGGGACGGCGGAAAAGATCGAGAATGGGCGCTATGTATCCAACAAGCGCCGCAATTCTTTCCTTTCTGCCTTCCCAATGGACAAGCCGCGCTACGTGGTTCTCGTCGTGCTCGACGAACCCAAGCCGGAGCGAAAGGGAATTGGCGCCACTGCGGGTCTCAACACCGCGCCGGTCACCTCGGCGATCATTCGCCGGATCGCGCCGATGCTGGGCGTGTTGCCGAAGTTCGGAGACGAAAGCGAGACGATCTCGATAGCCTATTGACCGGATCCGCGCGGAACGGGGTCGCACCAAAGTTCCGACGGGTTCAGATGACGATGCACAACGGATATTGGCATAGACCATGCTGCTCAAGGATCTAACGGGCGAACAGGTGCTCGCCGCCGCTGAGGGCGAAACCGAGATCGCCGGCCTTTGCGCCGACAGCCGGGCGCTGTCCGGCAATCAGCTCTTCGCGGCGCTGAAGGGTGCGCGCGCCGATGGGACCAGATTCATCGGCGATGCCTGCGAGGCCGGCGCCGGGGCGATCCTGGTCGGCTCCGATGTGCCCTATGAGGCGCTGGAGACGGTCGCCGGTCGCTGCCCGGTGATCGTCAGCGACGATCCGCGCCGGACCCTGGCGCTGATGGCGGCCCGGTTCTACCAGCGCCAGCCGGAGACCATCGTCGCGGTGACGGGCACCAGCGGCAAGACCTCGGTCGCGGTCTTCGTTCGCCAGATCCTCGCCGCCGCCGGTCATGCGGCGGCCAGCCTCGGCACCATCGGCACGGTCACCTCGCAGGGCGCGCAGTATGGCAGCCTGACGACCCCCGATCCGATTTCACTGCACGAGACCCTGGCGCGGCTCGCCGATGACGGGATCACCCACGCGGCGCTCGAGGCATCGAGCCATGGGCTCGACCAGCGGCGCCTCGATGGGGTGCGCATTCGCGCCGCCGCCTTCACCAACCTGGGCCGGGATCATCTCGACTACCATCCGGACGTGGAGCATTACCTCGCCGCCAAGCTGCGTCTGTTCGATACCTTGCTGGAGCCGGGCGGGACGGTGGTGCTGGAGCCCTCCGCCCCTTACGCGGATCGGGTGGCGGCCTGTGCCGCCGAGCATGGGCATCCGGTTTTCACCGTCGGCGAGGGCGGCAAGGACATTGCCCTTCTCGATATTCGCCACGATGGCTTCGTCCAGGTCCTGACCCTGGAAACGGTGGAAGGCACGCGGGAGGTGCGGTTGCCGCTGGCGGGGCGCTTCCAGGTGTCCAACGCGCTGATCGCCGCCGGGCTGGCGATTGCCGCCGGTGTGCCCACCAGCCAGGCGCTCGATGCGCTGGAGCATCTGGAAGGCGCGCCGGGGCGACTGGAGCTGGTTGGCGAGACCTCCGGCGGTGCGATGGTCTTTGTAGACTATGCCCACAAGCCCGATGCGCTCGACACGGCGCTGGCGGCGCTGCGTCCGTTCGCGTCCGGTCGGCTGCTGGTGGTGTTTGGCGCTGGCGGCGACCGGGATGCCGGCAAGCGTCCCTTGATGGGCGCCGCGGCGGCGCGGCAGGCCGATCTGGTGATCGTCACCGACGACAATCCGCGCTCCGAAGACCCCGAGGCCATTCGCGCGGCCATTCTTGAGGCGGCGCCTGACGCGGTGGAGATCGGTGACCGCAAGGCGGCAATCGAGGCTGCGGTGGACATGCTGCAGCCCGGTGACGTGCTGTGCATCGCCGGCAAGGGGCATGAACCGGGCCAGATCGTCGGCGACCGGGTGTTGCCCTTCTCCGACCACGAGGTGGCGCGGGCAGCCCTTGCCCAGAACGAGACGGTGGACGAGGACCTGTTCCTGTCGGAGATGGTCGACGCCATGCTGGCCGGCAGGCGCGGCGCCAGCGGCGATGAGGAACTGGAGCTGCTCGATGACCTTGACGCCCCCAAGGCACCGGAAGCCTCCGAGGCGGCCATGGAGCCGGAGGAGGGCGGGGACGATCTGCTGGACGTGGCGCAGGATGATGGCCTGTTCGCAGACGAGATGGCGCTTGTCGAGACGCAGACGTCGGACATTCTTTCCGAGCCCGAGCCCGAGCCCGAGCCCGAGCCCGAGCCCGAGCCCGAGCCCGAGGCCGCGTTGGAAGAGGTCGAGGAACCTGAAAACGTGCCTGCAATGGACAGCGCGCAGGTGGCCGCGCGGGCAGACCATGCGGATGAAGCGGCGGCCGATGAGCTGCCTGGCCCAGAAGAGGTCGCTCCTGAGGTGACTGCCCCTGAGGTGGTCGAAGGGGCGCCCGCCGAGCCGTTTGTCGAGACCCATCCTGCGGCGGAGTCAGAAGACGAATTCACCGAGGAAGTGGCCGCGGTTGCGCCCATGACTGCTCCGGAAGAGGCCGAGGTGGAGCCATTGGAGCCGCGCCCGCTGTGGTGGCTGCATGAGATGATCGAGGCCACCGGGGGGCGCTGCGTCGGCATTTCCGCCGCCGAGATCGACGGGACCGAGATCGGCGGAATTTCCATCGACAGCCGCACGCTGGAGCCGGGCGATGCCTTTGTCGCCATCCTTGGCGACCGGTTCGATGGCCATGACTTTGTCGCGGCGGCGCTCGGCGCCGGGGCGGCGATTGCCATCGTTGCGGAAGACCGGCTGGGCGATCTGGCGCCGGACGGACGCTATCTGGTCGTCGCCGATCCGCTGGACGCGCTGCGCGCGCTCGGCCGGGCGGCGCGGGCGCGCAGCCATGCCCGGATCGTCGCGGTGACCGGATCGGTCGGCAAGACCAGCACCAAGGATATGCTGGCGCTGGCGCTTGCGCCCTCCGGGCAGACCCATGCGGCGGTGTCCTCCTTCAACAACCACTGGGGCGTGCCGTTGACCCTAGCGCGCATGCCCGTGGAGGCCAGATACGGCATCTTCGAGATCGGCATGAACCATGCCGGCGAGATCACGCCGCTGGTCCAGATAGTCCGCCCGCATGTGGCGATCATCACCACGGTGCAGCCGGTGCATCTGGAATTCTTCGGCTCGCTGGAGCGGATTGCCCAGGCCAAGGCCGAGATCTTCACCGGGATCGAACCGGGTGGGCTGGCCCTTCTGAACGACGACAACAGCCAGTTCGATCTCCTTACCTTCCTGGCCAAGACGGCGGGCGTTCGCCGCATCGCCACCTTCGGGCGCGAGGGGCAGGCCGATGCCCAGGCGCTGATGGTCAAGGCGAAAACCGGATGCACCTCGATTTCCGCGCGGATCTTCGATCGGGACATCACCTACAAGGTGGGCGCGCCGGGCACCCATCTGGTGACCAACAGTCTGGCGGTGCTGGCCGCCGTCGCCGAACTGGGCGGGGATCTGGCGCTGGCCGGTCTGGAGCTGGCGAAGTTTCGGGCGCCGAAGGGGCGGGGCGCGCAGGTTGAGCTTCGCCTTGCCGAAGGGCGGGCAACGCTGATCGACGAGAGCTACAATGCCAATCCGGCCTCGATGCGTGCGGCGCTGCGTCTCCTGGGAGAAACGCCGATCAGCCGTCCAGGCCGCAGAATCGCCGTTCTTGGCGACATGCTGGAGCTGGGCAAGGTGGAACGGGCAATGCATGCGGATCTGCTGGCGCCGCTGGAGGCGTCCGGCGTCGATCTCGTCTACTGCGTCGGCACGCGCATTCATGCGCTGTGGGACGCTTTGCCCAAGGCGCTGCGCGGGGCCTACTCGGAGGACGCGGCGAGCCTGCGTCCGCTGCTGATTGAGGATGTGCGCCCCGGGGACGTGATCATGATCAAGGGGTCGCTTGGAACCCGTATGGGACCACTGGTTGAGGCGCTGCGGCGCGAATTTCCCGTCGAAGACGACGGCGCCGAATAGGAACGCCTGACAGATGCTGTATTTTCTCGTCGAATTCTCCGATCAGTTCTCCGCGCTGAACGTGTTTCGCTACATCACGTTCCGCACCGGCGGCGCGATCATGACGGCGCTCCTGTTCATCTTCCTGTTCGGCCCGGCAATCATCTCCTCGCTGCGGGTGCGGCAGGGCCACGGCCAGCCGATCCGCGCGGACGGGCCGCAGAGCCATCTTCTGACCAAGAAGGGCACGCCGACCATGGGCGGGCTGATGATCCTGTCGGGCATGATCGTCGCCACGCTGCTCTGGGCCAACCTGCTCAACCCCTATACCTGGATTGTGCTGGGGGTGACCGTCGGCTTCGGCCTGATCGGTTTTTACGACGACTATCTGAAGGTGACCAAGGCGTCGGATCGCGGCTTCAGCGGCCGGCACCGGCTGCTGCTTGAGTTTCTGATCGCCGGCACGGCGGCCTGGTGCGTCACTCTCCTGGAGGGCGATTCCTATGGCAGCTCCATCGCCTTTCCGGTGTTCAAGGACCTGGCGCTGAACCTTGGCATCTTTTTCATTCCCTTCGCTGCCTTCGTCATGGTTGGCGCCGGCAATGCGGTCAATCTGACCGACGGTCTCGACGGGCTGGCGATCGTGCCGGTGATGATCGCCTCGGCGTCTTTTGCGCTGATCGCCTATCTGTCGGGCAATGCGGTGTTTTCCGAGTATCTGCAGATCCACCATGTGCCCGGCTCCGGCGAACTGGCAGTGCTGTGCGGCGCGGTGATCGGTGCGGGGCTCGGGTTTTTGTGGTTCAATGCTCCTCCGGCGGCAATCTTCATGGGCGACACCGGCTCGCTGGGGCTCGGCGGCATGATCGGCGCCATCGCCGTGGCCACCAAGCATGAGGTGGTGCTGGCGATCATCGGCGGTCTGTTCGTGCTGGAGGCGGTGTCGGTGATCGTTCAGGTCGCCTCGTTCAAGCTGACCGGCAAGCGCGTCTTCAAGATGGCGCCGATTCATCATCACTTCGAACATCTCGGCTGGACCGAAAGCCAGGTGGTGATCCGCTTCTGGATCATCGCGGTTGTGCTGGCGCTGATCGGCCTTGCCACGCTGAAGCTGAGGTAACGAGATGAGCGCAGCCTATGGTTTTTCCGGAAAGACGGTCGCGGTCTTCGGGCTCGGAGCATCGGGGCTTTCGGTGGCGCGGGCGTTGGTCGCCGGCGGCGCCCATGTGCTGGCCTATGACGACAATCGGTCCCGGGTTGCCGATGCGCATGCGGCGGGATTGGAAAGCTCCGACCTGACCAGCGCCGACTGGACGAAGATCGACGCCCTGGTGCTTTCGCCGGGGGTGCCGCTCACCCATCCCGAGCCGCATTGGAGCGTTCGTCTCGCCCGCCAGCAGGGGGTCGAGGTGATCGGCGATGTGGAGCTTTTCTGCCGGGACCGGCAGCGGCTCGCGCCGACCGCGCCGCTGGTCGCCGTCACCGGGACCAACGGCAAGTCGACGACCACGGCGCTGATCGCCCATTGCCTCGATCATGCGGGCCGCGATGTTCAGATGGGCGGCAACATCGGGGTGCCGATCCTCGATCTTGCACCGCCGGCGCCAAACCGGGTGCATGTGATCGAATGTTCCTCCTATCAGATCGACCTGGCGCCGAGCCTCGCGCCATCGATCGGGGTGCATCTCAATCTTTCGCCGGACCATATCGACCGGCATGGCACCTTCGAGCATTATTCCGCTGTCAAGGAACGGCTGAGCGCGGCGAGCGATGTGGCGGTGATCGGTATCGATGACCCGAAGAGCGCCGAAATCGCGGATCGGGTCGAGGCCGGGGGGCGGAAGGTGCTGCGCATCTCCGTTCACCAGCCGGTCGAGGACGGGGTCTATGCCGAGGGCAGCCAGCTGATGCTGGCCCGGGCCGGGGAGCAGGAGCCGTTCTTCGATCTGGCCGGGGCCCGTGCCTTGCGCGGCGCGCACAATGCCCAGAACGCGGCGGCGGCCGTGGCGGTCTGCCTCGAACTTGGCGTCGACCCGGACCGGCTGCGGGCGGGGCTTGCCTCCTTTGGCGGTCTCGATCACCGAATGGCGCAGGTGGTGCAGGCGGGCCGGGTGCTGTTCGTCAACGACAGCAAGGCGACCAATGCGGATGCGGCCGAACGGGCGCTCCTGAGCTTTGAGCGGATCTACTGGATTGCCGGCGGCCGGCCCAAGGCCGGGGGCATCGACAGCCTGCGGCCGCTGTTCGGGCGGATCGCCCGGGCTTACCTCATCGGCGAGGCCGCCAGCGATTTTGCCCATGTCCTGGAAGGCGCGGTCGATGCCGTGCAATGCGAAACCCTGGACGTGGCGGTTGCCGCGGCGGCCCGGGACGCGGCCGCCGATCCGCACGCCGAACCGGTGGTGCTGCTGTCGCCGGCCTGTTCCTCCTTCGATCAGTTTCCCAATTTCGAGGCGCGCGGGCATGCCTTCGCCGAAGCAGCCCGTCTGGCGGCCGATGAACTGAACGGGCAGGAGGGTTCCTGAGATGGTCAGCCGCGCGGATCGCAGCCCCTTCGCCGAATGGCTCTGGACGGTGGACCGGTATCTGTTTGCCGGGTTCGTCCTCTTGATGGTCGGCGGCATTGTCCTGTCCTTCGCCGCCAGCCCGGCCGTGGCCGAACGGCTGGGCATCGACAGCTACCATTTCATCAAGCGTCAGGCGCTGTTCCTGTTGCCGGCGCTGGGGTTGATGCTGGCGGTCTCGGCTCTCAGCCCGCGCATGGTGCGGCGGACGGCGCTGGTGGTCTTTGCCGTGTCGCTGGTGCTGATGGTGGTGACCCTGTTCGTCGGTCTGGACGCCAAGGGCGCCCGCCGCTGGATCAACATTCTCGGCTTTTCGGTGCAGCCTTCGGAATTCCTCAAGCCGTCGCTGATCGTGCTGGTGGCATTTCTGATGTCGGAGTCCGGTCGGCGGAGCGAGGTTCCGGGCTCGCTGTTCTCGATCCTGCTGTTCATGATGTCGGCGGCGCTGCTGGTGGCGCAGCCCGACTTCGGCCAGACCATGCTCCTGATGCTGGTGTTCGCGGCGCTGTTCTTTCTGAATGGATTGCCGTGGATCGCCATCGTGCCGATCGGTGCGCTCGGCTTCGGCGGGCTTGTCGCCGCCTATGCGTTCCTGCCGCATGTGCAAAGCCGCGTGGACCGGTTTCTTGACCCCAGCTCGGGCGATACGTTCAACGTCGACCGGGCGCTGGAGGCATTCATCTCCGGGAGCTGGTTCGGGCGCGGGCCGGGCGAGGGCACGATCAAGCGGATCCTGCCGGAAAGCCATACGGACTTCATCTTCGCCGTGGCGGCGGAGGAGTTCGGCATCGTCGTCTGCCTGATCCTGGTGCTGGTGTTCACCTTCGTCGTGCTGCGCGGTCTCGGCCATGCAGCGCGTGACAGCGATGCCTTCGGCCGCCTGGCGACCGCCGGGCTGATGGTGCTGTTCGGCATCCAGTCCTGCATCAACATGGCGGTCAATCTCAATCTCATGCCGGCCAAGGGCATGACCCTGCCGTTCATTTCCTATGGCGGCTCCTCCCTGCTTGCGACCGCCTTGTCGATGGGCTTCGTCCTTGCCCTCACCCGGCGCCGGCCCCAGGCCGCCGGAACCGACAGCGTTGTCGTCACCCGGCTGTCGCCAGCGAGCCTTGTCTGATCATGACCTCACGCAGCATTCTTCTCACCGCCGGGGGAACCGGCGGTCACCTGTTTCCCGCCCAGGCGCTGGCCGATGAACTGGTCCGGCGCGGGCATGTGGTCGATCTGGCGACCGACGAGCGGGTCGGCGCCCTCGGTGACGCCTTTCCCGCACGCAAGGTGCATCTGATCGCCTCGGCCACCGTGAAGGGGCGTTCTCCCTTCGCTCTGGCGCGCACCGGCTGGCGTCTGCTGCGCGGCACCTGGCAGGCGCGCGGCATTCTCAAGACCACCCGTCCGGATGTGGTTGTCGGCTTTGGCGGATACCCTACCTTCCCGCCGATGTTTGCCGCCTTCCTGTCGGAGGTGCCAAGCATTCTGCATGAGGCCAACGCGGTGATGGGCCGGGCCAACCGGATGCTGGCGTCCCGGGTCGATGCGATCGCCACCAGCTTTCCGCTGACCGGCGACGGCGCGAGCGGCCATGAGGGCAAGCTGGTGCAGACCGGCAACCCGGTACGCGAGGCGGTGATCGCCGCCGCGAAGGTGGATTACGACCGGCCAGAGGCCGATGGACCGTTTCGCTTGCTGGTGTTCGGCGGCTCGCAAGGGGCCCGCTTCTTCTCCGATGCCGTGCCGCCGGCGCTGGCGCTGATGGAGCCGGACATCCGCGCCCGGATGAAGGTGGTGCAGCAGTGCCGCCCGGAGGACCTTGAGCAGGTGCGCGTGGCCTATGACAGGCTGGAGGTGCGCTGCGAGTTGGCGCCGTTCTTTTCCGACATGGCCGACCGGATCGCGGCGGCGCATCTGGTGGTCTGCCGCTCGGGCGCTTCGAGCGTCAGCGAACTGGCGGCCATTGGCCGCCCGGCGGTGCTGGTGCCGCTGCCGCATGCGCTCGACAATGATCAAGGGCGCAATGCGGAGGTGCTGGCCGAGGCTGGCGGTGCCTGGCCGGTTGCCCAGAGCGAGCTTCAGCCGGGGCGCCTGGCGGCGCTGCTCACGGAGCTGATGGGGGCGCCGGACCGGCTTGCGACTGCTGCGGCGGCCGCACGCTCGGCCGGACGGCCGGATGCGGTGCTGCGGCTCGCCGATCTGGTGGAACACATCGCTGGCGGCGGGCGCGTCGCCGATTTTTCCCAAGGCCGTTCCCGGAACGGTGAGAGCAATGGAGACGCATCATGAAGATGCCCCAGGATATCGGGCCGGTGCATTTCGTCGGCATTGGCGGCATCGGCATGAGCGGCATTGCCGAGGTTCTGCATATGCTCGGCTACACCGTGCAGGGCTCTGACGTGAGCGAAAGCGCGAATGTCAAACGGCTGCGCGACAAGGGCATTCCGGTGATGGTCGGTCACAGCGCCGAAAATCTCGCCGACGCCCGGGTGGTGGTGGTCTCCTCGGCGATCAAGCGGGATAATCCGGAGCTGATCGCCGCGCGTGAGAAGCTGCTGCCGGTGGTGCGCCGGGCCGAGATGCTGGCCGAGCTGATGCGCTTCAAGCAGGCGATTGCTGTTGGCGGCACCCATGGCAAAACCACGACCACCTCGATCATCGCCGCGCTGCTGGATGCCGGCGGGCTGGACCCGACGGTGATCAACGGCGGCATCATCAACGCCTATGGCACCAATGCGCGCATGGGGCAGGGCGACTGGATGGTGGTTGAGGCCGATGAATCCGACGGCACCTTCGTCAAGCTGCCAGCCGATATCGCCGTGGTCACCAACATCGACCCGGAACACCTCGACCACTACGGCGACTTCGACGGCGTGCGCTCGGCGTTCCTGCAGTTTGTCGAGAACGTGCCGTTCTACGGCTTTGCGGTGATGTGCCTCGATCATCCGGAGGTGCAGGCGATGGTCGGGCGGATCGAGGACCGGCAGGTGGTCACCTATGGCCAGAACCGGCAGGCGGATGTGCGCTTCTACGACCTGCAGACCAGCGGCGGAAACTCGATCTTCTCCATCGAGATGCGCGACCGTCTGGGTGGCACCAGCGAGACCATCGAGAGCCTGTCCTTGCCGATGCCGGGCCTGCACAACGTCTCGAACGCGGTGGCGGCGGTGGCGGTTGCCTGGAAGCTGGGGCTTGATGCGGCTGAGATCCGGCAGGGGCTGGCGAGCTTTCGCGGGGTCAAGCGCCGCTTCACCCATACCGGCCAGTCCGGCGGTATCGACGTGTTCGACGACTATGCCCATCACCCGGTGGAAATCCGCGCGGTGCTGGCGGCGGCGCGCGGGGCGGCGCCGGGCAAGGTCATCGCCGTGGTGCAGCCGCATCGCTATTCGCGTCTTGCCAGCCTGTTCGATGAGTTCTCCACCTGTTTCAACGATGCCGATCACGTGATCTGCGCACCGGTGTTCGCCGCCGGAGAGGCGCCGGTCGATGGCATCGATCATCAGGCGCTGGCCAATGGAATCCGCTCCAGCGGTCATCGCGGCGTCCACACCATCGAGGGCGAGGGCGAGCTGGCAACGCGGGTCGCGGAAATCGCGGCCGCGGGGGATTACGTTGTCTGCCTTGGCGCGGGCAGCATCAGCCAGTGGGCCAATGCCTTGCCAGCCAATCTGGCGGCGGCAACCGGCGGAGGGGAGGCATGAGCTTTCCCGATCTCATCCACGATCTGGGGCTGGAAACGGGGGGCTTGCGTGGCCGGCTGACAGCGAACCAACCGCTTTCGGCGGTGACATGGTTTCGCGTCGGCGGACCGGCGCAGCTCCTGTTCCAGCCGGCGGATGTGGAGGATCTGGCGTTGTTTCTCAGCCGGTTGCCGCGCGAGGTGCCGGTGCTGCCGATCGGGCTGGGCTCGAACCTTCTGGTGCGCGATGGCGGCATTCCCGGCGTTGTCATCCGCCTTGGCGCGCGCGGTTTCGGCACCATCACGCGCGGCGAGGACGGGGTGAGCCTTCATGCCGGCGCGGCGGTGCCGGACAAGAAGCTGGCCGAGGCGGCGGCGGAAGCCGGGCTTGGCGGTTTTGCCTTTTATGCCGGCATTCCTGGGGCTATTGGCGGTGCCTTGCGGATGAACGCGGGCGCCCATGGGGCGGAGACCCGGGAGGTGGTCGTCTCGGTGGAGGCGGTGACCCGGGACGGCGAGATCATCCGCATTCCGCTGGAGGAGATGGGCTACAGCTATCGCCATTCGCAGCAGCCCGGCGACCTGATTTTCACCGGTGCCGTGTTTCGCGGCTGCCCCCGCGCGGAAGCGGAGATCCGCGAGGAGATGGCCGGGGTGGCCGCGCATCGTGAGGCGGCCCAGCCGATCCGCGAGAAGACCGGTGGCTCGACCTTCAAGAACCCGCCGGGGCATTCGGCCTGGAAGCTGGTCGACGCGGCCGGGTGCCGGGGCCTGCAGATTGGCGGCGCGCGCATGTCCGACATGCATTGCAATTTCATGATCAACACCGGCACCGCGACGGCGGACGACCTGGAGCGGCTCGGCGAGACCGTGCGCGCGCGGGTGTTGAAGCACAGCGGCATCTCCCTTGACTGGGAAATCAAGCGGCTGGGTCTGCCGGGGCCGGCAGGCGTGATCGCGCCGTTCCTGGGCACCGAGGCAACCGAAGAGGCATCCAATGGCTGACAGCAAACACGTCGCGGTCCTGATGGGCGGCTGGTCCGCCGAGCGCCCGGTCAGCCTGGCGAGCGGCAAGGACTGTGCCGCCGCGCTGGAGCGGTCCGGTTATCGGGTCACCCTGGTCGACGTGCAGCGGGATATCTCCGCGGTGCTGGAGAAGCTGAAGCCGGATGTGGTGTTCAACGCCCTGCATGGCCCCTTCGGCGAGGATGGCTGCATTCAGGGTCTTCTGGAGATCCTGGGGATTCCCTACACCCATTCCGGCGTTGCTGCTTCCGCGCTGGCCATGGACAAGCAGAAGGCCAAGGCGGTGATGAAGGCGGCGGGCATTCCGGTCGCCGAGCACAAGGTGCTGCACCGCCTCGAAGCGGCCAAGGCGCATGCGCTGCCGCCGCCCTATGTGGCCAAGCCGGTGCGCGAGGGCTCCTCCTTCGGCGTTCTGATCGTCAAGGAGAACGCCGAGCATCCGCCTCAGGAGCTTTACCGGGACGACTGGCCCTATGGCGATATGGTGATGGTGGAGCGGTACATCCCCGGCCGGGAGCTGACCTGTGCGGTGATGGGGAACGTTGCCCTTGGGGTTACCGAAGTGATGCCGCTCGGCCACGGATTTTACGATTTCGATGCAAAATACAAGCCCGGCGGTTCACAACACACGCTTCCTGCGAAAATTTCACCATTTGTTTACCAAGAAGTACAGAAACTTAGTCTCAGGGCGCATCAGGCTCTCGGGTGCCAGGGCGTTTCGCGGGCGGACTTCCGCTTCGATGAGCAGCCGTCGGGTGGCGGCGAGCTGATCTGCCTGGAAGTGAACACCCAGCCCGGCATGACGCCGACCTCCCTGGTGCCGGAAATCGCGGCCCATGCGGGGCATTCGTTCGAAGAATTGACCAGTTGGATGGTGGAGAACGCAAGTTGCGGACGGTAAAGGCAAAACGAGATGAGGACGTCGTCCTGCCGATCGAGGTGGCGCTTGCGCCGCGCGGTCGCGGCGTCGCTCGTTTGCATCGGCGTCCGCTCTGGCGTGCCATGGGCGCGCTTGAGATGCTGCCGCGCTGGAGCGGCACGGCTGGAGCCTTGCTGTTTCTCTCCGCGACCCTTGGCTATGCGCTGGTCCTCGGCGGTCATGGCCGGATGGTCAGCGAATCACTGACCTCGGCAGCGGGTTTCGAGATCGCGGCGGTCAAGCTTTCCGGTCAGCGCGAAACCACCGAGTTTGAAATTCTGGAAGCCCTGGAAATCCAGCGCGGCTCCTCGCTGGCCCTGTTCGACGCAAGCGCGGCGCGTGAGCGCCTGGCGCGTATTCCGTGGATCGAGACCGTTTCGGTGCAGAAGCTCTATCCGGGCACGCTGCAGGTCAGCATCGCCGAGCGCGAGGCCTATGCCCTGTGGCAGCGCGGCGACCGTCTGTCGGTGATCGACGCCACCGGCCAGGTGATCAGCGACGAGGTGGACGGGCGCTACGCGAACCTCCTGATGCTGATCGGTCATGGCGCGCAAAAGCGCGGTGTGGAGATCATCGATGACCTGGCGGCGGTGCCGCAGCTCAGGCCGCGTGTGCGGGCCGCTCGGCTGGTGTCCAGCCGACGCTGGGACCTGCTGCTGGAAAACGGGGTGACCGTGCGTCTGCCCGAAGACGGCGTGGCGCGGGCGCTGGCCGATGTGGCCCAGATGGATGCGGAGACCGGATTGCTGTCGCGGGACATCACGGCGGTCGATGTGCGCCTGCCCGACCGGGTGGTGGTGCGCCTGACCGACGAGGCGGCGATGCGGCGCAACGCCAAGGCCGGCCGCGCCGGCCGGCGTAGTTCGGGGGCACGCACATGACCAATCGCGCAACGCCGATCTACCTGCCGCGCATGCGGCCGCTGCCGAGCCGCCGCGCCGTGGTGGTGTCGGTGCTCGATATCGGCTCGACCAAGGTCTGCTGCCTGATCGCCAAGCTGACGCCCTGTACCGAGGGCGCGGTGCTGCCCGGGCGGACCCATTCGATCGAGGTTCTGGGCTATGGTTACCAGCGCTCGCGCGGCCTGAAGTCCGGCGTTGTCGTCGACATGGACGCGGCGGAACAGGCGATCCGGCTGTCGGTCGACGCGGCCGAGCGCATGGCTGGGGTGACGGTGGAATCCCTGATCACCAACGTGACCTGCGGCCGGCTGCACAGCGAAATCATCAGCGCCAGCGTTGGCGTTGCCAGCGACGCGGTGAGCGAGGCGGATATCCAGCGTGTGCTGGCCGCCGGCAGCGCGCACAACGTTGCCGAGGGGCGCGCGTCCATGCACGCCCTGCCGATCGGTTACACGCTGGATGGCAATCGCGGCATGCGCGATCCGCGCGGCATGATTGGCCGGCGCCTTGGCGTCGACATGCAGGTGGTGACCGCCGAGGTCGCCCCGGTGCGCAATCTGGAGCTTTGCATCAACCGGGGCCATCTGTCGGTGGAAACGATGGTGGCAACGCCCTACGCCAGCGGTCTGTCGACCCTGGTCGAGGATGAGGCGGAGCTGGGGGTTGCCTGTGTCGACATGGGCGGCGGGACCACCTCGATCTCGGTCTTCGTCGAGGGGCGGATGGTGCATCTCGATGCCATTGCCGTCGGCGGGCATCATGTGACCATGGACATTGCCCGGGCCTTGTCGACCCGGCTGGTGGATGCGGAGCGGATCAAGACCTTGCAAGGGTCGGCGCTGCCGAGCCAGTCGGACGAGCGGGACTTCATCTCCGTGCCTCCGGTTGACGCGGAGAGCGACCTGCCGAACCAGGTGCCGCGGGCCATGTTGACCCGGGTGATCCTGCCGCGGGTCGAGGAAATTCTGGAATTGGTGCGCGATCGCCTGACCGCATCCGGCTTTGCCGGGCGGGTGGGCAAGCGCATCGTGCTGACCGGCGGAGCCAGTCAGTTGACCGGTTTGGGCGATGTCGCCCGGCGGGTGCTGGGGCGCAATGTGCGCCTCGGCCGGCCGCTCGGCGTCGCCGGATTGCCGGAAGCGGCGAAAGGCCCGGCCTTCGCCGCTGCGGTCGGCCTGCTGATCTATCCGCAGGTGGCCCAGATCGAGCAGTTCGAACCAGGAACCATCCGCAGTCGCTGGAGCCTTGGCTCCAGCACACTGGCGCGGGTCGGGAACTGGCTCAGAGAGAGCTTCTGAGGCGGGGAGCCGCCTCGGGGACCGCCGGATATCCGGCGAACGAGGGAATTGAGGGAAGTGGGCATCCAGGACCGGTGCCCGAGGGGTCGCGAGGAAACTATGACCATCAATCTGAAAATGCCTGATCTTCAGGAACTGAAGCCAAGGATCACGGTCTTTGGCGTCGGTGGCGCCGGCGGCAATGCCGTCAACAACATGATCCAGGCGGGCCTGCAGGGCTGCGACTTCGTCGTTGCCAACACCGATGCCCAGGCGCTGGCCAGCAACCACGCCGAGCGGGTGGTGCAGATGGGCGTCGCCGTGACCGAGGGTCTCGGCGCCGGATCGCAGCCCGATGTCGGTGCGGCGGCCGCCGAAGAGGTGATCGACGAGATCAACGACCACCTGTCCGGCTCGCATATGGTGTTCATCACCGCCGGCATGGGTGGCGGCACCGGCACCGGTGCCGCGCCGGTGATTGCCCGCGCCGCGCGCGAGATGGGCATTCTCACGGTCGGTGTGGTCACCAAGCCGTTCCAGTTCGAGGGCGTGCGCCGCATGCGTATCGCCGAATCCGGTATTCTGGAGCTGCAGAAGGCGGTCGATACGCTGATCGTCATTCCGAACCAGAACCTGTTCCGCATCGCCAATGCGCAGACCACCTTCGCCGATGCCTTCGCGATGGCCGACCAGGTGCTCTACTCCGGTGTTGCCTGCATCACCGACCTGATGGTCAAGGAAGGTTTGATCAACCTCGACTTCGCCGATGTGCGCTCGATCATGCGCGGCATGGGCAAGGCGATGATGGGCACGGGCGAAGCGTCCGGCGAGAAGCGCGCCATGCAGGCGGCGGAAGCGGCAATCGCCAATCCGTTGCTCGACGAGACCTCGATGAAGGGCGCGCGCGGCCTTCTGATCTCGATCACCGGCGGCAACGACCTGACCCTGTTCGAGCTGGACGAGGCGGCGACCCGTATCCGCGAGGAGATCGATTCCGACGCCAACATTATACTGGGCGCGACCTTCGATGAGAGCCTTGACGGCATCATCCGGGTTTCCGTCGTTGCGACCGGCATCGACAAGGAACTCCAGGGCGAGGAGGCCTCTCCCGCCGAGATGCGCATGGCGGAACTGACCGAGCGGCTGAAGACCATCTCCGAGCCGGAGAGCCGTCCGGTTCGCGCTGCGGCTCCGGCCCGTCCGGCGCCCGCGCCGGCACCGCGTCCGGTCGCCGCCGCCAAGGCGGAGCGGATCGAGCGTGAGCTGGAGATCGCCGAGCCGGTCCAGGCCTCGACCGACCCGGAGGTCGAGATCGCCCCTTTTTCGCCGTCGCCGGACATGATGCCGGCGGATCGGCTGGAGGATCTGGACACTGATCGTCCCGCCGCGACCATTGCCGAGACCCCGGCGGTGGAACCCTACATTCCGCCGGTGGCGGAGCAGACCAGCCAGCCGACGCGGATGCCGACGATCGAGGACTTTCCCCCGGTCGCACAGCGCGAAATGCGGGCCCAGGCCCGTCCCCATGTGGAAGAGGATCATGGCGACGATCGTCGGCCGATGAGCCTTCTGCGTCGTCTTGCCAGCGGGCTGACCCGCCGTGAGGACGAGGACGAGGGCCATCATCACGCCGCAGCCGCGGAAGCCGCTCCGGCCCCGCGCCCGGTCCCGCCGCAGCCCGCGCCGCGTCCGGTTCAGGCTCCGGCTCAGGCCTCGCAGCAGGCGGCAGCTCCGGCCCGCCCGGCGGCGCCCCGTCCGGTCCAACCCCGGCAGGCGCACCCGCAGCAGGCAGGCGCTGCCGGCCAGCTCGACCTGACCGGCCGCAGCGCTCCGGCGCAGCGTCCCGTCTCCGAGGACGAGCAGCTGGAGATTCCGGCGTTCCTCCGGCGCCAGGCCAACTAGGCGCCGGTACGGGCCTCGCTCCCGCTTCCCAAGGCGACCCGGCCCCTCACCGGGTCGCCTCCCTCGGGGGGGGTGAGCGTAATTCGATATTTTTCAAAGCCTTATCGTCAGCCTTTCCGTTACATACCGTAACAAAGCTTTATTTCTGAACCCTCCCCCTCAACCTGTATGTTTGCGCTGCAGTCAAGGCTTGGTGGTGATTCTTTCGAAACACGCGCGGCCTTGGCAGATACCGGGTGTTGTGGCGTCCTCCCCGTGCCGCTTTCCGGATTTCGCATACAGGTCAGGTTCGTAATGAAAAAGTATTCCGATCGGCAGACAACACTCGCCGGATCCGTTCCGCTCAAGGGTATTGGCGTGCATTCGGGCGACCCGGCAATGGTCACCCTGCACCCGGCGGATGCCGGTTCCGGGATCGTCTTCGTCGGTCAGGATCCTGAGAGCCGCGCGGAGGTGGAACTGCCGGCCCATTGGCGGGCGGTGTCGGCAACGGCGCTGTGCACCGTGCTGGGCGATCCCAAGGCGGGCGGCGTGTCGACCGTCGAGCATCTGATGGCGGCGCTGCGCGGTCTCGGTGTCGACAATGCCATCGTCGAGATGGACGGTCCGGAAATGCCGATCATGGATGGCAGCGCGGCAGAGTTCGTCGATGCCATCGATCAGGTCGGCCTGCGTCAGCTTGCCGTGCCGCGCCGGTATGTGCGGGTGAAGTCGACGGTCCGGGTCGATCAGGGCAGCGCCTGGTGTGAACTGCGCCCCTATGACGGCTGCCGCTTCGACGTGACCATCGATTTCGACACGCCGGTGATCGGTCGGCAGAACCTTGTCCTGGACCTGACCCCGGATCGGTTCCGCCGCGAACTTGCCCGGGCGCGCACCTTCGGCTCGGTGCAGGATGTGGAGAAGCTGTGGTCGATGGGCTTTGCCCTGGGATCCTCGCTGGATAACTCCGTGGCAATCTCGGACGACCGGATCCTCAATCCGGAAGGCACGCGCTGGCCGGATGAGTTCGTGCGCCACAAGATGCTCGATGCGGTGGGCGATCTGGCGCTGGCCGGCCTGCCGATCCTGGGCGAATACCGCTCCTACAAGGGCGGGCACAGGATGAATCATGCCATTCTGGTCGAGCTGTTCGAGCGCGCCGGCGCGGGTGCCTTCGAGATTGTCGAAGCGCCGTTCGAGCGTGAGACCAGTGCGATCAAGGCGCCGGCGAAGGCAATGGCCGCCGCCGTGGGGCAGTCGCCGTCCTGAAGTGTCGGCGGCGCGCGCTTTGGCCCGGCCATAAAAAAGCACCAAATCTCTTTCACATGGCGTGACGGGCAGGGGGGTTATCCGCTAAGAAACCTCCCGTGAAACTGCGCATCGCGGAAAAAACGATGCGCGGCATGGTGATCCCGCCAGGTCGGCGTGCGGTTTTGGGGGTGTGCGTTGCGTATCCCGAACCGGGCCCGGTCTGTCGCCGTTTGCTCCGTAAGGGGGCGGCGCCGGTCCGAAATGGCCGCGATGAAGGGGGGAGTGAAGGAGAGTATGGACGTGAAGCCGGCACAGCGCAGACATCGCCCGACGACAGCCAAGGCGCGGGGCAGCCGCATTTTCACGGCGCTGGCGCTGAGCGCATCGCTGCTCGTCGGCGCCTGCTCGACCTCCTCCGACGAGGAGGATTTTGCCTCTAACGATACCCCCGCCGGCGTGCTCTTCAACGAAGGGTTGGCTCTGCGCAACGAGGGCCGGCTGAAGGACGCGCGGGTCAAGTTCGCCGAGGTGGACAAGCTCCATCCCTATTCGGAGTATTCCCGCAAGGCGCTGATCAACCTCGCCTTCATCAACTACTCCCTCGGCAAGTTCACCGAGGCGATTTCGGCCGCAAAGCGCTTCGCGACGCTCTATCCGGGCAACGAGGATACCGCCTACGCGCTCTACATCATCGGCCAGTCCTATCATAAGCAGATCCCGGACGTTCAGCGCGACCAGGACATGACGCGCCGGGCGCTGAATGCCTATAGCGAGCTGGTGCAGCGCTACCCCGATTCGGAATATGCCGAGGATGCGCGCACCAAGATCCGCATCGCCGAGGACCAGCTCGCCGGCAAGGAAATGGAAGTGGGCCGCTACTACCTCAAGCGTGGCCTGCAGATCGCGGCGATCAACCGGTTCAAGGCGGTGGTGATCAATTACCAGACCACGCGGCATGTGGAAGAGGCGCTGTTCCGCCTGACGGAGAGCTATTATTCGCTCGGCGTCATCAACGAGGCGCAGACGGCGGCAGCGGTGCTGGGGCACAATTTCCCCGACAGCCGGTGGTACAAGGACGCCTACAGTCTCCTGAAGACCGGTGGCTATTCGCCGGACGAGGATAAAGGAAGCTGGATCAGCCAGGCATTCGCGGGTATCAACCTTTAGGCGGCGATGCCGACCAGCGTGTCTCATTCGCCGTTTTCGTCTCGCATGTGCCCGTCCGCGCGCTTCCGCGCGCGGCTTCGAAACGATCCGGTTCACGACTGAATGCTCGCCGCGCTCGCCATTCGCGATATCGTCCTGATCGACCGGCTCGACCTGGCCTTCGATGATGGCATGTCCGTGCTGACCGGTGAAACGGGCGCGGGCAAGTCGATCCTGCTCGACGCCCTGGCCCTTGCGCTTGGCGGTCGGGGAGATGCCGGGCTCGTGCGCCATGGTCAGCCGCAGGGGCAGGTGACCGCCGTTTTCGACGTGCCGATGTCCCACCCGGTCCGGACGCTGCTTTCCAGCAACGATCTTGAGGCGGATGGCGATATCATCCTGCGCCGTGTGCAGTCGGAGGATGGCCGCAGCCGCGCTTTCATCAATGACAGCCCGGTGAGCGTTACCCTGCTGCGGCAGGTCGGTGGGCTGCTTGTCGAAATCCACGGTCAGAACGAGGCGCGCGCCTATACCGATCCGGGCGAGCACCGGCGGCTGCTCGACAGCTTTGGCGGTTGCGACGCAGCGCGGGAGGCGGTCGCCACGGCGTTCAAGGCGCTGCGCCGGGCGGAAAAGGACCTTGCCGGCCAGCAGGCGCGCATCGAGGCGGCGCGGCGCGAGGCCGATTACCTGCGTGCCTCGGCGGAGGAGCTGGCAAGCCTCGATCCACGACCGGGCGAGGAAGAGGAACTGGCCAGCCAGCGTCAGGCGATGATGCAGGTGGAGAAGATCGCCGGCGATCTCAGCGAGGCGTTCGACCTGCTCAACGGCACAGCCTCGCCGATTGGCGAGGTAGCCTCCCTGTGGCGCCGGCTGGAACGCAAGGTGGAACAGTCGGGAACGCTGCTGGAAGGGCCGGTGGCGGCGCTGGCCGAGGCGCTCGACCGGCTGGAGGACGCCCGCGCCGGGCTGGAAGCCGGGGTGCGGGAAACCGAATTCGACCCGCGTGTGCTGGAACAGACGGAAGAGCGGCTGTTTGCCCTGCGCGCGGCGGCACGCAAATACCAGGTGCCGGTCGGTGAGCTTGCGGATTTGCGCGCCCGCTTCGACGCGGATCTGGCGGCGCTCGATGCCGGCGAAGAGGCATTGTCCGGGCTGGAGGACGCGGCCCGGGCGGCGGCCGAGCGCTATGACGCCGGAGCGGCGGCGCTCGCCGAGCAACGCGAACAGGCGGCGCGGGCGTTGGAGCAGGCCGTGGCGCGCGAATTGCCTGATCTGAAGCTGGAGCGGGCCCGGTTCATCGTTCAGCAGAGTGTCGACCCGGCGAGCCGCACGGCAGAGGGCATCGACCAGATCGAATTCTGGGTGCAGACCAACCCGGGCACCCGGCCCGGTGCGATGATGAAGGTGGCCTCGGGCGGCGAGCTGTCGCGCTTCCTTCTGGCGCTGAAGGTGTCGCTGGCTGACAAGGGCTCGGCGCCGACGCTTGTCTTCGACGAGATCGACACCGGCGTCGGCGGTGCGGTGGCCGAGGCCATCGGCACGCGGCTTGCCCGGCTGGCCGGACAGGTGCAGGTGCTGACCGTGACCCATGCGCCGCAGGTGGCGGCGCGGGCCGGCGGGCATTTCCTGATCAGCAAGGAAGACACCGAGGATGCCCGGGTCGCGACCCGCGTCACCCGGATCGGCGAGGATCACCGGCGTGAGGAAATCGCCCGGATGCTGGCCGGTGCGCGGATCACCGACGAGGCGCGGGCCGCCGCCGACCGGCTGATGCTGGACGTGCCCGGCGCCTGATCGCCGGAGCGGGGAAAACGCCGCCTTGGCGTTTTACGCAAGGCCCGGGGCGCCGCATAATGGCCACCGCTATTCTCAGTGTCCATCGCGGCTTCATGCCGCCAAGCCGCGTCGCCCCGAGCCCATGTCCGATCAAGACCTTTCCACCTGTCCCGTTGACGCGCTGACGCCGGAGGCGGCCGCCACTGAGCTGGCGCGGCTGGCGCAGGAGATCGCCGCTCATGACCGGCGCTACCACGGCGAGGACGCGCCGACGATCTCGGACGCTGCGTATGACGCGCTGAAACGGCGCAACGATGCTATTGAGGCCCGGTTTCCCGAGCTGCGCCGCGCCGACAGCCCGTCCCTCAGGGTCGGCACGGCGCCCTCGGAAGGCTTCGGCAAGATCACCCATGCGATCCCGATGCTGTCGCTCGACAATGCGTTCAGCGATACGGATGTGCGCGACTTCCTCGGGCGGGTGCGGCGGTTCCTGAAGATCGACCCGCTGGCCGGTGTCATCGTTCTGACGGCGGAACCGAAGATCGACGGCCTGTCCCTGTCCTTGCGCTATGAGAACCGGCGGCTGGTGAGCGCGGCAACACGCGGCGACGGCACGGTCGGTGAGAATGTCACCGCCAATGCCCGCACCATCGCGGAGATCCCCCAGACCCTGCCGGAAGATGCTCCGGATGTGGTGGAGGTGCGCGGCGAGGTCTACATGGCGCATGAGGCGTTTGCCGCGCTGAATGCGCGGATGGAGGCACAGGGCGGCAAGGTGTTCGCCAATCCGCGCAACGCGGCGGCCGGATCGCTGCGCCAGCTCAATCCGGAGGTCACCCGCAACCGGCCCTTGCGCTATTTCGCCTATGCCTGGGGCGAGATGAGCGCCATTCCCTGCGACACCCAGTACGAGATGGTGCAGCGGCTCGGGCAGTGGGGCTTTTCGGTCAACGAGCGAATGCGTCGCTGCGACAGCGTCGAGGAGGCGCTCGCCGCCTATCATGCCATCGAGGAAGAACGGGCGCTGCTCGGCTATGACATCGACGGCATGGTCTACAAGGTGGACCGGCTTGACCTGCAGGCGCGGCTCGGTTTCGTTTCGCGCGCGCCGCGATGGGCGATCGCCCACAAGTTTCCGGCCGAACGGGCCTTCACCGTGCTGCGGGATATCGACATTCAGGTCGGGCGCACCGGCGCGCTGACCCCGGTGGCGAAGCTGGAGCCGGTGACGGTCGGCGGGGTGGTTGTCTCCAATGCGACCTTGCACAACGAGGATTACATCAAGGGCATCGGCCAGAGCGGCGAGCCGATCCGCGGCGGCAAGGATATCCGTATCGGCGACACGGTGGAGATCCAGCGCGCCGGCGACGTGATCCCGCAGATCGTCGATGTCGATCTGGACAAGCGGCCGGCCGATGCCGAAGCCTTCGTCTTTCCGACCGTGTGCCCGGCCTGTGGCAGCCACGCGGTGCGGGAGGACGGGGAAGCGGTGCGGCGCTGCACCGGCGGTCTGATCTGCCCGGCGCAGGCGAAGGAAAAGCTCAAGCACTTCGTCTCCCGCAATGCCTTCGACATCGACGGGCTCGGCGACAAGCAGGTGGAGTTCTTCTACGAGTTGCCGCTTGAGGATGGCGGCATCCACCAGCCGGCGGATATTTTTACACTGGAGGCGCGTGACGCCGCGTCCGAACTGAAAAAGCTTCGGAACCGCGATGGCTGGGGCGAGACCAGCGCGGCCAACCTCTTCAAGGCCATCGACGCGCGCCGTCAGGTTCCGCTCAACCGCTTCATCTATGCGCTTGGCATCCGCCATGTGGGGGAGGGCAATGCCAAGCTGCTGGCGCGGCACTACCTCACCTGGGACGCTTTTGCAGCGGCGATGAAGGCGGCCAGCGATCCGGCAAGCGAGGCTCACGCGGAACTTCTGGACATCGACGGCATCGGCGAGACCGTGGCCCGCGCCGTGATCGACTTCTTCGCCGAGGCGCACAACCGGGAGGCATTGGCGGCGCTGCTGGATGCGGTGACACCCGAGGCGATGGAAAAGGCGGAGGCGGGCGACAGTCCGGTCGCCGGCAAGACCCTGGTCTTCACCGGAACGCTGGAGCGGATGAGCCGGGACGAGGCCAAGGCCCGGGCCGAGGCGCTCGGCGCCAAGGTGTCCGGCTCGGTGTCGAAGAAGACCGATCTGGTGATCGCCGGTCCCGGCGCCGGCTCCAAGCTGAAGAAAGCGACGGATCTGGGCGTTGAGGTGATCAGCGAGGACGACTGGGTCGCGCTTTCGGGTAGCTAGGACACCCGAGCGGAGCGGGCGATAGCGGCCGATGTCGGGTGTGCCCCTGCAATTGGCGGGCCGAGTTGCTATATTGGACCAAAGAGCGAACAGATTCGCGCCCGAAACGCCGAGCAACCGAGATCCGACAGGCAATGCCCCATTCTTCCGGCGACCAGCCGCCGTTTCCGACCCGTGCTGATGCGGACACCCAGATGGGGGCGGCCGCCGTGCCGGCCCGTGGCGGCGGCAGCGGCATTGCCGCGCGCGCGCAGGCGGCAATGCGCCCGGCAATGGCGCCGGCCCCTTATCTTAATGGGCTCAATCCGGAACAACGGCTGGCGGTGGAAAGCCTCGATGGCCCAGTGCTGGTGCTGGCCGGGGCGGGCACCGGCAAGACCCGCGTCCTGACCACCCGTATCGGCCATATTCTCGCATCCGGGCGGGCCTATCCCAGCCAGATCCTGGCGGTGACCTTCACCAACAAGGCGGCGCGGGAGATGAAGGAGCGGGTCGGCCAGTTGATCGGCGAGGGCGCGGAGGGGATGCCTTGGCTCGGCACCTTCCACTCGATCTGCGTCAAGATCCTGCGCCGGCACGCGGAGCTGGTCGGGCTGAAGTCGGGCTTCTCGATCCTCGACACCGACGATCAGATCCGGCTGATCAAGCAGATCATCCAGGCGGAGGGGCTTGACGACAAGCGCTGGACCGCGCGCGCCTTCGCCAGCCTGCTCGATGGCTGGAAGAACCGGGGGCTCACCCCGGATCAGGTGCCCGAGGGCGAGGCGCGTGCCTTCGCCAATGGCCGGGGGCGGAGCCTTTACGAGCAATACCAGGAGCGCCTGTCGATCCTGAATGCCGCCGATTTCGGCGATCTGCTGCTGCATGTGATCACCCTGTTCAAGCAGAACGGCGATATCCTGAAGGAGTATCAGCGCCGCTTCGCCTACATGCTGGTGGACGAGTATCAGGACACCAACATCGCCCAGTATCTGTTCCTGCGGCTTTTGGCCCAGGGCAATACCAACATCTGCTGCGTCGGCGATGACGACCAGTCGATCTATGGCTGGCGCGGGGCGGAGGTGGACAACATCCTGCGGTTCGAGCACGACTTCCCCGGTGCCAGGGTGATCCGGCTGGAGCGCAACTACCGCTCCACCCGGCATATTCTCGCCGCCGCTTCGCATCTGATCGCCCACAACGAAGGGCGGCTCGGCAAGACGCTCTTCACCGATGTGGTCGACGAGGCGGAAGAGGACATGCCGGTCACGGTGGCCGCCGTCTGGGATTCGGAGGAAGAGGCGCGGGCGATCGGCGATGAGGTCGAGGCCCTGCAGGCCAAGGGCCACAGCCTTGAAAGCATGGCGATCCTGGTGCGCGCCTCGTTTCAGATGCGTGAGTTCGAGGACCGGTTCGTCACTCTTGGCGTCAACTACCGGGTTGTCGGCGGTCCGCGTTTTTACGAGCGCATGGAGATCCGCGATGCGATGGCCTATTTCCGCTGCGTGGTGCAGCCGGCCGACGATCTGGCCTTCGAGCGGATCGTCAACACGCCGAAGCGTGGGCTTGGCGATGCCAGCCTGAAGCTGGTGCATGCCTATGCGCGGGCCAACCGCATTCCGCTGATGCAGGCGGCGCAGGACTTGTGCCACACCGAGGAGCTGCGGCCGAAGGCGCGCAACACCTTGCGCAACCTTCTGGCGGATTTCGACCGCTGGCGCGACCAGCTCTCCGGTGGCATGTCCCATACGGATCTGGCGGAAATCGTCCTTGATGAAAGCGGTTACACGGAAATGTGGCGGGCGGATCGCTCCGCCGAGGCGCCGGGCCGGCTCGACAACCTGAAGGAGCTGATCCGCTCCATGGATGAATTCGAATCCATGGCCGGGTTCCTGGAGCATGTGTCGCTGGTGATGGACCGGGACGGGCAGGCGGAGGGCGAGAAGATCTCGCTGATGACGCTGCATTCGGCCAAGGGGCTGGAGTTCGACACCGTGTTCCTCCCCGGCTGGGAAGAGGGGCTGTTCCCGCACCAGCGGGCGGTGGATGAAAGCGGCCGGGCGGGGCTGGAGGAGGAGCGACGGCTCGCCTATGTGGGCATCACCCGCGCCCGTCGCCGCGCCAAGATCTGGTTCGCCTCCAACCGGCGTATCCACGGCATGTGGCAATCGACGATCCCCTCGCGCTTTTTGGATGAGCTGCCGGCCGATCATGTGGAGGTGCAGGAGCCCTCGCGCAGTTATGGCGGCTATGGCGGGGGCAGCTACGGCGCCAGCCGGTTCGATACCAGCGATCCGTTCCAGTCGAGCTATTCCACCCCGGGCTGGAAGCGGGCGCAGCGTGCCGCCGGCAGCGGGGCGGGTGGTGGTTCGGGCGGCGGCTTCGCCGGCCGGATGGGCAGCGACGAGCGCCGGAAGACGGGTGGTCCGCGCACCATTGAGGGCGAGCTTGTCGCCAAGTCGGTGGCGGATGAGCCCTCGGCCTTCAATCTGGGCGAGCGGGTCTTCCACCTGAAGTTCGGCTATGGCGCGATCACCGGGATCGAGGGCAACAAGCTGACCATCCAGTTCGAGAAGGCGGGGCGCAAGAAGGTGCTCGACAGTTTCGTCGAACGGCACTGACCGCAGGTTCGGGGGCGCGGTCTTCGGGCAAAACCCCATTGGCCTCGGCTTCCCATCTGTGCCAAGTGAAGGATGGGCGCGAGAACGCGCCTTGCGCGAAACAGCAGGGTATGGGGACCGTCCTTCATGGATCCAGTGGTGATCGGCGTTGCCGTGGTGGCAATGGCAGGCGTGGCCGCCCAGTGGCTCGCCTGGCGGTTTCAGCTTCCGGCCATCGTGCTTCTGCTGGTCGCCGGCGCTGTCGTCGGACCGGTCGGCGGCATCATCGAGCCGACCGCTGAATTCGACACGCTGGTCAAGCCGGTGGTGGCCATCGCGGTGGCGATCATCCTGTTCGAAGGCGGGCTGACCCTCAATTTTCACCAGATCTCGGAAACCTCCAAGGCTGTGCGCCGGCTGGTGGTGCTTGGCGCCCCGATTGCCTTTGTCCTTGGTGCGCTCAACGCCTACTACGTCGCCGGGCTGAGCCTATGGCCGGCATTGGTGTTTGGCGGCATTCTGGTGGTGACCGGCCCGACCGTGATCATCCCCCTGCTGCGCCAGGCGCAACTGGCCAAACGCCCGGCCTCGCTGCTGCGCTGGGAGGCGATCCTGGCCGATCCGCTCGGTGCGCTGATTGCCGTCTTTGTCTATGAGACGTTTCTGGTCCTCTCCGGCCAGCACCATGTGGATACCCTGCTGCTGCGCATCGTGTTTGCCCTGGCGCTTGGGGCCGGCGGCGGCTGGCTGCTCGGCCGGGCGCTGGTCTGGGCCTTCGTGCGCGGCCACGTGCCGGAGTTCCTGAAGACCCCGCTGATCCTCGCCAGCGTGCTGACCGCCTATGCCGGCTCCAATGTGCTGCTGGAGGAAAGCGGCTTGCTGACCGTCACCGTGTTCGGTCTGGCGCTCGGCAATTCGCGGATCGCGTCGCTTGGCGAGGTGAAGCGCTTCAAGGAGATCATGACGATCCTCCTGGTCTCGGCGGTGTTCATCGTGCTCACCGCCTCGCTGAAGCCGGAGGAGCTGGTGTCGGCGCTGGAGCCGCGCACCCTGGCCTTTGTCGCGGTGTTGCTGCTCATTGTACGTCCGGCCTCGGTGTGGCTATCGACGCTGGGCACCGGGCTCAGCGTCAATGAGCGGCTGCTGGTCGGCTGGATCGCACCGCGCGGCGTGGTGGCGGTCGCCGTCTCCGGTCTGTTTGCCGGGCTCCTGGCAGCGCGCGGCATTGCCGATGGCGAGCGGCTGGTGCCGCTGGCCTTTGCCGTGGTGGTGGTGACCGTGGTCGCCCATGGCTTCTCGATCGGTCCGCTGGCGCGCCGGCTCGGCCTGTCCTCCGGCGGCGCCGGCGGTCTGTTCATCGTCGGCGCCAACCGCTTCACGGTGGCGCTGGCGGAAAAGCTGAAGAGCCTTGAGGTGCCGGTGCTGGTCGCCGACCGCAACTGGGGGCGGCTGCGCGCCGCCCGTCAGGCGGGGCTTGCCACCCACTACGGCGAGGTGCTGTCGGAGGTGGCCGAGCACACCCTGTCGCTGGGGTCTTACAGCCACCTGCTCGCCGCTTCAGACAATGACGACTACAACGCGCTGGTCTGCACCAACTTCGGCCCGGAAATCGGCCGCTCGCAGGTGTTGCAGATCGGCCGTTCGGACGATGAGGCGGCGCATCAGCAACTGATGGTGACGCTTGGTGGTCGGCCGTTCCTCCCCGATGCGGGCGGGCTCTGGGCGCTGGAGACGAAGATTGCCCAGGGCTGGCGGATCAGCGCCACGGCGCTGCGCGAGGAGTTCGACTTCGCGGCGATGAAGGCCGCGCGCGCGGAAGGCGCCTTCACGGTGCTGGTGGTGACCGGCGGCGGACGGCTTATGGTCGGCCCGTTCGAGGAGGCGCGGACGCCGAAGCCGGGCGATATGGTGCTGAACATGGTGCCGCCGGAGGAGCCGCCCCGCGCTGCGCGCAATGGTGCCGTGCCGCAATAACTCAGGCCGGTGGCTGGCGCGCGGGCGCCAGAGACGCTATAGGCGGGCCCGCGTTTCACAAAGACCGGAGCCTTCATGTCCACCATTCGCGTTCGTATCGTTGCCGAGGAAATCGAGGCCAAGCGCATCGCCGATCTCCTGGCACTCGACTTCGAGGACGAAGGCAATCCGGTCACCGTGTTCGAGTCGAGCGCGGATGGTGCCCAGTGGACGGCGGAGATCCTTCTGTTCGACATGACGCCGGACGAGGCGGCGGCGCTGGTGCGCGACCGGCTCGGCGCCGATGCCTTTGCCGCTCCGGTGGATGCGGTGGAACTGGAGGACACCAACTGGGTGGCCAAGAGCCTTGAAGGCCTGTCGCCGGTCAGGGCCGGCCGGTTTTTCGTCCACGGTGCGCATGACCGCGCGCGGCGGCCGTTCAACGGGGTGCCGCTTGAGATCGAGGCGGCGCTGGCCTTCGGCACCGGCCATCACGGCACCACGGCCGGGTGCCTGATCGAACTCGACCGGCTGTTGTCGCGGCGGCGGTATTCGCGGATGCTCGATCTGGGCACCGGCACGGGCGTTCTGGCCATCGCCATGGCACGGATGACCCGGCAGAAGGTGATGGCCAGCGACATCGATCCGGTGGCGGTGACGACCGCCCGCGAGAACGCGCGCCACAACCAGGCGGGCCCCTTGCTGCGCATGGTCACCGCGGCGGGCGTCGATCGCGGCGTCTTCGGCGAACAGGGGCGGTTCGATCTGGTGGTGGCCAATATTCTGGCGCGGCCGTTGATGCAGATGGCCGCCGGGCTGTCGCGGCGGATGACGCGCAAGGCGACGCTGATCCTCTCCGGCCTCAGGGTCGAGGACGGGCCGCGCATCCTGTTTGCCTATGGCACGCAAGGGTTTCACCTGGTCCGACGGCAGGAGCGCGATGGCTGGCTGACGCTGACGCTGGTGCGCGGTCGGCGCGAGCCCTGACGCCGGGCCGCTTTCGGCCTCGCCATCGGAAAGTTCTCAGGTCCAGATACGCAAAAAGCCAGGGCTCGGCCCTGGCTTTTGGTGCATTCCTGAAAGCCGATCCGGGGATCGGCCGTTCAATCAGAAAATGCTGGTCAGCGCGCCCTGACGCTCAAGCTCGTTGCGATCGTAGCCGTAGGCGGCAAGGGTCGCATCGTCGAGCGAGAGAAGGTAGCCGTTGACGTAGCGGCGAGCCTGACGCTCACGGGCGGAAACCATCGAGTCGAATGCCTTGCGGACGAAGCTCTTGGAGGAGCTGCGCGAGGCGCCGGCAATGGCGGTAGAGGTGGTGGTGGCAATGGCCATGGTCTTTACTCCGGTGCTTGGGTTCGAAGGAAAGCTTGTCTTCCCTCAACCTGTTGAAGCGGAATATGGGCACATCGAGCCATGCGGAAAAGCGCAATAAGCGCATGGCAGTGCTGCGATTGCTGCATGTGCGAATTCATCGTTTTGCAATGCAACATATTCATGCCGTAATTTGCGCAAGCTTCCGCCTGAAAGCGACAAAACGGCTTTTCCCGAACCGGGTTTGCCGCTAGCGTTCGCCCCATGTTTCAGTCCTTCGACAGCACAGTCGACCCGTCCGTCGGTTCCGCGCGTTGCGCGGCATTGCGGCAAGAACTGGCCCGGCTCGGGCTTGATGGTTTTCTCGTGCCGCGCGGCGATGCGCATCAGGGCGAATATGTCCCGCCGGCGGACAGCCGTCTGGAGTGGCTGACCGGGTTCGCCGGCTCGGCCGGCATGGCGGTGGTGCTGGCGGAAGAGGCCGCCATCTTCGTCGATGGCCGCTACACCATTCAGGTGTGCGAGCAGGTCGATACCAGCGTCTTCGCGCCGATGCACCTCATCGAAACGCCGCCGACGGAGTGGCTGGAGGGTGTGCTGAAACCCGGCCATCGGCTGGGCTTCGATCCGATGCTGCACACGGTCGCCGCCACGCGCCGCCTGCAGAAAGCCTGTGCGGCCGCTGGCGCGGAGCTGGTGGCGGTTGCCGCCAATCCGGTCGATACGGTCTGGACCGACCGTCCGGAGCCGCCGTTGGGTGCGGTGACCCGGCATCCGGAGGCCTTTGCCGGAGAGCTGGCCAAGGCGAAGATCGCGCGGATCGCGGCAGAGGTGGGTCGCGCCCATGCGGATGCGCTGGTGATGACCCAGCCGGACGCGATTGCCTGGCTGTTCAACATCCGTGGCTCAGACGTTCCGCATGTGCCGCTGCCGCTGTCCTTTGCGGTGCTCGGTGCCGATGAGACCGCGCGGATCTTCATCGACGGGCGCAAGCTGTCGAACGCGGTGCGCGATGATCTGTCCGAACTGGCCGACATCCACGAGCCGGCGGAGCTGTTGCCCGCTCTTGCCGCACTTGGCAAGACCGGTGCGCGGGTGATGCTCGACCCGGACTGGGCCGGCGCGGCGCTTGAGACGGCAATTACCGGCGCCGGCGGCAGCATCGTGGAAGGGCCGGATCCGGTGGTGCGGGCCAAGGCGGTGAAGAACGCCGCCGAGCTGGAGGGCGCACGCCAGGCGCATCTGCGCGACGGGGCGGCCTTTGCCGCGTTTCTTGCCTGGTTCGACACGGCCATCGCCGCCGGACCACTCGACGAGATCACCGTGGCCGAGCGGCTTGAGGCCTTCCGGGCCGACACCGGCAAGCTGAAGGACATTTCCTTCGATACGATTTCCGCCGCCGGACCGAACGCGGCGATCTGTCACTACCGGGTCGACCGGCGCAGCAACCTCACCATCCCGGCGGACAGCCTGTTCCTGATCGATTCCGGTGCCCAGTATGAGGATGGCACCACCGACATCACCCGCACGATTGCCGTGGGCGATGTGGCGGAAGAGGCGCGGCGCCACTTCACGCTGGTGCTGAAGGGACATATCGGCATTGCCACCGCGCGGTTCCCCACCGGCACCAGCGGGGCGCAGATCGACGCGCTGGCGCGGTTGCCGCTGTGGCAGGCCGGGCTCGACTTCGACCATGGCACCGGCCACGGGGTCGGCTCCTATCTGTCGGTGCATGAAGGACCGCAACGTCTCGCCAAGACCGGCCATGTGCCGTTGCAGCCGGGGATGATCGTCTCCAACGAGCCGGGCTATTACCGCACCGATGGCTATGGCATCCGCATCGAGAACCTGGAGATCGTCACCCCGGCCCGGGAGATCGCTGGCGGCGACCGGCCGATGCTCGGGTTCGAAACCCTGACACTGGCGCCGATCGACCGGCGGCTGGTGGTGCTGGAGCTGCTCAGCCCGGTGGAGCGGGACTGGCTCAATGCCTATCATCGCCGGGTGCTGGCGGAGATCGGCCCGCTGGTTTCCGAAGAGGTGCGCGGCTGGCTGGAGCAGGCCACCGCGCCGCTTTGAGGCCTGTGGAGTTGACGGCGCGGCGGCGGAGATCCGCCGCGCCTGCGTCTTTACCCCAGGATCGCGCGGAACAGGGCAGCGGCAGCGACGCCCACGGCCACCACGGCGAGCATCGGCAGGCGCAGGGCGGCAATGGCGGCGACTGCGGCCGCCAGGGTTTCCGCCGGTCCGGTGGCCAGCGCGGCCGGAGTGATCACCGCCATCAGCACGGCGGCGGGCACCGCGTCGAGCGCGGTGGCAAGGCGCCGGGGCAAGGTGATCCGCGACATCAGGAACAATCCGGAAAGGCGGGTGAGGTAAGTGACCACTGCCATGCCGAGAATGGCGAGCAGGGTGAAGGGATCGACGGTCATTGGCCCTGCGCTCCGCTTTCATCGGTTTCCGCGGCGGTGACATAGGCAACCAGCACACCGGCCAGCGCGCCGGCGATTACATACCAGGCACCGCCGAGGGCCATGTAGGTGCCGGTCGCGGCCAGGGCGCTGGCGGCCAGCACCGTGCCGGTGCGCGGGCCTTTCCAGAAGCTCATGATCAGGGCGATGAAGAGAGCCGGGAAGGCGAAGTCGAGCCCGAAGCGGGTGGTATCGCCCAGGACCGCTCCGGTGATCGCACCGGCCGTCGCGGCGATCACCCAGTTGAGATAGAACGGGATGACCATGCCGGCATACCAGGCCGGTGTCAGCACCCGTGTTGCCGCGCGCTGCTCCGCCAGCGCCCAGACTTCATCCGTCAGCACGAAGAAGCCGAGCGCCCGTTGCCAGGGGCGAAAACCGCGCGCCACCTTCGGGGCGAGCGAGGCGCTCATCAGCACATGGCGCAGATTGACCAGCAGGGCGGAGACGGTCAGCGTCAGCCAGGGCGCCGGATGGCTCCAGATTTCCAGGGCGACGAACTGGGCGCCGCCGGCAAAGACGCCGGCGCTCATCAGCATCACCTCCAGCGGTGACAGGCCTTTCTGTGCGGCGAGCGCGCCGAAAATCAGTCCGATGGGCAAGGCGGCAATGATCATCGGCACGATGGTGATCATGCCATCGCGGAACTCATCGGCCGGTGAAGCGGGAAATTTCGGGGAAACGGTCATGAGAGGATCCGAAAAAAGGGTCATGGCCAGCCCGACGACCGGGCGGCGGAGAACAAATGCGAGCGGTCAGCTGTGCGCCGTGGGACGCAGGCCGCGATAAACGGCGGGGGTCACGCCGGTGCGGGCCTTGAAGGCGCGGGTCAGGTGGCTCTGGTCGGCAAAGCCGCAAGCCAGGGCCACATCGAGCGGGCGGGCACCGGTCTCCAGCGCCCGGCGCGCGGCGCGCACGCGCAGATCGGTCAGAAAGGCATGAGGCGTCTGGCCGCAGCTGCGCTTGAAGGAGCGGATCAAATGGGCGCGGCTGAGGCTTGCCACTCGCGCCAGCGTTTCCAGGTCGACGTTCTCGGCATAGTGGGCGGCGAGGTACTCGCGCACCTGGCCGATCGGTCCGGGTTCGCGGGTGCCGGTGGACGGCCCCGGCAGCTCGGCATAGCGGATCAGCAACTGCGCCAGCACAGTGTACATGCGCTCGTCGCTTTCCAGCGCGTGGCCTTCCGCCTGCATGGCGCGATGGGCGGCGATCAGCGCGCGGGCCATCAGCGGATCATGGGCGGAGGGGGTGCGGAAGGTCGGCGTGCCGCCGTCTGCCCGGCCGGTGAGGTCCTGCTGGATCGACTGCAGCAGGCGGACGCTCGGATAGGTCATGCGGTAGCGGTAGCCGTTGTCGCAAGGGGCGCCGTCATGCAGCACGTCCGGGTTGAGCATGTAGAGATCGCCCGGACCGCAGTGGGCACGGGTGCCGCGAATGGCATGGGCCTGAAGCCCCGCCTCCATGGCGCCGACCACATAGGTTTCATGGGTGTGCGGGGTGAAGGCGTGGGTGACGAAGGTGGCCGCCAGGCACTCGAGATTGTCGAAGCCGGGCGCACGCCAGAAATGGGCCCTGTCGCGCTCGCCAAGCGCCGTGCCGTCCGTTGCGGTGGATTGGGTGATGCCGTGCATGGGGGGAGTTTATCGCGGGCCGAACGGGGTTTCTTGAACAAAATTGCTCATCCGCTGAGCGGGGCTCGGATCTGAAGGCCCCACTCAGCGATGCTCCTCGACTTGCGCGTTGATCAGCTCGGAATTGAAGAAGCGCAGGGCGCGCACATGGGTGGCGTAGCCGATGATCCGGGTCGGATCGGCCTGATCCAGGACCGGAAGGCGGGCGGTGCCGCTCTCGTCGAAGGTCTTGAGCGCCGCCTCCAGCGTATCGGTTGCCTTCAAGGACGGGGCGCCGCTGTCCGGATCGAACGGCGGCGGGGGCGCCTCCGGCGAGACCGGTTCGAGGAAGTCGGAGACATGGACGATGCGCACCAGCCATTTGTGTGCGCCCTCCTGCAGCATCACCCCGCGCATTTCCAGTTGCCAGTGGAAGTAGGAACGGCCGTGCACCGCCTGGGTGAGGCCGGTGGCGATGGAAACGGCGATCAAGAGGGCGATCGACAGGGCGTAGCCACCGGTCAGCTCGAAGACGATCATGGTGGTGGAGAAGGGGGCGCCGAGCACGGCGGCGGCGACCGCGCCCATGCCGAGAATGGCGTAGAGCCCGTGCGAGGAGGCCAGTTCCGGGAAGGCCGCGGCGGCGATCAGGCCGAAGGCGCCGCCGCACATGGCGCCAAGGTAAAGGGCGGGGGAGAAGATGCCGCCGCCGAAGCGCGAGGCCAGGGTGATGGAGGTGGCGGCGGTCTTGGCGACCAGCAGCGCCAGCATGGTGGTCAGCGGCAACTGGGTCTTCAGCGCCGCGTCGGTCGCCTCGTAGCCGACGCCGAGAACTTCCGGAAAGAGCAGGGCAATTGCGCCGACGGCCAGACCGCCGGTCACCGGCCGGATCCACAGCGGCATGTGGATGTTGCGGGCGATCCAGTCGGTGCCGATCAGCGCGAACTGGAAGATGACGGCGACGGCGGCGCAGGTCAGGCCGAGCAGCGCGAAGGCGGGCACCTCCAGCAGCGAGGTGATCTGGTAATCGGGGATGACGAAGGCGACGTCCGTGCCGAACCAGAGGCGCGCCAGCAGCGTGCCCATCACCGAGGAAATGACGATGGGGACGAAGGCGGTCAGCGCGTAGTGGCCGAGAATCACCTCATGGGCGAACAGGACCCCGGCGATCGGCGCGTTGAACGAGGCGGAGACGGCGCTGGCGACGCCGCAAGCAAGCAGGATCCGGCGGGCGGCGTTGGGCAGGCGGAAGGTCTGGCAGATCGCCGTGCCGATGGTGGCTCCGAGGTGGACCACCGGGCCTTCGCGGCCGGCACTGGCGCCGCAGCCGAGCGACATCACCGTCAGCCAGGCGGAGGAAATGCCCTGCCAGAAGGGGAGGCCACGCCCGCCTTGCGCCCGCGCCTCGATCACATCGGCGACGCCGCCGGCACGCTGCTTGGGCTGGATCAGTTGCAGATAGAGGCCGACGATGAGACCGCCGGCGGTCGGCGCCAGAAGGACCATCCACCAGGGCACGTGGGCGGTCGCGCTGGCAACCGCTTCGCTGGCGGTGCCGAGCCAGGTCCATTGCACCGCGCCGATGCCAAGGCGAAACAGGATCGCGGCAATGGCGGTCAAAAGGCCGATGATGATCGACAGCAGCCAGACCAGCGGCAGCCGGGTGGTGCGAAACAGCCGGAAATTGGGTTCGATCCAGCGGCTGGCGACAGCCGGAAGACGTTTGAACTGGGCAAGGAGTTGCCGCATGGGTCGCTGGTCCGTGTCGGGCACGTCGGGCTTCGGCCAGGGCCGGAAGCGGAATGTCGATAGGCGGGGCGGAAGGACGATCTACCGGGCCATGAAGGAATCATCCCGTGAAATCGCTGCGTTGGCAACGCGCTGAGGGTTGCCGACGGCAATGGCCTGGTCCAGGTGGGCCGTGTCAGCCTGAGGGCAGGGCGATCCGCCGTCCGGACCGCGCCGGTTGGCCAAGCTGGGCATGGGCCTTGTGGGCCTCGGCGAGGCGCCCGGCGATATCCTCCGGCCAGGGCGCCACCTTGCGCGCCCCCATGTCCACATGAAGGGCCATCTGTTCGGAGGTGGCGGACAAGAACCCGTCCTCCGCGTGGTAGAGCTCCTGGTAGATGTGCACGCGCTTGTCGTCGAAACCGAGGATCCGCACTGTGGTGCGCACCGGGTCGCCTTCCTTCAACTCGCGCAGGTAGCACACATGCACCTCGGCGGTGAAATAGGAGGCGTTGCGGCTGGCCACATAGTCCGGGCCGAGGCCGAGGAGGATGCAGGTCTCGTCCAGCGCGGTGTCGAACAGTACGTTGTAATAGGCCATATTGAGGTGGCCGTTGTAGTCGAGCCACTCCCGCTTCACCGTCTGAATGGAGCTTTCGAAGGGAGCGGGAAGCACTGTCTGGTCCGGCATGGAAGGAACTCGTTCGGAAGGGGCGGGACGGGGCGGGCGGTGCGTGCGGCGGAAATCGCGCCGATGTGCCGAAGTCTTTGGCCGCGATGGCGGATTTTGCTACTGTGCATACAACCCTAGTCCGGCTCAGGCAGCAAACGCAAACGTCCTTGCCGTTTGGCTGGCGCCGGATCGCACGGACATTCGTTCCAGGAGCGCCTCATGACCCTCGTATCCCTGCAAATGCCGGTGGAACGCAACGAAACCGGCATCGCGCTGGCGGTGGCGATCCTCGCCCAGCGGTTCGGCGACCGGTTCTCAGCGGCTGCGGCGCTGCGCGAGCAGCACGGCCACACCACCACCTGGCTGCCGAATCAGGCGCCCGACGGGGTGGTGTTCGCCGAAAGCACCGAAGAGGTGGCCGAGGTGGTGAAGGTTTGTGCCGAGCACAAGGTGCCGGTGATCGCCTTCGGCACCGGCTCGTCACTGGAGGGGCACGTCAATGCGCCTGCCGGCGGTATTTCGGTCGACATGTCGCGGATGAACCGGGTGCTGCAGGTCAATGCGGACGATCTTGATTGTGTGGTCGAGGCCGGGGTGACGCGCAAGCAGCTCAACGAATACCTGCGCGACACCGGCCTGTTCTTCCCGATCGACCCGGGCGCCGATGCCAGCCTTGGCGGCATGGCGGCGACCCGCGCCTCGGGCACCAACGCGGTGCGCTATGGCACCATGAAGGATGCGGTGCTGGCGCTGACGGTGGTGATGGCCGATGGCACGGTGGTGCATACCGGCGGTCGGGCGCGCAAATCCTCCGCGGGCTACGATCTCACCCGGCTGATGGTCGGCTCGGAAGGCACCCTGGGGATCATCACCGAGGTCACCTTGCGCCTGCACGGCATTCCCGAGGCGGTTTCCGGCGGCGTTTGCCCGTTCCCGGATCTGGAAAGCGCCTGCAACGCGGTGATCACCACCATTCAGTGCGGACTGCCGGTGGCGCGGATCGAGCTGCTCGACGCGCTGCAGATTCGCGCCTGCAACGCCTATTCGAAGCTCGATCTGGTCGAAACGCCGACCCTGTTCGTCGAGTTCCACGGCTCCGAGGCGGGGGTGCGCGAGCAGAGCGAATTGTTCGGCGAGATCGCCCGGGACAATGGCGGCGGGGAATTCACCTGGGCGACCAAGGCGGAAGAGCGCAGCCGGCTGTGGAGCGCACGTCACGACGCTTATTGGGCGGCGCTGGGGCTTCGGCCCGGGGCCAAGGGGGTCTCGACCGATGTCTGCGTGCCGATTTCCCGGCTGGCCGACTGCATCAAGGCCACCATGGCCGATCTCAACGAGGCCGGTCTGATCGGTCCGCTGGTCGGCCATGTGGGCGACGGCAACTTTCACACGCTTGTGCTGGTGGATGTGGACAATCCGCAGGAAATCGCTGCGGCCGAAGGGTTCATCGAGCGGCTCAACTGGCGGGCGATCGAGATGGGCGGCACCTGCACCGGCGAACACGGCGTCGGCCAGGGCAAGATGAAATACCTGACGCGCGAGCATGGCGCCGGTCTCGATGTCATGCGAGCGGTGAAGGCGGCGCTCGACCCGGCCGGGATCCTCAACCCGGGCAAGGTCGTGCCGATGTGATGCACCGGCGCTCGCCATTCGCGGGCACGGTCAATTCTGGAGAGAGATCCTGAACTCGATCTACATCACCATTGGTGTCGCGTTGATCCTGGCGCTGCTGGCGGCGCTGGTGGGGCCGTTCTTCATCGACTGGACCGCCTATCGCACCACCTTCGAGACCTACGGCGAGCAGATGCTCGGTCACAAGGTGGCGGTGATGGGCGAGGCGCAGATGCGCCTGTTGCCAACGCCGACGCTGACCTTCTCCGATGTCAGGGTGGGCGCGCCGGAAGATCCGCTGTTGGCGGTGTCGCGTTTCGAGGTGCGGATCGAGTTGCCGCCGCTCCTCAAGGGCGAATTGCGCATCATCGACATGCATCTGGACAAGCCCGAGCTCACGCTGTCGCTGGATGAGCAGGGCCGGCTTGACTGGTTTACCGGGTTGGGGCGTCAGAGCATGCTGTCCTCGCTCGATCCGGATCAGGTGATGCTGGAACAGGTGGACATCACCGATGGCAGCGTGACGGTGATCGACGCCCGCTCGGGCCGCAGCCACCGGGTCGACGATATCGACATTCTGGTGGCGGCGCGTTCGCTGCTCGGCCCCTACAAGATCGACGGCACCGCCCGGTTCGCCGGCGAGCGGGCCACGGTGATGATGGCGACCGGCCGGCGCGACGAGGCCGGCGCGGTGCGGCTGCGCACCCGGCTGACGCCGATTTCCGTTCCGCTCGATCTGATCATGGATGGACGGCTGAGCCAGGATGGGGGACGCCCGGCCTATGAGGGCAGCTACGCCCTGACCTCGGTGACGCCGGAAGAGGAGTGGGCACAGGCGTGGAAGAGCGAGGGGACCTTCACGCTTGATGTCGCCGCGCTGAACCTGACCGAAGCTTCCCTGCGCTACGGCCCGGATGAGCGGCCGATGACGCTGGAAGGGCGGTTGGGCGTGGCCCTGACCGCGCCCTACGGGTTCGATGTCCAGGCGCGGGCCAAGCAGGTTGATCTCGACCGCATGGCCGGGCGCGGGCCGCAGGAGCCGCTGGCGGTGCCGGAGGCCGGGCGCCTTTTGCTGTCCGCCCTGCGCGCCCTGCCGCATCCTTCGATCCCGGGCCGGGTCCGTCTCGATGTGCCGGCGCTGGTCGCTGGCGGCGGTCTTGCCCAGGATATGCGGATTGACGCGGAGCGGCTGGCCAGCGGCTGGCGGCTGCGGGAGCTGTCGGGCCGGTTGCCGGGACGAAGCGAGGTGCTGTTGCGCGGCGATCTGGAATTGCAGCCGGCTCCGGCGTTCCGGGGCAGCTTTGCCGCCGCCGTGGCACAGCCCAATGCCTTTGCCGACTGGTGGCGCCACGGGGTGGCGCTCGATGCGGCCGTCGATCCCTTCGCGGTGGAAAGCCGGGTCTCGGCCTCCGAAGGCGGTTTCGCTCTGACCGATCTGACGGTGGAGCTGGGAGCGGATGCGCTGCGGGGCGCGGTCTCCTATACGGCGGCCGACTCGGGCGCGCCGGCCAAAGGGGCGGCGAAGCTGGAGGCCGATCTCGATGCGGATCGGCTGAACTCGGATCAGGTGGCGCTGCTCGCGCAGGTGTTCCTGGACGGCGAGGACGGCGTTCTGGAGAGCCTGCACGGTGCGGCAACGCAATTCGCGCTGCGCCTGTTCGCGCAGGAAGTCCGGATCGAGGACTTCACCGCGAAGACGGTAGCGCTCAGGGCCGCTTATGAGGACGACCGGCTGACAATCGACGAGTTGACGGTCTCCGACCTTGCCGGCGCGAACCTCATCGCCAGCGGTGAGGTGGAGGCCCTGTCGCAGGCGCCGTCCGGCCAGGTCAAGGCCACCGTGGACGCGCGGCGGATGTCCGGCGTGGCCGCGCTCCTCGAAACCCTCTTCCCCGAGGCGCAGGGCTTGCGTCGCTTCACCCGCCGGGCGGCGGAGTTCTCGCCGGCGAAGCTGGAGTTGGATTTCACCGGCGAGGCCAGCGGCAGTGGTGGCGGTGCGCAGTCGCGGGTGACATTGACCGCGCGCGGCAATGCCGGCGGCACCGAGGTCGATGTCAGCGCCGGACTGACCGGACGGATCGACCGTTGGGACGAGGCGAAGGTGGATTTCGAGGCGGGCTTCACGGCGGCGGATGGCGGCAGGCTTCTCGCCCAGACCGGGGTGACGGTGTTGCCGGTCGCCAGTCTCGGCGAAGCGCGGCTGGAACTGGGCGCCGGCGGTATACCCGAAGACGGACTGGATGGCTATGCCCGGCTTTACCTCGGCGGCGCCTCGCTGGAGGCGGTGGGCCGTGTCGTCTTGCCCCGGACCGGCGCGGCGCGCTACAGCGCCGATGTGGTTGCCCGGGCGGAGGATCTTTTACCGCTGACGCTGGTGACCGGGCGGTTGCCGTCCCTGTCAAGCAGCGCCGGGACGGTCGATCTCGCCATGGGCCTGAAGGGCGCGGGCGATACCTTTGAGCTGACCGGCATCAGCGGATCCGTCGCCGGTGTGCGGGTCGATGGCGCATTGCAGATGGACCTGCGCCGGGGCGTTTCCAGTGCCGAGCCGAGAGTGCGGGGACAGCTCGACCTGTCGGATCTGGATCTTGCCGGCCTCAGTGATCTGGTGCTTGGCGCGGATCAGTTTTCCGCTGCCACAAGCGGAGCCTGGCCCGAGGCGGCGTTCACCGCGCCGATCCTGCCGGCGGTCGATATTGCGGTCGACGTCACCGCGAGGACGGCGGATCTGGGTGTGGGGCCGGAAGCCTCGCAACTGACCGGGCGCCTGTCGCTGAAGAACGAGGCGCTGACGCTGGACATCAGCGAGGCCGGGTTCGCCGGCGGCCAGTTGAGCGGCAGCTATGGGCTGACCCGCTCTGGCGGACAGGCCGGTCTCACTGCGTCACTGCGGCTGGAGGGGGCGGTGCTGGAGGATCTGATCTGGCGGCGTGGCGGGCGTCCTGTGGCGACCGGCCGGTTTGATCTGGCGCTTCGCCTTGAAGGTGCCGGACGATCGGTTGCCGGGATTGTCGCCAGCCTTTCGGGCGGCGGCACGGTGAAGGTCGGTGCCGGCGAGATCCGGGGGCTCAATCCGGAGGCGTTCGGGCTGGTGATCCGGGCGGTGGACGCCGGGCTCGATGTGGATGACGCGACCGTGCGCGAGGCCTTCGCCAGCCATCTCGATACGGGGCGGCTTGGGTTCGACGCGCTGGAGGGCAGCTTTTCCGTGGCCGGTGGTGTGGTGCGGATCAGCAACGTCACCCTCGACAATGCCGACGGCGATACGGGCGCCAGTGTCTTCGGCAGCGCTCAGGTCGATCTGGAGGAGAAGACCCTGCAAAGCGATTTCGCGCTCAAGGTGGAGGCGGGCGAAGAGGCGGTGACCGGGGCGGAGCCGGAGGTCGGGCTGGTGTTTTCCGGAGATCTGGCGGCGCCGTCCCGGACCATCGATATCACCCCCTTCACAGCCTTCCTGACCTTGCGCGCCTTCGAACAGGAGGTGCGGCGGGTGGAGGAGCTGCAGGCGGAAATCACCGAGCGGGACCGGTTGATGCGCGAGTTGCGGCGGGCCCGAGAGGAAAAACGGCGACGCGAGCGGGAAGAGGCGGAGCGGGCGCTGGCGCCAGCACCGGCGCCGGCAGAGGCCAGCGATGCGGATCAGACCGCCCCGGCGGACGCCGGTGCTGCGGTGGAGACGGAAAAACCCGAGGCGCGGCAACCCGAGGCGGGCGCGGTACGTCCGCTGCCGCCCAAGCCGATTGCCGCCGATCGTGGGCGTACGCCAGACGCCCCGCAGCAGCCCGATTTCGGCAGCCGGATCCGCCGGGCGCTTGAGGCAGTCGAAACGCCCGCCAGGGCCGGGGCGGACAAGCGGCCGGGCCAGCCCATGCAATTGCTGCCACCGCTGGAGCCTCCGGTGTTCATCGACGTGACGCCGGATCGCTAAAACCGGTTCTTCCGTCTGATGTCAGGGGGCCGGGTCGCTGTCGGACCTTCGGAAATGATTGAGCGCGGCGACGCGCAGGGCCGAGGAGAGCGAAGGCGGCAGTGTCGCCGGGTCAAGCTGGCGGCCATCGTCGATCCGCGCCACCAGCATCGGCAGGCTGATCCGCTCGCTTGCGGCGATGTCTTCCAGCGCCGACCAGAACTCCGGTTCAAGCGCCAGGCTGGTGCGATGGCCATGCAAGGTCAGGGAGCGCTTGCTGAGGGACATGGGCCGTGCCGTCAAACCTCGTCCGGTGCGTCCGGGCGCTCGCGGCGCAGCCCGTCGAGCCGGACGGTTGCCCGGCTCTCTTCCAGAGCATCGCGGGCACGTTCGGCCCTGGTGCGCCCGAAGCGGGTGCGGTTTTCCGCAGCCTTCGCGGTTTTCTCCGCCCGCTTACGGGTCTTGCGAGCCTGCCGCAGATTGACAATGTCCCCTGTCATCCCGCCGCTCCTTGCCAACCCGGTGGGTCAGGTCTTCTTGCGGAAGGCGTCGAGCGAGACCACATCGGCGCCGCTGGTGTCGGTTTTCTCCGCGTTTTCGTCCGCGTCCTCTGCCTCGGTGGCCTTGGCAGCCGGAGCTGCGGCCGGTGCGCCGGCCTCGTCGTCCTTGCTCGTCGCTTGCTCGACCTCGGTCAGGGTCGCCTCCGCGCGAGCCTGGGCGCGGGCCGCATCGACCAGATCCTCGGGCAGCTCCTCGGCGGTCTTGCCGGGCTCGAATTCCAGCGCGAACTGCACGGAAGGGTCGAAGAAGCCCTTGATCGAGGAGAATGGCACGAACAGCTTTTCTGGAATGCCACCGAAGGACAGGCCCACTTCAAAGGCGTGTTCGGTGACGTTGAGGTCCCAGAACTGATGCTGAAGCACCACTGTCATTTCCTTCGGGTACCGTTCGTGCAGGCGCGAGGAGATCCGCACGCCCGGGGCATTGGTATCGAAGGCAATGTAGAAATGGTGCTCGCCGGGCAAGCCGATCCGGGCGACCTCGGTGAGGATCTTCCGGACGGCGCCGCGCAGCGCGTCCTGAATGACGATATCGTATCGGATGAGATCTTCGGCCATCGCTCGCAACTGCCGGGGGTTGAGTCGGTGTTTCGCCAAACATGGCGCGACAAGGGGCAAATGAAAAGGCTTCGATCACGCCTTTGCCGGTCTTCCGGGTTGGCGCGCCGGCGACCTCAGTGTGATTGTAGGTGAAGTTCCTGAATTTTCATGGATTTCACCGGTCCGGCACTCTGGAGGAAAGAAGTGGAGGCTTCTGTTGCCAGGTGCCTCCGGACCCCGCCTGAAGGGGCTAACCAACAGGACTTAAAGGACTACCGGCACCGCATTACGCGGCGACAGCGTTGTCCATAGCAGAGTTGTCATTTGCAACTACTGATTCGGCCCGATAACGGCGGTACCATGCCGAACGAAGAAATTACCTTTACACCCTCGTCGATCCTATTTCGCCCCCGCCAAAACCCGCCGTTCCGGGCTGTCCGCCCTGGCAATGCGCCCAGGCGACACGCCATGACACGACGGGCTTTGGTGGAGGCGCCGGGTACCGCCCCCGGGTCCGATAGGCTTATTACGTAACTCGTTTATCGTCATAGCCAGCTTGCACCGGCACCACGCAATATAAGGACTTGTCGGGGCGGAGAAAAGGGGCGGAGTGACGAATTTCCATCACCAGGGGTGCCGGCCTTGTGACTTGACGTCATTGGGCGATGTCGGTTGCCGGCGCTATGGTGACGGCGAGTGCAGGGGCCGGGGAAGGGAAAGGGAGCAGCATGCGGCAGCGGACACGGCGCGGGGTGCTGATCGGCGCGGGCGGTTTCGTTCTTCTGGCGAGTCTGGCGGCGTTCACGGGGCGGGGCTGGTTCGGCCTTGGCGGCTCAGCCGATACCGGGCCGGTGTTCACCGGGATCATCGACGGGGTGGCGGTGGGTGGCTACGATCCGGTCTCCTACTTCACCGATGGCGGGCCAAGGCCAGGGTCGCCGGAGATCGCCACCTCCTATCGCGGCGCGAGCTGGTATTTCGCCAATGCGGAAAACCGGGACCGGTTTCTGGCCGATCCGCAAGCCTATGCGCCGGCCTATGGCGGCTATTGTGCCTGGGCCGTGGCGCAAGGGAACCTGGCCAAGGGCGATCCGGCCTATTGGGATATCGTCGAGGGACGGCTTTATCTCAACTACGACCGGGCGGTTCAGATCCGCTGGCGCAAGGATATTCCCGGCTTCATCGTCAAGTCGGAGGAGAATTGGCCGGGATTGGTGGAGTGGGCGCGCGGCGGGGCAGATCGTTGAAAACGCCGGTTTGGCACATGGCGCTGCTTGCCTGATGCGGGCCGGCGGGTCACCATCGCGCAACGAGTCGATCAATCAAGGCGTGGCGATATCCCGTGCAGCAATATCTCGATCTGATGCAGCGGATCCTCGATGAGGGCAGCGAAAAAAGCGACCGGACAGGCACCGGCACCCGGTCCGTGTTCGGCCATCAGATGCGGTTCGACCTGTCGAAGGGGTTTCCGCTCGTCACCACCAAGAAACTGCATCTGAAGTCGATCATTCACGAGCTTCTGTGGTTTCTCGCCGGCGACACCAACATCCGCTATCTCAAGGAAAACGGGGTGCGGATCTGGGACGACTGGGCCGATGAAAATGGCGATCTCGGCCCGGTCTACGGCTATCAGTGGCGCTCCTGGCCGGCCTCGGGCGGCGAGAGCATCGACCAGATCGCCAATCTGCTTGAGCAGATCCGCCGCAATCCGGACAGCCGCCGGCTGATCGTTTCTGCCTGGAACCCGGCGCTGGTCGATGAGATGGCGTTGCCGCCCTGTCACGCGCTGTTTCAGTTCCACATCGCCGACGGGCGCCTGTCCTGCCAGCTTTACCAGCGCTCGGCGGATGTGTTTCTCGGCGTGCCGTTCAACATCGCTTCTTATGCTCTCCTGACCATGATGGTGGCGCAGGTCACCGGCTATGAGCCGGGCGATTTCGTGCACAGCCTGGGCGATGCGCACCTTTACCTCAACCATCTGGATCAGGCGCGCACACAAGTGGCACGCGATCCCCGGCCCCTGCCGAAAATGGTGCTCAATCCGGATGTGACGGATCTGTTCGCCTTCCGCTTCGAGGATTTCACCCTCGAAGGCTACGATCCGCATCCGCATATCAGCGCGCCGATCGCGGTGTGAGGCGGCGGCGCCCCGCCGCCGGTCAGTCGCCGGGTCGGCGGGAGCGCTTGATTTTCGTCAGGATTTCAGCCGGTAACCGGTCTTGAAGATCCAGGCGATGATGGCGATGCAAATGGCGAGGAACAGCAGCGTCATGGCCAGGCTGACGCCGACGCCCACATCCGCCATGCCATAGAAGCTCCAGCGAAAACCGCTGATCAGATAGACCACCGGATTGAACAGGGTCACCGTCTGCCACGCCGGGGGCAGCATGGAAATCGAATAGAAGCTGCCGCCCAGGAAGGCGAGCGGGGTGACGATCAGGAGCGGCACCAGTTGCAGCTGTTCGAAGTTTCCGGCCCAGATGCCGATGATGAAGCCGAACAGGGCGAAGGTGACCGAGGTCAGCACCAGGAACAGCAGCATCCAGCCCGGATGCTGGATTTCCAGCGGCACGAACAGCCCGGCGGTGGCCAGGATGATCAGCCCGACGATGATCGATTTGGTTGCCGCCGCGCCCACATAGGCGATGACGATTTCCAGATAGGAGACCGGCGCGGACAGCACCTCGTAGATGGTGCCGGTGAAGCGCGGGAAATAGATGCCGAAGGAGGCGTTCGACAGGCTCTGGGTCAGCAGCGACAGCATGATCAGCCCCGGCACGATGAAGGCGCCGTAGCTGACCCCGTCGACCTCGCTGATGCGCGAGCCGATGGCCGCGCCGAAGACGACGAAATAGAGCGATGTGGAGATCACCGGCGAGATGATGCTCTGGAACAGGGTGCGGCCGGTGCGGGCCATCTCGAAACGGTAGATGGCGTTGATGGCATAAAGGTTCATGACGGAGCCTTCACGAGATCGACGAAAATCTCTTCGAGCGAACTCTGTTTGGTGTTGAGATCGCGGAAGCGGATGCCGGCCGCGTGAATGTCCTGCAAAAGCGCGGTGATGCCGGTGCGCTCGCCCCGTGTGTCATAGGTGTAGACGAGGGCTTCGCCGCCTGATTGAAGCTCAAGCTGGTGTTCGGCCAGGGCATCGGGGATCGCGGCGATCGGCTCGGCCAGATGCAGGGTCAGTTGCTTGCGGCCCAGCTTGTGCATCAGCTCGGCCTTGTTCTCCACCAGGATGATCTCGCCCTTGTTGATCACGCCGACCCGATCGGCAAGGTCCTCCGCCTCTTCGATGTAATGGGTGGTGAGGATGATCGTCACCCCGGTTTCCTGCAGCCGCCGGACCACGCGCCACATGTCACGGCGCAACTCCACATCGACCCCGGCGGTCGGTTCGTCGAGGAACAACAGGCGTGGCTCGTGGGCCAGCGCCTTGGCGATCAGCACCCGGCGCTTCATGCCGCCGGAGAGCGTCATCAGCCGGTTGTCCTTCTTGTCCCACAGGCTGAGATCCTTGAGGACCCGTTCCACCAGATCGGGGTCCTTGCCCTTGCCGAACAGGCCGCGGCTGAAATTGACCGTGTCCCAGACGGTCTCGAATGCATCCGTGGTCAGCTCCTGCGGCACGAGGCCGATCATCGACCGGGCGGCGCGGAACTCGCGGATGATGTCATGGCCATCGACGGTTACCTTGCCGGACGAGGCGGTGACAATGCCGCAGATGATGCTGATCAAGGTGGTCTTGCCGGCGCCATTGGGGCCGAGCAAGGCGAACAGCTCGCCGCGTTCAATCTCCAGATTGACCGCCTTCAGGGCCTGGAAGCCACTGTCATAGGTCTTGGACAGGTTGGAAATGGAGAGGATCGAGGACATCTGCGCAAGGAACCCGTGCGGTGAGGGGGTGTTCATGAGGCCGCAGCACAATCGGCGAGGGGCCGACGGTGCCAACGTTCGCCGCAGCATATAGAGCCCGCTGTCGGCATCAACCGCCAATACGCAGCCGTGCGCCGGTGCCGGTGGGTTCTGGCGCTATCCGCCGACCAGCCTGTCCGTGGGGAAGGTGATCGTGCAAGACAGGCCGTTCGCGGTGCTTGCCGCTGCGATTGTGCCGGCAAGGGCGGTCTTTACCCGTTGGCGCCAAAGCTCTGCGGTGAAGCAGGTGGGGGGCTGTGTGTCCCGTTCCTGGAGATGCTCCGGTGCGTTCCGCTCCTGCCAGGTGAGGCAGACGGTGGTCTCCCGAATCTCCCAGTGCACATCGACCGAGCCGGTTGCCACGGAAAGGCTGCCATGCTGCACCGCATGGGCGAGAAGGTCGTGAAAGAACAGACCGAGTTCTTGCGCCGTGTCGGCGTTGACATGCAGCGGCGGGCCGTCGATCCGTACCATCCGTCTTGCCGTATCGCGGACCTCGCCGAGATGGGCGCGCAGCAACTGGGCAAGCTCTGCTCCATACCAGGATCGGGAGGCCAGAAGCTCCTGGGAGACGGCCAGAGCCCTGAGCCGTGCGCTAAACCCGCGCATGAAGGCGTCGAGCGTTGCGGTACTGGCGGCGGTTTGCTCCGCCAGCGAGCGGACGGTCGCCAGCATGGTCTCGGACAGGTGGTTCAGCTCGCGCATGGTCAGGCGCAGCCGGTCCTCCATCTTGCGGCGTGAGGTCAGATCCTCGGAGGTGCCGATGATGCCCGTGATGGTGCCGTCGGCGTCCCGGCAAGGGTCGATGGTGATGCGGATCGTCCGGCGGTCAAGGCCGCTGTTGATGTCGAGTTCGATGCGCTGGCGCTCTCCGGTCTGCAGGGCATTGGTCTTGATGGGGAGAATGTTGAAACAATCGGCCTCGCTGAACAACTCCGCATCGGTCTTGCCGAGATAGTCGTCGGGCGCGTGCCCGCGCTGGGTATTGTGGACATAGCGATAGCGCAGGTCCGTGTCCTGCTCGAAGACGGTGATGCGGGCGCTTTCCAGCGCCAGGTCGTAGCGGTGTTTCAACTGTTTCAGCCGGCTGTTGCAGTCGGCAAGGGTGGCCTCCTGCGCACTCTCGCGGGAGATATCCCGCAAGGTGCAGAAAACGCCGTCCGGTTCACCGGTCATATCGGTGGTGGGGCGCACCCGCAGGTTCCAGACCCGCCGCTCGCCGTCTCCCCCCTCCCGGAGCGGCCCAAGCCGGGCGATCTCGCTGCGCCCGCTTTCCAGAACCCGGCGCTTGACCGCATCGGCGGCGGCGGCAAGCGGTTCGGGCAACAGCTCGCGGTCGGTGGGTGTCCTGTGCTCCGGCAGCGCCCCGCCTTCCGGCGAGGGATGGTGGGTCCAGATGTAGTCGAGGCGTGTGTTCTGAGCGAAGGCGGTGACATTGCCACTGGCGGCAATGTCCTTGATCCGGTCGGCGGCGATGGTCAGGTCGAAGCGGCGGTAGGCGATGGTTTCCTCCAGCCCGCGGTTGATTCTCGCCAGTTGGTCGTTGGCCTTGCGCAGTTGCGCCGGGGTCGGCAATGCCAGCAAGGCAGGGATCTGCCTCCAGAAGACAACCATGGTGAAGATCGAGATCGCGGCGGTGACGGCCTTGAGGAGGCCCTGCGCGCCATAGGCCGGCACCCAGAGGGTGACCAGGCCCGCCGTATGCGTCACCCCGCAGGCGAAAATGAACAGGGAGAACAGCATGATGACCCGGCGCGACCCCTCGTCCAGATCCCGTCGTCGCCTGAGGAAACGCCACAGACCGACCGGTATGGCAAAGTAGGCCAGCGCGATCAGCGCGTCGGACACCGCGTGCATGGCGACCAGATCCGGGCGCCACAACAGGCACACCCCATGCGGAACAAAGGAGGCGGCACCGAAAAGGTAGTCGAGCAGGGAGGTCATGGGCGATCCGGTGAAGGCGTCGATGGCAGTCATGCGGCCAGGCCGCAAGGAGGCTGGCCATGGCGAACTTGAAGCGCCTCGCCGTCACGGTCGCCCCCTTGTCGCCACGTTACTCTTTCCGGTGTCCGAGGCAATATCGTTGCTCCGGGGAGGGGCTGCGGATTACGGAGATCAGTCGCTACTTGCAATAGGTGCTGCGCCGGCGCGCCAGATCCATATGAATATGGTCGTCGTGGTATTTGTCCGAGCCCGGTCCAAGGACGGTGGTGAAGGGGCCGCAGACCCCGGCCCGCAAGCGCCGCTGCAGGCGTGCGGTCCAGCGCGGGTTGAGGCGCGAGCGCGGTTCCACCGCCCAACTCGTACCGTCATCCAGCGTCAGCGCGCGCACGTCGATGGCGCGTCCGAAGGCGTGTTCGCTGAGCTTGGCACCCGGCCGCCGGTTGCGGCCCCGGCAAGCATAGGACGCGGCGACATGGATCGTCGCGATGGACCGGCCCTTCAGATCCCGCACCAACGGCGTGAAGATGTCGCGCGAGACCTCGGCGAAGCGCAGGGCGGTTTCGCAAGCAAGGGTGGCGGGCGGTGAGAGGGTGGTGTCGCCGACGCGGGACAGGGAGACCGGTGTGTCGATGCGGCACCCTTTTGCCGTGGCGACCGGCGGTAGGGGGCGAAACGCGGCGCCAAGAGCCGTGAGCCGCGCGAAGCAGCCTTGCTCCGTGGGGGCGAGCGCTTTCGGCGGGCTGATGCCGGCCGAGGAGGCGGCGACCATGGCGGGTTTGACCGGCGGCAGCGGAACCGGTCCGGGCGTAGCCCTAAGCGGGAGGGGAGCAAGCGCAAGGCAGAAGGCAATGAACGCCGCCAGCCGGGCGATCCGCCATACGGAGGCGCGGTCAGACATGCGGTGCATCAGTCTTCCTTCCGGGAGGGTGTCCAAGCACGGGCTGTAGCGATAGATATCAGGCATAACGCAGGACTTCGACCGCAAACCGGAGTTGGAGATCGTAGCATTTTCTCAGATGCCGGCATTCGCTGTCGGTGGGATCGAATGAAGGCATGATCTGGGCATCAGGCCCGACTGTCCTTCCACGCTGTTACTGCGCGGGTCCTTCGTCGAGGGAGATCCGCGCTGTAAAACCCTGTCTATACATCGAATATGAGAAGGCGAGACTGACTGTAAAACGTCTGCTGAGGCTCAGATGCGGTTTCTGCAAACGTGCGCTCGGGACTTTCGTGTATTGGTACATATTCAAGTTGACGACGTCCTTCAAGTTGTTAAAGTTTGCAACTTTAAGGAGGTTGTAATGATTGAAAATATCCCATTGAGAGAGCGTCCTTTGAAAATGGGTGCTGGGACTTTACGCGTCGAGCGACCTGCAATAATCAGTAGTATAAATTTTCGCGGTTCTTTGAATAAGATTGGTGCATTTAGCTACGGAAATGTAAATGTAATTTGCTATAATTCTGATATAGGTAGATATTGCTCTATAGCTCATGATGTTATTATTGCGCCTTTTGAGCATCCAGTTGACTGGTTTAGTACCCATCCATTTGTTTTTGGTGATACGGGCACGATGGCGCACTCGCAAGATTACATGGATATCATGGTTCCGGAGCCGTACGCGCCGAACGCATTGCGCACTACTATTGGAAATGATGTTTGGATTGGTGCGAGGGCTTTTATCAAAAGAGGTGTGAAGATTGGGGACGGTGCAATCATCGCGGCCAATAGTTCTGTTGTGCGCGATGTCCCTTCATTTTCGATTGTCGCTGGAAGTCCAGCGAGAGTGATAAAAACCAGATTTGATGAAGGGGTAATTGAGAGAATAAAAAGGTTGAATTGGTGGAATTATAAGCTCGATAGGCGTGTCCTAAAAGGAATATCATACTCTGACGTAAATAAATCCATCGATTTGATTGAACGTCATGTGAAGTGCGGCGATATAATGAAAATTGATTTTGATGAGCTTACGTTTGTTAATGGGAAAATTATGAATGAGTCACCTTTAGATCGTCTTGAAGACGCCGTTTGAGGGCGTTTCGCATTCTCTTCATCTTCTTCGGGGGTGGCTTCGGAGCGAAGATAAAGCGGATGGTTCGTTGTGAGGGGGGCAGACATGCAGACATGCAGACATGCAGTGCATTGGTCCTCCTTCCGGTGCAGCGTCCATGGGCGGGAGGTGCAAACAGACATATCCCGCGCTGCTCCTTGCCGCGCGCGTCCGGTGACCTTGTCCGTGTCTTTTGAAAGGGGGGAGTGGTGGGTGCACGGGGATTCGAACCCAGGACCGGCTGATTAAGAGTCAGCTGCTCTACCAACTGAGCTATACACCCACTCGCCGTTTCGGCGTCGCCGGGCGGTGGTGCGTTCCGCGCCGCCCGTCTGGATCGGGTATATACAAAGCTGGCCCGGTGCTTTCAAGCGAAACCTGAAATAAAATCGCTGTGATCGTGTCAGGGCTGGGGAAAACTTCGCAATGTCGCAGGAATTTGCCGGTTTCCGGCGCCTTGGAAAAAAAGCGCGGCGTGACCGGGGTCAGAGGCATGAAAAGAAGGGGCCGAAACTTTCGGCAAGCCCGGGCGCATTTTTACGAAATTTCCTGACAAGTGCGCTTGACCCTCTCCCGGGGGGCGTCTACCTTGCGCCGCACCAAGAGCAGATGTCGCGGGATTGTGTTGCGACCCTGCCAGGGTGACACCTGTTCGAAAGGCTATGGCGATGATGGGCATCGGGCTCATTCTTGTAGTAGGGAAGCGCGCTGCCGGGGGGATGTGATCCCCTTCCCGGAACGACAGCGCGCGTCAAGGCCTCCTCGGGGGCCTTTTTTATTGCCCGAAGCCACTGCGCAGGGCATGGCCGTGAACGAAGACATGAAGCGAACCGCACGTTGCGATAATCGAGGACTTTAGACATGAAGCGCGAGATGACCGGCGCCGAGATGGTGCTCCAGGCACTCAAGGACCAAGGGGTTGAGCATGTTTTTGGCTATCCCGGTGGCGCCGTGCTTCCGATTTACGACGAGATTATCCAGCAGGACGCGGTGCGGCATGTTCTGGTAAGGCACGAGCAGGGCGCCGGGCACGCGGCGGAGGGCTATGCCCGCTCCACCGGCAAGCCGGGCGTCGTCCTGGTGACCTCCGGTCCCGGTGCCACCAACATGGTCACCGCCCTGGCGGACGCGATGCTCGATTCCATTCCGATGGTCTGCATCACCGGCCAGGTCCCGACCAATCTGATCGGCAATGACGCCTTCCAGGAATGCGACACGGTGGGAATCACCCGCCCTTGCACCAAGCACAACTGGCTGGTGCGCCGGGTGGAGGATCTGCCGCGTATTCTGCACGAGGCTTTCTATGTCGCCACCACCGGCCGGCCCGGCCCGGTCGTGATCGACATTCCCAAGGATGTCCAGTTCGCCACCGGCGAATACGAAGGGCCGCGGCATGTGGCGCACAAGAGCTACCGGCCGCGCGTGAAGGGCGACATGGATGCGATCCGCCGGGCGGTGGAACTGCTCGCGCATGCGCGCCGACCGGTCTTTTACACCGGCGGCGGCGTGATCAACTCCGGCCCGGCCGCCTGCCAGCTGCTGCGCGAACTGGTCGAGCTGACCGGGGCGCCGATCACCTCGACGCTGATGGGGCTGGGTGCCTTTCCCGCGTCCGGCAAGCAGTGGCTCGGGATGCTGGGAATGCACGGCACCTATGAAGCCAACATGGCGATGCATGACTGCGATGTCATGATCAACATTGGCGCCCGGTTCGACGACCGCATCACCGGCCGGCTCGATGCGTTCTCGCCGAACTCGCTGAAGGTGCATGTCGATATCGACCCCTCGTCGATCAACAAGACGGTGACCGTCGATATTCCGATCGTCGGCGATGTTGCTCACGTGCTGGAGGACATGGTGCGGCTGTGGCGCACCGGGTCGCACCAGATCGACAAGGCGGCGCTCGATGGCTGGTGGTCGCAGATCGATGGCTGGCGCGCGCGCAACTCGCTCGCCTATCGCCCGTCGGAAGACATCATCATGCCGCAATACGCGATCCAGCGGCTCTATGAGAAGACCAAGGGGCGGGAGACCTATGTCTCGACCGAGGTCGGCCAGCACCAGATGTGGGCGGCGCAGTTCTTCGGCTTCGAGGAGCCGAACCACTGGCTCACCTCCGGCGGCCTTGGCACCATGGGCTATGGCCTGCCGGCGGCGATCGGCGCCCAGGTGGCCCATCCGGAGGCGCTGTGTGTCGATATCGCCGGCGATGCGTCGATCCTGATGAACATTCAGGAAATGTCGACCGCCGTGCAGTTCGGGTTGCCGGTCAAGGTGTTCATTCTGAACAACCAGTACATGGGCATGGTGCGCCAGTGGCAGCAGCTGCTGCACGGCAACCGGCTGTCCCATTCCTACATGGAAAGCCTGCCCGATTTCGTGAAGCTGGCCGAGGCCTATGGCGGACATGGCATCCGGGTCGACAAGCCGGCGGATCTCGACGCGGCGCTCGATGAGATGATCGCCACGCCCAAGCCGGTGATCTTCGATTGCCGCGTGGCCAATCTCACCAACTGCTTCCCGATGATTCCCTCCGGGAAGGCGCATAACGAGATGTTGTTGCCGGACGAGGCCAATGACGAAGCGATCGCCAATGCGATTTCCGCGGATGGCAAGGCACTGGTGTGAACGGGAAAGACAGACTGATGAACGCGCAGAACCTCAACGCACCGTCCGCCTATTTCATGGCCGCGGTCACCGAAACGCCCGAAAGCCATACGCTATCGGTACTGGTCGACAACGAACCGGGCGTTCTTGCCCGGGTGATCGGTCTGTTCTCCGGTCGGGGCTACAACATCGACAGCCTGACCGTGTCGGAGACCGAGCACGAGAAGCACCTGTCGCGGATCACCATCGTCACCACCGGCACGCCGCTGGTGATCGAGCAGATCCACCATCAGCTTGAGCGGCTGGTGCCGATCCACCGGGTGACCAACCTGACGGTGGAGGCGCGCGGGCGCAATTTCGAAAAGCCGCTGGAGCGGGAACTGGCGCTGATCAAGGTGGCCGGGGTTGGCGAGAAGCGGCTGGAAGCCTTGCGCCTGGCCGATGCGTTCCGGGCAACGGTGATCGACGCCACCGCCGAGCATTTCGTGTTCGAGATCACCGGCCGGACCAACAAGGTGGATCAGTTCATCTCGATCCTGAAGCCGCTCGGGCTGGTCGAGGTGTCGCGCTCCGGCGTTGCCGCCCTGCAGCGGGGTGCCGAAGGGCTCTGAGAATTTTGGCGCGGACCCTTGGGAGGCGGTCCGCGCCAATCAGCGGCCTTGCAACAGCAAGGCCGATCGGCTACCAAAGAGCCTCGTTAACGCTTCGTTCACTTGTGGGACGCAACGTTGTCGAGGTTGCCTCCGTCGCCGTGACGGAGGGTGAGACAGGATCTGGACGAGACGCATGATCGCCGCTGGCACCATCGCCGCTTTTGCGATCGACGCGCGGGCAACGCGCGGCGGATGCCTTCGTCATGGCGGTCTCCTTCTCCTTACCAGCCCCTGAGCGTCGGCTGCCCCGGATCAACGTGGGCGGGCACTCAGGGGATATGACGACACCCTCCCAAAGTATCTGACGATCGCTCCCGCGTGACAGGCTCGCACTGCGACAGCCGGCGGAGAGCTGCAAAACGGAAGGCACCGAACCCATGTCTGGTCAGGATCACGTAGCAATTTTCGACACCACCTTGCGCGATGGCGAGCAATCCCCCGGCGCGTCGATGACGCTGGAGGAGAAGCTGCAGGTCGCCGAGATTCTCGATGACATGGGCGTCGATATCATCGAAGCCGGGTTCCCGATCGCCTCCAACGGCGATTTCGAGGCGGTGTGCGAAATCGCCAAGCGCGCCGACAAGGCGGTGATCGCCGGTCTGGCGCGGGCGATCAATGCCGATATCGACCGGGCAGGCGATGCGGTGCGCTATGCGCGCCGCGGCCGTATCCATACCTTCGTTTCCACCTCGCCGATCCATCTGGAGTTCCAGATGAAGAAGACCGAGGAAGAGGTTTTGGAGATCATCACCTCGACGGTGAGCCGGGCGCGCAACCTGATCGACGATGTGGAATGGTCGGCGATGGACGCCACCCGCACGCCGATCGCGTATCTCAGCCGCTGCGTCGAGGCGGCGATTCGCGCCGGCGCCACCACGATCAACCTGCCCGACACGGTGGGCTATGCCACGCCGGACGAATATCGGGCGATGTTCGAGGCGATCCGCAACGCGGTTCCGGATGCGGACAAGGCGATCTTCTCCGTGCATTGCCACAACGACCTGGGGCTGGCGGTTGCCAACTCGCTGGCCGGTGTCGCCGGCGGCGCGCGGCAGATCGAATGCACCATCAACGGTCTGGGCGAGCGGGCCGGCAACGCGGCGCTGGAAGAGATCGTCATGGCGCTGCGGACCCGCGCTGATGTGCTGCCTTATGACTGTTCCGTCGATCCGAAATTCGTGACGCGGGCCTCCAAGCTGGTGTCGGCGGTCTCCGGTTTTCCGGTGCAGTACAACAAGGCCATCGTCGGCAAGAACGCCTTCGCCCATGAGAGCGGCATCCACCAGGACGGGATGCTGAAAAACGCCGAGACCTACGAGATCATGCGCCCGGAAGACGTCGGGGTGAAGGAAACCTCGCTGGTGATGGGCAAGCATTCCGGCCGCCACGCCTTCCGCCAGAAGCTGGAGGAGTTGGGCTACGAGATTGGCGACAATGCCTTCGAGGAGGCGTTCCGCCGCTTCAAGGATCTGGCCGACCGCAAGAAGCACATCTACGACGAGGATATCGAGGCGCTCGTGGAGAACGAGATCGCCACCCAGGGCGAGCAGATCAAGGTGATCGCCCTGACGGTGATCGCTGGCACCGGCGGGCCGCAGAAGGCGATCCTGACCATGGATGTGAATGGCCGCCACGAAACCCGGGAATGCTCCGGCGACGGGCCGGTGGATGCGACCTTCAACGCCATCAAGGAGATCGTGCCGCATGAGGCAAACCTGTCGCTCTATCAGGTCCACGCGGTGACCGAGGGGACGGACGCGCAGGCGGAAGTCTCGGTGCGGCTGGAGCAGAACGGCCGCATGGCGACCGGCAAGGGTGCGGATACCGATACGCTGGTGGCGTCGGCCCGGGCCTATGTTTCCGCGCTCAACCGGTTGATGGCACGGCAGAACCGCCCCGATCATCACGAGCTGCGCGCGGTCTGACGGCCATCGCCGCCGCAATCCGATCAAGAAGAAAGCCCCCGGTCTTGCCGGGGGCTTTTTCGTGGGCTTTCGACCGCTGACAAAGGGCAAAGGTTCATTCTGCGTCTTCCCGGGCAAGCGCCAGCGCGACCCGGGAAGACGCAGCGCCCCCTGGGTGCCTTGTCGTCACATTCCTGGCGCCCGTTTTTCGGGAGCCTCTTTCCAGGGAAGTCCTGCCATCACCCTCCTGAAGGGGCCAGGTCAGCCGGCGTTGGCGAAGCGGCGTTCCAGCGCTGGCGAGAGGATCTGCAGGCAATCGAACGCTTCCTCGTTGATCCGGGTGCGCTGGCGCAGACGGAAGCCGATGCTTTCCATCATCCGCCGTGCCGGCTCGTTGCCGCTGGCGACGAAGGCGATGAGATGGGTGAAATAGGTCCGCTCGAAGAACCATTCGACCAGCGCGGCGGTCAGTTCGGAAGCATAGCCGCGCCCCCAGTACCTGGCGATCAGGCAGATGCTGAGCGCGACCTCGGAGGTTTCCGGATAGACCGAAAAGCCGGCCCGGCCGACAAAGGTGCCGTCGTGCAGGATCACCTTCCACTGGCTGAAGCCGCGCCGCTCCTGGCCGGTGATGTAATCGGTGAGGTGGCGCTTGGCATCGGCCCGGCTGTCGATGATCTCATGGGATCCGAGATAGCGGTTTACATCGGGATCGGCGTGCAATGCGTGCAGATCGTCCAGATCCCGTGCGTTGAACGTGCGCAGCATCATCCGGTCCGTTGCAAGGATGGGGGTATCCACCATGCCGTCCTCCCTGTTGTATGTTTTTTGCTAGCGCTGCGAACGGTTTCTCCTCCCGTGCGCGCTACAGGCGATGTTACAGCCAAATCACGACAGATGTCCGACGATGTCGAGATTTTATCAGGCTGGGAAACGCTCTCCAAAAGCTGGCAAGAGGGATAGCCGAGGATTGTGCTAAAATCAGGGCGTTTCAACCGAAAGGCGATTTTTCGTTAATTTCCAGTAACCAACAGCTCGGCCAGGGGCGCGGCAAGCTGCTCCGGAGTGCTGCTGCTCGGATCGGCGCGTGGCCAGTCGCCCAATTGGCCGCGAAAGAAGGTTTCCTGCCGCTTGGCAAAGCGCCGGGTCTCGGTTTTCGACCGTTCGCAAGCGTGGTCCAGTCCGGAAAGGTCCGCAGGCAGCGCCCCAAGTTCGCGCAGGCCGATGGCCTTCATCGCCGGAAGGGCGGGGGCAAGCTGGCGGGCGCAAACACGGCGGGCTTCCTCCACCGCGCCGGCGGCGATCATGGCATCGAAACGCTCGCCGATCCGGGCATGCAGCCAGGGGCGGGGCGGGGCAAGCACCAGACGCGGTGCCTCCGGGCCCACCCGGGCCGGGCCAGCGGTCTGCTGCCAGTGCAGCAGCGACTGGCCGGTTCCCTCGATGACCTCCAGCGCGCGGATCAGCCGTTGGGTATCGCCCGGTTTCAGACGCTCTGCCATCGCCGGATCCCGCTCGGCCAGATTGGCGTGCAGCCAGCCGGCCGGGGCGCTGGCCGCAGCGCGCCATTTCTCGCGGATCTCAGGTGGGATCGGCGGCACGCTGGAGAGCCCTTGCGTCAGCGCGGTGAAGTAGAGCCCGGTGCCGCCGACGATGATTGCCGGCTGCTGGCGTTCGGCGGCCTCGTCCAGCACCGCGCCGACCTCTTCGAGCCACTGGGCGACGGAGTAGCGCCGGGCCGGGTCCACGTGGCCATAGAGGCGGTGTTCGGCCCGTGCCAGGTCCTCCGCGCCGGGGCGGGCGGTGAGGATGTCGAGGTCGGCATAGACCTGCATGGAGTCGGCGTTGACGATCATCGCGCCGAGGCGCTCGGCCAGCACCAATGCCAGCGCCGACTTGCCGCTTGCCGTCGGCCCGGCTATCAACACCACCTGTTCCGCCAATTCTCTTTCCCCTCTTTGAAGGACCTTGCCGCACGATGACCCAGGTCGCAACGATCCTTGCCGATCCGAAGACGCCGGTGCTCACCGATGATCTTGCCGCCCGGCTTGCCCGGGAGCTGCCCGATGTGGCCGGCATCGAGACACTCAATCCCGGTGTTGCGGTTGATATCGCATTCGCTGGCGGCGCTGTCGATCCGGGCGTGCATGAACAGGCGCTGCGTGCCGCGATCGGCGATGCGCCGCTTGATGTGTTTGTGCAAAACAGCGAGGGCCGGCGCAAGCGCCTGCTGATCGCCGATATGGACTCCACCATGATCGGCCAGGAATGTATCGACGAACTGGCGGCGATGGTCGGTCGCAAGGCGGAAATCGCCGCAATTACCGAACGGGCGATGCGCGGCGAGCTGGAGTTCGAGCCGGCCCTGCGCGAGCGTGCGGGGATGCTGGCCGGCCTCGATGCCTCGGTGATCGACAAGGTGATCGCGGAGAGCATCACCCTCACGCCCGGCGCGCGCACGCTGGTGTGCACTATGCGCGCCAATGGCGCCTATTGTGCGCTCGTGTCCGGCGGGTTCACCGCCTTTACGACCCGCATCGCCAGGGCCGTGGGGTTTCACGAGCATCGCGCCAATACGCTGATGATCGAAGATGACAAGCTGACCGGCAAGGTCGGCGAGCCGATTCTGGGACGGGAAGCCAAGCGGCAACGGCTCGTGGAGCTTCTGGCCGAACAGGGCCTTGCGGCCGAGGCGGCCCTTGCGGTGGGCGACGGCGCCAATGACCTGTCGATGATCGAGTTGGCGGGGCTGGGGGTTGCCTATCATGCCAAGCCGGCAGTCGGTGCGGCGGCGGATGCGCGGATCGAACATGGCGATCTGACGGCGCTGCTTTACCTGCAGGGCTATGGGGTCGAGGAGTTTGCCGAGGTCGACTGACAAGACGGGGGGCTTCGGCCGCTGGGGTCATCATGCAAAAGGCCGCCGCGCCAATGGCGCGGCGGCCTTTTTGTTGTTGCTTGCGCGTGAGGCGTTTGCCTCGGCCCGGCGGGCGCTCGCCCGCCAGGGCTTGCGATTACTTGTCGATCGGCAGCGGGATGAAGCGGACCTCGCCTTGCGCGTTCGACAGCAGCAGCAGGGCGAGCCGGCGGCCATCTTCCTCAAGCGCCTTCAGGCGGGCGGTCACATCGGCCGGCTTGCTGACCGGCTCCTGGGCTACCTCGACGATCACGTCGCCGGCGCGGATGCGCTTTTCCTCGGCGTCCGAACCGCCTTCGACCTCGGTGATGACCACGCCCTTCACATCCTCGGCGATGCTGAATTTCTCGCGCAGCTCGTCGGTGAGGGAGGAGAGGGTCATGCCAAGCACTTCAGGCATTTCCGCAGGCTTGTCGCCGGGCTTTTCGGTCCCGCCGTCCGCGCTGGCCTCGCCATCGGCCTCTTCGAGACGACCAAGGGTGACGGTCAGCATCACTTCCTTGCCCTTGCGCAAAACGGTGACCTCGACCTCCTTGCCGACCGGCGTGTCAGCCACCATGCGCGGCAGGTCGCGCATGGTCGGCACCTCTTCGCCGTTGAAATCCAGGATCACATCGCCCGCCTCAAGTCCGGCGGCCGCGGCCGGACCGCCCTCGGTGATGCCGGCGACCAGCGCGCCCTCGGCCTTGTCCATGCCAAGGCTTTCGGCGATCTCGTCGGTGACTTCCTGGATGCGCACGCCGAGCCAGCCGCGCCGGGTCTCGCCGTATTCGCGCAACTGGGCGATCACCCGGGTCGCGGTCTCGGAGGGAATGGCGAAGCCGATGCCGATCGAGCCGCCCGAGGGGGAGATGATCGCCGTGTTGATGCCGATTACCTCGCCGGCCGCGTTGAACAGCGGCCCACCGGAGTTGCCGCGATTGATCGAGGCGTCGGTCTGGATGTAGTTGTCATAGGGACCGGAATTGATGTCCCGGTTGCGGGCGGAGACGATACCGGTGGTGACGGTGCCGCCGAGGCCGAAGGGATTGCCGATGGCCATTACCCATTCCCCGACCCGCATCTTTTCCGAATCGCCAAAGGACACGGACTTGAGCGGCTTGGTCGGGGTGACCTTCAGGACCGCAAGATCGGTCTTGGGGTCGGTGCCGATCACTTCGGCGGGCAGCTTGCTGCCATCGTTGAAGTTGACGGTGATTTCGTCGGCACCCTCGATCACGTGATTGTTGGTGATGATGATGCCGTCATCTCCGGCCAGCACGAAGCCGGAGCCGAGGGACTGGACCCGGCGGGGACGGCCGTTGTCCCGGTTCTGCCGGTTGAAGAACTCATCGAAGAATTCCTGGAACGGAGAGCCTTCGGGAACCTGCGGCAGCGGCACGGAGCGCTGTGCCTTGACGTTCTGGGCGGTGGAAATGTTCACCACCGCGTCAAGCAGGGATTCGGCCAGGTCCGGAACGCTGTCCGGGCCCTGGGCGACGGCAGGTCGCATGTCGGCCACGCTCACGGCGAGCCCGACCACGCCGGCCATTGCCGCGACGGTGGCGCGGCGGGAGACGTTGCGAATGAAATCGGCGTTCAACAGGGCCATCGGCCGTCATCCTCCACTTTGCGGCGCCGGAGCCGTGTGAAGGGCCGGTGCCGCGGATCGTTCAGGGGCAGGCCGCGAGGGGGCGATAAGGGCCGCCACGCGCCCGGCCGTCTGTCAGTGTGTCATCTTAGCCTCGAACCGCCCAGACCACGAGAACGCCAATCACCAGGGCGGCCAATCCTCCGGCGCGGAGGATGGTATCCGGCAGATCGAGCATCTGCCGGATGGCCTGTTTCATGGCGCCCGGGGCCAGGGCGTAGAGGGTGCCTTCCAGCGCCAGGACCAGTCCCAGCGCGACCCACAGGTCGCTCACTGCGCGGCAGCGCCCGCCGGCGACGGGGACTGGCCGGGAGCCGACGGTTCCGCCGCGCCGCGCGGGTCGCGGAAGTAGCGGAAGAACTCCGAGTTCGGCGACAGCACCATGGAGGTATCGCCGGACTTCAGGCCGGCCGCATAGGCCTGCATGGAGCGGTAGAAGGAGAAGAACTCCGGATTCTGGCCGAAGGCCTCGGCGAAGATCCGGTTCCGCTCCGCGTCGCCGTCACCACGCACGATCTCCGAATCCCGCTTCGCTTCGGCGATCAGCACCGTTGCATCGCGATCGGCGCGCGAGCGGATGCGTTGAGCTTGCTCCTCACCCTGGGCACGGATCTCGGTCGCCTCGCGCTGACGCTCGGTCTGCATGCGGCGGAAAATCGCCTCCGAGTTGGTCTGCGGCAGGTCGGCGCGGCGGATCTTGACGTCGATCACCTCGATGCCGATCGGTGCCGCCTTCTGTGCGACATCCTTACGGATCTCAGCCATCAAATCGGCGCGCTCGTCCCGGACTACATGCAGGAAGGAAGCTCTGCCCAGTACCGAACGCATGCTTGCTTCGAGGAAGGTCGACAGACGCTGGTTCGCCTCGTTGATGTTGTTCACCCGCTGATAAAACAGCACCGGATCCGTGATGCGGTAGCGGGCAAAGGCATCCACCACCAGTCGTTTTTTGTCAGACAGGATGGGCTCAATCGGCGGCATGTTGAGGTCCAGCACGCGCTTGTCGAAATATACGACATTCTGGATGAACGGCGTCTTGAACTTGAGGCCCGGCTCACGCTCGCTCTTCTTGATCTCGCCGAACTGCAGCACCAGCGCCTGCTGGGCCGGGTTGACGATGTAGATCGACAGATAGGCGGCCAGCGCGACAACCGCGACAATGACCGCACCGATACCGAGAAAACCGTTTTTCATTACTGGTTGCCTCCACTGCGGGCGGCGCCCTGAGACTTGTTGAGCTGATCGAGCGGCAGGTAGGGGACAACGCCGCCGGCACCGCTCGCGCTCTCATCGATGATGATCTTGTTGTTGGCGCCGAGCACCTGCTCAAGGGTCTCCAGATAGAGCCGTTCGCGGGTGACATCCGGGGCCTTGGTGTATTCCTCAAGCACCTTGGTGAAGCGCTGCGCTTGACCGGTTGCCTCGGATACAGTCTGTTCGCGGTAGGCGTTGGCCGCCTCAAGCACGCGGGCCGCCTCGCCTCGGGCCTCCGGTACCACCCGGTTGGCGTAGGCTTGGGCTTCGTTCTGGATGCGCTCCTGGTCGGCGCGGGCCGCCTGCACATCGCGGAAGGCCTCGATCACCTGCTGCGGCGGATCGACCTTCTGCATCTGCACCTCGGACACCTCGACGCCGGCGCCGTAGCTGTCGAGCGCTTCCTGCATCAGGGTGCGCACAGCGTTCTCCACTTGCTCTTTGTTTTCGGCAAGGATGGAATCGATATTGTTACCTCCAACCACCTCACGCATGGAGCTTTCGGCCACGGCCTTCACCGTCGCTTCCGGGTCCTGGATGTTGAACAGGTAGTTGGAGACCCCTTCCGGGGTGTTGCGGATGCGCCATTGCACCTTGAAGTCGACGTCGACGATGTTCTCGTCGCCGGTCAGCATCAGGCTTTCCTCGGCCACATCCTGCTTTGCAATGCGACTGCCACGCACGGTTTCGCGCATGCCGACGGTCAGCTCGCGAATGCGCAGGACTTCCGGGGTGTAGACCGTTCCCAGCGGGTAGGGCCAGTTGTAGTTAAGGCCCGGCGCGGTCTGGTTGGTGACCTCGCCCAGCACCAGCTCGACGCCGACCTGGCCCTGTTCCACCCGGTAGAAGCCGGTTGCCAGCCAGATGCCGATCACCAGCACGATGGCCAGAAGGATGCCCTTGAAGCCGAGGTTGCCGCCGCTGGGCAGCACGGTCTTCAGCGTGTTCTGGCTGCGCTTCAGCAGCTCTTCCAGATCGGGCGGATTGCCGCCACCGCCACGCTGCGGGCCGCCGCCCCATGGGCCGCCGCCGCCACCACCACCGGAGCCGCTCCCCCATGGGCCGCCGCTACCGCCACCTTTCCAGCCGCCGCCGTTCTGGTTGCTCCAAGGCATCAACACATCCTTCTTCGTGAAACTCCGGCCACCGGGAGGCCGGCCAGTTGTATCTACCACGCCAACACAGGCTTCGTCGGGTTATAGGAACAATAGCCTGTGCTTTCAATGAAACCTGTCGACGCAAGGTGGCGTCTCGACCGGGGCATTTCAATGCGGCAGCGGCGGTTTGCGGCGAGAAAACGGCGCCAGGCGGTGATTTGCCGCTCTCGGGCCGCCGTCGGTTATGCCCTCGTCAGCCGGTGAGGCGTTCCGCGTGCCATTCCAGATGATCGGCCAGGAAGGTCGAGACGAAATAATAGGAATGGTCGTAGCCGCCCTGCATGCGCAGGGTCAGCGGCACGCCGGCCTTGCGGCAGGCTTCGTCAAAGGCCCAGGGGCGGAGCTGTTCGTCAAGGAAGCCGTCCGCGCTTCCCTGGTCGATCAGGATGTCGCTGTGCCAGCCGCGGCTTTGCACCAGGGCGCAGGCATCGTGATGCTGCCAGGCGGCGCGGTCGCTGCCCAGGTAGGCGGTCAGCGCTTTTTCTCCCCAGGGGCAGGTGATGGGATTGACGATCGGCGAGAAGGCCGAGACGGTGCGGAACAGCTCCGGATGCTTCATCGCCAGGGTGAGGGCGCCATGGCCGCCCATGGAATGGCCGGTGATGCCGATGGCCGTGTCCCAGACCGGCAGGGTATCGAGCAGCAGGGAGGGAAGTTCCTCGGCGATGTAGCTTTCCATGCGGAAATGCGGTGCCCAGGGGCTTTCCGTGGCATTGAGATAAAAGCCTGCGCCCTGACCGAGATCATAGGCCTGGTCGTCGGCAACGTCGCCGCCGCGCGGGCTGGTGTCCGGAGCGATGACGATCAGGCCGCAGTCGGCGGCCATGCGCTGGTAGCCGCCCTTGGTGGTGACGTTCTCCCAGGTGCATGTGAGGCCGGACAGGTAGAAAAGCGTCGGGCAAGCCTCGCCGCGCAGCGCCTGGCCGGGCAGGAAGGCGGAGAACTCCATCGGCGTTCCGGTGCTGCTGGAGGCGTGGCGGTAGACGCGCTGTTCGCCGCCAAAGGCGCGGGCGCTGGAAATCAGGTCAAGGGTCATGGTGTCGGCTCACTCCGGTCGAACACGTCAGGCGGCAGCGCGGCGCATGTCTACATGGGCGATGCCGTCCTCGTCATATACCGGCGACACCGGCGAGAAGCCATGCCGTGCGTAGAAACGTTGCAGATGGGCCTGGGCGGAGAGCAATAGCGGGTGGCCGGGGTAGCGTTGTCCGGCCCGGTCGATGGCCTCGATCATCAGCCGATCGCCGAGGCGCGCGCCGCGCCAGGCGGGAGCGACCACGATCCGGCCGATGCGCACAGGCGCGTTCGGCCCGTCCCCCTCCGGCGGCAACAGCCGCAGGCAGCCGGCAATCGCCCCGGCGTGGTTTTCGCCCGCAGGCCGCAGCACCAGGTGTTCGGCGATGGCGTCGGCGGCGTCGATTTCCTGGTAGGCGCAGGCCTGCTCCACCACGAAGACGGAGACCCGCAGCATGAACAGGGCGTGCAGCGTCGCTGGCGTCATGTCGTCGAGGCCGGCCCAGTGCGCGGTCAGCGCAGCGGGCTGGCCGGGAGCGGCTGCGTTCGGCACTGCGGCGGTGGTCACGCGGCATCGTCCTCGGGGCGCTCACGGGCCTGATCGGCGAGCCGGGCGATCTGTGCTTCCAGCCGGTCGATGGTCTCGCCGGTCCGGTCGTGGGTTTCGCGCAAGGCCTTGAGGCTGGCGGCGATCAGCGACAACTCGCTGGTGAGGGTTTCATCGGCGGGCTTGTCGCCCAGGCCGTAGAGCAGCCATGTGGGGCTGACGGCAAGGAAGCCGGCGAGCATGGTCAGTCGGTTGGCGCGCGGCTCCGAGCGGCCGGTTTCCCAGGCGTTGACGGTGACCGTCTTCACGCCGAGCCGGCGGGCAAGCTGGGCGCCGGACAGGCCCACCGCCTCGCGGGCGCGGCGGATGCGCCCGCCGATGCTGTCCCTGTCCCGCGTTTCCGACCAGATCGTGTCCGGTTCGCTGATGGTGCTGCTCATGGATGCTGCTCCTCGGTCGGCGGTTACGTGGGACTGTGCACCCCCGCCGCCCGGAAGCAGACGGCGGGGGCAATCGTTACGCCGCTGGCGTCAGTAAAGGACGACGGACCGGATCGACTTGCCCTGATGCATCAGGTCGAAGCCGGTGTTGATCTCCTCCAGCGGCATGGTGTGGGTGATCATCGGGTCGATCTCGATCTTGCCGTCCATGTACCAGTCGACGATCTTCGGCACGTCGGTGCGGCCCCGGGCGCCGCCGAAGGCGGTGCCGCGCCAGGACCGGCCGGTGACGAGCTGGAACGGGCGGGTGGAGATCTCCTGGCCGGCACCGGCGACGCCGATGATGATCGATTCGCCCCAGCCCTTGTGGGCCGATTCCAGCGCGGTGCGCATGACGCCGACATTGCCGGTGGCATCGAATGTGTAATCGGCGCCGCCCTTGGTCAGGTTGACAAGATAGGCGACCAGATCGCCTTCCACCTCGGCCGGGTTGACGAAATGGGTCATGCCGAAGCGTTCGGCCATTTCCTTCTTGGCCGGGTTGAGATCGACACCGACGATCATGTCGGCGCCGACCAGCCGGGCGCCCTGAAGGACGTTGAGACCGATGCCGCCGAGACCGAAGACGATGACCTTGGAGCCCGGCTCGACCTTGGCGGTGTTGATCACCGCGCCGATGCCGGTGGTCACGCCGCAGCCGATGTAGCAGATCTTGTCGAAGGGGGCGTCCTCACGCACCTTGGCAAGGGCGATCTCCGGCACCACCGTGAAATTGGCGAAGGTGGAGGTGCCCATGTAGTGGAAGATCGGGTCGCCATCCTTGGTGGTGAAGCGCGAGGAGCCGTCCGGCATCAGCCCGGCGCCCTGGGTGGTGCGGATCTTCTGGCACAGGTTGGTCTTGGGGTTGAGGCAGTACTCGCACTCACGGCACTCGGGCGTGTAGAGCGGGATCACGTGATCGCCGGGCTTCAGGCTGGTCACGCCCTTGCCGACCTCGCGCACGATGCCGGCGCCCTCATGGCCGAGGATCGCGGGGAAGATGCCTTCCGGGTCGGCGCCCGAGCGGGTGAATTCATCCGTGTGGCAGATGCCGGTGGCCTTGATCTCGACCAGCACCTCGAAGGCGCGCGGACCTTCCAGATTGACGGTTTCGATGCTGAGGGGTTCACCGGCCTTCCAGGCCACTGCCGCGCGTACGTCCATGAACAGCGTTCCTTCTCATGAAAAATCGGGGCGGGGGCGATGATGCGCGCCGCCGTTGGGGTGATCCTAGGAAATCGGGATGCGGTGCGAAAGGCCCAAGGCGACGCAAACAGGCGTGAAGGCGACGCGAGGGCTTGCCCGGCGGTTCAGCCAGCCCGGCGATAGGTGAGGAAGATCATCGCCGCGCTGTCCTTCGGGCCGGGCTCGGGCACCTCCCGCGCCACCTCGGACCATTGGGCCGGGTCGATGTCGGGGAAGCGGGTATCGCCCTTAGGGCTGACGTGCACCCGGGTGATTTCCAGCCGGTCGGCTTGGTCGATGGTGGCGGCGTAGATCTGGCCGCCGCCGATCACCATCACCGCGCCGGCGCCGGCGCGCCGGGCGCTCGCGGTTGCGGCGGCGAGCGCGTCTTCCAGCGACGAGACCAGGGTGATCCCGGCGATGTCGCGGGCCCAGTCGCCATCGCGGCTGACGACGATGTTTTCGCGGCCGGGCAGCGGCCGTCCGATCGACTGGAAGGTCTTGCGGCCCATCACCACCGGGCAGCCGAGGGTGATCCGCTTGAACCGTTTCAGGTCGCTGGACAGATGCCAGGGCATGGCGCCATCAACGCCAATGACGCCGTTTTCGCCAACCGCCGCGACCAGCACCAGTTCGGGCCGCGTCGTCTCGGTGGCTGCATCGCTCGGCTTGTCGGGCATGGCCGGTCCTTCCTGTCGTTCAACGAAAGCGGCCCGCCGGGGGCGGGCCGTTCAGACTTCCGACCAAGGCCGGACTTTGCGACAAAGAGCAATAGCGTTTTTCTCGTCATCCCGGGCAAGCTTTGGCGCGACCCGGGATCGGAGAGCCGAAAGACAAGCGTTTCCAGCGGGATGGAAACCGATACGCTGTGCCTCGCCGATCCCGGATCGCCGCTTTTACGGCGTCCGGGATGACGCCCCCAAGGGGGCTTTGTCGTCATGCTCGCGGCCCGCCTGAGACAGCCCGCGAGCATTGCCATCGGTCCAGCCTTGGTTGCGGTCCTTGTCGACCAGCGCGTTGGACTTGATCCTCCCGCGACCTGCCGGAGGCAGGCGCAAGAGAAAACAAGGCCGTGGATCGCGTCAGGCGAAAAGCGCCTTAGTTGCGGTCCTTGTCGACCAGCGCGTTGGACTTGATCCTCCCGCGACCTGCCGGAGGCAGGCGCAAGAGGGAAAAGGCCGTGGATCGCGTCAGGCGAAAAGCGCCTTAGTTGCGGTCCTTGTCGACCAGCGCGTTGGACTTGATCCACGGCATCATGCCGCGCAGCTTCTCGCCGACTTCCTCGATCTGGTGACGGTCGTTGAGGCGGCGGGTGGCCTTGAAGCGTGCCTGGCCGGCCTTGCATTCCTGCATCCACTCGGAGGTGAACTTGCCGGTCTGGATGTCGGTGAGGATGCGCTTCATCTCCGCCTTGGTTTCCGGCGTCACGACGCGCGGACCGGACATGTACTCACCCCATTCCGCCGTGTTGGAGATGGAGTAGTTCATGTTGGCGATGCCGCCCTCGTAGATCAGGTCGACGATCAGCTTCACTTCGTGCAGGCACTCGAAATAGGCCATTTCCGGGGCGTAACCGGCCTCGACCAGGGTTTCGAAGCCGGCGCGGATCAGCTCCACGAGGCCGCCGCACAGGACTGCCTGCTCGCCGAACAGGTCGGTCTCGCACTCTTCCTGGAAGGTGGTCTCGATGATGCCCGAACGGCCGCCGCCAACGCCGGAGGCGTAGGCCAGGGCGATGTCCAGCGCGTTGCCGGAAGCGTCCTGATGGACGGCGACCAGGCACGGCACGCCGCCGCCCTTCTCGTATTCGCCGCGCACGGTGTGGCCCGGGCCCTTCGGCGCGATCATCAGGACGTCAACGGTGTCCTTGGCTTCGATCAGGCCGAAGTGAACATTGAGGCCATGGGCGAAGGCAATCGCGGCGCCGTCGCGGATGTTGGCGGCGATGTGGTCCTTGTAGATGTCGGCCTGGAGCTCGTCCGGGGTGGCCATCATCATCAGGTCGGCCCAGCCGGCGGCGTCGGCCACGCTCATCACCTTGAGGCCGTCGGCCTCGACCTTCTTGGCGGTGGTGGAGCCCGGACGCAGGGCGACGACCACGTCGGAAACGCCCGAATCCTTCAGGTTCAGCGCATGGGCGCGGCCCTGCGAACCGTAACCGATGACGGCAACCTTCTTCGACTTCAGCAGATTGAGATCGGCGTCGCGATCGTAATAAACGCGCATGTTGGTAGCTCCCGTTTGGCGTTTTCGAAATGGCCGGAGCTAAAGGGCGCCGGCCGGGGTGTTCTCCTGGTCGCGGGGCGTGCCCGTGGCCGGGTAGAGGGTGAGAAACTGGTCGATGGCGGTGCGTGCATGGGCCGCGAAGCCGTCGCGCGCGCCGTCCGGGCTTTCGCCCAGCAGCCAGCGGCCATGCTGGTCGCGGACGATAAGGCCATAGAGCGTGCGGTAGGCCTCGGTCATGTCGTCGCAGGCGATGTGGCCCTGGGCCTGGCCGGCGCGCAACAGGTCCCGGGCGCGCTCGGCGATGCGGCCCCGGCCCCGGTCCAGCAGCAGGCGGCCAAGGGCGGCGCCTTCGCGGCTGGTCTGGCTGATCGCCAGCCGGTTGAGCGCCAGCGACGTCTCGCCGGCAAGCACGGTCAGGAGGTCCTCGGCGAAGGTCACCAGCCGGGCGCGGAACGCGTCCGCCGTCATCCGCTCGGCGCTCTCATGCGGGACCCGGACCTTGGCGGCCTGATGGGCGACGATGGCGGCCAGCAGCCCATCCCGGTCGCCGAACCAGCGGTAAAGGCTTTCCTTGGAGCAATTGGCCGCCCGGGCGAGCGCCGCCGTGGTCAGCGCCTTCTCACCGCCCTCCACGACCAGACGCAGCGCCGAGGCGAGAACCTCGTTCTGGCGGTCGTTGAACTCTTCGGGGGCGGGGGCGCTGATCATGGAAAGCGGCGGGGCTCGTCGCGTCGGTCGAGATGGGGTGTTTGATGTGTACCGTACCGTACGGTTCGGCTGCACCATGACCCGGAACGCCGCCGCCGTCAAGCGGCAAGGGGTGAGGGGAGGGGACATGCTGTTCAGGATGCGCGGATCGGGCCGGCGGCGATTGCAGAGGGGGATAAACGCTGCATAGCGGTTGCGCGTCGTTGGTTGCGCGGTGAGACTGTCAATATGGATGGGATGGGCAAAACAAGCGGCGTCACAGAACGCTTCGACAAGAAAGAGCTTGAGGCTTGGTTGCGAACGCAGCCGGTAGAGGTTTCTGTCGTCCTTGCTGTGCGCTCGGCGCTGCGCGCTTTGCCGCATATCCAGTCGGCGCTCCTTTTGAGGAAGGGCGGGCTCGACACTATCCTGCTGCCACTTATTAGAGCTTCCAGTATGTCCTGGCTCGCTGCGACTCAAGAGTATTTCTTAGATAGGGGAAAAATAGAAAGTATTTCAAAGTCCGCCAACTATGCCGGGATTGATGTCGCGGTTTCCAGTGAGGGAGGTGGATATTATTTGGTTTCAGCGAGATATGCATCTGGCTCTGTAGCGTTTGCGGCGAGCTCTATAAATAATATTTATAATGAGGATTCGCGGAAACTCGCCGAGTATGCGAGCAACTCCATATTTGGATTTATGGAAATTTATGAAATCTCGCCGGGGCCCGATGGCGTTAGGTCGGCGGTTTCTCGTAATTCTCGTGCCGCCGTCAAATTAGATATTCAAAAATTGGAGGCAGGAACGAGTCCTCAGAAGTTAACGTTGACGTCACTATGGCATGGAGGGGTTCCGCAGAGAGAGCGGTCAGAATGGAGGCAATTTCGAAGGTTTTTGCTCTCCCATAACGAGGATTGGGATATCTGGACCGATTGGTATGAAGATCGTCTTGCGGGTAAGCCGGCGATCCCGGTCCTCGACGTCGCGCGGGTGACTTTGCCGGACGGGCTTTGGAAACAAGGCGCGAAGGCGGTCAATGCCGAGTTGAAGCGGATCAGGGCGGACCTCCAGGCCGAGGGGGCGGAGGACCCAAAGGCGGAGACGGGCAACCTGCAGGGCTCAGGCTTGTCCGAAAGCGGGCAAGAGGGAACTGGGCAAGAGCCCAACTGGCACGAGGTGGTGAAACAGCGCCTGCAGGATGAGGCGCCGGTGTCGGCCGTCATCGAGGACGGCAGGATCGCCGCGCGCGACAGCCCGCCGGACGCCAAACCTCCGATTGACCACCCTGAAGATCTTCAGGCACGGCTTCTGGGTCTGAGAGTGGCCGCCGACAAGGTTCTGGCGACGCTTGGCGAGATGCCGCACAATCTTGGGCCCTATCTGGCTCGCGATATTGGTCACTTCTCGAAAGCCGCCAGCCAGTCGCCCCCGGCCTGGTATGCGCTGGACGATGCGGCGGCGTGTCTGCGAGATCATTTGCGGTTGCTTGAGGATCTGGCTTGGCCCGGCGCCACCCGCGAGGATGTGGAGCGGCTGGTCAGGCGCACCGAAGAGCTGCGCCTGCTCTTGCAACCGCAGCAGCCCGAGCCGGCACCCGCAGCAAATGAGAAACCGCCGCTGGAGCTTGATCCCGACAAGGCGACGCCGTGTGCCGTCGGCGAGATCCTGTCGGGAGTGGAGGAGGCAATCCGTGCCGATGGCGGGAGGGTGCTTGCGCCTTCCGCGCAACAGACACTGGAGCACTACACAGAGAAAGCGCGCGAGGTCCTTGCAAGTCCAGATACCAGCGAGGCGTCGGAACCTGTGCGTCAGCGGCGCTTGACCCGTTGGCTGAAAGGGCTTGGGGGATTTGCTGCAAGCACAAGCGGGGCTATCGGGGTGGCTGTGCTCACGGCGCCTGAGGCTGCGTCAACATTGATGATCCGCTTCGAGACGATCTTGAATGCGATTGCACGGCTGTTCACCTGACGTCGCCCGGCGTCCATGCATTTCATGGGGCCGTTTGACCGCACAGATTCCGATGCCTCTCCGACCCCGGGTCGCGCTGACGCTTGCCCGGGGTGACGCAAGAAGAAGCTAATGCGTGGGGACGGAGGTTTCAGCCTGAGAGGGCGCGCGCTCCGGTTGCCCCTCGGCGTCCTCCCGGGCAAGGGCCGAAGGCCCGCGACCCGGGATCGGGGAGCCATGGCGGCCGCAGTCAGTGGGCGGGGGTGAACGCTATCGCCCCCGGTTCGGCTGACGCTGCCTCAGGCGTAGATCTCGCCGCGGGCCATCACCACCGCCTGACCGCCGATGCGCACCGCCTTCAAAGCTGTGTTGGCGATGTCGATTTCCAGGTCGATCAGCGACGGGCGGCCCATATCGAAGCCCTGTTCGATCCGCAGGAAATGGGTGCCGTCGGGCAACCGGTCGAAATGCTGCACCACGCCGGCGAAGGCGGCAGCGGCGGAGCCGGTGGCCGGGTCCTCGGCAATGCCCATGTCGGGCGCGAACATGCGGGCGGAGAAGGTGCTGTCATTGGCCGTCGTCTGGCGGCAATAGACATAGGCGTCATTGTGGTCATGCCGGCCGAAGGCCTCGTCCCAGTGGGTGAGCATGGGCCGGGCCCGGCGCAGGGCATCGAGATGGGCGACTGGGACGAAGGCGAAGGGCAGACCCGCCTCGAAGGAGGAAGGACGGTGGTTTTCGAACCCGACCTCGCTGGGCTCCAGCCCCAAGGCGGCGGCGACGATCTCCTTGTCGGCGAGCGGCGGCGCGGCGCGGGCCAGGCGCGGCACGTCGAATTCGGCAAAGCCGGCGGCACCGTTCTTCAGCACCACGCCGCAGCGGATGTTGCCGATGGTTTCTTCCAGGACCACCATCGCATTCTGGTCCGCGTCGGTGTCGCCGAAGCGCTCCTTGGCGAGCAGGATGGCGGTGCCGATGGTCGGATGGCCGGCGAAGGGCAGCTCCCGGGCGGGGGTGAAGATGCGAAGGCGCGCCGAATGGGCGGGATTCTCCGCCGGCAGCACGAACACGGTTTCGGACAGGTTGAACTCCCGGGCGATGGCCTGCATCCGCTGATCCGACAGGCCGTCGCCATCGAGCACGACCGCCAGTGGGTTTCCGGCGAGGGGCTGATTCGTGAAAACGTCCAGTACGGCATAGCGGCGGGCCATTGGCGGGCGTCCCTTGCTGTTCCATTGAGATCCTGCGATCCGCTCCGGCTTGCGAAGCGGATCGGTGCAGACTGTGGCACGACCGTCGGCGCGTGACCAGCACCGGGAGTGATACGGGTCGGCGCGAGGGACATGAATTTCGCGGGTGCCGGAAACGCTCGCCCACGCGCGGTTTGAACGCGGCCCCGCTTCGGTATAGAACCGCCGGGACCGGCCGAACGTCACGGCCGCTTTCCTGCCCGGGTGCCCTGAATGTCCGACGTTCGCATTTCCGCCTTCTATCATTTCACGCCGCTGGAAGATCATGAGGGCTTGCGTTTGCCGCTCCTCGATCTGTGCCGGGCGGAAGGGGTGCGTGGCTCGATCCTGCTGGCCGCGGAAGGGGTCAATGGCACCATCGCCGGGCCGGAGGCGGGCATCGCCGCGGTGCTGGCGCATCTGCGGTCCGACCCGCGTCTTGCGGACCTGACCGAGAAGGCCTCCCATGCGGAGCGGATGCCGTTCCGGCGGATGAAGGTGCGGCTGAAGCGGGAAATCGTCAGCCTCGGGGTGGAGGGGATCGACCCGCGCCGGGTCGTCGGCACCTATGTGCCGCCGGCCGACTGGAACGCGCTGATTGCCGATCCGGACGTGGTGCTGATCGACACGCGCAACGATTACGAGGTGGCGTTCGGAACCTTCGAGGGGGCGGTTTCTCCCGAAACCCGCTCGTTCCGCAGCTTTCCCGAGTGGGTGCGCAGCGCCCGGCAGGTCGCCAACAAGCCGAAGGTGGCGATGTTCTGTACCGGCGGCATCCGCTGCGAGAAGGCCAGCGCACTGCTGCTGGAGGAAGGCTTTGGCGAGGTCTATCACCTCGAAGGCGGCATCCTGAACTATCTGGAGAAGGTGCCGCGCGAGGAAAGCATGTGGCGCGGCGATTGCTTCGTCTTCGATGAGCGGATCGCCGTCGATCACGATCTGGCGCCGACCTGGGGCCGGGAAGCGCCGGCGGAAGCGCATGCGGTGCTGCCCGCCGACGTGATCGCCGAAACGCCCCGGTCAGATACGGAACAGGTGTGACGCAAGGCCCTTCACCGACGGGGTGAGCGCCATCAGGCCGCCGGAGGTGGGATAGGCACTGAGCAGCGCCGCATCCGTTTCCGGCCGCAGGCTGGTGATCACCAGCTCATCGAGGTCTGGCCCGCAGAAGCACGGCATGGTTGGTCGGGGCAGTGGCAGCGGGATCGTCCGGATCAGGCTGCCGTCCGGGGCGAAGCGGTTGAGGCAGCCGGCCGAGACTCCCGCCGACCAGTAGCAGCCCTCCGCATCCATGGTGGCTCCGTCCGGGCGTCCAGCGTCATTGACAACTTGCGCGAAGCGCCGCCGGTTGGAGATGTCACCGGTCGCCACCTCGAAGTCCCAGCAGTCGATCCATCCCGGGCGTGTGTCGGAATGGTAGAGCGTCGCGCCATCGGGCGACCAGGCCAGGCCGTTGGAGGTGCGCAGCTCCCCCACCATGCGGGTCAAGGCGCCGTCCGGCGTGATCCGGTAGAGGGAGGCGATGGGCTGGCGGTCCGGGCGGTCGTCCATGGTGCCGACCCAGAAGGCGCCGTCCGGTCCCACCTTGCCGTCGTTGAGACGGGTGCGCGGGTCGTCGGCCTCCACATCGGTCAGAAGATCGAAGCGCCCGGTCGGCAGGTGATGCAGCCCGACCTTGTCACGCAGGGCAATGACCAAGGTGTCGACATCGGAGGTCAGGCCGAGCGAGCCGATCGTATCTGGCATGGGCCAGCTCATGTGCCGGCGGTCCAGCCAGTCCAGCGCGTGCAGGCGCTGGCCGGTAATGTCGCACCAGTAAAGGCGGGACAGCCGATGATCCCAGACCGGCGATTCCCCCAGCCGGCAGGTGGGGACATCCAACAAGGCGATTTCCTGGCTCATGAGAGCGTTCTGACATCTCGTGGGGCGTGGTTCAACCGGCGGCGGAAAGCTGTTGTGGCGGGGCGCCATCCTCGTGCAGCCAGGTGCGAAAGACATGGGCGGCAAAGGCGTCGAGCGCGGCCATGGTATCGGGCTTTGCGATCACCGCATCGGCACCGGCGCGCAGGGCTTCGCCATGGGAGCGCGGATCGTCGGCGGTGGTCAGGAACACGACGGTCACCCCGGCAAGTCCCGGGCGGGTGCGCAGCCGGATCAGCGTTTCGATGCCGCTCAGACCGGGCATGTTGATGTCGAGCAGGATCAGGCCGGGTGGGGCGATGCCCGATTGCAGGCGCGCATCAAGGTAGCGCAGCGCCTCGGAGCCGGTGGTGGCACAGGCCACCGTCAGCGGCCGCGCCCACGGGCACGCCTTGCACAGGCTGCGCGTCACCAGCCACAAGTCGTCCGGATCGTCATCGACGAGCAGAAGCGGCGCCGTGAAGTTGCCGCTCTGGGCGTGCGTGGTCGTCATGAGAAACCCGTTGATCCCCTGCCTGCAGAATCGACCTTAGGTGTATATGGTAGAGGTAACCTATACACTCTCCCACAAACCTATACGTTCATTTCGCTTTTGCCTGTTGTGGCAGGTCGGGACCCGCCTCGGGAAGGGGGAAGGCGGTGTTTTTCGACACCGCGCGAATGGCGAAGGAGGTGCGCATGCGCGATACACCCGGCAGGCGGGCAAGATGATCGCGGTGGATGCGCTCGAAATCGACCGGATCGGCGGCGGCAATGCGCAGCAGGTAATCCGCGTCGCCAGCCATCAGGTGGCATTCCATGATTTCCGTTGACCGGGCGACCGCCTCTTCGAAGGCGCTCAGGGTCTCGTTCGATTGCGATTTCAGGGAGATCTCGACGAAGATGTCCATGCGCCGGCCGATCTTGCTTTGATCCAGCAGCGCGACATATCGATCTATGATGCCGGCTTCTTCCAGCGCCCGGACCCGGCGCAGGCAGGCGGAGGCCGACAGGCCGACAACCTCCGCGAGATCGGCGTTGGCGATGCGTCCGTCCCGCTGCAGGCGTTCCAGAATGCGGCGATCGATCCGGTCGAGGGGCATGGAATGCCTTTCGCAGAATATGCGGTCGGTTTTTTGTTTCTTGCAATAATATTGCGTTAAATGCGCATAAAGTGTCAAGTTCGCAACCGAATTCGGAAGAAAAAGACGTATACTGTCAGCATAAGACTCGTGGCGTACAGAGCCCGGGCGAGAGAGGAGACAGCCATGCGTATCGGTGTGCCGAAGGAAATCAAGAATCACGAATATCGGGTCGGCCTGACCCCGGATGCGGTTCGGGAGATTGTCGCCCATGGCCATGAGGTGGTCGTGGAGAGCGGCGCCGGTATCGGCATCGGCGCTTCGGATCTCGATTATGAAGCGGCGGGCGCGCGGATCTTGCCGGATGAGGCGGAGGTGTTCGCCGCTGCCGGCATGATCGTCAAGGTCAAGGAACCGCAGGCGTCGGAACGGGCATTGCTGCGCCCCGATCATGTGCTGTTCACCTATCTGCACCTGGCGCCGGATGCGCCGCAGACGGAAGATCTGGTCAAGTCCGGAGCCACCTGCATTGCCTATGAGACGGTAACGGACGCGCGCGGTGGCTTGCCGCTGCTGGCGCCCATGTCTCAGGTGGCCGGCCGGCTGTCGATCCAGGCGGGGGCGACCGCGCTGGAACGGGTGCATGGCGGGCTTGGCGCCCTGATCGGCGGGGTGCCCGGAGTGGCGCCGGCGCGGGTGGTGGTGGTCGGCGGCGGCGTCGTCGGCGGCCAGGCGATCACCATGGCGCTCGGCCTTGGCGCGGATGTGACCGTGCTGGATCGCAGCCTCGACGTGCTCGGTGAGTTGTCGGCGCGGTTCGGCTCGGCGCTGCGCACGGTCTATTCGACCCGCGCTGCGGTGGAACAATATGTGCTGGAGGCGGATCTGGTCATTGGAGCGGTGCTGGTGGCCGGGGCGGCGGCGCCCAAGCTGGTGACCGCCGAGCATGTGCGGCGGATGAAGCCCGGCTCGGTGCTGGTCGATGTGGCGATCGATCAGGGCGGCTGTTTCGAGACCTCCCACGCCACCACCCATGCGGAGCCGACCTACATGGTCGATGATGTGGTGCATTATTGCGTTGCCAACATGCCCGGCGCGGTGCCGCGCACCTCGACCTACGCGCTGACCAACGCGACCTTGCCCTTTGTCCTGGCGCTGGCCGATCAGGGCTACAAGCAGGCGCTTCTGGATAATCCGCATCTGCTGGCCGGCCTCAATGTGCATGGCGGCAAGGTGACCTGCCAGGCGGTCGCCGAGGCGCTGGGCTACGACTATGTCGACCCGCGCGATGCGTTGGCGGATGTGGCCGCCGCGGCCTGAACACCCCAGCCGCCTCGCGTTGACGCCATGGGCCGGGACGCGAGGACCCACGCCAGATAGAGAAAAGCCCCCGGCGCCGGGCGACGGGGGCTTTTCTGCTGTCATGCGGCCAGAGGCCGGCCTACATCCAGCGATCCCGCATCGTGGTTGCGGTGCGGGATCTCGTTCGGATCAGGGGCAAACGACGCGGTAGCGACGGCCGTACTGGTCGGTTGCAATGCAGTTCTTCGGCGTGGTCGCCGCGCCGACGACGCCGCCGCCAACCGCACCGATGGCAGCGCCGGCAAGAGCGGCACCGGCGCCGCCGCCCGTGGCCGCACCGATCACCGCACCGGTGGCGGCACCAAGACCACCGCCGACGAGTGCGCGATCGCGCTGGCTATCGGACTGGCAGGCCGCGAGCAGGAGCGCAGCCGCCGATACGAGTACAACCTTCTTCATTCAATATGCCTCCAGAAAATCAGGGCTTGGGCCCCTCGTATCGATGCGGTCCCGTTCTCCGGGCGCGCACCGACGCATGTCACCGGGCCTGTTGTTCCTGAAAACACCGGCCCGATCCAGTTTTTTATTTGCCATTCTGCTTATGCCCGCAAGATATGGCGGGTTTATGGGCAGGCGACCCGATAGCGGCGGCCATAGCGATCGCGGGCAACGCAATTCTTCGGCGTGGTGGCCGATCCGATCATGGCGCCGCCGACACCGCCGATCACACCGCCGACAAGGGCGCCGCCCACATCGCCGGTTGCCGCCGCGCCGACGGCCGCGCCGGTGGCGGCGCCAAGCCCGCCGCCGACAAGGGTCCGATCCCGCTGGCTGTCCGACTGGCAGGCTGCAAGCAGCAGGGCTGCGGCTGAAACGAGAACAATCTTCACCATCATCGCCTCCAGAGGTTCATGCAAAAAGCCAGTCGTGTCTTGCGCGGCAGGTTACGGGCAGGCAACCCGGTAGCGGCGGCCATAGCGGTCGCGGGCAACGCAGTTCTTCGGCGTCGTCGCCGAACCGACCATGGCGCCACCGACACCGCCGATCACACCGCCGACAAGAGCGCCGCCCACATCACCGGTCGCCGCCGCGCCAATGGCCGCGCCGGTTGCCGCGCCAAGACCGCCGCCGACAAGGGTCCGGTCGCGCTGGCTGTCGGACTGGCAGGCCGCGAGGGTCAGGGCCGTTGCGGCCACAAGCAAAATTCTCAGCGTCATCGTCGTTTCCTGTTTCTGGGCCGTTTTCGTGCCGAGGCGTGCCCCGCAGCGCAGGCCCGTCCGAGCCTCATGACGTATTTCAGCACCAAATGCGGTGTCAGTCTAGGTGGCAGCCTGCGCGAAGCTGTGACGCAGATCATTGGAATGGCGAATTTTTCTCGGGTGTGACGGTCGAGTCAGGTCCCGGGAGTTGTGCTCTCTTCCCGTTTGGCCCGGCGAAGACGCCGCGCCAGCCCGAGGGTGGAGCTGTCGTGGTCCGGCTCCCCCGGTCCTGTCTCCGGCGTCTGGCCGGACAGCAGCGGCAGCAGGGCGCTGGCCAATTCCTTGCCCAGTTCCACGCCCCATTGGTCGAAGGAGTTGATGTTCCAGATCGTGCCTTCGACGAAGACCCGGTGTTCGTAGAGCGCGATCAGCCGTCCGAGCGCGTATGGGGTCGTCTTGTCATGGACGAGGGTGATCGAGGGGCGGTTGCCGGGAAACACCTTGTGCGGTGCGAGCTTTTCGACGACATCGGCGGGATGGCCCTCAGCCGTGAGCTGGCGCCGAGCTTCCACCAGATCGCGGCCGCGCAGGAGGGCTTCGGACTGGGCCAGGCAATTGGCGACCAGCAGCCGGTGATGGTGCGCAAGATCCGGTTCATGGCCTTCGGCTGCGACAATGAACTCGCACGGGATCACGTCGGTGCCCTGGTGAAGAAGCTGGAAGAAGGCGTGCTGGCCATTGGTGCCCGCCTCGCCCCAGACCAGCGGGCCGGTGGCCTCGGTCACCGCTGCGCCGTCGCGGGTGACGCGCTTGCCGTTCGATTCCATGTCGAGCTGTTGCAGATAGGCGGGCAGCCGGGCAAGCCGTTGATCGTAAGGAAGGATCGCGCGCGCGCCGTAGCCCAGCACATTGCGGTGCCAGACGCCGGCAAGGCCCAGCAGCAACGGCAGGTTGCGGGCCATCGGCGCTTGCTGGAAATGGCGATCCATGGCGTGGGCGCCACTGAGGAATGCTTCGAACCGTTCCGCGCCGATGGCGATCATCACCGGCAGGCCGATCGCCGACCAGACCGAGTAGCGTCCGCCGACCCAGTCCCAGAAACCGAACACGCGGGTCTTGTCGATGCCGAACTCGGCGACCCTGTCGAGCGCGGTCGAGACGGCGGCGAAATGGCTGCCGACCGCCTCCTCGCCGAGCGCCTTGGCGATCCAGCGGCGGGCGGTGGCCGCGTTGGTCATGGTTTCGGTGGTGGTGAAGGTCTTGGAGGCAATGATGAAAAGGGTGGTGGCCGGATCGAGTGGCTTCAACGTGTCGGCGATATGGGCGCCGTCCACGTTGGAGACAAAATGGAGGCGCGGGCCATCGGCGTAAGGGGCAAGGGCCATGGTGGCCATCGCCGGTCCAAGGTCCGAGCCGCCGATGCCGATGTTGACCACATCGGTGATGCGGGCGCCGCGATGGCCGGTCAGGCTGCCGCTGCGGAGTGCGGCGGAAAAGGCGCTCATCCGCGCCAGCGTCGTCAACACCTCCGGCATGACGTCGGTGCCGCCGAGATACATCGGCGCGCCGGACAGATTGCGCAGGGCGACATGCAGGGCGGCGCGGTCTTCTGTGGTGTTGACCGGAGCGCCCTGAAACATCGCCGCGCGCCGGGCCACGAGCTGGCAGCTGTCGGCCAGAGCGAAGAGCAGGCCGAGGGTCTCCTCGGTGATCAAGGTCTTGGAAAGGTCGAGGGTGAGGTCCTCAAGGGAGACGGAGAACCGCTCGAACCGGCGATCATCCGCGGAAAACAGGCCGCGCAGGCCGACGGGCTTCAGCGTTTCGGCATGATCGCGCAGGCGTTGCCAATGGTCCGCCGTCATCCCTGTTCTCCTTCCCCGTTTCACGAATTCTGGTGTCAGCGGCCGAGGGCCGCCGCCTGCCGCGCCCGTTGCTCGATCCCGTCCCAGTCGCCGGCGGAAATGGCGGAGGCCGGCGCGATCCAGGAGCCGCCGACGCAAGCGACATTGCCAAGCGCCAGATAGGCCGGGGCATTGGCCGGGGTGATGCCGCCGGTGGGGCAAAACCGGGCCGCAGGCAGGGGAGAGGCGAGCGCCTTCAACAGCGCCAGCCCGCCCACGCCCTCGGCCGGGAACAGCTTCAGCCGGGAATAGCCGGCCTCCAGCAGGCGCATCACCTCGGACGGGGTGGCGGCGCCGGGCAGCAGCGGCACGTCATGTCCGGCGGCGGCGGACATCAGCGCCTCGGTCGCCCCGGGGGCGACGGCGAAACGGGCGCCGGCTTTGGCGACCGCGTCATACTGGCGAGCGTCCAGCACGGTGCCGGCGCCGACGATGGCGCCTTCCACCTCGGCGGCGACCGCGCGGATCGCCTCCAGCGCCGCTTGCGTGCGCAAGGTGATCTCGATGGCCGGCAGGCCGCCGCGCACCAGCGCCTGCGCCATCGGTATGGCCTTTACCGGATCCTCGACGACGAGGACGGGGATAACCGGGCTTGCGGTCATCACCGCGTCGATCCGCTGGGTGTCTTGTGTCATGGCCTCTCCGGCGGTCTGGGCAAGGGCCGCCCGCAAGGGGGCGGGCATGCGTTTGGCCCGTTTCTAGCGCTTCGTCCTTTAAAACTTCGCTTCCGATGCGTGCAATTTTGACAATTTCAATCGCAATCGCGTCAAATTTTGCCGAAATTCGGGCCAAACACATGGGCGCCCTCATCGGCCGGGCTGGCGGCGGCGCGGAAGGCGGCGAAGAGGTCGCGGCCGACGCCGACCGTGTTGCCGGCAAGCTCGGCGGTCGCCACCGGTCGGGCGGCGAAGGTGTCCGGATCGACCAGCACCTCCAGCCGTCCCGCCTCGGCGTCGACGCGGATGATATCCCCGTCGCACAGCCGGGCGATGGGGCCGCCGTCGACCGCCTCGGGGGTGACATGGATCGCCGCCGGCACCTTGCCGGAGGCACCGGACATGCGCCCGTCGGTGACAAGCGCCACCTTCAGCCCCTGATCCTGCAGCACGCCAAGGGCCGGAGTGAGCTTGTGCAATTCGGGCATGCCACAGGCCTTCGGCCCCTGGAAGCGGACGACGGCGACCACGTCGCCGGTCAGCTCGCCGGCCTTGAAGGCGGCAAGAAGATCGTCCTGCGAGGCGAAGATCCGTGCCGGCGCCTCGATCACCCGGCGGTCGGGCCGGACCGCCGAGACCTTGATAACGGCCCGGCCGAGCGAGCCGGACAGGACCGTCAGGCCGCCGTTTTCCTGAAACGGCTGGGCAGCACTGGTCAGCACCTTGGGATCGCCGCTTTCCGCCGGCGCCGGCTCGCGGAGTACGGTGCCGTCCTCGGCAAGGCAGGCCTCCACCGTGTAGCCGTCAAGACCGGTGCCGTTGACGGTGCGCACGTCCTCGTGCAGCAACCCGGCGGACAACAGCTCGCGAATGAGCAGCCCCATGCCGCCGGCGGCCTGGAAATGGTTCACGTCGGCAAGGCCGTTGGGGTAGATCCGCGCCAGCAGCGGCACGGCGGCGGAGAGGTCTGAAATATCGTCCCAAGTCAGGTGGATGCCGGCGGCGCGGGCCATGGCCACCAGATGCAGGGTGTGGTTGGTGGAGCCGCCGGTGGCATGCAGGCCGACGACGCCATTGACGATGGCCCGCTCGTCGATCACTTCGCCGACCGGGGTGTAGGCGTTGCCAAGGGCGGTGAGGGCCAGGGCGCGCTGGGCGGCCTCGCGGGTCAGCGCATCGCGCAAGGGCGTGTTCGGGTTGACGAAGCTGGCGCCCGGCAGGTGCAGGCCCATGATTTCCATCAGCATCTGGTTGGAATTGGCGGTGCCGTAGAAGGTGCAGGTGCCGGGCGAATGGTAGGACTTGCTTTCCGCCTCCAGCAGCTCGGCGCGGCCGATCTTGCCTTGAGCGTAGAGCTGGCGGGTCTGGGCCTTCTCGTCATTGGGCAGGCCCGAGGGCATCGGCCCGGCCGGGATGAAGACGCAAGGCAGGTGGCCGAAGGAGAGGGCGGCAATCACAAGGCCCGGCACGATCTTGTCACAGATGCCGAGGAACACGGCGGCATCGAACATCTGATGCGACAGGCCGACGGCGGCGCTCATGGCGATTACGTCGCGGGAAAACAGCGACAGCTCCATGCCGGCCTGACCTTGCGTGACGCCGTCGCACATGGCCGGGACGCCGGCGGCGACCTGGGCAACCGCGCCGGCCTCGCGCGCCGCCGCGCGGATCAGCTCGGGGAACCGCTCGTAAGGCTGGTGCGCCGACAGCATGTCGTTATAGGCGGTGACGATGGCCAGATTGGGCACCACATCGCCGGAGAGGCGGTCCTTGTCGGTCAGGCCGCAGGCGGCAAAGCCATGGGCGAGATTGCCGCAGGACAGCACCGAGCGCCTGGGGCCGGCCTCGCCGGCGGCGCGGATGCGGTCGAGATAGCGCGCCCGGCTGTCGCGGCTGCGCTGGCGGATGCGGTCGGTGACCTCGCCGATGGTTGCCTGAACGCTCATCTGCCGTTCGTCCTTCCGTCTGTCTTCTGCCCATCCGGTCGCGGTGCCGTCGGGCCTCTGTCAGGGCGCCGCCCCCGGTGGGACGTCGCCTTCAATTAAATCGATTTAAATTCGCTGCCAACCCCAACCCGAATACCCTTCCGGGCCACCTCGGGGGAGGGAGGTCAGATCAGGTCTTCGAACCAGGTGCGGCCGTCACGCTCGATCAGGGCGATGGCGGCGGACGGCCCCCAGGTGCCGGAGGTGTAGCCCTTCGGCGGCTCGCGCAAGTGTGCCCAGGCCTCCAGGATCGGGTCGACCCAGGCCCAGGCCGCTTCCACCTCGTCGCGGCGCATGAACAAGGTCTGGTTGCCGCGGATCACATCCATCAAGAGCCGTTCATAGGCGTCCGGGTTGCGCACCCGGAAGGCCTCGGCGAAGGACATGTCGAGCGGCACCTGGCGCAGGCGCATGCCGCCGGGGCCGGGGTCCTTGATCATGATCTGCATGCGCACGCCCTCGTCCGGCTGCAGGCGGATCACCAGCCGGTTGGAGGAGATCGATCCGGCCTCCTCCTCGAAGATCGAATGGGGGATCGGCCGGAACTGGACCACGATCTCCGACACCCGGTCGGCGAGCCGTTTGCCGGTGCGCAGGTAGAAGGGCACGTTGGCCCAGCGCCAGTTGGCGATTTCCGCCTTCAGCGCGACAAAGGTTTCGGTCTGCGAGCTCGGATCGTCCAGTTCTTCCAGGTAGCCCGGCACCGCGCCGCCGGCCGACGCGCCGGCCCGGTACTGGCCGCGCACGGTGGCGCGCTCCACCATGGCCGGGTCCATGGGTTTGAGCGCTTTCAGGACCTTGAGCTTTTCATCGCGGACGGAATCGGCGTCCATGGATTCCGGCGGCTCCATCGCCACCAGGCAGAGCAGTTGCAGGATGTGGTTCTGGAGCATGTCGCGCATGGCCCCGGCGGTGTCGTAGTAGCCGGCCCGGCCTTCCACCCCCAGCGCCTCGGCAACGGTGATCTGCACATGGTCGATATGCGCCGCGTTCCACAGAGGTTCGAACAGCGCATTGGCAAAGCGCAGCGCCATCAGGTTTTGCACCGTCTCCTTGCCGAGATAATGGTCGATGCGGAAGATCTGGTCCTCGCGGAACACCGCGCCGATGGCCGCGTTGAGCGACCGGGCCGACTGGCCATCCTTGCCGATCGGTTTTTCGATGACGATGCGGGCCGCGTCGCTGGCCAGCCCATGCCGGCCGATGCGCTCGCAGATCGCACCGAAGAAATCGGGCGAGACGGCGAGATAAAAGGCGCGGATCACCTCGGGCCGATCTTCAAGCGCGGCGGCGAGGTCCTCCCAGCCGCGCTCGCCGGTCGCGTCGACGGCCAGATAGCTCAGGCGCTCCAGAAAGCGGGACAGCGCCGGTTCCTCGATATCGCTTACGTGCTCGCGCACCGCCTCGGCCGCCTTGGCGCGGTACTCCGCATCGCTCATGTCGCGGCGCGAGCAGGCGAGAATGCGGGCGTCCTCAGGCAACTGGCCGTCGAGGTCGCGGTGATAGAGTGCCGGCAGCAGCTTGCGGTAGGCAAGATCGCCGGTGGCACCGAAAACGACAAGATCGAACGGATCGACTTCAATGACACGGACAGCCATCAGGGGCCTCTTGTTGCGGAGACGGGAAGGGGGGCGGGGTGGCAGGCGTTGGCAAGCTCCGCGTGCCGGGGCAGGTCGGCCCCGCGCCGGGTGCAGGTGAGGGCAGCGGCGCCGGCGGCAAAGTGCAACAGGTCGCCGAGGTCCCCGGCCTCGAGCCGGGCAAGAGCTGCGGCGGAAAGCTGGCCGCGTTCGGCAAGCCGGGCAAGCATCGCCGCCTGGAAACTGTCGCCGGCGCCGACGCTGTCGACCACCGCGACCGGGTGTCCGGGGATTGCGACATGGGCGGTGCGGGTGAAGGCCTCCGCGCCATCCGGCCCATGGGTGACGACCACGAGCGACGGTCCCTTGCCGAGCCAGGCGGCGGCAAGCGCGGCGGCGTCCTGATCCGGGTAGAGCGTGGCAAGGTCCTCACCGCTGATCTTCAGAAGATCCACATGCGGCAGCAGCGCACCCAGCCGCGCCCGCCAGGCGGCCAGATCGGCGACCACGGTCGGGCGGATGTTCGGATCATAGGCGATCATCCGGCGGCCATGCTCGCGGGCGACGAGGGCGGCGAGGCTGTCGCCGACCGGCGGCACCAGCATGGCGAAGGAGCCGATATGGATGCAGGCGATCTCCGGCGGCAGGTCGGGCAGATCCTCCGGCCGTACCTGCCGGTCGGCGGCGCCGTCTCCGTGGAAGGTGTATTCGGGGCTGCCCGTGGCATTGAGGCCGACAATGCTCAAGGTGGTGGGCGCGTCCGTGGCCAACACATGGTCGAGCCGGACGCCCTCGGCGGCAAGCGTCGTCCGCAGCCGGCGGCCGAACAGGTCGCCGGAGATCGCGCCGAAGTAGGAGACCGGGGCGTTGAGCCGGGCAAGGCCGATGGCGACATTGACCGGCGATCCGCCGATGCGGGCATCGAGGGTCAGGCGGTCGCCGTCTTCCTCGGCGAAGAGGTCGAACAGCGCCTCGCCGCAGACAAGTATCATGGCAAGTGGTCCTTCAGGCGCCGTCCCGGCCGGGACGGCGGCGGATGTCAGGCAGCGGCATCGGCCTCCGGCGGGTCCATCGCCCCGGTCATGATCGCCACCGCGTCGGACATGGAATAGGCCTTGGGATCGATGACGGCAATGCGACGGCCCAGCCGGTGGATGTGAATGCGGTCCGCCACTTCGAAGACATGGGGCATGTTGTGGGAAATCAGCACGATGGGCAGGCCGCGCTGGCGCACGTCCTTGATCAGCTCCAGCACCCGGCGGCTTTCCTTGACCCCGAGGGCGGCGGTCGGCTCGTCCATGATCACCACCTTGGAACCGAAGGCGGCGGCACGGGCGACGGCCACGCCCTGACGCTGACCGCCGGACAGGGTTTCCACCGCCTGATTGATGTTCTGGATGGTCATCAGCCCAAGCTCGGTGAGCTTTTCGCGGGCGATCCGCTCCATCGCCTTGCGGTCGAGCTTGCGCAGGTAGCGGCCGAGGAAGCCGGGGGCGCGAAGCTCCCGGCCCATGAACATGTTGTCGGCGATCGACAGGGCCGGCGACAGGGCGAGATTCTGGTAGACGGTCTCGATGCCGGCGGCCCGGGCCTGCATCGGCGCGGTGAAATGCACCGGCGCGCCATCGAGGCGGATCTCACCTTCGTCCGGGGTGACGGCGCCGGACAGCGCCTTGATCAGGGTCGACTTGCCGGCACCATTGTCGCCGATCACCGCCAGCACCTCGCCGGGGTAGAGGTCGAAGTCGGCCCGGTCGAGGGCGACGACCCGGCCGTAGCGCTTGACGAGACCGCGGGCGGTCAGGATGGGGGAGCGGGTCATGCGGCCACCTTTCTGATCCACTGGTCGATGGCGACGGCCGAGATGATCAGCACGCCGATGAGCAGGTAGGTCCATTGCGGGTCGGTGCCGATCAGCCGGAGGCCGAGCGAGAAGACGCCGACGATGAGGGCGCCGAACAGCATGCCCAGCACCGAGCCGCGCCCGCCGAACAGCGAGATGCCGCCGATCACCACGGCGGTGATGGATTCAATGTTGGTGAACTGGCCGGTGGTCGGCGAGACCGAGCCGAGCCGGCCGATCATCGCCCAGCCGGCCAGGGCGCAGATCAGCCCGGCGAGGGTGTAGACCGAGATGCGGATGCGGGCGACGCGCACCCCGGCCAGTTCCGCCGCGTCCGGGTCGTCGCCGATGGCATAGACATGCCGGCCCCAGGCGGTGTGGTTGAGCACGTAGTTCAGCACCAGCACCAGGACGAACAGGGCGATCACCCCATAGGTGAAGACCGCGCCCTGAATGTTGATCTTCTCACCGAAGAACTGCAGCAGCGCCGCCTCGCGGGCGATGTCCTGGCTGCGGATGGTCTCGTTGGCGGAATAAAGGAAGTTCGACGCCAGCACGATCTGCCACATGCCAAGGGTGACGATGAACGGGGGCAGGCGCATGAAGGCGATCAGCGCGCCGTTGATGAAGCCGCAAAGGGCGCCGCAGGCGAGGCCGCAAAGGACGGCGAGTTCCACCGGCAGGCCATAGCGGAAGGTGAACTGGCCCATCACCACCGAGGACAGCACCATGATGGCGCCGACCGACAGATCGATGCCGGCGGTGAGGATCACCAGCGACTGGGCGCAGCCGACGATACCGACAATGGCCACCTGCTGCAGGATCAGGGTAAGGGTGAAGGGCGAGAAGAACTTCGCGCCGAGAAGGACGCCGAACACCGCGACCGACAGCACGAGGACGATCAGCGGCACCAGTTCCGGATTGGCATGCAGCCGGTGCTGGATCCGGTCGAGCGTCGAGTGCTTGTGACTGTCGAAGCGGGCGGGCGCGTCCGCGCTGGCGCGCAGGCCCTGTTCGAAGTCCCGGGCATTGCCCGTCTCAAGGTCACTCATGGGTCTCCTCCCCGAAAGGCAGCGCCCGCCGGCCGGGCGGGTGGTGGATCGGTCCGCCGACGGGCAGGGGGCTGTCCGTCGGCGGATGGGTCAAAGGTGCGCCAGAGGGTTCAGCCCCAGCACTTGTCGAGCCCTTCCTTCGTGTCGATCGAGGGCACGCCCTCCGCCGGCTTGTCGGTCACAAGGGCGACGCCGGTATCGAAGAAGGCCTTGCCCTCGGTCGGGGCCGGCTTCACGCCGTTGTCCGCATAGGTCTTGATCGCCTCGATGCCGAGGGCGGCCATCAGCAGCGGGTATTGCTGCGAGGTGGCGCCGATGACCCCTTCGGCGACATTGCGCACGCCCGGGCAGCCGCCATCGACGGAGACGATCAGGACGTCGTTTTCCCGTCCCACCGCCTTCAGCGCCTCATAGGCACCGGCGGCGGCCGGTTCGTTGATGGTGTAGACCACGTTGATGGTGGGATCCTTGGTCAGAAGGTTCTCCATCGCCGTGCGGCCGCCTTCCTCGTTGCCGGCGGTCACGTCATGGCCGACGATCCGGGCATCCTCCTCATCGCCCCATTTGGCCGGGTCCTTCACGTCGATGCCGAAGCCGGTCATGAAGCCCTGATCGCGCAACACGCCGACCGAAGGCTGGCTGACCGCGAGGTCAAGCAGGGCGATGCGGGCGTCCTTGGCGGCTTCGCCAAGGGTGGCGGCGGCCCATTGGCCGATCAGCTCGCCGGCCTTGAAATTGTCGGTGGCGAAGGTTGCGTCGGCGGCGGTGATCGGCTCCAGCGGCGTATCGAGGGCGATCACCAGAATGCCGGCGTCGCGGGCCTGGGTCACCGCCTCGACGATGGCCTTGGTGTCGGAGGCGGTGATGAGGACGCCCTTTGCGCCGTCGGCGATGCAGGTCTCGATCGCCGCCACCTGGGAATCGTGATCGCCGTCGATCCGGCCGGCATAGGACTTGAGCGTGATGCCCAGTTCCTCCGCCTTGGCGGTGGCGCCCTCCTTCATCTTGACGAAGAACGGGTTGGTGTCGGTCTTGGTGATCAGGCAGGCCGAGGTCTCGGCGGCCATGGCCGGCAGGGCCGAAAGGGTGCCGAGCAGGGTTCCGGCGAGCATCAGATTGCGAAGCATGTCAGGTCTCCTCCCATTGGTCGCTAGCGACCGCTTCAAGATCCGGCTGCGTGGTCCTCCCTCAGCCGGGTGCGATCCGGGCTCCCCCTCGGCGCGCCCGCTTCCTGCGGTGTCACGCCGGGATGGCCCGGGCTTGCCTCGGCGCCGGTCAGGATCGCGGCGCGCGGGGAATAGTTGACGAACATCGGCAGGCAGGCGGCGCCGATGGCACCGGCATCGCGGCCGAAGGAGCCGCGCGCGACCCGGGGGGCGACACGGGCTTCGGGCGCGGCGGCCGCCAAGGCTTCGGCAAGGCCGGAGACGATCCGATCGGCGAGGCCGCCGTCGATGTCGAAGTCGATGACCACAAGCGGGATATCGAGAAGGGCGGTGGCGGCCGAAACCGCCGGGGCCAGCGCGGCGATGCAATCGGCCAGCCACTCTTCCGCCGCCGGATGGCGCGCCGCGACGATCCGCTCCAGCTCGTCGCGGGACTGGGCGGTGACGCCGCAATGGGTGAGATGGCGGCGCAGCGCCGCCAGCGAGGCACGGGTCAGCAGGATGTCGAGCGGCTTGCCGGGGCGCGGCGCGGAGGCGAGCGTGCTCGGCGGCACCGGCATCATCGCCACATCGGCGGCATTGCCCGTGACGCCCTTCTGGCAATCGCCGCCCATGACGAGGCCGCCGCCGATGGCCGGTCCGAGGAAGAGATAGAGGAAGTCATCGGCGCTCCGTCCGGCGCCGGAGAACAGTTCGGCGATGGTCGCCGCCGTGCCGTCGTTTTCGACGAACACGGGGAAGTCGGTTGCCGCCTCCAGCAGGGCCCGCACATCGACCGCGTCCCACAGATGAAAGACGCCGGCGGGCAGGCCCAGCTCATGCAGCCAGGCGCCGAGGTTGAACGGCATGGCGACGCCGATGCCGGCGATGCGTGCCCGCTCCTGCGGCGGCACCAGCGGCAACAGCGCGTCGATGTCGCGGCGCACCAGCTCGACGGCCATCTCCGGTTCCGGCAGCAGCATGTCATGGCTGCGCCGGCCGATGATGGCACCGGAAAAATCGGCGAGCACGGTTTCGATCGCGGTGCGGTCGAGGCGGACGCCGAAGCCGTAGGCGCCGGTCGGCGAGAGGGTGAGCATGGTCGCCGGCTGGCCGCGCCCGCCATGGCGGCGCTTGCCGAGGGAGGTGATCAGCCCGGCGGCGGTGAGATCCTGGATGATGGCGCCGATGGCGGCGTTGGTCAGCTGGGCCAGCCGGGCGAGATCGGCCTTGGAGGCGCTGCCGACCCGGCGCAGCGCCTGCAACACGATGCGGGCGTTGTAGCGGCGAAGCTGGACCGAGTTCGACCCTTGTCCGACCAGCGGGCGTCTTGCCATCCGGGCGCTCTCCCTGCCGCCGAAGCCTTCTCCGGCGGATGCCGGCGGGCTGCAATTGCCCGCGCGTTATTAATTTCAGGTGATTAAAATAATGCGCCACACGCGACCGGAGTCAACCGCTTTCGTTGCTGCGGCGCAATGTGAGGCGCAGGCTGGTCGACGGGTTGCGCCAGGTCTTAAAACGCGCTCAACTTTCACGAGATTCAGGGCAAGGCTCGGACGGGCCCACAGCGGCGAACAGGTCAGGAGAGACAGCGGATGCAGCGTATTCCTCATGATGGGGCCTTTCTCGAACGAGCGATTGCCGCCGGCCGGGGCGAGGTGCCGGCGGATCTGGTGATCCGCGATGCGCGGCTGTTCTCGGTGATCGACGGCTCGGTGAGCGAGACCGATATCGCCATCGTCGGCGACCGGATCGTCGGCACCCAGCAGCGCTACAGCGGCACGCGCGAGGTGGATGCGGGCGGGCGCCATGTGGTGCCGGGCTTCATCGACACGCATCTGCATGTGGAATCCTCGCTGGTCACGCCGCTGGAATTCGACCGTTGCGTGCTGCCGCATGGGGTGACCACGGCGATCTGCGATCCGCATGAGATCGCCAATGTGCTGGGCGCGGAGGGGATCGGCTATTTCCTGCAAGCCTCCGAGCACACGGTGATGGACCTTCGGGTCAATCTCTCCTCCTGCGTGCCGGCCACCGCCTTCGAGACCGCCGGCGCCCGCCTGGAAATCGAGGACCTGCTGCCGATGCGCGATCACCCGGCGGTGATCGGCCTGGCGGAATTCATGAACTTCCCCGGCGTTCTCGCCCGCGACCCGGCGGTGATCGCCAAGCTCGCCGCCTTTCAGGACGGGCATATCGACGGCCATGCGCCGATGCTGTCCGGCGCCGATCTCAACGGCTATCTGGCCGCGCGGATCCGCACCGATCACGAGGCGACCACGGCGGCGGAAGCGCGGGAGAAGCTGGCCAAGGGCATGACGATCCTGATCCGTGAAGGGTCGGTGTCCAAGGATCTGGACGCGCTGGCGGAAATCCTGACGGCGGAAACCGCCTCCTTTGTCTGCCTGTGCACCGACGACCGCAATCCGCTCGATATCGCCGAGGAGGGGCATCTGGACAGCATGATCCGCCGGCTGATCGCCGGCGGCGCCCGGCCGGTTGATGCCTATCGGGCGGCAAGCTGGTCGGGGGCGAATGCCTTCGGCCTGCGCGACCGGGGGCTGGTGGCGCCGGGCTGGCGCGCCGACCTGGTGCTGCTCGACGATCTCGCCGATTGCCGGGTGCATCAGGTGATCGCCGGGGGGCGGCTGGCCGATGCGGCCGCTTTCGCCGCGCGCGGCGATGTGGCGCCGGTCGGGCTCGACAGTGTGCATGTGCGGACCATCACGGCGGAGGATTTTCGCATTCCCGCCAAGGGCGCCAACGAGCAGCCGGTGATCGGCGTGGTGCCGGGCCGGATCATCACCGAGCATCTGACCCGCTCGCTGCCGGTCTCCGGCGGCGAGACCCGGGCGGATCCGGCGCAGGATGTGGTCAAGGTCGCGGTGGTGGAACGGCACGGGCGCGGCGGCAACATCGGTCGGGGCTTCGTGTCCGGCTTCGGCCTGAAGAGCGGGGCGATTGCCTCCTCTGTCGGCCATGACAGCCACAACATCTGCGTGGTCGGCGCCGACGACCGGTCGATGGCAACCGCAGTCAACCGGATCGCCGCGCTGAAAGGCGGTTTCGTCGTCGCCGATGGGGACCGGGTGCTGGCGGAGCTGGCGCTGCCGCTTGCCGGCCTGATGAGCCTGGAGCCGTTCGAGACGGTGCGCGGCGCGCTGGAAGCCTTGCGCGCGGCAGCGCGGGAGCTCGGCTGCACCTTGCCGGAGCCGTTCCTGCAGGTGGCCTTTCTGCCGCTGCCGGTGATCCCCCATCTGAAGATCACCGACATGGGGCTGTTCGACGTGGATCGGTTCGCGCTGGTCGGGTGAGCCGCGCCCCGACCTCGCCATGGCCGGGCGGCGCAATTTGCATTGGTGCAACCGGTGTGCAGGCGTATCCTTGCGGTGTCCTTGCCGGGTACGCAGGGTTTTCCGTTGACGTAAACGGAAGCATTCGGCATGGTGCGCCCCCAGATGGCCGGGTGCATCCTGTCGTTGCAAGGATGTTCAGGTGATCGGAACCGCCGCAAGGGGGGCGGCGGGGATCGGTTCAGAAAAAGTCAGGGAGGATCCGCGATGACCGACCCACAGGATTGGCTCGCCACATTCCGGCCGAAGCCGCTTCACAGTTATCTCGAAGCGGCGGTGCGCGATCATGGCGACCGGCCGGCCGCCGATTTCATGGGCAAGGTCTGGCGGTACGACGAGATCGGCGCGCTGACGGACAAGGCCGCGGCGGGGCTTCAGGCCCTGGGCGTGCAAAAGGGCACCAAGGTCGGCCTGTGTCTTCCCAACACACCCTATTACACGATCTTCTATTTCGCGGTGCTGAAGCTCGGCGGGATCGTGGTGAATTTCAACCCGCTCTATGTGGAACGGGAAATCTCCTTCCAGGCGCATGATTCCGAAACCCGGATCATGGTCACGCTGGATCTGAAGATCATCTTCGACAAGGTGGAGACGGTGCGGCGCGAAGGGGCGTTCGACAAGATCATCGTCTGCCCGATGGCCGATATCCTGCCGCAGCCGAAGAAGCTGCTGTTCACCCTGTTCAAGGGCCGCGACCGGGCCTCGATCCCCAAGGATGCGGCGCATCCGCGCTTCGCCGATCTGATCGCCGGCGGCAGGACCGTCAAGGCGGCCGACATCGATCCGGACGAGGATGTGGCGGTGCTGCAATACACCGGTGGCACCACCGGCGTGCCCAAGGGCGCGATGCTGACCCACACCAACCTGTCCGCCAACATCGAGCAGATGCGCACTCTGTTCGCCGCCGCCCAGCCCGGGCGGGAGAGGATGCTGTGCGTGCTGCCGTTCTTCCACGTGTTCGCGATGACCGTGGCGCAGAACCTCTCGGTGGTGCTTGGCGCGGAGATGGTGCTGCTGCCCCGGTTCGAGTTGAAGATGCTGCTCGATACCATCGTGCGCAAGAAGATCACCCTGTTCCCCGGCGTACCGACCATCTACACGGCGATCAACAACGGGGAGCAGACCAAGAGCTACGACCTGACGTCGATCAACCTGTGCATCTCCGGCGGGGCGCCGCTGCCGGTGGAGGTGAAGACGCAGTTCGAGACCCTGACCGGCTGCATTCTGGTGGAGGGGTATGGTCTGACGGAATGTTCGCCGGTGGTGGCGGTCAATCCGCTCGACGAGAACCGGCGCGCCGGATCGATCGGTCTTGCCGCCCCTGGTACGTATGTCGAGTTCCGCGATCTGGAGGACCTGTCCCGCCCCGTTGCGGAAGGGGAGAAGGGAGAGCTGGTGGTGCGCGGTCCGCAGGTGATGAAGGGCTATTATCACCGGCCGGACGAGACCAACCGGGCCATCGAGGATGGGGTGCTGCACACTGGCGATGTCGGCTACCGCGATCCGGACGGGTTCATCTATCTGGTCGACCGGATCAAAGACCTGATCCTGTGCTCCGGCTACAATGTCTATCCGCGGGTGATCGAGGAGGCGATCTACCAGCATGAGGCGGTGGAGGAGGCGATTGTCATCGCCGTGCCGGACACCTATCGCGGCCAGTCGCCGAAGGCCTTCATCAAGCTGCGGGAAGGGGCGCAGGTCTCGGCGGAGGAGATGAAGCTCTTCCTGAAGGGGCACCTGTCGCCGATCGAGATGCCGCAGGAGATCGAGTTCCGCGATGCGCTGCCCAAGACCATGGTCGGCAAGCTGTCGAAAAAGGAGCTGGTCGAGGAGGAAGCGGAAAAACGGGCGGCGGCCCCTGCGGACGGCTGACCTGCCATTCGGGAGATGCGGCGACGGCTTCGCGGGCGGCGATGTCGCGCGGGAAGCTTCGCCGCGCCCCGCGGGAGAATGGGACGTTCTGTCTCGCGGGCTTCCCCGCCGCCGAGTTGACGGGGAGGGCCCCCACGGCCGATAAGAGCCGTCCCGCAGCCATTTGTGATTCTCCCGATGCCCTTCTCCTCGGAAAACAGTAAGACGCTGAATTCGTTCGTGAACGCCATTGGCGCCAGCGTTGCCGTCTTCAGCAAGGGCGAGCATGACGCCTATGTGATGCTGGCCGCCAACCGGCAGTACATGGCGATGCTGGAACGGGAGGAGATGGACGGGGTTGTCGCCTACGGGCTGGCGGACATCTTTCCCCGCTATCTCTGCCTGCCCTTGAGCGAGCAGATGGACGAATGCCTGCGCACCCAAAGCCCGGTGGAATCGGAGGTGGTGATCGACCGGGGCGGCCGGGTGAGCTGGTGGCGTTTCGTGTTCTCGCCGGTGTTTACCGAGCGCGGCGCGGCGCGGCGGGTGCTCAACACCTGCATCGACATCACCGAGAAAAAGTCGCTGCAAAGCTCTCTGGCGCAATCGCAGAGCCGGTTCGAATCCGTCGTTGACGCGGCCTATGACGGCATCCTCTCCGTCAACGAGGACCGCGAGATCGTGCTGATGAACACCGCCGCCTGCGAGATCTTCAAGGTCAGCCGGGAAGAGGCCTATGGCAAGCGGCTGGAGACCCTCATTCCGCAGCGATACCGCGAGCGCCATCCAGGCTATGTGGCATCCTTCGGCACCTCGCCGATCATGTCGCGGCCGATGGAAACGCGGGTGACGGTGATGGGCCTGCGCAGCGACGGGACCGAGTTTCCCGCCGAGGTGACCATCGCCAAGATCAAGGTGGGCACGGCGACCGAGTTCATCGCAGTGGTGCGCGACATTTCCGAGCGCGCCCGGCTAATCGAGGAGTTGCAGCGGGCGGCGACCAACGATCCGTTGACCGGCGTCCATAACCGGCGACACCTGTCGAAGATCCTGCGCGGCGAGCTGGAGCGCTGCCGGCGCTTCGGCCATGAGCTGACCGTCGCCATGATCGACCTCAACGAGTTCAAGACCATCAACGACAGTCACGGCCATCATGTCGGTGACGAGGTTCTGGTCGCGTTCACCCAGGCGGTTGGCAAGCATCTGCGGGACGTGGACACGGTCGGACGCTGGGGTGGCGACGAGTTCCTGGTCATCTGGCCGGAGACGGCCGAAGACCGGGCGGGGCGGGCGATCGCGGCGATCCGCGACGAACTGGCCGACATTCAGGAACGGCTGTCGAAGCCGGGCACCGTGATCGAGTTCAGCCACGGCCTGTTTCAGACCGACGGCGCGCTCGACGCGGATGAGGTGGTGCAGCGCGCCGACCAGATCCTTTATGAAAACAAACGCACGCAGCGGGGCGGCTGACCGGCGTCACCAAAGGGCAAGGCGGGAGGTTGTCGGCGGCATGACGCTTGCGGTGGCGGGTCCGGCTTGGCATTGTCGGCGCAGCGGTTTCAGCGTCTTGCGCTGACCCGACACACCGTACCCGAGCCCAGGACGAATGCGCTGATGAGTGGTGATCTGCCGACCTATCTCACCACCCGGGAAATGGCCGATCTCCTGAGGGTCAAGGAGCGGAAGATCTACGATCTGGCCGCCGCCGGGGAGGTTCCGCACAGCCGCGCCACCGGAAAGCTGCTGTTCCCCCGCGAGGAAGTGCTGGCCTGGATCGCCAGTGCCAGCGATGCGCCCGCCGCCGATGCGATGCGTCCGCCGGTGGTGCTGGGCAGCCACGATCCGTTGCTGGAATGGGCCTTGCGCGAATCCGGTTCCGGCCTTGCCGCGCTGTTCGACGGAAGTCTCGACGGGCTCGACCGGTTCGAGGCGGGCGAGGGCATCGCCGCCGGCCTGCATGTGGTGCAGGAGGAGGGGTGGAACACGGAGGTGATCACCCGTCGGTTTCGGTATCGTCCGGTGGTGCTGGTCGAATGGGCCTGGCGCAGCCGCGGCTTTATCGTCGCGCCGGGCAATCCGGCCGGGATCACCCGGCTTGCCGATCTGGCCGGGCGTCAGGTGGTGCGCCGTCAGGCCAAGGCCGGCGGCCAGTTGCTGCTGGAGCGGCTCGTCGCGGAAGAGGGATTGACGCCGCCGGCGGCCACCGGGCCGATGGCCCGGGATGAGCGCGAGGCGGCACTGGCGGTGCTCGATGGCCGGGCCGAGGTTGCCTTCGGGCTGGAAGCCTCGGCACGCCAGTTCAAGCTGGATTTCGTGCCGGTGTGCGAGGAGCGCTTCGACCTGCTGGTTTCCCGGAGGGACTGGTTCGAGCCGCCGTTCCAGGCGTTTGTCGCCTTTTGCGGCACGCCGGCCCTGCGGGAGATGGCCGCCTCCCTCGGCGGCTACCGGATCGAGCAGCTGTGGAGGCCGCATTTCAACGGCGGCTAGAGCCTTGCCAGCCGACCCGTGCCGCTCAGGGCGGGTCGGAGCGCAGGCCCGACTGGGCGGTCACCTTCTTGCCGAGATAGGCCTCGCGCCAGGCCGTGTAGAGCGCGGCGGCGACGATCAGCGTGGCGCCGGCCAGGGTGTGCAGGCCCGGCAGGTCGGAAAACAGCAGGAAGCCGATGGCGGTGGCATAGAGCAGCCGCACGTAGTCGAACGCGGCGATGGCCGAGGCCTCGCCGGCGCGGAAGGCGCGGATGTTGCACATCTGCCCGGCCCAGGAGACGAAGCCGGCGATCACCAGAAGCCCCCATTCGGTCGGGGTCGGGGTCTTCCAGTTGGCGATGGCAAACGGCAGCATGATCACGCCGACGAACACCGCCTGATAGGTCAGGATGGTGACCGGCCGCTCGAATTGCGACAGCTTGCGGATCAGGATCATCACCACGGCGGCGGCCGCCGCCCCGGCAACCGCAAGGCCGGCGTAGATGTCGATGCCACTGCCCGCATCCGGGCGCAGGATCACCAGAACGCCGATGAACCCGGCGATGGTCGCCAGCCAGCGGTGCCGGCCGACGGTTTCCCCCAGAAACAGGATCGCGAAGATGGTGACGAAGAAGGTCTTGGAAAAGGACAGCGCCGTGGCATCGGCGAGCGGCAGGTGAACCACCGCGGTGAAGCCGGCGAACATGGCGACGGAGGCGCAGGCAATGCGCAGGGCATGCAGGTGTCCGTGCCGGGTCACCAGCGATGCGGGCAGGCCGGCGACGATGGTCGGGGCGACGATCATCGCCATGAAGATCTGGCGGATCAATATGATCTCGGTGACATGCAGCCGCGCGCCGAGCAGCTTGATCAGGGTCACCATGGTCGTGAAGAACAGGCCGGCCACCAGCATCCACAAGATGCCGCGCAGATTGCCCGGCAGGGACGACAGGCGGTGATTGACGACATGGAGACGGCGAATGACGCGGGCGTGCGTCCGGGGAGGGGACATGCGGGAAAGGGATCCGGGCAAGAGAAGGTTGCGGCAAGCATAGACCCGCGCGGCCGGGATGTGGAGTGTTTTGTAGGATGATTGGGGGGCTGACCCATGACTGAGGCTGACGTGGCGCGGGATGGCAGGAAACCCGATTTTCGCGTCTTTCCTGACAGCTCATTGTCGACCCTGCGCCACTCGCAGCCAATTTTATGAGTTTGTGGCCTGGGTACTTGGCGCGGGCGGGTGGTTGCCGCTAAGTTTGGCGAAATGGGGCGCGCTGCACGGGGAGGTGGTGCGTAGGGCCTCGGCCTGGCCGGGCGCGCGGCGGTGGCGGCTCCGGGTTCTGGCGAACGGGCCGGGCCACGCTTTCACAGTCCTTGAAATTCCAAAGCGATAGTCGAGATTCCAAGCGAGGCGGACGGTATGAACGAGGTTGTTCCGGCAAAATTCGGCATGGGCGCACCGGTGCGGCGTCAGGAGGACGCGGCGCTGATCGTCGGCAAGGGCCGGTATGTGGACGACATCCAGCCCGAAGGGGGCTTGCACGGCTATATGCTGCGCTCGGCGATGGCCCATGCGCGGATCTCGCTCGATGGGCTCGACGCGGCGCGGGCCGCCCCCGGGGTGGCGCTGGTGCTGACCGCCGCCGAGATCGGCGATCTGGGGCCGATGCCGACCAAGGCGCTGGTCACCCAGCCGGACGGGTCGCAAAATGACGTGCCCCATCACCCGGTGCTGGCCGTGGACACGGTGCGCCACATCGGCGAGCCGATCGCCTTCATCGTCGCCGACAGCCTCAATGCGGCGAAATCGGCCGCGGAGCTGATCGAGGTCGACTATGAGCCGCTGGCGGCGGTGGTGGAAACCGGCGACGCGCTTTCCCCCGGTGCCCCGTTGGTGTGGCCGGAGCGGGGCAGCAATCTCGCCTACACCGTGGAGCGGGGCGATGCGGCGGCCACCCAGGCGGCCTTTGCGGCGGCGCACAAGGTCACCCGCATCGAGATCGTCAACAACCGCCTGGTCGCCAACTACATGGAGCCGCGCGGCTGCATCGCCGAGTATGACGCGGGCACCGAGCGCTATACCCTGACCGTTGGTACCCAGGGCGGGCACGGAATGCGGGACATTGTTGCCCGCGACATTCTCGGCATTGACCCGGCCCGTCTGCGGGTGGTGACGCCGGATGTGGGCGGCGGCTTCGGCACCAAGGCGTTCGCCTATCCGGAATATCCGCTGAGCCTGGTTGCGGCGCAGCGGCTCGGTCGGCCGGTGAAATGGATCTGTGAGCGGACCGAGCACTTCCTCGCCGATGCCCATGGCCGGGACAATCTCTCGGTCGCCGAAGTGGCGATGGATGAAAACGGTCGCTTTCTGGCGATGCGGTTCGAACTGATCGCGGCGATGGGCGCTTACCTGCATCAGTACGGACCGTCGATTCCGTTCGTCGGCAGCTCGATGGCCACTGGCCTTTACGACGTTTCCACCATCCACCTGACCCTCAAGGGGGTCTACACCAATACGGTGCCGACCGACGCCTATCGCGGCGCGGGACGGCCGGAGGCGGCCTATCTGCTGGAACGGCTGGTGGATAAGGCGGCACGGGAGATGGACCTGTCGCCGGCGGAAATCCGGCGGCGCAACTTCATCGCTCCGGAGCAACTGCCCTACACCACCGTGACGGGCCGGATGTATGACACGGGCGCCTTCGCCGAACATCTGGAACTGGCGCTGCAGGCGGTCGACTGGGACGGATTCGAGGCGCGCCGCGCAGCGTCGGCCGCGAAGGGGCGCTATCGCGGCATCGGCCTTGCGACCTATGTCGAAGCCTGCGCCTTCCCCGGTTCGGAGGAGGCGACGGTGGAGCTGGGCACTGACGGCTCGCTGACCCTGTTGATCGGCACCCAGACCAACGGGCAGGGCCATGCCACCGCCTATGGCCAGATCATGGCCGAGCAGTTTGGCGTCGATCTGAACCGGATCACCACGGTGCAGGGCGATACCGACCGGGTGCGCCGGGGCGGGGGCACCGGTGGCTCGCGGTCGATCCCGATCGGCCTGCCTTCGGTTCTGGAGGCCTCGCGCAGTTTGGTGAAGAAGATCAAGGAGCTGGCCGCCGACCGGCTGGAAGCTGGCGTCGAGGACCTGGAACTGGTCGGCGGCAACGTGCAGGTGGTTGGCACCGACCGGGCGGTGACGCTGGCGGAAATCGCCGCCGACGCGCCGGAGCCGCTGAGCGCCCGCGAGGCGGTCAAGCAGGCCGAGGCGACCTATCCCAATGGCACGCATATCTGTGAGCTGGAGGTCGATCCGGAGACCGGCGAGACCACGCTGCTCGACTATGTGATCGTCGATGATTTCGGCGTGGTCGTGAACCCGTTGCTGCTCACCGGTCAGGTGCATGGCGGCGTGGTGCAGGCCATCGGCCAGGCCTTGATGGAACGCACGGTCTTCGATGCGGACGGTCAGCTCGTCACCGCCTCCTTCCTCGACTACCGCATGCCCCGTGCCGGGGACCTGCCGGACATCCGCTTTGCCACCCACAACGTGCCCTCCACCACCAATGCGCTGGGCATCAAGGGCGCGGGCGAGGCCGGGACCATCGGCGCCTGCCCGGCGGTGATGAATGCGCTCGACAACGCCCTGCGTCACGGCGCCGGAGTGGAGCGGATCGACATGCCGGCAACGCCGGACCGGGTCTGGGAGGCGATCCGCGCAGCCAGCGCCTGACGGGGGCCGGAAGCGCGGCTGCCGGGGAGGGACGCGGTTCGGAGACTTTCAGGGCGCGTTCCGGAGGGAGCGTTGTGGTGACCTAAGGTCATGCAATCGGCGCAGGGGAGATCTGTGCCGGACGCGGGTCGGCGCTCTGTCATTCATCATACGAATGGCCTAACCTGAGCCGATCGTCCCTCCTTGCGGATCAGCCTCGGCCCGGGGCCGATCCGTCCCCCCGAAAGGTTGTCATGTCCGTTCGCAGCGCCGATGCGTCATCCCAGGAGCGCCCGGCAGGGCAGGATCTCAATCGCCACAATCCGAAGCTCGGGATTGCACTGAAGATCGGCGCGACGCTGGCCTTCACGGTGATGGTGGTGCTGATCAAGCTGGTGGCGGACCGCTATCCGGTCGGCGAGCTGGTGTTCGCGCGGAGCCTGTTTGGCCTGGTGCCGGTGTTGATCATGGGGCTCTGGCAGGGGGAATCCCTGTCCGTGGTGAAGACGGCCCGCCCGCTGGGGCATATCGGCCGGGCGATCGTCGGCGGGTCGGCGATGGCACTGTGGTTTGCCGCGCTCGCCCGTCTGCCGTTGCCCGATGCAACGGCGATCAATTTCTCCGCGCCGCTGATCATGGTGGCGCTGGCGGCGCTGCTTCTGGGCGAGCGCGTCAGGGTTTACCGCTGGACGGCGGTCGGCATCGGCTTTTGCGGCATCCTGATCATTCTGTCGCCGCACCTGGGCGCGGCGGTTCCCGGCTCGGACGGGGTCAACGGGCTTGGCGCGGCCTTTGCCTTCGGGTCCGCCTGCATGATGGCGCTGGCGATGATCCAGGTGCGCCGGCTGACGAGCACCGAGCGGACCACCACCATCGTCATCTGGTTCGCCGGGGTGTCCTCGGTCCTTGCCCTTTTGACGGCGCCGTTCGGATGGGTGATGCCGAATGCCGAGGATGCGTTGATCCTGGTCGCCGTCGGGCTGTTCGGCGGCATCGGCCAGATCCTGATGACCCATTGCTACCGCTTCGCCGAAGCCTCGACCATTGCCCCGTTCGAGTACACCACAATGCTGTGGACGGTGATTGCCGGCTGGCTGGTGTTTGCCGAGGTGCCGACCATCGAGGTGATCATCGGTGCCTGTTTCGTCATCGGCGCCGGGGTGTTCGTGATCTTCCGCGAACAGGCGCTGGGCCTCGACCGGTCGAAGGAGCGGCGGACGGTGACCCCGTCCAAGGCCTGAGGCGGGAGCGCTGGGCCGGCGCCTTGTATTGGCGCCGGCGGGAAGCGCCGGAATCCGCTTCAGAATGCCTTGAAGGTGATGATCGTCTTGGTGTCGAGAATGCCCTCGAACGGGTGGACCTTCTCATTGACGAAATGGCCGATGTCGGTTTCGTCGTCGACGTAGAACTTGACCAGAAGCTCGTAATCGCCGGCGGTTGAATAGATCTCGGAGGCGATCTCCGCGTCGGCGATGGCATTGGCGACCTGATAGGCCTTGCCGAGGTGGCATTTGATCATCACGAAAAAGGGAACCATCGAATTCTCCGTTGCATGGCCGGCCCGACCGGGCGCGGCACCGGACGCGAAGTCCGCGCCGGGCGTTGCGCGGCGGGCGACTCGGCGACAGTGAAGCGGAAGCGGCCGTCCGGAGCAAGGGGCGGTTGTTCGGGCCGACCACTGCGGGCCTGTCGCGGGCTGTGCTGGGGGATAAGGCGAGGATGGTCTTGCACCCGGGGCGCCGGACCGCCATTTGAGGGGCGCCCGGGCGCGAGCCGGCCCGCCTGCCCCGGGTGCGCAGGTGATTCCACTTGCCGGTAAAATGCTTTAGGTTTCGGTTCGGATGCTCCTTTCGGGAGGCCTTGCCATCGGCGGGCTGGACAACAGGACGGAATGGCCGATGACGACGCGCCGCGATATCAAGCCGGAACAGGGAACGGCGGTGCTCTTGTCACGGCGCGGCGCGCTGGCGCTCGCCGGAGCGGGGGCCGCGGTCGGACTGGCCCGCCCCGCCATTGCCCAGACCACCATCGAATGGAAAATGGCCACGGTCTGGCCGAAGGACCTGCCCGGCCCCGGCCAGTCGGCGCAGCGCATCTGCGATGCGATCGAGGTGATGAGCGGCGGGCGGATGCGCGTGCGGCTGTTTTCCGCCGGAGAGCTGGCACCGCCGGCCGGGGTGTTCGATGCGGTGTCCGGCGGTACGGCGCAGATGGGGCATGCGGCCTCGGCCTTTTGGCAGGAGCGGATGCCGGCGGCGGTGTTCTTTTCCGCCGTGCCCTTCGGCCTGTTGCCGCAGGAACAGATGACCTGGATCGAACTGGGCGGCGGGCAGGGCCTGTGGGAGCGGCTTTATGCGCCCTATGGGGTGCAGCCGTTCATGGCCGGCAATAGCGGCGGGCAAATGGGCGGCTGGTTCACCCGTCCGGTGGAGCGGCTGGAGGATCTCAACGGGTTGAAGGTGCGGATGCCGGGGCTGGGCGGCGAGGTGCTGCGCCGGCTCGGGGCGACGCCCGTGTCCCTTCCAGCGGAAGAGCTGATCCCGGCCCTGCGCAGCGGCCTTCTCGACGCGGCCGAATTTCTCGGTCCGGCCAGCGACCAGGCAATGGGCTTCCAGTCCGTCTCGAAGCTCTACTATGCTCCGGGGTTCCAGGAGCCCAATGGCACCTATGAGGCGCTGGTCAATGCGGTGGCCTTCAACGGATTGCCGGACGACTTGCGGGAAATTGTCCGCGCTGCCTGCCGGGTCGAGACCTCCCGCGCCCTGTCGGAAAGCAACTGGCTCAATGCGGAAGCGCTGCGCCAGTTGACGGAAACCGACGGGGTGGAGGTGCGCCACTATCCGGAGGACGTGCTGCTGGCGCTGCGCTCCACCTCGGCGGATGTGGTGTCTGGGCTGGCGGCCACCAGCGATCTCGCCCGGGAGATCTACAACAGCTACGCCGAGGCGCAGGCCCATCTCGGCCCCTGGAGTGCGGTCACCGAAGGGCTGATGCTGCGGGCCCGGGCGCTGTAATCGGCCCCGCCGGCTGGCGGCGCGCCTCAGCAGTCCCGGTCGTGCGGGGCAAGCAGCTCCGGCGAAAGTTCCCGGAAACGGCCGTCGCGCAGGGCGGCGAGGGCGAAATCGACCATCGGATCGAACATCAGGTCCTGATGTCCCTCGCTGAGACAGCGGCAGCTCTGGGCGACCAGCGCCGGATGGAAGAACATCACCAGCGAATGCTGGAACAGCATCGCCGAGGCATCGGCGTCCTGCTGGGGAAACTCCCCGGTCTCGATGCCCTGGCGGATGGCCACGGCGAAGGTCTCGCGCATGGCCGTCTTGTGCATTTCGATCTCGTCCCAGGCTTCCTCGATCGCCGCTTCGAGCAGATCGTGGATCTTGCGGTTCTCGGTGTAGCGTTCGCGCATGTGGTGGAAATGGCTGCGCACCATCACCCGCAGCCGCTCCGAGGCGGTGGCGCCGGGATTGTCCGCGATGTCCTTCAGCATGACCTCGCGCAGATGCTGGGTGACGACGCCGGTGACCGCCTTGGTCAGCTCGGATTTGGAGGCAAAGAACCGGTAGACGTTGGCCGGTGACATGCCAAGTTCGCGGGCGATGTCGGCGATGGTCGTCTTCTGGTAGCCGTAGATGTGAAACAGGCTGTTGGCCTTGTCCACGATCCGCCGGCGCGTCTCCCGGGCGGCGGCGCTGGTGATGCCATCGCGGGTCGCTGCGACTTCATCCTCTGGTCTTTGCCGTTCCGCTGTGTCCGTCATGGGCTGTCCAATCACATGTGTTCCGCTGGCGGGCGACATTCGTCCGCGCGGCGACCGGCGCTCCGTTCGGGGCCTGCCGCGCCATGCGCGCGCCCCGGGACGCAGACCGAACGCCATCCACCATCCACCATCCAGAAGCCGGATGGGGAAGATTCCATCTCCATTGGAACATGCGAGCCCCATGGAGATCCGTCAACCGCTGACTTCTGATATATATTCTCTGACGTTTATTGACAATCGTCAGTTTTGCGCAAATATAGCAGGCCTGCGCTGCCAGCGACGGGCTGGCGGGACTGCGTCGGCGGGTGACGACCGCCACGCCGGCAACTGTCTGGAGCCATCGCTATGCCAGGACTGACCGATTTCATGACGCCGAGCCGGCGCCGAGCAAGGCACGCCGGATTGCGGCAGGTAGCGCGTGGGCAGGCAGCGCGCGGGGGCGCGCCTGTCGCTCCCCGGCTGCTGGCTCTGGGGCTGGTTGCCGGTCTGCTGGCGGGGTGCCAGCCGGATGCGGCGGAGGATGTCGTGGTGGCGCCGCCGCCGCGCACGGTCTGGGTCGAGCCGGTGGTGGCAGCCTCTGAACAGACGCTTGAGTTTTCCGGCACGGTGCGGGCACGCAGCGATGCGCCGGTGGCCTTCCGGGTCGGCGGCAAGCTGGCCGAACGCACCGTCGATGTCGGCGATCTGGTGACGCGCGGCGATGTGCTGGGCCGGCTCGACGCGGATGATCTTCAGGTGGCGATGCGGGCGGAAACCGCTCGGGCGCGCGCGGCGGCGGCGGAGGCGGAGCGCAGCGCCGACGAGCTGATCCGGTTGCAGGCGTTGAAAGAAAAGGGCCATGTCAGCCAGGCGGCGCTTGACCGGGCGGTGGCCGGCGCCGATGCGGCGGCGGAAAACCTGAAGGCGGCGCGTGAGCGCGAGCGGCTGGCGGAAAACCAGCTGGCCTATGCCACGCTGACGGCCGAGGTCGATGGGGTGGTGACGGCGACCCTGGCCGAGCCGGGCGAGGTGATCGCCGCCGGTCAGCCGATCGTGCGCATGGCCCGCAATGGCGAGCGCGAGGCCGAGGTCGCGATCCCGGAAACCTATGTGAAGGCAATCGGTACCGCCCGGGCCGAGATTACCTTGTGGGTGGCGCCGGATCGGCCGCTGGCCGCGCGGCTGCGCGAGCTGTCGCCCCAGGCCGACCCGGCGGCGCGCACCTTCACCGCCCGCTTTGCCATGGAGGATCCCGACGACCTGGCCCGGCTCGGCATGACGGCGGTGGTCGCGCTCACGCTGAACGGGGCGGAGGGCGAGATGGCGGTGCCGCTCTCCGCCGTCTGGTACAAGGGCGAGGCCGCCCATGTCTGGCGCGGCAAGGAGGGGGCGTCCCATGTGGAGGCGGTGCCGGTGACCGTCTCCCGGCTGTCCGGCGAGCAGGCCTTCGTGACCGGGGCCCTGCACCCGGGCGATCTGGTGGTCAGCATGGGCGTTCATCGCCTCGACCCCGACCTTGAGGTGCGTCTTGAGCGGCGCCCGGCGTCGGCGCGGGTGCAGGTGGGGGCGCTGCAATGAGCGGGTTCAACCTTTCCGCCTGGGCGCTGCGCCATCAGGCGCTGGTGCTGTTCTTCATCCTCGTCACCGCGGCGGCGGGGATCTGGTCCTATACCAATCTGGGGCGCAACGAGGATCCGGCCTTCACCGTCAAGGTGATGGTGGTGACCGCCGCCTGGCCCGGCGCCAGCGCGCAGGAAATGCAGGAGCAGGTGGCCGATCAGATCGAGACCCGGCTTCAGACCCTGCCCTGGCTGGGCCGGCTGGAAACCTACGCCACCCCCGGCTTCATGGCGACGCAGATCGTGCTCGACGATGCGACCCCGCCCTCGGAGGTCGCCGATCTGTGGTATCAGGTGCGCAAGAAGGTGGGCGACATTCGCGGCGATCTGCCCGCCGGCGTGCTCGGGCCGTTCTTCAACGACGAATATTCCGACGTCTTCGTGCAGGTGCATGCGATCACCGCGCCGGATGCCCATTGGTCGGAACTGTCCGACCTGGCGGAGATGGCGCGCCAGTCGCTGCTGGCCGTGCCCGGCGTGGAAAAGGTCCAGCTCTTCGGCGAGCAGGATGAGAAGATCTACGTCGATATCTCCTATGCCAAGATGGCGACGCTGGGCATTCCGATCAGCGCCATTTTCGATGCGCTGGCGCGGCAGAACGCGGTGGTGCCGTCGGGCTCGGTCGACACCCCCAGCGAAACGGTGCAGGTGCGGGTGAGCGGCAAGCTCGCCGGCGTCGAGGCGGTGGCGGCCGTGCCGGTGCGGGCGGGCGAGCGGACCTTCCGCCTGGGCGATGTGGCGCGGATTCACAGCGGCATTTCCGATCCGCAGCGCTTCGCCACCCGCTACAACGGCAAGCCGGCGATCATGCTTGGCGTGGCCATGGCCGATGGTGGCAACGTGCTGGAGCTTGGCGAACGTCTGGCGGAAAAGGTCGCGGAAATCCGCGCCCGGCTGCCGCTCGGCGCCGAGTTGCATCAGGTCTCCAACCAGCCGGAGGTGGTGGAAGAGGCGATTGGCGAGTTCCTCCTGAAATTCGTCGCGGCGATTTCCATCGTCCTCTTGGTGTCGTTCCTGTCGCTGGGCTTTCGCACCGGCATTGTCGTCGCCCTGTCGGTGCCCCTGACCCTTGCCGGCACCTTCCTGGTGATGCTGCAGATGGGCATCGACCTGGAGCGGATCTCGCTCGGGGCGCTGATCCTGTCGCTGGGGCTTCTCGTGGACGATGCGATCATCGCCATCGAGATGATGGTGGTGAAGATCGAGCAGGGCTGGGACCGGTACCGGGCGGCGACCTTCGCCTGGGAATCGACCGCCTTTCCGATGCTGACCGGCACGCTGGTGACGGCGGCAGGCTTCCTTCCGGTCGGCTTTGCCAAATCCTCGGCCGGCGAATATGCCGGCGGCATCTTCTGGGTGGTGACCAGCGCGCTTCTGATCTCCTGGCTGGTGGCGGTGGTGTTCACCCCCTATCTCGGCCTGAAGCTGCTGCCGCGCTCGCTGGAACGCCATGCGGCGGAGCGCGGGGATGTGGACGAGGACGCGATCTATCGCACGCGCGGCTACAATGCCTTGCGCGGCATGATCAACGGTGCGGTGCGCTTTCGCCTGCCGGTCGTGCTCCTGACGGTGGGGCTTCTGGCCACGGCGGTCTACGGCATGGGCTTCGTCAAGAAGCAGTTCTTTCCCAACTCCTCCCGGCCGGAAATTCTCGTTGACCTGCGCGGTCCGGAAGGGGCGGCCTTTGCGGCGACGGAGCGGGAGGTGCGCGCGGTGGAGGCGATGCTCGCCGAAAGCCCGGACCTTGAGTATTTCACCTCCTACATCGGTGCCGGCGCGCCGCGCTTCTTCCTTGCCTACAATCCGGCGCTGCCGAATGCGAATTACGCGATGATCCTGATCCAGACCAAGGGCGGGGAGCACGCCGAAAAGCTGTTGGCGGAGCTGCGCGCCCGGTTCGCGGCCAGCGAAGGGGCGGTGCGTGGGCGCGCCAACCGGCTCGAACTGGGGCCGCCGGTCGGCTATCCGGTGCAGTTCCGGGTGGTGGGGCCGGATATCGAGGAGGTCCGGCGCATCGCCGCACGGGTGCAGGTTGCCATGCGCGCCAATCCCGATACCCGAGATTCCGAATTGCAATGGGGCGAGAAGGTCAAGTCGGTGCGCCTGTCGGTCGATCAGGACCGGGCCCGGGCGCTTGGGCTGACCAGCGAGGAAATCGGCCTCGCCCTGCAGGCGCTGTTGTCGGGGGCGGAGGCGACCAGCCTGCGTGATGGACGGCACTCGGTCGGTGTGGTGGTGCGGGCGGATGCCGCGGAACGGGCAGCGCTCGGTGACATCGGCGATCTGGTGATCGCGGTGCGCAACGGGCAGGCGATCCCGGTCTCGCAGGTCGCGCGGATCAGTTATCAGGCGGAAGAACCGATCCTGTGGCGCCGCAACCGCGAAACGGTGCTGACGGTGCGCTCCGACATCATGCCCGGGGTGCAGGCGCCGGATGTGACGGCGGCCCTGATGCCGCAGATCAAGGCCATCGAGGCGACCCTTCTCCCGGGCTACCGCATCGACGCGGGCGGCGCGGCGGAAGAATCGGGCAAGGCCAATGCGGCGCTGTCCAAGGTCTTCCCGGTGATGCTGCTGGCGATGATGCTGCTGATCATGATCCAGATGCAGTCCTTCTCGAAGATGATCCTGGTGTTCCTGACCTTCCCGCTGGGGCTGGTCGGGGCGGTGGGCGCGCTGCTGATCTCCGGAGAACCCTTTGGCTTCGTTGCCATTCTCGGGGTGATCGCCCTTGGCGGCATGGTGATGCGCAACACGCTGATCCTCGCCGACCAGATCGAGCACGACCTTGCCGCCGGCGCGACCATGCGCCAGGCGATCGTCGAATCAACCGTGCGCCGGGCACGGCCGGTGATCCTGACGGCGCTGGCCGCGGTTCTTGCCTTCATCCCGCTCACCACCAGCATCTTCTGGGGGCCGATGGCGGTGTCGATGATCGGCGGGCTGACGGTCGCCACGGTGCTGACGCTGCTGTTCATGCCGGCGCTCTATGCCCTGTGGTTCCGCCGCCGGCTCGACAGGACCGACGCGCAGGTGCTTGAGCCGGAGGATGAAGGCAACCAGCGGAACGCGGACACGGCAGAACGGAAAACGGACCCCGCGACGGTTCTGCCGCAGGCGGCGGAGTGATGCGCGCCCCGCCGGTTTCAGCCGGCGGGGAGAGCGGGGCCGACCCATGTGCGTCGATGCTCGTTCGTTGCATTTCTCCGCCGCAACCTGAGGCTTTATGCGGGTGCCTGGGATGTGTGCCTGGAGGTCAGATCCACCACGCGAAACTCTGTTTCAATCCGCAATCTCATCTGAATCGCGTTATGCGATTCGCTATCACTGGTTGTTTTGACAGGTGCGATTGTCGCATTTTTGCCACAGCTTCGACCAAATCGAAGAGGTGTTATTTAGGGGTCTGATTTGCCTAAAATATGGGCATTCGTCCGGTCGGTGACCGCGACCGCAATCAAATTGACACAAATCGAACGAATTCTGGCAAATCTCCCACTGATGCCGATTTTGTTCCGTTACGGAATGGCTGAAAGCCGCCAGTTTTCCGGCATGACGGGGTGCCAGGGGGCGCCGTTTCGGGTTTGCCTGACCGGGATTTCCTGCCCAACATGACGCTTACGTTAACGGTGCACAGGGGTGGTGCGCCGCGTTTGCGTTGTTGGGAGGAAAAAACCGGATATGACGAACAGGATTAAGAACGCGCTTCTCGCCGTATCGGCGCTGACCGCTGTCGGGATCGCCACCGAAGCTTCCGCGGGCGGGTTCGCCCTGCGTGAGCAGAGCTCCTATTATCAGGGTATGTCCTTTGCTGGCTATGGCACCACCGGTCCGTCGATCTCCTCGATCTTCTGGAACCCGGCGACGATCACCGGTGCGCCCGACGGGCTGACCTTCGAGGCGCATAACACGCTGATTGTGCCGACGGGGAAGATGGATGGCACCTTCACGTCCTCGGGAGCGGCGCTTCCGCCGTTCGGCATCGTGTTGCCTAACAGTAACGCGCCCTCCGGCGACGTCGCCAATGATGCCTATATTCCGGCGAGCTACACCGCCTACAAGGTGACCGATCAGGTGTTCTTCGGCCTGGCGATCAACGCGCCCTTCGGCCTGTCGACCAAGCCGAACGAGAACTGGGCCGGGCAGTTCTACTCCCGCTCCTCCAAGGCCGCCTCGCTGAATGTGACGCCGATGATCGGCTACAAGTTCAACGAGATGCTGTCCTTCGCCTTCGGCCTGCAGATTCAGCAGTTCGCCGTGGCCCTGAAGACCGGCGTTCCAAACGTTCCGGGCTTCCCGACCGGCTCGCTGGAGGGGGACGATATCGGCTTCGGTGTCACCGCCGGTGTCACCCTCAAACCAATCGAGGGCACGGAAATCGGTCTGGGCTACCGTTCTGGTGTGTCGCATCAACTGAGCGGCACCTTCGTCGCGCCGGGTACCAGCATTCCGATCACGGCCAACCTGATCACGCCGGACATGGTCAACCTGTCGGTCAAGCAGCGGGTGACCGATGCTTTCCGCGTTCTCGGCACGGTGGAATGGACCAACTGGAGCCGTTTTAAGACGCCGCGCGCGCTAGCGCCAAATGGCGCGACGGTGAAGGCATTGCCGTTCAATTACAGCGATGGCTGGTATTTCGCGCTCGGCGGCGAATATGACTTCAACGAGGATCTGACCTTGCGCGCCGGTATCGCCTATGAGCTGTCGCCGATCGACACGGACATTCGCTCCACCCGCCTGCCGGATAATGATCGGCTGTGGCTGTCGGCCGGTGCCAGCTACCAGGTGATGGACAATCTGGCGGTCGATTTCGGCTACACCTACATCCATACGGCCGCCACCCGGGTCAACATCGGGCCGGGCCATCAGGATTATGTCCCCGCGCTTGGTACCTACAGCTCGAATGTCGATGCCAACGTCAACATTGTCTCGGCCTCGCTGCGCTATACTTGGGGCGGGCCGGTCGAGCGGCCGGAGCTGGATCCGATCCGTAAGTACTGAGGCGGGACGCGCCTCTGATCGTTGAGTGTGGACAGGGGGCGTCCACATGACGAAAGGCCGGTGGAGCGATCCGCCGGCCTTTTGCGTGACAGGGAAGCCCTTCGGGGGGCGAAGCGAAGATCCGGGACCGGGGAGCCACGTCTCTCGGCTTCAATCTCCTGAAAATGCGCCTCTTTCGGCTCTCCGATCCCGGGTCGCGCCAAGGCTTGCCCTGGATGACGCCGAGAGATGGGCAAGGGTTGGTTTTCTCTGGATATCGCCCCACGCTCCGCGTCCTCCCGGACGGAGCAGAGATCCGGGACCGGCAAGGCACAGTGGGCGGTTCGGGCATGGCGGGCCGCTCCCATTGCAGGGGAGGCGGTGTGCTCAGAACGCAGCCGGATAGAGACCGCCGTCGACCAGAATGTTCTGGCCTGTGACATAGCCGGCCTGACGCGAGCAGTAGAAAGCGCAGACCTGACCGAACTCCTCGGCGGTGCCAAAGCGGCGGGCGGGGATTTCCGCCGCCTGCGCCGCGCTCACGTCTTCGATGCTGACGCCGCGTTGGGCCGCCGCGCGCTCGAAGCCACCGCGCAGCCGGTCGGTGTCCATCTTGCCCGGGAGCAGGTTGTTGATCGTCACATTGCGGTGGGCGTAGGTCCGCCCGACCCCGGCGAGGAAGGCGGTCAGCCCGGCCCGGGCGCCGCTGGACAGATCGAGCCCCTCGATCGGCATCCGGACCGTGATCGAGGTGATGTTGACGATGCGGCCGAAGCCGCGCTCGGCCATGCCGTCGGCGACCTGCTGAATCATTTCGATGGGCGAGATCATGTTCTGGATGACACCGGAGATCATCGCCTCCCGGTCCAGATCGCGAAAGTCGCGGCGCGGCGGGCCGCCATTGTTGTTGACCAGAATGTCCGGCTGCGGGCAGGCCGCGAGCACGGCCTTCTGACCCTCGGGCGACGACATGTCGGCGGCAACCGCCTCGACCGTGACGTCGAATCGGGCGCGCAGATCCGCTGCTGTCGCCTCCAGCCGCTGCGGGTCGAGACCGTTGATCACCAGATCGCAGCCGGCTTCGGCAAGCGCCTCGGCGCAGCCGCGCCCAAGCCCGCGGCTCGATGCGCAAACGATTGCCTTGCGGCCGGAAATGCCCAGGTCCATGACCTTCCTCCCATCCTGTCTCCAAGCCGCTGCCGGCGCGGATTTCCTTCTTGTCTGATAGCGGGAAACGCGCTCGCCTGTCCATCGCGGCAGCGGTGAGCCGTGGCTCTGCGCGCCCATGCCGGCAAGCAAGCCTCGCGCTCTTTTGTCGGGCGGTGTCATATTTCTGAGACCGAAGTCGCGCACTACTCTCGGCGAACCCACGTCGGGAGGTCATCATGTCCGCCGAGCAAGCACCCAGGCACTACAGAACGCTTTTCCTGTCGGATATCCACCTTGGAACGCGGGGATGTCAGGCGGAACTTCTGCTGGATTTTCTGCGCTACAACGATGCGGAGACCATCTATCTCGTCGGCGATATTGTCGATGGCTGGCGCCTGCGCCGCATGTGGCACTGGCCGCAGCTGCACAATGACGTGGTGCAGAAGCTGTTGCGCAAGGGGCGCAAGGGCGCGCGGATCGTCTACACGCCCGGCAATCACGACGAGTTCCTGCGCGACTTCCTCGGCACCCATTTCGGCGGCATCGAGGTGGTGGACGAGACGATCCACGAGACGGCGGACGGCCGGCGCTATCTGGTGATCCATGGCGACCGGTTCGATGTGGTGGTGCGCCACGCCAAGTGGCTCGCTTATCTCGGCGACTGGGCCTATGTGACCGCGCTCAACCTGAACACCGGGCTCAACATGGTGCGCCGGCGTCTCGGGCTGACCTACTGGTCGCTGTCGGCCTGGGCCAAGCTGAAGGTCAAGAATGCGGTCAATTTCATCGGCAAGTTCGAGGAGACGCTGGCCCAGGAGGCCGAGCGCCAGGGCGTTGATGGGGTGATCTGCGGTCACATTCACCATGCGGCCGACCACAGCGACTATGGCACCCACTACATCAACACCGGCGACTGGGTGGAAAGCTGCACCGCCGTTGCCGAGCATCACGACGGGACCTTCGAGGTGATCCACTGGGCGAAGCGGGGCGAGCAGGCGCGTCTTCCCAAGCCGGCCACCACGCGGGCCGCAGCATGAGGTCTCTGCTGATTGTCTCCGATGCCTGGCATCCGCAGATCAACGGCGTGGTGCGCTCCATTGAGCGCACGCAAGGGGAGATGGAGCGGCTCGGCGTGCGGGTGGAAATCCTGTCGCCGGCGAATTTTCGCACCGTTCCCTGTCCGACCTACCCGGAAATCCGCCTGACACTGGCAACGCCGGCAGTGGTGCGCCGGGAGATCGCCGCGCGGGATTGCGAGCATCTGCATATCGCAACGGAGGGACCGCTCGGGCTGCTGGCCGCGCGTGCCGCGCGCCAGTCCGGCCGGATCTTCACCACCAGCTACCACACCCGCTTCCCCGAATACCTGTCGGCGCGGATGCCGGTGCCGCTCGACTGGTCCTATTCCTGGCTGCGCCGGTTTCACAATGCCGGCCATGGCTGCATGGTGGCGACCGGCACGCTGGAGCGGGCGCTTGGTCGGCGCGGCTTCGTCAATCTGATGCGCTGGTCGCGCGGGGTCGATCACGACCTGTTCCGCCCGTTCGAGGGCAGCGTGCTGCCCGACGACCTTCCAGGACCGGTGTTCATGTATGTGGGCCGGGTGGCGGTGGAAAAGAACATCGAGGCGTTCCTCGATCTCGATCTGCCGGGCAGCAAGGTGGTGGTCGGCGACGGGCCGCAGCTGGCGCCCTTGCGCGCCGCCTATCCGGATGTGCTGTTCACCGGCGCGCGGGTCGGCGAGGATCTTGCCCGCCACTATGCCTCCGCCGATGTGGTGGTGTTCCCGAGCCTGACCGATACATTCGGCAATGTGCTGCTGGAGGCGCTGGCCTGCGGCGTGCCGGTGGCGGCCTATCCGGTGATGGGGCCGGTCGACATCGTCGCCGATACCGGCGCCGGAGTGCTGCACGCCGATCTGGGGCTTGCCGCGCGCGCCGCGCTGCAGATCCCGCGCGCCCGCTGCCGCGAAGTGGCGCTCGGCTATACCTGGGAGCGCAGCACCCGGCAGTTCATCGACAACTGCATGGCCGCCAAGCGCCTGGCCGCCGCCGGTGCTGCCCGGGCGGCATGAGCTGAAACGCGCCCGGCGGCTTCAACCGGGCGGGGGAATGGTGTACCGGTCATATCCTGATGGAGGAAATGACCATGGATGCCATGCTTGCCGGACCGCAGTTCCAGGATGTTCTCGATGCCCGCGCGCGCATCGCCGGGCGGGCGGTGGTGACGCCGCTGCTCAACTCGCCCTTTCTCGATGAACTGACCGGGGGAACCATCCTGCTGAAGGCGGAGACGCTGCAGCGCACCGGCTCGTTCAAGTTTCGCGGCGCCTGCAACCGGTTGTCGATGATCCCGGACGCGCAGCGGCCGGCCGGCGTGGTCGCCTGTTCCTCCGGCAATCACGCGCAAGGGGTCGCCGAGGCGGCGCGGCTTTTCTCCATGCCGGCAACCATCGTCATGCCGGAGGATGCACCGGCCTCCAAGATCGCCCGTACCGAGCGCTCCGGCGCGCGGGTCGTCACCTACCGGCGCGGGGTTGACGACCGGGAGGAGATCGCCCGCACCCTCGCCGAGGAAACAGGTGCCATCCTGGTGCACCCGTTCAACGATGCGGGGGTGATCGCCGGACAGGGCACCGCCGGTCTGGAACTGGCGGAGCAGGCGCGGGCAATGGGGCTGGAGCCGGAAGCGATGCTGACCTGCGCCGGTGGCGGCGGGCTGACCGCCGGCATCGCCCTGGCGCTGGAAACCCTGGTGCCGGATTGCGCGATCCATCCGGTGGAACCGGAGGGGTTCGACGATCATCGCCGCTCGCTGATTGCGGGGGAAATCCTGGCGAACCCGTCGGAGAGCGGATCGATCTGCGATGCGCTTCTGTCGCGCGCGCCGGGAACGCTTGGCTTCGAGATCACCCGGCGACGGGCAAAGGAGGGGCTGGTCGTCAGCGACGCGGAAGCGCTGGCGGCGGTGGCCTTCGCGTTCCGGGAGCTGAAGCTGGTGGTGGAGCCGGGCGGGGCGGTGACGCTGGCCGCCGTGCTGTTCGGCAAGTTGCCGGTGGCCGGGCGCTGCATCGCGCTGACGCTTTCGGGTGGCAATATCGACCCGCCGATGCTGGCAAAGGCTCTGGCGGAATAGCACTTGCCGCGTCGCCGTCTTCCGGGCCGCGTCCGTCAGTTGACGCGGCGCGGGGAGGCGGCTTGTCGCATGGCGCGGAAGCGGTAGACCTCATCGGCGACACCGCTGCCGCTCAGGCCCAGCCAGGCGTGGCGCAGGCGGGCGAATTTCCCATAGGTCTTGTGGCCGATCCCCGTCTCCTTCATCAGCAGGGCGACGGCGCCGTCGGCCTGTGAGGCGAAGGTGTCGCGGATCGCACCCTCGCGCATGTTGAGATGGTGCGCCAGCAACCAGACGATGCCGGCCATGTCCTGGCGGTCGATCAGGATCAGGAGGATCGTCTCGAAGCTGAGTTCTCCGGCGGCGATCTGGATGCGTACCTCGTGCCGGCTGAGGCTTTCGCCATCCACATCGAAATGCGGGTCGCGGTCGTCGGCGACAGCGGTTTCGGCAAGCCGGAAAAGTGCGTCGTCGTTGTCCAGCGCCTGCGACAGGGCCACCGGCATCAGTGGGCAGTTGCTCTGGCCGATCAGCCGCAGATCGTCGCAAAACACCTCGTCGTGGGTGCAGCGGCCGGCCATCGCCCCCATCAGCCGCGCTTCGGAGGCGGAGAGGATCAATGTCGCCAGCAGCGCGCGCACCTCGAACACCGCCCCCGGGTTATGCAGCAGCGCATTGACCACCGGAAAGGCGCCTCTGGCGATCAGCGTGTCGACGATCTCCGCCGGCACACGGCGGCGGCGGGCAATCGCCAGCCGGTGCCGGTCGGAGCGTTGGCGGGCAATGTCGGCAAGGCGGGCGCCGCTGATCACCGGCGAGTGTTCCAGCACCGGTTCGCAGAGTTCGAAGGCCTCTCCGGCCAGCCGGTCGGCCAGCGGGGAGGTGATGCGGTCGGTCTTGGCAAGGCGCACGACGATGTCGAGCCGGGCGGAGCGGTCGAGCTGATCGAAGACATCGAGGACCAGGGCGGAGAAAAGCTGACGTTCCGCCTCCGACGGTTCGCTTTCCTGCTTGTCCGAATATTGCGCGCTCAACATGCGAACGAGCTCGGACCTTGCGGAAGGCGCCTTGATCTTGGCGAGTTTCTCCAGCTTTTCCATGAGCATGGCGGCGATCCGTTCCGTCAGGTCTCGGCGTTATTCGGCCGAAATCCTTTTAATTTTTCTTTTTGGAAACAAACTATCGCAGGGAGATCGTTAAAAATACTTATAGAGCCTCGCGATTTTGCCCTGAGCTTTGGTCTCGCACAGGGTGGCATGAGAAAGTTGACGTTGCGTTTCCCGCCGAACGCGAGGGGATGCCACCCTGTGTCGCGGGATGCCTTGCCCGGAGGGCCGGCGATGGTTGCCGGACGCAGTATGGAAAAGCTGCGCTGCTCCGGTTGATTTTAGAACAGTGCTCTGTACAACCACTCCGCTTACAACATTGATAGAAATACCAGTATGCGAGGTGGAGATGGCTAGAGTGGCGGGAATCGCGGCGGCGCTGATCGTGGCGGGTTGCGTATCGGACGGGGGATCGGAGCGCTCGTGGGAACCGGATGTGCCGAAGCCAAGCCGCGAGGAACTGATCTGCCTGGCGTCCAACCTCACCCCCGGCACTCAGGAGTTCAACCAGTGCCTGGCGATGGTGAAGGTCAGTGAAATGACCGAGGAGGACTACCGCAAGGAGCGCGAACGGCGCGAGACCATCGGCGATGGGCTGGCGGAGGAAATCTGCGACGGGTTCGCGCGGGACCGGATGGGGTATCCGGTCAAGAGGAAGGTGTTCAAGGAGGTGCGCGGCGATTACGAGAAGACCGTCAAGATCACCTACGAGATCGATAGGACGCAAGAGAATCCGCAGGTTATCCTGGCTTACAGGAACGGCATCTGCACCTTGCGCGGGAGCAAGGTGGTGGACTTCAAGACCAACTAGATGTGGGATCTGGGGTGGTTGTTCATCCAGCTTGAAAGTTTGAAGGTGCTTGCGACCAAACCTTCACCGGAAGGCTTCTAGGATGAACAACCCGCTCAAGACGGTCGTGGAGGAGTTCGGCTTGAGTGAGCGCCGGGCCCTGCTCTGGTTCGAGGCGTGCGGCGTCAGGGTCGAGCGTGTGATGACCGTCAACGGGCCGGGCTACATCGCAAAGCTGTTACGAAAAATCCCGAAAAGGCTTTCCATCCGCTACACAAGGACTAGGCTCTACACGCCCAGAACCAACGGCATGGCAGAGCACTTGATCCAGACCATACGCCGGAACCGGCCCTACGCCATCCCGTTCAAGTCGTCACTCTCACGCGAAGCTGATCTGCCGAGATGGTTCGACGGGTACAATCACAAATGGCCCCATATGGGAATCAAGCCCCCCAGTTCAGGCTCTTCACGGAAGTACCGGATCACAAACCACAGGTCAGATTTCCGAAGGTATACATCCGGGGAACCACTTGATCACCTCATCTGAGGTCATGACCTTTGCGTATTCGCCGCTGAGTATGGCCAGAGTCAGGTCGTGAACCGTCTCCGCATTCCACGATTTCCCGTTTAGCCCGACGACCGGTACGGCTGTAGTGGCATCTGACGGCAGGATGATATCATATCCAAGCGCCTTACCGGCGCGCACCGTGGCATCCATGCTGTTGTGGATGACAACCCCCGTCAAAACCAGGCGGTTGGTCCCCGTATCTCTGAGAACCCGGTCCAACTCAGTTCCGATGAACGCGCAGTTCTGCTGTTTGGCTATAACCGTTTCGCCCGCTATCGGTGCAACTTCAGCCTTGATGCCGTTCCACGGACCGTGCGTGTGATAGCTTGACGCCAGTGTCGGCTCGTCATGCTTGATGTGAAGAACTGGCCAGCCGTTCAGTCGCCAGTGCGCCAAAAGACGCATGATCACGGCCAAATATTGGGGATTATTCTTGCCATCCCAGACCGGCTGGTCGATGGCGTCCTGCACATCGAGGATGACGAGGGGACAGGGCGCGGACTGAACATTCATGTTCTGCGACATCTTTCTCACGAGGGACGTTTTTTTGTGAGTGTGATTGGCATCCACTTTTTCTTATCGCATCCAGGAGAGCCGAGTACCATAGGTCTGCTTCGTCCCTCACTCGGGACATAGACTGCCCCTCGGGTGGACATCTGCATTTATGAGTACACGGCCTAACCCGTTCGTCCGGGGGGCGGCAGGCGCCCCCGGATCGTCTCCGCTGAGCGGTCAGAAGAGCGCTTGCTGTGTACGGATTTCGGCCTAGCTGAACAGGGACTGGCGTTCGCCGGGGGACAGGCGATCGAGCGGATCCGGCTCCTTGGGGCTGTCCTCATCGTTCCGCCAGTTCAGATCATCCGCCTCATCGACAATCACCACATCGTCTTCCGGTTCAGCCGGCGCGGCCTCCGCCTCGACATGGTCCGCCTCGACAGGGGATGCGTCCGGTGCCTCGGCCCCGGTTTCGACCTCGGTGCTGGCCTTGGTCTTGTCCGAGACGTCCGGGCTGGCAAAGATATCGGCGCCGACCAGATCCTCGGCGCTGAGGTCGAGGGCGGCCGTGCCGAGCCCGGTATCGGGCGCTGCGGCGGGGGCCGGTGCGGCGAAGACATCGGCTTCGCCATCGGCGCCGCTGGTCTCCTCGTCATCCTCGGCGGTTGCGGTATTGGCGAACAGGGCGTCGAGATCGTCGTCGGTCACGGTCGCTCCGGCGACGAGACCGGCCATGTCGTCCATGCCCTCGAAGGCGGCATCGATCTGCGCTTGCTCGGCGGCGTGCGCATCCGCCGACGGGGTTTCTTCCTGCTGGCTGAACAGCTCATCGACCGTATTCTGGCAGACGCCGCGCCCTTTGAGCTGCGGGCCATTGAGAAGATGCGCATCCGGCCGGCTGTCCTGCCGGATCTCGGTGTCCTCGCCCTTCACGTCCTCGATGCCCCAGATAGAGATCATCAGATTGATGCGCGATTCCAGGTATTGCAGCACCTGAACGATCTTCTGGGTGCGCTGGCCGGTCAGGTCCTGGAACGAGCAGGCCATGAAGATTTCCGTGGCCCGGCCGTCGATGTCGTCGCAGATCGCCTGGTCGGCGCCGCTTTCGCGCAGGGTCCAGGCATGCTCCTGAATGGCCTCGGCGGCGGCGAGAATTTCCTGGGTCGCGCTTTCGGTCTGTGTGACGATGGCATCCAGCTCGTTGGACGCCTCGACGAAGCGGTTCCCCTCTTCGGCCTCATGCTTGATGTTGGCAATCTCGCGCTTGGTGCGCTCGATGGCTTCTTGCATGTCGGCGATATCGAGGCGAATGCGGTCGAGATCGGGCACCGTGCGCTCGCGGGTCATCACCTTTTCGAGGCGGCCGATCGCATCGAGAACGATCTGCGTATCCGGCTTCTGGTTGCGGACCAGATATTCCTGAAGGAACCGGCGACCGCGATCCGTTTCGCTCAACGCATTGAAGAGGGCGTCGTAGTCGCTGTCCCGGATCGCGCTCGGTGTACCGTTTTCTGCCATTCTTCTTCTATCCGCGTCATGTCACACCGCCGGAACGCAGCACTTGGCGTGCGGTTTGCCCGGCTCAATGCTTAATCGCCAAATCCTTAAAATCGGTATAGAAGGGCGCGTCCCTTCCAAACTGGACTTTCGTTCATGCAATTGCGAACCCGGGTGGCGGCCTTCTTCGCCGCCCAGTTTTTCGGCCTTGGCCTGTTCCTGCCGTTCTTTCCGCTGCTGCTGAACGAAGCCGGGCTCAGCGCAGGCGAAATCGGCACCCTCTTGGCGGTTCCGATGATCGTGCGGCTCATCGCCAATCCGCTGGTCAGTGGGCTGGCGGACCGCTACGCCACCCCGGCCAGCGCCATCACCACCTTGTCGCTCCTGTCGCTGGTGGGCTTTTCCGGATTTTTCTTCATTGGCGGCTTCGTGCCCATGTTCCTTCTGCTACTGGTGACCGCTTTCGTCTGGTCACCGCTGATGCCGCTTGGCGACGCGCTGGCCGCCCGGGTGGAACGGGAAGGGGGCGGGGACTATGGCCGCATGCGCCTGTGGGGCTCGGTTTCCTTCATCGTCGCCAACCTGATCGGCGGTGTGCTGGTCGGCGGCTGGACCCGGGAGGTGGTGATCGGCGGCATCATCGCCGGGCTCGTGTGCGCCGTGGCCGTGGGCCGGGGCTTGCCGGGGCGCCCGGAGGCGGCGGTGACGGATGGGGAGGTCCGGAGCTGGACCGGCGTGACGACGGTGCTGACACCGGGCTTCCTCATGGTGCTGTGCGCCACCGGGCTGATCCAGGCCAGTCACGCGGCCTACTATGCCTTCAGCGCGCTGTTCTGGGCGAAGGCCGGCATTCCCGGCTCGGCGGTCGGGGTGTTCTGGGGTCTGGGCGTGGTGACCGAGATCGGTCTGTTCGCCATTGCCGGGCAGCTTGGCCTGCGGCTTGGCATCGCCGGGCTCTTGGGCCTTGGCGCCGCCGGAGCCACCTTGCGCTGGCTGCTGTTTCCGCTGGCCACCGATCCTTTGAGCGTGGCGCTGTTGCAGGCGCTGCATGGGCTCAGCTTCGGCGCCAGCCATCTGGGGGCGGTGGCCTATGTGGCACGAACCGCGCCGCCGCGCTGGGCCGGAACGGCGCAAGGGGTGATGTCGATGATGGTCGGTCTTCTGACCGCGCTGGCCTCGGCGATGGCCGGGCAGCTTTATTCGCTTGGCCCGGAGCTCGCCTTTCACGCCATGGCGGGGCTGTCAGCGGCCGGCGGGGCCTTGCTGGTGGCCAGTGCGCTGCGCCGGCGCTGGCGCGGCGGCGGAGCGGGCCTTTAGGCGGGCGCTCTGCCGGCGTTCGCGGCGGGGGATGTGAAAACGGGCGCGGATCGGAAAGGATCCGCACCCTGAACGTTGTGACAAATCCTCTGGGGGCGTCCTCCCGGACGACGCGCAAGCGGAGATCCGGGATCGGCGAGGCACGGCCTTTCGGTTCCAGCCGATTGAAAACGCACACCTCCTTTCGGCTCCCCGATCCCGGGTCGCGCTAAAGCTTGCCCGGGATGACGCCAAGACATGAGGCGACTCTGGTCTCCGCCGCACCTTGCCCCACTCTCTGCGTCCTCCCGGACGGAGCAAAGCGGAGATCCGGGATCGGGGAGGCACGGTCTCCCGGTTCCAGTCCTATCTTTCGGCACCCCGATCCTGGCTCGGGGGCCGAGAGGACGCGGGGCCATGGGGCATCGACTTCGATCATACGCAAGGAACATCGTCATCTTCAATGTCTGAAGGAGAGACGAACTCACCGCAATGAGTTGATGACGCCAGGAAATGTTTCGCCTCTTGCCAGCAGTGGATGGGCGCGGATCCGAAAAGAGCCGCGCCCGTCTTGTGTGTGCCTGAGGTGGGATCAGCCCCAGAGATCGGCTCCGGCGGGGTACATGGTGCTGCCCTCGAATCGCAGGCCGGGCACCCGGTCGGTGGCCAGGAGCAGCGGCGCGTCGAGATCGACGAAATCGGCCCGCTGGGCCAGGATCATCGCCGGCGCCATGGCCAGCGAAGTGCCGACCATGCAGCCGGTCATGATCGCCAGCTTTTGCGCGCGCGCGGCCTCGAACAGGGCGAGCGCCTCGGTCAGGCCGCCGGTCTTGTCGAGCTTGATGTTGACCGCGTCATAGAGCGGTGCCAGCCGGGGGATGTCGGCGGAGGTGTGCAGGCTTTCATCCGCACAGACCGGCACCTTGCGGGCAAGGCCGGCGAGCGCCGCATCCTCGGCCGCCGGCAGGGGCTGCTCGATCAGCTCCACCCCGGCCTCGGCGCAGGCGCTCATGTGGGCGTCGAAGTCGGCAAGGCTCCAGCCCTCGTTGGCATCGACGATCAGCCGGGCCTTCGGCGCAGCAGTGCGCACGGCGGCGATCCGCTCCGCGTCTCCCGCCCCGCCGAGCTTGATCTTCAAGAGCGGCCGCTCCGCCGCCTTCGCCGTGTCGGCGGCCATCTTCTCCGGCGTGCCGAGGGAGATGGTGTAGGCGGTGACGACGGGTCCAAGCGCCGGCAGGCCGAGCAGTTCCGCGACGGTCTTGCCTGCCTTCTTCGCCTCCAGGTCCCAGAGCGCGCAGTCGAGCGCGTTGCGGGCCGCGCCCGCCGGCATGGCCTGTTGCAGGCCATGCCGGTCGAGACCGCGTTCCAGCTCGGGTGCCAGCTTGCGGATGTCCTCCATCACCCCGTCGACGGTCTCGCCGTAGCGGGGGTAGGGGACGCATTCGCCCTGACCGGCATGATCACCCTCGCGCACGCGCGCCACCACCACATGGGCGTGGGTGCGGCTGCCGCGGGCGATGGTGAAGGCGCCTTCGATCGGCCAGCTTTCGGTTGTGACCTCCAGCGCGATGGTCATGGCGCGCCGAACTCCTGCGCCAGCTGGTCGACCACCTGATCGGCGCCGAAGCGGACCGGATCGCAGGCCGGCAGGCCGTATTCGGCGGAAAGCTCCGCCAATACGCGGCGGGCCTCGGCCTCGTCGAGGGCAGCGGTGTTGACGCAGATGCCGACGCAGCGAATGTCCGGATTGGTGAGCTTGCCGCAGGCGATGGTCATGTCGATCACCTGCTGGATCGTCGGCAGGGGCGTGGAGACGCCGCGCATGGTCTTGCGGGTCGGCTCGTGGCAGACGACGAAGGCATCGGGCTGGGAGCCGTGCAACAGGCCGAGGGTGACGCCGGCGAAGGAGGGGTGGAACAGCGAGCCCTGACCTTCGATCACGTCCCAGTGATTCGCGTCCGCCGCCGGGGAAATCCATTCGGCCGCCCCGGAAATGAAGTCGGCGACCACGGCGTCGAGCGAGACGCCGCGTCCGGAGATGAAGATGCCGGTCTGGCCGGTGGCGCGAAAGTCGGCATCGAAGCCACGGGCGCGCATGGCCGTTTCCAGCGCCAGAGCGGTGTACTTCTTGCCGACCGAGCAGTCGGTGCCCACGGCCAGGAGCCGCTTGCCGCTGCGCTTGGTGCCCTTGCCCGTGTCGAATCGCTCGTCGGAATGGCGCACGTCGAAGAGCTTGCGGCCGGTGCGTTCCGCCGCTTCCCGGATCGCGGGAACGGCGCCGAGGCGCATGTGCAGGCCGCTGGCGACATCCAGTCCCGCTTCCAGCGCGTCCACCACCGAGGCAACCCAATGCTCAGGAAGCACACCGCCGGCATTGACGGCGCCGATCACCATGGTACGCACACCGGCGGCGGCGGCCTCCTTCGGGGTCATCTCGTCGAGCGCGGCATCGGCCTTGCAGCCCGGCAGGCGGTATTGCCCCAGGCACCAATCGCGGCGCCAGTCGACAATGCCAAGACCGGTCTTGGCGGCCAGCGCATCGGGGACATCCCCCAGGAAGAGCAGGTAAGGATGGGCGATTTCCATCGAAGGCTCCTTGAGCGATTGAATGTGTTCCGTTTCCGGTCGCAGCGGGTCTGTTGCCGCCTTGCCGGGCAGAAGGTGCCGCCAATCTGGACGCTGGCAGCGGCTGCAAGGTATACGTGGCCTTCGGGATGGCCGGCAAGAGGCGACGCAAGACAGTCATGACGATCCATGCGGCACAAGATCTACCAAGACTGAGCGTTTCCGGCGATGCGCATACCTGCCGCGTCGTTGCCGAAGGCCCCTGGACGATCTTTCACAGCGAGGTTCTGGAGGCGGCGCTGGCCGATCTTGCCGTGCCGCCCGCGGCGAAGGTGATTCTCGACCTGTCGCGGCTCAATGGCCTCGACACGGCGGGGGCATGGCTGCTGCACCGCCTGCAGGCGGAACTGGAGTTTCAGGGGCGCCGGGTCATCATCACCGGGCTGGAGGGCTCCTACCGCGCGCTGCTTTCCGAAGTGGAGCAGCATCACCCGCCGGAATGGGTGCCGGAACGCCATCCGCTGTCACTGGTGCGGCTCTTGGAGATGACGGGCCGGCAGGTGGTCGAGGTCTGCAAGGATGCGGTCGCGGTGCTGCACATCGTCGGCTCGATGGTGACGGTGCTGTCGGGGGTGTTCGTACGGCCGCGCTGCCTGCGGCTGAAGTCGGTCGCCAACCAGTTCGACCGCTCCTGCATTGGCGCGGTGCCGATTGTCATGCTGATGAGCTTCCTGATCGGCGCGATCATCTCGCAGCAGGGCGGCTTCTATCTCAAGCAATTCGGTGCCGATATCTACGTGGTCGACCTGGCGGGCGTCCTCGTCCTGCGTGAGATCGGGGTGATCCTGACGGCGATCATGGTGGCCGGCCGCTCCGGTTCGGCCTTCACCGCGGAGCTGGGTTCGATGAAGATGCGCGAGGAAATCGACGCGCTGCATGTCATCGGCCTGCATGTGACCGAGGTGCTGGTGATCCCGCGCCTGCTGGCGTTGATCCTGGCGCTGCCGGTGCTGACGTTCCTGTCCGATCTGGCGGCGCTGTTCGGCGCCGGGTTGGTGAGCTGGGTCTATCTCGATATTCCGCCGCGTGTGTTCATCGACCTGATGCAGGTGGCGGTGTCCACGGACACGCTGCTGGTGGGGCTGGTGAAGGCGCCGTTCATGGCGCTGATCATCGGCCTCGTTGCCTGCGTGGAAGGCATGAAAGTGTCCGGATCGGCCGAATCGCTGGGCCGTCACACCACCTTGTCGGTGGTGAAGGCGATCTTCATGGTGATCGTCGTCGACGGTCTGTTCGCGATTTTCTTCTCCTCGATCGGGATCTGACAGATGGCCAATCCGCTGAACGATCCGCTGACAAAGGCCCCGCATGGCGATGACGACGATGTGATCCTGCGCGCGCGCGGCGTCACCGTCGGCTTCGGGCCGGTGCTGGTGCTGAAGGATCTCGATCTCGACGTGCGCAAGCGGGAAATCCTCGGCTTTGTCGGTGGATCGGGGACAGGCAAATCGGTGCTGATGCGCGCCGTTCTCGGGCTGACCCCGCGCCGGGCCGGCAGCATCGAGGTGTTTGGCGTCAATCTGCAGGACGCCGCCCCGGAGGAACGGCTGGCGGTGGAGCGGCGTTGGGGCGTGTTGTTCCAGCAAGGGGCGCTGTTTTCCTCGCTCAATGTGCGGCAGAACATCCAGGTGCCGATGCGCGAGCACATGCGCATGTCGGAACGGCTGATGGATGAGCTGGCGCTTCTCAAGCTGGAAATGGTGGGATTGCCGCGCAGTGCCGCCGAAAAATTCCCCTCCGAACTGTCGGGCGGCATGATCAAGCGGGCCAGTCTTGCCCGCTCGCTTGCGCTCGATCCGGAGCTGGTGTTCCTCGACGAGCCGACGGCGGGGCTCGATCCGATCGGCGCGGCGTCCTTCGATGCCCTGATCCTGAAACTGCGGGAGACGCTGGGTCTGACCGTCTACATGGTCACCCATGACCTGGACAGCCTGCATTCCATTTGCGATCGCGTCGCGGTATTAGGGGACAAGAAGGTCCTGCGAGCCGGCACCATCGAAGAGCTGATGCGCTTCGACAATGCCTGGGTCCAGTCCTACTTCAACGGCGAACGTGCCTTGCGTCGGGTATAGGCATAAATCGAGGTCAGAATGGAAACCCGCGCAAATTATGTCGTCATCGGCGCTTTCGTCTTCGTCACCCTGTTCGTCGGCTTTGCGTTTATCTATTGGCTCGGCAGCCGGGCGGAAGGGCCACGCGCCTTGCCCGTCAAGGTGGTCTTTCCAGGCGCGGTGACCGGGCTTTCGGTCGGCGGACAGGTGCTGTTCAACGGTATCAAGGTGGGCGATGTGGGCAATCTCGGCTTCGATCCGAAGGACCCCAGCGTCGTGATCGCCACCATCCGTGTCAGCCCGACGACGCCGCTGCGCAAGGACGTCAAGGCAACGCTCGGCTTCGGCACCCTGTCCGGCATCGCCTATGTGGAACTCTCGGGGGGATCGCTCTCCGCGCCGTTGTTGCTCGATCCGGAGGCGGAAGAGCCGCCGGTGATCTATGCCGAGCGCTCCGCCTTCGAGGATATCGTCGAAGGCGCCCGCGATATTCTCGGTCGGGCCGATTCCATGCTCGCGGCGGTGGAGACCATCGTCAACGAGAACCGCGACGATGTGGACGAGATCATGACCAATGCGCGGATCTTCTCCGGTGCGCTGGCCAAGAACGCGGATGGGGTCGAGAACTTCATGAGCAGCGTCGCCAGCACCGGTGAGGCGCTGACGCGCCTGTCCGGGCGGTTGGAGGGGCTGGTCGACAGCGCCACGGCGATTGTCGATGCGGTGCCGCCGGAGAAGGTCACCAGCATCGTCAATGACGCGGCGGAGGTGACGCACAAGGTCGCCGGAGCGGCCGATGGGCTGACCGAGTTGCTCAAGACCGCGGAGGCCGCCGGCGCCGATCTGGAGAAATTCACCCGAGGCCTGAACCAGAGCCTCCAGGAATTCGACAAGGTGATCGCCGCGGTCGAACCGCAGTCGATCGCCGAGATCGTTGATGGGGTCGCGGCCTTCGCCAAGGTGCTCGAAGATCGCTCGGCCGATATCGACCGGCTGGTCGTTTCGACGTCGGAGACGATGGCAAACATCGAACAGGTCACCCAGCTTGCCGTCGAGGAGAAGGCGACGGTCAAGGAGGTCATCGAGGACGCCAAGATTGTCAGCGAAAAGCTGGTGAGCACCGTGGAGAGCGTCAACGGTATTCTGGAGGCCGTCGATCCGGCCAAGGTCAGCAACGTGATCGCCTCGGTCGACCAGTTGACCGCAGGCATCGCCGGGCGCACGGAAAAGATTACCACGGCGATCGACGATGCCTCTGAAGCGGTGGCGAATGCCACTGAGTTCTCGCGCAGCCTGAAGGGACGCGGTCCGGAGATCGACCAGATCATGACCGATGCCAAGGACCTGGCGGCCAAGCTGAATGCCAGCGGAACCCGTATCCAGGGGATCGTCGAGAAGGTCGGCGTGATGGTCGACGGCGATGGCGAGGGCTTCATCGCCGAGGCAACCAAGGCAGCGGCCTCGGTGCGCCAGGTGGCAGATGTGCTGGCGGAGCGCGTGGGGCCGATCACGGCGGGCTTGCAGAAGTTCACCCAGCGGGGCTCGGCCGACTTCTCGGCGGCGATGACCCAGCTCAGCCGGACGCTGGTGGAAATCCAGCGCACGGTCACCAATCTCGACCGCAATCCGCAGCGGGTGATCTTTGGTGGGCCGGACAAGCCGACATTCGGCGGGGCGCAGCGTCGATAATGCAGGGGCGGGGGCGACTGGGGGTTGTTGGCAGCTTTTCAATGTTGCTACAAAGCCCCGTTGCCGCTCGGTCCGTTGTCACCGCGGGGCGATTCTCGGGTTGGGGTGGTGCATAGAATGGAAAATGGGGCTGGCAAGACGGGGATTCGGGCGCGCCGGATGGCGGATCTGACCCGGGCGTTCGTTGTTGCGGGACTTCTCGCCCTGACCGGTTGCGCGAGTAGCGGGCCGGATGCGCTCTATGGCCTGACCACGCCGACCGGCGAACAGCTGCGGGTGCGGACGACCAGCCGTCAGGTTCTGGTTCCCGAACCGCGTGCCTTGCAGTCGCTCGACACCAATTCCATCGCCGTGGTCGATGCCGGGCCGGTCTACACCTACTTTCCGAAAGCCGCCTGGACCGACACCCTGCCGAAGGTGGTGCAGGCCAAGCTTGTTCAGGCACTGGAGAACACCGGTGGCCTGCGCGGTGTCGGCCTGCCCGGCGAAGGGCTGTTGATCGATTATCAGCTGCAGACCGACCTGCGCGCCTTCGAACTGCGCATCGATGGCGCGGATCGGGCGGTGGTCGAGGTGATGGCCCGGCTCGTCAACGACCGCAATGGCCGCACCCGCGCCAGCCGTGTGTTCCGCGCCGAGGTTCCCGCCTCCGGCACCGATGTGGCCAAGGCCGTCGAGGCCCTGAACGTGGCCGCCGACCGGGTGCTGCGCGAAATGACCGCCTGGGTTCTGACCCAGGTCTGAGCCGGGCGCCGTCCGGTCCAGTCATCACGAAAATACAGTCAGGCTGCCTGTCCCTCGCCGCAATGAGGGGCGGAAGCGTTGGCGCGCGTGCGGGCTGCCGGGGTGTCTTCTGACAGGCGCTGAAACTACGTGAGGGGAGGAGGGCGAAGGCTGTGCCGCCCCTGAAAACCAGCCCCGTCTCGGCCTCTTCGGTTCTCCGATCCCGGCTCGGGGGCCGGGACGACGCCGAGAGATGAGGCGGGGGTATTCTTCCTCCAGCTAGCGCCTCGCTCTACGCGGCCTCCCGGACGCAAGCGCATGCGAAGATCCGGGATCGGCGCGCCACAGCCTTGCGGCTCCAGCCTCATGAAAATGCCGGCCGTTCCGCTCTCCGGCCCCGGTGGTGCTGACGCCAGGCGGGGGGGAGGGGGCGCGAAGAACCAGGCAGGTCCGTCCTGAAAAAAAAGCCCCGCCGCTGGCTGCGACGGGGCTTTGCTATTGGTTCCCTCCCGAGGGAGGGCCGTTGTCTTGCCCTGCCGCCGGTTGAGGGGCGGCAGGGTTGAGGACGATCAGTCGAGACGCCCGCTGGCATGGGCCAGCATGGTGTAGACCTTGCCCGTGTCGGAGGTCAGGTAGGTCTGGCTCATGACGTTGTCCCGGTCGTTGCGCGAGACCTGCGACAGGAGCTGCTCGAAGTCCTTCAGGTAGCGGTCGACGGCCCCCCGGAATTCCGCGTCGCGCGCGTATTTCTGGCGGATCTCATCGAAGGTCTGCTGTCCCTGCAGGGTGTAGAGCCGGCGGGTGAAGACATGACGCTCACCCTGCTTGTAGCGGTCCCACAGGTCGATGAAGGTCTCGTGATCGATGGCCCGGGCGATGTCGATCGACAGGGAGTTCAGCGACTCCACCATCTGCAGCGGCGAGCGCGGCGACGCCTGGTCCGCTTCGCTCGTCGGCTGCTCGTCCTGGGAGGCGCGGCGCAGCAGGTCGCTGACCCAGCCCTTGCCCTGCTGTCCCTGATCCGCCGCCGGACGCTTCTCGCTCCGCTCCGGCGCCTTGGCCGGCTCGAAGTCGCTCAGGGTCGTGCGGCGCAACTCGCCACGCACCGACTGGGGCGTCGGTGCCTGAGCGGGGGTCGGTGCGGCCGGCCGGGGGGCCGGCTCGGCGGCGCGCGGTGCGGCAAGGGTGCCGGCCGACGCCATGGCCCGTTCGCCAGCCCGGGAGGTGTCGAGGGCATTGCTCTGCCGTGCGACGATCTCCGACAGCTCGCTCAAGGCGCGAACCTGCTCGCTGACCACCTTGCGCAGGGCAGAGGCGGACTGCTCGGCTTCTTCCGGCAGGTCGAGAATGCCGCGCTTCAGCTCGCCGCGGGTCTTCTCCAGCTCGCGATGCACATCACGGGCGACATCGCGCATGCGCGTGGTCGCATCGGTGAAGCGCTCGGAGGCATCGGCGAGGGTCTTGGACATCTCGGCAACGATCTCGTCCTGGGTCGCCCGGACGGCCTCGCGGGCCTTCTGGCCTTCGATGCCGGCGGACATGCGCATGGACTCGAACTGCTCGGTGACGGCCGCGGTGGCGGCTTCCGCCGCCGCGGTCAACATCCGCGTGACTTCGCGGCTCTTGTCATCGGCGGCGTTGAGCGTCGTTTCAAGCTGCTTGGAGAACGTCCGCATCAGGCTGTCGACCGCCTCGGTCTTGGCCAGCAGCGTGTCGGCAACCTCCTCGATGGCGGTCTTGCGCTCGCCCACCCGGGTTTCCACGTCGCGGTTGGTCTCTTCCAGATGCTTGGCCGCATCGGTGAGCTGACGTCCGTGCTCCTCGAACCGGCCCGCCAGAGCTGCAAGGTCGGAAAGGACCGTGTTGGACACCTCCTTCAGCACACCGGTCTGGTCGGTGATGAGGCCGGTCGAACTGGTGGTCTCGGTAACGGCGCGGTCAACGGCGGTGCGGAATTCCCCGGCGCTGCGCGACAGGGAGCTTTCGATCTGGCCCAGGTTGGTCCCGGCGTTCTCCACGACCTCACTGAGCTGCGCGTTCGACTGGGTGAGCCGGTTGAGCAGGGCGGTGATGTCGCTTTCGAGCTGGTCCTTGGTGCCGGACAGGATCTCGGCCGCCGACTTGCTGCGCTCGTCGAGGCGCGCAACCAGCTGGTCGCCTGCCTCCATCAGCGAGCGGGTGGCGTCGAGACCGGTGCGGGCGAAGCTGTCGGCCACATCCCGGCCCTTGACCGTGATGGCTTCGAGGATCGCGTCATGCACCTCGCCGACACGGCCGGTGAGATCCTGCGCGCGAGCCTCGATCGCCTTGACGAGGGCATTGCCATCGGTGGCGACAAGCTCGGACAGGGTGCCGGTGCGCTCCTCAAGCGCCTGATTGAGCGCATCGGCACGGGCGAGCAGATCGTCGGCGACCGCCTGGCCGCGCTCGGACAGAAGCTCGGCCGCTTCGCGAACCGCGCCAGCCACCTTGGAGCGAACCCCATCGGCCTCGCCGGCAACGATGTTCTGGATCTCCTCCATGGTCCGGGCCAGCACGACACGGGCCTGCTCGCTCTCGGCGGTCAGGGTGCCGGACACCTCGGCGACGGTGCGGGTCAGGTCCTCGCGAACCTTTTCGCTTTCGCCGCCAAGCGCACCGCTCATCTCCGACAGGGAGCCGACGAACAGGGTGCGGGCCTTCTCGCTTTCCGCTGCCAGCGACCGGGCCGCTTCGCCGATGGCCGAGAACAAGAGGTCGCGGACCTGCTCGCTCTCGCTCGACAGGGAGCCGGTGGCGGTGTTGAGCGCCTGGATGATGGCGTCGGCCGCTTTCTCGCTCTCGCTCTGCATCGCGCCACGCGCTTCGCCGACCGAGCCGAGAATGATCTGACGCAGACGCGCGCCCTCGCCGCCGAGCTTCTCGGTGGCGCTGTCGAGGGTCGTCTCGACGATCTCACGCAGCTTGTCGCCTTCGCCGGTCAGGATGCCGGACATGCGCTCGACCGTGCCGCCGGCCTCGGTCAGCACATCGGTCAGGATCAGGCGCGCCCGCTCGCTCTCGGAGGAGAGGGTGCCGGAAATCGCCGCCAGACGGTCGGCGAGGATGCGTTCCAGCTCCGCCGAACGGTTGTCGAGGGTCTCGGCGACCTCGAACACCTTGGAGCCGAGCGACACATTGATCTCGGCGATCCGGTCGGACAGGGTTTCGGTGAGTTCCTGGCTCTGACGCGACAGCACCGCACCGGCGTCCGTCAGCCGCTCGTCGAGGGCATGGGACATCTCGTTCTGACCGTCGACGAAGGCGGTGGCGATCTCGCGGGTCCGGGCGATCAGCGTCTCGCTGATCTGACGGGCGCGGGCGTCCAGCGCCTGGTCGATGCGTTCGGTGCCGGTCGACATGGTCTCGGCCAGATGCTCGGCCTTCTCCGACATGGACGTCGCGGCCAGTTCGACCTTCTCGCTGATCTTGCCTTCGAAGCTGGCCAGATGCATTTCGATCGACCGGCCGATGCTTTCCGAGCGCGCCGACAGGCTGTTGCCGATCTCCTCGGCGCGGTTGCCGAGCGAGGCGCTGACCTCCTCCACCTTGGTGGAAAGCTGGAGGGTGATCGCCTCGGAGCGGTCCTCCAGGATATCGGCCATGGCAACGGTCCGGGCGTTGAGGGCTTCGGACAGCTTTTCGGTGCGGCTGTCGATGGTCTCCGCCAGCGAACCGGTGCGCTGTTCGAGGGTGGTCTCGAAATGCGTGGTGCGGTCGCGCAGGGTGGTGTTGATGGCCTCGACGCGGCTGTCGATGGTCTCGGCCAGGGCGCCGGTGCGGGCTTCGAGGGTGGTCTCGAACTGCGCGGTGCGGTCGCCCAGGGTGGCGTTGATGGCCTCGACACGGCTGTCGATGGTCTCGGCCAGGGCGCCGGTGCGGGCTTCGAGGGTGGTCTCGAACTGCGCGGTGCGGTCGCCCAGGGTGACGTTGATGGCCTCGACACGGCTGTCGATGGTCTCGGCCAGGGCGCCGGTGCGGGCTTCGAGGGTGGTCTCGAACTGCGCGGTGCGGTCGCCCAGGGTGGCGTTGATGGCTTCGATCCGGCTGTCGATGGTGCTGGCCAGGGTGCCGGCCCGCGCATCGAGAGAGGTTTCGAACTGCGCAGTGCGGTCGCCCAGGGCCGTGGTGATCGTCTCGATCCGGTTGTCGATGGTGCGGGCCAGGGTGCCGGCGCGCTCATCAAGGGAGACCTCGAACCGTGCCGTGCGGTCGCCCAGGGTCGCGCTGATCGTGTCGATCCGCGTGTCGAGGGTTTCGCCAAGCGCGGAGGCGCGCAGATCGAAGGTGGTGTTGAGAGACTCGATCCGCCCGTCGAGGGTCTCGCCGAGATCCGCGGTGCGCCGCTCGAAGGACGACACCAGCGAGGTGCCGCGCTCGTCGATCAGGAACTCCATCCGCTGCAGATGACCAGAGAGGCCCTCCTGCAGGCTGGCGCCGCGTGCACCCAGGGTGTTGTCCAGCTTGTCGCCGATGGCGGTCAGCTCGCCGGCAACCCGCTCGCCGCGCGACCCGATCAGGTGGGCCAGCTCGGTGCCGGTCTCCGACAGGGTGAGGGCGAAGCTGGAGGTGTGCTTCTCCAGCGAGGTGTTGAGCGAGGCGGCCGCCGTCTCCAGCGTCTCGCGGAACGAGCTGGTCTGGCTGTCGATGAGCGTGGCCATTTCGCGGCTGCGCTGCTCCAGACGGCTGTCGAGGGCTTCGCCATTGACGGAGATCGCCTGGTGGATCTTCTCGCCGACGGAGCCGAGCCGGTCGGCCAGCTCGGTGCCGCGCACGGTGATGGTCTCCGACAGGCTGCCGGCGGTCTCGTCCAGCTTGGAGGCGATTTCGCCGCCGCGCAGGGACAGATCGACAACGATGGACTCGCCGGTGCCGCGCAGGATCTCGGCGACCTCGTTGGTGCGCGAGGAGAGGGTCTCGACGATCTCCGCGCCCTTGACGGAGATGGTGTCGGTAACCTCCTGGCCGCGCAGGGAAATGCTCTCCACCACCCGGTCGCCGGTGTTGGCCAGCGAGGTGTCGAGGCCGGTGACGCGCTCGTCCAGGGTGGACAGCAGTCCCTCGGTGCGGGTGGTGATGGTGTCGATCAGCTTGCCGCTGGTCAGCGACAGGTTGGCGGTGATCTCGTCGCCGCGCTGAGCGATGGTGTCGCCGACGGTGGTGCCGGTCAGCGTCAGTGCCTCGGTGATCTCCGTGCCGCGCTGCGACAGGGTCTCGACGATCGTGCCGCCGGTGGAGGCGATGGTGGAGGTGATCTCCTCGCCGCGCTCGGACAAGGTGGTGACGATCGAGCCGCCGGTGCTGGCGATCGAGGAGGTGATTTCCTCACCGCGTCCCGACAGGGTCTTGACGATGCTGTCGCCGGTGGAAGCGATGGTGGAGGTGATTTCCTCGCCGCGCTCGGACAAGGTTGCGACGATCGAGCCGCCGGTGCTGGCGATGGAAGAGGTGATTTCCTCGCCGCGACCCGACAGGGTCGAGACGATGCTGTCGCCGGTGTTGGCAATGGCGCTGGTGATCTCGTCGCCGCGCCCGGACAGGGTGTCGATGATGGAGCCACCGGTGGTGGCGATGGCGGTGGTGATCTCCTCGCCGCGACCGGACAGGGTCTCCACGACCGTATCGCCGGTCTTGGCCAGGGTGTCGTTGATCTGGGTGCCGCGCGCGGTGAGGGTCTCCACGAATTCGCTTGCCGTCGCGGCGAAGCGGTCGTTGATCTCCGTACCGCGGCTTTCCAGCGTCTCGGCAAACAGGGTGCCGGTGCTGTTCATCGTGTCGACCAGGTTCTGGCCGGTGCCGGTCAGGCGCTCCACATAGGAATCGCCATGGGAGGCCAGGTTCTCGATCAACTGGCCGCCAGCGGTGTTGAAGGTCTCGGTGATCTCGCGCACGCGGCTGTCGACGGTGGCGGTCAGATCGCCGACACGACCGTCGATGGCAACGGTGAGGCGTTCCGTTGCGGTGTCGGCGATGCTGCCGATCTTCTCCGAGGTGGAGGTGAGCTGGGCGGCAAGGCTCTCATGGGCGCCGGTGATGGAATCGCGCACCCGGTCGGCATTGGAGACCACGGCCTCGCGCTGGGTGACCAATTCCTCGATCAGAGAGCGGATCTTCAGCTCATTGTCGTTATAGGAGCGCTCCAGCGAGGAGACCTCGTTGTGCACCAGCACTTCCAGTTCGCTGGCGCGGGCAATGGCGCGCTCGATGCCGTCGCCCATGGCGGCGACCTCGCGGCGGATGGCCTGTCCGACGCTGAGAATGGATTCCTTGGCAACGTCCTCCGGCTCGGCGAGGCGCAGGGCGACCTCGGTCATGCCGCGGGCGACGATGCGCATCTCCTGGGCGCGCCAGATCATCAGCGCCATGATCCAGAAGAACAGGATCGGCACGAGGATGGCGACGCCGGACAGAACGAGGAACGGCGCGGCGACGAGATCGTCGAAGGACGAGATCGCGGCGATATCGCCGGAATAGGCGGACAGGGCGAGGCGGCCGCCGAGGCCACCCCAGATCACGGTGAGGGCGAGGGCGAACCAGAAGGGCGCCGCGGACGGACGGCGCTGCAAGGCGTAGATCAGGTTGCCGATGGTGCGGCGGTCGTCATTGGCCGCAGATGTGGGGCGGCCGCCGCCGCGACCGCGCCGGCGCGCGGGGCCTGAGCCTTCCGCCTCCGACGTATCGCCATTGGCGGGGGTTGGCAGGGGCTTGCCGCCGGTCGCCTCCGGCCGGGCCCTGGTTTCGGCGGAGGCGGTTGCGGCGCTGTCGCCGTCGGACCCTTCCGTATCTCCGAAGTCGATCTTCAGCGCCTCTTCGACTGCCGAAAGGGCTGCCTCGGAGGGATCCTTCACCTTCGGGGGATTTGCCATGTTCAACTCGCCTCGCGTCCGTACTCGTTACACATCGGGTGCCACGGCGCTGTTCAGCGCGCCGTAAAACCTCACGGCACAGCTCTCGGTTCCGGCGCCGGGCACCGGAGGACGAGATGGCGGGAAAACGCCGCATGTCGGGTCGGCCTCTGACCCGAAACATACGTTTCCCAACCTTGCCGCATCCCCTTAGCTAATGACACAATCCTAACAGGTGAACAAGAATTTGCAGAATCCGCACAAGGGGATGACGGAGATGGCTCGTGCTCGAAACGAAGTCGAAAATGGCGCTTCGAAGCGTGCCGGAGCCCGGCACGGATCCCGTTCGCCGATGCGCAAGCCGACCCGCGCGCAGCGGGCCTGGCTGCGCCGGGGGCTCGATCAGGCGGGTGGGAAACTGCCGCTGTTCGATGCCGAGGGGCGCAAGGTGCCGGAGAAAACGATCCATGCATGCCTCGCCTGCGGTTGGGCAGAGCCTTGGTTTTCCAATCCAATCAAGCCTGACTGGCTGGTTTGCCGGCTGATGCAGGAAGGGCGCCGGGCGGTTGCCGACCCCGACGGCTGAGCGGTCCGGGCGCGTCGATCTCACACCTCTATGGGCAGGCCTCAACGGCTTTGGCGCGGCGCTTTCGGCGTGCGTGGTCGGGTGCGCCTGGGCCGTACCCGCAAAGCCGTTCAAATGCGTTTATTTCCGTTAACCAAAGATTCACTTTGTTGGAAGGCGAGGTGGTTCTCGCCCGTTTTCCTTAACGTCGCTTTCGCCGATGTCGGCAAAACTGGCCTCCTGCGGGGCGCGGTGTCCGGTTTCAGGCGGAATCAGCGGGTGCAGCGAGACCCGCTTGCAAGGTGAAGGGGAAGGGGACGACCATGAGGCAGATGGCGACGGCCGAGAGCCCGGACGCGAGTGCAGCACGGGACCCGGCGCCGATCGATCTGGCGCATCTGTCGCGGCACACGCTCGGCGACCGGGATCTGGCGCGGGAGGTGCTCTTGCTGTTCGCCCGGCAGGCGGAGCTTTTGATGGGGCGGATCGACGCACAGGAAGCGGCGGCGGACCTTGCCGATACGGTGCACACCATCAGCGGTTCGGCCAGGGGCATTGGCGCCTGGAAGGTCTCGGCGGCGGCGGAGGTGGCGGAAGCGGCGTTGCGCTCCGGTGAGCCGGCGGATCTTTCCCCCTTGCGGGCGGCAATCGAAGAGGCACGTTTCTTCATTGACGGGCTGGTCTGACAGCAACCTGTGGTGGTGAAAATCTCGTAGGGTGGTGACGGTTGCGCTTGACCTTTGGCGCTGATTGGGTATGTCGGTGGACGGAAATCCCATTCGTCCTACAATGCCGAGACCGCCAGCCCATGCCAAAGATCACCTACATCACCGCCGACGGAGCCGAGACCGTCGTGGACGCGCCCGCCGGATCGACGGTGATGGAAAACGCCATCAAGAACATGGTGCCCGGGATCGAGGCGGAATGCGGCGGTGCCTGCGCTTGCGCCACCTGTCATGTCTATGTGGATGATGCCTGGGCGGCGGCCACCGGCGCGCCAGAGGCGATGGAAGAGGACATGCTTGACTTTGCCTATGACGTGCAGCCGTCCTCGCGGCTGTCCTGTCAGATCAAGGTGAGCGATGCGCTCGACGGTCTGGTGGTGCGCATTCCCGAGCGCCAGGCCTGAGCCTGGGTCTTCGCGCTGGCTGAAGGCATTGGGCTTCAGCCGCTGGCGCTGAGCCTGCCAGAGCTTTGACCTCTCGACACGCAAGACACCGCGATCAGCGATGTCATCGTGGCAAGATCGCACTTGAAAGGCGCCCGTCCGGTGGCGCAAGCGCTGAGTGTGATGACAAAGCCCCACACTCCGCGTCCTCCCGGACGTAAGCGAAGCGGAGATCCGGGACCGGAGAGCCACGGCCTCGCGGCTCCAGCTGATTGAAAACGCACGCCTTTCGGCTCCCCGATCCCGGGTCGCGCTTGAGGCTTGCCCGGGATGACGCCGAGGCGTAGGGCATTCGTTTCCCTCATGCGCAAGATCATCGTCATCCTCAATGCCCGCATGAGAGACGAAGTCGCCGCAGTGAGTTGATGACGTGGGTGAGGTCCCTGACGCGGAACGCCGGCCTTGCGGTTTGTCAGCAGTCAGGGCGCCCGTCCGGTGAGACAGGCGCCTTTTTTGTGTGTCGGTTGGGGCGTTATTCGGCCGGTGCGGCGGCCGGGCGTTGCCAGAAGAAGGTGACCTCGTTGCCCTCGCGCGGATCCTGCGGCACGAGACGGGCCAGGAACAGGCTGATCGCGGCCATGCCGGCGCCGATCAGGAAGACGGCGGCAGGGGACACCAGCCAGATCAGACCGAACAGCGCCGGGATGAAGACGGCGGCGATGTGGTTGATGGTGAAGGCGACGCCGGCGGTCGGCGCGATGTCGGCCGGGTCGGCGATCTTCTGGAAATAGGTCTTCATGGCAATCGCCACGGCGAAGAAGGCGTGGTCGATCACATAAAGGGCGGCGGCCAGCGTCGGATTGGTGACGAAGGCATAGGTTGCGAACACGCCGATCAGGCCGATGTATTCGAAGGTGAGGGCGGTGCGTTCGCCGAACCGGACAATCAACTGACCGATCTTCGGCGCCAGCAGCATGTTGAACACCCCGTTCAGCAGGAACAGGCCGGCGACCTCGTGCACGTCATAGCCGAAGCGCTCCACCATCAGGAAGCCGGCGAAGACGATGAAGATCTGGCGCCGGGCGCCGCCCATGAAGGTCAGCGCATAGTAGAGCCAGTAGCGGCGGCGCAGCACCAGCTGCTTGCGCTGGGGCACGCCTTCGCGAAACTGGGGATAGGCGATCACCAGAAAGGCGAGCACGCACAGGGTCAGCAGCCCGGCGATCAGGAAGACCGTGGCGAAGCTCAGGTTGAAGGTCTTCCAGGCGACGAAGATCAGGCCATAGGCAATCAATTGGGCAAAGGCGCCGACGGAGATGATCTTGCCCATGCCGGCAGCAGCGGTCTGTTTCGGCAGCCACTGCAGCGACAGGGACTGGTTCATGGTCTCGTAGTAGTGGAAGCCGACCGACATCACCAGTGTGGTCAGGTAGAAGCCCCAGGTCGTCGGGAAGTAGCCGGTGACCGCGACGCCGATGCCGAGGAAGGCGAGCGACAGATAGGCGAGCGTCTGCTCGCGCATGATCAGAAGCACATAGATTGCGGTGAAGGCGAGAAAGCCCGGGATTTCCCGGATCGACTGCTGAATGCCGATCTCGCGGCCGGTGAAGGCAAGCTCCTGCACCGCGAAATTGTTCATCAGGTTCCACCAGGCGGCAAAGGAAAGCTGCATGGCAGCGGCCATGACCATCAGCATCACCAGCGGCGAGCGCCAGCCGGTGCGAATTTCCGGTGCCGTCGGCGGCAGGGGGGCGGTGGAGGTGGCGGGCGACGTCATTTTACCAAGACCTTCAGGGCGTACGGGACGGTCGAACGCCCGCAAGGACCGGGAATGGTCCGGTGTGGACGAACAGAAACAGGCATGAGGCCGGGCCGGGTGACGGGAAGCGGTATCGCTCTTCCGCGTCCAACCAGGCGCGACCATCTCCGTAATACCCCGGAGAGAGGTTGCCGCGTTATCGCTATTTTGTCAGATTATGTCTATGATACGTCAGGATCGGTCTCCGATGTTCCGTGTGCAACGGGCAAGAGGGCTGCGATCAGGGGAAGGCGAGCGACATGCCCATGCCACGCGACTATCAACTCGCCGCTGCGGAGTTCGACCGGCTGTTGAGCCTGGCGCGGGAGGCTGCGGATCTGGCGACCCGCAATCAGTCGTGGACGATGGTGCAGGCGGTGTTTCTGGTCTTCCGGAGGCGATTGACGCCAGCGGAGGGGATCCGCTTCGCGCAGACCTTGCCGGCCATGGCGCGGGCGCTTTTCGTGGCCGAATGGGATCCGGCGCAAGCAGTGGTTCCCTTTGTCGATCGCGCTACGCTCACCCGAGAGGTGCAGGCGGTGCGCCAGCACCATAATTTCGCGCCCGATAGCTGCATCGCCGATGTGGCGGCGGCGGTCCGGGGCTGTGTCGATGGGCAGGCGTTCGAGCGATGCCTCGCCGATCTGCCTGTCGAGGCGCGCGCGTTCTGGTCCGTGCCGGCGTAGGGAACGGACGGGCGTTGTGGTGCCCCGTCCGCAGGAGACTTGAGTCATGACGATCCATCCGCTGCGCTACGGTCCTCAGCCGGAGGACCATCCGGATCCGATCATTTCCTTCGTCGGCGAGCAGGCGCGCGGATCGGAGACCACCCCGCATTCCCATGATCGGGCGCAGCTGTTTCACATCCAGCGCGGGTCGGTGACGGTGCAGACCCAGGAGGGCAGCTTTGTCGTGCCGCCGGAGCGGGCGATCTGGTTGCCGCCGGGGGTGGTGCACTGCTCCACCTATCACACGGCGACGGATATTCGCTTTCTCTACATTCGCACCGAAGATTTCGGGAGCCTACCGGGGCGCACCAGCGTCGTCCACGTGACACCGCTGTTGCGGGAGTTGATTTCGGCCTTCATGGCCTCGGCGCCGGATTATGCGAAAGGGTCGGCGACGGCGCGGCTGGCGCATGTGCTGGTCGACCAGATCGCCGGGTCGCGGGCGGTGCCGCTGCATCTGCCGTTGCCGCAGACGGAGCGATTGCGCGCGGCGGTGGCGCCGCTGGCGGAGGATCCGGCACGGGAGGTCGCGGTGGAGGAGCTGGCGGCGCGCGCCCACCTGTCGCTGCGCTCCTTCGAGCGGCATTTCTCGCGCGAGACCGGGCTGACCTTTCGCGCCTGGCGCCGGCAGGCGAAGCTGATGAAGGCGGTGGAATGGCTGTCGCAAGGCACTGCGGTCGGCGAGATTTCCGACCGGCTCGGCTATGAGGGGCCGAGTGCCTTCGTCGCCACGTTCAAGAAGGCCTTTGGCGTCACGCCGGGGCGGTATTTCGCCGGGTAGGCCTGGGGCAAAAAGAAAACGCCCCCGTGCCGAGGGGGCACGGGGGGCGTCATCTGCAATCGGCCATGGACCCGCCTCAGACGGCAGAAAGCGCCGCGCCGGTCAGGCGGCGCGCACCTGGCGCAGGAAGTTGGTCACCTCCGTGCGCAGCATTTCCGACTGACGGGACAGCTCGTTGGCCGCCTCGACGAGTTGGCCGCTCGACTGGCCGGTCTCGCTGGCGGCGGAGCTGACGCCGGTGATGTTGGAGGTGACATCATGCATGCCCATGGACACCTGCTCGATGTTGCGGGCGATTTCATGGGTGGCCGCGCCCTGCTGCTCCACCGAGGCGGAGATTGCCGTGGAGACGGCACGGATCTGGCCGATGGTCTCGCCGATGGAATCGATGGCCGTCACGGTTTCCTGGGTCGCGCCCTGGATGCCCTTGATCTGATGGCCGATGTCTTCCGTGGCGCGGGCGGTCTGGCTGGCCAGTTCCTTGACCTCGGCGGCGACGACGGCAAAGCCCTTGCCGGCCTCTCCGGCGCGGGCCGCCTCGATGGTTGCGTTGAGGGCCAGAAGGTTGGTCTGTTCGGCGATGTCGGTGATCAGGGCGATCACCTGGCCGATCTTGTCGGCGGCGGTGGTCAGTTCGCCGACCCGCTGGTTGGTGACTTCGACATTGCGCACCGCCGTTTGCGAAATCTCCTGGGAGTCGCTGACCTGGCGGTTGATCTCGGCGATGGCGCTGGACAGCTCTTCGGCGGCACCGGAGACGGCCTGAACGTTGGTGGAGGCTTCCTCGGCCGCCGAAGCGACGGTGGCGGAGCGGCTTGAGGTTTCCTCTGCCGTCGAGGACAGGGTCTGGGCGGCGGAGAGCATCTCGGTGGCGGCGGAGGCGACGGTGTCGACGATGCCGCCGATGGCCGCCTCGAAGTCCTGGGCCATGCGCTCGCGCATCTCGCGGGCTTCCGCCTCGCTGCGGGCGGCGGCTTCGGCCTGCTGCTCTTCCAGACGCTTCACCTCAAGCGCATTGTCCTTGAACACCTGCACGGCGGAGGCCATGTCGCCGATCTCGTCGCTGCGCTGGGTGTAAGGGATCTCGGTTTCCAGCTTGCCCTCGGCAAGCGAGGCCATCGCCACGTTCATGGCGGCGATCGGCTTGGAGATGGTGCGGGCGAAGAAGAAGCCGATCGAGGCCATCAGCACCACGACGCCAAGACCGAGCATCAGGATCTGGTTGCGCATCTGCACCACCGGCCGCTGCACTTCTTCTTCATCGATCTCGGCCATCAGCGCCCAGGTCAGGCCGTTGAAGGCAAGCGGGATATAGGCCGACAGCACCGGCTCGCCGCGATAGTCGGCGATGTGCTGGGCGCCGGATTGTCCAGCAAGCGCCGCGCGAACCGTTGGTGTGTCGGCCTTGCGCTTGAGAATGGTCGAGGGATCGCCAGCCTTGCGGAAACGGGTTTCCGTGCGCATCAGGAAATCGGAGCCGACAAGGAAGGTCTCGCCGCTTTCGCCAAGTCCGGCGCTCTCCGCCATGATGCCATTGAGACGGTCGATCGGCATCTGGAAGATCAACGCGCCGGCGAAGGCGCCGCGAGCATCAAGCACCGGTGTGGCGATGAAGCTGGCAGGGGCGCCGGCGGAGGGGGCATAGGGCGCAAAATCGGTGAAACCGATGCGGCCGGCGGCCGGATTGGCCTTCACGGTCTGGAAAACCTTGCCGATATCGGCGCCGCTCCACTCGCCGCCCAGAATGTTGGTGGCGTAGTCGTTTTCCTTGAACACCGAATAGACCAGGTCGCCATCGGCATTGATCAGGAAGATGTCATAGTAGCCGCGAGATTCCAGATACTTGCGGAACCAGGGATGATACCGCGCATGGGCCTTGCTGTAGTCGCTGCCGTCGGCGGCGGCATCGAGCTTGTGCTTCTGCCCGGCCGGGTTGGGGTTGCCGGTGATGTAGGCCTTGCGCAGGGCCGCATTCGGCGAGGTTCCGAGCTCTCCATAGGTTCTGTCGAATTCGGCAAGCGCGTCAATCACCGTCTCATTGCTTGCGGTCAGCTTGAGGTCTTCCTCGATACTGCCAAGATAATCCGCAAGCTGTTCCTTGCGTGCGTGCACCAGGGCAACCATCGAATTGGAGGCGGCCTCCGAAAGCTGGGCGCTTGAGGACACATAGGCCGCGATGCCCGTTGCAAGGGAGGTTGCCGCAGCGATTGCGACTATAAGTAGCGGTATTTTTGCCGAAATTCGAAGCGTTGCCATGACCGATGTCGCTTTTTTTGGTTTCGATATCGGCGAGAATCAAGAAAATCTCTTTCTATTCTATTAAGTATACATAAGGTTGCATTCGTGTATACTTCGTTCAATCCTGAGTTATGTCGTGCTTTCCCTTAGTAATTTCTATTTGAATATATCAGGGTAAATATGAATCCCGGATCCGCTCGATGATGTGACGCCAGACTACCGCGACAGCTCCTTCATCGCGTTGTCGAGCCCGTCGAGGGTCAGTGGGAAATGTCGCCCGCCCATCAGGGTCCGGATCATCTCGATGGAATGGGTGAAGGACCAGTGCTGCTCGGGCACGGGATTGAGCCAGACGCTCTTGGCGTAGTGCGAGGTCAGCCGTTCCAGCCAGACCGATCCGGGCTCCTCGTTCCAGTGCTCCACCGAGCCGCCCGCATAGGCGATCTCATAGGGGCTCATCGAGGCGTCGCCGACGAAGATCAGCTTGTAGTCCGGCCCGTAGGTGTGCAGCACATCGAAGGTGGGGATCCGCTCCGAATGGCGTCGGGCGTTGTTCTTCCAGACGAATTCATACGGGCAGTTGTGGAAGTAGAAATACTCCAGAACCTTGAATTCGGTGCGGGCGGCGGAGAAAAGCTCCTCGCAAACCCGGATGTGGTCGTCCATCGAGCCGCCGATGTCGAAGAACAAGAGAACCTTGATGGCATTGCGCCGTTCGGGGCGCATCTTGATGTCGAGTAGCCCCTTGTGGGCGGTGGACTGGATCGTGTGATCGAGATCGAGTTCCTCCGCCGCGCCGCTGCGGGCAAAGCGGCGCAGCCGTTTCAGCGCCACCTTGATGTTGCGGGTGCCCAACTCGACCGTGTCGTCGAGATCCTTGAAGGTGCGTTTGTCCCAGACCTTGACCGCGCGCCGGTGCCGGCTTTCCGCCTGGCCGATGCGCACCCCTTCGGGATTGTAGCCATAGGCGCCGAAGGGCGAGGTGCCGGCGGTGCCGATCCACTTGCTGCCGCCCTGATGCCGACCTTCCTGCTCCTTCAGCCGTTCGCGCAGGGTCTCCATCAGTTTCTCGAAGCCGCCGAGCGCCTCGATCTCGGCCTTCTCTTCCTCGGTGAGGTGCTTTTCGGCGAGCTTGCGCAGCCAGTCCTCGGGCAGCTCGCGCGGCTCGGTCCCGTCGCCGCCGCCGCCCAGCTCCAGCCCGTTGAAGGTGGAGGCGAAGACCCGGTCGAACTTGTCGAGATTGATCTCGTCCTTGACCAGGCAGGTGCGGGCGAGGAAGTAGAAATCCTCTACCTTCTTGTCCGCAAGATCGGCCTTCAACGCTTCCATCAGCGTCAGGTATTCGCGCAAGGAGACAGGAACGCCCGCATCGCGCAGGTTGGTGAGGAAGGTGATGAACATGGCTCTGTTATACGAAGAGCAAGGGCGCTTCGCCAGTCATCTTGCAGCCTGAGGGAGGACAATCAGTCCTTTCGCGGCGGGGCGGCCTTGGCCTCTTCCAGCAGCGCCTGGGCCTCCGGGTCGCCCTTGAACAACTCGCCCATGACATCGGAGACATTGGGACCGCGCGCGGCGATGAAGGGCGCCGGGCGGCAGACCTCGATGGCGGCGATGCCGACCCGGGCGGTCAGAAGTCCATTGATCACACCCTCGCCGAGACGGGCGGAGAGGCGCGCGGCAAGCCCGTGGCCGAGCAGTTGCGACACCAGGCTGTCGCCGGCCGCCATGCCGCCGGTCACCGCCAGATGCGCGGCGACGTGGCGGGCGAGGCGGAGGAAGCCGAAGACCCCGGGCCGGCCACCGTAGAGCGCGGAAATGCGCCGCATGATCCGGAGGTTCTCGACCAGGACGATGGCAAGATCGAGCACGGCGCGCGGCGAGATGGCGGTGACCAGCGAGACCCGCTTGACGCTGTCGTTGACGATCCGCAGGGCCCGGGCGTCGAGCGGCTTCAAGAGATCCCGTTCGGCGAGAATGACCAGATCGCGGCCGTCGATCACCTCGCCGAGATGGTCGGTGAGGGCGCGCCGTCCCCGGGCGGTTTCCGGCCGCTCCCGGTAAAGGGCGATCAACTGGCGCAGGCCCGCGCGCGCCGTCGCGTCGTCGTCGTCCTCCGCCGCCGCCGTCAGGCTGGTGCGGATCTCGTCGATCTTCTTCAGCCGCAAAAGGCCGGTGACCTCGCGCAGGATCAGGCCGAGCAGGGCCATTGCCGCCAGGCCCGCCAGCGCCACCGCCAGCCAGCCGAGCCAGTCCGTGCGGGCGAACAGGTCGCGGATCAGCGCGTCGATCGACAGGCCGATGGCCAGCGAGGCCAGCCCGCCCAGGCCGATGGTCAGCCAGCGTCCCCAGGAAACGCCCCGGGGGCTGCGCTCCGGTGTCGCCGCGGCCTGACGCGGGGCGGTGGCGCCGGTGGGAACGACACGGGTCTCGCCCCGTGTCAGGGCCTCATGCGCATCGCTGTCGAGGCGCACGCGGGCGTCATCGAGACGAAAGGCGGCGGGTTTGCGTTCGCGGTCCGGGCGGCGGCGGTGTGCCGCGCCGTCCGGCGGATGGTCCGGGCCGGTCATGCCAGATGGTCTCCGATCAGGAATTGCAGCGCCCGGTCAAGGCGGATGTGCGGCAGCGAGAGGGTTGCCCCCTCGGCGGTGGTCTGCAGGGCGGGGGGGCGAAAGCGGACGAAGCGGACCGGCGGGTTGCGCGCCTCGCTGCCGGCGAACACCTCTTCGGGATCGTCCGGCAGGTCGCCGGGGAAGAGGGCGATTTCGGTGTTGCCGTCATAGGTGTCGCCATTGACCCGTTCGCCGGGCAGGGGTGTGCCGAGGATGGCGGGCATGGTTTCCCCGTCGTGGGTGACGCTGGCCTCACGGGTGGCGCGGATGGCGGCAAGGGCCAGCGCATCGACATCGGCACCGGAGTATTCCGCCCGCTCGATGGCGCGGGCGACGGTGCGTTTCAGGATGGCTTCGAGCCGGTCATGGTCGGCCCGGTGCAGGTGATCGGCCTTGGTGGCGGCGAACAGGATCCGGTCGATCCGCCGGGTGAAGATGGAGAACAGACGGGAGACCCGCCCGGGCCGGAAGGCGGCAAGGATTTCCGCCAGCGCCGCTTCCAGGTCGCGCAGGGCCGCCGGGCCGGCATTGAGGGCGTTCAGTGCGTCGACCAGCACGATCTGCCGGTCGAGCCGGGCGAAGTGATCGCGGAAGAACGGGCGCACGATGTGTTTCTTGTAGGCCTCAAAGCGCCGCTCCATCATCGCCGCCAGGGAGCCGGGGCGCGGCGATCCCTCCAGCGTCGCCGGATCGAGCGGGGCGAAGGTGAGGGCGGGCGAGCCTTCCAGATCGCCCGGCATCAGGAAACGGCCGGGCGGCAGCATCGACAGCGCCCGCTCATCGGCGCGGCAGGCGCCCAGATAGTCGGTGTAGCGGCTGGCCAGAAGCCGGGCGGTCGGCTCGGCAGCCTCCGCTCTGGCATCGGCGGCGGCGAGGGCGGCAAGAAAGGGCGCGGCGACGTCCGCCCGGGCCGGGTCGCGGGCGCGGGCCAGAGCTTCCTCGCAGAAGCTGCGGAAGTCCTTTTCCAGAAGCGGCAGGTCGAGCAGCCACTCGCCCGGATAGTCGACGATATCGAGATGCAGCCGGCCCCGGCCGAGGGTGCGCGACAGGAGGCTTGCCGATTCAAACTCGATGGTCAGCCGCAGTTCGGAGATTCGCCGGGTGGATTGCGGCCAGAGCCGTTCGTTCAGCAGGGTCTCCACATGCGCCTCGACATCGAAGCGCGGCACGTCGTCATCGGGCTGCGGCTCCAGCGCGGCCCGGGCGATCCGCCCCTCGGCGGAGGCGTCAAACATGGGCAGGCGGCCGCCATTCACCAGATTGTGTATGAGGGCGGTGATGAACACGGTCTTGCCGGCGCGCGACAGGCCGGTGACGCCGAGCCGCACCGTTGGTACCGCCAGGTCACCGACCGTCTCCGTCAGGTTGTCGAGGGAATAGCGGAGCTCATCGCCCAGCCGTGAGAGGAAGTTGCGTTGTGCCACGTGTTTTTTCTCCGACCGGCCATGTGGGGAGTATGGGCGCCGGCCGCAACCGCCCCTGACCATGTCCAGGGCGTGTCTACTCCGGTTCGGACGAGCCGCCCCCGCCGTTGCCGCCGTCGTTGGCGGCCAGGGGCGGGGGGCCGAGAGGTGTGGCGGCCAGGGGCGGCAGGGCGCCGCCGGGCAACTGGCGCGGCAGGCAATAGGCAACCACCCGGCCGCTGCCACGCTCGGCATCGGACCAGCGGTTGATGGCGAAATCCACCACCGCGAGGGCAGCGGTGGGAAACTTGGTGGCGATGCTCTCGCGCAAGGCGGGGTTGCCCTCGCCGATCAACTCCAGCGCCGTGTCCTGCATCGCCGGGTTGTGGCCGATCACGAGGACGGTGCGGGCGCCGCCGCCGAGGGCGCGGATGCTGTCGACGTAGTCCAGCTCTCCATCCTCATAAAGGTCGCGGGTGACGCGGATCTCCATGTTGCCGGACAGGTGGGGCAGAATCAGCCCGAGGGTTTCGCGGGTGCGGCGGGCGCTGGAACACAGCACCTTGTCGGGCACCAGCCCATGCCGGGCCATATGCGCGCCCATCTGCGGGGCGGCCCGCTGTCCGCGTATGTTCAGCGGCCGGTCGAAATCGATCTGGGCGGCATCGCTCCAGTCGGACTTGGCGTGTCTCAACAGCAGAAGGCGCAGCATGGCACGGATATCCCGGAACGGTTGTCTTCGGAGCCGGGCCCAGCATAGGCGATAAGATCGCGCCCGGTCGATGGTTTCCGTGTTCGGGGGCGAGGGGAAGCGACCGGTTCAGGTCGCCTCCTCGTCGTTGCGGTATTCGAGCAGGTCGCCCGGCTGGCACTCCAGAACCTGACAGATGCGTTCCAGGGTTTCGAAGCGCACGCCCTTGACCTTGCCGGATTTCAGCAGGGAGACGTTCTGCTCGGTGATGCCGATGCGTTCGGCCAGTTCACGCGAGCGCATCTTTCGGCGCGCCAGCATGACGTCGAGATTGATGATGATCGGCATGACCCGCTCCTCTTACACGAAGCGGCTGTTTTCGTCCGCTACCGAAGCGGCTTCCTCCAGCGTCCAGCCGAGAACGATCAACAGCATTCCGGCGATCAGCGTGGTGAGATCGCTGCTGCCGATACCGATGGCGAGCTCCCGCTCGCCCGGCGGGTTGGGCAGGGAGAGAACAACGCTGGCCGCTGCGCGAAGCACGATCTCCAGCGGGGCGAGGATGGCGATGATGAGGCCGATGTGCCGCAAGATCCTGCCGCTCGCCGGGACCAGCACGGCGCCCTTGGAAAAGCCGAGGAACAGCTTGTGGAGCAGCATCAGCACCGCCACCGCGAGGATGACGGGAATGCTGGCGATGGCGAGCGTGGCGATCCGTGTCGCCGGGGTGAGGACAGCGGAACCGGAGGCGTCAACGGAACTGCGCAGCCAGTCGTCAAGTCCGCTTGGTTCGAACGCAGCAACGGCCATGAGCGTTGCCGGCACAAGCAGCGCCCCGGCCAGTGTGACCCAGGCCATGGCGCGGCTGACACGGCGGATGCGCTGAAGCCGGGAGTTGGTAGCCTCGGTGGCTGGTGGGTTGAACGTCATTCAATCAATCCTTCATAAGGGAGCTTATGAAATTATTGTTTCACGATAAAAAATAGCCGTCAATTGCGAAATCGTTTTTTGCCCTGTCCGAGGAGGAGGCTGCGGGCGGCGCAAGAGGGGAGGGCAGCGCAAACGGACGCTGAGGGAGCGGCTTCAGCGCTCTCTTGGCGTCGGGGTCAGCGGATGTGGTGTCGGAGTGTCGCCGAAACAGCGCCGCCTAGCGGGCCGAATGGGCCAGTTGCCGGGTGAAATCGGCCACGAGCGGCCCGACCAGATCGCCCTGGTCGGGAAGGGAGTAGGCCATCCACAGGGTGTAGTCGGTGCGTCGTCCGGTCAGGCGCCACAGGGTCTCGCAGCGGGTCCGCTCACCGGTGGTTCCGGTGTTGAAGGAAAGGCCGGCGGCCGCCGCTCCGGTGGCGGCCAGGCGCTTGAAACCGGCGGCGCTGTATCGGCGGTCGAAGGCGCGCGCGGTGGCCGCGCTGGAGCCGGGCAGGTGGCTGCGCACCACGACGCTGATGCCGTTGGTCGCCAGATAGACGCAGCCGGCGATCCGGTCCGCGGCGCTGGTCAGCACCCGCACCCGGCTCAGCATGCCGATCCGGTCCGGGCAGGTCAGCCCGGCGAAATGGCGCATGCCGCCGATCACCGTGTGCCAACCGGAATCGGAGCCGCGCTCGTCAGCTTGTGCCGCCGCCGCAGGGGCGAGCTGCACGGTCAGCGCCAGCAGCAGCGGCAAGGTCGCTCGGGAGCGCCAGCGGCGCACGCCCGCTAGCCCCGGCCGCGCCTGTTGATGAAGGCGAGGCGCTCGAACAGATGCACATCCTGCTCGTTCTTGAGGAGCGCGCCATGCAGCGGCGGGATCAGCTTGCTGGCGTCGCGCTCGCGCAAGGTGGCCGGGTCCACGTCCTCGTTCAGCAAGAGCTTGATCCAGTCGAGCAGCTCTGAGGTGGAGGGCTTCTTCTTCAGCCCGGGCATGTCGCGGACATCGTAGAAGATCTTCAGCGCCTCGCGCAGCAACTCGCCCTTCAGGCCGGGGAAATGCACCTCGACGATGTCGGTCATCGTCTCCGTGTCCGGGAAGGTGATGTAGTGGAAGAAGCAGCGGCGCAGGAAAGCGTCCGGCAATTCCTTCTCGTTGTTGGAGGTGATGATCACCACCGGCCGCTGGCGGGCGCTGACCGTCTCGCCGGTCTCGTAGACGTGGAACTCCATCCGGTCGAGCTCCTGCAACAGATCGTTGGGGAACTCGATGTCGGCCTTGTCGATCTCGTCGATCAAGAGCACCGGGCGTTGCTCGCTGGCGAAGGCCTCCCACAGCTTGCCCTTGCGGATGTAGTTGGCGATGTCGTGCACCCGGTCGTCGCCGAGCTGGCTGTCGCGCAGGCGCGAGACCGCGTCATACTCGTAAAGTCCCTGCTGTGCCTTGGTGGTGGACTTGACGTGCCATTCCAGCAGCGGAGTGTTGAGGGCGTCGGCGATTTCCTGGGCCAGGACGGTCTTGCCGGTCCCCGGTTCGCCTTTCACAAGCAGCGGGCGCTCCAGTGTGATCGCCGCATTGACGGCGATCCGCAGATCCTCGGTCGCCACATAGCCCGCAGTCCCTTCAAAGCGCATGGAAGCCTCGCATCAAGATGATCTTGCGCCGCACAGTATGGGGCGCGGCAAGGCTGCGCAAGATCCCGAAAGGGAGGGGTGGGCTCGGCAAATCTTGCCGGCCTGTGTCGGTCAAAGCTGCCGGTTGCCGGGCTTGGTGCCGCGCCTTGTGCCGGGCCGCCTCAGGAATTTCAAGGGGTTGGGTGCGATTTCTGGTCTGGCACGGGCCTTGCGTCAGTCTGGTCAAGACCGGCGTCTCCCCGCGCCGCAAGCCATTCGTTCCGTTCTGGAGGATCCCATGGGTGTTTTTGGTGCATTGAATGCGGCCGTCTCCGGCCTGTCTGCACAGGCCTACGCGCTTGAGAATATCTCGGGCAACATCGCCAACGCGTCGACCGTTGGCTACAAGCGGCTCGATACCTCCTTCTCCGATCTGGTTGGCGGCGGGCGCGGTGCGCAGCCCGGCCAGCTCGCCGGTACGGTGTCGGCCAGTTCGCGCGCGACCAACGGCATTCAGGGCGATCTCCAGCAAAGCCAGGTCAATACCTACATGGGGATCAACGGCAGCGGTTATTTCGTTGTGCAGGGCAAGGCGGGCGAGGTCGATGGCCGGTCGATCTTCTCCGGCGACGATCTTTACACGCGCCGTGGCGATTTCGATCTCGACAAGGAAGGTCGCCTGGTCAACGGTGCCGGCTACTACCTGATGGGCCAGCCGATCGATCCGGTGACGAAGAATGTGTCCGGCAGCGTGCCGTCGATCATCACCGTCGATACCTCGGTGATCCCGGCGGTGCTGACCGACCGGATTCAGTACGAAGGCAACCTGCCGACCACGCCGCAGACCAGCGCCAAGCTGGCCGGTGGCGACGATCTTCTGGATTCGGCACTGACCAAGGCCTCCACCGGCGCGGTGCCGGACGGGGCGGCGGCCGGCCATACGGTCGGCGTGGATGCGATCTCCGCCGATGACGAGGTGGCGTTCCTGAATTCGTCCATCGCCGGTGAGGCAATCACGGTCTACAACTCCAGCGGCACGCCGGTGAACGTGCAGATGCGCTGGGCCAAGACCTTTGAGGACGACGGCTCCCAGCCGGACACCTGGTCGCTCTACTACCTGTCCGATTCCGATGCCACCGGCGCGAACCCGAAATGGACCAAGGTGTCGGACGCACAGTTCGATTCCAGCGCGGCCAATGGCGGCAAGATGACCGTGCCGGCCAACGACCAGATGGCGATCACCGGGCTTACCGTCGATGGTGAGACGGTGGGCGATGTGTCGCTCGATTTCGGGACCAATGCCCTGACCCAGTTCTCCGACAGCAATGGTCGGGCCAAGATCTCCAAGCTGACCCAGAACGGCTACCCTTCCGGCGATCTGACGGGCGTCTCGGTCTCCGAGGCCGGACGCCTTGTCGCGTCCTATTCGAACGGCCGGACCCGGGAGCTCTATGACATCTCGCTGGTGTCTTTCTCCGGTGAGGCGTGGCTGGAGCGGGTTGATGGCGGTGCCTATGAGGTGACCCCGGAATCCGGCGAGCCGATCGCCGGAGCGCAGGGGCGGATCGTTGGCAAGCGGCTCGAAGCCTCCAACACCGATATCGCCGACGAATTTTCCAAGCTGATCGTGACCCAGCAGGCCTATTCGGCCAACACCCGGATCGTCAACACGGGTGACCAGATGCTGAAGGAAGCGATCAACATGATCCGATAGCGGCCCTGGTGGGGTGCCGGTCGGGATCCGCCGGCCGGCGCCCTGCCATGACAGCCGCATTCGGATGAACGCTGGACGAGGCCATGGGACTTAGCAGTGCTCTGAACACCGCGTTGATCGGGTTGGGCTTCAATCAGCGCCAGCTCGAGGTCGCGGCCACCAATATCGCCAATTCCGACACGGTCGGCTACACGCGGAAGTCCATTTCCGCCTCGGCGAGCTATGATGGAAACGGCCGGGTCACCGGGGTCGATACCGACAGCATGCGCCGTCATCTGGACCTGGCGGTTCAGGGGCAGTATCGCACCTCGCTGGCGGAATACACCTTTGCCGGCGTCTCCCAGCAATACACCGGCCGGCTGGACACGCTGTTTGGCAGTATCAACGACGCTGGGTCCCTGCCAAACACGGTGAACAGCTTCATCGGTTCGGTGTCCAATCTGGTCTCGGGGCCGGAAAACTACTCCAACCGCCTTGAGGTGGTCCGCACGGCGCAGGCGCTGGTGGGCAAGATCACCGGCATGTCCGATCAGATCCAGGGCATGCGGCAGGAGGTCGAGTATCAGATCGCCGAGCAGGTCGATCGGGTCAACGAATTGCTGACCGACATCCAGGCGCTGGACCGGCAGGTGGTGCTGCACACCCAGGATGGCGACATGCCGGTCGGGCTGCAGGATGAGCGCGACAAGCTGCTGGAGGAGCTCTCCGGCTACATGGACATTGAGGTCAAGCCGACCGAGCAGGGCGGTATCCGCATTCACACCTCCGGCGGTACGCCGCTCTACGACGTGAATGTGCAGAAACTGACCTTCGATGCACGTGGCAATGTGGGGGCGACCTCGGTCTATGACGTCGACCCGGCCAAGCGCGGCGTCGGCACCATCGCGCTTGAAAACTCCGAAGGCAGCCGCATCGACCTGCTGTCGACCAAGACCCTGCGCTCAGGTTCGCTGGCGGCGCTGGTCAACATGCGCGACGAGGTGCTGGCCGATGCCCAGACCCAGCTCGACGAGCTGGCCGCCTCCATGTCGCGGGCATTTTCCACTCATACCGAGCCGGGAACCGCCTATCCGGCGACCGGGACGCAGACCGGCTACGAGATGGATCTGGCCAATCTGCAGCCCGGCGACAGCCTGACTTTCGACTACAAGGACATGGCCACCGGCCGGACCAAGTCGGTGACGATCTATCGCAGCGATGGGCCGGAACCGCCGGCGTTGACGGACACCAACGATCCGGACGACATCTACCTCGCGGTGGATTTCTCCAGCGGCAACCATGCAACCATTGCCGCGGGCATTCAGTCGGCGCTGGACGCGGATCCGCGTGTCGGTGCCGGCGTGTTCGCCGCCGCCAATCCGGGCGGCTCGGTGCTTCGGCTGGAAAGCACGGCGCCGGGGGCGGTGCGGATCGAGAACGCCAGCACCCGGGAGACGGTGACCAGCTCTTCCGCCCATGGCGACGCTTTCGCGCTGTTCGTCGACGATGGCGGTGAGGTCTTTACCGGCATGGCCGACGGGCGGCCGAATGTCGCCGGTTTCGCCTCGCGTCTCACCGTCAACAGCGAATTGATCAACGATCCATCCCTGCTGGTGGAATATGCGCCGGGTATTCCCAATGGCGATGCCACCCGGCCGGAGGCGATCCTCGACAAGCTGACCAAGGCGAAGACCGCGTTTTCGCCGGAGAGCAAGACCGGCGGCCGGACGGCGATCTTCGAAGGCTCGATCAATGACTTCGTGACGGCGATCGTCTCGCACCAGAGCGGGCGGGCGGCCCAGGCCAAGGCGACGGCGATGGGCCAGGAGGTGGTCACCGCCAATCTGAAGGGCCGGCTGGACGAAAGCGCCAAGGTCGATGTCGACAAGGAGTTGGCGCAACTGGTGCAACTGCAGAACGCCTATGCGGCCAATGCCCGGGTGATGCAGGTGGTTCGCGACCTCTATGACATCCTGATGCGGAGCTAGTGACGACGATGGCGATCAATCCCTATGGCGGCTATGGCCTGCCGCGCCAGGTGTCCTATCTGACCAACCTGCGCACGCAGATGGAGGACCTGGGGCGGCAGCTCGGAACCAACCTGAAATCCGACACCTATGGCGGGCTCGGCTCGGAGCGGGTGCTGGACCTGTCGCTGAAGCAGCAGCTCTCCGAGCTGGGGGTCTACAAGCAGACCATCCAGATCGCCAATCTGCGGCTCGACACGCTGGACAAGACCAGCGAACGGCTGGAGGCCATTCGCAGCGAGGGCAAGCAGGCGGCGGATCGCAACAATTTCGAGCTGTTCGGCAATGGCCGGACCTCGTCCCAGTCGGCGGCCGAGATTTCGCTGCGCGAGTTCATGGCGCATCTCAACACCGATGTCGGGGGGCGCTACCTGTTCTCCGGCAAGAGCGCGGATACGCTGCCGGTGCAGAGCCTCGATTACATTCTGGCAGGCGACGGCAATTATGCCGGCCTGAAGACGGTGATCGACGAGTACAATCAGGCCGATCTGGGTCCGCTCGACAATGGCCGGATGACCACATCGCGCACCGGATCCCAGGTGACGCTGGCCGAGGACGGGACCCATCCCTTCGGCTTCAAGATCGACAGCATTGCCTCCGGCGCCAGCAATGTCACGGTCAGCCAGACCGCCGGGCCGCCCGCATCGCTGGATGTCGATTTCACCGGACAGCCGGAGCCGGGGCAGGCGATCCGGGTGTTCCTGACCCTGCCCGATGGCAGCCAGAGCGAGTTGACGCTTGGCGTGGCCGGAGGAGAGGACGATCCGGATATCACCTTCCAGCGCGGCGCGACGCCCGATGACACGGCGCAGTTCTTCAAGGACGCGCTCGACACGGCCCTGAGCGTGGCCGCGGGCTCGGAGTTGAAGGCGGCCTCCAGCATTCGCGCGGGCGAAGCCTTCTTCGACACGGCGCCGAAATCACCGGTGCCGCCGGGCTATCAGCCGATGGCCCGGGTGGTGCCGAGCGCCGGGCCGCCGGTGGATTTCTCGACCGCGACCAGCTTGCGGGACGGCACCGGGGATACGGTCAGCTGGTACACCGGCGACAACTCTACCGGCGATCCGCGCAAGGATTCCTATGCCCGGGTGGATGAAAACCTCTCGGTCAACTACGGCGCCCGTGCCAATGAGGACGGCTACCGGACGGTGGTGCAGTCGCTGGCGGTGCTGGTGGCGGCGGATTTTTCCGCCGGCCAGCCGCAGAACGACAAGTTCTATCAGGAGATGGCGCAGCGGGTGAACGACGGGCTGACACCGCCGGGGGCGGAAGCTTCGGGCATTCGCCAGAACCACATGGAATTCGCCTCGGTGCAGCGGACGGTCAAGGATACGGAAGGCCGCCACCGGGTGGCCGAAGGCACGGCCAAGGCGATGATCGACGGCATCGAGGGCATCAACAAGGAAGAGGTGTCGATGCAGCTCCTCACGCTGCGCAACACCCTTGAGATCAGCTATCAGGCGACCAGCATCACCTTGAACATGTCCCTGTCGAAGTACCTGTAAGGGCAGCGTTCGGCGCCGCTCGCCTTGCGGCTCACGCGGTACGCCGCGTTGATCCTGCCTGGCCCCGTCCAAGCGGGGCGTCAGCGCCTGCGGCGATGCCGCGAGAATGCCGTAATCGGGCGCGCTGCGCCGGAGGGCGTCACGAGTTCAGCCAGATATCGGGAACGCGCGTTGGCACTGAAGCGAATGCGCTGCAGCGGGGCTGGCGACCTTTGTCGCCCGCAGGCCGGGCGCTGCTTTGCGCGCCGGGCAATGGATACTGGGTGGCCGTGTCGGGCGAGACCAAAGGGCACGGGGCGCGGCGTCAGCCGCCGCGCAGACCCTGGGCGATGTTGCGATTGATGGAGATCAGTGTCGTCAGCCGTTCCGGCTTCGGATCGGTCATCACATCCAGCGTGTGCTTCAGGACGAAGGCGCCGAGCGAGCCAAGGTTCTGCTTCACCTCATGCGGCAGCGGATTGTCCTGGCTGGTGACCGAGGTGGCGAGAATGGTCCACAGACGGCGGTTGTAGGACAGCGCCTCATCGAGCGTGATCGGCCCACCGGTGTCCCAGTCATCCTTGACTGCCTGAAGACGGGCCGCCGCCTTCAGAAGAAGTGTCGCTTCCAGCTCCCTCGGATTGACCGTCGATTGGGTTGTCTGCTGGTATGCTGCGGTGGCCAGATTGTACATTCTCGATCAGTTCCCGTTCACATTCAACCAGGTCGCGTGCCCGTTTCAAGGCACCGTAGAGCGATCCGGTTAAGATCTCATTGTTGATGGCGTCAACGAGTTTGATGGTACTTGGAGCTGCCCGAATAAAGTCGTCTATCAACTCGAAGTAGATTTCCCTGTGGCTCTCGATATCCTGGTTGAGGTACATCAGCTGAACAGCCAGATAGATCCGCTTCGCCGGCGTGTTGGCCGTTTCCGCCGTGTAGATGTCTTTCTCACGCAGCAGCGGTTCCTTGCCCTCGATGAAGATATGGGTGCGGTGATCTCCATTGGTGATGACCGTGGAGCCGACGATGAATCGTTCGCGGGGGCGGAGTTCAATCTTGAGAGCCATAGAGTGACGGTCGCATAGGCGTAGACGTCAATCAAGAATAAACTGAATCTCAACTAGGTTTTTTGTGCGCGTCTTGCGCTGTGGGAAATAATTACCTGGTAACTATACTTTAGGCGGGCGGGTTCGCGTCCAATGCGAACAGGGCGGCGAATGGCTCGCCGCCCCGAGGTTCTGGAGCCATCGTGGTCCAGGTGCTTATTAGAAGAGCCGCAGCACCGCCTGGTCGGCCTGGGAGGCCATGGACAGCGCCGTGGTCGAGAGCTGCTGGCGGGTCTGCAGCGCCAGGAGGTTGGCGCCTTCCTCGTTGGTGTCGGCCAGCACCAGGTTGTCCGCACCCGTCTGCAGGGTGTTGATCGAGGCCTTGGTGTAGTCCTTGCGGATCTGCACCATCGACAGGCTGGAGCCGAATTTCGAGCCGGCCTCACGCAGGGTGATCAGGGCATTGGCCAACTCGTCGAGCGCGGCGTTGGCTTCCGAGTCGTTGAGGCTGGTGGTCCGGGTGATGTTGAGCCCGGAGGAGGTCAGGTCCTCACCGGTCAGCTTCAGTTCCGACTTGGTGGCCGCGTCGCGCTTTTCGTTGAAGGCGACGGTCAGCTTCGATGAGGAGCTGTCGATCAGGTTGATGCCATTGAAGCTGGCATCGCCCGCGAGCTTGTCGATCTGGCCGAGAATGTCGTTGAACTGGGTGACCAGCTTCTGACGGGTGGAGGAGTTCGACGCCGGGTTGGCCTGGGTGGTGATCGACAGCACGTCGGCCGCACCGGCGGTGGCACCGTCGGTGAAGGTGACGGCGGTCTCACCGGCATCCACGTAGTCGCCATCGGCGGGCGAGGACAGGTCGACGTTGGTGTTGCTGCCAAAGCCCAGCGAGGCGGCCAGCGAGGTGGCCTGGGTCGTTGCCGTGGAGGCGTCGCCGCCGGTGTCGGTGATCGACAGGTTGACGGTCTGGGCGTCCGAGCCGGTCAGCTTGAGCTTGCCCGCATCGGTGACTTCGGCGGTGACGATGCCCGAGGCGTTGATGACATCCAGCGCATCGGCGACGGTGGTCACCGGACCGGATCCATCGGCCTTCTGGGTGGTGCCGATGATGATGTCGAAATTCGAGACCGTGCCGGTGTTGGTGTCGGTGGTCTGCACCTGGATGGTATCGCCTGCGGCGAAGCCGAGGTTGGCGAAGGTCTGACGCTTGGCCTGATCCTGGATCGATTCACCGGCGATGGGCGCAAGGCCATTGGTGGAGATCGAGGAGGAGCTTTCCACCACGGTGCCCGAACCGGCGCCGCCGTCCTGCAGGGCCTGACGGGCGGTCGACTGGGCGCTTTCCACCAGCTTGGTGATGGCGGTGATGCCGTTGTCGGCAGCCTCGATCGTCTTGATGGCGTTGCTGATGCCGTCAAGCAGGGCGTCGAGGTCGTTGGCGCGGGCCGAGAGGGCCTGGGCGGTAAAGAAGTTGGTCGGGTTGTCCAGCGCCGAGTTGACCTTCTTGCCGGTGGCAAGACGGTTCTGGGTGGTGGCCATCATGTCCGCGGTGTTCTGCAGCGTCAGCAGGTTCTGACGGACACCGGCGGAAAGGGTGATATCGGACATTCGGAAAATCCTTTCGGGCCGTCCAGGATCGGCGTGGGGCTCTCGTCCTGAGATTTTTCGCAGCTTCTTACGCGATTTACTAACAAGACGTTAACAAGGCGCGGAAGCCCTCCCAAAATGCGTCAGAGAGCAAGGATTTCTTCACCATAATTGCAAAAACGACAAAAAAGGCGGCGGGAAGACCCGCCGCCTCTGCGTCTTGATTCGGGGAAAGTTCGCTTCCCTTAGAAGAGCCGCAGCACCGCCTGGTCGGCCTGGGAGGCCATGGACAGCGCCGTGGTCGAGAGCTGCTGGCGGGTCTGCAGCGCCAGGAGGTTGGCGCCTTCCTCGTTGGTATCGGCCAGCACCAGGTTGTCCGCACCCGTCTGAAGGGTGTTGATCGAGGCCTTGGTGTAGTCCTTGCGGATCTGCACCGTGGAGAGGCTGGAACCGAACTTCGATCCGGCCTCGCGCAGGGTGATCAGGGCGTTGGCCAACTCGTCGAGCGCGGCGTTGGCTTCCGTGTCGTTGAGGCTGGTGGCCTTGGTGATGTTGAGCCCCGAGGAGGTCAGGTCCTCACCACCGATCTTCAACTCCGACTTGGTGGCCGCGTCGCGCTTTTCGTTGAAGGCAACGGTGAGCTTGGACGACGAGGTGTTGATCAGGTTGATGCCGTTGAAGCTGGAATCCTCGGCGAGCTTGTCGATCTGGCCGAGAATGTCGTTGAACTGGGTGACCAGCTTCTGACGGGTGGAGGAGTTCGACGCCGGGTTGGCCTGTGTCGTGATCGACAGGACGTCGGCAGCGCCGGCGGTGGCGCCGTCGGTGAAGGTGACGGCGGTTTCACCGGCATCCACATAGTCGCCATCGGCGGGCGAAGACAGGTCGATGTTGGTGTTGGTGCCGAAGCCGAGGCTGGCGGCCAGCGAGGTGGCCTGGGTCGTCGCCGTGGAGGCGTCGCCGCCGGTGTCGGTGATCGACAGGTTGACGGTCTGGGCGTCCGAGCCGGTCAGCTTGAGCTTGCCCGCATCGGTGACTTCGGCGGTGACGGTGCCCGAGGCGTTGATGACATCCAGCACGTCGGCCACGGTCGAAACCGGACCGGAGCCGTCAACCTTCTGGGTGGTGCCGACATTGATGCTGATGCTGGAGACCTGACCCGTTTCGGTGTCGGTGGTCTGCACCTCGATGGTGTCGCCAGCGGCGAAGCCGAGGTTCGACAGGGTCTGACGCTTGGCCTGATCCTGGATCGATTCACCGGCGATCGGCGCAAGGCCATTGGTGGAGATCGAGGAGGAGCTTTCCACCACGGTGCCGGAGCCGGCACTGCCGTCCTGCAGGGCCTGCCGCGCCGTCGACTGGGCGCTTTCCGCCAGTTTGGTGATGGCGGTGATGCCGTTGTCGGCAGCCTCGATCGTCTTGATGGCATTGCCGATGCCGTCAAGCAGGTTGTTGAGGTCGTTGGCGCGGGCCGACAGGGCCTGGGAGGTGAAGAAGTTGGTCGGGTTGTCGAGGGCCGAGTTGACCTTCTTGCCGGTGGCAAGACGGTTCTGGGTCATGCCCATCATGTCTGCGGTGCTCTGCAGCGTCAGCAGGTTCTGGCGCACACCGGCGGAAAGGGTGATATCGGACATTCGGAAATCCTTTCTGGCTGTCCAAAATTCATGGCAAGCCTCGTCCTGAGGCTTGCGGCCAGACTAGGAGCGGAAAGACTAAGTTAAGGTTAATGCGGTCTTGTCCGGGCAGGGATTTTGGCGCCTCTGTAAGGGGTTGGCTAACCATGACGAGCCGGGCACAAAAAAGGGCGGCGGGATTGTCCCGCCGCCCCTGAAGGCTTGTCCTGGCTCCGAAGGATCAGAGCAGGCGCAGCACTGCCTGATCGGCCTGCGAGGACAGCGACAGGGCCGTCGTCGACAGGGACTGGCGGGTCTGCAGCGCCAAGAGGTTGGCGCCTTCCTCGTTGGTGTCGGCCAGCACCAGGTTGTCCGCACCCGTCTGAAGGGTGTTGATCAGGTCCTTGGTGAAGTCCTGACGGATCGTAACCGTGTTCAGGTTCGAACCGAAGGTCGAGGACGCCTCGCGCAGGGTTCCGAGCGCGGCGCTGAGGTCGTCGAGCGTCGCATTCGCCTCAGCGTCGCTGAGGCTGGTCACCTGGGAGATGCCCAGACCGGACGAGGTCAGGTCCTTGCCGCTGACCGTCAATTCGGACTTCGAGGCCGCATCGCGCTTTTCGTTGAAGGCAACGGTGAGCTTCGACGACGAAGAGTCGATCAGGTTGGTGCCGTTGAACGAGGAATCGGCGGCCAGCTTGTCGATCTGACCCATGATATCGTTGAACTGTGACACCAGCTTCTGGCGCGAGGTGGAGTTCGCCGCCGGGTTGGCCTGGGCGGTGATCGACAGGCTGTCGGCTGCACCGGCGGTGGCACCATCGGTGAAGGTGACGGCGGTTTCGCCGGCATCCACATAGTCGCCATCGGCCGGATCGGACAGGTCGACGCTGGAGTTGGTGCCGAAGCCGAGGCTGGCGGCCAGCGAGGTGGCCTGGGTCGTCGCCGTGGAGGCGTCGCCGCCGGTGTCGGTGACGGTCAGGTTCAGCGTGTCCGTGTCGCTGCCGGAGAGCTTCAGCTTGCCGGCATCGGTGACTTCCGCAGAGGCAACACCCGACGCGTTGATCACGTCGACTGCGTCCTGGACGGTGGCCACGGCACCCGAGCCGTCGGCCTTCTGCGTGGTGCCGACGGTGATCGAGATCGTTGAAACCGATCCGGTCGTGGTGTCGGTGGCCTGCAGCTCGATGGTGTCGCCGGCGGCGAACCCGAGGTTCGACAGGGTCTGGCGCTTGGCCTGATCCTGGATCGATTCACCGGCGGCCGGGGTCAGGCCGTTGGTGGAGATCGAGGACGAGGATTCGATCACCGTGCCGGAGCCGGCACCGCCGTCCTGCAGCGCCTGACGCGCCGTGGACTGGGCACTTTCCACCAGTTTGGTAATGCCCTTGATGCCGTTGTCGGCAGCTTCCAGCGTCTTGGTGGCGTTGGAAATGCCGTCCAGCAGGTTGGACAGCTCGTTGGCGCGGGAGTTCAGGTTCTGCGAGGTGAAGAAGTTCGTCGGATTGTCCAGCGCCGAGGTCACCTTCTTGCCGGTGGCAAGGCGGTTCTGGGTCGCTGACATCATGTCGGCGGTCTTCTGGAGAGAGAGCAGATTCTGGCGAACGCCAGCGGAAAGAGTCACATCGCTCATTGGTCGTACCTTTCTGGTGCGTTTACGCAACGTATTCTCGTTGCAGTTCCAATGTAGCGCCGTGTGGGGAGAGCATGTGTAAACACATATAGTTAACGTACGTTATGGTTAATTTGACGTTGGCGAGTGAAAGACTCCGGTACCTCTACGGTTGCTGTGAAAGCGCGGGTGACCAAAAAGATCTCGCCGAATCAGGTCAAACGGGGATATTGATGCCGCGCGGTGACCGGCAGGGGGACGATCGTCCGCCGGCGCAAGACCAGCGAAACCCGCGAACGCGCCAGGCCAACCGCCCTAAGGCCGCGTTCGCCGCGAGCCCGAAAAGATCGCGAGATGAGTCTCTTCACCTTTGATACCTGTACGGTCGTCGCCGAGATCGGCATCAACCACAATGGCAGCATCGATCTGGCGCTTGAGATGATCCGGGCGGCCCATCGGACCGGTTGCGACGCGGTCAAGTTTCAGAAGCGCACCGTCGATGTGGTCTATTCCGCAGAGGAACTTGCCCGTCCGCGTGTCTCCCCGCTCGGCGAAACCAATGGCGACTTGAAGCGGGGGCTGGAGTTCGGCCGCACCGAATATGAGCGGATCGCCGCCCTGTGCGCTGAACTTGGCATCGTCTGGTACGCCTCGCCCTGGGACGAGGCGTCGGTGGATTTCCTGGTCGCGCTCGACGTTCCTTATCTGAAGATCGCTTCCGCCTCGGTCACCGACAGGGGGCTGTTGGTGCATGCGGCCCGCAGCGGGGTGCCGCTGCTCATCTCCACCGGCATGTGCGATTTGAAGATCGTCGAGGCCGCGGTGGAGACGATCGAGGCGGCCGGCGGTGAGATCGCCTGTCTCTATCACTGCACCTCGACCTATCCGGCGCTGCCGGAGGAGATCAATCTCGCCGGCATTTCCACCTTGCGCGAGCGGTTCCCGCATCTGAAGATCGGCTATTCGGGGCACGAGGAAGGCATCCTGCCCAGCATCCTGTCGATTGCCTTCGGCGCGGTGTCGGTGGAGCGTCACTTCACCCGCGACCGGGCCATGTGGGGCTCCGACCAGGCCGCCTCCATCGACGGTGCCCAGATGAAGGAGATGATCGAGGGGATCCGTCTTGCCGAGAAACTGCGCGGCAACGGGGTGATCGACATTTACGGCCGCGAGCGTCCGATCATGGAAAAGCTGCGCCGGAAGGACACGCTGGCGTCATCGTGACAGCCGCCCTCACGCCCCGCAGGGCACCGCTGAAGGCCCTGCATCTTGCCTCCTTCGTCGGCAATCTTGGTGACAATGCCATGCACGACGGCGAATACCGGACCCGTGCCGCCGATCTGCCGTTCGCACTCGACCATCGCCCGTGCGAGGTGCGCCAGTTCATTCACTGGCGGGAGCGGGCCTTCGATGCGGCGTTCATCGCCGAGGCGAACCGTGCCGATCTCGTGGTCATCGGCGGTTTCAGCCTGTTCCAGCTCTGGCGCGAGACAACGGTGTCTGGAACCTATCTGGAGGCGACGCCGGATCTGTTTGCCGCCATCCGACGGCCGATCCTGTTTCACGGGCTCGGCTGCGACGCCACGCGCGGTGTCAGCCCGCTGGCGGTGGAGCGCAGCCGCTCCTTCCTCGATGCGCTTCTGGCGATGGATCACTGCCACTTTTCCTTACGCAACGACGGGTCGGCGGATCTGATCCGCGATCATCTCGGCGCGGCCTATGCGGATGCGATGGCCATCGTTCCCGACGGCGGGCTGTTCGCCGAGCCGGGGGGCGGGCGTCTCCCGGGCCTTGCCAAGGGCAGCCGCTTCATCGCTGTCAATCTTGCCGGTGATATGCCGGACAAGCGCTATGCCGGCGCAGGCGGTGAAGATCTGACAAAGGCCTTCGCCGCCGATATCGCCAAGGGGCTCAATGAGCTGCTTGCCGCCGATGAAACGCTGGCTTGCGTGTTCGTGCCGCATATCTACTCCGATTTCGGCCCCATCGGCGCGGTGCTCGACGCGCTGGACGACCGGTTGCGGCGCGAGCGGGTGGTAGTCGCCGGACTGGCGCAAGGCGAGCATGGATGGGCGCCGACCTTCGATCTCTATCGCCGGGCCGAGGCAGTGGTGGCGATGCGCTATCACGCCTGTCTCGCCTCGATGGGCTTCGGCACGCCGGTTTTCGGCATCGCCACCCATCACAAGATCGCCGGTCAGTTCGCCGCCTATGATCTGGCGGCACGCTGCCATGAATGGCGCGAGGGGGCAGACCTTTCGCCGCTGTTCGCCGAGCTTGCGCGCGATCTTGCCGACCCGGCACCGGTGCGGCAGCGGTTCGGTGACATCCGCGCCAGTGAACGGGCGGTGCTGAAGCGCTATCACGCGGATCTGGCCGGCTGGCTCGCCGGCCAAGTGGAGGGGCTGTCGTGACGTCGATCATCGACCGCTGTCTGGCGCTCTACGGGGCGCGGGATTATTTCGTGCGCTATCCGGCCCGTCCGGCGGCGGAGGAATATTGGGACGGCAAGGCCGATCCGGATGGGCGGGTGCGTGACCTTGCCTCCGAACGCGATCAGCGCAAGGCGGATCTGGCCTATATCGCCGAGGCGGTCAATGCGCGCCCTTCCGGGCGGGTGGTCGATGTCGGCTGCGGCCTTGGCGAGTTGCTGGAGCAGATCGACGACCGGCATGAGCGGATCGGCATCGACCCGTCCGAAAAGGCGGTGGAGGTGGCGGCGGCCGAAAGCGGCGCGCGAACCTTGCGCGGGGAGCTGACGGGGGAGACGTTCCCGGCCGGCAGTTGCGATGCGATCCTGGCTCATCACGTGATCGAGCATATGGATGCGCCGGTCGATTTCGTGCGCAGCGCCGCAACAGCGCTCAAGCCGGGCGGGTTGTTCGTGGTCGGCACGCCGAATTTCGCCAGCGCCGCCGCCCGCCTGTTCGGCGATCGCTACCGCTTGCTCCATGATCCGACCCATGTCAGCCTGTTCACTGACGAGTCCCTGATGCGCCTGATGCGCGACAGCGGGTTCCGTATCCTCTCCGTGGAGTATCCGTTCTTCGGCACGCGGTTCGCGACCGCAGAGGCCTGGGAGCGCATGCAGCGGCCGGAGGAGGGGGTGTCACCAGCCTTCTGGGGGTCATTCGTGACGGTATTTGCGGAAAAAGAGCAATGATTTGTGATGCGATCGTGCTGGCGCGCGGTGGGTCGAAAGGCATTCCGGGCAAGAACATCGTGCCGGTGTTCGGCAAGCCGCTGATCGCCTGGACCATCGAGGCGGCGCGAGAGGCCGGCTTCGTGCGCGATGTGATCGTCTCCACCGACAGCGAGGAGATCGCCGGGGTGGCGCGGGCCCACGGCGCGCGCGTGCCGATGTTGCGCCCGGCGGAGTTCGCCACCGACACTTCGCCGGCGGAAGCTTCCTTGCGCCATGCGCTCAATGAGATGTGCGGGCCGGACAAGCCGGAGGCGGTGCTGTTTCCGCAAGTCACCTCGCCGGTGCGGCGCCGGGAGACGCTGGCCGGTGCGTTTCGCCATTTTTGCGAAGACGGGCTCGACTCGCTGTTCTCCGCCCGGCTGATCCGCAACTACATCTGGCGCAACCTGCCCGAGCCGCAGCCGCTTTACGACCCACACAACCGGCTGATGCGCCAACAGATTCCGGCCGAAGACCGGTATTATCGCGAGACCGGCAATTTCTACCTGTTCCGACGGGAAAGCTTCGAGCGCACGGGCTGCCGGCTGACCGGGCGGACCGGCTTCTTCGAGACAAGCGACGAGGAAGTGGTGGAGATCGACGAGCCGGACGATATCGCCGTCGCCGAACTGATGCTGGAACGGCTGGCGCGCAATCTTGAGGTTCATCCTATCCAGATGTGATGTGACGGGGGCGAGCGCGGGTCAGGCCCGTGTCGCCAGCCAGTTGCGCAGGTCCGCTTCTAGTCGGGGCACCGCCGCAGCGGCGGGCTGCTCCGGATCGAGGCGCAGATAGCGGGTCGACGGCGCCCAGGGCGGGGCCTCCTGACCGAGCAGGATGGTGCCGGTCACCGGGCCGAAACGCCAGGTCAGCACGCCAAGCGCGCCGGACATGTCGGCCACCGAGGTGTTGGCCGAAATCACCAGATCCATGCAGGCGGTGAGGGCTGCGGCGGTTTCCAGATCGTCGAACAGGTCGAGATCGTCCCAGCGGTGCAGGGTGATCGACGCCTTTTCCTGAAGGGCGGCGATTTCCGCGCTGCGGTCGGTGTAGTCGAGCAGCACGAATTCGGCATCGGGGATGGACAGGAGCGGCAAGAGGTCGGCAAGCGCCAGATAGGAGCGCGCGCGCTGGCCGGTCCGGTTACCACTGGTCCAGGACAGGCCAATGAGGGGCCGTGTGCCATCGAGCGGCGCACGCTTGCGCAACTCCGCGACGCGCACCGGATCGGCGGTGAGGGTGGCGGGGCGCTCGGGAAAGGAGGCGATGTCGGGGCGCAGCTGCGCCGGCAGCGCACCGAAGGCACACTGGCAGTCGAAATCCTCGCTGCTGAACAGGGCATTGGCGCCCTCGTGCCGGCGCTGGCGCACCTCGATTTGCGGGAAGTTGCGGGCGAGCAGCGGCACGACCTTTGGATGACACTCGACGATCAGGCGGTCCGCGCGCTCTGCCAGTTCCTCGAACATGGAGGCGGAGCGCAGCACATCGCCGATGCCCTGGTCGTCCCAGATCATCAGCGTCTTGCCGGTTAGCGCCTCGCCCCGCCATGTTGGCCGGGTGAAGCGCCGGGTGATCAGGCCCTTGAGCCTGGCTTCCACACGCCGTTCGGCGAGCGTCCAGCCGCGGGCCAGGTCCCCTTGGGACAGCAGCGCCAGGCCAAGGGTCATGGCCGCGTCATGGCGCTGCGGATCGAGCGCGAGCGCCTGTTCCAGCTCCGCCGCGGCCTCGGCGAACCGGCCGAGATGGTAGAGCGCCTTGCCGCGCAACAGCCGGGCGTCCACGCTGGTAAGCCCCAGCCGGATCGCCTCGTCCGTCTCGGCGAGCGCGGCGCGGTAGGCGCCGCAGCCCCAATGGGCATTGGCCAGGCTGAGATGGTAGCCGGCATCCCGCCCGACGGCGAAACGGTCGGCGGTGATGCGCAGCACCTCCAGCGCCTCGGGCGCGCGGTCGAGCTGGTTCAGCGCATCGGCGAGGGAGAGAATTGCCAGTCGGTGGGTCGGCTCGGCGGAAAGGACGAAGCGCAGGATCCGTTCGGCCTCTTCATGCTTGCCCGCAAGGATCAGGGTCTGGCCGAATTCGACCAGGATCTCCGTGTTTTCCGGCGCGGCGCGGGCGGCGGCGTCATAGGCGGCAAGGGCCTCGGCGAAACGGCCGGTCTTGCGCAGCAGGCCAGCGCGGCGATGCAACAGGTCCGGCGTGGGCGAGGGAAGCTCGGCAAGCGCGGTCTCGGTTGCCGCGAGCTGTGCGCCGTCGTCGCCGAGCCGGTCGAGCCCGTCGAGAAGATTGACCCGGTAGCGCTCTTCCAGCGGGGCGAGCCGGACTGCCCGCTCGAACAGGGGAAGCGCCCGCTTGGCAAACCCCTGTTCCAGAAAGCACAGGCCAAGAAGGTTCGCTGCCTCGGCGTTGTCGGGCTCCTGCTTCAGGATCTTTTCATAGATCGGACGAGCGCGCGCCGGCTTGCCGTCGCGCTGAAGCACCAGTGCCTTGCGCATCTGGGTGAGGGTCGTCTGGGAAAGTGCCGGCATCCAAGGGTCCGCGCTGGAGAAAACAGGCGCGCACTATAGCCGATTCGGCCCGCTGGGGGCGGCGCGACGGCGCTCGGGGCACATCTAAAGGCTGCGGTTGAGGCCGAGCCCGGTCATGTCCTTGTGCGTGGTCTCGGCGAAGGCGCGGCGCAACCGCAGCAGGGACTCATCCGGGATCTGACGAAGGATCTCGCCGGTTTCCGTGTCGATGGCGCGGAACACCAGGGAATCGGTGATCTCGTCCCGGTATTCTTCCCGCTTCACCGGCCCTTGCGGAGAGGACGCGGTTTCCCGGTCATTCTCCGCCGAGGGGCGCAGGGCCTCGCTCGCGCGGCTGGGGGTAACCGCCTGCTCGGGCGGAATATCGGTGGCGACCGAAGGGGTATTGACCGGTTCGACGCTGCGCATCGCCGGTGTGATGACCGAGTAGCCCGGTGTCCTGACTGCTCCAGGTTCCATCCCGTTACTCCTGCGCCTGTGGCGGCGAAAGATTAATTCTCGCGTCGCTCCAGAGGTTTTTCCGCAAACCTTGCGGAAATAGGCCTCGGTTATCAATTCTCGAAATGACTGTCTTCGACGGCATGTGGAATGCTGATCTTGCCATCGAGGAAAATATTTTTACAAGATAATTCTGAATACTGCGTTAACGAAATCGTCAGAGTTTGAACCGTGTTGGATCATTCCCGATTCGTTCCTGGAAGGGAAGAGATTTCGCGCAAGACGTGGCGCGCCGTCGAGGCGCCGCCCCGTGCGTGGGGGCGACGACGGTGGGGCGATGACTGGACGCGCGGGTGGGGATGCTGGCGGGCTTGCCCACCGCGATAGGCCGGCTAGCGAGCAAGCGGGGGCGCCGGGCGGTCAGAGTGACCGATTGATGGAGATGCCGTCGGCGAGGGTTGGCGCGCGGGGGGCAGTGCCGGCTGGCCCATAGGTGGTGGGCGCGCGGGTCACACCGGCGCCTTCGGCGACCTTGCGCATCAGGGTGTCGGAAACCTCCCGCGCCGTGGACAGGACGGCGAGATTGATGCGCAGGATGGGTTGGAATTCGCCATGGCGCCGCTTGAGCGCCTCCACGGAGCCGGGTGCCAGATTGCCAAGGGCAACCGCATGGTCACGCACAAAGGTCATGCCGCGCATGTAGACGCTGACCAGATTGGCCTTTTCCGGCTGCAACTCGCCGGCCTCAGCGAGCTTGCCGGCGCGGACCAGTTCGGTTTCCGTCTCGATGACGGCGATGAGCTGATCCATGGCCAGGCGCAGGCGATCGCAGGCCGCCTCCGCCGCTTGCCGATCGGCGATGGTGCCGGAAAAGAACTCGGGCGCCAGCTCGGCGATCGCTTGGGTGTCGAGGCTCATTGTCCGTTGGTCTCCTGAAGAGCAAGCAGTTCGCGCTGGATTGTGTCGGCAATGCCGATGCCGCCGGATTTGGCGATGGTGTCGGCGTAGGTTTCCACCAGCATGCCGCGCCAGGCGTCCGAGCCCTGGCTGTCGCCCCAGCTTCCGCCCTCTTCCAGCCCGGCGAACATCTGCTGCAGCATGGTGTTGAGGAATACCGATTCAAATTCCTCGGCATTCTGGCGCAGGCCCGCGCCAGCAGCGCCGGTGGGGCGAGCCGGGCCGGCGGACATCATCCGCCCTTGCGCGGCGCCCAGAACGGTATCGATGGCGGGTGCGCTCATCACATCACCTCGATTTCGGCCTGGAGCGCGCCCGAGGCCTTGACCGCCTGCAGGATGGAAATCATGTCGCGCGGGCCGATGCCGAGGGCGTTCAGCCCATCGACGAGCTGCTGCAGGGTCACCGTCTGCGGCAGCACCGCCAGCCGGTTGTCGCTGGCATCGTCCACCAGGATATCGGTGCGGGGCTCCACGGCGGTCCGGCCATTGGCGAAGGGCAGGGGCTGCACCACCTCCGGGCTCTCGGCGACGGTGACGGTGAGGTTGCCCTGGGCGATGGCCACGGTCGAGACCTTGACGTTCTGGCCCATGACGATGATGCCGGAGTTCTCGTCGATGACGATCCGCGCCGGCAGGTCCGGCTCGATGATGAGCTGCTCGATGTCGGTGAGAAGGTCGACGATGTTGCCGTTGAACTCGCGCGGCAGGTCGATGCGGACCGTGGCCGGGTCGACCGGCTCGGCGGTCGGCAGGCCGATCAGCTCGTTGACCGCCAGCGCCATGCGGCGGGCGGTGGTCAGGTCCGGATTGCGCAGGGCGAGCCGCAGGCTGGTCATCGAGGCCAGCTTGAAGTCGATCTCCCGCTCCACCAGGGCTCCATTGGCGATACGCGCGGAGGTGGGAACGCCGCGCACCACCGAGGCGGCATCCCCTTGCACGGAAAAGCCGCCGATGGCGAGCGGTCCCTGGGCAATGGCGTAGACCTCGCCGTCGGCGCCGAGCAGCGGGGTCACCAGCAAGGTGCCGCCCTGCAGGCTTTCCGAGTCGCCAAGCGCGCTGACGGCGACGTCGATGCGGGTGCCCTGGGTGGCGAAAGCCGGCAGGTTGGCGGTGACCATCACGGCGGCGACATTGTCGGTGTTGAGATTGAAGCCGCGGGTGTTGACGCCAAGCCGTTCCAGCATGGCTTCCAGGCTCTGGCGCGTGAAGGGCGCATTGCGCAGGGAATCGCCCGTGCCGTGCAGGCCGACCACCAGGCCATAGCCGATCAGCTGGTTATCCCGCACGCCCTCGAAGCTGGCAATGTCCTTGATGCGTGAGGCCGCGCCCGCCCCCGTGGCGGCGAAAAGCGCCGTCAGGAGGAACAGGCAACGAAGGACATGTGCGAGTGTCATCGGTCAGGATCCGCCTATGGGACGCCCGCGCGGGCGTCTGGTTTGTCTTCCAGTATGCGAGCGGCGTGCCAAGTTGCGGGTTCGATGTGAGAATATTTAATTATTTGAAATATAATAATAAATTTCTGTTCAGGTGGAAATGTTGCTGGCGTTGGGCGGTGGTGGTGGGTAAAACTTGCCGGGTCGTTAACGTTTCGTTTACCAAGCGGGAAAATCCTACAGGAGGAAGATGCCCTCCTCAAAGGCCGGTTCAGATCATGAGAATCACAGGATATACCCCCACAGCCGGCGTCGCGGGACGCGCGAACAAGAAGCGCGTCGGGGGAAGCGGGAGCGGTTTCGATCTGCATCAGCAAGAGGAAGCCAGCGCTGCGGCAAGCGGCGGGGCGGCGGCCGGAATCGCTGGGCTCGATGCCCTGCTGGCGTTGCAGGAGGTGGAGGATCCGCTGGTGGGACGCCGTCAGGCCTTCGCCCGCGGTCACGATCTGCTCGATACGCTGGAGGCGGTGAAGGCGGATCTGCTCGGCGGACGGATTTCTTCGGAGCGCCTGCAGCGGCTCGCTGGTCTGCTGGAGCGGCGCAAGCCGAGTGGCGATACGGCCCTCGATGGCATCGTCGAGGAGATCGAATTGCGCGCAAGGGTGGAGCTTGCAAAGCTCGGTCATTTCCCCGGTTGAGGGGGGCGGAACAGGTGCCCTGGTCAGGGCCCGCTTGGCGCGAAACCGGGCAGCGTCACGATAACTACATGAAAAATATAGGCGAAAATTGACCGCATTTTCCGCAAAGGCAACATTGTCGAGCGGGCGCAGTCCCGCTATATTCCGCCCGGCCTGTTAGGGAGTGGGAGCCGGAGCAGATTATGGCGGTTGAGCTGGATGCCGAGTATCGTCCGACCGAGGACGAAGTGTTCATGAACGAGCGTCAGCGGGAGTATTTTCGGAACAAACTTCTGAAGTGGAAAGAGGACCTTCTCCAGGAGTCGCGCGAGACGCTGGCGAACCTTCAGGAGGAGAACCAGAACCACCCGGATCTGGCGGACCGGGCATCGTCGGAAACCGATCGTTCGATCGAGCTGCGCGCGCGTGATCGCCAACGCAAGCTGATTGCCAAGATCGATTCCGCTTTGGACCGCATCGCCGATGGATCCTACGGATATTGCGTCGAGACCGGAGAGCCGATTTCCTTGAAGCGGCTTGAGGCACGGCCGATCGCGACCCTGTCGCTGGAAGCGCAAGAGGCGCATGAGCGGCGGGAAAAAGTCTATCGGGACGACTGAAGCCAGGTGGCCGGCCCGCGACAGCGGGCCGGCGGCAAACTCTGCGGCTTGCGCTGCTCTGTTTGTCAGCTCGGGCAGCCGAGCTCGGACAGCCCTCCGAAGGGGTATGCCTTCCTGATCCCGGAATTGCATGTCCTCGCGTCCCGGATCCCCCCTGAGGAGCCTGTCACAACGCACAGCCCGGCTTGCCGGGCTTTTTTTGTGCCCGGGAGCGGGTGCATTGGATTTCCTTCATTTCAGGACACAGGAAAGCGCCAGCAGATGCGTTTCTTCGGGGCGCAGGCACGCGCGCGCGACCGACAATTCGCCTTCTCCAAAAAAGCAGCTCTGCCGATTAAGGCTTTGAGAAGAGTGCTGTGTTCTGTCTTGGAGGGAGGAGGGATCTCCAATCGAGCAGAGGCGTGAAAGATATACAACTTTTGATCTGGGGGAGCGATGCGGGATGTTCTTTTAATCTTCGACGCAAAGCTTGAGAAGATTCCGGTTTTCGGGACGCTCTGGTCCATGTTTAGCGTGCGATCGGTGCCCTTCGCGGAGGTGGGGCCCGAGGACGTTACGAGCGCGACATGTCTGGTTGTGCACTCGTTTCTCGGGTCTGCGGATGCGGTGCGGCATCTGGAGCGGTTGGCCGGGGGCGCGCGATTGCGGGAGCAGACGGTTTTTCTTTCGCCGGACACCGGGCGCACGGCGCAGGTTCAGGCGCACTCCATCGGCATCGAACGCATTTTCGATCCGCGCAGCCGCGAGGCAGATATCGTGGCGGCTGTCTCGGCGGTGCTGGAGCAGTCGCTGGACCGGCAACTGGAGACCTGCTCCCGGCAGATTGCCTCGGCGATCAAGCAGAGCGATTTGCTGCATCGGCGGCTCTGTTCGGCGATGCGCGGGAAAAAACCACTGCCGATGGCGGCTCTGGACCAGAGCGCGGCCAGCATCTGCGATGCGGTGGAAGACGAGGGGTTCGCCCGCTGGCTGAAGGCGATCGAGCTGCATCACGGACAAACCTGCCGCCACATGATGAACGTCGCGGGCACTGCCGTGGCCTTCGGGCGCTACCTCGGTCTGCCGCGCGTGGATCTTCTGCTTTTGGCCCAGGCGGGCCTGCTTCATGATGTCGGCAAGTTGTTCATCCCGATCTCGGTTCTGGAAAAGGACGGCCCGTTGACCGAGGACGAGCGGGCGCTGATCGCCTGCCATCCGGAACGCGGAGCGAAGGCGCTCATGCGCGAGCAGGGCGTGGACCGGCAGGTGATTGAGGCGGCGCTCTGCCATCACGAATATCTCGACGGCAGCGGTTACCCGAATGGCATTTCCGGTGACGCGATCTCGCCGCTGGTGCGGCTCTTGACGATCGTCGACATCTTTGCGGCGCTGACGGAACGGCGCGCCTACAAGGAGCCTATGACGGCGCGCATGGCAATCGGCCACCTGATGCAGATGAAGGACAAGCTCGATCAGCCTTTGTTGCGGGCGTTTCGCGGGCTGGTGCTGGAGCCGGTGTTCGCGGTCACGAAGACGCCTGAGCCAGCGCGTTCGGTGACCACTGATGGATGCCTCACCTGCCGGCATCATCCCCTGGGCGAGGTTGCCTGATATTGCCCGGTGCGATGGATGGAGCCGGCTGTTCTTTGTGATGTGTCTCCAGCTTGGTCTTGGGGGCGGTGAAAAGCTGGAACGGGCACGGCCTGCCGGGGAGCATTGGGCCGTGCCCGTTCACCGTTCGCGCCTGGGGAGCGTTGGAACGGCTGGGGAGAGAGCGTCTTGCCTTCGCCGGGGAGAGGCAGGGCGAGACGCTAGGGCCTGGGGAGGCCGGACGGGGGCCTTTTCTGTCTGGTATGGGGGTGGCTCCGCACGGGCACGGCCGTGCGGAGTGCACGATTGGGGGTTAGAAGGGCAGAACGATATCGAGCACCTGGCTGCCGTAGCGCGGCTGCTGCACATCGGTGATCTGGCCGCGTCCGCCATAGCCGATCCGCGCCTCGGCGATCTTGGCGCTTTCGATGGTGTTGTTGGCCGAGATGTCCTCCGGCCGGACCACGCCGGCGACGATCAGCTCGCGCACCTCGAAGTTCACCCGGATCTCCTGACGGCCCTCGATCACCAGGTTGCCGTTCGGCAATGTCTGGGTGACGACTGCGGCGACCTTGGTCTGCAGCTTTTCCTCACGGTCGACCTTGCCCTTGCCCTTGAAGGTGGAGGTTCCGGAACTGGTGACGAGGTTTTCCGAAGCGGTTCCGGCGGGCAGGAACAGGGTGTTGATCGCCGCGCCGACGGCGCCGCCGGTGCCGCTGGAATCGCTGCCGACCCGGTTGCGCTCGGTCTCGTTATCGAACTCGGCCTTGTCGGAGATGGTCACCAGAACGGTGAGGATATCGCCGACCCGCGCGGCGCGCTGGTCCTTGAAGAAGGCGCGGGCGCCGGACCGCCAGAGCGAATTGGAGTTGTAGTGCACCGACTGGGGTGTCGGCATGGGCATTTGCACCGGACGATAACCTGGCGTGGTCGTCGGGTCCTGGATCGCCGACAGGGCCGGGGCCTTTCCGACCTGGGACAACCGGTCGGCAGCACCACAGCCGGCGGTGACAAGCGCGAGGGTCACAGCCAGCAGCGGCTTGGTGTAGCGGGCGCTCCCGTTCATCGGATCGTCTCCTGAAGCTGTGCCATGCGGTGGCGGGCGAGGCCGACCTCGACCTGGCCGCGCGCCTTGACGGTGCCGGAAACGGTCCGGCGGGATTGAAGGTTGAGAACGTCGATCACGTCGCCGTCGGTGCCGTTGGCCAGTGCCTGCCCGATGGTCGTCAGGGTCATGCCGGCGACGCGGTAGTAGAGGGTGATCTTGTCGCCGCGCCGGACCAGGGTCGGCTCTTCGAAGTCGGTCTTCATCAGTGGCCGACCCGGGCGAATGCTGCGCCGTGCGGCAAGCCCTGCAATGGCGGCCATGTCGGCCACTTGCTGGCCGGTCAGCCGGCTACGGGGGATGCGGTGGGGCTTCAGGTCGGCGGCGGTGACGATGGCGCCCCGGTCCAGCGGTGCGGCGGCGGCAAAGACCGTGGCCATTTCCGTCGCCGTGCCGGTGACCTGGCGGCTTTCGAGGCGTGCGCCGGTGTGGATCTGCAGCCGGGCGCTGAGGCGGCCGGAGGCGGGGTGCCAGTTGATGGCGGTGACGCGCAGCGGATCGGGGATCGAGGCGTCGGCGCGGATGATTTCCGGGGCGCCGGTGAAGGCGATCTCCAGCGCCTCCGGGTCGAGCTGCGGATGGCGCTCGACCAGAGCCGCGCGAATCGCGGTTTCCAGCTCGGAGGTGCCGATGGTGACCGCGAGACGCTCCACCGTGACCTGACGCAAGCCGTCTGTGCCGGCCGCCGCATAGCCGGCGGCGCGGGCGCGCTCGGCGACCATCGCGGCGGGAACCGTGCCGCGGGTGCCGAGATCGGGGGCGCGGAACAAGGGGGTTGCGGCCAGCGGGCCGGCGTCGGGGTAGAAATCGCCCAGGGTGACGATGGCGGCGGCCACCTGAACCTCGGAGCGCAGCGTGCCGGCGGCAACGGCTGGCAGCGTGGCCGACATGAGCAGCGCCAGGGCAAGAATTGTCCGTGTGAACGACATGGGGTTCGCCTTCCGGGTCATTCTGGCGTTAGCGCAGGTTCGAGGTGGTGGCCGACATCTCGTCGGCGGCCTTGATGATGCGCGAGTTCATCTCGTAGGCACGCTGGGCGGCGATCAGATCGGAAATCTCGCCGACCGCCTCGACGTTGGCCATTTCCAGATGCTTCTGCATCAGATCGCCGAAGCCGGCATCGCCCGGGTTGCCGACCACGGCCGCACCGCTGCTCTCGGTTTCCAGAAACAGGTTGTCGCCGATCGCCTCAAGGCCCGACTTGTTGACGAACCGGGCGATCTGCAACTGACCCAGAACCTGAATGGCATTGTTGCCATCCAGCACCTGGACCTCGCCGACGGCGCTGATAGTGATGTCGCGGGCGTCCTCGGGAATGACGATGCCCGGCTGCACCGCATAACCGTCGATGGTCACGAGCTGACCGTTGGCATCGCGCTCGAACGAGCCGTCGCGGGTGTAGGCGGTGCCGCCATCGGGCAGGTCGATCTGGAAGAATCCTTCGCCGCGCACGGCGACGTCCAGTTCCTTGCCGGTTGGCGCGACGTTGCCCTGGCTCATGATGCGCGCGGTCGCGGCGGTCTTCACGCCGGAGCCGATCTGCACGCCGGTGGGCACGATGGTGCCCGAGGCGGAGGAGGTGGTGCCCATCCGGCGCAGGTTCTGGTAGAGCAGATCCTGGAAGTCGGCGCGCTGGCGCTTGTAGCCGGTGGTGCGCATGTTGGCGACGTTGTTCGAGATGACCTCGACGTTCAGTTCCTGCGCCCGCATTCCGGTCGCGGCGATGTGAAGTGCCTTCATCGGAAACTCTCCTTTTCGCCGCTCAGGCCTGAACCGAGCCGAGTCGGTCGATGGCTTTCTTCAGCAGCTCGTCGCCATCGGCCATCATCTTCGAAACGGTGGTGTAGTTGCGGGTGATCTCGATCATGCGGGTCACCTCGGTCACGCCCTGGACGTTGGAGCGCTCGATCGCGCCCTGAACCACGCGAATGCCATCGGCCGGCTGCGGATCGTTGCCGGCGAACAGGTTGTCGCCGATCCGGGTCAGGGTCTGCGGATTCGCAAATTGCACGACCTTGAGCCGGCCGCGCACGCCAAGCGCGCTGGAAATGGTGCCATCCTCGGCGATGGTGATGTCCGCGTCCTCGGTTCCGAAGGTCAGCGGGCCGGCCTCGCCGAGAACCGGACGGCCGTCGGCGGTCACCAGTTGCCCGGTGGAATCGAGGTGAAAGGCGCCGTTGCGGGTGTATCTCTCGCCGTCCGGCGTCTGGATCGCGAACCAGCCTTCGCTTCCAAGCGCGACGTCGAAGGTATTTCCGGTCATGGACGTGGCGCCGGCGTCGAAATTCGACGACGCACCGTAGTCCAGGACGTAGGAATAGTTCTGATCCTGCTCCTGGAAGCTCGTGGCTTCCGCTACGGGCATCAGATATTCCTCGAACATCAGGCGCTGGGCCTTGTATCCGGTGGTGTTCATGTTGGCGAGATTGTTCGCCACCACGCTCAATTGATTGCGCAGGGCTGTCTGACGCGACAGCCCGATCAGCAAGGAATTCTCCATCGTGTCCGTTCCTATGCTCCCCAGCGAGCGCCCATCTCCCCAGATCGGGTGCTCGTTAACCATGAAGCACGGACCGTGCCAGTTTCTATCTTGTTGAAAAGATTGACATCAGGCTGTTTCGAGTCGGCCAAAGGTGGGAATAAACGGGCCGAAAATGTTACCGCCCGGCAAAACTTGCCGCGTTCTGCAATCCGTTAACCATTTGGTAACGAACGGTTAACCATTATGACTTTAGAAACTAATCTACGCGCGAGGGCGGCGCGGATGAGGGGCAGGGAATGGCAGCCGAAGCGGACGCGGTCGAGGCCGAAGGCGAGGGGCAGGAAGGCGCTGGCGGCGGTGGCCGCAAGAAGCTGATCCTCATCGCCGCAGCAGCGGTGCTGCTCCTGGTCGCCGGCGGTGCCGGGGTGTATTTCCTCGGAGGGGTCGGCGGCGATGCGGCGCCTCGGGCTTCCGAAGAACAGGCGGCGCCCGCGCAGCGCCCGGTGGTGTTCTACGATCTGCCGGAGATGACGGTGAACCTGTCGACCGACGGACGTGCGACCTACCTGAAGGTGCGGATCGCGCTGGAGGTTCAGGACCGGGATACCATTGCCCAGATCGAGCCGTTCCTGCCGCGCATTCTCGATGCGTTTCAGGTCTACCTGAGAGAGTTGCGGCCGGCTGATCTGGAAGGGTCGTCCGGCCTGTTTCGGCTCAAGGAGGAGCTTCTGCGCCGTATCAACACGGCGGTTTATCCGGCACGCGTCGATGGCGTGCTGTTCAAGGAAATCCTGGTTCAGTAGGTGTCCGATGGCGGCCGAAGAAGACGATCTTGGCAATATCGACGAGGCCTGGGGCGAAGCGCTGGCTGAACAGCGCGACGGCGAGGACGAGGACGACGAGGACCTGGCTGCCGCCTGGGGGGCGGCGCTGGAGGAGCAGGGCGTCGCTGGCGGCGACGACATGGCCGCCCAATGGGCGGCGATGATCGATGACAGCGAGCCGGAGCTGGAAAGCGCGACGCGCGGCGCCGATCGCATCCTCAACCAGGAGGAGATCGACAATCTCCTCGGCTTCAACATCGAAGACACGATCGCCGCCGACCAGAGCGGCATTCGCGCACTCATCAACTCGGCGATGGTCTCCTACGAGCGTCTGCCGATGCTGGAGATCGTGTTCGACCGGCTGGTGCGGCTGACCACCACCTCCTTGCGCAACTTCACCTCCGACAATGTGGAGGTGTCACTCGATTCCATTTCCTCCGTGCGTTTCGGAGACTACCTGAACTCGATTCCGCTGCCGGCGATCCTCGGCGTGTTCAAGGCCGAGGAGTGGGACGGGTTCGGTCTCTGCACGGTGGAATCGAGCCTGATCTACTCGATCATCGACGTGCTGCTCGGCGGTGGCCGTGGCATGTCGGCGGTTCGCGTCGAGGGGCGGCCCTACACGACGATCGAAACCAATCTCGTGCGACGGATGATCGAACTGATCATGCAGGACATGGAGATGGCGTTCTCGCCTCTGTCGCCGGTGCATTTCAATCTGGAGCGCCTGGAGACCAACCCGCGTTTCGCGGCGATTTCGCGTCCGGCCAATGCGGCCATCCTCGTCGAGCTGCGCATCGACATGGAGGATCGCGGCGGCAAGATCGAAATCATGATGCCCTATGCGACGCTGGAGCCGATCCGCGATCTGCTGCTGCAGATGTTCATGGGCGAGAAGTTCGGCCGCGATCCGATCTGGGAGGGCCATCTGGCGACCGAGATCTATGCCGCGGAAATCGACATCGATGCGGTGCTGTACGAGACCCACATGCCGCTTGGACGGGTGCTCGATCTCCAGGTCGGCGAGACCCTGCTGTTCGACATTTCCCCGAACGACCCCGTGGCCATCAAGTGCGGCGGCATTCCGCTGACATCGGGCACCATGGGCAAGGACGAAGACGCGATCGCGATCCGCGTCGACAAGGGATTGCAAAAACCAAAAATGACGCTGGCCGCATTCGAACGCGCCATGCAAAAAGAAATGGACCCGTCATGAGCACGTTGCCCGTTGGACTGATCATCGAAAGCCTCGTCGCCATCCTGCTTCTGGTGACCATTGGCTATTGCGTCGTCCTCAACAACCGGCTGAAGCGGCTGCGCGCCGATGAGGAAAGCCTGCGCGCCACCATTTCCGAGTTGATCACCGCTTCGGAGATCGCCGAACGGGCGATCCTGGGTCTGAAGGCGACCGCAGGTGAGGCGGACCGGACCCTAGGCGAGCGGCTGGTGGAGGCCGAGCGCCTGTCGCGGGAGCTGTCCGACCAGATCGGCGAGGGCAACACCGTGCTGGAGCGCATCACGCAGATCGCCGAAGCGGCGAAGCCGGCGGCGCAGGCCACCCAGTCCGTCGCCGAGCGACCTGCACCGGCGCCGGCGCCGGCCGCGCCGATCAGGGCCAGCGACATTCGTTCCGCCGCCATCGAGGCGAGCGCCCGGCTTGAGCACTTCCGCAAGCGCGCGGCGGAGCAAGCTGCGTGACAAGCCTGCGTCTGATCCCCACGCTCGTCATTGCGGCGAGCGCGCTGTTCCTGCTCAAGCTGATCGGCTTCGCGCTGAACGACGGCCATGATGCGCCGTCGCCGGTGTCGGTGGCGGTTGCGCAGTCCGCTTCGGCGGCGGGTGGGTCTGCGGGAGAGGACGCGGGAATGTCGTCGGAGACTATTGCGGCGGGCGCGGATGCGCCCGGTTCAGGGGCGCCCCAGGCCGATGGTGCGGCGGCAACCGCCGCCATGCCGGGAGAGACGGCACTGCCGCCGGGGGGCGGTCTGCCGGCCGGAAGTCTGGAACTGGGCGGCTCGATCGCCGAGCGCAAGGTGCTGGAGTCGCTGAGCGGTCGTCGCCGCGAACTCGACAAGCGAGAAAAGCAGTTCGACCTGCGGCAGGAAATTCTCAAGGCGAGCGAGGCGCGGCTGCAAAAGAAGGTCGAGGACCTGAAGGCGCTGGAGGCCAGCATCAAGTCGCTACAGGAAGAGCGGGAAGAAAAGCGCAATGAGGAGCTGCGCGATCTGGTCATCATGTATGAATCGATGAAGGCCAAGGACGCGGCGCGCATTTTCGATCGGCTGGATCTGGATATCCTCTTGCAGGTGGCCAAGCAGATGAAGCCGCGCAAGATGGCCGATGTGATGGCGCGCATGTCTCCCGAGGCCAGCGAGCGGCTGACCGTTGCGCTGGTCAAGGGCGGAGATGCGGCCATGGCCACCGTGGAGACGGTTCCGGCCGAACTTCCGAAAATTCGGGGAAACTGATCGGCAAACGGGCTTTCGGCCGCGTGGGGCTTGCCTCGATGCGTGAAAGGTGGCGTTAAGTCGCCATGCGTAGACTGAGCGCTCGAATGGCGAGCGATGGGGAAGCCTGGTGACGGACAGGGGTCGGAGTGCATGGACAGTCAGGTCCGCCGCCCGTTGGGCGGTGCGGGCGGTGCTGCCGGCTCTGATCGTGCTGGCCGGGGCCCTTGCAGGGGCTGCACCTGCGCATGCCGAGCCCTTGCGCGTGGATGTGCGTGCCGCGCAGCAGGACGGGTATGGCCGTCTGGTGCTGACCTTCCAGGACCGCACGCTGCTGCCCGAGTATGACGCGCTGGTCGCCAACGGGGTGCTGCGCATCCGGTTTCGCGACGAGGTGCGCACATCCGTCGATCATGTGCCGGTCAAGCTGCCGGGATTCATTTCGATCGCGCGCCGCGATCCGGATGGCTCGGCCCTGCGCTTCGCCCTGACCGGCGACCATCGCATCAACACGATGGAGGCGGGCGAGAAACTGTTCATCGATCTGTTGCCGTCGAACTGGCAGGGCATGCCGCCGGGATTGCCCGACGACGTGGTCCGCGAGCTGGCACGGCGGGCGGAGGAGGCCATCCGCAGGGCGCGGGCGTTGGAGCAGGGACGCCTGCGCGGGCAGGTCGAACCGAAGGTGGAGCTGCGCATCGGCACGCATCCGACCTTCACCCGCCTGGCCTTTGAGTGGAACCTTGCCTTCGATTCCGCCTTCGTCCGGGAGGGCGATCTCGTCAAGGTGACGTTCAATCACCCGGTTGACCTCGATCTGGGGCAGTTGCGCGCGCATCTGCCGCCGGGGGTCGTCGATGCCACCGCCTTTACCGATGAGGGCAAGCTGAAGTTTTTGTTGCGCATCGAGCCGGACGTGGACATTCGCGCGTTCCGCGAGGAGGACAGCTACATCGTCGACGTGACCCCGCGCTCAATGGAGGTGGATCCGGTCAACGCGGCGATTGACGAAGCGCTGAGCCCGGCGGAGGAGACGCCCGCGAAGGCGAGCGAACTGGTGCTCGCGCCGGCCGGTCCGGAGAAGAAAGACCCGGTGGCTGCGCGCACCGAGGTCGAGCCGGCCCCGGAGGGCGAGATGCCCAAGGTGTCGCCGGCCCCGCGCGAAACGGTGACGGGCGCACCGTTGCCGGCCACCAAGCCGGCCGCCACCCCAGCCGCCGCCGAAGCAGCTTCCGATCCGGCGCCGACTGCCGAGGCACCTGCCGTACCCGTGTCGGAAGAGGCGGAGACGAACGAACCGGCCGCGTCGCCAGCGCCCCCGGCTGCAAAGGCCGAAGGTTCGGTGCCCGCACAGCAGGCATCCGTAGCGGCGAAGGCCGCCGATTTGCCTGAGAAGAAGGCGGAAACGCCATCCTCCCGCGGCGGTCTGGCCGAATTGCCGGAGGCGATCGACCTGACCCGGGTGACGCCGGATGTGGGGGGGATCGCGGATGCGGTTGCCCTGTCGCCGGAGGCGCCGCCTGCGGGGTATGAGGACGAGGCACGCCGGCTGGTCACGGCCGAGGCCCGGCGCATTGGCGATATCGTCCGCGTGGTCTTTCCCTTCGCCGAGCCGGTGTCCTCCGCCGTCTTCCGCCGTCACCGCAGCCTGTGGATGGTGCTCGACACCGCTGATCCGATCGATGTGCGTGGAATGCGCTCGGTGCTCGACGACATGGTCGATGCGGTCGAGGTGACCGAGATGCCCGACTGGCAGGTCATCCGCATCGATCTCGGCGAGAACGCGCTGGCCACCGTCGGTGTCGACGGCAGCGCCTGGGTGATGACCATCGGCAATACGATCCTGGAGCCGTCCCGGCCCTTGTCTCTGGAGCGCAATGTGCGCGGCGATGGCGGGACCGTGATCCGGGTGCCGTTCCACGACCCGCAAAACCTGCGGGAGATCGAGGACCCCTTCGTCGGCGACACGGTGTCGGTGATCACCGGCTTCGGCCCGGCGCGGGGCTTGCTGAAGCCGCAGCGGTTTGCCGAATTCGATGCGTTGATGTCGGCCCATGGGGTTGCCATCCTGCCGCGGACCGACGATCTCGACGTGAAGATCGACGGCGACGCGGTGATGGTGGAGCGCCCTCGCGGCCTGTCGATCTCCAACGGTCAGCTGAACGACGGATCGCGCGTGTTGAAGGCGGTTGCCGATCCGGCTGTTCCGGGACAGATCGACCTCGGTCACCTGATGACCAGCACGACCGAGGACTTTCTCGACAAGATCAAGGCGCTGGAGTTTCGCAGCGCGAATACGCCGCCGGAGGACCGGCTGGGGCCGCGTATGGACCTGTCGCGGTTTTATCTGGCGCATGGGTTCGCGCATGAGGCGCTTGGCCTGATGCGGCTTGCCGCCGACGAAGATCCGGCATTGGTCCGGGATCCGAGCTTCAATCTGTTGATGGGGGCGGCACAATCGCTGGCGGTGCGCCCGAAGGAGGCGGAGGCCTATCTGGAGCGCCCGGGGTTGGAAAACAACGCCGATGCGGCGGTCTGGAAGACGATCAACCTGACGCGCCTTCGCGACTGGACCGGGGCAAAGAGCGCTCAGCCGCGCGGCCGGGCGGTGATCGGCAATTATCCCTTGCTGGTTCAGACCGAATTCAATCTCGCCGCCGCAGAGAGCCTTGTCGAGATCAACGATTTCGGCCGTGCCGCCGCGGTGTTGTCGGAGATCGATCCCAGCCAGGTGGACAGCGCGCAGGCGGGTCGCTACGACATTCTGCGCGGGCGGATCGCCGATGCCTCGGGCCGGTCGCGCGAGGCGTTGACCGCATTCGACATCGTCGCCCGCTCGGACGAGCGGCCGCTGGCGGCGGAGGCGACCTATCGCGCGCTGCGGATCCGGCACCGGGATGGAGACATTGCCACCGAGGAGGCGGCCAACCGTCTTGCCGGGTTGGCGACCTCCTGGCGCGGTGACGAGATCGAGCTGAAGGCGCTGCGCTTTCTTGCCCAGCTGCGGGTTCAGTCCGGGAATTACCGTCAGGCGTTCGAGGCGATGACCTCGGCGCTGCAGGCGAACAGCGATGCGGAGACCGCACGCCTGCTGCAGGACGAAATGGGGGCGGTCTTCGCCGAGCTTTTCCTGGAAGGTGGCGCCGACGCGATGGCGCCGGTCAAGGCTCTGGCCCTGTTCTACGACTTCCGCGAGATGATGCCGATTGGCCGGCGTGGGGACGAGATGGTGCGGCGGCTCGCCAACCGTCTGGTGGCAATGGACCTGCTGGACCAGGCGGCCGAGCTCTTGAAGCATCAGGTCGACCACCGGCTGAAGGGGGCGGCCCGGGCGCAGATCGCCGCCGATCTCGGTGTGGTCTACCTGATGGACCGCAAGCCGGAGGAAGCCCTTCGCGTTCTCAGCCAGACCCGGCAGGCCAAGCTTCCCCGGGAGTTGGAGCGGCAGCGCAACATGGTGGAGGCGCGGGCGCTGACAGAAAGCGGGCGTCCGGATCTGGCGCTGGAGATCGTGCGCAACATGCGCGGCGAGGATGTGGAGCGGCTGCGGGCGGACACCTTGTGGGCTGCCCATAGCTGGCGCGAGGCGGGCGAGCAGTTGGAGGGCATCGTTGGCGGGCGCTGGTCCGACCCGATCCCGCTGGCCGATCAGGAACGGGCGGATATTCTCAAGGCGGCGATTGCCTATTCCCTTGCGGACGATGCCTTCAGCCTCAGCCGGCTGAAGTCGAAATTCGCCACCAAGATGAGCGACAGCCCGGAGGCGGATGCCTTCGATGTCGTCACCCGGCAGGCCGGAGACCGTGGCGTGGAATTCATGTCGGTGGTCGACCGGCTGGAGGCGATCGACTCCCTCGATATCTTCCTGTCGGAATATCAGCGCAAGTATCTCAGGCCGCGGAACGCCGAGGTGCCGATCGCCAACTCAGGCGAGGCGCCAGAGCCGGCGCGTGCCGTGCGGCAAGCGGTGCCCAACGATCTGGTGCCGACACAGGTGGCGAGCAAGCCGGCGGGCTGAGCCGGCGCGTCAGGCGCCGACGAAACTTTTCACCAGGCTGCCGGCGATCAGGTTCCAGCCATCCACCAGCACGAAGAAGATCAGCTTGAACGGCAGGGATATCACCACTGGCGGCAGCATCATCATGCCCATCGACATGAGCACCGAGGCAATTACCAGGTCGATGATCAGGAACGGCAGGTAAAGCAGAAAGCCGATCTCGAAGGCCCGGCGCAACTCGCTGATCATGAAGGCCGGAACCAGAATGCGCAGGCTGAGGTCTTCCGGCCGCTCGGGTACCGGCTGGCCCGACAGTTCCACGAACAGCATCACATCCTTCTCGCGCACATTGGCGCGCATGAAGCTGTGGAAGGGAATGGCGGCGCGATCGAATGCCTCGTTCAGCTCGATGGTACCCTCCACCAGCGGCCGCACCCCCTCGTCATAGGCGGCCTCGAAGGTCGGGGCCATGATGAAGGCGGTGAGAAACAGCGCCAGACTGGTCATCACCGCGTTCGGCGGGGCGGTTTGCAGGCCGATCGCCGAGCGCAGCAACGACAGCACCACCACGATCCTGGTGAAGCTGGTCACCATGACGATGATCGACGGCGCCAGGCTGAGGATGGTCAGCAGGGCGACAAGCTGAACCGCCCGTTCGGTGAGCGTGGTGCCTTCGCCGAAACCGATGGAGATATCCTGCGCCGCCGCCGGTGACAGGGCGGCGGCAAGGGCGGTGGCGGCAAGCATGACAACCGCGGCGGTGCGCCTCAGCGGACCGCCGCGAAAGTGTGGCGTCATTTGCCTTTCGGTCCGCTGATCTCGCTGAGCAGCTTGGCCATTTCCTCTTCGATGGCGTCGATGGTGATCGCGCCATTGTCGGGTTTGGCCGGTGCGTCCGGCTTGTCGTCGGCCTTGGTGTCGGCCGCCTCGGCAGGCTTATCCGCAGCAGCGTCATCGGCGGCAGGCGTGGCCGCCGGCTTCTGCGCTGGTGTCTCGTCCACCGGATCCTTGGCGGCGGGCTTGTCCGCCTCCGGCTCCGAGGCGATGACGGTCGGCTTTTCGGTCGGGCCTGCGGATGCCGGAGCCGAAGGCGCCGGTGCGGCAGGTGCCTTGCGCGCCTGGGTGAACTCGCCGAGCAGCGCATCCTCAAGCGACAGTTCTTGCTCGGCCGCTGCGGGCGCCGCAGGAGCGGCGGTGTCCGGCTTGGCCGGGCTTTCCGGCTTGACCGCTGCAGGGGCGACCTCGGGCGTTGCCGGGCTTTCCGGCTTCTCCGCACCTTCGGGGGCAACCGGGGTAACCGGGGCAGCGGGCGCTTCGGGCTTGACCGAGACCTCGGGCTTCGGCGCCGGTTCTGCCTTTGCGGGTGCTTCCGGTTTCACCGTTGGTGCTTGGGCTGCGCCGGCAGGGGCAGGCGTATCGCCAAGCGGCAGCTTGACGCCCGTCGCAGGTTCCGCGCCTTCCGCCGGGCGTGCCGGGGCCGGCTCGGGCGGACGGAGGGTGCTGTCCCTGCGTGCGGCACGATCCTCTTCGCCCAGCTGCGGGAAGGCCGTGCGCGCGGTGGCGGCGGGGCCGGAGGATGGCGGGGTGATGGTGCGGCGGACCGGCGGTTGCGGTTCTCGCCGTGCGGGCGCCGGCGGCCGGGGCGTGGGAGCCTCGGGGCGGGTGCCTGTGGACGGAGCCGGCGCCGCGGATGCGGCCGAAGTCGAGCTCGCCTGTCCGGCGGCGCCCTTTGCCAGACCGGCAACGGCGGCACCGGCGGC